>NZ_CM147884.1:0-3586209 GCF_055808835.1 Vibrio sp. GJ43-1 | reverse complement strand
TTTAATTTTGATAGAATAGCCCGTTTGTAAAAGCGGGCTCTTTTAGTCCAAAAAACTAATTGCTGATATAGCTCAGCCCGGTAGAGCGCACCCTTGGTAAGGGTGAGGTCCCCAGTTCGAGTCTGGGTATCAGCACCAGTTAATAGCTAACGTATAACGTAAGCTTAAGATTTACTTGGCGACCATAGCGTTGCGGACCCACCTGATCCCATGCCGAACTCAGAAGTGAAACGCAGTAGCGCCGATGGTAGTGTGGGGTTTCCCCATGTGAGAGTAGGACATCGCCAGGTTCTAATTATAACCTCAGATGAGGTTAATAAATAAAGCAAAGAGATATAAGTCTTTATTTATCGTATTGAAAGCTCACCTTTTGGTGGGCTTTTTTCGTTTTGATGATAATTAAAATCTCTTCTACACATAGACCCCACTATAGCTCTTCATTCTTAGAAGAACGGTGGTAGACTCAATAGTATCCCTTCATCACGGTAAAACTGAAATCTAATGAGTACGACTCTTCCTTTTATTATTACAGGCGGCCCAGGCTCAGGAAAAACTACGCTCTTAGAATCAATGGAATGTGAAGATGCACAGGTGTTTACTGAAGTGCCAAGACAGCTCATTATCGAGCAATCTCAAGTGACCAATGGTATTTTGCCATGGAATAATTTGGCAGGGTTTGCACAGCTATGCTTTATGGAAATGCTAGAACAAAAAAAGGCATCATCAAATTATCCACTGACTTTCCTTGATAGAGCGATTCCAGATATCTGCGCGTATCTCTCATGGGGAGATTTAGAGATACCACAACATATTGCTTTAGAAGCTAGCAGCGGCTATCAGCAGCTTGTGATATTCTGCAAGCCGACATTGGAAACCTATGTGCAGGATGATATTCGCCCGTATCCTTTCGAGGAGGCTCTGGTAATTCATCAAAAGCTATACGATCTCTATGAGTCTATGGGATATCAAATTTTTTCATTGCCATTACTACCTATCAAAGAGCGTACCGCATTATTAGCCTCTACATGTCGAGAGTACTTACGCGTCGTTTAGCAAGGAGCCTACGAGTGAAGTTTAAAATCAGGGACAATGTATTTCCCATTCAAAACACTATGGAAATGATGGCGAATATTATTCGCTTTGTTCGTTACCTCGCACAAAGGATGGCACATGACCGTGTCAATGTTAATGCAGGTTACTTAACTTATATTACTTTGCTTTCCATCGTGCCTTTATTGACCGTATTGCTCTCTGTGCTTTCCTCATTCTCAATCTTTTCTAATACAGGTCAGGTACTTCAAGATTTTATTATTCAACACTTCGTTCCTGCTGCTTAGAGTGATGCTGTGTATTCCGCATTGGTGGAGTTTGTTTCTAATACGACTAAGATGACCGCAATTGGCAGTAGTTTTTTATTTGTAGCTGCTTTAATGCTCATCTCCAACATTGACCGAAATTTGAACTATATCTGGCGAGTCAAAGTGAAACGACGTGCCGTATTTTCTTTTTCAATGTACTGGATGATACTGACGTTAGGACCAATTTTGGTCGGGGCGAGTATTGTTGGCACCTCTTATGTGACGTCACTAAAAATACTCGAGCATGATGCATTAAGTGGGGCGTTCAGCCTGATGATCCGTTGGTTGCCTGCCATTCTGGCACTTCTGGCATTCTCTGGTTTATATCTCTTAGTCCCCAATAAAAAAGTGCGTTTTTCTCATGCGTTAATCGGGTCTTTAGCGGCGACTTTGCTGTTTGAAGTCAGCAAAAAAGCGTTTGCATACTACATTACACAGTTTCCCTCGTATCAACTTATTTATGGTGCGATAGCCGCGATACCAATTTTGTTTATATGGATCTACTTATGTTGGTTTATTGTTTTGATTGGTGCGGAAGTGACAGCTGCGCTTGGTGAGAAAGAGCACTGGCTACCCAGATCCCACATGTTACAATCGGGCGCAGACAATGATTCTCAACAGATAAAGGAAGCGCTAAGTGATAGCACTGATACAGAGAGTAAGTGAGTCTTCGGTTAGCGTTGACGGCCAAATTGTAGGGGAGATTGGTAAAGGGTTACTCGTTTTACTTGGCGTCGAAAAAGGTGACGATGAAGTGAAAGCGAAAAGATTGGTTGAGCGAGTCGCTACTTATCGAGTTTTTGAAGATGATGCAGGTAAAATGAACCTAAATGTCAAAGAGGTCGATGGAAGCTTACTTGTTGTCTCGCAATTCACACTACCAGCTGATACCAAAAAAGGCACACGTGCAGGGTTTTCTCGCGGCGCAAACCCTGCAGATGCAGAGCGCCTTTACGATTACTTTTCTGAGCAATGTCGTAATGTGTTGCCAACAGAATGCGGGCAGTTTGCCGCCGATATGAAGGTTTCTTTAGTCAATGATGGTCCTGTGACATTTTGGTTGCAAGTATAGTCGAGTAAAGCGTTAGTTTTACATTTGAAAGGATATCCATGTTTAAACTTATTACTCCAAAGACTGAGAATCAACTAGCCAAGTACTACCAGTTTCGCTGGCAGATGTTACGAGAGCCTTGGCGTTTACCTGTAGGCTCTGAGCGAGATGAGTACGATGAGATGAGTCATCACCGCATGATCGTTGATGGCCGTGGTCGACCTATGGCTATTGGTCGCCTCTATATTACACCTGATAATGAAGGCCAGATCCGTTATATGGCGGTAAAGAGTAGCCGTCGTGGCAAAGGTATGGGTTCATTGGTACTCGTCGCACTGGAGTCTTTTGCACGACAGGAAGGTGTTAAACGCCTAGTGTGCAATGCTCGTGAGGATGCAATTTCATTCTACGGCAAAAATGGCTTTGAGTGCCAAGGGGAATCGAACGACCAACATGGTCCAATCCGCCATCAACTGATGATTAAACCGCTTGATCCGTTAGCGAAGGTACTACGCCGTCCCGAGTGGTGTGCGGAGTTGCAAGAGCGTTGGGAGCAGCAAATTCCAATTAGCGACAAGATGGGCATTAAGATTAACCAGTACACAGGTTATCGATTCGAGTGTAGTGCTCAGTTAAACCCTAATCTTAATCCACATAATACAATGTTTGCTTAAGCTCTGCCTTTACGCTTGCGACATTGACAGGTTGGGGAATGACGTGGTTGCTAATGCAAGAGCGTGGGTTGAATGCTGATATAGTGCTTGCTGACAGTGGAATTCGTTATCGACATCCAGTAGAAATGAACCCAGTGGCAGTGACGTCACTCGATGGTATTAGTGGTGACTTGGACCGCTTGGCGACGGGACGTAAAGCGAGAATTATTATTAACGTCACAATCTTTAGTGGAGATAAGCCAGCGGTAGAGTTTGTCGGTACCTATATGCTGTTACCAAACTACCAAGATAAAATGACTCAGTAGCATAGTCAGCGATATTACTCGTCGATATCGCTGACACTATTATTCCTCTAATGAGCAGCTTGTTGTCGGTGTTTGTTTTACTGACCCAGATAGTAAATCAATCGTGGTTAATTTGGCACAGTGGGTAATGAGCTGTAGTTCAATTGGTGATGTTTTGAGGTGGTTTAACTCGACCTCACCAGATGCGTTCCCATTGATATGGTCACCACGGATGGTCAGTGGCGACAATGATAAGTGCCCTCGATCGGCGACAAACAGAAGTGGTGTTATCTCTACTGGAATAGCGTTACCCTCACTGTCGGCGATAGCTGTATTATTAAACACAGCGTCAAATTTGCCTGTTAACGTTTTTGAAATCGCCAGCCTATCGGCAGTGAGTACATTCATAGAAAGGTTGATATCAGCGACACCCGTGACATTAATATTGCTTGGCGTCTGCAAATATTTCAGTAAAGACAAAGGTAGAGAATACGCTTTTGCATTGACGGTTAAGGGTTGACTCATCGCAGAGAAGTCCAATGAAGCCTCCATATCTAAGTACCCTTTCTGGTAAGGAATAAATAGTCGATTCAATTGCCACTTGCCGTTGTGACTTTGTGTTTCTAAAGCAACTTGGCTGGCTAAGACACTATCAATACTAACGCTATTGGCGGAAGCAATGGTTTTTCCTTGCCATAAGCCCCATCGACCTTTTCGTATTAGCTCTAAATCATTAGCCTCCAAATTTAAGCCAGAGATTTGCCAGTTAGGTTTATTCTGGACTTGTATCCATTGCCCACGACCAATAGTGAGCTGGCTGATATTGAGTTGGTTGAGATCGGCAAGAGGAAGGTGCTGGAAAAGTGACAATAGAGTATTTTGTTGTGCTTCTTCATATACTTTCACCCCATCGATAACAACATAGTCTAATACGATCGTATTGGGCTTCCAAACGCCTGCGAGCTGAATACGACCTTGTTCAAGCGTACTATCTACATCGTTTAAATTGATGACCCCTGGATCAGCAACGACCTTAACCGTAGGTTCAATAAACTGAAGGTTCTGATATTGGATACTATCAGCGTCAAACGAAATGTAAGCATCAACTTGCTCCCAAATAGAATTGCGAAGATCAATTTGCTCAAAAGACGCGTTGAGATTTTCTATTTTGACATCATTAAAGTGTAGATTAGTGTGCAGGAAATCAATGCTGTTGATATGACCGATGGCAGTAAATATTTTATTGTAATGAGCGATAGAAGCCGTTGTAAGGTCGAGGTTAAGCTTATCGACCGTCGCATTCACTAAGGACCATGTGCCATTCTCGTATTGGGCTTGAGTTGACACCGTTGCTTGATTCCAAGTGAAAGAGGCACCATAGACCTTGCTGTCATCGCCATCGAGCTCACCATCAATGAGTACGTCGTTAGCGGATTCTCCTTGGTAGTATATTTGAGAAGCCTTCAGTTGAAATTCAGCACGGACATTCGCCACATTCGGGGAGTATTGAAGATTGCGGAGTTGCAATTGAAGATCGTTAATGATCACATTGTCGTCAGAGTAATCAATATGATCGAGTGCGATATTCTCGATCGATAGGTCATGAGCGAATGATGCCGATTGATGAGATAGGGTTGAGCCTGAAAGTAGTAATTCATGGATACGAAGTGGCGCAGAAATAGAGTGAGGGAAGGCGAGCCAAATAGACATACTGTTCGCATCTATTGACTCTTGTCCTTGCCTTTCAATATGGACGTTATTGAAATCGAATTGGTTTGGATATTGGTAGTGTACGGATTCGCTGTTCACTTGAACGTTAAGTGTTTTGTCTAGTGCAAAGGAAACCATTGGTGCCGCATATTGTGTATGCAGCAAGCAAAAGAGTGCTAATACAGAAAGTAGTCCTAGAGCGATAAGCGCTATTACTATAGCCAGTGTTTTTCGTATCACGTTGTTCTCTCTTACCTGCTGAGCATAATCAGTAATTTAGCTCGAAAGTGATCAAAAAGCCCCTCTTATGAGGGGCTTGGTCACTAAAACTTGAATGTTAATCTAAGTATTAGTCTATTTGTGGTCCTGCTGCGACCAATGCTTGACCTTCCGAGTTATCGGTGTACTTCTCAAAGTTATTCACAAAACGCTTCGCGAGGTCTTCTGCTTTGCTTTCCCATTGTAGTGGATCTACATAGGTATCGCGTGGATCTAAAATATTAGCATCGACGCCAGGTAGCGAAGTAGGGACTTCTAGGTTAAACACTGGGATGGTTGTGGTTTCCGCATTTTCAATTGAACCATCTAAGATAGCATCAATGATACCGCGAGTATCTTGGATTGAAATACGTTTTCCTGAACCGTTCCAGCCAGTATTCACTAGATAAGCTTCAGCGCCATAGCAGCTTCCATACGTTTAACTAACACTTCTGCGTATTTAGTGGGGTGCAGTGTTAGGGAAAGCGGCACCGAAACATGCAGAGAATGTTGGTGTTGGTTCGGTAATACCACGTTCTGTACCAGCTAGTTTAGCGGTAAAGCCTGATAGGAAGTGATATTTAGTTTGCTCTGGAGTCAGTTTTGAAACGGGTGGAAGCACGCCAAATGCATCAGCGGATAGGAAAATAACTTTATTCGCATGACCACCTTTAGAGACGGGTTTTACGATGTTATCGATATGATGAATTGGGTAAGAAACACGAGTATTTTCGGTTTTTGAGCCATCATCAAAGTCGATAGATCCGTCATTGCGAACCGTTACGTTCTCTAGCAGAGCATCACGACGAATCGCGTTATAGATATCTGGCTCAGCTTCTTTGGACAGATTGATCGTTTTCGCGTAGCAGCCACCTTCGAAGTTGAAAATGCCATCATCATCCCAACCATGTTCGTCATCACCAATAAGCTGACGTTTTGGATCGGTAGATAGGGTTGTTTCTACCGGTGCCGGATAGACCAAAGAACACAGCGACATCTTCATCTTCGCCTTTGTTGGCAGAGCAGTGCATGGATGCGATGCCTTTAAGCGGTAAGAAGTAGTTCATCATTGCGAACATACCCTTCTTCATTTCGCCGCCGTACCAAGTGCCGCCAATAAGCTGCATTTTTTCGGTCAGGTTGAAGACGGTGAAGTTTTCTGAATTTAGGCCTTGCTCCTGCCATTTCTGGTTGGTGCACTTAGCACCATTCATTACCACAAAGTCAGCTTCGAATGTAGCAAGTTCTTCATCGCTTGGGCGAATAAACATGTTCTTAACGAAGTGTGCTTGCCATGCCACTTCTGTGATAACACGGATACATAAGCGAGTATCTGGGTTGGTACCGCAGTAGCCGTCAATAACAAACAAACGTTTATTAGATAACTGTCCAGTGACCAATGTTTTTAACTCATCCCAGACGTCTGCAGAAATTGCTTTATTGTCATTTTTTCCTTGATCAGACCACCACATCGTGTCACGAGTGGTGTCATCGCGAACAATGAACTTATCTTTAGGGGAGCGACCTGTAAAGATGCTCGGTATCAACGGCAACTGCGCCTAATTCAGTGACGACCCCTTTTTCATAACCTTGTAGGGTGTCTAATGTTTCTTCGGTGAAAAGTTGCTCATAGCTAGGATTGCGAACAATCTCAGTAGAGCCAGTGATGCCATATTGAGTTAGATCGAGTTGTGCAGCCTTATTAATGTCCATAACGGTCATAGGTGCTCCTTATTGGATTTTTGTAGGGATTTTAAAATTGTTATAATTTGTTTTTTATTTTGAACTCCATGCTAGCAACGGAAACCCGATAAAACAGGGATGCAGTTCAAAAATTACTCATCATATCGTGACGGTTTTAAGTGTTTGGTCACATATTAAATCGCGGTGGTTTATTCTAGGGCAAACCTTTGCGTCAGGGTAAATGTAACATAAGTGATAGCAGGTTAGTGATACGTTCCGTATGAAAATGTTGTGTTATCGTTAAATTTTTCATAAAAAAAAGCCAGTTCAGATAGAACTGGCTTGTGTAACATATTTCTAACACCGAAATTAGTGTAGTGTTGGTTTGTCACCTTGCTCATCTTTTTGAGCAAATAAGTCTTTTATGTCGCTATCATCAAATGAGTAAGTGCTACCACAGTAGTCACAATGCAGTGCGACGGCCCCTTCTTGTGCTAAGATTTCATAAACTTCATCTTGGGCGATAGTCGCAATAGCATCGGCACTGCGCTCACGTGAACAGCCACAGAAGAATGCCACTTCTTTTGGTTCGAATAATTGAACCTTGTCTTGGTTGTAAAGACGGTACAATAGGTCGTTGGCTTCTAAGGTGAACAGCTCTTCATTTTTGACGGTGTTGGTTAATTGCTCTAAATGTTCAAAGTCTTCAGGAGAGCCAGTGCCATCAGGCATAACTTGTAATAGCATGCCTGCAGCCTTAGCTTGACCATCCTGAATGCCTGTGCGGATCCAAAGACGAGTTTTGAGTTGCTCTGAACGCTCAAAGTAACCTTCCAACACCTCTGACAAATTAGCGCCTTCTAGACCTACTACGCCTTGGTAGCGCTCACCTTTATCTGGAGTGATCGTGATAACAAGATAGCCTTTACCAAGCATGTCGTGAATTGAGGCGTCATCGGCAATTAGCCCTTCCCAGCGTGCCACACCACGTAGTTTTTGGTTATGGTCACCATTGATTACCGCCAAGGATACCGGACCATCACCCTGCAGTTGCATGGTGATTGAGCCTTCAAACTTTAACGTGGCGGTGAGTAGGCTGGTTGAAACAAGAAGCTCTCCAAGCAGACTTTGCAGTGCTGCAGGGTATTCCTTACTAGAAATAATCTCTTGATAAGCTGTATCGAGCTGTACCAGTTCTCCTCGTACAGATAGCTCTTCAAAAAGGTAGCGGTTTAATGTGTTATTAGCCATTTAAGGAAGCTCCAGCTTATTGGTGTTTAAACTTAATGATATTGCGACGTTGTTTTTTGTCAGGACGACGCTCTGGACTTGGGTTGTGTGCATTCAGTTTGCGCTGCGCAGCGAATTCTTCTCGCTTAGCGATACTCTCTTTCGTTTCAGAATAAAGAGTCTGGGCTTCCGGTGCTCCTCTACGCTGGTCTGAAATACGTTCAATCATTACCGTTTTTTCTTCGTTGCCTTGACGGAGGGTTATTACAGCGTTCAGCTCTACAATTTTACTGGGTTTTGAACGTTGTCCATTGTAGTGGACTTTCCCACCGTCGACCATATTACGGGCAACACTGCGTGTTTTGTAAAAGCGAGCGGCCCACAACCATTTGTCGAGGCGAACGGCATTATTTTCTGAACTCATCTCGATTCCTGCTTTCTAACCCGCATTATAGTGTAAGACACTAAATACGTTGGGGCGGGTTTTACAATGATTACCCCACTAAATGGTGTTTAGCTCTCAAAAAATCAACCCTAGCAAGTAGATTGCATGGCACTAATATTTATATGTGACGTAAACTCACAATTATGGAGTGTTCTCAGCAGAAATTGACGCTAGTAAATGAAATAAAGAAGAAAAGGATTCATAATGCACCATTATGATGGAATACGGCTAGAAACAGGATACTAGGAGCGTGAAAGGATTTTCCATATCGACAACAGCATTACAATCTACACCTCTGTTTTCATATTTACGTCGTTGTCTACATTATCAACCTCAGTTGAGTTTATTTATCGCACTCTGCTTGCTCGGTTTATCTGCTTGGATTGCTTAAGCGTATTAGCGTGGCAGTTATTTCCACAATCATCGTCGGTAGGGCGTTGGACACCCCCAACCATGGTGAAGGTACAGTCGGCAGGGACGAGCAATAGCGCTTACTCATCAGAAATTAATAAGGCCAATATTTTTGGTCAGTACCAACGTGAGCAAAAAGTCGTACAAGCGCCTGTTGTTACGGATGCGCCCAAGACGAGATTGAATGTTGTCTTGGTGGGGTCTGTTGTGAGTAACAACCCAGAACGCAGTTTGGCAGTAGTGGCAAATAGGGGCACGCAAGGCACCTATGGTATTGGTGAGCAAATTGAAGGCACTCGAGCTACCATCGCCGCTGTTTTGATTGATCGTATTATTATCTCCAATTCGGGTCGTGATGAAACCGTGATGCTGGAAGGTATTGAGTATAAGAAGCTAGACTTAAAGCAACCAGCACCGACTGCAGCGTCAAATGTCGTGGGTAATAACCCAAGAGATAATGAAGAAAAGTTAGCTGCAATTCGCAGTACGATCACGCAAGACCCACAACAAATTTTTCAATATGTCAGGCTTTCTCAAGTGAAGCGAGATGGGAAAATATCGGGATACCGTGTCAGCCCAGGTCGTGATGCTGAGCTTTTTAACGCAGTAGGTCTACAAAATGGCGACATAGCCGTTGCACTTAACGGTGCTGATCTTACCGATCCTGCTGCGATGGGACAAATTTATCAATCCATTTCGGATTTAACCGAACTCAACCTCACGGTTGAACGGGATGGACAACAACACGACATCTTTATTCAATTCTAGTCGTGAATGCCGTATTTCAAGGGAGCAACAAGTGAAGAGTTGGCTTAAGAAAAGTACTTGGTTATTGATGGGGAGCCTGTTGGCGGTCCCAGTCGTCTCTGCCAATGAATTTAGCGCCAGTTTCAAAGGAACAGATATACAAGAGTTCATTAATATCGTTGGTCGTAATCTCGATAAAACGATCATTGTTGATCCGTCTGTGCGTGGCAAAGTGGATGTTCGAAGTTATGACGTCTTGAGTGAAGAGCAATATTACAGCTTCTTCTTAAATGTACTCGAAGTCTATGGCTACGCTGTTGTTGAAATGGATAACAACATCCTCAAAGTCATTAAAGCGAAAGACGCAAAAACGTCAGCGATTCCTGTTGTAGGGGATAACGACACGGCCAAAGGTGATAGCGTTATTACTCGTGTGGTTGCCGTTCGAAATGTCTCGGTGCGTGAATTGTCGCCGTTACTAAGACAATTAAATGACAATGCTGGTGCGGGTAACGTCGTGCATTATGATCCTGCCAACATCATCTTAATTACCGGGCGCGCAGCCGTGGTAAACCGCCTTGCCGATATCATTCGCCGCGTTGACCAAGCGGGGGATAAAGAGATTGAAGTGGTTGAGCTGCAAAATGCTTCTGCCGCAGAAATGGTTCGTATCGTTGATGCATTAAACAAAACCACGGATGCTAAAAATACCCCAGCATTCTTGCAGCCTAAGCTGGTGGCCGATGACCGCACCAACTCTATTCTTATCTCGGGTGATCCGAAAGTTCGTAAGCGCTTACGTAGCCTTATTAGTCAGCTTGATGTTGAAATGGCAACGAAGGGCAATAACCGAGTGCAATACCTTCGTTATGCTAAGGCTGAAGATTTGGTCGAAGTATTAAAAGGCGTATCGGATAATCTGCAGAAAGAAAAGCAGTCGGGTGGTAAATCAACCTCGAATGCTAATCGAGCAGAAGTGATGATCGCAGCCCATGCCGATACCAATGCGTTAGTCCTTACTGCGCCGCCAGATATTATGAAAGCACTATTAGAAGTGATTTCTCAACTGGATATCCGTCGGGCTCAAGTATTGATTGAAGCCTTGATTGTTGAGTTAGCGGACGTTGATGGTGCGAACCTTGGTGTGCAATGGGGTAATGCGACGAGCGGCAGTGTGGTTCAATTCTCGAATACCGGAGCCTCAATTGGCAGCGTCATGGTTGGTATGGAAGATGCCAAAGATAAGACGACGACAGAAACACGTACTGATGCTAACGGCAATCCTTATAATGTTGAAACCAAAACATCGGGCGATTACACCAAGCTTGCCAGTGCGCTTGGTGGTGTGCAAGGTGCCGCAGTGGGGATTGCATTAGGAGATTGGACCGCGTTAATTACCGCCGTGTCGAGTACGTCTAATTCAAACATTCTGTCCTCGCCAAGTATTACTGTCATGGATAATGGTGAAGCGTCATTCATTGTTGGTGAAGAAGTGCCCGTCTTGACGGGTTCTACGGCAGGATCGAACAACAGTAACCCATTTCAAACGGTTGAACGTAAAGAAGTCGGCATTAAGCTCAAAGTCGTGCCACAAATTAACGAAGGTAATTCGGTTCAATTAACCATTGAACAAGAAGTATCTAACGTATTGGGTGCGAGTGGTGCTGTAGATGTACGATTTGCGAAGCGTCAGCTCAATACGTCAGTGATGATTCAAGATGGTCAGATGCTGGTGTTAGGTGGTTTGATTGATGAGCGTGCAGCAGAGAGTGAATCTAAAGTACCTTTCTTAGGCGATATCCCTTATTTAGGGCGTTTGTTCACTTCAACCAGTACTACGGTTGAGAAAAAGAACCTGATGGTCTTTATCAAGCCGACCATTATCCGTGATGGGATTACGGCTGACGGTTTGACGCAGCGTAAGTATAACTATATTCGTGCAGAACAGTTGTTTAAAGCGGATCAAGGCTTGAAGTTGATGGACGATGGTTATATCCCAGTACTGCCTGAATTTGGGGAAACCACACGTTACCCATCTGAAATTCAAGCCTTTATTGAGCAAATGGATACTAAGTAATGGCAGAGACAGTAGCGTTTCGCCCGTTAGTTACCCGATTGCCATTTAGCTTTGCCAATCGGTTCAAGGTGGTATTTGAAGCCAGTGAATCTGCGGCGGTATTATTTTACGTTGAGCCATTGGCACTGAATGCTTTGCAAGAAGTGAAACGTGTTTATCGACAAACATTTGAGTTAAAGCCTCTACGGCTCGAACAGTTTGAAGCGAAATTGACCCAGGCTTACCAACGGGACTCTTCGGAAGCGAGGCAGTTAATGGAAGATATCGGCGCAGATAGCGACGATTTCTTCTCATTAGCCGAAGAGCTGCCACAAGATGAGGATTTGCTCGAGTCGGAAGACGATGCACCGATTATAAAATTGATCAATGCGATGCTCGGTGAAGCCATTAAAGAAGGGGCGTCGGACATTCATATTGAGACCTTTGAAAAAGTGCTGTCGATTCGCTTCCGTGTTGATGGCGTATTACGCGATGTCTTGGCACCAAGCCGAAAGTTGGCGCCGTTATTAGTGTCACGCGTTAAGGTCATGGCGAAGCTTGATATCGCAGAGAAGCGAGTACCTCAAGATGGTCGTATCTCATTACGAATTGGTGGGCGTGCCGTCGATGTGCGTGTTTCCACTATGCCTTCTTCGCATGGTGAACGCGTCGTGATGCGATTGTTGGACAAAAATGCGACACGTCTCGATTTGCATAGCTTAGGGATGACTGCGACCAATCATGATCACTTCCGTAAACTTATCCAAAGACCTCATGGCATTATTCTGGTGACAGGTCCAACCGGGTCGGGTAAGTCGACGACCCTGTATGCTGGCCTACAAGAAATCAATAGCAATGAACGCAACATTCTAACGGTCGAAGACCCGATTGAATTTGATATAGATGGGATTGGTCAGACGCAAGTTAACCCTAAAGTGGACATGACGTTTGCTCGAGGATTGCGGGCGATTTTGCGTCAGGATCCAGATGTTGTGATGGTTGGTGAGATTCGAGATCTTGAAACCGCCCAAATCGGTGTTCAAGCATCATTGACGGGTCACTTAGTGATGTCGACGCTACATACTAATACCGCAGTGGGTGCCATTACTCGTATGCGAGATATGGGTATCGAGCCGTTTCTGATCTCCTCTTCTTTACTTGGCGTACTCGCGCAACGCTTGGTGCGTACCTTGTGTAAAGATTGCAAAGTCCCTTACCAAGCCGATACGCAAACCAAAAAGTTATTTGAAATGGCAGAGACTGAGGAATTAGTCTTACATAAAGCGGTAGGCTGTGAAAAATGTAATCAAAAAGGCTACCGAGGGCGAACGGGTATTCATGAGCTCTTGATTATTGATGATGAGGTACAAACCTTGATTCATAATGAGGCGGGTGAGCAAGCCATTGAAAAAGAAGTGCGAAACTACACGCCGAGCATCCGAGATGACGGATTGAGTAAGGTTAAGCGCGGTATTACCTCACTGGAAGAGGTAATGCGAGTGACAAAGGAAGCATAAGTGGCCGCATTTGAATACAAGGCTTTAAATGCCAAAGGCAAGCAGACCAAAGGGCTGATTGAGGGCGATAACGCAAGACAAGTGCGCCAGCGTCTCAAAGAGCAAGGGTTGATGCCAATAGATGTGGTCGAAGCAAGAAGCAAACCCACACGAAGCGCCAATGGAGAGTTGGCAAAACCAGCATTTAAGCGTGGTATAAGCACCCCAGACTTAGCTTTGATTACTCGACAGTTATCGACATTAGTGCAGTCGGGTATGCCACTTGAAGAGTGTTTAAAAGCGGTGTCTGAGCAATCTGAAAAGCCACGTATTCGAACAATGCTGGCGGCGATTCGCTCTAAAGTAACGGAAGGCTACACGTTGTCAGATAGCTTGGCGGATTACCCTCATGTATTTGATGAACTTTTTCGCTCGATGGTTTCAGCGGGGGAAAAGTCCGGACATTTAGACTCCATTTTAGAGCGCTTGGCTGATTACGCCGAAAACAGACAGAAGTTACGTTCAAAGCTGCAGCAAGCGATGATCTATCCCGTCGTGCTGGTGGTGTTTGCGGTGGCGATTGTCGCATTTCTACTGGCTGCGGTCGTCCCCAAAATTGTTGGGCAGTTTGTGCAAATGGGACAAGAGTTGCCGAAATCGACTCAGTTTCTTTTATCCTCAAGTGATTTCATTCAAAACTGGGGTATCGCACTACTGATTGGTTTTATGCTGATAATGTACGCAATTAAAACCGCATTACGTCGTCCAGCCATACGGATGAAGTGGGATACTAAGGTACTTGGGCTGCCACTGATTGGAAAAATAGCCAGAGGGCTTAATACCTCCCGTTTTGCGAGAACACTAGCAATATGTACGTCTAGCGCCATTCCAATTTTAGATGGTATGAAGGTGTCTGTAGATGTGATGACGAATCACTTTGCTAAGAAGCAAGTCTCGCTTGCTGCTGATAATGTGCGAGAAGGGGCAAGTTTACGCAAGGCGCTAGAGCAGACGAAACTGTTTCCACCTATGATGTTGCATATGATAGCAAGTGGTGAGCAGAGTGGTGAACTAGAGAGTATGCTCACTCGCGCCGCTGATAATCAGGACCAAAATTTTGAATCGACGATCAACATTGCGCTAGGAATATTTACTCCCGCGCTTATCGCTTTGATGGCGGGTTTAGTATTGTTTATCGTAATGGCGACATTAATGCCAATACTGGCAATGAACAATTTGATGTCTGGGTAATCTAACCACGTAGACAGCATGATATTACCTCGTTTACGAGGTGTTTTCCTTGGAGTACTAGATGAAACAGAAAATGAAAAAACAAGCAGGCTTCACCTTGCTAGAAGTGATGGTCGTTGTGGTTATTTTGGGTGTGTTAGCCAGCTTTGTTGTTCCTAATCTATTAGGTAATAAAGAAAAGGCCGATCAGCAAAAAGCGATTACCGACATTGTCGCGCTAGAAAACGCGTTGGACATGTATAAGTTGGATAACAGTATTTATCCAACTACGGATCAAGGGCTAGAAGCGTTAGTGACGAAACCTGGCAATCCAGAGCCTCGCAATTATCGTGATGGTGGTTATATTCGCCGTCTACCTAACGATCCTTGGGGCAATGATTATCAATACTTGAGTCCTGGTGACAAAGGAACGATTGACGTGTTCACGCTTGGTGCTGATGGCCAAGAGGGTGGTGAAGGTGCTGCAGCCGATATTGGCAACTGGAATCTTCAAGACTTTCAGTAATACGTAAGATAACAGAGCGTGTGAGCGCTCTGTTATCAATGAAGTGGTAATCGATGCGTCCTTTTCAGTCCTTTCGTTCAGGTTTTACGTTACTAGAGATACTTTTAGTCTTAGTGCTGCTTTCGCTTAGTGCGGTGGCTGTGATTGCGTCGATACCGCCGAAACAAGATAATCAAATTAAAGAAGAGGCTCAGCGCTTATTCCAAAGACTTCAGCTGTTCAACGAAGAAGCAATGTTGGCTGGCAAGGATTTTGGAATCAGAGTTGATGAAGAACAGCGCCGATATGTGTTTTTGGAACTCAAACCGGAAGGCTGGGACAAAATATCATTAAAGACGATCCCTGATGAGGTCACACTTCCGGATGGGTTAACCATTAAGCTTGATTTGAGTAATGGCGTCTGGGGTGTGGATGACCGACTTTTTGAGCCGACATCTCTATTTGATGACGAGATGTTTGCGGATGTCGAAAAGAAGAAAAAACCAGAGAAACCACCGCAAATTTTCATATTGTCGAGCGGTGAGTTTACCCCTGGCGTTTTTGTTCTAGCACCAGAAAATCGCGCTAAGAAAGACCTCACGTGGCATATTCAAATCCAAGAAAATGGCTTGGTACAAGCAATGGATGATAGGGATTGGAATGATGAAAAGCGTTAGGGGTATGACACTGCTGGAGGTGTTGGTTGCCTTGGCTATTTTTGCCACCGCTGCGATTTCTGTCATTCGCTCGGTTTCTCAGCATATTAACACCTTAAGTTATCTAGAAGAGAAAACCTTCGCTGCGATGGTCGTTGATAATCAAATGGCGAAAGTCATGCTTAATAGCAGCACCTTAAAAGCTGCGAATGGCAAAGAGAAGCTAGCTGGGCGTGAATGGTTTTGGCGTGTTACGCCTGTCAAAACATCGGATAACTTACTGAAAGCGTTTGATGTCAGTGTGGCGACCGATAAAAAATCGAGCCCAATTGTGACCGTAAGGAGTTACGTTGCAAACTAGTCGCAACGGGGCGCCTTCACGCGGATTTACCTTAATTGAAGTCTTAGTGGCGATGGCGATCTTCGCAAGTTTGAGTGTCGCTGCTTATCAGGTTGTGAATCAAGTACAGCGCAGTAATGAGCTATCTCAAGAACGCAGTGCTCGACTACAAGAAATCCAGCGGGCTTTTGTCTACCTAGATAGTGACTTTAGGCAGATTGCCTTACGACAATTTCGACACGAAGGTGAAGCACCATTATCTGCTCTGATGATATGGCAGCAGAATTTGCTCGACTCGGATAGTAAAGGGGTACTCTTTACCCGTTTAGGTTGGATGAACCCGCAAAGCCAATTTCCTAGAGGTGAGGTGGCGAAGATAGGCTACCGCCTGAAAGACGACAAATTAGAAAGGCTATGGTGGCGTTATCCCGACACCAGCGTGGGAGAGCTCCCCGTTATCTTGCCGATTCTGACGAAAGTGAATACTTTCGAACTGCGGTTCTATAATGGCGATTCGTGGTCAAAAGAGTGGCAGCAAGAACTGACTTTACCTCAAGCGGTGGAAGTCACGTTGGAGCTCGAAGACTACGGTGAAATTACCCGAATTTATTTGACGCCGAATGGCACAATCAATACCTCTTCGTCAGCAGGAGGCAATGCCAATCAAGGTGGCGGTTCGAGTCAAGGTGATGGCAGCAATGATGCCAACCAAGGGAGTGGTGGGTGATGAAAAAAGTGCATGGTCATTCATCATCTCAAAAAGGTGTCGCGTTGATCGTGATATTGTTGTTATTGGCGATCATGGTGTCGATTGCGGCGACGATGTCGGAGCGCTTATTTAGCCAGTTTACCCGCGCGAATAGTCAGATTAATTACCAGCAAGCCTATTGGTACTCTATTGGGGTTGAGGCTCTCGCCACCGTCGCGATTAAAGAGAGTTTTAAAGACAATAAAGACAGCATTAACCTTAATCAGCCATGGGCGATTGATGAGCGAACCTATCCGCTAGACTATGGTGAAGCGACCGGGCGTATTGTCGACATGCAGTCATGCTTTAACATCAACGCATTGTCGAGTATTGCCCCAACGGCCAATAGCACCGAGAAGCCTTTTTTGGTGCGTTTTTTTCAGCGATTGCTGGAGCAGTATGATGTGGAAAATTACCAAGCTGAGCAGATAGCAGATTCGACGTGGGAGTTCGTCAATAAAGAAACGACGGTGCGGTCTGTATCGGGTGTGGGTGACAGTTATTATGAATCGTTATCCCCCGCGTATGTGACCGCCAATGGTTTATTGGCAGATAGCTCCGAATTACGGGCCATTAATCAAGTGATGGGGGATGTTACGCTGCGCTTAGGATCGGCGATTTGCGCGCTTCCAGCTTCGACGTGGCAATTGAACGTCAATACACTCACCCCGGAGAATGCCGATATATTGGTTGCACTTTTTGCGCCTAACCTATCGCGCGAGAATGCGTTGCAATTATTGGAGAATCGCCCATTTGACGGTTGGTCAGGGGTGGACAAGTTTCTTGCGGAATCACAAATGGGTAGTGTGGATGAAAATACCCGTAAACAAGCGTCGCCGTATATATCTGTAGACAGTGTGTATTTTGAACTTGATGCTCAGGTTGTGGTGGATGAATCACGGCTGAGATTGAGAACGTTATTTTATAGCAAAGATAGAGAAGATCTGACGGTGGTACGTCGTCGATTTGGAGGATTGAGTGAGCGAGTTCTTAACCGTTCGACTGAATAGTCAACCTAATAGCCCAGTATGTTGGGCGGTGTGGTCGACTGGACAAAAGGAAGTGATTGCCAGTGGTGAGCTGGAAAGTCTTGAGCAGCTGGAAACAATAAAAGAGTACGCTCAACAAAGAGTGACTTTATTACTGTTGTGCTCCCAAGACGTTCATTTCTCCGAAGTAGAGATCCCGGCAGGGGAGCGCGTCAGTTTGAGACGATGTTGCCTTACTTAGTTGAGGATGACATTGCCCAAGATGTCGATGACTTACATTTTTCGATACTGCATAAGCACAATGGTAAAGCGGTAGTTTGTGCCGTGGACCGCGCGTATTTACTGCAAATACTAGCGTGCTTTTTAGAGTGTGGTATTGACGTTAAGAAAGTCGTGCCCGATGTATTAGCTCTGCCAGAATCCAAGCATATTAGTGCGCTTGAATTAAATGAACAGTGGCTATTTCGAACCAGTCAGTGGCGAGGAATGACGGTAGATCAGCACTGGCTTGGCGCTGCGATTGACTCTGATTACCTAACCTCAATGTCAGAGGAAGGCGAAGTTGATGTCATCACAGTTGATGTTTATTCCCAACCTTGTGAAGAGATGAAGGCTGATTCGACCCATATCACGTGGCAGTTTGCGCCGATTGAAATGCCGATGGCGCTGTTATCGCAAGGTGCTATTGATAGCCAAGCAACGTTATTAACGGGTGAGTTAAAGCCGAAAGCCTCATTTGTTAAGCACTGGAATATTTGGCGTAAAGTTGCGATTGCTACGGTGATTTTGTTGGTTGCGCTTATTGCAGAACAGGTGGTTTTGGTGAGTCAGTATGAATCACAAGCCACGGCATACCGAGCGGAAAGCGAACGTATTTTTCGCACGGTATTCCCAGATAAGAAACGAATACCCACAGTCAGTTATCTTAAAAGGCAAATGCAAGATGAGTTAACCAAGCTTGGTGGATCTGGTATGTCTAGCACCTCAGCATTGGAATGGTTGGCTAAGTTGCCCAATACCGTCGGTCAAGTGAATGGAATGCAGGTCATCAGCTTTACTTATGACGGTAATCGTAATGAAGTTCGTTTAAGCGTGACAAGCCGTGATTTTGAGAGCTTTGAATCGGCTAAGGTCAAACTAGAAACGCAGTTTGATGTTTCACAGGGGCCACTGAATCGAAACGGTGAATTGGTGATGGGTAATTTTGTGTTGAAGAAGAAGTAGGTCATTACATGAAAGGATTATTATTGACGGCCCAAAGCTGGTGGATCTCAATTAGCCAGAGAGAGCAAAGGCTGATGATTGTCTGCTCTATTTTTTTGATTCTCGGTGTCATTTATTGGGGCATTCTCTCTCCTTTTGCTGTGCGAACAGAATTAGCTCAATCACGTATACAATCGGAAAAGCAGTTGCTGTCTTGGGTAAAGAGCAAGCCAATCACATTACCGAAAAGCGTCAGGCTGGTGGTGTCGTTGTGTCAAAACAGGCGCTTAACCAAATTATCACCTCATCCACGGGGCGTTTTAATATTGAACTTATTCGTATGCAGCCTCGCGGGGAAGAGCTACAAGTGTGGATCAAACCGATACCGTTTGAGTTTTTTGTTAACTGGTTATTCTATCTGCAAGAAACACATGGTGTGAACGTAGAAATTATGGACATAGATAAAGCGGACCAAAGTGGTGTTATTGAAGTGAACCGCTTGCAGTTTAAGCGAGGGGGCTAAATGAAACGAGTGATAAAGTACATCGCGTTGTTCACTGCTGTCTTTTTTGCCAGTGTGATTTATCACGCGCCTGCTCAAGTGTTATTAAGCGTCGCCCCCTTGCCACCTAGTTTGGTGATTAGCGGTGTCCAAGGAACCATATGGCAGGGACGAGCACAGAGTGTGAGTTACCAGCGTCAGCAAGTCGGCGAGGTGAGTTGGCGTTTTTCATGGTCGAGCATACTGACGCTTTCACCAGAATATGCGGTTCGCTTTGGGCGCGGTAGTGCACTGGGCATTGCAGGGAAAGGCAATGTCGGTGTTAATTTCTCAGGTCCTTATATTCATACCTTACTGGCTTCTCTGCCTGCAGAGAGTATTCTTGATATTTATACGCCACCCGTTCCTATTAATGCAGGTGGTCAGGTAGAGCTAGCGATTCGTTCTATGCAATATCAATCGCCATGGTGCGGCAGTGGTGATGGCTCATTATCATGGAATGCTGGTTATGTGGAGACGCCAGTCGGGAGTTTAAGTTTTGGCCCGACAGTGGTTGATATGACTTGTAGTGATAGTACGATTAAAGCCAGTGGTGCTCAAAATAGTGCGCAAGTATCCAGCGAGTTTACGGGTGAGTTAAAGGCGAATCGTCAGTATCAAACTCAAGCTTGGTTTAAACCCGGCGCCGATTTTCCGACTTCTATGCAACAACAACTTAAATGGATTGGTAATCCAGATAATCAGGGGCGTTATTCTTTTAACTATCAAGGACGCTTTTAAATGGTTTGATGACTTGTACTTGATGACTGGTGCTAATAGGGGCGAGTTATTCATCTAACGCTACAGGTACAATAAAAAGGCGGTGGTTACCGCCTTTTTTACATTTATAGTGTGGCCTTTTTTGATATTGATACTTGAGTGTAAGTCATTGCCACTAGAGGGAGGTTACTCTTTAATAAGAATATCGCCCCAAGGCAGAGCTTGATCACCAATCACGATGAAGTTGGGATTTTCTAACGTTTCTCTTAAGTTATAGGAAAGCGGCGCGAGTTGAGTGCTAAGAATGGCCCCTCCCGCTTCTTCAACAATACATTGTGTCGCCGCCGTGTCCCACTCTCCGGTAGGCCCGAGTCTTAAATAACAATCGACAGCGCCTTCTGCGACAAAGCATGCTTTCAGGGCGGCGGAGCCTAGAGGGACTAAGTCATAATTCCATGCGCTACTCATTTTTTCTGTCACACGATTGATGTTCTGTCTACGGCTAATAGCAATAGAAATCGCGTGGCTAGCCACTTCATGCGTGTGCACTTTAATTCTTAAACTCTCATCCATTTCAGGAATTTTCCACGCCCCTTTACCCTGATAAGCGTAATAGGTCACACCAGACACGGGAGCATAAACGACGCCCATGATAGGCTTGTTATCACGAACCAAGGCGATAATAGTGGCAAAGTCGCCGCTGCGAGCAATGAACTCTTGTGTCCCGTCTAAGGGATCGACTAACCAATATTCTCGCCACTGGGAGCGTTGCTCTAAGCTGATATCAGCGGCTTCTTCCGACAAAACTGGGATGTTTGGGGTAAGTTGAGACAATTGCTCCATAATCAATTTATGGGCCGCTAAATCCGCGCTGGTGACGGGTGTATCGTTGTCCTTGGTATAGGATTCGTAGTCATTTTTTTCATATATATCGAGAATGAGCTGCCCAGCAGAGCGTGCTATTTCAATGACGTCAGGCAAATGATGGGAGAGATCGTGATTGAGAGTCATTACATTACAGCCCCAGAGTGGATTTTAGTCTTAGCATTAACAATAGCGCAGTGATGCTGCGGGCTTCAGAAAAGTCGATGTGCGTGAGTAATTCATCGGCTTGAGCAAGTGGCCACTTAATTACTTCCAGAGGCTCTGGTTCATCGCCTTCGAGCTTTTCTGGGTAAAGATCTTGTGCGACGAAAAGTGTCATGCGGCTAGAGAAGTAAGACGGCGCTAAAATAACGTCTTTGAGTGGTGTTAGAGTACGAGCACCAAAACCGATTTCTTCTTTAAGTTCACGTACGGCCGCTTGTTCTGCTTCTTCACCCGGGTCGATAAGGCCTTTAGGGAACCCCAACTCATAACGCTCGGTGCCTGCTGCGTACTCACGAACTAATAGAATATCGCCATGCTCGGTGATTGGAACCATCATAACGGCATTTCGCCCACTGGGCTTCATGCGTTCGTAGGTTCGCTTAGTCCCATTTGAAAACTGTAAGTCTAGCGCTTCTATTTTAAAAGAGCCTAGATTCAGCGACGGTTTGTTGGGCTAAGATTTCAGGTCCTTGTTTGGACGGCATGGGGGTTCTCCTTAGCATGTGCAATGATAGCGAGACCATCGCGAAGCATTGATTGTAGTGGTTAATATATACCTAAGTAACTTCAAGATGCTAGGTTCTGTGACAATTACTTATGGTGGGTGTCGTGTTTGAGTTTGCTAGGGAAGGGGGGATAATCTGCGATGCGGTGGTGAAGAAAAATAAAAGCGGCGCGTAAAGGTTAACGTTACGCGCCGCTTTAGCGCATTACTGTCTTACTCGATGGTAAGCCACCTATTGGGTGGTATTAGTAGTAAGAGTGCTCGCCACGATCGTGCTCGGTCATGTCACGAACCGCGCTTAACTCACCAGAAAACTCTTCAAGCAGTTGCTTTTCGATGCCTTCTTTTAGTGTGACGTCGACCATGGAACAGCCATTACAGCCGCCGCCAAACTGAACGATAGCAATCCCCTCTGGCGTAATTTCCATTAGGCTAACGTGACCACCATGGCCTGCTAATTGCGGATTAACTTGTGTTTGAATCGCGTACTCAACACGTTCCATTAGCGGAGCATCATCAGAGACTTTGCGCATTTTTGCATTTGGCGCTTTTAGCGTCAGTTGAGAGCCCATTTTGTCAGTGACAAAATCAATTTCAGCATCTTCAAGAAATGGCAGCGAAAGCTCATCAACGTAGGCTGTTAGGACTTCGTATTTGAATTCAGTATCGTTGCTTTCAACGGCTTCTGGTGGGCAATATGACACACCACACTCTGCATTTTGTGTTCCTGGGTTCACAACGAAGACGCGGATGCTGGTACCTTCTGGCTGTTGTGCCAGAAGTTTTGAAAAGTGGCTTTGTGCACTTTCTGTAATAGTAATTGGATTTGACACGACGAGTACCCGAGTAATTTTGTAGGTTATTACCGCTATTCTACTCTTGAACCAAGAGGATGCCAAAATTTTTTGCTCACGGCTCGTACAATATGTGTCGTCGAGTGCAGTGAATTAATTTGGCGTGCGGCACAGACAGTAAATATCAATTTTTTCTACGCCCACTTCAAGTAATAATTGGCTTAAATGCTTAACCGTCGCGCCAGTTGTGACCACATCATCAATAATGGCAACATGTTTGGCTGTGGGGGCATGTTGCAAAGTGAAGGCCTTGCCTACGTTATTGAGTCTTGCTTGCTACGTTAAGTGATTTTTGTGTCGGTGTATTCATTCGTTTATGAAACACCTGTTCTCCTAGATAGCTGTTAGGCCACAAGGCGTGCATTTGTTTTGCCATTAAATAGCTGAGGTTAAAGCCTCGCCATAGTTCTTGATGCCAGATCATTGGCACAGGAATGAGTACCGGAGCGGGGTCTGGAATGCGTTGCTGGAGTTTTTGTATAAGTGGCGGCAATAACCAAAACTGACGTTGATGTTTTATTTTTTGAATAAAGAGTGAAAGCGGAAATTGATAGTCCCCTAAACAAACCATCCTTTGCCATGGTGGCGGCAATTTGAGGCATTCACCACATACTGACTGTTCATCGAGAAATTGTTCATTGAGACATTGTGCACTGAGAATCGGCAAGGCGCAGCGCAGGCAGCGTAGTGTGTCATCTTCGATATAAGACTGGCAATAGTGGCACCAAAGATTATGACCAAGCGAATGAGGGATGCCAAGGCCGCATATATGGCATCGCTTACGTATGGGAGTAAAATTATGCATGACGCTACCCGTTGAGGTTTGTAAGATAGCGATTAGCATGAAGCAAAATTCAATCGAGAAAGTTGTAATTCAGTAGGAGAAAATGTGAGTCAAGATGTGAAAGTGCACTGGCAAACAGAAGGGCAAGGCCCTGATTTGGTTTTGATCCATGGTTGGGGGATGAATGGTGCGGTCTGGGAGCAGTGCATACCGAAATTAAAAGACAGCTTCACGGTACATGTCGTGGATCTACCCGGTTACGGCTTAAGTGGTGAAGTGTCATGCCAATCATTTTCTGACTTGATAACCCTTGTCCTAGAAGGCGCGCCATCGAGAGCGATTTGGTTAGGGTGGTCGCTTGGAGGGCTGGTGGCCACACAGATTGCCAATCAGCATCCAGATCGTGTTGCACAATTAGTGACGTTAGCGAGCTCCCCGAAATTTTCGCAACAATTACCATGGAGAGGGATAAAGCATGAGGTGTTGAATGCCTTCACTGAGCAGTTGTCCGCGAATTTTACCTTAACGATTGAGCGCTTTATGGCACTGCAAGCGATGGGGAGTCCTAGTGCTCGCAAGGATGTAAAACAGTTGAAAGAGGCGGTTTTATCTCGTCCAATCGCTTCGAGCACCGGAGGCGCTTCATTTAGGTTTAGATTGGCTAGGGAGTTTAGACCTACGTCAAGCTTTACGAGAAATCGATATCCCGGTTCATCGTTGGTATGGTCGCCTAGATGGCTGTAGTACCAGTGAAAGTCGCTGATGTGCTGGACTCTGAAATGAGTGCACATGATTCTCATGTGTTTACTGGTTCCTCTCATGCTCCCTTTATTACTGAATTAGATAACTTTGTCGGAAAGCTAAAGTCTCTCCTCTAGTTCGACAAACCATAAATGTGTTGGTTTTTTATTCTAATTAGGTAAAGATTTTCACAAATATTCCGATACGATAAAGAGACAGTATGTTTTAAATTGTAATAGCAGCCTATAAATCTAAGCGGCTATTGCTCTATGGTTGGCGTATTACGTCGCATGCATAAATGTGAATGATACGTCGTCATTTGTAACCCACTAAATTGTGCAGTATTAGTTATTTTCACTCAATTGAGAGGAGAGTGATAAGTGATAGTGTCGCCCAATAACATCAGTGCGCCTGTGGTGGCTTCTTCTGTTAATCCACAAACAGAGCAAGCAGCCCGTGATAATAAGGTTCGTGAGCCAATTATCCCTACGGTTGAGCTTGCAAGAACCAATGCGGAACGTCGTATTAATGAAGAGGAAAAGCGGCGCAAACGAAATGCTTGGGATCCGGCTGAGCATCCCGAATATGACGACGATAATGAGCCGCGTTCCACAAGCGATCCTATTCAACGTTTGTTTCAGCTGTTGGCATTGAATACCTACAGTGCGTCACAAGGAAAAGGATACGCAATGCGTTTTCGCTTACCGCAAAAAATACTCAAAGCGGCCATTATGGAAGGGAGAATGGCAAAGCGACGTACCGTTATTCGCTACCATTATGGCCATGCGGTTGCGCCGAATACGCCCTCTGATATTATTGCGGTCACGTAAAAAGAGCACAAATTGTGCTCTTTTTATTATCCATGCCCTTTTTATTACGGGCATGAGGATGACGATGGATTGCGGTTATTTTTTTGCTTTAGCAAACGCAGCCGCGAAGGCTCCACCCATCGCATTGCCACCGTTATCTGCTCGCGGCTGACGCGGCTTAGAAGCGGTTTTTGTCGTAGAAGTCGTCTTGTTATTTTGACCGCCCGAGCGAGAGGTTCGATTATCTTGTCCTGGCTCGTCGTTCAGGCGCATGGAAAGTCCGATACGTTTTCGAGCCGCATCCACTTCCATAACCTTTACTTTGACAATATCGCCCGCTTTCACCACTTCGCGAGGGTCTGAAACATAGCGATCGGTCAATGCTGAAATATGAACTAAGCCATCTTGGTGCACACCAATATCGACGAAGGCACCAAAATTGGCGACATTCGAGACAACACCTTCCAGAATCATTCCTGGCTCTAAATCAGCAACGGTGTTCACCCCTTCTGCAAACGTCGCCGTTTTAAACTCTGGTCTTGGATCTCGGCCAGGTTTGTCGAGTTCTTTGATGATGTCAGTGACGGTGGGTAAACCAAAAACATCATTGGTGTAATCGATGGCACTCAATGACGTTAGAAAAGCACTGTCGCCGAGTAATGAATTCAATGGGCGATGCGTTTTTTCAGCAATCGTTTTGACTACGGGGTAGGCCTCTGGGTGAACAGAAGAGGCATCTAATGGGTTCTTACCATCCATTATGCGTAAGAAGCCAGCACATTGCTCAAATGCTTTTGGCCCTAAACGAGCGACTTTTTTTGAGCGTAGTACGAGCGTCAAAACGGCCGTGCTCATCACGGTAGTCGACAATGTTTTGCGCCAAGGTTGTTGATAAGCCTGCGACTCTGGTGAGCAAGGCGGATGATGCTGTATTAACGTCGACCCCTACCGCATTTACACAGTCCTCAACCACTGCATCAAGGCGCTTTGCGAGCATGGTTTGGCTAACATCGTGCTGGTATTGACCCACACCAATTGACTTAGGGTCAATTTTTACCAACTCTGCGAGTGGGTCTTGCAGTCGGCGAGCAATGGACACTGCGCCACGTAGAGAGACATCCATGTTCGGAAACTCTTTTGCTGCGAGTTCTGAAGCCGAATAGACCGATGCACCCGCTTCACTGACAATGATTTTTTGTACTTTATGGTTGCCACGTTTAATCACGTCAGCGGCAAAGCTATCGGTTTCACGTGATGCGGTGCCGTTACCGATAGCAATGAGATCAACATTAAATTGTTGGATAAGCTTATCGATGATGTGTGCAGATTTATCGTATTGCTTTTGCGGCACGTGAGGATAAATAACATCGGTGGCCAAAACCTTACCAGTGGCATCTACCACCGCAACTTTACAGCCAGTTCGTAAACCTGGGTCTAAACCAAGCGTGGCGCGAGGACCCGCAGGTGCCGCCATAAGTAAGTCTTTTAGGTTCGTCGCGAAAACCTCAATAGCCTCGACTTCAGAGCGTTCTTTTAGCGCGCCCATTAATTCTGTTTCCATGTGCATCGATACTTTGATACGCCATGACCAGCTGATAACTTGTTTGCGCCAAACGTCGGCAGCCGCGGTACTAAGGTGAATGCCATAGTGCTGGGCAATCAGGGTCTCACAGTATGATTCTCTTACTTTCTCCTCATTTGCTGGATCAGCGTTGAGGGAAAGTTGCAGGTAGCCTTCATTTCGGCCGCGCAGCATGGCGAGCGCTCGATGAGAAGGTACTTTGCTAATCGCTTCATTGTGCTCGAAGTAATCTTTGAATTTTTCACCTTCACTTTCTTTACCCGCGATCACGCGAGAGGTGAGCTCCGCATGGCTGGTTAAATAGCGGCGAACCTTATCGAGTAAGCTCGCGTCTTCTGCGATGCGTTCCATAATAATGGCACGGGCACCATCAAGCGCTGCTTTGCTATCTGCAATGCCTTTTGCAGCGTCAATATAGCGCTGAGCCGAACTTTCAGGCTCATTATCTGGCTGCAACCAAAGGCGATCAGCGAGCGGCTCTAAACAGCAACCTCAATAGCAATTTGTCCTTTAGTGCGACGTTTTGGTTTGTAAGGTAAGTAGAGATCTTCAAGACGAGTCTTACTGTCAACTTCATTAATTTCATTGGCCAATGAGGCGGTGAGCTTACCTTGTTCATCAATGGATTTAAGGATGGTTTGACGTCGGTCGTCGAGCTCTCGTAAGTAGCTCAGGCGCGAATCCAGTGAGCGAAGCTGAGTATCATCAAGCCCCCCCGTGACTTCTTTCCGATAGCGAGCGATAAAAGGAACAGTATTACCGTCATCAATCAGTGTGACAGCAGCTTCTACTTGCTTTGGGCTGACGTTCAGCTCTTTAGCAATCAGTTGACAGATAGCGTGGCTCATCCGTGTATTCTCTTTTTGTTATGTGAGAGAAAGGAATGCTCCCTTCCTTGATATCTTTAGGATATAAGGGCTCGAAAGCAAGTTTGCAATTGCTCCGTCATTTTTCTCTGCATGACAGAGGTGAAAATAGCTGTAGATTTGCTAATTTATTGATATGCGCGTGGATATT
Source organism: Vibrio sp. GJ43-1 (assembly GCF_055808835.1). Classification (NCBI taxonomy): domain Bacteria; kingdom Pseudomonadati; phylum Pseudomonadota; class Gammaproteobacteria; order Vibrionales; family Vibrionaceae; genus Vibrio; species Vibrio sp. GJ43-1. The sequence continues at coordinate 3,558,493 of NZ_CM147884.1, read as the reverse complement.
CCGTTAGTTTTCTGTAAAGTTAAAAGAAGGCAGGGAGAAATTAGGATGCTCGTTGTCTTATATGAATTGGATACCATTAGTCGGTCGGTCAGTGAATGGATGTATTATAATGAAGAAATCAGCAATTAAATTGGCGTTAATTCTTGCCTCTATGACCAGTGGGTGGGCAATGGCTGCACCTGATCTTTCTACGACTCAAGCACCGCTACTCACGATCGAGAATAAGATCGTCTTAGGTCGTGTTGAAAGTGTTTATTATCAAGGTATTGAAGCATTAGAAGGCGTACCATTTGTCGGAAAAATTGACACCGGTGCTGACACGACTTCGATGCATGCTGAGGATATTGAAGTCATCAGTAACAACCCTAAATATCAAGGGCTCAGCAATGAAAAGCTGCTGCAAACCATTGTCGATGAATATGGTGGCTCAGCGAGCGACTGGTGGCTAGAAGAGTTTGACAATGAACAGCGTAACTTCCAAGGCATTGTACGCTTTTCAGTACGCCACCCTTACACCGGTGAAAAAATCACATTGGAACGTCCGTTGACGAGAACGAGTGTGATTCGAAGCCGCACCAGCAGCACCCCAATCTATCGTCCGGTAGTGACCCTTCCAATGACCATTGCGGGAAAAACCGTTGAAACAGAAGTAAACCTGACCGATCGCAGTGGATTTAGTGCGCCTATTTTAATTGGCAAAACTTTCTTAGCCAATAACGCTTGGGTGATGGCTGGGTATGATTATTTGCAAGCGCAGAAAGACGCGCAGGTGATTGGTCGTCGCGAAGTGGGTTCTGTAGACGGCGTGAATGTCGATGTGAGCCTTTCACTCAAGAATAATTACAGTATCTTGAACGCACAGAATATTCAAGTGAACCAAAAAGACGGCAGTGTTACTTTTGATTTAGTGGGTAAGGATAAGGAATCAAAATCGGTGACGTATCCTTTGGTGAAGATGTTGTCGATGGGCGATAATGAGTACCCAATGGTTTATGTGACCTTTAAAGGGGAAAAAGAATTTGAGCAGCCAATTTTGGTCTATCTAAAAGACCGTTCGAAAAATAGCACTCAATTGCGTCTAGGTTTGAATACGATAAATCAGCATTTCATTATCGACACTCAAGCTAAGAATAAACTGACAAAGAAAAAGCAAAGCTTTAAAGCGCGAATGAGTGACAGCCCACTTGTTGTTTCTCCGGTTGAAACATTGATTTTAGATGGGCACAAATTGGATGCTGAGCCTTCTTTTACAGTTAGCACCCCTTTGCTTAAGGTCGCCAGCTTTGAAATGATTGAGGCGAAAGGGCGAGATAAAGTTGAGTACTACCTCTCTAATGATCTTGGAAATGATGAGATTATTCGTAAAACCATTTTGCGAAAAATTAAAGTGGGTGACACGGTGAGACCCGTTGTAGATGGTGAGTTCATTGTGGGAGGCAAAGACGTTAATGTTGAATTTGCTTTAGAGGCGCTGGATAGTGACGAAGGCGACCAGCCGTATTTTGTCATTGGCAAGAAAGCCAAGAAGTCCGGCGTATTAGTGAATACACGTAGTGAAAATTTGCTTGATGCGTACCCTGTATTCACGGCGGGACATATTGAGAATGCAACCGTCGAAGGGCTACAATTTCCAGTTAAATTAGACACTGGTGCTGATGTGAGTTCGATGAATGCACTGGATATCAAACAGTTTGAGAAAGATGGTAAAAACATGGTGACATTTACCTATGCCAATGACATGGGGATGAAGCAGACGTTTACTCGTGAAGTGGTCGACGTTATGCGTATCAAGGCCAAGCAAGGTGAAAAAGCCAATGTCCGCCCTGTTGTTGACATGAGAGTGAAGTTAGGGGATGTGGAGAAAACCATAAGAGTGAATCTACAAGACCGTTCTCGCTTTCATTACAGCATGATTTTGGGTAAAAACTTCCTCAAGTATGGGGTAGTGGTGAGTAGTGATGAAAACTTTTTACTTGGTAACGAGATTGGTAGTCACTAAAACTACGTTATCGATAGAATAAGAAATCGCCGTAAAATAAAAAAGCGCCAGTGAGGCTTCTCACTGGCGCTTTTTGGTATCGTTATAAAGCTAGAAGCTATGACGGAGATTGGTCAGAGTCTTTCTTTTCAGGGGTCTCTGCAGGCTTATCCGAAGGTTTGTCCTTAAGCTCTTCATCGTCCTCATCAGAACCATCAATCATGCTATGCTTCTCTTTCCAATGCTCCCAGCGTTGTGAGGCAAGTTCTTGCATGTCTGTGGTCTTGTCTGCTTCATCGACAATCTCCTGACCGAGTAAGTGCTCGAAGATATCTTCTAGGGTAATAATGCCTTGAATCGTGCCGTACTCATCAACAATGATAGCGATGTGTAATCGTTCAGCCATCATCTTTTCAAAGGCTTTAGGCAGCATTATTGTGTTAAATAGCACATGAATAGGGCGCATGACGGCACCTAACTGCTGCTCTCCAGCACCTTGCTGCTGGAGCTTAAATAGCTCAAGACGGTGTACAAAGCCTAAGATATTGTCTTTTTGCTCACGATAAATCAGTGGGCGAGAAAACGGCGTATCTTTGTGTTGGTCGAGAAATTCATTGATCGTCATTTCCGCGGGTACACGAAATACAACACGGTCTTGGCGTCATCACGTGAGTGACGGGGATATCTTGTATATTAAGGATGTTCGTCAATATATTCGATTCGCCTTCAGCAAACTCTCCGCTTTCTTTTGCGAGCAATGCCATCGCAGAAAGCTCATCACGCATTTTAGGTGCTTCATGGCCACGAGCGAGACGCTTAGTGATTTGTTCAGAGAACCAAACAAATGGCGTTAATGCCCATACCATCCAGCGCAGGGTGCTAGCCGCTGATGGCGCGAGTTGGCGCCAGTAGGTTGCCCCGATAGTTTTCGGAACAATCTCCGATAGTACCAAGATGCCAAGTGTGAGTACTGCTGAAAATACACCTAACCACTCGCTGCCAAATACCACAGCCGCTTGCGCGCCTGCCGTTGCAGCACCAATGGTGTGAGCGATGGTATTGAGCGTTAGGATAGAGGCCAGTGGGCGATCGATATCGGCTTTTAGTTTCGCCAGTCTTCCCGCTGCGGGGTGTTCATTTTGTCGCAGCTGAGCAAGGTAGCTTGGTGTAATACTAAGTAGCACCGCTTCCAATACCGAACAGATAAAAGAAACACCGATCGCAACCGAAATATATACCGTTAAGAGAAACATTTATGTCCTAGTGTGTACACACATCAACCTAACTTTGCTGAAACTTCAGCCTGTGCATTGTTGGTGAGTGTTAATAAAATAGGGCTGCTCCAATGGATTCATCAGGCTTATCACTTGTGCAGCAGTGCCTTTATGGGACTTTATGACACAAATTACAAGGTTTCAAATTCAATCTAAGAGTAATAAATTGTGAGTTAATGCTCATAAAATGGCGAAATCTCAATCATTAGTGATAAAGATGCTCTACAAACCTTTGCCAGATGGGGGCTTTATGATTTAGAGTGGGCTTTAATTCGATAACATGAAAGAAGGGAAACCTAATGAATAAGACCCAATTAATCGACTTTATCGCTGAAAAAGCTGATCTATCTAAAGCACAAGCAAAAGCAGCTCTTGAAGCAACGCTTTCAGGTGTTTCTGAAGCACTAAGTGAAGGTGACCAAGTTCAACTAATTGGTTTCGGTACGTTTAAAGTTAATCACCGTGCTGCACGTACAGGTCGTAACCCTAAAACGGGTGACGAGATCCAAATCGCTGCTGCTAACGTACCTGCATTCGTTTCAGGCAAAGCGCTTAAAGACGCAGTTAAATAATTAAAGCAGCACCGATGATGTTGTTATCATCGGTGCTGTTATTACTGCCCAAAAGGATTATTGGTAAACCTGCTCTAGCCTTATCTCTCGTTGTTTTACCCATGCTTCCTTTTCTCAGATACTAAATTTATATGAACGTCCTGCCATTTTTATGGTCTTATCCTAGAGCACACTTGCCGATAAACGCTGCTTATTCTCTCGATAGTATCGATCATTTGAGGTCATAGAACGTAAATGAAAAAGACGCTACTGCTATCAATACTCACGGTTGCCTTAATTGGGTGCTCTTCAACACCGACCCCTAGTATTAATCAGTACTCGCAGTTTACCGGAGGGCAAACGCTCGGTGATGCCACTAGTCTTTACTGGTACACGGAACGTTTGACTCAGCCGTACAGTGCGGCGGAATACGTCAACATGAATGACTACGGTTGGTATAAGTCGAATTATCGATGGAGTGGCGGTGAGTTACGTGAGTTTGTCCGTGAAGGGTTGCAAAATGATCCACCAAATCAACCCGTAGAATACCGAATCCACGTGCGTTTTAATAAAGGTGGTGAGGCGATTTACCAGCAGTATCGTCGCAATGGCAAAGTGCTGCCAATCAAACGGGCTCAACTTGAGAACTATCAGCGAGAAGCAACATTACTCACCGAGCGAGTTAAAGAGCAAGATAGCGATGGCTTGGAGCTCATTCAAGGGCATTGGGATGGTAAAACATTAGAAACCTGCAATGGTATTGCTTTGCAAAACATTAAGTTTGAGCAAACACTGCCAGACTTCGTTGTGCAAAGATTAGCGGCGGTAGAGAGCTACGTGGCCTTCTTGGGGAGTACGCGTTTAACTGGAGCTCGCGTAGAACAGTTACTGATGTTATCTGAAGGTGATGCCGATTGTATTGAAAGACCGAATCTAATTGCCAATGAGTAGCAAGCAGCCTACTTTGGTTCAATAAAAGAAGGGCGCCGTTATGGCGCCTTTCTTGGTATAGCGTTAAGTAGATTTAGATAAAGACTACTTTTTTAGCTCGCGAGCAATAGCGCGATAGCCAATGTCGTTGCGGTGGAACATGCCATTCCAACTCACTTGCTTAGTCAACGCGTAAGCGCGCTCTTGAGCCTCAGAAACGGTGTTACCTAGTGCTGTAGCACAAAGTACACGACCACCGTTTGTCACAACATCGCCCGCTTCGTTATTTGTCGTACCCGCGTGGAAAACCTTTTGGCCTTCAACTTCATTTGTTGGTAGTGAAATAACGTCACCTTTTGCGTAGTCAGCAGGGTAACCGCCAGCCGCAAGCACAACACCGATAGAAGCGCGTGGATCCCACTTCGATTCTGCTTGGTCTAGTTTCTCGTCGATAGCCATTAGGCAAAGATCAACAAGGTCAGACTCCATACGCATCATGATTGGTTGCGTTTCTGGATCGCCGAAACGGCAGTTGTATTCGATAACCTTAGGTGTGCCGTCAGCATCGATCATTAGGCCTGCGTAAAGGAAACCAGTGTAAGGTGCGCCTTCAGCGTCCATACCACGTACCGTTGGGTAGATAACTTCCTCAAGGATACGATTATGGATTTCAGGAGTCACAACTGGCGCAGGAGAGTAAGCGCCCATGCCGCCCGTATTAGGACCCGTATCTTTGTCGCCAACACGTTTGTGATCTTGGCTCGTTGCCATAGGAAGAACGCTAGAACCGTCAACCATAACGATGAAGCTTGCTTCTTCGCCTTCAAGGAATTCTTCGATAACCACTCGGCTGCCAGCTTCGCCAAATGCGTTGCCCGCGAGCATGTCTTTGATTGCGTCTTCTGCTTCGGTAAGCGTCATCGCAACGATAACGCCTTTACCAGCCGCAAGACCATCAGCTTTGACTACGATTGGAGCGCCTTGCTCGCGAACGTAAGCAATAGCTGGCTCAATCTCAGTGAAGTTAGCGTAGTAACCCGTTGGGATATCATGACGAGCGAGGAAGTCTTTGGTGAATGCTTTGGAACCTTCAAGCTGAGCTGCTGCTTGAGTTGGACCAAATATTGGTAGGCCCACCTCGCGGAAGGCGTCAACCACACCAATAACTAATGGTGCTTCAGGGCCGACGATAGTCAGTTCGATTTTTTTCTCTTGAGCAAACGCGACTAAACCTGCGATGTCTTCAACACCGATGTTTACGTTCTCAAGTTTAGGCTCAAGTGCAGTACCTGCGTTACCTGGAGCAATGAATACGGTTTCAACGTTTGGGTTTTGTGCCGCTTTCCAACCCAAGGCGTGTTCTCTACCGCCAGCACCGATGATCAATACGTTCATGTTTTAATCCTTAAGTCTTTAATTCTTAAAAGCCCCTCAAATTTGAGAGGCTCGATAGCTACTAATCGTTTAGATAAACCAAATATTAGTGGCGGAAGTGACGCATGCCCGTAAAGATCATCGCCATGCCGTGTTCGTCTGCTGCGGCGATAACTTCGTCATCACGCATAGAGCCGCCCGGTTGGATAACACACTTGATGCCCGCTTCTGCTGCCGCATCGATACCGTCACGGAATGGGAAGAATGCATCCGATGCCATTACACAACCTTCAACCTGTAGACCTTCGTCTGCCGCTTTGATGCCTGCAATCTTCGCAGAGTAAACGCGGCTCATTTGGCCTGCGCCTACACCAATAGTCATGTCGCCTTTCGAGTAAACGATAGCGTTAGATTTCACGTACTTCGCTACTTTCCAGCAGAACAGTGCATCTTTTAGCTCTTCTGCTGTAGGTTGACGCTTAGAAACCACTTTAAGGTCATCTTCAGACACCATGCCTTGGTCGCGGTCTTGAACGAGCAGGCCGCCGTTAACGCGTTTCACGTCAAAGCCAGTAGTCTTAGTTGTCCACTCGCCACACTCAAGTAGGCGAAGGTTTTTCTTAGCCGCTACGATTTCTACTGCCTCAGCAGAAACAGAAGGTGCAATGATAACTTCAACGAATTGACGCTCTGTGATAGCCGTTGCTGTTGCAGCGTCTAGTTCACGGTTGAATGCGATGATGCCGCCAAATGCAGACGTTGGGTCTGTTTTGAATGCACGGTCGTAAGCCTCTAGGATGTCTTCACCTAGTGCTACACCACATGGGTTAGCGTGCTTAACGATCACACATGCTGGCTGGTCGAATTCTTTCACACACTCAAGTGCTGCGTCAGTGTCAGCGATGTTGTTGTAAGACAGTGCTTTACCTTGAATCTGGCGAGCAGTAGACACTGACGCTTCTTCAGGGTTTGCTTCAACGTAGAATGCCGCTGCTTGGTGGCTGTTCTCACCGTAGCGCATGTCTTGTTTTTTCTCGAACTGTTGGTTGAATGTACGAGGGAATTTAGACGCTTCGTCAGCCTTCTTACCTTCTTCATCAAGTAAAGAGGCACCGTAAGATGGAACCATAGTGCCGAAGTAGTTTGCGATCATGCCGTCGTAAGACGCGGTGTGTTCGAATGCTGCGATAGCGAGGTCGAAGCGAGTCTCTAGCGTTAGAGATTTCTCGTTCGCGTCCATTTCAGCCACAACGCGCTCGTAGTCGTGTGCGTTAACCACGATCGTTACGTCTTTGTGGTTTTTAGCTGCAGAGCGAACCATGGTTGGTCCACCGATGTCGATGTTCTCAACAGCGTCAGCAAGAGTACAACCTTCTTTAGCAACGGTTTCTGCGAATGGGTATAGGTTTACAACAACCATATCGATAGGGTTAATACCGTGAGTTTCCATCACGTCATCATCTTGGCCGCGACGGCCTAAAACGCCACCGTGAACTTTTGGATGCAGTGTTTTTACACGGCCATCCATCATTTCAGGAAATCCTGTGTAATCGGATACTTCTGTCACCGCAATGCCTTGCTCAGCAAGTAGGCGAGCAGTGCCACCAGTAGAAAGGATATCAACACCACGTTGCGAGAGTGCTTGAGCAAACTCAACAATACCAGTTTTGTCAGATACGCTGATAAGAGCGCGGCGAATTGGACGAGCGTTATTCATGCTTCTGTCTTCCTCAAAGTCACAGAGTTAACGTTGCTGTGGGTAGGCGTTGTGATTATGCTTACTCACGGCTAAAAGATTGTTGCCAAAACAGATTGCTTTGCAGCGCCGTTTAGAGCGCTTATTATCCATTTGGGCAATGACCCTTGCACAAAAAAGCATCGTTGATGCTGTTGGCGCGTATTCTAACCAATCTATTACAAAAAAGCTCGCGCAATCGTTTGGCATCGCAAAAAAAAGTGTAGAAAAATAGATTTTAGGTCGACATTGTAACGAAGAGGTTAAATTAAAAGGTTATGTTTCAGATAGGTGAGTTAGCAAAACGCTGCAAGGTGACGGCGGATACGTTGCGGTTTTATGAGAAAAACCAACTAATTATTCCTGCGGGGCGCAGTGAGTCGGGCTATCGGCTTTACAATGAAGAAAGCCAAAGACAGGTCAACTTTATACTGAAAGCCAAAGAGTTGGGGCTCAGTCTGGATGAAATTAAAGAGTTGCTGGGCATAAAGCTGGAAGCGACAGAACATAGTTGTGCAGAAGTGAAAGCCATTACGTCTGCTAAATTAGCGGTGATCGACCAGAAAATTGCCGAACTCACGCGTATCCGTTCAGCGTTAAAGAAAATCAATGATGCTTGTTGTGGGCATCAGCATGATGCCAGTCACTGCTCTATCTTGGCGGCTTTGGAATAACGGTGGTAAAACGGGTTAGGAGGTAAATAACCTAAGTTTGCATGTTTGATCATTCGCATTTGGTAGGTGAATGCCTATAGGGCTACTATAATCCCGCCTTTCTTCGTGTTCCTACTGGTAGCGTGGTGCTATTTGGCGGGTGCGATGCGGTATGTGAGAGACGACAATTTATATGGTAGAGGTCTATTTTCAAATCAATGACTGGGTACTCAGCGTTGATGAAAATAAGCTGTATCGACAAGATAGGGAAGTCTCCGTTGAACCACGCTTAGTCAATTTATTACTTTTTTTAGCTGAACATTCGGGGCAAGTTTACTGTCGCGATGAGCTGATTCGCTATGTTTGGGATGGCGCCATTGTCACAGACCAAGTGGTGACTCAATCAGTGTTTGAGTTGCGTAAAATTCTGCGCGATGGACGCGAAGAAAATTTACACTATGTCGGCACGGTGCCTAAACGCGGTTATAAACTGGTCGCGGCCGTCACCCCTATGACCCCTGAACAGTTTCATCAATATCGGACGTTATCTGCCGCTAATGTAACGGATGTGGCTCACGTCACCTCTGTGACTACACCAACTTCTCCGCCAGTTGAGACTCAATCAAAAGCACTACAAGAGCCGATGGCTTTTCCGGCCGCTCCGCTCACCCGCGCGTTATATCAAAAGAAAAAATCCCTAAACAACCTAAAGTAAAATCGCTTCTTAGCCCTTGGCGCTTAGGCATTATTAATGCAATTTGGATTGGTATATTAGTGGCGGCGGTAGGGGTGTTTACCTATAAGCAGTCGGAAGTGAGTATTACCCAGGTAATTGATACGCATTTGATCGCGTTTGAATACCAAGATGGGATTCGTAGCTTTGGGCGTAGTTACGAATTGGCGGATGGGTTTGCTCAGAAGTTGATGCTAGATATTACCCGAGTCACCGACTATCGAGTGATGCTACATAAGACGGCGTTCAAAACAGGCATTGTTCCAGGGAAAACCGTTTTAGTTAGAGTGGATGAAAACGATGGCGGAGACTTTCTTGAATTGGAATATAGGGATAACTCTTCAGAGAAAGTGTTGTTTAGTCGGCAGTACGCGTTGGCGAATAAGCATCTTAAGTCAGTGCTGAAGCAGAGTTCGTTAGATCTTATGCGAATCTTAAAGATTGAAGATGCAGAGCAGCGAGCGATCAATACTGTGTCAGGGGTGCCTAATGATCCTGAAGCGTTAGCGTTGTTTATTCGCGCCAATCATTACCTCAATGTGTCTGATAACCAGCAATTTCAGTATGCGATTGACTTGTTAGAGCAGATCCTAACCTCGGAGCCTGATAATGCTTATGTTCAGTCTGAGTTATTAGTCGCTTATTACGTCCAGCAAGCTCTTGATGAAAGTAAGGTGTTAAAAGGAGAGAGATTAACGCAACTCAGTTTGGCGCTTAATCATTTTGTCTCTAGTGAAAGTGGTCCGATCCAACCTCGAATTTATGAGGCATTGTCATTACACGAAACCATGTTAGGGGAGCAAGCTAAGGCTCAAGCTCACCTTAAACAAGCGTTAAAGATACGCGACTCAGTGCTGGCTTATGTGATCAAAGGCAAGCATGCCGAGCTTGCGGGTGATCTGGATAATGCCAGTGAAGCGTACAGTGAGGCATTTTATATTGATACCTCAGTAGAAACGTATCTGTTGTGCGAAAACTTAGTATTTTCGAGTAACCTCAAACAGATTGACCACGCGATGTATCGGGCTGTTCACCCTTCTGTGGTTCGTCTCCTGTAATAATGCGGATAAGGTGAAGTATTTACCTTGAAGTGCGGTGCCGTGCTAAGAATGATTCAACGCCCTCCCTATGTGGAGGGCGTTTTTATTGGCGTCACCATAACCTTGATATCAGGACTGTGCTAAGACATAGATAACATTGACGTCTTGATATTTTTATAATGATTTATAGTCAACGTGATTTTGTTGGTAACTCTTTGTTTTTTTAGGTTTTTATTTCTTGTGGATGATAAGGTTTATATCAAGATTAACTGTTTGTCGCTAATGTTTTTATTGATAACTTTAGATTGATTTTTTTAGCGATGATTGGGCGTAACCTGCACTTCGAAATTTAATGAGGTGCAACATCACTTTCTGGTGGCATCTCGAATCGGATTCAGTTTGGGCGCAACGCGCTTAAGTAGAAAACATGTGGAGATGTTATGTCATCGAATACTAAGAAAATCGGTCTTGTTGCCTGTACGGGGGTTGTTGCCGGAAACATGATGGGCAGTGGTATTGCTTTGTTGCCATCAAGTTTAGCGGCGGTCGGCTCTATTTCACTATATAGCTGGATAATATGTATCGTCGGGGCGTTGAGTCTTGCCTTTGTTTTTGCACGCTTAGCAACGAAAAACCCACAAGAGGGTGGGCCTATTGCTTACGCGGGTGAAATCTCTCCTGTTTTCGGCTTCCAAACGGGTGTGCTTTATTACCATGCTAACTGGATTGGTAATTTGGCGATCGCAATTACAGGCGTGTCTTACCTCTCGGTCTTTTTTCCAGTGCTGAATAACCCTGTGCCAGCAGGCCTTGCGACCATCGCGTCTGTTTGGGTTTTTACCATGGTCAACTTGTTAGGTGGCAGCTGGGTGAGTCGTCTATGTACATTAGGACTTGTGCTTATTCTTGTTCCCGTCTTAGGTACGGCATTCTTTGGTTGGACGCACTTTGAACCTGCACTCTATAGCCAAAACTGGAATGTCTCTGCAGGCAGCGACAGTCATGCTGTCATCGCCGCTGTGCTGATTTGTCTTTGGTCGTTTGTCGGGGTTGAATCTGCAGCAGTATCGTCAGGTATGGTTGAGAACCCGAAACGCACGGTACCGATGGCAACGATGTTAGGAACTGCGATTGCGGGGGTTATTTATATTGTCTCTACCCAAATGATTAGTGGCATGTTCCCTGCTGCGGAAGTCGCGGCTTCAGGTGCCCCTTTTGCGCTAGCAACGACAGAAATTTTTGGTCACTGGACGGCCCCATTTGTAGCGGCTTTCACTGCATTAGCGTGTTTCACTTCTCTGGGCTCTTGGATGATGCTGGTTGGCGAAGCCAGCAAACGTGCCGCCACTGATGGTAACTTCCCTAAAGTGTACGGTGAAGTAGACAAAAATGGTGTGCCTAGAAAGGGCCTGATTTTGGCGTCGATTAAGATGACGGCATTAATGTGTGTATTGATGGTCTTTAGCTCTAAAACTGCTCACGCTGCCGATCTCTTTAACCAGCTCACCACCGATGCGGTTCTACTCACCATGCTGCCTTATTTCTATTCAAGTATTAATTTGATTCGTTTCGAGGGCATGACCACTCGTAATGGCTTTGTCATGTTCTTCTCTGGTGTTGCTTGCTTATTTTGCATGGTGGCATTGGCTGGGGCGGAAGGGACAACACTCACCGCGACCTTCATTATGTCGCTGATTATTCTGATGTTCTATAGCAAGAAAGCGGGGCTGGCTCAATATATGGAGCAACACCCGAACGAAAGAACGTCACAGCAAACCAGTCACTAATTCTCTGTTGGTGTGACGACCACACCAACAACTTATTCCTTAGGCGCTCTAGTTACTCACTGTCATTGGCAGGGAGCGCCCTCATTCACCTTGGAGATCTCCAAATGAATATTTTTGCAATCCTTAATCACATGGGTGTGTTCTTTAAAGAAGAGCCCGTTCGTCAGTTGCATGCTGCATTAGAAAAAGCTGGCTATGACGTGGTCTATCCTGTTGACGACAAAGACTTAATGAAACTTATCGAGATGAACCCGCGGGTATGCGGCGTGTTATTTGACTGGGATAAGTACTCACTGAATTTATGTGAACGTATCAGTGCTGTAAACGACAAGCTGCCAGTCCATGCCTTTGCCAATGATCAGTCAACCTTGGATATTTCGCTGACAGATCTGCGTTTGAATGTGAGTTTCTTTGAGTATGCTTTAGGTATGGCAGACGATATTGTCGTGAAAGTGAAGCAAGCGACGGAGGCCTACAAAAGTGCCATCATGCCTCCATTCACTAAAGCGCTATTTAAGTATGTAGAAGAGGGGAAATATACCTTCTGTACACCAGGGCACATGGGTGGAACCGCGTTCCAGAAAAGCCCGGCGGGCAGTATTTTCTATGATTTCTACGGTCCAAATACTTTTAAGGCAGATGTTTCTATCTCGATGCCTGAGTTAGGCTCTTTACTTGATCACTCAGGACCTCACAAAGAAGCGGAAGAGTATATTGCCCGTACGTTTAATGCCGATAGTTCTTATATTGTGACTAATGGTACATCCACGTCCAACAAAATCGTCGGCATGTATTCAGCGCCAGCAGGCAGTACTGTGCTGGTGGATCGCAATTGCCATAAATCGCTGACACACTTAATGATGATGACGGACGTTACGCCGATTTACTTCCGACCAACACGCAATGCGTATGGGATTCTGGGTGGCATTCCACAGCGAGAATTTAGCCGTGACGTGATAGCAGACAAAGTCGCTATGACAGAAGGTGCGACAGCGCCGAGCTACGCGGTTATTACTAACTCCACTTACGATGGGCTGCTTTACAATACTCAATTCATCAAAGAGTCTTTAGATTGCAAACACATCCACTTCGATAGTGCTTGGGTGCCATACACTAATTTCAACGCTATCTACGATGGTAAATCTGGCATGAGCGGTGAGGCGATGCCAGGTAAAGTGTTCTATGAAACACAATCCACGCATAAATTGCTCGCAGCGTTCTCACAGGCTTCTATGATTCATATAAAAGGTGAGTTTGATCAGGCATCATTTAATGAAGCCTTTATGATGCACACCTCAACGTCTCCTCAATATGGCATTGTCGCTTCTACGGAAACGGCTGCCGCGATGATGCGTGGTAATACGGGACGTAAGTTGATGCAAGATTCCATCGACCGTGCTGTTCGTTTCCGTAAAGAGATTAAGCGACTAAAAGGTGAGAGTGAAGGCTGGTTCTTTGATGTGTGGCAACCAGACAATATTGATACGACAGAGTGCTGGAAACTGGATCCAAAAGAGACATGGCATGGATTCAAAGATCTTGATGATGACCATATGTATTTGGATCCGATTAAGATCACACTGCTGACTCCGGGAATGAATAAATCTGGTGAACTGGAGTCTTCTGGTATTCCTGCATCATTAGTGGCTAAGTACCTTGACGAGCGTGGTATCGTGGTTGAGAAGACGGGTCCTTATAATCTATTGTTCTTGTTCTCTATTGGTATTGATAAGTCCAAAGCGATGCAGCTACTACGTGGCTTAACCGAGTTTAAACGTGGTTACGACCTAAATCTAACGGTACGTAATATGTTGCCATCATTGTATCGAGAAGATCCCAGCTTTTATGAAGGCAAGCGAATTCAAGAAGTCGCGCAGGGCATACATGATTTGACCATGAAGTATCAGCTTCCAGAGCTCATGTATAAAGCCTTTGATGTCTTACCAGAAATGAAAGTGACCCCTCATGCTGCATGGCAACAAGAGTTACGTGGTCAAATTGAAGAGATTAATCTGCAAGAAATGGTAGGACGTGTCAGTGCCAATATGATTTTGCCATACCCTCCTGGTGTTCCATTGGTGTTGCCAGGCGAAATGGTGACAGACCGTTCGCGTCCAGTATTAGATTTCTTAGAAATGCTTTGTGAGATTGGTGCCCATTATCCAGGTTTTGAAACGGATATTCATGGCTTGTATCGCCAGAAGGATGGCAGCTATACCGTTAAGGTACTCAAGGGCGAATAATGATGACATTGTGATGTCGGCAGGCATGCTCCCCCATCACGCTCTCATCAAAATACAGTGGCCGCTACCCCAATTGACGACTGCTTAAATCAAGGCGAACGGTTTACCGTTCGCCTTTTCTTATTGCGACAAACGGAAATCAGGAGACTTTAAATGCCCCAACGCCATTGGCTAGCGTCTGTCCATCCTCTAGCAGGCGCTCGCTTGCATCGGCAAGTGACTTGGCTTCAATCGCAGACTGGCTACCGTGGTCGGCAATTTGTGTTAGGTTCTGACTAATTTCATCGGTTGCCAGTGTTTGCTGTGAGCTGGCTTCGGCAATTTGTTGATTGAGCGAGAGAATGGCATTCACTTGATCATCGATTTCCGTGAGTGCTTGCTTCGCATTCGCTGCTTGTTCGAGCGTCGCCTTTGATTGTTGCTGTGTTTGAGTCATGGATTGGCTGACTTCTGACGCTTGAGATTGCAGTTTTTGAATGATTTGCTCTATCTCATCGGTGCTGGTTTGGGTTCGAGTCGCCAGTGTTCTGACTTCATCGGCCACGACAGCAAATCCTCGTCCTTGCTCTCCTGCTCTTGCCGCCTCAATAGCTGCGTTGAGTGCTAACAAGTTAGTTTGTTCTGCGACGCCCCGAATGACTTCCAGAACAGACCCCACCTCTTGAGTGTCATTGGCTAGCATCTGAATGTTAGCGTCAGTCTCCGTTAGGCGAACCGATAAAGACTGCATGTAGCTTGATGCTAACTCAATAACTTGTGTGCCGTGTTTACCCTGTTCACTGGCTTGCTTAGCGGCGCTTGCAGCATGTTGAGCTGAGTTGGCGACTTCTTGGTTACTGGCGTGAAGCTCATTCATTGCTGACGCAACGGTGTCGACAGCCTGTTGTTGTTGCTGAGATTTGCTTGCGCTGCCTTGCGCGACTTTGTTTAGTGATACAGCGGCTTCAGTGATGTTTTCGGTGACGGGTTTAATATCATTAATAATGACACCAAGCTTGGTGGTAAAACGGTTGAATGCCGCGGCAATCTGGCTAAGTTCATCGGCGCCCTTTTCAGGTAACTGGCGTGATAGGTCGCCATCCCCGCTGGCGATATCATTAAGTGCATCTAGTGTTTCTTTGCACGGCGTGACAATGCTGCGGCTGAGCCAAGTAGCAAGGGCTAACATAAAGACTAGAGCCACTAAGACGGATGTCATTACCTTTTTGATTTCGTTCCAGACCAAGGCTTGAATATCATCGACATAAACGCCAGTACCAATGATCCAGCCCCAAGGGGTAAAGGCTTTAATATAGGATATTTTTTCCACGGGAGCGTCGGCACCCGGCTTTGGCCACATATAATTGACGAATCCAGCTTGTTTGCTTTTAGCAACGTTAACCATATCGACAAATAAGCGTTTGCCATTAGGATCCGATATTTGGCTTAAGTTCTGTCCAACGAGTTTGGGTTTAAGAGGGTGCATGATCATGTTGGGTGTCATGTCATTAATCCAAAAGTAGTCGTTAGTTTCGTAACGAAGAGCCTGAATCGCTTGGCTAGCTGCGGATTGAGCTTCGCTTTGTGTCATGGCGCCTGCTTGCTGTTTTTGGTAGTAATGATTGACGAGCGTATAGGCGCTCTCAACAAGGTGGCGGGTTTTGGTTTGTTTTGCCTCTGTCAGAGATTTGTCGTAGTCGACAAGTGACAGAGCAAGTGGAACAAGCAGGGCAACAGAAACAACTAGGATCAATAGATACAAACGGTTCTGAATAGAAATGCGGCGCAAGAATTGGGTATTCATCTTAAGAACTCCTTTTTCTTAAAGTGAACACATCACCAATGGGTAATATTGGCATGCTGACTTTTAAGTTAATTTTATGAATAATTATGAACTAGGCAGTCTGACTTGAATTTATAATTGTTATGCATTTACCTTACGGCATTCGTAGTGTTGATACTATCCCCCAATAGTCTAAGACTTGAGCTAGCTTCAACTTTCGTTTGGAAAGAGGAAATATAAGGAAGAGTTGTCTGGGGCGTTGCTGTTACAAGCAAAAAAAAGCCACCTTCTGAGCGAAGGTGGCTTGGTATTCTGCTAGTTACGAGAACCTATTAGTTCATGCCGTATTTTTTTAGTTTCTTGCGAAGAGTACCGCGGTTGATACCCATCATGGTTGCTGCGCGAGTTTGGTTACCGCGAGTGTACTGCATGATGGTGTCTAGTAGTGGTTGTTCAACTTCTGCCAACACTAGTTCATACAACTCAGTGACATCTTGACCATTCAATTGAGCAAGGTAGTTCTTTAGAGACGCTTTGACAGAGTCACGTAGTGGCTTCTGAGTGATTTGGTCTTGAGATGTTACTGTAGTAACGGTCAATGGTTCTGAAGTCAAATTCTGTTCGAACATAATCGGTTTAGCTCTTCTCGTAATTATGATGCAACGTTTTAAAATAGCCTTGTAATGAATCTAGCTGCTCGTGAGCAACTTCGATTGCATTAAAGGCACGACGAAATTCACTGGCTTGTGCATGTTCTTTTAAATACCAGCCAACATGCTTGCGCGCGATACGTGGACCTAAATACTCTCCATAAAACTCATGGAGGGCGTGAACATGGCCAAGCAAGATACCCTCAACATCTCCAACTGGACGTTCAGGCATCAGTGTGCCGTTTTCCAAATAGTGTTGGATTTCCTCGAAAATCCATGGCCGTCCTTGGGCCGGACGTCCAATCATCAAAGCGTCAGCGCCAGTATAGTCCAAAACGAATTTGGCCTTCTCAGGACTATCTATATCTCCGTTAGCGATAACAGGAATAGAGATTGCTTCTTTAACCGCTTTGATGCTGTCGTATTCAGCCTCACCTTTATACATACAAGCTTTAGTTCGACCATGAAGGGCGAGCGCTTGTATGCCACAGTCTTCGGCAAGCCTTGCTATTTGGACACAGTTTTTATTGTCTGTATCCCAGCCAGTACGGGTTTTTAGTGTTACTGGAACATCTACTGCATCCACAACAGCACGCAGAATATCTTCGATAATCTCTGGGTGCTTGAGCAATGCAGAGCCCGCTAGCTTTTTATTTACTTTCTTTGCAGGACACCCCATGTTGATATCGATGATCTGTGCACCGTTCTCAACACTGAATTGTGCCGCGTCAGCCATAAGCTTCGCGTCGGCACCTGCAATTTGCACGGAGCGAATACCCGATTCACCCTCATGCACCATGCGCTGCTGCGACTTAGATGTTTTCCACAGTTTTGGATTAGAGGACATCATTTCACTGACCGCCATTCCAGCACCGTAACGAAGACACAACTCGCGAAATGGTCTATCGGTTACTCCGGCCATAGGAGCGACGATAAGATTGTTCTTAAGTTGGTATTTTCCGATTTTCAAAACATCGCCACAGGTTTACACAAGCAAGGGCGCGCATTTTACGCATTTTTTCGATGCGTGAAAAGACTAATATTTGAGCATTTACAATTTGTTTCTGCAAAATGCCTGATTTTCAGCCTTTTAGTGGTGAAAGTATTCGGTATTCAACATGAGAAGTCGCCCCTGTTAACGGGTTAAACGACTTCTCATCGCGAAAAAGGGTTATTTAGTGGCGGAGATACGACACCATTCTTTGAGTTCGACGATAGGGTCAACCGTCATTTCATCACGATAGTAGTTGGCGACGTCTTCTGCTTGGGTATCAAGTACGCCTGACATTGCTAACTTACCTTGGTCTTTGACCAGCGATTTGATCACAGCTGATAAATCACGTAGTGGACCTGCAAGAATGTTCGCTACCACAACATCGGCGAGTAGGTTTTCAGGTTGATCTTGTGGCAAGTAAAGTTCAAGTTGGTCAGCAACACCGTTGCGCTGGGCGTTATCTTTCGAGGCGACTAAAGCTTGAGGATCGATATCGATACCAATGACTTTAGCTGCGCCAAGTTTGATCGCCGCAATGGCAAGAATACCGGAACCACAACCAAAATCGATGACCGTTTTACCAGCAAGGTCTAGCGACTCTAGCCATTCTAAACATAATGCAGTTGTAGGGTGAGTACCGGTACCAAATGCTAGACCAGGATCTAACATCACGTTGATCGCATCTGGTTCTGGAACATCACGCCAGCTTGGGCAGATCCATAGGCGTTGGCCAAATTGCATTGGGTGGAAGTTATCCATCCATTCGCGCTCCCAGTCTTTGTCTTCGAGCTGCTCAACTTTATGTGCGAAGCCTGCGACTAACATGTTGCTGGCTTTGATTTGTTCTAGGACGAGCTTAGTGTCAGTTTCGGCATCATAAAGGGCAACAATGTCGGTATCACCCCAAAGTCGAGTCTCACCCGGTAGGGGCTCAAAGACAGGCGTGTCTTGTGCATCGAGGAAAGTAACAGACAGCGCGCCTGTTTCTTCCATTAACATATCGCCGATAAGTTCAGCGTTGTCATTTGTGGCGTTAAGTTTGATTTGAATCCAAGGCATGAGTCTGGTCCGTGGTGAGTAATTTTGCGCAGAGTGTAGCAGATTCGCGAAAAGAGCGTACAAAAAAAGCCCACATCAGTGGGCTTAGTATCATCGGGCAACAGGCTTACTGTAAACCGAGCTTCTTCTCTAGATAGTGGATGTTCGCGCCACCGTGTTGGAAGTTCTCGTCGTTCATGATAGCCAGTTGTAGCTCGGTATTCACGTTAATACCTTCGACAATCATTTCACCTAACGCATTTTTCATACGAGCGATCGCCACGTCACGGTTTTCACCGTAAGTGATGAGCTTACCGATCATTGAATCATAATGCGGCGGTACAGTATAACCTGTGATAGATGTGAGATTCCCAACGTACACCCATGCCACCAGGAGCATGGAAGCGTGTGATCTTACCTGGTGAAGGTAAGAAGCGAACTGGGTCTTCGGCGTTGATTCGGCACTCGATTGAATGACCACGCAGTTTGATTTCATCTTGAGTAAATGAAAGCGGTTGGCCAGCTGCGATACGTAGCTGCTCTTTAACAAGGTCGATACCCGTTACCATCTCAGTAATGGTGTGCTCTACCTGAATACGCGTATTCATTTCGATAAAGTAGAATTCGCCATTCTCATACAAGAATTCAAACGTACCAGCGCCACGGTAGCCGATTTCGATACACGCGCGAGTACAGCGCTCACCGATGTACTTACGCATCTCTTCGGTAATACCTGGTGCTGGTGCTTCTTCCACAACTTTCTGGTGACGACGTTGCATTGAACAATCACGCTCACCAAGGTGAATCGCGTTGCCTTGGCCGTCAGCCAGTACTTGAACTTCAATGTGACGAGGGTTTTCTAGGAATTTTTCCATGTAAACCATGTCATTGTTGAAACACGCTTTTGCTTCAGCGCGCGTCATGGCTATCGCTTCAGTCAGTTCTGCTTCAGAGCGAACCACGCGCATACCACGACCACCGCCGCCGCCAGAGGCTTTAATGATAACAGGGAAGCCAATACGTTTTGCGTGTGCTTTGTTCTTCGCGTCATCATCATCAAGAGGGCCATCAGAACCTGGAACACAAGGCACGCCCGCTTTTTTCATTGAAGTGATAGCGGAGACTTTATCACCCATCATGCGGATGGTTTCAGCTTTAGGGCCTACAAAAATGAAGCCACTACGCTCGACTTGTTCAGCAAAGTCAGCGTTTTCTGAAAGGAAGCCATAACCTGGGTGAACGGCAACAGCTCCAGTGACTTCCGCCGCGCTAATAATGCGAGGGATGTTAAGGTAGCTGTCGATGCCACGAGCTGGACCGATACAAATGGTTTCGTCTGCAAGTAGCACGTGCTTAAGATCGCGGTCAGCGGTTGAGTGAACCGCTACGGTCTTAATGCCGAGCTCTTTACAAGCGCGCAGAATACGTAGTGCAATTTCACCACGATTCGCGATTACTAATTTATCTAACATAATGAGCGCTCTCTATTATTCGATAATGACTAGAGCTTGGTCGAACTCAACTGGTTGGCCGTCTTCAACAAGGATAGCGGTAACAACACCAGACTTATCAGATTCAATTTGGTTCATCATTTTCATCGCTTCAACGATACATAGCGTATCGCCAGCATTTACTTGCTGACCCACTTTCACGAACGGTTTTGCATCAGGGCTTGGCGCGCCGTAGAACGTACCTACCATTGGCGAAAGAACTTGATGTCCAGCAGGCGCAGCAGGGGCTTCTTGAGCAGCAGGTGCAGCTGAAGCAACAGCTGGTGCCTAAGTGCGGCAACTGGAGCTGGCGCTGCGGCGTATTGAATCGGTGCAACGGGTGCTGTGCCATTACGGCTGATTCGTACCGATTCTTCACCTTCAGAGATTTCTAGCTCAGAAATGCCTGATTCTTCTACTAGTTCGATAAGTTTTTTGATTTTACGAATATCCATGTTTCTATCTCTTCTCTAATGTGAGTCAGATGATCTGCTGCGCAGCCATAGAGTATCTATTTTACTTTCAGTGCCTTAATGGCAGCGGAAAGGGCAAATTCATAGCCTTGCGATCCTAGTCCGCATATCACGCCTTGTGCCACGTCGGACAAATAAGAATGATGACGAAATGGTTCTCTAGCATGAACGTTTGATAAGTGCACTTCGATAAATGGTATTGAAACGCCAAGCAGCGCATCTCTTAACGCGACGCTGGTGTGGGTAAAGGCTGCTGGGTTGATAATGATAAAATCAATATCACCATGGGCGGCGTGTATCGCTTCAATGAGCTCGTATTCACGATTAGATTGCAGGTGTGTCAGGGTGACGCCCTGTATTTGCGCTAAGTCAGTTAGGTTATCAATAATTTGTGATAGTGTTTCCGAACCATAGTGTCCAGGCTCTCTTAGTCCTAATAGATTAAGGTTTGGGCCATTTAAAACTAGAATTCGTGACTTTGCTGCCATAATGCTGCCATCTTCTGTTAACGTGAAATGAACGTGATTTATCTCAAGTTTATATAAAAATCAGCCTGATTTGACACCAAATTTTGGCTGTTTTTTAAAAGTTGACCAAGATTATAGCTAATTCACAGCATTTAGCAGCAATTTACTGGTCTAATCACCCTATCTTTGTCAGAAAACTTGCAACACAGTGCACGTTTTTACTCAATTCTGAAAAACCTTGATACAAAAAAACCGCCCTAGAACAAGGCGGTTTGTTGTGGACATGTTGCGGTCTTACGCGAGTTCAGCTTTTTCTGCGATCAGTTTATCAACCACGCTTGGATCCGCTAAGGTTGAGGTGTCACCTAGGTTACTGGTATCGTCGAGTTTGCAATTTTACGTAGGATACGGCGCATAATTTTACCGGAACGTGTTTTCGGTAACGAATCAGTCCAGTGCAACACATCAGGGGTGGCGATTGGACCGATTTCTTTTCTTACCCAGTCTTTTACCTGCTTATGAAGCTCTGCTGATGGGTATTCACCATCATTGAGCGTGATATAGGCATAGATGGCCTGACCTTTGATGTCATGCGGGATGCCAACAATTGCGGCTTCAGCAATTTTATCGAAAGCGACTAATGCCGACTCAATTTCTGCGGTGCCCATACGGTGGCCAGAAACGTTGAGTACATCATCGACACGACCCGTGATCCAGTAGTAACCATCTTCATCGCGACGCGCACCATCACTGGTAAAGTACATCCCTTTAAACGTCGAGAAGTAGGTTTGCTCGAAACGGTCGTGATCGCCATAGACGGTACGCATTTGTCCAGGCCAAGAATCTAGAATCACGAGATTACCATCTGTCGCGCCTTCTATGATGTTACCCATGTTATCGACAAGCGCTGGTTGAACACCAAAGAATGGTTTGCTGGCTGAGCCCGGTTTTAAATCTGTTGCACCCGGTAGCGGGGTAATTAAAATCCCACCAGTCTCGGTTTGCCACCACGTATCAACGATCGGTGATTGCTCGTTACCAATCGTCTTGTAGTACCACTCCCATGCTTCTGGGTTAATTGGTTCACCGACCGACCCCATGATTCTTAAACTGTCTCGTTTGGTCCCTTTTACTGCTTCGTCCCCTTTTGCCATCAGTGCACGAATGGCCGTTGGAGCGGTATAGAGAATATTAACTTGGTGCTTGTCGACCACTTCGCTCATGCGGCTTGTATCTGGGTAGTTTGGCACGCCTTCAAATAAAATCGTTTTTGCGCCATTAGCAAGCGGACCATAGATGAGGTAGGTGTGACTGATAATCCATCCCACATCTGCAGTACACCAGAAGGTTTCACCCGGTTGATAGTCAAAGACGTACTTGAACGTCATTGCGGCATAGACTAAGTAACCGCCAGTGGTGTGCAATACACCTTTAGGTTTACCCGTTGACCCTGAGGTATAGAGGATAAATAGTGGATCTTCCGCTTGCATCTCTTCAGGAGGACAAATATCAGACACCGTTGCTGTGGCTTCATGCCACCAAACGTCACGATGACTGTGCCAAGCCACATCACCACCAGTACGTTTAAGAACCATGACAGTAGAAATGTTTTTCACGTCTGGGTTCGTTAACGCTTCATCAACGTTTTTCTTGAGTGGTACTGCGCGACCGCCACGAACGCCTTCATCAGCGGTGATTACGACTTTCGCATCTGAATCGATAATGCGGCCCGACAAGGCTTCTGGAGAAAAACCGCCAAATACCACGGTGTGAACGGCACCGATTCGGGTACAGGCTAGCATGGCAACCGCCGCTTCAGGCACCATTGGCATATAAAGGCATACTACGTCGCCTTTTTTAACGCCCTGTGCTTTTAGCGCGTTTGAAAATTGACAAACTTCTTTATGCAATTCATTGAAAGTGAGCGTTTTATCGTCGGCAGGGTCATCGCCTTCCCAAATGATCGCTACGTCATCCCCTTTATCGGCGAGGTGGCGGTCAATACAGTTCGCAGACACATTGAGTGTGCCATCTTCAAACCAGCGAATATCGACATGACCGAGTATCGAAAGAGGTGTTTTTCACCTGTGTGAAGGGTTTGATCCAATCTACAATCTTGCCGTGCTCGCCCCAAAATGCCTCAGGGTTGCTAACGGACTGCTGGTACATGGATAGGTAAGTGTCGTTATCCGCGTGCGTATGCGTTTTAATATTTTCTTTTACCGGATAAACATGAACTTCACTCATTGCTTCTCTCCTTGTGAATTGAGCACTTCCAACTTGGGCTGAGTTACATCTGCTACTAACTCTCGGCTAGATTGGCATAAACGGCAATTAGACTTTAGGCGTACTTGTTTTAAATGCATTTAAATCAGTCACTTGCGTTCATGCTGAAATGAGATCCCAGTCGCAAAATTAGTTTTGGGGAATAAAGGGTGGCATTGTGCCTTTTGTCAGCTTCAAATAGACCAGGGCGGCGGCTTTGGCGTCGTTGAGGGCATCGTGCTTATTGTAGGCGGGTATTTCTAAGTGCCGACAAATAGCCTCTAAGCTTAGATCGAAATAGCCGTTCGGCAACATTCGCAACAGCTTGTCATTGTAGAGCTGGCTGACTTCAATGAGCGCGTTGGGAAGGGGGAAGCCAAAGTGCTTTTTCGTGACACGATCGAGGATTTTTTTGTCGTAGCGAATGTGATAACCGACCAAAGGGCGATTACCAATAAAGTTAATGAGGGACGTAATCGCTTGCTGTTCGCTGATGCCATGTTTCAAATCGTGATGAGTAATGTGATGAATTTTAACCGAGTTTTCGTCGAGTGACTGTGGGGCACGAAGATGTACTTCAAATGGGGCGCTAGTAATAATCCGGTTACCAATGATTTTGGTCGCGGCAATCGTCACTATTTCAGCCACGTTAGGATCGAGACTGGTTGTCTCACAATCGAGTGACACAAACTCATTGCAGCGGGCACGGGCAAACAGTGGCGCATAAGTTGTGCCTTTAAGTTTATAGTGCCACCAATATCGTCGAATTGGGTTCATACTGCTCCTTGAACGCAGGTTGCTTCTTACCTGTGCGTCGCTATATGCGAATTTGGTAATGATAGCCAAGCCATTGCTTGAATTTTTTCACCACATGTAGCCCATGACGTAACAAGTCCCGCTCTGGGCGCTCTAAGTTCGCTAACTGAATCGAATTTTGGGTGTGATGATGAGTGAGCTGTTGTTGCAACCTGAGTTTGAAAAATTGTTTGAGTGCTTCTGACAGATTATCGGCAGTCGAGGTCTCTAAAACGCGTTTCTCAACCAATTGGTCAATTCGCTCGAAAGTGTTGGTTGCTTCTAGCCCATACTCTAGGCTGAGTGCTCGAATACCGTGAACAATAGGGAAAATGCCGCCTTGCTTGATATCCAAGCCGTCCTTAGATGCTTTGACATTACCAAATAAGGTGAGCGGTACAGCAAAAGTCAGAGCGGGGCGGGTAAAGTCAGCCAGAATCAGCTCTTGCCCTTCCATTTGTTCTCGTAAGGACGTGCTTATAGGGGCAAGAAGTGCGAGGTTTCCTGCGATAGCCCGGGCGTCGGCAAGAATCGCCAACGCCATCACGTTATCGGGTGTCGCTTTAGTAATTAATTGCCGGACGTGACGGTGCCATTCAGAAACAGATTTGACCCACTGACTATTACTCACCATGACGTTGCCGGGACATAGTGGATAACCTAATCGAGCCAATGTATGGCTTAGCGTTTCTAGTACCTTTTCTTTGTCTGGCCAATCTAAAGCGTCATCTAAGATAAGCGCGTTATCTTGATCGGTTTTTAGTATTTGTTCGCCACGACCTTCTGAGCCTAATACGATAAAGCAGCAGTGATTATGTACTGCAGGAGGGAGGATCAATTCGAAGGCTTTTTCGATAATTTGCTCATTTACCGCTGAGATAAGCTCCATCATGAAGCGAGTGCGAATACCATTACTTACCAGACTATCGACAAGTTGCTGTTGTTTTGTGGATGCCAGAGCAAGTTCTTCAATGCTATTAGCCCGAGCAATACTGAGCGACAACACATGAGAGTGGGTTGAGAATGTGCTGAGTATTTGGGTCATGTCGAGCATGCCAACCATGCTTTGAACCATCGCATACCATCAGCCGCTTAACGCGCTGCCTTGTCATGGTCACCATGGCATTAAAGAGAAAGTCCTCTTTTTCAACCTGATGAACGGGAAAGGTGGCGATATCACTTATCGAAGTGTCGCAGGGTAATTGCTCCAGAACGACGGCATGGAGCATGTTGGTACGGGTGACGATGCCATAAGGCAGGGCAGAGGGATGCGTTTGTCGTCTTGGATCACTATCGTGCAAGCCAATAAGAGCGGCATCAACGCCTTGATCAAGTAATAACTGTGTGACTTCGGTAATAGAATGCTCAGCATCCAGTATTAACGCCGGATGGTAAATATCTTGGTCGACCTTTGTCAGAATAAACTCAGCGAGGTTTTGTTGTTTTTGCGCGTCTTCGAGTAATTGCTGTCTGGTGGCTAAATTGCTATCAAAATAGGCAGCAAATTGCCCATTTGCCTGATAAAGAGAGAGAAAGACGTCTTTAGGCAGTAAGTACGCTAATGTGTCTTCAAGGGCGACGTAGTGATGTTTTACTGGGTCGCCAAATTGGGCTCGCACATCAAACATGTCGTCAAAGGTGTAGTGGGCGTATATTTCCTTGCTGTGTTCATCACGCTCTTCTACCGAGCCCTTAATTAAAATGTAGAGATGCTGACTGAGCTGATGACTTTTTAGTAAGACATCTTTTTCTCGAAAATAAGCGACGTCCAATGATGAGCGCAACTGGGTTTGCTCACGTTCAGACAGGCGGTCGAACGGAGGCGACGACATATTAAATTTGTCAGGCATCTTGTGGTCTCTGTGTTGTCTCACCGTACCTCATATTGTGACAACTATTGCATTAACCTCCAGACGACTTTAGTCGAATAGGTCTGTTTACTGGTTATCCAATTGATACGTTTTATGAGTGATGGAGTAATGTTCGGCGTCTATGACCATAAGGGGGCACTATTTGAGGTAATTTATTTCTAGTAACAATTCCCTTTTTTGGAAAGACATGTCATTGCATAATGTGCCCGTTCTACTGTGATCAGGTCATTCATCCTGATTTATTTCTTCTTTTAGGTTGTTGTTATGTTGAATCCTTCTCCTTTTGCCTGGGTCTCTCAGTACCTGTTTGGCTTCTTCTTTGCTTATGGTGTCTATTTACCATTTTGGGCATTGTGGTTTGAAGACCAAGGTGTATCTGCTACAGATGTTGGTATGTTAATGGGGCTTGGTTTTGCGACACGGTGTGTTGCTAATTTATTGATTACACCAAGAATTCATCAAGTTGAACGCCTACTGCCAGCGTTGCGTTGGGCAACATTGGCTTGTACATTATTTATTGCCATGCACCTAGCTGCGGGCGCCAATATCATGTTACTTGCGTTGGTTACGGTGTTATTTAACCTGAGTTTCGGCCCTATGGTGCCGTTGTCTGATGCGATGGCCAATCATTATGCGAATCGAGGTGTGTTGGACTATGGACGAGCTCGTCTTTGGGGCTCTGTTGCTTTTATTGCTGGTTCTTCGGTTGTTGGGTATCTAGCGTCGCAGTATGGCGCCAATATGATTGTCTATACGGCGTTAGCTGGGTTTGTCCTGTCGATGTTATTAGTGATGAGAACGCCAATTAACCCGCCCGTATCAGAAGCGTCACATGCGGCAGAACGCCCTAGTTTAAAAAGCTTGTTGTGTGATAAGGAAGTCGTGCGTTTTCTGGTACTGATTGCACTTATTCAAGGCAGCCACGCCGCGTACTACAGTTTCAGCTCTATATACTGGAAAGAAGCCTAGTCACCCCGAAAGTGTCATTGGCTACCTATGGAGTTTGGGTGTGGTCTCAGAGGTGCTTTTGTTTGCCTTTAGCAAAAAATGGTTTGCTGGCTGGTCGTTGCGAACCTTATTTGTTGTTTCTTCTATGGGCGTGATCGTGCGGTGGGGATTGACGGCGTCAACAGTAGCATTACCGAGCATTGGTGGTTATTCAGCTATTACATGGTGTCACCTTTGGCATCGCGCATATTGCCGCTATTCAATATATTCAAAAATCTGAAACGAATAAAATGGTGGCATTACAATCGCTTTATAATGCGATTCCTCTTGGCGCCTTTATTGCGCTAATGATGGCTGTCAGTGGTTGGGGATATGAACGATGGGGAGCCAACATCTTCTGGGGTATGGCGTTTATGGGTGTTTTAGCGTTATTTATTAAGGTTGAGCCAAAAAGTAAACCGGTGGAAAGACATCAAAGAGTTTTCTCAGCCTGAGCCACAGAAATGATGCTAAGCGTTTGAGTTATTAGGTTATAGCCCTTTAAATGAGAACAAAGGTTTTAAAGGGATATGACCAATGCAAGGATGGATAGTAATTCCTGTCTCGCTGGCATACCTTGGGGTGTTATTTCTCATCGCATGGTATGGAGACAGGCAAAAGAAGTGGTTGTCAAAATGGCGACCGTGGGTTTATAGCCTCTCTATCGCGGTGTATTGTACCTCTTGGACCTTTTACGGTACGGTGGGACAAGCCAGTAACAATCCTTGGTCGTTTCTCCCTATTTATATCGCTCCCATTCTGGTGTTTACATTAGGTTGGCGAGTGATTGCTCGTTTAGTGCTGATTGCCAAGCGGGAACATATCACGTCGATTGCCGACTTTATCGCTGCCCGTTACGGAAAATCACAAGGCTTGGCTGTGGCTGTCACCCTAATCGCGGTGGCGGGGATCTTGCCTTATATTGCGCTGCAGTTGCGTGGTATTACTATGGGGCTAGACGTTGTCGCCCCAAACCTAGCCAATGATCTTGGTTATCAAGATACCCATATCTCTTGGTTCGTTGTTGGTGCATTAGCGGTTTTTACCATGCTATTCGGAACTCGTCATATTGATAATACCGAGCATCACCGTGGCATGATGATGGCGGTAGCATTTGAGTCAATTGTTAAGCTGGTGGCATTTTTAGTCGTTGGATTTTTCATCCTTTATCTGGCATGGGAACGCCCTGATATTCGATTGGCGGAGCTGGCATCCGCGACCTATCAATCCCCCAATATTCCTACGCTACTTATCCATACCGCATTAACCATGATGGCGATCATCTGTCTTCCTAGGCAGTTTCATACCATGGTGGTTGAAAATGAACGAGCAAAAGATTTGCACACCGCGCGCTGGCTATTTCCACTTTATTTGCTCCTGATGGGGCTGTTCGTGTTGCCGATAGCATGGGTTGGACAGGGTTTGTTAATGGGAACCTCCCCCGATACCTATGTCATTAGTATCCCTAAGTTTGCCGATGCCGATCATATCGCGTTGTTGGCGTTTTTAGGTGGAACCTCTGCGGCAAGCGGTATGGTGATAGTGTCGACCATTGCGCTGGCTATTATGGTATCGAATGATCTCGTGATGCCGTTGTTACTGCGGCGCATTAAGCTGGCTCATCGCTCTCACCGTCACTTGTCTGGCTTGTTGTTGATCATTCGCCGAGCGTTGATCTGCTTGTTGCTGTTTGGCGCATGGCTGTTTTATCAGGCGTTAGATTCTATTCACTCTTTATCGGCGATTGGCTTTTTGTCATTTTCGGCGATTACTCAATTCGCCCCCGCACTTATTGGTGGCTTGTATTGGCGTTTAGGTAACCGAAAAGGGGTGTATGTTGGTTTACTCGTGGGTTTTACCATTTGGCTGATTACACTGATGAGTGAAACGGGGCTGCTTGCTGGAGATGCGCAGAATAACCTGCTGATTTGGGTGATTACTCCACCAGAGTTGTTGCTATCTTTGGATCTTAAAAGCTCTGACTGGGGCATGCTGATTAGTGTTGTGCTCAACGCGTTATGCTTTATTACCGTGTCGTTGTCGACAAGGGCGAGTTTAACGGAACGTTTGCAGTCGGCTTCTTTTGTCGGTACGCCATTACCCGAAAGTGAAAATATTAGCTTATATCAAAGCCGAGTGACGGTGGCTGAACTCGAAATGCTGGCCTCTCGCTTTGTGGGACGAACGCGGGTTCGCAGCGCTTATCGACAGTTTTGGCGTCAGCAGCAACAAGATGCGTTACCCAATCAGCAAGCATCGGCGGAGTTGATTCGGCATACTGAACGAGTACTGGCTGGTGTATTTGGCGCCTCGTCCGCGAAACTTGTTCTGACGTCAGCGTTGCAAGGTCGTAATATGCAGCTCGAAGAAGTGGCGACGATTGTCGATGAAGCGTCGGAGCTGTATCACTTTAGTCGAGGTTTACTACAGGGGGCGATAGAGCACATAGGGCAAGGTATTGCTGTTGTCGATAAACAGCTTAGGTTAGTGGCGTGGAATCGACGTTACTTAGAATTATTTAGCTTCCCGCCGGGGTTGATACAAGTAGGGCGACCTATTGCAGAGGTCATTCGACATAATGCAGAGCAAGGACTTTGTGGTCCGGGCGACCCGAATGAGCATGTGCGCAAACGCATTTATCACCTAGAGCAAGGCTCACCGCATACGTCATCAAGGATCCGTGCAGATGGTAGCGTGATTGAAGTTCAAGGTAATCCCATGCCCGGCGGCGGGTTTGTCATGAGCTTTACCGACATTACTGTGTTTAGGGAGGCGGAAAGTGCGTTGCGTGATGCAAATGAGCGCTTGGAATTCAGAGTGACTGAGCGAACGAAAGAGCTGGAACAATTAAATGCCCGTCTTGTGTTCGCCACAAAGAAAGCGGAATCTGAATCGCAATCCAAAATGCGTTTTTTAGCGGCCGTAAGTCATGACTTGATGCAGCCTTTGAATGCTGCTCGACTGTTTGCTTCCTCTTTATCAGAAGTCAGTAAAGATGATGAAACGAAAAAATTGTCGTCGCACATTGAAAGTGCGCTCGGCGCCGCAGAAGAGTTGATAGGTGATTTATTAGATATCTCTCGTTTGGAGTCGGGGAAGTTGCAAACGAAGGTGCGTGGCTTTGAGCTTTCAGAAGTCTTTGAGACATTAAAAGCTGAGTTCAGTGCCATCTCTGTTGGCCAGAATATTCGTTTTTCGGTGGTGTCATCGGGTTTGATTGTTAAGTCGGATCCGAAATTATTGCGTCGAGTGTTACAGAACTTTCTTACCAATGCCTTTCGCTATAATCCTGAGGGGAAAGTGGTGTTGGGCGCGAGACGAGTCAATGGTCGAGTGAGAATTGATGTCTGGGATGATGGTATTGGCATTCCAGAAGATAAACAGAAAGAAATTTTTGACGAGTTTTCTCGCGTTGATCAGGCTCGAGCTGATCAAGGGCTAGGGTTAGGGCTTGCTATTTCTAGGGGGATAGCCCGAGTTCTTAACCATCAGATTTCTATGCAGTCATGGCAAGATAAGGGCAGTGTATTCTCGATAACGTTAGATAAAGCGAGTGATGTTGAGTCGGTATTAAAGCCTGTGACAACGGCGCCACATGCTGCACTTCAGCATCTTAAAGTGCTTTGTGTTGATAACGAACAAGACATTCTCGTGGGTATGGAGAGCTTATTAGCGCGCTGGGGGTGTGATGTTAGAACCGCGCTCGATTTGGTCGGTAGCCTCAAACATCTGGAAGATGATTGGTTACCGGATGTGATTTTCTCGGACTATCGTTTAGACAATGGCCGTACAGGCTTAGAGGTGTTACAGCAATGTCGTCTGCGGTTAGGAGACTCATTTAAAGGCGTGATTATTAGCGCCGATCGTACTGAAACTATGCTTGAAGGCATTAAATCTAATGGCTTTAGCTTTTTGCCAAAACCGATTAAACCCCTCAAATTAAGGGCGATGCTCAATCGTACCTAGTCAGCTGAAAGTGATGGAAAGCATTAATGTCATGATTGTGTTGTTAAGTTTTCCATTGCTTTACCTTATATAACGCTTCCTTTACATAGCTTGACAGACGCTTTACATCAGGTGAGTTACGCTAGAGTCCTCTTCAAACACGTCAGTTAGAAAAGGTGAATATATGAAAAAGCGATTAGTTGTAGCGTGTGTTGCGCTTATGTCTGGAAGTGTATTCGCAGGAAGCGATATTGGTAATAGCAAGTTGGAAACCGAAGCATTTTCCAGCAAGCAGAAAGCCTATGAGGCTGGCTACCAGTTGGTTGATGAACTTAATGAGATGTCCAGTGGTGCTTTGGCGCATCAATTCAAGCTGAATGCTCACAGTGACAACATCCAAGATGTTGAATTAAAAAACACTGAAATATTAGTTCAAGAATTCTCCGAAAAACAAGGAACTATAAAGTATCGCGCTCAGGTGAATGTCAGTTATCAATATGACGCGAAAGATAGTTAGTCCTGTTCAGGTCTTATCTTAGGAATAGGCAATATAATAGAGTGGCAAAAACAGGTTTATTCTCAACATCACCAAGCTTAAACGAGAATACGAACTGTTATTTGACGCACTATCTTTATCTCTAATGAGAATTTAGTAAGTAATGAGGTGTCATCATGAATAAACTAGCATTAATTACCGCGTCTTTGGTTCTATCATCTACAGCAATGGCGACCACAACATCACTGGTTGGTGATGTCGACTTACATTCAGAAGGCTTTAGCACTAAACAGCAAGCTTATGATGCAGGCTTTCAGATGGTGAATGATTTGAAAGCGATGCCTTCGACGGATTTAGTTTATAAGTTGAGAGTGCATGAAGGCGATTTATTGCGAAACAGTGTCCAAGTTGACGATGCGCAGATCACCGTGCAGGAATATGCAGAAAATCGCGGTGAAATTAAGTACCGAGCGATTATCGATGTTGAGTATTCGTATAAAGAGCGCTCATAGCGGTTAACTTACCGTTTAGGTGACGGCCTGCGAGTCGCGTAAAAAAAGACCAATGCGTACGCATTGGTCTTTTCTTCTTTAGCCAACGAGTAAACGTTGTTATTAGTGGTCGTGGGCCTCACCAGCACCTTTCGGGTAACGGATAGACTCAACCATTTCTTGTACATCTTCAGGTACTTCAGCCGTGAACTTGTTCACTACGATAGAGACAACAAAGTTTAGACACATACCCAGTGTACCGATGCCTTCTGGGCTGATACCAAACCACCAGTTTTCTGGTGTGCTTGCGGCTGGGTTAATGAACTTGAAGTAAATGATGTAGCTTGCTGTGAAGGCAATACCTGACAACATACCTACAATTGCGCCTTCCTTGTTCATCTTCTTGTAGAAAATACCTAGGATGATGGCAGGGAAGAAGGATGCTGCGGCTAAGCCGAAGGCAAACGCTACTACCTGTGCTACAAAGCCTGGTGGATTAATACCTAAGTAACCTGCACCTACAATCGCGACCATGGCTGCTAGACGAGCAGCTAATAGCTCCTGCTTGTCGGTCATGTTTGGCCTGAAGCCTTTTTTCAACAAGTCATGTGAAATTGACGTTGAGATGACCAATAACAAACCTGCGGCTGTTGATAGTGCGGCTGCTAGACCACTTAGCTGCAAGTAGTGCTACAACCCAGTTTGGTAGTTTCGCGAGCTCTGGAGAAGCCAGTACGATGATGTCACGGTTAATCTTCATCTCGTTGCGTTCATCGCCCGAGTAGAACATTTTGCCATCGCCGTTCTTATCTTCCCAACCCACTAGGCCAGTACTTTCCCAGTTTTGATACCAACTTGGTGCTTCTGCTGCTGGTACCCCTTTCATATCAGGGCCATTAATCGTCTCAATCATATTGACTCGAGCGAAAGCGGCAACGCCTGGTGCAGTTGTATAAAGCAAAGAGATGAACAGTAGCGCCCAACCTGCTGAGATACGTGCATCACGTACGCGAGGTACAGTGAAGAAACGAATGATTACATGTGGCAGACCCGCAGTACCGACCATTAGAGCTGCACAGATGAAGAAGACATCGACCATGCTCTTGTTGCCTTCGGTATAGGCGGTGAACCCAAGCTCTTCAGTCAAGCCATCGAGCTTATCAAGTAAATAAACGTCTGTACCTGAGAGCGTTGACCCCATACCCACTTGTGGAAGTGGATTACCTGTCATCATGATAGAGGTAAAGATTGCTGGCACAAGGAAGGCGAAAATGAGGACACAGAATTGAGCTACCTGCGTATAAGTGATGCCTTTCATACCACCCAATACGGCATAGAAGAACACAATGCCCATACCAATGATGATGCCTAAGTTAATGTCTACTTCTAGGAAGCGGGAGAATACTACGCCCACACCACGCATTTGACCTGCGACATAGGTAAATGAGACGAAGATGGCACAAAATACCGCAACCATACGCGCGGTTTTCGAGTAGTAACGTTCACCGATGAAATCAGGAACGGTAAACTGCCCGAATTTACGCAGATAAGGCGCTAAACATAGTGCGAGTAGTACATAACCACCTGTCCAACCCATCAAGTACACCGCACCGTCGTAGCCAACGAATGAGATGATACCTGCCATAGAAATGAACGAGGCTGCAGACATCCAGTCTGCTGCGGTAGCCATACCATTTGCGACGGGGTGAACACCACCACCAGCCACGTAAAATTCACTGGTCGAGCCTGCTCGAGCCCAGATTGCGATGCCGATATACAGTGCGAATGTAATACCGACGAGAATAAACGTCCAAGTTTGAATATCCATGTTCTAGCCTCTAGTCTTCCTGTACGTTGTATTTTTTGTCGAGCGCATTCATGCGAGCAACGTAAATAAATATCAGCGCCACGAAGGTGTATATCGAACCTTGTTGAGCAAACCAAAATCCTAGCTTGAAACCGCCAAATTGAATGGTGTTAAGGGCATCAACAAATAGAATGCCTGCGCCGTAAGATACGACGAACCAGATGGCGAGCAGCGTCCCCATGATTCCCAAGTTTTCCTTCCAGTAGGCTTGCGCATGTTCCGATGATTCGAACGCCATGGCTATCTCCTTATTAAGTGGTGTTAACGTAATGTTACGTTTAATAAGGTAGCAGGGTCGTAGCAAGAACTCTGTGCAACTTTAGTCGATCGAAAATAAGAAAGAAATGCATGAATAACAGATGGTTGACGTTATGGTTTGTTAAAAGTGTGATGTTAAATTGCTGTTAAATTAGCCAAAGGTCTAATATTTAACAGTATCAACAAGCCGAGAAAGTGACATTAAGTACACATTAATACACATGTGCTTAGCAAATTAACTGAGGTGATACCTCACAATTGTGTTTTAATTGTCATGTTGGCAATAAGTTACATAAATCACGGAGAGTAATGAGTGGATGCAGATTCAATTAACAGCCTGTTTTTGACTGGAGCAGTACTTGTCGCATTAAGTGTGCTGTTTAGTCAGGTATCCGCAAAGCTGGGCGTACCGATCCTAGTGATGTTTTTAGGTGTTGGTATGTTGGCGGGAGAGGATGGTCCTGGGGGCATTTACTTCGATGATTATTCCATTACTTATTTAGTGAGTAACTTAGCATTAGCGGTTATTTTGCTTGATGGCGGCATGCGCACCCGCGTTGCCAGCTTTAGAGTGGCTTTTTGGCCTTCAATCACCATGGCAACGCTGGGCGTTGCTTGCACCACAACCTTGACCTAGGTTTGATGGCTATGTGGCTGTTTGACTTAGAGTTGCTGCAAGGCATTTTGGTGGGGGCCATTGTCGGCTCTACCGACGCCGCCGCTGTATTTTCTTTATTAAAAGGACGCCAACTCAATGAGCGTGTTGGCGCAACACTAGAAATTGAATCCGGAACTAACGATCCCATGGCGGTATTTTTAACCGTCACGCTTATTGCTGTGCTTGGTAGCTCAGGCATGGATTTGGGCGCGGCCTTCCTTATCAAAAGTTTTCTGATGCAATTTGGTATTGGGATTATTGTTGGTTTAGCGGGGGGCTGGTTACTGTGGAAGCTTGTTAACCGTACGCAATTGCACGAAGGGTTATATTCAATACTGGTGATTAGTGGTGGTGTGGCGTTACTGGCATTAGCCAATCACCTTGGTGGCAGTGGTATTTTGTCCATCTATCTTGTCGGGCTATTGCTGGGCAATAAGCCGACACGTTCACGTCACTCAATACTTAGTGTACTGGATGGTATGACTTGGTTAAGTCAGATTGTGATGTTTGTGGTGTTGGGTCTATTGGTAACCCCATCGAGCTTGGTCGACATTATGGTGCCGGGCTTTGCTTTAGCCTTTGGTATGATTTTCTTTGCGCGACCGATATCGGTTTGGCTAGGTTTATCTCTATTTAAGAGTTTCGGCGCTCGTGAAAAATGGTTTATTTCTTGGATTGGTTTACGTGGTGCGGTTCCCATCATTTTGGCTGTGTATCCGATGATGGCAGGTTTACCTAATGCTCAGCTCTATTTCAATATTGCTTTCTTTGTCGTATTGGTGTCACTGGTGGTGCAAGGTGGCACATTAATGAAAGCGGCAGCGTTAGCCAAAGTGGAACTCCCTCCTAAACCAGAACCTATCTCTCGCTCTGGCGTGGAAATTTTTCCGGCTAGTGAATGGGAGATGTTCATTTACAAGCTGAAGCCAGAAAAATGGTGTGTCGGAGAGCCGCTACGTAAATTAAAAATGCCAGAAGGAACTCGAATTGCCGCATTGTTCCGAGATAATCAGCTGCTGCATCCATCGGGCAGTACCGAGTTGCGAGCGAGTGATACTTTATGTGTATTAGCGCAAGATCAAAATTTAGATGCATTGAGTCTATTGTTTAGTGAAGCGCCAGAAGATGAAAGCCTTGCTCGGTTCTTTGGTGATTTTTTCCTTGATGGCACCGCGAAGCTGTCTGATGTGTCGACGTTTTATGGGTTTGAATTCGAGGATATCGATGCGGATATGACGCTAAAAACGTTAGTTGAAAAAGAACTAGGTACTCAGCCCGTTTTGGGGGATAGCTTTGAGTGGCATGGACTGCAATGGGTGGTTGCTGCCATAGACGAAAATGAAGTGACGAAATTAGGACTTTGTTTGCCAGACGCACCTGACGAGTAGCGGTATTGTTTGAGTATCACTCTCGCACCTAAAACAAACGCTGGTGGATGACGTGTAAAGGGCCCCGACAAATCGATAATGATTGGTCGGGGCTTTTTTATTCGCTCGCCTCATTGAGTAAAATGACGGCTTGGGTTCGATTCTTTACGCCAAGCTTTCTGAAAATTGCCGTCATATGCGCTTTTATGGTGGCCTCTGAAACATTCAAATCATAGGCGATTTGTTTATTAAGCAAACCGTCTGACAGCATGCCCAACACCTTGTATTGTTGCGGTGTTAGTGTAGCAATTTTCTCTGCGAGGTCACTATAAGTCGCGTCATCAGACATTAGCTCGATAGGAAAATAGGGTTCACCGTCAAGTACTTGATTTAGAGCGCCGATGAGGACTTTCATATCGCTTGATTTAGGGATGAACCCAAACGCCCCATGCATTTTTACTTGCGAGACGATACTGGCTTCTTCGCTTGCTGAAATGACCACGATGGGGATGTCCGGGTGGTCGGCTCTAAGCTGAATTAGCCCTGACATGCCATTTGCGCCAGGCATTTTTAAGTCGAGTAAAATGAGATCCGGCTCTTCGCTTTTTTCAAGTAAGCCAAGTAGAGAAGACAATGAATCCGCTTCTAGCAGGTTGGCACCACTTATCGCCATATGCACTGATTGGAAAAGTGCATTTCTAAACAGCGGATGATCGTCAGCGATAATGATGGTGTACGTCGGTTCCATGTCATCTCAACTTTTTAATAAAATGTTAATACTATTATTGATTCTCTTGCGCCAGCAAACAATTAGCTCAATGCAAAACTCTGATGAGAATCGAGTTTTTTACTGAGTTAATTGGTTTTTTCTCAAGTGTTGCAAGAAATCTTCAGCTGGCACAAACCCTGTCAACCTTGCATTGGGTTGCGCTTGCCCTTGAGCGTCCCAAAATTCAATGGTCGGCAACCCTAAAACATTCATGGCTTTGAGCAGTTCAATATCTTGGGGTTGGTTTTTGGTGACATCCGCTTGCAGTAGCACAAAGTTATCTAATACCGACTCTACGGCAGGATCGTGGAAGGTGTACTTT
The DNA here is from genome assembly GCF_055808835.1 of Vibrio sp. GJ43-1. NCBI lineage: Bacteria > Pseudomonadati > Pseudomonadota > Gammaproteobacteria > Vibrionales > Vibrionaceae > Vibrio > Vibrio sp. GJ43-1. Next base: position 3,521,230 of record NZ_CM147884.1, on the reverse strand, counting down.
TCAAACTCTTTACACGCGACGCACCAATCAGCATAGAAATCGAGCATGACAGGTTTGCCCGCTAGTTTTGCTTGTTCGAGTGCTTGATTGAGCTCGTTGATATTATTGACGCGCGTAAAGGTAATTTGTGCTTCATTCTGAACCGTGTCACCAAACCAATATTGCAAGGCGGGTTGAGCGGAGGCGAAGAGGCCAAGGATTGCAATAATGCCAATAAAGCTTTGCTTCCAACCACCAAACGTTAGCGAGTTTTTCTGATGGTATAGCCAGCCAAAGCCGATCACACCTAAACTAGACCATAGTATGGTTGCCCACAGCTCCGGTAGAATTCGTTCAAGTAAGAAAATCGGAGCAGCGAGTAAGACAAACCCAAACAACACTTTAACGCGGTCCATCCATCCGCCCGCTTTAGGTAGCAGTTTATTACCAAACACGGCAGCTGCGATCAGCGGAATACCCATTCCTAGTGCCAGCGCATAGAGAGCGACGCCACCAATTAGAAGATCACCACTTTGTGCGACGTAAAGTAAAGCGCCCGACAGAGGGGCGGTTGTGCACGGTGAGCAGACGAGCCCTGAGATGGCGCCCATTAAGAACACACCGAGTAAATTGCCTCCCTGCTGTTGATTACTCAGGCCGTTTAACCAAGTTTGAACTTTCGATGGTAATTGTATGGTATACAGGCCGAACATCGAGAGTGCGAGCGCGATAAAGAGCACACTAAGACCAATTAGGACATAAGGGTGTTGCATCGCTGCTTGAAATTGCATGCCTGCCGAAGCGACGACTAAGCCAAGCAAGGTATAAGTAAGCGCCATGCCTTGAACGTAGACAAAAGAAAGGCCGAGCGCTTGTTTTTGAGTACGTTTCCCTCCACCTAAGACAATACTGGTTAGTATCGGATACATAGGGAGCACGCAGGGCGTAAACGCGAGCCCAACACCGAGTAATAAAAACAGCGCTGGCGTCCACCAGACCTGTGAGAGTTTGCTGGTTAGGTCATTGTCTAATGCTGGCGCAGATATTGCGGACTCTGCGGGTGTCTTATTGATGACTTGAGTTGAGTTTGTTTCTGTAGCAGCATCATCGAAAGTAAATGGGGCAATATCAATGATACGAGTTTCCGGAGGGTAACAAAAGCCAGCTTTGGCACAACCTTGGTATTGAACAATCAGTTTGCCATCGGGTTGGTATGATTCCAGCGGTACCTGAATAAATAGCGGTTCAGTGTAAATGTTAACCTTGCCAAAAAACTCATCTTGGTAGGGCGTGCCATCTTCCATTTCAATGGTGCCAATAGTGATGTTATCACCACTGATCAGGATTCTATCTTGGTATAGGTAATAGTCGTCTTTGACCTGCCAGTCGATAAAAACACGTTGTCCTTGCTGATAATAATTAAGTGGAAATGCCTCATCTACCGGAACAAAGGTATTGTTTGATTTAGGTGTAAAGGCTAAATCGGAACCTTGTCCAAATTGTGCAAAGCTTGACCATGAGAAGGTCATAAGAGAGAGCAATACGAGCTTAACGAATATTCTTATCATAAGGCGTTACTTGTGAGTTCACGTTTGAGTTATCGAAAATTACTGAAAGTTATCTTAACCTAAGACAGGCAGATAGGAAGTTTTGTTTCAAGCAAGGATAAAAAAAGAGCAACGTAATGCGTTGCTCTTTTAAATGGAGGTAATGTCGGGAGTGCTTAGCCGATGAGTAGACCACCAAAAGCAAACCCAAGCGCGACAGCGGTACTAATCGTTGCGACACCTGGGATGAAAAACGGGTGGTTAAATACGTATTGACCAATACGTGTAGAGCCCGTGTCATCCATTTCTACCGCAGCCAGCAGCGTAGGGTAGGTTGGCAATACAAATAGTGCGCTCACCGCAGCAAAAGAAGCCACAGCGGTAAGTGGAGCAACACCAATCGCGAGTGCTGCTGGCATCAACGCGACGGTTGTTGCACCTTGAGAGTAAAGCAGCATCGAAGCAAAGAATAAGACTAGCGCTAGCATCCATGGGTAGTCTTGTAATAAGGCCCCTGCAAAGTCTTTAATTTCATCGACATGGGCATTGACGAATGTTGAACCTAACCACGCAACACCTAACACACAAACACACGCCGTCATACCGGAGCGGAATGTCGCCGCCGCAGGAATTTGCGAAGCATCGATCTTAGTAAATAACGTGATAGCGCCAGCGGCAGCCAACATGATGGTCATAATTGCTTCATTACGACCTAGTGCTGGATTTTCAATCAAACCTACTGAGCCGGAGATAGCCGCGGCATAACAAACCACAAATATGATGGCGGCTAAGAAAATATAGGTAGCCGTCTTTGCTGTCGGCAGAATATCGCGCTTTTGGGTCGTGTTGAGCTTAATCAGACCTTGAGCAAGGCGCTCTTGATAAACCGGATCATCTTTCAGTTCACTGCCCATGAAGTTGGCAACAAACGCACCGACCATACAGGCGATGAACGTTGTTGGGATACAAACCGCGAGCAGGGTTAGGTAATCGACGCCCATTGGTGCCAGCATGGCGGCAAATGCTACGACTGCGGCAGAGATAGGTGAAGCGGTGATGGCGATTTGCGACGCAACAACAGCAATTGACAGCGGGCGAGAAGGACGAACACCTTGGCCTTTTGCTACCTCAGCGATAACTGGCAATGTAGAGAAAGCGGTGTGACCCGTACCCGCGAGCAGTGTCATGAGGAAGGTGACGATGGGAGCGTAAAAGGTAATACGCTCGGGGTGTTTTCGTAAGAAGTTTTCTGCAATTTGTACTAACCAGTCCATACCGCTGCTACCACTTGCATCGCCGCGATTGCGGTAATAACAGACATGATGATCAAGATAACATCAACGGGGATGTATGATTGGCTTGTAGGGACACCTAAAATGAGAGAAAGAGCGATGACACCAGCGCCCCCTGCTAAACCAATACCAATACCGCCGATACGTGCGCCCAAATAAATGAACAGTAGTACGACGGCGAGTTCTATAGCAACCATAGTAATTCCTCGAGTTATCGTTCGCTTAATCAATCCCAACAAGCATAGGCGGAAAGCGAACGGTTGTTTTGCGTTAAATCGGCATTGTTGAATGCGATGTGTTCGTAATAACCAGTAAAAAGGCCCCCGATAGGGAGCCTTAAGTAAACGTTATTCGTAGCGCTTGGCTTTATACTGAGGTTTCATCAGGTTGTCTACCGAGAAAATATCATCAAGCTCTTCTTCTGATAGAAGACCACGCTCAAGTACCACCTCTTTAACACTTTTACCGGTTTCTGCGCAGATTTTTCCGACGATATCGCCCTCGTGGTGACCGATGTAAGGGTTCAGATACGTTACGATACCAATTGAGTTATACACATAACTTTCACAGACTTCTTTATTCACAGTGATGCCATCAACACACTTGTCTCGTAAGTTTACACAGGCATTTTTTAGGATCTCTAAGGATTCAAACATGCTCTGTGCAATGACTGGTTCCATCACGTTGAGTTGCAGTTGTCCACCTTCAGCAGCAAACGAAATGGTATTGTCATTACCAAGGACTTTAAAGCACACTTGGTTTACCACCTCTGGAACGACTGGGTTTACTTTTGCTGGCATGATTGATGAACCAGCCTGCAGCTCTGGTAGGTTTAACTCGTTTAAGCCTGAGCGAGGGCCAGAAGAGAGCAGGCGAAGGTCATTACAGATTTTAGATAGCTTAACGGCTAAGCGTTTTAGGGCGCTGTGCGTCATTACGTAGGCACCACAGTCTGACGTTGCTTCAATCAAATCTTCTGCAGGTACACACTCAAGTCCGGTAACGCTGGATAGGTGCTTAACGGCTAATTCCTGATAACCCGGTGCTGCGTTAAGACCAGTACCAATTGCGGTTGCGCCCAGGTTAACCTCGAGCAAAAGCTTAGAGGTATAGTCAAGATTTTTAATTTCTTCGTTAAGCGTTACCGCCCAGGCGTGGAACTCTTGGCCTACCGTCATCGGCACAGCATCTTGTAGTTGAGTACGGCCCATTTTTAAGATACCAGAGAACTCTTGGCTCTTAGATTCGAATGCCCCTTTTAGGTATTCGATTGAGTCCATGAGTTTTTTCACGCTGTTGAAGACCGCGATACGGAAGCCCGTTGGGTAGGCGCAGTTGGTTGACTGACTTTTGTTTACGTGGTCGTTAGGGTTAATGAACTCGTATTGGCCTTTTTCTTTGCCCATTAATTCAAGGGCAACGTTAGCAATCACTTCATTAGTGTTCATGTTAACCGATGTACCCGCACCACCTTGGAAAACATCCGACGGGAATTGGTCCATGCATTTACCGGCTTTCTAAGATCACATCACAGGCTTGAATAATGTACTGCGCCACATCTTTAGGTAAGACGCCTAGCTCACGGTTAGCCAGCGTTGCTGCCTTTTTCGTCATTACCATGCCGCGCACAAAATCAGGCACATCAGAGATAGTGGCATTGGAGATATTGAAGTTTTCAATCGCGCGTAGAGTATGAATGCCGTAATAAGCATCCGCTGGAACATGACGTTGACCTAATAGATCTTCTTCGATGCGAGTGGCTTTAGCCGCTGTGTTTGGAGCGAGGGTGGAAGTAGCCATACTTGGATCCTTAGATAATTGTTCTGCTTAGATTACAGGGTCTTTGCCATATCTGTTTTAAAGAATCCATTCGCCAGAATAATTGGCTGGTTATTACGTCCTGATTTATAGGAAACATATTACTCAAAGTGGCACATAAAAATAGTAGCTGGATCACCTTTTAACCTAATTATTGCAGAAATCTTATCGATTGATGTGGGATGAGATGCGCATCAAATAATTATTTACTTACGCTTGGGTACATACCTTGTAAAACTATTTCTTTGGCAATACTAAGCAATGTGAGCGAATTATTTGTGGTTTGCTTCAATGTGGGCGTAAACTGACAGCAAACCAAGGAGGACACAGTGTTTCCGATATTATTATTACTCTTTATTTGTGTGCCAATTATTGAAATTGGCTTGTTTATTCAAGTGGGTGGCTTCTTAGGGCTATGGCCGACCATTGGCTTAGTTTTAATCACGGCTTTTGTTGGGGCGACATTAGTTCGTAGCCAAGGGCTACAAACGTTGATGTCGGTACAAACGCGCCTTCAGAAAGGTGAGATGCCAGCCCAGCAAATCGTGGAAGGCGTTATGCTTGCTGTGTCTGGTGTGCTGTTACTGACGCCAGGCTTCATGACGGATGCGATGGGAATGTTGGTGTTATTACCCGCCCCTCGTGCGGCCATTGCAAAATACTTGATGAGCAAAGTAGTGGTTAACACCATGCAAGGCGGTTTCCATCAAGGTCACGGTTCCCAAGGTGGCTTTCAGTCCCACGATCCGTTTCAGCGCGGTCCATTTGATGGTCAAGGGCAAGATAGCAATACGTTTGAAGGTGAATTCGAACGCAAAGATGACAACGATAGAAACAAGTTGAACTGACCGCTTATGTTAACTCGCTTTAAGCTGACTCGGCGACGTTGGAACAACGTTTTAATGATCGCCATTATTCTCTTTATGGGAGTGATGGCGGCACCAACGCTTATTAAGCAGTACCTTATCTCGCCGCAACCCCAGGCGTCCTCTCAAGAGCAGTCCTCTCAAGGGCAATGGTTGCCAGGGATGATTTTAAATCCTAACGATCGCGTCATCGAAATAAACGCGGCGGGGCTACAGCTCTATTTAGAGGGTGGGTCATCCTCGCTGGAGCAAGCTCAGTGGCTTGCTATCCCTGAGCGCTTTAATGACCAGGCGAATCAGTTGGTACTTAACTGGCAAGGGATCCGTGGCACGGTTGTTGATGAGCCTACTTTACAGCGCCTGAAACCTGCCCTTGAAAACCCAGTCACCATTGAAGTGTGGTATCAAGAAGCAGAGGAACCACAACGAGTTACGGCTTATCGACTGGATCAGTTTTGGTTAATGACTACGTATCAGCAAGAATGGGTCGCGGTAAGCTTTGATGAAGGTGATCTTCTACCACTTTACGCGAAGTAATAGCATGCGACGTAATAGCGAACAACAGAAATAAATAGAGGAATTTATGCCTGAGTTGCCAGAAGTAGAGGTTTCCCGCCTTGGTATTAGTCCGCATCTACTGAATCAAACTATTCAAGAAATCGTTGTTCGCAAGCGTCAGTTGCGCTGGATGATCCCGGAGGATATTCACCAGTTACATGGTGAAGCGATTTTAAATATTCGCCGTCGAGCCAAGTATTTGTTGATTGATACCGCGAAAGGTAGCGCCATTATTCATTTGGGGATGTCGGGGAGCTTACGAGTACTCGCTCATCCCCCATCTCCAGAAAAACATGATCACGTCGATTTAGTATTAAGCAATGGTAAAGTCATGCGTTATAACGATCCTCGTCGTTTTGGCGCATGGTTATGGTGCGCGCCTGGCGAGTCTCATGAGCTTTTGGACAATTGCGGACCAGAGCCACTAACCGATGATTTTTCTGCGCAGTGGATGATGGAGCGGGCTAAAAATAAGCGTGTGGCTGTGAAGACGTTTATCATGACCAATGCCAATGTGGTCGGTGTTGGTAATATTTATGCCAGTGAATCTTTGTTTAGCGCGGGTATCCATCCATTAACGGCGACTCATCGCTTGAAAATGTCCGATTGGCAACGACTTGTCAAAGAGATAAAAGCGATATTAGCCCAAGCCATTGCACAAGGTGGTACCACTCTAAAAGATTTCTCCCAAACAGACGGTAAGCCTGGGTACTTTGCTCAAGAGTTACTGGTTTATGGTCGTGCTGGTGAGCCTTGCAAGCGGTGTGGCGAGGAGATTAAAGAGCAAAAGATAGGTCAGAGAAACACCTTCTATTGTGAGCTCTGTCAGCCAGAGTGATGATGTGTGATATAGGGTGCCGAGAGGACTTGAACGCATGAGTATTTGATAAGACGAGACAAATAAAAAAGGGCTTACCGTTGATGACGGCAAGCCCTTTTTTGTTATTGGTAGATCCTAGAACCGTCTCTTTGGGTTTCCAGGAGATACAAATTCCACATGTATTGCTCTGGCCTTTCTTTAAGTAGATCTTCGATCGCCTTATTCATGGCGCGAGCATCTGATTCTTCATCACCTGTAGGGAAGCCTTCAATCGCCGGAAGGATGTGAACTTCATACTGGCTGGTTTTGTCGTTATAGGCGGGTAATACTGGCACTACTTTCGCTCGCGATAGCCGAGACATTTTACCAAAGCCTTTTAGCGTCGCTTTCTCTGTTGCAAAGAAAGGAACAAAAACCGAGTTTTGAGGACCATGGTCTTCGTCAGGCAGCCAATAGCCAATGTAGCCATCCTTGATAGAACGCACGAACGGTTTAACGCCAGCACTACGCGCAAAGATTCTTCCGCCATACTGCATGCGCTGTACGTGCATGAGCCAGTCGCCAATAGGGTTATTTTGTGGCTTCATAATGGTGGTGACTTTATGCCCTTGGGCAGCCAGCATGACAGCAGGGTAATCAACGGCCCACGCGTGTGGTGCCAATATGATGACGTTTTCTCCGGCATCAAGAAGGGGCAGTAAATTTTCTTCGCCGATCATCACACCACGACTTTGATTATGCTTAGTCGAACGCACCAAGAACTCAGAGTAACCCAATAAGTATTGCGCTGCCTTGGCAAAGGTTTCATCCACAATCGCTTGGATTTCTTGCTGCGACTTTTCTGGAAAGCACTTCTCTAGGTTAATACGGGCACGGCGTATGACTCGACCGTTCTTTTTAACAATGAATGTGGATAAGTAGCGAGCGAAGCGGTCGCGAGGTTTAGCCGGAATAAACGCCAACAACGCCGCGAGCAGGACCCCTAACCATGTTCCCCAATGTTTAGGGTGTAGGAAAGACCATTGAAAACGCGGGTCATAGAGGTGCTTCTCAGTATTATTTTGGTTGCTCATAGCACCCCTATAGATAGCGAGAGTTAGTGAGTGAATGATCGGGAAGAGACTTAAAGCGTTTGTGCATCCATAACCATTGTTCTGGCGCTCGCAAGATAATCTCTTCAACATAGTGGTTCATGTAGGCTGCTGCGGCGACATCGTCTTTTCGGGGGTATTGATCTTCGATAGATTGACCTGCAATGATTTCATACTTGCCATCGGAATTTCGAAAGCCAGAGCCCGGAACAATGGCGCAGCGACTGGTGTGAGCCAATATGCTGGTACCTGTTGTTGTACAAGTTTCTTGCACCGCGAAAAAAGGCACAAATACCGATTTATTGTGACCATAATCTTGGTCTGGAAGATAAAAGAGACGATGACCTTGGCGCATAACCTTGATCATTTTCTTCAAATCGGTGCGGTAAATCAGTTGATTGCCGTTTCGTGTTCGTCCGCGATACTGAATGAATTCATAGGCAGGGTTGCTGTGTGGGCGATAAGCGCCATAGCCAGGTAACCCTAAAACGGCAAAAGCGCGGGCGGTAATTTCTAAATTAAGGGCGTGCACACAGCACAGCAGCACCCCTTTATTATTCGCTTCATGTTGTTTAAGAGCCGTGATGTCCTTGACGACGAGTAAGCGCTGAAAACGCCAAGTCGGCCAAAACCAAGTGATCCCCGTTTCAATTAACGCCATACCGGAGTTTTTGAAATTCTCTTCAATAAACTCATCCATCTCTTGCTGTGTTTTATCTGGAAAGGCTAACTCGAGGTTACGACGCGCAATATCGGCGCGCTTGCCGCCAAATCTCATACCAAATTTACCGATACCACGACCTAACCTAAAGAGTAAGGAGTAGGGCAGTACATTGACGATGAGGGCGAGTAAACCAAATCCGAACCAGACACCCCAGTGTTTTGGGTGCAATAAGGATAGAGTGAAATCGGGTTTCTTATCTATTTTCATAAGGGTTACTGTAATTGCAATTTTAGGAGTGCCCAATATTCATCAAAGGTTGCTGTTGGTGAATACTTAAAATCAGAGCGAACGAATCGGTTCAGGCTGCCTTCAACTTGACCAAGTAATTGCGCGGCGAGAATCTTATCATCAACAGGAAAGCTTTTTCCTTCGCGAATTTTGCGCTCACGCAAGATTTGACGTAAAGATGTCTCAATTCTTTCGTAGAGCTGATTGATACGATCGCGTAATCGTTCATTCTCAAACATCAGGGCATGACCGGAAAGTATACGGCTGAGTCCTGGGTTACGCTCGGAAAAAACCAAAATGAGCTGTAAAACGAGTTGAATACGGGTAAGGGTATCTTTTTCTTCGTCTAGGATGCGGTTAATGCGAGACATGAGCGATTCTTCAATGAACTCAATTAATCCCTCAAACATACGAGCCTTGCTTGGGAAATGACGATAGAGCGCCGCTTCAGACACACCTACTTGCTTAGCAAGTTTAGCGGTAGTGATGCGAGAGGTTCCTTCGTTTGACTCTAGCATTTGAGCTAGAGCTTGCAGGATTTCCTCTTTTCTATTCGACTTTCTCGTAACGGACATAAATCCTATTCCTTTTTGATTACAGCTTTGCCAATTGATCACAAAAAACCTTAAGTAGACGAAATAGTGTACCTAAGGTCATTTTATCCACGTAGGTTTAGATGCTAAATGATTGAGCTAGGTAACAATCTCTGTTCAATTCTCAAGCGTTATCTGATTGCAGAAATCACGCGCGCATCTGGCATAAACCGACGGGGTCAGCATGGGTTTTCGATTCAATGTGTCTTGCTAAGCTAACTATTCTAAATCGTGTATTGCTAATTCGTGCTCGACATTTGATCGGCAATCGTCAGTACAATGCTATGGCTGAGCGCGAGCTTGGTTGCGCAGCCTAGCGTGTGTTGACCACCATTCCAGTACACGGTAATCGTATTTGTGTCGCTATTAAAGCCCTGTCCTGCCACAGATACATCATTTGCACAAATCATATCCAGATTCTTATGTTTGAGCTTATCTAACGCGTACGCTTCGACATCTTGAGTTTCTGCGGCAAACCCAACGGTGAATGGTCGAGAGACTGATAACGCGGCAACGGCGGCGATGATATCAGGGTTTTTCACCATCGTAATTTGCATATCATTATTATCGGCAGTCTTCTTGATTTTCTGAGCGGCAATATCAACAGGTCGGTAGTCAGCAACGGCAGCGCAACCGATAAAGATATCGTGGCTGGTGGCTTGTGCCATGGCGGCTTGGTGCATGTCTTCAGCACTGACCACATTTATACGCTTAACACCATGTGGCGTTGTTATTGATACGGGGCTCGGCAATAAGGGTGACGTCTGCGCCGAGCTGCTGGGCGGCTGAGGCTAATGCGAATCCCATTTTTCCAGAGCTATGGTTGGAAATATAGCGAACGGGGTCAATCGCTTCGCGGGTTGGACCTGCCGTTATTACAACAGATTTACCCGCTAAAGGTTTAGGGCTAAAAAATTGCTCGCATTGCTCGACGAGCTGCATTGGTTCTAGCATGCGACCTGGACCCACATCGCCACAGGCTTGTTCACCCGCAGCAGGACCCCAAATCATCATATTGCGACGAGCAAGTGTCGCGATGTTTTCTTGGGTCGCGACATTAAGATACATCTGTTGATTCATGGCTGGAGAGACGGCAATCGGAGCGTTAGTCGCCAAGACTAAAGTCGTCAGTAAATCATTCCCCATGCCAGCAGACATTCTGGCGATCAGATCGGCCGTCGCAGGGGCTAATAAAACTAAGTCAGCCCACTTTGCGAGTTCAATATGTCCCATTGATGCTTCGGCGGCTGGATCCAGCAAACTATAAGAAACAGGGCGACCAGAGACAGCTTGCATGGTGAGCGGAGTAATAAATTCTTTGGCTGCGTTTGTCATGACTACCTGAACTTGAGCACCTCGCTCAATGAGTCGACGAGTCAGCTCGGCACATTTATAAGCAGCGATACCGCCACTGATCCCAAGTAGTATTTTTTTCCCGCCAACGTTTGCATAACTAGCTCCTTAAATTTAGCTGCGGCTAAGATAGCAAATGCGTCCGAATCTCGCTACTTTCAAGCATTTCTCACTCCTTGTTCAATATAAAGAAACATCATTATTACATCGAAATCGCGCTTATCTCGCGTCTGGGTCCTACCGGACTATCTTTCTAACGATGATTAGGAAATAACCGACATCTTCATTTATAGAATAAACAGGTGTCAGTTATGGGGCTCAAATCGTTGCCGCCGGAGTCACTTCCAAGAGAAAAGCTGCTTAAGCAGGGCAGTTCAGCGTTAACCGATGCTGAACTGCTTGCTATCTTTTTGCGAACCTAAGCATTAAGGGCACCAATGTGATTCAGTTATCTGACTCACTCATTAAGCGCTTTGGTTCATTGCGGGCGCTCTTTTCATCGTCTGCGGAAGACTTTTGTCAGCATAAAGGGTTGGGCGTTGCCAAGTATGTTCAATTGCAAGCGGTATTGGAAATGAGCAAGCGGTATCTGTCAGAGCAGATAGAGCGCGGCGATGCGTTGCAAAGTGCTGAACATACCAAGCATTATTTGACGTCCATGCTTCGAGATCGCCAGCGGGAAGCCTTCTACGTGCTGTTTTTGGATAATCAGCATCGCGTCATTGCTGATGAAGTGATGTTTGAGGGGACCATTAATGCCGCGTCAGTGTATCCGAGGGAGGTGGTTAAACGTGCACTTGCCCATAATGCTGCTGCGGTGATACTTGCCCATAACCATCCTTCTGGCATTGCTGAGCCTAGTCAAGCCGATCGGCGAATCACAAGAAGATTATCTGATGCATTGGGTTTAGTGGATATTAGAGTGTTAGACCATTTTGTGGTGGGAGAGGGGGAAGTGGTATCATTTGCGGAAAGAGGCTGGATTTGACCAGATTGGCGATGAAATTAACTTTTTATTGTAATATCTGTGAGACGGGTCTTTTGTTTTGATATTTTTCTGCTATTATTCGCGCACTAAAAGTATCATCTAACGCCAGCTCGCAGCAAAAAGATCAACAAATCCTAAAAAAGGATCTGTTCGGGTCTTGAGCAATGCATTGCAAGTTAGTATAATGCGCGACCTTTGATAGCCTTGTATGGGTATTCCATAATGGTAAGGCCTCTTGTATTTGAGGTTCGGCCACCAAGGTTGATATCGAGCTGAAACGATTTGGAGAGACATTCATGTCCCGAGTATGCCAAGTAACTGGTAAGCGTCCTGTAACGGGTAACAACCGTTCACACGCACGAAATGCTACTAAGCGTCGTTTTCTGCCGAACCTACAAACTCATCGTTTCTGGGTAGAAAGCGAAAAACGCTTTGTTAAACTACGTCTAACCGCTAAAGGTATGCGTATCATTGATAAGAAAGGCATCGATGCTGTTCTTGTTGACGTACGTGCCCGTGGCGAGAACGTTTAAGAGGAATTACGCAAATGGCTAAAGGCATTCGTGAGAAAATTCGTCTAGTATCTTCTGCAGGTACTGGTCACTTCTACACTACTGACAAAAACAAGCGTAACATGCCAGGTAAATTTGAGATCAAGAAATTTGATCCAGTTGTTCGCCAGCACGTTATGTACAAAGAAGCTAAAATCAAGTAATTGATTGGTTTCAATTTGTCATGTAATGAAAACCCAGCTTTTAGCTGGGTTTTTTATTGCTGTGTAAGAAAGGCAACACCAAGCGTAATGCGTGGTCGTTACCTTTGTGTCAGCAATTAGCTTGCACCTTGAAAATCAAACTGACGCCATGCTTCGTAAGCGATAATAGCTACCGCATTGGATAAGTTTAGGCTTCGTGCATCAGGCATCATTGGGATGCGAATGCGCTGTTCCATAGGTAGGCTATCGATAAGATCTGCGGGCAACCCGCGAGTTTCTGGACCAAATAACAGCACGTCCCCTTTTTTAAAGTTAGCATCGGTATGATGTCCCGTCGTTTTTGTCGTACAGGCAAAGATGCGATGCCCCGGGTTATGCTCATCTAAGTAGGCAATGAACGCTGCATAGTCTTTGTGTCGTTTTACACGGGCTAAGTCATGGTAGTCCAGTCCAGCACGTCTCACTTTTTTCTCTTCAAGATCGAACCCTAGCGGCTCGATGAGATGCAAATTAGCACCACAATTGGCACTTAGGCGGATTATATTGACGGTATTGGGAGCGATTTCTGGCTCGTAGAGTGCGATATCAAACATCACGTGACTTCTCACTAATTTCTAAATTATGGCGAGAGTATACCTTATGTGGTTGGTAATGTGTTCAAGGGGAGTGTGGACGAGTTCGCGGTATAAGCAAAGTAGCGAAGGGAATCCGAAAGCCCTATACCAATGGATGTGCATTTAGCATAGGGCGATATCTTTTCTAATTCATGTCGTTAGATTTTGTCGCTCACTGCAAGGGTTGCAGCAAGCATATCGTGGCCAAAGATAACGCTGCGCTCTGGTGACCAGCCATAAAGAGGGTCAGGATAGCTATTGTTGTCCTTAAATGGCATTTCAATCGTGTACGATAAGCAGTGGAATTGCTCGGCTACCCAATTAGAGCCGACAGTCAGGTTCGCTTTGCCTGGTTCGTCTTTGTCGTAACCGATGTCATCTTGGAATTCCGGTGTTATCGTTAATAATGCTTGTTTGAAAGTGGCCTCTAGTTTGGCAAACGCGGCGTCGTAGCTAGGGATACCTTCAGAACCTAAGCAGCAAAATTATAAGGGATGGCTTCGTCACCATGGATATCGAGGAACATATCTACGCCAGTTTCTAGCATACGTTCACGAACCAAGAAGACTTCTGGACTCTGCTCCATTGAAGGGGTTTGCCACTCACGGTTGAGGTTAACCCCTGCTGCGTTAGTCCTTAGGTGTCCACGAATACTGCCATCTGGGTTCATATTCGGGACGACATACAGAACGGCTTTTTCTAGTAACGCTCGGCTCACAGTATCACTGTCATCAAGTAAGCGCTGGATCATCCCTTCGATGAACCATTCCGCCATGCTTTCCCCAGGATGCTGACGGGCAATGACCCAGATTTTCTTTTTGCCTTCTTCTGGTTCACCAAAGGTCAGCAGGCTCATGTCGTTATTGTCTAACGTATGACCAAGCGTTTCTAGCGAGCAGTGGTGCGCACTTTGCGCCATATGCAGTAGATCTTGATGGCGGTCATAGGTGTATGGAGCAAAATAAGCAAAATAAATAGAGCCATGCTCAGGAATGACGTTGAATGAGAGCGTGTCGCCATCAAAGTCGGCGGGAATACGAAACCACTCTTCGCGATCATAAGACGCCACCACATCATAGCCTTTCCAGCCTTCAGGGTAGGCAGACTTAGCCAGATCAATCAGCTTAACGGTATGCGACTGCTCTGGTGTCGTTTCAAGGCGGAAGTGAAACCATTGATAGAATTCAGATTGGTTGTCATTGTTGATGCGCAGTTGAATGTCATCTTTGTGGTCAGCATTGACAACACATATGTTGCCACTATCGAAGTTACTAAAAATTTTCATTGGTTCTGATACCTTTTAGGCTAATCACTATCGGCGAGGCTATCACAAAGATAGCAGAATCTATATCGCTTGATGCTGCTATTTTTGTTTTAGGCCAGAGGCAGTTCTACACGCATTTTAAGCCCACCTAATGCGCTGCGAGAAGCCTCGATTTGACCGCTGTGTTGCAGTATGGCGCTTTGTGTAATGGCTAACCCAAGTCCCGTTCCCCCAGAGTCGCGGTCGCGCGCGGTAGAGACTCGATAGAAAGGTCGAAAAATATCGTTCAATTCATCTTCTGGAACGCCAGGTCCGTCATCTTCAACGGTGATCAGCAGACTCTCGGTATGTTGCTGAATATCGACATTAATCACGGTGTCGCCATAGCGAATCGCATTACGAATAATATTCTCAATGGCGCTCATCAGCAGTTTAGGGTTTCCGCATACGTAGGCTTCTGGAATAGCAGAAAACGTCAGGGCTTTATTCATTTGTTCAGCCTCAAACTGCGCATCATCTAATATGGCTTCCCATAGGCTACTTGCGGGTTGATTTTCCCGAACAATATGGCTGTCGGTATTCATTCTAGAAAGCTCGAGCAACTCGCAAATCATTTGTTCTAGACGTTGTGCTTCAGTATCTATTCTCGAAAGCTCCGAGCTTTCTCCCTGTTTACGAGTAGCCAAGGCTGTTGCCATGCGTAGGCGAGTTAAGGGAGAGCGTAATTCATGAGAGATATCAGACAATAACCGTTGCTGGCCTGAAATCATCTGGTTTACGGCTGCCACCATTTGGTTAAAGCTGGTCCCGGCTTGTTTAAATTCAGAAGTGCCTTTTTCTAAGCTAGGATCTGGCTTGAACTCCCCTTTCGCCACCCGTTTGGCCGCGCGCTCTAAGCGTCTGGCTGGTTGTGTCAGTGCCCATGCCAGCCACAGTAATAATGGTGTACTCACCGCCATAACAACGAGCAGTAGTTGGAATGGCTTATCAAACATTCGTAGTAGGAAGGGTGGTGGCTGGTTCCACTTTAAGCCAATGAATAATTGCAACTTTTGTTCGGCAAGAGTGACAGGCACTGGGCTTAGCAAGCATATATTTACCATAGAGCTTTTGCATTGGCTTTTGTGGTGATTCTACCGAAGTGATGAAATTCTTCAGCGCTTTTATTTTAAAGTCTTCATGACGTTGAGTGCTTAAAATATTACCGTCCATATCTGCGAGAAATAGCCGAGGGCCATTAGTATTTCGGTGGCTGTTGGTTCGCGTGGGCGGTTTATCAAAGCGATAGATGATTTTGCCTAGGTTGTTTTGGCCATCGAAGCGGTTTTCGAGGTTATCACGTAATTTGTATAGCCGTTCTAGATGTTCCCCTTGAACTTCTCGAGCGACTCGAGGATCAAGGTGAGGTAATGAGAGAACGGCGATAAGTACCAACAACATGGTAAACCAGAAAATGGCAAAAATACGGCCATATAAACTGGTAAAATTAGGCAGCTTCATCGTTACTCCTTAACAAACAGGTAGCCTCGGCCACGCAGTGTTTTAATTCTAGGCTTACCATCTTGTTTTTCTGGTAATTTCTTTCTTAAGTTGGAGACGTGCATATCAACCGCACGGTCAAAAGCGGACAATCGTTTTCCTAAGACATCTAGACTGAGTGCCTCTTTTGTCAGGGTTTCACCGGGCTTTAAAACGAAGTAATGCAGCAGTGCAAATTCGGTACTAGTGAGCTCTATTGCTTGGCCTTGGCATGTGGCTTCTTGCTTGCCGGGGAAGACCTCAATGTCGTCGAAGCGCACGCAATCACGGCTCGGTTCTGCTTGGATGGATTGTGTTCGGCGCAAAATAGCCTTAATGCGTGCCAAAAGCTCTCGATCGCTAAAAGGTTTAGGAAGGTAATCATCGGCACCAAGTTCCAGACCAATCACCCGATCTATCTCTTCGCCTTTCGCTGTTAGCATTAGCACTCAGGTGTCTGCCATTGTTCTCGTAGTTTTTTCAACGTGTCCATACCATTGAGGCGCGGCATCATGACGTCCATTAATACAAGATCGATGTCGTGGTTCATCGCTTCCAATCCGGCTAAGCCGTCATTGGCCTCACTAACCTGAAACCCTTCAAAGCTTAATATGTCTTTTAACAGGCTTGTGAGTTCGGTGTCATCATCAATAATCAGAATATTCATCATGGGGCATCTCTTAAAAACTAACTGCGTGGTAATAATAATGCGTTAATTATTGTAAATATCTATCTTTACGATTCTTTACGCTCTACATGCGTTGCTTTACGTACTAAGTTCTATTCTATACTCAAGCGCTGCAAAGCAAACGGATGCAAACGCAGCTATCTTCAAAAAACAAAGGTATTGATTATGAAACTAGCAAAAAAACTTGTTCTTGTAGCTGCGGTCCTTCCCCTTACTTTCGCAACCGCGAGTGCTTTAGCGTATGGCGGCAAAGGCGGCCATCATGGTAAAGGTGGTGAAGGTCAGTGTGGTGGTTTTGACCGTAAAGTGTTTAGCCAGCTTGATTTGACGGATGCGCAGAAAGAGCAAATGAAAGAGATGCGTCAATCCATGAAGTCAGAAATGAAGACGAAATTCAGCGAGAATGCAGCGACTAAAGCCTCAGAAATGCAGACCCGTCATCAAAAAATGCAAGACGTCGTCCTTGCTGATACGTTTGATGCTGCCGCAGCCAACGAACTTGCTTCTGAAATGGTCGCTACGCAAACCGAGCGTCGCGTTAAAATGATGGAAAAGCAACATGAGATGCTCAGCATCTTGACGCCAGAGCAAAAAGCTAAGCTTAAAGAAGTACAGCAAGAGCGCATGCAAAAGTGCGTAAGCAAAATGGAATCAAGAGCGGCAAAGTAACGCGATTTCTACTAATGGACTTCACTTAGCTTCGCTGTGGATATATTTTAAAAGTGGCCAATTGGCCACTTTTTCTATTTTTGTCACTAATAATAAGTATACTTGCGTCATGTTGAGCTAAAACGTCACGGAAGATGAAAAACAGTTACGCAAAACTCGTCACAATGGCAGCCTGGGCTGCAACCATCATTGCAACCCTTCTATTGATTACCAAAATTATCGTGTGGTGGACAACAGGCTCCGTGAGCTTGTTAGCTTCCGTGATTGATTCCTTATTGGATATAGCAGCCTCAGCCGTCAACTTAGTTGTCGTGCGGTATGCGCTTCAACCCGCAGATAAAGAGCATACTTTTGGTCACGGTAAGGCGGAGTCTCTCGCGGCGTTGGCGCAAGCGATGTTTATTTCCGGTTCAGCTTGCTTCCTTATCCTTAACGGGATTGACCATTTTTTCAGGCCAACCGAACTTCGCTCGCCAGAGTTAGGTATTTATGTCAGCCTCTTTGCTTTAGTGGTGACATCTGGGTTAGTGGCTTTTCAGCGCTACGTGGTTAAGAAAACAGGCAGTCAGGCCATCGCTGCTGATTCGTTACATTATCAAACTGATATTTATATGAATGCCGCTATCATGTTGGCACTTGGCCTGAGCTGGTATGGTATTGGTCAAGCTGACTCTGTGTTTGCGATCGGTATCGGTGTGTTTATTTTGGTTAGTGCGTTTAAAATGGCGTACACGGCGGTGCAATCGCTATTAGACCGACAGCTTCCCGAGGAAGAGTTACAACAAATCCGACAAGTGTGTACTGAGGTAGAAGGGGTGTTGGGTGTCCATCAGCTACGAACGCGTATGTCAGGCCCCGTTCGTTTTATTCAGTTACATCTTGAATTACATGATTTAATGCCATTGATCGAAGCGCATCGGATTGCCGATGAAGTTGAAGAAAGATTGATGTCTGCGTTTCCCGAAGCGGATGTCCTTATTCATCAGGACCCTTATTCTGTGGTCATTAAAGACGAAAAACAGCAGTTGGAAGCGGATTGGTAGAGTGGGGCTGAAGAGTGATAGATTGCCGTTGTGGCATAACGAAAATTGATTGTTTATTGTTAGGGCTCGTGATAAAAAAGTGCGATTCTGATGTGAATCAACACAATTTAGCCTATAAACTGTAATACTCTTACATAAGTAATAAAGTTACGTCGTCAATGTTTTGGGGAACAAGACGATTTTACGTAGCGGAAGCCATGTAAACGTAGCGAAAACAATAAGAATTCCGTATGTCGCGAAGTGCGCCATACTTAAATTGAAATTAGATTGCTAAATCGAGGGTGAGCATGATTAAGAAAATCGGTGTTTTGACAAGTGGTGGTGATGCACCAGGTATGAATGCTGCAGTGCGCGGTGTGGTTCGTACGGCTTTGTCAGAAGGCGTAGAAGTATACGGTGTTTACGACGGTTATTTAGGTCTTTATGAAGATCGCATTAAGAAACTAGATCGCTCTAGTGTTTCTGATGTTATTAACCGTGGCGGTACATTTCTAGGTTCTGCACGTTTCCCAGAATTTAAAGAAGTCGAAGTTCGCGAAAAAGCGATTGAAAACTTGAAGAAGCACGGCATTGAAGCGCTAGTGGTTGTTGGTGGCGATGGCTCTTACATGGGGGCGAAAAAACTGACTGAAATGGGTTATCCATGTATCGGTCTACCTGGCACCATTGATAATGATATTGCGGGTACAGATTACACGATTGGTTATCTGACAGCACTTAACACGGTTATTGACGCGATTGACCGTCTACGTGATACATCGTCTTCTCACCAACGCATCTCTATCGTAGAAATCATGGGGCGTCACTGTGGTGATTTGACTCTGATGTCTGCTATTGCAGGTGGCTGTGAGTACATTATTACACC
Organism: Vibrio sp. GJ43-1; assembly: GCF_055808835.1. NCBI lineage: Bacteria > Pseudomonadati > Pseudomonadota > Gammaproteobacteria > Vibrionales > Vibrionaceae > Vibrio > Vibrio sp. GJ43-1. The sequence goes on along the minus strand of NZ_CM147884.1, from coordinate 3,501,997 downwards.
TGAAACGGGTCTTGATAAAGAGCAGCTGATTAGCAATATTAAAGACGGTATTGCCAAAGGTAAGAAACATGCCATTATCGCGCTAACAGAGCTTATGATGGACGCGAATGATCTTGCTAAAGAAATCGAAGACGCGACAGGTCGTGAGACTCGTGCAACGGTTCTTGGTCATATTCAGCGTGGCGGTCGTCCTACAGCGTTTGACCGAGTACTCGCATCTCGCATGGGTAACTACGCGGTACACCTATTGATGGAAGGTCATGGTGGACGTTGTGTGGGGATCCAGAAAGAGATTCTTGTTCATCACGATATTATTGATGCGATCGAGAACATGAAGCGCCCTGTACGCGATGATTTGTACAAGGTTGCTGAAGAGTTGTTCTAATCGATAGCTCACCAAAGAGTCATGTTCACTTCAATTTTGGTGTGAACATGCTGTTGGAGAGTAATGATTGGACACAAAAAAAACCGCTGATTACTCAGCGGTTTTTTTATGTCTATCAATAGGTGATGTCGATGACGCTCACCTATTGAAGAACAAACTTACGCTTTTGCTTTTGCCGCCGCTTTCGCGATAGCTGCAAAGCTTTTCGCGTCTAGTGCTGCGCCGCCAACTAGAGCACCATCGATGTCTGGTTGTGCAAAGTAAGCTTCAGCATTTTCAGGCTTAACAGAACCGCCGTATTGGATAACAACGTTCTTCGCCACTTCTTCGCTTTTTGCTGCGATGTGTGCACGGATAGAAGCGTGGATGCGTTGAGCATCATCAGCTGTTGCTGCTTTACCTGTACCGATAGCCCAGATTGGTTCGTACGCGATGATTGCACCGTTAAGCGCTTCAACACCTGAGTTGTTGATTACAGCATCGATTTGACGAGCACATACCGCTTCAGTTTCACCCGCTTCGTTTTGAGCTTCAGACTCACCGATACAGAAAACAGGTGTTAGACCATTTTCTTTTAGGAATGCGAATTTTTGAGCAATGAACTCGTCAGATTCGTTGTGGTATTGACGACGCTCAGAGTGGCCAATGATGATGTGAGTTGCGCCAAAATCTTTCAGCATTTCTGGAGACATATCACCAGTGAAAGCACCACTGTTGTTCACGTCAGTGTTTTGAGCACCAAGGATAATTGCGCTACCCGCGTCAGTTAGCGTACGCTCTGCAAGGTCAACGTAAAGTGCTGGTGGAGCAACGGCTACATCAACGCCAGTTACGCCTTCAAGTTCCGCATTAAGTGCAGTAAGCAGATCCGTGACCATTGCTTTGCTGCCATTGAGTTTCCAGTTACCCATAACTACAGGTTGACGCATAAGATTTTCTCCAAAATCAATGTTTTTAAAAGTACGAATGTAAAAAACAAACGTGAATACGAAAGAATATAACAGATTAATTCATGTAGATCATGATTCGAGTCATGACTTTCTCGCTTTCATGAATCGTAGTGAGTATGGCCATCATCGTGACTTGGTAAACAGAATAATAGATTAGTTCTCGGAATTTTCCTTTTAGCTTGCTATACCTTGTCGCTTAGTTCTCAATTCAAAGGAAAGATGATGCCAAATCTGGTAATGGAATATTCAAACACAGCGGATCAGCGCTTGAATATACAAGGCTTACTGGAGGACTTGCATCAAGTTACGCTACACTGTGGCTTGTTTGAAATGGACTCAGTTAAGTCTCGCTCTCTACGCTGTCATAATTGGCTTATTGGAGAACATGGTGACAGTGAAGATTTTGTACATATTAGCTTCGAGCTCCTATCGGGGCGAACGGAAGAGCAAAAGCGAGAGCTGTCGAGGAAGTTAATGGATGTCCTTAAACAACAAGCTGGGCATTTGAAGAGCTTAACGGTGAACATACGGGATATGGATAAGTCGTGTTTCCAAAAAATCAGTCAGTAAAGTGAGAATAGGTCATGTCGTTTAAATCACTGCTATTTTCGTCTCAAGGGCGAGTTGGGCGCAAAACGTTTTGGGTATGGAACGTTTGTTATTATTTGAGTATTGTGGGCTTTGCACAGGGTATGAACGTGCTAGCGCCTGGGGCTATCCATATTTTGTTACCCGCATTCTTGTTGGTTATCTTGATCCCCGATTTGCTGATCACCGCAAAGCGATGGCATGACCGTAATAAGTCGAGTTGGTGGTTGTTACTGAATATTCCTTTGGTGATAGGGCGCTTAAGTCTCCCCACTCTAGATCCTGCTACCGCAGCGCAACCTTCATTACTGCAAAACATGATTTCTTTAGCGGCGATTGGCTGTGGATTGTGGATCTTAGTTGAATGCGGATTCTTAAAAGGCACGTCGGGCGATAACCAGTTCGGTAAAGATCCTGTCTAAATACCGCGCTGGTTTAAATACCCATACAGTTTAATTACCCATACTCTTTAAATACTAAGAAGGAAGCATTCGCTTCCTTTTTTATCGCCAGTCTTCTTTCTTGTTGAACGGTAAAATGGTGGCTTTCGGTTGCTTTTTACTCAATTCACCATTGAGTGCCTGTGAGAACTTTACAAATTGTCGGAGCAGCTCTTGTCGTAATAGTACGTTGGCATGAATAGGGTTGCTAGCGCGTCTAAGCACTCGTTCAATGTGAGATTGTTGAGCTTGCAGTCGAGGCTGCATCTGTGTTGAACAAGACTCAATAAGCTCCTGACACAGGTTTTGACGTAAGCGACTGAGTTGTTCGGGATTGTGCTTTGCCATTGCGGCAAGTTCATCGAAAGAAGGTAGAGTAAGTGGATCAGCCATGATTCATCCTCATCTAGCATTGCTCCATGCATGTACAATGAGGTTAGGAGTTATTGATCAAAGTCACAGTTTAAATGTGAGTTGTCTCAATAATAAGACACAGGGCTCTGGGAGCTTATCGCTGAGTGAAACGATAGACGCAGCGTCGAGCACCAGAAACAATATGCTCATCACGTTCGACACGAGTATTTTCACCAACAAGAGACTGGAAGACATTGAGTTCGGATTGGCACAGGGCTTTGCATCGGCTCGCGGCTTTACAAATAGGGCAGTGATTTTCAATGAGAATAAAGCTGGAATGGTCTTTTTGATATTCTGCCATATAACCATCTTTCTCACGTAATTCGGTGAGTTTGATGATTTTACTTTCGAGATCGCTGAGTCCTATCAACTGCTCAGCGTAGTTAGCAAGGGTGATTAATTCACGCTCTTTTGCCACTTTTTCTAGCCCTTCGGAGCCGAAAACTGTCTCAATAGCATCAATGAATTGAACGGTAAGATCGGCGTGTCTATCGGAGAAGTTCGCATGACCTTTGTCTGTTAAAGACCAGTGACGGTTGGGGCGTCCGACTTTGACTTTCACATCTTCAATGTGCAGCAAACCGTCACTTTCAAGTGATTGAAGGTGTTGCCTAGCGCCCATTGTGGTGATGTTGAGTCGTTGTGCAACGTGCTTTGCTGTGACCGCACCTTCGCGCTTGATGATATCAATGATGTGGTCAGTTGCTTTCATGTCGTTGTCCGGTCGTTCAGGTGCAGTGAGAATCAATAACTGACGCTATTATGGCCGATAAGCTTTATAAAGCAAATTATTTACTATCAAGTGGATGGCAACAAAAAGCGCTGTCGTTGCAGCGCTTTTTTGTTACCCCATCGACACTACAGAATAATGCCTCTGATCTCAGGGTCTTTTCGCTCTAGGTAGTGGATAGACTTAATACGACGAATAGTACGACAACGGCCACGAATCAACAGTGTCTCAGTTGTAGCAATGTTACCTTGGCGTGTAATGCCTTCTAGAAGATCACCTTTAGTGATACCAGTCGCGGAGAAAACAACATTGTCACTACGAGCCATATCTTCCATTCGTAGTAAGACATTGGCTTCAACGCCCATCTCTTTACAGCGTTCTAACTCAAGCTCACCCGCTGTACGGTTTTCTTCGTTGTCGCCTTTGACCTCATGACGAGGAAGTAGGCGTGCGTGCATATCACCATCAAGTGCGCGAATAACTGCAGCCGATACCACGCCTTCAGGTGCGCCACCAATACAGTACATCACATCCACTTCACTGTCTGGCATACAGGTTAGGATTGAAGCGGCCACATCACCATCAGGCACGGCAAAGACGCGAACACCCATAGCTTGCATTTCAGCAATAACGTTATCGTGTCTTGGTTTCGCGAGCGTGGTCACAACCAATGTGTCTAAAGGTTTACCGAGTGCAGCAGCAATATTGGTTAAATTATCGGTGAGTGACAGGTTTAGATCGATAGCCCCTTTAGCGCCAGGGCCGACAACCAGTTTCTCCATGTACATGTCAGGGGCTTTTAAAAAGCTGCCTTTTTCTCCAGCAGCAAGCACAGCCAAGGCATTTGACTGTCCCATTGCTGTCATGCGCGTACCTTCAATCGGGTCTACCGCGATGTCAACGGCGTCGCCACCAATGCCAACCTGTTCACCAATGTACAGCATTGGTGCATCATCAATCTCACCTTCACCGATAACGATTTCACCACTGATGTCGGTTTTGTTCAGTAAGGTACGCATCACCTCAACGGCAGCCCCATCCGCAGCGTTTTTATCGCCACGCCCTAACCATTTATAACCAGCCAGAGCGGCACCTTCGGTAACTCGTGAAAAAGCCATCGCTAAATCGCGCTTCATATTGACTCCAATAGATGAAAGTTGACAAAAGAATTTACGGCGCGAATTTTAACATACCAAGAAGGAAACGTTTGCTTTTTTGTTTGATACTGCGCAAACCTGAGGGCGGTTAGTGGGTTATTTATCAAAATCGTCGTAGGAGACCTTGAATAATAAGGCTTAGTTGCGATCAGTCGGTATGGTTTAATTACCTCTTTTGTTAGTTTACGTCGTTTTTTTGACCGAATAGTGAAAAATCTGCAATATAGGGCGTGTCTATCTTCTCGAGGCTGAGTAGAATGGGGCAACGTAGAATGAAGCTATTTCATTACATAGAATTTAACAAGGTAGGCCGAGATGTCTTTTGAAGTACTGGAACAACTAGAAGCAAAAATTCAAACTGCAGTTGACACTATCGCTCTTCTTCAAATGGAAGTTGAAGAGTTGAAGGAAGAGAAAGTTCAACTGACTAGTCAAGCTGACGAGCTGCGTAGCAGCCGCGAAGAACTTGAGCAAAAGGCTGAAGTGATGCAGCGTGAGCATACGCAATGGCAAGAACGCATCCGTAACCTTCTTGGTAAAATGGACGAAGTAGAATAAATCGTCAGTCCCTTAGATTTGTGAAAAGCACTCCTTGTGAGTGCTTTTTTTGTATTCAGTTGGTCGAACCAGTCAGACTATTGCGATCTCACACTTTCGCTCACAAGTTGAACACGTATACTAGCGCAAAACAGGCAAAGGATAATTGAGAATGAAAACGCGTGATAAAATAGTGCATGCCGCCCTAGAGTTATTCAATTCAGACGGTGAACGTAATGTGACGACCAACCATATCGCTGCTTATATCGAAATCAGTCCTGGTAACCTGTATTACCACTTCAGCAACAAGCAAGAAATTGTGCGAGATATTTTTACGCTTTATTCTCAGGAGTTGATCGAGCGATTTACGCCCGTCCAGGGGCAGCAAGAAAGCTTAGCGTTGCTGAAGCATTACCTTAATTCGATTTTCACCCTTATGTGGAAGTACCGTTTTTTCTACGCGAACCTGCCTGAGATCTTACAGCGAGACGCAAAACTGCACGAAGAGTACATTGTGGTGCAAGAGAGGCTGCAAGGAAATTTAGTGAATATACTTCGTGCTTTTGTTGACCTTGAATTACTTTGCTTGAACGAAAAAGAACTCAAATCCATGGTGACGACATTACATATGATGGCTGTGGGGTGGCTGAGTTACCAATCCGCGATGTCTCCCAAGACTAAGATCACCGAAGAGGTGATTCAGCAAGGGATGCTGCATATGATTAATGTAGTGAAACCAGTAGCGACACCGAAAGGTCAAGAGCAGCTCTCGTTGCTTGAAGATGGCGTGAAAATGATGGGTGGAGCGAATACCTAGTGATCGGCGACACGTCATTCACTCATGTCATATAGCCAATTCGTATTTCAATAAACCCTGCTGTCACAGTAGGGTTTATTGTTATTTAGAGCCAATATTTCAGATGAAAGGATGCAAGATGCACTACGACGTTTTTAATGGTGATGCGGATGGAATATTGTCGTTGTTACAACTGAGGTTATCAGATCCTAGACCCAGTGAGCTCATCTCCGGTATTAAACGTGATATTGCGTTGCTTGAGCGCGTCTCGCTCCAAAAGGCCAGTTCTGTAACCGTGCTTGATATCTCGATGGATAAAAATAGAGCTGCACTCAATGCTCTGCTCACCCACCAGATCCCCGTCACCTATATTGACCACCATAAGGCGACAGAGCCACCAGAATCGGCGTATTTGACCAGCCATATCAATCTAGATGCGAATACCTGTACAGCCTTAATCGTCAATGACCAACTTGCAGACCAACACCGATTATGGGCGATCACGGCAGCGTATGGAGATAATATGATTGCCAGTGCGGAGTCATTGGCAGACAAAGAAAATCTCAACGATGTTGATAGGCGTTTCTTGCGCCAATTAGGCACTTTGGTTAACTATAATGGCTATGGAGAAAAGTTGGAGGATTTACACATTCCTCCGGTGGATTTATATAAGCAGCTATTACGCTATCGTACCCCTTTTGAATGCAGAGACGATACTCATTCCCCTTATTACACCTTGTTAGCGGCATTTGAAAAAGATCAGTCGGCGCTGAGTCAAGCGACGACGTTATTTGATTCTGCCTCACTCCAAGTCGTGTCGTTACCTGCCACGGCGGCGGCAAGACGTATGTCAGGGACGTATATTAATGACCTTGCCAACCTCAACCCTTCGCGTGCGCATATTACTTTAGTCGAGCGAGATCTAAGAGGGGAGGATGATCAGGTTTGTTATACGGTGTCAGTGCGCGCGCCATTGAACAATAAGCAAGGTGCGGCTGCGATTTGTAGTCAATTTGATACTGGGGGCGGGAGAGAAGCCGCGGGTGGAATCAACCAGCTACCGCGAGCTTGTATTCAGCGACTTATTGATACGGCGCTCGCTTATTATCAAGTAAAAGAAGGGCAGTAAAAGAACGTCTGTCACGGACTATCAGTAAGGTTTGCCGGAACGACGCTACCGAACTAGCGTTTTAGCCAGCTTTTCGGGTTTTGAACTTTACTGTTGCGGCGAATCTCAAAATAGAGCGAGGCTCTGGATTGCCCACCTGTGTCACCAGCCAGTGCGATGGTTTCTCCAGCGGCGACTTTGTCCCCTTCTTTTTTGAGTAGCGTTTGGTTGTAACCATAGAGTGTCATGTCACCTTTGCCGTGATCAAGCAATACAACTAGCCCATAGCCTCGTAAATAATCAGCAAAGACGACCGTGCCCGAATAAACCGACTTGATGGGTGTGCCGTATTTAGCTGAAATAACCATGCCTTTCCAGTTCGCTTGACTAGGTTTGCTTGGTGCCAAAGTTATGTAAAACGCTGCCTTTGATTGGCCAGGGCAATTTGCCTTTTTGTCTGGCGAGTCCATCCATTGGCACTTGATTACGTTTGGCAGCCTTGGCGATCTCGGCTTTTAAGCGGGTCTCATTACGCTGCAATTCAGTTAAGTAGGTTTTATCACCGGAGATGCTTTTCTTAATCTTGCTGAGGGTGCTTTTTCGGCTACGCTGATTTTTCGCCAATGCATCGCGTTTGTCTTTTTGTTGCTGAAGCAGTTGCGCGATTTGGTTACGTTCTAATTCAAGGGCTCTTTCACTTTCAACAAGTTGTTGTTCCGTGGTGGAGAGTTGTTCTAATGTGTCGGCCCGAGCGGCAGCAAGATGTTGATAGTATTGACTGATGCGATCGTCATTGGAGTCGTTATTAAACATACTAGAGGTATTACGGTTTTGTTTGGTGATGTAATACGTCTGGACGAGCTCGGCTAATATTTTTTGCTGAATCTTTTTTTGTTCAGTGAGAGCAATAACACGCTGATGCAGGTTATCAATATTTTGGTTAGCGGTGGCCAGTTGTGAGGTGGTAGATTGGATAGTCTTTTCAATGTTCGAGATACCAATTTCTTGCTCACGTAACGCCTTTTGCAGCTTATCTAACTCTTTTTGTTGTTGGCTTAACCCCTGCTGTTGACGCTTTATCTCGCTTTTTACTCCAGAAAGCTCATTTTGGTTTGCCGCGCTGTTTAGCGGTGTAATCGTAGCTGTAACCCCAATTATGAGAGTCGTAAGAACAACAAGGAAGGGCGTCTTGTGATTAGAGTGCATGTCGTATCCGCTGAGAGAAGAGGGCAAGTCCGTCTTAGGTCACTACTTTATTGAAAAGCGATAATAGGTGCAAGCATACAAAAACGCCGACGCATAAGCATCGGCGTTTTATCAGACTTGTGTCATTACTTTACAAGAATGTCGCCTGACATTTCAGCAGGAATGCTCATGCCTGTCATGGATAGCATGGTTGGTGCTAGGTCTGACAGTTTACCGCCTTCTTTGAACTCGATGTCCTTGTTACCAATATAGATAAGAGGAACTGGAAGGTTGGTATGAGCCGTGTGGGTGCCACCAGTGACTGGGTCAACCATCATTTCCGCATTACCATGGTCGGCAGTGATCAGCATTTGACCATCCACTTCTTTGATGGCTTCAACGATTTTCGCAACGCTTGCATCCAAAGCTTCAATCGCTTGTTCTGCGGCTTCGTAAACGCCAGTGTGACCAACCATATCTGCGTTTGGATAGTTACAGATGATAGTGTCGTATTTGCCTGACTTAATAGCAGCAACCATTTTCTCAGTCAGCTCTTCAGAGCTCATTTCTGGTTGTAGGTCATACGTCGCCACTTTTGGAGAAGCAACAAGCTGACGCTCTTCGCCGTCAAATTCGTTCTCAACACCACCATTGAAGAAGAAAGTCACGTGTGCGTACTTTTCTGTTTCAGAGATACGTAGTTGAGTCTTACCTTCTTTAGATAGCCACTCACCGTAGGTGTTTTCTAGCGATGCTGGTGGGAATGCGCAAAGCAGAGGAATATCGGCTGCGTATTGCGTTAGCATAACAAAGTCTACTGCTGGGAATACTTTACGCTCAAAGCCTTCAAAGGCAGGAACGAATGCACGCGTGATTTCACGAGCACGGTCAGCACGGTAGTTCATAAAGATAACTGCATCGCCATCAAGGATAGCCGCAGACTCTTGACCTTCAGCGCGTAGCTCAGTTGGCGCAACAAACTCATCGTTTTCTTCACGAGCGTAAGCCGCTTCTAAACCAGCAACCGCCGAGTCAAACGTGTAGGCACCTTCTGCTTGAGTAAGCAGGTCGTAGGCTTTTTCAACGCGATCCCAGTTGTTATCACGATCCATTGCGTAGTAACGACCAACAAGAGAAGCTACACGGCCTTTACCAAGCTCAGCAAACAGTGCTTCAAAGCGTTTGAGTGAACCTTCAGCACTGCGTGGTGGCGTATCACGACCATCTAGGAAGCAGTGTAGGTAGATTTTTTCAGCGCCACGCTCAGCCGCCATTTTAACAGCAGCGTAAATGTGGTCTTCGTGAGAGTGAACACCACCTGGAGACATCAGACCCATTAGGTGAACCGCTTTACCCGCCGCGATGGCTTTATCCATTGCAGCGGCTAGGATTTCATTTTGACCAAATTCGCCATCAGCGATAGATTTAGTAATACGAGTGAGGTCTTGGTAGACCACTCGGCCAGCACCAATGTTGGTGTGACCCACTTCAGAGTTACCCATTTGACCATCTGGAAGACCGACGTCCATACCAGAAGCTGAAATAAGTGTACGTGGATTGTTTGCCCACAAGCCGTCCATTACTGGAGTTTTTGCGTTATTGATTGCGTTGCTTGCGTTATCTTCACGGTATCCCCAACCGTCAAGAATGACTAGAGCCATAGGCTTCTTAGCTGACATAGTTATAACCTCGTCGAATCTAAAATAACTTTACTGAAAACAAATTAGCGTAATTTTACTACACTTTTTAACCAAAACAGTAGTGGCAGATCAAATATTGTTTGTGATTACCGTAGCTTGTTTTCAGTTTTTTGAAAGTTAATTGCACACATTTGCTGTTGTAGTGAGGTAATCATAGATGCTAAACGTCATTGATTCCTTAAATGCTCAGCTATTAATAGCGCAGATGTGGTGATGTTGACCAATTGCTTTGCGCTATTGCTGCAATAGCGAAAGAGGGATCTCAATTATTTATTCGAAACAAGTTCCCCCCTCGCCAGAGGGCGGCGAAGCCGTTATACTCCTCGTCTGAATTTCATCTTCAACTAATTAAGAGCGCAAGCTATGCAAGAGTACTTAGATTTTTTACAACAAAATATGATCATGGCCGTGGTTTGGGCCGCCCTTTTTGTAGCTCTGATTGCTAACTTCGTGAAGTCTGCCAATGCCGCGTACAAAGAAGTTTCTGCAGCTCAGGTGACTCAAATGATGAACCATGACAGTGCACTCGTAGTGGATATTCGTTCAAAAGACGATTTCAAACGTGGTCACATTACGGATGCTGTCAACGTACTTCCTTCCGATATTAAAGCAGAATCAACGCCTAGCCTTGAAAACAAAAAATCAGACCCAATCATTGTGGTATGTAAGACGGGTCAAACGGCACAAGAGAGTGCAAACTTGCTCGCGAAGTCAGGTTTTGAACAGGTATATGTGCTGAAAGGCGGCCTGTCAGCTTGGAGCGAAGCAAACCTGCCGCTGATTAAAGGTAAGAAGTAACCCTAGTCATTGAGCGTTTTCGCGGCATTTCTTGCGTAGGGATGTGATAAATGCCACGGAATTAGCGGCTCGCCTAGTCATAAAACATTGGCTCGGCTAGTCTGCCAGACAACTCAAAAACGGTTTCGTTAATTTTAGACGTATTATAAAGGATATTCATCATGGCTGAAGCAGCACCTCAAGAAGCACAACAGAATTTCACAATTCAACGTATCTTCCTAAAAGATCTTTCTTTTGAAGCGCCAAACTCACCGGACATGTTTCAAAAAGAATGGAACCCAGATGTTAAGCTAGACCTAGACACGCAAAGCCGTGAACTAGGAGAAGGCGTTTACGAAGTGGTACTTCGTCTAACGGTGACGGTTAAGAATGCAGAAGACACAGCATTCCTTTGTGAAGTTCAGCAAGGTGGTATTTTCACAGCTGAGCAAATGGAAGCGGGCCAACTGGCACATTGCCTTGGCGCTTTCTGCCCGAACATTTTGTTCCCTTATGCTCGTGAAACTATCTCTAGCCTAACGATGAAAGGTACGTTCCCACAACTGAACCTAGCACCAGTTAACTTTGATGCATTGTTCATGAACTACCTTCAGCAGCAAGCTCAATCAGAAGAGCAAGCAGAAGCGTAATTCGCTGTTCGACGCAGGGCGGTCGCTTTGCAAGAACTCGCAACCTTTTTGAAAATGCACAGCGCCTAGCGATGTGCATTTTTTATTTTCACGGTTAAGCTTTAGAAATGAAACTTTTTAGAGACTAAACGTTTAGCTGTGGCTTTCAAACTATGACGTGGTGGTGTTATGAGTAACGCATACGGGAAAGATATTTCAATGACAGTTATTGGCGCGGGATCCTACGGGACATCGCTAGCCATCTCTCTGGCACGAAACGGTGCAAACGTAGTCATCTGGGGGCACGATCCTGAACATATGGCTCGCCTAGAGGCCGATCGAGCGAACCATGACTTTTTGCCAGGAATAGACTTTCCTGAGTCACTCATTGTTGAATCCGATCTTCAAAAAGCGGTGCAAGCCAGCCAAGATTTACTGATTGTTGTTCCGAGTCATGTATTTGGTGTTGTGCTAGAGAGCATGAAGCCGCACTTACGTGAAGACAGTCGTATCTGTTGGGCAACCAAAGGGCTAGAGCCTGAAAGTGGTCGTCTTCTAAAAGACGTTGCTAGCGATATTATTGGTGATAGCTACCCTTTAGCGGTACTTTCTGGCCCGACGTTCGCAAAAGAATTGGCGGCTGGAATGCCAACGGCTATTGCTGTTGCGTCGACGAATACGCAGTTTGTGACTGAGCTGCAAGACAAGATCCACTGCAGTAAAACATTCCGTGTTTATGCTAATGATGATTTTATCGGTATGCAATTAGGCGGCGCCGTTAAAAATGTGATTGCGATTGGCGCTGGTATGTCGGATGGAATCGGTTTTGGAGCCAATGCGCGAACGGCATTGATTACTCGAGGTTTAGCTGAAATGACTCGCTTAGGTGTCGCAATCGGCGCGAAGCCGGATACCTTTATGGGTATGGCTGGCCTTGGCGATTTAGTGCTGACGTGTACCGATAACCAGTCTCGTAACCGTCGCTTTGGTTTAGCGTTAGGTCAGGGTAAAGATGTCGATTCTGCACAAACTGAAATTGGTCAAGTGGTTGAAGGTTATCGTAATACCAAAGAGGTTTGGTTGCTGTCACAAAGAGTGGGTGTTGAGATGCCAATTGTTGACCAAATCTATCAAGTATTGTATCAAGGAAAGGATGCGATGCTCGCTGCGCAAGATCTACTAGCAAGAGATAAAAAAGCAGAGAAGCAATAAGCGTTGTAAAATAAGCGCTGAAGCGTATGCGTTGTTGCTTTATGTGTAGCGTCTATATTAACGTGACGCGAGATGAGGAAGTCGCGACGCACGGCTTTTAAGGCTAGAGACTACTCTTAGGACAGAACATGAAACACTGTGAAAAACAAAAAGTATGGCAGTGCATTATAAAAGAAGCGCGTAAGCAGTCGGAAGAAGAGCCGATGCTGGCAAGCTTTTATCATGCCACAATCATTAATCACGAAAGTCTAGGGGCGGCATTGAGCTATATTCTTGCGAATAAGCTTAAGACCGCGTCTATGCCAGCGATGGCGGTACGTGAAGTGGTAGAGCAAGCCTTTGCGGCAGACCCTTCAATTACTGATGCCGCAGCTTGTGATATTTGTGCCACAGTGAATCGTGACCCCGCTGTCTCTATGTATTCGATGCCGCTTTTGTATCTAAAGGGATTTCATGCCCTACAGGGCTATCGTGTCGCCAACTGGCTGTGGAAGCAAGGGCGAGTGGCATTAGCCACGTATTTACAAAATCAGATCTCAGTGGCGTGCCAAGTGGACATTCATCCAGCGGCACGTATCGGTAAAGGTATCATGCTCGATCACGCAATCGGTATTGTTGTCGGTGAAACGGCGGTGGTCGAAAACGACGTATCGATACTTCAAGATGTGACCTTAGGTGGCACAGGAAAAGAGGGCGGTGACCGTCACCCTAAAATTCGCGAGGGCGTGATGATAGGCGCAGGTGCTAAGATCCTGGGTAATATCGAAGTGGGGGTGGGTGCTAAAATTGGTTCGTGTTCCGTCGTACTGCAAGCCGTGCCTGCTCACACCACTGTGGCTGGGGTGCCAGCGAAAATTGTCGGTAAGCCGAAAACGGATATGCCGTCTTTGGATATGGACCAACAATTTAACGGTAAATCACAAACTTTTGTCGGTGGTGATGGTATCTAAACCTGAGTCAATTCAGCGATATCTAAATAGAACGGCTCAGAGGTAAAAGCTCAGTGTGAACACTGGGCTTTTCGTATTTTTACTGCGTACAAATAAGCCAGCACTCCGCCCACAACGTTACCCACCGCCACGCCAATAAAGAGCCCTTCTAACGAATACCAGTGATTGCCAATCGCAGCTGCGGGGAGTGTGAATATGAACAAACGCATGGCACTCCACATAAAGGCCTTATTCGGTAAGTGAAGCGCATTGAGTCCGCTGCCTAGCATCATGATAATCCCCTGAAACCCATAGCTAAATGGAACCACGAGCAAGTAATGCCAAAGGATTTCCCGTACCGCCGCTTCTTGAGAAAACATGGCGGAAATCGGAATACTGAGTGGCACCATCATAATAAATACCATCAGCTGAAATAGGATTGAAAAGCGCATGCTGAGGAATAATCCTGAGAAACTGCGCTCCGGTTGTTTGGCACCAAAGTTCTGCGACATAAAAGGGGTTAAAGCTGAGCTTAAAGAAATGAGCACCAGAATGAGTAAAGACTCTACCCGCTGCGCTGCGCCATAAGCGGCGATGGCAGCCGTGCCGTGAACGGAGAGCATCTTCATTAAGATCGCGCCAGAAATAGGCGACATCGCCGTGGATAACGCAGACGGTGTACCAATTTTTAAAATAGCTGCCCAGTCTTTTAGTAGCGCAGCGGGGTTAATTTTCCCCAGCAGTTTTTCGCGTTTAGTTAGGACGAAAAGCGAACCCAGTAAAGCGCCAAACCAAGCAAAACCACTCGCAATGGCAGCGCCCTGAATACCGAGTTCAGGGAACGGACCTAGGCCAAAGATAAACAGCGGATCCAAAATGCCGTTTAATACCCCAGAAAGCATCATAATTTTAGCTCAAGCGTTTTAGTATCGCCTGTGGCGCGAATGGCGCTATTGCCTGCCATAGGGATAACCAGTAGCGGGATGGTGAAGTACCAAATCACCATGTATTGGTCGATGAGTGGAATGATATCCTCGCTGGCCCCTAGCATGCGAAACAGCGGGTCAATGGTAAAGAGCCCCAGCGTAGAGGCAAGGGTGACCAAGATCACCGCAAGAATGAGACCATGAGTGGTAAATTGCGCGGCGTTGCGAGTATTACCTTGTCCCAGCAGTCGACCGATAATGGTAGAAAGGCCCACACCGATCCCCATCGTAATGCAGTTCACTCCAAAGGTGACAGGAAACGTAAAACTGACCGCAGCGAGTGATTGGGTACCTAATAGAGCAATAAAAAAGGTATCAACGAGGTTGAAAGCCAAGATCGCTATCATGCCAAACACCATGGGAACCGTCATTTGTTTGAGCACTGTGGGGATGGGGGCAGAGAGCAGCCCATGCTTATCTTGCATAGAATTCATCGCTGATGAAACAGGGGCTTAGGATACAGGAATTCGCCAAATCGTGCGAGAACCCCCTCAATCCTTATGTATTGTTGGTGGGAAAGCTCAATTTCGTTATTTTTGTCACAAAATTTTGTCTCCTGCCCCTTGGGATCAACCCAATCGTCCCCAACATAATTATCACAAGCCGAATTAAGGCATTCTCAAAGCTAACATATTAATTAATTCAGGAGACACGACCGATGAATATCCGTCCTCTACACGACCGCGTGATCGTTGAGCGCAAAGAAGTTGAATCTAAATCTGCTGGTGGCATCGTTCTTACGGGGTCTGCTGCAGAAAAATCAACACGTGGTACGGTGCTGGCTGTAGGTAATGGCCGCATTCTAGAAAACGGGTCAGTTCAAGCATTGGACGTTAAAGTGGGTGACACGGTTATCTTCGCTGAAGGCTACGGCACGAAAACTGAAAAAATCGATGGCAAAGAAGTATTGATCATGTCTGAAAATGACATCATGGCTATCGTAGAATAATTAAGTAGACGTTGAGTAATTTTTTACTCTAAACAAGCTATCCACTGAATTTAGATAAGGAAATAAACAATGGCTGCTAAAGACGTTAAGTTTGGCAACGACGCACGAATCAAAATGCTAGAAGGTGTTAATGTTCTAGCTGACGCGGTAAAAGTAACACTGGGTCCTAAAGGCCGTAACGTGGTACTAGACAAATCTTTTGGTGCACCAACAATTACTAAAGATGGTGTCTCTGTTGCGCGTGAAATTGAACTGGAAGACAAATTCCAGAACATGGGCGCACAAATGGTGAAAGAAGTCGCTTCTCAAGCTAATGATGCGGCGGGTGACGGAACAACAACTGCAACCGTACTGGCTCAATCTATCATCTCTGAAGGTCTAAAAGCCGTTGCTGCGGGTATGAACCCAATGGATCTTAAGCGTGGTATCGACAAAGCGGTGGTTGCTGCAGTTGAAGAACTAAAGGCGTTATCTGTTGAATGTAAAGATACCAAAGCCATCGCTCAGGTGGGTACTATCTCAGCAAACTCTGACGCGACAGTGGGTAACATTATTGCTGAAGCGATGGAAAAAGTAGGCCGTGATGGCGTTATTACCGTTGAAGAAGGTCAGGCGCTACAAGATGAGCTAGACGTAGTAGAAGGTATGCAATTTGATCGCGGTTACCTATCTCCTTACTTCATCAACAACCAAGAAGCTGGCAGTGTTGATCTAGAGAGCCCGTTCATTCTTCTTATCGACAAGAAAGTATCGAACATCCGTGAGCTGCTACCAACACTAGAAGCGGTTGCTAAAGCATCTCGTCCACTGCTTATCATTGCAGAAGACGTAGAAGGTGAAGCACTAGCAACGTTAGTAGTGAACAACATGCGCGGCATCGTGAAAGTGGCTGCTGTTAAAGCGCCTGGTTTCGGTGACCGTCGTAAGTCTATGCTACAAGATATCGCTATTCTAACGGGCGGTACGGTGATTTCTGAAGAAATAGGCCTAGACCTTGAGAAAGTAACATTAGAAGATCTAGGTCAAGCCAAGCGCGTGACGATCACTAAAGAAAACTCAACCATCATTGATGGCGCGGGCGATGAAGCGATGATTCAAGGTCGCGTAACACAGATTCGTCAGCAAGTTGAAGACGCAACTTCTGATTACGACAAAGAAAAACTTCAAGAGCGCGTAGCGAAATTGGCTGGCGGTGTAGCGGTGATTAAAGTCGGCGCTGCAACAGAAGTTGAAATGAAAGAGAAGAAAGACCGTGTTGAAGATGCACTTCATGCAACACGTGCTGCTGTTGAAGAGGGTGTGGTTGCTGGTGGTGGTGTTGCACTTATCCGCGCGGCATCGAAAGTGGCAGGCCTTGAAGGCGACAATGAAGAGCAAACAGTGGGTATCCGCGTAGCACTTCGCGCAATGGAAGCGCCAATTCGTCAAATCACTGCAAACGCAGGTGACGAAGAGTCAGTGGTAGCTAACAACGTGAAAGCGGGCGAAGGTAACTACGGTTACAACGCGGCAACAGGTGAATACGGCGATATGATTGCAATGGGTATCCTTGACCCAACAAAAGTAACGCGTAGTGCACTACAATTTGCCGCATCGGTTGCGGGTCTTATGATCACAACAGAAGCAATGGTGACTGACGCACCTCAAAAAGACGCACCAGCGATGCCTGATATGGGCGGAATGGGTGGCATGCCTGGCATGATGTAAGTGTAAGAAATTGCCGACAGAGCCAGAGGGAAACCTCTGGCTTTTTTGTATCTGCTTCAATAATCAACGATTGAGTGGCTAATATGTTACGGGTTATGACAATTTACTGACATGCGCTATAGTTAGCGGCAATAGCATCGTCTATAGTTATTGAAGACGAATGATAATGTCAGTGGAGACAAAATAATGAAAAAAGTCGTATCAGCCCTTGCAGTGGCAGCAGCACTCTCTATTTCCCCAATGGCGCTAGCAGATAGCACGCCAGTTATGTTTTCATCTTTAAACGGATTTAATGCGCCAGACGCCAATGCGGTTGGTGGTGTACGTTTATCTGTTCTTCACGGTCAAGTGAATGAAGTAAAAGGTGTCGACTTTTCTGTATTGGGTATGTCTGAAACTCAGCGTACAATCGGTGTAAACTTTGGTCTATTCTTTGGTGCTTCTAAAGTCACTCAAGAAATGAAAGGCGCATCACTTGGTATTTTCAACTGGAATACAGGTTCAACAACGGGTGTTAACCTTGGCATGGTCAACGTCACTAACGACGTAAAAGGCCTTAACTGGAGTGCGGTAAACTACTCGGAAGGTAACACAATGGCTGATATCGGTATTGCCAGTTTCTCAAAGAAATCTAACTTCCAATTGGGTATCTTTAACAAAACGAATACTATCGACGGTGTTCAGATTGGTTTGATTAACTGTGCCGACAACGGTTTCTTCAAGTGCTTCCCAATTATTAACTTCGCTAAATAGCCTCGATTAACTTTGTGTAATGACATGAAGTTGATTGGCAAAGCGTGAGGTAAAAGCCCCGAATACTCGATGTTTTTGGGGCTTTTTTATGCCTATATTGTTACTTTCGACGTTTAGAGCGTCGTTGAAAGGTTTGGTGGACACCGCGGCGTAAGCTTTGAAAGCTACTTTCTGCCTTATCGACTCCAAGTAGTATGGTGAGTGCCAGTAAAGTAAGGATGATAGAGGCCTTGTAATGCCCCAGTCCAATCATCATGCCCAGCCCGGCAAGTAGCCAGATGACGGCCGCTGAAGTCACACCATGAATCTTACCATTTTCAGACATCATGACCCCAGCGCCTAAAAAGCCGACACCAGTAATGATTTGTCCTAATACTCGGGCTTGATCAAGAGTGTTTGGGGATAATGAAATGGCCATTGACATAAAGAGATAGGTGCCAGATAGCACTAAAATAGACGTGCGGATCCCGACGGGTTTGCCTCGTGTTTGCCTTTCAAGACCAATCAGTGTGCCATTAAGCATACAGCATGCCAGTGCCTGCCATGAGAATGGCCCCAAATCCAAAAGTGCTGCTAATTCCACAAATATGCCCCCCCAAAAAAAGCAGTATCTGTTTATTAGACCGGGCAGGCGAACAAATAAATTTTATCGAGACGAAAAACGTTACTCAAGGTGAAGATCGAGAGGTGTTTTGCTGGTTCTGCCTCCTTCTTCACGAGTGAGTTTTGGTACTAAATAGCCGGAGACACGCTCGATCAACCCATGCATGAGCTGTTTTGCTTGATGATCGTCGACAAAGTAATGCGCTGCGCCTTGCACTTTATCAAGCACGTGCAGGTAGTAGGGCAGTATTCCGCTATTAAATAGGGCATGACTCAGCGCAACTTGGCTTTCAACACTGTCATTGATGCCTTTTAGTAACACGCTTTGATTAAGTACTGTGACGCCCGCTCGCTTGATGTGCTGTATTGCCAGTGATAGGGCGGGATTAATTTCGTTAGCATGGTTGATGTGTGTAACCAGAACGGTATTTAATCGAGTCTGTTGTAGCATCTCACACAGTGATTCTGTGATGCGATCCGGAATTACCACTGGCAAACGAGAGTGAATACGCAGTGTGTTAATGTGCGGGATAGATTCTATATGCGTGATAAGCCATTCGATATCTTTGTCCTTCGCCATTAATGGATCACCCCCCGAGAGAATGACTTCGTTGATGTCTGGTTGGTTGGCAATATAGTCCAGCGCTAACTGCCAGTTTGCTTTGTTGCCTTTATTATCTTCATAAGGGAAGTGACGTCGGAAGCAATAGCGGCAGTTAACCGCACAGCCACCTTTGACTATCATTAAGGCGCGACTTTGGTACTTATGTAGTAATCCGGGAACCACGGAACCTTGTTCTTCTAGCGGATCTTCTGAATACCCAGCATGGACGTCGAACTCTTGGCTTAATGGCAGTACTTGTTGTAAGAGCGGGTCGTATGGGTTGCCTTTTTCCATTCGTTCGACAAAGCTTTGAGGGACACGCATCGGAAATAGTTTCCTTGCACGTAGGCCGCTTTCCCATGGCGCCGTATCAATTTCTAGTTGTTTAAGCAACTGATACGGGTCTGAGATCGCATTGGATAGCTGTTTGAGCCAGTTTTGCTCAACAGAAACAAGATTTCGGGTTATGATAGGCGACATTAAATTTTAACTCGAAGAATACTAAGAGGATACAATGGCTACTGTTAGCACTAATGAATTTAAAGGCGGTTTGAAATTAATGCTGGATAACGAGCCTTGCGTGATTCTAGAAAATGAATACGTGAAGCCAGGTAAAGGTCAAGCATTTAACCGTGTTAAAATTCGTAAACTACTGTCTGGTAAGGTGTTAGAGAAAACATTTAAGTCAGGCGAGAGCTTTGAAGTCGCTGACGTCATGGATATCGATCTAGATTACCTATACTCAGACGGTGAATTCTACCACTTTATGAACAATGAAACATTCGAACAAATCGCTGCAGACGTAAAAGCGGTGGGTGACAATGCGAAATGGTTGGTAGAAAACAACCCTTGTATGATTACACTTTGGAACGGCACGCCGATTTCTGTTACGCCAGCTAACTTTGTTGAGCTAGAAGTCACAGAAACCGATCCTGGTCTAAAAGGTGATACACAAGGTACAGGCGGTAAGCCTGCGACATTAACAACGGGTGCCGTTGTACGTGTTCCGCTATTTATTCAAATCGGTGAAGTGGTAAAAGTTGACACTCGTACTGCAGAATATGTAGGCCGTGTTAAGTAATATGGCTTTCGAGATTAAAAAGGTCGCTTAGGCGACCTTTTTTTATGTTTGAAATCCAGTTTATGTTTAAGACATAGAGGGCGTTATTCCTGCGGACGCCAACTTAATGCACTGGCAACCGTACCGAGCGCAAGGGTATTCATTTCTGTATTGGGTAAGTTGGCCAGTGTTTGAAGTGTTATCGTACCATTGGTTTGCGCGGCAGCAATCTCTTGGCTGCCTCTGCTAAAGCTATAGCCAAGCGGATTATCGACACTCATCAGTAGACCTTCACCTTCGTGAATCGACTCAACGTTAAAGTGGGTACTACCGAGTCGAATGAAGCCGATTTCTTTCTTCGCCGTTGATAGGCTGATCGCTTCAGACTTTCTTGCCATCTCATACTCACCAATCGCTTGACCCGCTTCACTGATCTGACAAATGTACGGCCCGTTACCACCAAACGAAAAGCTGCCGAGATCGACGCTGGTGCCACCGCCACTACAAACAAGTGTCCAAGTTTCCCCGCTGTCAGTGCGAGTGATTTCTGCAACCATGTCCCCTTCTTTACTATTAATGGTATTAAACCAAGAACTCGTGGACGCACTACGTGAGTATTTTCCGTGATAGAGACCCGCTATATCAAATGAACCTTCGGGACCGAATCCCCAAAATGTGCCATCGGTTTTTAGTGTGAGCTCTGGTTGTGCAGAAACCGCGTCTGATTTTTTCATATCAACGGTGCTACCACACCCAAAAAGAGCACTGGAAATAACGAGTGCGCAAATAGACTTTTTCATTGTTACATCTCTTTTTTATTATAAATCGGCGCGGATTGTATAGGGGGAGGAAATGAAGGAATGTAAGAGATTGTCTGAATGGATGATGGCTCACACACTGGTAGATAATAAAAAGGGTAGCGAATTCGCTACCCTTTTCGGCATTTTGAACGTTAAATCATAAAGATAAAGATCACTGCTAATGCACTAATAAGACCTGCAAAGAAATAGCACGCAATTTTGCCTGCCACACCAGCGTGAATTTTTAGATCATGCATACCATGGTGAAGGCGGTGCATCGCATGCCACATTGGTAAGGCTAATGTGGCGATGACAAAGAGTGCACCGATAAAGCTAGTGGCAAAGCCTGCAACTCGCTCATAGCTTAATGCTTGCGCGTCGATGATGCCCATTGGCACAAGAATGCCAAGGACAAGAATAGTAACAGGAGTAATCATGGCAAACCATGAGCCGCCTGCACCAAATAGTCCCCACCATACGGGCTCGTCTGAACGTTTAGGGTTTTGGTTAATCACAGTGGTCTCCTTAGACGATAATCAGCACAATGAGAGAAATTGCTGCAACGGCCGCCCATTGCGCCAGCACGATGGTTTTCTTTTCTACCGCTTTGCCTTTTAGTTTAATCGGCATAACTTGCGGCATCATGCTAAAAAAGGTTTGAGCGTGGAATAAGCTGCCTGCGAGCGCAACAATGTTGATGGCAATCACAATTGGATTGGCCATAAATGCTAACCAACCTTGCCAAGCCTCTGGTCCCTTAACGAGTGCGCCTAAGCCAAAGGTTAGGAAAATCGTAAATAGAATCAGTGGCAATACCGTGGCTTCACGCAACATGTAGAAACGGTAGAAAGGATGATTTTTCCACCAAGTGCGTTTTATTTCGCGAACATAAGGTTTTCTATTGCTCATGGTTATGCCTCCACATTCTTTGGTGAGCCATCAGGCTTGAGCATGGCAATAACAAAGTCTTTTGAAGATTCAATTTTACCTTGGTTTACCGCCGCCGCTGGGTCGACATTTTTAGGGCAAACATCTGAGCAATAGCCAACAAAGGTACAACCCCATGCGCCATTTTCGCCGTTGATGAGTGCCATACGTTCGCTCTTGCCATTGTCACGGCTGTCGAGGTTATAGCGATGTGCCAGAGTCAGGGCGGCAGGGCCAATAAACTCAGGGTTTAAACCAAACTGTGGGCAAGCTGCGTAGCAAAGTCCACAGTTAATACAGCCAGCAAATTGCTTATATTTCGCCATTTGTTCTGGTGTTTGCAGGTTTGCACCATCTTCTGGGGTACGGTCGTTACCAATGATATAAGGTTTAATCGCTTCTAAGCGCTCAATAAAGGGCGTCATATCGACAATTAAGTCTTTCTCGATTGGAAAATTGGCGAGCGGCTCGATTTTCACGCCACCTAGGTGTAGTCTCGTAAGAAGCTTTTACACGCTAACTTAGGGACACCGTTGACCATGATGCCACAAGAACCACAAATCGCCATGCGACAAGACCAACGGTAGGAGAGGTCTTTATCTAGGTTATCTTTGATGTAACCAATAGCATCAAGAACTGACATGGTTTCATCAAACGGGACATCAAACATTTGCATGCGAGGCTCAGAGTCTTTCTCCGGGTCGTAACGCATGATTTCTACTTTCTGAATGCGATTTGCGGACATTATGCTTGCTCCTCTGCATTGTTTTCTTGAGCGGCTTTTGCTTCTGCAGCGGCAGCTTTCTCTGCAGCTTCACCGTAAAGACGGGCTTTAGGTTGGGATTTGGTGATTTTTACATCGCTGTAATCGATGCTTGGTGCGTTGTCTTCTTGGAAGAAAGCGAGAGAGTGTTTTAGGAATTTTTCATCATCACGCTCTGTGCAGCCATCGTCTAAACGTTGGTGCGCACCACGGGATTCTTTACGCAGAATGGCGGAGTGCACCATGGCTTCAGCGACTTCAAGACCGTAACCCACTTCGATGGCGTACAGTAAGTCTGTGTTGAAGACTTTCCCTTTATCTTTAATACCAATGTTTTTATAACGTTGCTTAAGCTCAGCAATCTTTTCAAGTGTGGCTTGCATTAAGTCTTCTTGACGGTAAATACCACAACCCGCTTCCATGGTATGACCCATTTCTGTGCGGATGTCGGCCCAGTTTTCGTCGCCATTTTGGTTGAGTAGGGCGGCAATGCGCGCTTCAACGGCTTCCACTTGTTTCGCAATTGCTGCGTCATCCCAGCCTTTAAAGGTTTGTGCACGTTCAACCGCTTGTTCGCTTAGCAACACGACCAAATACAACAAACTCAGCCAGTGAGTTGGAGCCTAGTCGGTTAGCGCCGTGAAGGCCAACAGATGCACATTCACCGACTGCGAATAGACCTTGTATACGCGTTTCACATTGACCATTGGTCTCGATACCACCCATGGTGTAATGGACGGTTGGTCTAATTGGGATTGGCTCTTTGGCTGGATCAACGTTGACGTAAGCTTTGGCAAGTTCACAGATAAACGGTAGACGTTCTTGTAAGTACTCTTCGCCAAGGTGACGCAAGTCTAGGTGAACCACATCACCCAATGGGTGTTTGATGGTATTGCCTTTTTGCTGCTCATGCCAAAATGCTTGAGAAACTTTGTCACGAGGACCCAGTTCCATGTATTTGTTTTTCGGCTCGCCGACTGGTGTCTCTGGGCCCATGCCGTAATCTTGTAGGTAACGGTAGCCATTCTTGTTGACGATAATCCCCCCTTCACCACGACAACCTTCGGTCATCAGGATACCAGTGCCAGGAAGCCCTGTTGGGTGGTATTGCACGAATTCCATATCACGTAGTGGCACACCATGACGATACGCCATTGCCATACCATCGCCAGTCACAATGCCGCCGTTCGTGTTACAGTGATAAACACGACCAGCGCCACCCGTTGCGAGTACAACAGACTTCGCTTTAATGGTCACGAGTTCGCCTTCCGACATATGAATGGCGATCAGACCTTGCACTTCGCCTTCGACAACAAGAAGATCAACCACAAAGTACTCATCAAATCGTTTGATTTGGTCATACTTCATTGAGGTTTGGAATAGCGTATGCAGCATATGGAAGCCAGTTTTATCCGCAGCAAACCAGGTTCGTTCCACCTTCATGCCACCAAAACGACGAACATTGACCTCGCCATTTTCTTTACGGCTCCACGGGCAGCCCCATTGCTCCATTTGGATCATTTCTTTGGTTGCGCTTTTTACGAAATACTCAACAACATCCTGTTCACAAAGCCAGTCACCACCACCAACGGTATCGTTGAAGTGATTGTCTAGGCTATCTTCATCCTTGATTACAGCGGCAGAGCCACCCTCAGCCGCGACCGTGTGCGATCGCATCGGGTAAACTTTCGAGATAAGAGCAACTTCCATGTCAGGATTTGCTTCAGCGGCTGCAATAGCAGTTCGAAGACCAGCGCCACCAGCGCCGATGACTGCGATATCTGTGGTAATTGTCTTCACAGTTATCCTCCAGTGTGAGAGCGAGTTGAACTCGCGGTTGATAATTAGCGCTTAAATAAGCAGATAAAAACTAAGGGCTATAGTAGATAAGGCGCCGGGCAAAAAAATTGATTGAGTTAGGTTTTTTCATCGGAAATGCAAAGAGAGGCATAGTATTTATATGATGTGTGATTAACGTCACTTATAATTGTGGGGTATCTTTGAATTTGTACAATTATCAATAACTACAGCTAATGAGTTTGATTATGATTTACAGCGACTGGCAACCTACAGCATCAATACCTTTGCTAAAAAACGCGCAGAGATTATTCGCAATATACGTCAATTTTTCTTATCAAAAGGTGTCATGGAAGTGGACACGCCAGCCATGAGTCATGCCACGGTGACAGATGTACACCTGCAAACGTTTGATACCGAATTTGTTGGACCTGGTTACGCAGATGGTAGGCGCTTGTATTTCATGACGAGCCCTGAATTTCATATGAAACGATTGCTGGCGGCGGGGAGTGGCTGTATCTATCAGATAGCGAAGGCGTTTCGCAATGAAGAGAGCGGTCGTTACCACAATCCCGAGTTTACCATGTTGGAGTGGTACCGCGTTGGGTTTGATCATCACCAGCTAATGGATGAAATGGATGAACTATTGATTCTAGTATTAAAAGGAGAGAAAGCGGAGCGAATGACGTATCAACAAGCGTTTATTCAGGCACTGGCCGTCTGTCCGCTCACCGCTTCCATGTCAGAGCTTCGGGTTGCTGCTGGGACGTTAGGCTTGTCTGATATTGCAGACAGTGAAGAAGACCGAGATACCTTATTGCAACTGCTATTTAGTATGGGAGTGGAAACTAAAATTGGCTTGAACTCTCCTGCTTTTGTTTATGATTTTCCTGCTTCACAAGCGGCATTAGCAAAAGTTAACGCGAATGATCCTAGGGTGGCCGATCGCTTTGAGGTGTATTTTAAGGGCATCGAACTTGCTAATGGCTTCCATGAGCTCGATAACCCACAAGAGCAGCTTGCGCGTTTTGAACAAGACAATCAGAAGAGGGTTACAATGGGGTTACCTGTCCAGCCTATTGACCACCACCTGATTGCCGCTCTAGAGGCGGGGCTACCACCATGCGCAGGTGTGGCGTTGGGGATTGACCGCGCTGATTATGCTGGCCATAGGCGCTGAACATATCGATCAAGTGACGGCTTTTCCATTTCCGATCGCGTAATTGTTTTCCGTTCCATGCTTAATCACTAACTGACGAGTATTCCTGTACCCGTGACGGCGAGTAACGCACCTAACCAAGCGTAGCGGTTAGGTCGTTGCTTGGTGTATAGCCATAGTAGTGGCAATACCATGATGGGGGTTGTCGAAGAAAGTAGCGCTACCATACCGACATTACCCGTTTGTAGGGCAAACAGGATGAGAGTCATACCCACTGCCATGGCAAGAAAGCCGTTTAGAGCGGTAATACCAAAGATGGGCAGGGTGATTGGGTTGATACTTTTTGCCAGTCTTGCCCCAGTTAGCCAAAATAAGCTATGGGCAATAAAGGCGGTAATCATACGAATCGCGGACGCAGCAATAGGGTCGATAGTAGTTTGCATCACGGGTTTGGCGATAATCCCCCCCAGCGCCTGACACAGTGCCGCGGTAATACCGAGTGCGACACCAATCCAAACCTTTCCTCGAATTTCCTCGAAGCGATTTGCTGATGGCTTGGCTTGCTTACGGCCAAAAAAGATCGCGGTTGCGACCCCTGAAAATACGAGTGCTGAGCCCATCAGCTCCATGGAATTCATGGTTTCAGAAAAAAGAAAGTAACCGAGTATGGCGGAAAAAACGGCGTGACAAGAGAAGAGTAACCCAGCCTGGCGTGGCCCCATTCGATTTAAGCAAGCAAATAGCGCGGTATCACCAATAAAGATCCCGATAAGCCCCGATAGCGCCATCGGCGTGATATGGGTGTAGGCCACGCTTCCCCAGCCATTCGTAAGTAATGCCATCGTAGTGAGTATGCCGAGCAGTACATCCCATTCTCCACCGACTATAGGCAAAAGAGCCAAGGTGGCGTGCTGGTGTCACGGAAATAATGCTAGACACCGCCCACAAAAAGGCGGCAATAAGTGCAAACCACTCAAACCCCATGAGTTTCCCTATTCAATTAGAAATCCTATCGCTAAACAGGTTGTACTATGCGGCTTAGTAAAGCGCAATGAAATCCACCAGATAGAGTGGATTTCATTGCGACGTTGGTACTTGCTTAAGTGTGGCCTAGCGTACTAGGTTAGGATCCATGCGGCGGTATAGACAATGAGTAAACCAACCACGCCAAGGATCAGCCCCATCTTTGCCATGTCTTTGCTTTCAATCAGACCGAGTAGAGTAGGCAAGAGAATTAGGAGGCGTGGAGACAGGAAGAATCATCCCTAACGACGCTGAAAATGCGACAACGACGAGCAGACCTTGTAAACCACCAATAGTGGCTAGGCTTTCCATCGAGGCACCAATAGCAGCAGCGATAGGCATCAGTAAGTTTGCTGTGGCAGTATTCGACATGAAATTAGCCATTAGCCAACAGACGACAGAAAGTGTTAGCACTACAGCCATTGGCGAAAGTGATTCATAGTCAATCGCGTGAGCAAGGGCGACGGCGAGCCCGGTTTTATCTAAGCCAATGCCAATCGCGATACCACCAGCAACGAGCCAAAGCACATCCCAGTTAATGAGCTTGAGCTCTTCTTTACCCATGATTCCCGTCAGCGTAAACACCGCAAGTGGAATGATGGAAACCACATAGGTATTCATGCCATGTAACTTAGTCGTCATCCAAAGCAAAATGGTGGTGGCGAAGGTGGCGTATACCACGATGGCTCGCCAGTTTTTTTGGAATGTCCCGTTTAGCTTTAGTACCATTTTGTCTTGTGAGGATGGGAAAAAGCGTTGTAACAAAAACCAAGCAATGGTCAGTTGAATGATGACAAAAGGCAGCCCCATCATCATCCATTGCAGGAAGTCGATGGTGTTTTCTCCTGTGAGGTATTGCAATGCTATTGCATTGGGCGGGGTTCCTATTGGTGTTGCTATCCCCCCCGTATTCGCCGCAATAGGAATGCATAACACTAACGCTTTGATGCCAATGTCGCCTTTGGGCGCAGAAGCAACAATAGGTCCAAGCAAGGCTAGCATCATCACTGTGGTGGCGGTATTGGACATAAACATCGAAAAAACTGCAGTGATTAACATTAACCCCAACATGATAAATTTCGGCTGTTGGCCAAAAGGCTTAAGTAAGACACGGGCGAGGTTGTTGTCGAGTTCGTATTTAGACGCGGCAATCGCTAAGGCAAAACCACCCATAAATAAAATAATAATAGGCGATGAAAAAGCACTAAAGATGTCGGTGTATTTCATCAACTCACCTAAGTCGTGGCCTGCTGGTGGCGTGCGAAATAGGTGCAATCCTTTATCTGAAATCATGACCAGTTCTAAGGCAATGATAAGAATTGAGGTGGCAAAAACAGGAACAGGCTCTAGAACCCAGAGTAGTGCAGCGAGTAAGAAAATAGCGAGTAGTCGATGTTGAATAAGCGTGAGATCGTCGATGGGAATGGCATCAATCGGCATCATTAACACACCAAGGGGAACCATAAAGCAGATCAGGAGCCGGATCAAAACCCCGTTATTTATCTTGGGCATAGGCAATATTATCTCAAATCAAAAATTCGTCTATTAAATAGATTAAAAGATAATCGCCTTGGGGTCTTCGACTAAGGTTAGAGTTTTGAAATCATGGAGGATTTTTTGGTGAGATTATTGTTTTACGTCAACAATTTGTATCAAGCAGAATCGTTAAGAAAGCTGAGAATAAGGCAATAAAAAACGGCGCAAATTTGCACCGTTTCTTTTGACTGGACTAGTTATTTACTACTTAGCTACTTAGCTACTTAGCTGTCGTTACGTTCTGCCACATGAGCATAAGGTGTGCCCATAACGGTAGGGGTGGTGTTCGCCATTGTCTCATCAAAGCGGATGCGATTACGGGCAAACAAGTTAATGACCGTTGAGCCTAGCTTAAAGCGACCCATTTCTTCTCCCTTTTTCAATACAACAGACTTATTACCCTCAGCAGGGTAGTCCCAAGTATGAACGGAGCTGCCAGTTGGCGGTGTTACGGTACCAGCCCATATAAGTTCAATGCTGCCGACGATCGTTGCACCGACAAGAACCTGCGCCATTGGGCCGAATTCAGTATCAAAGATACATACCACTCGTTCGTTACGAGCAAACAGATTAGGCACATTCTCCGCGGTAAGCGGATTGACTGAAAATAGGTCGCCAGGGACATAAATCATTTGGCGTAATGTACCATCACACGGCATGTGTACACGGTGGTAGTCGCGGGGAGAGAGATAAAGCGTTGCAAATTCGCCATCGGCAAACTCTTTAGCGAGGTCTTCACTTCCGCCCAATAGCTCTTGTGCTGTGTAGTGATGGTTTTTAGCTTGGATTAGCTTACCATCTTCAATAGGACCAAATTGGCTCACACACGCATCTGCGGGGTGGGTGATGACAGACTCACCTTCTGCAATTGGTCGAGTACCTGGTTTGAGTTCACGAACGAAAAATTCGTTAAAAGTCTCGAAGTGAGCTGGATCTGAGTACAAAGCTTCATCTAAATTGACGTTATATTGTTTTACAAACCAACGAATGATAGCTGTCGTTAGACCACCAGCTTTTGCTGATGCTAGTTTACCGACTAAACGGGTTAAACCGTGTTTTGGTAGCCAATATTGAAGTCCAACTTTAATCTTATCCATTGCTTACTATTCCAACATTAATTGTGTATTTCGAATTCAGGGCGCGAGATATTAATGTAAATCTCACGAAATGTCAGTACTTAGTCCAATTCCAGTGCTGACGTTGTGCGTGACGGCAAACTCGCGGCATAAAGGCAAGCGTAGAGTTTTAATCAACCCAGATCCGCTTTCTTATTGCGCGAGTATTGTCGATTGGCTTTGTTCTCACCCATGCTCTCCAAAATTCGGTGATAGTTGTCAAAGCGGCCTTTATCGATGCTGCCGTTTTCAACCGCTTCACGAAGAATGCAGCCAGGATCATCTAAGTGTTTGCAATCTCTAAACTTACAACCACCTAGGTAAGGACGAAACTCGACAAAAGCTTCAGTGATTTCATGAGATTCTAAGTGCCAAAGTCCAAACTCACGAACCCCTGGAGAGTCGATAAGATCGCCCCCTGATGGGAAGTGGTAGAGTCGAGCGGCTGTCGTCGTATGCTGACCTAATCCTGAGTTTTCAGAAATGGCCCCCTCTTCAATTTCTAATTCGGGCATGAGAGCATTGACTAAGCTTGATTTGCCTACTCCAGATTGCCCAACAAAGATGTTCACTTTATCTTTGAGGTAGCTTTCCAGTTCTTGGATCCCTTCGCTCGGTTTCTTTGCTGACAAAGGCAACGTCATAGCCAATACGCTTGTAAGCGTTTAAGGAGGCATAAATATCCGCTTTGTCTTCTTCTGAAATCAGGTCAACTTTGTTTAGAACCAATAGCGGAGCAATTTGCAACGTTTCCGATGCCACCAAGTAGCGATCGATGATGTTAAACGATAAATCCGGCGCAATGGCCGAAACAATCACCATTTGGTCAACGTTGGCTGCAACGGGCTTTAGGCCGTCGTAATAGTCTGGGCGTGTGAGTATTGAGCTGCGTGGCTCGACGGCCTCTACAACACCCGAAATACCATGCATAGATTCAATGCCTACACGCCATTTTACATGATCGCCAGAGACGAGAGACTCAATGCCACGTCGTAAATTACAACGGTGAACTTCTTGAGTTTCAAGATCTTCAATGTCGGCATGTTGACCAAAGCGAGTAATCACTAAACCTTGTTTGACCGCTCCTAGCATGGTTTCATCCCATTGAACGGTTTCTTCTTGTTTAAGTTTTTTGCTTTGGTTGCTGCGTACTCGACGCACTTGGCCTTTGGTTAGTTTTTCTTTTTCGCCACGATATTTTATGATGCCAATGCATCAAACCATTTGGGTTACTGAAATTTATTTCGGTATAGTACCTCTTTTAGCGGAAAACAAATAGACGAGGGCGATATGTCTTTTAGCGAACAGAATTTAATCTGGGTTGATTTAGAGATGACAGGACTCGATCCTGAGCAACATAAAATTATCGAGATTGCGAGCATAGTGACAGACAGCCAGTTGAATATTCTTGCTGAAGGCCCTGTCATTGCTATCAATCAGTCTGAGGCTGAGTTAGCAAAAATGGATGACTGGTGCACCAACACTCATACTGCGAGTGGGCTTGTCGCCCGTGTGATGGAAAGCACGTATACGGAACAGCAGGCAATCGTAGAGACGGTAGCGTTTTTAGAGCAATGGGTACCAAAAGGGGTGTCGCCTATCTGTGGTAACAGTATTGGGCAAGATCGTCGCTTCTTATACAAGCACATGCCAGAGCTTGAAGCGTATTTCCACTATCGTTACATCGATGTGAGTACCTTAAAAGAACTGACTCGCCGTTGGAAGCCAGAGATTTTAGATGGTTTTAGTAAGCAAGGTACTCATCTCGCTCTTGATGATATTCGTGAGTCGATCGCTGAACTAAAATACTATCGTGAAACTATTTTCTCCATTTAGTCGAATCTATATTGGAATCATAGCGAGGCTGATTTGTTCTAGTTTCAAGAAAAATAAGGTGTTTTTGTGTGCTTTTTCATCAAACGGAAAAAAAATGAATGTTTTTTATCGATAGGACTTGCATCACAAAAAAATGCTCTTATAATTCGCAGCCCTGAACGACGAAACACGTTCAATGCGATACTAGCTCAGTTGGTAGAGCGCAACCTTGCCAAGGTTGAGGTCATCGGTTCGAACCCGATGTATCGCTCCACTTTCTCTTAGTAGAAAGTGACAGTTCTCACGGTACTTAACGGTGACTACAATTCGGACGCGGGATGGAGCAGTTTGGTAGCTCGTCGGGCTCATAACCCGAAGGTCGTTGGTTCAAATCCGGCTCCCGCAACCACATTTAATCAATAGCATTGGCTGTTGATATGCGATACTAGCTCAGTTGGTAGAGCGCAACCTTGCCAAGGTTGAGGTCATCGGTTCGAACCCGATGTATCGCTCCACTTTCTCTTAGTAGAAAGTGACAGTTCTCACGGTACTTAACGGTGACTACAATTCGGACGCGGGATGGAGCAGTTTGGTAGCTCGTCGGGCTCATAACCCGAAGGTCGTTGGTTCAAATCCGGCTCCCGCAACCACATTTAATCAATAGCATTGGCTGTTGATATGCGATACTAGCTCAGTTGGTAGAGCGCAACCTTGCCAAGGTTGAGGTCATCGGTTCGAACCCGATGTATCGCTCCATTTTCTCTTAGTAGAAAGTGACAGTTCTCACGGTACTTAACGGTGACTACAATTCGGACGCGGGGTGGAGCAGTTTGGTAGCTCGTCGGGCTCATAACCCGAAGGTCGTCGGTTCAAATCCGGCCCCCGCAACCACATTTAATCAATAGCATTGGCTGTTGATATGCGATACTAGCTCAGTTGGTAGAGCGCAACCTTGCCAAGGTTGAGGTCATCGGTTCGAACCCGATGTATCGCTCCATTTTCTCTTAGTAGAAAGTGACAGTTCTCACGGTACTTAACGGTGACTACAATTCGGACGCGGGGTGGAGCAGTTTGGTAGCTCGTCGGGCTCATAACCCGAAGGTCGTCGGTTCAAATCCGGCCCCCGCAACCACATTTAATCAATAGCATTAGCTGTTGATATGCGATACTAGCTCAGTTGGTAGAGCGCAACCTTGCCAAGGTTGAGGTCATCGGTTCGAACCCGATGTATCGCTCCATTTTCTCTTAGTAGAAAGTGACAGTTCTCACGGTACTTAACGGTGACTACAATTCGGACGCGGGGTGGAGCAGTTTGGTAGCTCGTCGGGCTCATAACCCGAAGGTCGTCGGTTCAAATCCGGCCCCCGCAACCACATTTAATCAATAGCATTGGCTGTTGATATGCGATACTAGCTCAGTTGGTAGAGCGCAACCTTGCCAAGGTTGAGGTCATCGGTTCGAACCCGATGTATCGCTCCATTTTAGCGCCGTTTAACCCGATAGAGGTTTAAAGCTTGTTCTGCTTTCTGTAGAGCAAGTTTTGTTAGTCGCTATGCTTTCTTTTTTCGAGAAAGCCTAAAGCAGCATTCCATACAAGCAAAGTTGAGAAACTTAGTCCTTTCGCTGCCGCTCTTTCCTAATGCTGAGAAGCATCACTCCAAAACAATTTAGTTAGTTTGTAACGTTTTTTATTATTGAGACGGTTTCGTCTCTGTAATGCGTCTGCGCTGCTATTCCTGTAGTTATTCAACTCTGTGGATATAGGTTAACGCCTTTTTCTACGGTACGCTTACATTTAAATCAACAGACTTATCCACATCTTATCGTATGTGGATAACTTGGTTGATAAATTGTTTTTACTCGATATGTTAGCTAAGTCATTGAAAGATCTTTACAGTAACGAGGGAACGAGAAAGTAGATAATTTAAATCTAAGGCATTGATTTTGTTATTGTTTTGTTTGATTTCTCATTCTGTGTTGCTGCATTTAAATGATCAACAAGTGACGTTTTTTTGATCCTAGTCATATATTGCATCTGTGTTTAACCTGTTTTCACAAGCACATAGCACGAATGAAATTTTTGTTTTTCCACAAATTCAAATATGAGATGTTAGTCAAGAAAATTTATTTGATTTATTGGCAATGTCGATATGAGACTTCTTGATGTTATGAATCGCGCGGTAGCCCTTTTTGCACTATCCGAATAAGACGTTGGTTTCTGCTGTCTATTTTGTTTAGTGACAATTTATCTTCTTGAGAACGTAACTTTTCCAGTGCCCAGTCGATGTGAGTGTCCAGCAACGCACTTTCACCCTTGAGGTTTTCGAGTACGGCAAGATACTCCGCTTGAAAGGGGGCATTGCCTAGCGCAATAATGATGTTTCTGCGCCATTGCTCATGTCCGATACGCCTAATGGCAGAGCCTTCCATGTTTTTTAAAAATGTACATTCATCCCAAGCTATTAATGCTGTTAAGTCCGGCTCATTGAATATTGAACGTCGCTGGAAGTCGACTTGCTTGCTGATGTCAGAGAATCGATTCCATGGACAGACTAACTGGCAATCATCACAGCCGTAAATTCGATTGCCAATCGCATCTCGGAATTCTTCAGGGATAATGCCATCATACTCAATGGTTAAGTATGAAATGCATCGCCTAGCATCGACGACGCCATTATCTAAGATGGCATTAGTTGGGCATGAGGTTATGCATGCAGTGCATTTTCCACACTGACTTTCAACGGGCATATCGATAGGAAGTGGTAGGTCGATAAATAACTCGCCAAGGAAAAACCAAGAGCCAGCATCTTTGTCGAGTATTAAAGAGTGCTTACCTGTCCATCCCAACCCTGCTTTTTCTGCTAGAGGGCGCTCGAGCACGGGTGCAGAGTCGACAAATGGTCGGTAACCCAGAGCACCGACTTCACTTTCAATCTTTTGACCTAACTTTTTTAATTGGTTGCGAATAAGTTTGTGATAATCCCGACCCAGTGCGTAGCGACTGATATAGCCTGTATGCTTATTTTGCAGATTGCTGGCAAAATGTGCATCTTCTGGGAGGTAGTTCATACGAACGCTGATGATACGGCATGTGTTGGGGTGAAGTCGGTCGGGGTGGAGGCGTAAATCTTGGTTTGATTCCATCCAAGCCATTTCACCGTGATAGCTTAGCTGCCAACCAGTGGTTAAGTGATGTTTCTTGATCTTCTAAGCTGATATCACTAATACCTGCTTTTTGAAAACCCAGTTCTTTCGCCCACTGTTTGATGTCGTTGGCAAGCTTATCTAAATCCATCACGATCACTCTATTCAAAAAGGACGCGTATTCTATACTCAAATCTGTTTGTATCCAAAGTATGAGTAGAAAAAAGACAGATATCCAAATTTGTGCGGGGGTTGGTGGGTATTTATCATCACTTTGTAGGGATTCACCGTTTTTAATGGTAAATTTTCTAATTACTTACACAACAACACTTGTCTACAAAAAGCGACACAGTTTACTATTTCACCTCTCAACCGACGTATTCAGAGAAAAATGTGATGAACACTAAAAAATTTGCCTTAGCTGATGAAGCAGCCACTGTTTTAATTGGAACTAAACTCGCTAATCTCTGCTCAAAACAAACAACCATTTATTTACACGGTGATCTTGGGGCGGGGAAAACAACGTTTAGCCGAGGGTTTATTCAAAGCCAGGGGCATCAAGGGAATGTGAAAAGCCCGACGTATACGTTAGTGGAGCCTTATCAACTCAAGCAGTGGAATATTTATCACTTTGATTTGTATCGTCTAGCGGATCCTGAAGAACTGGAATTTATGGGGATTCGTGACTACTTCTCTGATGATGCGATTTGCTTAGTTGAATGGCCTGAAAAAGGTGAGGGCGTATTACCAGCCGCTGATCTTGATATTGACCTTAGATACGTTGGAGAAGCGCGTGAAATTACATTTACTGCAAACTCTGAATATGGAATTCAGCTAATTAGTCAATTGGAGTTAAATTGATCAATCGTTTGTTTAGTCGCATGAAGGTGCTCATGCTGGCCATCGTCATTCTTTTCCCTACGCTTGTGTGGGCGAATACGCTTGAAGGGATACGGGTTTGGCCATCTCCGGATGAGACTCGAGTCGTTATTGACCTTAAGTCAAAGGCTGATTTTAGCTATTTCTCTTTATCTGGCCCAAGCCGTATTGTGGTAGACCTTAACAATACGGCGCTAAATACTACGCTGCCACTTAATGTGACGGACAGTCCAGTATTGAGCAAAGTAAGAAAAAGTTCTCCTCCAAAGAAGGGTACTTATCGTCTTGTTTTTGAATTAAAGCAGGCACTAACTCCTCAGTTATTTACCTTGAACCCAACACCTGGCGGACAATATGGACACCGTCTTGTTATCGATCTTCCTCATGGAAAAGCGACTCAGGCGAAACCTACGGCTGTTGCAAACAGTAAGACCGCCGTCAGTCGTGATGCGTCACAATTACGCGGCACGGCCGATATTGTCGTTGCCATCGACGCCGGACACGGTGGAGAAGATCCTGGCTCTATTGGGCCGACAAAAAAATATGAAAAGCATGTAACGTTGAGTGTCTCCAAAAAACTTGCGGCGCAAATTGATGCTATCCCAGGAATGAAAGCGGTACTGACTCGACGCGGTGATTATTTCGTTAATTTGAATAAACGTTCGGATATTGCTCGTAAAAATAAAGCACACCTGTTGGTCTCTATTCATGCGGATGCTTTTCGAACGCCACAACCTCGCGGGGCGTCAGTATTTGTTTTGAATACCAGAAGAGCGAATACTGAAATTGCCCGTTGGGTAGAAAACCATGAGCAACAGTCCGAATTACTTGGTGGTGCGGGAGAAGCGTTAGCGAAGAATTCAAATGACAAAAACGTCAGTCAAACGTTGCTTGACTTACAATTTAGTCACTCCCAAAAAGAAGGCTATAAAGTCGCCACAAAAATATTAAAAGAAATGGGGAAAGTGGCTCATTTGCATAAAAAAGAGCTTAGTCAATGCCAGTCTTGCAGTACTGAAATCACCAGACATACCATCGGTACTGGTTGAAACTGGCTTTATATCCAATCCCGGTGAAGAGCGCTTACTTACTACGCGTAGTCACCAAGATAAGCTGGCGCGCGCATTAGCAACGGCGCTAGTCCAGTATTTTGAGGCTAACCCGCCAGAAGGCACTTTGTTTGCCAATAAAGGTCAGCAACGTAAACACACGGTGAAACGTGGCGAGTCGTTATCAGTGATTGCTCAGCAATACGGTTCTTCTGTTTCGTCGATTAAATCGGCGAATAAACTGAAGAGTAATGGATTGGCGGTAGGGCAAGTTTTAATTATCCCAGGAAACAGTGCGCCAGTAAAAGTGAGCAGCAAGGTTAATACCGTTGAAACGAAAGTTGTCACACATACGGTAGCGAAAGGGGAATACCTTGGAAAAATTGCGAGCAAGTACAAAGTGTCAGTTGCCGATATCAAGCGCGAGAACAACCTAAAATCGGATACGTTACGACTCGGTCAAAAACTGAAAGTATCGGTCAGCCTCAAAGACTTGCCAGTCAGAAAGCATACCGTTAAGCGGGGTGAGTTTTTAGGTAAGATTGCTTCACGCTATGACGTGACGATACAAAGCATACGTGAGGCGAACAAGTTACGTTCAGATCAGCTCGCAGTTGGGCAGGTTTTGATTATTCCTAATAGGTAACGTGCAGCGTTGACTATGTTTATATTTTGATGACTCGGAGTCGTGGTGTGACAATAAAAATTCTTCCAGCTAGATTAGCAAACCAGATTGCCGCAGGAGAGGTAGTTGAAAGACCCGCTTCGGTGGTAAAAGAGTTAGTGGAGAATAGTATTGACTCTGGCGCGACTCGTATTGATATCGATATTGAAAAAGGTGGCGCAAAGCTCATTCGAGTTCGCGACAATGGCAAAGGCATTGTTAAGGATGAGCTACAATTGGCTCTCAGTCGTCACGCGACATCAAAGATCCACACTTTAGATGATCTAGAGGCAATTGTTAGCTTAGGTTTCCGTGGTGAGGCTCTAGCCAGTATTAGTTCAGTATCAAGACTGACATTGACCTCAAGACCGACCGCTCAGGAGCAAGCGTGGAGTGCCTACGCTGAAGGGCGAGATATGGCGGTGAACTTGAAGCCAACGGCCCATCCTATTGGCACAACGGTAGAGGTGCTGGATCTATTTTTCAATACGCCAGCACGGCGTAAGTTTTTACGCACGGAAAAAACAGAATTTACTCATATTGATGAGTTACTAAAACGCATCGCGTTAAGCCGTTTTGATGTGTCTATTAACGTTAAGCATAACGGTAAGTTAGTCCGGCAATATCGAGCGGCAAAAAATGAAGCTCAGGCTGAAAAAAGAATTGCATCGGTGTGCGGCGCGGCGTTTGTTCGTCATATGCTCAGAATTGAGCTAGAGCATCACGACCTAAAGCTTCATGGTTGGATTACCACACCAGAAGGTGGACGGGCGCAAAACGATCTTCAATATTGTTATGTTAATGGACGGATGATGCGGGATAAGCTGATTAATCATGCTATCCGGCAAAGTTACGAGTCGAGCTTGTCTGCGGATCAGTATGCTGCCTTCGTGTTATTTATTGAAATTGATCCCCATCAGGTCGATGTTAATGTTCATCCCGCTAAGCATGAGGTTAGGTTTCACCAAGCAAGATTGGTGCATGATTTTATTTATCAAGCGCTAAGTGATGCGTTAGTCCAAGCAAAATCAATAGATCTACCTCAAGTATCCACTGCTGGGTTTACCCAGGATGTGAGTGAAGCTAGCTCAGATGAAGCATTGATCGAGCAAAAAAATGAAGATGAGCGGAAAAGTCGCTCAAACGCGGATTCTGTTGCAGAGACGGTGATGAATGCGGTGGCCAGTACACCTACTTACCCAGGACGGAGTGATTATCGTCCTAGTGTTGAGTCTCAAACCTAGCTCTTTGTCTGAAACTAGGCCTCAGCAGGGAATTTCAGAGCGTTCACCATCCAATCCGTGGGCTTCAGAAAGGTCATCTGCGAAAACGTCAAACCGCTCTGGCTCAAGGCACGTTGAGAATCCACCAACTCTTGAAGAGGCAAAAGTGTATCAAACACTATTGCAAACGCCTGACTTTCTGGATGTCTCTAGCGCTTCGGTGGTTGAAACGGAGGTGCACCAGACGGCCGTTGAGCACATTGGTAAGGCCGTAACAGTTATTGGGTCGCGTTATCTCTTGGTTAAGGCGGATCCTGATTGCGCGCTTGTTTCCTTACCTCGAGCGGAATTCTATAAGCTGTTTGCACAATTAGATCCTAAGCGGGCTTCGTTGACGATGCAGCCCTTGCTTGTTCCGTTATCATTAAAGGTGAATGATAGCCAGCTGAAGCTCGTTGAATCTCAGGTGGAACTTTTGTCATCTTTTGCGATTGATATTAAAGTTAGAAACAAGCAAACCGTGATGGTAATGGGCGTCCCTTCGCCCCTTCGGCAGCAAAATTTGCAATTGTTAATTGATGAAATGCTGTCATACTTGGCAACCCTTGAGCAGCATGACCTTAACCAAAATGAACTGAGTCTTTGGTTAGCAAAGAAAGTGCTGCAAGTGAAAAGTAGTTACACATTATCGGAATCTGTTCAGTTGCTGAGTAATTTGGAGCAGTTATTCGATGGTAAGCTACCTTTAAGCGATACTAAGTTTGTTCGTCCTGTCGATTTTACGGCCACAATTGCAGCGTTTTCATCATGAGTCAGAAATTACCGTTAGTTTTATTTTTAATGGGTCCTACCGCATCAGGTAAGACCGATCTTGCGATACGCCTTCGTCAGCAATACCCTGTTGAGATCATCAGTGTTGATTCTGCTTTGATCTATAAAGGTATGGATATAGGTACCGCTAAGCCTGATGCTGATGAGTTATTGGCGGCGCCCCATCGCCTTATCGACATACTCGATCCAAGCGACGCTTATTCTGCAGCCGATTTTCGACGCGATGCGCTAGCAGAGATCGCCAAAATACACGCAGAAGGTAAAATTCCCCTGCTTGTCGGTGGCACCATGCTTTATTTCAAAGCGTTGTTGCAAGGGTTATCTCCTTTGCCTGCGGCTGACCCTGAGATACGTAAGCAATTAGAGCAAGAAGCTCAAGATAAAGGTTGGCAAGCTCTCCATGATGAACTTAGGGCGATTGATCCTGTCTCAGCTGATAGAATTCATCCTAATGATCCGCAGCGTCTTTCTCGCGCGCTAGAGGTGTATCGAATATCAGATAAGTCCCTGACAGAA
This sequence comes from Vibrio sp. GJ43-1, assembly GCF_055808835.1. Lineage (NCBI taxonomy): Bacteria > Pseudomonadati > Pseudomonadota > Gammaproteobacteria > Vibrionales > Vibrionaceae > Vibrio > Vibrio sp. GJ43-1. The sequence goes on along the minus strand of NZ_CM147884.1, from coordinate 3,462,557 downwards.
CTGACGGAAGTGAAAGGGGAGCCGTTGCCATTTCGAGTGAAACAATTTGCTGTAGCGCCCAAAGATCGTGCTTTGTTACACAAACGAATTGAATTACGTTTCGATAAAATGATACAAGCAGGTTTTGAAGATGAAGTAAAAGCATTATATGCTCGAAAAGATCTTCATCCCGATCTACCATCTATTCGTTGTGTCGGGTACCGACAAATGTGGGAATATTTAGATGGGGACTGTAGTTTTGATGATGCGATATTTCGCGGAATCTGTGCTACTCGTCAATTGGCTAAACGTCAGATTACCTGGTTAAGGAGTTGGGAAGATCTGGTTTGGCTGGATAGCGAACACATTGAGAGTGCAATGAAAACTCTCACAGACGCCATAGCATCCGATGGCATTAACTGTGTATAATGTAGTCGCTTTTGTATATTTGTACCCAAAAAGGAACTGAGTTTTGTTTTCAAAGTGAATTGTTGTTCTATGATTATAAAACTAACGGGTATTTCATTGGTTTAGCTCAGATGCAAAGGCCACACAACTCGTAGTGTACCAATAGCTAAATAATTAAAACTAAAAATATTAATATAAGGAAAATAAAAATGGCTAAGGGGCAATCTCTTCAAGACCCATTCCTGAATGCGCTTCGTCGTGAACGCATTCCTGTTTCGATTTATCTTGTAAACGGAATCAAACTACAAGGTCAAATCGAGTCTTTCGATCAATTTGTGATCTTATTGAAAAATACCGTTAACCAAATGGTCTATAAGCATGCGATTTCGACCGTTGTACCTGCACGTGCGGTGAGTCACCACACGGGCGAGCGTCCAGCGAATGATCGCCAACAAGAGAAATCTGAAGATTAATACTCTATCTCGTACAGTAAACATCATAAATAGGAGTTGGTAGCTTGTTTGACCGTTATGAATCGGGGGAGCAGGCTGTTCTTGTTCATATCAACTTCACGCAAGAAGGTGAGTGGGAAGATCTCAACGAGTTTGAGATGCTGGTGTCTTCAGCTGGCGTTAACAACCTGCAGGTTGTGACAGGTAGTCGTCAGTCTCCTCACCCGAAATACTATGTTGGCGAAGGAAAGGCTCAGGAAATTGCACAGGTTGTACAATTAACTGGTGCTGATGTGGTTATTTTTAATCATGCACTTTCTCCAGCCCAAGAGCGTAATTTAGAAGGTTTGTGTAAATGTCGAGTATTGGATCGAACGGGTTTGATTCTGGACATTTTTGCTCAACGTGCGCGAACCCATGAGGGTAAGTTGCAAGTCGAGCTCGCGCAGTTGCGTCACATATCTACACGATTGATTCGCGGTTGGACGCACCTTGAAAGACAAAAAGGTGGTATTGGCTTACGTGGTCCCGGTGAGACTCAACTTGAGACTGACCGACGATTATTACGTGACCGAATCAAAACGATTTTACGTCGTTTAGAAAAAGTTGCGAAACAGCGTGAACAAGGCAGACGAGCCAGAAACCGAGCAGAGATCCCGACGATTTCTTTGGTGGGTTATACCAACGCAGGAAAGTCGACACTGTTCAACTGTATTACTGAAGCGGGCGTGTACGCGGCGGATCAGCTATTCGCAACGTTGGATCCAACACTCAGAAAAATTGAATTGGCTGATGTAGGCACTTCAATTCTAGCTGACACGGTTGGATTTATTCGTCATCTTCCGCACGATTTGGTCGCGGCATTTAAAGCCACACTGCAAGAAACGCAAGAAGCAGACATTTTGTTACATGTTGTTGATGCAAGTGATGACCGTTTTCGTGAGAACATGCAAGCTGTTCATGACGTGCTAGAAGAGATTGATGCTGGTGATGTACCTAGCTCTAGTCGTGATGAATAAAATAGACAATCTAGAAGGCCAACGTCCTCGTATAGAGCGAGATGACGAAGGACTACCGAGAACCGTTTGGGTTTCTGCCATGGAAGGGCAAGGAATTGAACTGTTGTTCGAAGCGCTGACTGAGCGTTTAGTGAGCCAAATGGTTCAGTATCAATTGAGAATTCCGCCACAGTATCAAGGCCGCATTCGTAGTACATTTTTTGATATGAAATGTATTCTGCGGGAAGAATATGATACAGATGGTAACTTGTTGATTGATATTCGGATGCAACAAATAGATTGGTCTAGACTTGAGAAGAGAGAAGGGGCAGTTTTGAGTGACTTTATCGTTACTTAAAGGACTGCTACAGTATAACGTCATAATAATGATGGAGCTTCCTAATGGCGTGGAATGAGCCTGGTAATAATAATGGAAACAACGGCCGCGATAATGACCCTTGGGGCAATAATAATCGCGATGGCCGCAAGTCCGGCGACCGTAATCAAGGTCCGCCTGACTTAGACGAAGTTTTCAACAAGCTAAGTCAAAAGATTGGTGGTAAGTTTGGCAAGAAAGGTGGCGGTGGCCCATCAATAGGCGGTGGCGGTAGCGCAATCGGCTTTGGTGTTATTGCATTGATTGCCGTTGTCATTTGGTTCGCTTCTGGTTTCTATACCATTGGTGAAGCTGAGCGTGGTGTTGTTCTTCGCCTCGGCAAATACGATCGTATCGTTGATCCAGGTCTTAACTGGCGACCTCGCTTTATCGATGAGTACCAAGCGGTTAACGTACAAGCTATTCGTTCGCTACGTGCATCAGGCACCATGCTGACGAAAGATGAGAACGTTGTCACGGTAGGAATGGATGTACAGTATCGCGTTTCAGATCCTTACAAATATTTGTATGTGGTAACCAATGCGGATGACAGCTTAAGTCAAGCCACTGATTCTGCACTTCGTGCGGTTATCGGTGATGCGTTGATGGATAGCATTCTAACGAGTGGTCGTCAGCTTATTCGACAAAGTACGCAAGAAACGTTGAATAGCATTATCGATAATTACGATATGGGTATTACGCTTGTTGATGTGAACTTCCAATCGGCACGTCCACCGACGCAAGTACAAGATGCGTTCGATGATGCGATTTCTGCTCGTGAGGATGAAGAGCGTTTCATTCGTGAAGCCGAAGCTTACAAGAATGAAATTATTCCGAAAGCAACGGGTCGAGCGGAACGTTTGAAGAAAGAAGCACAAGGTTACTCAGAGCGTATTATTAATTCAGCTCAGGGTCAGGTTGCACAGTTCGAAAAATTGTTGCCTGAATACCAAGCGGCTCCAGAAGTCACACGTAATAGACTGTATCTAGATACAATGGAAGAGGTATATTCCAATACTTCTAAAGTGCTGATTGATTCAGAATCAAGTGGCAACCTATTGTACTTGCCGATTGATAAATTGGCGGGACAAGAGTCTTCAAATAAAGCGCGTAAGCCACAGTCCACATCGGCGTACGATGAGATTCAATTGGACGCAAAGTCAACTGACGCACCAGCAAGTTCGACAACTTCACGCGACTCGAACTCACGTCAAGGGAGATACTAATAATGCGTAAATTAGCAATACCAGTATTAGTGGTTGCGTTGGCATTAATGCTGATGTCTTTGTTTGTCATCCCTGAAGGTGAAAGAGGTATTGTGATCCGTTTCGGTCGAGTACTGAGCGATGACAATAATGTATCTCGTATCTACGAGCCAGGGTTGCACTTCAAAATGCCGTTGTTTGATCGCGTTAAAACACTCGATGCGCGTATTCAAACGATGGACGGCCGTGGTGACCGTTTTGTAACGTCAGAGAAAAAAGACGTAATCATCAATACCTACGTTAAGTGGAAGATTGAAGATTTCCGTCAATACTATCTGGCGACAGGTGGTGGTGACTCGCTGACCGCTCAAGCGTTACTCGAAAGAAAAGTGACAGATGTATTACGTTCTGAAATTGGTTCGCGAGAAATCAAGCAAATCGTTTCAGGTCCACGTAATAAAGATGTACTTCCGGATAGTGCAGACAGCGAAGAAGTGACAACTGAGGCTGCTAAACAGGCGCTTGAGATTGACGGAGAACGTGACAAAATCATGGATAACGTTCTGAGAGATACCCGCGAAAGTGCGATGAAAGATCTCGGCGTTAGAGTGGTTGACTTCCGAATGAAGAAAATTAACTTACCGGATGAAATCAGTGAGTCAATTTATCGTCGTATGAGAGCTGAACGTGAATCAGTTGCTCGTAAACACCGTTCTCAAGGTCGTGAGAAAGCAGAGGTTATTCGTGCTCAAGCAGAGCTTGAAGTAGCGACTGTGCTAGCTGAAGCCGATAAAACAGCGCGTGTAACGCGAGGTGAAGCAGATGCTGAAGCTGCCAAAGTTTATGCAAGTGCTTATAGCAAAGATGCTGAGTTCTACGGCTTTATCCGTTCACTTGAAGCATACCGAACTTCTTTTGCGGACAAGAGCGATATCCTAGTTCTTGATCCTAAGAGTGAATTCTTCCGTTACATGAATGACGCCAACGGTGCGCCAGTTAAGTAACTGAAGCGGTAAAATTTACTACGATAAAAGGCCTGTCTTAGATGGGCCTTTTTCTTATTTGGAGAAAAACATGACCACATCATTTTGGTTAGCGATTGGCTTGGTATTAATTTTTGAAGGGCTTGGGCCATTGTTAGCACCTAAGGGGTGGAGAGCTATGATAGGCCAATTAGTATCCCAGCCTGATCACCAACTGCGGCGTGTAGGCGGTTGCCTAGTTGTTGCTGGTGCAGTGATGGTATTTATGCTGTCTTGAGCTGAGTCTGGAAAACAAATCACAGATTGATTTTATTTATAAAAGACAGATATTTAGAACCGTGTTAGCGATTAATGTCCAAAAAATGACTGCACAAAGTCACATTTCGGTGCTAGAATCCTTTTTTAACTAGCAATCAGATTGGAAAGATGGGAAATAACGTAGTCGTTCTGGGCACCCAATGGGGTGACGAAGGTAAAGGTAAAATCGTAGACCTTTTAACTGAAGATGCAAAATACGTGGTTCGCTATCAAGGCGGTCACAATGCAGGTCACACTTTAGTCATTGACGGTGAAAAAACCGTTCTTCATTTAATTCCATCAGGTATCCTTCGCAATAACGTTAAATGCGTTATTGGTAATGGTGTTGTTCTGTCTCCAGATGCACTATTAAAAGAAATGAAGCCGTTAGAAGAACGTGGTATTCCAGTACGTGAGCGTCTTTTCATCTCTGAAGCTTGTCCTCTAATTCTTCCTTACCATATTGCTATTGACCAAGCGCGTGAAATCGCTCTAGGTAAAAAAGCAATTGGTACGACGGGTCGTGGTATCGGTCCTGCCTACGAAGATAAGGTGGCTCGTCGCGGTCTTCGCGTTGGCGATCTTTTCGATAAAGAAATGTTTGCAGAAAAGCTTAAGAAAGTAATGGAATTCCATAACTTCCAACTAGAGCATTTCTACAAAGTTGAAGCGGTAAGCTACGACGAAGTTCTTGAGCAATGCATGGCTTATGCAGACCTACTCACCTCAATGGTTATTGATGTTACTGACGAACTAGATGCAGCGCGTAAGCGTGGCGACAAGATCATGTTTGAAGGTGCACAAGGTACGCTTCTCGATATCGACCACGGTACTTACCCGTATGTAACATCTTCAAACACAACTGCTGGCGGTGTTGCTGCTGGTTCTGGTTTTGGTCCTCGTCACATCGGTTACATCCTTGGAATTACTAAGGCTTACTGTACTCGTGTTGGTTCAGGTCCATTCCCGACTGAATTGTATGACGGTCTAGACAAGCAAGACCCTGTTGGTAAGCACCTAGGCGATGTTGGTCATGAATTTGGCGCAACAACAGGTCGTTTACGTCGTACTGGTTGGTTTGATGCTGTTGCTATGCGTCGTGCGGTACAAATTAACTCTATCTCTGGTTTCTGCCTAACGAAGCTAGATGTACTAGATGGCCTAGAAGAGCTAAAAATCTGTACTGGTTACAAGATGAAAAATGGCGCTATTCTAGAAGTTTCTCCAATGGCTGCAGAAGCGTTTGAAGAAGCAACGCCAATTTACGAAACGATGCCTGGTTGGTCTGAAACTACCTTTGGTGCGACGTCTATCGAGCAGCTGCCAAAAGCCGCTCTAGATTACATCAAGCGTATTGAAGAGCTAACTGGTGTTTCAGTTGATATCATCTCTACGGGTCCAGATCGTAACGAAACTATCGTTAAGGTTCACCCTTTCGAAGTTTAATTCGAAGACTGAATTGATGAATAGAAACCAGCGCTTACGCTGGTTTTTTTATGTCTACCAGTTTGCCCTAACTGTGATCTTCTGCCATTTTTTTGACATCGTTACGCTTATGCCGTGCTCAAGTGGCAAAATTTTGCCGTTTTTTTGTGGTTTCTATTAAAGTGAACTCGATGTTTGCCGATAAAATGGGAACAGCGGCTTATTGAAGCCGCACGTGGTCTTTGGGATATGAGGAAATGATATAGTGATGAGGCGACACAAAATAACAGCGTTGATTTGTCTGTCGTTACTTGGCACTTTGAAATCGGCTCAAGCTGAAAGCGTCGGTGCACCAGTCCCAATCTATTCTGAAGATCAGCTGATTAAATTGATTAGTGAGAACCGTCACCTTGCGAGAGTGAAAGCGGATAACTGTCAACTTGTTGAAGATATCATGGCGCGCGCCACCCGCATAAACCTGCCTTCTTATGAGTTCCTATATGGCGATATGTTAGCATGGGGTGTTTGTGTTCCTCAGGATGTTGAGCTTGGACTTTACTATATGGAAAATGCCGCTCATCAAGGATTGCCTGTCGCGTTAGAGCAGTTGGGGCGTTATTACTCTCGAGGTACATTTGTCCAAGAGGATAAAGAGCGAGCGATTCCTTATTTTCGTGAAGCGGCATCCATGGGTAATATAGACGCAAGGATTCAACTTGCCGAGTTGTTGCTGCGTGATTATGGTAGCCCAAGAGATTACGAAGACGCCTACCGCTGGCTTTATAACTCAGTGACTCCGGATAATTTGAAGCATAAACGAATCTCGATGCTACGTCGGGGCTTAGAGTCACGCATGCCACAGAATATTATTGCTCGAGCGAAGCGTCGTAGCGATTTTTGGTAAACCCTGCTGTACGTTTTAGCTAGAGAATGATAAACGATTTCTGTAGCTTATCTCCCCAGTCAGTTATAATCGACCTATACCTCCCCTCAAAATAGGTCTGACTATGTCGAATAAGCCTAGCGAAAATCGTGTCGACGATCCCTTTGCCGAAAGAGAATCCCAAAACTACGAAAATCCCGTTCCGAGCAGAGAGTTCATTGTTGATTTCTTAAAAGGTGTCAACGTCCCAATGAACCGTAACGATCTGTTTGAATCGCTAGGACTGTCTGGTGAAGAACAATATGAAGGGTTACGTCGTCGTCTACGTGCAATGGAAAGAGACGGACAGCTCGTCTTTACACGTCGTCAGTGCTATGCCTTGCCAGATAAGTTTGAAATGATTAAGGGTACCGTCATTGGTCACAAAGACGGCCACGGTTGGGTGAGACCTGAAGGTAGCTTAAATAAAGACCAAGACGTGTTGTTACCGCATCATCAGATGCGCACTTTGCTGCATGGTGATTTTGTTCTCGTTCAGCCTACAGGTAAAGACAAGCGAGGGCGCAAAGAAGGTCGATTGGTTCGAGTACTTGAAGCGCGTAAGGACCATATCGTAGGACGCTTTTTCTTGGAGTATGGCTATGCCTATGTCGTTTCCGATGATTCTCGTATTAGCCATGATATTCTGATTCCTAATGAACATCGTAACGGCGCTCGTATGGGTAACGTTGTGGTTATTGAAGTGACCGATCGTGGCGCTAAGTCTCGGAAAATGGCTGGGCAAGTGGTTGAAGTACTTGGTGAAAATATGGCACCAGGTATGGAAACACAAATTGCTATTCGAGCTCATCAGATCCCCCATATTTGGCCTGAAGAGGTCGACAAATATGTCGCACAATTTGGTGAGTCAGTGCCGGAAGAGGCAAAAGAAGGCCGAGTTGATCTTCGTGAGTTACCACTCGTTACGATAGATGGGGAAGATGCTCGAGACTTTGATGATGCGGTGTATTGTGAGCGCAAGAAAAGTGGTGGCTGGCGTTTATGGGTCGCTATCGCAGATGTGAGTTATTATGTACGAACAGACTCTGCGCTAGATAAAGAAGCGATAAAACGCGGCAACTCGGTGTATTTCCCTTCACAGGTTGTCCCAATGTTGCCAGAGGTGCTGTCTAATGGACTTTGTTCGCTAAACCCACAAGTTGATCGCTTGTGTATGGTGTGTGAGATGACCATTTCGGATACTGGTAAGCTATCGGGTTATAAGCACTATGAAGCGGTGATGAACTCCCACGCACGACTGACGTACAATAAGGTGAGTGATATCTTAGAAGGTGATACGGAGCTCAGAGAGCGTTATGACCCAGTCGTCCCTCACCTTGAAGAGCTACATCGCATGTATCAGGTGCTGAAAACTGCCCGAGATCAACGTGGTGCTATTGAATTTGAAACGGTAGAAACTAAGTTTATTTTCAATGCGGAAAGAAAAATTGACCGTATTGAGCCTGTAATTCGCAATGATGCCCATAAGATCATTGAAGAGTGCATGATCTTGGCCAATATTGCGTCTGCTTCATTAGTGGAGAAGGCGAAAGAGGCCGCGTTATATCGAATTCACGAATCTCCAGGGGAAGAACGACTTACGGCTTTCCGAGATTTCCTAGGCGAACTAGGTCTTAATTTGACGGGTGGGCTAGAGCCTTCACCCACAGATTACGCAGACTTAATCAAACAAATCCGTGAACGTCAGGATAAAGAGCTGATCCAGACCATGCTACTACGCTCAATGAAGCAAGCGGTCTATAACGCTGATAATTGTGGCCACTTTGGTTTGGCGCTAAAGCGTTATGCGCACTTTACTTCCCCGATTCGTCGTTATCCTGATTTGTTGCTTCATCGCGCGATTAAGTATCTGATTGCCAAAGAAGCAGGGCGTAATCAAGATCGTTGGACGCCGACAGGCGGCTATCATTATTCGTTTGATGATATGGATTACTACGGTGAGCAGTGTTCAATGACTGAGCGTCGTGCCGATGACGCCACCCGAGATGTATCGGATTGGCTCAAATGCGAATATATGCAGGACCATGTCGGAGAAGAGTTAGATGGTGTTATCGCCAATGTAACGGGCTTCGGTTTCTTTGTTCGCCTGACAGAATTGCATATTGATGGATTGGTTCATATTTCCAATTTAGCTAACGATTACTATCAATTTGATGCAGTAGGGCAGCGATTAATTGGTGAAAGTTTCGGTGCGATTTATCGACTAGGTGATGCGGTTAAAGTGAAAGTTTTAGCGGTAAATTTAAACGATAAGCAAATCGACTTTGAATTAGTCGGTACCGATCGTAAAGTACGTGGTAAAGGAAAAACGGCGAAGAAGCGCGTTGCGGAAGCGCAAAGCAAAGCCAAAGCGAAGAAGCAAGGTGTCGCGAAAAGTAGACGTTCTGGCAAAGCAACGCCACTAGTTGAGCCAACGAAGCGCCCGGACGGCAAAGAACAGAAGTCGCCCGCTAAGGGTTCCAAAGCAAAACCTGGGAAAGCTCGAAGTAAAAAACCTCGAGCGAAAACCGTAGCGGCGCGAAAAAGAAATAATATTTCAAGGTTAAAACCATGAGTAATGAATTTATTTACGGCATTCATGCTGTAAAAGCAGTATTAGAGAAAGACCCTGCACGCTTTATCGAAGCTTTTGTTCTAAAAGGCCGTCAAGACGATCGCTTGCTACCTTTGCTAAATGAACTAGGCCAAATTGGCTGCTCGATTCAGCAAATGGGGCGGAAAGTACTTGATGACAAAGCAAGTGGTGCGAACCACCAAGGTATCATTGCGAAGGTGAAACCCGCTAAGCAGTTAAATGAAAACGACTTAGATACCATCTTAGCCAGTCATGACCAGCCATTATTTTTAATTTTGGATGGCGTAACAGACCCCCATAATTTGGGTGCTTGTTTACGTAATGCGGATGCAGCAGGTGTTGCGGCGGTGATCGTGCCAAAAGATAAATCTGCGCCATTAACGGCAACAGTAAGCAAAGTAGCTTGTGGGGCGGCGGAAACCGTACCGTTGGTACGAGTCACCAACCTTGCAAGAACAATGCGCGCACTGCAAGAACACGGTGTGTGGATCGCGGGTACGGCTGGAGAGGCGACGCACGATGTCTATCAAGCTAAACTAACAGGTCCTCTAGCCATCGTTATGGGCGCGGAAGGGGATGGAATGAGACGACTCACACGTGAAACGTGCGACGATCTTATTAAGATCCCGATGGCTGGCTCTGTATCGAGCTTGAACGTATCGGTGGCATCTGGCATCTGTCTGTTCGAAGCGGTGAGACAGCGTTCACTTACGAAGTAAGCGACCGTTATAAAAATAAAAGGTCAGCGTATGCTGACCTTTTTAGTAATGCGGAGGAGGGGTTTCTTCCGATGGATCAGCAAGATTCGGCGAATCCATATTCTTCACTTTACCAACGACATATTTCATTTGGTCTTGCATCTTACTGATCAACAGCTGCTGTTGAGTCAGCGCATCATTGAGCTCTTCAATCGTTTGTTCTTGAAATGCAATTTTGCACTCCATATCGTTGATTCTTTCTTCTAGTATTTCGTAACGCTCTTTAGTCATTTGATCACTCGTTAAGGGACCACGCCTGCACGACACCAGCAGAGGAGGCGGAGAGTACCTGTTGGTTATCTTTGAAGGCTGCATCATACACTACCCCTCTTGGAGGGCGCACATCTTTTAGCATCTCTACATCATAGCTATTAATTTTTTCTCCAGAATCCGTGTCCCAAACAATTAAGCGTGATGACGGTGAACCTGTCGCTAGTCGCTGCCCGTCATCAGAAAATCGTGCTGCTGAAAAAATCAGTTGTCGTGACCAACTGCTTAGTTGACTTTTTTGTGTGCCCGTCTTTAAGTTCCAAATAATGGCGTTGTTTCCGGTGTCAGCGGTGAGTGCGTAAAGACCATCACGTTGCAATTCCACCGTCCCTACACGCTGTTCATGGGGGAAGTGATGCAGAACCTGCCCTGATTCAGTGCTCCAAAAATAAGCATTATGATCGTTTCCGCCCGTGAGGGCATATTTTGCATTTGGAGATAAGGCCACAGAATTCACTTTTTCTACGTGAGCAAGGAACTCTAATCGTCTTCCGGTGACTAAATCGATGAAAATTGCTTTACCATTACTTAATCCAAGTAACACTTCTTCGCCATTGTTACCAATGGCGATGTCTTGGATTAAACCATCAGCAATAGACCACAACCCGGTTGATTGAGACCAAGCGAGGTCCCAAATAGCAAAGTTGGTTTGAGTTGCGGTGACGGCAAAGCGCCCATTGTCAGAAAAGCGAATGAGTGAAATGATGTTTTCGTCAGGATCTTGGATGCCAAGTTTAGCAAGTAGCTGATTATCTTGAAGATCCCAAAGCTGCAAATGTTGTTGTTTAGTATACAAGAGCGCAAATCGCGCATCTCGGCTAAGCGCCAGGCTAGTTGAACCTTCTAACGTAAGATCCCAACGTTTCTCTGCTTTATTGGAGAAAAAGCAGCCATTTAACAGACTGATGACAATTAAGTACACTACAGAATGAGATATTATTCGCATCATTACCGATATTCCACATTGAGTCTTGAGCCTAAGCGAGTATATTTATAGTTCTTGTAAGATTTAAATAGTGACTAGATTTAAATAGTTACGCATAGCGTCTCGAAAAACAAGGCGAATTGCTTCGACTAGCTGCTAAATCTATAGCGTGTCCATAAATTGGAGAAAAGAATGAAATCGATATTTAAAGTGTCGCTACTTGCAGCGACAGTAATGTTGGCAGTAGGTTGTCAAAAAGAAGAGCCGAAAGCAGAGCCAGCAGCACAAGAGCAAGTGCAAGCAGAAACAGGCAAAGCGGTTCACTTTAAAACGGAAGATGACAAAGCTGCGTATGCAATTGGTGTTTCTTTCGCAACTTACCTAAGCACTAGCATTGAAAAGCCAGCAGAATTTGGTATTGAGCTTAAGAAAGAATTGGTACTTAAAGGTATCGAAGAATCATTTGCTGGCAAAGAAACACTGTCAGAAGATGAAATCCGAGCAGCATTGGAAGGTCTAGATAAGCGCGTTGCAGAAACGATGCAGCAACAGGCTGTAGAAAAAGCAGCGGCTGCACAAAAAGCTGGTGATGACTTCCGTGCTGAATTTGAGAAGCAAGAAGGCGTAACAAAAACTGAGTCGGGTCTTCTTTATCAGGTAGAAACAGCGGCAACAGGCGATCAACCGAAAGAGACGGATACCGTTGAAGTACACTACAAAGGTACGTTGATTGACGGTACTCAATTTGACAGCTCTTATGAGCGTGGCCAGCCTGCAACGTTCCCTCTAAACCGCGTTATTCCAGGTTGGACGGAAGGTGTGCAACTGATGCAAGTCGGTTCAAAGTACAAGTTTGTTATTCCACCTGAGCTTGCGTATGGCGAACAAGACACACCGACTATTCCAGCAAACTCGACACTTGTGTTCGAAGTGGAATTATTGAAAATTGATGGCGAGAGCGCTGAAGCTGCTCAATAATTGGCCATGAAAAGTATATTAAGGCTCACATTGGTGAGCCTTTTTTTCTTTTTAATTTCCCTAAGGGCAAAAAGACTGCACTTTTTTTGCCCTAAATCACTTGTTGAAGACTTACTTAGGTGAGTACTTCAAATTATCTGATAAACTTACATCAATTTTTTTAGTATCGAAGGTCAAAGCACTGTGACTGACATGGTTAACGCCGATATGCTGCTTGAAATGGAATCCGTCGATGTGGCGCCATTCACTGAGCATGACAAAATTATTCTTAAATCTTACGAAGCGGTGGTTGATGGACTGGCAAGTCTCATCGGCCCTTTTTGTGAAATTGTTTTGCACTCGTTGGAAGACTTGAATACCTCAGCGATTAAAATTGCTAATGGGGAAAATACAGGGCGCCAAGTAGGCTCACCAATCACTGATCTTGCGCTGAAAATGCTAAAAGACATCGAGGGTTCAGAACGAAACTTCTCACGGTCGTACTTTACTCGAGCAAAGGGCGGTGTTTTCATGAAATCCATCACCATTGCTATTCGTAATGGTGATAACCGTGTTATTGGTTTGCTGTGTATTAACGTTAACCTTGATGCACCATTTTCTCAGGTTTTACAGTCATTTATGCCAACGCAAGAAGCAAAGGACGCGGCTTCATCGGTTAACTTTGCCAGCGATGTCGAAGAGTTGGTCGACCAGACGGTAGAGCGCACGATCGAAGATATTAATGCCGATAAGTCGGTTTCGAATAATACCAAGAACCGCCAAATTGTTATGGAGCTCTACGATAAAGGCATCTTTGATATTAAAGATGCCATCAACCGCGTAGCAGACCGTCTTAATATCTCGAAACACACGGTTTACCTGTATATTCGTCAGCGCAAAACTGAGGACGAATAATCGTGACCAGCTTAACCTACACGTTGGTAGTGAATGGCTCGGTATATGGAGAGCAGTCCGCTCGCAGCGCTTACCTATTTGCGTTAGCACTGCTTGAGAAAGGTCATCGACTTACTAGCGTGTTTTTTTATCAAGATGGGGTGCATAACGCGTCTAGATTAACCGTACCCGCGAATGATGAATTTGATTTAGTTTCTGCATGGCAAGTTTTAGCTCAAAAGTACCAGGTCCGTCTAGAGACTTGTGTTGCCGCTTCATTGAGACGGGGTGTGGTTGGTAGCCAAGAGGCGACACAGCATCAGCTTGATGGAGACAACCTTGCTGATGGTTTTGAGTTAGCAGGATTAGGGAGTCTAGCGGAAGCCATGCTGACGCAAGATAGAGTGGTACAATTTTGACTATATTAGGTTTTGTATTTACCTCTATGCCCCACGCTAGTGCTCGGGGTAGGGAAGGTTTAGATGCGCTGCTCGCAGCTTCTGCCTATTGTGATGACATCAAGGTGTTTTTCGTTGCTGACGGTGTGAATCAACTGCGTAGTAAGCAAGATCCAAAACAAGTGCTATCAAGGGACTATATCAGTGCATTTAAGTTGTTAGATCTCTATGATATCGAGCAAGTTTACGTGTGCCAACAAAGTGTGACCCGTTTCGGAATAAGCCGTGAGGATCTGATCACCGATTGCCATGTCGTCATGCCCGACGTTATCTCAGCCGAATTGGCATCGTGTAACAAAATACTGACTTACTGAGGCCATTTATGCTGCATATTATTAAGAATGAAGTGGGCTTTAGGCGAGCGCAAGAATACGCATCCTCTCAAGATGCGACGATATTGCTCCAAGATGCGACTTATTTAGCCACTTTGCTTACTCAGGCTCCCAACCATGCCATCTTTGTTTTACGTGAAGATTTACAAGCAAGAGGGCTGGAGGAGAACTCGGTGAAAGTAGTGCAAGTTACCGATTTTAAAGGTTTTGTTTCTCTAACTGAACAGCATGAGACAAGTATTACTTGGGACTAATGTGCTTTTTTTGCTTGTTTTGATGAAAATTTTTACACCCGCCACATAAAAAAGATCTGTATATTTCTTGACACACATCCCACTGCTGCATAGAATTTTGCGTCCCTAATTGCCATTGGCGGTTAGGGCTAGATTTTTCACAAAGCTTACTTTCAAGTAAATCAGGAGCTAGTTAATGGCAACTATTAACCAGTTGGTACGCAAGCCTCGTGCAAAGCAAGTTGTTAAAAGCAACGTGCCTGCACTAGAAGCGTGCCCACAAAAACGTGGTGTTTGTACTCGTGTTTACACTACTACACCTAAAAAACCTAACTCAGCACTTCGTAAAGTATGTCGTGTTCGTCTAACGAACGGCTTCGAAGTGACTTCGTACATCGGCGGTGAAGGTCACAACCTTCAAGAGCACAGTGTTGTACTAATCCGTGGCGGTCGTGTAAAAGACCTTCCGGGTGTTCGTTACCACACTGTTCGCGGCGCACTTGACTGTGCTGGCGTAAACGACCGTAAGAAAGGTCGTTCTAAGTACGGTGTGAAGCGTCCTAAGTCTTAATGTTTCTTTCTGTAAAGAAAGGCGTTAAGTAAGGCCAAACACTAAATTTTCATTTTTTAATTTTTGAAGAAACTGAAAAGTTTTGGATAACCTGAAGAAGACAACGGAGAATATCCATGCCACGTCGTCGCGTAATTGGTCAGCGTAAGATCCTTCCAGATCCTAAGTTCAAATCTGAATTGCTGGCAAAGTTCGTTAACATCCTTATGGTTGACGGAAAAAAATCTACTGCAGAGAAAATTGTTTACACTGCACTAGAAACTATGGCTGAGAAATCTGGTAAAGATCACTTAGCTGTATTTGAAGAAGCTCTTGAAAATGTTCGTCCATCGGTAGAAGTTAAATCTCGCCGTGTGGGTGGTTCAACTTACCAAGTACCTGTAGAAGTTCGTCCGGTTCGCCGTAACGCTCTTGCTATGCGTTGGGTAGTTGAAGCTGCGCGTAAGCGTGGTGAAAAATCTATGGCTCAACGTCTTGCTGCAGAAATGCTAGATGCGTCTGAGAACAAAGGTACTGCGGTTAAGAAACGTGAAGACGTTCACCGCATGGCTGATGCTAACAAAGCATTCGCTCATTACCGCTGGTAATACCTTTACAGTGCTGCGAGTCTCCCTCGCAGCGCTTTTCTTTACTCTAAGGTTAACCTTAGTAAGAGGATACAATCGTGGCTCGTAAAACTCCTATTGAGCGCTATCGTAATATCGGTATCGTGGCTCACGTAGATGCAGGTAAAACAACCACAAGTGAGCGTATTCTGTTCTACACTGGCCTATCTCACAAAATCGGCGAAGTGCACGATGGTGCTGCTACCATGGACTGGATGGAGCAGGAGCAAGAGCGTGGTATTACTATCACATCTGCTGCTACGACTACCTTCTGGCGTGGTATGGAAGCACAATTCCAAGATCATCGCGTTAATATCATTGATACCCCAGGACACGTTGACTTTACTATCGAAGTAGAGCGTTCTTTGCGTGTGCTTGATGGTGCCGTAGTTGTATTCTGTGGATCGTCAGGTGTTGAACCGCAATCTGAAACTGTATGGCGTCAAGCCGATAAATACGGTGTTCCTCGTATGGTATTCGTCAATAAGATGGACCGTGCCGGGGCAGACTTCCTACGCGTTGTGGACCAAATTAAAAATCGTCTTGGTGCAAATCCGGTTCCTATCCAACTTAACATTGGTGCAGAAGAAGATTTTAAAGGTGTTATCGACCTTATCAAGATGAAAGCTATTAACTGGAATGAAGCCGATCAAGGCATGACGTTCTCATACGAGGACATTCCGGCTGATATGCTAGAAGAAGCGGAAGAGTGGCGTAACAACTTAGTTGAAGCTGCTGCTGAAGCAAATGAAGAACTCATGGACAAATATCTTGAGGAAGGCGAACTCACAGAAGCCGAAATCAAGTTTGGTCTACGTACTCGTACACTAAATAATGAAATTGTACTCGCCACTTGTGGTAGTGCATTTAAGAACAAAGGTGTGCAAGCGGTACTAGATGCAGTTGTTGAGTATCTTCCTTCTCCGATTGATGTACCTAGCAATTAAAGGCCTTGATGAAGAAGAGAATGAAGTTGAACGTCATGCAGACGACAACGAACCATTCGCGGCATTAGCCTTTAAAATTGCCACTGACCCATTCGTGGGTACTCTGACGTTTATGCGTGTTTATTCTGGTGTTGTGAACTCCGGTGATGCGGTCTATAACGCAGTGAAACAGAAACGTGAACGCTTCGGACGAATCGTTCAAATGCACTCGAATAAACGCGAAGAAGTGAAAGAAATTCGTGCGGGTGACATTGCAGCTGCAATCGGTCTTAAAGACGTAACGACGGGTGATACCTTGTGTGATCAAAACCATAAAGTGGTTCTTGAACGCATGGAGTTCCCTGATCCGGTTATTCAGATTGCTGTAGAGCCTCGCTCTCAAGCTGACCAAGAAAAAATGGGTATTGCGCTGGGTAAACTCGCAGCGGAAGATCCATCGTTCCGTGTGGAAACCGATGACGAAACAGGCCAAACGCTTATTTCAGGTATGGGTGAGCTTCACCTAGACATTATCGTTGACCGTATGAAACGTGAATTCAGTGTTGATTGTAACGTGGGTAAACCTCAAGTTGCTTACCGCGAAACTATTCGTGGCAACACAGAAGTTGAAGGCAAATTCATTCGCCAATCTGGTGGTCGTGGTCAATATGGTCACGTATGGCTTAAGCTCGAACCGTCAGAACTTGGAGAAGGGTTTGTATTCGTAGACGAAATCGTTGGTGGTGTAGTTCCGAAGGAATTCATCAGTTCGGTATCGAAAGGTATCGAAGAACAAATGAACAACGGTGTATTAGCTGGATATCCTATGCTGGATGTTAAAGCGACACTGTTCGATGGTTCGTACCACGATGTCGACTCAAGCGAGATGGCGTTTAAGATCGCTCTACTCGATGGCCTTCAGGAAGGGTGCGCTTGATGCGCAGCCAGTCCTTCTTGAGCCTATGATGAAAGTTGAAGTAACGACTCCAGAAGACTGGATGGGTGATGTTGTAGGCGATATTAACCGTCGTCGCGGCATGATCGAAGGTATGGATGATGGCCACGCTGGTCTTAAAATTGTCCGTGCTCAAGTCCCACTTTCTGTGATGTTTGGCTACGCAACTGATCTACGTTCTGCAACACAAGGCCGAGCATCATATTCGATGGAATTTAGTGAATACGCTGAAGTTCCGAAGAATGTAGCAGACGCTATTATTGCACAGCGTAGCTAATCAGCTATTGTTTAATAACGAATCTATTGCGTTGACGAAAATTGACGCATAAAATAGCAATTTCTGGCGCGCCTCGAATTTAATTCGTTCTCGAGGCGAATCATAACTAGGAAGGAACACGATCGTGTCTAAAGAAAAATTTGAACGTACGAAACCGCACGTAAACGTTGGTACAATCGGCCACGTTGACCACGGTAAAACAACTCTAACTGCAGCTATCTGTACTACTCTTGCTAAAGTTTACGGCGGTGTAGCTAAAGACTTCGCATCTATCGATAACGCTCCAGAAGAGCGTGAGCGCGGTATCACAATCGCTACTTCTCACGTAGAGTACGACACTCCAGCGCGTCACTACGCACACGTTGACTGCCCAGGACACGCGGATTATGTTAAAAACATGATCACTGGTGCTGCACAAATGGATGGTGGTATCCTTGTTGTTGCTGCAACAGATGGCCCTATGCCTCAAACTCGTGAGCACATCCTACTAGGCCGTCAGGTTGGTATCCCTTACATCATCGTATTCATGAACAAATGTGACATGGTTGATGACGAAGAGCTACTAGAACTAGTAGAAATGGAAGTTCGTGAACTTCTTTCTGAGTACGAATTCCCAGGTGATGACCTACCAGTTATCCAAGGTTCTGCACTTGGCGCTCTAAACGGCGAGAAGCAGTGGGAAGACAAGATCGTTGAGCTTGCAGAAGCACTAGATTCTTACATCCCAGAACCAGAGCGTGCTGTTGACCAACCGTTCCTACTACCTATTGAAGATGTATTCTCAATCCAAGGTCGTGGTACTGTTGTTACTGGTCGTATCGAGCGCGGTATCCTACGCGTAGGTGACGAAGTAGAAATCGTTGGTATCAAAGATACTACAACGACTACTTGTACTGGTGTTGAAATGTTCCGTAAACTGCTTGACGAAGGTCGTGCTGGTGAGAACGTTGGTGCACTTCTACGTGGTACTAAGCGTGATGACGTTGAACGTGGCCAAGTACTTGCTGCTAAAGGTTCTATCAACCCACACACTAAGTTCGAGTCTGAAGTATACGTACTTTCTAAAGACGAAGGCGGCCGTCATACTCCGTTCTTCAAAGGCTACCGTCCACAGTTCTACTTCCGTACAACTGACGTAACTGGTGATATCTCTCTACCAGAAGGCGTAGAAATGGTAATGCCTGGCGACAACATCCAAATGGTTGTTGAGCTAATCGCTCCAATCGCAATGGACGAAGGTCTACGTTTCGCTATCCGTGAAGGTGGCCGTACAGTAGGCGCTGGTGTTGTTGCTAAGATCTTTGCTTAATTTTTAGCAAAATCTTGCGAATACCGCACTAAAAAAGGGGAGCTTAGGCTCCTCTTTTTATTAACTCATTTTTATGAACCCTTACTTAGGGTCGTATTATGTCGTCCTATCTTATTGAATAGAAAGCTGATCTCATTCACCGTTCTGGCTCACTCCCTTAGTTTTTTTTTTGTTGAACCACAGCAGAATAGTTACGTGTTGATTAATTTCCCTTCACCTATTGCAACTCCAAACTTGTTCTGTATAATAGCGCGCTCTGGCCTAGCCAGTTGTGAACCAATGAGCACTGAGGAGTAAACGCCTACTCACGTAGATGTTTAGTAACGTAGACTCAGCTTATGTTCGCAGTTAATACAATTAACCCTTATGTTTTAGCGTTTACACACTAAAACAGATTTAGGTTAATCGAAAATTAGCTGACAATGCATTCAATTAGAGTGCTACGGTTTCACATAAATCAATCGACATTCTCTCGCCTTAGCGAGTATGAGTGGCGATATTGTTTGTGTAATAATTAATTTTGGAGCTCTGTCTCATGCAGAACCAACGTATTCGTATCCGCCTAAAGGCTTTTGATTACAAGCTAATCGATCAGTCTACTGCGGAAATCGTTGAAACAGCTAAGCGTACCTACGCACAGGTTCGTGGTCCTATTCCACTTCCTACTCGTAAAGAGCGTTTCACTGTTCTTACCTCTCCACACGTCAACAAAGATGCACGTGATCAGTACGAAATTCGTACTCACAAGCGTTTGATCGACATCGTTGAGCCAACAGATAAAACTGTTGATGCTCTAATGCGTCTTGATCTTGCTGCTGGCGTTGATGTTCAAATCAGCCTAGGTTAAGGGAGATAAGAATAATGATTGGTCTAGTCGGACGTAAAGTGGGTATGACCCGCGTATTTACCGAAGAAGGCGTTTCTATCCCTGTAACAGTTGTTGAGGTTGAAGCGAACCGTGTAACTCAAGTTAAATCACTTGAGACTGACGGTTATGCAGCAATCCAAATCACTGCAGGTGAGAAGAAAGCTAGCCGTGTTTCTAAGCCAGAAGCTGGCCACTTTGCGAAAGCAGGTGTTGAAGCAGGTCGCGGTCTTTGGGAATTCCGTTTGGAAAACGGCGAAGAGTTTGAACTTGGCGCTGAGCTAAATGTAGAACTATTCAACGACGTTAAAAAAGTAGACGTTACTGGTACATCTAAAGGTAAAGGCTTCCAAGGCGCTGTTAAGCGTTGGAACTTCTCTACTCAAGATATGACTCACGGTAACTCCTTGTCTCACCGTGCACCGGGTTCAATTGGTCAATGCCAAACTCCAGGTCGCGTATTTAAAGGCAAGAAAATGGCAGGTCACATGGGTGCTGAGCGTGTAACGACTCAAAACCTAGAGATCGTACGTGTTGACGCTGAGCGCGGTTTGCTCCTTATTAAAGGTGCAGTACCAGGCTCAACAGGCGGCAACGTGATCGTTAAACCAGCTATTAAAGCATAACGTCTAGGAGTAAGTAATGGAATTGATGGTTAAAGGTGCTGATGCACTAACTGTTTCCGAGACTACTTTCGGACGTGACTTCAACGAAGCTCTTGTACACCAAGTAGTTGTTGCTTATGCAGCAGGTGCTCGTCAAGGTACTCGTGCTCAAAAGACTCGTTCTGAAGTATCTGGCGGTGGCGCTAAGCCATGGCGTCAAAAAGGTACTGGCCGCGCGCGTGCTGGTACAATTCGTAGCCCAATCTGGCGTACAGGTGGTGTTACTTTTGCTGCGAAACCACAAGATCACAGCCAAAAAGTAAACAAAAAAATGTACCGCGGTGCTATGAAAAGCATTCTTTCTGAGCTTGTTCGTCAAGAGCGTCTAGTTGTTGTAGACAACTTCTCAGTTGAAGCACCAAAAACAAAAGAGCTAATTGCTAAGCTTAATGAACTTGAGCTTTCGGACGTTCTTATTGTGACTAGCGAAGTAGATGAGAATCTATTCTTAGCTGCTCGTAACCTTTACAAAGTTGATGCTCGTGACGTTGCTGCGATTGATCCAGTAAGTCTAATCGGCTTCAACAAGGTTCTAATGACTGCTGACGCAGTTAAGCAAGTTGAGGAGATGCTAGCATGATCACTGAAGAGCGTATCCTAAAAGTTCTACGTGCTCCGCACATTTCTGAGAAAGCAACTATGGCTGCAGAGAAAGCGAACACTATCGTTTTCAAAGTAGCAAAAGATGCAACGAAGAAAGAGATCAAAGCAGCTGTTGAAAAGCTATTTGAAGTTGAAGTTAAGTCTGTAAATACTCTTATTCTTAAGGGTAAGACTAAACGCCAAGGTCTACGCCAAGGTCGCCGCAGCGACGTTAAGAAAGCGTATGTTACTTTGGCTGAAGGTCAAGACCTTGACTTTGTTGGCGGCGCGGAATAACAGGAGTAGTTAAGAATGGCTATTGTTAAATGTAAGCCGACTTCCCCTGGTCGTCGTCACGTTGTTAAAGTTGTTAACACTGACCTGCACAAGGGTAAGCCATACGCACCACTTCTAGAGAAAAACTCTAAGAACGGTGGTCGTAACAACAACGGTCGTATCACAGTACGTCACATCGGTGGTGGTCACAAACATCACTACCGTTTGATTGACTTCAAACGTACTAAAGATGGCATCCCAGCGAAAGTTGAGCGCCTAGAATACGATCCAAACCGTAGCGCAAACATTGCTCTAGTTCTGTACGCAGACGGTGAGCGCCGCTACATTATCGCACCAAAGGGCATCCAAGCGGGTGACTCTATCCAGTCAGGTGTTGATGCGCCAATCAAAGCAGGTAACACTCTGCCGATGCGTAACATCCCTGTAGGTTCTACAGTTCACTGTGTTGAGCTGAAGCCTGGTAAAGGTGCACAAATTGCTCGTTCTGCAGGTGCATACGCACAACTTATCGCTCGCGATGGTGCATATGTAACTCTACGCCTACGTTCAGGTGAAATGCGCAAAGTATTATCAGAAGGCCGTGCTACGCTCGGTGAAGTTGGTAATGCAGAGCACATGCTACGTGAACTAGGTAAAGCTGGTGCTAGCCGCTGGCGCGGTGTTCGTCCAACCGTTCGCGGTGTGGTAATGAACCCGGTAGACCACCCACACGGTGGTGGTGAAGGTCGTACTTCTGGTGGCCGTCATCCAGTATCTCCTTGGGGTCAGCCTACTAAAGGCTTTAAGACTCGTAAGAACAAGCGCACTGACAAGTACATCGTACGTCGTCGTAATAAATAATCTATAAAGAGGAATCGCCATGCCACGTTCTCTCAAGAAAGGTCCTTTTATTGACCTACACTTGCTGAAGAAGGTAGAGAAAGCGGTGGAAAGCGGAGACAAAAAGCCTGTTAAGACTTGGTCCCGTCGCTCAATGATCATACCTACTATGATCGGTTTGACCATCGCTGTCCATAATGGTCGTCAGCACGTACCAGTTTTCGTTACCGAAGAAATGATCGGTCACAAACTGGGTGAATTTGCACCAACTCGCACTTATCGCGGCCATGCTGCAGATAAGAAAGCTAAGAAGAAATAGGAGTAGATGATGGAAGCTATCGCTAAACATAACTTTGCTCGTATTTCTCCACAGAAAGCTCGCTTAGTTGCAGACCAAATCCGCGGTAAAAACGTGGATCAAGCGCTAGAACTACTTACTTTCAGCAACAAAAAAGCTGCTGAATTGATCAAGAAAGTTCTAGAATCAGCAATCGCGAATGCGGAACATAACGAAGGTGCAGATATCGACGATCTTAATGTCGCTAAAATCTTCGTAGATGAAGGCCCTATCATGAAGCGTATTATGCCTCGTGCTAAAGGCCGTGCCGACCGTATCTTGAAGCGTTCAAGCCACATCACTGTTGTTGTAGCAGATCGCTAAAAGCTAGGAGATAAGCAATGGGTCAGAAAGTACATCCAAATGGTATTCGTCTTGGCATCGTTAAGCCTTGGAATGCTACATGGTTTGCTAATACCAAAGATTTCGCTGACAACCTAGACGGCGACTTCAAGGTACGTCAGTTTCTTACTAAGGAACTAGCAAAAGCGTCTCTATCACGCATCGTTATCGAGCGTCCAGCGAAGAGCATCCGTGTGACTATTCACACTGCTCGTCCTGGTGTTGTTATCGGTAAGAAAGGTGAAGACGTTGAGAAGCTACGCACAGCTGTAGCTAAAATCGCAGGTGTACCAGCGCAAATTAACATCGCTGAAGTACGTAAGCCTGAGCTAGACGGCAAGTTAGTTGCTGATAGCATCGCCTCTCAACTAGAGCGTCGTGTTATGTTCCGTCGTGCTATGAAGCGCGCGGTTCAAAATGCTATGCGTCTAGGCGCTAAAGGTATCAAAGTGGAAGTAAGCGGTCGTCTAGGCGGCGCTGAAATTGCACGTTCTGAGTGGTATCGTGAAGGTCGTGTACCTCTACATACTCTACGTGCTGACATTGATTACGCAACTTCTTCGGCTCACACCCAATACGGTGTGATCGGCATTAAAGTTTGGATCTTCAAAGGTGAGATTCTAGGCGGAATGCCAGCTGCTAACGCAGTAGAGCCAAAAGGCGATAAGCCTAAGAAGCAGCGTAAAGGCCGTAAGTAAGGAGTCGACAGATGCTACAACCTAAACGTACTAAGTTCCGTAAGGTTCAGACTGGTCGTAACCGTGGTCTAGCTAAAGGTACTGATGTAAGCTTCGGCGAATTCGGTCTTAAAGCTGTTGGCCGTGGTCGTTTGACTGCTCGTCAAATCGAAGCGGCACGTCGTGCAATGACACGTCACGTGAAGCGTCAAGGTCAAATCTGGATCCGTGTGTTCCCAGATAAGCCAATCACAGAAAAGCCACTTGAAGTTCGTCAGGGTAAGGGTAAAGGTAACGTTGAGTACTGGGTAGCCCAAATCCAACCTGGAAAGGTTATGTACGAAATGGACGGTGTACCTGAAGAGTTGGCACGTGAAGCGTTCCGCCTAGCGGCTCGCAAACTGCCGTTCAAAACTACATTTGTAACTAAGCAGGTGATGTGATGAAAGCACAAGATCTACGCGAAAAAAGCGTTGAAGAGCTTAACGCCGAGCTATTGAATTTGCTACGTGAACAGTTTAACTTGCGCATGCAAGGTGCAACTGGTCAACTTCAGCAAACTCATACTCTTAAAGCTGTACGCCGTGATATCGCACGTGTGAAAACTGTTTTGACTGAGAAGGCAGGCGCATAATGAGCGACAAAATTCGTACCCAACTAGGTCGTGTAATTAGCAACAAGGCTGATAAGTCTATTGTTGTTGCAATCGAACGCATGGTTAAACACCCAATTTACGGTAAATTCGTAAAGCGTACGACTAAACTACACGCACATGACGAAAACAACGAGTGTGGCATTGGCGACACTGTTGAAGTTCGTGAATGTCGTCCACTGTCTAAGATGAAGTCTTGGACATTGGTAAACATCGTAGAAAAAGCGAAATCTTAATTAAGAATTTTGCTTAAAAATCAAGCGGCTCCGATTTAATTTGGGGGCCGCTTATTTTTTGTCTACCCAATCTCAAAAAAGGGTGGTATAGTTCGCATCCCTTTAAAGAGGCAGCCCGACCCGAGAGGGTCTAGTTTTTAATATTTAGCGGAGCACTAACATGATCCAAATGCAAAGTACACTCGACGCTGCGGATAATTCCGGCGCTCGTAGAGTAATGTGTATTAAGGTTCTGGGTGGCTCTCACCGCCGTTATGCACACATCGGTGATGTCATCAAGGTTACTGTGAAAGAAGCAATTCCTCGCGGTAAAGTAAAAAAAGGTGATGTCCTGAAGGCGGTGGTAGTTCGCACCCGTAAAGGCGTACGTCGTCCAGATGGCTCTGTCATTCGCTTCGACCGCAACGCTTGTGTATTGTTGAACGACACTACTGAGCAACCAGTCGGCACACGTATCTTTGGTCCAGTGACTCGTGAACTTCGTAATGCGAAATTCATGAAGATTGTTTCACTAGCACCAGAAGTTCTGTAAGGAGCGGCAACATGGCAGCTAAAATCCGTCGTAACGACGAAGTAATCGTTCTTGCTGGTAAAGATAAAGGCAAGAAAGGTAAAGTAACTAAGGTTCTAGCGACCTAGTAAAGTTATCGTTGAAGGCATTAACCTTGTTAAGAAGCACCAAAAGCCGGTTCCGGCTCTAGGTCAACAAGGTGGCATCGTTGAACAAGAAGCAGCTATTGATGCTTCTAACGTTGCAGTTTTCAACGCGGCTACTGGTAAAGCAGACCGCATCGGTTTCCGTATCGAAGATGGCAAGAAAGTTCGTTTCTTCAAATCTAACGGCGAAACTGTTTCTAACTAATTAGAAGTAATTTGGAGTTCTACTATGGCGAAACTGCATGATTACTACAAGTCGTCTGTAGTTGCTGAACTGACCAAAGAGTTCAGCTACTCAAGCGTCATGCAAGTCCCTAGGATTGAGAAAATCACCCTAAACATGGGCGTTGGTGAAGCAATCAACGATAAGAAACTGCTAGAAAACGCAGCAGCTGATATGGCAACGATCTCTGGTCAAAAGCCTCTTATCACTAAAGCGCGTAAATCTGTTGCAGGTTTCAAAATTCGTGAAGGCTACCCAATTGGTTGTAAAGTAACCTTGCGTGGCGAACGTATGTGGGAATTTTTAGAGCGTTTAATCTCTATCGCACTTCCACGTGTACGTGACTTCCGTGGCGTTAGCGCTAAGTCTTTTGACGGACGCGGTAACTACAGCATGGGCGTTCGCGAGCAAATCATCTTCCCGGAAATCGACTACGATAAAGTAGACCGTGTTCGTGGCCTAGACATCACTATTACGACGTCTGCTGCAAACGATGAGGAAGGCCGAGCTCTGCTGGCTGCCTTTAACTTCCCATTCCGTAAGTAAGGTGAAGGGTTACTGTTATGGCTAAACAATCAATGAAAGCGCGCGAAGTAAAACGCGCGAAGCTAGTAGCTAAGTTCGCAGAAAAGCGTTCTGCGCTAAAAGCTATCATTAGCGATGTTAACGCATCAGAAGAAGATCGTTGGAATGCGGTTCTTAAACTGCAATCTCTTCCACGTGATTCAAGTGCATCACGTCAGCGCAACCGTTGCAACCAAACTGGTCGTCCACACGGTTTCCTACGTAAGTTCGGTCTCAGCCGTATTAAAGTTCGTGAAGCTTGCATGAAAGGCGAGATTCCTGGACTTCGTAAGGCTAGCTGGTAATTGCCACTTAATCATTTGGAGTAAATCATATGAGCATGCAAGATCCGATTTCGGATATGCTGACCCGTATTCGTAACGGTCAGGCAGCAAATAAAGTTGCTGTTAAAATGCCTTCTTCAAAGCTTAAAGTTGCAATTGCTGCTTTGCTGAAAGCTGAAGGTTATATTACAGATTTCGCTGTTGAAGGCGAAACAAAACCTGAGCTAGAAGTTACACTTAAGTACTTCCAAGCTAAACCTGTAATCGAGCAAATCAAACGTGTATCTCGTCCTGGTCTTCGTGTTTACAAGAAGAACAACGAGCTACCATCTGTAATGGGTGGTTTGGGTATTGCTGTCGTATCTACTTCCAAGGGTCTGATGTCAGACCGTGCTGCTCGTAAAGCATGCCTTGGCGGTGAAATCATCTGTTACGTAGCTTAATAGGAGTAGACTATGTCTCGTGTTGCTAAAGCACCTGTCGCTATTCCAGCTGGCGTAGAGGTGAAACTAAACGGCCAAGAAGTTACTGTAAAAGGTAGCAAAGGTGAACTTACTCGCGTTCTTAACAGCGCAGTAGTTGTTGCACAGGAAGAGAACAACCTAACTTTCGGACCGAAAGAAGGCGTTGCTAACGCTTGGGCACAAGCAGGTACTGCTCGTGCACTAGTTAACAACATGGTTGTTGGTGTTACCGAAGGCTTTACTAAGAAACTGACTCTTAAGGGTGTTGGTTACCGTGCTGCTATTAAAGGCAACGCTGTAGGCCTAACTCTAGGTTTCTCTCACCCAGTTGAGCACGAGTTGCCAGCGGGTATTAAAGCCGAGTGTCCAAGCCAAACTGAGATCATCATTACTGGTTGCGATAAGCAATTAGTAGGTCAAGTTGCAGCTGACATTCGTTCTTACCGTGAGCCTGAGCCTTATAAAGGTAAAGGTGTTCGTTACGCAGATGAAAATGTGCGTACCAAAGAAGCTAAGAAAAAGTAAGGTAACACTATGGATAAGAAAGCATCTCGCATCCGTCGTGCTACACGTGCGCGTCGTAAGATTGCAGAACTGGGTGCAACTCGCCTAGTTGTACACCGTACTCCGCGTCATGTGTACGCTCAGGTTATCGCATCAAACGGCTCTGAGGTCATCGCTTCCGCTTCTACTGTAGAAAAAGCGATCCGTGAGCAAGTTAAGAACACTGGTAACATCGAAGCAGCTCAAGCAATTGGTAAAGCAATTGCAGAACGCGCTCTTGAAAAAGGCGTTTCTACAGTTGCATTCGATCGCTCTGGTTTCCAATACCACGGTCGAGTAGCGGCGCTAGCAGAATCTGCTCGCGAAGCTGGTCTGAAATTCTAAGGTAGGGTTGGACGATGGCAAAAGAACAACAACAAGCTAGTGATTTGCAAGAAAAGCTAATCGCTGTTAACCGTGTTTCTAAGACGGTTAAGGGTGGTCGAATCATGAGCTTCACTGCACTAACAGTAGTTGGTGACGGTAATGGTCGTGTAGGTTTCGGTTACGGTAAAGCCCGTGAAGTACCTGCTGCGATTCAAAAAGCAATGGAAAAAGCACGTCGTAACATGGTTACGATTTCGCTTAACGAAGGCACTCTTCACCACGCGGTGAAAGGTCGTCATTCGGGCTCTAAGATCTACATGCAGCCAGCTGCAGAAGGTACTGGTATCATCGTGCAGCGGTGCGATGCGTGCAGTACTTGAAGTTGTAGGTGTTCACAACGTATTAGCGAAAGCTTACGGTTCAACTAACCCAATCAACGTTGTTCGCGCAACGATTGCTGGTCTAGTAGACGTTAAGTCACCAGAAATGGTAGCTGCTAAGCGTGGTCTAACTGTTGAATCGATTTCGGAGTAAGAACCATGGCTAATACTATTAAAGTGACTCAAACTAAGAGTTCAATCGGTCGTCTACCTAAGCACAAAGCGTGTCTTAAAGGTTTAGGCCTTCGTAAAATCAACCATACAGTAGAGCTTGAAGATACTCCGTGTGTACGCGGTATGATCAACAAGGTTTACTACATGGTTAAAGTTGAGGAGTAATCAGAATGCGTTTGAATACTCTATCACCGCGCTGCGGGTTCTAAGCCTTCTAAGAAGCGCGTAGGCCGTGGTATCGGTTCTGGCCTTGGTAAAACAGCAGGTCGTGGTCATAAAGGCCAAAAATCACGCTCTGGCGGCAGTGTTCGTCCAGGCTTTGAAGGCGGTCAAATGCCTTTGAAACAGCGTCTACCTAAATTCGGTTTCACTTCTCGTAAGAGCCTAGTGTCTGCTGAAGTTCGTCTAGCTGAGCTAGCGAAAGTAACAGGTGATGTTGTTGATCTAAACAGTCTTAAAGCGGCTAACGTTATCACTAAGAACATCGAATTTGTAAAAGTTGTTCTTTCAGGTGAACTAACGAAAGCTGTGACTGTTAAAGGTCTACGCGTGACAAAAGGTGCTAAAGCTGCAATCGAAGCTGCAGGCGGTAAAATCGAGGAATAATCTCGAGGGATGAGGTACAGATGGCTAAGAAACCAGGACAAGATTTTAACAGTGCAAAAAGTGGCTTAAACGAGCTCAAGTCGCGCCTTTTATTCGTACTTGGTGCGTTACTCGTGTTTCGTGCTGGCTCTTTTGTGCCGATTCCTGGTATTGACGCGGCTGTACTTGCCGATTTGTTCGAACAGCAAAAAGGTACCATCGTAGAAATGTTTAACATGTTCTCCGGTGGTGCTCTAGAGCGTGCATCTATTTTAGCACTGGGCATCATGCCGTATATTTCGGCTTCTATTGTTGTCCAGTTGCTAACTGTAGTTCATCCAGCGTTAGCCGAACTCAAAAAAGAGGGTGAGGCAGGGCGTCGTAAGATTAGCCAATATACGCGTTATGGTACGCTTGTACTTGCAACATTCCAGGCAATAGGTATTGCAACTGGCCTTCCAAACATGGTCAATAATCTGGTTGTTATCAACCAAACCATGTTTACGCTGATTGCGACCGTAAGTTTAGTAACCTGATACCATGTTCTTAATGTGGTTAGGTGAACAAATTACAGAGCGTGGAATCGGGAATGGTATTTCTATTCTCATCTTTGCAGGTATTGTTGCTGGATTGCCTTCGGCAATCGGTCAAACAATCGAGCAAGCGCGTCAAGGTGAACTGCACGTTCTTCTTTTGTTGTTTATTGCTGTATTAGCGTTTGCCGTTATTTACTTTGTAGTGTTTATGGAGCGTGGTCAACGTCGAATCGTCGTTAACTATGCGAAGAGACAGCAAGGCCGTAAGGTTTTTGCAGCTCAAAGTACTCACTTGCCGTTGAAAATCAACATGGCAGGTGTAATCCCGGCAATCTTTGCATCAAGTATTATCTTGTTCCCAGGAACATTGGCTCAGTGGTTTGGTCAAAATGGTGAGAGCAGCGCATTCGGTTGGTTAACTGATGTGTCTTTGGCTCTTAGCCCTGGTCAACCATTGTATGTAATGCTTTATGCTGCAGCGATAATTTTCTTCTGTTTCTTCTATACGGCGTTGGTTTTCAACCCAAGAGAAACAGCAGACAATTTGAAGAAGTCTGGTGCATTCGTACCCGGTATCCGCCCAGGAGAGCAGACAGCGAAGTATATCGATAAAGTAATGACTAGATTAACCCTAGCGGGTGCGCTATACATTACCTTTATATGTCTGATTCCCGAGTTCATGATGGTCGCTTGGAACGTACGTTTCTATTTCGGCGGCACATCACTACTCATCGTAGTGGTAGTTATCATGGATTTCATGGCACAGGTACAGACTCATCTGATGTCTCAACAGTATGATTCTGTGTTGAAAAAAGCAAATCTGAAGGGCTCAGGCCGTTAATTCAGATTTCATTTACGGAGTTTAGCAATGAAAGTTCGTGCTTCCGTTAAAAAAATCTGCCGTAACTGTAAAGTCATTAAGCGCAACGGTGTTGTGCGAGTGATCTGCAGTGAGCCAAAGCATAAACAGCGCCAAGGCTAATTAAGCAGAAATTTTTACTTGAAATATGAGGTATGGTCGAGTATATTCCTCGACCTACCTTTTGCGTGCAAAAGAAGTAGTATCCCGCAACGTATCCTAGACGGGCTTTGTTGCGGATAATTCTTTTACGAAACACTATGGAGTGAATAATGGCCCGTATAGCAGGCATTAACATTCCTGATCAAAAACATGCTGTAATCGCCTTAACTGCGATTTACGGCATCGGTAAGACTCGCTCTCAAGCTATTCTAGCTGAAGTAGGTATTGCTGAAGATGTTAAGATCAGTGAACTAAATGAAGAACAGATCGATCAACTGCGTGATGGTGTTGCAAAATACACTGTAGAAGGTGATCTACGTCGTGAAGTATCAATGAACATCAAGCGTCTTATGGACCTTGGCTGTTACCGTGGTCTTCGTCATCGTCGCAGTCTACCACTACGTGGACAGCGTACTAAAACCAACGCTCGCACCCGCAAGGGTCCGCGTAAGCCGATCAAGAAATAGTCGGGAAGGTAGAGTACAATGGCTAAACAACCAACACGCGCTCGTAAGCGCGTACGCAAGCAAGTTGCTGATGGCGTAGCGCACATTCATGCTTCTTTCAATAATACAATCGTAACCATTACTGACCGTCAAGGTAACGCTCTTGCTTGGGCTACTGCAGGTGGTTCAGGTTTCCGTGGCTCTCGTAAATCCACTCCGTTTGCTGCACAGGTTGCTGCTGAACGTTGTGCTGAAATGGCGAAAGAATACGGTCTAAAGAACTTGGAAGTTATGGTTAAGGGTCCAGGTCCAGGTCGCGAATCTACTGTTCGTGCACTGAACGCTGCTGGTTTCCGCATCACAAACATTGTTGATGCTACACCAATCCCTCATAACGGTTGTCGTCCACCTAAGAAACGTCGCGTATAAACGTATAACGTTTCTGGGATAATTGGAGAAGAATCATGGCAAGATATTTGGGTCCTAAGCTGAAGCTTAGCCGTCGCGAAGGTACTGACTTATTCCTTAAGTCTGGTGTACGTGCGATCGATACCAAGTGTAAAATTGATAACGCACCAGGTGTACACGGCGCTCGTCGCGGTCGTCTATCTGAATATGGCGTTCAGCTTCGTGAGAAGCAAAAAGTTCGTCGTATCTACGGCGTTCTAGAAAAACAATTCCGTAACTATTACAAAGAAGCTGCTCGCCTTAAGGGCAACACGGGTGAAAACCTACTTCAGCTTCTTGAAGGTCGTCTTGACAACGTAGTTTACCGCATGGGCTTTGGCGCAACTCGCGCAGAAGCACGTCAACTAGTTAGCCACAAAGCTATCGTAGTTAACGGTAAAGTTGTAAACGTTCCTTCTTTCAAAGTTTCGGCTAACGACGTTGTTACTATCCGCGAGAAAGCTAAACAGCAAGCTCGTATTAAGGCTGCTCTAGAAGTTGCTGAACAACGTGAAAAACCAACTTGGATTGAAGTAGATGCTGGTAAGATGGAAGGTACATTCAAGCGTATGCCTGAGCGTTCTGACCTATCTGCTGACATTAACGAACACTTGATCGTCGAGCTTTACTCTAAGTAAGGTTTAAACAAAAGAGAGGACACAATGCAGGGTTCTGTAACAGAATTTCTTAAGCCACGTCTTGTTGATATTGAACAGATCAGCACGACACACGCAAAAGTAACTTCTTGAGCCATTAGAGCGTGGTTTCGGTCACACTCTAGGTAATGCACTTCGTCGCATTCTACTATCTTCTATGCCAGGTTGTGCTGTAACAGAAGTTGAAATAGAAGGCGTTCTGCACGAGTACAGCACTAAAGAAGGCGTTCAAGAAGATATCCTTGAGATATTGCTTAACTTGAAAGGTCTGGCTGTTCGCGTTGCCGAAGGCAAAGATGAAGTATTCATTACGCTGAATAAATCAGGCTCAGGCCCTGTTGTTGCAGGTGACATCACCCATGATGGTGATGTAGAGATCGCTAACCCAGAACACGTTATTTGTCACCTAACGGATGACAACGCTGAGATCGCTATGCGTATCAAAGTTGAACGTGGTCGTGGTTACGTTCCAGCTTCAGCTCGTATCCATACTGAAGAAGATGAGCGTCCAATCGGTCGTCTACTAGTAGATGCTACATACAGCCCAGTCGATAAAATCGCCTATGCTGTTGAAGCAGCTCGTGTAGAACAACGTACTGACTTAGACAAGCTTGTCATCGACATGGAAACGAACGGTACTCTTGAACCTGAGGAAGCTATCCGTCGTGCAGCTACTATTCTAGCTGAGCAATTGGATGCATTCGTAGATCTTCGTGATGTACGTGTTCCTGAGGAGAAAGAAGAGAAGCCGGAGTTCGATCCTATTCTACTGCGTCCTGTAGACGATCTTGAACTAACAGTTCGCTCTGCTAACTGTCTGAAAGCAGAAGCGATTCACTACATCGGTGATCTTGTACAGCGTACTGAGGTTGAGCTACTTAAAACGCCTAACCTTGGTAAAAAATCTCTTACTGAGATTAAAGACGTACTTGCATCACGTGGTCTTTCTCTGGGCATGCGCCTAGAAAACTGGCCACCAGCGTCTATCGCTGAAGATTAATCGATACTAGTTAGAAGGATTAGGTCATGCGCCATCGTAAGAGTGGTCGTCAACTCAACCGCAACAGCAGTCATCGCAAAGCGATGTTCAGCAATATGGCTAGCTCTCTTGTACGTCATGAAGTAATCAAGACTACATTGCCTAAAGCAAAAGAGCTACGTCGCGTAGTTGAGCCTTTGATTACACTAGCTAAGACTGACAGTGTTGCTAACCGTCGTCTAGCATTTGCACGTACTCGTGATAACGAAGTAGTTGCGAAACTATTCAACGAACTAGGTCCACGTTTTGCTGCCCGTCAAGGCGGTTACACTCGTATCCTAAAAGCTGGCTTCCGTGCTGGTGATAAAGCTCCAATGGCTTACATTGAGCTTGTAGATCGCCCAGAAGCATCTGAAGAAGCTGCTGCTGAGTAATCAGTAGGTTCGTAAGAACTGAAAAGCCGAGCATTTATGCTCGGCTTTTTTGTATCTGTATTTTGATGAACTTGTTGCGAACGAACGAGAGGCGCAGTCCTTAGTTTATAGTCATCAATTATTGCCAGAGACTGGTTAATGAACTTACAAGTTCTGAGCTCGCACCTTGTGCCCCTAAGTATTCCAAAACGACAGGTGCGAATTGAGAAATCATACTAGGATCAAGTCCGACCGCCGAGAACGCACTTTTCACACCCTCCATACTTTCCACCGATTTTAGCAAGCCACTACTATCTAAAGATGATAGCCCCGGAATGAGTGAGTTGAGCTCAGATACCCCATTACTTCCCAATTTGCTTTGAGCCAAAGAGAGTAATGCGCCTGCGCCAGCAGAGGCTTGCTCGGGAGATACTGATAAGTTATTGGTTAGGTCATTTACGACCGTTGAGTCTTGAAATTGGCTCAATGAACTCGCACTGCTAAGCAGACTATTTGCGGAGCTTGAGTCAATTTCGGGTAAGTCGAATTCGGCCATGGTTGGCAAGGCTAGAAGTGAAAGTGATAATACGAAGGGAAGAGCTTTATTCATAATACGATCCGTTTATTGCATTTGATCGTAAGTTTAGACGAAAAAAAGCAGTGACGAGTCACTGCTTTATTTCTTTATTGCTTATTGAAGATTAGCCTAGAATTTCTAGAAGCTCTACTTCAAAAACAAGAGCTGCAAATGGTGGGATTGCTGCGCCAGCGCCGCGTTCACCGTATGCAAGATCTTGTGGGATACAAAGCTTCCACTTAGAACCAACAGGCATTAGTTGAAGTGCTTCAACCCAACCTTTAATTACGCCAGTTACAGGGAACTCTGCTGGTTGGCCACGTGATACAGAGCTGTCAAAAACAGTTCCGTCAGTTAGCTCACCGTGGTAGTGAACACGTACAGTGTTGTCTGAAGTTGGAATTTCACCCGTACCTTCAGTGATGATTTCGTACTGTAGACCAGATTCTAGAACCGTTACTTCTGGGCGAAGTGCGTTGTCCGCTAGGAATACTTCACCGTCTGCAGCCGCTGCTTTAGCCGCTTCTTGACGTACAGATTCTGCACGTGTGTGTAGGTCTTGTAATGCGTTGTTGATCTCGTCAACTTCGATTTCAGGCATATCACCAGTAAGTGCTGTTGCGATACCTTTAGCGATAGCATCAACGTTAAGACCTTCTAGGCCGCTTCCTGCAAGTTGTTGGCCCATTTGTAGACCAATACCGTAGCTTGCTTTTTGTTCTACAGTTTCTAATTTCACGTCAGACATGACGGTCTCTCTTTACTTATCGAATGAAGCCGAAAGGATACCAGTTCTTAAATAAAACCGGAATGGTCTTAAGAAGTTTTACTATTTAATTTGAGGAAGTTGTAAAACTTGTGACATTAGGCTGCTATAAATAGGTTTTCCTACGATTTTTCTATACTCTGATCGTGGGTTTTCTTAAACTGGAGCCGTTGTGTAGCAGGAGACGGATAGGAATGAATCGTCGTCAAAGGAAAAAGCAGAAAAGCGATCCCTTACAGTCGGTTAAGGCCTTATGGGCAAACATAGACTTTTCAAAAATCAAAACAACGATTATAGCCCAGAGTTTAGTGCTTAAAGAAAAGACCAGTACGTTTTGGTTGGGCTTACCTCGGTTGCATCGTCGTTTATTGAGCGTTATAGCCCCTGTTGTGATTGTACTATTACTTTGGCCTTCAAGTGATAGCGATGTGACGCAGCCAAGTCCTACTAATCAGCGTGTAACGGTCAGTGTCAACACTCAGTCATTGAGTGAACAAAGCGGCGCTGTCCAATCAGAAGAGACGGTTGAGACACAATGGCATGAATATACGGTGAAGAAAGGCGATACGCTTGCGCAAGTTTTTCGTAAAAACCAATTGCCGATGGCAGATCTGAACTCTCTGGCTCGTGTTGAAGGTAGCGACAAACCGCTAAGCCGAATTAAACAAGGGCAGCTTATTCGCTTCAAGTACAGCCAAGAGGGGCAGCTAGATATCTTGCAGATCGAAAAAGGTGAGCAATCGGTGATGTTCTTTCGCCTATCTGATGGCGGTTTTGGACGCAGTAAGTAGTAAAATTAGGCTGACGCTATCGCGTCAGTCTCATGTCGATATGTGGGATATCGTCTTCTAAATATTGCTCTGAACAAGCTAAAAAGCCGTGTTTTCCATAGTAGGCTTGGAGATGATATTGAGCACCGATCATGATATTTTCATCGGGCCATAAGCGGTGACATTCTTGGATTGCATGGTCAATTAGAATGTGACCCAATCCATTTCCGCGATGGCTTTCTTTGGTCGCAACTCGCCCAATGCTCACATTATGGTAGCTGGCCCCTTGAGGTAGCAGTCTTGCGCAGGCGACAAGTTCATCCTCATCGTAGCCAAGCAATTGGTGCACGCCTTCTTGGTGATCTTTATCATCGAGCTCTGGGTAGGGACAAGTTTGTTCGACAACAAACACATCAACTCGCAATTTTAATAGTTGATACAACTCAAGTGTGCTTAATTCATTAAATGTCTTTGTTTTCCAAGTCAGCATTCATCTATCACCTATACCAGATCAGCATGTAGAGTAAACCGGATAAAATAAAAAAGCCACGCATCAGCGTGGCTTAATAGCGAACAATGAGCAATTATTTTTGTAGGTCTATACGATAGACAGCAAAGCCAACGTCATCCGTCGCGACTTTCTCCATTGGATATTGCCCCTTGTCTTTAATGAATTGTGCCGCTTTGTCAGAAGGTGATGTTTCAAAGCGAACATCAACTTTTACTTTTGATGTAATCGGCGCAAATGTCCAGTTGTTATCAGCACTAGGTGTCACTTCCCCTTTTTCTTTACTGATCTTAGAGATGTAATTCGCCACAATGGTGCGGTTTTCATCTGGAGAATCAAAGGCGATAAACTCACTGCCTGTTCCCGGGAACTTGTTACTGTATGCACGATAGTTGTTGGTGGCGACAATAAAGGTCTGACTCATATCGATAGGCTTGCCTTGATACGTCAAGTTGACAATGCGCTCGCTGTCTTCACTCCGTGGTTTACAGTTGCCATCGTAACGAGCCGGTTGAGTCACGTCGATTTGATAGGCTACTCCGTCCATAACATCGAAGTTATACGTGCGGAAGTCATCCCAATCAATGAGAGACTGTGGCTGGTCAGTGGTAATATCAATTTGTTTAAACTGTCCAGCAGAACACTCTAGCCATTCCTTGACTTCTTTACCTGACATTTTTAATGCCACTAGCGTATTTGGATATAGATATAGATCGGCGGCATTTCGGAAAGTCAGTTGGCCTGACTCAACTTCAGTAAAGTTAGCGGGGTCATTTTTTCGACCGCCAGCTTTAAATGGCGCCGCAGCTGAAAGTACTGGGAGACCATCCAAGTCAGGGTCGCCTTGGATCATGGTTTCGACATAGTCTTTTTGTGCAAGGTTGACGATTTGCACCGTAGGATCATCTTGTACTAATGCTAGGAAGCTGTACATGACATCATTGGCTTTGCCAATTGGCTGGTTAACGAAGTCACGAGTGGCATCATGGTCATCTTTTACTGCACTTACGATCCCTTTATCGGCATCAACCATGGCTTTTTTATTGTTGGCATCATAGATAGGGCGAGCTTCAGTTTGTGCGTTCGTGACTTTCCAGCTATCGCCTGCTTTCTCTAACATTAAGTCCATTACACCCACATGGCTGCCCCAACGGCCTGGCATGACGGCAGCAACGCCATTGATGGTACCTTTTTGGTTATCGACACCTTGAATATTGTCAAAGCCTTTGCCTGGAAATACCGAGTGAGAATGCCCAAATGCAATCGCGTCGATACCTTCTACTTCCGATAGGTAATACGTAGAGTTTTCCGCACCAGTTTTGTATGGGTCACTGGATACACCAGAGTGAGGGATGGCGATAATAATATCAGCTCCCTCTTTTTTCATTTGAGGAACAAGCTTTTCAGCGGTTGCTTTAATGTCTTTGGCAAACACTTTACCTTCGAGGTTTTTCTTATCCCAAACCATAATCTGCGGTGGAACAAATCCGATATAACCTATCTTAACTTCTTGCGATTTTCCGTCATTGTCTATGAAGGTATGAGTTTTGATGAGGTAAGGCTTGAAGTAGTGTTCCCCTGTTTTCTGGTCAAACACGTTGGCACTGACGTAAGGGAAATTAGCTCCCTTTAATGTCGCAGCGAGAAAGTCGAGTCCATAGTTAAATTCATGGTTACCAATGTTCCCTACGTCATAATTAAGCTGATTCATCGCTTTATAGACAGGGTGAACATCACCCTCTTTGACCCCTTTAGCTGCCATGTAGTCACCCATTGGGCTACCTTGAATAAGGTCTCCATTATCGACTAAGACACTGTTAGTGACTTCCTTGCGGGCTTCTTTAACCAAAGTGGCAGTTCGAGCTAAGCCGATCTTTTGTGAAGGCTTGTCTTTGTAGTAGTCGTAATCCATCACATTCGTATGAATGTCGGTTGTCTCGATTATTCTAAGCTTAATCTCATCGGCCATAACTGGGCCCGCTATTGCAAGCATGCCGCTAAGAACGGCGATCGAAATCGGTTTCACTGCCACTTTCATCTTTATATCCTTTTTATGGAAGTTTGTTTCAAAACATGCTTATTGTATCAATTTGTTATGAAAGTTATTTTTCATACATAGATAAAGTGTGATCTAAATTGGTTGTTATTGTGATATTTGGCTCGCAAGTCTCATCTGCACACTTTGCTGTTAACCATAGTTCCTGTGAACCCGCCTTGCGTTGTTCGGTGTAGCAAAAGTCTCAAAATTCATCCTATAGTGGTTTTTGGAATAAAAAATGAAATTTTAGAATTTCCGGTAATATAGCCAGTTGGTCATAATGCCATCATCAGAGACGCGATGGACCGCCACAATGGATCAGCCTTTTAAGCAAATTACGAAATTGAAAATGACGCCTCAATTGGTGATGAGTTCACAAAAACCCAAATTGCAAACTTCGATACTTAAATCTGGCGAAGTGGCGTTGGTCGGTGCTGGTCCAGGCGACCCTGAGTTGTTGACCCTCAAGGCTCTTAATTATTTGCAGCAGGCAGATGTCGTTTTATATGACTACCTAGTGTCTGATGAAATAATGGCATTGGTGCCAGAAAGTACGGTTTTGGTGTGCGTTGGCAAACGAGCTGGGCATCACAGTGTACCTCAGGAAAAAACCAACCAGTTACTCCTCGAGTTTGCTCAAAGTGGTCATAAAGTGGTTCGAATTAAGGGGGAGACTCTTTTATGTTTGGCCGCGGTGGTGAGGAACTGCAAGTGTTGGCGCAAGCAGGTATTTCGTTTCAAGTGATTCCAGGTATCACCGCAGCGGCGGGGGCAACCGCTTATGCGGGAATTCCTCTTACCCATCGTGATTACGCGCAATCCGCGTTGTTTGTGACTGGGCATCTAAAGTCCAACAGTGACGACATGGATTGGTCGACACTTGCACGCCCTAAGCAAACGCTCGTGATTTATATGGGATTGATGAAATCCGACCATATTCAGCAGCAATTGGTTCTCCATGGAAGAAGCCCAGAAGTGCCTATTGCCATCATTGAACGTGGCACCCAACAGACGCAGAAAGTCTTTGTCGGTCAACTTAAAGATCTTGCGGATCTGGCGACAAATGCACAGGCACCATCATTGATCGTAGTAGGCGAGGTCGTTGAATTAGCGAAAGATCTTGCTTGGTTTGGTGAGGCATCGACTCAAGTACTCAAAGTTAAGAGTGCATAGGAATTCAGTCTGGTAGAGGTTTAATGGCCTTTACTCGCAAAAAAGGAAGCACAACAAATGGATCAAGAAAGACTCACTCACCTCAAACAACTGGAAGCGGAGAGTATTCACATTATTCGTGAAGTCGCTGCCGAATTCGATAATCCGGTCATGATGTATTCGATCGGTAAAGACTCTTCAGTCATGTTGCATCTGGCTAGAAAAGCGTTTTACCCGGGGAAAATACCTTTTCCGTTATTGCACGTCGATACGGATTGGAAATTCAAAGAGATGATTGAATTTCGTGATCGTACGGCGAAAAACTATGGCTTTGAGCTTTTGGTACATAAAAATCCAGAAGGTATGGCGATGGGGATAAATCCATTTGTGCATGGTTCTTCAAAACACACGGATATCATGAAAACTCAAGGACTCAAGCAAGCGTTGAACCACTATGGATTTGATGCGGCGTTTGGTGGGGCACGTCGTGATGAAGAAAAATCCAGAGCGAAAGAGCGCGTTTACTCATTCCGCGACAAAAATCATACTTGGGATCCAAAGAACCAACGCCCTGAATTATGGAAAACTTATAACGGGCAGATCAACAAGGGTGAAAGCATTCGCGTTTTCCCTCTTTCAAACTGGACGGAACTGGATATCTGGCAATACATCTACTTAGAAGGCATTGATATTGTACCGCTTTACTTGGCTGCTGAGCGACCAGTGGTGGAACGCGATGGCATGTTAATCATGGTTGATGATGAACGAATGGACATTCGACCAGATGAAAAAGTAGAGAACAAAAGCGTCCGCTTTAGAACACTCGGTTGTTACCCACTTACCGGAGCCGTGGAATCGGAAGCGGCGACGTTGACGGAAATTATTGAAGAAATGCTGGTTGCGACATCCAGTGAAAGACAAGGTCGTGCGATCGACCATGATCAGTCTGGATCAATGGAGCTTAAAAAACGTCAGGGATATTTCTAAGGATCGAAGGGACACATTATGAATAGCGCAGTAGAAGCACAACTTGCCGAGCTAGGCATTGAGGGATACCTCAATCAGCATCAACACAAATCCTTACTTCGATTTCTGACCTGTGGTTCAGTGGATGATGGTAAGAGTACGTTAATTGGGCGCTTGCTCCATGATTCCAAGCAAATTTATGAAGATCAGTTAGCTGCGGTTCACTCAGATAGCCAACGCGTCGGGACGACAGGGGATAAGCCTGACCTTGCGCTGTTAGTTGACGGTCTGCAAGCTGAGCGCGAACAAGGTATTACCATTGATGTGGCTTACCGTTATTTTTCGACTCAAAAGCGAAAGTTCATCATTGCCGATACTCCAGGGCATGAACAATATACTCGCAACATGGCTACCGGGGCATCGACCTGTGATTTAGCGGTGATTTTGGTGGATGCCCGTAAAGGCATGTTAGATCAAACTCGTCGCCACTCCTTTATCGCTAGCCTGTTGGGCTTAAAGCACTTTGTTGTTGCCGTAAACAAAATGGACTTAGTTGATTTTTCCCAGCAACGATTTGAATCCATTCGTGATGATTATTTAGCTTTTTCAGAAAAACTAGGTAAAGGGATTGATATTCAAATTATTCCTTTGTCTGCGCTTGACGGCGACAACGTGGTTGAGCCCAGCGAAAACATGCCTTGGTATCAAGGAAAGCCGCTTTTAGAGTTGCTTGAGAATGTCGATATCGATCAAGACAGACGCTATGGGGAATTCCGTTTTCCTGTGCAATATGTCAGCCGTCCAAATTTAGACTTTCGCGGTTTTGCGGGGACGATTGGCTCGGGCGAAGTTCGAGTTGGTGATGAAATTAAGTCACTACCATCAGGAAAAACATCCACCATCGAGAGTATTGTCACGTTTGATGGAAACTTGGACGTAGCCTTTGCTGGACAAGCGGTCACGCTAACATTGAGCGATGAAATTGATATTAGCCGAGGTGATTTGATCGTTAAGCAAAACGCTAAGGTAACGTCTTCCAACCGATTGCTTGCCGATGTGGTTTGGATGACAGATGACGCACTGGC
The DNA here is from genome assembly GCF_055808835.1 of Vibrio sp. GJ43-1. NCBI lineage: Bacteria > Pseudomonadati > Pseudomonadota > Gammaproteobacteria > Vibrionales > Vibrionaceae > Vibrio > Vibrio sp. GJ43-1. The sequence continues at coordinate 3,421,413 of NZ_CM147884.1, read as the reverse complement.
GGCGGGAAAAACGTACGACATCAAAATTGCTGGTAAGAAAACCCAAGGTCAATTAGAGGCGGTGCGTCATCAGTACGACATTAATACGCTCGCATCATTTGAAACTGAAACCTTACCTCTTAATGGTATTGGCTTGTGTGAGTGGTCACTTACTGAGTCTGTAGCCATTGATAACTACGATGTGGTTCAAGATACCGGAGGCTTTATTATCATTGACCGCCTGACCAACGTGACGGTTGGCGCTGGCTTAGTGCGTGATGCGTTAGCAGAGCAAGAACGTTCACCTAAAGAGCGCATAGGTGCTTTTGAAAGTGAGTTGAAGGCGTTAATTATGAAGCACTTCCCTGAGTGGGACGCAAAGATTTAACGTGCAACCACGGTGTGGTGAATGATGGTTTATACGGTCGATGATCGAGTCAGAAGAATGACAGTTCAATCGACCGCATAACCGCTATCGAGGATAAGGATTATGTGGGAACAGGGAGTCGTCTTAGCGCTATTGATGTCAATCATTAGCTGCTTAATCGCAACTCAAATTAAACCTAGCCTTATTTTCGCTGGTGCGGCGTTCATCGCTTTCATTAGTGGTATGACAGAATTAAGTGTCATTGCCACTAACTTCACTAACTCATCATTATTGACGTTAGTGCTGTTGATTATGTCGTCTGCCGCTTTAGAGAAAACACGCTTGATTAGCTGGGTAAGCCGTTCTATTGCAACCGGAAGGCTGGGGTCGGTGGTCGCCAAACTGGGGATTTCTACGGCCCTGTTGTCGTCGTTTACCAATAATACTGCTGTCGTGGTATCGCTTATCGGGGCGATTAAACGTAACCAACGCCATGCGCCTTCTAAATTACTCATTCCTTTGTCTTATGCGGCCATCTTGGGGGGAACACTAACGCTCATAGGAACCTCAACCAACCTGATCATTAATAGCTTTGTTGAAGATGTAGGATTACCGAGTCTTGATTTTTTTGCACCCACTTGGATTGGTTTGAGTGTCTTAGTTGGTGGTGTCATTATTCTGATTCCACTGAGCTACCTATTACCAAACTACGATGATGATAATCAAGATGAACTGCCGTACTTTTTAGAAGCTAGGGTTGAACCAGGCTCACCCCTTGTGGGTGGCAGTATTGCTGAGAATAACTTACGTGCATTAAGAAAATTGTTTTTAGCGGAAGTGGTACGCGATGGTGACACGCTTGCTTCAGTTGGGCCCGATTTTGTGTTGAAGGCAAAGGATAGGTTGTTATTTTGTGGTGACGTAGAGAGTGTTAATACTCTGCAAGAAATCAATGGACTGACGTTTTTTGGACAGCACCATTTAAATGGTCAAAACCTTCTTGAAGTCGTGGTGAGTTCCTCGGCTACGTTTTGTAATAAAACGCTGAAATCGAGTCATTTTCGTGACAAGTTTGATGCGGTAGTTGTAGCTATTCGCCGTGGGCACGAACGTTTGGAAGGCGGGTTAGGAAACATTGTTTTGCAAGCGGGTGATACTTTGGTTTTAGCGCCTGGAAAACGTTTTGACGATGAAAGACGTAAGTATCGTAAAGAGTTTGTCTTAGTGAATGACTTAGATTCAAGTGCCCGATTGGATATAGCAAAATCGAGTTACGTGTTGTTGGGTTTTGTTGCGGTAATAGCGTTAGCTCTGACTAACATTTTGCCGATTATTAAAGGGCTCGCGCTATATCTCATCGCGATTCTTGCGTTTGGTATCGTTAATATCGGTGAATTAAGACGACGTTTTCCTACCGACATTGTGGTGATTGTTGGTTCCGCGTTATCTATTGCTCAATTGATGATCTCAACGGGCCTATCTGTACGGATGGGCGAGATGTTTATGGAGTTGTTTAACGGTTGGGGAGTCTTTGGGGCTTTAGTGGCGACTTATCTAGTGACCTTAATTCTTACGGAGCTGATTACCAATAACGCCGCAGCGGCTCTCGCTTTTCCTATTGGCTACAGTATGGCAGTGGGCTACGGCGTAGATCCGATGCCGTTTATTATGGCGGTGTTATTTGGCGCTAGTGCAAGTTTCATTTCACCGTATGGTTATCAAACTAACTTATTGGTGTATAGCGTTGGTAATTACCAACTTAAAGATTATCTGCGAATAGGCATCCCTATTTCTATCGTGTATTCGGTACTGGTATTAGCGCTTATTCCGTACTTCTTTCCATTTTAATATTGATGAGAGTGACTATTAAGGATTTATATGTCGGACATTACTTTAGATAAAGACGAGAACGTGATCTGGCATCAGCATTACGTCACCAAATTGCAGCGTTCAGAATTAAAGCAGCAAAAGCCAGTTGTATTATGGTTTACCGGACTTTCTGGTGCTGGGAAGTCCACGGTTGCGGGGGCATTAGAAACGGAGTTACTTCGTTTGGGTCACCACACTTACTTACTGGATGGGGATAATGTTAGACACGGTTTGTGTCGAGATCTTGGCTTTTCGCAACAAGACAGACGTGAAAATATTCGCCGTGTTGGTGAGTTAGCAAAACTGATGGCGGATGCTGGATTAATTGTACTTTCTGCCTTTATCTCTCCTCATAGAGAGGAGCGCGCGTTAGTGAAATCACTGCTTCCTGAAGGGGAGTTTTTAGAGGTGTTTGTGGACGCGAGTCTAGAGGTTTGTGAATCAAGGGATCCTAAAGGCTTGTATAAGAAAGCACGAGCAGGCGAGATCGCTAACTTTACTGGCATTGATTCTGAATATGAACAACCTATAGGCCCAGACATTCATCTTCAAGCGAGCGAGAAAAGTGTCGCATTGTTGGTGGCCGACTGCTTAGCAGTACTTAAAGAAAAAGGGATCATTGGTTAATCCCACCCGATTACTATTCAGGCGATGATTTTATTCCATGTGATGACTTTATGTAAAAGGGCCAGGCTAGGTGGGTAAGGAATAGGGGGCACACTCTATTCCTTTGTATTCCTTTGTATCCCATGTTAGTGATGACTGACTATCATTAGACCTGGTGGTGAAAAGATGACGTTACTTCACCCGCGACAGTAAATTTTCTGTTGAGCAAATTCACCAGTTTCTCTTGGTAATGAGTATTACCGCGATGCCCTAACAGCTGGCATAATTCATTCCCTGTTGGAGTAAAGCGATAGTAGGTTAGCCGAATACCCTTTAGCTTCGATTGCAGCTGAAACTCGCTTCCCTGGTAGTTGAGTTTCAATGCAGGCTCTTGTGCTATCTCCCCTGATTCCAGTTCTGTGCCTAATAAAATCCCCAATTCTATGAGCAATAATAGGCTTGAATATGGCAGGTTAAACTCACCTAGGCTCAGTTCATCGAAGCTCTCTCTTTTTGAAAAGCTAAAGAGTCCCGCATGATGTTTGATCCCTAGTAGTAGCTTTCGGCTACTGTCTGCACCAAAGCTGCACGCAAGAGAGGCGGCTCGTTGCAGTGTTTGAGCTTCTTTTGGTGTCATATCCCTAAGCGTTTTTAGTGCTTTCATTGAGGTGGATCCGGGATTAGTGACTTCTCTTTTGAGCACTTGCGCCCAGAGCTTTTGCATGGATGTATTATGAATATCCTGAGCCATATCAAAAAAGCGCAATAGCCAATCAAAATCGGGTTCGCTGGATACTTCGCTGTTACATGCTTGAAGTGACAACTTGACGATTTGCTCCAGGTTTTTTTGTCGTTGCTCTTTGCGCTGTTTGTCTCGTTGTATTGCTCGTTCAAAAACACTTTTGCTGGGGGACTCTTCACCGATGAGAGCATCAAGCAAGTGGGTTTGAGCAATGGCTCGGATACGACTCGCACTGTCACGCATATGAGAACTCTTTTTCTGAGTTTGCTCATTACGCGCGGATGTCGCCTCAATGATTGGAGATGGACTGCTGGTCGTTACATTGCTCATAGTCATACACTTGGCAGGTTGAATGAGAGTTTGGGATGAAAGATAAATTTAACGAGGTTTTGCCAATATGACTAGCGCTATTTGTGTGAGCTATTTTCCGATTTAACAATTAGAGCGGGTATGTTGTAAAAATACCTAGGCTAAATGATAAATATTTGTTAAATTTAGTGAGTAAGTAAGGGGGGCGTTATGCGGCACTCAGGAGAACCTAAACTCAAGAAACATATCTCGACGGTATTGTTACTAGGCGTCTATATCGGCGTGCTAGCGTATCTTTCAACCTATATCAGTTAAATACTATACGCTAGCAAACCATCCATTTTCGTTACGCAGTTTTTTGTTGCGTATTTGTTATGTGCATTCTAGTTATCATCGTAATCTTCAATATGGAGACCTTCAATTAAGTAACCTGTCTCGGCAAGTTCAGAATTGATGGTCTCTGTCTTCAGTGTTCCTACCACATAAATGACATCCCATAGACGATGCACTGGTGCGCCTTGTTTAAATTTCACATAAACGATTTGGTTTGGCGGTGGTGGTGGTACATGTATGCAAGCACCAAAATAGGGCACCAACAAAAATTCAGTCACGGTATCTTCATCGCCTTCTAGGGGGACGACAAAGCCTGGTATTTTTACTGTGCTGCCATTAAGCTCTTGACGAACGGTGCCCACTTTTGACTGTTCCATTTGCCCACCAGAGTGATTGGTTATAGGCATACCGACAGCATCAAACTGATTTCGCTCCGCTTCGGGGATTAAATCGATCCAATCAAGTTTCAGCACTTCGCTATCGGTATTTTCGCTACCTTGAGCGAGTGCTGGTGGTAGACATAAGCCCAGAGTCAGCATAATGACACAGCTTATGCGAGTGAATATTGTCATAAAGATCTCGTTATACTCGGATGGTCATACCATCACTTAAAGATTGTTGATAGGCACGTAATGCAGGGAAGAAGCCGATAAGGATCCCCGCCAGCTGCACAAAACCAAGTAGTAGCCATTCATGCTGGCTGATGCCTGATAAGGTTATACTAATACCATATTGTGACGCAATGATGGGGCTCGCAATGGCAAGTAGACCGTAAGTGCCTGCAACCCCCACTATTATACCGACCGTTGTTAAAGCCGTTGCTTCACTGACCAATAAGGCAAAAACATGTCTCGGTCTTGCCCCCATTGCCCGCAGAATCGCCATTTCACGTCGACGCTCTTGCAGGCTGGTTAATAAGCTAGATAACATTCCCATCAAACCAGCAACCACAACAAAAATAGAGACCATTAACAGAGCTTGCTCTGCCACGCTCATTAACCCCCAGAGTTCATGTAAGGCGATACCAGGCATGATGGCGCTTAATGGCTCTTGTTTGTAGGTGTTGATTTGTCTTTGTAGTGCAAATGTTTGAATTTTACTGTTTAGCCCAACTAGCATTGCAGTAATTTGTTTGGGTTGGAAGTCCAGATTTTCTAATTGTTTTTTACTCGGGGCATTACCCAAGTTAGCCCCTGTTTCCCACCCTACGTGTATGGCTTCGATAGCACCGAGTGAGACATGTACAGTTTTGTCTACGGGTGTCCCAGTTGGAGCCAAAACACCGACGACTTTAAAAGGGAGGTTATCATGGCGGCTGAAACTCACATCGCTAATACCATGAGCAATAATGATTTCACTGCCAATCTTATAGCCTAATGATTTTGCCACGTCTGAGCCGAGAACAGTTTCAAATACACTATCAAAAGCACGACCTTGGCTAAAGGTCAAAGCCTGCTTTTTGCCGTACTGATAGTGCTCAAAATAACTGTGATTGGTGCCCATGACTCTAAAGCCTTTATGCGAATCTCCAAGAGAGATAGGAATCGCCCATTTGACGGCTTTGTGCTGACTAAATTCCTCAAAGCTTCGCCAATCAATATTGTTCGTGGCATTACCAATGCGAAATACCGAGTAGAGCAATAAGTTGATTTGGCCTGACCGTCCTCCGACGATTAAATCGGTGCCAGAAATAGTATTAGCAAAGCTACTTTTTGCTTGAGTACGAATACGTTCGACGCCCATTAATAAGATAACGGAAATTGCGACGGTGAGTATGGTGAGTATGGCGGTGGTTTTGCGATTGAGCACGCTTTTCCAAGCCAGTTTTAGGGTGATACTCATGATGACCTCGCCTGATTTAAAACAGTCAAATTGGCACTGCGACTAAACAGTGGCTCTAAACTTGGATCGTGGCTAACGAATACCATGGTTGAGTTTGCTTGGTTTGCTTGGTCCATTAGCAGTGTAATGAAGGCTTCGCGATTATCATGGTCGAGGGCGGATGTGGGTTCATCAGCAATGAGTATTTCTGGTTGCCCGATTAACGCGCGCGCAGCCGCCACCCTTTGCTGTTGACCGATACTTAGCTCAACAACAGGCTTCATCCATAGCTGTGGGTCAAGGTGCAACTGTTGTAGTAAGTGCTTAGCCTCGTTTTGCAGTGTACCTGACACTTTATTTCGTCGGTGCTGAGAAAACTCACAAGGGAGCGTGACATTATCAACAACCGACAGATAAGGGATTAGGTTAAATTGTTGAAAAATATAACCAATATGATCGGCTCGAAAACGATCTCGGTGCCGTGATGGCAACTGGGTCAAGGATTGCCCTAGTGCTTTTACCTCACCAGAGTCGGCAGTATTAATACTCGGTTAGTAGGCTTAATAGTGTCGACTTTCCGCTGCCACTTGGCCCTTTTAAAAATAAGTGCTCACCTTGCTCGATGATGAGCTCTGGGATATCGATGGTGGGCGGCTGGTTTTTTTGCCAGCAAAAAGAAACATTGCTGAGCTCAATTACACTCGTCATAAAAACCTCACAAGATATGCCCCGAGCGAAAGCTCAGGGCAGCAGTTAACTGAGTCGAATCCGTTAAAATTGAATCGTAGTTGACGTGGAGTTGAGCTCACTAGCAGATTGAGCATTATCGGTTAATAGGTTGACGGATACTTTCTCGGTTGATGGGAAGTGAGTAAACCATTGGGTTTCAATTGTTGAGAGGTCAGATAGGTTTGAACAGCTAAATTGGTATTGCACGGTAAATTCGCCGTGTCCATCATGCTGGTCGTGGTCGTGGTCGTGGTCGTGGTCGTGGTCGTGGTCGGCATGTTTCTCATGGTCATGATGCTCATGGCTGTCATGCTCGGCGTGTTTCTCATGGTCGTGGTGCTCATGGCTGTCATGTTCGGCGTGTTTCTCATGGTCATGATGCTCATGGCTGTCATGCTCGTCATGTTCCTCATGGTCGTGATGCTCATGGCTATCATGCTCAGCGTGTTTCTCATGTCCATGTTCTTCATGGTTGTCATGCCCGCCTAGCCCGTGTTCAACATGAGTATCAACGAGTGTACAGCCTAGCGAGCTTGGTAGGGTAAAGATCTTGTCCGCTTGGGCCAATAAGGCTTCAGCGTTAGCAAGTGTCTTCTTCTCGGCTTCACTTTTCGCATTATGCTCAAATCCGACAACATCGGCGCCCGGTGCTGTAATTTCGAATAATAAGTCTTGGCCGTCTTGAGCGATGTTCATTGCTACTTGTCCATGGACATGAGCGTCATGTTGACGAAACTCGTCATTTGCGACAGCAATAGGGGAAGCGATGATAGCGGCGAGTAAGGTCATACGTAATTTCATGGTGATTCCTAATAGGTAAAATATTGAGTGAAAATAGGGATGTATACGTTAACTTATCATCGGTGGAGAGCGTGCTGAAACAGACAAAGGAGGTTGATTTTCCACTTCATTGAAAGACGGTAAAGTGGTATCTGGAGTCAAGGTTGGAAGTTGAATGGCTAAGCTAGAGGTCGGGATAGAATGTGAGCCTTTGCCATAAAGCGCACACTGGTGATGCAGATGATCGCTATGTTGATCATAGTGATGTTCGATGGAAATAAAATTAATAGCGAGTAGAAGTAAAGCCAATGCGAGAGCATGATACAAGGGTGTATCTGATGTAACGGTATGGGTTCGTAACACGACATGAACTCTCGATTTAAATTCAATTGTTATAGTATAACAATTGAATTTTTTTCCCAGATGAATGGTGAGGTTTATTTACGAGGGAATAAGCAAGGGAGAAAGGGACTCCCTTGCGGTGGTTTCACTTATAGGTTTTGTTTGATTAGCCCTAAAACGGTGTTAACTTCTTCGTCACTTAACACCCCTTCTTTTACGAATAGTACTTTCCCGGATTTATCTTGCACAATAATAGCGGAGCTTTCAGCTTCTAACTGCCATGCACTTGCCACCAGTCCATGTTCATCAAGTACCATGGATGACCAAGGAAACTCTTTCTTGCTGTCTTCTGCCGAGGATTTTACGAATGATCCCGTTCCCCACATTGCATCGTCTTGGTTGATCACTGTTGTTGTTTGATAGCTGTCTTCTGGGAATTTTTCATCAGTAATGGCTGCCATGAGTGGAGCGTTCATTTTTTTCGAGCTGCTACGTCCTGCAATAGCCTGAATCACGCGTACTTTTCCGAGCATTTGTGCACTCTTCCATGCGCTATAATTGATGGTGTCGCCTTCGAGTAAAAGCTCACCGTGAGCATCGACGGAGACGGAACGTGCTGCTGAGCCAACTTGTACATTGGTCGCAAATGCGAGTGTTGGCAGACAGAGTAACGTTAAAGAGAGGAGAGACTTTAGTTTCATTGTGATATTTCCATATTATTATTTGATAATCGCGATAACCATAGGTGAACCTTAGGTTAACTACAACTTGTCACTGTTAATTTGACCAAGACATGTACTGAACTTGATAAAATCATCACAAGCATAACAGTGATTTATAACTTGTTGCAAAGATGTTAATTTCATTTTGTCTAATGCGAAAGTTCAGGTATACTTGTCAATAGACGCAAAAGATATTGCGAGGCACCGCAAAAAAGCGCTGCAAGACGACATTTACTCAAATGGATATTGAGGTTAGGTTATGCTAAGAAAATTTACGGTTTATCGTCCTAAACAGATCGCAAAGTTTGTAAAAACGTTATTCAAAGGGCAATTTTTTATTGCTGGTCTTGGATTGTTTATGTTCGACAATGGCAAGGTGTTACTTCCGGGGATGGAAGACAGACGTAAACTGGATGCCTTTAAAGAGATTAATGGTGAGATTGCTGCGTTAGCGATGTAAGCAGTCTAGACCAAACAATAAAAAATGCCTCAGACTTGTCTGGGGCATTTTTTTTACGCTAATCTAGCATGCTGCCTATTTTTATTGAGGAGGGAAGCAAACGCCCGTTCCGCTTATACCGCAATAGCCATTGGGATTCTTTGCTAAATATTGCTGGTGGTAGACTTCAGCAAAATAGTAATGGTCAGAGAGTCGAATCTCGGTTTGAATGTCGCCTTTATTGCCCAGCGCCTGCTGAAATTGCTGTTTAGTGGCTTGTGCTAGTGTTAGCTGTTTGTCATCGTCGCAATAGATAGCAGAGCGGTACTGCGTGCCCACATCATTACCTTGACGCATTCCTTGAGTCGGGTCGTGTTTTTCCCAAAATACTTTGAGAATAGCCGTGAGCGTCGTGAGTTTGGTGTTATAGACAATACGCACAACCTCAGTATGTCCAGTCATGCCTGAGCACACTTCTTCGTAGGTTGGGTTGGGTGTATAGCCACCCGCGTAACCGACAGAGGTGCTCGTGACGCCAGGGAGTTGCCAAAAAACACGTTCTGCTCCCCAAAAACAGCCTAAGCCAACTATAATACTTTCTTCATGCTCTGCTAAAGGAGCGGTGATATCATTGTGGTATATAAAGTGTGGTTCCATTATGGCGATGGCATTTGCTCTGCCAGGAAGCGCTTCTGCTTCTGAAATCATGTCCGTTTTTCGCATAGGGATTCCTTCTTAGTCGACTATCGGCCGTGTGGGTAACGAAATATTGTATGAAAAATGATACTTTTCTATGGGTATGAGTTGTTAAATACAGACTTACAAATTGAACAGAGTTATCATTTAACGTAATAACAAAAATAGCGAATTTCAGTCTCGACAATAAAGCATGATAAAGAGAGTTTTTCCACCGCTAATGTTCATGGTCGCTTCAATGTCACTCATGGCAGCTGAAGATATCGAGTTGAACATCAATGGATTGAGCGGCCCGTTAAAAGAAAATGTGGATGCGTATGTATCTGCGATCTCCCCGAGCGAATACTCTACGTCGCTGCGTTTTCAATCTCGTATTACTAAAGAAATTCATTCAGCGTTGAATGCGTTAGGTTACTATCATGCTGAGATTCAGTTCTCGACCAATGAGCAGCAAGATGAATTAACGGTGGCAGTAACGCCAGGGCAACCGATGCGAATTAAACTGGTGGATGTTGAACTCACCGGAGAGGCGAAAGAAGACGCCGACTTTTTGCGCTTGATTCGGGTGACGCCAGTCAAAGAAGGACGGATACTCAATCAGGGTGAATATGACACGTTAAAGTCGAGTCTTCGCAATTTAGCCTTGCAAAAAGGCTACTTTGACGGCGCGTACACACTGAGTCGCCTCGAAGTTGTGCCAGAGCTCAATCAAGCATTCATTCGGTTACATTTTGATAGCGGCATTCGTTATAAATTTGGGTCTTCCACGATAACAGGTAGCCAGATAGATATTGACCGCGTGCAATCACTACAGCCATACAAAAGTGGTGATTACTATCAGGTTGGAAAGGTGGGGGAATATAACCAAGGTTTGTCGAACACCGAGTGGTTTTCGTCGGTGTTTGTTGAGCCCGACTTGGAGCAGGTTGGCAAGGGTCGAGAGTTGCCGATGAAGGTGTCACTAGCGCCGCAGGTAAAAAATCAATTTGAAACGGGTTTAGGTTATTCGACCGATGTCGGGGCGAAAGTTAAGTTTAAATGGAAAAAGCCATGGATTAACTCTCGTGGTCACAGCTTTAATACCAGTCTTGATTTATCCATTCCTGAACAACAGGTCACTGCCGCCTATAAAATTCCATTAGATGATGTGTTGAGAGATTATTACGTGATTCAGTATGGCCTGAAAAACGTCAATCGTTCGGATAAAAAGACGCTCGAATCTAATTTGGGTTTTGAACGGCACTGGGTGCTCGATAGTGGTTGGCACCGTACCGCTTACATCCGATATTTGGTTGAAGACTATGAGCGTAATTTAGAAGGCGATGTTGGTCAGTTTGTTTTACCGGGGCTTTCTTACTCACGTGTAGTATCTCGTGGTGGTGTATTACCAATGAGTGGTAATAAACAAACCATTATGTTCGAGGTCGGTGATAAGCGGGCGTTATCAGAAACCTCGGTGTTTAGAATGCGAGGGACCTCAACATGGATCAGCAGTATTGGCGAAAACCATCGCGGCATATTTAAGGTTGATGTTGGTGCCAACATTGCCGATGACCCTTCGAAACTCTCGCCATCTTTGCGTTTCTACGCGGGTGGTGATAACAGTATTAGGGGTTATGACTATGAAAGTATTTCTCCTGTTGATACGGGTGGGACTAAGACTGGTGGCCAATATTTGGCAACCAGCACGCTAGAGTATCAATACCGTATCTACAATAACTGGTGGGCGGCAACGTTCTTTGATGTGGGTGATGCCTTTGATGATACGCCAGTTTGGAAGCGTGGTGCGGGTGTTGGGATACGTTGGGTATCACCAGTAGGGCCTATTAAATTTGATTTTGCTAAGGGACTCGATCAAAAGCCTGAGGCAGAATGGCGAGTTCACTTTAGTCTAGGGCCAGAGTTATGATGTTAAAAGTTTGGCGGGTGACAAAGTGGTTGTCTGTGACCTTCATACTGATGGTGACGCTCTTATTGGCAACCCTTGCCTTTGCATTGTTTACCAATACTGGATTAACGGCCATTTTATGGGGAGCAAACCAAGCGTTACCTGAACTTAAAGTAGAGTCAACCAAAGGGGCGTTATTTCCTCGTTTTACTTTAAATAATGTAACGTTTAAAGATGATTCTCTATTTATCGATTTAGCGGCAGACTCTCTGACACTAGCCGTCGATCTCAATTGTCTCAGTGATCCTAGAGTGTGTATTAATGAACTGTCGGTTCAGGGACTCGACTTTTCCATGCCTGAAATCGCGCCGAGTGAGCCTTCTCCTGAACCTTCAGAGCCGCTTACTCGTATATCGACACCCATTCCCATCGCGATCGGTAAGGTGAATCTGGCTGATATTAAACTGGATATTTTGGGCACAAAAGTGAGTTGGGACAGCTTTACTACATCGCTTTCTATGACCAGCTCGAAACTAACTATAGGTAAAACCCTGCTTGCGACCCCGAGCGTAGCGTTACCTCCGGCAGAAGAGGTATCAGAGGTCGCAGCTAAGAAAAACACCTCGATGGCGAATACCGCTGTAGCTGCAGAGACCTCGACAGCCGTTAAGAATCCTGCAACGGCAGAGCCTGCGCGCGCAATTGAGTTGCCAGAAGTCCTCATTCCTTTATTTGTCAATATTACTCGCCTTGATATTCGAGACTTTACCTTACAGCAAGAAGAGCCGATTGTTGTCCATCACCTTGGGTTGCAAGGCTTCGCGGGTAAACATGATGTTCATGTCGAAAGTCTTGAATTAGCCATGCCGCAGGTTGATGCTTCTTTGTCGGGCAACGTTGCGCTAATAAAAGATTACCCCCTTGATATCACGTTGGATGCCCAATTAAAAGAAACAGATCTTACTGGACAAAAACTGGCGCTTACCGCTAAGGGCAGTGTTGGTGACTTGCACCTGGATAGTCATTTTTCAGGGGTTATTGACGCCGCTTTATCTGGGAATATTCAGCCATTAGCGCCTACGTTACCGTTTGATGTTGTTTTGTCGGATGGCAAGGCTGCGTGGCCTTTGAAAGGTGAGAGTGAGTATCAGGTTATTGTTGACCAGCTTAAAGCTAAAGGGTCGCTGGACAGCTACGAAGTAGTGTTAAAAACACAGGCATCGGGCAAGCCAATTCCAGATGTTGCGGTTGAATTACAAGGTAAAGGCGATCTTAAACAGATTAATCTTGAAACGTTGACGATCAATTCTCTCGGTGGCTCCATTCAAGGTTCGGTCATGGCGAATTGGGAAGCGCCTGTCAATTGGAAGGCGGACATGATGCTGTCGCATATTCAGCCAGGGCTGCAATGGCCAGAAGCCGAAGGAGACATTAGTGGCCAAATCGTGACTTCAGGTGCGTTGACCGACGCTGGTGGCTGGCAAGTACAAGTACCTAAACTCGACATCGTCGGTATTTTGCGAGATTACCCATTATTGGTAAAAGGGCAAGTAGAGGCTGCGGACAAGTCAGGATCAGGAGAGCTGAGTGTCAATACGGATGGCTTGTCGTTAGCGCATGGCCCAAACAATATGAGCGCGAAAGGCAGCTTGCGTAAAAATTGGGATATGAATGTCGCCATCGACTTTCCCGATCTAGCTAAGACTGTCCCTGACTTACAAGGTTTGTTGGTCGGCACCATTGCCCTAAAAGGTAAGATGCAAGAGCCTGATGTACGTTTAGATCTGCAGGTCAAGAAGGCTAAATGGCAGCAAGAGGCGAGTATCGACACGTTATCGCTTTCCGGTGAAGCGAAACCATTGCCTATAGATCAGGCCAAAGCCGATATTCGTTTGCAGGCCTCGGGCATTCAATATCAAGAACATAACGTTGATTCACTAGATGTCAGTTTACAAGGCACGCAGGCAAAGCATGAACTGGACTTAGATCTGGTTTCAACGTTGCTCTCCGCTCAGTTAAGTGTTGTCGGTGAACTCATTGATAAGCCTAGTTTGATATGGTCTGGTGAGTTAGCGAGCGCTCACTTTGAAACGGAGCAAGGGCCGTTACACCTGCAAAACCCGATTCAAGTGAAAGTTGATGTAGACAAACAAAGTGCTGACGTCAGCGCCCACTGCTGGAAGCAGTCAGAGTCGCGTGTTTGTTTAGAAAAGGATATTCAAGTCAGCACTTCGGGTGAAGCGTTGGTCACGTTGAAGAACTTCAATTTTGAACAGATTAAAGCGTATGTTCCTGAGCAAACCCGCCTAGAAGGTTCGGCCAGCGCCACAATATGGGCGAAATGGGCACCACAGGTCTCGCCTGAAGTGAAAGTAGACGTTAGATTACCAAAAGGGCAGGTAACTCAGGAGTTAGAAATCCCGCTTGTGGTTGGGTGGGAGTCGATAGAACTCAAAGCCAACTTGGCCAATGACCAATTGGATGCATCTTGGTTACTTGATGTTACCGATAATGGCGACCTATCAGGCAAAGTGACGCTGCCTAATGTACTGGAAGAGGACAAGCAAATTGAAGGCGAGCTAAATCTCTCCACGTTTAATCTTGACTTCTTACAGCCCATCATTGGTGAATTTAACAAGCTGCAAGCTAACTTATCATCCTCTATTCAGATAAAAGGCGATGCTCTACACCCTCAATTGTACGGCGATCTTAAAGTAGAAGACTTATCACTGAAAGGTGATATTTCTCCGATACAGGTGGAGTCTGGTGGACTTGTGCTTAATCTCAATGGCTATGATGGCAAGCTTGATGCAAAAATTCAGACCACCGATGGCGAACTGTTGATTAACGGCGACGGGAATTGGCAAGATCTACAAGATTGGCGAACAAAACTGCGAGTCTTTGCTGAAGAATTAAAGGTCGATGTGCCACCAATGGTCAAAGTGAAAGTGGTACCTGATATGACCATTGAGGCCACACCAAAGCTGGCTAAAGTCACTGGTAGCATTGGTTTACCATGGGGACGCATTGTAGTCGAAGAGCTGCCACCAAGTGCGGTAGCGGTGTCGAGTGATCAGGTGATACTCAATGCTGATTTAACACCGCAAGACGATTCAATACCAGTACCTTTCAATATTGAAACTGACGTTTCAATCTCTATTGGTAATGATTTCACCGTCTCTGCTTTTGGTCTTAAAGGTGGTTTGCGCGGCAAGCTTCATGTCTCCCAAAAAGATAAAGGGCCATTTATCCAAGGGGAAGTGAACATTGTGAATGGTTCTTATAACTCTTTTGGACAAGATCTATTGATTGAAGAAGGTAAGATCCTGATGACAGGGCCTGTTGATCAACCTTATGTCAATATTACCGCCATCCGTAATCCAGACACCACCGCTGATGATGTCACGGCAGGGGTGAAGGTAACGGGTTTGGCAACGCAGCCGAAGATTGAGCTATTTTCTGATCCGACGATGCCACAGGCAAATAAGTTATCTTATCTATTACGAGGTCAAGACATCGATGGCGAGACTGGAGGCAATGCGCTGACAACGACGCTTATAGGTTTAAGTTTGGCAAAAAGCGGCAAGGTGGTCGGTGAAATTGGTCAAGCGTTTGGGGTTCAAGACCTACAATTAGATACCGCTGGTACGGGGGATGACTCTCAAGTTACCGTTAGTGGCTATGTATTACCGGGCTTGCAGGTAAAGTATGGCGTCGGCATCTTTAACTCACTGGGTGAGTTCACTATCCGTTATCGCATTATTGAAGATTTTTATGTTGAGGCGGTGTCGGGGCTCTATAGCTCTGTGGTCTTCTTATATCAATTTGAAGTTGATTGATGGCCGTTTAACTCGAGAGATGCTGCTACAGTTAATAAGTTATAAGACCGATTAACTAAGCTGAAAGTTTGCGTGAGGTTAGCCATGAAAAATTATAGCGTGCTGATTTTAGGGCTACTGATGGTAGGGTGTGTTCAATTACAGCCACCAACAGGTGAGGATAACCAAGCATGGCAAGAGTTTGGCCAAGCTTGGGCCATGAAAGGCTACGTTATCAAAGATCGTAGTGAGTTGGAGCAGGATACGCCCTCTTTGAGTCCTGCTCAATATAAGCAATATCAAATGGGGTATGCGTTAGGAAAGGAGACGTATTGCCAGCAGGACCCATTTGTTTTGGGGTTGAGTGGTAAGATTTACTACGGGATTTGCCAAGATGTTAGCCGTACCTATTTGGAAGAATATTGGCGAGGGAAGCAATCTAGAGCTAAGCGCTGATAGAATGATGTTCCAGCGTTAAGTGAGTATAATCAAAAAGCGCTCATAAAGAGCGCTTTTTGATGGTGACTATTTTTGTTGTGCTCGGTCATAGGAGCTGATGATTTCCTCTCGAGCGGCGTGAATATCAGCCCACCCTTCTACTTTTACCCATTTACCTGGCTCTAGTTCTTTATAACGCTCAAAAAACTGGGTAATTTGGGCTTTAAGTAGCTCAGGAATATCATTTACATCTTGGATGTGTTCGTACTCTTTTGATATTTTGCTGTGCGGAACAGCAAAAATTTTAGCATCTTCGCCCGATTCATCCGTCATTTTCAGAACGCCCACTGGGCGACAGCGAATGACAGAACCTGGGATGAGTGGATACGGTGTTGGTACGAGAACATCCACAGGGTCGCCATCGAGTGAAAGCGTGTCGTTAACATAACCATAGTTGCAGGGATAAAACATAGGTGCGGACATAAATCGGTCGACAAACACTGCGCCAGAATCTTTATCTACTTCATATTTTATCGGATCGGCGTTAGCTGGGATCTCAATGACGACATAAATATCATCAGGTAGTGACTTACCGACAGGTACGTGGTTTAAGCTCATTTGGATCTTCCTTCTTGATTCTAAATCCCTATAGATATTAAGGATAGGCGTTATCATTCAAATGGGTTAAATAAAGTATATACGCTGAAAATTAAAACAAAAAAGTGCCTCACTGAGAGGCACTTCTAATTTGTTTAATTTGTAGAAAATTTATTGTTCTGGGTATTCTTCCAAGAAAGATTCAACCTTTTCTACCATACGTTTTGAGCCTACAAAGAAAGGCACTCGCTGGTGAAGTTCTGTTGGCTTAACATCCATAATACGCTGATTACCATCAGAGGCTGTTCCGCCAGCTTGTTCCATAATGAAGGCCATTGGGTTGCACTCATACAGCAAACGAAGCTTTCCGCTCGGGTGGCTTTGCGTACTCGGGTACAGATAAATACCGCCTTTTAACAGGTTGCGGTGGAAATCTGACACCAAAGAACCGATATAGCGCGAGGTATATGGGCGGTTTTCACTTGGCTCATTTTCTTGGCAGTACTTGATGTATTTTTTCACGCCCATAGGGAAGCGGATGTAGTTACCTTCGTTAATGGAATAGATCGAACCATCTTCAGGAATCATCATGTTTTCATGGGATAGACAGAAGGTACCGATAGAGGGATCGTAGGTGAAACCGTTGACGCCTTTACCTGTGGTGTAAACCAGCATCGTTGAAGAACCATAGACAACATAACCAGCAGCGACTTGTTTATTTCCTGGCTGTAAAAAATCTTCTTGAGTGGGAGGCGTACCAATTGGTGAGACTCGACGGTAGATGGAGAAGATAGTGCCGACAGATACGTTTACATCGATGTTAGAAGAACCATCAAGAGGATCCATTAGCACGACGTATTTTGCGTTCTTATTCAGTTCTTTATTAAAGGCTACAGCTTCATCTTCTTCTTCACTGGCAACACCACAAACTTGGTCACGAGCTTCAAGTGCCGCTTTAAATTTATCATTAGCATAAAGATCCAGCTTTTGCTGTGCTTCACCTTGTACGTTCTCAGTACCTACTGCACCAGGTGATATCGACAAGGCCTGCTTTATTAATTTCTCGGTTTACAATTTTTGCGGCAAGTCGAATTGAAGAGATAAGGGATGATAAATCACCACTGGCATGGGGGAAGTCGTTTTGTTTCTCAACAATAAATTCGCCTAGGGTGCGCATTTCAGACATGGTCTTTCCTTTAATCTGCTAACTATTATCTTGGGGGAGAAGTGTGAGTGAACGAGTTGGGGGTATTCATCTACACACATGGAATATTGTAGGGGGCAGAACTTTTTAATGGTAATGAAGTAACCTTACAAATAGGGTGTTTGTATGATGGAAGTCACAAAATGCCGCGTAACTGTTAACTTCCTCGCTTTTATCGCGTGGTTTGGGTATATATAGCGAAAGCAAAAAGAAGCACTGTGAACAATAGAGAACCCAACATGCATATTCATATTCTTGGTATCTGTGGCACCTTTATGGGTGGCGCTGCCGTTCTAGCTCAACAGTTAGGTCATCGAGTCACTGGTAGTGATGCTAACGTGTATCCCCCTATGAGCACACTTCTTGAGTCTCAGGGGATTGAAATTATTGAGGGCTTCGACCCTAGTCAGTTGGATCCTGCGCCAGATTTAGTGGTGATCGGTAATGCAATGAGTCGCGGTAACCCTTGTGTTGAGTATGTATTGAATCGAAATCTCAAATACACCTCGGGTCCTCAATGGTTACAAGAGTTCTTGCTTCACGACCGCTGGGTTATTGCTGTGTCTGGAACTCATGGTAAAACCACCACGTCGAGCATGTTAAGTTGGATTTTAGAGGAGTGTGGCTATCAGCCAGGCTTTTTAGTCGGAGGCGTTCTGGGCAATTTTGGTCAGTCGGCGAGGCTAGGTGAGTCGATGTTTTTTGTTGTCGAGGCTGATGAGTACGACAGCGCCTTCTTTGACAAGCGATCCAAGTTCGTTCATTACCATCCACGAACCCTAATCATGAACAATCTTGAGTTTGACCATGCGGATATCTTTGATGATCTTGAAGCGATAAAACGTCAGTTCCATCACTTGGTACGCACGGTGCCGGGGAATGGTCGAATCTTAGCTCCGGCAGGTGATAGCGCAATTCAAGATGTGCTAGGACGAGGTTGTTGGAGTGAGGTCGAGCATACCGGAGCTTCAGCCGACTGGAATGCGCTAAAACAACATAAAGATGGGTCTCATTTTGATGTTTACTTACATGGCGACAAAGTGGGGGAAGTGAAGTGGGATTTGGTCGGTGATCATAACGTGGATAATGCACTGATGGCTATTGCTGGCGCAAGGCATGTCGGTGTGACGCCTGAGCTTGCCTGTGCTGCATTAGCTAAGTTTATTAATACCAAGCGTCGCCTTGAATTCAAAGGCGAAGTGAACCAGATTGAAATTTATGATGATTTTGCACATCACCCTACGGCAATACAACTCACCCTTGAAGGGTTGAGGAATAAGGTGGGTGAAAAGCGTATTTTAGCGGTATTAGAGCCTCGCTCTGCCACGATGAAGCGAGGTGTTCATAAAGATAAACTTGCCGATTCTCTTCAGCATGCCGATGAGGTGTTTTTGCTGCAACCGGATAACATTGACTGGTCCGTCAACGATATCGCCGCTAGCTGTTCTCAGCCAGTAGTAATTAGAGACAGCGTGGATGAGTTAGTCGCAGCGATTCAATCTAAAGCGCAAGCTGGTGACCAAATTCTGGTAATGAGTAACGGTGGGTTTGGTGGTATTCATCAGAAACTATTAGAGAGATTGGCTTAATGAACGCAACCAACAAGGCTATCACGCTCGCGTTTACTGGGTGCTTCTGGCGCACCTTATGGAATGAGGTTGCTGGAATGTCTTTTAGCGGCGGATTATACCGTGCACTTATTAATTTCTTCAGCGGCGCGAGTGGTCTTAGCAACAGAGCATGATATCAAATTACCTAGTGGTCCTGATGCAGCTCATAAGCAGCTGGTGGCGCGCCTTAATTGCGAACCAGATAAGCTTGTGGTGTGTGGCAAGGAGGATTGGTTTTCCCCTGTCGCATCGGGCTCTGCAGCGCCTAAGCAAATGATCATTTGCCCATGCTCTGCTGGCAGTGTGGCTGCCATTGCTCACGGTATGTCTGACAACCTTATTGAACGTGCTGCTGATGTAGTATTGAAAGAGCGTGGGCAGTTGTTGTTGGTCGTGCGTGAAACGCCGTTCTCGACATTGCATTTGGAGAATATGCATAAACTGTCCACCATGGGTGTAACGATTATGCCAGCAGCGCCTGGATTTTATCATCAACCTAAGAGCATTGATGATTTGGTTGATTTTATTGTCGCGCGAGTACTCGATCACATGGGCATTGAGCAAGCTTTGGTACCGCGTTGGGGGTACGACCAAAGATAAAGGAATAAGGATGGTGAATATGTGATGCAGCGGTTACAATTCATCATCAATGTTGTTATGAAGATTTTGCTACTGAAACGTTGCTACTGAAACGTTGCTACTGATACTTCGGTGCAAAGGCTGTTTGGACGATAAAACAATAACTAAGGATAGAATGAGTGAACTGCATCCGTTTATCTAAAGTAGCCATTGCTACTTCCCTTCTGGCGCTCACACAAGTGGCAAGTGCATCGACATTAACGGTTTATACCTATGACTCTTTTGCGTCAGACTGGGGGCCAGGTCCTGCGATTAAAAAAGCGTTCGAAGCTCAATGTGATTGTGAGTTGCAATTGGTGGCTTTGGATGATGGTGTGTCGATCCTGAATCGTTTACGCCTTGAAGGTGCTTCCTCAAAAGCGGATGTGGTGTTAGGTCTTGATAATAATTTAATGAGCGAAGCTAAAGCGTCAGGTCTACTCGCGAACCACAAGGTTGATACCGATAATTTAGTATTGCCCAATGGCTGGAGTGACGACGTGTTTGTCCCCTTCGATTACGGGTACTTTGCGTTTGTGTACAACAAAGACAAAGTAAAAACGCCACCTACCAGTCTTAAAGCGCTGATTGAAGATCGTGATGATCTTAGTGTGATTTACCAAGATCCAAGAACCTCGACGCCTGGGCAAGGTTTACTGTTATGGATGAAGTCTGTGTATGGCGATGACGCCAGTGCCGCGTGGCAGCAGTTAGCGAAAAAAACCGTTACCGTGACAAAAGGATGGTCTGAAGCGTATTCCATGTTTTTAGAAGGCGAGGCCGATTTGGTATTATCGTACACCACATCGCCAGCTTATCACCTAATCGCTGAGCAAGATGCTCGATTCGCTGCCGCTGACTTCGTGGAAGGGCACTATACCCAAGTCGAGGTCGCCGCGAAGGTTGCCAATACCAAAAACGACAAATTAGCCGATGAGTTTATGCAGTTTGTCGTGTCTGATGATTTTCAGTCTCAAATTCCAACAGGCAACTGGATGTATCCCGTTGTGGATCGTGAGCTACCTACAGGGTTTGAGGCACTTACTGTACCGAGTAAATCGCTGACCTTTACGCCAGATGAAGTCGCAAAAAACCGTAAAGCTTGGATTCGTGAGTGGCAGTCTGCGCTTATCCAATAGTCTTGGTGATCCAGTGATAGACTAAAGCCAAACTGGTTGAGTTAAACACTTTTATATAGCGGCCTATATTACTGGGCCGCTTTTTTTCGAGGTCTATGTGATACGTACACCAAAAACAGGCATTGTCATTGTCATCATCATCGCAAGTTATGTGGTGGCATCGCTTTGGACGTTGTTATCTTATTCATCACTTGCCAATTTCAGTGATTTAATTACGGATAGCTACTATCTTCATGTCGCCAAATTTAGCCTCTATCAAGCCACTCTTTCTACAGGCTTGAGTGTTGGCTTGGCTTTGCCTGTTGCACATGCGCTGTCGCGTCGTCGATTTTTCGGCCGAAGTTTTCTTCTTAAAGTGTTTGGAACCACCCTTGTTCTCCCCGTTCTTGTTGGGGTGTTTGGTATTTTGTCCGTGTATGGCAATCAGGGAGTTCTCGCTCAGTTCTTAGCGTTATTTAACATTGAATTGCCTTTTTCCATTTACGGATTAAATGGCATTTTAATTGCGCATGTGTTTTTTAACCTCCCCTTTGCTACTCGATTATTATTAATGACGATTGAGAGCGTTCCTAGTGAACAGCGTAGGCTGGCAAAACATTTGGGCATGGGAAGTTGGAATTGTTTTAAGTTTGTTGAATGGCCAAGACTTAAGCAACATCTACCTCATGTTGTGGGGCTCGTTTTCATGCTTTGCTTTACCAGTTTCGCGACGGTCATGGCATTGGGAGGAGGACCGAAAGCGACGACGATTGAGCTGGCTATCTATCAAGCGATTAAGTTCGACTTTGATTTGCAAGTTGGGGCGGTATTGGCAATGTGGCAAATGGCTATTTGCTCCGTATTGGTCTTGCTTGTAGGACGCTTTAGTAAAGTATTGGAGGGGGCGAGCACTTTTTGTCATGCCGCGCCGATTCAATCATCAGATACCTGGAATAAGCGGCTTTGGGATGCTTTTTGGATCATCGCAAGTCTATTGCTTGTCATACCGCCTTTATTGATGGTGGTCCTTAGTGGATTGAATCACAAAGCCTATACGGTATTAACGGATACGATATTTTGGCAGTCGTTATTTTCGTCTTTGCAAGTGGCGATGTTCTCCGCGGTGATTGCTTTGATTGTGGGCGTCTTGATAGTGAGTTCCACGCGAATGTTGCGGCTGAAAGAGCGCTCCCGCCTTGCCGATAAAATGGAATTGGTTGGTACAGTGATACTGGTGACACCTGCACTAGTACTGAGCACGGCAACATTCTTGATGTTGCGTGGTATGACGGATGTATTTAGTTTGGCCGTGGTGATTGTTGTCATGGTTAACGCGTTAATGGCTCTGCCGTTTGTGATTAAAACGCTCAGTCAGCCCATGCTTCAATTGGCAACCCAGTATCATCTACTTTGGCAGAGTCTTGGTATCTTAGGGATTGCGCGATTCTTTAGTATGGAGTGGCGAGCGTTAAGAGCGCCATTGCTGCATGCATTTTCAATGAGTTTTATCCTTTCGTTAGGGGATTTAACCGTGATTGCATTGTTTGGTAGTCAAGATTTTAAAACGCTTCCCTTGTACCTTTATCAACTCTTGGGAAGTTATCAAATGCAGGCCGCTGCGGTGGTTTCATTGGTGTTATTTACGATAAGTATTGGGATGTTCGCACTGACCGATCGCCTAGTAGTGAAAAATAGACATCGGGAGTCGCAATAAACATGATGCTGGAATTAAAGCAAACAAGATATCGCTATCATCAAGAATGGTTTGAGTTCACCTTAGGGGTCAAACAAGGCGAAATATTGTCATTAATTGGGCCAAGTGGTGCGGGTAAATCAACATTACTGGCAATGGTGTCTGGCTTTTGCGAACCGGAATCCGGTGAGATCCTTATCGGAGGGCAGTCAATGTTGCCATTGGAGCCTCATCAGCGACCGCTGGCGATGCTATTTCAAGATAATAACCTTTTTGAGCATCTTACCGTTCAAGACAATATTGTTCTTGGTATTCACCCTTCACTTAAACGAACGCCTGAAGTCCTGAAGAAAGTAAAGGAAGCGGCAAGCAAAGTGGGGTTACAAGACTACTTATCTCGCTTACCTTCAGAGCTATCTGGGGGCAGAAGCAACGGGTAGCCTTAGCTCGGTGTTTTGTTCAATCTCGGCCATTGTGGCTATTAGATGAACCTTTTTCTGCGCTCGATCCATTGTTGAGGAAAGAGATGCTGTCGGTGGTAAAAAATCTGGCTGAGGACAATGCTATTACGGTTGTCATGGTGACGCATCACTTGAATGACGCAAAGGCAATTGCTCATCGTTTTGCTTATCTTTCTAAGGGGAGTATTTCGGTGGTGGGTAACATTGAGGCATTGAACAGTCATCATGACCACGCTGAGTTGGCCAAATTTGTTCTTGCGGCTCAGCATTAAAATCGGCGATGTGGTGCGGTGATAAAAAGAGTGAAGAAAGCAGTGAGAGCGAGTTCGCTCTCACTGCTTAAATTGACTCTAGCTGTTTTGGTCTTGTTCTTGTGCTAGCGCTTCTTCTTTTGCTTCTTCTTCCGCTTTTAGCATTTGGAAAATTTCACGAAACGCTTTAGCTGGCTTAGAGGCTGATTTCTCTTTCTTCGCTTGACGAGCAAGTTGGCGCAAGCGTTGGCGGTCAAGGTCTGGATACGAGTCTAAGGCTTCCGCAATCGCTGAATCGCCTTCTTCTACAATCTTGTCCCTTAGCTCTTCCAACTTATGCAATGCTGCTGTTTGTTGAGAGTGCTTATTGCGGATTTTATCCAGTGCGGCTTGAATAGGCTCCGGATCAACATTACGCATGACTTTGCCAATGTATTGTAACTGTCGACGGCGTGCTTCATTTTTAAAACGTTGCGCGTCTTTGATTGCGTCTCTTAGGTCATCGCTCAGCGGGAATTTCGCCAACACGGAAGGTTTTAACCCGACAAGCTCTTCGCCTAGTTTTTGTAACGCTTCCATGTCGTTTTTCATTTCGGTTCGACTTACCCAAATGATTTCTTCTTCTTCTTCCCACGGTGCTTTCTGATTTTTGCGAGCCATGTTTTCTGCCTATATCACTATCTCGTTACGAATATTGCCTATTTTAGCAAGAAATCTGGGGAGAAAGCGAAAAGCTTGTTATTCTAGGCAAAGATAATTGATAAAAGTTAGATGGATTATGGACGTAAGAGAGCAAGTCGCTCAGCAGCAAGCTGAGCTGGAAGCCGCGGTAGCAAAAGCTTTGGACATGGCATCTGTGAGTGCCGACGCCGCGGAAGTCGCCATTACAAAAAGTACCGGACTAAGCGTCTCAACACGTATGTGCGAAGTGGAAAACGTTGAGTTTAACAGTGATGGTGCTCTTGGCATCACGGTATACCGAGGTCAGCGCAAAGGTAGTGCCTCGACATCAGATCTGAGTGAAAAAGCCATTGCGCAGACTGTTGCTGCAGCACTGGATATTGCACAATATACGTCAGAAGATCCGTTTGCAGGACCTGCACCGAAAGAGTTGATGGTCTCAAATATTCCAGACCTTGATCTTTTCCATCCTGATGAACCGAATCCTGATGTTGCAGCACAGCGAGCCATTGAAGCAGAAAAAGCGGCATTATCTTACAGTGATAAGATTAAGCAAAGCGACGGCGCGAGTTATGACAGTCATTATGGCGTTAAGGTTTATGGCAATAGTCACGGCTTGCTTGCTGGCTATGCGTCTAGCCGCCACAGTATCAGCTGTAGCGTGATCGGCCAGGGTAAAAATGGTGATATGGAGCGTGATTATAGCTACACGCTTGCCCGCCACATTGATGATCTTTGGTCTCCAGAGCGAGTTGGCAAAGAAGCGGCATCCAAAACCATTCAAAGATTAGACCCTCAGAAAATAAAAACCGGAAAGTACCCCGTGTTATTTGCCAATGATGTGGCAATGAAGCTTGATGGGCCATCTAGTCATGGCGATTAGTGGTGGAAATCTATATCGAAAATCGTCATTTTTACTTGA
Source organism: Vibrio sp. GJ43-1 (assembly GCF_055808835.1). NCBI lineage: Bacteria > Pseudomonadati > Pseudomonadota > Gammaproteobacteria > Vibrionales > Vibrionaceae > Vibrio > Vibrio sp. GJ43-1. The sequence goes on along the minus strand of NZ_CM147884.1, from coordinate 3,396,380 downwards.
TAAACTGGGTGAGACAATTTTACCTGAGTGGTTTCAAGTTGAAGAAAAGCCACATGTGCTTCGCGGTTTAGCGTCTAGCCCATTCGATAGTGAAGGGGTGTTTACTCAAGACCTAGAAATTATTAAAGATGGGAAACTGGCAACGTATTTGTTAACCAGTTATGCGGCGCGCAAAATGAATATGACACCAACTGGCCATGCTGGCGGTATTCATAACTGGTATGTCAAAAATACCGGACAAGATTTTGAAGCGATGCTGAAAACCCTCGGCACTGGTTTGTTAGTCACAGAAGTTATGGGGCAGGGAGTCAATACTGTCACGGGTGATTACTCACGCGGGGCTGCTGGATTCTGGGTTGAAAATGGAGAGATCCAATACCCTGTATCTGAAATTACGGTCGCTTCTAATTTGGAGACGATGTTTAAAAACATTGTAGCTGTTGGTAGTGACGTTGAAACCCGCTCGCAGATTCAAATACGGTTCAATCTTGATTGAGTCAATGAAAGTTGCGGGAGATTAAGCTCTTAATCGCTTATACGGTTAACTCGCTTAATAAGGAAAATGCCAGTCACATCTAAGGACTGGCATTTTTTATGGTTGGGCAAAGTGGTGTTTATTCGACAAGATTCCGCGAAAGATGGTGCCTTCGAAAGGAATGACTATTCGAAACAAATTTCAATAAATGCGTTACCCCATTCTGAGGTAAATGGCATGATGATGATGGCACCATCACACTTGTGTCGAATGGTATGTCCTTTCCCTGAAACAACCACAGGGGTGGCCATGTCAAAATCGAAGCCTTTCTCTGCAAGGATACGTTTTGCTCCGCCAGTGACCATGTTGGTGATTTCACCGACCATATCGGTCACTTCTTCATTTAAACCATGAGGGCGTTCGCCCAACATTTTTTGCATGATTTCCAATGCCAACCCTTCTTCAAAGGTAATAGACATGGATCCGCGAGATTGCGTTCCTACCATTCCAATAAGGCCGGACACGTCTCCACGTGCTACCTCATCTTTTTTAATTCTGGGTTTTAATGGCTTTATCTCCATTGAAGCCATTGTTTTTAGCACATTCATGAGTGAGGCTAAAAACGGGTTTACAAATTCAGCGCGCATAACTTCTTCTATCTAAGTGTGATCTTCCAATGACGAACACGTCTGACAAGTACCATGAGATTCTATAACGTGGTTGGAATATTGAAAGCCATATTTATCAACGTTGCTATTCAACAAGGCTATCAGATTATCATCTTGTAGTTCAACGACATTGCCGCATTTGTCACAAATCAGAAGATGAGAAAAATGCTTATGTTCGCCAAATGAACAGCATGAGACAAAGCTGTTTGTTGATTCCACGCGATGGATAAACCCTTGCTCCAATAAAAAATCAAGAGCGCGATATACGGTTGGCGGTTTGGCTTTGGGTTCACTGGCCTTTAATTGCTCCAGTAGCTCATAAGCACTTGATGCCTTTTTATTTTCACAAATTAGAACAAAAACACTGCGACGTTGTGGCGTTAAGCGAACACCACGAGCGGCACAAATATCTTCGACTTGTTGGATTAACTGTTGATTCACATGACCACCTACCTAAGCGATATCCCTACATCTTATACTATTTCCCTACTCAGATCGTTATTGTCGTGTGGGGAACGACAGATAGATTCATGGATTGCGATGCTTCGGTCACATAGATTATTGGTCAACTTCGAGGTGAGATCAAAAGTCATACTTTGAGTCGACTAATTCTGAAGAGATATTTAACGACTTATGTACAGCTCTATAAGTAAAAGGATCATCATAGGCCAAATACTCCTATTGCTAAGTGTATAGGCTACTTTTTTGAGAGTGATGCTTGGTTTTTGTGTTTTTTATTTATATTTTTCAATATTTTATGTTTTTTGTGGGGCTTGGGAACCCAAGCTGGTTTTATTGGATAGTGGTGAGCGAAGAGTCGTTGTACAGGTTGGGCAGTAAAAAGAACATGGCAACCCTTCCTTGTATTAAGCAAAGAAGGGTTAGATATAAAGAGGGGATGAAGCTATCACCACAGCTGTAAATCAGCTTAACAGAGAAAAAGACAATACAGGTTTCGAGTAGTGCTATTGTTGGAGCTTAGTTGCCAGTCATTAAGCCTATCGATGACATGGCATTAAATACGGCACAGTCCTATTCAGCAAATCAGTTAAATCCTTAGCAGTCATGAATTTATTAAGGGGTAGTGTTTCGAGGGAGGGTTTCAAGCGGGTTGATACCAGACACCTCAGCTGTGATTGCGCTTCTGAGGGCGTAGGTTGTCGTCAGCTCTTTCTTTTTGAAAGTTCTTAATTCTCTGTGTATTATTGCCTGCTTTTTCTTCACGATGATGGTTGCCTTGTAGCGGAATTCCCCGTTCTGTCGCGACCGTTTTTTTCATTGATAGAGAAAGCATTCCGTTGTCCTCTTATCTTACGGGGACTATGGGACTAATTTAGGCAAAGTACCCATGATATTCAAAGCGGATTTGAGTGGTTAAAAACTTAGGTAAAACAATGATGAAGCCAGACAACACAAGCGATTTCCATTCAAGCCGACTTTCCATTGCGCCCATGCTCGATTGGACGGATAGGCATTGTCGTTATTTCCATCGTTTGCTTTCTTCGCAAGCTTTGCTGTATACCGAGATGATCACAACAGGTGCCATTATCCACGGTAAAGGGGATTTCTTAACTTACAGCGAGGAAGAGCATCCCGTCGCGTTGCAGTTAGGTGGTTCAAATCCAACAGACTTAGCGACTTGCGCTAAGCTTGCCCAAGAGCGCGGTTATGATGAAATTAACCTTAACGTTGGTTGCCCATCTGATAGGGTACAGAACGGCCGTTTTGGTGCTTGCCTTATGGGAGAGCCTGAACTGGTTGCGGAATGTATTGCTGCAATGAAAGCGGTTGTGTCGATTCCTGTTACGGTAAAGACACGTATTGGCATTGACGATCAGGATTCTTATGAGTTTCTGACGCGCTTTGTTTCTATCGTTTCAGAGCAAGGTGGTTGTCAAGACTTTACTATCCATGCTCGTAAGGCGTGGTTGAGTGGATTAAGTCCAAAAGAGAACCGTGAAATCCCACCCCTTGATTACCCTCGAGCTTATCAAATTAAAAAGGATTTTCCGCATTTGCAAATTGGAGTAAATGGCGGCGTTAAAACATTAGATGAGTCTTTAGAGCACTTAGCACACCTTGATGGAGTGATGATTGGTAGAGAAGCGTATCAAAACCCTTATTTACTTGCTGAAGTTGACCAAAAGATCTTTGGTTTAGACTTGCCAGTGAAAAAGCGTAGTCAGGTTGTAGAAGAGATGTGCCCTTACATTGAAAAGCAATTGGCTAATGGTTCTAATTTGGGGCATATCAGCCGACATATGATTGGGTTATTTCAAGCAATGCCTGGCGGTAGGCAGTGGCGTCGTTATATTAGTGAAAATGCTCATAAGAAAGGCGCTGGGGTTGAAGTGATTCAAACTGCGCTGACTAAGATTCCCAAAGAGCTCGACGTCTAAATTTACCAATGTGATGGTAAAAAATACCAACTCCAGCTAGCGTCGACGTTAGTTGGAGTTTTTTTGTTTTATAGATACTTAAAAATCAACAAGTTAAAAGTTGGAATGGTTTGTGCTAGTAATTTATCTATTAGAACAATGGTTCATTAGCAATAGGCGAATTTATACACCTTAGCTTGAGCGACTGTGTCTTTGTTGTTTGGTTAGTGCCGAGAGGAGGCAATATGTTTGAACTGATTTTTGTTATGGTATTTATTGGCATGTTGGTTATGACTGGTGTGACGTTTGTTACGGTCACTTTAGCCATAGTGGCGTCTTTTGCTGTTATGTTTGTGTTAGGGATGATGGGGGTGGTTATCCAGTTGCTGCCGTGGATTGTTGCTTTTGTCATAGCTATATGGGTGTATCATCGATTTATAGCGCGAGAGGGCTAACATATTTGCAACAACTAAACGAGCGAACGCGTCGTCACTTGCTATAGTTATACTAATCAACCTGCGCAGATAGGGCGAGCAGTATACTTAGGGAGTGATTATGACAATAACCGAATTGAAGTACCTTTATCATCAGGACTTGTTGGCTGAAGCGATCATCGAACCGTCTGAACTGGATGGTGGATGGGTGGTGGAATTTCGCCACAAACAAGGGGGATTCCTTATGTTAACGGACATTCATGGTGCTGAATGTCAGTATGTTGACCTCGATAAAGCGTCCAAGTCAGCCCTTGCCGTTGGCTTCTCTCAGGTTCGTATTGAAGCTAAGTAACCCACCTTAAAACCTTTCCTTTCTTCCAAAAAGTTATAAAACATTCATATCTATTCTTTCTTGTTATTAAAATGGTTGGTTAATCTATCGTCACGCAATGATTAGGGATGTCGTGACTATGTCATCAAATGGAAATACACAACAACAATTACCGGGTTTAGCTGCTCCTATTAATGATCAGCAGTTATCTCAACTACAGCAAGCATCAACCGCTTTATCTTCTAACCAATTAGCCTGGGTAAGTGGGTACTTTTGGGGATTAAGCCAATCTCAAAACTCAGCACAATTGACCCCTGTCGCCAGTGCCGTGACTTCTGCCGTTGCTGCTGCCCCCGCGGGTAAGCTGACTATTATTTACGCCTCTCAAACTGGTAATGCTAAAGGTGTAGCGGAAGCGCTTGAGCAAGAAGCTTCTGCTCACGGTATTTCCGCACAGTTGTTCGATGCAAGTGACTATAAAGGTAAAAACTTAGCGAAAGAAACCCACGTTATTTTTGTTGCGTCGACGAATGGTGAAGGCGAAGCACCAGACAATGCGATTGAATTACATGAGTTTCTGCAGTCTAAAAAAGTCCCTAAACTCACCAATCTAAAATTTGGTGTGATTGGCCTTGGTGACTCAAGCTACGAGTTTTTCTGTCAAACCTAGTAAGGATTTTGATGCATTCTTAACGAAGCAAGGCGCAACTCCATTCATCGAAAGGTTGGATTGTGATGTCGACTACGACGTTTCAGCAGCAGAATGGCGCCTTAAAGCGCTTGAAGTGATCAAAGATGATTTATCGTCTCAACCAGCAGATGTTGTGACGTTACCTGTCGCAACGGCAGGCGCTGCGTCGTCGTATACCAAGCAGAACCCTTATACTGCGACACTGTTAACAAGCCAAAAAATAACCGGGCGTGATTCAGGTAAAGATGTTCGTCACATTGAAATTGATTTAGAAGACTCTGGGCTGACCTACCAAGCGGGGGATGCACTGGGTGTTTGGTTTGAAAACAGTAGCGAGCTGGTGGATGCGATTCTTGCACAGACCAATCTATCTGGCATTGAAAGTGTCGATGTTGATGGTGAAAGTGTTTCATTGCGTACAGCGTTAATTAAGAACTACGAAGTGACAGCGTCAAATCCGCAGCTTATTACCAAATATGCCGAGTTATCAGGTAGTAAAAAACTGCTGAAATTAGTCGAGAATAAAGATCAGCTAAGAGAGTATTCAGCTGAAACTCAAGTGATTGATGTACTCAAAGAGAAGAAAACCAAACTCGAGGCCACATCGCTTCTATCTATACTGCGTCGTCTAACACCACGTTTATACTCGATAGCGTCAAGCCAATCAGAAGTGGATGAAGAAGTTCACTTGACAGTGGCGCTGGTAGAATATGACAAAGGTGAAGAAACACGATATGGCGGGGCTTCTTACCATTTAGCTAAAGGGTTAGAAGAAGGTGGAGAGGTTAAAGTCTTTGTTGAACATAACAAGCAATTTAAGCTCCCTGAAGATAACGACACGCCTATTATTATGGTCGGGCCGGGTACGGGTATTGCTCCATTCCGGAGCTTTATTCAAGAGCGTGAGAGTAGAGAGGCTAAAGGTAAAAATTGGCTGTTTTTTGGTGACAGGACGTTTACTCAAGATTTCTTATATCAAGTAGAGTGGCAAAAGTACCTCAAGTCCGGTGTATTAGATCGTTTAGATGTTGCGTTTAGTCGTGATCAGCATGAAAAAGTTTACGTTCAACATCGTCTACTAGAGCAAGGTGAACGAGTTTGGCAATGGTTGCAGGAAGGGGCGCATATTTATGTGTGTGGTGATGCAACGCATATGGCAAAAGATGTGAATGCAGCATTAGTTGAAATTACCAAGCAATATGGTGGTAAAGATTCAGCTGATGCAGAGGAATACATAAACGAGTTAAGAAAAGCAAAACGTTATCAAAAGGATGTGTACTAATGAGCAAACAAGAAGTCTTAGGCCAAGTGTTGGGCCCATTAGCTGATAACGAACGCTTGAAGCGAGAGAGTAATCACCTCCGAGGTACGATTGAATCGGATTTAAGCGATCAAATCACTGGTGGGTTTACCGCTGATAACTTTCAATTGATTCGATTTCACGGTATGTACCAGCAGGATGACCGTGATATTCGAAATGAACGCACCAAGCAAAAGTTAGAACCTCTACACAACGTAATGTTACGAGCGCGTATGCCGGGAGGGATCATTTCGCCTAAACAATGGTTAGCGATCGATAAGTTTGCTTCAGACCATAGTCTCTACGGCAGCATTCGTTTAACGACACGTCAAACGTTTCAGTTTCATGGTGTATTGAAACCTAATATTAAACTAATGCACCAGACGTTGAATAGTATTGGTATTGATTCCATTGCAACGGCTGGTGATGTTAACCGAAATGTCTTGTGTACGACGAACCCAGTTGAATCTGAGCTTCATCAAGAAGCTTACGAGTGGGCAAAAAAATCAGTGAGCACTTATTACCAAAGACTCGAGCTTATGCAGAAATTTGGTTAGATGGTGAGAAAATCGAGACAACCGAAGAAGAACCCATCCTTGGTAGTAACTATTTACCAAGGAAATTCAAAACAACCGTTGTAATCCCTCCACAAAATGATGTGGACGTCCACGCCAATGATCTCAACTTTGTCGCCATCGCAGACGCTGGCAAGCTTATTGGCTTTAATGTTCTCGTCGGTGGTGGTTTGGCCATGACGCATGGTGACCTGTCGACATACCCACGACGTGCTGATGACTTTGGTTTTGTCCCACTGGCAAATACGTTAGATGTTGCAGCCGCGGTGGTAACGACTCAGCGTGACTGGGGCAATCGTTCTAACCGTAAAAATGCGAAAACCAAATATACATTAGATCGCGTAGGGATAGATGTATTTAAAGCTGAAGTCGAAAAGCGAGCTGGTATCGTTTTCTCTAAGAGTCGACCATATGAATTTACAGAACGTGGTGATCGTATTGGATGGGTTGAAGGAATAGACGGTAAACACCACTTAGCTTTATTTATAGAAAATGGTCGCTTGCTCGATTACCCAGGAAAACCGTTGAAGACTGGTGTCGCTGAAATTGCCAAAATACATAAAGGTGATTTCAGAATGACGGCAAATCAGAACTTGATAGTGGCAGGAGTAAGTAAAACGCAGAAAGCCAAAATTGAAAAGATAGCGCGTGCACATGGCTTAATGGATGATCTGGTAAGTGAGCAGCGTAAAGACTCAATGGCATGTGTAGCATTTCCTACCTGTCCTTTAGCAATGGCGGAAGCCGAACGTTTTCTTCCATCATTTGTTACTGAGGTTGAAGACCTGCTAGCGAAACATCAAATACCTAAAGAAGAGAGCATTATCTTACGTATTACTGGCTGCCCTAATGGATGTGGACGAGCAATGTTGGCGGAAGTGGGTTTAGTGGGCAAAGCGCCTGGTCGTTATAACCTTCATCTCGGTGGTAATAAAGCAGGAACCCGTGTGCCTAAGATGTATAAAGAGAACATTACTGATAAGCAAATCTTGCAGGAGCTGGATAGTTTGATTGGAGAGTGGGCTCAAAAACGTACCAACAAAGAAGCATTTGGTGACTTTGTAATAAGAACTGGCGTGATCGAGGAAGTCAAAGTATCAAAGAGGGATTTCTATGCTTAAATTTGAAGAGGGCTATAAACTAGAAACATTATTGTCTTTGACCAAGACCGAGCAAATCCTCAAGTTGGCCGAACTAAACGGACATTTAGAGTCGTTAAGTGCAGAGCAACGTATCGCCTGGGCATTCGAAAACTTACCTGGACAGCACGTTCTTAGTTCTAGCTTTGGTATGCAAGCAGCGGTGATGCTTCACTTAGTAAGCCAGGTTAGAGATGATGTACCAGTGATACTCACCGATACAGGGTACCTGTTTCCTGAGACATACCAATTTATTGATCAACTTACTCAGCAACTAGACCTGAATGTACACATATATAGTGCAAAACTGAGCCCTAACTGGCAAGAAGCAAGATACGGTAAGTTGTGGGAGCAGGGTATAGAGGGGATTAAACAATATAACCTCATTAATAAAGTAGAACCAATGAAGCGTGCGCTTGAAGATCTTAAGGTCAAAACTTGGTTCTCAGGTTTAAGAAGGGAGCAAGCGGAGAGCCGTTCGAGTTTGCCTGTATTAGCTATTCAAAATGGTCGCTTTAAATTTCTTCCTATTATCGATTGGTCTAATCAACAGATAGAAGACTATCTTCATTTGCACGGGCTGAGTTATCACCCTCTTAAAGAAGAAGGCTATTTGTCTATTGGTGATACGCATACAACTCAAAAGTGGGTGCCGGGTATGAAAGAAGAAGAGACGCGGTTTAATGGTTTAAAACGAGAATGTGGACTACATGAAGAAGATGATGAACAAGATGGCTCTGGAATCTAACGATTAAGATACAAAAAAGAGGGCGAAAGCTCTCTTTTTTTAATAACTCTGTGGATAACCTGTATTTGAATTGAGGGTAAAGTGGGATAAATAAGCCTTTGGGTTGGTTTTTAATAAAAAACCGTTATTTTTGCAATTTATTCAAAAAAACGCTTGCCAATGTGACTCTGATCTCTATAATGCGTCCTCACTGACACGGCAGAGCCCATAAGGGTTCACGGCAGTGTTCAGTAAGGCTTCTAGCCAAAAGAGAGTTCGAGATTTGTTTTTGAAATAAGTAAAAAATAAATCAATAAAGTGTTTGACACGAAAGAATATCTCGCTAGAATGGCCGCCTCTTCAAACGGAAAGCCAAGCGCTGACCAAGTGAAGAAATGTTCTTTAAAAATTTAGACCTATATCAATCTGTGTGGACACTTGTTGATGATAATCATTATGTTTGCTTCTGCTGCAAAGTAGAAACGAACCACTTCTTCGGAAGTAAAATGGTTTTCAATGAACACGTGACCTAAGGGTAGTAAGCTCGCTTACTGTCACACAGTCAAAATTCATTATCGTTCTGTTGGAACGATAATAGCTTTAAAATTACTTCTTACTTTTTAAGTAAGGGACAGTTTTGAAGTCAGTATTCATTGAGCCGACAAAATCTTAAATTGAAGAGTTTGATCATGGCTCAGATTGAACGCTGGCGGCAGGCCTAACACATGCAAGTCGAGCGGAAACGACAACATTGAGCCTTCGGGTGATTTATTGGGCGTCGAGCGGCGGACGGGTGAGTAATGCCTGGGAAATTGCCCTGATGTGGGGGATAACCATTGGAAACGATGGCTAATACCGCATAATGCCTTCGGGCCAAAGAGGGGGACCTTCGGGCCTCTCGCGTCAGGATATGCCCAGGTGGGATTAGCTAGTTGGTGAGGTAATGGCTCACCAAGGCGACGATCCCTAGCTGGTCTGAGAGGATGATCAGCCACACTGGAACTGAGACACGGTCCAGACTCCTACGGGAGGCAGCAGTGGGGAATATTGCACAATGGGCGCAAGCCTGATGCAGCCATGCCGCGTGTATGAAGAAGGCCTTCGGGTTGTAAAGTACTTTCAGCAGTGAGGAAGGTTCATGCGTTAATAGCGTATGGATTTGACGTTAGCTGCAGAAGAAGCACCGAGCTAACTCCGTGCCAGCAGCCGCGGTAATACGGAGGGTGCGAGCGTTAATCGGAATTACTGGGCGTAAAGCGCATGCAGGTGGTTCGTTAAGTCAGATGTGAAAGCCCGAGGCTCAACCTCGGAACTGCATTTGAAACTGGCGGACTAGAGTACTGTAGAGGGGGTAGAATTTCAGGTGTAGCGGTGAAATGCGTAGAGATCTGAAGGAATACCAGTGGCGAAGGCGGCCCCCTGGACAGATACTGACACTCAGATGCGAAAGCGTGGGGAGCAAACAGGATTAGATACCCTGGTAGTCCACGCCGTAAACGATGTCTACTTGGAGGTTGTGGCCTTGAGCCGTGGCTTTCGGAGCTAACGCGTTAAGTAGACCGCCTGGGGAGTACGGTCGCAAGATTAAAACTCAAATGAATTGACGGGGGCCCGCACAAGCGGTGGAGCATGTGGTTTAATTCGATGCAACGCGAAGAACCTTACCTACTCTTGACATCTAGAGAAGCCAGCGGAGACGCAGGTGTGCCTTCGGGAACTCTAAGACAGGTGCTGCATGGCTGTCGTCAGCTCGTGTTGTGAAATGTTGGGTTAAGTCCCGCAACGAGCGCAACCCTTATCCTTGTTTGCCAGCACATAATGGTGGGAACTCCAGGGAGACTGCTTAGGTGATAAACCGGAGGAAGGTGGGGACGACGTCAAGTCATCATGGCCCTTACGAGTAGGGCTACACACGTGCTACAATGGCGCATACAGAGGGCAGCAAGCTAGCGATAGTGAGCGAATCCCAAAAAGTGCGTCGTAGTCCGGATTGGAGTCTGCAACTCGACTCCATGAAGTCGGAATCGCTAGTAATCGTGGATCAGAATGCCACGGTGAATACGTTCCCGGGCCTTGTACACACCGCCCGTCACACCATGGGAGTGGGCTGCAAAAGAAGTGGGTAGTTTAACCTTCGGGAGGACGCTCACCACTTTGTGGTTCATGACTGGGGTGAAGTCGTAACAAGGTAGCCCTAGGGGAACCTGGGGCTGGATCACCTCCTTATACGAAGATTGTCTTGATGAGTGTTCACACAGATTGATTAGGTTTAAAAAGATTAAAGACACACCTATGTCCCGTTCGTCTAGAGGCCTAGGACACCGCCCTTTCACGGCGGTAACAGGGGTTCGACTCCCCTACGGGATACCATTTATAAGTGTTCTTATTTCGTTTACTAGAAACGAGAGTCTTTAAAAATGGTTACTGTTTAAGTAACACATGCTCTTTAACAATTTGGAAAGCTGACGAACAACATTTGATTTAATGTTGTTCAAATAAAAGTTCTCAAATCCTATGTCTTTAAGATGTAGGTACCAACACACATTCAAGTGTTCTTGGAAACAGCACAACTTCGGTTGTGACGTTTATATTTGAGTCCGGCAAAATCGAATGCTATCTCGCTCATTCAAATAATGAGATAGCGACTTTGGTTGTTTGCCATACATAAGACCTTTTGGGGTTGTATGGTTAAGTGACTAAGCGTACACGGTGGATGCCTTGGCAGTCAGAGGCGATGAAGGACGTAATAACTTGCGATAAGCCCAGATTAGGTAGTAATAACCTGTGAGTCTGGGATTTCCGAATGGGGAAACCCACGTGCATAAGCACGTATCATTAACTGAATACATAGGTTAATGAGGCAAACCGGGGGAACTGAAACATCTAAGTACCCCGAGGAAGAGAAATCAACCGAGATTCCGAAAGTAGCGGCGAGCGAAATTGGATTAGCCCTTAAGCTTTTAATGATGCAGGTGAAGGCTCTGGAAAGTGCCGCAGTAAAGGGTGATAGCCCCGTAACCGACACATCATAATCAGTGAAAACGAGTAAGGCGGGACACGTGATATCCTGTTTGAATATGGGGGGACCATCCTCCAAGGCTAAATACTACTGACTGACCGATAGTGAACCAGTACCGTGAGGGAAAGGCGAAAAGAACCCCTGTGAGGGGAGTGAAATAGAACCTGAAACCGTGTACGTACAAGCAGTAGGAGCCCACTTGTTGGGTGACTGCGTACCTTTTGTATAATGGGTCAGCGACTTATATTCAGTGGCAAGGTTAACCGTTTAGGGGAGCCGTAGGGAAACCGAGTCTTAACTGGGCGTTCAGTCTCTGGATATAGACCCGAAACCAGGTGATCTAGCCATGGGCAGGTTGAAGGTTGAGTAACATCAACTGGAGGACCGAACCGACTAATGTTGAAAAATTAGCGGATGACTTGTGGCTAGGGGTGAAAGGCCAATCAAACCTGGAGATAGCTGGTTCTCCCCGAAAGCTATTTAGGTAGCGCCTCGGACGAATACTACTGGGGGTAGAGCACTGTTAAGGCTAGGGGGTCATCCCGACTTACCAACCCTTTGCAAACTCCGAATACCAGTAAGTAATATCCGGGAGACACACGGCGGGTGCTAACGTCCGTCGTGGAGAGGGAAACAACCCAGACCGCCAGCTAAGGTCCCAAAGTATAGCTAAGTGGGAAACGATGTGGGAAGGCTTAGACAGCTAGGATGTTGGCTTAGAAGCAGCCATCATTTAAAGAAAGCGTAATAGCTCACTAGTCGAGTCGGCCTGCGCGGAAGATGTAACGGGGCTAAGCTATACACCGAAGCTGCGGCAATATGATTTATCATATTGGGTAGGGGAGCGTTCTGTAAGCCGTTGAAGGTGGACTGTAAGGTCTGCTGGAGGTATCAGAAGTGCGAATGCTGACATGAGTAACGATAAAGGGGGTGAAAAACCTCCTCGCCGGAAGACCAAGGGTTCCTGTCCAACGTTAATCGGGGCAGGGTAAGTCGACCCCTAAGGCGAGGCCGAAAGGCGTAGTCGATGGGAAACGGGTTAATATTCCCGTACTTCTTATAATTGCGATGGGGGGACGGAGAAGGCTAGGTGGGCCTGGCGATGGTTGTCCAGGTTCAAGTACGTAGGCGGGTGGTTTAGGTAAATCCGGACCACTACTAACGCTGAGATACGATGTCGAGCTACTACGGTAGTGAAGTCATTGATGCCATGCTTCCAGGAAAAGCCTCTAAGCTTCAGATTATAAGAAATCGTACCCCAAACCGACACAGGTGGTCGGGTAGAGAATACCAAGGCGCTTGAGAGAACTCGGGTGAAGGAACTAGGCAAAATGGTACCGTAACTTCGGGAGAAGGTACGCTCTTGGCGGTGAAGTCCCTTGCGGATGGAGCTACTAGGAGTCGCAGATACCAGGTGGCTGCAACTGTTTATTAAAAACACAGCACTGTGCAAAATCGTAAGATGACGTATACGGTGTGACGCCTGCCCGGTGCCGGAAGGTTAATTGATGGGGTTAGACTTAGGTCGAAGCTCTTGATCGAAGCCCCGGTAAACGGCGGCCGTAACTATAACGGTCCTAAGGTAGCGAAATTCCTTGTCGGGTAAGTTCCGACCTGCACGAATGGCGTAATGATGGCCACGCTGTCTCCACCCGAGACTCAGTGAAATTGAAATCGCTGTGAAGATGCAGTGTACCCGCGGCTAGACGGAAAGACCCCGTGAACCTTTACTACAGCTTGGCACTGAACATTGACCCTACATGTGTAGGATAGGTGGGAGCCTTTGAAGCATGCACGCTAGTGTGTGTGGAGGCAATCTTGAAATACCACCCTTGTATGCTTGATGTTCTAACGTTGGTCCCTAATCGGGATTGCGGACAGTGCCTGGTGGGTAGTTTGACTGGGGCGGTCTCCTCCCAAAGAGTAACGGAGGAGCACGAAGGTGGGCTAAACACGGTTGGACATCGTGTGGTTAGTGCAATGGCATAAGCCCGCTTGACTGCGAGAATGACAATTCGAGCAGGTACGAAAGTAGGTCATAGTGATCCGGTGGTTCTGAATGGAAGGGCCATCGCTCAACGGATAAAAGGTACTCCGGGGATAACAGGCTGATACCGCCCAAGAGTTCATATCGACGGCGGTGTTTGGCACCTCGATGTCGGCTCATCACATCCTGGGGCTGAAGTCGGTCCCAAGGGTATGGCTGTTCGCCATTTAAAGTGGTACGCGAGCTGGGTTTAGAACGTCGTGAGACAGTTCGGTCCCTATCTGCCGTGGGCGTTGGAAGATTGAAGGGGGCTGCTCCTAGTACGAGAGGACCGGAGTGGACGAACCTCTGGTGTTCGGGTTGTCATGCCAATGGCATTGCCCGGTAGCTAAGTTCGGAATCGATAACCGCTGAAAGCATCTAAGCGGGAAGCGAGCCCTGAGATGAGTCTTCCCTGGCACTTTAAGTGTCCTAAAGGGTTGTTCAAGACTAGAACGTTGATAGGCAGGGTGTGTAAGTGCTGCGAGGCATTGAGCTAACCTGTACTAATTGCCCGTGAGGCTTAACCATACAACACCCAAAGGGTTTTGATGGACTCAAAGCAAGAACATAATTGAATGTGTATTAAGAATTTTTATTAAGCTTTCCAGATTAATTTTGCCTTCAGTTTTTATGAAAAGCTGAAAGTAAAAGAAGAATTTGCTTGGCGACCATAGCGTTGCAGACCCACCTGATCCCATGCCGAACTCAGAAGTGAAATGCAGTAGCGCCGATGGTAGTGTGGGGTTTCCCCATGTGAGAGTAGGACATCGCCAGGCTTTAATATCGACTTGTCTCAATTGAGACGAGTCAACATAGTTTTTTAAGCAAATACTTAGAATATTATGTTGACTTTCAAAGTAGATAGCGTATTATACGCGTCCTGCTTAGGTGCTAAGGCATTGAAAGCAAAGCTCTTTAACAATATAGACCTATATCAATCTGTGTGGACACTTGTTGATGATAATCATTATGTTTGCTTCTGCTGCAAAGTAGAAACGAACCACTTCTTCGGAAGTAAAATGGTTTTCAATGAACACGTGACCTAAGGGTAGTAAGCTCGCTTACTGTCACACAGTCAAAATTCATTATCGTTCTGTTGGAACGATAATAGCTTTAAAATTACTTCTTACTTTTTAAGTAAGGGACAGTTTTGAAGTCAGTATTCATTGAGCCGACAAAATCTTAAATTGAAGAGTTTGATCATGGCTCAGATTGAACGCTGGCGGCAGGCCTAACACATGCAAGTCGAGCGGAAACGACAACATTGACCCTTCGGGTGATTTGTTGGGCGTCGAGCGGCGGACGGGTGAGTAATGCCTGGGAAATTGCCCTGATGTGGGGGATAACCATTGGAAACGATGGCTAATACCGCATAATGCCTTCGGGCCAAAGAGGGGGACCTTCGGGCCTCTCGCGTCAGGATATGCCCAGGTGGGATTAGCTAGTTGGTGAGGTAATGGCTCACCAAGGCGACGATCCCTAGCTGGTCTGAGAGGATGATCAGCCACACTGGAACTGAGACACGGTCCAGACTCCTACGGGAGGCAGCAGTGGGGAATATTGCACAATGGGCGCAAGCCTGATGCAGCCATGCCGCGTGTATGAAGAAGGCCTTCGGGTTGTAAAGTACTTTCAGCAGTGAGGAAGGTTCATGCGTTAATAGCGTATGGATTTGACGTTAGCTGCAGAAGAAGCACTTAGCTAACTCCGTGCCAGCAGCCGCGGTAATACGGAGGGTGCGAGCGTTAATCGGAATTACTGGGCGTAAAGCGCATGCAGGTGGTTCGTTAAGTCAGATGTGAAAGCCCGAGGCTCAACCTCGGAACTGCATTTGAAACTGGCGGACTAGAGTACTGTAGAGGGGGGTAGAATTTCAGGTGTAGCGGTGAAATGCGTAGAGATCTGAAGGAATACCAGTGGCGAAGGCGGCCCCCTGGACAGATACTGACACTCAGATGCGAAAGCGTGGGGAGCAAACAGGATTAGATACCCTGGTAGTCCACGCCGTAAACGATGTCTACTTGGAGGTTGTGGCCTTGAGCCGTGGCTTTCGGAGCTAACGCGTTAAGTAGACCGCCTGGGGAGTACGGTCGCAAGATTAAAACTCAAATGAATTGACGGGGGCCCGCACAAGCGGTGGAGCATGTGGTTTAATTCGATGCAACGCGAAGAACCTTACCTACTCTTGACATCTAGAGAAGCCAGCGGAGACGCAGGTGTGCCTTCGGGAACTCTAAGACAGGTGCTGCATGGCTGTCGTCAGCTCGTGTTGTGAAATGTTGGGTTAAGTCCCGCAACGAGCGCAACCCTTATCCTTGTTTGCCAGCACATAATGGTGGGAACTCCAGGGAGACTGCTCGGTGATAAACCGGAGGAAGGTGGGGACGACGTCAAGTCATCATGGCCCTTACGAGTAGGGCTACACACGTGCTACAATGGCGCATACAGAGGGCAGCAAGCTAGCGATAGTGAGCGAATCCCAAAAAGTGCGTCGTAGTCCGGATTGGAGTCTGCAACTCGACTCCATGAAGTCGGAATCGCTAGTAATCGTGGATCAGAATGCCACGGTGAATACGTTCCCGGGCCTTGTACACACCGCCCGTCACACCATGGGAGTGGGCTGCAAAAGAAGTGGGTAGTTTAACCTTCGGGAGGACGCTCACCACTTTGTGGTTCATGACTGGGGTGAAGTCGTAACAAGGTAGCCCTAGGGGAACCTGGGGCTGGATCACCTCCTTATACGAAAGATTATCTTGATGAGTGTTCACACAGATTGATTAGGTTTGATTAGTTAAGAACAATAGAGCTTTAATTAATGTTTACTCATTGATTAAAGCTTTGTGCTTTATGCTCTTTAACAATTTGGAAAGCTGACGAACAACATTTGATTTAATGTTGTTCAAATAAAAGTTCTCAAATCCTATGTCTTTAAGATGTAGGTACCAACACACATTCAAGTGTTCTTGGAAACAGCACAACTTCGGTTGTGAGGTTTATATTTGAGTCCGGCAAAATCGAATGCTATCTCGCTCATTCAAATAATGAGATAGCGACTTTGGTTGTTTGCCATACATAAGACCTTTTGGGGTTGTATGGTTAAGTGACTAAGCGTACACGGTGGATGCCTTGGCAGTCAGAGGCGATGAAGGACGTAATAACTTGCGATAAGCCCAGATTAGGTAGTAATAACCTGTGAGTCTGGGATTTCCGAATGGGGAAACCCACGTGCATAAGCACGTATCATTAACTGAATACATAGGTTAATGAGGCAAACCGGGGGAACTGAAACATCTAAGTACCCCGAGGAAGAGAAATCAACCGAGATTCCGAAAGTAGCGGCGAGCGAAATTGGACTAGCCCTTAAGCTTTTAATGATGCAGGTGAAGGCTCTGGAAAGTGCCGCAGTAAAGGGTGATAGCCCCGTAACCGACACATCATAATCAGTGAAAACGAGTAAGGCGGGACACGTGATATCCTGTTTGAATATGGGGGGACCATCCTCCAAGGCTAAATACTACTGACTGACCGATAGTGAACCAGTACCGTGAGGGAAAGGCGAAAAGAACCCCTGTGAGGGGAGTGAAATAGAACCTGAAACCGTGTACGTACAAGCAGTAGGAGCCCACTTGTTGGGTGACTGCGTACCTTTTGTATAATGGGTCAGCGACTTATATTCAGTGGCAAGGTTAACCGTTTAGGGGAGCCGTAGGGAAACCGAGTCTTAACTGGGCGTTCAGTCTCTGGATATAGACCCGAAACCAGGTGATCTAGCCATGGGCAGGTTGAAGGTTGAGTAACATCAACTGGAGGACCGAACCGACTAATGTTGAAAAATTAGCGGATGACTTGTGGCTAGGGGTGAAAGGCCAATCAAACCTGGAGATAGCTGGTTCTCCCCGAAAGCTATTTAGGTAGCGCCTCGGACGAATACTACTGGGGGTAGAGCACTGTTAAGGCTAGGGGGTCATCCCGACTTACCAACCCTTTGCAAACTCCGAATACCAGTAAGTAATATCCGGGAGACACACGGCGGGTGCTAACGTCCGTCGTGGAGAGGGAAACAACCCAGACCGCCAGCTAAGGTCCCAAAGTATAGCTAAGTGGGAAACGATGTGGGAAGGCTTAGACAGCTAGGATGTTGGCTTAGAAGCAGCCATCATTTAAAGAAAGCGTAATAGCTCACTAGTCGAGTCGGCCTGCGCGGAAGATGTAACGGGGCTAAGCTATACACCGAAGCTGCGGCAATATGATTTATCATATTGGGTAGGGGAGCGTTCTGTAAGCCGTTGAAGGTGGACTGTAAGGTCTGCTGGAGGTATCAGAAGTGCGAATGCTGACATGAGTAACGATAAAGGGGGTGAAAAACCTCCTCGCCGGAAGACCAAGGGTTCCTGTCCAACGTTAATCGGGGCAGGGTAAGTCGACCCCTAAGGCGAGGCCGAAAGGCGTAGTCGATGGGAAACGGGTTAATATTCCCGTACTTCTTATAATTGCGATGGGGGGACGGAGAAGGCTAGGTGGGCCTGGCGATGGTTGTCCAGGTTCAAGTACGTAGGCGGGTGGTTTAGGTAAATCCGGACCACTACTAACGCTGAGATACGATGTCGAGCTACTACGGTAGTGAAGTCATTGATGCCATGCTTCCAGGAAAAGCCTCTAAGCTTCAGATTATAAGAAATCGTACCCCAAACCGACACAGGTGGTCGGGTAGAGAATACCAAGGCGCTTGAGAGAACTCGGGTGAAGGAACTAGGCAAAATGGTACCGTAACTTCGGGAGAAGGTACGCTCTTGGCGGTGAAGTCCCTTGCGGATGGAGCTACTAGGAGTCGCAGATACCAGGTGGCTGCAACTGTTTATTAAAAACACAGCACTGTGCAAAATCGTAAGATGACGTATACGGTGTGACGCCTGCCCGGTGCCGGAAGGTTAATTGATGGGGTTAGACTTAGGTCGAAGCTCTTGATCGAAGCCCCGGTAAACGGCGGCCGTAACTATAACGGTCCTAAGGTAGCGAAATTCCTTGTCGGGTAAGTTCCGACCTGCACGAATGGCGTAATGATGGCCACGCTGTCTCCACCCGAGACTCAGTGAAATTGAAATCGCTGTGAAGATGCAGTGTACCCGCGGCTAGACGGAAAGACCCCGTGAACCTTTACTACAGCTTGGCACTGAACATTGACCCTACATGTGTAGGATAGGTGGGAGCCTTTGAAGCATGCACGCTAGTGTGTGTGGAGGCAATCTTGAAATACCACCCTTGTATGCTTGATGTTCTAACGTTGGTCCCTAATCGGGATTGCGGACAGTGCCTGGTGGGTAGTTTGACTGGGGCGGTCTCCTCCCAAAGAGTAACGGAGGAGCACGAAGGTGGGCTAAACACGGTTGGACATCGTGTGGTTAGTGCAATGGCATAAGCCCGCTTGACTGCGAGAATGACAATTCGAGCAGGTACGAAAGTAGGTCATAGTGATCCGGTGGTTCTGAATGGAAGGGCCATCGCTCAACGGATAAAAGGTACTCCGGGGATAACAGGCTGATACCGCCCAAGAGTTCATATCGACGGCGGTGTTTGGCACCTCGATGTCGGCTCATCACATCCTGGGGCTGAAGTCGGTCCCAAGGGTATGGCTGTTCGCCATTTAAAGTGGTACGCGAGCTGGGTTTAGAACGTCGTGAGACAGTTCGGTCCCTATCTGCCGTGGGCGTTGGAAGATTGAAGGGGGCTGCTCCTAGTACGAGAGGACCGGAGTGGACGAACCTCTGGTGTTCGGGTTGTCATGCCAATGGCATTGCCCGGTAGCTAAGTTCGGAATCGATAACCGCTGAAAGCATCTAAGCGGGAAGCGAGCCCTGAGATGAGTCTTCCCTGGCACTTTAAGTGTCCTAAAGGGTTGTTCAAGACTAGAACGTTGATAGGCAGGGTGTGTAAGTGCTGCGAGGCATTGAGCTAACCTGTACTAATTGCCCGTGAGGCTTAACCATACAACACCCAAAGGGTTTTGATGGACTCAAAGCAAGAACATAATTGAATGTGTATTAAGAACTTTTATTAAGCTTTCCAGATTAATTTTGCCTTCAGTTTTTATGAAAAGCTGAAAGTAAAAGAAGAATTTGCTTGGCGACCATAGCGTTGCAGACCCACCTGATCCCATGCCGAACTCAGAAGTGAAATGCAGTAGCGCCGATGGTAGTGTGGGGTTTCCCCATGTGAGAGTAGGACATCGCCAGGCTTTAATTTCGTTGTTATCTTTTTAATGAAAGATGAGAACAAGAAATAGCATTATGCTGAATAGACACTGCGGAGTGGTAGTTCAGTTGGTTAGAATACCAGCCTGTCACGCCGGGGGTCGCGGGTTCGAGTCCCGTCCACTCCGCCACTTATACTAAGCCCTAGTCGAAAGACTGGGGCTTTTTTACGTCTAAAATAAATTGTGCTTGATCGTTCAGCCGCTTACCTTGTTCTTAGATAAGTGGTCTATTACGCTAGTTCGAGTCTTGTTTACCTGACACTTACCCCCACCCTTATGCTAGACGTCCCTGCTGGAAGGTTGGGAATTTGTGACGTTTGCGTTTCCCCACCCTGCCTTCCCTGGCGCATATAATGAGTTACTCCATGTCAGTATGGTTTTTCTCCAGTCTGAATGTGCTATATCATCCCTAAAAAGTACGGTTCTCTGTTACCTAGAATTCGCCTAAGCGGCGTATATGTCACTTAGGTGAGTTTTGGCATTCTTGTTTACACCTAGGACCTAGCTAAGTGAGACAGATGAAGATTTCCTTTTTGAGAATTCTTCATGAGTCGACCAAAAGGTTTAAAAGTTTAGATGAAAACATATTTTTCTTCGTGAATTTAATCGCAGTCATAGTTCTGTAATAAAGTGCTTTCTATTTGAAAATGGCTGACTAATATGTCGAATTACTTATAAAATTCTATGCGATATAACTTAGAGCTGTTCTATGAAGTTAAAAACACAAACTTATTTTTTGTCATTAATAATCCTATTTGCCATGGTAGCAGTGACCATTACGGGTCTTTGGGCCTTGCGTCTAGCGAGTAATAATGACAACAAGATGCGAGTGACGGAAATATTCACCAGTACATATTCAACGATTGTTCAGCTAGAAAAACTCGCTGACGAAGGGGTCTTGAGTACTAATGATGCGAAAATGATTGCGACCAGAGTGCTTCGTAACAACATTTATAAAGATAATGAGTATGTTTATGTCGCCGATGAAAATATGACTTTCATAGCTGCGCCTTTAGACCCTCAGTTACACGGGACTAGCTTTCACGATTTTAAAGATAGCTCCGGTAGAAGTGTCGGTGAGATTATTGTTAAGGCGCTAGGTAATCGAAAGGATCATCTAATTGAATATGAGTGGTCTCAGAGACTCCCTAATGGCGAGATTGAAAATAAGCTATCTATTGCCGAGAGAACGCCGAAATGGCAGTGGGTCGTTGGTACTGGTATAGGCTTCAATGAAGTTAATCAGCGTTTCTGGTCGACAGCGCAGTGGCAATTAGGGCTATGCGTACTGATTATGGCGATTATATTGTCAACTCTACTTATTTCACTTCGGAAGATACTGGCGATATTAGGAGGAGAACCTGCCGATGTGCTGCACGCTGTTCAAAGTGTCGCGTCGGGAAAAATTGAAACTAAATTTGATAATAAAGCGCAAACCAGCAGTATTTACCATTCTGTTCAGCAGATGAATTATTCTCTAGCGGCACTTCTTTCTAGTATTGAAAAGGTTACTGGCTCTATTGGTTCTCAGCTTTCTGAAACAGACAAGAGAGCACTCTCTATTGCAACACTCACGCAAACCCAGCAACAGAGCACTGAGATGATTGCGACCGCCATGACAGAAATGGCTTCATCAGCAAGTCATGTGGCAAAGTCTGCTACGGATACCGCGTTGAGTACGGATGAAGCTGATAAGCAGAGCCAGCATGTTAGTTCGCTTATTTCTTCAGCCCTTTCAAATATCGAAGGTCTAGCCCATCAATTGGATGGGGCGAATACAGCGGTCTCAGAGCTTGATAGTGATGTGAATAATATTGCGCGTGTTTTGGAGGTTATTGGTGATATTGCTGAACAAACGAATCTACTGGCATTGAACGCTGCAATTGAGGCTGCTCGCGCTGGTGAGCAAGGTCGGGGTTTTGCGGTTGTTGCTGATGAAGTAAGGAGTTTAGCAGGAAGAACACAGAGCAGCACGAAAGAGATTCAAGATATGATCTCGAACCTCCAATCGGGCTCAAAAAAGCGATTCAAAGTATTCAAAGTTGTACCGAAACCAGTCAAGCAACGGTAGAAGAGTCTCAAACTGCCTCTCGAGCCCTACATGACGTAGTGGTTAGCTTAGAAAAAATCTCTGAAATGAGTCATCAGATAGCAACGGCGGCCGCAGAGCAGACTGAAGTGAGCGATGACATATCGGTAAGAATTAATTTGATAGAGCAAAGTGGCGGCGAATTAAGGGGGGTAGTTGAACAAACAAGAGCGGCGACTCGTTCTCTTGGTCTACTGTCTGGAGAGTTAACTGAAAAAATGAATCAGTTTGAAGTCAAAAACGGTTAAGTTATCGAGTTAAAAACAGCTATTTTCTTCAGTTAATGCAGGAATTAAGTAAAGGGTTAGCGGAAGGAATCATGGTTTAACTTAAGCCCTGTATGCCCACAGGGCTTAATTGTGGGCGCAAAATGCATAAAAATAGAACGCTAAGTATAGAAAATCGACAAACGATATTTTTTTTGCAATTTAGTGTTGACGTTAAGGCCGAAAAGCCGTTTAATACACCTCGTTGCCCGGATAGCTCAGTCGGTAGAGCAGAGGATTGAAAATCCTCGTGTCGGTGGTTCGATTCCGCCTCCGGGCACCACGATTTAAAATTGTTGGTGCTTAGTAAAATAAGCGTCAATAAGTAAAGATAAGTGCGCCGACTTAGCTCAGTAGGTAGAGCAACTGACTTGTAATCAGTAGGTCACCAGTTCGACTCCGGTAGTCGGCACCATTCTTTACACAATATAGTAATTCCCCCTTAGTTCAGTTGGTAGAACGGCGGACTGTTAATCCGTATGTCGCAAGTTCAAGTCTTGCAGGGGGAGCCACTTTTTAAAAATAAGCTTAGCTTGTTTTTATGTGCCGACTTAGCTCAGTAGGTAGAGCAACTGACTTGTAATCAGTAGGTCACCAGTTCGACTCCGGTAGTCGGCACCACTCTTTACTCGAGTATAACTAGTAATTCCCCTTTAGTTCAGTTGGTAGAACGGCGGACTGTTAATCCGTATGTCGCAAGTTCAAGTCTTGCAAGGGGAGCCACTTTAAGAAAAGGCCTCATCGAAAGATGAGGCCTTTTTGCTTTTTTAAAAGTGAATTAGATTTCTTCCAGTTAAACGCCTCTATTCACGAGTTCAGAAGGGAGTAAAACGAGCACTTCTTTCTAGCTCATGTCTATTTTTATTTTCGATAGTTCCGACTTAGAAGACGTTTCTGAATTGGCTAGCTTTAGCATTAAACGGAGGTTATTGGATGAGTCTGCACTGTGTAGCGCGTCCTCTTCGTTGATACTACCTGCGTTTACTAAATCAAAGAGTGATTGGTCAAAGGTTTGCATTCCAATCTCTCGAGATTTACTCATAGCCACTTTAATTTCGCCAAGCTCTCCTTTACGAATCAGTTCAGAAACTCTTGGGCTATTGAGTAGTATCTCGAATACACCATGACGACCTTTGCCTTGTTTATCCCTAATGAGTTGCTGTCCAATAATACCTTTGAGATTTGAACTTAAGTCGAAAAGAAACTGCTCTTTTTGTTCTTTCGGTACAAGGTGAAGAATGCGCTCGATCGCTTGACTGGCGTTGTTAGCATGCAGTGTTGCCATACAAAGGTGTCCGGTTTCTGCAAAGGACATGGCATACATCATCGTTTCTCTTGTTCTGATTTCGCCGATTAAAACCATATCAGGTGCTTGCCGAAGTGAATTTTTCAGTGCCACAGCATAGCTCTCAGTATCGAGGCCCACTTCTCGCTGAGTCACAATACATTTTTGATGTTCATGAATAAACTCTATCGGGTCTTCTACCGTGAGGATATGCCCTGTTCGGTGTTGGTTTCGATATCCAGTCATTGCCGCCATTGTTGTGGATTTACCTGAGCCTGTTGCACCAACAATTAGGACAAGGCCTCTTTTTGCTATTGAGAGGGTTTGCAGCACATCTGGAAGGGAAAGTTCCTTAAAGGTGGGAATACGGCTTTCTATTCTTCTTATCACAGCACCTTGTAGCTCTCTTTGAAAAAAAGCACTGACTCGAAATCGACCGAGTAGTTCGAACAATGGCGAAGTTAGATTCTTTGCTTGCAAGGTAGGCGCTATATTTTGCGTCGTCCATCATCAATTTTAGAAGTGTAGTAACCTCAGCATTAGATAAGCTATCACCTATTGCCTTTAAATCTCCGTCAACTCGATAGAGTATAGGGGCACCAGCAGTGAGGTAGAGATCCGAGGCATTGAGTGTCAACATTTGATCGAGGATGGCATCAATATTGTTCATTACTGCGTCCTAATGAAACATCGAGTTATGTTGGGTGACCTGTTTATTCACTTCTTCGAGTTCAACAATACCTTGAGAGAGTAATTGCTTGCTATGTTGTTCTAGCGTTTGCATTCCATGAGCGGCGCCCGTTTGTATCATTGAGTACATCTGTGCCACTTTATCTTCCCTAATTAAATTTCGAATTGCAGGTGTTGCAGTCATGATTTCGTGGCATGCGATGCGGCCGCCATTTGTGCGCTTTATAAGTTGCTGCGAGATAACCGCTCGTAGTGATTCTGATAACATCGAGCGAGCCATATCTTTGTCGTTACCAGGAAATACATCAATGATACGGTCGATGGTTTTAGTCGCAGAAACGGTGTGTAATGTTCCAAAGACTAAGTGTCCAGTTTCAGCAGCAGTCAGAGCAAGGCTGATCGTTTCTTGATCGCGAAGTTCTCCGACAACAATGACATCAGGATCTTCACGTAACGCCGATCGTAGTGCGTTTTGGAAGCTGTGCGTGTCGCGATGCACTTCTTTGATTGATTAAGCATTTCTTATTTTGGTGAACAAATTCAATGGGATCTTCAATCGTCAGAATATGTTTATTTTTGCTTTGGTTGATATGATCAACCATTGCAGCCAGTGTTGTTGATTTTCCTGAACCTGTTGGGTTTAGATCACCAGAACGAGGCCTCGTTCAATGTTTGCGATATCGGTTAAAATATCTGGGACGCCCAGCTGTGCGAGGGTAGGCGTTGTTGTTGGGATGGTTCTAAATACAGCTGAGCATCCTCGGGATTGATTAAATGCATTGATCCTGAATCGGCCGACATTGGGGATATCAAAAGAAAAATCGGTTTCAAGTCGGGACTCATAATCATTTCTTTGCTTGTCATTC
Organism: Vibrio sp. GJ43-1; assembly: GCF_055808835.1. Taxonomy (NCBI): domain Bacteria; kingdom Pseudomonadati; phylum Pseudomonadota; class Gammaproteobacteria; order Vibrionales; family Vibrionaceae; genus Vibrio; species Vibrio sp. GJ43-1. The sequence goes on along the minus strand of NZ_CM147884.1, from coordinate 3,371,168 downwards.
ATGACATCAAAGATTAACTTGTGTACAGCAGAGTGATCGAGAGCCGGGATACCAAGTTTTCTTACTTCTCCGTCAATTCGTACCATTGGTGGTACGCCTGCGGAAAGGTGTAGATCTGAAGCATTATGCTTTACACTAAAGTCTAGCAACTCGGTGATATCCATTTAATTTCCTTATGATTTGTAACCTATGACCAGTATTCAACAAAATATAGAACTAATCACCACCCAGATAGCTCGCGCAGAACAAAATTGCGGGAGAGTGCAAGGTGAGGTGCAATTGCTTGCTGTCAGTAAGACGAAACCTAACGAAGCGATCATTCAGGCCGCCTTGGCAGGACAGCGACAGTTTGGTGAGAATTACGTTCAAGAAGGCGCATCTAAGGTTGCGTTCTTTAACGACCATCACCCTGAATTTGATCTTGAATGGCACTTTATAGGGCCGATTCAATCAAATAAAACTCGTGTTGTCGCTGAGCATTTTGATTGGGTTCACACTATTGATCGTGCCAAAACAGCTCAGCGTCTAAATGATCAAAGACCATCGAGTATGGGACCATTACAAGTGCTCATACAGGTGAACACGAGCGAGGAAGCGACAAAGTCAGGAGCTCAAATTGATCAGGTATTTGAACTGGCAGAAGTCATTGATGCCTTGCCCAATTTGGTGCTTAGAGGGGTGATGTCTATTCCGGCTAATGTCTCTGGATATGAAGAGCAGCTTCAAGCGTTTATGGTATTGCGAGAAGTGAATAATAAACTGGCGGCGCAGTATGCCAATATCGACACGCTTTCCATGGGAATGAGTGGTGACATGGACGCTGCTATTGCAGCTGGAAGCACAATGGTTCGTATCGGAACAGCGATCTTTGGTGCTCGAGATTACGGACAGCAATAATTATTGTTTAGAGGCGCTTATGTTGCCTCTTTGTTTAGGAATATCTTTAATGGAACAAAGAAAGATTGCTTTTATTGGCGCAGGAAACATGACGCGCTCAATTATTGCGGGGCTGGTTGCCAGTGGTTATGAACCTACGAAAATCACAGCGACGAACCCAAGTAAAGAGAAGTTAATTGCTCTAGCGAATGAATACGGTGTCATGACAACTCATGATAACCTTCAAGCGGCAGAGCAAGCTGATGTGATTGTTTTAGCAGTAAAACCACAATTGATGGCAACGGTCGTTCGTGGCTTCGTTGGGGTTGATTTTAATAGTAAGCTCGTCGTCTCCATTGCGGCGGGGATTTCTATTCAACGCCTTGAGGAAATGTTTGCTACAGAACTCAATTTAGTACGTGTTATGCCTAACACGCCTTCTCTTTTAGGGGAGGGAATGAGTGGCTTGTATGCGAATGAGGCAATACTCTCTCTAGATAAGCAATTTGCTACTGACTTAATGGAAGCGGTAGGCAAGGTATGCTGGGTAGAGAAAGAATCGGCTATTAACGACGTGATTGCAGCTGCGGGTAGTGCACCAGCGTACTTCTTTCTCTTTATGGAGGCGATTCAGCAAGAGGCCATGCGCAATGGAATGGATGAAGCAACAGCCCGTTTGCTGGTACAGCAAACCGCGTATGGGGCCGCTAAGATGGTATGCTGTAACCCCGATACAGATCTTGCCACTTTAAGGCAGCAGGTCACATCAAAAGGTGGAACAACAGCAGAGGCGGTAAGAACCTTCGAAGATAGCGGTCTTCGAGATATTGTCTCTCAAGCGATGCAAGCAGCTATTTCTCGCGCGGAAGAAATGGAAAAACAATTTTAACGTATCTACAAAATCGTAAAGGTTACTTATGAATGCAATGAGTTTTTTGGTGTCGACACTGTTCGATTTGTACATCATGGTTGTGCTTCTGCGCATTTGGCTACAAGCCTCTCGCGCCGATTTTTATAATCCATTTTCACAGTTTATTGTTAAAGCGACGCAGCCTGTTGTCGCCCCGCTTCGCCGAGTTATTCCATCGATAGGTGGGCTTGATTTGGCGACGGTGGTATTCGCTTATTTACTATGTGTTGGTAAGTATGTTGCCTTGGTATTAATTGCGGCTGGTGCAAACTTTAGCTTTAGTCCAGATTTCTTATTTTTGGGCTTGTTATCTTTACTAAAAGCAGCGGGCGGTTTGCTTTTCTGGGTCTTATTAATTCGAGCTATTTTGAGTTGGGTTAGCCAAGGTCGAAGCCCTATCGAGTTCGTATTTCATCAACTAACAGAGCCAATGCTTGCGCCAATTCGCCGGATTTTACCAGCAATGGGTGGCTTTGATTTGAGCGTGCTGGTTTTATTTATCGTCTTGCAATTTGCCAACTTTCTGATGGGCGATTTCGTTGGCCCACTTTGGTATAAACTATAGTGTCAGCGGTTGCTTGGGATGGGTGTGATCTAGTGCTGCATGTTTACATTCAGCCCAAGGCCAGTCGTGATAAACTGGTTGGCCTGCATGGCAATGAGTTTAAGATAGCGATTACAGCGCCCCCAGTAGACGGCAAAGCGAATGCTCACTTGATTAAGTACTTAGCGAAAATGTGTAAAGTCGCCAAAAGTCAGGTTTGTATCGAAAAGGGTGAACTGGGTCGACATAAGCAGATAAGAGTGATTGATCCCGTGTTGACGCCAAATGAATTTCAGACCCTCTTATGAGGGTCTTTTTTTACAAGGAGATAGTGATGAGAAAGTACGTATGGTTATTGGTCTTACTGGTGTTTTCAACGGCGGGGTATGCCGGGCAGTACAAAACAATCAAAGATGCGGAAGTACACTATGTGGTATTTAACTCAACTTTTTTGACGCCAGAAGTCGCGCGAAGCTATGGCCTGAAGAGAAATGACACAATTGCGATTGTTAACATCAGCGTGTTAGATCGCGCAAGCCTTGGAAAACCAGCAATGTCGGCAGAGATTACAGGAGAGGCTAAAAATCTAATAGGGCAAACGAAAAAATTAGATTTTAAAGAAATTAAAGAAGGCGATGCGATATACTATCTCGCTCAGTTTAGTATCACAAATGAAGAGCGTTATCAGTTTACGATTGATGTCGACGCAGGAATGAAAGGGCGTGGGCCGATTTCATTTTCACAACAGCTTTATACAGAAAAATAGCTTCACACCGACGGGTCGGTAGGAGCGTAAATAGAGACGAACAATATGAGCACAAAAATAGTATTGGCGACGGGTAATCAAGGCAAAGTTCGGGAAATGGCCGATTTACTGGCGGACTTTGGTTTTGAAGTGCACGCGCAAAGTGAGTTTCATGTCTCTGATGTTGCAGAAACTGGCACGACGTTTATAGAAAACGCCATTATCAAAGCTAGACACGCTGCAAAAGAGACTGGCTTAGCTGCGATAGCGGACGATTCCGGTCTTGAAGTTGACTACCTCAACGGCGCTCCGGGTATTTACTCTGCTCGTTATTCGGGTGAGGGTGCGACAGATGCGACGAACATCGACAAGCTTTTAACCGAACTTGCCGAGGTGCCAGAATCTAAGCGTACCGCTCGATTTCATTGTGTTCTAGTACTAATGCGTCATGCTAATGACCCTACACCGATCGTTTGCCACGGGAAATGGGAGGGGCGAATTTTATTTGAGAGAGCGGGAGAGCGGGGTTTTGGTTATGATCCTATCTTTTTTGTGCCTGAAGATAACTGTGCCTCAGCGGAGCTTGAGCCTGTAAGGAAGAAGCAGTTGTCTCATCGTGGAAAAGCGCTAAGTGAGCTGTTTTCTCTGATTCAGTCACAGGGACTTTAGCTATGCTAGTGCCACCGCCACTTAGTCTATACATACATATACCTTGGTGTGTGCAAAAGTGCCCTTATTGTGATTTTAACTCGCATGCTCTTAAGGGAGGGATTCCTCAGCAGGAGTATATGACAGCACTCATCGAGGACTTGGATGCCGATATCATGCGCTATCAGCTGCAAGATGATGTCCGTCCATTGCATTCCATATTTATTGGTGGCGGCACACCAAGCTTGATCGAGCCTCAATATATCGCGAAGCTATTGCAGCAGGTACAGCGCCGTTTACCATTTAGTGACGATATAGAAATCACGATGGAGGCAAACCCTGGGACTATCGAGGTTGAGCGCTTTGCCGAATATCAGCACGCAGGGGTGACTCGTATTTCTGTTGGCGTGCAGAGTTTTCAGCAAGAAAAGCTGACACGACTTGGGCGTATTCATGGCGCGAAAGAGGCGGTAACCGCCGCCAAGCTGGCGCATGAAATAGGACTAAACAGTTTTAATCTTGATTTAATGCATGGCTTACCAGAGCAAACCATCGACGACGCGCTTGAGGATCTGCAACAGGCCATTGATTTAGCGCCGCCACATTTATCTTGGTATCAGCTAACCATTGAGCCGAATACGTTATTTTATTCAAAGCCACCAACGCTGCCTGATGAAGACGACTTGTGGGATATCTTTGAAAAAGGTCATCAAATGCTCGCGAATGCAGGCTATGAGCAATATGAAATATCAGGGTACAGTCAGCATGGTTACCAGTGCCAGCATAACCTCAATTATTGGCGCTTCGGTGACTACCTTGGGATTGGTTGTGGTGCTCATGGCAAGTTAAGCTTTACTGATGGGAGAATCCTTCGTACCAGTAAAGTTAAGCATCCAAGAGGGTATCTGAATTTGGTTAAGCCATACCTAGATAGCGAAGTTCACGTTTCTCTACAAGATCGCCCTTTTGAGTTCTTTATGAATCGTTTTAGGTTACTCGAACCGTGTCCTAAGCAAGATTTCGTGACACGGACTGGACTAAGCCTAGATGTGATTCAAAAACCAATTGCTGAAGCGCTAGAGCGTCAATTTATTACCGATACTGGTGAAGCTTGGCAGTTAACAGAGAAAGGGAAGCTATTCCTCAATGATCTGCTAGAGATCTTCGAAATCTAGTAACTTACTTCACAACTGTGTAAAAGCTCATTAATATACGCGCCTTGGATAATTTAACAGTATGGATGCTGTAATATATTGTTTTTAGGTGCGTTATGTTTCTTTCTCTTTCTCGAGTGCTACTGTCATTCATATTATTGGCAGTGATTTCCAAAGTTACCTTCCTTGGGTGGTACGAATTTTCGTATACCACTACCTCATTGCTAGAATTCTTTAAGGCAACAGCTTGGGGAGTGAGATTTGATCTAACGGTTTCCTTTTTGCTGTCCTGTTTAGGCTTTCTGTTGTTATTGCCTATCGCCCCGTTTTCTAAGGCTCATCAGCTCTGCCATAAAGTATGGTTAGTGCTATGCGGAACGTGGATTATCTTCACGACTGTGGGGGATACGATTTATTTAAGCCAAGCTAGTCGCCATGTAACGGTTGACTTGCATCTTGGCAAAGGGATGGAGCTGGAACTCGCAAGCACTGCCTTAACTCAGTTTGGTCATTTGATACTTGTTGCTGTGGTATTGCTGGCGATTTATAGCTATGTGGTTATTCGTTGTGTTCCTGCGATTCGCTTTGCCAACAAATGGTATAACAGTATTGCAATAGCCTTAGTTTGGGTTTTATTGACGGTTACGGCGGTTCGTGGTGGATTTAGTGATAAACCACAAAGTCCCATGTATGCTTACAAAATAGGTGACGTGAATCAGGCGCGTATTGCTTGGAGTGCTCCGTATGGCATTACCTATTATTCTCTTATTGGTGAAGATAAATCTGGCCACCGTTGGACGCCTGAACAGTCGCCAGAGGCGATGGATAGCTTGCGCCAGCAACTTAGCCGAACTGCATCAACTCAGCTAGAAACGCTTTCTGATCATGATGTGATTGTTGTCTTGCTGGAGAGCTGGACGGCCTTTGATATGAAAAGTTACGGGTCGGAATTTGATACCACACCTTTTTTCGATTCTCTTCGAGAAGAGTCATTGACCACCACGAGTTTCTATTCGAATGGCTTTCGAACGGTGGAAGGTGTCTTTACCACAATGTGTTCTCACCCCAATCCAGTCGGAGGCAGCGTTGCTGGTAGCCGCTTGGAGAGTATGCCTTACCAATGCTTGCCTCAAGTATTAAAAGAGCAAGGTTGGCACACCACGTTTGTCCAAGGTAGTGGTAAAGGGATGGTCGGTGCGTTTGCTCAAGCTTTGGGATTCACGGATTCATTTGGTAAGTTTGATTATGAAGACGTGGGACAAGAGCAGAATTATTGGGGTTACATGGATGATGGCATCTATGATTTTGCTTTGGAAAAGCTGGCGTCTCACTCACAGCCTCAATTTATGGTCATTAATACTCGAGCACGACTCACGATAGCTATTTACCGAATGAATCGGATTATGCTTTCGGTAAGTCAACTCCGGATGAGACTCGCCGCAGTGTCGTCAATTATTCCGATCAATCTTTGGAACGATTTGTCTCGAAGCTGAAAGCGCAAACGGAAAAACCGACGTTATTAGTGCTGGTCGCGGATCATACAATGGTTGGATCTCGTAGTGATTTACGTCATGTATCAATCCCGTTTTTAATGGTTGGCATTAATACAGAACTTACTCCACAGGAGTTAGATGTCGCGGGGGCACACAAAGATATTGCACCAACGATTATGGACTGGTTAGGTGGCGAAGTGAGTGGGTTCTCTGGCCGAAGTTTGTTGTCTTCGAATTACCAACAAGGGGCTGATTTTACGGTTAATAATCAATTCTATTGGGCAGCACAACAAAAGTTGGTGAGAATCAACGCAACGTCTGGGGAGAAAGAAGCGTGTTACCAAATTGGCGATAACACGACCACCCTCACTGAGCAAACATGTGATTCACCAGAGTTTCAGACTATGTATCAGCAAGGAAAACGCTACATGTTGTATAGTCAACAGCACCTATTTGATGGCACTACCCAGCAATATTAAGCGGCCAATAAATTGAACAGATAACAATAAAGCCAGCAATATTTGCTGGCTTTATTGTTATTGAAGACACGTCATGCTGGTGGCTGTCACTAAAAGATCGAACGACCTATTCGAGTAGATAGCATCTCTAAGACGCGAGTGCCGATTAAGGAGTTCCCCGATGAATCTAGTTCAGGAGACCATACCGCGATGGTCATCTCGCCTGGAACTATCGCGACAATACCGCCACCCACACCAGACTTCCCGGGCATACCTACTCGATAAGCAAACTCACCTGCTCCGTCATACAGTCCACAAGTGGCTAACATAGCATTGAGCTGCTTGGTCTGTGTTGGCGTGATAATGTGTTTCTTTGTGTGGACCGATTGACCTTTATTGGCGAGGTAGCTAAAGGTTTTTGCTAAGTCGACACAGCTCATTTTTAATGCGCATGCGTGAAAGTAGTTATTAAGAACCGGGATCACTTCATTTTCAAAATTTCCAAAAGAACGCATCAAATAGGCAATAGCCGCATTACGATCGCTATGCATCATTTCAGAGGCTGCAACCACCTTGTCGTAGACAATATGATTGTCACCTGAAAGTAGCCTTACAAACTCGAGCATGCGTTGCTTAGGCGCAGACAAGCGGCTTTGTAATAGGTCTGCGACGACAATGGCACCTAGGCATTGATAAATGGATTACGTGGAATACCGTGTTCCATCTCGAGCTGAATTAGAGAATTAAAAGCTTGTCCAGACGGCTCTTTGCCAACCCGTTGCCAAATCTCCTCTGGTTTGTATAGCATCATCGCCAAGGTAAGACTTAACGCTTTGGAAATGGATTGTATGGAAAAAGCTTCTTCCGCGTCCCCTGAGCAAATAATCTCGCCATCATTGGTGCATACCGCTATACCAATCTTATCATTGGCGACACGAGCAAGTGCAGGGATGTAGTCTGCGACCTTACCCTGACCGATAAGAGGGCGAACTTCGCTCACGATTTGCGATAATATTTGCTGAGTTGGTTTCATATACACCTGAGAGGTAAAGGGCTAGGAACAAAAAAGCCAACATAATGTTGGCTTTCGAATGGGGCGTAGTGTTACTTCGTACGGAGGAACTTAATGTCCCAAACACCGTGACCGAGTCGATGGCCGCGAGCCTCAAATTTCGTCAGAGGTCGATCTTCAGGTCTTGGGATGAAGTCTCCGTCCGTCGCCGTATTGGCGTAGCCTGGTGCTTGATTCATGATTTCAATCATATGTTCACCGTAGTTTTCCCAATCGGTGGCCATATGGAAAATGCCCTCTTCAAGCTTAAGCTTTTGGCGCACCATTTCCGCAAAGTCTAATTGTACGATGCGACGTTTGTGATGACGTTTTTTGTGCCAAGGATCTGGAAAAAACAGCTGTAGCGTCGTTAGGCTGCTGTCTGGAATCATATTTTCGAAAACTTCAACGGCGTCATGACACATAACACGTAAGTTCGTTACACCGGCTTCTCTCGCTGAAGACAGACAAGCGCCAACACCTGGGCTGTGCACTTCAATACCAAAGAAGTTTTTCTCAGGTGCATTTTTTGCCATCTCAACGAGTGAGGCACCCATGCCAAATCCAATCTCTAGAATAACGGGGTTATCGTTGCCAAATACTTGATTCCAATCGAGTAAAGTGTCTTGGTAATCAATACCCATTGTTGGCCAGCATGCTTCCATCGCGGCTTCTTGCCCTTTTGTTAGGCGTCCTTCGCGACGGACAAAACTGCGTATTTTACGTACTAGCTTGCCATCTTCTGTGTATTCATTTGTTGTCACTTCACTCATTGGTCTGCCTGTTCAATCAATAATCAGAGCGGGAATTATCCAAAGAATTTGCCAAGGTGCAAGTGTTATTACTCAGGAAATTCCCAGTGTTTTACTTCTTTCAATAAGTGTGGTGCAATTTCGCGCAAATTATAAGTAAAAAGAGAAGAAATGTGACGCCTTATGCAAGCTCAATTTTAGATTGGTATGAAAAATACGGACGAAAGTCTCTCCCGTGGCAACAAGACAAAACTGCGTATAAAGTTTGGTTATCTGAGATTATGTTGCAACAGACACAAGTCACCACTGTTATTCCATACTTTGAACGTTTTTTACAACATTTTCCCACAGTGGAAGACCTAGCTTGTGCCCCACAAGATGAAGTACTTCATTTATGGACTGGGCTTGGGTATTACGCAAGGGCTCGCAATTTACACAAAGCCGCACAAATCGTGATGAGTGAACATGGGGGCGAATTTCCTAAATCGCTTGAGGCCATGAATGCGTTGCCTGGTGTTGGGCGTTCAACCGCTGCGGCTGTTTTGTCGTCGGTGTATAAATTGCCCCATGCTATTTTGGACGGCAATGTAAAACGCACCCTAGCGAGAAGCTTTGCAGTAGAAGGTTGGCCTGGGCAGAAGAAAGTCGAGAACGTGTTGTGGGAAATAGCAGAGAGTCATACACCGTCAACACAGACAGATAAGTATAATCAGGCCATGATGGATATGGGGGCGTTGGTATGCACGCGCAGCCGTCCCAAATGTACACTGTGTCCAGTATCAACGCTGTGTGTCGCTAACAAGCAAGATAGGCAATTAGAATTTCCTGGTAAAAAACCGAAAAAGATTAAGCCAGAAAAAGAAACATGGTTTGTGATTTTAAAGTACAAGGAGGACGTTTGGTTAGCGCAACGTCCTCAATCTGGGATTTGGGGAGGACTTTTTGCTTCCCTGAAAGCCAAGTGGCTGATATCAAGGAGACCTTGGATAAACTGAACATTGAAGAAGGTGTCATTCAGTCGACGGAAACAGATATTGCTTTTCGCCATACTTTTAGCCATTACCATCTCGATATAACGCCAATCATCGTGACCTTGAATCAGCTTCCTACAATGATCATGGAACCGTCGCAAGGTCTTTGGTATAACATGTCTAAACCAGATAAGGTTGGCTTAGCTGCACCAGTCAAGCAGCTTATCCATGCCTTGCAACGAATATAATTAAGGATAACATTATGAGCCGTATGGTCTTCTGTGCTCGACTACAAAAAGATGCTGAAGGGTTAGACTTTCAGCTGTACCCTGGTGGTTTGGGCAAACGTATTTTCGACAACGTATCAAAAGAAGCGTGGGCGCAGTGGCAATCTAAGCAAACGATGCTGATCAACGAGAAAAAACTTAACATGATGGATCCTGAACATCGAAAGTTGCTTGAAACCGAAATGGTCAACTTTCTATTTGAAGGGAAAGACATCGTGATCGATGGGTACACGCCGCCGTCAGAGTAAGAAATAAGGATATTGAAAAACACCACCTAGCGTGGTGTTTTTATTAGCGACTATGAAAAAACTGATTTATTTCTTGGTACCGATACTGCTAGTAGGCTGCAGCCGTGAATTTATTGAAAAAATTTACGATGTTAATTATGAACCGACCAACCGTTTTGCTAAAAACCTTGCTGAACTTCCAGGGCAGTACCTCAAAGATACCAAGGCGATGGATGCCTTAATTGGTAGCTTCAATGGCAATATCGAAAAGCGCTGGGGTAGCCGTGAGATTAAAGTGGCGGGGAAAAGCAATTACGTCAAGTACATTGATAATTACCTGAGTCGCGCAGAAGTCGATTTTAGCAAAGGGTTGATAACGATTGAAACCGTCTCGCCTACTGAGCCGGAAAAGCATCTTAAAAATGCGATCGTCACAACCTTGCTCACTCCTGATGATCCCGCGAGTGTCGATTTATTCTCGTCTCGCAGTATTAAGCTTGAGGGGCAGCCCTTTCTTTACAACCAAGTTGTCGACCAAGAGCAAAAACCGATGCAATGGTCGTGGCGTGCGAGTCGCTTTGCGGACTATCTTATTGCCAATAAAGTCAAAACAAAGAATGTCGATTATAAAAAAGCGTACTACGTAGAAATCCCCATGGTAAAAGACCATGCGAGCAAACGAAGTTATCAATATGCCGATATCGTTAGGCGCGCGTCGCTCAAATATGACATCCCAGAAGACCTCATATACGCCATCATCAAAACGGAAAGTAGCTTTAATCCTTATGCGGTAAGTTGGGCCAATGCGTATGGTTTGATGCAAGTGGTGCCCAAAACGGCGGGACGAGACGTATTTAAGCTGGTTAAAAATAAGCCTGGTGAACCATCGCCAGAGTACCTTTTTAATCCCGAGCAGAATATTGATACCGGTACGGCTTATTTTTATATCCTAAAAAATCGCTACCTGAAGGCGGTTCGTCATCCAACATCTCTCGAGTACAGCATGATATCAGCGTATAACGGTGGGACGGGGGAGTATTGAATACGTTCAGCAAAGATAGAAAGCGAGCAATGAATGATTTGAATTCTTTGCAACCTAATCAAGTTTATTGGGCATTAACGAAAAAACACCCAAATTCTGAATCACGCCGATACCTAGAAAAAGTAACAAAATTCAAAAAGGATTTTAACGCAGGAAAGGGTTAATAGTTACTTTTGCTGAAAAATGCAGCGCTTAAACGGTTTTTTGAAGTTTTTTTAAAAAACCTGTTGACGGGAGAGCGGAAAATCCGTTTAATAGCGCCCCGTTGCCCGGATAGCTCAGTCGGTAGAGCAGAGGATTGAAAATCCTCGTGTCGGTGGTTCGATTCCGCCTCCGGGCACCACAATTTGATTTGTTGGTGCCAACGATTTTTAGTAAAGATTTGTAGCACGAACAGAAGCATAAAGAATTTAGTGTGCCGACTTAGCTCAGTAGGTAGAGCAACTGACTTGTAATCAGTAGGTCACCAGTTCGACTCCGGTAGTCGGCACCATTCTTTTGCCTCGATAGCTCAGTCGGTAGAGCAGAGGATTGAAAATCCTCGTGTCGGTGGTTCGATTCCGCCTCGAGGCACCATTATTTGGTGCTTAACAAATAATGGTCTTAGGACCTGATGTTAACACAGATAATTCCCCTTTAGTTCAGTTGGTAGAACGGCGGACTGTTAATCCGTATGTCGCAAGTTCAAGTCTTGCAAGGGGAGCCACTTTAGAAAAAGGCCTCATCGAAAGATGAGGCCTTTTTTGCATCTGATACTTTTACACTTGATCGTTTTGCATCGTGCTGCCCTAAGGGGCTTGGCGCGCTTTCGTTATCCCCGTCGTATTTCTTGTTTATTGCGCATTTGATTGGTTTGCCACTTTCTAGTCCCGCCATTGAACGCTGGTTGAAAGGGTATAGGGTAGCTAGGGTTGGCGCGGGTATCGGCCTCTACAGCTCTTTCAGTTGGTTTTATTGCTTGTTACTGAGGGGGGACAGAGAGCAGAGCGGAGTTTACAAAGATTATCCGTTATTTCTGCTCTCTGAATGCATTGAAATAGAATGTACTATTCAGTCTTATCTGATGAAATATCAGTTGGAGTCGAATCTTTATTCGCCATGTTTTTTTCAGCTAACTTGGCTTTTTCAATCATAGGAGTAATAGTTGAACCTTGGATTAAAATGGAGAACACAACCACAGAGTAAGTCATGACGAGGATAATCTCTTTCACGTCGATGAGTTTATCTTCAATTACCCACACCCCTGCTGGTATTGATAACGCCATAGCAAGCGCTAGTCCTCCTCTTAAGCCACCCCATGTAAGTATTCTTATCGACCATGGGTTATAACGTCGGTAACGTTTAAAACCTACGTAGGATAACGCGACACTTAAATATCTAGCCCCTAATACCAGTGGAATGGAGAAAGCCATAAGAATCCAATCTTCTTCATGAAATTGAAATAGCAGCATCGACATACCGATCAATAAGAACAACACGCCATTTAAAAATTCATCCACTAATTCCCAGAAATGGTCAAGATGCTCTTCTGATTCTTTTGAAAAACCAATATAGCGAGTCCAGTTGCCAATCATGATGCCTGATACCACCATGGATAGTGGGCCAGAGACGTGTAGGACATCCGCGAAGGCATAACCTGCAGTTGGAATACCAATAGTGAGCAACAATTCCATTGAGTGGTCATCCGTTGCACTTATTAGGTAATGAAACAGTAGACCAAGTAAAAAACCATAAACAATGCCGCCGACGGCCTCTTGCAAGAAGAGTAAGGAAACCCCGGTCACACTGGGAGCTTCGTTGCCAAAGGCTATCGTGTATAGCGTAACGAAAATCACCAAGCCAAATCCATCGTTGAATAAAGATTCGCCCTCTACTTGTGTTGAAATTCGCTCAGGCGCATCCAGTTTTTTTACAATGGCTAGCACGGCGATAGGATCGGTCGGGGAGATAAGCGCGCCAAAGAGTAAGCAGTAAATTAGGTCAAATGGCACACCGATAAACTGACAAAATCCATAAAGCACAGCGCCAATAAAAAAGGTTGAAAACAGCGTGGCGCCTAATGCTAATACGGTGATTTCCCACCGTTGATCTTTCAGGTGAGGCAATTTTATGCCTAGGCCGCCAGCGAACAGAAGAAAGCCCAAAATGCCTTTAAGAAGAAAGTCTTCGAAATTAATATTGGCGACCATTTTAGAGGCGACACCCGTTAGATCGAACCAACCGTTTTGTCCTCCAATGAGAATCATTAAAGAAAGGATCATGGCTCCCGCAGTAATTGCGATGGTGGTTTGCATTTTACCGATCTTACTATTGATGAATGCAATCAGCATTGCTGCTGCAGACAAAAAACAGAGTGTCTGATAAACGGACATTACGTCACCTTAATTGTAATAAATTGTGAATAGGATTTTGTTCCTGTCGTGAGTGAAGATCAATCACTAATTGAAAATTCATACCTTTTAGGTATAGAACGTTTAGTCATCAATTGACCTTCTTTACGTCGAGTTTTGTTTTTATTCTTGTTATGACATAGGAAGTAATGAAAAGGTTGCGAGAGAGATTGGACTTAGTTAGTTTGGTTGGAAATAAAGCACTCAAAAGTTATTTTAGACGTCTAGATTTCTAAAGTTACTATGATAGGATGGCTACAACAGCAAGGAACGAGGCAGTATTGTGGTAAGCAGCATTAGACAAGTGATTGAGACTCAATTGAAAAAACGCATCCTACTTATTGATGGTGGGATGGGGACGATGATTCAAGGCTATAAGTTGGAAGAAGCCGATTATCGAGGGGAACGTTTTGCTGATTGGCCATCCGATCTTAAAGGTAATAATGATCTTTTGGTTTTATCTCAACCTGAACTCATCAAAGAAATCCATAGTGCTTACCTAGAAGCGGGTGCCGATATCCTTGAAACCAATACATTTAACGCCACTACGATTGCGATGGCCGATTATGATATGGAATCTTTGAGTGATGAGATTAACTTCGAAGCGGCGCGCCTTGCTCGCGAAGTCGCTGATGAGTGGACGGCAAAGAACCCGGACAAACCAAGATTTGTTGCCGGAGTTTTAGGCCCGACAAACCGAACGTGTTCAATTTCTCCCGATGTGAATGATCCCGGCTACCGCAACGTCTCATTTGATGAGCTCGTTATTGCATACTCTGAGTCTACTCGAGCCTTGATTAAAGGTGGTTCGGATCTTATTTTGATCGAAACTGTATTTGATACGCTGAACGCTAAGGCTTGTGCGTTTGCGGTTGAAACGGTACTTGAAGAGCTTGATGTCGATTTGCCTATTATGATTTCGGGGACCATCACCGATGCGTCTGGACGGACGTTATCCGGACAAACCACCGAAGCTTTTTATAACGCATTACGTCATGTCAATCCTATCTCGTTTGGTCTTAACTGCGCGCTAGGCCCTGATGAACTGCGTCAATACGTGCAAGAAATTTCCCGTATTGGTGAAGGCTATATTTCCGCTCACCCTAACGCAGGTCTTCCTAACGCATTTGGCGAGTATGATTTATCGCCTGAAGACATGGCAGAGCACATTGGTGAATGGGCACAAAGTGGCTTTCTAAACTTAGTCGGGGGGTGTTGTGGAACCACTCCTGAGCATATTCGTCAGATGTCGTTAGCCGTGGAAGGCGTAACACCTCGTGCATTACCTGATATTCCTGTGGCTTGTCGGTTGTCAGGTTTAGAGCCGCTAACCATAGAAAAAGACAGTTTATTTATTAACGTCGGTGAGCGAACCAATGTGACAGGCTCCGCTCGTTTTAAGCGTCTCATCAAAGAAGAGCTCTATGATGAAGCACTCGAAGTCGCACGTCAGCAAGTTGAAAACGGTGCACAGATCATCGATATCAATATGGATGAGGGCATGCTAGACGCTGAAGCCTGCATGGTGCGATTTTTAAATCTTTGTGCGTCAGAGCCTGAAATCTCCAAAGTACCGATTATGGTCGACTCCTCTAAATGGGAAGTGATTGAAGCGGGATTGAAATGTATCCAAGGTAAAGGGATCGTTAACTCGATTTCGTTAAAAGAAGGCAAAGAAAAATTTGTCGCGCAAGCTAAGTTGATTCGTCGTTATGGCGCGGCCGTCATTGTGATGGCATTCGATGAAGTGGGCCAAGCGGATACTCGTGAAAGAAAAATTGAAATTTGTACTGAAGCTTATCGCGTGCTGGTGGATGAAGTGGGTTTCCCACCGGAAGACATCATTTTCGACCCTAATATTTTCGCAGTTGCGACAGGGATTGATGAGCATAACAATTATGCCGTCGATTTTATTGAAGCCGTCGCAGATATCAAACGAGATTTGCCTCACGCCATGATCTCCGGTGGGGTCTCGAATGTTTCGTTTTCATTCCGTGGCAACAACTACGTTCGTGAAGCGATTCACGCGGTGTTCCTTTACCACTGTTTTAAAAATGGTATGGATATGGGCATCGTCAACGCGGGTCAGTTAGAGGTTTATGACAATGTTCCAGATAAGCTTCGTGAAGCGGTTGAAGACGTAGTCTTAAACCGTCGCGATGATGGAACAGAGCGATTGCTGGACATTGCCTCTGAATATGCGAATAAGGGTGTGGGTAAGGAAGAAGATGCCAGTGCACTGGAGTGGCGCACTTGGTCGGTCGAAAAACGCTTAGAGCATGCGTTGGTAAAAGGCATAACCGAGTTTATTGTTGAGGATACCGAAGAAGCGCGCATTAATGCCGAAAAACCACTACACGTCATTGAAGGTCCGTTAATGGATGGTATGAATGTGGTTGGTGATTTATTTGGTGAAGGCAAAATGTTCCTACCTCAGGTAGTGAAGTCCGCTCGAGTTATGAAGCAGGCGGTGGCACATTTAGAACCTTTTATTAATGCGATGAAAGAAGCGGGCTCTACCAACGGTAAAATATTGCTTGCGACGGTAAAAGGCGATGTTCATGACATCGGTAAAAATATTGTTGGCGTTGTACTGCAATGTAATAATTACGAGATCATCGATCTTGGCGTCATGGTGCCGTGCGAAAAAATATTGAAGGTAGCTAAAGAAGAAAACGTCGATATTATTGGTCTGTCAGGATTGATTACCCCATCGTTAGATGAAATGGTGCATGTTGCTAAAGAAATGGAGCGACAAGGCTTTGACCTACCATTGCTCATCGGTGGCGCCACGACGTCTAAAGCGCATACCGCTGTTAAAATTGAACAAAATTACAATCAGCCCGTTGTCTATGTTAACAATGCATCGCGGGCGGTAGGCGTGTGTACTTCGCTACTGTCGAACGAGTTGAAACCAGATTTTGTTAGCAAGCTCGATATTGATTATGACCGTGTACGTGATCAGCATAATCGTAAGAAGCCAAGAACCGCGCCAGTCACACTTGAGCAAGCTCGAGACAATAAAGTCGCGATTGATTGGGATAGTTATACGCCTCCAGCACCATTAAAACCTGGCATTCATATTTTCGATGACTTTGACGTTGCGACGTTGCGAGAGTATATCGATTGGACGCCATTTTTTATGACGTGGACACTAATGGGTAAGTATCCGAAAATCTTTGAACATGAAGAAGTTGGTGAAGAAGCGAAGCGCTTGTTTAAGGATGCGAACGATATGCTCGATCGTGTTGAAAAAGAAGGACTTCTGAAGGCGCGAGGCATCTGTGGTTTATTTCCTGCTGCCAGCGTTGATGACGATATTGAAGTATATACCGATGAGTCACGAACCGAAGTCAAACAGTTATTGTGTAATCTAAGACAGCAAACCAAGAAACCTAAAGGTTTTAACTACTGTCTATCAGACTACATTGCACCGAAGAGCAGTGGTAAGCATGACTGGATAGGTGCCTTCGCTGTAACGGGCGGAATTGGAGAGCGAGAGTTAGCTGATGAATATAAAGCGAATGGCGATGATTATAATGCGATTATGATTCAAGCCGTTGCTGACCGCCTAGCAGAGGCATTTGCGGAATACTTACATGTCCGTGTTCGTAAAGACATTTGGGGTTATGCTCCCGATGAGTCATTGGATAACGAAGATCTGATTCGTGAAAAATACCAAGGTATTCGACCTGCGCCGGGTTACCCTGCATGTCCTGAGCACACAGAGAAAGGGCCGCTTTGGGATTTACTTCAAGTGGAAGAATCTATCAATATGTCGCTAACAACAAGCTATGCTATGTGGCCAGGAGCGTCGGTGTCTGGTTGGTATTTTTCCCACCCAGATTCGCGTTATTTTGCCATAGCTCAAATTCAAGAGGATCAATTGTTGAGCTATGCAGATCGCAAAGGCTGGGATAGGCTTGAAGCTGAAAAGTGGCTGGGACCAAATATAAACTAACGCGAGTGTGTCTGAAGTAGACAATCAAAAAACGGCTCATAAAGAGCCGTTTTTTTCTGGATGAAAATGCGTCTATCAAGACTGATGGTTTTTAGGGAAGACCTTAACCATTTTTATTCGGTTTTCTTCTAGTTCGACAATTTCCATTTGGTGCTCGGCCACTTCGATACTTAGATGGCTTTCAGGAATATCTTCTAAGTGCTCAAGCATTAAGCCATTAAGCGTTCTTGGACCATCGGTGGGTAGTGACCACTTTAATCCTTTGTTGATGTCTCGTATATTTGCGCTGCCTTCGATTAAGAAGCTGCCATCGCCTTGTGGTGAAATTTCTTCAGCTAAGGTTGGGGCGATAGAAGTGGTAAATTCACCAACAATCTCTTCTAAGATATCCTCTAGCGTTACAAGACCGTTGATGTCGCCATATTCGTCGACGATAAGACCAATCCGCTGTTTATTACGCTGAAATTTTAGCATCTGTACGTTGAGGGGAGTGCCTTCCGGAATAAAGTAGACTTCATCGGCGCTGCGCAACAGTGTCTCTTTAGTGAATTCATTTTTTTCTAGCATAAGACGATAAGATTCACGAAGTCTTAGCATACCGACAACTTCATCTATT
This sequence comes from Vibrio sp. GJ43-1, assembly GCF_055808835.1. Lineage (NCBI taxonomy): Bacteria > Pseudomonadati > Pseudomonadota > Gammaproteobacteria > Vibrionales > Vibrionaceae > Vibrio > Vibrio sp. GJ43-1. The sequence goes on along the minus strand of NZ_CM147884.1, from coordinate 3,353,043 downwards.
TGATCGCGATAAAGTACCACTCGACCGTGAGGGGAGTGTGTTAGCTGGCGCACAATAGATTTCCAATCATCATTGATGTTGATACCGGTGATTTCATTACGTGGAATCATAATGTCGTTTACGGTGACATGTTCAAGATCCAAAATTGAAATCAGCATGTCTTGGTGACGTCTAGGGATTAATGACCCGGCTTCATTAACCACGGTACGTAATTCATCAGAGCTTAAGTGGTCTTCATCATTGTGGTTAGCTTTAATGCCAAGAAGTCGAATAAAGCCGTTAGTAATGAAGTTAACCAGAATGACGAGAGGAGAGAGTAACTTCATTAAAATGGTGAGTAAGATGCTGCTCATGAAGGACACTCGCTCGGGATAGAGAGAGGCCAGAGTTTTTGGGGTGACTTCCGCAAAGACTAAAATAACAAGGGTCAAGGCGCCCGTTGCTATCGCGACACCAACATCCCCATAAAGACGTAAGCCAATAACGGTTGCAATTGCAGACGCGAGAATATTGACGAGGTTGTTTCCGATAAGGATTAATCCTATCAGGCGGTCTGGACGATTTAATAATCGTTCAACGCGCTTTGCGCCTTTATGACCCGTTTTTGAGAGATGTTTGAGTCGATAGCGATTCAAAGACATCATCCCTGTCTCTGAACCAGAAAAATAGCCGGAAATTACAATCAGACCTGCGAGAATCGCAAATAAAATACTAGGTCGAAATGTCGTCCAAAACGTAGCCGTTCCTTTAATAATAGTATTGGTCAATTAATGAGCGAGTTGACGCTTGATGTCAATGCTACTTTTGAATAACAGTGAGCAAGGCGTCATTCTGAATTAGTTGAGTATGATTTCTTGAACAAAGCGACTACCAAAGTACGCTAAGGTGAGCAATGTTGCGCCAGCAATGGCAAACCAAGTCACTTTTTTACCACGCCATCCCTTATGGTAGTGACCCCAAAGCAGTACAGAATAAATTACCCATGCCATGAATGACAGGATACCTTTGTGCGCCTTGCCTTGAGCAAACATATCTTCGACAAAGATGAAACCTGTGATCAGTGTGGCACTGAGTAGAGCGGTTCCAATTAAAATGATCTTGAAAAGTTGCCTTTCCACCATCATTAATGGGGGTAAGTTCGGGTTGATGCCCAACGCTTTCTTATTTTTTAGTTTGTGATCGAGCCAAGCAAGTTGGATAGCATAAAGAGCCCCAATGGATAACGTGGAATACGAAAATAATGCTAACGCAATATGAAGCAATAGCTTTGGATTATGTTCTAAATGGGTAATGAAGGCGGTCGGTACAAATGCCGCGACGGATAAGTTGATAGCGGCAAAGCTGTAGACGACAGGCAGTAAAAACCAAATGCGCGTTTTCATCATAGCCGCACTCATAAAGAGTGAAATAATAAAGCCAATCAGTGAGGCGACATTTAGGATGCTAAGGTTTTGTCCAGAGCCACTTAGGATAAGATCACTTAGCAACCAGGCATGACATAGCAGGGCTAGCGAAGCACTGATGAGAACAGTTTTCGTGCGGATCCCGACTTGTTGAACCAAGCCTGGGATGATGGTAGCGATAGCAAGCGCATAAAAAATGGCTGCAGATGTTGCGATTAAACTGTCCATTTTGCCTAAAAATCTATGGTTTAGAGCTTGAATTATACCCTGCATCGACCCAATGAGCTACGGCATATGTAAAAAGTATTGATTAGTATTTGATCTTGTTAAGTATGACTCTGATCGCTGGCTAAGGTATACTCACCATAATTGATCGCAATTTTTAAGCGAAGAGAAAAAAATGTTTGAGAATTTAACGGATCGTCTATCCAAAACGCTGAAGAACATCAGCGGTAAAGGTCGTTTGACCGAAGAGAATATTAAAGACACGTTACGCGAAGTTCGCATGGCGCTTCTGGAAGCGGATGTGGCATTGCCTGTTATCCGCGAGTTCATTAAAGGCGTTAAAGAACGTGCCGTTGGTGTTGAGGTGTCTAAATCGCTGACACCAGGCCAAGAGTTCATCAAGATTGTTCAAGCAGAGCTTGAGTCTGTGATGGGCGAATCGAATGAAGCTTTAGATCTTGCCGCACAGCCACCTGCCGTTATTTTGATGGCAGGTTTGCAAGGTGCCTAGTAAAACGACCAGTGTTGGTAAGCTTTCAAAAATGCTCCATGAGCGTGAGAAGAAGAAAGTACTGGTTGTGTCTGCCGATGTTTATCGCCCGGCGGCGATTAAACAGCTTGAGACATTGGCGAGTGATGTAGGCGTTGATTTCTTCCCTTCATCGGCAGATCAAAAACCGATTGATATTGCCAACAATGCGATTGAGCATGCGAAGAAAAAATTCTACGACGTATTGATTGTTGATACGGCGGGTCGTCTCGCGGTTGATCATGAAATGATGGAAGAGATTCGCGATCTTCACGCGGCTATCGATCCTGTTGAAACGCTATTCGTTGTTGATGCGATGACCGCATCAAGATGCTGCGAACACGGCAAAAGCGTTTGGGGACATGCTGCCATTAACGGGTGTCGTTCTTACCAAGGTTGATGGTGACGCACGTGGTGGTGCTGCGTTATCGGTTCGTCATATTACCGAGTAAGCCGATTAAGTTCTTGGGTGTGGGTGAAAAAACTGACGCGCTTGAACCTTTCCACCCGGATCGTGTGGCATCGCGTATTTTAGGCATGGGTGATGTGCTGTCGTTGATTGAAGACCTACAGCGTAATGTCGATACCGAAAAAGCCGAAAAAATGGCTAAGAAGTTTAAGGAAAAGAAAGGTTTTGACCTTGAAGACTTCCGTGAACAGCTTGGCCAAATGCAAAATATGGGTGGAATGATGGGAATGATGGACAAGCTACCAGGCATGTCGAACGTCCCAGATAATGTTAAAGATAAAGTTGATGACAAAATGTTTAAGCAGATGGAAGCCATCATCAACTCTATGACGATGAAAGAGCGCCAGCGTCCAGAGCTTATTAAAGGCTCACGCAAAAAGCGTATTGCTGCAGGTTCTGGTACTCAAGTTCAAGATGTTAATCGTCTTCTTAAGCAGTTTACCCAAATGCAAAAGATGATGAAGAAGATGCAAAAAGGTGGCATGCGCGGCATGATGCGTAATATGCAAGGTATGATGGGCGGTGGCGGCATGGGCGGCGGCGGTTTTAACCCATTTGGACGCTAATTGACATGCTGTTCATAGAATGAGCTAGCTAACACAGCTTCTCTACCCATTTTGAAATTCGGGTTGCTCACAACGATGTGAGTAACCCGTTTTTATATCGCCAGCTTCTACCTAAATACAACCTATCAAAGATGTCAGTTATCGCGGTGAGTGACGGCTTGTTTGTGAGCGGAAATTATAGAACGATTGTTGGTTTTTTAATCATGAGTTGTGTTTAATTTCTCATCGTTGTGATGTTACTTTTCAAACTGTTAACTCAATCACACTACAAAGCTCTCGTTTGTGCTGGTGAAAAAATAGCTAAATACCTTGCATTGAAACGGAATAAGAGTAAAATTCCGGGGCTTTATTTTGGCACGAGACCTCAGGTTTTTCATAAGAGAAACGCTTCTGAGGTCATTTTTATTATTGAGAAAGCAAAGAGGACGATATGGTAACCATTCGTTTGGCACGTCACGGCGCGAAGAAGCGTCCATTCTATCAAATCGTAGTAGCGGATAGCCGCAATGCTGCAACTGGTCGTTTCATTGAGAAAGTAGGTTTCTTTAACCCAACTGCTCAAGGTCAAGAAGAAGGCCTACGTCTAGATCTAGAGCGCGTTAACCACTGGGTTAGCCAAGGCGCTACAGTTTCTGACCGCGTAGCTAAGCTAGTTAAAGACGCTCAAAAAGCGGCTTAATTATTAGCTCAGTAAGCAGTATGTCGATGAAAGGTAAAGACACGATGAGTAACCAAAGCGAAAGAATTGTTGTAGGTAAATTAGGTTCTACTTATGGCATTCGTGGATGGCTGAAAGTTTTTTCCTATACAGACGATCCTGAAAACCTTTTTGATTACAGCCCTTGGTATATTAACCAAAAGGGCAAATGGGTTGAGGTTAAGGTTGAAAGTTGGAAGCGCCATAACAAAGGTATGGTGTGTAAGCTAGAAGGTTTAGAGGTTCGAGAAGAAGCTCACCTACTGACTAACTTTGAAATCGCAATCGACCCAGCGGTGCTGCCTGAGCTGTCAGAAGATGAATTCTACTGGCGTGAATTGTTTGGCATGAAAGTGTTTACAACAAAAGGTTACGACTTAGGTGAAGTAACTGACATGTTAGAAACCGGTTCAAACGATGTTTTGGTAGTGAAAGCAAATCTTAAAGATGCTTTTGGGCAAAAGGAACGGTTGGTACCGTACCTTGAAGAGCAAGTGATCAAAAATGTTGATCGCGAAGCTCGACGGATCGAAGTTGACTGGGATCCTGGATTCTAATCCAGTAGCTGGTAACCAACAGAGCGAGAGAACAGATGTGGGTTGGCATAATTAGCCTGTTTCCAGACATGTTCCGCAGCGTTACTGACTACGGAGTAACAGGTCAAGCGGTTAAAAAAGGTTTATTGTCTATTGAGACATGGAATCCTCGAGATTTCACTCATGACAAACATCGCACTGTCGATGATAGACCTTACGGTGGTGGTCCAGGTATGTTGATGATGGTTCAGCCTTTGCGCGATGCCATTAAAACTGCCAAAGCTGCATCACCGGGTAAGACGAAAGTGATTTACCTATCTCCCCAAGGTCGAAAGCTCGATCAGCAAGGGGTAGAGGAATTAGCGAAGAACGACAACCTAGTGTTGATATGTGGTCGCTATGAAGGGGTAGATGAGCGCATCATCCAAACTGAAGTTGACGAAGAATGGTCAATTGGAGATTTTGTGATGACGGGTGGGGAGATCCCAGCCATGACGTTGATTGACTCAGTGTCTCGGTTTGTTCCGGGAGTATTGGGTGACTTTGCGTCAGCAGAAGAAGACTCTTTTGCAAATGGTTTGTTGGATTGTCCGCATTACACGCGCCCTGACGTGTTGGACGGACTGGAAATACCTAGTGTATTAAAGTCTGGAAATCACAAAGACATTCGTCGCTGGCGACTACAACAGTCGTTGGGCCGTACTTGGCTAAGAAGACCGGAACTCCTGGAAAACCTAGCTCTGACTGACGAACAGGAACAATTACTGGCTGAATTTGTCAAAGCGTATCGTTTAGATGAAAAGTAAGCAGTAACCTATTTATTTTAGTATCAGTTTATTCTAGGAATTTAAGAACATGAGTAACATCATCAAGGCTCTTGAAGAAGAGCAAATGAAATCAGACCTACCTAAATTTGCACCAGGTGACACTGTTGTAGTTCAGGTTAAAGTAAAAGAAGGTGACCGTGAGCGTCTACAGGCATACGAAGGCGTTGTAATCGCTATTCGTAACCGTGGTCTTCACTCTGCATTCACAGTTCGTAAAATCTCGAACGGTGAAGGTGTAGAGCGTGCGTTCCAAACTCACTCTCCAATGGTTGATAGCATCGAAGTTAAACGCCGTGGTGCAGTACGTCGTGCCAAGTTGTACTACCTACGTGAGCGTTCTGGTAAGTCAGCTCGTATCAAAGAGAAACTTACTAAGAAGTAATGCTATTAGACTAGCGTTCTCAAATAAAAACGGAGCCCAATGGGCTCCGTTTTTTTATTGTACTTCGTCTTTATTTTTAGTCTCTGGGGGAAACCAGCCCCTAATATTACGATACAAGCCCCCAATATTACGATAATAGTAGGGGCCGAATGAGATAGCGCTGTGAAGACAGTTAGGTGAGGAGTACGGTGGCTAAGCCAAGGAAGACCGATAAACCGATCACATCGGTAATTGTCGTCAATGCCATGCCGCCTGCAAGCGCTGGGTCAATATTCATTTTCTTCAAGAAGATAGGGATCGTGACTCCAGCAATACCTGCCACCAGTAAGTTGGTTAGCATGGCGGCTGAAATAATGCCTCCTAGCATCCAGTTTCCTTTCCACGCCACGACAATACCGCCAATAATTAATGCCCATAATATGCCGTTTAGAAAGCCTATCGCCGCTTCTTTCAGTAAAAGTTCTCGCTTGTTACTGTCACCAATGTGGCCTAATGCAAGGCCTCTAATGACCAGGGCGACGGTTTGGTTCCCTGCAACCCCTCCCATTGAAGGTACAATGGTCATCAGCACGGCGATAGCTGCCATTTGCTCTAAGGTGGCTTCAAACATATTAGAAACAGAAGCCGCAGCAAGTGCCGCTAGGACATTGGCGCCCAGCCATACGCTTCGGCGCCTTGCTGATTTGACGACTGGTGCGAATGTATCTTCATCGTCATCCATCCCTGCCATGCTCATCATTGAGTGTTCGGCGTCTTCTCGAATAATATCGACAACATCATCGATAGTAATACGACCAACAAGGTGGTGGTCACTATCTACTACTGGCGCTGAGACCCAGTCTCGACGTTCAAATAAGGATGCGACATCAGAGTCACTGGTTTCCACATGGATAGCCTCGTCAGCGTCATCCATGACATCAATCACCTTTACGTCGGGTTGAGTGGTCAAAATGGTACTGAGAGATAAGTGTCCTATTAGCATGCTCTCTTCATCGATGACATAGAGGGCATCCGTCGCTTCAGGGAGCTCCCCTCGCATGCGAAGGTAGCGAAGTACCACATCGACATCGACATCACCACGAATAGTAATTACGTCAGTGTTCATGATGCCGCCGGCACTGTCTTCCGGGTAGGAAAGGGCGGTCTCTACACGCTGCCTGTCAGCCGTGTCCATTTGGGAAAGTACTTCTCGTGAGACGTCATCAGGCAGGCTTCGCAAAACATAGGCGACATCATCGGTGTCCATGCCTTCTGTTGCTTCCGCCAGCTTCTCTGGTGCCATTTTAGACACAAGGTTATCTTTGACGTCTTCATTTAATTCATCAAGAATTTCGCCGTAGTCTTCAGGGTCGGTAAGTTGCCAAAGGACGTCGCGACTTTTACGAGGGGAGGCCTCGAGAAGGTGGGCAATGTCTTCAGGTTCCATATCCTGAAGCTGTCTGCGTACGTAAACAAAGCGACCATTTTCTAGCGCTTCACTTACTTCTTGGAGCGTTTGGTGAGCTTGGTCGAATTCTATTTGCTCTGCCATGGCTACCCCTTGAACTTAACTGCTTTAATGTACTGAATATTAGCCTAATTCTACACGTTAATTAATAACAACGTATAAATGGCAGTGCGAAATTTTTACTCGCTAAGAATTGGCTTACTCATCTTCATCAAAACGATGTTCAACCAGTTCGCAAACCGCCTGTAGGGCTTGCTCAGCTTGTTCTCCATCGGCTTTGATAGTGATGAATTCACCTTGTGCGGACTCTAACATCAGTAGCCCCATGACACTGTCCGCCGTCGCTTCTTTTTGTTCGTGATTGCAAACGGTAACGGTAGCATGAAAGCTTTGTGCGAGTTCGACGAGTTTGACGGCTGCACGTGCGTGCAACCCTAAACGATTTTGAATCAAAACAGTTCGGGATGTCGACATGAAAGGTTCCTATTGATGATGTTCTAGCGAAGCATGCCGTATTTGGACCTGATGCCCGCTTTGAGCAAAGTACTCACCAATTTGCTGAGTAATGTAGACTGAGCGGTGTTTGCCCCCTGTGCAACCGATGGCGACCGTTAAGTAGCTGCGGTTGTTTTTCTCTAGTAATGGCAACCATCGTTCTATGAAGTTTTGGATTTGTAACTTCAGCTCAATGACTTCAGGGTGTGACTCGAGAAATGATTTGATCGGGGCATCAAGACCAGTGAGTGGTCTTAGCTCAGGTTGCCAGTGAGGATTGGGAAGAAAGCGCACATCAAATACGTAGTCGGCATCGTTGGGCATCCCATATTTGAATCCAAATGATTGGAATACCATCACTAATTCTTTTTTCTCTTTGCCTTCTAGTTCGATGCGGATGGTTTCACTAAGATCGTGAATAGAGCGTTCACTAGAGTCGATCAAGTAGTCGGCTTGCTCTTTGATTGGCTTTAACAGTTTGTGCTCAAGATCAATCGCTTGCTCGAGAGAGAGTTTTTCTTTTTGTTGGGAAAGCGGGTGAATCCGTCTTGTCTCGCTATAGCGAGTAAGAAGAACCGATTTTGTCGCATCGAGAAATAATACTTTTACGTCGTGCTGCTTAGCCAATTCATCAAGCTTTATGCTGAGTTGGTTTAAATTTTCTGGTAGGTTTCTAATATCAATGCTGACCGCAACATTTTGTTGAGAGTCTTGAGTACTCTCAACAAAATGATCAAGCAAATCGACGGGTAGGTTATCTACGCAGTAGTAACCAGAGTCTTCTAGTACCCTAAGAGCAACGCTTTTCCCAGCACCAGAATGCCCACTCACAACAACCAATCGCATAATTTTGACTCTGTATAATTAGTGGCTAACGATAATATCGTAAAGCTCTTGATCGCTTTGGGCTTTACGCAGTTGTTTAAGCACCGCTTTGTCGTTCAAGCGCTCTGCCATACACGACAGAGTCTTAAGGTGCTCTTTACATTGAGCATCAGGCACTAGCAGCGCAAACAGTAAATCAACAGGTCGATTATCTATTGAATCAAATTCAACAGGCTCTTGGCACTGTAACAGGATGGCGACAGCTTTATCGCTATCTTGCATTCGCGCGTGAGGGATCGCAATACCATTTCCGATACCAGTACTGCCGACTTTCTCTCGATTTAGCATGCACTCAAACAATTCTGTTGAGTTTTGACCCGTCTGTTCAGCCGCAATTTCACTGATGATTTCAAGGGCGCGTTTTTTACTCGTACAAGGGACTGCACTTTTTGTGCAGTCCAGAGTCAATACTTCACTTATTTGCATGTTAGTGATTACTTATTTTTTCTTTGTGCTTATTCAATTGTCGGACAAGCTTGTCAACGAGTGAGTCGATCGCCGCGTACATACTCTCGTCTTCCGCTGTCGCATGAATTTCAGCTTGATTTATGTGGAGCGTAGCTTCAGCGATCTGATTTAATTTTTCAACACGTAATATCACTTGAATGGTATTTATATGATCAAAAAAGCGTTCTAGTTTCTGAAATTTACTATTAACGTAGTCTTGCATGGACTCAGTAAGATCAACATGGTGGCCTTGGATTTGAATTTGCATAGACTTTCCTTTTTGGTTGTGGGCCTTAAAGTAGGCGTTTGCGCTGACTTGAAGGTGCGATGCCTAACGACTCTCGATACTTTGCTATAGTCCGTCTAGCAACTTGGATGCCTTGGTCAGCTAGCTGAGCTGCGATTTTACTATCGCTCAATGGCTTGGCTGAATTTTCACCAGCAACAAGCTTCTTGATAAGGGCTCGAATGGCGGTAGAGGAGCACTCACCACCATTGTCTGTTGATACATGGCTTGAGAAAAAATATTTCAGTTCAAAAATACCACGTGGCGTATGCATATACTTCTGTGTGGTTACCCTAGATATTGTTGATTCGTGCATATCAACCGCTAACGCAACGTCATTCAATACCATAGGTTTCATCGCTTCTTCTCCATATTCAAAGAAGTCGTGCTGATGTTCAACAATACATTTCGCGACTTTGAGCAGAGTCTCATTTCGACTCTCTAGGCTTTTGATTAGCCATTTGGCCTCTTGCAGGTTTGAGCGAATATATTGGCTATCTGGGCTATTCCCGGTACCTAGCTGCGCGTATTGTTGATTGACCTTTAATCGAGGCACACTGTCAGGGTTAATTTGTACGACCCACTTACCGCGGTCTTTAAAAACAGAGACATCAGGGACCACATACTCGGTTTCATCTGGCGTAATCTTGCTGCCGGGACGAGGATCGAGTTGTTGAATAAGCTGTAGGACTTCTCGAAGTTCTGTCTCTTTTAGCTTAGTCTCTTTAATCACGAGTTTGTAATCACGATTGCCCAATTGGTCAATATGATGGGCCAAAATCAGTCGGGCCTCATGCAACCACGGGGTATCTTCAGGGAACGTGGCCAGTTGCAGCAAGAGGCAATCTTGCAAATTCACTGACGCCACACCTAGTGGGTCGAATTGCTGAATACGTTTACGGACCGCTTCTACTTCGTCAAGTTCAAGATCGTCAATATCAACACTTTCGAGTAACTCCTCACACGATTGAGTGAGATAGCCTTGGCTATCAATCGCGTCGATAACCGCTAAAGCTATGGCTCGGTCGGTGTCGGAGAACGGAGTAAGATCGAGTTGCCAGATTAGGTAGTCTTGAAGAGATTGCGTGGTTTCGCCTTGGTAGATAGGCAGGTCGTCGTCCAAACTAATACCCGTGTTACCAGTATTAGCGCTGTATACATCATCCCACGTGGTATCAATTTCTAAATCAGTAGTTATCTCAGAGGACTCGATGAGTTCAGAGCTGTCTTTCGGCTCAGGCTCGTTTGTTGCTTCAAGACTGGTGTCCTCTTTTTTTTCTAGGCTAGTCTTTTCTTCATTAGCGCTAGTTTCTTCTACTGACTCTTCAACATCAAGTAGTGGGTTAGAATCCAAGGCTTCTTGAATTTCTTGTTGAAGATCGAGTGTAGACAACTGCAATAAGCGAATGGCTTGCTGCAGTTGTGGCGTCATTGCTAACTGTTGACCTAGCTTGAGTTGTAATGAGGGTTTCATGCAGTCTTGTTGGCCTATTAATAAATGTTCTACCTGACTATTAAATCATAGTCGGAATTGTTCTCCGAGATAAACCTGTTTTACATGTTCATTATTGAGAACATCTTCCGGTGTTCCTTCGGCGATCAGGTGACCTTGGCTGACAATGTAGGCTTTTTCACAAACATCAAGTGTTTCACGCACGTTATGGTCTGTGATTAAAACGCCGAGACCTCGGTCTCTTAAGTGTTCGATAATCTTTTTAATATCAATAACCGAGATAGGGTCAACCCCGGCAAAAGGTTCATCGAGCAAGATAAATTGCGGGTTAGCGGCTAATGCTCGAGCAATTTCGACACGGCGGCGTTCACCACCAGACAGTGCCATACCAGCACTTTTACGGATATGCTGAATACTAAACTCTTCGAGCAAGTCTTCTAAACGATCCTGACGCTCCTCTTGCGTCAACTCGTTACGGGTCTCTAGTACCGCTAAGATGTTATTTTCAACGCTTAGTTTTCTAAAAATAGACGCTTCTTGCGGTAAATAGCCAATGCCCATTTTCGCGCGGCTGTGCATCGGTAAAATACTGATGTCTTCGTCATCGATGGTAATTGACCCTTCGTCTCGAGGAACTAGCCCAACGATCATGTAGAATGAAGTGGTCTTACCCGCACCATTAGGACCGAGTAAGCCGACAATCTGACCTGACTCTACGGAGAGGCTCACGTCAGACACGACCTTTCGATTTTTATAGCTTTTTGCCAGGTGAGTTGCTTTAAGTAGCGCCATAATCGAAATATTTACTCTTGAGCTTGTTGAGGTTGAAGAACGGTAGATACTCGTTCATTAGCGTTACCATCAGCAATAAGTTTTTGTGATGATATTCGATAGCGAATTTTGGTGCCTCGAATAATGCTGCCATCTTGCGATAGCATGGCTTGGTTCGTCATCGTTAATTGATCCGCTTGCAAGGCATAATGTAACGCCTTTGCTTCGCCGTACAAGGTTTTACCGTCGTCAGTTAACTGTGAGAAAGTCGCTAAATCACCATATCCTTCAATGACTTGAAGGGCTCCAGTTTTCGCTTCTCTGGTGACTATAATCTTGTCTGCATTAATATTAATGCTGCCTTGTTTTAGTTTTACATCACCAACGAACGTGACTTGATTACTTTTCATATCAAGCTGTTGGCTGTCAGAGTCGATATACACGGGTTGCTCTGTATCCGTAGAGAGTGCGTATGCGGCTACTGGGAACATCAGGCAAAGCCCAAGGCTAAGGTGTGAGAGTTTCATATTTACTATTCACTTTTTTATAGAGCTCTGCGAGGTTGTCTGCGAAGTTTCCTTTCATCGCATCCCCACGCGTTTCAAACTGTGGGCCTAACATAAGAACGTTAGTATCAGCCCAAAAATCACGATTGTCTAACTGAATGCTCATCTGGTCTGTTGATAAAGTATCGAAACCTGAGTCATCAAGCAAATTTCTAGCAATGACATCGTCATAGAGCGTTAGCACATCTTGTTTATCGAGAATGGCTTTTGCCGCTGAAATTTCCCATTCTTGAGTCGTGCCTTGCGCATAGATTTTTAGCACCTAAGCCGCTCAAACACCGTCTCGCCTTTTTTGGAAAAATGCTCGAGATGGATGGAGTTAATGCTGTAGCTGCGCACACCATTATCGGAATAAGAAATGTTGTGCAGATCTTTACCACTAAAGGCTGGAAGTTCAATATTCGGCGCTACTTGAATCACGCCAGTATCCTCTTTGGTATAGAGATAATACGCGCAACCAAGTGATATGATGAATAAAAGGGTATAAAGAGTACGAGATAGACTCATATACTCAAACCTTTATGACGTTCTAGTTGCCCTTTCGACTCTAAAATAATATCGCAAACCTCTCGTACCGCCCCACGTCCTCCAGGTATAGAGGTGACATAATCTGCCTTTCTTGCCAATAACGGGTGTCCATCAGCCACGCAAACACTAAAGCCAATTTGTTCCATAACTTAGCCAGTCAATGAGATCGTCACCAATATACGCCGTTTCGCTGGCGGCTATATTGAGTTTATTACAGATATCTTGGTACGCAATGACCTTGTCATCCTGGCCCTGATAAATCAAAGAAATACCCAAAGCACTCATTCGGTTTTCAACAATTTTCGATGTTCGACCTGTAATAATGGCGACTTCAATACCCGCACTCATAAGGGCTTTGACGCCATATCCGTCACGAGTATGGAAGGTTTTGAGCTCTTCGCCATCATTACCCATGTAGACAAGGCCATCAGAAAAGACCCCATCGACATCACAAATAAGCAGTTGCACTTGTGCCGCTTTATTCACAAGGGTGGTAGCGATCGGACCATAAAGTGTTTCGGTCATTTGAGTCATTACATTACCCCCGCTTTTAGTAAGTCGTGCATGTTGAGCGCCCCGACAACCTGATTGTCTTCTAATAGAATTAGGCCATTAATGTTTCTAGATTGCATTAGGTTAAGCCCTTCTGCCGCAAGCATATTTGGCGTTGCCGTAGTCGGGTTTAGCGTCATCACCTCACCGATACTCGTCGTGTGAATGTCAATGCGTTTATCTAAAATGCGTCGCAAGTCGCCATCGGTAAAAATACCGAGTAGCTCACGAGACTCATTGACCACAGCGGTCATGCCTAACCCTTTTTCGGTAATTCTTAGCAGGGCATCGCGGATGAGGGTTTCTGGGGTAACAAAGGGCAATGCCTCTCCAGAGTGCATGATGTCACTTAATTTTAGCAGTAGCTTACGACCAAGCGCACCACCAGGGTGAGAGAGTGCGAAATCTTCTTCACTAAACCCTCTCGCTTCAAGCAGGGCGATCGCTAAGGCGTCTCCCATGACAAGAGTGGCGGTGGAGCTTGATGTAGGCGCTAGACCTAATGGGCATGCTTCTTTAGGCACGGTGATTTGTAAGTGATGATCGGAGAGCTTAGCCATGGTCGAGGTTGGCTTGCCCGTCATGCTTACGGTCGTGATTCCTAGGCGTTTAAAAACAGGGAAAAGACTGATGATTTCATGGGACTCACCAGAATTAGAAATCGCAATAACGAGGTCTTGTGCTTCAATCATACCCAAGTCACCATGCGCCGCTTCACCAGGGTGCACGAAAAAAGCAGATGTCCCCGTGCTAGCAAAGGTCGCCGCCATTTTTTTGCCTATGTGGCCAGACTTGCCCATCCCCATGACAATCACTTTGCCCTGGTGGTTCAAAACGGTATGACAAACCGCTTCAAAATTCGCATCGATGTAATGTTCAAGATTTTGTAGAGCCAAGATTTCAGTGTTCAATACGCGCTTTGCTGAACCGATATAATCAAATGAAGGCATAGTGTGACTCCTAAGCTGCCATATTGGCGATGAGGTAGATTTGGTAAGCTAGGAAGCAGGCAAATAAGACAAAGCCTTCTAGGCGATTGATACTGCGAGATTTTCCAAGTGCCATGACCACAAGTAACAGTGACACACCGAGCATGACCCAAAAGTCACGACCCATAGCGTATTCGCTCAATACTGACGGATTTAATACGCCAGGTATGCCCATTACGGCAAGAATATTAAAGACATTGGAGCCAATGATATTGCCGACGGCCATGTCATCTTCGCCTTTTAATACGCCAGCCAAAGAAGCGGCGAGTTCAGGTAAGCTGGTACCAATTGCAATGATGGTTAAACCGATAACAAGGTCACTCATACCAAAATATTGTGCGATGGTCACGGCGCTATCGACGAGACGGTCAGCAGCGATAGGGAGAATAATGAGACCAATAATAACCCACATAGCGGCTTTGCCGTTACTCACCCCTTCTGGAATTTCGGACTCTTGGTCGTCAAGCATGACGTCTCCGCCACTGGCTTTTTCCGCTTTACTGATGTGAAGCATAGCGATGATGAAGGCACCAAATAGCGCAAATAGGATGATGCCTTCATAAAAGCCTAAATGGCTATCCCAAAGTAAAACACCAGCAATTAGTGTGACCGCAATCATCAGCGGGAGTTCACGCCTTAAAATGCCAGACGAAATTGAAAGTGGCTTGATCATAGCGGTGATACCAAGGATCAGCGCTATGTTGGCGATGTTTGAGCCAAGAACGTTACCGACGGCGGTGTCCGTTTTACCTTCTAGGGCTGCCGTTGCTGAAACCATCATTTCTGGCGCAGAAGAGCCCATAGCTAGGATCGTCATACCAATGACTAGCGGTGATATACCAAAGTTTCGCGCTAAAGCTGCGGAACCATAAACGAGTTTGTCTGCACTCCATACTAGAAATACCAGACCAATAATAAGAAACACCACTGCTTCAAGCATGCTTTAGATCCATTCACTTTTATTAAGATATTTGGCGGGTAATTTTGACGGTTTAGCATCCAAAATGGAAGCTAATCAACAAATAAAATGCACAATATGTTTCAGAACCATATACGCTAATAATAGTGGTGAATCCGAGTGCTGCATCAATGATCATGCCATTATCGGTCGGAAATGCGATGAATACTCATACATGTTTGTTGCGGTATCGCGAACCATCATCATTTTAGGGTTTTCATTGTGCGTTGCGAACATTATGATGTAAGGCTCTGCGGATTTGGCTTTATTGATAAGGAACTCTATGTCAAACAATGACTTGGTTTCCGTGAAAGGACTGTCATTCTCTCGAGGTGAACGTGTAATTTTCGATGATATCGAATTGCATGTGCCTAAAGGAAAGATCACGGCAATCATGGGGCCGTCTGGAATAGGTAAAACAACGTTGTTGCGTCTAATCGGCGGGCAGTTGTACCCAGATAGTGGCGAGATCTGGTTTGAAGATGCCAATATCCCCACGTTATCTCGTAAACGCTTATACGACGTACGAAAAAAAATGAGCATGCTGTTTCAGTCTGGGGCACTGTTTACGGATCTTACCGTCTTTGACAATGTTGCTTTTCCCCTTCGAGAGCACACCCAGCTGTCAGAACCATTGATACGAACGTTGGTGTTATTAAAGCTTGAAGCGGTGGGTCTGCGAGGTGCGGCGCAGTTAATGCCAAGTGAGCTCTCGGGTGGTATGGCACGGCGAGCTGCATTGGCAAGAGCCATTGCGCTCGACCCCGAACTGATAATGTATGATGAGCCATTTGTTGGGCAGGACCCTATTACCATGGGGGTGTTGGTTGAATTAATTCGCTCGTTAAACACAGCGCTTAATCTTACTTCTATCGTCGTATCACACGATGTCCCTGAAGTCATGTCCATTGCGGACTGGGTATACTTGTTGGCCGACGGGAAAGTCGTCGCTAAAGGCTCACCGGAGGAGCTTAGAAATAACCCAGACCCTAGAGTGCAGCAGTTTTTAGTTGGTGATGCTGATGGCCCTGTGCCTTTTCGTTATCCTGCCAAGTCACTAGAACAGGACCTTTTTTAATATGTTACAGCTGGTACAAAAGCTCGGTCATCGCACTCTGATGTTTTGTCAGTCGTGGGGACGTGCGACCTTTGTATTATTGGGCGTGCTGTTATCGAAGCCTCAACCAATAAAACATTTCCCTTTGCTAATTAAACAATTACACAATGTGGGTGTACAGTCTCTTGCCATCATTACCGTTTCGGGACTATTTATTGGCATGGTATTGAGTCTACAAGGTTATGTCGTGCTGGTGGATTATGGGGCGGAAGGTAGTCTTGGGCAAATGGTGTCGTTGTCACTGCTTAGGGAGCTCGGACGCGGTTGTGACGGCATTGTTATTTGCAGGTCGAGCGGGTTCTGCGTTAACGGCGGAGATAGGCTTGATGAAAGCGACAGAGCAGTTATCGAGTATGGAAATGATGGCTGTGGACCCGCTAAAACGTGTGATTGCTCCTCGTTTTTGGGCTGGCGTGATTTCGATGCCATTGTTGGCGATGATTTTTATGTCCATTGGTATTTGGGGCGGGCAGTTAGTCGGCGTGGATTGGAAAGGTATCGATCATGGGAGTTTTTGGTCGGCGATGCAGTCATCGGTAGAGTTGGGAAGAGACATTGGTAACAGTGCGTTAAAATGTATTGTATTTGCGATAACGGTGACTTGGATAGCACTCTTTAATGGTTACGATGCTGTACCAACATCAGAAGGTATCAGCCAGGCGACAACAAGAACGGTTGTTCACTCGTCATTGGCAGTATTAGGTTTGGATTTTGTGCTAACCGCATTGATGTTTGGTAATTAAGAATAAAGGAATTATGAATGCAACAAACTAGAAAGCTAGAATTGTGGGTGGGAGGCTTTGTCCTCACAGGACTTTGCGCAATTTTGTTTATCATTTTTCAGGTTGCTGACGTTAAAGGGCTTGGTTCAACGGATACTTACACATTAGAGGCTCGATTTGACAATATTGGTAGCTTAAAAGCACGCTCTCCAGTCAAAGTAGGAGGGGTCGTTGTTGGAAGAGTCAGTAAAATACACCTTGATAAGGAAAGTTATTTACCCGTTGTTGAGTTATCGATTAATGCTGACTATCAGTTTCCGGATACTTCTAGTGCACAGATCCTTACCTCAGGGTTGATTGGTGAACAATATGTTGGTCTTGTTCCAGGCTTTATATTTGATGATGAAGAGTACTTGGTGGATGGAGGCAGAATCGAAGACACCAAATCAGCCTTAGTGTTAGAAGATATGATAGGGCAAGTACTGTACAGCATTGGAGGAAATTCAGATGATACTAACAAAGAGTAATACCGTGATCAGAATTTGGGTGATGCTGATGGTTGTTTTAGGGACGTTCAGTGTTTCAGCCCAAGATATTGATAAAAGTCAGCCTTACGAGATGATGCAAAAGGTAGCGGATCGTACTTTTACGAGACTGGCAAAAGAGCAGGCGTTAGTTCAAAGCGACCCTAATTACCTAAAAGTGGTGGTTGAGGAAGAGCTGATGCCTTACGTCAACGATCGTTATGCGGCATTGAAATTGTTAGGTCCGAATTTAAAAGGGGCGAAGCGCGAGGACGTATTAGAGTTTGCAAAAGCTTTTCGCGAATATCTCGTCACCTCTTATGCGCAAGTGTTAACTCAATATACAGGACAAGAGATTCAATTTGGGCCTAGGCCTATTATTGACGATAAAACCACGATAACGGGCGTGCGAGTCACGATATTGGACTCGCCAAGACCTAACATTAATCTCGAGTTCAAACTACGAAAAGATAAGAAAACCGGTGATTGGAAAGCGTTTGATATGATCGCCGAAGGTATCAGCCTATTGTCGAGTAAGCAATCAGAGTGGAACAGTAAAATTCGTCAAGAGGGCATCGTCTCCGTGGCGAAAGAATTGGAGGCATTGTCTCAGGCATCGATTCGATTTGAAGGGAAGTCAGGACAGTGAATGCTAAATTCGACTTTAGTGATGGTAGCAATTTATGTCTCAGCGGTATCTTGACTCGCGATAGCGTTCCTTCACTTTGGAAGCAAATTGAGGCGCTTGACTACCCTGAATCTAGTATTAATGTGTCTCTAAAAGAGGTAGAACGTATAGATTCTGCTGGTATGGTGATGCTAATTCACTTAATAGAGCATGCAAAAAATCGAAAGTGTCATATAATGCTCAGCTTCGTGCCCGACGAGCTGAAAATGTTGTTTCAGCTAAGTAATGTTGAATCGGTAATTGAGAAACACATTTAGGAGTATCTTGTGGATAGCACAAAAGTACAGGAACTATTGCAAAGCGAACTAAACCTAGAAGAAGTACATGTTAAAGGTGAAGGTAGCCACTACGAAGTGATCGCAGTAGATGCTCAATTCGCAGGCATGAGCCGAGTTAAAAAACAGCAGATGATTTATAAGCCTCTGATGGAATACATTCAGCGTAATGACATCCACGCCGTCTCGATAAAAGCCTTCACTCCAGAAGAGTGGGCTCGAGATAAAAAAGTTGATGTCACTGTAAGGTTAAGTAATGGATAAGTTTAAAGTTATTGGATCGGACACACCGCTACAAGGTGAAGTGTTGATCTCAGGTGCTAAAAATGCAGCACTACCAATTTTGTTTGCTTCGATTCTTGCAGAAGAGCCAGTAGAAGTAGCGAATGTTCCTCGTTTACGTGATATCGATACCACGATGAAGCTGCTAGGCCGTCTAGGCGCTAAAGTTCACCGTAATGGTTCAGTTCATGTCGATGGTAGCCAAATTAATGAATTTTGCGCACCTTATGATTTAGTGAAAACCATGCGTGCCTCTATTTGGGCTCTAGGTCCACTGGTGGCTCGATTTGGTAAAGGCCAAGTGTCTCTTCCAGGTGGCTGCGCAATTGGTGCTAGACCCGTTGATCTGCATATTCACGGCCTTGAACAGCTTGGTGCGACCATTACATTAGAAGATGGTTACGTGAAAGCAGAAGTCGATGGTCGCTTAAAGGGCGCTCATATTGTCATGGACAAAGTGAGTGTTGGTGCGACGATTACCGTTATGTGTGCTGCGACTTTAGCAGAAGGAAAGACTGTTCTAGATAATGCGGCGCGCGAGCCTGAAATTGTTGACACGGCGAACTTCCTGAATGCTATCGGAGCAAAAGTGTCTGGCGCAGGTACGGATACGATTACCATTGAAGGTGTTGAGCGCCTTTCTGGTGGCAAACACAGTGTGGTTGCGGATCGCATTGAAACCGGAACATTTTTAGTTGCCGCTGCAGTCTCTGGCGGTAAAGTAACATGTCGTAACACCAGTGCGCATTTGTTAGAAGCGGTTATCGCTAAGCTTGAAGAAGCGGGAGCAAAGGTTGAAAGTGGTGAAGACTGGATTTCGCTTGATATGACCGGACGTGATCTAAAAGCCGTCTCTATTCGTACCGCACCACATCCAGGGTTTCCAACGGATATGCAAGCGCAGTTTACGCTATTAAATATTATGGCAAAAGGTGGTGGCGTCATTACCGAAACCATCTTTGAAAACCGTTTTATGCATGTACCTGAACTGATGAGAATGGGTGCAAAAGCTGACATCGAAGGCAATACCGTGATTTGTGGTGATGTTGAATCGTTGAGTGGTGCGCAAGTGATGGCAACGGATCTTCGAGCATCCGCAAGCTTGGTTATCGCAGGCTGCATCGCGAAAGGTGAAACGATTGTTGATCGTATCTACCATATCGATCGCGGTTATGATCGCATTGAAGATAAGCTAACGTTGCTCGGTGCGAATATTACTCGCATTCAGGGCTCTGAATAGCGTTTAAGTAATAGTAATTAGCCGGAATCGAGAGGTTTCGGCTTTTTTTGATATTTGTCGGAGCACAAAATGATCGCTTTTTTCCGCTGCATCGCAGTGGCTATTTTCGCTATCGTCATGTTTGTTTTTGGGTGTGGCTACTGTTTATTGAGCCCAAGAAATCCAAAACACGTATTTAGATTCGGCCGCTACTTTGGCGCTATGTCTAAAGTCTTTGGCGTTAAACTCGAACTTAGATTGCCAGAAGATGCCTATCAGCGTGGTCAGCATGTCTATATTGCTAACCACCAGAACAATTGGGATTTATTTACTGTCTCTGCCGCTGTGACACCCAATGTTGTGACGGTTGGGAAAAAGAGCTTAGCGTGGATGCCCTTTTTTGGTCAGTTGTATTATCTCACGGGGAATATTTTGATTGATCGCGCAAATCGTAGCAAGGCGAAAGGGACGATCGACCAAGTTGTCGACAGCATGAAGAAAAG
Organism: Vibrio sp. GJ43-1; assembly: GCF_055808835.1. Classification (NCBI taxonomy): domain Bacteria; kingdom Pseudomonadati; phylum Pseudomonadota; class Gammaproteobacteria; order Vibrionales; family Vibrionaceae; genus Vibrio; species Vibrio sp. GJ43-1. The sequence goes on along the minus strand of NZ_CM147884.1, from coordinate 3,332,702 downwards.
CAATCTATCGGTTTGGATGTTTCCGGAAGGAACGCGTTCACGTGGTCGTGGGATGCTACCCTTTAAAACTGGCGCATTTCATGCTGCAATAGGTGCGAAAGTGCCAATTATCCCCATCGTGTGTAGCAGCACTTCTCACTTAAAGCTGAATAAGTGGGATAATGGTCATATCATTGTTGAAATGCTGCCACCTGTTTCTACCGAAGGGTGCAGTAAGGATAATATTCGAGAACTTGCCAACCTGTGTCGAGAGCAGATGAAGCATAAGCTAGAGCAGCTTGATGCAGAAGTTATCGAACTCAATAAAAAGAAATAATAAAAAAGGGTTGTGTGAACAACCCTTTTTAGTTTCTAGCGTTTCAATATTTTATCGAATCGATAGTGAAACAAGTCGAGAGCGAGTTATTTGCGAACCGCGATGGCTTCGATTTCAATCTTCACATCTTTTGGTAGGCGTGCAACTTCAACACATGAACGAGCGGGGTAGTTGGCAACTTGGTGTTCATCAAAAAACTTGCCGTAGACTTCATTGACTGTACCAAAGTCATTTAAATCTTTAACAAAAACCGTCATCTTTACAATATCGCTAACCGTTAGACCTGATGATTCGACAACTGCTTTTACGTTGTCTAGAGATTGACGGGCTTGTTCAGAGATATCATCAGAGACGTCGCCAGTGATCGGGTTGACTGGAATTTGACCTGAAGTCAGAACCATATTGCCGAGATCGACGCCTTGAACATAAGGGCCAATTGCAGCTGGAGCCGATTCAGTATGAAGTACTTTAGTCATTGTTCATCTTCCATTGTTTTAGGGGAAATAATATAACGACTAGACTGCCAACTGGCTCCATAAAAATCAAGCCTACATTTAGTAGGCTTGATTAATAACATTATTGTGCTTAGCGCTCAGTTAGGATCTCTCTTGCAAAGACTTTCTCGCAGTACTTACACTTTAGGCGAATGTCATCATGCTTCTCGAAGACTTGGAAGCTGCTGTCTACTGGCTCATTGTGAGTAATGCAGTTCGTATTTGGACACTCAAAGATGCCTGTAATATGCTCTGGCAATTCCAGTGCTAACTTCTTACTGACTTCGTAATTTTCGATCTGGTTTACCGTGGCATGAGGCGCATAAAGTGCCAATTTATTCGCTTGCTCTTCACTAACGAAGACGTTCTCAATTTTGAGTAGGTCCTTACTGCCCAATGCTGAAGAAGGAAGGTTTAGACCAATCGTTACCCGTTGCTGGGATTGATCCATCGCAAATAGCTTTAATACCTTGATACCAATATTGGCAGGAATATGGTCAATGACCGTACCGTTTTTAATTGCTTCGACTTGCAGTTGAGTTTCTTTAGTCATGTTATGCCTACCTTACAACGTTTCATTTAACACAAGAGCTAAGAGCGCTTCACGCGCATAGACGCCATTTTCTGCTTGCTGGAAATAGTAAGCGTAAGGCGTTTTATCAACGTCCACGGTGATTTCATCAACGCGAGGAAGAGGGTGAAGGACTTTTAGGTTGTCGCGTGCTTGTTTCAAGGTATCCGCGGACAAGATGTAGGCTGACTTGATGTGCGCATATTCTGATTCATCAAATCGCTCTTTTTGCACTCGAGTCATATAAAGCACATCCAGTTCAGGCACCACTTCTTCAATCTCTTGGTGAATACTAAACTTGATGCCCGATTCTTCTAGCTCTTCACAGATATAGTCAGGCATGGCAAGTGCTTCTGGCGCGATGAAATAAAAACGCACATTATTAAACTTTGCTAGCGCTTGAGTTAGCGAGTGAACCGTTCGACCATATTTAAGATCACCAACGAATGCGACATTGATGTCATCGAGTCGCCCTTGTGTTTCATAAATGCTGTAGAGATCCAGAAGAGTCTGTGTCGGGTGTTGATTCGCACCATCACCGGCATTGATAACTGGCGTGCCATTTGAAAACTCAGACGCAAGGCGAGCTGCCCCTTCTTGTGGGTGGCGCATAACAAAAGCATCAACGTATGAGGAGATAACTTGAACGGAATCAGCAAGTGTTTCGCCTTTTTTAGCCAGCGATGTATTGCCGCCACTATCAAAACCAATGACATCACCACCAATGCGTTGGATAGCTGTTTCAAATGATAGGCGAGTACGAGTTGAGGGTTCAAAGAAACAGCTCGCGATCACCTTATTTTTGATCAGCTCAGGTTGTGGGTTTGACTTAAGTTGTCCAGCCGTTTCCACGATGAGTTCTAGCTCTTCACGAGACAGCTCAGGAATTGAGATAATGTGCTTTTGGTACAGCGTATTCGCCATGTTTATCTTCCCTATAGTTAAAACTAAACCAGAGTTAGCAGCCATAAAAAAGCCCCCCATAGCGGGAGGCTTAGTATTCAATAGGAAATAATAACGGTGCGTGATAAGTAAAGAACCTATCGTGAGTTGCCACTGCATTAACGCTTAAACATGTAGTAAAGCTCAGCAATGTATTGAAACTCGGTTGCGCCATGTACTATCCCCCTGACAAATTGCCGAGGATTATACTCTTAACAATTGTGAGCGCAAGCGATTACATCAAAGGTTTAACCGTTATATTGTGACTTTTTATCCATTGCCAAGTGTCGCAACCATCACCGCTTTTATGGTGTGCATTCTATTCTCTGCTTCATCAAAGACGATAGAATGTTCGGATTCAAACACTTCATCACTGACCTCTAAACCATTAAGGCCATATTTTTCCGCAATCTCTTTGCCTATAGTCGTTTGGTCATCATGGAATGCTGGTAGGCAGTGCATAAATTTCACATCACGATTACCCGTGGATTCAAGCATGGCCATATTGACTTGGTAAGGCTTCATTTGTGCAATACGTTCCTCCCAAGCCGAAGCAGGTTCGCCCATCGATACCCACACGTCGGTATAGAGAAAATCACAGCCTTTAACACCTTGCGCTACATTCTCCGTTAAGGTGATCGTTGCGCCTGTTTTTTCTGCGATAGCCTGGCACTCTTCGACTAACGCCTGTTCTGGCCAAAAGGCTTTTGGAGCCACTAAGCGAATATCCATGCCCATTTTTGCCGCGCCCACCATAAGAGAGTTGCCCATGTTATTACGGGCATCACCAAGGTAGGCGAAGGTCATTTGATGCAGTTGTTTTCCTTTGCCATGCTCAAGCATAGTGAGAAAATCCGCTAAGATTTGTGTGGGGTGGAATTCATCGGTTAAGCCATTCCAGACTGGGACACCTGCGTGTGCGCCAAGCTCTTCAACAATCTCTTGTCCAAAGCCTCGATATTCGATGCCGTCATACATTCGACCTAGCACTCGCGCGGTGTCTTTCATTGACTCTTTATGGCCGATTTGAGACCCAGAAGGCCCTAGGTAAGAGACTTGTGCACCTTGGTCAAACGCTGCTACTTCAAAAGCACATCGGGTACGGGTCGAGGCTTTTTCAAAGATTAACGCAATATTTTTTCCGACCAGTTTTTTTGTTCTGTGCCCGCGTATTTTGCCGACTTTAAAGACAGAGAAAGGTCGAGAAGGAATTGAATTTCTTTGGGCGTAAAATCGAGAAGCTTTAAAAAGTTTCTATTACGTAAGTTATAAGCCATGTGCCGTACCTAGTGAGTGAGGGTTAGCTTATTTATACATATAAATGCTTTTAAAGTGAATATTTATTTTTTGATTGAATTAAAAAAAGCGCTAGGTATGGCGCTTTTTGCTCGTGATAACTAGATGCCATCCCGTTCTATTGGACAGCTCATACAGCGTGCGCCACCACGCCCACGGCCTAGTTCATTACCAGGAATTGTGAGAACCTCTATTCCTGCTTTGTCATATTTTTCATTGGTATAGACATTTCTTTCATAACCGATGACAACACCAGGCTTGACGGTCAGCACATTGTTTGCGTCGTTCCATTGTTCACGCTCAGCTTCATAGTTGTCACCACCAGTCGTAATGATATTCAGTTTATCGACATCGAGAGCACTTTCCAGCGCAGTTAAATAGTTAGGCAGTTTCTCAACTTGCATTTTTCCTTCTGGAGCGGCAGTGAGTCGCCATGTATCAAGCTTGTCGCTGATAATTTCTGGGTAGACAGAAAAGGTATCGACGTCCATATGTGTCATGACAGTATCAAGGTGCATGCAAGAGCGATGTTTAGGAAGATCCAGAGCAATCACTTGGCTTGCTTGACCAGTTTTAAAGAGGTTCGCCGCTAAGTTTTCGACACCCTGAGGAGTTGTGCGCTCAGAGATTCCGACAAGTACCGCGCCATTGCCAATGACAAGGACATCACCGCCTTCAATATTGGCATTGTCGTAGTGTAAGTCTTCATCGCCAAAGTACTTGATGAAATCTTGGCCCGCAAAAGTAGGATGCCAACGGTAGATAGCACGCAAATGATTAGTTTCGCGTTGACGAGCAGGTTTCATCATTGGATTTAATGAGACGCCACCATAAACCCAGCATGAAGTATCACGAGTAAATAGGTGATTAGGTAGAGGCTCGATAACGAAATCGAGTGGGCGGCTCATTTTTTGTAAAATTGACGTGGTTTTAATGGGCAGCTCTGAGTAAGCAAGGCCGCCAAGTAAAATAGAGGCAAGGTGTTCGTTGTCCATCTCTGCTAGGTAAATTTTCAGCTCGTCGGCAAAGATAGGGCCATAACGATAATCTGAAATTTGAGTTTCAAGCAGCCAAGACTTTGCTTCTGGTACGGCAAGTGTTTCTACAAGAAGATCGTGAAGTAGTAGTACTTCGACCTCTTGGCTACGCAGTGTGTCAGCAAATGCGTCGTGTTCAACCCCTGCAGCTTCCACCGCCAACACATCATCAAATAACAGTTCATGACAATTGGATGGTGTGAGGTGGGTAAGCGCTCTTTCCGGGCGATTTAGTAATACTCGGCGCAATTGGCCAACTTCAGACCCTACGTACAACGTGCTCATTGTGATTCCTTTCCATTTTCAATGCGCTATTTATGACAAGCTTGTTATCAAGATGCAAGTGTGGAAACTGGCGTTAGTTGCTGCAAATAGGCCAATATGCAGCAACTAATGGGTATTTTTTGAATGCAAAGCAGACAAATTTTCTGCTTTGGTCAACGGCGTAAGCGTGACATTATTGCTTGAATATTCAGCAAGGGGAACGGATGAGGCATTACTATCCATCGATTATCAGTGCATAAATACACAAAATGGTATGGTTTTTCCTTTGCACAGTGATTAAAACCAACATGAGCGCTCTGAGGTGCGGCGAGATGATATGCAAAATGAAGTCATAATTTTTCTTTGGTGATGATGATGCCAAAATGACGTACTGCGACATAAATTGCCATGACTCGTAATGTAACAGTGAAATGTTAAATTTATGTATCTGTGATCTCGATCGATCTAAAAAAATCAACAATAGTGAAAATTTGTTGCGAAAGATCTCGCTTCGATCTTTCGATTTATAGCGACATACCGTATTATTCGTCCGATAACCTAATTTAGCTGGAGCACTTTTATGTCTCAACAAGATGAGTATCTAACCGTTGAAGAATTGATCGAAATTCAAAAGGAAGAAACTCGCGATATCATTCAAGCATTAATTGAAGATGGTAGTGATCCAGACTCTCTTTATGAGATCGAGCATCATTTTTTCGCTGAAGATTTTGAGCGTTTAGAAAAAGCGGTGGTCGAAGCATTCAAGTTGGGCTTTGAAGTCCTTGAAGCTGAAGAAACAGAAGACGAAGATGGCAATAAGCTACTTTGTTGTGATGCGACGATGGAATCAGCGCTAAACGCTGAGCAAATAGATGCTCAGGTTGAAAAGCTTGTGAACCTCGCTGAAAAGTACGACATCATCTACGATGGTTGGGGTACGTACTATGAAGGCGAAGACGCCTTGTACACCGAAGAAGATGATGCCGACGAAGAGTAAGCGTCATTGATTGAAAGGCCAGCATTGCTGGCCTTTTTTGTCTCTTGTTCATGCTTTTAACAACGGTATCTTTCTAGCAACAATTTGACTATACTGCGCAAAATACGGCGTAGGTCTCATTATTACAATGAAAGTAAACATTTCAGGTTATTGGCAGCTTTCCCCGCTGACCGATCTTTCTATTCCTCAAGGGGATCTGCAATTTCCCGGTGCCCTGAGTCAAATCCTCCCAGAAACCTTGTCTGAAGCAACGATTGCTGAGCAAGAATGGCATCTGATGCATGATTTTGAGCTGACTGAGCATGAATTATCGCACCCAGCTGTCGATCTTGTTTTCTCTGGTATTGATTACTTTGCGGAAGTAAGAGTTAACGGTGTTGCTGTTATGGATTGCGACGGCAGTGAAGTGACATACCGTAAAGAAGTGCGACCCCATCTACAGCTTGGACGTAATCGCATTGAAGTGCTGTTCCTTGAGTATGATGAAGAGGATTTACTCGTCGATGAAGAGGCTGCAACGCCTCAATGTTCATTAGGAGTGATGTCGCCTGAAAATGACCCAAGAATGGGCATTTGGCATTTACCTTACTTGCAATTTATTCCTCATGTTCGCTTAGAATACGTGGCTATGGAGCAAATTTGGCACCATGGTGGTGGTTGTGAGTTTAAGGTGGATCTTTACTACAAAACGTATCGTTCAGGTTTATTGTCGGCGTCAGTAAAATTTAACGGCATGACTTACTCATTGCCCATTGACGTAAGAAAGCAGCAAGTGTCTGCGTTGTTTCAAGTGGAAGCGCCGCGATATACGGATCCTAAGCAGCCGAATAGTGATGATGTATATCCATTATATGTCGAGCTCGATGGGCAAGAGCAGACGTTGGATGTAGTGTTAAATCGCTCCCTTTGTGCGACGCATTGCCCACTTTGATCTTGTTTATAAGCACGTACCACTTAATGTTAAAAAGCGACCTAATGGTCGCTTTTTCGCATGTGTAACTAGCGGTTATGGCGAGATCTACAACATATGCTTAAGGCGATAAAGGGCTTCAAGTGCTTGGCGCGGAGTGAGGTCATCGGGATCAATCCCCGCTAATGCCTCTTCGACTTCACTTGGTTCCGGGATCAGACTAAGTTGGTTCGCCACGTCCACTCGAGAAGAGGAAGGAGTGGGTTTCTGTGCGAGTTGCTCTAGCTGGCTAAGTTTTTGACGCGCATTTTTGATGACTGCTTTTGGCACACTAAGCAAGTCCAGCAACCGCGAGTCCATAGGACTTGCTTGCCGCCCCCTCTTGAACGGCATGCATGAAGGCAATGGAATCGCCATGTTCAACCGCGTCTAAATGCACGTTAGCAAGATGAGGTAACTGGTTGGGCAACTCAGTGAGTTCAAAATAGTGAGTGGCGAATAAGGTCATCGCGCCAATTTTTGCAGCCAACCACTCAGCGCTTGCCCAGGCAAGGGACAAACCGTCATAGGTGCTAGTACCACGGCCTATTTCGTCCATTAACACCAAGCTATTTGGAGTGGCGTTGTGCAAAATATTTGCGGTTTCTGTCATCTCCACCATAAAGGTTGAGCGACCTGATGCTAAGTCATCAGAAGCGCCGATACGAGTAAAGATACGATCAATCGACCCAATTTCAGCGCTCTCCGCCGGGACGTAAGATCCAATGTGAGCCAGTAGGGCGATCAGTGCCGTTTGACGCATATAGGTCGACTTACCCCCCATGTTGGGTCCGGTAATGATCAACATTTGTCGTTGCGCACTCAGTGAAATTGGGTTGGCAATAAACGGGTCGTTCATCACTTGCTCGACCACAGGGTGACGACCTGCTTGAATACTTAATCCTACTTTGTCGCTGATGGTCGGACGGCAATAGTCTAGGCTTTCTGCGCGCTCGGCTAAATTTTGCAGTACATCGAGTTGAGACAGTGCTGATGCCAAGTTTTGGAATTGCTCAAGCTGAGGGAGCAGAAGATCAAACAACGATTCCCAGAGCTGCTTTTCAATCGCAAGTGCTTTAGATTTCGAGCTTAAAACCTTGTCTTCGTGTTCTTTAAGCTCTGGAATAATGTAGCGCTCGGCATTTTTTAGCGTTTGGCGGCGTACGTAATGGGCGGGCACAAGGTGGCTCTGACCACGACTCACCTGAATAAAAAAACCATGGACGTTGTTATAGCCCACTTTTAAGGTGTCGATACCGTGACGTTCGCGCTCATCGAGTTCCAGTTTATCTAAGTAAGCCGTTGCGCCATTGGCAAGCTCACGCCATTCATCAAGCTCAGCATGATAGCCATCAGCAATAACCCCACCGTCGCGAATCACAATCGGTGGGTTTTCTTTAATGGCACGTTCTAACAATTCACAGGCGTCGTTCATGGGTGCTGCAAACTGAGCGAGCTGTTGTAAATATGGGTGTGACACCGATTCTAAACTGAGGGCAAGATCAGGCAGTTGTTGCATGGCACTACGTAGGCGAGCCATGTCTCTAGGTCGAGCAGAACGCAGTGCAAGGCGCGCCAATATACGTTCGATATCGCCAATCTGTTTAAGGACTGGAGCAAGTTCAGAAAATAGCGTGTCTTCTTTTAGCTCTGAGATAGCATCGAGACGATAGTTGAGTGTTTTTTGACAACGCATTGGCTGATGAATCCAACGCTTAAGCATACGACTGCCCATGGCTGTTGCTGTATGATCAAGCACTTCAGCAAGAGTATTGTCGTAACCGCCAGATAGATTCTGTGTGAGCTCAAGGTTGCGTCGCGTCGCCGCATCCAAGATCACGGATTGATCTTGGCTGACAAGTGTTAATGCGCGGATATGAGGCAGTGCGGTTCGTTGAGTATCTTTGACGTATTGAATCAAACACCCTGCTGCGGATAGCCCAAGCAGGCATTGTTCAACGCCAAAACCAACCAGGTCTTTGGTACCGAACTGTTGGTTGAGCTGTTGTCTGGCTGTCTCTATTTCAAATTCCCAAACAGGTCGGCGACGGTTACCGTTGCGGCTCGCCATAATATCAACGGGCTCAAAATCTTCTGGAAAGAGCAGCTCTTTAGGCGCGGTTCTTTGCAGCTCTGCCAACATCGCTTCTTCGGTTTCTGGCTCACAAAGTTGGAATCGACCAGAGGTGATGTCTAAAGTCGCATAGCCAAATTTACCATTGTGGTGATAAATTGCGGCAATGAGATTGTCGAGTCGCTCAGAGAGTAACGCTTCGTCAGTCACCGTGCCTGGTGTTACGATTCTAACGACTCGGCGTTCTACCGGGCCTTTGCTCGTCGCGGGATCGCCCACTTGCTCACAGATAGCGACAGATTCGCCTAACTGTACTAACTTTGCGAGATAACCTTCTACGGCATGAAAGGGAACACCCGCCATTGGAATTGGCTCGCCAGCAGAGGCGCCGCGTTTGGTTAGAGAAATATCGAGTAGATGAGACGCTTTTTTTGCGTCGTCATAAAATAACTCGTAGAAATCTCCCATGCGATAAAAAAGCAATATCTCTGGGTTTTCAGCTTTTAGCTTCAGGTATTGCTGCATCATTGGCGTGTGTTTTTGTTCCGATTTCACTGTGACATCTTTGCTGCTAGTTTGGAGTGTTGTTAGGATACGTGAAACCGCCCTGAGCGGAAAGAGACATTGTTAGTAACTGTACGACCGTGCTGTGTTAACGGCGTTGAAGGATGGAATTTATGCACAATATTCAAGAATTAAGCGCAACCCTTGGAGAGCTGCTCCTTGATAAAAATCAGCGGCTGGTCACCGCGGAGTCCTGCACTGGTGGTGGGGTCGCGACGGCGATTACTGATATAGCAGGGAGCTCGGCGTGGTTTGACCGCGCCTTTGTGACTTATAGCAATGAAGCTAAATTTGAGATGCTGCAAGTATCGTCAGAAACGCTGCATCAAGAAGGGGCGGTGAGTGAAGCGGTTGTGACTGAAATGGCGAGAGGCGCGTTGCAGTTTTCTAATGGGACGTTGAGTGTTGCAATTAGTGGAATTGCAGGACCTGGCGGCGGGACAGAAGATAAACCGAGTAGGGACGGTATGTTTTGCTTGGGCATCCTCTTCAGGGTGGAGCTTGACGGAGACGTGTTGTTTTCGTGGAGATCGTGCGCAAGTCAGACAACAAGCGGTGTTGCATGCTTTGCTCATCTTGTATCATTCGGTTCTAGAAGGGCGCCCTTTTAAATAAACCAATAAAATTTTCATACAGCTATAGACACTGTATGAATCAACAGTATAATAAAACCATATCGCGGTCACTTTTAATACTAACCGCTCACTTATTTTAAGAATTGCGCATAGCGTGTTATCCCTAGCGGATACTTGTGGAGAAAGTAATGGACGAGAATAAACAAAAGGCATTAGCAGCAGCACTAGGTCAAATTGAAAAACAATTTGGTAAAGGTTCTATCATGCGCCTTGGTGACAACCGTACGATGGATGTTGAAACTATCTCAACGGGTTCACTTTCTCTTGATATCGCGTTGGGAGCGGGTGGTCTGCCAATGGGACGTATCGTTGAAGTTTACGGTCCAGAATCATCAGGTAAAACCACGTTAACACTCGAACTGATTGCGGCAGCGCAACGTGTTGGTAAAACCTGTGCTTTCATCGATGCAGAACACGCACTCGACCCGATTTATGCTAAAAAGCTAGGTGTAGATATCGATGCGCTGTTGGTTTCTCAGCCCGATACGGGTGAGCAAGCGCTTGAAATTTGTGATGCATTAGCGCGTTCTGGTGCGATTGATGTCATGGTTGTCGACTCGGTTGCAGCACTAACGCCAAAAGCTGAAATTGAAGGCGAAATGGGCGATAGCCACATGGGTCTGCAAGCTCGTATGTTATCTCAAGCAATGCGTAAGCTAACAGGTAACCTTAAGCAGTCTAACTGTATGTGTATTTTCATCAACCAAATTCGTATGAAGATTGGTGTGATGTTTGGTAACCCAGAGACAACCACGGGTGGTAACGCACTTAAGTTTTATGCTTCCGTTCGTCTTGATATCCGTCGCACAGGTTCTATCAAAGAAGGCGATGAGATTGTTGGTAACGAAACACGTATCAAGGTCGTTAAGAACAAAATTGCTGCGCCATTTAAGCAAGCAGAAACGCAAATTTTGTATGGCAAAGGTTTTAACCGTGAAGGTGAGCTGATTGACTTAGGCGTGAAGCACAAGCTCGTTGAAAAAGCTTAGTGCATGGTACAGCTACAATGGCGATAAAATTGGTCAAGGTAAAGCAAACGCAGGTAAATATCTTCGTGAAAACCCTGAGGCTGCACTAGCGATTGATACAAAACTTCGTGAAATGTTGCTTACCCCTGCGCTACCAGAAGAGCCTGAAAAAGGTGAAGCTCCAGCAGAAGAAGAATTCTAACGCTGACTGAGCTTGTCTCGTCCTAAAATAGATTGAAATTGAATAAAGCCTCGCTAATGCGGGGCTTTATTATTTCTATCGGTAAAGTCTGTGTAGCAGACATCACTTTTCTTGCCTAACATGACCGATGAAATCGCTTTGTTTCTGTCCTTTTTTATGAGAAGACTAGGCGAATGCTTATTCATGGGGTTACAATATGTCCCCAAAATCTAACTCGAATTATTTCAGGAAAAGCTGCATGTACATGAGCACAGATGAGGTTCGCAACGCGTTCCTTAAGTTCTTTGAGAGCAAAGGGCACCAAATCGTAGAAAGTTCATCATTGGTTCCTCACAATGATCCAACGTTGCTTTTCACTAACGCCGGGATGAACCAGTTCAAAGACTGCTTCCTAGGTTCAGAAAAACGCAGCTATACGCGTGCGACGACGTCGCAGCGTTGTGTCCGTGCTGGTGGTAAACACAACGATCTTGAAAACGTTGGCTTTACTGCTCGTCACCATACTTTCTTCGAAATGCTGGGTAACTTCAGCTTTGGTGATTACTTCAAAGAAGATGCGATTGGCTTTGCTTGGGAATTCCTGACAGAAGCATTGAAACTTCCACAAGAGCGCCTATTAGTCACAATCTACGAGACCGATGACGAAGCGTTTGAGATTTGGAATAAAAAAGTTGGTATTCCTGCTGACCGTATTATCCGTATTGGTGACAAAAAAGGTGGTAAAGCCTACGAGTCAGATAATTTCTGGCAGATGGGTGATACGGGTCCATGTGGTCCTTGTACGGAAATATTCTATGATCACGGTGAGCACATTTGGGGTGGACGCCCTGGCACGCCTGAAGAAGATGGCGACCGCTTTATCGAGATCTGGAACAACGTCTTTATGCAGTTCAACCGTCACGCTGACGGTACGATGGAGCCATTACCTAAGCCGTCAGTAGATACGGGCATGGGTATTGAGCGTATCTCTGCCATCATGCAAGGGGTGCACTCCAACTATGAAATCGATGTTTTCCAAACACTAATCAAAGACGCGGCAGAGACGATTGGTTATGAAGACCTATCTAACCAGTCGTTACGTGTTATTGCAGACCACATTCGTTCATGTTCATTCCTGATCGTTGATGGTGTGATGCCTTCAAATGAAGGTCGTGGTTACGTATTACGTCGTATTATTCGTCGCGCTGTACGTCACGGTAACAAGCTGGGGGCACAAGGTGCGTTCTTCTATAAGCTTGTTGGCACTCTGGCTACGATCATGGGCACAGCTGGCGAAGAACTGAAGAAGCAGCAGGCGCTGGTTGAAAAAGTACTACGTATCGAAGAGGAAAACTTTAGCCGCACACTTGAGCGTGGCATGGTCATCCTAAATGATGCCCTGGACGCACTTGGCGACGAGAAAATCCTTGATGGCGAAACCGTGTTTAAGCTTTACGATACTTACGGCTTCCCTGCTGACTTAACCAATGATGTGGCTCGTGAACGCGAGTTTACTATTGATGAAGCGGGCTTTGAAAAAGCAATGGAAGCACAGCGCCAACGTGCTCGCGAAGCGGGTCAATTTGGTACTGATTACAATGCGACGATCAAAGTTGACACAAACACCGAGTTCTGTGGTTATAGCGCGACGCAAGGGGCTAGCACGGTTGCAGCACTATTTGTTGAAGGCAACGAAGTCGACGCACTCTCTGCGGGCGATAAAGCGATTGTGATTCTTGAAGAAACGCCTTTCTATGCTGAGTCTGGTGGTCAGTGTGGTGATGCTGGTGTATTGAAAACATCGGCAGGACGCTTCAAAGTTGAAGATACTCAAAAGCTAGGTAATGCGATTGCGCACCATGGCGAGCTGATTGAAGGTGTGCTTGCTAAACATGATGATGTGGATGCCATCGTTGATGCTGAGCGTCGTGCTGCGATTACGTTGAATCACTCGGCGACCCACTTATTGCACGCTGCATTGCGTCAAGTATTAGGTGAGCATGTTGCACAGAAAGGCTCTTTAGTTAAAGCCGACAGCTTGCGTTTTGACTTCTCTCATTTAGAAGCCATGACAAAAGCAGAAATTAAAGAAGTTGAACGACTTGTTAACGCACAGGTTCGAATTAACCATAGCATTGAAACTCAAGTTATGGACATTGAATCGGCGAAGAAAAAAGGCGCGATGGCGCTCTTTGGCGAGAAATATGACGAAGAAGTTCGCGTACTTTCAATGGGTGACTTCTCAACGGAATTGTGTGGCGGTATTCACGCACACAATACGGGTGATATTGGTCTGTTTAAGATCACGTCAGAAGGTGGTATTGCTGCCGGGATCCGTCGTATTGAAGCGGTAACGGGTGAAACAGCACTTGATGCTGTGGAAGCTCAACAGCATGCACTAGAAGCCAAACTCGCAGAGTCGGCTCAAAAGTCGAAGTCGCTTGAAAAAGAAATTCAACAACTGAAAGACAAGATGGCGGCGGCAGAAAGTGCCAATATCATGGGTAAAGTTGAAGACATCGCAGGGACAAAAGTATTGGTCGCAGCGATTGAAGGTGCTGACAATAAAAACTTACGTACTATGGTCGATAATGCTAAGAACCAAGTGGGTAGCGGCGTTATTTTGATTGCCAACGTAGCGGATGGAAAAGTCGGTCTTATTGCTGGTGTGACAAAAGATCTTATCGGTAAAGTCAAAGCGGGTGATCTCGTTAAGATGGTAGCGGAACAGATTGGTGGTAAAGGCGGTGGCCGTCCAGATATGGCCCAAGCTGGAGGCACAGATGTTGAGGCACTGCCAGAAGCGCTTCTGTCGGTACGCGTTTGGTTAGAAGAACGCTTGTAACGATTTAAGCTCGTAATACAATGCCCAATCAATAGCTATTGATTGGGCATTGTTGCTTTAAGGTGCCTTTGATAAGCGCAGTCAATGGCAATGCAAACTAATGCGTTATAATTTTATGGTTCTATGACCACGCTAGAGCTTTACCATGCTTCGAGTGTGTTGGCTGCTGCTAACGAAGGACTGGTTCAGCTGGCAAATGGTGTAGATCCCAATGAGTCAAAGGCACATTACTGCTGTCTGGGAAGGTGAAAACTGGTGAACAAACCGCTAATCGTACAAAAATTTGGTGGGACTTCGGTTGGCTCTATTGAGCGAATTCAAAGCGTTGCAGAGCAAGTGATTCAAGCTAAATTGGCGGGTAATCGACTTGTAGTCGTGGTATCTGCGATGTCAGGTGAGACAAATCGCTTAGTTGAGTTGGCAAAACAAATTGATAGTGTACCGAATGCTCGTGAGCTCGATGTCCTGCTCTCTACGGGGAGCAAGTGTCCATGGCACTGTTAGCCATGGCCTTGAGTAAATTAGGGCATCATTCTGTCTCGTTGACAGGGCAGCAAGCTCAGATCCAGACAAATAATCAGCATAACCACGCCACGATTAGCGAAATAAACACGCAAGTAATACAGCGCTACCTAGACGATGACCTCATTGTTATTGTTGCAGGTTTTCAGGGGGTTAATGCCCTTGGCGATATTACTACTCTGGGAAGGGGGGCTCGGACACGACCGCAGTAACACTAGCGGCCGCGCTGTTGGCTGATGAGTGCCAAATCTATACTGATGTAGCGGGTGTTTATACCGCTGACCCACGTGTTGTGGTGAATGCGAAGTGTTTAGATAAAATTGACTTTACCACTATGGAAGTTATGTCGAAAAAAGGGGCAAAAGTACTGCACCTACCTTGCGTAACGCATGCCGGGAAAAATGATGTTCCGCTACGTGTACTCTCAAGCTTTGAATCAGGATCTGGCACGTTGGTTAAGGGATGGAACCCCACACCAGGTATGTCTGGTATCGCATTGAAAAAGCATTTGCTCGCAATATCGATACCAGTGCACCAAAAGCAGCGTATTGACCAGCAAATTAAGTTGTGTGGTATCGAGATTGATTGTCAGATTACCGATGACGCTGATTACACCCTAATTGCTCAGCCTGATGCGATACACAGAGTTGTGGCCATGTTATCCGAGGTTGCGACAGAAAAAAGTCCAGTAGGGCTGGTAACCGTTGTGGGGGATATCTCGCCACCCTTTACCTCACAATCTCAACAACTTCTCAACTTGGCGGAAATATCTGTTCTACACTTTTGTGAAGATAAACACTCATTTACTTTCGTTATAGCCTCCGAGGCTATCGACAAAGCGGCTAACGTACTGCATGATAACTACATTATTTCCAATGACACCGTTTCAAGAGAAGAGAAATTGGCCTATTTGGGGTAAATAGTTGTTAGAAGATAGTTTACGAAAATATAACTTATGTTGGATAATGTGTTTCGTAGCAAGATAATTAGAGATTACTCAAGGAGCAAAGAATGCTGATTTTGACTCGCCGTGTTGGTGAAACATTAATGATTGGTGACGAAGTCACTGTTACTGTATTGGGTGTAAAGGGTAACCAGGTTCGCATTGGTGTTAATGCTCCTAAAGAAGTATCAGTGCACCGTGAAGAAATTTACATGCGCATTCAAGCAGAAAAGGGAAATGGTAATGTTGCACCAGGCAACTACTAATTTCTTTTAAAGAGGGCTAGCATTTTGCTGGCCTTTTTATTATCTACAATTTGCCATTATGTCTTAGACTTAGTGCGAATTTTAAACAGTGAAAATGTGCTTATGTGGCACTTTGATTAATTTGCCAACGGTTAAGCTGTTTTTTGCAATTTTTGCCAAGAAAGTGTTTGACTTATTTTTGGTAAATCGTAATATGTGCCTCCGCAAGACGGTGAGGTGGCCGAGAGGCTGAAGGCGCTCCCCTGCTAAGGGAGTATACGGTTTATAGCCGTATCGAGGGTTCGAATCCCTCCCTCACCGCCATTCTTGCACTGCTTAATTTTATGAAGCAATTCATAAAACGAAGTAAATGATGCGCTCTTAGCTCAGCTGGATAGAGTACCTGGCTACGAACCAGGCGGTCGGAGGTTCGAATCCTCCAGAGCGCGCCACTTCCCCTTGCAAAGGAAGATTAGCAATACAAGACGGTGAGGTGGCCGAGAGGCTGAAGGCGCTCCCCTGCTAAGGGAGTATACGGTTTATAGCCGTATCGAGGGTTCGAATCCCTCCCTCACCGCCATTATTGACCTTGAGTCAATTTTTTTGTTCTCAAGACAATTTAATGTGATATGCTTCACATTCTGCGCGCTCTTAGCTCAGCTGGATAGAGTACCTGGCTACGAACCAGGCGGTCGGAGGTTCGAATCCTCCAGAGCGCGCCACAATTTGAAAATGTTTGATAGTAATATCGAGCATACTGTGCGTCCTTAGCTCAGCTGGATAGAGTACCTGGCTACGAACCAGGCGGTCGGAGGTTCGAATCCTCCAGGACGCGCCACTTTTTAGGGTCTTAGATCCTGATGCCGCTCTCTTGAAAAAGAATACGACATCAAAACTTTGTGCGCTCTTAGCTCAGCTGGATAGAGTACCTGGCTACGAACCAGGCGGTCGGAGGTTCGAATCCTCCAGAGCGCGCCACAATTTGGAAAATGTTTAATAGCAATATTAAACATCCCGTGCGTCCTTAGCTCAGCTGGATAGAGTACCTGGCTACGAACCAGGCGGTCGGAGGTTCGAATCCTCCAGGACGCGCCACCTTTTAGGGTCTTAGATCCTGATATGGTTTTCTTAAAAAGAATACGATATTAAAACTTTGTGCGCTCTTAGCTCAGCTGGATAGAGTACCTGGCTACGAACCAGGCGGTCGGAGGTTCGAATCCTCCAGAGCGCGCCACAATTTGGAAGTGTTTGATAGTAATATTAAGCATCTGTGCGTCCTTAGCTCAGCTGGATAGAGTACCTGGCTACGAACCAGGCGGTCGGAGGTTCGAATCCTCCAGGACGCGCCACTTATTTAAAACCCTGCCTTTGGCGGGGTTTTTTATTAACAAAAAATGATCATATCACTAACCTTATTATTACAAATGGCTGTTTTTTAAAAGAAAGTTACTTGTAATTTTAAGCGTGTCTCAGTTTTAAACCCTTACTTTGTTATGTTGTTCACTCAGTATGAAGTTCTGTGTAACGTGTCTTACACGATAAATTGTCGGCTTCATCATAGTTTTTCGTTTGAATAACGTTTTAATGGCAACTCTAGATTAAACAAAATTGACAAACTTTCACCAATCGAGATAATCCTAGTCCTCTTGCAATGGAAGCAATGTAAGAACGTATGCATATCTAACCTTAGGCAATGATGCCTAGTACTTGGTTGAATGACTTGTCAGGATGACAAAGAAAGGACGCAAAATGACTAATATTGGAAGCCTGCTAGGCGATGCGGCTACCCTAATGCTAACGGGCATGTCCGTTGTATTCGTATTTCTAACTATTCTTGTTTATCTCGTTCGGTTAATGTCGAAATTGGTGCCAGAAGAAGCGCCAGAGCCGATCGCTGCCCCAAAACAAACTAAACCATCACTGTCCCCATCGAATACTGTTAGCCCGAGTGTTGTCGCTGCTATTTCTGCAGCCGTACACCAATACCGCACTTCGGCCGCAAAATAGATTAAGTTAAGATTAAAAGGAGTTAATGAGCATGTCTAAACCACTAGCTATCACGGACGTGGTACTTCGTGACGCCCATCAATCACTGTTTGCTACCCGTATGCGAATTGAAGATATGTTACCTATTGCCGCCGAGCTGGATAAAGTCGGCTACTGGTCGTTGGAAACATGGGGCGGTGCCACTTTTGATTCATGTATTCGTTTCTTGGGTGAAGATCCTTGGGAGCGCTTACGTGAACTAAAGAAGGCAATGCCAAATACGCCGATGCAAATGCTTCTGCGTGGTCAGAATTTATTGGGTTATCGCCATTATGCTGATGACGTAGTGGAAAAGTTTGTTGAACGTGCTCATGCCAATGGCATGGATGTTTTCCGTATCTTTGATGCGATGAACGATGTTCGCAACTTTGAAAAAGCAGTGAAGGCAACTGTTGACGTGGGTGCCCATGCACAAGGAACATTGTCTTACACCACAAGTCCAGTACACAACACGAATACTTGGGTTGATCTAGCGAAACGCCTTGAAGATCTTGGCTGTCACTCTCTTTGTATAAAAGACATGGCAGGTCTTTTAAAACCTTATGAAGCAGAAGATCTTATCACGAGAATTAAAGAGTCTTGTGATGTGCCACTCGCGTTGCATTGCCATGCTACAACGGGTTTATCTGCGGCAACGGCAGTAAAAGCGGTTGAGGCTCGGCATTGATATTTTAGATACCGCTATTTCATCAATGAGTCAGACTTATGGTCACACACCAACTGAAACCGTGGTGGCGATGTTACAAGGGACTGAGCGTGATACTAACCTCAAACTAGAACAAATTGAGCCTATCGCGGCTTACTTTAGAGAAGTTCGTAAAAAATACGCAAAATGGGAAGGACAACTGAAAGGTGTCGATTCGCGTATTTTGATTGCTCAGGTGCCGGGTGGCATGTTGACTAACATGGAAGGTCAACTTAAAGAGCAAGGCGCCGCTGATCGTCTTGATGAAGTACTTGAAGAGATCCCTCGCGTACGCGAAGACTTAGGGCATATTCCATTGGTCACGCCAACATCGCAAATTGTCGGGACTCAAGCGGTCATTAATGTGCTGACTGGTGAGCGTTATAAGAGTATCACTAAAGAGACGGCTGGTGTCCTCAAAGGTGAGTACGGAACTGCGCCAGCACCAGTGAACGCCGAGCTACAAGCAAAAGTACTCGATGGTGCAGAGCCTATTACTTGTCGTCCTGCGGATCGATTGGAAGCGGAAATGCATACATTAACCGATGAGCTGCTCGTTAAGGCGAAATCCGAGGGGATTTCCTTAGCAGAGGATACGGTTGATGATGTACTGACGTATGCCTTGTTCCCACAAGTAGGATTAAAGTTCCTAAAAAATCGTCACAATCCCGATGCATTTGAACCAGCGCCGACGTTAGAAACAGCGAAACCCGTTGCTCAAGCCGCGTCTCCGGCACCGAGCAGTGGTGGAATTGAGTCTTATAGCGTGAAGGTGGATGGACAAGTTTATGATGTTGAAGTCGGTCCTAAAGGTGAACTCACATCAGTCACGCCTTCTGCCGCCGCTCCTGTACAAGCTGCCCCAGTTGCTGCTACGAACGTAGAAGCGGTAGGTGCACCGTTGGCAGGTAATATCTTTAAGGTCAACGTCGCGTCCGGTGCTCAGGTGGAAGAGGGCGACGTACTACTGATTTTAGAAGCCATGAAAATGGAAACAGAGGTTCGAGCAGCGCAAAGTGGTGTGGTGCACGATATACATGTCAAAGAGGGCGATGCGGTTACCGTTGGCGCACCTCTCGTTAGTTTGGCGTAAGGGAGTACCATGGACGGATTGATGACCTTATGGTCAGAAACAGGGATCGCTAACTTTGAGTTTGGCCAGATCTGTATGATGTTAGTCGGTGGTTTATTGCTGTTTTTAGCGATAAAGAAGGGCTTTGAACCACTGTTGCTATTGCCGATCGGCTTTGGTGCAGTGCTCGCTAATATCCCTAATGCTGGATTCACCGATCCCGGCGGCTTATTGTACTACGTGTATTACATCGGTATTGAAACTGGCGTTTTTCCACTGTTAATCTTTATGGGCGTCGGTGCCATGACCGATTTCGGGGCATTAATTGCCAACCCGAAAACGTTGTGGCTAGGCGCTGCGGCCCAGTTTGGTATTTTTGCAACGCTATTTGGCGCAATCTTACTCAACTACGTGCCTGGTATGGAGTTTTCTATGCCAGATGCGGCGTCGATTGCCATTATTGGTGGTGCCGACGGGCCGACGGCTATTTTCCTAGCTAGCCGTTTGTCCCCAGATTTATTGGGAGCCATCGCGGTTGCGGCGTATAGTTACATGGCATTGGTACCGATAATTCAGCCGCCTATCATGAAAGCACTGACGACTCCGGAAGAGCGTAAGATAAAAATGGCTCAGCTGCGTCATGTTAGTAAAGGTGAGAAGATCCTCTTTCCTCTAGCTGTCTTGTTGATGACTATCTTGTTCTTACCTTCAGCTACGCCATTGGTCGGAATGTTTTGTCTTGGTAACTTGATGCGTGAGGCTGGTGTCGTTGATCGTCTATCAAAAACCGCGCAGAACGAGCTGATTAACATAGTGACGATCTTTTTAGGGCTAGGTGTTGGTTCAAAGTTACAAGCGGATCAATTCTTAAACGTTGAAACCTTAGGCATTTTAGCCCTAGGGGCCGTGGCATTTAGTATTGG
Source organism: Vibrio sp. GJ43-1 (assembly GCF_055808835.1). NCBI lineage: Bacteria > Pseudomonadati > Pseudomonadota > Gammaproteobacteria > Vibrionales > Vibrionaceae > Vibrio > Vibrio sp. GJ43-1. The sequence continues at coordinate 3,312,133 of NZ_CM147884.1, read as the reverse complement.
TACTGCTGGAGGCGTGCTTATGGCTAAGCTTCTTAATAAGTACTCTAAAGAGGACATTAACCCATTAATTGGCGCTGCAGGTGTTTCTGCGGTACCGATGGCAGCGCGAGTTGTGAATAAAGTTGGTTTAGAGGCCAACCCACAAAACTTCTTGTTGATGCATGCGATGGGACCAAATGTTGCTGGTGTATTAGGCTCAGCCGTTGCGGCAGGCATACTACTGGCGCTGGTTGGCTAATCAGGTTGCTAGATAGTAAAAGGGGGAGCTAAGCTTCCCCTTTTTGTTGCCTATCGTATTTCAGATACGATATCTGGCGCTTATTTTGTTACATAGCGGCAGTGAATGGTTGATTTAATGACCTAGTAGTCTGGGTACTAAATGGCTAATATGTTGTCACTGCACGAAAAAAGGATAGTGACATGCAATGCAAACAAATTGTAATCCCTGAATTTGGCGCGCCAGAGGTGCTCCAAACGCGTGAAATTGACATGCCAACACCCCGGAAGGGGGAAGTGCTAGTCAGAGTCGCGTTTTCTAGCATTAATCCAATTGATGTCAAAACACGGGCGGGTCTTGGTTGGGCAGCCAGTGAGAATAAAGACAACTTGCCTTGGGTGCCTGGATATGACATTTCGGGGAAAATCGAGCAGTGCGGCGACAATGCATCCCGTTTCTCTGTTGGTGATGAAGTGGCGGGCTTTATTGGGTTTCCGGCTCTAGGTGGGGGGTATAGCCAATACGTTTGCGTCCCAGAGAGCGAGCTATCCTCAATCCCTAGCACAGTGACTTTGGAAGCGGCGGCGGCATTGCCTTTGGCGGGTCAAACTGCCGCTCAAGCGATTAATAAAGCACAAGTTAAAGAAGGCGAGCGTGTCCTTATTTTAGCAGGAGCGGGTGGTGTGGGGCATATTGCGGTGCAAATTGCGATTGCGACAAAAGCGGAAGTGTATACCACATGCAGTGAAGCTAATTTGGACTATCTGGCAACGCTTGGTGCACATGCGATTAACTATCAATTTGCACCTGCCTCGGAACGGTTATCTGATATCGATGTTCTGATTGACCTTGTTGGTGGAGAGGTTGCACTTGATGCATTGAAGTGTTTAAAAGACCATGCACGAGTGATCACCATTCCTACAGTAACGGCTGAACTCGTCTGTGAGAAAGCGACGCTGCTAGGTTTTAGTGCCAGCGGCATGTTGGTGTCGCCAGATCCTAAACAGATGGAGACATTGCTTTATATGGTCGGAGTCGGTTTACTAAAAACAGAAATACAGCACATTTTCCCATGGCATGATGTTATTAGCGCTCATAAGCAAGTTGAAACCAGCCGCACGCGTGGGAAAGTCTTATTGGATATGCAATGTTAGAGTCGTTTTCTCAATATCTAGCGCAGTCTTGGTTTGCCGACTCTGCGTTAGCGGTCTTATTTATCTCCGGTTTTTTAAGTGCGACGTTGCTACCCGGTGGGTCGGAAGCAGGATTAGTTGCAACGTTAAGTCTAGGTCAGTACAGTACTTTGACCGTTATTTTGGTAGCGACAATTGGTAACACTCTCGGTGGGTTGACGAATTACTGGATCGGTCTTTGGTTACCAAATCGAACTCAAAACGAAAAGCATGGTCATAAAGCCATAGCTTGGATACAAAAATATGGTTACTGGACACTGTTGTTCAGTTGGCTACCTGTCATTGGTGATCCCCTGTGTTTAGCCGCAGGGTGGTTAAGAATGAAATTTCTTCCTTGTGTTGTACTTATCGCAATTGGTAAGGCGCTTCGCTACGCTGCATTGGCAGCGATCTTCTTTGGTCTCTTCTAAGGAGCATATATGAAAAAGATCTGGCTCGGCATGATGTCGTTAGTCTTTATTTACGGTTGTAGCAGCGAGACTACAACATCGACGACAGTTAACTTGCCTGATGGTGTGCGTCTGATTGAAGAAGCAAAGCCGGATCCGAGTAAAACGATGATCCCCTATTCGAAGTACCAGTTAGATAATGGCTTAACGGTCATCCTTGCCCCTGATAATTCCGATCCGTTAGTGCATGTCGATGTCACTTATCATGTAGGTTCTGCGCGCGAAGAAGTGGGAAAATCGGGCTTTGCACACTTTTTTGAGCATATGATGTTTCAAGGCTCGGAACACGTTGGTGACCAGCAACATTTTAAAATTATCACCGAAGCTGGTGGTACGCTTAATGGCACCACGACACGTGATCGCACCAACTACTTTGAAACTGTCCCTGCGAATCAGTTAGAAAAAATTCTTTGGCTTGAAGCCGATCGTATGGGCTTTTTACTTGGCGCAGTTTCTCAGCACAAATTTGAGATCCAGCGAGATACAGTAAAAAATGAACGCGCACAAAATTACGATAATCGCCCTTACGGCTTAGTTTGGGAAAAAATGGGTGAGGCCATGTATCCAGAAGGGCATCCATATTCGTGGCAGCCAATTGGTTATGTAGAGGATTTAGATCGTGTGGATGTGAATGATCTAAAAGCTTTCTTTTTACGTTGGTATGGTCCAAATAATGCGGTATTAACTATTGGTGGCGACATCGATACCGAGCAGACCTTACAGTGGATTAGTAAGTACTATGGTTCTATTCCAAAAGGTCCAAGTGTCGATAAGGCGCCGAAACAGCCAGCTATTGTCCCAAATGATCGTTACGTCACATTAGAAGACCGAATTCGTCAACCTATGGTTGTCATAGGCTGGCCGACCGATAGCTATAGAGGGGCTGACAATCAAGCCACACTCGAAGCAATGGCTGATGCTATTGGTGGCGGGACGAATGGATTACTGTATCAAAAGTTGATTAAGACTCAGAAAGCGCTCGATGCAGGTGCTTTTACCGAATGTAATGAGTTGTCATGCAATTTCTTTGTGTATGCAATGGGCGCTTCAACAGATAAAGATGGCTTAAAGGCACTTTATCAAGAATTGTTGAGCACGCTGGATGAGTTTGAAAAAGAAGGCATTAGTCAGGCTCGTTTAGAACAGATCACGGGATTGTCTGAATCAGGCTCAGTCTTTGCGTTGCAAAGTGTTAAAGGCAAAGTCACGCAGCTTGCGTCTAACCAAACCTTCTTTAATCAACCAGACAGGTTAGAGCAGCAGCTTACTCAGATCCGTGCAGTCACACCTGAAGATGTTAAAGCGGCTTACAATCAATTCATCAACAACAAACCGAAAGTGACATTAAGTGTGGTACCTGTGGGGCAGTCGGATATGGCGGTGCAACAGGCGAACTTTGAGACCCCTAAACGCACGCTACCTGCTTATGTCAAAGTGACCGAAGATCAGTTAACGTTCCGCCGTCCGGTTGATGATTTTGATCGCAGCGCGATGCCAGAAGTGGCGCAGGCAGTAAAAGCAACCATGCCAGAGCTTTACCAAGTACACTTTGATAACGGTAGTGAGCTACTTGGTACCGTGAGCTCAGAAACACCAACCGTAGAAATACATTTTCAGTTACCAGCGGGAGAGCGTTACGTCGAGAGAGGCAAAGAAGGCCTTGCTGGTATGACAGCCTCCATGATGGAAGAGGGCACAACAACATTAAGTGTCGAAGAACTGCAAGCAAAGCTTGACCAGCTTGGTAGCCAAATTAGCATCAGCGCAGGCTCGTACTCGACACGAGTCACCGTCTCTTCTCTAGAGAAAAATCTGACTCAAACATTAGCGCTAGTTCAAGACGTGTTGTTTAACCCAGCGATGAAGCAGAGTGACTTTGACCGCCTGAAAGCACAGATGTTAGAAGGTTTGGTATATCAGCATCAGAAACCAAGTTGGATGGCATCGCAAGCAACACGTGATGTACTGTTTGGTGATACGGTCTTTGGGCGTTCTTCTGACGGATCAGAGTCGTCGATTGCCTCCATTACACTCGATGAAGTTAAAGCCTTCTATCGTTCGCACTACACGCCGCAAAGTGCGCAAATTGTGGTGGTTGGTGATGTAAGCCGTAAACAGATAGAGCAAAATCTTGGCTTTTGGAAAAACTGGCAGGGTGCAGCTGCCCCTCTGTTGGCTCCAGAAGCGGTGAAGCCGTTAGCGGGTCAACACATTTACTTGGTGGATAAACCCGCCGCGCCACAAAGCATTGTGCGTTTGGTTCGCCAAGGGATGCGCTTTGATGCAACGGGAGAGTTGTATTTGAGCCGCTTAGCGAACTTTAACTTGGCGGGCAATTTTAATAGCAGGATTAATCAGAATTTACGTGAAGATAAAGGCTACACCTATGGTGCGAGTGGGTACTTTGCCAGTAACCGCGAAGTGGGCGCGATCGTTTTTAGTGCACAGGTACGTGCAGATTCAACCATTGCTTCCATTGAAGAGTTGCTTAAAGAGCTAAAAAATTACAGTGACAATGGCATGACAGAAGATGAACTGAATTTCATGCGATTAGCGGTTGGTCAGCAAGATGCGTTGACGTACGAAACTCCGAGCCAAAAAGCCAGCTTACTATCGAGTATTTTGACCTATAGTTTAGACAGAGATTACCTCAAGCAGCGTAACGAGATTGTTGAAACCGTTGAAAAATCGGAGTTGGATGCCCTAGCGGAAAAATGGTTTGACCCGAGTCAGTATCAGATTATTGTCGTGGGTGATGCCAAGGCATTAAAACCACAATTAGAGAAACTGAATATTCCAATTGAAATGCTTGAAATCTCTCAATAGAGTGACCATATAGGGGGGATAGGAGTGGCATTGATAATGTTTCACCTAGCCCTCAATTGGAACAACAACATATAAGCGAATCGCATTTTGACTAATTTTGCTACGCGACTGGAGCAGGTTGCTAAAGATCAGACTGTCTTTAAAGAGTTTGGTCGCGGTGTAGAAAGAGAGACGTTACGTTATACCGAAGATGGCCAATTGGCTATGACGCCTCACCCTACCTCGCTAGGTTCTGCGCTGACGAATGAATATATTACAACGGACTTTTCTGAATCATTACTCGAGTTTATTACGCCAGTCTCCCACGACGTGGATACTCTCGTTAATCAACTGTCAGATATTCATCACTTCACTCAAGCGAAGTTAGACAACGAAAAGCTTTGGCCGCTTTCGATGCCTTGCTACGTCGGCAAAGAAGATGATATTGCCCTTGCGCAGTACGGCAGTTCAAATGCAGGACGAATGAAAACCTTGTACCGACAAGGTTTAAAGCACCGTTATGGCAGCTTAATGCAGGTTATTTCAGGTGTGCACTTTAACTTTTCGTTCCCAGAGTCTTTTTGGGATGCGCTTTATGGTGAACAAGATGAGCCCTCTCGCCAAGCCTCTAAATCGGAAGGGTATTTTGGTTTAATCCGAAATTACTACCGTTTTGGTTGGCTCATCCCTTATTTCTTTGGAGCCTCACACTAGCCTTATGCAGTTCGTTCGTGCAAGGAAAAGAGAGTGCGCTGCCGTTTGAAAAAATAGGTGGAACACTTTACCTCCCAGAAGCAACGTCATTGCGTTTGAGCGATTTAGGTTATACCAATAATGCGCAAAGCTCGCTTAAAATCGGTTTCAACAGCCTTAATCAATACTTAGAAGGGTTGAATGAAGCGATTCACACCCCATCGGATGACTTTGCCAAAATTGGTGTCAAAGTTGACGGTGAATACCGTCAATTAAATGATTACGTTCTGCAAATTGAAAATGAGCTCTATGCACCCATTCGACCAAAGCGAGTAGCGAAAAACGGGGAAAAACCGTCTGAAGCGCTATCGAGGAAGCTACGGTGTTGAATACATTGAAGTCCGTTCGTTGGATGTGAATCCATTTAGTCCTATTGGTATTACAAAAGAGCAGATTCGTTTCCTCGATCTATTTATCACGTGGTGTGCGCTGAAAGATTCAGAGCCGATGGATGATTGTGAGCTGGAATGCTGGCGTCAGAACTGGAACAAAGTCATTCTTGAAGGGCGTAAAAAAGGCTTGGAGCTTAAAATTGGTTGTGAAGGTGAAAAACTCTCTAGCCAGCTTTGGGTTAAGCGCGTCTTTGACGATCTTCGCAGTATTGCTATTGTCATGGATGAAGCGCACGGCAGTGATGACTATGTTGCGGTGTGCAACTTGTTAGAACAATGGAACGATGATCCTCAGCAAACGATTTCAGGTCAACTTTTGTCGATGACGAAAGAGTTGGGTGGTTTAGGAAAAGTAGGTTGTGAGTTAGGTAAAAAATACCGAAATAGCAACACGGAACAACGTTATCGCACTTATAGCGAGGCGATGATGGAAGAAGAAGTGACTCGCTCATTTGCGGCGCAGAAAGACATTGAAGCGGCGGATACGCAAGGCTTTGATGAGTTTTTAGCGGACTACTTTGCTCACCTGCAAACGAAAGCGGACTAGTAAGTTCAGTCAATCTGCACGTAAGCCGAGTCTGAAGATACTCGGCTTGCACCGTGTGTGCTGTGCTTTTACAATGACCATACACTATTGAATGCTAAGCTTCATGTCTTGAAGCCTTAACGGAGAAACAACGATGCCTTTATTGGATAGCTTTACCGTCGATCACACTAAAATGCACGCCCCTGCTGTGCGCGTAGCCAAAACAATGCAAACGCCAAAGGGTGATACGATCACTGTGTTTGATCTTCGTTTTACGGTACCTAATAAAGATATCTTGTCTGAAACAGGGATTCATACACTTGAGCACTTATACGCGGGCTTTATGCGTGCGCATTTAAATGGCGAGCAAGTTGAAATTATCGATATTTCTCCAATGGGGTGCCGTACTGGTTTTTACATGAGCTTGATTGGTACACCTTCTGAGTCAGACGTCGCACAAGCATGGTTAGACTCAATGCAAGATGTACTAAAAGTAGAAAGCCAAAACAAGATCCCTGAGTTGAATGAGTACCAATGTGGTACGGCCGCGATGCACTCTCTAGAAGAGGCTAAATCGATTGCTACGACGATCATTGCTGCGGGTATTCAAGTGAATAAAAACGATGAATTGGCGTTGCCTGACTCGATGCTACAAGAGCTTAAAGTGGACTAGTGAGTCGATGAAAGCAAAAAAGGATGGCCTAGCCATCCTTTTTTTGTATTTTAGCTTCGCGCTCAAGCGAGTGAGAATCGCTGATCGTGAATCAGAGAGCGAGAATAGGTTAGCAACTTGATGTTAGCCCCATTGGGTTTCAAACCAACTTTCTAGAATCACGACTGCCGATTGGCAGTCTACATTGCCTTTCGATAGGGCTTTATAACCGCCCATACTAAACAGATCAGCTCTCGCTTCTGTCGTTGATAGGCGCTCATCTTGAAGCTCGACGGGCAGACCAAAGCGCCCGTGTAGTCGGTTAGCAAACTTTTTCGCTCTTGGGGTGATACTCTCGAGATCTTTACCATGAAGATCGGTCGGTAGCCCAACAACGATCAAATCGGGTTGCCATTCTTTAATTGTTTTCTCAATGTCATCCCAGTTGGGAATACCATCTTTAGCTTTGAACGCTTTTAAAGGATTCGCGGTCCCTGTCACTTCTTGCCCTATGGCACTTCCGATACTTTTGGTACCAAAATCAAAGGCGAGTATGGTTCTTGTTGTCATGACTATGCGTGCCCAACTTGAGTGGAGAGGTGTGCAATATCAATACCGAGCATTTGAACAGCGCTGTGCCAGCGATCTTTGACCGGAGTGTCAAAAATCACGCTAGTGTCTGCTTCAATCGTTAGCCAAGAATTATCCGCCAATTCCGTTTCTAATTGACCCGCGTCCCACCCGGCGTAGCCTAAGGCGACCAAATAGTTTTCTGGTTGAGCATCAGTGCCGAGTACCGCGAGGATGTCTTTAGATGTGGTCACGGAGATCTTTTCGGTAATTTGGATACTGGATTGATATTTATCTTTGGGTTTATGCAGGATAAAGCCTCGGTCTTCCGAGACAGGTCCCCCATTTAAAACCGGTTCATCTAGGCTTTTGCTGTGCTGCGTTTGGGAGGCGATGGGTAGCTCATTTTGTACTTGCAACAGCATGTTGGCCACGGTGACATCAATAGGGGTATTGATGATAATCCCCATCGCACCATCATCATTGTGCTCGCACACATAGATAACCGTACGTTGAAAGTAAGGGTCTTTCATTCCGGGCATTGCTACAAGAAAATGATTAGCTAAGTTCATTTTCGCCTCCTAACGTGACATGGTTTGGAACCTGTGGTGTTAACTATCAGTCATAACTGTTGGCTTATGCTAAGTTAACCACGGGCACAAACCTCGGTTATTGACCTAATCGGCGCTCAATAGCATCCATCAGCTTACCAGTAATAGAAACATCAAATGCCGCTTCAATCTCGCGAATACAAGTTGGGCTTGTCACATTGATTTCTGTCAGTTTATCGCCAATAACATCAAGACCTACAAATATTAACCCTTTCTCTTTCAAAGTGGGAGCAACAGCAAGGGCGATTTGTTTATCTGTCTCACTTAGTGGACGAGCTTCACCTGTACCGCCTGCCGCAAGGTTGCCACGTGTTTCCCCTTTTGCTGGGATGCGAGCGAGACAATAAGGCATTGGTTCACCATCAACCACGAGAATACGTTTATCACCGTTACTGATATCGGGAACAAAAGTTTGCGCCATTGCGTAGTTTTGCCCGTGATTGGTGAGTGTTTCAATAATTACCGACACGTTTGGATCATCTTGCTTGACGCGGAAAATTGAAGCGCCACCCATACCGTCTAATGGTTTTAGGATCACATCGCCATGAGTATCACGGAAAGCTTTAATTTTCTCCGCTTTACGGGTCACGATAGTGGTTGGGGTGAGTTCTGGGAACCACGCTGTAAAGAGCTTTTCATTACAATCGCGCAAACTTTGCGGCTTGTTAACGATTAATGTGCCTTTCTCTTCTGCTCGTTCAAGAATATAGGTCGCATAGATAAACTCAGTATCAAAAGGAGGATCTTTACGCATAAGAACGGCGTCGAGATCAGCGAGTTCAATCGTCTGCTCTGAGGTGAACTCATACCAGCTTGCCGGATCTTCTTTAAGCGTTACTACTTTTGTATCGGCAACCGCAACGCCTTGGTCAAGGTGCAGGTCTTGCATTTCCATATAATGGATTTCATAGCCACGACGCTGCGCTTCGAGCATCATGGCAAAGCTAGAGTCTTTTTTGATGTTAATGGACGAGATTGGGTCCATTACGATTCCGAGTTTAATCATGCGTGTTCTCCAGTTAGCCTAAATCGCCAAAGCGGACTTGGAGGGCGGTTATCGCTGTTAAGGCAGCGGTTTCCGTTCTCAGTACGCGGGGGCCAAGCAGGGTTTCTTCAAATTGGTATTGTTCCGTCATCTCGATCTCTTGAGGAGACAAGCCGCCTTCAGGGCCAATCAACAGTCTGACCTTGCTAATTGGCTCAGGCAGTGTGTTAATCGAGTATTTTGCTCTAGGGTGCAAATTGAGCTTTAGCGCGTCAGAGGGTTCTGCACACCATTGTTCCAATGACATGATTGGGCGTATTGTCGGCACGGTATTGCGGCCGCACTGTTCACAGGCACTAATGGCGATCTTTTGCCATTGCTGCATCTTTTTTTCAAAGCGTTTAGGGTCCAGTTTTACACCGCAACGCTCTGAAATAAGCGGGGTGATGGTATTGACGCCTAATTCAACCGATTTTTGGATGGTAAATTCCATCTTGTCACCGCGAGAGACTACTTGCCCTAAATGCAGATCGAGCGGAGACTCAATACTGTGAGCGACTTTCTCGGTTAAGGCGACAGTGACTGATTTTTTTGTGACTTCATCTATAGTGGCTGGAAATTCATGTCCACTGCCATCAAAGAGTAATACGTCTTGGCCTTCTTTCATTCGTAATACACGGCCAATGTGATTGGATGCATCCTCGCTCAGTGCGAGTCTACCCAAGCTGACAATGGTTTCAGGGTGATAAATACGAGGTACGCGCATAGTAACTTCCAACGAACAAAAAAGGTATTGAGGTATAACATGGATGCAAGCCCCAGAAATTACAAGGGCTTGCTGGCTAAAATAGTCAATGTTCTAGCCCTACGAGCGATCACGACAAGCTGCGACCACAAAAGGGTTATTGTTACCTTGTCGTGAAGCAATACGTTTGTCGCGCTCACACTCCCATGCATCTGCGGGATAAGAACGATTCCACGCATTCATAAGCTGTTTTTGTTGCTTTGACAGTGTGAAGCCATACTCTTGGCTCATATAAAGATAGGTTCGAGCAATCGAGCCTTTTGCTCTATCGGGTGGCATCACTTTACGTTGCTTGAAATTGACCTGCATTTCGCATCGACCGTAGCTCACACCATCAACGCCATTCCACTGACTAAAATTGTAATTGGAGCGATCGCCATTCACTTCGCCAATAGCAGGTGTCAGGTTATGAAGATCCGCTTCCATTAATCGGAACGTTTTGTCATTTTTAGTGCAGTTTTTTCGTCCTCCTTCCTGCCAGCATTGACGCTGGTGGCCAAATTGCCATGCAGGAACAACGTGCTCCCATTCAATTCGGCTTGCCCGTTTTTGTTGTTTGCGAACTTGATAGCCGCAAGAGTCGAGATCGGGCGTGCCTTTTTTTCCTTGCCACTGAATATCACAACCGCAGTAAAAGCTAATAGGGTGATCGGCGTAGATTTTAACCGCCTGCCTTTTGGCTGAGCTAAAGCTGCTCGGTGGTGCTGATTGTACGGTTAAGGGCAGAAAAAGTAGGCCTACTACAAGGGCCGAAGTTACGCGAATGGTCATTTATAAGTCTGATAAAAGTGCTAGATAACCTAGTTTAGATCGCACTTTAGTCTATGACTACTACCTTATTTGACATTAATGACATCGTGGATACTAGCTAAGCTGCTTACCCGAAAATTGAAGAGCAGCGCGGCATTTTTGACATAAGTAGCGTGCTTGCTGCCGTTGTACTTTGTTGTGTCGGCGAATCGTTAACGGGTAGGTCGAGCATTGGCATTGATATTCAAATGTTTTGCCTTGTACCGATGTGATATCCATGGCGTGAGTGGTTTTCGGTGAGACATTAAATACGTGGTGCATTATGGACTGCCAATGAGCACCGTGAGCAGGGACTCGACCATAGAACTTAAAGGCAAGCAGGTGGGCGACCTCATGCGGGATAACCTCATCAATAAAGGTATCGCAGTTTTCTGTAAAGAGAACTGGGTTCAGCCTAATTTCCCATGTTTGTAGATAAGCTTTACCCGCCGCCTTACCTCTTAATTTGAAGCTGAGTGTCGGTATTGGCAAAGTTTGTTGGAAGTGTTGCTCGGCAATTGATATGCACTCGGCCAAGCGCTTTGACGCTCGATAGTGTAAGTCAGTCGTCAATGAAGCCATGGTTAAACCTAATAACGCCCTATGGAAGGGCGTTATTGTAGGTTAGCGGGCTAGTAAAGCAAGACTACGTATGGTGTCTTTTCTTAATGACTTCATGATAGGCGTGCCAAGTACCATATCCTAATATCGGCATGGTGATAATCATACCTAACCCAAAGGTGGCAAAGCCAATCAGTATTCCACCGCAAATAATGAATGCCCAGACAATCATGGCTGGGATATTCGATTTGACCGCATTAAAACTGGTGAAAACCGCCGTCATTACATCAACTCGACGTTCCATCATGAGAGGGATAGAGAAAGCCGATAAGCTAAATATGATGCTAGCGATGACAAAGCCAATCACAGAGCCAGTAATGAGAAATGGAGCGAATTCTGTCAGTGGCGCGCCTTGGACGGATGGGTAAAGCGCATGTAACAGCGCGGCTATTCTCATCCAAAATATCATGGCAACCGCGAGCAACACGGCGAACGCCCACTGTGAGGTGGAGTTGCGACCAATGGCTTTCATGGAATGAAATAAGCTGGCCTTATGACCTTTCTCTCTTTCCCAAGCGGCGTCATAAAGCCCTAATGCAAGGAAAGGGCCAATGAGCATATACACCACAAGGCTTGGCATGATGACTAAATGGGTACCTTGCCACTGTACTAGCTGAACAATCGCGACGGCTGCTGCGGTAAAACACAGCCCATAAAATGCGCTGATAACCGCAGCATTCTGATTAGGTCATGCAGGCCCAGTGCGAGCCAGTGAAAGGGTGCAGAAATGCTGACTTGGTTACAAGGTATGGTTTTAGCGTAATCCTGATCTTTGACTTCGTGTTTTTTTTGGAAGTCTTCTGTCTGAGCGGTTCGAGGCATATGTCCTCCCTGATTTGACAATCTGGCCTTCGTCTCTGATTTAAGGGACATGAACGAGCCGTATGATCATGTGATCACGGTATTGGCGCAGCGTGTTCCCAAAATGGAGTTAAGGATGCGTGTTGATGAGTTAGCGTAATTCTCATTCTGCATCGATACTCTTAACGTTAACTATTGACCTAGTCGGGAAAAAACACAATTTTTGTAGGGTAGAAAAGATGGGCCATAACGCAGCTTTATAACACTTTTATAACAAAGTGATTGAAATGATTACTAATAGTAAAAAAAGCCCTCAAATATTTTTTGAGGGCTTTTTGTTTGAATTATCGCTATGCGTGATAGAGAGCGTTATTTAATACCAGCAAAGTCACGTAGGATTGCCGCTTTATCAGTCGCTTCCCATGGGAATTCTTCACGACCAAAGTGACCATAAGCCGCCGTCTGCTTGTAGATAGGTTGAAGCAGGTTCAACATTTCTTGTAGGCCGTACGGACGCAGGTCGAAGTTTTGACGAACTGCTTCAATGATGATGTCGTGTGCGACTTTCTCGGTACCAAATGTTTCAACCATGATCGACGTAGGATCAGCAACACCGATAGCGTACGACAATTGAATTTCACAACGATCTGCCATGCCAGCAGCAACGATGTTTTTCGCTACATAACGTGCCGCGTATGCTGCACTACGGTCAACTTTTGATGGATCTTTACCAGAGAACGCACCGCCACCGTGGCGAGCTGCGCCGCCGTAGGTATCAACGATGATCTTACGACCCGTTAGACCACAATCGCCCATAGGACCGCCGATAACGAAACGACCCGTTGGGTTGATGAAGAAGTTAGTGTCTTTGTTGATCCACTCAGCCGGAAGTACTGGCTTGATGATCTCTTCCATTACGGCTTCACGAAGATCTGGTGTTGTGACGGAATCGCAGTGCTGAGTTGAAAGTACAACCGCATCGATACCAACGATCTTACCTTGGTCGTATTGGAAGGTAACTTGAGATTTCGCATCTGGACGAAGGAAATCAAGTTTGCCGCTCTTACGAACTTCAGCTTGTTTTTTCACAAGTAAATGAGAGTAAGTAATCGGAGCTGGCATTAGGATTGGCGTTTCGTTAGTCGCGTAACCAAACATGATACCTTGGTCACCCGCGCCTTGCTCTTTTGGATCGGCTTTATCAACACCTTGGTTGATGTCTGGAGATTGCTTACCAATGGTGTTTAGTACTGCACAAGAGTCGGCATCAAAGCCCATATCAGAGTGAACGTAGCCAATTTCGCGAACCGTTTCACGAGTGATTTCTTCGATGTCTACCCACGCTGAGGTCGTGACTTCACCACCAACCATTACCATGCCTGTTTTTACATACGTTTCACAAGCAACACGCGCTTTCGGGTCTTGTTCTAGAATTGCGTCAAGTACAGCATCAGAAATTTGGTCAGCAATTTTATCAGGATGTCCTTCTGAAACAGATTCAGAAGTGAACAGGTGCTTAGCCATGAGAGCTCCAATTACAGTTAAATAAGGCCAGCAATATTGTGCTCGCCTATAAAAAATACAATGATATTTTGTAGGTGTATCTACATCTAGACGTCTATTCTAGTCATCGATGTTTGAGAATCAAGCGATTTTTACTTTTATGTTATAGCCAAACGTTTGCGCATTTTGGAGGTATCACAGTGGAACGGGGTAAAAAAACCCAGTAAAAATGCTCAAAATGGCGGTAAAACGTTTGCAGAGGTTGGGGGCTTTGCGACAATGCTTGCCGCTGACTTTATTCAGCAAGGAATCAACTTGAAATTCGCTTAATGCACTCAGGAGCAGACATGTCGTCTCGTAAAGAATTAGCTAATGCAATCCGTGCCCTTAGCATGGATGGTGTTCAACAAGCCAACTCTGGTCACCCAGGCGCCCCTATGGGTATGGCTGATATCGCCGAAGTACTTTGGCGCTCTCACCTAAATCACAACCCTCAAAACCCTGAATGGGCTGATCGTGATCGTTTTATTTTGTCAAACGGCCACGGTTCTATGTTGATTTATTCTCTGCTTCACTTAAGCGGTTACGAGTTATCAATCGATGATCTGAAAAACTTCCGTCAGTTACACTCTAAAACCCCTGGTCACCCAGAGTATGGTTACGCACCGGGTGTAGAGACGACAACGGGCCCGCTAGGTCAAGGCATCACCAACGCGGTTGGTATGGCGATGGCAGAAAAATCGTTGGCGGCGCAGTTCAACAAAGAAGGTCACGATATCGTAGACCACTTTACTTATGCCTTCATGGGTGATGGCTGTCTGATGGAAGGTATCTCACACGAAGCATGCTCACTAGCGGGTACGCTAGGTCTTGGTAAGCTGATTGCTTTCTGGGATGACAACGGCATCTCGATTGATGGCGAAGTAGAAGGTTGGTTCTCTGACGATACGCCTAAGCGTTTTGAAGCTTACGGTTGGCATGTTATCCCTGCCGTTGATGGCCACGACTCTGATGCCATTAATGCAGCGATTGAAGCGGCGAAGGCCGATCCTCGTCCTACGTTAATCTGTACTAAAACCGTTATCGGTTTTGGTTCTCCAAACAAAGCTGGTACGCACGACTGCCACGGTGCACCACTAGGTGCCGATGAAATTGCAGCAACTAAAGCCGCGCTGGGTTGGGAGCACGGTCCTTTTGAAATTCCAGCTGATATCGCAGCGCAATGGAATGCACAAGAAGCGGGCGCAGCTAAAGAAGCAGCGTGGAATGCTAAGTTTGACGCTTACGCAGCGGCTTACCCAGAACTTGCGGCTGAGTTTACTCGTCGTACAAACGGTGAGTTGCCAGCGGAGTGGGAAGAAAAAGCATCAGCAATCATTGCTGATCTTCAAGCTAACCCAGCAAACATCGCATCGCGTAAAGCGTCTCAAAATGCACTAGAAGCATTTGGTCAAATGCTTCCTGAGTTCATGGGCGGCTCGGCTGACCTTGCGCCTTCTAACCTAACCATGTGGTCTGGTTCTAAGTCGCTAACGGCAGAAGACTTCTCAGGTAACTACATCCACTACGGTGTTCGTGAATTCGGCATGACGGCTATCATGAACGGTATCGCTCTGCACGGCGGTTTCGTACCGTACGGCGCGACATTCCTAATGTTTATGGAATACGCTCGCAACGCAATGCGCATGGCTGCTTTGATGAAAGTTCAAAACATCCAAGTATACACGCATGACTCTATCGGTCTTGGCGAAGATGGTCCGACTCACCAACCAGTTGAGCAAATCGCATCGCTACGTTTAACTCCAAACATGAGCACATGGCGCCCATGTGACCAAGTTGAATCTGCAGTGGCTTGGAAACTGGCGATTGAGCGTAAAGATGGCCCTACATCTCTGATCTTCTCTCGTCAGAACCTTGCGCAGCAAGATCGTGACGCAGAGCAAGTAGCAAACATCGCCAAGGGTGGTTACATCCTGAAAGATTGTGCAGGTAAGCCTGAGTTAATTCTTATTGCAACAGGTTCTGAGGTTGAGCTAGCTGTTGAAGCGGCTGCGCAATTGACTGCAGAAGGTAAAGCGGTACGTGTGGTTTCAATGCCAGCAACCGATGCATTTGATAAGCAAGATGCGCAGTACCGTGAATCTGTATTGCCATCTGACGTGACAGCTCGTATTGCAGTTGAAGCGGGTATTGCTGACTTCTGGTACAAGTATGTTGGCTTTGGTGGCAAGATCATCGGGATGACAACATTTGGTGAGTCTGCGCCAGCGGGTGAGCTATTCAAGATGTTTGGCTTTACAACGGAAAACGTTGTGAATACTGCAAAAGAGCTTTTAGCGTAAGCCTCTTGTTTTCTTGAAATGAAAAACCGAGCCAAGGCTCGGTTTTTTTATGTCTATTCAAACTCACTACCCTTGTTATCCAACTTACGTTGTCCACAAGTTTGGCACGCTATATAGCGATCCATATCGTAGTAATGCCCGCCGTTAATAAAGCTATGCAGCAATAGCTTAAACCGTCCTAGGAAAGTGGGCTGTTGGTCATAGCTGCTGGGTTTTCTTATCAAGACCTCTTTATGAATAGTTTCTTTATTGCATGACTGGCAATGATGTTTGCCTGTAAACATGAGCACACCTCCCGTGCAGTGAAAACGAGGTCGTTCAAATGGCACGAAGCTTATGCGTCACGTCGATAGTAACAGCTCTCACTTGGTTGGCTGAGGGGTATTTCTTGGAGTGCTTCGCAACGATTTATGTTTTTTCCCGTGATTATTGCAAAAAGCGTGAATGCGAGAGCTATGTCATGAAGCTAATGTTGTGAAACCAAGTTGCGTAAACGATGTCGCGTAAACGATGTCGATCGGTTAATATGCACACCCTCTATAACGTGAATTTAAGGATGTAATGCGATGCTAAAGGTAGCAATTAACGGCTTTGGTCGCATTGGACGAAATGTCCTTCGAGCAATCTATGAAAGCGGCAAGAATGATAAAATAAAAATCGTCGCAGTGAATGAGCTTGCTCAACCAGAGGCAATGGCTCACTTGCTTCAATATGACACCAGTCATGGTCGATTCGCCAAGAAAATCTCTCATGATCAGGAGTATTTGTATGTCAATCATTCGAATGGCGAGTTTGACAGTATCCGAATTCTTCACCTCGCGGACATCAATCTATTGCCGTGGCGTAATTTAGACGTCGATATTGTTTTAGATTGTACGGGTGTTTTTGGTAGTCGAGCCGATGGTCTAGAGCATATTGCAGCGGGTGCGAAAAAGGTACTATTCTCACACCCTGGTGCTCATGATATTGATAACACCATAATCTACGGTGTGAATCACGACTCCCTTAAAAAGGAGCACACCATCGTATCTAGCGGCTCATGTACGACGAATTGTATTGTACCTATTATACAGGTGCTTGATGACGCCTTTGGTATCGACTCGGGTACCATTACTACTATCCATTCTTCCATGAATGATCAGCAAGTGATCGATGCCTATCACCCGGACTTGCGTCGTACCCGAGCGGCGAGTCAATCCATCATTCCTGTTGATACCAAACTTCATAAAGGTATTGAGAGAATATTTCCGAAATTTTCTAACAAATTTGAAGCAATTTCTGTACGAGTGCCGACAGTTAATGTCACCGCTATGGATTTAAGTGTAACTATAAATACAAATGTGAAAGTTAATGACGTAAATCAAGTCATTATTAACGCATCTCGGTGTACATTAGGCGGCATTGTTGACTATACTGAAGCGCCGCTAGTCTCAATCGACTTTAATCACGATCCACACAGCGCAATTGTTGATGGTACGCAAACGCGAGTCAGCGATGGACGCTTAGTTAAAATGCTAGTGTGGTGTGACAATGAGTGGGGCTTCGCCAATCGGATGCTTGATACGGCTTTAGCCATGCAAGCGTCTCAATAGTTTAAGATGCTACTTGAGCGAAATATTAATTTTGAGGGTTGAAATTAATATTGATGGGCTCAATATAAGTAAGCAGTTGATGAATTCATAAACTTGGCATGATGCCGAGTTTTCAAAAACTTTATTTATTTTTAGTTGAGAGGACTAAACATGTCTGTAATCAAGATGACTGACCTGGATCTAGCAGGTAAACGCGTATTTATCCGTGCTGACCTAAACGTTCCTGTAAAAGAAGGCAAAGTAACTTCAGATGCTCGTATCCTAGCATCGCTACCAACCATCAAGCTTTGCCTAGAAGCAGGTGCTAAAGTTATGGTGACTTCTCACCTAGGTCGTCCTACTGAAGGCGAATACGCTGAAGAGTTCTCTCTACAACCTGTTGTTAACTACCTAAACGACGCACTTGATTGCGACGTTAAACTAGCAAAAGATTACCTGAATGGCTTAGAGCTAAACGCAGGTGAGCTAGTCGTTCTTGAAAACGTTCGCTTCAACAAAGGCGAGAAGAAAAACGAAGAAGCATTGTCTAAGCAGTATGCTGCACTTTGTGACATCTTCGTAATGGATGCATTTGGTACGGCTCACCGTGCTCAAGCGTCTACACACGGTGTTGGCATGAACGCGCCAATCGCGTGTGCTGGTCCTCTTCTTGCTGCTGAGCTTGAAGCTCTAGGCAAAGCAATGGACAACCCAGCTCGTCCTCTTGTTGCTATTGTTGGTGGCTCTAAAGTATCGACTAAGCTTACTGTTCTTGAGTCTCTTTCTAAAATCGCTGACCAACTGGTTGTTGGTGGTGGTATTGCAAATACGTTTATCGCAGCTGACGGCCACAACGTAGGTAAGTCTCTTTATGAAGCAGACCTAGTTGAAACCGCGCAGAAGCTAATGAAAGAGTGTGCAATTCCTGTTGCCACTGATGTTGCGTGTGCAAAAGCATTTGATGAAAACGCAGAAGCTGAAATCAAAAACGTGGCTGACGTTCAAGACGACGACATGATCTTCGACCTTGGTCCAGATTCAACGGCGGCGCTTGCAGAAATCATCGGTAACGCTAAAACTATTCTTTGGAATGGCCCAGTAGGCGTATTTGAATTCAAGAACTTTGAAGCAGGTACAGCGGGTATTTCTAAAGCAATTGCAGAATCTGCAGGTTTCTCTGTAGCTGGCGGTGGCGATACGCTAGCGGCTATCGACAAGTTTGGCATTAAAGCTGACGTGTCTTATATTTCAACTGGTGGTGGTGCGTTCCTTGAGTTTGTTGAAGGAAAAGTATTACCAGCAGTAGCGATGCTTGAAGAGCGCGCTAAAGTTTAATTATTTTTTGATAAAGCGAGCTTATGGCTCGCTTTTATCTATGCTGCAATGCGTGGTTAACTTTGATACAATGCCGCCCATTGTGAGCAAACGATTGCCCTTTTTTATTTAAAACGACAGAAAATAGGACTTATTCCATGTCTAAGATCTTCGACTTCGTAAAACCTGGTGTTATCTCTGGCGATGACGTACAGAAAGTATTTGAAGTAGCAAAAGAGAACAAATTTGCACTTCCTGCAGTAAACGTGGTTAACACTGACTCTATCAATGGTGTTCTTGAAGCAGCAGCTAAAGTAAAAGCTCCAGTTGTTGTTCAGTTCTCTAACGGTGGCGCTGGCTTCTTTGCTGGTAAAGGCGTTAAGCTTGAAGGTCAAGGCGCACAAATCCTAGGTGCAGTTGCTGGTGCGAAATACGTACACGCTGTAGCTGAGTCTTACGGTGTTCCAGTTATTCTTCATACTGACCACGCTGCTAAGAAACTACTACCATGGATCGACGGCCTTCTAGACGCGGGTGAAGAGTTCTTCGCTCAAACTGGTAAGCCACTATTCTCTTCTCACATGATTGACCTTTCTGAAGAGTCTCTAGAAGAGAACATCGAAATCTCTGGTCAATACCTAGCTCGCATGGCGAAAATGGGTATGACTCTTGAAATCGAACTAGGTTGTACTGGTGGTGAAGAAGACGGCGTTGATAACTCTCACATGGACGCATCTGAGCTTTACACTTCTCCAGAAGATGTAGCGTACGCATACGAGAAACTAACGGCTATCAGCCCACGTTTCACTATCGCGGCTTCTTTCGGTAACGTACACGGTGTTTACCAAGCAGGTAACGTGGTACTGACTCCAACTATCCTACGTGATTCTCAAGCATACTGTGCAGAGAAGTTCGGTATCGCACCTAACGCTCTAAACTTCGTATTCCACGGTGGTTCTGGTTCTTCTGAAGCAGAAATCCAAGAGTCTATCGGCTACGGTGTTATCAAAATGAACATCGATACTGATACACAGTGGGCGACTTGGGACGGTATCCGTACTTACTCTGCTGAAAACTTTGATTTCCTACAAGGTCAAATCGGCAACCCAACTGGCGAAGCTGCACCAAACAAGAAGTTCTACGATCCACGCGTATGGCTACGTGCAGGTCAAGCTTCTATGGTAACTCGTCTAGAGAAAGCGTTCGCTGACCTTAACGCTATCGACGTACTATAAGTTTAAATCTTATAAGATTTAACTGATAGACCGTTTAAAAAGCCGCTCTTTTGAGCGGCTTTTTTTGTGTCTTATGAAAATAAAGTTAAAGCGGTGAAAAAAACTGGCACAAAGTCACCTGATTGCGTAACCTTTTGTTAAGTAATGTATCTTGAATATTCATGTATTCAATGTTGTATGAAGCGGAAGTGGTTTGGCTAACTAAGCAGTGGTAACTAGTGGGTCGAGCGGAATGTTGAAATTTTAATATGAGGTAAAACGTATGGCTGGTGAGTCTATGGATATCGAGACCCCGCTGGTGGATGGTCTGTCAAAAGCTGAACAATGGCTAACAAATAACTCTGACTTATTTGTTCAATATGGTGTCAACATCATTTCAGCGCTCTTGATTCTATTTATCGGTAACTTGTTTGTTAAAGCGGTGGCAAACAGTGTTTCTAAGGTTTTGCACAAGAAGAAGATGGACAAAGCTGTCGTCGAGTTCATGAATGGCATTGTGCGCTATACCTTGTTCGTTATTGTATTGATTGCTGCCTTAAGCCGAGTCGGTGTACAAACCGCCTCTGTTGTCGCGGTAATTGGTGCGGCAGGTTTGGCTATTGGTTTAGCACTGCAAGGTTCACTGTCTAACTTTGCCGCAGGTGTACTGATAGTTGCTTTCCGTCCGTTTAAATCTGGTGACTATGTTGAGATTGGTGGCGTAGCTTGGCTCTGTGGATGCGATTCAAATCTTCCAAACTATTTTAACGACACCAGATAACAAAATGGTCGTTGTTCCTAACGCTTCAGTGATTGGTTCACCAATTACTAACTACTCTCGTCATGCAACCCGTCGTATTGATCATGTGATTGGCGTATCTTACGGTGCTGACTTGAAGAAAACGCAAGAAGTAATTCGTAAAACATTAGAAGCGGACGAGCGTATTCTTAAAGAGCCAGGTATCACTGTTGGTGTTGTTGCTCTAGCCGATTCATCAGTGAATTTTGTGGTTCGTCCTTGGGTACGTACTGAGCAGTATTGGGACGTGTACTTTGATTCGCTACAAGCGATCAAGGAAGCATTAGATGCAGAAGGTATCGAAATTCCATTTCCTCAAATGGACGTACATCTAAATAAAGCGGACTAAGATTTTAGAGTTTGCAGTGAAAAGGTGAAGCGTCAAGCTTCACCTTTTTTTGCTTCGATAACGTGGTTAGGAATCGTAGTTAGCAGCAAATGCAGATCGGCACCTGATATCGCAAAGGTCCACTCAGGTAATCCAGGTGTATATAAAATCTCTTCGAGCGTGAACAAGTGACTATCGACGACAAGCGTGATGTCTTCAGGTAACCCAAACGGGCATACTGCGCCGGGAAGACAACCTATTTCCTCCATCATCTCGTCATTGCTGCAGATTGAAGTTCGCTTACCTAGCAATTGCTTAAGCTGCGTTTTGTCTAAGCGACTATCTTTGTCAGTCAAGAATAGCGCAAAGCCACCGCCTTTCTTTTTTAAGAACAAACTCTTGCTATGAGTACCTGTCCAGCCAAGTTGCTGAGCGATCCGCTCATCGGTAGCAAAGTCTAAAATAGGTTCATGTTGCCATTGTTGATACGAGATCGATAGGTGATGAAGGAGCTTCCTATTTGTTTGATATATTTCTTGGGTTCGATTTGTCATCAGTTACGCTATAAGCCCTTTTGTCAGCATTGCGGCAATAGTAAACATCATTGCCGCAACAGTTAGGTCAATGCCCTTTTTTACTTTCGGTTTTGATAGTGTCGGGCCAAGTTTCGCCGCGCCTATAGACAGCGAATAAAACCAAACGAATGAGGCCAAAACGGTACCAATAGCAAATGCCATTCTGTCACTTCCTTCAAATTGGCCACCGATTGAGCCTAAAATGACCACGGTATCAAGATAGAGGTGGGGATTTAATACCGTAACGGCAAGCGCACCGAAAATAACGGTTCTCTTGCCTCTGGCCAATACTTCTCCGTTAGACTCACTGCTTGCGGGTTGTTTAAAAGCACTACGTAATGACAGCATGCCGTAACCCATTAAGAATAGGATCCCCCCTAGGGTCACCATGGTAAGTAGCATTTCATTTTGAGATAAAATGGCCCCGCCACCAAAAACGCCCAGAGAAATAAAAGTCGCATCTAATAGGCTACATACTGTTGCGGTTGTCAGGTGGTGATTGCGCTTAATCCCTTGATTCAATACATAGGCATTCTGAGCGCCTATTGGAATAATCATTGTCGCCCCTAGCCCAAAACCTTGAAGAAGTACCCAAAAATTCACTTTTATTTCCTAGTTGAATAATTAAAGAGAGCGTGAGAATACGGTTTTTACTATCATTAGTTAAATTAATAATATTTATGCTTTATAAGGAAGTCTAATGGGAGAGGGTGATGCGCGGTCTTGACTACAAATGGATAGAAGCATTGGATGCGATTGTTGAGCAAAGGAGTTTTGAAAAGGCGGCGGAGCATCTTTATATTTCTCAGTCTGCCGTTTCTCAGCGAGTTAAGCAACTCGAAAAATGGCTCGCTCAACCGATATTGGTGCGAGAGCAGCCACCACGACCAACCGCCGTAGGAAAAAAGCTGCTTGGGCTCTATCGCCGTGTGTGCTTATTGGAACAGGAATTGGTACCTGAGCTGACGTCTGAGTTTAGTGATAAACCCCTGTCCGTCTCATTGGCGACCAATGCCGATAGTTTGGCGACGTGGTTATTGCCCAGTCTATTTCCTTTAGTTGAGTCTAAACGTATCGAGCTGGATCTTATTGTGGATGACGAGGGACGGACCATTGAAAAGCTTAAAAATGGCGAAGTGGTTGGAGCCATCAGTTTAGAGCCACAATCGATTCCGGGTTGCGTGGCGGATTATTTAGGCCGAGTCGACTACCTTTGTGTGGCCAGTCCAAGTTTTATTAAGCGTTACTTTAATCACGGTGTTAATCGCGAGGCGTTGATAAAAGCGCCTGCTGTGGCCTTTGATCAGCATGATAAAATGCACCAACACTTTGTTAATAAACACTTTAGTATTATGCCTGGCAGTATTCTTAAGCATACAGTGCGGAGTTCAGAAGCCTTTGTTAAGCTCGCGGTCGCCGCATGTGGCTTACTGTTTGATTCCGAGACTGCAAATAGAGGATGAGTTAGCCAGCGGGGCTCTAGTTGAACTGACACCTAATATTGAGCTGTCACATCGTATCTACTGGCATCATTGGCAGCTGGAAAGCGGTGTGCTTGGTGAATTATCGGATGCCATTACTCATTACGCCCATGCGTATTTGCCACAGTAAGGGGGAGCGGGCGCTGTGTTTTTAAATCGTCAGCAAACCACACGTTTATCGATAACGTCATTGTTTTGTCAGGGTTATCATTTGATGGAACTCATACGTTATTATTTTGCCTAACATTGAGTAATCGATCTTTGCTTAGATGAGGAAACAGATAATGAAATCAACATTGACGCTTTGTGCTCTAGCCGCCAGTTTTATTGCGCTGCCAAGTGTTGCAAGCCAGGTAGACTTTCCCCATATTGTGACAACAGGGTATGGGCAAATAGAAGCAACGCCTGATATGGCGGAGTTTTCCGTTAGAGTGGTTCAGTCACAACTCAATGCCGATCAAGCGAAAGAAGGTGTAGATTCAGTTGTCGATACCTTTTTGGCGAAACTGGCGAGTGCGGGTGTAAGCAAAGAGGATATTAAAAGCTCAAATTTGTATCTTACCCCCCAATATCAATACCCTGATAAAGGTCAGCCTGAGTTAGTTGGATATCGAGCATCGAGAACGGTGACCGTTCAGGTCATGGATATAGAAAGGCTTAATGATTATTTAGATTCGGCCTTGGCATCTGGGATTAACCAAGTTGACAATATTCGTTTAAAAGTGAAAGACGAAAGTCAGTATCAAGCGAAAGCACGGACTGCGGCTATCCAAGATGCACAGAAAAAAGCCCAGTCATTAGCGCAAGGGTTTGAGCAAAAGCTTGGGAAAGTGTGGCAAATTACCTATAAACAGCCGCAAAATCAGCCTGTCGTGATGAGAAGTATGATGATGGACAGTCAACCTGAATCTAACAGCTATCAAGATTCGGTGATTACTATCCGTGATAGAGTGGATGTGGTGTACAAGTTATCGAACTAAAAAATGCCCTTGCTTTGCAAGGGCATTTTTATTTGAAAGCGATACGTTGAAGGTCATACCTACAGCAGAGAATTAATGTAAAATTCGCGCGCGCAGCGTACCTTCAATGAGCTTCAGTTGCTCTAATGCTTCTTCTGAGCGTGCAGTTTCCACATCAATAACCACATAACCAATATCTGAGGCTGTTTGCAGATATTGACCAGCAATGTTAATGCCTTCCTTCGCAAAGATGGTATTGATTTGCGTCAGAATACCAGGGCGGTTTTGGTGAATATGCAGCAGTCGAGAACATTCACGGTGTTCTGGCAGTGATACTTCAGGGAAGTTAACGCTAGACAGTGTTGAGCCATTGTCAGAGTACTTAGCCAGTTTTCCAGCCACTTCCACACCAATATTTTCTTGAGCTTCTTGTGTCGAGCCCCTACGTGAGGCGTTAGAATCACGTTGTCAAACTTCATCAATGGTGACTCGAATGGGTCAGCATTGGTCTTTGGCTCTTCTGGGAACACATCGATAGCCGCACCGGACAGGTGACCTGCTTCGAGCGTCGAGCAAAGTGCTGGGATATCGACAACGGTGCCACGAGCTGCGTTGATAAAAATAGAGCCCGGCTTCATGCGTGCAAATTCAGCTTCGCCCATCATGTTTTTCGTTTCTGGCGTCTCAGGGACATGTAATGAAATCACATCGCACTTATTCAATAGGTCCGTCATATTGTGGACCTGCGTAGCGTTACCTAGCGACAGCTTGTTTTCGATATCATAAAAATAGACACGCATGCCCAAGTTTTCAGCGATAATACCAAGTTGAGTCCCGATGTGACCGTACCCAATGATACCAAGACGTTTACCACGTGCTTCGTTCGAGCTATCGGCACTTTTCTTCCAAATACCTCGGTGAGCGAGTGCATTTTTTTCAGGAATGCCGCGAAGAAGCAAAAGGATTTGACCCAGTACCAGCTCTGCTACACTGCGTGTATTTGAGAATGGTGCGTTAAAGACGGGTACGCCACGTTTAGCGGCTGCGGTTAGATCCACTTGGTTGGTACCAATACAGAAACAGCCAATTGCCACGAGCTTTTCTGCGGCGTTGATGACGTCTTCAGATAGGTTTGTACGTGAACGAATGCCGATGAAGTGCGCGTCTTTCACCGCTTCGATCAGCTCTTCTTCAGGCAGTGAACCTTTGTGATAAGTGATGTTGGTGTATCCAGCCGCTTGTAATACTTCGACTGAAGATGGGTGTAATCCTTCTAGCAGGAGGATTTTAATTTTATCTTTATTTAGAGAAACTTTGGCCATTTAACTCGTCCTTAAAATGGAAATGGGGCAATCGCGGCGCACAGTTGACAGCGAGAATTTCAAGGAGGAGCTTCTTACTGCTGAGGCAAACGTTTTCCTTGTGCGTCTTCTAAGCAATAAAGTAACAAAAAATTTTCGACTTGGGTAAGAAAATTACGGAATAAGGAATAATTTTCTTATAGTTAAGGAGAGAAAACGGCACTAAGGCGTGCCGTTTGTAATCAAATGACGTAAAAAGAACTAGTCTTCGATTTTTGCGCCTTCTGGCGTACCAGTAATCACAACATCCGCGCCACGGTGAGCAAATAGGCCCACTGTCACTACGCCAGCAAGCGCGTTAATTTTATCTTCCATTGTTTTTGGATCGGTGATTTTCATGCCGTATACATCAAGAATCACGTTACCATTATCTGTGACGACGCCTTCGCGGTATGCAGGGTCACCACCAAGCTTAACGAGTTCTCGCGCCACGTATGAGCGAGCCATCGGAATCACTTCAACTGGAAGTGGGAATTCGCCCAGTACATCAACGGCTTTAGTGCCATCAACAATACAAATGAACTTTTTCGAGATTGCAGCAACAATTTTTTCACGAGTCAGTGCCGCGCCACCGCCTTTGATCATGTCTCGAGATGGGTTTATTTCATCCGCACCGTCGACATAAACATCAAGCATAGACACATCATTGCATTCAAAAACTTCAATGCCTAATGCTTCAAGTTTTTCTGTTGATGCGATAGAACTAGAGACTGCGCCTTTGATGTCATCTTTGATTGAGCCTAACGCATCAATAAAGTGATTAACGGTAGAGTTCGGCACCTACACCAACAATACTGCCTTCTTCTACGTACTTGAGAGCGGCCCAGCCAGCTGCTTTTTTCATCTCGTCTTGAGTCATGGTTGAAATCCCAGTTAGAAAGTTAGGGTGAAAATGCGGGCGAATTATATATTAAAATGATAGCAATTGGCGTTAAAAAGCGAGAATAAGGTCAAAAAGAATGACATTTAGCAATCGGTTGCCCATGCATTGTTTGTGAGGTGTAGGCCGAGCTTATAGCGTCGCCGTTGGCTACCAACGCCAAACTTGTTTTGGGGTGACAATGGTTGAGAGTGGAATATCCCAAGATTCATTTGGTAGAGTCGATACCTGCTGGCAATTGTGTGCAAGCCCAATAGCCTGAGGACCCTTGCTAGAAAATTGCCATGGTGCGAGTGTTCGATCGTAATAACCACCGCCCATTCCCAGTCTTTGCCCTTGTTCGTCAAAAGCGACAAGTGGCGTAAAAATAATATCGAGTTGACGAACTGGGCATATCATACGCTGATCAAGTTCAGGTTCTAGGATACGATATTGGTTAGCTACTAGAAGCGTATTGGCGTGGTAACGTAAGAAAAGTAACTGACCTTTGGAGAAAGGGTGAATCACGGGCAGGTAGGTGTTAATGCCTCGCTGCCATAGCTCGTCAATGAGAGGTTGAGTATCAAGCTCACCATCGGTGGCTAAATAGAGTGCAACGTGCTTAGCTCGTGTGAGTTCTGGTAAAGGCTGGCATTGTTCGGCGAGTTGAAAAGCGTAGTCAGTTTGCTGACTTGCTGTTATTGCCCGACGAAGATGTCGGATGTCAGTGCGAATACGTTGTCTAGTATTGACAGACATAAGGAATACCCCAAAGTGCCGTTGAAGATTGTGGCCCTTGAACCTGCTGGTTCAAGGCGGATCAGCAAAGGTAACCGTAGGCTTCTCGGTACGAGCCGAGCTTGCTCAATAGTGCCCAAATACTAACCCTTAAGGATTGCTTATCGGCTCAGGGACTTAAATCCTCTGACGCACACTCCAGGGTAAATTAGTTTCGCTGTCCTTGCCTTACATTATTAATAGCATCATCAAGTGATGCGGCGAGCTGTTCCATTCGCTCGGTAAGTTGAGAGGTATTTTGTTGCACCTCATCACTTTTTGTATTCAGCTCGTAAGACATATTCAAAGCGGCGATCGTGAGCAATTTTAGCTCATTCGTTACTTTTGTCCGCTGAGTCATTTCTTGCAATCGGTCATCAAGATCTTTTGCCGCTTGGATCAAGGTTTCTTCTTGACCTGCAGGGCAATTTACCCGAGTCAATTTACCTAATATTTCCACTTCGACTGCTTGATTTTCCATAATGACAAGAACTCTTTTTGTTATCACCAACAAAGGTAATCTGAGGAGGAAACTATAGGTAAACGGCCATTAAGATTCAAGCTTTTCTAGTGACTCAATGCCAAATGCGTGTTTAATCACACACGAAATCGACAATTCGCACAAAAGCTATCCAGAAACGAGGCAAATGCCGTTTTCGCTTGCGGTGGGAAGTGATAGCATGACCAACCAATACCAAAGCGCTTCCAGTCAACGATTCGTTCAGACCATCGTCTGCTGGAAAGTCAGAAAAGAATAGAATGAGAGCCACTATGACTGATACCACACTACCAAATTATATTACCGTTGCGACGGAATTACAGCAGGCTAGCCTTGCTGTTAGCCCTGCAGAGCTGCATGGCCTATTAGTTGGGATGTTGAGTGGAGGTCTGGGACTCAACGACGATAGCTGGCAGCCACTATTATTTGATTATACGAATGACGGAATGGGCTGGCCACAATCTGCTATTGCGAGGGCGAAAGCTTTATTGACGCACTCAATTAGTGAGTTAACAGATAACGAGAGCTTTGAAGTGTCGCTGTTGATTCCTGATGATGCCGTTGATGCGACATTAGTAGAGAAAGCAGATGGCTTGAGTGAGTGGGTGAACCACTTTATTTCAGGGCTGGGTTTAATCAGCACTAAGTTAGCGCAGGCGTCAGAGCAGAGTAAAGAAGCGCTTGGTGATCTGGAAGAAATTGCCAAGCTGGGTGTTGACGAAGAGGACGACCTAGAAGAGCAAGCGCAATTGTTTGAGCAAGTGATCGAACATGTGAAAGCATGTGTATTAACGATACATGCTGAGTTTGGTATTAAACCGACCAAGCCAGCTGATACGCCAACGATTCACTAATTAAGCGTTAATACTGTATCAATCGCTAATACTTTAAAGAGAACACCTCGTGTCGAGACTGTATGATATTGTGATTGCTGGTGGCGCTATGGCGGGGGCAACCTTAGCTATGGCGTTAAACCAAGGAAGCAATCAGTCGTTAAGAATAGCCGTCATAGAACCTTATCAGCCCGATCATCAAGCTCACCCCGGTTTTGATGCGCGCTCGATTGCGCTTTCCTATGGAACGGTCGCCATTCTCAAGCATTTTCAGTTGTGGTCGCTCATCGACGATCATGCCACGCCGATTACCCACATTCATGTTTCCGATCGAGGTCATGCAGGAATGACGGACTTCTATGCCGAGAAAGAAGGGCTCGAAGCGATGGGGTATGTGGTTGAGTTGGCGGAAGTCGGGCGTCGATTTAGTCAGCATTTATCACAGCAGCATCATATTGAATTATTTTGCCCTTACTCGGTGAAACACATTGAGCGTAGGACGGATTCGGCAACCGTGACTCTATCGTCAAATGACGGAGAGAGCGTACAACTTGAAACGAAGCTAATTGTAGCTGCGGATGGCGCGGAGTCAGTGAGTTGCCAGTCAGTTGGCTTAACGCAGCAAAGCTTCGATTTTAACCAAACCGCGATTATCGCCAATGTTGTGACCAGTGAGCTTCACCAAGGTCGGGCGTTCGAACGTTTTACCGCGACTGGACCGTTAGCACTATTGCCAATGAGCCAAGGGCGGAGTTCGTTGGTTTGGTGTTTACCCCTGAGGAGGCTCAGCGTATTTTGAACTTGTCTCAAGCTGAGTTTTTAGGTGAATTACAGCAAGCTTTTGGTTGGCGTTTAGGGCAATTTACCAAAGTGGGCAGCATTGCCAGTTACCCGCTGTTACTTCGTCATCGAGAACGTATTTCCTCCCATCGGTTTGCCGCTGTAGGCAATGCGGCGCAAACGTTGCATCCAATTGCTGGGCAAGGCTTTAACCTGGGTATTCGCGATATTGCGACTTTGGTGGATTCGCTGTTGGTCAACACGAAAGATGTTGGTGATTACGCTAATCTTATTAGATTCCAAACGCAACGCGAGCAAGATCGATTAACCACGATTGCGATGACATCGGCTCTTGTACAAATTTTCTCTAATGATTTATTCGCATTTCGAGTGGGACGAAACATGGGGTTGGGAGTATTGGATACTTTCCCGCTGTTGAAATCTCCGCTTTTTAATCGTGCGCTCGGCGTGGTGAACAGGTAGTACAACATTATGCAAAGTTTTGATTTAGTTATTATTGGTGGTGGAATGGTTGGTTTGGCGTTAGCCAGATCCCTGCAGGATACGGATCTTCGTATCGCGGTGATCGAAGGAAGCGTGCCTTCTAAGTCTATACCAGATGAGCCAGATATTCGTGTCTCTGCATTAAGCCGCGCCAGTGAAACGATCTTAAAAAATCTAGGCGCTTGGGATGTGATTGAAAAGCATCGCTGTGCCGCATATCAAGCTATGGAAGTATGGGAGCAAGACAGTTTTGCTCGTATCGAATTCTCAGCCAGCCAATTTTCTCAACCTAATCTTGGTCACATTGTCGAAAATCACATCATTCAAACCGCACTATTATCACAAGTAGAGCAGCAAGCGAACGTGACGTTCTTTATGCCGAATCGCTGCCAGTCTATGGCAGTCGGAGAGAGCGAAGTGTGGATGACTCTGGACAATGGCGTGGCGCTTACGAGTAAATTAGTTGTGGGAGCGGATGGCGCAAACTCTTGGGTTAGAGAGCAACAAGGGATCCCGCTGACACACTGGGATTATGGTCACAGTGCGTTAGTTGCTAATATCAAAGTGGATGATTACCACGATGGTGTCGCGCGTCAAGTCTTTACCCCGCAAGGTCCACTTGCATTCTTACCTCTGGATGACAGAAAACTATGCTCGGTAGTATGGTCAACGGATCCTATCAGAGCAGAAAAATTAGCAAAAATGTCTGAGGTAGAATTTAACAAAGCGATTACGGCAGAGTTTGATGGTCGATTAGGGCTTTGCCACTTAACCTCAGCGCGTCGGGTATTTCCTCTCAAAATGCGCTATGCACGAGACTTTGTGACAGAGCGTGTTGCTTTGATCGGAGACGCTGCTCATACGATTCACCCTCTGGCAGGTCAAGGCGTTAATCTTGGTCTTTTGGATGCAGCAAGTTTGTCTGAAGAACTCATTAAGCTCTG
This sequence comes from Vibrio sp. GJ43-1, assembly GCF_055808835.1. Classification (NCBI taxonomy): domain Bacteria; kingdom Pseudomonadati; phylum Pseudomonadota; class Gammaproteobacteria; order Vibrionales; family Vibrionaceae; genus Vibrio; species Vibrio sp. GJ43-1. Next base: position 3,281,321 of record NZ_CM147884.1, on the reverse strand, counting down.
GAAGGCAGGAAAAGATATTGGACGTAAGCGTCATTTAAGAGAATTTGAGCGTTGGCGAAAAACGGAAGCTGCCAAAATGATTGCGGCGATGCAGGGGTTTAAGGATTTATTTGAGGGCGATAACCCCGCGAAGAAAATGGTTCGTAGTTTAGGAATGAGGCTGGTAGGGCAATTGCCTGGCGCAAAACAAGAAATCATGAGCCGCGCGTTAGGAATGAAAGGACGTTTGCCTGAATTGGCGAAGTCGCCCGTCAAGCAAAGTGGTTAGTTATGAGTGATGGTGTGTGAAAGTACATTTAAAAGAGGGCTTAATTGCCCTCTTTTTTATCTGTGCAGTATACAAAATGTTATGTGAAGTATGGTATTCGCATTAAGCCATTTTTGATAATCAAGCGTAAGCGCATCTCAGCCTCTTAACTTCTTGATTGACTTCTTTTACCGCGGTGAAGTGACGTTTTTCAGCTTGCGCAGGAATGATGAGTTTACCGTTATCAAACTCAAAGCCACCCAATCCATGGATATAAATTCGTCCCTTAAATAGTCGACTTATGTGTTTAGCAATCATACTTGGTGTATAGCGCTTAAACAGTCTCATTTACTCTTCCTTATCGTTTACCTAGCACGAAGGATTATAGATAAAACCCTTCATATAATGTGTGATTAACCAGTGTTTACGAGGATTTAGCTCAGTAAATTCATCGTTTTGTGCTGCGTTTATCAATTTCATTACGAGTGACAAAGTATCTCGTGATACGTAGCGCAAAAAATCATTTAGACAGTGGAACATGTCAAAATTAGAGAGTGATTCATGTTGAAAAACGAGGGCTATTTAAGCTTCCCAATGTGACATTGTTATGAATCTAAATGCATTTTTTATGGAACGTTATGTCGATGTATTTAGCAACTAAATATGAGTGTTATTTATATAGACCAGAGAAACGCTAAAAAGTTTTCACTCGGACATACAGTGTTACAAACCAACAGCAAGAAGAGGGGAATCGTCAGTATGAGTAAAAAAAAGCCCGCTCAGCGGGCCAAATGTCACAGATGCATTACACAAAGGGAGTTACTGCTTACGCAGAGCATCACTCTAGTGTGGACAGCAACGTAGCGGAGTTGCTCGTTGATGTCTGGTCATAGCATACTCTAAAAAAACCTCATGACTATTTATGCGTATATATTGAGTAATATTTCACTTTGTTTGTGGTGGGAATTTGATCTGTATCGCAGTACGCTCGTGAGGGGCTACAGTAGTTTGCATTTATAACCGTCGCTTATATGTATAAAAGGAGCGAAGCTCGGTTAGGAGAGGAAGGCATACACGGTATTGGTTCTATCGGCAGATGTCTGCCCATAGAGGTGAACAGCATTGCACTAAATCGTTTAAGGATAACAAGAGTCCAGCGTTGCTGTTGCCACTGCTGATCGTCACCATATTATGTTGTTTTAAACCCGTATCAAAAAGAATAGGTATAGACGTGCGCAGTAATAGTGGGGTTACCGTTCCGATAGTGGCGCCAGTTATGGACTCAATTTCTTGACGAGAAGCGCAGGTCATGCGGCGAGTTGTGAGTACATGACGAACTTTTTTCGGATCAATAGATTCATTACCAGAGCAGCAGGCTAAGGCATATTGCCCCCCCATATCTCGTAATACGATAGCTTTGACCATTATCTCGGCTTTGATACCGCGTAGATGAGCTGCTTCTTGAATCGAAGCAGCTGCTTTACCTTGCATCAGCAGTTGAAATGGGATTTCACGTTGCTGTAGGTAGCGGGTAATGGGCGTTGAGAGCATGATTACTCGTCATCAACCGAGTAAGGGAGTGCTGTCGGCGTGAGGCGGTCTTCAAGCGAAGACGTCACTCGAAACTCAGTATCCGCATCCAAATTGTTGGGTAAGATTGCAGAAACGAGTGTTGTACCATCGGAAAATTGATAGAAAGCAAGCGTATCTCCTGCTTTTCTCCAGTTTTCTCCAACAGAGCGCTCAACGACAACGTTGTCAGCTCCTGTCAGTTTGGTTGAAAGGACACCAGACAGTGTCATTAACATGCGCTTATTGATGCCGCGATACTTTGCTCGAGCGACGGTTTCTTGTCCCGTATAGCACCCTTTTTTGAAGCTAATGCCACCGATGGCCTGCAAATTAAAGGCTTGTGGAATATGTTGGTTTTGCAACTCAGGAGTTAAGGTTGGCAGCCCCTGTTCAATATCAAGTCGAGTCCAAAGTGATTCATCACTCCAAGTGAGGGCGTCATCGTTAAGGTGCGCTTGTAGCCAAGCACTCGGTGCCACGATCATCCAGCGGTCATCACTGATTTTGATAGCGGTTGCCGACTCAGTGGTTCGTACGTCCCCCTTTGTTGGGAAGAGAGACGTCACAAAGGCATGGCTTTGCGCGCCAATAATGCCCGCAATGCTATTGTCGCTTATCGTGATGTCTACCTTTGAGAAAACCGCGTACTTGCTAAGTTCAGCTTGCTCTTTTGTAATAACTGAACGGGGTTGAATCATGGTATAGCCACTGTGAGTATGACAAAGACGAAAAATACTCCACACTTTTCCTTTGGCGTCGCAGTGTGCACCGAGTGTGGATTCTTCTTCGGCAAGGGTGACGACATCGCATGTTACTTGCCCTTGCAAGTAGGCTTTTTTATCTGCACCGACCATGTCGATCGCTCCCCAAGATGGGAGTAACGCCAAAACCAAATCAGGCAGTGATGCAGAGGAAGTATCGTTGAATGACTGAGTGCTAGGTTGCCAATCCATAATTAGAGGTCTCTTTAGATATCATAATGAATATGTTAATGCGCTGAGCTGGATTTGTCAGCTGAATGTTGTTGCACGATTTGTTGTGATAGAAGTAGAGATTGTGTGATGTCAGCAGTGGTTAGTGTGAAACAGGCTTGTTACACTCAGCTCAAATTAAGTAGTAGATGGAGAATGCAATGTACTCTACTGAACAAAAAGCACGGATAAAATGGGCTTGCCGCCGAGGCATGCTAGAAAGCTTGATGTTGTTGTTATGCCGTTCTTTGAGGAGTGTTTTGATACCTTGACAGGGCAAGAGCAGAATGACTTCGTATCTTTGTTAGAGTGTCAAGATCCTGATCTATTTACCTGGATCATGGGGCATGGGCGCAGTGAGAATTTAGGTCATGCGTCAATGGTGGACAAAATTGTTGCGCATAATCTGAGTAAAGTTCGATAATTCAGTCTGTTATTCGAGAAAATATCACCACTCATCCTTACGAATTAGGTAAGCGTAGTCTTGAGCACGCTTACCTACATGCCTCTTTTTCTTTTCATGCTTGCGTTGCTAACCTAATTTGTCATGTCCTGCTAATGGCTGCGCTGATACTGACATCGTTACCACTGGTCGCTTTGGTTTATATTGTCGGATTTTGTGTTAGGACTCGTTATATTTACCCGTCTATCAGCGGCGTACTTATGATGAAAGATAAGCAGTGGCACTACAATGGCGTGCCATTGTGTTCTCCCTCGTTTACTCTCGTTTTCAGTGAGTGGTGCATTGGGGTTCGTGAACAAAGTGGTAAGCGGTATATTTTGTGGCGAGACAGTAGCAGCGAGTCAGCTTATCGTCATTTATTGGTTGCAATAAAAAAGCAGTCCATTTCTAGTAATTGAAAGGACTGCTTTGGACGCTTTTTTAAAGCGCTAGTTAATCAAGTATTCGTCGCCCAATTTGGGCTATGGCAGTACTAGCTTGTTGATTGATCACTTGGCGTTAGAATCGTCGGTTTGCTGACTTCCAGCATATCGGGATAATCTAGCGTGTAGTGAAGACCACGACTCTCTTTACGTTGCATTGCACAGCGAACCATTAATTCAGCTACTTGCAATAGGTTTCTCAACTCAAGTAGGTTATTGGAAACTTTAAAATTACTGTAGTAGTCATGCGTTTCTTGTTGCAGTAATTGAATTCGACGCAACGCACGCTCTAAGCGTTTATCGGTACGAACAATCCCCATGTAATCCCACATAAATAGCCGCAGCTCATGCCAGTTGTGTTGGATGATGACTTCTTCGTCAGAGCAACTCACTTGGCTCTCATCCCATTGAGGTAACTCGCCAGGCAATGACACGCTGTCAAGTTTAGTCAAGATATCTTTCGCGGCAGACCAAGCATAGACGACACATTCTAATAGGGAGTTAGATGCCATTCTATTTGCGCCATGCAGGCCAGTATAGCTGACTTCACCAATGGCATAGAGCTGCTCTATATCGGTACGACCTGCTTGATTCACCATCACTCCACCGCACGTGTAATGTGCCGCTGGAACAATAGGGATAGGCTCTTTGGTCATGTCGATGCCCAAATCTTGCAAGCGCATATGAATAGTAGGGAAGTGCTTAATGATGAACGCTTCAGGTTTATGGCTGATGTCTAAGTACATGCAGTCTGCGCCAAGGCGTTTCATTTCAAAGTCGATAGCGCGAGCCACCACATCACGTGGGGCAAGCTCTTCTCGTTCGTCAAAGTCAGGCATAAAGCGCGTGCCATCTGGACGTTTTAGATAAGCGCCTTCACCACGAAGAGCTTCAGTGAGCAAGAAATTACGCGCTTCTGGGTGGAACAGGCAAGTTGGGTGGAATTGGTTAAACTCTAGGTTAGCGACTCGACACCCTGCGCGCCAAGCCATGGCGATACCGTCGCCTGATGATACGTCTGGGTTGGATGTGTATTGATATACCTTTGACGCCCCACCTGTTGCCAGTACCACAAATTTTGCACGTACGGTTTCTACATGTTCTTCATTGCGGTTCCAGATATATGCCCCAACGACATTGTTATCCGCATTGCCATTGCTTTCGTCCACGATGAGGTCGAGCGCATTGTAGCGCTCAAAGATCTCAATGTTAGGGTGACTGTGCACGTTATCTTGCAGTGTCGTTTGCATGGCCATGCCTGTCGCGTCGGCTGCATGCAAAATTCGGCGGTGGCTATGTCCGCCTTCACGAGTGAGGTGGTAACGAGGTTGTTCGTCTTTGTCCGTCTCAACTTGATCAAAAGGAACCCCTCCGTCGATCAACCATTGAACGCACTCTTTGGCATTCTCTGCAATAAACTGAACGGTGTCTTCTTCGCACAGCCCTGCACCAGCAATATTGGTGTCATTGACGTGTGATTCGATGCTATCGGATTCATCAAAAACGGCTGCAATGCCACCTTGGGCATAATAAGTCGCCCCTTCACTACGAGGGCCTTTACTTAAAACGATAACCTTAGCGCGCTCCGCGACTCTTAGTGCGAGTGATAGACCTGCAGCGCCACTTCCTATGACTAAAACATCACAAAGATGCTCTCGGTTTGTGTTCATAATTCTATTAAAATCCTAACCTACAGTAGCGTAACGATACCCTACTTAGATAAAAAGTGCGCGATAGGGAGCTGTGTAAAACAGCTGGCGAGGGGCACTTTCAACAAGGATTACATTGGCGATAACACGCTGAAAAATCGATTGTGTTAATGAGCTAAGTAATCCATTCTTGTAAATTGACAACATTGTAGTCGACGCCAAATTACATTGTGAATGATTCATCACAAAAAAACGCAGAAAGTTTTGAACTTTCTCTTTTTCATAGAGTCACAATAGTGCTCATGTTAGCGGTGGTGTCAAGACTACAATGTGCATTATTAATACTCATATCTGAGAAGGTAAGGGTAAGAACGAATAGGAGTGAACGCTCGAATGAACGAGCAGCCAACCGATCAGGTGCTGATTGAGCGCGTTCAAAGTGGAGATAAACAAGCATTTAACCTGTTGGTTTTGCGTTATCAAAACAAGGTTTGCAATCTCATATCACGATACGTGAGCAACTCTGGCGATGTCGCAGATATTGCCCAAGAAGCATTTATTAAGGCGTATAGAGCGATCCCAACGTTTCGAGGTGAAAGTGCCTTTTATACGTGGTTGTATCGCATCGCTGTCAATACAGCTAAAAACCATATTGTTGCGCAAAGCAGAAGACCGCCCGCAACAGATGTGGATGCAGAAGATGCAGAATTTTATGAATCTGGTAATGCGTTGAAAGAAATTTCGAACCCTGAGAACTTAACGTTGTCGAATGAATTGAAGCGGACAGTGTTTGCTGCAATTGAAGCATTACCAGAAGACCTTAAGACTGCGATGACCCTACGAGAACTCGATGGGTTGAGTTATGAAGAAATCGCAGAAGTAATGGATTGCCCAGTGGGAACGGTACGCTCGCGTATCTTCCGTGCTCGTGAAGCAGTAGAGAAGAAGATTAAGCCTCTTCTTCAACGCTAAAACCAGTATCAACTTATGGTGAATATAATGGCTGACAAACAAAAGCTTTCAGCATTCATGGATGGAGACCAAATCGATGAGGCGCTTATTGAAGCGTTTGAAAATGATTTGGAAAGCAAAGAAGCATGGCAAAATTACCATTTAATTGGTGACGTCATGCGAGGCGATGAGCCAAAAAGTTTAGATTGGAATATTGCTGAAAGTGTCGCGATAGCGCTAGAAGCAGAGCCGACGCACTCGCAAGCTCCGGCTTCAGTGAGCGCCGATCAGGTTGGTGTTGCGACGCCGATAGAATCGCAACCCACTCCAGCGCAAGCTAAGCGTCAGCTGCCTAGGCATGGCTTAGCCAATTTGGTCAAGTGGCCGTGGCCGCTTGTGTGTCTATGGCGGTGATACTGGGTGTGCAGCAGTATTCTGGTCAAGATGTGACTCAGCCTGAAGCAGAACAGCTCCCGGTATTGCAGACGATTCCTTTTGCAGGTAGCGCTGAGCCTGTCAGCTTAACTCGAGATTCCGTTGCTAAAACCAACGGCGATACGGCTAATGTTCAAGAACAACGTCGTCGAGTAAACGCATTGCTGCAAGATTATGAGCTACAGTTAAGATTAAATAGTGATCATCAAAGCTCGTTGAGTGTTGAAACCGAATCGGTAATTGAATGAAGAAATTTCTGACCAGTTCTTTACTGCTGTTCAGTTTATTTGGTGCTAAAGCCTTTGCAGAAGAACCTTCTGCGGAGGCTTTGTTGCATCAAATGAGTGACGCAAGTCAGCAGTTGAATTATGAACTGTCCTACATCCTGATTAAGAAAAATAGCATTGAGCCGCTGCTCTATCGGCATGCCACCTTTGAAACTCAGCAATTTGCACATTTGGTGTACTTGAGTGGGCCCGTGCGAGAGGTTATCCGCCGCGGTAGTGAGGTGAGCTATATCGAACCGGGCGTTGATCCTTTTACCATTGAATCAGGGAAAATGGTGGCGCCATTAATGCCGTTACTTAACGGTAATATTACCCAATTGAGTGAGTTCTACGATTATGTGCGAGTGGGACGAGCTCGAGAAGCGGGCGCGGCAACGCAAGTATTTCGTATCGTCCCTAAAGACGGGCTGAGATACTCTTATGTATTGTGGGTGGATGAGGCGAGTAAATTGCCTCTTCGTGCGGACTTATTGGATCGAGATGGTGAAATTCTCGAGCAATTTCGAGTGATTTCATATTCTGTGAATGACCGTATCGCAGAAATGTTGAGTTCGCTAGAAAAAGTGCAACTGCCGTTAGCTGTGCTTTCTTTGCCAAAAGGCAATATCGAAGAAACCTACTGGCAAGTCGGTTGGGTCCCCGCTGGATTTAAGCCGAAAGATCTTAATCGTTATCGTATGTTTTCAACAGAAAATATTGTTGAAAGCCAAATGTTTACTGATGGGTTGTTTAGTTTTTCGGTTTATGTTTCTGAACGCGATAATCACTCATTAAAAGGTGATCTTATTCGTCAAGGTCGCCGAACCGTACACAGTGTTGTGAGTGGCGATAGGCAAATATCGGTAGTGGGGGACATCCCGCCAGCGACCGCGCAAAGAGTCGCGCAGTCGGTGAAGTTAAACCCTGTAAAACCAATACTCACCCCTGCCCCTGAAGCGAATTCAACGCCATGATGACGGCACTTGCTACGGTGACCTCTGTTGAAAAACAGGGGCGCCAACTTCAGATACAGCTGAGCTGCGAGCAACAAACCAGTTGCAGCTCATGTGCTTCAAAAAGCAGCTGCGGCACGGGAATCGTAAGTAAAGCCGTGGGCAGTAAAGCGCTCATTTGGAATTTGCTCACGGACGAAAAAGTGCAATCAGGAGACGTGGTCGAAATAGGCTTTCCAGAGAAAAGTCTGCTTCAATCGGCGGCCTTGGTGTACTTACTTCCGTTGTTCTTTTTGTTTATTGGCGCGGGTTTGGGGCAACTTTGGCTTGCGCCTTTACTAGAGGCTGGCGAAGGTGTCGTGATTCTTTTGGCGGCTGGGTTTTCATTTATTGGTTTTCTTCTTGCTCGTAAATTCATTCAGCCCGTCGAGCAAACGTCGAGTCAAGAGGTTGTCTTGATCCGCATACTCGGGCAGTCCATTGTCTAAATAAGGTGCGAACCGTATAGAAATTGGGTAGAATCTGCCAACTAAATTGAAACGCTGTGACGAAACAGGCGTTTTATACTTCCCATTTTAAGAGTTAAGCCAAATCAAATCTATGAAGCACATTCGTAACTTTTCGATTATCGCCCACATTGACCACGGTAAGTCCACGTTGTCAGACCGTCTCATTCAAGTTTGTGGCGGCTTAAGTGACCGTGAAATGGCAGCTCAAGTTCTAGATTCTATGGACCTTGAGCGCGAGCGCGGTATTACCATCAAAGCTCAGAGTGTTACTCTTGACTACACTGCGAACGATGGGGAAACCTATCAGCTCAACTTTATCGATACCCCAGGACACGTAGATTTCTCCTATGAAGTATCTCGTTCCCTTGCCGCTTGTGAAGGCGCGCTGTTGGTTGTCGACGCTGGTCAAGGGGTAGAAGCTCAGACACTAGCGAACTGCTATACCGCGATCGAGATGGATCTTGAGGTAGTGCCAATTCTGAACAAGATTGATTTACTGCATGCGGCAGAACCTGAACGTGTTGCTGAAGAAATCGAAGAGATTGTTGGTATTGATGCATTAGAAGCTGTGCGCTGTTCTGCAAAAACGGGGTTAGGTGTGGATGCGGTTCTTGAAGAGATCGTCGCATCAATTCCTGCACCAGAAGGCGATCCAGAAGCACCACTACAAGCATTGATCATTGACTCTTGGTTTGATAACTACTTAGGTGTGGTTTCTTTGGTTCGTATTAAAAACGGTAAACTAAAGAAAAATGACAAGATTAAAGTCATGAGCACCGGGCAAGTTTGGGGGGTAGACCGTTTAGGTATATTCACACCAAAACAGATCGATACGACGGAACTGAATACTGGCGAAGTAGGCTGGGTGGTTTGTGGTATTAAAGACATCCTTGGTGCCCCTGTTGGTGATACGCTAACAACAGCAAAACACGGCAGCGAAACTGCGCTACCAGGTTTCAAAAGGTGAAACCTCAGGTTTATGCGGGTCTTTTCCCTGTATCATCCGATGATTATGAAAACTTCCGTGATGCACTAGGTAAACTTAGTCTAAATGACGCATCACTATTCTATGAGCCAGAAAGCTCAGCAGCATTAGGTTTTGGTTTCCGTTGTGGCTTCTTAGGCATGCTTCACATGGAGATCATCCAAGAACGTCTAGAGCGTGAATACGATCTTGATCTGATTACAACGGCACCGACGGTAGTCTACGAAGTAGAAAAAACGGACGGTAAAACGTTGTATGTTGATAGCCCGGCTAAGCTACCCGCGACTAACGATATTGAAGAAATGCGTGAACCCATCGCGCGTTGTAATATCTTGGTTCCTTCAGATTACCTAGGTAACGTGATTACGTTGTGTGTCGAAAAGCGTGGCATGCAGGTTGACATGGTGTATCACGGTAACCAAGTCGCCGTGACTTACGACATTCCGATGGCAGAGGTTGTTCTCGACTTCTTCGATCGTCTGAAGTCGACGTCTCGTGGCTATGCGTCACTGGATTATAACTTCCAGCGCTTTGAAGCATCAAACATGGTTCGTGTCGATGTATTGCTTAACGGTGATACGGTTGATGCATTGGCTATCATTACTCACAAAGATCAAGCGCAAAGCCGTGGTCGTCTGCTTGTTGAGAAAATGAAGGAGTTTATTCCTCGCCAAATGTTTGATATCGCGATTCAAGCAGCAATCGGTAACCACATCATTGCTCGTTCTACCGTAAAACAACTGCGTAAAAACGTAATTGCAAAATGTTACGGTGGTGACGTGAGTCGTAAGAAGAAGCTGTTGAAGAAACAGAAAGAAGGTAAGAAGCGTATGAAGCAGATCGGTAACGTTGAACTGCCTCAAGAAGCGTTCCTTGCCATTCTGCATGTAGGCAAAGATTAAGCTCATTGCTAAGTGCAAGAACAAGTAAAGTGGAAGCTCTGAAAAGGGCTTTCACTTTCGTTATTTTTGAAGATACGAAATTAAGGGAATTTAATGGCTAATACGTTCTCACTAATCCTAGTTATCGTAACATTGGTGACTGGTGTAGTTTGGGTTTTAGATAAACTCGTACTGAGAAAGAAACGACAGCAAAAATTGGCAGATATCCAAGCACAAGCCAACCAAATTGATGATGAGGTTGCTCAAAAAGCGGTCGCGCCATCATGGTTTGTTGAAAACAGTGTGTCGATTTTTCCGGTTATCGCGTTTGTATTAGTCTTACGTTCTTTTATTTACGAACCTTTTCAAATCCCATCGGGTTCGATGATGCCAACCTTATTGGTCGGTGATTTTATCTTGGTGGAAAAATATGCCTATGGATTGAAAGACCCAGTTTGGCGTACACAATTGGTCGACGTGGGTAAGCCTGAGCGCGGCGATTCAATTGTATTCAAATACCCGCCTCAGCCTAATATTGACTATATTAAACGTGTAGTGGGTTTACCTGGGGATATGGTGCGCTACAGCGCAAGTAAAGACATCTGTATTCAGACTAAGGGCACGTCAGAATGCAAACCCGTTAAGCTATCTAACGTCGTCGATAGCCCGTTTGTACAAAACGGTATTCCATTGATTCAAATGGATGAAAAACTGGGTGATGTTGAACACCAAGTGTTGGTTAACCCACTGCGTCGTGACCGAGTTGATCAGTATCAACCACGTAATGGCATTAATGAATGGGTGGTACCAGAAGGCCATTACTTCGTGATGGGTGACAACCGCGATAATAGTGCTGATAGCCGTTATTGGGGCTTTGTACCAGAAGCCAACTTAGTGGGTAAAGCTGTAGCAATATGGATTAGTTTTGAATTTGAACGTAGTGCAGACAGCTTTTTGCCTGCATGGATCCCAACTGGTGTGAGATTGAATCGCATCGGTGGAATTAACTGAACGAGAGAGCATGAATTCTCCTATTGAACGATTAGAAAAAAGCTCGCTTATCAATTTAATGATAGCGAGCGCTTGGCATTGGCACTGACACATCGTAGTGCCAATGGAACGCATAATGAACGACTCGAGTTTTTGGGCGATTCAATTTTAAGTTTTGTCGTCGCTGACGATCTTTATCATCGCTTCCCTAAAATTAATGAAGGGGACATGAGCCGCATGCGTGCCACGTTAGTAAGAGGTCACACTCTTGCAGAACTAGGGCGCGAGTTCGGTTTGGGAGACTACTTAAAATTAGGTCCAGGTGAGTTGAAGAGCGGTGGTTTTAGACGTGATTCAATTCTTGCTGATGCAGTTGAGGCCATTATTGGTGCCATCTACCTAGACAGCGATGTCGAAAAAGTACGTGAGGTTGTATTGGGTTGGTATAAAAGCCGCCTTGATGCGATTGAACCTGGCGTATCGCAGAAAGATCCGAAAACTCGTCTTCAAGAGTTTTTGCAAGGGCGCAGAAAACCTCTGCCCGTCTATACTGTGACTAATATAAAAGGTGAAGCCCACAACCAAGAGTTTACGGTTTCATGTGAAGTGATGGGCTTGGATAAGCCTGTTGTTGGTCTAGGTACTAGCCGCCGCAAGGCAGAACAAGCGGCTGCCGAGATGGCATTAGAGAAAGTGACCAATGTCTGATAAAGAATTTGATATCGATGCGTACTTTTCTTCTCCAGCAGAAGAAGTAGCGAATCCAGAAAACCAACATTGTGGTTTTATCGCCATTGTTGGTCGCCCAAATGTAGGTAAATCGACATTATTGAACCATATCCTGGGTCAAAAAATATCGATCACCTCGCGCAAGCCTCAAACGACTCGCCACCGTATCATGGGTGTAGAGACCGAAGGGGATTACCAAGCGATTTACGTGGATACTCCTGGGCTTCATATTGAAGAGAAGCGCGCGATCAACCGTTTGATGAACCGTGCAGCGAACAGCTCCCTGAGTGATGTTAACCTAGTATTGTTTCTGGTTGACGGCACGCAATGGACTGCTGATGATGAAATGGTACTAAACAAGCTGAAGAAATCTGATTTCCCAGTTGTACTATGCATCAACAAAGTCGACAACGTTAAAGATCGTAATGACGTGATGATGCACATGCAGGCTCTTTCTGAAAAGATGGAGTTTGTTGATGTGGTGCCTATTTCCGCCAAGCAAGGTAAAAACACCGATGTGATTCGTAAACACGTTCGTAGTTATTTACCTAAAGCGGTGCATCACTTCCCTGAAGAATATGTGACCGACCGTTCACAGCGTTTTATGGCGTCTGAGATTATCCGTGAAAAATTGATGCGCTTTACTGGTGAGGAGCTACCTTACTCTGTGACCGTTGAAGTTGAACGCTTTGATTACAATCCAGAAACGGACGGTTTTCACATTAACGCCCTTATTCTTGTTGAACGTACTGGTCAAAAGAAAATGGTGATTGGCAAAGGTGGAGATAAAATCAAGACCATCGGTCGTGAAGCTCGCCTCGATATGGAAGAGTTGTTTGGCCGTAAAGTGTACTTAGAAACTTGGGTCAAAGTGAAGTCTGGCTGGGCTGATGATGAGCGTGCGCTGCGTTCATTAGGTTACATCGACGACTTAGAAAACAAATAATAGACGCGCGACTTTCGGCAATTTGACAAGATGTGATGGTATGGAAGGGTTACAACGCTGTTTCGTTTTACATCGCAGGCCATACAGTGAATCAAGTTTAATTCTTGATGTCTTCAGTGAAGAGTATGGTCGTGTGTCATTATTGTCGAAAGGGGCTCGCAGTAAGCGCTCTAACCTCAAAGGAGCGCTTCAACCTTTCACCCCATTGTTACTCAAGTGGTCTGGTGGTGGGTCCTTAAAAACCTTGCGTCAAGCTGAACCTATTAGCTTAGGGCTACCGCTTACAGGTATCTGCCTTTACTCTGCAATGTATGTTAATGAACTTATTGCTCGTGTTCTTGCTAATGAAATACCTTTCCCCGCTTTATTTCATGATTATCTTCAAGCTTTAACAGAGTTGGCTCAAACTAGTAATCCCGAACCGAGCGCTACGACGTTTTGAACTCGCTTTGCTTTCGGCTTTGGGGTATGGCGTCGATTTTTTACACTGCTCAGGCACGGGTGAACCGATCGATCCGACCATGACATATCGCTTTCGTGAACAGCAAGGTTTCATCGCCAGTGTTCGCCGAGACAACCTCACATTTGTGGGGGAAGAGTTGATTGCGATAAGTGAACGACGTTTTACTAATAAAACCCAATTACAAGCGGCAAAACGCTTTACACGTATGGCATTAAAGCCGTATCTTGGCTCAAAACCGTTAAAAAGCAGAGAGTTGTTTCGTATTAAACCAAAACAGCTCTGATGATGGAGTATTAATACATGAGTTCTATTCTTTTAGGCATCAACATTGACCATATCGCGACACTGCGTAATGCACGTGGCACTAAGTATCCAGATCCTGTGCATGCGGCTGAAATTGCTGAGCGTGCTGGTGCTGATGGTATTACCGTGCACTTACGTGAAGACCGCCGTCACATCCTTGACCGTGATGTCCGTATTCTTAGCGAAACGCTACAAACCCGTATGAACCTAGAGATGGCAGTGACGGATGAAATGGTTGAGATTGCGCTTAAAACTAAACCTGAGTTCGTTTGTCTTGTACCGGAAAAGCGTGAAGAACTGACGACAGAAGGTGGTTTGGACGTTAAAGGCCAGCTAGAGAAAATTAAAGCGGCGACGGCAAAACTGACAGCGGCGGGCATAAAGGTGTCGTTGTTTATTGATGCGGACAGAGAACAAATTGATGCATCAAAAGCGGCAGGTGCGCCTTTTATTGAGCTTCACACGGGTCATTACGCTGATGCCGAAACAGAAGAAGATCAACAAGATGAATTAAAGAAGATTGCCGCTGGTGCGAGTTATGCTTCTGACTTAGGTATTACGGTTAACGCTGGCCATGGTTTGACTTACCACAATGTCGCTCCAATCGCAGCGCTACCAGAAATTTATGAACTGAACATTGGCCACGCTATTATCGGTCGAGCCGTATTTGACGGTCTTCATAAAGCGGTAGCGGATATGAAAGCGATAATGGAAGCAGCGCGACGCGGTTAATTCGTCTAGCGTTGACACAATGAGTTCGCAAGATAGTTAGGTGTAACCTTGTATGGCAATTTTGGGTTTAGGCACGGATATCGCAGAAATAGAGCGAATTGAAAAGGCACTGGTTCGCTCTGGTGAGGCATTTGCAAAGCGAATCTTAACTCCAGAGGAGTGGGTGACTTTTAGTTCGCTGAAACAAAAAGGCCGCTTTCTTGCTAAGCGTTTTGCAGCCAAAGAAGCCGCGTCAAAAGCGCTTGGTACGGGCATTGCTCATGGTGTTAGCTTTCAAGACTTTACCATTGCCAACGATGAAAATGGTAAACCGTTACTGATGTTAACGAACAAAGCCGCGGAAATCGCCGCCGCAATGGGCGCGACGTCAATCCACCTGACGATTTCGGATGAGCGGCGCTATGCCGTTGCTACCGTGATAATAGAGCAGTAGTCATTTCGCTGGTTAGCGTTTGTTGGGGGATGACTCCCCAAGCAAGTTGATTGAAAATAAAAAGGCGCGACGCAGTGAATACTGCCTCGCGCCTTTTCTATTTTATTGGGCTACCAATTATTGCAATGTGAATTTTATTTTGCATTTGCAACAGCGCCTTAGTGGATTAAGTGCTAGCTTTTATTGAGGTAGAGCTTTGAGGTTTCCAGCACTTTTTCCATCTCATCTTGCAGTTCAAACAATTCAGGTTCAATGGACTCAATAGCACCGCCCGAGCGCAGGGCTTTTTCTATGGTTGCACAGATCGATTTAAGCCTTGGTACACCGCTGTATGAGCAACTGCCATGGAGTTTATGGATTAAATGAATCACCTCTTCTTTGTCTGAAAACCCTTCATCAAGTATGCGTTCTGAGAGACGCTGTACTTCTGGTATAAATTCGATGAGCATTTGCAGCATATCGACGGCGAGATCGTCTTTATTCGCCGCTTGTTTTAAAGCCTCTGACCAATCTATGACGACATTTTTTGCTGCGCTAATCGGTGTTGCTGGCGTGTTATCGCTAGAGGACGATGACGGATGCGCTTCCGTCGTCTCAGGGGTAACGAAGTCAAGGATAGCGTCGTGTTCGAGTGTGCGTGGTGGAACCCATTTATTGAGTACCTGCTGCAATGCCATCTCATCTATTGGCTTTGTGAGATAATCATCCATGCCTTCCGAAATTAACCTATCACGCTCCCCTGTCATAGCATGAGCGGTGACCGCGATGACGGGAGTCGTGCTGTTTAGGCTTGTTTCTTTAATCAGTTTACAGGCGGTAACACCGTCCATATGCGGCATTTGAATGTCCATCAAAACAATATCAAAGTGTTGTGCTTGTGCTTTTTCAACCGATAGTTGACCGCTAGAGTAAGACACGACGGTTTCCACGCGCTCGGATAACAGGGCTGTAATCAATTTGAGGTTCGCAGGGTTGTCATCCACCGCCATGACCGTGAGCGGGCGTTTTTCCGTCGACTCATAGAGAACAGGCAGTACCGGGTTGGCCGCAGCTGTTTATCCACTAATGCCTGCATTAGGCGCTTACAGGCCAGCGGCTTTGTTAAGCACTGCACTTCATGGGTTTGCATGAGGTAATCCGACAATGCTAACTGTGTGCTGGCGGTACCGATAATGATATTAGAGGTAGAACTCTTACAGTGCTTAATCCAGCTCTCAATGGTAGTGAGTGGAATTTCTTCATTGGTTGGTAAGCACAAAATAATGTAGTCAAAGGCTTCAAGTCGTTCAGGTAGTGTCGAGCGATACGTTACCATTACCCCTTGGTTGGTGAGGTTTTGCTGTAAGACAGAAGCCGCTTGCATGTTGGGTTCAACCAAAAGCAGACGCTTATTATGGATGATCATCGGGTCTACAGGGTCAATCATTGGGATCTCTGTAGAATGCAGTCGTATAGTAAACCAGAAGGTGGAGCCTTGGTGTAGGCGGCTAGTGAGACTGATTTCCCCTCCCATTTGACCAACTAATTTCTGTGTGATGACCAAACCTAGCCCGGTTCCGCCATAGCGACGAGAAATGCTGGCATCGGCCTGACTAAAGGCCTGGAAGAGTTGTGCTTGCTGTCGTTCAGAAATACCTATACCGAGTATCGCGCACCATGAATTGCAGTTCGACACGATCTTCTTTTTGCGATTTTAATTCGACACTGATGTCAATGTTACCGCGCTCGGTAAACTTAATTGAGTTGCCCACTAAGTTTGTGAGAATTTGTTGGATACGCATTGGGTCGCCGACCAATCCATTTGGTACCTTTGCATCGACTTTAAGCGTCAGCTCTAGGCCTTTTTCATGCGCACTGGTGGCTTGCAGTGCCACCACCTCTTCGAGGCTGTCTTGGAATTCAAATGGGATGTTCTCAAGTGCCAGTTTACCCGCTTCTAGTTTAGAAAAATCCAAAATGTCGTTGATGATATTTAGAAGGTTATTAGCTGATTTCTCAATGGTTTGAAGGTAATCAGTTTGGCTGTTAGACAGCTGGGTTTTTAGCATCTGTCGGGTGAAACCAATCACGCCATTGAGTGGTGTTCTTAGCTCATGAGACATGTTGGCAAGAAACTCCGATTTTACTCGTGCTGCTTCTTGTGCTCGTTTTTTAGCAATATCAAGCTCAACGTTTTGGATCTCCAGTTGTTCTAATGTTTCGCGAAGATCTGACGTGGCTTGGTCGATACTGTGCTGCATTTCGACATGGTATTCGGATAGTGATACCGCCATGGCATTGATACCATTTTTTAGCGAGTCGAGTTCACCATGCATTTTGCCTTCAATTCGAACATCTAAGTGACCACGCCGAATTCGGTCGACCATGTTTTTCATATGAGAAATTGGCCGCGTGACATCGTGCATTAATCGATAGGCGAAAATACCAGACAAAATCAGTCCTAAAATCAGCACTAAAATGGCCGAGAAAACCTCTTGGTATTGCTGTAGCCGCAATGAGGATAAATCGAGCTCAATCGCGATGTAGCCCAATGTTTTACTGGTGGAGGTTAGCTGTCGTGTATCCGAGATTAATTGACTTTCTGCCAATATAGGCGCGCGTAAAATCAAGGTGTTGTCATGAAACTCTGAAGAGCTTAGGTAGGGGATAGGCTTATCTTTTGGCAGCATTAACGAATTGAAATTAGGATGAAAGTTCGAGGTAACGAACAGTTCGTGATTAGCATCAAAAACGGCAATGCTACGAACAAATTTAGAATTCTTTCGGTGTGCGTAGCTAATGAGACGCCGAACGGACTCGCGACTTTGCGCCATGACACCTTGTTCACTAGCGATGGCTAAGGGTTCAATAATGCTTGCTCCGGCATTGAGTACTTGAGACTCAAGGTCGTGATAGCGGTTATAAGAAAAAAAGCACTCAATAAAAGCCCAATAATGAGCGTGGGTGCTAGGGTTAGAGTTATAACGCGAGCGCGAAGGCCGTATCTTGTCATTTTAATTCGAAGTCATAATTTGCTGGGAGTGATTACATCTACTGAGTGGATATGGGACAATACCCAGTACTGCATCCCCTAGGATGTCGTAAGCTTAATCAAAGCAGCGCTGTTCGACAATCATTCAACCAAAGAATAGTGAAACTCTAACAAATTTTTGTAGTGCAGAGCGTTTCTGCACGGCTAAATACTGGAAATAGGCATGGCACGTTTTTTTAAACCGACAAAGCAAACCGCATTCTCAAAGAAACACCAAGAAATGGTGATCGCACGTTTAGATCACCACGGCGCAGGTATCGCCTATCAAAATAAAAAAGCCGGTGTTTATTGAGGGGGCACTTCCAGATGAAACCGTTTTAGTGCAGCTCACGGAAACCAAAAGTAAGTTTTCTAAAGCAAACTTGATTAAGGTGATTAAGCCTAGCGCGCAGCGAGTTAAGCCATTATGTCCACACTATGAAGCGTGTGGGGGGTGCACTCAACAGCACCTATCTTTGGACGACCAACGTCAATATAAGCAGCAAGCGCTGTCGCAATTAATGAGCAAAATTGCTGGCCAACAGTTGTCACTGTCTGATTCTATTATTGGGGAGGGAACGGGGTACCGCAGAAGAGCTCGTTTGAGCCTGTACGCCGATAAAGCAAAAGGGCCGTTGCAAATGGGCTTTCGCCGCAAGCAGAGCAAACAACTGGTCGCAATAGATGGCTGCCCGGTTCTCGATAGTCAACTTAATGCATTGATCCCTGAGTTCAGAACGTTATTAACGAGCTTTCAGCATCCTCATACTCTCGGTCATCTTGAGTTAGTGATGGCAGACAATGGTCCGGTTGCAGTTTTACGCCATATGCAGCCGTTGGCCGAGGGAGACGAACAGCGTCTACTACAGCTGGCAAAAAAACACGATTTGACCTTATACCTCATGCCAGAAAGTGGTGTGCTAAATCGAGTCCATGGCGATGTGGCACAATATGGTGAGACGGGTGTGATGCTACCTTTTTTACCGACTCACTTTATTCAAGTGAATCAAAAAATCAACCAAGAAATGGTCGCGCAGGCACTGAGTTGGTTGGCACCGACAAAGCAGGAACGAGTACTGGATCTGTTCTGTGGGCTAGGTAACTTTACTCTTCCATTAGCGAAATTATCCAAGCAAGTCGTCGGCGTGGAAGGCATCCAAGAGATGGTGGATTGGGCAACGAACAATGCTGCGTTAAATAAACTCGATAACGTTGAATTTTATCAAGCTAACTTGGAAGAGGCGTTGACGAACTCGCCATGGGCTGAACAAAAATTCGACGCGATTTTATTAGATCCAGCCCGTGCTGGGGCGACTGGCGTGATAGATCAAGTTTCTGGACTTGGAGCAACGCGAGTGCTTTATGTTTCTTGCAATCCTGCTACCCTTGCCAGAGATAGTCAGAGCCTTATTGCACAAGGCTACACGCTTAAGAAACTTGGTATGATGGACATGTTTCCACAAACCAGTCATCTAGAGTCGATGGCATTGTTTGAAAAATGACAATTTTTGAATGATCTCTAACGTAGGTCATGGGCTAACTGGGATAGGTTAGTTAACTAATAAAACTAGGAAGAACAAAGTAATGGTTGCGGTAAGAAGCGCGCATTTGAACCCTGAAGAACAGTTTGAGTTAGCGAGTTGGATTGCTTCATTAAAGCAAGATAAAACGATCGCTAAACGGCTGAAAGAAGTTTATACCCAATGCGAAACGCTCGTAGAAGGTAATGAACAAGGGTCCTTGTTGTTGTGGCGTGGTAGAGAGATGATTGAGATCCTCATCACCCTTTCGATGGACAAAGCCACTCTCATTACAGCTTTGCTGTATCCGATAGTCTCTAGTGGATTATTTGATAGGGAATTACTCGAAGAAACTTACGGAAAAGAAATCCTTAAAATGATCGATGGCGTTGAAGAAATGGCCGCCATTGGTCAACTTAACGTGACGTTAGAGGGGTCAGAAGCTTCTGGGCAGGTCGACAACGTTAGACGCATGCTGTTAGCCATGGTTGATGATTTCCGCTGTGTTGTCATCAAATTGGCGGAGCGAATCTGTAACCTGCGTGAAGTAAAAGATGAACCGGATGAAGTAAGAATCGCCGCAGCTAAAGAGTGCGCCAATATTTATGCGCCGCTGGCTAACCGTCTCGGTATTGGTCAATTGAAATGGGAAATTGAAGATTACGCATTTCGATACCAGCACTCCATTACCTATAAAAAAATCGCTAAGCAACTTGCTGAGCGACGCATTGTCCGTGAGCAATACATTAAAGATTTCGTCGATGACTTGACTGACGAGATGCATCGCTCTCAAATTCTCGCTGAAGTTAGCGGCCGTCCAAAGCATATTTACAGTATTTGGCGAAAAATGCAGAAAAAGAGCTTGGATTTTGATGAGCTTTTTGATGTACGTGCGGTCCGTATCATTGCTGAACGCTTACAAGATTGCTATGCGGCGTTAGGGGTGGTGCATACTAAATACAAACACCTGCCAAGTGAGTTTGACGACTACGTTGCGAATCCAAAGCCCAATGGTTACCAGTCTATCCATACCGTTGTGTTGGGGCCAGAAGGTAAAACCATTGAAATTCAGATTCGTACTAAGGAAATGCATGAGGACTCTGAACTCGGCGTTGCGGCTCACTGGAAATACAAAGAAGGCAGCAGCACGGCTCGAAGCGGTTACGATGAAAAAATCACCTGGTTGCGTAAGCTACTGGATTGGCAAGAAGAAATGTCCGATTCTGGCGAAATGCTGGATGAGGTTCGAAGTCAGGTTTTTGATGACCGAGTGTATGCCTTTACACCACGTGGTGATGTGGTCGACCTGCCTATGGGTGCCACGCCACTAGACTTTGCCTACCACATCCACTCAATGGTGGGTCATCGCTGTATTGGCGCGAAAGTAGCAGGGCGCATTGTTCCGTTTACCCATCAATTATCGATGGGTGACCAAGTGGAGATTATCACCCAAAAAGAGCCTAACCCTTCCCGAGATTGGTTAAATCCGACATTGGGCTTTGTTCATTCTGGTCGCGCACGAGCGAAAATTAATGCTTGGTTCCGCAAGGAAAGTCGCGAGAAAAATCTAGAGGCGGGACGAGATATCCTCGAAGCGGAATTGGCAAAAATTGGTGCGACATTAAAAGATGCCGACCAATATGCGTTGAAGCGCTTTAATGTCAATACGCCTGATGAGCTATACGCGGGTATTGGTAGTGGCGATCTGCGAATCCATCAGGTCATCAACCACATCAATGCGTTGGTCAATAAGCCAACGGCGGAGGAAGAAGATCAAAAAGCCCTAGAGAAACTCAAAGAGTCGGAAACAAAAGCCAGTCAACAGAGTCGCCCTCATAAAGATGCGGTCGTGGTTGAAGGGGTTGATAATCTCATGACTCATCTAGCGCGTTGCTGTCAGCCTATCCCTGGCGATATTATTAAAGGTTATATCACCCAAGGTCGAGGCATCTCTGTACACCGAAGCGACTGTGAGCAGCTTGAAGAGTTGAGTCATCATGCGCCAGAGCGAATCATAGATACGGTTTGGGGCAGTGGCTTTGTTGGCTCTTATATTTTGACAATTCGTGTTGAAGCCCTAGAGCGAAGCGGATTATTGAAAGACGTCACGACATTACTCACCAATGAGAAAGTGAAAGTCATCAGTATGAAAAGTCGTAATGACTACAAGCGTCAATTAACCATTATGGATTTTGATCTTGAACTGAATAACATTGAAGTCTTGTCTCGCGTGACCAATCGCATTGAGCAGATCAAAGATGTGATGAAAGTGAAGCGCTTAGGGTGATGTGTGTAATCAGGGGCACGGTTAAGTCAATGACTCACTGTCACCCTGTGTAGGAAATGACAACATTGTTGAAAAATAAAGGGTTGGTTTTCCAACCCTTTTTATTCGCCCACACTTACGTTTTCATAGGTGCGACCTATCACTAGCTTATTTCGAATCAAGCTGTTTTGAATTGAATATTTTAGGAAATACATTGTTCAGGAATTTAATATGACTCAACCCGTCGAGCAACTTCTCAGCATCATGGCGCAACTCAGAGACGAAAAAAAGGCTGCCCGTGGGACAGAAAACAAACCTTTGACACGATCGTGCCTCATACCATAGAAGAAACGTATGAGGTTGTTGATGCGATCCATAATCAAGACTGGCCGAACTTGCAAGAAGAACTGGGAGACTTGTTGTTCCAAGTGATCTTCTATAGTCAGATGGCTAAAGAGCAAAAACTGTTTGATTTTAATGACGTGGTGGAAGGACTCAATGAGAAACTGACACGACGTCACCCCCATGTATTTAGTGATACTGAATTTGCAGATGAAGCCGCGATTGACGCTAACTGGGAAGCTGAGAAACAGAAGGAAAAGGCAGAAGTAGGCAAAACAGAAAAAAGTATTCTAGACTCAATACCACAGTCGCTGCCTGCCCTTTCTAAAGCCAATAAAATACAAAAGCGTGTGGCTAAGTTTGGTTTTGATTGGGGCGCTCTGGGGCCTGTTGTGGACAAGGTTCAAGAAGAAATTGATGAAGTCGTGCATGAAGCGATTCAGCTTAACGTGGATGAAGATAAGCTCGAAGAAGAAATTGGCGATTTATTATTTTCTGTTGTGAATCTTTCTCGGCACCTAAAGTCCGATCCTGAAGTGGCGCTACGAAAAGCGAACAATAAATTTTCGAGGCGTTTTAAGGGGGTTGAAACGTGTGTTTCAGAACGTGGTAAATTGCTTACAGACTTTACCCTGCAAGAGCTTGACGGCTTTTGGAATGATGTTAAAAAACAAGAAAAATCGACCGAACTGTGATGCACTTCCCATTCGAGTTAGTTTCTAGAATTGATTTGAAGCAAAAAATAAAAATTTTGAATGTGATAAGTTTCACGTTGTGGCGATAAAGGGCTTCTGGTATATTTTCATCCCGTCCAGAAGTAATCCATTTCCCTCATTCAACCAATTTCAGGTTAAACATGACGACAAATTACATTTTTGTTACTGGCGGGGTCGTATCCTCTCTAGGTAAAGGTATTGCAGCAGCATCGCTGGCAGCAATTTTAGAAGCTCGTGGTCTTAAAGTGACTATGATGAAGCTTGACCCTTACATCAACGTTGATCCAGGCACAATGAGCCCGACTCAACATGGTGAAGTGTTTGTCACGGAAGATGGCGCGGAAACGGATCTTGACCTTGGTCACTATGAGCGTTTCATTCGTACCAAGATGACCAAGCGTAACAACTTTACTGCTGGCCGTGTTTACTCTGATGTTCTTGCTAAAGAACGTCGTGGTGATTACCTAGGTGCAACGATTCAAGTTATTCCACACATTACTAACGAAATCAAAGATCGCGTGATCGCTGGTTCTCAAGGTCACGATGTCGCTATCGTTGAAGTTGGTGGTACTGTTGGTGATATCGAATCTTTGCCATTTATGGAAGCGATTCGTCAGTTAGCAGTAGAGCTTGGTCGTGAGCGTGCAATGTTTATGCACCTAACTCTGGTTCCTTACCTAGCGGCAGCAGGTGAAGTGAAAACGAAACCAACTCAGCACTCTGTAAAAGAGCTTCTGTCAATTGGTATTCAGCCAGATATCCTTGTTTGTCGTAGCGACCGTATTATCCCAGCGAACGAGCGTAAGAAAATTGCTCTTTTCTGTAATGTTCAGGAAAAAGCCGTTATCTCAATGAAGGATGTAGATTCTATTTACAAGATCCCTCAGCTTATCCGCGCACAAGGCCTTGATGACCTTGTCTGTGCACGCTTTGGTATTGAAGCACCAGAAGCTGACTTGTCTGAATGGGAACAAGTTATCTACGAAGAAGCCAACCCAACAGCAGAAGTTGTGATTGGTATGGTAGGTAAGTATATTGAACTACCAGATGCTTATAAGTCAGTGAACGAAGCACTGAAGCACGCAGGTCTTAAGAATCGCCTGAGTGTGAAAATTAAGTACGTTGATTCACAAGATGTTGAGTCTAAAGGTGAAGAAGCACTAGCTGAGTCTAGACGCAATTCTTGTACCTGGTGGCTTTGGTGACCGTGGTGTGGAAGGTAAGATCCGCGCGGCACAATTTGCTCGTGAAAACAAAGTACCGTACTTGGGTATCTGTTTAGGTATGCAAGTCGCACTGATCGAATACGCGCGCAACGTAGCGGGTATGGAAGGTGCACATTCAACAGAATTTAACAAAGAAACAAAATACCCTGTGGTAGGCTTGATCACAGAGTGGGTAGACGGCGAAGGTAAAGTTGAAGAACGTACTGAAACGTCGGATCTAGGCGGCACGATGCGTCTTGGTTCTCAGCTATGTCACCTTGAAAAAGGCACGAAAGCGTTTGAGCTTTATGGCAATGCGAAAATCCATGAGCGTCACCGTCACCGTTACGAAGTGAACAACCTCCTTCGTCCACAGATCGAAAAAGCAGGACTTAAAGTTTCTGGTTTGTCAGCAGACAAGAAACTGGTTGAAGTGATCGAGAACCCAGCTCACCCATGGTTTGTAGCTGCGCAGTTCCACCCAGAATTCACTTCAACACCTCGTGATGGCCACCCATTGTTTAGCGGCTTTGTGAAAGCGGCGGGTGAGTTCCAACGCGGATCAGAAGATAAATAGTAAAAGGATACGGGCGGCTGCGAAGGTTATGCGGCTGCCTTTAAATTGACATTAAATTTTTATTTATTGAGAGGAAACATCAATGTCTAAGATCGTTAAAGTTCTAGGTCGTGAAATCATCGACTCACGTGGTAACCCAACGGTAGAAGCTGAAGTTCACCTAGAAGGCGGTTTCGTTGGTATGGCAGCAGCTCCATCTGGTGCTTCTACTGGTTCTCGCGAAGCTCTTGAGCTACGTGACGGTGACAAATCACGTTTCCTAGGTAAAGGTGTTCTTAAAGCAATTGAAGCTGTTAACGGCCCAATCGCTGAAGCACTCGTTGGTCAAGACGCGAAAGCACAAGCTGACGTTGACCAAGTAATGATCGACCTAGATGGTACTGAAAACAAATCTAAGTTCGGCGCGAACGCTATCCTAGCGGTTTCTCTAGCGAACGCTAAAGCAGCAGCTGCTGCTAAAGGCATGCCTTTGTTCGAGCACATCGCTGAGCTAAACGGCACTCCTGGTCAATTCTCTATGCCTCTACCAATGATGAACATCATCAACGGTGGTGAGCACGCTGATAACAACGTTGATATCCAAGAGTTCATGATCCAACCAGTTGGTGCAAAAACGCTTAAAGAAGCGCTACGTATCGGTGCTGAAGTATTCCACAACCTAGCGAAAGTACTTAAAGCTAAAGGCCTAAGCACTGCAGTTGGTGATGAAGGTGGTTTCGCTCCTAACCTTGAGTCTAACGCTGCTGCTCTAGCTGCTATCCAAGAAGCTGTTGAAGCTGCTGGTTACGTACTAGGTAAAGACGTTACTCTTGCTATGGACTGTGCGGCTTCTGAGTTCTTCGACAAAGAAACTGGCAAGTACAACATGAAAGGCGAAGGCAAAATCTTCACTTCTGAAGAGTTTAACTTCTACCTACAAGACCTTGCTAACCAATACCCAATCGTATCTATCGAAGACGGTCTTGACGAATCAGATTGGGCTGGCTTCAAGCACCAAACTGAACTTCTAGGCGACAAGCTTCAACTCGTTGGTGACGATCTATTCGTTACAAACACTAAGATTCTAGCTCGTGGTATCGAAGAAGGCATCACTAACTCTATCCTAATCAAGTTCAACCAAATCGGTTCACTTACAGAGACTCTAGCTGCAATCAAGATGGCTAAAGACGCTGGCTTTACTGCAGTAATCTCTCACCGTTCTGGCGAAACTGAAGATGCAACTATCGCTGATCTAGCGGTAGGTACAGCTGCAGGTCAAATCAAAACTGGTTCTATGAGCCGTTCTGACCGTGTTGCTAAGTACAACCAACTTCTTCGCATCGAAGAAGCTCTAGGTGAGCGTGCACCTTTCAACGGTCTAAAAGAAGTTAAAGGTCAAGCGTAATCGCTTAATCGTTAACGGATTTTAATGAAGCCGCTCTTCGAGAGCGGCTTTTTTTATACGCGGAATTTGTGATGGTAACAGCGGAAATGAGTAACAGTGCGAGTAACAGCATCCAGTATGTTACTTCTTCATCTGGAGAAATCGGTTAAAGTGGTGACAGTCTTAATAGAACATATCCCTACTGATAGAGGACTTTACCATGGCTAACGTACCAAGCCCTACCACGACATTTGACAACGAATATTTCTCATTCATTGTTTCTGAATCATGGAAACACATCGGCTCAACTCAAGAGCACGCTGATATCCTAGCGCATAACCTACTTGTTGGTGGCCTACAAGGTAAACTACACCAAGGTCTAGGTGTTATTGAAGCGGTAACGATTCCTTATGAAGCTGGTATCTTGGACCCTTCAACGACGCCTGTTATCGAGTCTGAAGGTGACACTTGGGCTGTTTACGATGGTAAGAAGTCTTCTGGTCACTACGCATGTACATTGATGGCTCAAACGGCTATCGAAAAAGCACGTAAGCACGGTATCTCGATTGTATTTGGTTACGATCACTGTGACGGCGGCAACTTCTCAAACTACACACAGATGGCAATGAAAGAAGGCATGTTCGCGATGTCTTCAAACAACTCTGTTCCTCTAAACGCGCCGTTTGGTGGTATGGATCCAACCATGTCTTGTCCTCCATTTGATGCGGCGTGTGTGGGCGGTGATGAACTACCTCTCGTTACGTCTATCATGATCGGTGAAGGCTACGACTCTCACATCTGTGATGCTATCGTCAACGACCGTGACCTACACGTAGCAGCGCTTGTTGACCAAGATACAGGTGAACTGACTGCTGATGCTCGTAAGTGGGGCTCTCTAATTGAAGGCTACGGCCGTGTTGCTGACTGTAAAGCACCTTGGACGTTCCTAACGCCTCGTCTTTACTCTATCAACATCTGGAATGAAGTCATGACAGCGATCATCAACCCGAAAGGCACGATCGCACCTGAGCTTCCAGCAATCCCAAGTGATTTCTTCACAATGGAAAATGCACCGTGTCCAGTCGGCGGTTCTTACATCCTAGTGATTGACCCAAGCCACTTTGGTCCTATCGAAGAAGTGAAGCGTAAGAGCGATGCGTTTGTGAAAGCACAAAAAGCAAACCGCCCACGTAAAGGCTTCAACGAAGTTTACATCCCAGATGAGTGGGGTCTAAAAGCAATGGCTGAGTCTACAGATACTCACCAAGTTATGGATTCACACTGGGTTGGTTTCAAATCTTTCCTAGAGCGCTCTGGTACCACTATCGAAGCGTTAAATGCGAAATGGGAAGAGAAAGTAGGCGCTGAGCGCGCTGCGGAAACCATTCGCAAGTAATTCAAAATCATACGCACTTGATTTTAGCCCAGTCTTTGACTGGGCTTTTTTGTGTCGAACATCTGGCTCACTATCGCTATCACTATCACTATCACTATCGCGAAGTGTTATTCGTGACGTGATTGAATGCGGTATTGATGGGGGCTCATACCATAATAGTTTTGAAACGCTCTAAAAAACGGCGGGGAGGAATGGTAGCTGAGTAGTTCTGCAATTTCCGTCGTGCTTAATGGGGTGTTAAGTAAGTAGTCGCGTGCCACTTGCATCCGTGTATCAAGGACTAAGTGCTTATAAGTGGTCTCTTCTGTTATCAACTTTCGTCTAAGTGTGCGACTCGTGGTATTCATTTCTATAGCCATCGCTTCCATCGTGGGCAGTCCATATTTCAATTGAGTCAGTAATTTCACTCTTATTTGGTAGCTGATGGGCTGCGTTGTTGTGTCATCTATAATGGTTTGACTTTGTAAAGTGGCAACATGTGCGATAAGAGCTGGATTCATCGAAATGGCCGAACGTATCCACTCGACGGGAAAGCGCAGCTGATTTTGTTGGCTATTAAAGCTCAGATTGGTAGTAAAGATAGTTTTGTACAAAGGTAAGTAATGGGGAGCCGGGTAGGCGAAGTCAACATGAACGCGTTTGCGGTCAAACTCTTGCCCTAGAAATCGCTCGATACCCAGATAGTAGTGACAAATGGCATCTTCAATCGTGTAGTGCTGAGCCGACCTTCCATGTGAGCGGTCATCGGCAGTAATGTAAGCATATTCGCTATCATAGCCAATGTGTATGTCGACATAATCTTTGGTGATATATGAAAATTGTAATCCAGTATCAAGGAGTTGTTTGAGGTTTTGGCAGCTAATCATCGCATACCCCCAGGCGCCCATATCCTGAAGCTTTAGCCGTTTGGCAATGCGTAATCCAAGTCCATCAATATGCAGTTGTTCAACGGTAATCGCCATTAATGTATGCACCTGGCTGGCTTGGATCGGCTGATATTGCCCTTGAGTGATGCGGATGATACGGCACTTGCGCAAAAAGTCTGAAATATCGATGGGAACAGTAGACTCACTTCGGACAATACTTTCCCAGTACCCCAAAATGGCATCAAAGAAGTGTTGTTGATTTAATGAGGTCATGTGAGTTGTCCGAAAATGTAATAACCATGTCCTGAAGTGTAATAAGCAATTGCCAGAGTAGCAATTATAATTTTCCCATAGCTTGCGGTGAAGTTATTCACCAAATTAATCATTAGAGGAATCGCCCATGTTTAAGCCAAAACGTGTTGAAATTTCAAAAGAAAACTTAGAACTCTATAAAGATATCTACTGGAATAAGTCTGACGCCGATTTTTATATCAACGACGATATTGCGCCTATGCAGCAGCGTATGGCTGAGCAAGGTGTTGAAGCGTTTAGCTTGTTAGGTAAAGAGCACGTCGGTGCATTTGGCGCGCCTTATGTAAACAACTTTGAAAACGCAGACATCGTAATGTACGGTTTGACGATGGACAAGTGTTCACCAAATGCTGGTGGTCATAAATTTGGTCCAGGTGCGATTCGCGATGCATCTAAAACGGGTATGGGTCTTATTCACCAAGATGGCACAATGCCGTTTGAACTGTGTAACATTATCGATCACGGTAACTGGGATGGTTTAGGTCAGTTCAACTTAGATGAAGAAATGCGCAATGCTCAGAAAGTGGTTGATGACATGGTGATCAATCACGGTTGTACGCCATTCTTCTTTGGTGGTGATCATACTGTCGCTTACCCAGGCCCTGCTGCACTAGCTAAAGTTCATGGTCCGGTTTCTTTAATCCACATCGACGGTCACTTCGATCTGTTGACTCGTGCAGATTTCGATTATGAATCTTACTCGGGCAACTGGTACTGCCGTCTTGCTTCAGAAGGTGCAATTGACCCGACAACCAGTGTGAGCATGGGCATGCGTGGTCGTTGGTGTGCTTCTCAGCAAGGTAAGGCGAAGGCGATTGGCGGTAATTTCTTCCTAGCGGATGAAATGTATGATCTTGGTATCGACTACATCGTTGAGCAAATCCTTGAGAAGCAAGGCGATGGTCGTCCTGTTTACCTGACATTTGACCTTGATGGACTCGATCTTCTTGATCACAGTGCAAACTCAAGTCCAGATCCATTCGGGGTATCAGCGCGCATGTACTACGATATTTTCCGTAAGTTGCGAGCAACAAAACGTATTAACCTAGTTGGCGCAGATATCGCAGAATTTGCACCTCAGAAAAATAGCGACGAAAAAGACGCGTTGCTGACGGCTGCATTCGGCTGGGAATTGCTCGTTTGGCTTGCTGAATGTCGTTACATTCGTGAAGGTAAGAAAAACCCGACTGAATGGCCAATGAGCTTTGGTCGTAATATCGAGTTTTAATCCAATCGCTTAATGTTGGCGTAAAGAATAAGTTGAAAGCCAGTGGTCATTGCCGCTGGCTTTCTTGCATTTAAGAATCGAGGAAAATACCACGAATAGAAACGGATTGAGTGTAACCAAGGGTGGAAAAATCGTGCTACTACATTAGACTTTAGTCTAATGTAGGTTAAAACTTGACCTGTATGGGATTGCGAGTAAACTACCGTTTCTTTGCACAATATCACACTTTTTTAGTTACATTTTGCCCAAAAAATGAAAGAGAAATGACCTAATCCTTTGGCAGGTTAGTTTTGTAATTTCATGAACTGGTAGGGAAATCAGGGTGTTGGGTGTATGAGGCCAATTATGTACAGTCACTTTCTTGTAAGGTTAACCATCGGAACGCTTGTGGTTCTCGGTATTAAGCTAAGCGCATTATACTTTTTGCCAATGGTGTTGTTGTTAAACACTCATCATAAAGAGTTCTTTGGATGGTAAAAAAGCCGGGGTTGCCCCGGCTTTTTTATGCCATTTCAATCGCATCGATTTGAGGTTCAATCTCTTTGATCATGGCACTGATGAATGTCGATAACTGGTGCTTTGCGGCGTCCAGATCTTTATCAAGTGTCAGTTTCATGATTTTTTCATGCTCATCAATACGAAATATCTCTTCAAATCCTTTTGGATAGCGGCTTAATGATACTTGGCGATAGCGTTTGATCTGACGAATAATGTCGTGCAAGAACTCCTGCATATTTTTCGAAAAGCAGCCACTAAATAGCGCAAGATAGAAGGCTTCTTGACGCTCTTCCCACTCTTTCCAGTTAAAGTTATCACCCTGAAATTTAAAGCGAGAGAGTTTATGGAACTCGGTCAGAATATTGAGCTCCCAGTTTTCATTACCTTGTTGGATTGATTTTTCCAACAAAACAGAAGCGACGACATTCAAGCTTTCATGTAGGTCATAAAGTTCTGTTTTGGATATTGGCGCCACCCAGCAGCCTTTTTGTGGCTCTAGCTTGACGTATTTGATCCAAGATAATTGAATCAATGCTTCTCGTATAGGAGATGCACCGACGTTATATTTTTCTTTAAGCTCAGCGACAACCAATTTTTGGTTCGGCTTTAACTCTCCCGATAGAATATCCTGACAAATATCTTTTGCGACTTTGTCCGTCAATGTTGGGCTCGACACAATACACCTCATCATCCAATGGAATAATAGACTAAAACAAACATGCAGTATGGCGTGTTGTAAGTCGCCGAGGATAGTACAGTGTGTGGAAATATTGGGCAAGAAAAATTATAAAAAAAGAGGGCCTAAGCCCTCTTTTTATAGATGTTGGTGATGTAACGTAGGAATTAAAGTACGTGTACAGAAGCGGTGTTCGTTGTGCCTGAAGCAACAAGTGCACCAGAAACCATAACAACGATATCGCCTTTCTTACCAAAACCAGAGCTTAGAGCGTACTCTTTACCGTTTTTGTAGAATGCGTCAGTGCTTTCAATGGAATCAACAAGAACTGGGCGAACACCTTTTGTTAGTACAAGTTGTGCTGCTGTTTTTGGATTCGTTGTTAGCGCTACGATGCTAGCTGTTGGGAAGTATTTACGTACAGAGCGTGCAGACTTACCGCCATCCGTTGCAACGATGATCAGTGGAGCAGCCAATTTCTCAGCTGTGTCTACTGCACCTTTACATACGGCTTCAGTAATACGTAGACGTGGGCTGTCTAGACGCGAACCAAGTTCAGCTTTAAGTGCGCTGTCGGTACGGTTAGCGATTTGAGCCATGATAGTCACAGCTTCAACTGGGTATTTACCTTTCGCTGTTTCGCCTGAAAGCATAACGGCATCAGTACCGTCCATGATTGCGTTTGCTACGTCACCCGCTTCTGCGCGAGTTGGACGTGGGTTTTGAATCATAGAGTCAAGCATTTGAGTTGCCGTGATAACAACTTTACGTGCACGGTTACACTTCTCAATCATCATCTTCTGAGCAAAGATAACTTCTTCTGCTGGGATTTCAACGCCTAGATCGCCACGAGCAACCATGATGCCGTCAGAAGCTTCAAGAATTGCGTCGAAGTTATCAACACCTTCTTGGTTCTCAATTTTAGAGATGATGTGGATGTTTTCGCCGCCGTTTGCGTTTAGCAATTCACGAATTTCTTTTACGTCTTCTTCTTTACGGATGAAAGAAGCAGCAACGAAGTCAACGCCTTGCTCACAACCGAATTTAAGGTCAGCTTTGTCTTTTTCAGAAAGCGCTGGAAGCTTAACTGAAACGCCAGGAAGGTTAACACCTTTGTTTTCGCCAAGTGCACCGTTGTTAAGAACTTTACACTTAACTTCAGTTTCAGTTGTCGCGATAACTTCCATCTCGATTAGGCCGTCATCTACTAGGATAGTGTTACCTGCAGAAAGATCTTTTGCAAAACCAAGGTAGGTAACTGCAACCACATCTTTGTTACCAACAACTGACGCGTCAGTAGTAAACGTGAATTCTTGACCAGCAACTAGGTCGACATCGTTGCCGTCTTCTAGTTTGATTGTACGGATTTCTGGACCTTTAGTATCAAGCAGGATTGCAAGCTGCTTGCCAACTGTCGCCATTACTTCGCGGTAGTTAGTGATGCGAGCTGCGTGCTCTTCGAAGTTACCGTGAGAGAAGTTCAGGCGCATTACGTTCATGCCTGCATTGACAAGTTCAGTCAGCTTTTCTACAGATTCAGTTTTTGGGCCAATCGTACATACGATTTTGGTCTTTTTCATGGAAGTTACTCTCCGGTAAGTAATATTTACAATTTGAAGTTAGTCGTTGTCCACCGAGAAGGCTAGAAATGCCCACTAATAATTCATGTGCGCTATCAAAATTTCATCTAGCTTTTCGTCTTCTTGGTATGAAAGTCTTTCAATACATTTAGTCATTTTATGACCAGTTAAGGCGCTTTCTTGCCTCGAATTCTGTGATGCAACCCGCTTTATGTCAGCGATATTGCAAAAAAATAAACAATAATTTCGTAATTTATTTTCTTTTCGGTGCGGATTCTACCACCTAATTGATTAAAGTTCACGGTACATAACTTGTTTTAGAGCAAGCTTTCGGCGCTTAATATTTAATTTTTAGATCGAAATAAATAATTTGGATGAATCATCAATATGTTGTAACTTTTTTTCAGAATGTACTTTCCAGTTACAGTATTTCTTTCCGGCATTATTCGTTTTTTTGAGTGAAATTCAACCAAACAGACCGTCACTAATGAGGGACATCATGTCGATGTGGTCGATTAATCGATTGATTCAGTAGCTGGTGTGCAGCAAGTAACTGCGCAACCATACTAGAAAGTGAGGCTGTGAGAATCGCTTGCGCCCAATCAGGCAGTTTCTCTGAAATCGAATAGTATACCCATTGTCCTTTTCGCCTATCGGTAACCATTCCACATTGTCTCAGTACGCCAAGTGCGCGAGAGATCTTTGGCTGAGATTCTTGTAATGCTTCACACAGTTCACCCACGCTAAGCTCTATTTCAGAAAAAATCATCAGTGCAATCATTAGGCGCGTTTGATCCGATAAGCATTTATGGACGACGAGTGGATCAAATCCTTGTTCACTGATTTCGCCATGAACCAGCATAAACCACTTAATGCGTTGTTGGAGATCAGTCAAAGAGGCGTCGAATAAGGGATCTGAATACGACGTGGGGGTAGGTAAGTCCCAAAATATGCTTTCGTTGCTGTTTTTAAAAATCCCACATTCAGATTGGGCGGATGAGCATAGTGTTATGACGTAATCAAAATGTTGGTCGTCAAACTCTTGCAGCGATTTAGAGCGAAGATCCTGAGTGTTGTATCCTGCGTTTTCCAACGTCTCAATGGTTCTCTTATCGACATTAGAGGGGCGACTGCCTGCGCTGAATGCTTGGTATTGTTCATGATAATGCTGATTAACAATGGCTTCGGCCAGTTGTGATCTTGCTGAGTTTCCACGGCACACAAACAGAATGGTTTTTTTCATATTATCCTCAACGTATGAGCTTGAGTAACCAAGGTCACGGGAACATTAAACTAACAATGCGTGCATATTATGAAAGTTTTATGACGGGATGAAAAGATCCTTGACTATTTATATCTTAAATTTAATATATACGCATATCCATATGTACGAAGTGTGGCTTTTATCAGAATTGCCACGCAGTAGGGCAAGGAAGCAATGCATTTTGAAGGCTCCCTAGCGAGGGGGACTTGCATTGCTGTCATGTTATCGCGGTATGGTTTCAGAACATAAATAGCCCGATAATGGCCGAAAGTTGGCAAAACATTTATCGACTAAACTTTAACGAAGTGGTGTTACTTTAGAGTACAACGGACCCTTCATATCGCAAAAAGAGAGCATTCTATGGCTATCAAAGTAGGAATTAATGGTTTTGGGCGAATCGGTCGTTTAGCGTTGCGTGCAGCGTTTGATTGGCCCGAGCTTGAGTTTGTTATGATTAATGACGTAGCGGGTGATGCAAAGACGCTTGGCCACCTTCTTGAATTCGATTCAATCCAAGGTCGTTGGCATCATGATGTTCAAGTAGAGGGGACAACCCTTGTTATTAATGGCCAAAAGGTAGCCACCACCCAACAGCGTGATATCAATGCGGTTGATTGGTCTGATTGTGACGTCGTCATTGAGGCGACAGGTGTGCATCGTAAAACCTCTTATTTGAATCAGTACCTAGAGCAAGGCGTGAAACGTGTTGTGGTTTCCGCTCCCGTTAAAGAAGACGGTATTGCCAATATTGTTGTGGGCGTGAACGATCATATTTTCGATCCTGCTGTGCATCGCATTGTTACGGCTGCCTCATGTACGACGAACTGCTTGGCGCCTGTAGTAAAAGTGATTCATGAGAAACTGGGTATTGAGCAAGCGGCGTTCACGACAATTCATGATTTGACCAATACCCAAACCATTTTAGATGCGCCCCATAAAGATCTTCGTCGTGCTCGCGCCTGTGGGATGAGTTTGATTCCAACGACAACGGGAAGTGCGACGGCTATCGTTGAAATATTCCCTGAATTGAAAGATAAAATTAATGGCCATGCGGTTCGAGTACCATTAGCGAATGCGTCACTCACCGATATCATTTTTGATGTGAAACGTGATACGACTGCTGAAGAAGTGAATGCTTTATTAAAAGAAGCATCAGAAGGCGAGCTTGCGGGTATTCTTGGCTTTGAAGCACGTCCGCTAGTCTCTATCGATTATAAAGGTGACCAACGTTCGACTATTGTCGACGCGTTATCAACCATGGTAGTAGGGACCCGTATGGTTAAGATTTATGCGTGGTATGACAATGAAATGGGTTATGCCACACGTACAGCGGAATTGGCACGTACTGTTGGATTAGCGGGGTAATGACAATGCATCCTACATGGGAACTAAGCGTTAATGAGGCAACACTTGTTTTTACACCTTGTCCAGGCACTAAAGGGGTGTCTTTACAAGAGTCGCTGTCACAGCTAAAAGCGCAAGGTGTCACTATTATTGTGACGGCGCTAGATAACAGTGAGATGTCAGAAAAAGGGGTGTCTGAACTGGGTAATGCAGCGCAAGTGCTTGGAATGAAATGGTTCCAAACGCCAATTGAAGATGATAAAGCACCAGGTGAGGCGTTTGCTGCTCAATGGTCAGCTATTTCACCTACACTCCATCAAGCTATCAAATCCGGTGAAAAAGTCGCGATGCACTGTATGGGCGGTTCGGGAAGAACCGGGCTTTTAGCTGCCAATTTGTTACTTGAATTAGACTGGGATTTAGCAACAATCCGTAAAGAGGTGCAAGCACTTCGTCCTGGTGCATTTACCAAGTCACCACAAATTGATTATGTCGAGAAGTTGGCAGCCACATTCTAATTTGTGAACGCCCTCTGTTGAGGGCTTTTTTATGTTCTTTGTATCTGTCTGCATTAGGCCAAAAATCATGTTGTCTAATTTAAGTAAAAGTGTACGCCAGTACATGCTAGTCACCTTTAATTACTGGAATTTTACCATTACCGATGGTGCGCTACGGATGTTAGTCGTACTGTATTTTCATGACCTAGGTTATAGCACGCTAGCCATTGCTTCTTTGTTCCTTTTTTATGAGTTTTTTGGCGTGGTGACCAATCTAGTGGGAGGGTGGCTTGGTGCACGGCTTGGTCTCAATCGCACCATGAACATTGGTCTTGGTATGCAGATTATTGCTTTGTTGATGCTAGCCGTACCAAGTGCCGCCTTAACTATCCCCTGGGTTATGGCTGCGCAAGCATTGTCGGGAATCGCGAAAGATCTCAATAAAATGAGTGCGAAAAGTGCGATTAAAACGCTGGTTCCGGATGAACAACAAGGTGCGTTGTATAAATGGATTGCGATTCTTACGGGGTCAAAAAATGCATTAAAAGGGGCTGGGTTCTTTATTGGCGGCGTGTTGTTATCGGTATTGGGGTTCCAGTATGCGGTACTGGCCATGGCTGGCGTGCTGGCGTTGGTCTTCATTGGCAGTGTGACGCATTTGGAGAATGATCTCGGTAAGGCGAAATCTAAGCCCAAGTTTAAACAGATTTTTTCTAAATCTGAGAGCATTAATATTTTATCAGCGGCTCGGTTGTTTTTGTTTGGCGCAAGGGACGTTTGGTTTGTGGTTGCGCTACCGATTTATTTAGGTTCAGTGTTTGGCTGGAATCATAGTTGGGTCGGGGGATTTCTTGCTTTATGGGTAATCGCTTACGGGTTTGTACAAGGGTTTGCTCCTAAGATTACTGGTAAATCTAAAGGACAGGTTCCAGATGGTGCAGCGGCGTTTTGGTGGGTACTTGCGTTAGCGGTTGTCACCGGGTTAGTCGCTTTGGGCGTGCAAAATGAATGGCACCCTCAGTTTGTGATTGTCGCGGGATTGCTACTCTTTGGTGCTGTTTTTGCCGTAAATTCGTCCTTACATAGTTACTTAATTGTGAGCTATGCAAAAGGCGACGGTGTATCGCTGGATGTCGGTTTTTACTACATGGCCAATGCGATGGGCAGACTTATTGGTACGATTCTCTCAGGTTGGGTTTATCAAGTATCGGGCTTAGCGGCATGTCTTTGGGTTTCATTCGCTTTTTTACTCGTCACCACTGTGATTTCGCTACGCCTGCCGGGGGTAAAAAAGGCGAACCACAGTCATTGATTTAGCAGATGGCAGGAGATAGCAATGTGGCATCACTGCTGTCTCTCATTTCCTTATGATTCCACAAAACGATCGCCACTGATTAGGTGTGCTTTACGCTTGTGTTTATTGCTATACATATTTCTATCGGCCTGTTTGAGTGTTGTACGCAAGTTGTGATGGAAAGAGGAAATACCAACGCTATAAGCTAAATCTTGATATTGGCCAAAGCGCTGTTTAAAGGCGTTTTCTAGCTTGGTTAGTGCTAATTGCAATAACGCATCATCGCTCGACGAAGTGAGAACGATAAACTCATCCCCTCCATATCGTATGAGCTTATCGGTACTAGCAAATGATTGTCGTAAGCAGCGGGCAAATTTAGTCAGAACTCGATCCCCCTCACTGTGCCCCATCTCATCATTGACTTGCTTAAAGTTGTCTAAGTCTACGGCGACACATATCCCTTCTTGCCATTGTATTGAGTTTAAGTAAGCAAGGTTGTGCAATTTTGTCAGAGGGTCGGTATAGGCTTTTTTTTCGAAGAACTTAGCTTCTTGATGTAATTCAGTGACGTCGAAGCTAGTGGTGTAGATGTACAATTCATCTTCAATCAGAACTTTAAATTTGAGTACGTTGTAGTACAACGTCTCTGTAGGGGTTTTAAATGGAATGATTTTAGGGGCGCATTCACCAAACTCTAAATACTCCATACTGGCATCGTGGCACTTTTTAAGCATATGGGCGACATCATCAGGCACGAGCTGAGCGAATTCGATCGCATTCATTCCCAGCGGATTGACGTGGGTATACTGACGAAGCCAATGTGAGAACTTATCATTTAGATAAAGGTAGTTGTGTTTGGCGTCGCGAATGGAAAGAAAGCCGGGGAAGTGCTGGAAGAGCCCGATCGCTTGGTGGTATGTTAAGTCTGTCACTGCCAATATCCTACTCAGATAAACTCGTTACTCAATCTTAAAGCGACGGTTATAGTTATCGTTTTGCAGGGTTTCTAACATGTCAATTGCATAGGAACCGTGATGCACATCACCTTGTTCTTGCTAATTTAGTATTTATGTATAAATTCTCACCAGTGAGACAGTTAAAAAGTAAAAATAGAGCTGGTGGTCAGGTCGTGTTGAAACTTTAATAGGCTGTTTTGTTTGGTGTTATTACGATTTTAGTTCTAGGTGATGTGAGTTCATATGACCTAGATATTAGCAAATAATGGCTATACGGCGGTTTACCGTTTTAGGCTCCAACACTCATGTTGGTTGTCGTGATGAAATTGAAAAAGAGCGCCGAAGCGCTCTTTGGGTTGTCGTTCACAAATACTAGAACGTTGCATTGACGGAAAGTTTGAATTTTCGCTCATCACCATAATGAACATCGGTAATCACACCGTTTGAAGAGCTTCCACCTGCGCTTAAGCTAGGTACTCTTTATCGAATAGGTTTTCGATGTTAAAGCGAAAGTCCCAGCGAATATCGCCGCTCTTAATTTGGTGGGAAGCCCCCGCATCTACGCGAGCATAGCCATCCATTTTCACGGTGTTTTCGTGGTCAGCCCAACGATCGCCTTGATAAAATAAACCAAGGTTGAAAGCCGTGTTATCCGTCATTGAATAGCGAGTCCACGCAGAGCCAGACCATTCAGGAACATTGACGGGACGGTTGCCTTGATAATCGTCATGCTTTGAATATTCGGCGTCAAGGTACATGGCAGACGTCATGACAAACCATTTATCGAAAATTTGACCTTGTGCTGCGGCTTCAGCACCGCGATGGTGCTGAACGCCACCTTGTGTTGTCACTGAGCTGCCATTGATGGTTTCATTGATACTGATATTCTTTTTCTCAATATCGAACAAGGCACCAGTGACAAGAAGTCGGTTATCCATGAGCTCCCATTTTGTCCCGACCTCATATTGACGGCTGGTTTCTGGTACTCGTTCAGTAATGGAGTCATCGCCGTTAACCACGTTGTTTTGTGGTTCAAAGCTTTCCGAATAGTTCGCGTAAATACTACCATTGTAGGCTGGGTGGAAAATAACCCCCGCTTTAGGAGAGAAAGATTGGCTGTCGTGTGCGCCTTTTATATCAACGCTACCATCACTGTTTTGCTGATCTTTATAGAAAAGATCATAACGGCCACCCAATAACACTTGCCACTGATCGTTTAGTGTCACGAGATCTTGCGCGTAGAAACCGTAAAATTGATTGTCAGAGCGGTACGCGGTGGTGTCTTTTCGGTAATCATTGCCCGGATCCTTTGGATAGGGTTGGCCAGGAATTACGGGAGTAGCACCTGAACTTTCTTTGTACTGTTCATAGTTATACAATTTTCCGTTCATGCCAAACAAGGTTCTGTGATTCACACCTAGAGCGTCAAAATCGCCATTGAGGTCTAAGTGAAAAGTCTGAAGCTTCCAGTCATCATGACGGTCGAATGGTTTAATTTCGTAGCTGCCATCAACGATCGTATTGCTTGTTGGTGTCGGCGATGAATCTTTTCTGTGTCGTGTTAGCGTCTGGTGATTGTAGCTTGCTTTCGCAGTCCAGCTAGAATTGATATAAACCGTTAAATCGGTGCCAATGTTTTCAATGTTATTATCAGTAAAGGCCCAAGGCATATCACGAATAAGGTCACGGCCGCCTATCGTATTACCGTCAGCGTCTAACCATGCTCCCGAGTCAATATTAGCTTTATCTTGCGTTCTTTCATAATGAACCGAGACTAAGCCCCAGTCCGCTAAGTCTGCCTCAATGACACCGTAGCCAAGGAAGCGATCACGTTCTCGGTTATCGCCATTGGAATATTGACGTGATTCAACGGTGTCCTGTTTGACTAATACCGTGCGGCCACGGATCGTCCCTGACTCATTGAGTGGGCCTGACGCATCTACGTGTATACGTGTACTGCCTAAGTGATCTATATCCGTACCGACGTTCAACATCGGCTCATAAGTTGGTTTTTTCGACACCATGTTGATCAAGCCGCCCGGTGTGGTCTGACCGTATAGTAGGCTTGACGGTCCTTTGAGGATCTCGACTCGCTCAAGTGTTTCTATTGGGAGCATGTAGTGAGAAAACTGAGCTTGCCCGTTTCTTAAGTAGCTTGAACCGGAATCGAGCTCGAAGCCACGTAAACTGAATACTTCACGGTTCCACTTTTTAGTTCCAGCACTGACACTGGCGTCATTTTGGAGTGCTTCACCTAGGGTTGTGGCGAGTTGTTCATCCAAAACGATTTCCGGGATGACGGTAACGGATTGAGGTGTCTCTAGCATCGTGGCGTCGGTACGCATCGCACCGCTGGCACTGTCTACTTTATAATCATCAAAGCTTTGAGCATGAATAGTCATCGTTTCATCTGTGCTCGAGGCGGAATTTGCTGATGGTTCTGCAGCGTAAATTGGGGAAGTACTAAGTGCGAGTACCACTGCACTACAAAGGGTTGTTGGTGCTAATTTCATTCTAGGCTTTCCTTGCTTGTCGTAATCAAAGCAATTTTTTAGTTAATTATTTATTTTGTTATGCCACTATTCGTACTGGCGATCGAATACTAATGATATTTATTATCATTTTCAATTATTAATTTTGTAAGCGTTTGTATTTTTTGAGATGAGAGGTAAGTGATTGCAAAGACAAGGTAATTACGATGTAATTCAATTGTTGCTTTTGTCGGAGGGGACTATTTATGGGGCAGGCGTTAACTAAGCCGCAGGATTATTATCGGTATTTGAAGCCTGGAATGAGGTTGAGCTTGTCTATCAATGATAGTGATCAAATCAGAGGTATTCCCTCAACGCTCATCGGTTATAAGGTGGAACAGTTTATCCTGCTTGATGTGTCTGG
This sequence comes from Vibrio sp. GJ43-1, assembly GCF_055808835.1. Taxonomy (NCBI): domain Bacteria; kingdom Pseudomonadati; phylum Pseudomonadota; class Gammaproteobacteria; order Vibrionales; family Vibrionaceae; genus Vibrio; species Vibrio sp. GJ43-1. The sequence continues at coordinate 3,240,616 of NZ_CM147884.1, read as the reverse complement.
TATTGATGAGCGTTTGTTGGACAAATTGGTCGATAAAGAATTGGTGGTGCGAGGGTTAACGGACAGCAGCTTTGGCCATGTTATTGCGTTTAAGTCCCAGTGGCAGGCTTTTTCCGGTGTAATTTGCAAACAGCTGTACTTATCAATCCCGGAGCGAGTGGTGTCCAAACCTATACGTGAACACTCACGCTATAAATTGGATTTGCCATGTACTGTCTCGTTTGGTCAGGCTGGTGTTGATGGCAAAGTAATCGACTTTTCGGTGTCGGGGTGTGGCATTTATACTGAACAGTCGCATGATTTTTGCAAAGGTCTAGAAGTGAAAGTTGAGACGGCATTGAACCGATTTTTGCCAAGTAGTATTACGTTCGAGATAGCCAGTATCAAAAAGCAGGGGCAAGGTTCGTTGATTGGTATTCAATTTAATCAACAAATACTCATGTCGAATGCGCTAAAGAATGCTCTCGCTGAAATGTCAATGCAGGTGACCTAGTTGTGTCAGTATTCACCAAAATTAACTGGAAGCGGTGAACAAGCTTCGTCTTCGCTTATTTCAAAGTGTAAACTGTGGTATATAAAGGGTTAATTTTTTCGATGGAACGTTCCGGTTTATGCGCATCTTTACTCTTGCTCTGCTCGTGGTTTTTTCGTGGCTACAATACGTATTGTGGTTTGGGAAAAATGGCGTTGTCGATTTTAATCAGGTTGAGAGTGACATTAAAGTTCAGCAGCAGGTCAACAGCAATTTGCAGGTTCGCAATGATGAGATGTTTGCTGAAATAGACGATCTTCGTCAAGGGCTAGATGCCATTGAAGAGCGAGCTCGGCATGAGCTGGGATTGATCCAAGATGGCGAGACCTTCTATCGCATCATAGGTGAGGAAAACCAGTGATAGCCACATTCCCCCCAATTATTGCTATTGTCCCAGCCGCTGGTGTTGGTAGCAGAATGCAGGCTGATAAGCCTAAACAATATCTCCCAATATTTGGAAAAACGATTTTAGAGCACACGGTCACGAAGTTATTGGCGCACCCTCAAGTGAGTAAAGTGATCGTAGCCATCAGTGAAAAGGATCCTTACTACTCAGAACTTGCCATCGCCAGCCATCCGCAAGTGCAGCGTGTGAGCGGGGGGAAAGAGCGAGCGGATTCTGTCTTATCTGCGGTTAATTGGGTGCAATCAACCGAGCCAGAAGCTTGGTGTTTAGTTCATGACGCCGCCAGACCTTGCGTCTCTTTGGATGATATTACTAAACTTATTCAACAGGTCGTCCCAAATACCGTAGGTGGAATCCTAGCTACTCCTGTGAAAGATACGATGAAAAGAGCCAATGCTGAAAGTACTATCGATCATACGGAGGAGCGCAACGGGTTGTGGCATGCGCTCACACCACAGTTGTTTAGTGTGAAAGTGTTACACTCTGCATTGAGTGACGCACTGCAAAATGGCGCAACAATCACTGATGAAGCCTCTGCTATTGAGCGTTTAGGGCAACACCCTAAGCTGGTGGAGGGACGCAGCGACAATCTAAAAGTGACTCGCCCTGAAGATTTAGCGTTAGCAGAGTTTTATTTATTAAGAGAGGAAGAACATAGATGAGAATCGGCCACGGTTTTGATGTACATAAGTTTGGTGGTGACGGGCCTGTTATTATCGGTGGTGTTTCTATTCCTTACGAGCAAGGGCTTCTTGCTCACTCTGATGGTGATGTAGCATTACATGCGCTTTGTGATGCGTTACTCGGCGCCATCGCCATGCGATGATATAGGACGCCACTTTCCTGATACGGATGCAGAATGGAAAGGGGCAGACAGTCGAGCATTGTTGCGCGATGTGTATACAAAAGTTCGTGCTAAGGGGTATGAACTTGTCAATGCAGACGTGACCATCATGGCGCAAGCCCCTAAAATGGCACCTTATATCGACCAAATGTGTCAGGTAATCGCAACTGATCTTGAGACTGATATTGAAAACGTCAATGTAAAAGCAACAACGACGGAGCGGCTTGGTTTTACAGGACGTAAAGAAGGCATCGCCACAGAAGCTGTGGTATTAATCACAAAATCCTTGTCCTAGTAGGCATTAGTAATGACAAATATTATCGATGGTTTGGCGTATCAATACGGCAAACCAAGCAGTACCGCAAAATTTAAAGCACGCAATGAAGATTTTATCGTTAAAGAAGTGCTTGGTTATGAGCTTGCCGGAGAAGGTGAGCACTTTATGGTGCGCATTCGCAAAAGTGGAGAAAATACCAGTTTTGTTGCTAATGAACTTGCTAAGTTGTTTGGCGTTAAGTCTAAAGACATCGGTTGGGCGGGGCTTAAAGACCGTCATGCCGTCACTGAGCAATGGCTGAGCATTCATTTACCTAAGAAAAATGTGCCAGATTTTAGCGGTTTTTTAGCAACGTACCCAAGCATTGAAATTATTGACACAACGTGGCACAACAAAAAATTGCGCCCTGGTGACTTAGTGGGCAATGACTTTGAAATTCGACTGACTGAGGTAACCGATCTTGAGTCAGCATTAGCCAGAGCGGAGTCTATTAAGACCTCCGGTGTGCCTAACTACTTTGGGCAGCAACGCTTTGGTCACGAAGGTAACAACGTCGTAGAAGCAAGGCGCTGGGGACGAGATAATGTGCGTACACGAAATCAAAACAAGCGAAGCTTGTATTTGTCTGCGGCACGCTCTTGGATATTTAACCAGATTGTTTCTGATCGTATTGAGCAACAATGCTTAGACCGAGCGTTGCTTGGTGATATTGTGACGGTTGAAGATCAGCAAGTGGTTGTTAGCGAAAGTAACTATGATGAATTGCTGGCGAGTAAGGCGGCGATTACTGGCGCGTTAGCTGGCGATAACGCGTTACCTACTCAAGATGAGGCCCTCGCGCTTGAGCAGCGTCACCTGGATAATGAGCCGGATCTAATGCTGTTGATTAGAGGCAACCGAATGCGCCATGATCGTCGTGATATTAGCTTGGTGCCTCAGCAACTAGACGTCAGCGTTGATGGCGATGCTTTGCAACTGCGCTTTTTCTTAGATTCAGGCAGCTTTGCAACCTCAATTCTGCGAGAGATCGCAGTGTTAGAAGAAGTAGAAAGACAATTTTGATTTAAATGAATAAAACTAAAGCAAGCAAACCCAAAATACTGATCAGCAATGATGATGGTGTTCATGCTGAAGGGATACGCACGTTGGCAAAAGCGCTTCAAGACATAGCCAACGTTGTGATTGTTGCCCCTGATAGAAATCGTTCTGGTGCCTCCAACTCTTTAACTTTGGAGCAGCCGTTGCGAGTTAATGAGATTGAACCCAACGTTTTTTCGGTTCAGGGTACACCGACGGATTGTGTGCACTTTGCGCTTAATGAATTGATGTGCGATGAGATGCCAGACTTGGTGTTGTCGGGTATTAATCACGGCGCCAACCTAGGTGATGATGTACTTTATTCAGGAACGGTTGCGGCGGCAATGGAAGGGCACTTTCTTGGTGTCCAGTCGATGGCATTTAGTCTCGTGGGGCGAGATAACTTTGCTGCAGCGGCGCGAGTAGCGAAACAGTTCGTTGAGCGCCATTTAGCTCAATCCGTTCCGACGAATCGTTTACTCAATATTAATGTTCCCGATAGATCCTTGATTGAATTGGATGAGATGCAAGCGACTCGATTGGGGGCCAGGCATCATGCTGAGAGTATGATCAAGCAAAAAGATCCAAGAGGTCATGATATTTATTGGCTTGGTCCTCCCGGCAAGGAGCAAGATGCTGGGGAAGGAACGGATTTTTACGCGATCGAGCATGGCAAGATATCGGTGACCCCTTTGCAGGTTGACTTAACCGCTCATGATTCAATCTGTGCGATGAAAAAATGGATAGCAGGGAGAGATTAATCAATGAATCCGCAAGCAGCGAGATTAGTTGAATTCTTACAGGGACACGGTATTAAAGATGAGCGCGTATTGCATGCCATTCTTCAGGTGCCACGCGAACAATTTGTATCCCAAGCGATGATTCATCAAGCATACGATAATAACGCCCTGCCAATCGGCAGTGGGCAGACGATCTCCCAACCGTATATTGTCGCAAAAATGACCGAGCTGCTGAGTCTAACGAGAGAGACTAAAGTGCTCGAAATTGGTACTGGTTCAGGTTATCAGACCGCAGTATTAGCACAATTGGTTGAACACGTTTGTTCCGTTGAACGTATTAAAGCGTTGCAATGGGAGGCGAAAAGGCGTTTAAAGCGTTTAGATATTTATAACGTCGCCACCAAACACGGTGATGGGTGGCAAGGGTGGCAAGCGAAAGGGCCTTTCGATGCGATTATCGTGACTGCGGCGGCAGCGTCCGTACCGGATGCCCTATTGTTACAGCTTACAGAGGGCGGACGACTCGTGATCCCGGTTGGGGAGAATGAGCAACAGCTATTAAAAATCACCCGTAAAGGTGAGAGTTTTATAACGGAAGTGATTGAATTGGTGAGGTTTGTTCCTTTGATTGCAGGTGAGCTTGCGTAAATGAGAACGATGTTGAGACGAGCAGTTTGGGTATTATCCCTAACAAGTGTGCTTGCAGGGTGCACGGGGTACTCACGTGCGCCTGTCTCAGATTTGGGAGGAAAGTACGAAAGTGTCTCAAGAGGAAGCTATCGAGGTAGCTTCTACGAGGTACAAAAAGGGGACACCTTGTACTTTATCTCTTACGTCACCAACAAAGATGTTAAGGAACTGATTAGGTTAAATAATTTACAGGCTCCTTATACGATTCATCCTGGCGATCGCCTTAATTTATGGCGAAGTGTGTACTCACCGCCTTCTTATGCTGGTTCAGGTGCGGGTGAAGCCGCAGCCACAACTGCAGCGGCCTCTACGGTATCCCCAAAACCTAAGCCCGTGGCGAAAAAGCTATAGCGAGTTCAACAAGTAATAGTGCCCAAAAAACAGTCAATAAGAAGGTTGAACAATCGAAAACAAAAGAGTATGGTGATTCTAAAGGTAAACAAAATGTTAATAACACAAAACCCAATACGGCAAAGCAAAAAACGGTAGCGAGTAAACCGAAGACAACCGCACCAGCTGCCACTGCCAAGGTATCAAGTTGGGTTTGGCCGACAAAAGGTCGCGTGATAAAGAACTTTTCTGTAGGGGACCAAGGAAATAAAGGTATCGACATTGCTGGCCAACGAGGACAAGCAATTGTTGCCACTGCAGGAGGAACCGTGGTGTATTCGGGCAACGCACTTAGAGGGTACGGTAACCTAGTTATCGTCAAACATAATGATAGTTACCTCAGTGCTTATGCTCATAACGATCGGTTATTGGTATCGGAAGGACAAAGCGTTAAATCTGGGCAAAAAATCGCAACCATGGGCAGTTCAGGTTCTAACAGTGTCAGATTACACTTTGAAATCCGCTATCAAGGCAAATCAGTGAACCCAAAACGCTATTTGCCGTAACAACGTTCCAATGCTACTTGCATATTAATTGACATGATCAGGATAGGTTAGCGACATAGTTAGGTAGTCATGTTTTGCTAGCTCGCCAGGGGGAGGCGCTATGGGTATCAGCAATGCAGTAACCAAAAATGAAGAATTCAACGTTGAAAACGAATTAGAAGTGGTGGGCAACACACGAACTAATAGTGAAGCAAAAACGAAAAAGGAAGAAAAAGAACAGTTTGACGCCTCAGCCAAAAGCCTAGATGCAACGCAATTGTACTTAGGTGAAATTGGCTTCTCTCCACTGTTAACCGCTGAAGAAGAAGTTCTCTATGCAAGACGCGCACTGAAAGGTGATGAAGCGGCTCGTAAGCGTATGATTGAAAGTAACCTTCGACTCGTTGTTAAAATTTCCCGTCGCTACAGTAATCGTGGGCTTGCACTATTAGACCTTATTGAAGAAGGGAACTTAGGGCTTATTCGCGCGGTAGAAAAATTCGACCCAGAACGTGGTTTCCGTTTCTCAACTTATGCGACGTGGTGGATTCGACAAACGATAGAGCGTGCTTTGATGAACCAAACACGTACCATTCGGCTGCCAATTCATGTAGTGAAAGAGCTGAATATCTATCTGCGTACTGCACGTGAATTGTCGCAAAAGCTCGATCATGAACCCACCGCGGAAGAAATTGCTCATCAGCTCGACAAGCCTGTGAGTGATGTATCTAAAATGCTTCGTCTTAACGAGCGTATTAGCTCGGTCGATACGCCAATTGGTGGTGATGGAGAGAAGGCGTTATTAGATATTATTCCAGACTCTATGCATTCAGACCCAGAAGTATCCACACAAGATGATGATATTAAAGCGTCGCTTATCCACTGGCTTGATGAGCTTAACCCGAAACAAAAAGAAGTATTAGCACGACGTTTTGGATTGTTAGGTTATGAGCCCTCAACGCTAGAAGAGGTGGGTCGGGAGATTTGTCTGACTCGTGAGCGAGTTCGCCAGATTCAGGTGGAAGGTCTACGCCGTCTAAGAGATATTTTGATTAAGCAAGGTCTCAACATGGAGTCGCTATTCAACTTCAATGATGACTAAATGAAGAGATAGAGAAATAAAAAACCGCCGAAAGGCGGTTTTTTATTTCATAGAATACTATTTCCAGCCGTTTGGACTTTTACGACGACGTGGAATGATATGCGGAAGAATTAAGCCGAGTAGTAGCCCGATACCCGCCACACCACCACCATACATAAAGTATTTAAGTAGTAGGTCTTCTTTTTGTGTGTCGAGTTTGGCTCTTAGCTCACGAATCTCTGTTTGCGACGTGGTTAACTGATGATTAATGTCTGAGTAGTTTTGTTCTAGCTCAGCAATCTGTTTGTTACGTGCATCTAATGAACTTGCTAAGCCTTCTTGTTCGCTATCTGCCGTTTCACGAGCATTGGCAAGCTGGCTTTTTACTTCTGTTAGTTCTTTTTCAAGACGAGGCAAACGTACCGCCATGCTTTCCTGCGTGGTGACAAACTTAGTTTCAACCCAACCTTTACGTCCACGTGCATCTAGCACCTGAGAAAAGCCAGAGCTGCGGTTGGTCGACAGTAGCTTCACTTTGTCACCAGCATTGATGCTGCCGACGATGCGATATTCGTTGCTTGGTCCAGAGTGGATATAAGTAAATAGTTTGTCGGCAATATAGCGTTCCTGAGCGAATGCGGCAGGTACTACAAACATTGATACTAAGATCATGCTGATCAGTTTTTTCACGATAAGTCCCTTCAGTCTTTCAATGGGGATTAATGATAGTGTGCGTCGACCATTGTCTTACGCGGACACACTCAAATTGTAAACTTTTAAGAATGGGCAAATAGTATGAATTTTCTGTACGTGGTGCAACTAAGAAGGGAGGCTTAGCCTCCCTTTATTTGCATTTGAGTCAAATATGACGTGAGGTTCACATCTCCCTGACTTTATGGTTTGTGTGCGTTAACCAGCAAATGATGCTTGAATTGCGTAAAAGAACACAACAGCAAGTAATGCACCTGCAGGTAGCGTCACAATCCAAGATGCGACGATGTTGCGAACAACACCTAAGTTAAGCGCCCCGATACCACGAGCAAAACCAACACCTAATACCGCACCAACCAAAGTTTGGGTGGTTGAGATTGGCAAGCCAGTACCAGATGCTAGAACAACAGTACACGCGGTTGCTAGTTGCGCGGCAAAGCCTCGGCTTGGCGTTAATTCAGTAATACCAGTCCCCACGGTTGCCATTACTTTATGACCCATGGTCGCAAGACCAACCACGATACCAAAACCACCTAATGGAAGAATCCACCATGCGATAGAGCTCTTTGTGGTAATTTCGCCCATGTGCTCAACAGTAGAGACAACGGCAGAAAGAGGGCCAATCGCATTGGCTACATCGTTAGAGCCGTGTGCAAATGCCATCGCACACGCTGTGATAACCATTAATACGCTGAAGATACCTTCTACGCCACTAAAGCCATGGTCTTCTTCACGGTTAGCAAACTTACGCTGGATGTAGAGGTAACCAGATACCATTACAGCAGACGAAACGATCGCCGCCCAGAGCCATGCTTCACCGTTAGAAAGGTGCAAACCAACGTGCTTTAGGCCTTTTTTGATCGTAACTAGTGCGATGACCATTGTAGTAATGAACATATAAACTGGAACGAAACGCTTAGCGTTCAATAGCGGTTTTTCTGTATCAAAAATCAGTCGTTGTGCACTAACAAAAATCAAGTAGGCAAAGAAACCGGAAATAACAGGTGTCACCACCCAGCTACCAACGATACCTTTTACTGAGCCCCAGTCCACCGCTTCTGTACCGACAGAAATACAGGCGAAACCAATGATCGCACCGATAATAGAGTGTGTTGTCGATACGCTACCAACCCATGTATGACGCAAGTAATAGCCATGTACCTGCAGCAAGTAGCGCAGACATCATGCCATAGACTAAAACGTCAGGTTGATGGACAAACAATGAAGTATCGATAACGCCTTTACGGATAGTATCTGTTACTTCACCACCTGCAAGATATGCACCTAGCAAATTCGAAGATCATCGCAATGATGATTGCTTGCTTAACTGTTAAAGCTTTAGAGCCAACAGAAGTACCCATTGCATTGGCAACATCATTTGCACCAATACCGATAGCCATTAGGAAACCGAATAAAGCTGCAACAATAATTAGGATAGTGCCGTAGTTTGCAAGAATATCCATTGTAATACCTAGTTTTGTTTCATAACAAGCGGAGCAGTTTTAAGACGCGGGCAACACTTAAGCATTGCATACAGCGCCTAATATCAATTTCGCTCTTTGTTATTTAGTTAACGTATGATTTAAGACCGCGAAAGCATGAGTTCAAGTCGAGCACCAACGCGCTGAGCTTGATCTGCAATGCCACCGATCCATTCAAGAATCTTATAAAGGAACATGATATCAATTGGGTTGTGATCATGTTCAATCGCCATGAGTTGTTGGCGAAGTTGAATCTGCATCGCGTCGGTATCATCTTCGATGATGTCGAGCTGATGAATCATTTCGGCTACAAGTGTTACCTCACGACCTTTAAACCCTGTTTCTAGTAGCTCATCTAACTCATTAATGACTTTTTGAGCTTGATTCGCTGCATCGAGACAACGTTTTACATAGGCGATGAAGTTATCTTGCATCGGGGTAGGGATGACAAGTTGTCGACCGTAAACACGGCCTGCAATGTCTTTTGCTAGGTTGGCAAGTTTGTCTTGCTGTGTCAGTAGCTCAAGCATATCGCTACGATCTACAGGCAAGAACAATCCGCGAGGAAGCTTTAAGCGAATCTCACGCTTTAATACATCCGCCTCTTTCTCTAAGTGAGAAATCTGCGCACGGATCTCGGCTGCTTTCTCCCAATCACCTTGAAAACTGGTTTCAAAGAAATTGACAAGATGTGAGCAACACTCTGTTACGCACACAACGTGGCGTTGCAAAGGTTTAATAGGGGACTTTGCAAATAACCCCATAATTGTATTCACTGGCATGGTTGTCTAACCTAAAAAATATAACCTGAAATAAACATACACCATATCATGGTGAAATGTTAAGCGATGGCTATAAAGGCGCGCATGTTAACCCATTAAAAGTCTGATTTAAACTGTTTTAGATCATGAATTGGGTGATATTTGTCACTTGCCGATTTTGGGAATTGACCATATCCTGTTGTCAGTGTCCTTGAAAGGTATAACTATGGAAACCGAGATAGAACTGAAGTTTTTTGTTTCACCTGATTTTTCAGAAACTTTACGAAATAAAATCTCAGAAACAAAAGTACTTCAGCACAGTTGTCGTGAGTTAGGAAACACTTACTTCGATACACCAGACAACTGGTTGCGCCAACACGATATTGGCCTACGCATTCGCCGATTTGATGATGTCTTTGTACAAACGGTGAAGACATCAGGTCGAGTTGTAGCGGGGCTGCATCAACGTCCAGAATTTAACGCCGAACACACTTCTAATGAACCTGAATTGACTTTACATCCGCTCGACATTTACCCACAAGGTAAAAATGTTGAAACATTGCAGTCAGAACTCATTGCCATCTTTTCAACAGACTTTACCCGTGAGCAGTGGCTGATTGGCATGCCTGACGGTAGTCAAGTCGAAGTGGCGTTTGATCAGGGGCTCGTGTCTTCCGGTGAGCGTAGTTATCCTATTTGTGAAGTAGAACTTGAGCTTAAATCGGGGCAAACCGATGCGTTATTTACGCTGGCTCGTGCATTTTGTGAGTCTGGTGGCATTCGTCTTGGTAATTTAAGCAAAGCGGCACGTGGCTATCGTTTAGCGCAAGGCTACGAAGGTGACGAAGTGAAACCTCTGGCGCTGGTTGATACGGTTGAATCGGATACGGTTGAAACCTGCTTCATTAATTCCTTAGAACATGCTTTAGAGCATTGGCATTACCACGAACAAATCTATACTGAGCATGAATCGATAGAAGCGCTGCATGAGATTAGCCATTCGATTAGCCTGATTCGCCAAATTCTGACGGTCTATGGTGGCATTGTCCCACGCCGCGCGAGTGCAATAGTGCGTCAAGAACTGAAGTGGCTTGAAGAAGAGTTAACATGGCTCAAGCGTTATGATCACTTAGAAGGGTTACTAGAAGATAAAGGGCATGTATTAAGAAAGCTTGATGCACGTAAATTCTTAGTATCAGAACTTAAAGACACGCAAGCGGAACTTCCCGATCGAGAAGAAACCTTGAAACTGATTCACTCTGCGCGTTATGCTCAGGTCTGTTACTTGATCTTAGTCGCTGGATTTTATCGCGCGGTTGGCAGCCTTTTTTAGACGAAAAAGCTCGAGAAAAAATGCAACAGCCGATTAAGCCTTTTGCTGTGAATCAGCTTTCTCGAACATGGGCTGAATTAATTGAAGCCTTCCCTGTAGAAAAAATGCTGACGCGTCAGGACTATCTCGAACAGCAATATCGTCTAATGCGCAATCTGTATTCTGGCGTTGGCTTTGCCATCTTATTCGACGTAGAAGAGCGCAATAGCTTCAGACTGCCGTGGGCAGACTTACTGCAAGGCATTGATGACCTGTTGATGTTAGAGCTCTTAGAGGCGCTGATTGAGCGCTTAGAAGGCGATGAAAAAGAACAACTAGGACGTTGGCTTAGTCGCCAAGAAAGCTCAATCTTGCATGCAATGGAGCAAACCAGACAGATTAGTATGGAAGTTGAACCTTACTGGCAGCCATAATTACACATGACACATCAAGGTGTGTCATTAACAGTGATAACCCTGGTATAAGAAAGAGAGGCCCTTAGCGGCCTCTCTTTTTATTTATCTCGACGTTCTAGTTTATGTTCTATTTGATTGATGCGATGCATAATCACCTCTTGTTGATTGAGTATTTTCTGCAATTGGACTTCGGTGTGTTTTGAGCGACGCTCTTCTGAGGAACTCGGAGAAGAAAGCAAAGAGGTGATTAGGCCAGATGTCATACCAAATAGTCCTACGCCACAAATAATGATACCTGCAGCAAGAACCTTCCCAAAAGCGGTGACCGGATAATGATCACCGTAGCCAACGGTCGAGACGGTGACAAACGCCCACCAAACAGCGTCGCCAATATGGGTGATATTCGCGCGCGGATCCGAGCTTTCCGCCAAAAGCATCATCCCTGCCCCTGCGGTAATTAATACGAACAGTACCAGTAGAATCGACACGAGTGTTGTTTCATGTCGATTGCGTGCGAGTTGGTTAAGAATTGCCTCACCAGAGCGGATGACTAAGATAACGCGGAAGATATGAAACAGTCGGGCGAAACGCAGCGGTTCGATGAGTGGGATACTGGCGATAAAATCAATCCAGTGCGTTTTCATATATTGCATACGATCTGTGGAGCGGATCAGATCCACAGTAAGTTGCAGTATAAATAAACTACAGATAATAAAGTCCAGGCCGATAAGAATGGTACGACCGCTTGCACTAATGGGTGCAAAAAGAAGGGCGGATATCACAATTAATGCCATAAATGACAAGAAAAGTGACAATAGACTCAATGGCTTAGTTTCAGTTTTGATATCATCGTCTTTCATACGAGGCTCGAATTAAATAGTTTTATTGCATGCGTGACTTGGCTCGAAGAGAAACACGTTTGTGATTGAGTCATGTTGGCGCCAATGTTAGAGGGATACTCTAACTATATAATAAAGAATGGAGAACGAATAATGACAACACTGGCATTTAAGCCTTGGGAGCGACTCATCACCGATGTTCGACTCGTACCGAAGATGTTGATGTTAATGGTATTTAGTACCTTGCTTCTAATTGGAAAGCAACTTTGGGATGCAAGTACGTTTTACGACTCTCTATTGGCTGCGACACAGAATGTGGCGATAGCGCAAGAGCACTATGAAGCGTATTTAGTGCAGGTGGTTTGGCAAACGGTCGTTATGATCGTGGTGTTCGTTACGTTATTACTCTTCGCCGCTAAAACTATGCTAAAGCAGACTCAATACTTGAACCTTGCCATTAAGCGAATGGCAGACAAAGATCTGACCGTGCCAATTAATATGGACTGCAAGGATGAATATGGCGACGTCGCTAGAGAATTAGAGCGTACCCGAATTCAATTGCAAGATGTCATCAAAACTCAAGTCGTGACGTCTCAGGAATTATCATCATTAACTGAAATTATGACCTTAAGTATGTCTGAAACGAAAGAATCAGCACAAGAGGAGTTCCAGGAAATTGACCAGCTGGCGACAGCCATGAGTGAGATGACCTCAACCGTACAAACGGTCGCTGATCATGCACAAAATGCGTCGCAATTAACTGAGCAGGCGTCAGGACAGGCGGAAACTGGCCAGCGCTTTGTGCAAGGTACAGTGACTAAAATGAATGAGTTATCTAATGATATCTCAGCTTCTGCCGCTGCGGTTAATCAAGTAGAAGAGCGAGTCGAGTCTATTGGTAGTGTGGTTGGTACGATTCAAGGTATTTCTGAGCAGACGAACTTATTGGCATTAAATGCGGCGATTGAAGCGGCGCGTGCCTAGGTGAGGCAGGGCGAGGTTTTGCTGTGGTTGCTGACGAAGTACGCAATTTAGCACAGCGTACTCAGCAAGCGACGGTCGAAATCCAAGAGATGATTTCTCATCTTCAGTCGAGTGCGAATTCTGCGGTTGAACTAATGGAAAAAAGTGTCGTTGAAGCCGCCGATGGCGTGGAGCTGGTTACCAATGCCGGAAGTGAACTGGATGGTATTGTGAATCAAGTGAATCAGATTAATGATATGAACTTCCAAATCGCGACGGCAGCAGGACAACAAAGCAGCGTAGCGGAAGAGATGAATCAAAACCTCACCAACGTAAGAGAGCTAGTTGAAGCATCGGTTGTCGTGGTTACTGAATTGCTAGAAACGTCAGAAATGATGGAGAGTAACGCCGCAGAGTTAGATGGTAAGATTAAGTCATTCAAAGTTTAAGGATGGCGGTTAGTGCGAGTCACTTGCGCGAACCATCAATAAAAAACGCTCACAATATGTGAGCGTTTTTTTATTTTTCACTAAGCACTAAGCACTAAGCACTAAGCACTAAGCACTAAGCACTAAGCACTAAGCACTAAGCACTAAGCCGTAGGCTCAGCATCAGGTTCATTACTGCTTTGAGCTAAATCCAGCACCTGATTATCAATTAATCGAGCTTGACCTAGGTAAGCTGACATCAAAATCACCGCCTGAGTGGATTCCTCATTAATGACTTGCAGGCTTTGTGCATCACGGATAAATATCTCATCCGGTTGCAAGTCAGCGGCGCGCAATTGATCGTTCGCGTCCTCAATTATAGAAGCGTAATCATCTCTTCCACCGCGTATCGCACTGCTGATCCAACGCATCGTTTTCGCAAGCACTGGCGCACGTTGGCGTTCATCCATGGTTAGATAGCCGTTACGAGAACTCATGGCAAGACCATCCATCTCACGGACGGTAGGTACACCGATGATTTCAATATTCATCGCAAGATCATTGACCATTTGGCGAATGAGCGCGAGTTGCTGATAATCTTTTTCACCGAAGCAGGCCACATCAGGTTGAACGATGTTGAACAGCTTTGCCACGATAGTGGATACCCCACGGAAGTGACCTGGGCGAGACGCCCCTTCTAGCATCGAAGAGATGCCAGGGACTTCGACAAAGGTCTGCTTATCTAAGCCATGTGGATACATAATCTCAGGTGTCGGCGTGAACACCATGTCCACACCTTCCGCGCTGAGTTTACTCAAGTCCTCTTCTAGAGTTCGAGGGTAATTGTTGAGATCATCAGCGCGCTCAAACTGCATCGGATTGACAAAAATACTTGCCACGACGATATCGGCTTGTTCACGTGCTTTGCGCACTAACGTCAAGTGACCTTCATGAAGGTTACCCATGGTTGGAACAAATGCAATTCGACGCTGCTCACGTTTAAATTGCGCGACTTGTTCTCTTAACTCTGCGATATCAGCAAAAGTATGCATGACTCCCCTAGGCAATCGTATGTGCGTCATCTGGGAAAGCCGCGCTTTCCACGTCCGCAATATATTTAGCAATCGCAAGACGCATGTCGCCAGTTTCAGCTAAGAAGTCTTTTGAAAATTTAGGCATGTAGTTAGCTGAAATGCCGAACATATCGTGCATCACAAGAATTTGTCCGTCGGTAACATTACCTGCACCAATACCAATGACAGGCACATCGAGCGCTTCAGTAATGCGTTTAGCCAGTTCCTGTGGAACGCATTCTAGTAAGACGATTTGTGCACCAGCTTCTTGCAACGCTAACGCATCACGCACCATTTGGTCGGCATTTTTTTGATCGCGACCTTGTACTTTGTAGCCACCAAAGATATTGACACTTTGAGGGGTGAGGCCTAAGTGTGCACAGACAGGAACCGCTCGTTCAGTCAACATTCGTACCGTGTCGATTAACCATTCACCACCTTCGAGCTTCACCATGTTGGCACTAGCTCGCATTAATTGAGCGGCGTTCTGGCAGGCTTGCTCTGGTGTCGCGTAGCTCATAAATGGCATATCCGCCATCAGTAAGCAATTCGGGCTACCTGCGCGAACGCTGCGAGTGTGGTAAGCAATATCTTCAACCGTTACTAGTAAAGTATCGGTTTTGCCTTGTAATACCATGCCCAGAGAATCGCCAACGAGCAATACGGGCATGTTTTGGCTTTCAAATAGCCCTGAAAAGCTAGCATCGTACGCCGTTGATGTAGCAAACTTTCGACCTTCTTGCTTCCACTTGATTAGGTCGTTGATGGTGATTTTTTTCATTATTTTATCCTTATTTGGGCGTTGGCTATGCTTGCCAAACGCTCAGCCCATTACGATCGACTTGCGTAAGCAAGTTCGTGAGCTCAGTCCCATCAGGGAGTTGTAAATTAGGTGTAATTTCAGCAAGCGGATAGAGCACAAACTCTCTCTCTTCATTCCATAGTGAGGAACGGTTAAACGCTCGGAATCAATCACCTCATTGCCGTAAAGAATAAGATCAAGGTCGAGTGTTCTCGGCCCCCATCGTTCATCTTTACGGACACGCCCTTGCTCTAACTCAATGGCTTGGGTGCAATCAAGCAGCTCAAGCGGCGTTAACTCGGTTTGTATTTTAACAACAGCATTGATGTAGTCAGGTTGATTTGTTTACCCCATAGGTGTGCTGCTGTAGAGTGACGAGCATTGAATGACCGAACTCTTGGGCAGTGACTTTAGCGCATCCATCGCATCCAAAGCTTGTGCTACGGGATCGGACAGATTACTGCCGATCGCAATATAACAAGTGATCATTGGCTGCTCTTTGGCTTTTTGCTCTTAGGACTACGGCGACGTCGATTCCCCGACTTGGTTGACGCTCCACCTAAATCATTCACCATCGCTTGGCGCATATTGCGGCCTGCGGTTTGGAATGTATTCCACCAACTGGCCAATTCTGCTACTTCACCGCCTTCGATTTCTCCGCGCATTTCTAGGAAATCATAACCAGCGCGGAATTTATTCAATTCCATTAGGCGGTATGCACGTTTACCTGTGCGGCGTGGTAGACGAAGCTGTAACTGCCATATTTCACGAATGGTAGCCGTGTGGCGCCTTGGAATAGCCGTTGATTTAACTTGCTCATCCAAAATGATGTTACTGGCTTCCATTACCGCGTCATAGTCAGACAGGTTTTGACTCGCCATAAGCTTGACGGCATGCTCCATCATCGGATACCAAAGCATGGCGGCAAACATGAATGCTGGATTGACTCGCTTGCCTTCTTCGATGCGCTGATCGGTGGCGTCAAGAACCAGATCTAACATCTGCTCAGTGTTCGATGCATAGTCTGATGTTAAGTGTGGCGCTATGATCGGGAACAGCTGTTGGAATAGGTTGTATTCACGCATCAAGTGATAGGTTTCTAGGCCACAGCCAGCTTGCAGCAGCTTGAGCGACTCTTCATAAAGTCGTGCTGATGGAATATCACGTAACAGTGGCGCTAATTCTTCAATGGGTGCAGCCGTATCTTCTTCGATATCAAAATCGAGTTTTGCGGCAAAGCGGGTAGCACGAAGCATGCGCACCGGATCTTCACGGTAACGCACTTCAGGTTCCCCGATCAGGCGAATAATGCGGTCTTCAAGATCTTCAATACCACCGGCATAATCGTGAATCGAATAGTCACCAATGTTGTAGTACATTGCGTTGATCGAGAAATCACGACGCTCTGCATCTTCATCAATACTGCCGTAGACATTGTCCCGCAGTAGCATGCCATCTTTACTTTGTTGAGAAACGTTCTTCTCTTGTTCTTGATGGTGGCCACGGAACGTCGCGACTTCAATGATATCTCGACCAAACATGATGTGGGCCAGTCTGAAGCGGCGGCCGATTAAACGGCAGTTACGGAATAAGGTTTTAATCTGCTCTGGTGTCGCATTGGTGGCGATGTCAAAGTCTTTTGGTTGTTCGCCAAGCAAGAGATCACGCACACCACCGCCCACAAGATAGGCTTCATAGCCAGCATTGTGTAGTCGATAGAGTACTTTTAGCGCATTATCACTGATTTTCTGACGCGAGACAGTGTGCTCTTCGCGAGAATAGACATGCAGTGCAATGTCACCATAAACCTCGTGAACATTTTTGGAATTTTCAGTTTTATTCATAATCTTAACGCAGTTTAGGTGAGAAAAAATGACGGCTCATCCGTCACGTTTCGTTCCTGTCGCTTGAATTTTGCCGCTTATGATAGCCTAGAGTGCATCATTTGAGAATGGCGGTTTAATCTTGAGCGCATCGGATAGCTGTTGCAAGTGCCAATTTTCCACTCCCCATTTTAGGAGTTCTTCTGGTGTAGAGCCTGCCATATGGTCATCTAAAGAGAAACCAAGAAAACGCATCGCATTCATTAAAGTTGGCACGGGATTGGTTAAATCTATACCGACAGCATGGTTCTGTTTGGATAGTTTATTGCCGCTATCATCAATAGCAAGGGGTAAGTGCAAGTAACTCACCTGGCTGTCGCACCGAGTGTTTTGTAGAGACTAATTTGCCGCCCTGTAGGTTCAATTAAATCAGCGCCTCGGACCACTTCGGTTACCCCTTGATAGATATCATCAAGTACAACCGCCAAGTTATAGGCAAAAAGCCCATCTCTACGTTTAATTATAAAGTCTTCGTGCACTAAGCCTGCCGGAATAGTGAGCGAACCGTAGCGTTGGTCATCAAATGCACTAATAGGGTGGGTCACTTTCAAGCGAACCGCCTGGTTGCCTGATGCCATTAAGCCTTTGTGGCGACATGTGCCTTGATAAAAGCCGTGTGTTTCTTTGATCTGTCGGCGAGTACATTCACATAAGTAGGCATCGTCTGATGATAACCATTGATCCACTTGCTGTTGGTACGCCGTTAGACGCGAGCTTTGGTAAAGAACGTCGCCGTCCCAAACTAACTGGTAAGCTTCTAACGTTTTCAGAATGAGGGATGAAGCACCAGCAATTTCACGTGGTGGGTCAATATCCTCAATACGGACGAGCCATCTTCCTGATTGGGCTTTAGCTTGAAAGTAACTGCCTAGTGCGGCAACTAGAGAACCAAAGTGTAAGGGACCCGACGGAGAGGGCGCAAATCGACCTATATACATAACCGACCTATATACATAGTTTGTTATAAAGACAGTGTTTACAAACAACAGTAACAATAAACAACAGTGTAGAGTGTTAGTGTAGAGTGTTATTGCGGCATTGATATGATCATCATGAATGATCAAAAAAGGGAGCGTTTGCTCCCTTTTTATCGCTATATTAGCCTTGCATCTGTCGTTCTTTGATTTCTGCAAGTGTCTTACAGTCGATACATAAATCGGCAGTAGGACGGGCTTCTAAGCGGCGAATACCGATTTCAACACCACAAGATTCGCAGAAGCCAAAGTCGTCTTCTTCAATCTTGTTAAGCGTTTTCTCGATTTTCTTAATCAAGCGACGTTCACGGTCACGGTTACGCAACTCTAAGCTGAACTCTTCCTCTTGAGATGCACGGTCAACCGGATCAGGGAAATTAGCCGCTTCGTCTTGCATGTGGTGCACAGTACGATCAACTTCTTCCCTAAGTTGGTTGCGCCAAGCGCCTAAGATTTTTCTAAAATGATCCATTTGAGCTGGTGACATGTACTCTTCACCGGCTTTTTCCTGGTAAGGATCAACCCCTGCAATGGCTAGGATGCCTAGCGCTTTTTTCTTTGATTCTGGCATACAGCATCTCCTACTTAAACCTAGTCAACTGCGCGAACAGTTAATTTTAAGGCGGGTATCTATAGCAAAAAGAAATGCTTGTGGCAAACGATGTTTGTTAAAGTTCTTATCATTGTGAACGTGTCATCACTTTTGTTCGTAATTGACCCGAGATAAGAGCGTCATATCATTATCTGAAAATGATGCTTTATAACAAAGTACTTCAACCCCAGCTTTCCTTGCTTGCTCAAGTAATTGTGAATATTTCGCATCTATATGGTGTGCGGCAAAGACTTTTTCAATGCCTGAATGCAAAATAGCGAATAATAATACGGCTCTGCTTCCAGATTGAGCCATTTCCGTGAGCTCTCTGAGATGTTTTTGACCTCTTGTCGTTTGAGCATCTGGAAAATACCCTTGTCCTGATTCTTCTAGCAGTGTGACACTCTTTACTTCAATGTAGCAATCGACCCGCTCACTGTCTTGCAACAAAATATCGATCCTGCTGTTTTCTTGACCGTATTTCACTTCAGTGCGCAGCGTTTGGTAACCTTTTAGCTCTTCAATCACATTATTTTTAATGGCTTCTACGGCTAATGTGTTGGCTCTGGCCGTATTTACACAAATCATGTCACCGCTATCAGTTTGGGTTAACTCCCAACTATTTGGGTATTTTCTTTTCGGATTATCTGAGGTGGAGTACCAAACGGTCGAGCCTGGGACGGCACAGCCTGTCATTGCGCCCGTGTTCGCGCAGTGAATGGTGACCTCGTCTCCGGATGCGGTGGTGATATCTGCGAGGAAGCGTTTATATCGTTTAATGAGCTTTCCTGATTCTAAAGGTGGATCGAAGTGCATTTCATGGCCATTTTTTATTAGAATGAGAGCTCACATTACAGCACAAGGCTTTTCCGTTGTCACAACTCCCTATTAAAGACGTGTTATCTGAGTTATTTGAGGCGATTGAAAACTCAAACCAAGTGATTTTGAAGGGCGCCAACAGGGGCGGGGAAATCAACGTACTTTCCGTTGCAGCTTCTTCGTCATCTGCCTGTCGATGGCAAAATTATCATGCTAGAGCCGCGCCGCATTGCCGCCAGAAATATTGCGATGTATTTAGCACAACAATTATCAGAGCCTGTTGGGGAGTCGGTGGGCTATCGGGTGCGTGGTGAAAGTAAAGTCAGTAAAGATACACGGCTTGAAATTGTCACAGAAGGCGTATTGACTCGAATGCTACAAGACGATCCTGAGCTTAACGGGATTGGCGCAATCATATTTGATGAATTTCATGAAAGAAGCTTGCATGCTGATACCGCGCTAGCTTTTACCCTAGAGGTACAAGAAGCGCTGCGAGATGATCTCAAGCTCATACTGATGTCAGCGACATTGGATGGCGATGATCTTAAGCGTGTTTTACCCCAAGCACGTTATGTTGAGTCTCAAGGCCGATCCTTTCCCGTTGAGGTTGCCTATCGGCCAATAGGGGTGAATGACAACTTGCCTCAAGCCATGTGTCAGCAGATCCTATCAGCGATGTCTCATCACTCTGGGTCGTTGTTGGCTTTTTTACCTGGCGTAGGGGCAATAAAACGGACTGAGGAGTTGTTAACACAATCACAAAGCTTATCGGAATCACAAAGTTTGACGCAATTACAAAGTGGCTATGACATTTGTCCGCTTTATGGCCAGTTAGACTTTAAAGCCCAGCAACGGGCGATTCAACCAGCAGCGTCTGGCCAGCGAAAAATTGTGCTTGCGACCAATATTGCTGAGACTTCACTAACGATCGAGGGCATTCGGATTGTATTAGATTCTGGTTTAGAGAATCAGGCGACCTTTGATTTAAAAACTGGCGTTACCAAACTAGCACAAGGACGCATTGCGCAATCTTCAGCGATTCAGCGCAGTGGGCGAGCGGGACGCCTTGAGCCCGGAGTTTGTGTTCGTTTATATAGTGAGAGTCAGTTTAATCAGCAGCCGCAGCAAAGTACGCCGGAAATATTACGCAGCGACTTAGCGGCCTTGATGTTAGAGCTGCTTAAGTGGGGATGCCAAGATGTGACGATGTTAAGGTGGCTAGATACACCGAAAGAGACACATATTGAGCAGGCTAAAGCGCTATTAAAGCAACTGCAGTTGCTTGATGCTTCATCGCAATTGACGCCTTTGGGGCAGCGCGCTCATACACTTGGCGTTGAGCCTCGCCTTGCCAGTTTGCTACTGCAAGCCCAGCCATTAGGTGCCGTCGAGCTAACC
This sequence comes from Vibrio sp. GJ43-1, assembly GCF_055808835.1. Classification (NCBI taxonomy): domain Bacteria; kingdom Pseudomonadati; phylum Pseudomonadota; class Gammaproteobacteria; order Vibrionales; family Vibrionaceae; genus Vibrio; species Vibrio sp. GJ43-1. The sequence goes on along the minus strand of NZ_CM147884.1, from coordinate 3,219,642 downwards.
ACGGCTATTGCGTTGTGCTGTTTAATTGAAGAGCCAGAAAGGGGACATATTGACTTAAGGTATGCGTTACATCGCTGGCAGACGGGGCAGCATACTCGTAGTGCTGCTCTAATGCTTCGAGCTAAATCGATAGCTCAGAAGCTCAAGTATCGGTTTATCTTGAAAGAGAGTGATGAGTCATTGCTCGGGATACTTGCAGCCTTAGGTTACCCAGATAGAATTGCGGCGAAACGCTCGGGAAATTCGGGGCAGTTCTTATTGGCCAACGGTCACGGTGTGCAAATTGACGATCATGACAAGCTTGCAGATGAAGAATACCTTGTTGTTTTGGATGTGCTTAATACCGGGCGAGGTGCTAGTCAGATCTTTAAAGCTCTCAGCGTAGATATCCCTAGTCTTGAACACATAGCGCCGCAGTTAATTGAAAACAAACAGCGTCTGGAATGGGATGATAAGCGAGGGGCATTGACGGCCAGTGAAGTGACACAGCTTGGCGCAATTATCTTGAAGCAAAAAATCATTCCTATCCCAGACGATGCCGATGTCAGTGGGGCATTATTGGCGACCGTTCGCCGTCACGGCGTATCGGTACTCAACTGGACACCCTCTGCGAATGAATACGTCACTCGGGTAGAGTGTGCACGAGATTGGCTTGATGTACCTCAATGGCCGGATATGTCTCAGGCCGCATTATTGACCCACTTAGAGCAGTGGTTGCTGCCTTTTATGCATGGCATTTCATCCATGAAGGGGCTAAAAGCGCTCAATCTTATGCCTGCACTCGAGGCGTACTTAGGATGGGAGGCGTTAAAAGTGTTGAATGATGCTTTACCGACGCATCTTGTGGTGCCAACAGGTGCGAAGAAAAAATTCGTTATCAAGTGGGACAAGCGCCTATGTTGTCAGTCAAGCTTCAGGAAATGTTTGGTGAGAAAGCTTCACCATTGATAGCAAATGGTCGCCAAGCGATAGTGCTGGAGTTACTCTCTCCAGCACAAAGACCGTTACAAATTACCCAAGACCTTGCCGCATTTTGGCAAGGCGCATACAAAGACGTTCAAAAAGAGATGAAAGGACGTTATCCCAAACACCCATGGCCGGATGATCCAATGAATCATCAGGCAACGCACAAAACCAAAAGACAGTTGAACTCATGATAGAAGTTAGAAAGTTGGCGGCGACCGAGTAAAAAAACAACAACCAAGAAAACCACCAAAACCGCAGCAAAACCGAGAGCAAAAAGTGCGCCTAAGAAACGTAAGCCTGCCAAAAAGAAAGGGCGCTCAACGCTTGGAAAACGACTGTTCTCGATTGGCTGGAAATTGGCATTAGTTGGCGGAGTGGCGCTTGCTGCAGTCGGCTTTTATCTCGATCAGGTGGTGAAAGAGCGTTTTGAAGGGCAGCTGTTTGATTTACCGACCGTTGTTTATGCGCGTGTGCTTAATTTGTCGACAGGCGATGCGATTGAGATTCAGCAGCTACGTAATGAACTGGATGTGCTTGGCTATCGTAAGGTGAATCAGCCTCGTAATCCAGGAGAGTACTCTTCATCATCAACGAAGATTGAGTTGATTCGCCGTCCATTTGAGTTTGCTGACGGCCCTGAGCCTGATCGTCATGTCATGTTGTACTTTGAAGGTAATGAATTAGTACGGATTCAGTCATTAGAGAAAAAAGGTAACCTTGGCTTTCTCCGTATTGAACCCAAAATGTTGGGGATGCTAGAGAAGAATGCTGATGAGCAGCGGTTATTCTTACGTCGTGACCAGTTTCCGGAAATCATGATAGATGCGTTGCTCGCCACGGAAGATAGAGACTTCTATCAGCATGATGGTGTGTCACCTACTGCGATCGCTCGTGCATTTTTTGCCAATATACGCGCGGGAAGAACCGTACAAGGGGGAAGCACCCTGACGCAACAACTGGCGAAAAACCTTTTCCTGACTAGTGAGCGTACGTTGTGGCGTAAGCTACGTGAAGTGTATATCGCGTTAATACTGGATTACCGTTATAGCAAGGATCAAATCTTAGAAGCCTATCTCAACGAAGTCTATTTAGGGCAAAGCCGAGGGGAGGCGATTCATGGTTTCGGCCTTGCTGCTCGTTTGTATTTTGGTCAGCCGTTGCAAGAGCTGCGTATTGATCAATTAGCCTTGCTTGTTGGCATGGTGAAAGGCCCCTCTTATTACAATCCCATTCGTCATCCTGAGCGTTCAAAGCAGCGTCGGGATTTGGTGTTGCGCTTGATGATGGATCAAAGCCTGTTAACCGGGCGTGAGTTTGAAATGGCGGCGAGCCGCGATCTCGACTTGCAAAAGAATCCGCAGATTGCCAGTCGTCAACCATACTTACTTTCAACAGCTAAAACGAGAATTAAACCAAAAGCTTGGCAATAAGATTAACGCTAAAGGTGGGGTGCGTATTTATACCTCTCTTGATCCGGTTTCGCAGGACCAACTAGAGAAAGCGATCGCGAAACGGCTGCCACAGCTAGAGAAAACGTCTGGCAAAGGGTTGGAAGCTGCGGCGATTGCCGTGGATCGTAATAGCGGTGAAATTCGTGCAATGGTCGGCGGAAAGCGCACTGGCTACAGTGGTTTTAACCGAGCGCTGAACGCGAGTCGTCCTATTGGTTCTCTTGTCAAACCTGCCGTGTATTTAACGGCGTTAGAGCAGCCAGATAGGTTTGATTTGGCAACGACACTTGATGATGAACCACTGACCTTGAAGGGCAGTAAAGGCAATGTGTGGCAGCCGAGAAACTACGATCGAAAATTTCGTGGTGACGTGCCATTGTATGAGGCGCTTGCTAAGTCTCTGAACGTTCCTACTGTTCGTTTAGGGATGTCGCTGGGGATTAAAAACGTATCAAGCACTCTTGTGCGCCTAGGGGTCGATGCTAGCGAGATAAGACCAGTGCCATCGATGTTTTTAGGCGCGATTTCATTAACGCCTTACCAGGTGGCGCAGATGTATCAAACGTTATCAAATTCTGGTCGACAGGCTAATTTGTCAGCGTTACGTTCCGTGGTCAGTGTCGATGGTGATGTGCTGTACCAGTCTTTACCTAAAGCGACTCAAAAAGTGCCGCAACAGGCGGCTTGGCTGACCACCTACGCGATGAAAAAAGGCGTGCTTGAAGGGACGGGTCGATACTTAAATAGCCTGTTTCCTCACGCGGCATTAGCGGGGAAAACGGGTACCAGTAATGATACGCGAGATAGCTGGTTTGTCGGGGTAGACGGCCGCGAAGTGACCACCATATGGGTGGGTCGAGATGATAACAAATCGACCAAGTTAACTGGCTCAAGTGGCGCACTTCGTGTGTATTCCGATTACTTAGCCGCTCGCGTGCCGGAACCGCTTATTTTGCCGTGGCCAAAAAATATCACGATGATTGGTTTCAATAAAACCACCAATGGTTCACTACAGCTCGATTGCGGCAATGCATTTGAGTTACCCGTCTGGGATGAATCGGGGAAATTGAAGGCATCGTGTGACAACCAACCCAAACAGTGGATAAAGAACCTGTTTGATTGGTAATTGTCACTAAAGTAAAAGGGTCATTGCCACGACATGTAATTGTAGAACGAGCCAAACTGTCGCTTATCGAAACAATGGATACGTTTGAGATAAGCGGTTAGGCTATAGCTATGATGCAAAATGCTGATATATTAGAGTAATTAAATTGAGAGCGCTTTTAGGGATGAATGTGAAACGCCTAACGGGATGGTTTATAGCGTCAGTTTTTACATGGGGTAGTGCAACGTTATGCGCACAAGCAAGTGAACCTGCGACCTCAGTTAAACAAACGGCTCAAGAAAATACAGCCAATAACGATAAGGCAAGGCCAAAAATTGGCCTTGTGTTAGCGGGTGGCGGTGCGAAGGGCGCGGCGCATATCGGTGTGCTTAAAGCGCTGGAAGAAATGAATATCCCCGTTGATATTGTAACGGGTACCAGTATGGGGGCTTATGTTGGTGGCCTGTATGCCACGGGCATGAGTGCAGATGAAATAGAGAGTTTTATCCATACGGTCGATTGGAATAATGGCTATGTGGATCGCGTAAACCGCAGTCAGCGTCGAATCCGAGATAAAGAAGCCGAAGATCGTTATCAAATTCGTACCGATATCGGCTTGCATTTTGGATCCATCGAGGCCCCAAAAGGCGTGGTTCAAGGGCAGAATATGCTACGTATTTTGCGCAAAACAACTCAGTAACCTTCCTAAATTCCAATCTTTTGATGACTTGGCTATTCCTTATCGCTCTGTCGCCACAGACATTCTTAAGTTGGAACCTGTGGTCATCGATAAAGGTTACTTAGTCGATGCCATGATGGCGAGTATGTCTGTTCCGGGCGCGTTGCCCCCATATGAGTTAGGGGATCTTTTGTTGGTCGATGGTGGCGTGACCAACAATATGCCAGTAGAGCTTGCCAAAGAAATGGGCGCAGACCTCATTATCGCTGTGGATATAAGCAGTGACTATAAAACCCGCGATGACTTTAGTAGCTTTTTGAGTGTTGGTGAGCAACTGTCAAACTATTTGGTTCGCCGTAGTACTGAAGAGCAAATGCAGTCGCTTGGTGACCATGATGTCTACATGCATCCTGAAGTAGGGAAAATAGCCACAACTGACTTTTCAAGTATGCCAAGAGCGTATGAGCTAGGGTATGAGGCTGCTTATCAAATTGCCGATGAATTACAGCATCTATCCGTTTCTTCTTCCCAGTTTCAGCAATACATAGAAGACAAGCAAAATGCTCGTCGTCACCTTCGTTATGGCGATGAAACAGTAGTTGATAAAGTAGTGATTAATAATCAGACGCACTATAGCGATAGTTTGTTGAGTAATAATTTGTCATTAAAATCTGGTGAGGTTCTAGAGACGGATGACATTGAAGAAAAAATTGAGAACCTTTACGCACTAGACCGATTTGAACTCATTACTTACGAGTATCAAGAGCAAGGTGAAGACACCGCGCTGGTGGTGGACGTGAAAGAAAAATCATGGGGTCCAAACTACATGGATTTCCGCTTCTACCTGGAAGAAGATTTTAATGCCAATAGTTTTTATGCCATTGGTGTTAGTACCAACTTTACTGATCTCAATGATCGTGGTGCGGAACTGCGAGTCAACGCTGATTTTGGTACCGATAAACGGATAGAGGCGGAGTTGTATTCTCCCTTTGTGACTAACCAAGATTTTTTCTTCCTCGCGGCTCTTAAATACGGCAATGAAAGGCGAAATGTATTGTGTACGCCCAATGCCACCAGTACTGGTTGTGTTGACCCCGCGCTCGAAGGCAGTGCCGATTTTGTCCCAGTTACCTATCGTGAATGGCTAGGCGAACTGGCGGTAGGCTATGCCCCTACCTTATGGCAAGAGTTTAAAGTCGGTGGTCGCTTCGTACAGGGTGAGTCTTATGTGTCACCTTTACCGTCTTCAGGAACGTTTGATTTCGATCGCCAAGGGATGTTTGTCAATTATAAACTCGATACCTTAGATGATTTCAGCTTGCCGACAAAAGGTTGGTACATCAATTTAGAATACTTGTTGTCTAACGATAGCGGTCAGCAAGATATCAATGATGCGCCATCGGATTTTTCTGATACCGCCTATGAGATTACGGCGGAAACAAAATACGCACATACCTTTGGACGTAATACCTTTGTTGGTTCGTTTGATTATGCGGTGATTGAAACAGAAAACTCGACGTTACCCGTCAATCCAAGAGAGCTGGGTGGCTTTTTGAATTTATCGGGTATCCCAAGAAACAGTTTGATAGGAGAGAACAAACTGTATGGTAGCCTCGTCTATCGCTATCGATGGTTTGACAATGATTTTGGTATGTTTAAATCTCCCGTGTATTTAGGCGCATCTGCCGAGTACGGCGGCGTTTGGGATGGTGACCAAGGTATTTCTGATGCTCCGCTGTTTATGGCAGGCTCTATTTTTGCTGGAATTGATTCGCCTGTTGGACCCATTATGCTCTCTTATGGTCAGGTCGAAACAGGATTACGGTCGTTTTATTTAATCATTGGTGCTGCATATTAATTCAGCCCACAATTGTTCACGGGCGTGAGTCTATGAACAGAATTTGCGAGTGAAATAAGTAAAGTATCCTACATAGAGGCGAGTGAAAATCATGGATTTTGCTCGAAGTTGCTATGTTGGTCAAAATGATAAGATTTTAATTTATCGTTAAATTTGCTATTCTTCGCCCCACAGTTTGGCCTCTCTAATGCTGATCATTAAAGGAATTGATGACGAAAAATGGCGAGGGAGAGCCAAGTTTCCAAGGATGTCCACTCCTAATTCTAATTATTAAGGAGGGACCGCAATGAGAGGAAAAAGTCGTGCTTGAAGCCTACCGTAAACACGTCGCAGAGCGTGCTGTCGAAGGAGTTGTTCCTAGACCCCTAGATGCTGAACAAGTTGCTGGACTTGTTGAGCTATTAAAGAATCCCCCTCAAGGTGAAGAAGAAATCATCCTTGATCTTCTTGAGAACCGCATTCCACCAGGCGTAGATGAAGCCGCTTACGTTAAAGCTGGTTTCCTTACGGCGATTACAAAAGGTGAAGTAACATCACCACTCGTCAGTCGTGAAAAAGCCGCTGAACTGCTGGGTACTATGCAAGGCGGATATAACATCGAGTCGCTTGTCTCTTTGCTTGATGATGACGCACTTGCCCCGATCGCTGTTAAAGCTCTTTCTCATACGCTTTTGATGTTTGATGCATTTTATGACGTGGAAGAAAAAGCGAAAGCAGGCAACGACCATGCTAAGCAAGTCATGACGTCGTGGGCGGAAGCCGAATGGTTCCAGTCTAAGCCAAAACTACAAGAAAAAATTACCCTAACTGTTTTTAAGGTTACTCGAGTGAAACGAATACCGATGACTTATCGCCAGCACCTGATGCTTGGTCTCGTCCTGACATCCCAGTTCACGCGCTAGCGATGCTAAAAAATGCTCGTGAAGGTATTGAACCGGATCAACAAGGTTCTATTGGTCCAATTAAACAAATTGAAGCGCTCCAACAAAAAGGCCATCAATTGGTTTACGTTGGTGACGTTGTTGGTACGGGATCTTCACGTAAATCAGCAACCAACTCTGTGCTTTGGTTCATGGGCGATGATATCCCTAATGTTCCGAATAAACGCGCAGGTGGTTATGTTCTAGGTGGTAAAATTGCGCCAATCTTCTTCAATACTATGGAAGATGCGGGTGCACTACCGATTGAAGTGGACGTGACGAAACTGAACATGGGTGATGTGATTGATATTTACCCATTTGAGGGTAAAGTTTGCGATCATGAAAGCGGTGAGACACTGGCTGAGTTTTCGTTAAAGACTGATGTACTGATTGATGAAGTACAAGCTGGTGGCCGTATTCCTCTAATCATCGGTCGTGGCTTAACGGACCGTGCGCGTGAAGCACTAGGTATGGCGCCTTCTGAGGTCTTCCGTCGCCCTGTTGAAGTTGAAGATACTCGGTACGGGTTTTACTCTTGCGCAAAAAATGGTGGGTAAAGCTTGTGGTGTAGAGGGTATTCGTCCAGGGACTTACTGTGAGCCTAAGATGACAACGGTTGGGTCACAAGATACTACAGGGCCGATGACGCGTGATGAGCTTAAAGACCTCGCTTGTCTTGGCTTTTCTGCAGATCTAGTGATGCAGTCTTTCTGTCACACTTCGGCTTATCCAAAGCCCGTTGATGTGAATACGCACCATACACTGCCAGATTTTATTATGAATCGTGCAGGTGTATCACTGCGTCCAGGTGATGGTGTTATCCACTCTTGGTTGAACCGTATGTTGTTGCCAGATACCGTTGGTACTGGTGGTGACTCTCATACGCGTTTCCCTCTTGGTATTTCTTTCCCTGCAGGTTCTGGTTTGGTGGCGTTTGCTGCTGCGACGGGAGTGATGCCACTCGATATGCCTGAATCTATTTTGGTTCGTTTTAAAGGTGATATGCAGCCGGGTATTACGCTGCGTGACCTTGTCCATGCGATTCCTTACTATGGCATTCAGCAAGGCCTACTTACCGTTGAAAAAGCAGGCAAGATCAATGAATTCTCGGGTCGCATTCTAGAGATTGAAGGCGTTGAGCACCTATCAGTAGAGCAAGCTTTTGAATTGTCTGATGCGTCAGCAGAGCGAAGCGCTGCGGGTTGTACGGTGAAGCTCTCTCAAGAGTCGATTGAGGAATACCTTAATTCCAATATCACCATGCTTAAGTGGATGATTTCTGAAGGTTACGGTGATCGCCGTACGATTGAACGTCGAATCGTGGCAATGGAAGAGTGGCTAGCAAACCCTGATCTTATGCAGGCGGATAGCGATGCGCAATATGCTCACGTTATCGAAATTGACTTGGCCGATATCGACCAGCCAATTCTTTGTGCGCCAAATGACCCTGATGATGCTCGCTTGTTGGCTGATGTTCAAGGTACCGAAATCAATGAGGTCTTTATTGGTTCATGTATGACGAATATTGGTCACTTCCGTGCGGCGGGTAAGCTTCTTGATAAGTTTACAGGTCAGCTGGATACACGTTTGTGGATTGCACCACCAACTAAGATGGATAAAGACCAGCTAACAGAAGAGGGTTACTACGGTATCTTTGGTCGTGCGGGCGTACGTATCGAAACACCGGGATGTTCACTGTGTATGGGGAACCAAGCGCGAGTGGCAGACGCTTCTACTGTGATGTCGACATCAACACGTAACTTCCCGAACCGTTTGGGTACAGGTGCGAACGTTTACTTGGCTTCCGCTGAGCTTTCATCTGTTGGTGCTATTCTAGGTCGAATTCCTAACAAGGAAGAGTACTTAGAGTACATGCAGCAAATTGATGCCACTGCGGCGGATACCTACCGTTATTTGAATTTCCATCTAATGGGTCAGTATACTGAAAAAGCCGATACGGTTATTTTCCAAGAGCTGAAGCATAAGCGCTATGAATTGGGAGAGTTTGCTCTTCCAATTTAATGTCGATAGTGACTCTGGAATAGAACAACACTAATGTAAAAGCCAGTCTTCAATGTGAAATCGAAGGCTGGCTTTTTTGTGGGTCAAGCAAAGAGTTGGATTAAAACGATGAATGCATGAGTTAACTCGTTAACAACTTTTGCAGCCTGTCTCTACAAGCGATGATGTGGTCGCGCTCCGGACCTTGTTTGTGGCAGTGTTCCAAAATGTATTCCATTGAACTCAATACGGTGCGCCAGCGAGGGGTTTTTGGAAGTGTTTCTACTCGCAAGTATTTGTCTAACGTTCGCGTTTGTAGCGTGCTTCGATCTAGGTAAACTCGCCAAAGTCCACTTTGTTCTGCAAAGGCAAATTTCGATTGTCCGGTGACATCTTCCCAGTAGGTCAGTGAATTTGTCATCGCTTCTACCAGTATTTCACGCATTAATTCAGGGCGAGATTTTTGCTCGTCGCTGGCTTTATCGGCCAATCGAGTAAACTCTCCCCCTAGCTCTTTTAATTCTTGTAGCTTGGCTTTATCCCCTTCAATGGCGTAGCTAGACAGTGCATCAATGGCGGTTTCAAGGTTTTTAACACGTGATACGTTAGTATTTTTACCTTGTTCAAAGATATAAACATTCCGCAGTCCAGGGCCTTCTGGTAGCGTTAAAATGTCAGCATTGATACGCTGCCTGACATCTTCTATAAAGATATCAATGTCACCACAATAATGCTCTTGAGATAGGTTCACGAACTTAGGGGCGATGAGATCATCCAAGCTCGAACGTTTTAGCTGTTCAACATTTCGTTTGAATAACGCTGCCGCCGCTTGATTGGCAAATTGGATTTTCAGATCATTACGTACGCACAAAATAGCTTCTGGTGCGGTATCGAGCTGCTCAATGAGTCGCCCTTGTGTTTCCAGTAGGCTGGCTTCGACGAGCGCGCGCTGCTTGAGCTCATATTTAAGGCTTTGGTTTTCTGCTCGCCGTACCTCAGCTTTGCTCGCTTGCAGGTGGGCGGCAATTCTCGCCGCCAGTTCTTGTTTGCTAAATGGTTTGGATAAATAGTCATTTGCGCCCACCTCAAAACCACGAACACGGTCTTCTGATTGATTGAGCGCCGTGAGCATAATGACGGGCAAAGCAGCGTGATCGTATTGTTCACGTAGCGTTTCACAGACTTCAAACCCACTCATTCCTGGCATCATGATATCAAGCAGTAGTAGGTCTGGTTTGTCTTTTTCTATTGTCGCCATGGCTTCTATGCCATCTTTGGCGAGTGTGACTTGATAACCTTCAAGTCGTAAAAAGCTTTCTAGAATGCGCAGGTTAACGGGTTCATCATCAGCGATAAGGATTTTAGGGCCATCAGGGTTGTCAGGAAGAGTTTCTTCGTCGCCGATTGCTAACTCGTTTTGATCCGTCACTTGGTAGTGATTCGATTGTGGCACATAAGACATGGCTTCCACTTCTTCTTGGCTAGCCAATGGCAGTGTGAAGCTGAATGTGGTTCCTACATGTGGTTGGCTACTGACATAGAGTGAGCCCCCCATTAACTCTATGAGCTGGCGGCTGATAGAAAGCCCGAGTCCTGCTCCTTGGCGATAGTGACCTGAATCGTGTCCAGCCTGTACTAAGGGTTCGAAAATATGCTCTAACTGCTGCGCCGGGATACCATGTCCAGTATCGACAACTTGCACGCGGATATGATCATCCATCGCGGTTGCGGATAATACAATTTTACCTTCGTTGGTGTACTTTATGGCGTTGCCGACTAAGTTATACAACACTTGTTCTAACCGCTGAGGGTCAGCGGATACGTAAGGAATAGGTTCTAACACTTGGTTAATAATGCGAATCTTTTTATTACCCAACAGGTGCTGGGATAAGTCGAGAACAAGTTGTGTCGCACTGGTAAGGCTCACGGCGGAGCGCTCTATTGCCAGGCTGCCATAGCGCATCTTGTGATAATCGAGAAGGTCATCGACAAGGCTTGCCAGCCTTTGACCGCTGTTAACAATAATATCCAGTTGATAGCGATGATTGGCGCCAATCGGGCCGTTAGCCCCAGATATCATGGCTTCAGCAATGCCAATCATGCCATGTAGTGGTGTCCTTAGTTCATGGGAGGTAGTGGCAAGAAATTCATCTTTTAGTTTGTTGGCAAGTTGTAGTTCTTCATTCTGTTTTTTAATCACAATGAGGTGTTGTTCTAGCTCTTGGTTTTGGCTTTTAATTAACTCGATTTTATCCTTGATAGAGCGACGCATACGTTCAAAACTGAGTGCCAGTCGACCAATCTCATCTTTGCGGTTAGCGCTAATGATCGATGGCTCAAGATCACCTCCTGATGCTCGCTCGGCAGCCCATGTTAGCTTTAGTAGTGGCGAGGTAATAAAGTTAGATAGATAGTGAGAGGCAATCACCACCAGAATGATTGCGCTAAGCATCGCGATAACAAACAGTTTTTCCAGCTGATGAATGCTGGCAAATGCTACGGATTCAGGCGTTTCTGCAACGAGTGCCCATGTGGTGTCTGAGAATTGGACGGGTGCAAAGGCGGCGAGATACAGGTTATTGAGAGTATTGCTATAGCTACCAACTTGAGTTTCGCCAGAGAGGGCTTTCTGAATGACTTGTTCGCTTTGTGTAATACTTTCTGCGGATAGCCCCATCATTTTGGCTTTACCATCATTTCCGACCAACAGAAGGTTGATGTCGGTGGTGCTGCCGCTATTGATGAGCTTAGTGATCCCTTTAATTGGCAAACGAAATAGTGCGTAACTGTGTAAATACCCTTGTTGAATAATCGGGGCACCTAGCCACGCGTATTGCTGCTCTCCTTGGGAGGCAAAGTCAGAAATGATAACTGGCGTGTATTCTTCATTATCTTTACGTTTTTTTGTCACTTCTTGATCTAGAGTCGCAAACGTTGAGCCCAGTATGGATTGAGAAAAGCGGCCCGTATTGAGGTTGGTACCATAGTAATCGTGTTTGAACACTGAGTAGGTAACGTTACCCGCTAAATCGACCAAGACGATATCGTCAAAATCAGAACGTTTAAGGTGTTCCACAAACGCGCGGTGATAGCGTTTGTGGAGCAGTCGATATCGCTCACTGCCCACATAGCTGCTCGAGTCTGGCATGATAGAGGTTTTTACCTGATCGCCAGAGCGGTAATGTAGCGTTCTTGTGCATGTTGTTGGGCTTGCTTAATATCATCGCCCAAGCGTTGGAATGCGTTGACGATGCCGTAAAACCGCCCACCACTGGCATAGGCAAGCTCTGAGCGCACAAAGCCCATGACTTCTGATTTCTGTGCATCAAAGTAATCGAGAACCTGTTGTTTTTTTGTATCGCGAACAGAAACAAGGTGCGTAGTGCTTTGATCGCGAAGATCTTGGCTGTGAGCATTAAGAAAAAACAGAGCAATGACAGTAAGTGGAGTGATGCTGAGCGCCAAAAATGCCATCATCAAAGTGCTTTGTAATCGTTTAAATTTCTGTTTTCTATGCAGCTTGAACATACGTAAGTCTTAGGCCGTTAAGGGGTATTTAGTGAATAAATGCAGGTGTTTTTTTGTCATAAAACACCTGACCTTACTAATCTAAATACTTTTTTTACTTTGGCAAGTAAGTTGAATGCAAAGCGTGTGAGGTCACTCATAATTAATGACTGCTTGAAATTTGATTGGTGATGCTGATGTCAGCTGCAATAAAAGTAACAGTTAAACAGAGGGTTATAAGTAAGGCGGGAAAAGAAGGCGGCAATACTGGTTAGAGTGAGCAGTATTGCCGACAGACTTATTTAAATACGTGAGTTACTTGATGGCATGATAGATGGTGAATTTACTGGTTTTGTCGAGCGTATGACAATGCCCAAATTGACGCTCAATGATCGGTGCGTACTTAAGGAAGCTATTTGCGACGATGACTATGTTGCCTGCGGCTTTAAGATGCGTTGGTGCATCATTGAGCAGTGCTTCAGTTGCAGAATAACTGGTGTCTAGCCCAGCATGGAATGGTGGGTTGCTTACGATGAACTGAAAATCAGACGACAAATCAGAATAGACATCAGAAGCTAAGACATCGCCTTTTAAGCCATTAGCTAATAGGGTCTGCTTACTAGACTCTATAGCAAAGGCATTGATATCACACATTTGCAGTGAAATATCCGGATAGCGTAGTGCCATGAACGCGCCTAGTACCCCAGCACCACAACCAAAATCAAGTACCTTGCCATGCAGTGGTGGTAGGTTACTAAGCAGTAACTGGCTACCTAAATCAAACTCCCCATGGCTAAAGACGCCAGGCAAGCTTTTTACTACTAATTGCTGGCCGTCAAGTTCGACCGGATAGGATTTAAACCAAGATTGCAGATCAAACGATGCGGGTGCTGTTTGGCATTGCCCCCAATAAAATGAGCAACGACGTGCCGAGTCGTACTTTTTAATCACGCCATAAGGCGCAAACATTTTTTCTACGCTTTTTACGCCAGAGCGATTTTCACCGACCACGACGATTTCAGTATCTTGACCTAGCTTTGCTAACGACATGTCTAATAGCATCTGCGCTTCTGCTTTAGCTTTTGGCCAATACATTAAGATCATATCTGCGTCGATCGTGTCTGGTAAATTAGCACCAAAGTGACAGCAAAGTTGTTCCGAGCGATGAAGTTGTCGGTAAGTACAGTAATTGCTAGTAAATACCGTGACTTTGTCGCAATGCTTGCTCAAATCAATCGGGAACTGGTCTTCTATTTCACCGATGACCAGCACACGTTTTCCTGCGAAGTACTCAAGCTGTCTTTCGGCAATCTGGCTGGGAGCGATGTAATGCGACATGAACGTCATCTCTTGGAAACTGAAAAAGGGAGGGGATTCTCTCACAAACCCCCAGACTAAAAAAGCATTCTAGCTGTTATCTTGGCTATCTAAAAAGTCCTTAAACTCTTCTTCATACATATTGAAAAGTACGATAGTGATAGCAAAAATGATCGGGCCATAAATCAGGCCGATAAGACCAAATAAATGAATACCACCAAGCAGGGAGAAGAAAATCATCAACGTATTCATGCCTAAACTGCCTTGCATGAGCAGGGGTCTTAATACGTTATCAATAGAGCCGACGACGGCAATGCTCCATATCGCGAGAAATAGACCCCATTGGGTTTCACCTGTTATTAATAAATACGCGGTGGCTGGAATCCAAATTAACGCGGTGCCAACGATAGGAATAAACGACGCAAAGCCGATCATCGTCCCCCAGAATAAACCGGGGAATCCGGCAAGCCACATACCAAATCCACCTGCGGCACCTTGCGCTATTGCGGTTAAAAAAGAGCCCATCACCGCGGATTTTGATACTTTTTCAATCTCGTTGAGTAAGCGATCTTCTTGGCTGCGAGAAAAGGGCAAAATATGGCGAATCGCAGCGATGATCTTATCGTGATCGCGCAGTAGGAAGAACAGAACAAACAGCATTAAGAAAAAATTCATCAGGAAGCTGGTGGCATCCCCAAGTATTTTAGCGCTGATTGCCACTAGATTTGAACCCAGTGAGGTCGCAAATTCTGCCGCCTTTTTGGCAATATCTTGTGGATCAATCTTATCAAAAGGTAGGTAGTCATTAATGAACGACAGCCCTTTAACGACCCAAGGGTGGGCAAACACTTCTTGAATACCACCATGCGGTCACCCAGTGATACATATTTTGTGAGAACACGGATCCTTGCTGAACTATGGCACTAAAAACCAGCAGTAATGGCATGACAATGATAAACGTCAGAATAACGCAGGATAACAAGGCGACAGTGTTTTTGTGTTTTGGCAGTTTATCCTCTAGCCACTCATGAATAGGGAACATCAACAGTGACAAAATAAACGCCATGACAATGGAGTTAATGTAAGGCTCGACGAGCAAGTAACAGGCAAAGCCCGTTAAAAGTAGGGCGATGATGAGCACCCAGTGACTTGCCGTTACGTTCATTTTCGTTTTCACGAGTGTTCCTTTTTCAATATATCGGCTGCGAAATCTGCATGCGATAAGATGATGAGCGAGCGTCGTTTTTTCTGCGTCGTGGCGTTTTTACGGTAGACAAAGCGCCATCGCTAATTCAGTTATTTCAACGTATTACTGGTCAACGTATAGTCGGTAAACTAAGTAATCAAATACGGCGACCAATTGAGCATATAATGGACGTAAAATATGGAGTGATCAATTTTAATTGGTATTTAATACCGTGATTAGTGGGGGTTTTATGGGATGTTGTAACGGCAAGGAAACGTGTCAGTCAGGTGTTAAAATTAAGCGAAAAATCCCGTGGTTTTGGATGATGATATTCGCGATAGCGTTACTGGCCGCCTATCATTGGCAGGCATAAAAAAGGGCTGAAACTATCAGCCCTTACGTTTATTGACGTTGAGATTCCCTTTTAGGAGTCTCGACGCTATGCATAAGTCAGTGGTTACTGGCTACGCCGCTTCTTTTGCCAGCATAGCAAAACAACGATCAGCGGCTTCTAGTGTTGCTTCGATTTCTTTTGAACCGTGAGCAAGAGACAGGAAGCTAGCTTCGAATGCTGATGGTGCAAGGTAGACACCGTGATCGAGCATTAAGTGGAAGAAACGCTTAAAGCGCTCAACATCGCACTTAGCGACATCTTCATAGCAAGTAATGCGTTCTTGATCGGTAAAGAAAAAGCCAAACATACCGCCAACTTGGTTTACCACCATTGGAATGCCATGCTCGTCTGCCAAGGTTTTAAAGCCATCAGCAAGTTGTTTGGTTTTATGCGCAAGGCGTTTTTCGTTGCCTTCTTCAGACAGCAACGTAAGACAAGCATAACCAGCTGCCATGGCGATAGGGTTACCTGACAGTGTACCCGCTTGATAAACCGGGCCAGTAGGCGCAACGTATTGCATGACTTCTTTACGGCCACCAAATGCACCAACAGGCATGCCACCACCAATGATTTTACCTAATGTTGTTAAGTCTGGCTTGATGTTGTAATACGCTTGAGCGCCACCTTGTGCGACGCGGAAGCCTGTCATGACTTCGTCGAAGATAAGCAGCGCGCCTTCTTCATCACAGATTTGACGAAGTCCTTCGTGGAAACCTTCAACTGGAGGGATGCAGTTCATGTTGTCGGCAACAGGCTCAACAATAATGCAAGAAATCTCACCTTTGTTGGCAGCAAACAGCGCTTTGACGGATTCAAGATCGTTAAAACGAGCCGTCAGCGTGTATTTTGCAAAGTCAGCAGGCACGCCAGGAGAGCTTGGTTGGCCAAGTGTTAATGCGCCAGAGCCAGCTTTAACAAGTAAGCTATCGGCATGGCCGTGGTAGCAACCTTCAAACTTCATGATTTTGTCACGACCAGTGTAGCCACGAGCGAGACGAATGGCGCTCATGGTCGCTTCTGTACCAGAGCTCACCATACGCAGCTGCTCCATAGAAGGCACCAGTTTGCGCACGAGTTCAGCCATGTTGATTTCCATTTCGGTTGGCGCACCAAAACTTAGACCTCGTTGTGCGGCATCAATAACGGCTTCGCGGATAACAGCATGGTTGTGACCTAAGATCATCGGTCCCCAAGAACCTACGTAGTCAATGTACGCTTTACCATCAGCATCAAAAATCAAAGGGCCATCGGCACGCTCAACAAAGATAGGTGAACCACCTACACCGTTGAAGGCACGAACGGGCGAGTTTACACCACCAGGGATAGTCTCTTGCGCTTTTTGATACAGCTCTGCTGATTTGGTCATGGAGAATTCCTCTTTGCTTATTCGGACCAAGTGAGCAGCATTGTACATACCCTCACAAAATCTAGTAGTGTTTTGAGCACATTTTCGGAAATTGCACTCTGATATGACGGTAAAGTTAAATTGCATCTGCCTAATACTTGAACGAAGCAGTCAGGTATTAGATAATCCCCCGTAATACAATTAATACTATTTGTTTACTCATCATTTTGGTGAGTCGTTTTTATCTTCGTAGGGGATGCGAGTCACTGGTTATCAGTGGTGCGCTTGAATTGCGAATGAGTAGCAAGAGAGGTTCCCATGAGTGATGCAGCTATTCCTTTAAATTTTTCCGATGCCGCGGCAACGCGAGTGAACACATTGATTTCAGAAGAAGAAAACCCTGAACTGAAACTGCGCGTCTACATTACGGGTGGCGGTTGCAGTGGTTTTCAATATGGTTTTACCTTTGACGAAAGTGTCAACGATGGTGATACCACGATTGAAAAGTGTGGTGTGACCTTAGTGGTAGACCCGATGAGCCTACAATACTTAATTGGCGGCACGGTGGATTATACCGAAGGGTTAGAAGGGGCGAGATTCTTTATTGATAACCCCAATGCTACGACAACATGTGGTTGTGGCGCTTCATTTAGCGTTTAAGTTAACCAGTAAGAAAGAGGCGAATGAGAAGTTCGCCTCTTTTTTTTGCTACGCAGATAACAAAAATGAATAAAACAAGGTAGTGTTACTGCTCTACTCTTATTTCTCCTAACGTACAGGGCGTGCTGAGACATTGAATCTAAGGATGTTATTCAAGTTTCAGTACTTTTATCAGCCTTTCTCATCAGGGAAAGGCTAGGTAAGCGCAGCAGCACGACCATTATAAGGATATAACTATGCCAACCATGCAGCCTGGCAGCTTCTTTTCAAAACGTCCCTGGCTTATTTCGCTATTATTCATCTTAGGGCTCGCCGTTTGGCTCGGTCTTGGTGCTTTACGAGCAGAAGAAAGCAATCCGTCTACTTCACCAGAAGTCACGCCACTTGCAAGGGTGGTTTTCCAATCTTTTGTCGCGGAAAGTATTGATAAGAAAATCGAATTATATGGTCGAACTGCGCCGGATCGAACCGCTAAGCTTGGCGCTGAAATCGCGGGGAAAATTATTGGCTTAAGCGTTAGAAAGGGAGACCGCGTCAAGGCTGGCCAAGCGATAGCACAAATCGATAAAGGTGATCTTGCGATTCAATTAGAACGAGCACAGGCCATGTTGAATGTTCGTCAGCAAGAGTTTAATGCATCTAAATCTTTAAAGAGTCGCGGACTGCAAGGTGAAGTTGCCTATTCAACGGCAGCGGCAAACTATACCGAAGCAAAAGCGATGGTCAGCGCGGCGAAATTGGCCTTGCGTAATACCATCGTTAAAGCACCTTTTACCGGTATCGTGGACCAAATTGATATTGAATTAGGCGATTTTGTCTCTATTGGTGATCCGGTTGCCATGATGATTGATTTAAATGTTCTGGTGATAGAAGCGGACGTGAGTGAGCGTCATATTCAAAATCTATCAGTGAACCAACCAGCGACAGTGCGTTTTATTGATGGCACACCAGTAATCGTATAGCTTCGTTATATCTCTAGAGTCTCTTCATCGACGACAAATACCTTTCCTATTGAAATAGAAGTTCCGAATCCCAAGCAAAAAATTTCTGCAGGGGTGAGTGCTGAAGTTGAGTTGGCGCTTGAGAAAAATATCGCCATAAAAATAACCCCAACAATGCTGGCCTTAGATGAACGTGGCAACCTCGGTGTTAAAACGCTTCAGAGTAACAAAGTGGCGTTTGTCCCCATCCAGCTCGTTAAGGCTGAACAAGATGGTGTCTGGCTGACAGGGCTTGGCGATCGAGTTGATATTATTGTTTTGGGGCAAGGCTTTGTTCGTGATGGTGATGCGGTAGAAGCGATTAGCGTTGAGCAAGCCAATCAAATAGCTGATCAAGCTAAGCGATAGGAGAAGGTGCATGAATGCTTTGATTGATGCGGCGTTGTCTCGCTCTCGAACGATGATCAGTTTACTGGTTTTAATTTTAATTGCCGGAGTGGTGACCTATAACACCATTCCTAAAGAGTCGAGCCCCGATATCACGATTCCTATCATCTATGTATCGGTGGGGCATCAAGGGATCTCCCCCGACGATAGTGAGCGTCTATTAGTTCGCCCACTAGAAAAAGAATTACGCTCAATTGAAGGCGTAAAGGAAATGACGGCAACGGCGTCTGAAGGGCATGCGTCAGTCACGCTTGAATTTAATGTTGGGGTCGATCTAACACAAGCCATGGCGGATGTGCGTGATGCTGTTGATTTAGCAAAGCCCAAATTGCCGGATGACAGTGATGAGCCAACCGTTAATGAAGTGACCTTTGCCTCTCAGCAGCTCGGTATTGTCGGTGGTGTTATACGGAACGGTGCCGGAACGAACCATTGTTCAAATCGCTCGTCAACTGCGTGACAAACTGGAGAGCTACCGACAAGTTTTAGAAGTGGACATCGCGGGTGATCGCGATGACATCGTCGAAATTGTTGTTGACCCATTACTGATGGAAAGCTACGGCTTAGATCAAGGTGATATTTATAACCTGATTGCGCTCAATAATCGGGTGGTGGCGGCAGGGTTTGTTGATACGGGCTATGGACGCTTTTCTGTCAAAGTCCCATCGGTGTTCGAAACCTTAAAAGATGTACTAGAACTGCCCGTTAAAGTCGATGGTAAGCAGGTGATCACTTTTGGAGATGTGGCGACTGTTCGTCGTGCATTTCGAGATCCCGACAGTTTTGCTCGCCTCGATGGGCAGTCAGCGGTTGTACTTGATGTAAAGAAGCGCGCGGGTGAAAACATTATCGAGACGGTCGCGTTAGTAAAGGAAGTGATGCGTCAAGCGTCATTGGTTCCAGAGTGGCCGAATAATCTGCAAGTTAAGTACACCAAGGACGAGTCGAAAGATGTCAAGATCATGCTCAATGATCTACAAAACAACGTACTTTCCGCCATTATCCTCGTGGTCATTGTCATCATCGCTATTCTCGGTGTACGAACCGCAATGTTGGTGGGGGTGTCAATTCCGGGTTCGTTTTTGACGGGCTTATTGGTGTTGTCAGTATTTGGCTTGACCGTCAATATCATCGTGTTGTTCTCGCTCATTATGGCAGTGGGTATGTTGGTTGATGGCGCGATAGTGGTCACCGAGTTTGCCGATAGGCGGATGCAAGAAGGCACGCCGAGAAAGCAAGCTTACGCCGATGCCGCCAAGCGTATGGCATGGCCGATCACTGCATCAACGGCGACGACGCTCGCCGCTTTCGCGCCGTTATTATTTTGGCCAGATACTACAGGTGAGTTCATGAAGTTCTTACCACTGACCTTGATCGCGACCTTAACGGCTTCATTAGTCATGGCGCTTCTTTTTGTCCCTGTCCTTGGAGGACTGTTTGGTAAGCCTCAATATGTGTCAAGTGCACAACAAGCCAAGATGGTGGCACTGCATGACGGAGACTTTGATAAGGCAACGGGTATCACTAAGCTCTATTACCACACGTTAGCCATCGCGATTGTTCATCCATTTAAAATACTGTTGTTGGCGATTTTAATTGCGATTGGTGTCGGTGCCGCCTACAACAAAGCGGGTTTAGGGGCTGAGTTTTTCCCAGAGGTCGATCCGCCGTACTTTAATGTCAAAGTGCGCTCTCATGGTGACTTATCCATCAATGAAAAAGATGAAGTCATGAGGGTCGTTGAGAAAGTGATGCTTAACCATGATGAATTCGAAAGTGTCTATACAAAAACCGGAGGAAAAAGTGAGATTGGTAATATCCAAATAACGTCGATTGATTGGCAAGACCGGCGCCGAGTTAATGTCATTATCGAAGAGTTAAAGCAAACAACGAACCAGTTTGCTGGGGTAGAAATTGAGTACAAATTTCCTGATGCAGGACCGCTCAGTAGAGCATGACTTAGTGATTGAACTTTCGGCCCGTTTCCCTGAGCGCCTAGATGAGGCTGCCAAGGTGATTCGGCATTGGGCTGACGGCAACGCGAAGCTTACCAATATTAGTGATTCTTCGAGTAAGCCCGGTATTGATTGGCAGATAGATATTCGCCGAGATGATGCCGCCCGGTTTGGCGCTGATGCGAGCTTAGTCGGAAATACGGTGCAATTTGTCACCAATGGACTGAAAATTGGTGACTACCTTCCAGATGACTCGTCAGAAGAAGTCGATATCTTGGTTCGTTTCCCTAGTGATAAGCGCGATATTGGTCGTTTTGATGAATTACGAGTCAAGACCCCCGCAGGCTTGGTACCGATTACCAATTTTGCTGAAATTACACCTCAGCCCAAGCAAGATGCGATTGAACGCTTAGATGGTATTCGTATCATTAACGTTAAAGCAGACATGGCTGAGGGCTACAATCTCGCAATAGAACTTCCTGAGTTCCAGCAGTCACTCGATGTACTTGAGCTTCCGCCTGGTATCGACGTGCGAATACGTGGGCAAAATGAAGAACAAAAGAACTCGTCAGAGTTTTTACAAAGTGCATTTTTAGTCGCGCTTGCAGTTATGGCGCTGATTTTAATTACGCAATTTAACAGCTTCTATCAGGCATTTTTAATTTTGAGTGCGGTGATATTCTCTACGGTAGGGGTGTTTGCAGGTCTGCTTATTTTCCAGCGGCCCTTTGGCATTATTATGTCAGGCATTGGCGTGATCGCCTTAGCTGGTATTGTCGTGAATAATAATATTGTTTTGATCGATACATATAATCAGCTGCTAAAACGAGGGTTAGATAAACGAGAAGCGATATTAAGGACAGGGGTTCAGCGTTTGAGACCCGTTATGCTGACAACCGTTACGACGATATTGGGTTTGATGCCAATGGTTTTGGAAATGAATATTGACCTTATTAACCAAAAAATCGAGTTTGGGGCGCCTAGTACTCAATGGTGGTCGCAGTTAGCAACGGCTATTGCTGGTGGTCTTGCCTTTGCAACAGTACTCACACTGGTGCTTACTCCTTGCTTGCTGATGTTAGGACGAAGCCCGCACGACATGAAAGTGAAGACAAGGCGTCGCTGGCTCTTTTGGCGAAAAAGCGCATAAACAACCATTTATTGTTAACACCTTACTTAAGGCTCCGAAAGGGGCCTTTTTTATTGTTATGAATAGATGAATAAGATGACTTTCATCGTTAGTGTTAATGGTTTTTTGTACCCGAAGAGGATGGCGGTAAGTTTTTTATCCTGAACTTTAAGTATAGTTGAGATTATATTCCGATTTTGGTGTTTAATTTGTCACGATTTATTGCAAATAGTCAGGAATGAAGAAGAGTCTCTTTTTTGCGATCAAAACAAGGTTAGACCTGGTGATAAGAAAGCGTTACAGTTGTTGCGTAAACGGTGTGCTTGTTATGACTGGCACAACGACATAGCCGAAAAGTGAGTGATTTCGATTAGGCTACGAATAAGCCCTAACTATGTAAGACCTAGCTCTTCAAACTACCTGTTTGTCGAGATAACTGGTAAGGAGAAAATATGCAAAACCCAACCCCAGACATGTTATCTGGCGCTGAAATGATCGTTCAGTCCTTGATCGATGAAGGCGTACAGCAAATCTTTGGCTACCCTGGTGGCTCTGTACTTGATATCTATGATGCGCTTCATCAAAAACAAGAAGATATTCAACACGTATTAGTTCGACATGAACAAGCGGCGACACACATGGCCGATGGTTATGCTCGAGCAACAGGCAAGCCTGGTGTGGTGTTGGTCTGTTCAGGTCCTGGTGCGACGAATACCATTACCGGTATTGCGACTGCTTATATGGACTCGATTCCTATGGTCGTACTGTCTGGTAACGTACCTAATAATCTAATCGGTAATGATGCATTCCAAGAATGTGACATGGTGGGGGTTTCTCGTCCTGTCGTTAAACACAGCTTTTTGCTTAAACGCGCAGAAGACATTGCCGATACGATAAAGAAAGCATTTTACATTGCGTCAACAGGGCGTCCTGGACCTGTGGTGGTTGATATCCCTAAAGACGTAATGAACCCTCAAATTACATTCCCTTATGAATACCCTGAGACGGTTGCATTGCGTTCATATAACCCAACAACGTCGGGTCATAAAGGGCAAATTAAGAAAGCACTCAAAGCGATTTTAGACGCGAAAAAACCGATTCTTTATATTGGTGGCGGCGCAGTGATGGCGGAAGCCGATCAACAGATTGCTAAGTTTGCTGAGACGTTAAATCTGCCAGTGGTGAGCACGTTAATGGGCCTAGGGGCATTCCCTGGCACGCATAAAAATGCGCTCGGTATGCTCGGTATGCATGGTACGTATGAAGCCAACATGGCGATGCACGATGCAGACCTTATTTTTGGAGTCGGCGTTCGTTTTGATGATCGTACTACCAACAATTTAGAGAAGTACTGTCCGAACGCTAAAGTGGTACACATTGATATTGACCCTTCTTCTATATCGAAAAATGTGCCAGCGGATCTGCCTATTGTCGGCTCTGCAGATGTAGTGCTTGATTCCATGCTGAAATTGCTCATTGAACAAGGCGGCACAAATGACGCACAAGCACTTGATGCTTGGTGGACAGATATTGAAAGCTGGCGAGATCGTCAATGCTTGAGTTACGAAAAGTCAGATGAAAAAATCAAACCACAACAAGTGATTGAAGTGCTCCATAAACTGACTGGTGGCGATGCGTATGTGGCATCGGATGTTGGTCAGCACCAGATGTTTGCTGCGCTCTACTACCCATTCAATAAACCAAGAAGGTGGATTAATTCAGGTGGTCTAGGCACGATGGGCTTTGGCTTCCCTGCTGCGATGGGCGTGAAGTTTGCTTACCCTGATGAAGAAGTGGTTTGTGTGACGGGAGATGGCAGCATTCAAATGAATATTCAAGAGCTATCGACCGCAATGCAATATGACATTCCAGTTAAAATTATTAACCTGAATAACCGCTTCCTAGGCATGGTAAAGCAGTGGCAAGATATTATTTATCAAGGTCGTCACTCTAACTCGTATATGAGTTCAGTTCCTGATTTTGCTGCGATTGCTGAGGCATACGGTCATGTTGGTATTCGTATTTCTCACCCAAATGAACTTGAAGAAGGTCTTAAAAAAGCGCTTTCGATGAAAGATCGTTTGGTTTTTGTTGATATTAATGTTGATGAAACCGAGCATGTCTATCCAATGCAAATCAAAGGCGAAGGCATGGATAAAATGTGGTTGAGCAAGACGGAGAGAACGTAATATGAAGCACATTATTTCACTACTCATGGAAAACCAACCGGGTTCATTATCACGCGTGGTTGGCTTGTTCTCTCAGCGTGGCTACAACATTGAATCTTTGAATGTATCGCCGACCGAAGATGAGACCTTATCTCGTCTCAATATCACGACGGCGTCGAGTGAAATGCAATTGGAGCAAATTCAAAAGCAATTGCATAAATTAATCGATGTCCTGAAAGTTCAAGAAGTGACAGCTGTTGAGCATATTGAACGTGAGTTGATGATGGTCAAAGTGAAAGCCAGTGGCTTTGCTCGAGCTGAAGTTAAACGTACGGCGGATATTTTCCGCGGTCAAATAGTAGATGTCACCGCATCCCAGTATACGGTGCAATTGGCTGGGACCTGTGAAAAGCTTGATGCTTTTATTACGGCGTTATCTGAAGTCACCGACGTTGTGGAAGTGGCGAGAAGTGGTATCGTTGGTATTGCTCGAGGTGAGCGAGCCCTCAAAGCTTAACGATTAAAGTTCGAAATGCAGTCCAATAAAAAACCAGCCTGTTGATGACAGGCTGGTTTTTTGTTTCTGGTGAAGTAAGTAGGTAGCCGTCAGTGATTGACCCTTAACCTTCCACTTCTACGAAAGGTGCAGGCTCTTCAATAATTGGTCGCATCGCCTCTTCCTCTGTAGTAATCCGGTGCTGAGTTGACACTTTGTTGCGCGCTAAGTTCTTTTTTTGGTTCGGCTTTGGTTTCAGTATTGAGTTTTTCTTGTGTTTCACTGAATTGGAAAGCACGGATAACTTGAGATACGCCTGAAATGTTACGAGCTATATCGGTAGCCACATCGGCGTGTTCTTTGGAGACATAACCGAGTAAGAACACTTCCTTATTTTCAGTAATGACTTTTATTTTAACGCCATTAAGACGTTCATCCGTCAATAATGCCGATTTCACTTTTGTCGTTAACCAACTGTCATTACTCATTTGTGTAAAACCAAGTGGGCTATTAATTCGCACTTGATTGTACACACGTTTTACACCATCGAGGGCAGCAACGCGTGCATCGAGTGTGTCTCGTAATTCTTCGGTTTGAGCTTGACCCATTAAAACCACGGTGCCGCGTTGTGAACTCGCGACGACGCGAACCTTGCCTACGAATGGCGCTTTATTGGTCATCCCCGCCACTTCTGACTCTAATGCGCTGTCATTCCATATTTCTTTAGCTGAGCGAGTATCGGTTACCAGGTTGACGGTTGTTGCTGCTCCTGCAACAAATAACCCAGCACAGCCAGAGAGCATCAAGCTCATCGCCAATAAGGCGACGGTTTTGTAGATAGTCATAGCGTTACTCTTCATGAGCAGGAAATAGCACCTGATCGATCAGATCGCACAGGCAATGAAGGGTGACCATATGAACTTCATGGATCCGTGAGGTGCGGTGAGAAGGGATACGTATTTCAACGTCGTTTTCACCCAGTAATCCGGCCATTTCGCCACCATCTTTACCAGTAAAAGCAATAATTGTCATATCACGAGTTACTGCCGCTTCCATTGCTTTAATGACATTTTTGCTATTTCCGCTGGTAGAAATGGCCAGTAATATGTCGTCAGTTTGACCGAACGCACGCACTTGCTTAGCGTAAATGTCTTCAAAATTGTAGTCGTTAGCAACTGCGGTCATGGTGGTGTTGTCGGTGGTCAGTGCCATGGCGGGTAAACTTGGTCGCTCGGTCTCAAAGCGGTTTAGTAAACACGAAACAAATTGCTGGGCATTGACGGCAGAGCCCCCGTTCCCGCAGCAAAGAATTTTATTGCCATTAAGCAGAGTCGCAACCATCGCTTGTGCCGCGTGGGTGATGACATCAGGCAGTGCTTCTGCTGCTGCTATTTGAATTTGAATGCTTTCAGTAAAGCTTTCTTTAATGCTATCGCGCATGGTTATCCTTGAGTAATCGCGTTTTTTATCCAGTCAATGTCTTCGCCACTGTTATGTATGGCGACGACATCAAATCGAAATTCAGTATCGTACGGTGACAAGTCGTTTTTCATCAGCCAAACCATGGCTGCTTTTTGTAGTTTTTTTGCTTTGGATGCAGTCACCATCTCTTGGGCATGGCCATATTGACGGTTTTTTCGGTATTTTACCTCAACAAAGACCAGGCATGTAGCATCTTGCATGATGAGATCGAGTTCGCCACATTTTACCGTGTAGTTTTTTGTCAGCGTACTTAGGCCGTGTCGACCCAAATACGCTTGCGCTAGGTCTTCGTAATGTTGACCTAGCTGTCGTTTGTTTTTGGAGCGTCTTGCTCGATACTTGCTCGGGTTTTATTCCACAGTTGTCGTATCATTTGCTTCCAATTCACTGCTTTCGATGGTGCTATTGACGCCAGTAGCGTTATCGGTAGCACTGTCGGCAACGTTAGTGGTTTGTGATTTAGCTTGACCATGGACGCCCCATGCAATTTGTCGTTGAACCACACAGTTGCTATCTATCGAAAGGGTACCCGTTTGACCGTCAACAGAATAACCGACGACGGCTTTAAGTTGTGGCAGTTCTTTGGTTAGGGTATACGCATCCATTCCCAATGCTTGTAAGCGTTTCTCTGCATTTGAACTCTTTGGCCAAAACTTGGTCATTTGAGCGTCAAGTTGCTCATCTTCGTCAATGAGCATTGGAATGTCACTATACACAACGCCAGTGAGATCTTCATATTGGCGCTTACTTGAATTGCTGTGGGAGTCGGCAAACAATTTTGGTTGGCTTGCATCTGGGTTAATGGCAACTTCGATAAAGGGTTTGATTAGCGTAAGATCGGCGCCGTTAGCCACAATGTAAACCGAGTCAATATCGCGGCGACTTCTTGGTTGGTTCTCTAATTTAAGGCTAGGTTAGTGTTTCCATTTGAGCAATACGTTGCTGGCTGTCTTGCAGCCCAAAGACGTTGTTAATGGTTTTTTGTAATTGAGCTCGATTGCTGTATTGAGCCACGGCAATGTTATTGGTGCTTAATTTGCCCCATTCTTCCTCGAAGGCTTTGACTACACGGTTTCCAAGGCTACTTTTAGGTGCCAGGATCAGCGGATAGGCATAGTTTTCCTGCGCAAGATGCTTCGCCGCTTGTGAGACTTCCTGCTCTGGAGATAAGGTTAAATAGCACATCGACTGGCTGGGCTCGATAACGGTAGGGATATTTAGTGCAAGAGCTGGAATTGGCGTCTCTGTTGCTAATTGAGCTTGCTGCAGTTTTTCAACATTTTCTTTAATCAGCGGACCGACAATGAAGTCGACATCATTAGCAATAAGCTGCGCTTTGATATCAGCAGGCGTTGTTTCATTAGTGTCGATGATCGTGAAGGTCGCATCAGGATCGCGTTGATCATCATCCATGGTCGCCATCATGAAACCATCACGGACCAATTGCGCTTGTTTCGCATACTTACCCGTTAACGGCAGTAAAAGCGCAGTGCTATGAGGCGTGGAAATCTCGAGGCTCAAGATATCGTAGATACTTTGTGGCGTATAAAGCGCAGCTGGATGATTACTATTTTCCGCTAACCACTTTTCAAGTGTATTTTGCAATTGAGGTAAGCTGCTTCCCAGAGCCTTCATATAGCTGGCAAGTTGCACCCAGCCATCAAGAATTTCTTCTTCAGGTTTAATGGTAAGTTGTGACAACTGCTCAGATGATAATTGATTTAGGTTGTGCCAAATATTGTCGTTAATAATTTGCTGCTGCGCGCGTGGTGCAAAACCTGACATGGCAATATACTCACGGCTTGACTCTACGTAGTCGCCCATAATCGCTAAGCTTTGGCCGCGTAAGTTGTGATACTGCATCCATTGTTGCTGCAGCAAAGGCCACTCTGCGGGTAGATTAAGCTGTAGGTAAGCGTCTTGAGCTTTACCTTGAGCAAGGTTAAGTTCAGCGCGCGCCAATTGCCATTCAGCTTGTTGAATGGTGCTCAAGTTTTGTTTGGCTAAACGGTTAGACAAGCGCTGCGCTTGTTCGTAGTTGCCTTCTTGAATGGAAGCTTTAAAGGCAAGGATGAGCCACTCATTGGCAAAACCGCCTTGGTCGCTGTCTGCACGCATTAAATAGGTTTCAGAAGAGGCGGTAGGGGCCATTGTGATATCAACACTGGTTGGCGCGCTGGGTTGTGTTGAACACGCGGCAATGGACAGTGCCAGTGCGATGGGTGTTAGCAG
The DNA here is from genome assembly GCF_055808835.1 of Vibrio sp. GJ43-1. Classification (NCBI taxonomy): domain Bacteria; kingdom Pseudomonadati; phylum Pseudomonadota; class Gammaproteobacteria; order Vibrionales; family Vibrionaceae; genus Vibrio; species Vibrio sp. GJ43-1. The sequence goes on along the minus strand of NZ_CM147884.1, from coordinate 3,191,403 downwards.
GCGCGTTACACTATTTTTTTTACGGTTCATCATTGCCATGAGCTCTTTAATCACTATTCGTGTAAAATCATTATATTAATCGTTGAAGTGATGGTAAACAAATGACAAGCAACAAAACCATTCATATCGAGCAACCAACGCTCTTTATTGTGCCAACTCCCATTGGGAACCTTGGTGATATTACACATAGGGCACTAGAGGTGTTGCATAGTGTGGATATTATTGCCGCTGAAGACACCAGACATACTGGTAAACTTCTTTCTCACTTCAATATACAAACTAGAACATTTGCGCTCCATGATCACAACGAGCAACAAAAAGCACAAGTTTTAGTTGAAAAATTGTTATCTGGCGAGTCCATTGCATTGGTCTCTGATGCTGGGACGCCATTAATCAGCGATCCAGGGTACCATCTTGTTTCGCAATGTCGTCAAGCTGGCGTTAATGTTGTGCCATTACCGGGTGCATGCGCAGTGATTACTGCGTTAAGTGCATCGGGCTTACCTTCTGACCGCTTTAGTTTTGAAGGCTTTTTGCCAGCAAAAAGTAAAGGACGTAAAGATAAGTTTTTAGAAATTGCGAAAGTTGAGCGTACCTGTATTTTCTATGAATCACCACATCGTATTACTGAATCTTTGGCAAATATGCTTGAAGTATTGGGGCCAGATCGTGAAGTGGTGCTGGCTCGTGAGCTTACAAAAACCTTTGAAACTATCCAAGGCTTGCCGCTGGGTGAACTGATTGAGTGGATTGCAGAAGACGATAACCGTAAACGTGGTGAGATGGTATTGCTTATACATGGCCATCGTGAAGCAGCGGTTGAAGGCTTACCTGATGAGGCGCTAAGAGCGTTAGGTATTTTAGTTAAAGAGCTGCCATTAAAGAAAGCCGCAGCGATGACGGCTGAGATTTATAACCTGAAAAAGAACGCACTTTACAAATGGGGACTAGAAAACCTTGAGTAATTGCTCGCGCTCCTATACAATCCGCGGCCTGAAGTTGACCAGATAGTCGCTGCTTCGTTGACGTCCCCTTGAGCTTGTCTTGGGGGAGACTGACGGAGGGGAGGAAAGTCCGGGCTCCACAGAGCAGGGTGCCAGGTAACGCCTGGGGGCGCAAGCCCACGACAAGTGCAGCAGAGAGAAGACCGCCGATGGCTCTATTTCTTCGGAAAGAGCACAGGTAAGGCTGAAAGGGTGCGGTAAGAGCGCACCGGACGACTGGTAACAGTTCGTTGCAGGGTAAACTCCACCCGGAGCAAGACCAAATAGGCTTTCACATTGCGCGGCTCGCGTAAGGAAGCGGGTAGGTTGCTTGAGCCAGTGAGCGATTGCTGGCCTAGACGAATGGCTATCACCGCTTAGGCGGATACAGAACCCGGCTTATAGGTCAACTTCACCTTTTAAGAAAAACCCATTACAAATTGATTTTGTGATGGGTTTTTTGCTTTTTTATCACCTATCTTTACGTTAGGCTGAACTTAACCAGATGACGTTACTTCGTGAAATCAGTACACTTGTCATCTTTGCCCTAAGCAACTCTTGAGATCACCCATGAGCGAATCCTTTCAACACGTTTCAGTTTTACTGCATGAATCCATCGACGGCCTAGCCATTAAGCCTGACGGTATCTATATAGATGGCACGTTTGGTCGTGGTGGTCATAGTCGTCAAATTCTTTCACAATTAGGTGAAAATGGTCGCCTTTATAGTATCGACCGTGATCCCCAAGCAATTGAGGAAGCCGATGAAATTGATGACCCTCGCTTTACCATCATCCATGGTCCATTTTCTGGGATGGCGCAATACGCAGAGCGTTATGATTTAGTTGGTAAAATTGATGGTGTATTGCTCGATCTTGGCGTGTCTTCGCCACAGCTTGATGATGCGGAACGTGGTTTTAGCTTCATGAAAGATGGGCCTCTAGATATGCGAATGGACCCAACGTCGGGTATGCTTATATCTCAATGGTTAGCCGAAGCGGACTTGGATGATATTACTTGGGTTATTCGTGAGTTTGGCGAAGACAAACATGCTCGCCGCATCGCAAAAGCAATTGTGGCTCATCGTGAAGATGAAGAAAAAGAGCCGCTTACGCGCACTAGCCAGCTTGCTAAGTTAATTTCTGAAGCGGCCCCAAAAAGTTTTAAAGAGAAAAAACACCCTGCGACACGTAGTTTTCAAGCGTTTCGTATTTACATCAACAGCGAACTTGATGAAATCGATACCGCACTAAAAGGCGCAGCGAGTATTTTAGCGCCGGAAGGGCGTTTATCGGTGATCAGTTTTCACTCGTTAGAAGACCGTATGGTGAAGCACTTTATTCGTAAAGAGAGCCGAGGCCCACAAGTGCCTCATGGAATTCCGATGACAGAAGCTCAAATCCGTGCGTTGGGTAGTGCCAACCTCAAAGCGGTGGGTAAAGCGCTGAAACCGACTGATCAAGAAGTGGAAGTAAATACTCGCTCTAGAAGCTCAGTGCTTCGTGTTGCTGAAAAACTGTAACGGACAAGTGGATGTCTAACGAGCCTAAGCATAATCTTGCGAAAGTTATTTTTTTCGACCTTATTACGGTAGGTCGATTGCCTCTTATTGCGCTTATGCTTATTTTTGCGACGGCGATGGGAGTGGTGTTTGCCACTCACCATACCCGACAAGCCGTGAACGAAAAAGACATGGCTTTGCAAGAGCGCGAAAGATTGGATAATGAGTGGCGAAACTTATTGTTAGAAGAAAACGCCCTCTCTGAACATAGCCGTGTTCAAGCTATGGCTAAGCAAGAGCTTGATATGAAGCGTCCAGATGCAAGCAAGGAAGTAGTGGTTTCTCTCAAATGAAAGGCAAAAAAGTTAGCAACCCCACCAAGAAAAAGCCAACACCTCAACCTTCATCATCAACAATGATACCTTGGCGCTTTCGTACGGTTTTAGGCGCGGTCATTGTTATTTTTATCGCTCTACTGGCACGTATTGGCTATATCCAAGTGATCGAGCCTGATAACTTGATTAAGCAAGGGGATCTCCGTTCTGTCCGAGTCAAAGCCTTGCCATCAGCGCGTGGCATTATTTCCGACCGTAATGGTGAGCCACTTGCGGTGAGTGTGCCTGTTCAAGCGGTTTGGGCCGATCCTGCGACTATTTTTAAAGATGGTGGCTTTCAAGAAATTGATCGCTGGCATGCTCTTGCTGACGTTTTAGGTTTGGAACGCCAAGGTTTAATTACCAAGATTAACAAGAATAAATCACGCCGCTTTATCTATCTTCAGCGCCAAGTCAGCCCTGCGATGGCTAAGTATATAAAAGAACTCAAATTATCTGGGATTGGGCTAAAAGCGGAATCTCGTCGTTATTATCCGGCTGGGGAAGTGAGCTCTCATTTAGTGGGCGTGACAGGCATCGATGGTCATGGACTTGAAGGGGTCGAGCGCAGTTACGATAAATGGTTAACGGGTGAAGCTTAGTAAGCGAATTATTCGTAAAGATCGCTATGGACGGGTCGTTGAAAATATTTCCCTTGAAGAGCGTGAAGAAGGCAAACCATTAGAGTTAACGATTGACCAACGCCTACAGGCGATAGCGTATCGCGCCATTAAGCAAGCGGTCGCAGACTACCGTGCCACATCGGGTAGCGCGGTGATGATTGATGTTGAAACCTAAGCGCGGTGCTCGCGATGGTGAATGCCCCCTCTTATAACCCAAATAACCGTATGTCTCGCCAGTCATTTACCATGCGAAACCGCGTGATTACCGATTCGATGGAACCAGGCTCTACGGTGAAACCGTTTGTTGTGCTCGCGGCATTAGAAGCCGGTACCGCAGATGACAAAACGGTGATTGATACTGGCAACGGTATTATGCAAATTGGCGGTAGCCGAGTTCGGGATACGTCGAAGGTAGGGAAAGCGGACCTCGCGAAAATACTACAAAAGTCGAGCAACATCGGTGTGGCGAAATTGGCTTTAGATATGCCATTAGAAGCGCTACTGGGAATGTATAGCTCGATTGGCTTTGGGCAAGTATCTGGACTTAATCTTATTGGTGAGGCGTCGGGAATTTTTCCAAATCGCCGTCGTTGGTCTAAATTTGAAATTGCGACACTGGCGTTTGGTTATGGCATCTCTATTACGCCATTACAGTTGGCGCATGCATACGCCACGCTAGGTAATGCCGGTTTGTACCAACCAGTGCATATCATTGAAAACAATCAGCAAGATCTCTCGAAGCAAGTCATGGAGCATGATAATGCGCTGCAAGTACTGCATTACCTTGAAGGGGTTACGAAACCGGGTGGAACCGCCACCCGAGCTGCGGTTCCTGGCTATCGTGTCGCCGCGAAAACGGGGACATCGCGTAAAGCGAGTGCAGGTGGATACAGTGATGAATATGTGGCGTTAACGGCTGGCGTTGCGCCGATTAGTCGCCCTAGAGTCTCGCTGGTCGTGGTGATCAATGAACCGCAGGGCGATCAGTACTACGGTGGGTCTGTCGCGGGACCGAGTATTCTCTGAAATTATGAAAGGGGCGCTGCAGATTTTAAATGTTGCGCCTGATGAAAATCAGTTTCAATAAAAGTGAGCTATTTCTATGTTGACGTCTTTGACATTGACAGCGTTGCTTGAGCCTTGGCTCAAAGTCGACAATAAAACCCTGGATGCGATCAAAGTGGCTAACCTTGAGTTGGATAGCCGCGCCATTACCCAAGGTGACACCTTCGTTGCCATTATTGGTCATGAAGTGGACGGTCGCCAGTTTATCGAGAAGGCCATTGCGGCGGGTGCCAGTAGTGTGATTGCTCAAGCCGATGAAGAAAGCCAGCATGGGCGAGTATCCGTAACAGGCTCAGTGCCGATTGTTTATCTTTATGGCTTAGACGGCTTTCTATCAACACTCGCAGCGCGTCTCTATCGTTACCAGCAAAATGTGATTGGGATTACTGGCACCAACGGCAAAACTACCATCACTCAGCTTATCGCTCAATGGATCGAATTACTTGGTCAGCGTGCGGCAGTCATGGGGACGACAGGTAATGGTTTTTTACAGCAGCTTGAAGTGGCAAAGAACACCACTGGAAATGCCATTGAAGTGCAAAAAACATTGGCCTCTCTAGATGGGCAAGGTGCGTCATATACAGCGATGGAAGTCTCTTCCCATGGGTTAATTCAAGGGCGCGTCGCCGCTGTACCTTTTAAGTTGGGCATTTTCACCAACCTTAGCCGCGACCACTTGGACTATCACGGCACGATGGCTAGCTATGAAGCGGCGAAACAACAACTGTTTACTCAACATCACTGTGAACACGCGGTAATTAATGTTGATGATGAAGTGGGGGTGCGCTGGCTTGAAGCTCGCCCTGATGCGATAGCGGTTTCCGTTAATGGTCATCAAATAGGTCAACATGCGCTGTGGGCAAGTCAGGTCAAATACAGTGAAAACGGTATTGAAATCGACTTTGATGGTTGCTTTGGTCAAGGTCAACTCAAGGCTCCCCTTATTGGCCAGTTTAATGCGTGTAATGTCATGCTGGCATTGGCAGCTTTGCTTCGGTTAGGTTTTGATAAGCAGCAGTTAATTGAATGTGCGCAAAACTTACAACCTGTTTTGGGGCGGATGGAGCTATTTCACGCCGTATCAAAACCGAAAGTTGTGGTTGATTACGCGCACACGCCAGATGCATTAGAAAAAGCGCTGCAAGCACTACGCGTTCACTGTGAAGGAAAACTTTGGGTGATTGTTGGGTGTGGTGGTGATCGTGATAAAGGTAAACGACCTCTCATGGCAAGCATTGCCGAGCAGCTCGCCGACCATGTCATTATCAGTGATGATAACCCTCGCAGTGAAGATCCAGCCGCCATTGTTGCTGATATGCTAGCGGGTGTGCAAAGTCCTGACTCTATCATGGTGCAGCATAGCCGATTTGATGCGGCTAAGCTTGCCGTCTCTAATGCTGGGATTGCCGATATTATTTTACTAGCGGGTAAAGGGCATGAGGATTATCAGGTTATAGGCCAAGAGTCTCGACACTACTCTGATCGTGAGTCGGCCGCGACTCTATTAGGGGTAGCGTTATGATCACACTTGCTTTATCTACGCTGGCGCAAGTTGTCGATGGGCGACTGATTGGTGAAGATACACAAATTGAACACGTCACGACCGACACACGAGCGATCGAAACTGGCGCGCTGTTTATTGCCTTAGTTGGTGAACGTTTTGATGCGCATGATTTTGTTGGTCAGGCCAAAGACAACGGAGCAACTGCCGTTGTTGTCGAGCGAGTGCTCGACGTGGATATTGCGCAAATTATCGTTGAAGATTCATTGAAGGCTCTGGGTCAACTCGGTGAATATGTGCATCAAGGTTGTCACACTAAAACCGTGGCGATTACTGGTAGTTGCGGAAAAACAACCGTTAAAGAGATGGTGGCGAGCATTTTAAGCCAGCAGGGTCAGGTGTTATATACTGCTGGCAATTTTAACAATGATATTGGCGTGCCTTTGACGTTGTTAAGAAGCACCAAAGATGATGATTTCGCAGTGATTGAAATGGGCGCAAATCATATTGGTGAAATAGCCTACACCACTCAACTTACCCATCCTGATATCGCGATAGTGAATAATGTCGCAGAAGCCCACCTTGAAGGTTTTGGCTCTCTAGATGGTGTAAAACAAGCCAAAGGTGAAATTTATCAAGGCTTGCAAGCAGGGGGCATTGCTTTAGTTAACCTTGATAGCCAAGGTGGGACAATGTGGCAAGATGTTCTGCGTGATAAATGCGTGGTCACTTTTGCTCAGCAAAACTCTGACGCAGACTATTTTGCTTCTGACATAGCAATGTCATCGAAGGGTAGCTCCTCCTTTACACTGCATACTCCAATCGGGCAAGTGGCGATTCAGCTTGGTTTAGTGGGCGCGCATAACGTGAGTAATGCGATTGCGGCGGCGGCACTTGCTGTGCAATGTGGTGGAACATTAGCGCATATTCAACTTGGATTGAAAACGTTAGACAAAGTGAAAGGACGTGTTGAGGTAGAGACACTGACAGATACGATCACCTTGATTGACGATAGCTACAACGCCAGTGTGCCTGCGATGAAAGCCGCGGTGGACCTCCTCTCCCAATTTGATGGGGAGCGCTGGTTGATTTTGGGCAACATGGCGGAATTGGGGCATGAAAGCCTTGCACTTCACAAAGAAGTCGGACAACATGCTGCACCTTTCGCTTTCGAGCATGTTTTAACCTATGGTGAAGATGCGAAAGCGATCAGTGACCTTTGCGGTGGTAAGCATTTTCAAAGTCACGACGCTATGCTTGATTATATTGAGCAACACCTATTATTACTAAATCAGACCTCTCACACCTTATTGGTGAAAGGGGCGAACAGTGTCAGAGTATGTTTAAAGTAGCCAATGCACTGAAGGAGAACTTTACATGATTATTTGGCTTGCAGAGCTGCTTCAGCCATACTTTTCTTTTTTTCGTCTTTTTGAATACCTGTCATTTAGAGCGATTGTCAGTGTATTGACGGCGCTCGGTATATCCTTATGGATGGGACCAAAAATGATCGCTAAATTGCAGATGCTGCAAATTGGTCAAGTGGTTCGTAACGAAGGTCCAGAATCTCACTTTAGCAAACGCGGTACACCGACAATGGGTGGCGTGATGATCCTGTTTGCTATCACCATTACCATCTTGCTTTGGTCTGATTTGAGTAACCCCTATGTATGGGCGGTTCTCTTTGTCCTGCTTGGCTATGGCGCTGTCGGCTTTGTCGATGATTACCGTAAAGTCGTCCGCAAAAACACCGATGGTTTGATTGCTCGCTGGAAGTATTTTTGGCAATCAATGATTGCTTTAGTGGTGGCATTTGCCTTGTATGCTCACGGACAAGACACCGCCGCGACTCAACTAGTCGTGCCTTTCTTTAAAGATGTGATGCCGCAAATGGGACTGTTTTACATTGTATTCACTTACTTTGTTATTGTCGGTACCAGCAATGCGGTTAACTTGACCGACGGCTTAGATGGTTTGGCGATTATGCCAACGGTATTGGTAGCAGCTGGCTTTGCGGTGATTGCATGGGCAACGGGTAACGTGAACTTTGCCAATTATTTGCATATCCCTCATATCCCTTATACGTCCGAGCTAGTGGTGGTTTGTACCGCGATCGTTGGTGCAGGGCTTGGCTTTTTGTGGTTTAACACTTATCCAGCACAAGTATTTATGGGCGATGTGGGTTCACTGGCACTGGGCGGCGCGCTTGGTGTAATAGCGGTATTGGTTCGCCAAGAGTTCGTATTAGTGATCATGGGTGGTGTTTTTGTTATGGAAACCTTGTCGGTGATTTTGCAGGTAGGTTCTTACAAGCTGCGTGGGCAGCGTATTTTCCGTATGGCGCCTATCCATCACCACTATGAGCTAAAAGGATGGCCAGAACCTCGTGTTATTGTGCGCTTTTGGATTATCTCTATCGTTCTTGTTTTAATTGGTTTAGCTACGCTAAAAGTACGTTAAGTCAGGTTAGGGAAAGTAAGCATGGAACGTTGGCAAAACATTCACAATGTTGTTGTTGTAGGGCTCGGTATTACCGGGCTCTCAGTCGTTAATCACCTTCAAAAACTGCCACATACGCTTTGTATTCGCGTCATGGATTCTCGAACTCAAGCTCCGGGTGCAAGTGAGTTGCCTGATGGTGTTGAGTTGCATTGTGGAAGCTTTAATCAGCAGTGGTTAAATGAGGCTGATCTTGTGGTGTGCAATCCTGGTATTGCTTTAGCGACGCCCGAAATTGATGTTGCTAGGCAGGCTGGTGTTCCCGTTGTGGGTGATATTGAATTGTTTGCTTGGGCAAATACGAAACCCGTCATCGCCATTACCGCTCTAACGGTAAAAGTACCGTGACCGATCTAACGGGAGCGTTGGCTAAAGCGACGGGGATGTCAGTTGGCGTCGGCGGCAATATTGGCGTACCGGCTTTAGATTTGCTTACTATGGATGCGGATCTTTATGTATTGGAATTATCGAGCTTTCAGTTGGAAACAACATCGAGTTTAAAGCTGACTGTGGCGGCATTTTTAAATCTGTCAGAAGACCACATGGACCGATATCAAGGGATGAGCGATTACGCGCAAGCGAAACGTCGTATTTTCATGAACGCTGAATATGCCCTTGTTAATCGAGCCGAGCCGGAAACGTATCCTGATGAATTGGGTACTACTTGCCAGATTGAGACGTTTGGTTTTGATAATCAGGCTTTTGGTATGTCGGAGGCACAGGGCACGACATGGTTAATGGATCATGGTGAGCCGATAGTCGACACAACACGCTTAAGTCTGGTGGGTAAACATAACTGGTCTAATGCGCTGGTGGCTTGTGCGCTACTTAAGCTTACGGGCATCGATTATCGCCGTGCCATTGACACATTGACGCGCTACTCTGGTTTGAGCCATCGCTGTCAAGCGGTAGTAAAGAAACAAGGTGTGACGTGGGTCAACGACTCCAAGGCGACGAATGTGGCGAGCACGCTAGCGGCGTTATCGGGCCTAACATTAGAAGGTAAACTATATCTTCTTGTTGGCGGCGAGGGTAAAGGCGCAGATTTCAGTGCCTTGGCTGACCCCTTATCTCAATTAAATGTCATGCTCTGCTGTTTTGGTCGTGATAAAGCTTGTTTTACCGAGCTTCACTCAAGCGCCCAACAATTTTCTTCGCTTGATGACGCGATTGCTCATATTACGCCAATGCTCACCAAGGGTGATATGGTGATGCTTTCTCCAGCATGTGCAAGCTTTGATCAGTTTGCCAACTTTATGGCTCGTGGTGATCATTTTTCAGCACTGGCTTTGCAATACGCACCACAAGTTAGTTAATACGGACAGGTCGAGTATGTTTCATCAAGTTAAACAACGCACTTCAGATTGGTTATCTATGCCAGCACCGAAGGCGCTTTATGACCGACAGCTTGTCTGGTTAGCACTTGGTTTAATGATGATCGGCCTAGTGATGGTGACATCCGCCTCCTTTCCAATCAGTTCTCGATTAACTGATCAGCCTTTCCACTTCATGTTTAGACATGCCATTTTTTTATGCTTAGCCATTGGTGTGTCATCGGTAGTGCTACAAGTGCCTAGGTTAAAAAATGGTTTCAATACAGCTCTTATCTTTTAGCTATCTCCGTTTTTTTGCTCGTAGTGGTATTGGTAGCGGGTAAATCGGTGAATGGGGCTTCTCGCTGGATCCCGTTGGGGCTGTTTAACTTGCAGCCTGCAGAAGTGGCAAAATTGTCGCTGTTTATTTTTATGTCAGGCTACTTGGTTCGTAAACAAGATGAGGTTCGACAGTCGTTCTTTGGGGGATTCATTAAACCCATTTTGGTATTCATGACATTGGCTGTGCTCTTATTGGGGCAACCTGACTTAGGTTCTGTTGTCGTGATGCTAGTGACACTGTTCGGCATGCTGTTTGTTGCTGGAGCAAAACTCTCGCATTTTATTGCGCTTTTTGTTGCAGGAGTAACAGCGGTCATAGGGCTTATTTTAGCTGAACCCTATCGTGTACGACGGGTGACATCGTTCTTGGACCCTTGGGAAGATCCGTTCGGGAGCGGTTATCAACTGACTCAATCATTAATGGCATTTGGTCGTGGTAACTTGATGGGGCAAGGGCTAGGTAACTCCATTCAAAAGTTGGAATATTTACCAGAAGCGCATACCGATTTTGTTTTTGCAGTCTTGGCTGAGGAGTTGGGCTATATCGGCGTAGTATTAGTCTTGATGTTAGTCTTTGGCTTGGTAATTAAAGCGCTATTTATTGGTAAGAGAGCCTTTGAAAAACAAGAACTTTTTGGTGGTTATCTCTCTTTTGCTATTGGTATCTGGTTTGCATTTCAAACCCTTGTTAATGTGGGAGCCGCCGCTGGCATGGTGCCGACGAAAGGCTTAACACTGCCGCTGATTAGTTATGGTGGTTCGAGTTTGATTATTATGTCCGTGGCAGTGTCAATTTTACTGAGAATTGACCACGAATGCCGTCTATTACCGGATAGTGTTGAGGCTAAGAAACCGCAAAAAGCGCCAGAAGAAAAAGTAGTGAATAATGAAGATAAATAAACGATTAATGGTGATGGCTGGTGGTACTGGCGGTCACGTCTTTCCTGGTCTCGCTGTAGCGACAAGACTTCAGGAGCAGGGATGGGATATTCGCTGGCTTGGTACGGCGGACAGAATGGAAGCCGAGCTTGTCCCGAAACATGGTATTGAAATTGATTTCATTAAAGTTAAAGGGTTACGTGGTCAAGGTATTGCAAAGTTGATCAAGGCCCCGTTCCAGATCTTTAGTGCGATTTTACAAGCCAGAGCTCATCTTAAAAACTGGCAGCCCGATGCGGTACTTGGCATGGGAGGATACGTCAGTGGTCCCGGGGGGATTGCCGCTTGGAGCTTAGGAATTCCGGTCGTATTGCATGAACAAAATGGCGTAGCAGGTTTAACGAATAGCTGGTTATCCAAGATTGCTAAAAAGGTCTTTCAAGCGTTTCCTGGTGCATTTCCTAATGCAGAAGTGGTGGGAAATCCGGTCAGACAAGATTTATTGAATATTGAACCACCAGAGGCACGTCTTGCTCATCGAGAAGGGGATATTCGCGTTCTTGTAATGGGTGGTAGCCAAGGCGCTCAGATTCTCAACAAAACGCTTCCTCCAGTATTGCAAGCGTTGGGGGACGGTTATGAGGTTCGCCATCAAGCGGGCAAAGGAAATCAAGAGTCGGTGAGTCGTGAGTATCAACAATGTGGTGTATCGCGTGCGACCGTTAGCGATTTTATTGATGATGTATCCGCCGCGTACCAATGGGCCGATTTAGTGGTATGCCGTTCAGGTGCCTTAACGGTATCGGAATTGGCCGCAGTTGGCGTTGGTGCTATTTTTGTACCATTTATGCATAAAGATCGACAACAAGCGCTTAATGGCGATCATCTTGTGAATAGTGGTGCTGCGTATATGATTGAGCAACCCGATTTAACGGTGGACGCTCTCGCAGAACAAATTCGCGTTCTAGATCGAGTGCAGTTGGTTAGTTTGGCGATAAATGCTCGAAAAGCCGCTAAACTTGACGCAGATACGCGCGTAGCCAACGAAATTATAGAATTAACAAATTAGATTAATGAGACGTTTTTAATGACACAGCAGCACAAACAAGATTTAGCACAAATTCGTGCTTTAGTACCGGAAATGCGACGAGTGAAAACCATTCACTTCGTTGGTATCGGTGGCGCAGGAATGAGTGGGATTGCCGAGGTATTACTCAATGAGGGGTATCAAATTACTCTAGCTCTGACCTTGGAAGTAATGCCGTGACCGAACGCTTGCTCGAAAAAGGCGCAACGATCTATCTTGGTCATCAAGCAAGCAATATCGATCAGGCGAGTGTTGTTGTTGTATCAACGGCTATTAATGCCGATAACCCTGAGTTGATGGCGGCAAAAGAGTTGCGTATACCAGTAGTGCAGCGAGCGGAAATGTTGGCTGAACTGATGCGTTTCCGCCATGGTATCGCAGTCGCGGGGACACATGGTAAAACGACCACCACAGCCTTAGTGACACAGATCTATTCTGAAGCAGGCATGGATCCGACGTTTGTGAATGGTGGTTTGGTGAAAAGCGCTGGAACCAATGCACGCCTTGGTTCAAGCCGTATTTTAATTGCTGAAGCCGATGAAAGTGATGCGTCTTTCCTTCACCTTCAACCCATGGTCAGTATTGTCACTAATATTGAGGCAGACCACATGGATACCTACGGTGGAGATTTTGATACGCTGAAACAGACGTTTATCGATTTTCTGCATAATCTGCCATTTTATGGTCAAGCGGTGGTTTGTGTCGATGATCCCGTTGTGCGAGAGCTCATTCCTCGTATCAGCCGCCAAGTGATTACTTACGGGTTTTCTGATGATGCCGACGTTCGTATTGAAAATTACCGTCAAGAAGGGCAGCAAGGTAAGTTTACTGTTGTCAGAAAAGACCGAGATAACCTAGATATTACGCTCAATATACCTGGTGAGCATAATGCTCTGAACGCATCCGCGGCGATTGCAGTTGCAACGGAAGATAATATTTCTGACGAGGCGATAGTCAAAGCTATGCTGGGTACTGAGGGGACGGGTCGTCGCTTTGAGCACTTGGGTGAATTTGATACCGGTAATGGCAATGTCATGCTAGTGGATGACTATGGGCATCACCCTACAGAAGTTGACGTGACCATTAAAGCGGCACGCAATGGGTGGAGTGATAAGCGCCTTGTCATGGTATTTCAACCCCATCGTTACAGCCGGACTCGTGACTTGTATGAAGACTTTGCCAATGTACTGGAACAGGTCGATGTATTAGTGATGTTGGATGTGTATTCTGCGGGCGAAGCGCCAATTGTAGGTGCCGATGGTCGAGCCCTGTGTCGGACTATACGTACGCGAGGGAAACTAGATCCTGTTTTTGTTCCAGAAATTAACAGTTTACCCTCGGTTTTATCCAATCTTTTGCAAGATGGAGACTTAGTGCTGACGCAAGGTGCAGGTGATATCGGTAAAGTAGCGAAACAACTACAAGCGATGGAGCTAAGCATCAAAACGATGCAAAATAGCGATTGCTAGTTATTGTGTATTCTGTTAAATAAAAGTACGCTGTACGGCTTGGTTTTAACTTATAAAGTTGCCCAAGCCGATTTTTTACGGATTTCCCGCTCAAATCATCAGATTTATGTGGTTCAGTGTTTGATAGTTTGATATTCGTTAGTATAATCCTAAGGTTATAGACAATAGAATAGACGCTTACTCGGCAATCTTAAAAGGTGAAGAGACTAATTAGGGACCAATAGGTTTGACAGAAGCTTCTGCGAGCAGCGCAACATACAAAAAATCCGCCACTTTGCTAAAACAACCCGTCACGTTGTTGAAGCAAAACAGTTTAGGTTTGGCATTTTTGTTTATTGTCATTATTGCTATCGGCTCTATGCTCTACGCCACTATAAGTTGGATGTGGGACGATCAACGACTTCCTTTGTCTAAAATTGTATTGCAGGGTGAACTGACTCACGTGTCGGCAAAAGACGTGCAAGATGCGTTTGCTCACCTTGATCATATAGGTACATTCATGTCTCAGGACATTAATGTATTGCAAGCCAGTGTTGAGAATATCGAGTGGGTATCTCAAGCTTCCGTAAGAAAGCAGTGGCCAGATACTGTTAAAGTATTTTTAACGGAATATCAAGCCAGTGCTATTTGGAATGGTATTGAAATGCTGGATGCTTCCGGTGTGATCTTTAATGGCGATGTTTCGCAAATTGAAGAAGAAAAAGTGAAACTGTATGGAGCTTAAGCAGGAACACAGCTCAAAGTGTTGAACGCTTATAGAGAAAGCAATAAAAAATTGTCGGCATTAGGGCTATCGATTTCATCTTTAGTATTAAATGAGCGCCGTGCTTGGCAGGTGATTTTAGATAATGGAATTCGAGTCGAGCTCGGTAAAGATGCACTGAACGACCGTTTGCAGCGATTTATTTTCTTATATCAACGACTCGGTGAGAAGGTATCTCAAGTGAGTTATATTGATTTGCGATACGATACGCGGTGCGGCTGTGGGTTGGTTTCCTGATGCTGAAGTGATGGAAAGCAATGGTAGCGCCAAGAATATAGCAAGTTAACGACTGACATTATGTATCGATATTTTGAGTGTTGATACATAAATTCAGTCTTGCGATTAAGTCTCTTTATCCGTGAAATTATTGATCTGGTGGAGAAACTTAAATGGTAATTGAAACTTTACAATAAGAGAGTACAGATGACTAAGACCATGGATGACAATTTAATTGTCGGTCTTGATATAGGCACTGCTACCGTGTCGGCCTTGGTAGGAGAGATTTTACCAGACGGTCAGGTGAATATTATTGGTGCTGGATCCAGTCCATCTAGAGGGATGGATAAGGGTGGTGTCAACGATCTTGAGTCTGTCGTTAAGTCAGTCCAGCGTGCGATTGATCAAGCCGAATTAATGGCTGAATGTAAGATCACCAATGTCTTTATCTCTCTGTCAGGTCGTCATATTGCCAGCCGTATCGAAAAAGGTATGGGAACCATTTCTGAAGAAGAAGTGTCACAAGATGATATGGACCGAGCGATTCATACCGCTAAATCTATAAAAATTGGTGATGAACAACGTATTCTGCATGTAATTCCGCAAGAATTTACCATAGACTATCAAGAAGGCATAAAAAACCCTCTCGGTTTATCCGGTGTTCGAATGGAGGTCAGTGTCCATTTGATTTCTTGCCATAACGATATGGCACGGAATATCATTAAGGCGGTAGAGCGTTGTGACTTAAAAGTCGAGCAGCTTGTTTTTTCTGGCTTGGCATCAAGTAATGCTGTCATTACTGAAGATGAGCGAGAGCTTGGCGTTTGTGTGGTTGATATCGGTGCTGGCACGATGGATGTGTCTATCTGGACTGGCGGAGCGTTGCGACACACAGAAGTGTTTTCATACGCAGGTAACGCCGTGACTAGCGATATCGCGTTTGCGTTCGGTACACCATTAAGTGATGCTGAAGAGATTAAAGTTAAACACGGCTGCGCATTAAGTGAGTTAGTCAGTAAAGACGACACGGTTAATGTCCCAAGTGTTGGTGGACGTCCTTCTCGCAGTTTACAGCGTCAAACGCTGGCGGAAGTGATTGAACCACGCTATACAGAGTTAATGGGGTTGGTAAATCAGACCATTGATAATGTACAGGTTAAATTAAGAGAGAGTGGTGTTAAACACCATCTCGCTGCCGGAGTCGTCTTAACAGGTGGCGCCGCGCAAATTGAAGGGGTTGTTGAATGCGCAGAACGTGTTTTTCGCAACCAGGTCCGTGTTGGCAAACCTCTCGAGGTTAGTGGCCTTACGGACTACGTTAAAGAGCCGTATCATTCGACGGCTGTAGGATTACTTCATTACGCAAGAGATAGTCAGATTAATGACGACAATGATTATAACGAACCAAAACGTCAATCGGTGTCGACACTATTCGGAAAATTGCGTAATTGGATACAAAAAGAGTTTTAACCTGAGTTGCAGGGAAACGGAGATAACAAATGTTTGAACCGATGATGGAAATGTCTGACGAAGCGGTAATCAAGGTAGTTGGAGTTGGCGGTGGCGGTGGTAACGCTGTTGAACACATGGTGCGCGAATCAATCGAAGGGGTTGATTTCATCAGTGTAAATACAGACGCACAAGCGCTTCGCAAAACGAGTATTAACCACGTCATTCAAATTGGTGGTGATATCACAAAAGGCTTGGGTGCGGGTGCAAACCCACAAGTTGGACGTGATGCAGCTCTAGAAGATAAAGAAAGAATTAAAGAAAGCATTACTGGCGCCGATATGGTGTTTATCGCAGCAGGTATGGGCGGTGGCACAGGTACTGGTGCGGCGCCTGTGATTGCTGAAGTGGCGAAAGAACTGGGCATCTTAACCGTTGCCGTAGTAACGAAACCATTTAGCTTTGAAGGTAAAAAACGTTTGGCGTTTGCTGAGCAAGGAATTGAAGAGCTTTCTAAGCATGTTGATTCTTTGATTACAATCCCGAACGAAAAGCTTCTCAAGGTGCTAGGTCGCGGTGTGACTTTACTTGAAGCCTTTGCAAGTGCGAACGACGTACTTAAAAACGCGGTTCAAGGTATTGCTGAGTTGATTACTCGCCCTGGTATGATTAACGTCGATTTCGCCGATGTTCGTACCGTGATGTCTGAAATGGGACATGCAATGATGGGTAGTGGTGTCGCTAAAGGTGAAGACCGAGCGGAAGAGGCGGCTGAAATGGCCATTTCTAGCCCACTTCTTGAAGACATCGATCTTGCTGGTGCTCGTGGTGTTCTTGTGAACATTACTGCTGGTCTAGACATGCGCTTGGACGAGTTTGAAACGGTTGGTAACACGGTTAAGGCATTTGCTTCTGATAATGCAACGGTTGTTATTGGTACGTCTCTTGACCCAGATATGAGCGATGAAATTCGAGTAACGGTTGTTGCTACAGGTATTGGCAATGAACGTAAACCTGATATTACTTTAGTTGCTGGTGGTAAAGCCCCCGTTGCAACTGCTCAGCCACAGTCGGCACCACAAACTCAAGCTGCGAAAGTAGAAGAGAAAGTGGCACCAAATGTGCATGTAAATACTCAGAAGCCAGAGGTTAAACAGCAACCTGCACCATCGGCAAGCGCGCCGTAGCGAGTTCAGCAAACAACGCTGTACCAAAACCTGAAAAGGAAAATGGCTACTTAGATATTCCAGCATTTTTGCGTCGTCAAGCGGACTAATAAATCCGCTTGAATTTGACATAGCTCAAAATTCTGGTAGGATTCGCGGTTGCTTACATTATCAACAGTGATATGTAACGTAGATTAAGAGGTTTGCAGATGATCAAACAACGTACGCTGAAAGAAATAGTGACTACAGTGGGGGTGGGCCTCCACTCTGGCCGTAAAGTAACACTAACTCTACGACCAGCTGCGGCTAACACTGGTGTGATTTACCGTCGTACAGACGTAAACCCTCCTGTTGATTTTCCTGCAGACCCATTGTCAGTGCGCGACACAATGCTTTGTACCGCACTGGTGAACGACGAAGGTATCCGTATCTCTACTGTTGAGCACCTTAGTGCTGCGTTAGCGGGTATGGGTATTGATAACATTATTGTTGAAGTTGATGCGCCTGAGATTCCAATTATGGATGGCAGTGCAAGTCCGTTTGTTTACCTACTTCAACAAGCGGGTATTGAAGTGCAAAATGCACCGAAGCGTTTTATTCGCATCAAAAAGCCAGTGCGCTTTGAAGATGAAGATAAATGGGCAGAACTACGCCCATACAACGGTTTCCGCATGGACTTTGAAATTGAGTTCAACCACCCTGCAATTGATTCAGATGAGCAGCGACTGAAGTTTGATTTCTCATCTCAAGGTTTTGTGAAAGAAATTTCACGTGCTCGTACTTTTGGTTTTATGCGTGATATTGAGTACCTTCAATCTCAAAATCTATGCTTAGGCGGTAGTTTCAACTGCGCCATCGTACTTGATGAGTACCGAATCTTAAATGAAGAAGGTCTTCGTTTTGAGAATGAATTTGTCACTCATAAAGTACTGGATGCCATTGGTGACTTATACATGGCAGGACATGCCATTGTTGGTGAGTTCTCTGCTTATAAGTCAGGACACGGCCTCAATAACCAGTTATTGCGTGCGGTTCTAGCGGACCAAGAAGCCTGGGAGTGGGCAACATTCGAAGAAGAAGTTGGATCACTCTAGTTGCTTTTGCTGACCCGGCAATGGTTCTAGCATAATAAGAATCTAAATGAAAAATCAGGCCTAGCGCCTGATTTTTTTCGTTTAAGCGACTCACTTTTTCCACTTCTCACTAAACGTGACATGACTAAGCTCTCTTGCCTATCTATCAATAACCACGGCAAATTCTTGCCCTTTGTTAACCTATTTTTCGTAAACTCTAATCGATATTGCCGTGTTATGGCGTTTGTAGGTGACTCGGATGAGACTGGGGAGCGTATTGCTGCATGTTTAGATTGCATTTTTAACCGAGACTACTCGGTATCCTCATCGCGCTATTTCGGCGACAATTTTGTTTTTTAAACACTCAAATTGCAAAAACTTCCAAATACATCAAACAAATTGAGGTTAGTTTGCCTAGTTACTTGGTTGTTAGGACAAAAATTCCTTACACTATGGCCATTAATTGGTAAGTCTGCCTTGAAATTTTTAAGTTTGAACTCAATATCAGCTTATATAGATTTTATCTCTGTTAGGTCAATAGACCCTAGTCGAGACGGAAGGCAATTTTAATAGGTCAGTATGATCTAATGGTAGAGAGAAAAAATTCACAATGATTACTAAGCTACTGACGAAGGTCATTGGTAGTCGCAATGATAGAACATTGCGTCGACTAAAAAAAATTGTTAAACAGATTAACGACTTTGAACCTCAATTTGAGTCACTATCGGATGAAGATTTAAAAGCGAAAACGATAGAGTTCCGTGAGAGACTGGATAAAGGTGAAGACCTAGACCGCATCTTGCCAGAAGCATTTGCAACGGTACGTGAAGCATCGAAACGTGTATTCGGCATGCGTCACTTTGATGTGCAGCTCATTGGTGGCATGGTACTGAACTCAGGTCAAATCGCTGAAATGAGAACAGGTGAAGGTAAAACACTGACAGCAACACTCCCAGCTTACTTGAATGCTCTGCCAGGCAAAGGTGTTCATATCGTTACCGTCAACGATTACCTAGCAAAACGTGATGCTGAAACAAACCGAGCGTTGTTTGAATTCCTGGGCATGACCGTTGGTGTCAACGTTCCCAATATGCATCCCCAAGAGAAAAAAGAAGCCTACCAAGCGGACATTTTGTACGGAACAAATAACGAATTTGGTTTCGACTACCTACGCGACAATATGGCGTTCCGCGAAGAAGATCGCGTACAACGCGCTCGTTTCTTTGCTGTTGTCGATGAAGTGGATTCTATCTTGATTGATGAAGCGCGTACGCCGCTTATCATTTCAGGTCCAGCAGAAGATAGCTCAGAGCTTTATACTCGCATCAACACGTTAATCCCACACCTTCAGGTGCAAGAGCAGGAAGACTCGGAAGAGTACCGCGGCGACGGCCACTATACTGTTGATGAAAAATCAAAACAGGTTCATTTGACTGAGACTGGTCAGGAGTTCGTTGAAGAACTACTGATTAAAAATGGCATGATGGAAGAAGGAGATACTCTGTATTCTCCAACCAACATTAGCTTACTGCATCACGTGAATGCCGCGTTGCGTGCTCATGTGTTGTTTGAAGTTAACGTTGACTATATCGTTACCGAAGAAGGTGAGGTCGTCATTGTTGATGAGCACACTGGCCGTACTATGCCGGGTCGTCGTTGGTCTGAAGGTCTCCACCAAGCTGTGGAAGCCAAAGAAGGCGTTAAGATTCAAAATGAAAACCAAACGCTGGCTTCGATTACTTTCCAAAACTTCTTCCGTTTGTATGAAAAACTGTCAGGCATGACAGGTACTGCTGATACGGAAGCGTTTGAATTCCAGTCTATCTATGGATTGGAAACAGTCGTTATCCCAACCAATAAACCAATGGTTCGTGATGACATGCCAGATGTGGTTTATCGTACTGAAGCAGAAAAATTCAACGCTATCATTGAAGATATCAAAGTACGTGCTGCGAATGGTCAACCGATTCTTGTGGGTACTGTGTCGATTGAAAAATCGGAATTGCTGTCTAATGCTTTGAAAGAAGCAAAAGTAAAACACAATGTACTGAATGCGAAATTCCATGAAAGAGAAGCTGAAATTGTTGCCGAAGCGGGTACACCAGGCGCGGTAACTATTGCAACTAACATGGCAGGTCGTGGTACGGATATTGTGTTAGGCGGCAGCTGGCAATCTCAAGTTGAAGCGCTAGGTAATGCGACGCAAGAACAAATTGATGCGATCAAAGCAGACTGGCGAGTAGTGCACGATAAAGTATTAGAGTCAGGTGGTTTGCACATTATTGGTACGGAACGTCACGAATCACGTCGTATCGATAACCAATTACGTGGTCGTTCTGGTCGTCAGGGCGATGCAGGTTCTTCACGTTTCTATCTCTCTATGGAAGATCAGCTACTGCGTATCTTCACTTCTGATCGTATGGCGGGCTTGATTCAAAGTGGTATGGATGAAGGTGAGGCTATTGAAAGTAAGATGTTGTCTCGCTCGATTGAAAAAGCGCAACGTAAAGTGGAAGGACGCAACTTCGATATTCGTAAGCAACTACTTGAATTCGATGATGTTGCCAACGATCAACGTAAAGTCGTTTACGAGCTTCGTGATGAGTTAATGACGGCGGAAGATATTCGCGAAATGCTTGAGCATAATCGCGCAGATGTCTTTACGTCGGTCATTGATGAGTATATCGCCCCGCAATCTCTGGAAGATATGTGGGATGTGAAAGGTCTTCAAGAGCGCCTGAAAAACGACTTCGACTTAGATCTTCCTCTTACTACATGGCTAGAAGAAGATGACAAGCTGTATGAAGAAGCACTTCGAGAGAAGATTCTAGAGACCGCCGTTACGGTTTATAACCAAAAAGAAGAAACGGTTGGAGCTTCTGTACTGCGCAATTTCGAAAAGTCAGTCATGTTGCAAACGCTCGATACATTGTGGAAAGAGCACTTGGCTGCAATGGATCATCTACGTCAAGGTATCCATTTACGTGGTTACGCACAGAAGAACCCGAAACAAGAGTATAAGCGTGAATCATTTGAACTGTTTGAACAGTTACTTGAGTCACTTAAGCTGGATGTGATTACCATCTTGTCTAAAGTTCGAGTTCAGCAGCAAGAAGAAGTTGAGCGTATGGAAGCTCAGCGTCAAGCTCAAGCAGAAGAAGCGGCGCGCCGTGCTAAGCCTCAACATGCAAGTGCTGAAAATCAACTCGCTGACCACAGTGACGAAGAGCAAAACGATGCTCACCAGCCAGTTGTTCGTGAAGAGCGTAAAGTTGGCCGTAATGAGCCTTGTCCATGCGGATCGGGTAAGAAGTACAAGCAGTGTCATGGTCAGATTAATTAAATAATGATGTAATTAAAAAGAGCCGCTTTCGCGGCTCTTTTTTTAAGGAAAATTTACAATGAAACGGGTACATATTGTCGCTGCTATTATATTTAACGCTGACAAATCACAAATCTACATTACTAAGCGTCCCGACAAAGCACATCAAGGTGGGCTGTGGGAGTTTCCTGGTGGTAAAGTTGAAATTGATGAGCAGGCAGAAGATGCGCTAAAGCGTGAGCTTTATGAAGAGATTGATATTGAGGTGACAGAGCTAGCGTTGTTTGAGCATTTACTTCATGACTACACCGATAAATCATTGTCGTTCGATTTTTTTGAAGTGACGGCATTTGATCGCCAACCTTACGGTAAGGAAGGGCAGCAAGGTGCTTGGGTTAACATTACTGAGCTTGCCGACTATGCTTTCCCTGAAGCAAATGTACCAATATTAAATAAAGTCATCGAAAAATACCGCTAACCAGAGTTAGCCTATAGCGAGTAGAAATACTTTACGTTACATTGGTAGCAAATAATCAACGGAGAATGACGCAATGGTTAGAATTGCGATTGCAGGAGCAGCGGGCCGCATGGGTCGCAACTTAGTAAAAGCAACATTTCATAATGAAGGGGCGACAGTAGGTGCGGGTTCAGAAAGACCAGAATCATCACTGGTCGGCGTCGATGTCGGTGAATTGTGTGGTGAAGGGCGCTTTGATGTCGCGTTAGTCGATGACTTAACGAAGTCGATTGATAAGTTTGATGTCATTATCGATTTTACGGCACCGAAAAGTACCCTAGCAAATCTTGCGTTATGCCAGCAATATGGCAAAAAAATGATTATCGGTACGACTGGATTCTCAGATGAAGAGAAACTACAAATCGATGAAGCTGCGAAAGTGGTTCCGTTAGTGATGGCACCAAACTATAGCGTAGGTGTAAACCTCGTTTTCAAGTTGCTTGAAAAGGCGGCGAAAGTGATGGGTGACTATTGTGATGTTGAGATCGTCGAGGCTCACCACCGCCACAAAGTTGATGCCCCTTCTGGTACGGCTATTGGTATGGGTGAGGCGATTGCTTAAGCGCGATGGGTAACGAGTTAAGTGATGTGGCTGTTTATGCTCGTGAAGGGATTACTGGCGAACGTAGCCGAGATGAAATTGGCTTTGCCACGATTCGAGCTAGGTGACATTATAGGTGAGCATACTGCAATGTTTGCTGATATCGGTGAGCGAGTTGAGATCACGCATAAGGCGACCGATAGGATGACCTTTGCGAATGGTGCTGTGAGAGCGGCGGTTTGGTTAGATGATAAACCCGCGGGGCTTTATACCATGACCGAAGTTTTGGGATTAGACCAAATTTAAATGAAAAAGCACTTCATAATGAAGTGCTTTTTTTTCGTTTAAAAAAGGCGATATTAGAGTGAGCTAAGCTACATAGTTATGCTCAAATGCAGACTTAGTACTAAGTGTGGATATTCAGCGCGATAAAAATGTGTAATGAGTGAATTTTAGCCGCAATTTAAGTTTTTTAATGGTGTTAATGACCATCTTGTTGGGTTTGCGTTGTTTTTGCGTTGTTTTTGCAAGTTAACCTTGCCTGGTTAACGTTTGCTTTCCTATATGTAAAATAATGATAACTCAGATAGGAAAATGTGGTCTATCAAATAAATGCAATTCGCTAACCGATTGAATTTTGATCTTTAAATGTACTTTTTTGAGGCTTTAGCTTAAAAACGTGCTCAGATGCAATAAAAGTTAGCTTATTTTTTATCTTGTTGTTGACACTCGTCACAGTGCTAATTAGAATACCGCCAATTTGTCTGTACTACCTCATGGTGCTTTTAAGCCGTATGTAGGGTGTCAGCATTGATATTTTATTTATATTTTTTGCATCTTTATTCTGGAGGTTATCTTGAGTAAACCAGCACTGTTAGTCCTAGAAGATGGGACTGTGTTCCACGGTATTTCCATTGGAGCAGACGGGTTGTCCGTTGGTGAAGTTGTTTTTAATACCTCGATGACGGGGTACCAAGAAATCCTCACTGATCCTTCCTATTCTCAGCAAATCGTTACTCTTACTTACCCTCACATTGGCAATACCGGAACCAATTCCGAAGATGAAGAATCTTCTTCAATCCACGCTCAAGGCCTTGTGATTCGCGATCTTCCTCTTATCGCTTCTAACTTCCGTAATGAACAATCTCTTTCTGATTATCTAAAATCGCAAAATATTGTGGGTATCGCCGATATCGATACACGTAAGCTGACACGTATTTTACGTGAGAAAGGCGCTCAAAACGGTTGTGTTGTTGCGGGTCACAATATTGATGAAGCTCTAGCGCTAGCTAAAGCAAAAGAATTCCCAGGCCTAAAAGGTATGGATCTTGCGAAAGAAGTGACGACAAAAGAAGCGTATCAATGGAAACAAGGTTCGTGGACGCTCACGGGTGGACTTCCTGAGGCGAAAGCAGACAGTGAATTGCCATTCCACGTTGTTGCTTATGACTTCGGTGCAAAAAGAAACATCCTACGCATGCTGGTTGACCGTGGTTGCCGCTTAACCGTAGTTCCTGCTGAAACGTCTGCAGAAGAAGTGCTTGCACTTAACCCTGACGGCGTATTCCTTTCAAATGGCCCTGGTGACCCGGAACCGTGTACTTACGCTATCGAAGCGACAAAAGTGTTCCTAGAGAAAGGTCTACCAATCTTTGGCATTTGTTTAGGTCACCAAATTCTAGCTTTAGCATCCGGTGCTAAAACGGTAAAAATGAAATTTGGTCACCATGGTGCTAACCACCCTGTAAAAGATTTGGATCGTGATGTTGTGATGATTACCTCACAAAACCACGGCTTTGCGGCTGATGAAGCGACGCTTCCAGAGAATCTACGTGCGACGCACAAGTCACTGTTTGACGGTTCTCTACAAGGTATTCACCGTACCGACAAGCCAGCATTTAGCTTCCAGGGGCACCCTGAAGCAAGCCCAGGTCCTGAAGACGCAGCGCCGTTATTCGACCACTTCATTGAACTAATTAAACAGCACAACGCTTAATCCGGAGTAGTAGAGAATGCCAAAACGTACTGACATTAAAAGTATTCTAATTTTAGGTGCTGGCCCGATCGTAATCGGTCAAGCATGTGAGTTTGATTACTCTGGTGCTCAAGCTTGTAAAGCGCTTCGCGAAGAAGGTTACCGAGTTATTCTTGTTAACTCTAACCCAGCGACAATCATGACTGACCCTGACATGGCCGATGCCACTTACATCGAACCAATCCAGTGGGAAGTCGTTCGCAACATTATTGCGAAAGAAAAGCCAGATGCGGTTCTCCCAACGATGGGTGGTCAAACGGCGCTTAACTGTGCACTAGACCTAGAAAAGCACGGCGTTCTTGAAGAGTTCGGCGTAGAAATGATTGGTGCAACGGCAGACGCGATTGATAAAGCAGAAGACCGTTCACGCTTTGATAAAGCAATGAAGTCGATTGGTCTTGAGTGTCCTACCGCGGATACGGCGAAAACGATGGAAGAAGCTTACAAAGTTTTAGACATGGTTGGCTTCCCTTGTATCATTCGTCCATCGTTTACGATGGGTGGTACGGGCGGCGGTATCGCTTACAACAAAGAAGAATTTGAAGAAATCTGTCGTCGTGGTTTGGACTTATCTCCAACTAATGAACTTCTTATCGATGAATCACTTATCGGTTGGAAAGAATACGAGATGGAAGTGGTTCGTGACAAAAACGACAACTGCATCATCGTATGTGCGATTGAAAACTTTGACCCAATGGGTATTCACACAGGTGACTCAATCACTGTGGCGCCAGCTCAAACGCTGACAGACAAAGAATACCAACTCATGCGTAACGCATCTCTAGCAGTACTGCGTGAGATTGGTGTTGAAACAGGTGGTTCAAACGTACAGTTTGGTATCAACCCGAAAGATGGCCGTATGGTTATCATCGAGATGAACCCACGTGTATCTCGCTCTTCTGCACTAGCATCTAAAGCAACAGGTTTCCCAATCGCTAAGATTGCAGCGAAACTGGCTGTTGGCTTCACGCTAGACGAGCTAATGAATGACATCACTGGCGGCGCAACGCCAGCATCGTTCGAACCAACAATCGACTACGTAGTCACTAAGATTCCTCGTTTTAACTTCGAGAAATTTGCTTAGGTGCTAACGACCGTCTAACGACACAAATGAAGTCGGTTGGTGAAGTGATGGCGATCGGCCGTAACCAACAAGAATCGCTACAAAAAGCACTTCGCGGCCTAGAAGTAGGCGCAACGGGTTTTGACGAAATGGTAGACCTAGATGCACCTGATGCGCTAACCACTATCCGTCATGAGCTGAAAGAAGCGGGCGCAGAGCGCATTTGGTACATCGCTGACGCATTCCGTGCTGGTATGTCGGTAGATGGTGTATTCAACCTAACGCAAATCGACCGTTGGTTCCTCGTTCAAATCGAAGACATTGTTAAGTTAGAGCAAGAACTGAAGGCGAAAGGTTTTGCTGGTCTAAATAAAGACGAGTTAAACAAGCTCAAACGTAAAGGTTTTGCCGATGCGCGCCTATCTAAGATTCTAGGTGTAGCGGAAAGCGAAATTCGTCGTCTACGTGACCAATACGATATCCACCCGGTATACAAGCGTGTGGATACGTGTGCCGCTGAGTTCTCATCAGATACGGCTTACATGTACTCATCTTACGATGATGAGTGTGAAGCGAACCCAACAGACAAAGAAAAAATCATGATTCTAGGCGGCGGTCCAAACCGTATCGGCCAAGGTATTGAATTTGACTACTGTTGTGTACACGCATCACTAGCACTACGTGAAGATGGCTACGAAACTATCATGGTTAACTGTAACCCTGAGACTGTTTCTACAGACTACGATACGTCTGACCGTTTGTACTTCGAGCCAGTAACACTGGAAGACGTACTTGCAATCGCTCGCGTTGAGAAGCCAAAAGGCGTTATCGTTCAGTACGGTGGTCAAACGCCACTTAAACTGGCTCGCGCTCTTGAAGCGGCTGGCGTACCTATTATCGGTACTAGCCCTGACGCCATCGACCGTGCAGAAGACCGTGAGCGTTTCCAAGTGGCAGTAGACCGTCTAGGTCTGCTTCAGCCAGAGAACGCGACAGTGACTACCATGGAGCAAGCAGTAGAGAAATCTCGCGAAATCGGCTTCCCATTGGTTGTACGTCCTTCTTACGTACTTGGTGGTCGTGCGATGGAAATCGTATACGATGAGCAAGACTTACGCCGCTACTTCAACGAAGCAGTAAGCGTATCAAACGAATCTCCAGTACTACTTGATAGCTTCTTAGATGACGCGATTGAAGTGGACGTTGATGCGATTTGTGATGGTGAGCGTGTTGTTATCGGCGGTATCATGGAGCACATTGAGCAAGCGGGTGTTCACTCAGGTGACTCAGCATGTTCTCTTCCTGCCTACACGCTAAGCCAAGAAATCCAAGACGTCATGCGCGAGCAAGTTGAAAAACTAGCATTTGAGTTAGGTGTTCGTGGCCTGATGAATACGCAGTTTGCTGTTAAGAACAACGAAGTGTACCTCATTGAGGTGAACCCTCGTGCAGCGCGTACGGTTCCGTTTGTATCGAAAGCAACAGGCGCACCAATCGCTAAGATTGCGGCACGTGTCATGGCGGGTCAATCTCTAGAGTCTCAAGGCTTCACTAAAGAGATCATTCCGCCATACTACTCAGTGAAAGAAGTAGTACTGCCATTCAACAAGTTCCCTGGCGTTGACCCACTATTAGGCCCAGAAATGCGCTCTACTGGTGAAGTTATGGGTGTTGGGGCAACATTTGCTGAAGCTTACTCAAAAGCTGAATTGGGTTGTGGTCACATCTACCCTGAGGGTGGTCGTGCACTGCTTTCTGTTCGTGAAGGCGATAAAGAGCGCGTCGTTGACCTTGCTTCTAAGCTAACGAAACTGGGTTACCAGTTGGATGCGACTCACGGTACGGCAGTGATTCTGGGCGAAGCGGGCATCAACCCACGTCTAGTGAACAAAGTGCATGAAGGTCGTCCTCACATTCTTGACCGTATCAAGAACAATGAGTACACCTACATTGTGAACACGGCGGCTGGTCGTCAAGCGATTGAAGATTCTAAAGTCCTTCGTCGCGGCGCTTTGGCTGAGAAAGTGAACTACACCACTACGCTAAATGCAGCGTTTGCAACGTGTATGGCTCACACGGCTGATGCGAAAACATCAGTGACCTCAGTTCAAGAGCTGCATGCTCAAGTGAACGCAGCGAAAGCTTAAAGCTCACGAAGCACCAGTTACTAGCTAAGTTCTAATGGATAGCTCTAGTTCTAGCTGAGCTCTAGTTTAAAAAATCCCGCTTTCGAGCGGGATTTTTTTATTTGTAATATAAGTAAGAATCACGTTCCACACTGTTTCCTAATTGGAATAGGTTGTTATCCATTGTTTCGCTTTAATTTATGGTATGAACCCGTACAATTTTGTTTAATTTGATGCGGGTGAGTGGAGTTCATGGACGTTACTTTCGACATATTGATGATGCTATTTTTTGTAGCTGGTTTGGCTGGTTTTATTGATGCAATGGCAGGAGGGGGCGGACTCTTAACGTTGCCAGCACTTTTGTCTGTTGGGGTGCCCCCAACACAAGCGCTAGCGACCAACAAATTGCAAAGCTCATTTGGGAGCTTTTCTGCCACGTGGTATTTCGTTCGAAACGGTATTGTTGATATTAAAGAAATGCGCTTAGCGATTGCGTGTACTTTTATTGGCTCAGCGGTGGGGGCAGAGCTGGTTCAACATATTGATGCTGGTATCTTGACGAGTCTTATTCCGGTCTTACTACTGGGTATTTCGTTATACTTTTTGCTAGCACCTCAAGCTGGAGAGGGCGGGGGTAAGCCAAAGCTGTCTGAGACCATGTTTGCCTTTTCTGTTGGGACTGGTGTCGGGTTTTATGATGGTTTTTTTGGTCCAGGAACGGGTTCTATTTTTACGATTTGTTTTGTCGCCATTGCCCAACTTTCTATTGTGCACGCCACGGCGCGAACCAAGGTTCTGAACTTTACCTCAAATATAGCCGCGTTATTATTCTTTGTTTTGGCTGGCCTCCCTGTGTGGGAAATCGGTTTAGTGATGGCGATAGGAGGCTTCATTGGCGCGCGTATGGGAGCCAAAATGGTGGTCACAAAGGGCAAGAAGTTCATCCGCCCGTTGGTGGTCATCATGTCAATGGTGATGGCGATAAAACTACTCTTGGAACAGCATCCTCAATGGTTTCAATCACTGTTTTAGCTCGATTATTCTTTAATGCCGTTGGTCGGTAAATCAGGTGTATTGGCCGAGTAAGAGCGGATAAAAAGGCAAAGTCAAAACACAGCGCCTCATCAATATGTAATGTCTTAATAATGGACATCGGTACGAGAAGCTAGGTCCCGCCCCTTTAATCGCAAGCTGGGCGGCGGCCGTGTACGAATCCATTTGCATGCAAGGAACAATTTGGGATTGCTGTAGTAAGGCGGCTTGGTATGTGTTAGCTGGGTTATTGAGATCGTTGGTGATTAGAGTTTTTGGCGCACAGTTTAAAGGTTGATGACTAACAATTTTAAACGGTTCATCAAATAAGTGAGTCGCGTGTAGTCCTAATTTTGCACTGAGGTGCCCCGCACAGAAACCAATCATGGCATCACCCGAACGGACATGCTCAACAATTCTTGGAGTGTGATTAGTCGTGATGGTGAGGTATGGGTCTTGAGCCAGTAATGGGCTAATAAACTCGCTAAGGTAGCCAGCAACGAGCGTTTCAGAGCAGTCAATACGAATCAGGGTTTGATCGCTATGTTGCTGCTCTTCTGATATCAATCCTTTCAGTTCATTAACGCTGGTGCCAATGCGCTCAATGAGATCTAACGCATCTGGTGTGAGCTTTATCTGTCGACCGTCCGGTTCGATGAGCTTCTTTCCTAAACGTTTTTCTAAGTTAGCAATACGCTTACTCACCGCAGACTGGCCGATGTAAAGTCGGCTGCCTGTACGGCTCATGGTTTTTTCTTGCGACAAGACCAAGAGTGTTTCAATACCTTCAAGTAGCATGGCTATCAATGAAATATGGGAATGGATAATGTCTAGGTTATCACGATTTTAGTGGTTGTGTAATGAAAGGCAGTGTGCGAGACGTTGGCCAAAGTAGTAAGCGGTGGCAAGGTCGTTGTCATCAACTAAACTGGAGTCGGGTAAGGTACTGGCAACGAGTCCAATAGACGAACCTGTTCTATTAAGCTTAAGTTGGTCGTTGTGCTGTGAGGTGTCTAAACCCGCCCAAAGCATGGCATGCTGGCAGGCTAGGGTGAAAAAGCTAAGCAAGGTTTGCTGTTGCTCTCCATTGAGGCTTCCTCCAACAGTGAAGCCTGCTGCCAACTTATTTCGCCATGCCAGGTCGACGTAATCATTGCTACTGGCATCCATGAATGCTTTAAATTGCGCTGCGGCAGACCCCATATAAGTGGGGCTACCAAACACAATGGCGTCTTGCTGCTGCAAGACGTTAAAGATGTCCTGACGGATATAGCGACCTTCAACAATGTCGCTAGATAGAATCTCAATCTGAGTAGTGGTCACTCCGGCAGCAGTGGAGCCTGCGGATATTCTTTCTGCCAGCATTCTCGTTGCGCCAGTGTGAGAAAAATACACGATAGCCATTTTCTTACTCATCAGTGACCTTAGCCTTGTTGGTGATTTTTATTTGATAGCCATCTTCTTGGAGGTTAGGAATAAAATCAACAAAGTTCTGGATACTGTCTAGCGTATCTTCGGTGTAATGCGAGACGTATAACAGTTGGCTAAGGTTCTCTTTGGCAATCATGTTGAGCGCGTTCATAACCAGTTTTCTACCAAGGTAATCAAGTCCTTGATACGGCTCATCTAGAATGAGAATGGTCGGTTGTTTTATAATGGCTCGGGCAATTAATAGTAGCCGTTGTTGGCTGTATTCAAGCGCCTTAAATGAGGATTGGGCAAGGTGTGCCATGTGCAGTAAGGTCAACCATTCTTTTGCGGTATCAATTTGTTTTTTTGTGGGCTTATCGTAGAGCCCTATCGAGTCAAAAAAGCCAGAGAGCAATACATCAAGCGCATTGCAACTGACTCGATATTGCAAGTGTAGTGAGGATGACACCATCCCAGTATGTTGTTTGATGTCCCACACGGTTTCACCACTGCCGCGTTTCATGCCATAAATTTGAATATCGTTGCTGTAACACTGTGGGTGGTCGCCAAAAATCAGACCCAGCAGGGTACTTTTCCCACATCCATTAGGGCCTCGGACTTGCCAGTGCTCACCATGATTGATCTGCCAATTAACATTGGAAAATATCTTTTGGTCAACGTATTCGACACAACCATTGGTAATTTGAATGAGCGGGTCACTAAATGCAGAGGTATGTTGGTGCTTACGGATTAATTCCATCCACTGTTCACTCTGAATCGCGGATTGAGACAGCAATTGGGCGATCAGGGGATGGCAGGCCCATTGCTGGTAACTGAGTTCTTCTTTTAGTGTCCCGTTTTCAAATAAGGCAATATGATTAACCCACGTTGGAATTTCATCTTCTCGTGAGGTAATGAGAATGAGTTGTACATGAGCGGATAGATCGTAAAGGTAGTCGGCGAGTATTTTTCTGTGGGCATGATCGAGACCAACAAAAGGCTCATCAAGGACGAGGACTTGTGGCGAAGAGGAGAGTGCACGAGCCAACATCACGCGACGAGTTTCACTAGGTTGAAAGCTGTTTGAAGCCGCGGTCCTTTAAGTGCAGTAAGTCTAACTCCTGCAGCAGCTGCTCTATGATCACGGGGTTGTCGCACTGTTCAGAAATCAGCTGTATCACACTCCGGCCATGATCGATTCTGTCTAAGAAGTCAGTGTCATCGTTGGCATGTTCTAATTCGAGCAGTCGTTGTTGTTCGGCCAGTGAGACCTGAGCAATGTGGCAGTGGTTGGTATCGACACTGCCCGTATTAGGCTCGATTTCTTTACAGAGTAGATCTCCAATCACGGACCCAACATTACCTTGGGTCTCAAAGACACCCCAGTGCTCTTTATGCTTAAGTTGCCAAAAAGGAATACATAGCGTTTGAGATTGATTGAATTGAACTTGATTGAACGTGATCGCCATGAGATCTCCTTATCTCGAATAAATCCATCTTTCCGCATTACTTGAATAAAAAACGGTCAGGTATTCAACATACTAGAGCAATAAGGAAAATTGAAGTATGAATGTCAGAGAATGGCGCAACTCTGACATTCATATTGTGAGAACGGGCTATTTATCGAGTGCAAACGTTGGTAGAGAGAGTTGCCAGCGAATGGCACCAAGCCGAATGATGAGCGTGGTAATGACACAACTTAAAAAGGCACTTTCTGGCGTCGCACCGAGCATGAGCGTCGTGGTGTAAAAGGCTCCGCCAATAATACAGGCAGTCGCGTAGACTTCGCGGCGTAAAATCATCGGAATTTCTCGGGCGAGGACATCTCGAATAATACCGCCGCCGCAGCCTGTTATCACCCCCATAATAATGGCGACTAAGGCCGAGTCTTGATAATTCAGTGCTTTCTCTACTCCGATACCAACAAAAACGGCCAGTCCGATAGCATCTGAGACAGGGAGTACCCACCATGGCAGTCGGCGAGGGTGTCTGATGAGCATCATCGTGAGTAAGCATGTGACAATAATGACCCATAGGTAGGTGGTATCGGTGATCCAGAAGACGGGTGTCGCGCCCAACGACATATCTCGGATGGTGCCACCACCGATTGCAGTGACGCTGCCCAATACCATAACGCCAAAAGGATCCATCCTTAGTCTTCCTGCGAGAATCACGCCTGATATCGCAAATACCATTGTGCCGAATAGATCGACTAAATAGAGCATGGAGTCCACGTTAAATACTCATTGAAAAATGTCTTATTAAAAGTGCGGCAATTTTACGGTAATTATAGACGCTTCGCACCTGATCTTGTCATAGTGCGAGCGAATTCTTATTGAGACTGCCTAACGGTATCGAAATGCTGGCAAACTTGTTCGATGGCCAACAAAGTACGGGGGTTGGTCGGTTGAGCCAGTCAGACGTCAGTGTCCACATATGCTTTTTCTCGACAGCGGGGAGTTCTGCAGACCACTTCTGCCACATACCGCCATCTTTAATGGCGTGCTCTGACGTGAAAATAGCGTCTGGTTGGCGAACAATAATTTGCTCTGGGCTGACCTGAGGGTAAGGTGCTTTACTGTTGGCAAAGATATTTTCCCCGCCGCAGAAGCGAAAGACTTCACTTGGCCAGCTGCCTTGTGCCAGAGTAATGATTGGTTTTTCACTCAGTTGATAAAAATAACGAACGGGTTTATCGGTTTGTGAGGCTGATTTTAGCGAGTCTAATCGTTGTCGAAAATCGGCGGCAGCGCTTTGGCCGATAGTAGGGTCGTTAGCATAAGCACTGAGCGCTTCGATATTATCAGCGATATTCTCAAGTGTTTTGGTTTTTGAATAGACAAGGTTAAAGCCAAGTTGGCGAAGTTTATCTAACTCACGGGCAGGGTTCCCTGCTGGCCAAACGAGTATTAAGTCAGGTTGCAGTGCGACGATACGTTCGAGTTTAATGCCTTGATAGTTAGCCACACGCTCGAGTTTTTTTGCCGCTTCCGGATAGTCACTGTATTCACTAACAGCAATGAGTTGTTCGCCTAAGCCTGCCGCATAAGCCAGTTCAGTGGCGTGAGGGGCAAGACTAATGACTCGCTGTGCTGTGGCTAGCGCAGGTGAGGAAAGGCACGCCATAATCATGACTGCCAGAATATGTTTCATCGATTAAAATCCTTTATGAATCATTATCATGATGGTGCTTTGTAGCATTAACCAAATATAGACCCGCCACGCGATATCTTTCTGTAAGACGGCGAGGTGATACGCCGATGGGACTATTTTTCCGCCAATTCGGGCGCGTTGATACTTCGTTGAGTCGTACATAGCTGGCCCACCGAACGAAAGCCCAAACTTGTTTGCGTACCCACATAGCAGCCAATTGGTGATTGGGTTGTGCCAAGTCCGGCTTTGTTCTATGGCTGAAGCAATACTTTGTCGTGATGCGCCTATCATGATGAGCAGTGCGAACAGTTTTTGTGGCGCTGCATCAAGCAAAGAAAAGGCGACAAGAGCAGGCTTACCAAAATGTTGATAGTGAGGCTGAGCGGGGCTCCAACTGCGAGCTAATTCCATCGCCAATCGGTAGATGAGCGCGCCGATTCCACCAAGTAGACCATACCAAAACAGCACGCCAATGACGCGTCGAGAGTAGCCCAATATGAGTGTTTCTGCGGAGGCTTTACCTAATCCAATCAAAGACAAAGGTGATGTTTCTCTATTTACACTCGTTTGTAATGTGGTGCGCACATAGGCTTTATCTTCTTTGGATAAACCGCGTATGAGCAGCTGCGTTAAGGTCTCATTGCCTCGCCAGTCCAATGCTAAAAGTAGCAGTGCTAGTTGATAAAACTGCGCTTGCCAAGCCAATGATTGCATGGCGAGTAATACTGCAATGGTAGGAAGGATAAAAAGTGCCCATGCTAGCAATCCGGAAAACGCTTGTTGGGGCGCGGTGCTAGTTGGCTGATTGACTTTACCTGCGACGGCTATCGCTAAGCGCCGCCAGTAATAAATAGGGTGAGCACTTTGGGGAATAGGAATCAACAGGTGAAAAATAAGTGCGCCCCACATCACGAGAAGCGCACCATTGGCATAGAAACTCTCTAGAAAAGAGTTCATTAACGAATCCTTGTTATTCTAATTAACTCGTCCTTGCAATTTGGTTCTTGTTATCAAATCTTTGTTGACAGCAGAACCCAAGATCAAGCTTGAGCTTATTTGAGTAAGCTGACCATTTTCACAACCATTTCAGATGAGCTTTGTGCTGCTAATGGTAGAAATTCTTCAAAGCTCATTGGTGATTCTTTATCGGCAACATCAGAAATCGCACGAACAACCACAAACGGCGTGTTGAATTGATGACAAGTTTGAGCAATCGCAGACGCTTCCATCTCAACCGCAATGACGCCAGGGAAGTTAGCGCGGATCGCTGCTTGGCGCTCTGGGCGACATACAAATTCGTCACCAGTACAGATAAGACCACGTACCGCGTGTTTATCTTGCATCTGAGCCAGCGCTTGTTCAGCAATGTCCATTAGCTTTTTATCAGCAGTGAATGCCGCTGGTTGACCTGCCATTTGTCCGATTTCGTAGCCAAAAGCAGTGACGTCAGCATCGTGGTGACGAACTTCAGTTGAGATAACCACATCACCTAGGTTAAGCGATGATTCAAAGCCACCTGCAGAACCGGTGTTGATAACGACGTCAGGTTGATAGTCACTAAGAAGAACCGTGGTGCCAACCGCTGCTGCCACTTTACCGATACCCGATTGAAGTAACACAACGTCTGCACCATTGAGTTGTCCCGTGAAAAAGGTACAGCCGCCTTTTTTCACTTCGACTAAATTTTCTAGAGCAGATTTAAGGATAGAAACTTCTTGTTCCATTGCGCCAATTACGCCGATTTTCATAGAGACTCTCTCAAGTTGGAAAACGTATTCGGCGTGCAGTATAGCAATAGTCTTGGTTCACCCCAACTATCTTCTATCCGCCTATTTACCTTCGCTTACCTCTTACAATCAAGGTTGTACTATGAGACCCGTTTCGATGAGTTTGGCTCTAAATGCTTCGACTCGATTTCTATTCACCTTGAAATCGTAGTAGCCGATACGAGCTTCTGAGCGCACGAGTAGCTGGCCGTCTTCGATTTTTAATTCCATATCGTCAACATAGCGAAAGACTTTCGATTTATATTCTATGCGTAGGTAGTTACCTTCTTTTGCGGCCACGCTTGAACGAGGAAAGCTTAACGCGACGGTTTCTATTTGGTCAATATTCGTGCCGTTGGTGAGTTCAAATGGCGCAATATTGAAGTCTTCACGGTCATCTTGAGTGGAGACACAGCGAGGGCTGTCACCACATGGTAGATGGGAACGGTCGGTCATAGTAGTAGTCCCTGCACCGCATGCGGTGAGTAATAAAAGAGAGAGGGAGACGATAGTGATGTTGTTCATTAATCTTCCTTGTCATGCATGGTCTTTCGTGAGTGCACGTTGAGTGTATAGACACTGCCAATACTCACTTTATGTCGTGATGGTTAACACTGACAAGTCGCAACGTTAAGGTCACCCTTGCTTTCAAGGGTGACGACAGTAGTACGTGTTAACAAAGCATTTAGACTTCTAAGAAGTCTAGTATACCTTCTGCGCCCTTACGTCCTTCATCTATTGCTGTGACAACCAAATCGGATCCTCTTACGGCATCGCCGCCAGCAAAGATCTTTTTATTCGTCGTTTGATACATAAACTCTTGTGTCGACGGGGCTTTAATTCGTCCCCATTGGTCAAGCTCGACACCAAAAGGTTCCAACCATGTCATTTGGTGAGGCTGAAAACCAAACGCCATTATTACAACCTCAGCGGCTAACACATGTTCGCTGCCTTCAACTGGTTCAGGTCGGCGTCTGCCAGCTTCATCCGGCTCGCCTAGCGCAGTTTTGACAACCTTGACGCCGCAGGTATTGCCGTTGCTATCGATCTCTATGCCGAGCGGTTGTAGGTTGAACATGAAGTTAACACCTTCTTCTTTGGCGTTTTTCACTTCGCGTCGGGAGCCTGGCATGTTTATTTCGTCACGGCGGTAGGCACAGACGACGTTGTTCGCTCCTTGGCGAATGGAGGTTCGTACACAGTCCATCGCAGTATCACCGCCGCCTAACACCACGACATTTTTCCCGGCCATGTTCATAAACGGCTGAGTAGTGGGAAGGTCCATGACCTTGTAGGTGTTGGATATCAAAAAGGGCAGCGCATCGTAAACGCCGGGCGCATTCTCATTGTCCAACCCAGCACGCATGTTTTTGTAAGTCCCCACCCCTAAGAATACGGCGTCATAGTCGCTGACTAACTCTGACATTTTAACGTCTTTTCCTACTTCAGTATTGAGTCTAAATTCGACCCCCATGTCGCTAAAAATTCGGCGACGATTGGTCATGACGTCTTTCTCTAGTTTGAATGACGGTATGCCGAAGGTAAGGAGTCCGCCAATCTCAGGGTAGCGGTCGAAGACAACGGGTGTGACGCCATTGCGAACGAGCACGTCTGCCGCGGCGAGGTTGAGCAGGTCCTGCACCAATGATGGCGACTTTTTTATCCGTCCATTCAACGTGAGAAATATCCGGCTTCCACCCCATTTCAAACGCTTTATCGGTGATGTATTTTTCCACATTGCCAATCGTTACTGCACCAAAGTCATCATTTAAGGTACAGGCGCCTTCACATAGCCTATCTTGTGGGCATACCCTTCCACACACTTCCGGCAGACTATTCGTTTGGTGAGAGAGCTCGACGGCTTCGATAATTCGCCCTTCATTGGCAAGCTTTAACCATTGAGGAATATAATTGTGGACCGGGCATTTCCATTCACAATAAGGATTCCCACAGTCTAGACATCGATCGGCTTGAGCGGTGGCTTGCTGCTTGGTAAAGGGTTCGTAAATTTCAACAAATTCAATTTTACGAATCTTGATCGGTTTCTTTGCCGGATCCACACGACTGACATCGATAAATTGGTAAACGTTCTGGCTCATAATTTTAGCTCCTTGCCATTATTGGGCTTGAACGCGCAGTTCGGCGGCGCTTCGGCTTTGGTGACCCAGCAGCGTACGCAAATCCGCAGCTTTTGGTTTAACTAGGTAGAATTTCGGAATCCATTCATCAAAATTCGCTAGAATATTCTCGGCGTGCACCGACCCCGTTTCTTCAAGGTGCTCTGCAATTAGACCTCTTAAATGTTCTTGGTGAATGTAAAGGTCAGCCAGAGCAAGCGCTTCAACAGATTCTTCGTTGACGCGACCATTGAAGTCTTCATTCGCGTCAAGAACATAAGCAAATCCGTCGGTCATACCAGCACCAAAGTTCACGCCTGTTGATCCTAAGATAGCGACAATACCTCCAGTCATGTATTCACAGGCATTATCTCCCGCCCCTTCTATTACCGTGATGGTGCCAGAATTACGTACACCAAAACGTTCGCTAGGCTGTACCTGCCGCAAACAGTTTACCGCCAGTGGCGCCATACAGGCAGGTGTTACCAATGATAGTGGCTTCGTTACAGATAAAGGTGGTGCCGACATGAGGCTTAATGACAATTTTGCCACCCGCCATGCCTTTTCCTACGTAGTCATTCGCATCCCCAGTTAGGGTAATATCCACCCCGCCCGCATTCCAAACCCCTAGAGACTGGCCCGCCGTTCCATCGAGGTGAAGTTGAATGGGGCTGCTTGCCATTCCTTGGTTGCCATAACGCTTGGCAATTTCACCCGACAAGCGTGCACCGAGGGAGCGGTCTGTATTTCGTACGTTGTAAAATAAGCGGGTGGATTGTCTTTTTTCCACGGCTGTGAGTGCATCTTCTACAATTTTGCTATTGAGTTCGGCTTTATCAAACGGGTTGTTGGGTTGAGTCCAGTACAATGGGAAATTCTGTGGCGATATCGGGGCTTCCAATATTGGCGATAAATCCAGTTTACTTTGCTTGGCTGTTAACCCTTCCACTGCTTGCAGTAGGTCCGTACGTCCGATGAGATCGGTGAGTTTTTCGACACCCAGCTGCGCTAGGAGCGAACGTACTTCATCGGCTAAGCCTGTGAAGTAGTTAACCACCATGTCTGGCAGCCCTTTAAAGTACTCTTTTCGCAAGGTTTCGTCTTGAGTCGCCACCCCTGTAGCGCAGTTGTTTAAGTGACAGATTCTTAAAAATTTACAGCCCATTGCCACCATGGGAGCCGTGCCAAACCCAAAGCTTTCCGCGCCTAAAATAGCCGCCTTCACCACATCAAGCCCTGTCTTTAATCCGCCATCAACTTGTAGGCGAATCTTATGACGTAAACTATTGGCGACTAACGCTTGTTGCGTTTCTGCAAGCCCTAACTCCCACGGGCAACCAGCGTATTTAACCGAGGTCAGCGGACTGGCTGCGGTGCCACCATCATAGCCTGAAATGGTAATAAGATCGGCGTAGGCTTTGGCAACTCCAGTGGCAATGGTCCCGACACCGGGTTCAGAAACCAGCTTGACTGAAACCAGTGCATTCGGGTTCACTTGCTTAAGGTCGAAAATAAGCTGAGCAAGATCCTCAATGGAGTAAATGTCATGATGAGGGGGAGGGGAAATTAACGTCACCCCTTGTACGGAGTAACGTAGCTTAGCGATTTCTGCGGTGACTTTATGGCCCGGTAGTTGCCCGCCTTCTCCCGGCTTGGCTCCTTGTGCCACTTTGATTTGTAGTACGTCTGCATTACATAAATAATGCGGAGTCACCCCAAATCGCCCAGAGGCAATTTGCTTGATTCTTGAGTTTCGGTTGGTGCCAAAGCGTCTTGGATCTTCTCCCCCTTCGCCTGAGTTAGAATACCCACCAAGTTGATTCATCGCCATGGCGAGCGCTTCATGTGCCTCAGGGCTTAGCGCACCAATAGACATGGCAGCAGAATCAAAACGTTTGAATAGATCGCTAGCAGGCTCAACTTGCGATAAGGAAAGCGGAGACAGAGATGTTTTCAACGTCATGAGATCGCGCAACATGGCGACTGGGCGAGTATTCACTTGCGTGGCAAAGGATTGATAGTCTTGTGTGTCACCCGTCTTAACGGCTTGTTGTAAGGTGCCAACCACGTCAGGGTTATAGGCATGATACTCTCCGCCGTGGACATATTTTAATAGACCACCGTGTTCGGTTGGTTTGCGTTTTGTCCAAGCTTTGCGTGATAAATTGAAAATATCTTGCTGGAAATCTTCAAAGCTCGCGCCTTGAATTCGGGCCGTCACGCCTTTGAAGCAGAGCTCAACCACGTCATCATGGAGTCCGACGGCTTCGAAAAGCTGTGAGCATCGATAGGAGGCGATGGTTGAAATGCCCATTTTCGACATGATTTTATACAGGCCTTTATTAATGCCGTTTTGATAGTTTTGCATGGCAACGCGATAGCTCTTGTCGAGTACGCCATCTTCGACCATTTTACTGAGTGTTTCATAGGCAAGGTAAGGGTAGACCGCCGTTGCCCCAAAGCCTAATAGAACAGCAAATTGATGAGGATCCCTTGCCGTGGCGGTTTCCACTAATAGATTGGTGTCGCAACGTACGTTGGCATTTATCAGTTGTGTTTGTACTGCGCCAACCGCCATAGCCGCGGGAATCGGTAAGCGGCCTTTCGTGAGTTCTCGATCAGAAAGCACCAGCAACACAGTTCCGGCTTTAACCACTTCTTCCGCTCGGACACATAAATCGACAATGGCTTGCTTAAGGTCTTTTTGCTGCGGGTCAAAGTTGATGTCCAGAACGGTGTGTCGATAATGCTCTTCACTTAGGTTAAGGAGTTGCTGCATGTCTGAGTAAAGCAGAACTGGTGAGTTAAAAGCGACGCGGTAGGCATGTCCATCTGTTTCACAAAAAACATTCATCTCTTGCCCTACGCTGGTAGCCAGTGACATGACATGCTTTTCGCGTA
The DNA here is from genome assembly GCF_055808835.1 of Vibrio sp. GJ43-1. Lineage (NCBI taxonomy): Bacteria > Pseudomonadati > Pseudomonadota > Gammaproteobacteria > Vibrionales > Vibrionaceae > Vibrio > Vibrio sp. GJ43-1. The sequence continues at coordinate 3,151,118 of NZ_CM147884.1, read as the reverse complement.
GCGGATCGATGGGTGGGTTGGTGACTTGAGCAAACTTCTGCCTGAAGTAGTCAGTAATGAGACGCTCTTTTGAGGACAGGACTGCCATCGGCGTATCATCACCCATGGACCCCACCGCCTCTTGACCCATATCACCTAATACCCGTAGTACTTGATCGGTTTCTTCATTGCTCATGGCAAATTGTTTCTGATACGTACTTAATTGTGTAGCATCGAAACTGCGTTTACCCACTTCATCGTCCGACAACTCAGAAAAAGGCGTTAACTTATGGACATTATTCTCCATCCACTCTCGATAAGGGTGGCGACTTTTTAGATCGTCATCAATTTCATTTGAATGCCATAATTTGCCATCTTGAGTATCGACAACTAATAGTTCTCCGGGTCCGACTCGTCCTTTTTCTGCAACTTCATCTGGGGCGTAATCCCAAATGCCCACTTCAGAAGCAAGAGTAATAAGGTTGTCTTTAGTGATGACATAGCGGGCAGGTCTTAACCCGTTGCGGTCAAGGTTACACGCTGCGTAGCGTCCATCAGAAAGTACAATACCTGCAGGACCGTCCCACGGTTCCATATGTTTTGAATTAAAATCATAAAATGCGCGAAGGTCGGGATCCATATCAGGGTGGTTTTGCCACGCGGGTGGCACGAGCATTCGCATCGCTCTGAATATATCCATCCCTCCCGATAAAAATAGATCGAGCATATTATCTAGGCTTGAAGAGTCTGAACCTGTTTCGTTAACAAATGGTGCGGCGGTTTGTAAATCAGGCAGCAGAGGAGAAGCAAATTTGTATGCGCGCGCTTTTGCCCATTGACGGTTACCTTCAATAGTGTTGATTTCACCATTATGAGCAAGATAGCGAAAGGGTTGTGCCAGTGGCCAACGAGGCTGGGTATTCGTAGAAAATCGCTGGTGGAATAAACAGATCGCTGACTCCATTCTAAGATCGGCAAGATCAAGGTAGAAGCGCGGAAGATCCGCAGGCATACAGAGACCTTTGTAGACAATAACCTGTGTGGATAAGCTACAAATATAGAACTCTGAGTCGTCAGCGGTGGCTTGCTCAATGCGTCTTCTAGCAATGTAAAGGCGACGCTCAACATCTTGCTCACGCCAGCCTGCTGGTGCTGAGACAAAACATTGCACTATGTTAGGCAGTGATTCTGCTGCGATGGGGCCTAGCACGTCCGGGTTGACTGGAACTGTGCGCCATCCTGAAATAGTTAAGGTTTCTTGCGCGAGTTCTTTGGTGATAGTGTCTTTGGTTGCCTGTGCTTTGACAGGATCATTGGATAGAAACAGCATGCCGACAGCGTATTGTTTACTCAGATTCCATTGATTTTCTTGTGCGAGAAGACGAAAGTAAGTGTCTGGTTTTTGCAGTAGTAGACCGCAACCATCGCCTGTTTTTCCATCGGCAGCGATACCACCACGGTGTGTCATGCGATCGAGCGCAGAGATGGCGGTACGAACTAATTTGTGGCTGGGCTGGCCTTGCATATGTGCGATAAGGCCAAATCCGCAGTTGTCCTTCTCAAGACTTGGGTCATAAAGAGCCATTGCCTTTCTCCCTTTGAGCGTGCTGTCTTCCTGACAGTAAATTGATGCTTTTTAATGATTTTTCTTTTTATAAGAATCAAAAATCCATGAGTTATATTTTTAACAAATAGTGCGAATTTTATTTGCACCAACTTCACAACGTATAGCTTATGGTTGTAAACGTCAAGTATTCAGCATGTCATCATGTAGAACTGAGAAAAACCATGCATTTACCTGAATCGTCAGGTGGTGTTGCAGCGAATATTGAAACATGGCAGGAAAAATGACGGGGAATGCATAGGAAAAAGCGACAAAAAAGGCCAGCAAGTGCTGGCCAAATTAGGAAGGAATGTGCTGGCTGCTTATTGATGCAGCCATGCATTTATTGCTAAGCGGAAAGCATTAATGAATTAGCCTTCGCTTCAAGGTTGGTGTTACCCATTAGGTATTCATCGATAGAACGTGCACACTCACGTCCTTCGTTGATACAACGTACCACTAAAGATTGACTCGGTACGCATGTCCCCAGCAGCAAACACGCCTTGTTGATTCGTTTGGAAGTCTTGCGTTGCCACATTGCCACGATCATCAAGTTTCACGTCCAATTGTGCCAGTACGCCTGTTGGTTCAGGGTGTAGGAAGCCCATAGCAAGGAACGCTAAATCACATGGAATAACACGCTCGCTGCCCGCGACTTCATCAAAGCCAGGACGCTCGCCTGGTTTTGCGTCTTGCCATACGATGTCGGCAATACGTAAACCCGTGACTTCGCCTTTATCATTACCAATAAATTCTTTGGTTAAGATATTCCAATGACGCTCACAGCCTTCTTCATGCGAGGTCGTGGTTTTCATGATCATTGGGTATTGAGGCCAAGGCATATTTGCAGGACGCTTCTCTGGTGGAATCGGCATGATTTCCACTTGAGTGATGCTGCTGGCTTTGTGGCGGTTAGAAGTACCAACACAGTCGGAACCAGTGTCACCACCACCGATAACCACAACATGCTTATCTTTTGCATGAATTTCTTTGGTTTTCAAATCCATATCGTTAGCACGACGGTTGTTCTGACCTAAGAATTCCATGGCAAAATGGACGCCTTGTAGCTCGCGGCCGGGGATAGGTAAATCGCGAGGTACCGTTGAGCCACCTGTGAGCAGAACCACATCGAAGTCTTGGCGTAGCTGTTGTGCATTGATGTCGACACCGATATGCGCATTGACTTCAAATTTAACGCCAGCATCGGCCATTAAGTTGATCTTACGATCAATGATGTCCATGCCCAGTTTGAAGTCAGGGATACCAAAGCGAAGTAAACCACCGACTTTTTCATCACGCTCAAAAACCGTCACAGAGTGACCTGCGCTATTAAGCTGTTCGGCTGCAGCAAGTCCTGCAGGGCCTGAGCCAATGATCGCGACCGTTTTTCCACTGCGAATGCGCGGTTTTTTCGGCTTGGCGTAGCCTTCGCGATACGCTGTTTCAACGATGGTTTTTTCGATATTACAAATGGTAATAGGGTCTTGGTTGATCCCCAGTACACAAGCACTTTCGCAAGGAGCAGGGCAGACACGGCCAGTAAACTCCGGGAAGTTATTGGTCGAGCTTAGAATGTTCCATGCTTCTTCCCAGCTGTCACGAAAAACCGCGTCATTGAACTCTGGGATGATGTTACCGATTGGGCAACCGTTATGACAAAACGGCACGCCACAATCCATACAACGAGATGCTTGAGTATTGATTTTTGAACCAAACTCTTCATTGAGAACAAATTCTTTGTTGTTTTCAATACGAACCGACGGGTCAAGCTTGTTTGGCAGCTCGCGACCGTGTTCTAAAAATCCAGTAGGCTTACCCATTATACTGCCTCCACTTCTTCCGATTGTGCTTGTTGTGCTTCAGCTTTGCGCTTTTGAAGAACCGCCTTGTAATCACGCGGCATGACCTTAACCAAAGAGGTTAGGCTGGTTTCAAAATTAGCAAGGAAAGACTGAGCAACTTCACTTCCTGTGAATTCAACGTGCTTAGTTAGCATATCAAGTAGAAGATCTTTATCTTCTTGCTCGATTGGATCGAGGTCGACCAATTCTGGGTTAAGCTTGGTTTCAAAATCACCCGCTCTATCCCAAACGTAAGCCACACCACCACTCATACCCGCCGCAAAGTTGCGGCCTGTTGAGCCGAGGATAATAGCCACACCGCCAGTCATGTATTCACAACCGTGGTCACCGACACCCTCAACAACAACCTTCGCACCTGAGTTACGAACACAGAAACGTTCGCCAGCCAACCCGCGAATGAAGGATTCGCCTGAGGTGGCACCGTAGAAACAGACGTTGCCCACCACGATGTTATCTTCAGCAACGATAGATGATTTCGCATCTGGATACAGCACTAGCGTACCGCCAGATAGACCTTTACCCCAGTAATCGTTCGCGTCGCCTTCGACTTCGAATTTCACGCCTTTCGCAAGGAAGGCACCGAAAGATTGGCCAGCACTACCGTGGAACTTGACGTTCATTGGTTGTGGTAAACCTTGGTCTTTGTAAACCTTCGAGATTTCGTTCGACAGCATGGTACCCGCAGAGCGGTCTGTGTTGATGATAGGGAAGGTCGCGTTAACGGCTTCGCCTTTCTCAAGCGCTGGAATAGCGGCTTGAATCAACTTGCGGTCTAGAACCTCTTCTAGGTTATGGTTTTGTTGTGTCTGGTTATAGATCCCGTCTTCTGCACGAGCCTGTTCAATATGCAGAACTGGTGTGAGATCGAGGTTCTTGTATTTCCAGTGACCGATGTCATCACGAACTTTAAGTTTGTGAGATTGCCCCACCATTTCGTTAATAGAACGGTAACCTAGCTCAGCCATGACTTCACGTAGACCTTCCGCCATGTACTGGAAGAACGTCACGACGTCTTCTACGCGGCCGTCGAAACGCTCACGCAGTGTTTTGTTCTGTGTTGCGATACCAACAGGACAAGTATTCTTGTGACACTTACGCATCATGATACAGCCTTCAACAACCAGTGCTGCGGTTGCTACGCCCCATTCTTCTGCGCCAAGTAACGTCGCTACTGCAAGGTCACGTGGGGTTTTCATCTGACCATCAGACTGAACCACGATACGGTTACGTAGGCCGTTTTTCAGTAGTGTTTGGTGAGTTTCTGCTAGACCAAGTTCCCAAGGCAGGCCTGTGTGACGGATAGAAGACATTGGAGACGCGCCCGTACCGCCATCAAAACCAGCGATAAGTACCACGTCCGCTTTCGCTTTCGCTACACCTGATGCAATCGTACCTACGCTCAGCTTCTGAAACGAGCTTCACGTTTACACGGCCATTACGGTTGGCATTTTTCAGATCGTAGATCAGCTGAGCCAAATCTTCGATTGAGTAGATATCGTGATGTGGCGGTGGCGAGATAAGACCGACGCCCGGAGTCGAGTGACGTGTTGCACCAATCCAATCATCGACCTTATCACCCGGTAGTTGACCACCTTCACCAGGCTTCGCGCCTTGAGCCATCTTAATTTGTAGCTCATCAGCGTTAGATAGGTAGTAAGACGTGACACCAAAGCGACCAGAAGCCACTTGTTTGATAGCCGAGCGTTCCCAGTCACCGTTTTCTTTGCGTTCGAATCGAGCTGGATCTTCACCACCTTCACCCGAGTTTGATTTCGCGCCAATGCGGTTCATGGCAACAGCCAGTGTTGAGTGAGCCTCGTGCGAGATGGAACCAAAGCTCATTGCGCCAGTGGCAAAACGCTTAAGGATGTTCTCGATCGGTTCAACTTCTTCCAGAGGAATAGAGCCTGCGGGATTCTTGATGAAATCCAGTTGACTACGTAGCGTTGCTGCGTTGTCGCCTTGGTCATCAACGGCTTTAGCGTACTTCTTGAACTGACCGTAATCTTTGTTACGCGTCGATTCTTGAAGTAGAGAAATGGTTTCTGGATTGAAGAGGTGCTTCTCACCACGTTGTTTCCACTGGTAAACACCGCCAACATCAAGGATTTGAGCTGGGATTTCACGAGCTGGGTAACCAACGCGGTGACGAACTAGAACTTCACGTGCGATATCGTCAATCGTTAGACCTTGGATACGAGATACAGTACCAGTGAAGTATTTCTCAACCACTGATTTGCTGATACCAAGCGCTTCAAAGATTTGTGCACCGTGGTAAGACTGCAGCGTAGAGATGCCCATCTTAGAGAAAATTTTCAGTAGACCGCCATTGACCCCTTTGCGGTAGTTGTCGAACAACTCGCGAGGGTGAAGGCTTGGGTCTAGCTTTTTAGTGCGCTGCAACTCAACGATGGTTTCAATAACCAAGTATGGGTTGACGGCATTCGCACCGTAGCCAATTAATGTTGCAAAGTGGTGCGTTTCACGAGCATCGCCCGTTTCAACCACGATGTCACACTTAGCACGTAAGCCTTTACGGATCAGGTGGTGGTGAACAGCACCAACAGCCAGCATAGCTGGAATAGCGGCGTGGTTAGAGTTCACCGCACGGTCTGTCAGTAGAATAATGGAGTAACCATCAATAACTGCGTCTTCGGCATACTGGCAAATACGTTTCAGTGCACGTTCTAACTTACCTGGCTCTTCGTTTGCTTGGAATACGATATCCAACGTCTTCGCTTGCAGGTGCTCATTATCAATAGCACGTAGCTTTTCTAGCTCAGAGTTAGAAAGAACCAGGTGACTCAAGCTCTACTTTTTGACAGTGTTCAGGGGTTTCAGCAAGGAGGTTCTGATCTTTACCTAGGTAAGTGTTCAGAGACATGACCATGCGTTCACGAATCGGGTCGATTGGTGGGTTAGTTACCTGAGCAAAAAGTTGCTTGAAGTAGTTTGAAAGGTGCTGCGATTGATGAGAAAGAATCGCGAGCGGCCAGTCAGCACCCATGGCAGAAAGTGGCTCGTAGCCTGTTTTCGCCAGAGGGAGAATAATTTCGTTCACTTCTTCAGAGCTGACACCAAACGATTGTTGTTTGTGTAGCAGTTTTTCTGGAGAAGGTTGGCTAAATTCGTTGCTCGCATCGGGTAGCTTTTTCAAGCTCAGTAGGTTTTCTTCAACCCACTTTTCGTAAGGCTGTGCTTTAGCGATACCATCTTTCACTTCTTCATCCGAAATGATGCGGCCTTGCTCAAGATCAGCAACGAAGATACGACCAGGTTGTAGACGACCACGGTACTCTACGTTTTCTGGTGCGATTTCAACAACGCCAGATTCAGATGCCATGACTAGGAAGTCATCTTTAGTCACGGTGTAGCGAGATGGGCGCAGACCGTTACGGTCTAGTGTCGCACCTACTTGAACGCCATCAGTGAAACACACAGAAGCCGGACCATCCCATGGTTCCATGACGTTGGCATGATATTGATAAAATGCGCGACGTGTTGGGTCCATGTTTTTGTTTTCTTGCCATGCTTCCGGAATCATCATCATTAATGCATGTGGCAAAGTGCGACCAGACAGAACCAGCAGCTCTAACGCCATATCAAAGTTTGATGAATCTGAGCTACCTTCCTGACAGATAGGCAACAGCATGTCGATTTCAGCTTGTGTAAACAGATCCGATTCAAGGATCGCTTCACGTGCTTTCATCCAGTTTAGGTTGCCTCGTACCGTATTGATTTCACCATTGTGGGCGATGTAACGGAAAGGCTGTGCTAAACGCCAGCGAGGGAAAGTATTGGTAGAGAAGCGAGAGTGCACGAGTGCAAGCGCAGTTACCATGGTTGGGTTTTGTAGATCTAAGAAGTACTGAGGGACTTGCTCGGTGGTTAGTTGACCTTTATAGACCAATGTCTTGTATGACATTGAGTTGATGTAAAAGTCATCACCGATGTTAGAAATACTTTCTAAACATACACGTACCGTGTAGTTACGCAGTACATAAAGCTTACGCTCTAATTCTTCAGGTGTGCAACCTGGACCGCCGGATACAAATACATGCTCAAATTGCGGCTCTGTGCTTAGAGGGTCTGCACCAATCATGGAGTTATCTGTTGGCAATACGCGGTAGCCAATGACTTCAAGGTCAAGGCGTTGAGCATTACGCTCTAAGATATCGCGACATTGTGCGCGTTTGTGCTCGTCCTTAGGGAATAGAACAACACCAACACCGTACTTTTCAAAAGAAGGCAACTTGATACCAAGTTTTACCGCTTCTTCTAAAAGAAATTCATGGGGCTTTTGCAGTAAGATGCCAGCGCCGTCGCCACTGCATGGATCGCAGCCTTGACCGCCACGGTGTTCCATACGCGCAAGCATATCGAGGGCTTGTGTGACTACATCATGCGATTTACGGTTTTTAAGGTGAGCAACAAAACCGATACCACAAGCGTCATGCTCCAGTTCTGGAGTATACAGACCTTGTGTATTCTGCTCTCTATCTACCATAGATACTTCCTTCCAGTTAAATCCAGGCACAACAAAAGTGTGTGGTTGTGCCTTGTCCTTTGTAATTTTGATTCTTGACTGCCAGAGGGGGCAGTGTCGATTCCATTCTGCATCTCGCAGGAAAAGTATTGCGAGAAAAACAATCCGTGGTGATATTCCGCAACGTCTACTCACTTTCTAGTGAATTATTTTGGTGGGAAAGGAATATCGCCTTTATTCTACTAATCTGAGCTGTAATCCTAACAGCAGAATCAGAAGAATTGTGTAAGTATCCTACAATTTTGTTCTCGGTAATTCCAACTAAAGTTTCTTCTGTAACCCATTTTTTTTATTTGAAATTGAATACAATTGGTAACATAACGCTAACATTCGGCGCTTTTTTCTTGTTTTTGTGCATATTTATTGATTTTGATTAAGTTGAAAGTAGGCGGGTATTGCTACTGTGCCTGGTTTTATTTTGCAGGGATGTAATTTAGTTTCAAAAATTAGAGTGATAGTCATTCTTATTTAATCGAGTTTGTTTGATATGCAGTTACACGAATTAGTTAATACCATTGGTCAAGATCTTCAGCGTCGCTATGGCGAAAAAGTCCATAAGCTGACGTTACATGGTGGATTTAGCTGCCCAAATAGAGACGGTACTATTGGGCGCGGTGGGTGCACTTTTTGTAATGTTGCCTCGTTTGCCAATGAAAATACCAGAATACAATCTATCCATGAGCAATTGACCGATCGAGCTGGCGAGGTCAAACGAGCAAAAAAATATCTGGCTTACTTCCAAGCCTATACAAACACCTACGCCGAAGTGCAAGTCCTTAAAAGCATGTATGAAGAGGCATTAAAATATGCCGACATCGTCGGGTTATGCGTGGGCACTCGTCCAGATTGTGTCCCTGATGCTGTACTAGATTTATTGGCCGATTATGTCAAGCAAGGCTATGAAATATGGTTAGAGCTGGGTCTGCAAACCGCAAACAATCAGACGTTAAAGCGTATTAATCGTGGCCATGACTTTGAGGTATATGATGCTATTACCAAACGCGCACGGGCGCTAGGTATTAAGGTTTGTACTCACCTTATTGTTGGGCTGCCGAAAGAAAGTAAGCAAGACAACCTCGATACGCTAGATAAAGTATTGCTAACGGGGACGGACGGGATAAAACTGCATGGTTTGCATATTGTTGAAGGCAGTACCATGGCTAAAGCATGGCATGCTGGTCGGCTAGAAGCGCCAACATTAGATTTTTATCTCGATGTCGCAGGTGAAATGATTCGCCGCACGCCATCAGACATTGTTTTCCATCGTGTGGCATCTTCTGCGCGAAGACCAACACTGCTAGCGCCGCTATGGTGTGAAAATCGCTGGTTAGCGATGACGGAATTAGGGAGAAAACTGTGTCTTGAGGGACCACAAGGCTCACTGCTTGATAATCCTTTCGTTTATCACAAACCTATACTCAAATAGTCGAGCATTCGTGCATGGCAACTAGGCGAAGTGATACACTTAGCTGAGTAACCATGCACGGAGTGCTGAATGAAACCCATCAAAAACCTCGCTCAATATTATGTCGATCTCTTAGTGAGACTTGGCATTGTTCGTTTCTCTATTCTACTCGCTCTTGCGCTCGTGGCTCTAGCCGTGGTTGTGCAGGTCGGTATTACCTTAGTATTAAATGGTCGAGTGGATGATATCGATATCGTTCGCTCGGTATTCTTTGGTCTCATCATCACCCCTTGGGCGGTCTATTTCTTGTCAGTGGTCGTCGATCAGTTGGAAGAGTCGCGACAACGATTAGCTAAAATGGTATCCAAACTTAAGGATATGCGTTCTCGTGACCAAGAGATGAACATCAAGCTGCAGCAAAACATCAGTAAGCTGAACTTAGAAATTGAAGAACGGGAAAAAGCTGAAGATGCACGCAAAGAGGCGATGAAGGACCTTGAGAATGAGGTGTATCAGCGTGAGCGAACTCAGCTAGAACTTGCTGAACGAACAGCACTGCTTCGGTCGTTTATTGATGCTTCTCCGGATTTGATCTATTACCGAAATGCAGAAGGCGTGTTCTCTGGCTGCAACAAAGCGATGGAAGACCTAACCGATGAAAAAGAAAAAGAGTTGGTGGGGTTAACTCCGTGGGATGTGTACTCGGAAGAAATTGCTGAGCAAGTGGTTGAAACCGACCATAAAGTCATGAGCAATAACCAAGCACTGACGTATGAACAATGGTTAGAGTACCCCGATGGTAAGAAATGTTACTACGAGCTGCGTAAAGTCCCCTTCTACAGTAAAGATGGACGCCACCTTGGCCTCGTTGGTTTTGGACGCGACATCACCGAACGCAAACGCCATCAAGAGTCACTAGAGAAAGCCAGTCGAGATAAAACGACGTTTATCTCGACAATTAGCCATGAATTGAGAACGCCGCTAAATGGTATTGTGGGCCTTAGCCGCATGTTACTCGAGAGTCCACTCGACAAAGAACAGCGTAGTCACATGCAAACGATCAATGTGAGTGCAATAACGCTGGGTCATATCTTTAATGACATTATCGATATGGATAAATTTGACCGACGTAAACTGGAGCTCTATCCAGAGCCACTTAAATTTGATGATTTCATTGTTGAAATTGAGAGCATTTCAGCATTAATGGCAGAGCAAAAAGGCTTACGCTTTGATTTAGAAAGATTAACGGAACTGCCTGAAGGGATCTGCGTGGATGCGACGCGATTACGGCAGGTGATATGGAACCTTGTTAGTAATGCGATGAAATTTACTAAGCACGGTGGCGTAGTGATGACGGTCAGTGCTGATGTCATCGATGGTATTGCTCACATCGTTATTGAGGTGGAAGATACTGGTGTGGGTATCCCACAAACTGAGGTCGATAAGATTTTTGCCATGTATTACCAGGTAAAATCGAAAACGGATAATTTGCATGCTGTCGGTACTGGTATTGGGTTAGCGGTGTCTCAACAGTTAATTCACATGATGGATGGAGAGATCACCGTTGATAGTGAAGAAGGGTTCGGTAGCACCTTTACTATCTCGATCAATGTGCCTTGTGCTGACGAAGGACAATTGGTTGTCGAGCCAGTACGTTCCCCACAGGGGCTACGAATATTCATGCTTGAGGATATTGAATTAAATATTACCGTGGCACGTAGTCTACTGGAGAGCCTAGGGCATACCGTGACGGTGGCAATGACAGGTAAAGAAGCGATAAGTGTTTTTCAGCCACAAGACTACGATTTAGCATTATTGGATATTCAGTTACCTGATATGACGGGTTTTGACGTCGCCCAGTATTATCGAAACCATTACGAACAACTGCCTCCGCTTGTTGCATTGACAGCGAATGTGGTTAAGAACAAGCAAGATTACCTTGAGCAAGGAATGGATGACGCGCTCAGCAAGCCACTCAATGTGAAGGCTCTGACCGAAGTGATCAATGACTTCTCATCTTCGATGGAACCGAAGTCAGTCATGATACCTAATGAAAAGGATGAAGAGTTAATGAATGCTAATCGTGATTTATACGAACGCTTACTTGATATTGGGATGCTAGACTCGTACGTTGATATCGTGGGAACGAAGCCAGTACTCGATAGTATCACCATGTTTGAAGACATGATGCCGGATTACATGGAGATCCTTCAATCCAACATGACGGCCCGGGATCAGCCAGGAATTACGTCTGAAGCTCATAAAATTAAAGGCGCGGCAGGGTCTATCGGTCTGAAGCGAATTCAATCTGTGGCGCAACAAGCACAATCTCCAGATTTACGCGCGTGGTGGGAAAATATAGAAGACTGGATTGAAGAAATAGAGAACGAATATCGTAACGATATCCAAGTCTTAAAATCTTGGTTAGAAAGTAAGGGTTCATAATGAAAAGAATGATCACAACAATGGCATTGGCTATTGCGCTTGGTGGGTGCGTTACATCATCGAATAACCACCTCGATGCATGGAGTGCAAGTGACACCGCGGCTGTTGAGCAACAATCGATCTTATTGGCATCAAATTTGTGGATCGATATGATGCCAAAGGTGGGTGAAACGTTGCCATTGATGAAGGAACAAACGATCCATGGGGCGCTGAATCTTAGCAGCAAGGGTCAGCTACCAGCGGATATGGACGCATTGAAAGTGGTCTTAAAGCAAGGTGATGAGGTATGGGAGCTAAGTGCTGATGACTTTGAGCTACGTAACCATAGTGAACAGCAGTGGGAAGTGGCCTTTCAGTGGCAACTAGAGTTCAATAACTCAGAACCGATGGATGTGGCACTATTGCTGGTGAATCAAGGTAAAGAAACATGGTTGCTCAATAAGCAGGTACTCAGTAGATACCGTTTACTAAGCGAACTGAGGCAATAAAAATGATAATCAATAAAAAGGGACGCTGATGCGTCCCTTTTTTACAATCATGTTGTGATTATTCTTCTAGATCGCCACAGAAGCGGTAGCCTTCACCGTGAATAGTCGCGATGATCTCTGGCGTACCAGAGACAGACTCAAAGTGCTTACGGATACGACGAATAGTCACATCAACAGTACGATCGTGAGGCTTAAGCTCACGGCCTGTCATTTTTTTCAAAAGGTCGGCGCGAGTTTGAATCTTGCCTGGGTTTTCACAGAAGTGAAGCAGGGCACGGAACTCTGAGCGTGGTAGTTTGTAACCTTCACCGCTAGGGCTTACAAGTGAACGGCTGTTGATATCAAGTACCCAACCATTAAACTCGTACTTCTCAACACTGCGTTTCTCTTCTTGAGATACGTTGCTGCTCATAGAGCGAGTAAGAAGGTTGCGCGCACGAATCGTTAGTTCACGTGGGTTAAATGGCTTAGTGATGTAATCATCTGCGCCGATCTCTAAACCAAGAATTTTATCCACTTCATTGTCACGTCCCGTCAAGAACATAAGGGCAACATTTGCCTGCTCTCTAAGTTCACGAGCGAGAAGTAGACCGTTCTTACCTGGAAGGTTGATATCCATGATAACAAGGTTTACTGAGTTGTCAGACAAGACCTGATGCATTTCTTGACCATCGCTGGCCTCAAATACAGCATATCCTTCTGCTTCAAAAATGCTCTTAAGAGTGTTACGTGTTACTTGCTCATCTTCAACAATAAGAATTTGCGGGCTTTGCATTGGCTGTACCTAAATTAAACTTGTGATAAATCGGGCTGTAGTAGAATAAATTCTAGGCAATAAGTTAACATATAGGTAATGTTTCTTGGATGTTCTGCTTACAATCAGAGAAACAGTTACGATATGCGTCGCCATCCATGAAGCTGCCAGCTAACGAGAAATCCCTTAAATCTCTTATTATTCCGCTAGGTCATTGAGGCGAATTCTAATATGTTAACAGCATGCTAACAATGGTCAAATGTTAATTCCTTGCAGTTTGTTGATTTAAATCAATAGCTGACTTGTAACAAATATTAATAGTAATAGGTAAATCGGGAGCGGTAATCAATATGTGTGTTAATGCGCAGTTATGGGCTTCTTATGCAAATGCTTGCTTTAGGTTTGAACGAGCATGGTCAGTTGAACAGTACGCGATTATCACGGCATGGAACCCTAGAAGCGTTTGGGTGTCTAATGAACGTAACCTTATTAAAAACAAAGAGTTAAATTTAGATTTTGGCCATAAATTAAGATTAAAGGTTATCGTTGGCGACGCCACTTTTGATTGGTATGAAGAGAGCTATGCTGTTGAAATGACGCTTTCTGAAGCGTGTGACTTAGGACAAAAATATCATCAAAATGCCATTTATTTTGTCGACAATGGTGTACTGTTTTTGGTGCCTTGTGATGGTGATCGCCAACCAAAAAATTTAGGTTTATTGGGTGAGTATGTGGCTGATTAGCTACATACTGCTGGGTAGATGAAAAGGATTTTTAATTTAATGCTCTCTAAAGGTACGCCTATTGAGTAGAATTCATGGAGGAAAGATGAGAGATATCACACCTGATATTTGTGACCAACACGAAGATAAAGTGATGCTGCTGAATGTACCGCTGCAAAACTTTGGTCAAAGGGCCGCTTTTTGGGGAGAGATAGTGACGATTCGTTGCTATCACGATAACTCAAAAGTGCGTGAAATACTGGCGACAAATGGCGCAGGAAAAGTCCTTTTCGTTGACGGTAACGGTTCTTGCCAAAAAGCGTTGCTCGGTGACCAGCTTGCTATCATGGCGATAGAAAACGGTTGGGAGGGCGTTATTGTCAATGGTGCCATTCGAGATGTTGCAGCGATGTCTGAAATGGACTTAGGCGTTAAGGCGTTGGGGGCGTGCCCGTTTAAGACCGAAAAGCGTGGCGCAGGGGAAGTAAATGTTACCCTTACGATGAACAACCAGATAGTTCAGCCGGGACATTATATTTACTCAGATTGGAATGGTATCTTAATCGCCAAGGAAGCATTGTCGTTTTAATTACACGCTAAAAACGAAAGCCTAGACCGACTTCGATGCCTTGTTGAACTTTCTCAAAGTCAAAGGTGGCGTGTACGTCTAGGTTTTCTGTTAGCCGCATTCGGCTTGATATTTCCGCCGCCATCCCCGCTTGTTTCACGTCATTTTCTTCATACTGGTAGCCGCGTAGCATACTTTTTACCGAAATTCGTTCGGAAATTTGATAGCTCATACCGCTGAGAAACCCTCTATCGCTTGATTCTAGAGAATTATTAAGGCGCGCACCGATATAGACATCGACGGAGTCGAAGACTGAGTAGGCGTACCCACTGTCGACATTCCACTGATCTAAATTATTACCTGATGACTTACTGTCAGACGAAAGGAAAAAATTATGGGGTGAGGCGTCATGCTGAGAGGGCAATGTAGGGAGCTCAGCCGCTCGTGCGGTGTTTAATGACAATAATACGAACAAAGTAGACACAATTATTGCCTTCATAGCACCACTCCTTGTTCATTATTATTGTTTTTTATTTGTCCACTAATTAAAGCACAATATCTAAGCAAAAAGTTGTAAATCGATATAGCATTTAACGATTTACTCATAACCTAATGACATATATCTACAATAAATGTCATTTTTCGGTGATTGACCCGAATAACGCTCTTGATTTAAGAAAAGTACAAATTTTGATTGACTAGTCTACAAGAAGTGCGGTAAACGTATGGGTAAGCACATAAGAAAGTTTGTAGATAACCCTATGTATAGAAGCCAGCTAGTAGTAATGACCACCACGATTATTATTACCGACATGACCAATGTTGGAGCAGGCTGGTAGACGGAAGAAATTCAAAAAACAAGGCCTGTATCACCAAGATACGGGCCTTTTTTTTACCTGTTTTGAGTATTTCGGGAGGAAAGGATGCGAGTACTAAAATTTGGCGGCTCATCATTAGCCGATGCAGATCGCTTTTTACGAGCGGCAGATATCATTGCCAACAACGCCCAACAAGAAAATTTAGCCGTGGTGCTATCTGCGCCAGGGAAGACAACCAATAAGCTCGTTGCTGTCATTGATGCGGCACTAAAAAATAGTGAAGTCGAACTGCAGATTTCGGAGCTGGAGGCATCATTCAAAGCATTGTTTGCCAGTATCCAATCGGTTCTTCCCAATATTCAAAGTACAGACTTTGACAATCAGGTAAAAACCTCTTTGTTTCAACTGCACCAATTTGTACATGGTATCCGTTTACTTGGCACCTGCCCTGATCATGTGAATGCTCGCATCATCTCGAAGGGTGAACGCATCTCTATTCAATTGATGAAGGCGGTACTTGAAGCCAAGGGCCAAGCAGCGGCATTAATTGACCCTGTGAAATACCTGTATGCAAATGGTGACTATCTTGAAGCGATGGTTGATGTGGGTGTGTCTACTCAAAATTTTCAAGCTAGCCCATTGGAGGAAGGCGTTGTTCACATCATGCCAGGCTTTACGGCAGGCAATGCAAAAGGCGAGTTGGTCACATTGGGTCGTAATGGCTCTGATTACTCTGCAGCAGTACTTGCTGCCTGTTTACGAGCGGACTGCTGCGAAATTTGGACAGATGTAGATGGCGTTTACAACTGTGACCCGCGTTTAGTTGATGATGCGCGTTTGCTCAAATCATTGAGTTATCAAGAAGCAATGGAGCTATCGTATTTCGGTGCCTCAGTTCTTCACCCTAAAACAATTGCACCTATTGCTCAATTCCATATTCCATGCCTTATCAAAAACTCATTTAACCCTCAGGGGGCGGGTACTTTGATTGGGCAAGATGCCAGTTGAAGACAACCTACCAATTAAAGGCATTACCACGTTATCTAACTTAATCATGGTTAACGTATCCGGTCCAGGCATGAAGGGCATGGTCGGCATGGCGAGCCGTGTGTTTGGGGCTATGTCTTCGGCTGGGGTTTCAATTGTGCTAATCACTCAATCATCTTCGGAATACAGCATTAGTTTCTGTATTGAAGAAGAAGACCGAGTAAAAGCGGCGTTGATTTTAGAAGAAACCTTTGAGCTAGAACTGAAAAATGGCTTACTTGAGCCAGTAGAGTTTATGGATGATGTGGCGATTGTAACGCTAGTGGGTGATGGAATGAGAACATCACGCGGTGTGGCATCTCAGTTCTTCCTATCGTTGGCGGAAGTGAATGTCAACATTGTAGCGATCGCACAAGGCTCTTCAGAGCGCGCTATTTCTGCTGTGATTCCGGAAGATAAAATCTCAGAAGCGATCAAGGCTTGCCATGAAAACCTGTTCAACTCTAAGCACTTCTTGGATGTGTTTGTGGTTGGTGTTGGTGGTGTTGGTGGTGAACTGGTCGATCAAATTCAACGTCAGCAAGTAAAGTTGGCGGAAAAAGGCATCATCATTCGTGTTTGTGGTCTTGCGAATAGTAAAGGGGTACTTCTCGACGGTCAGGGCTTACCTCTTGAGCAATGGCGAGATCGCATGAATGATGTCACGGAACGGTTCAGTGTCGCTGGATTAGCGGCATTGGTTCAACGTAATCACATCATTAACCCTGTACTCGTAGACTGTACATCGAGTGAAACTATCGCGAACCAGTACGCTGAGTTTTTAGCGGCCGGATTCCATGTGGTGACCCCGAATAAAAAGGCCAACACCTCCAGCATGGCTTATTACCATCAGCTTCGTGATGTGGCGCGTAGCTCACGTCGTAAACTGATGTATGAAACAACGGTAGGTGCAGGTCTACCTGTTATTGAAAACCTACAGAACTTAATTTCTGCCTGGTGACGAATTGGAAAAATTCAACGGTATTTTATCCGGTTCCTTGTCATTTATTTTTGGTAAATTAGATGAAGGTCTTACGCTGAGTCAGGCGACGAATGTTGCCAAAGACAAAGGGTTTACGGAACCAGATCCACGAGATGACTTATCCGGAATGGATGTGGCTCGGAAGCTGCTAATATTGGCTCGAGAAGCTGGCATGGCGCTGGAGCTTGAAGATGTGGAAGTGGATCAAGCATTGCCACCTGGCTTTGATGATTCCGGTTCAATTGAAGACTTTATGGCTCGCTTACCTGAAGCCGATGCGCACTTCTCTAAACTTGTTGCTGACGCAGCAGAAGAAGGTAAAGTGCTGCGTTATGTTGGTGAAATTGCCGATGGTAAGTGTCGAGTTCGTATCGCGTCTGTTGATGAAAATGACCCTATGTTTAAGATCAAAGATGGTGAAAATGCGCTGGCTTTCTACAGTCGTTATTATCAACCAATCCCTCTTGTACTACGTGGCTACGGCGCTGGTACGGAAGTGACCGCTGCTGGTGTCTTCTCTGATGTGATGCGTACACTTGGATGGAAATTAGGAGTATAAAATGAGTCAAAAAGTCGTGGTTTATGCTCCCGCGTCTATCGGCAACGTGAGCGTTGGTTTTGATGTGTTAGGGGCAGCAGTGTCGCCTATTGATGGCACATTACTGGGTGATTGTGTGGAAATTAAAGCCAGTGATGTCGCTTTCGAGCTCACAACGAAAGGCCGATTTGTCGATAAGTTACCATCCGATCCACAAGAAAATATTGTTTATGATTGTTGGAAAGTGTTTGCTAGAGAGCTAGATAAAAAAGGCGTACCACTTAAGCCGATTCATATGACGCTTGAAAAGAACATGCCAATTGGCTCAGGGCTAGGCTCAAGTGCTTGCTCTATTGTGGCTGCATTGGACGCGCTCAATCAATATCATGGTAATCCACTGGATGAAATGGCCCTGCTCGCTCTAATGGGTGAAATGGAAGGGCAAATTTCTGGTGGTATCCATTATGACAATGTGGCACCTTGCTATCTAGGCGGCGTGCAACTGATGCTTGAAGAGCTTGGTATTATTAGCCAAGAGGTCCCTTGTTTTGATGATTGGTACTGGGTCATGGCGTATCCAGGAATCAAAGTTTCGACGGCGGAAGCAAGAGAAATTTTACCTTCTCAATATCGTCGACAAGATATCATCGCCCATGGTCGTCATCTTGCTGGCTTCATTCATGCGTGCCACTCTGGTCAGCCTGAATTAGCCGCGAAGATGATCAAAGATGTGATCGCTGAACCCTATCGCGCCAAATTGCTACCTGGCTTTAGCCAAGCAAGAGAGTATGCAAAGGCGGCGGGTGCGTTAGCAACCGAGTATCTCCGGTAGTGGACCAACGCTGTTTAGTATCTGCAAAGAAAAAGACGTGGCAGAGCGCGTTGCTCGATGGTTAGAAGAAAATTACGTACAGAATAACGAAGGATTCGTGCATGTTTGTCGTTTGGACAAGCAAGGCTCGAAAGTAACAGGAAGTGAGCAATGAAGCTTTACAATATCAAAGAAAACGATGAACAAGTCTCTTTTGGTCAGGCCGTCCGTCAAGGGCTAGGCCGTAACCAAGGGCTATTCTTTCCCTCTGAACTACCAAAGTTTGAGGATATCGATGCGCTATTAGCGGAAGATTTTGTATCCCGCAGCGCAAAAATTCTCTCGGCACTGATTGGGGATGAGCTTCCAAAAGAGAAAGTGACGGAAATGGTGGATGCCGCGTTCCAATTCTCTGCACCAATCAAAGAAGTGAAAGAGGGCGTGTATGCGTTAGAGCTTTTTCACGGCCCGACGCTAGCGTTTAAAGATTTTGGTGGCCGCTTTATGGCTAACTCCCTTGCTGCGGTATCGGATGGCGGAAAAATCACGATCTTAACGGCAACGTCTGGTGATACTGGCGCTGCTGTTGCTCATGCTTTTTATGGTATGGAAGACATTAATGTCGTCATTTTGTATCCAAAAGGGAAAATCAGCCCACTGCAAGAGAAGCTATTTTGCACGCTAGGTAAAAACATCCACACCGTGGCGATTGATGGCGATTTTGATGCCTGTCAGGCGTTAGTGAAGCAAGCCTTTGATGATGCGGAGTTGCGAAAAGAAATTGGTCTTAACTCGGCAAACTCAATCAACATTAGCCGATTAATGGCGCAGATTTGTTACTACTTTGAAGCGGCGTCACAGCTAAGCAAAGCACAGCGTGAAAACCTGGTTATCTCAGTGCCAAGTGGTAACTTTGGTAACTTGACCGCGGGTTTGCTTGCCAAAGCACTGGGTCTGCCAATTAAACGCTTTATTGCGGCAACCAACGCCAATGATACCGTACCACGTTACCTAGAAACGGGGCAGTGGGATCCTAAACCGACCGTGGCGACAACATCTAATGCCATGGATGTGAGTCAGCCGAATAACTGGCCACGTATTGAAGAGCTATGTCAGCTGAAAGGCTGGGGGCTTGATACGCTAGGCAAAGGCGCAGTGACTGATGAGCAAAGTGCTGCGTCAGTACGTGAACTCAATACATTAGGTTACCTGTGCGAGCCACATGGTGCGATCGCGTATCGCGTTCTAGATGAGCAACTGCAAGAGGGTGAGACTGCAACTATTCTTGTGTACCGCGCATCCGGCAAAATTTAAAGAAGTCGTTGATGACATTCTAGGCACTGATATTGAACTGCCAGCTCCCCTTGCAAAGCATGCAGCAATGGAATTGTTATCTGAAGATCTGAACAATGATTTCGAAGCGCTAAAAGTGGTGTTAAGACGCGTTCAATAGGGCGTTTAGCCTATCTGAATGTAGAACGGCGAACGTAAACGCTTGAGTATGAATCACTCTTACCGCTAAGTGAGTTAGCAAGGGAAAGTGACGTCATATTTGAGCGTTTTTTTGTATCCGCGTAGTATCAATCAGCAATCACCAATGAGCTATTCGCATTTTACTGGTTAGGGAAGCCAACAATGATGACGTCAATCCAACTTAATCAATATCTCTCTAAGCTAGGTGTTGCTTGTCCCATCACTGTCGATCTAGACGGTTTGCGTAAGCTGCACAAGTGTCAACATCGTAGGATACCGTTTGAGAACTTTGATGTTGCCGCTGGACGTGCGATTCGTTTGGGGCTAGATAACCTTTTCGAGAAGTTAGTTTTAAGTGAACGGGGCGGCTATTGCTTTGAAGTGAACGGTTTATTGCTCCATGTATTACAAGCGGTTGGTTTTGATGGCAGGGCATTGCTCGCACGTGTTCACCTTTCTGGTGAGCCGTCGGGTAGAACGCATCAGGTTTCTTTAATCACATTGAACGACCAACGCTGGATTGTTGATGCTGGCTTTGGCTCTCAGACGCCTAGGCAGCCTTTATTACTTGAAGTAGGGCAAGAGCAGCATATTGATTATCAAACGTTTCGGTTTATTGCAGAAGAGCGCTATGGCTTTATGTTACAAGTTAAGCGTGATAATGAATGGTTCGATTTATATAGCCTCGATCTTTCCTTTGTGTGTCAGGGGGACATCGAATGTGGCAATCACTATACGTCAACCAGTCAACACTCGGTATTTACATCGGCGACAATAGCGGCGCTTCCTATCGAAAATGGAATGATTACTTTGCTCGATAACACACTAAAAATCACCCAAGGTGATAGCGTGGTGAGTATTGAGGCCCCCTTCGACGATCGCTACGCGGAACAAGTAAAAAAGCACTTTAACATTGACATGGAAGCCCATTCTCTCAAAGAGGAGTAGCAGACCGGGAGCTCACCAGAATTATGGCCTAGTCGATGACCGATTAGAGTGACAACTAGGCCGAACTTTTATGGTGTTTTGTTTGCTATAAACCCTGCGGTGGTGGCGGGTTGCCAAGTCTGTCCGTTATCAGAGCTGACAAGCAACACTGGATCGTGTTGATAAGCTTGACTATATCGGTTGGAGTTACCTGCCAGCTCTTCATTGGGCCAACGCTGATAATGTACTTGATAGGCGTTGATACAATCCTGGCTTGATGTGGCCAGCGCGCACTCTTCAGCATTGCTATATGAACTTCGTGCTTGCGTGTTGAACCAAGTGCTTTCTTTGAAGTTTTGAATCTCATAGGTATAGAGTAAAAATAGATTACCGCGCTTATCTTGATGCAGCTTCTGGGTGTAGTTTGAATACTGCTGCCAGTTTGGCATCACCACTACGCCTTGGTCTTGCCATTGGTATTCTCCAGAATCTTCTAACGAGCCTTTAACCCACTCTAAACGATAGCCTTGTGGTGCCACTGTATTTGGCGCGGTGTTTCTCATCGCTAAGTAGATATCATCGTTGTTTGTTAAGGCTGCGTGGATGTAGGTGTAGCGCCCATAAGGTTGCCCTACATAATTTACAGTATCGGAAAGAGGTTTATCTTCTGGGTATCGACCAAATGCTTCATTAGGTCCAGTGGAAAATTTATCATTCGCCTCTACCGTATTCCCCCATAGGTTATGATCGCTGTTCCAATCTGTATCGGTGACTGGTTGCAGAGAGTAGCGATGCCAAATCTGATGATTGTGCGCCCCAGAAATGTAGTGCAAACGCTTGTGACTATCGATAAGAATAATCGGTTGGTTATGTGAGTCAGGCGTCGCTTGTGACGTTGAGCCACTCCAGCCCATAAACAGCACATCTGCCGCTTCACTACCTAATTGGTAGCGGACATAGTATTGCCCAGTATTGTACGACTGTCGGTTATTGTCATCGCTTTCAAAGCTAATAGCCGCGATATGAAGCGTATTGCCTTCCCATACAATCGGATGACTACCTCGGTATAGACCAAGTGATAGCGGTAGCGTTAAGGTTTCTTGTTGCCACTCGAGCGCATCATTCCCTTGTTCGACCAAGCGTAAGATGGTGTAGGTGCTGTCTTTGGAACGGACAAATAAAGGGGCGTCCTGTCCGTTGCCAACCATTTCGGTTTGCGCGATCCAGTGCTGTGAGTAACCTTGCCATGTATTGGTTGCGGCTTGGTAACGAACAACGCCATGATCGAGCTTAAAAAAGACATCGCCATTGTCTCGGAAATATACCTGTTCAATATAGCGGTAGCGATAGCCGTCAAGCCCATCGGCATTTTGTCTAAAACCAAACTCTTGCTCTAACCCTCTTAAAGAAATGGAAACCCACTCCCCATTCGCCGTTAGTCGCACTAGGTGAGAGTCGCAATCAGTACACTCGGTACCACTAGGATATAGCGATGAATAGACACGATCATCATAGGTGAGTGCGTGCAGCGGCTTCCCGGTTTTCTCTAAGGTAATCGGGTCTTGATGATGACCCGGTTGATCGTCCCCGCGATTGAACTGATTCATATTATTGACAATCATCCAAGGAAGATTGTTAGCATCAAAGTAGGGGCGACCTGGAATAAAACGTGGGTTATAGCCGTAGAGCTCTCTTTCTCGGTCAAAAATGTTTTGGTAGTTCAGTGACTGGTTCGCGGTTTGATCGGCTTTTATATTGGGGAAGTTAGTGTTCACTTCACTGCAATTGTGATCATAGCGAGAGCGTTGCCATGTGCGATTGAGGTGTTGGAATTCAGTTTGCCAGTTCACTTTACAATCGGTAACTGGTGGCTTTGGTTGTGCGGCCGGAGACGATTTTTTTGAGTTACACCCAGCGAGTAACAACACGCTCAACAAAGAAATTGCAAGCACACGAGAGAAAATAAGACACATGATAAATCGCTAAATAGTTAAGAAAGGTAAAAATTAGTTTCAACAGAGAAAAGGGGCTTTACTCAGTGAGTGTTTTTGGTATTCTAGCGCCGCTATCGAGTCGATAGCTTTTTCGGAGATACCTATGAACAATACCGACCATCCTCCTAGTATCAAAGGAGAAAAGTAACACTTTTTCGGTATTTTGCGATCTTCGTTCCTGCCGTCAAGGTGGGAGGCTATTTATCTATATTCCTTTCTTATTTTTCTCCTTTTCTACTATTGTGCAAATGAATGCCAACCGAGTTTGGTAGGCGGATATTTGTGACAATTGATGGTCGTTACCAACGCTAATCGGGAGATTCGCCATGACGGTAATGAGCAACACTTATATTGAAAACACGCCTCGTTTCTCAGAAGAAGAGATCAGTGCGGCAACCAAAGCTTTCTTGCAGTACGACGACGATCAGCAACTCAATTTATTGACAGTAATGCCAATTGATGAGGCGGTAGGCGTGTTGCAACACTGTGCGTTTGGACAAGTCCAACACCTGATTCAACAGCTAGATTTACAGGGGCATGATAAACGGGCACGACATTTCGCCCACCAACTTGGTTTTATTCACTCAGAAGCAGAAACCACACAAGGGTATTTAACGACGGGAGTGCTAGAGCACGTTAAACAGCGTATTGGCTGGATTATAACTCTTGCTTTAATGGGGATTGTCTCCGGGCTTATTATTGCCCAGTATGAAGATATACTCAGCCAGCTAGTATTACTGGCGGTGTACATGCCTGTTATCGCTGCTGCGGGTGGAAATACTGGAACACAGGCAGCAACGTTGGTGATACGTGCTTTGGCAACTGGTGAGTTGAGAAAGCGGCAGTGGTTAGATGTGCTTTGGAAAGAGAGCCGAGTCGCTATTTGCCTTGCGTCTGCAGTGGCTTTAGTCATGGTGGCCAGAATTTTATTGTTTAGCCACCCCGATGCCGGAAATGGCTTTGATTTAAATACCATTGCATTGTCGATTGCGGTGGCATTATTTATTCAGGTGACGATTTCTACCACGCTTGGTGGCGTGTTGCCGATTATTGCGCGAGTATTTCGCTTGGACCCAGCGGTGCTAGTGAGTCCAGTATTGGCTTCCATTGTGGATATATCTGGTATGTGGATTTATTTTACGGTTGTGAACTACTTCCTAGGGTTAGCGTAACGCGTCGTACAATGAGCAATCAGTAAATCATAATCCAGCAAACCAATAACCCAGTGAACAACAAAGCACAGCTACGGCTGTGCTTTGTTGTTTGAGCGCTCTAGAGCGTTACTATAATCGATGATCTGCTGATACAAGGTTTGCTCAAAATTGGTCAATGGTGATATCACGGGTTTCGCTGCCTGTGATTTGTCCAAATGGTAATCGGTTACCAGTTGCACGAAAATAGTTTCTACCTTGCCTTGGGAGTTAAGCCCGTAGCCCATCATGTTGTAGGTTCCGAATAAAGACCCGCTTTTCGCGGATAGCGCGCCTTTAATTGGCGGCTTTCTCATACTTTGACGGTACTTCAAGGTGCCATTATTGCCGGATATCGGTAACAAAGTAATCAGATCGAGAGTGGCGTCGTGGCGATAGACATAATGGAGCACATCGGCCATTTGCGTAGCCGTAACGCGATTGTTACGTGAAAGTCCTGAGCCATCTTCTAATACCGCACTGTCGATATCAATATTGGCTTGTTGCTTTAAAATCGCTTTTACAGCAGCGGTCCCGTTATTAAAAGATCCCGGTTGTTTGAAGTGTGTTGCCCCAATCGTTTTAAGGATGTTATCAGCGTAAAGGTTATTGGAATCACGCAGCATCGTGGCGAGTAGTTCAGGTAAAGGCGCGGATTGGTGGCTCACTCGTTCAATGAATTCGGTATTTTCGGGTGCGCCAATGCTGATACTACCCGTGATCGTCACGCCAAGTTTATCCATTTCATCTCGAATGACGGCTTGAGTAAATGTAGCCGGAGAGGAGACCGAAAAATTTAGTGGCAGAGGAGACTGACGTTGTACCACACAGCCATCAAGGGAATAACGATTCTCAGGTGTGGTTCTCAGCTCAAGATCGCAATGCTGGTCTTGTTGTTGTTGCTTGGTCACGCTGCGGGCGGTTGACATTGCTACTATGGGTTGATGCGCAGGGATATGGATGCGTGTCGTTCCATCGTTATTGGTATACAGCGCGCCTTGGACGCAATTTCCGTCTAGTGTGATTGCCGATGCGGGAGCACTGTAGCACACACCTAATATGTCCCAAGGCCACCCCACCGCGCGGTTGTAGCCAGAAAAGGCGCGGTTATCGAGCCAGACAGAATGGATCTTACTTCCCGTGGATGCTTTTACTTTGCGTAGCATGGCACGGAGATCTTTCCTTGAAAATGATGGGTCTCCAGAGTAGCGAATGATGACGTCATTTCCTGCTGTAGAGAGCGTTGTTTTGAAACGAAACTCATCGCCAAGGGAGAGCTTTGCTGCTAGGGCGGTGACGACCTTCAGTGTGCTAGCTGGTGGAAAGTAATCTTGAGTGTGTTGGTTGATCAAAGGTGAAGACGTTTGTTCGATAGAGTCTAGGTAAACACTCGCGCGGCTCCCCGCAGGGAGTAATGTACTGACATCAGCGGCATAGATGAGTGGTGAAACAATAGACAAAGTAAGTGCGACTAGCGTGTGCTTGATGGTCATAACCGTTGAGTCAGTCTTAAGGGGGGTTGCTGTAGGCTAGCAACCAATATTCCTGAGATAAAGCGCTAATTAAGAAACTTTGGGTTAAATTTACTTAGATAGCCGAGTCGCCATATGTTGAACAAAAAAACTGTGCACGATCCCGAACGTTTCTGTTTCTGTTGAACTTGCAGCAACAGAGATTTCTGCGTTATATTGATTGGCTGTTAGGTGCCTAATCAGGCATGTTGACGTGATCTCATTGTTATAAAGTCAGTAGGTTAAAGTTCAATACAGATACAACATCGCATCAAGTTATGAATTTCGATGATTTGTATCCATAGATTGATTACACTAGGCTTAATCCAGTTATTTTTAAATTGTACTCAAGCTTTGTTTGAGTAGGGTTTTTTTGTCCAAAGTAAAATTTGGAAAAGAGGTTGTTAAAATGGAAAAGGTTCCAATGACCGCTCGCGGTGAGCTTAAATTACGTGAAGAACTAGAGCGACTACTTAAACTTCGTCCTCTTATTTCTCAAGCAATAGCGGAAGCGCGTGAGCTTGGTGATTTAAAAGAAAATGCTGAATACCATGCCGCGCGTGAAGAGCAAGGTATTTGCGAAGCTCAGATTCGTGACATCGAATACAAGCTTTCTGTCGCACAAGTGATTGATGTGACAAAAATGGATAACAATGGAAAAATCATCTTCGGTACTACCGTTACCTTGATTGATGTTGATACTGACGAAGAAAAGACGTATCAGATCGTTGGTGATGATGAGGCGGATATTAAAGCGGGTCGTATTTCGGTCAGTTCTCCAATTGCACGTGGTTTGATTGGCAAAATGGAAGGTGATGAAGTGACGATCACAACGCCAGGTGGTCAAAAAGATTTTGATATCGACAAAGTCGCATACATCTAAATCTTCACTTATGATAAAAAGTCGCGTTGCGCGGCTTTTTTTATACGTTGTATCGTTGGTGTGTACGGTTCGTGCATACCATTAGTGAGTAAGATGTTTTCGCCACGGTCAAAAAAGGCCGCATTACACGACCTTTTTAAGTTGAAACGAAATGTTTCAACAATGTGACGAATAGAGTACTCGTTACTTACGAGGTAATTCGATTTTCTTTTGCTCTGATTGGCGATAAAGAACAAGTGTCTTACCGATAACTTGTACTTTTTCTGCTTTTGTCTCACGGATAATCGCATCAACAATCAATAGCTTAGTTTCACGGTCTTCCGAAGCCACTTTAACTTTAATTAGTTCGTGGTGGTCAAGAGCGATTTCGATTTCCGCTAGAACAGCCTCTGTTAGTCCATTTGCGCCTAGAAGCACAACGGGTTTCAGTGCGTGTGCTAGGCCTTTTAGGTGCTGTTTTTGTTTCGTGCTTAAGTTCATAACGCGGCCAAATTTATTTAGTGTTAGGGTTGAAAAGTCGTATTTTAACGCCATCTAATGACGAAGACTATACTTTATTCTAAGGGTTTGCCCTTGTTACGTTGGATTTTGAATGAGTAAGCAAAAACACTCGGCCAGTTCAGGCCGTTGGTTGAAGGAGCATTTTGATGATAAATATGCGAATGAAGCCAGAAGAAAAGGGTATCGATCTCGTGCTATCTTTAAAATTGAAGAGATTCAAAACAAAGATAAGTTACTGAAACCTGGAATGACTGTGGTCGATTTGGGTGCAGCACCTGGAGGTTGGTCACAGTATGCCGCTAAAGTTGTCGGTGACGAAGGACAGGTCATTGCTTGTGACTTATTGCCGATGGATTCGATTGCTGGAGTCAGTTTTTTACAGGGTGACTTTAGAGATGAAGCGGTACTGGATGCACTGTTGGAAAAAATACAACCAGATATGGTCGATGTTGTGATGTCAGATATGGCACCAAACATGGCTGGAAATTTATCTGTTGATCAACCTAGAGCAATGTATCTTGTTGAACTAGCATTAGATATGTGTAGACAAGCCTTGGCTCCTGGAGGCAGTTTTGTCGTCAAAGTGTTTCAGGGCGAAGGGTTTGATCAGTACGTAAAAGAAGTGCGCGAAATGTTCAAAGTTGTGAAGATTCGCAAACCGGACTCATCTAGAGCTCGCTCTCGTGAGGTATTTATTGTAGCTAATGGATACAAAGGCTGAACATTAGTTTACAAAGAGAAAATTAACATTGTAGCTACAGCTGAAAAACTGTAGTACCCTACCTTTAATTACAATTAGTTATCGAGGACTGACACCTTGAGTGACATGGCAAAGAATTTAATTTTGTGGTTAGTCATCGCCGTTGTGTTGATGTCGGTATTCCAAAGCTTTGGACCTGGCGAGAGCAATGGTCGAGCGGTAGATTACACCACGTTCGTACAGGAAGTTGGCAATGGCCAGATTCAAGAAGCGCAGTTTAAAGACAGCGAGATAACCTTTACTCGCCGTGGCGGTAGTCGCTTTGTGACTTACATGCTTGTTTATGATCAAAAACTTCTTGATGACCTTATCAACCAAAACGTAAAAGTTTCAGGTACACCGCCAGAAGAGCAGAGCCTATTAGGCACTATCTTTATTTCGTGGTTCCCAATGATTCTTCTTATTGGTGTTTGGATTTTCTTCATGCGTCAAATGCAAGGCGGCGGTGGCAAAGGTGCCATGTCGTTTGGTAAGAGCAAAGCTCGAATGATGAGTGAAGAGCAAATCAAAACGATGTTTTCTGACGTTGCAGGCTGTGACGAAGCAAAAGAAGACGTGAAAGAGCTGGTGGATTACTTACGTGACCCAAGCCGATTCCAAAAACTCGGTGGTAAAATCCCAACGGGTATTCTTTTAGTCGGTCCTCCTGGTACGGGTAAAACCTTGCTTGCAAAAGCCATTGCGGGTGAGGCGAAAGTGCCGTTTTTCACAATTTCAGGTTCTGACTTTGTAGAAATGTTTGTGGGTGTTGGTGCATCTCGTGTGCGTGACATGTTCGAACAAGCGAAGAAAGCGGCACCATGTATCATCTTTATCGATGAAATCGATGCCGTTGGCCGTCAGCGTGGCGCTGAGTGTAGGTGGTGGTCACGATGAGCGTGAGCAGACCCTTAACCAAATGCTAGTTGAAATGGATGGCTTTGAAGGTAACGAAGGTATTATCGTTATCGCAGCAACTAACCGTCCTGACGTACTTGATCCTGCACTGCTTCGTCCTGGTCGTTTCGACCGTCAAGTTGTGGTTGGTCTACCTGATGTTCGTGGTCGTGAACAGATTTTGAAAGTTCACATGCGTAAAGTCCCTCTAGCATCAGACGTTGAGCCATCATTGATTGCACGTGGTACACCAGGTTTCTCTGGTGCCGACCTTGCTAACTTGGTTAACGAAGCTGCACTATTTGCTGCGCGTGGTAACAAGCGCAATGTATCTATGGTGGAGTTTGAACTTGCTAAAGATAAGATCATGATGGGTGCGGAGCGCCGCTCTATGGTGATGTCTGAAGAGACGAAGGCTTCAACTGCGTATCACGAAGCGGGTCACGCAATTGTAGGTCGTTTAGTACCAGAGCATGATCCAGTATACAAAGTGTCAATCATTCCACGGGGTCGAGCGCTCGGTGTAACTATGTACTTGCCAGAACAAGATCGCGTCAGTATGTCTCGTCAGCATCTAGAGTCTATGATTTCTAGTTTGTATGGTGGTCGACTAGCAGAAGAGCTTATTTACGGTAAAGACAATGTTTCCACTGGTGCATCAAACGATATCGAACGAGCAACAGATATCGCTCGTAAGATGGTGACGCAGTGGGGCTTCTCTGAAAAACTTGGTCCACTTCTTTATGCTGAAGAAGAAGGTGAAGTTTTCCTAGGTCGCGGCATGAGTCAAGCGAAGCATGTTTCTGACGAAACGACTCGATTAATCGATGAAGAAATTCGCGTATTAATTGACCGTAACTACGATCGAGCTAAGCAGATCCTTGAAGACAACATGGATTTGATGCATGCAATGAAAGATGCGCTCATGAAATATGAAACCATCGATGCGGGTCAAATTGATGACTTGATGGAACGCAAAGAGACCATTCGTGAACCAGCTGGTTGGGGTGACCAAGCCAACACTCAAGACGCTTCAAAATCAGAAGCTAAGAGTGAGCCTGCGAAAGCAGAGGCAACACCAGAGCCTGAAACTGCCGAAACTAAAGCAGCAGAGACTAACGCTGAAGAGGTTGACGATAACAGTTCAACAGCATCCTCAAAAAAAGATTCTGAGTAGTCTTTAATTATTAAGCCCCGAGGATTTCTCGGGGCTTTTTTCGTTTATACAGCCACGATTTATTGCCATGTTATTAAATGCTAATAATAAAACCCTTCATTTAGATCGTCCGCAAATTATGGGCATCCTCAACGTGACGCCTGACTCTTTCTCAGATGGCGGTAAGTTCAACTCGATTGATAATGCGCTTGAGCAAGCAGCAGCAATGATCCAAGCTGGTGTGACTATTATTGATGTCGGTGGTGAATCCACACGGCCGGGCGCGCCTGACGTTACGCTAAGTGAAGAGTTGTCACGTGTTATTCCGGTTATCCAGGCTATTCGTCAACATCATGATGTTTGGATTTCAATTGATACCAGTAAAGCTGAAGTTATGAAGCAAGCTATTGAAGCTGGTGCTGATATCATCAATGACGTGCGGGCACTACAAGAGCCCGGAGCACTAGAGGTAGCAGCAGCGGCTAATGTGCCTATTTGTCTTATGCATATGCAAGGTCAACCGAGAACCATGCAACACGCACCGACGTATCATGATCTGCTTAAGGATATACAGGATTTTTTGGACGAAAGGATTAAAGCTTGTGAAAGTGTCGGCATTTCAAGAGAACAGCTGATTCTTGACCCTGGGTTCGGTTTTGGTAAAACTCTTGAGCACAATTACCACTTATTGGCCCATCTCGATAAATTTCATCAGTTTGGTTTACCTGTGCTGGCGGGGATGTCGCGAAAATCGATGATATTTAAATTACTCGATAAAAAACCGGCATGATTGCATGGTCGGAAGTGTCACCTGCGCAATACTTGCTGCACAAAAAGGGGCGCAAATTATTCGGGTGCACGATACAAAAGAAACCATCGAAGCAATGGCTATTGTTGAGATGATGCAGAACAATATATAAAAATAGAAAAAGGAAATCACATGTCACAACGACGTTATTTTGGTACTGATGGTGTACGCGGTAAGGTAGGACAATATCCAATCACCCCTGATTTTGTACTAAAGCTTGGCTGGGCTGCAGGTCGTGTTCTTGCAAAGCAAGGCACAAAAAAAGTCATTATTGGCAAAGACACCCGTATTTCTGGTTATATGCTGGAATCAGCATTAGAGGCTGGTTTATCGGCGGCGGGGCTAAAAGCAATTTTCTGCAGCCCATTGCCGACTCCTGCCGTGGCGTATTTGACGCAAACGTTCCGTGCCGAGGCGGGGATTGTTATCTCTGCCTCTCACAACCCGTACTATGATAATGGCATTAAATTCTTTTCTTCCGAAGGGACAAAGCTTCCTGATGCGATTGAGCTTGCTATTGAAGCTGAACTCGACAAAGACATTGAATGTGTCGAATCTGCGCAATTAGGTAAAGCAAGTCGTTTGAATGACGCGGCAGGGCGTTATATTGAGTTTTGTAAAAGTACTTTTCCGCACGACTTAGATTTATCAGGCGTGAAAATTGTTATCGACTGTGCACACGGTGCCACATACAAAATTGCGCCAGCGGTCTTTAGTGAACTAGGTGCAGACTTGATTGTGATGGGCGCTGAACCGGATGGTACTAACATTAACGATAAAGTTGGTGCAACCGATGTCGCGGCATTGCAAGCTCGTGTATTAGAAGAGCAGGCGGTACTTGGTCTTGCGTTTGATGGTGATGGTGACCGTATTATCATGGTTGATCACTTAGGCAATAAAGTCGATGGCGACCAAATTGCTTATATCATCGCTCGAGATGCATTACGTCGCGGCGAGCTTAAAGGTGGTGTTGTTGGAACATTAATGACTAACCTTGGTATGGAAAACGGATTGAAGCAGCTAGGTATCCCATTTGTGCGTGCAGCTGTCGGTGATCGCTATGTTATGGAGCAATTGCTAGAAAAGGGCTGGAGAATTGGTGCAGAAAACTCAGGTCATGTCATTTTGCTTGATAAAGTGACCACAGGTGATGCGATTGTTGCTGGTTTACAAGTGTTAGCCTCAGTTGTTGGTTCGAAAATGACACTCAATGAACTAGCAAGTGGCATGACACTTTATCCTCAAGTACTTATCAACGTAAGATTTAGTGGTGATGCTAATCCACTCGAAGCTAATGCCGTTAAGCAAGCTGTGTTAAAAGTAGAAAGTGAATTAGGTGATAAAGGTCGAGTGCTTTTACGTAAATCAGGTACGGAGCCTTTGCTTCGTGTCATGGTGGAAGGCGAAGACGATGCTTTAGTGAATCAATCGGCGCAGTATATTGCCGATGCTGTTAAAGCGAGTTGCTAATCACAACCGATGGGTACGAGCACTAGGAATAATGGGATTGATTTCTGTTTATTATAGTCAATCGGTATCGTGAGTTTTTATTGAAATGAGCCTATTTGCCCCTTTTTTGAGCATTTAGGCTCTAAAGCTACGGTTTTTCTTATTTTTATCTTGTCAGTCAGTGCGGCATTCGTTAGTATTGCCACCGCCTTCTCTTAGGAGGTCATAGCCAGGTTTTCTAAATATGGTGAATACTTTACCATTATGAAGAAAGCAGCGCTGGCTCAACAATTAGGAACATAGGTGGACATATGATTCAAGTTCTACTTGTGATTTACCTGTTGGCGGCGCTTGGTGTTATTGGCCTAGTGTTGATTCAACAAGGTAAAGGCGCAGACATGGGAGCCTCATTCGGTGCTGGCGCGTCAAACACAGTGTTTGGTGCTAGCGGCTCAGGAAATTTTCTAACCCGAATGACTGCAATTTTTGCAATTGTATTCTTTGTTATTAGCTTAGTGTTGGGTAACATGTATACCCACAAAGGCGAGTCTCAATGGGTTGACCCTTCACAAGGTCAAGTTATTGAACAGCAAGCTGATAATACTGTGAGTGAAATTCCAGCTAAATCAAGCGACGAAATTCCTCAATAAGCGAACAGCTTAAGCCGAGATGGTGAAATTGGTAGACACGCTAGCATGAGGTGCTAGTGCCTTATGGTGTGAGGGTTCGAGTCCCTCTCTCGGCACCATTATTTATAAACTTGTAATACAGTTTGTTGAGCGTATAATGCACAGCAAGTCGGACGCGGGGTGGAGCAGTTTGGTAGCTCGTCGGGCTCATAACCCGAAAGGTCGTCGGTTCAAATCCGGCCCCCGCAACCAATACTTTCTAAGTGTTGATGGATTGCAAGTTTAGCAGTGTGAAAAAATCACTGCACATTAAGGAAATAAATGAATAATTTTTTAAGTTTATCATTTATTGCTTATCCTTAATGCATCAGGGTCCAGCAACAAAAAACCCCGACTTTTTCGGGGTTTTTTGTTATCTGAGCTTTTTAAAGTTCAGGTATGTGTGCTTGGAATTTAAATTGGGCTTTAAGCCCTTTTTTTGTTTCTGGAGTGGTTAAATGACTGGTTTAGAAAGACAACTTACAGAATTACTTGAAGCTCCGGTTGAAGCTTTAGGTTACGAATTGGTTGGTTTAGAGTTCATCCGTGCTGGTGAGCATTCAACGCTTCGTATGTATATCGACCATGAAAATGGTATCACCGTTGATGATTGCGCAGAAGTGAGTCGTCAAACAAGTGCAGTGATGGACGTCGAAGATCCCATTACGGTGGCTTACAACCTAGAGGTGTCTTCACCAGGTCTTGAACGTCCACTGTTTAAAGCAGCACACTACGTACAATTCATTGGTCACGAGGTCAACATCGTTCTCAAAATGGCTGTGGGTAACCGTCGTAAGTGGAAAGGCACTATCCAATCTGTTGATGGCGAAAACATCACAATCCTTGCTGATGGTAACGAAGAAGAAATGGTGCTTAGCAACATTTCTAAAGCTAACCTGATTCCTAAATTTTAGGTCCCTAAAAAAGAAAGCTTAGAGGCTAGATAAATGAGTAAAGAAATTTTAGCGGTAGTTGAGGCGGTTTCTAACGAGAAAGCGGTACCTCGTGAGCGTATTTTCGAAGCGTTAGAAACAGCGCTAGCAACTTCAACGAAGAAGAAGCACGAACTAGAAATTGAAGTTCGCGTTGAAATTGATCGTAAAACAGGTGAGTTTGTGACTTACCGTCGTTGGATGGCCGTTGCTGAAGTAGAAACGCCAACCACCGAAATCTCAATTGAAGCAGCACAATTTGAAGACGAATCTGTTCAAATCGGCGACTACGTTGAAGATGAAATTGAATCGGTAACGTTTGACCGTATTACGACTCAAACTGCGAAACAAGTTATCGTACAAAAAGTTCGTGAAGCTGAGCGCGCTCAAATTGTTGAGCAATTCATTGATAACGAAGGTGACTTAGTTACTGGTGTTGTTAAGAAAGTGACTCGTGAAACGATCATTCTTGATCTAGGTAACAACGCTGAAGCCGTTATCCTGCGTGATGACCAACTGCCACGTGAAAACTTCCGTCCAGGTGACCGAGTTCGTGGTTTGCTTTACGCTGTTCGCCCTGAAGCGCGTGGTTTCCAACTATTCATTACTCGCTCTAAGCCTGAAATGCTAGCAGAACTATTCCGTGTTGAAGTGCCAGAAATCGCGGAAGAGCTAATCGAACTGAAAGCAGCCGCTCGCGATCCAGGCTCTCGTGCTAAGATCGCAGTGAAAACAAACGACCGTCGTATCGACCCTGTAGGTGCGTGTGTTGGTATGCGTGGTGCACGTGTACAAGCCGTTTCTGGTGAGCTTGGTGGTGAACGTATTGATATCGTGCTTTGGGATGATAACCCAGCACAATTCGTTATCAATGCAATGGCACCAGCAGATGTTGCTTCAATCATTGTTGATGAAGACGCTCATGCAATGGATATCGCGGTTGAAGCCGATAACCTAGCACAAGCGATTGGTCGTAACGGTCAAAACGTTCGCCTTGCTTCTCAACTGACTGGTTGGGAACTGAATGTAATGACAGTTGCTGATCTACAGAAGAAACACCAAGAAGAAGCGTCTGCTTCAATTGAAAACTTCATGAAATATCTTGATATTGAAGAAGATTTCGCACAGATGCTAGTAGAAGAAGGCTTCTCGACTCTAGAAGAAGTGGCGTACGTGCCAGTGAACGAGCTTCTAGACATCGATGGCCTGAACGAAGAAATCATTGAAGAACTTCGTGGCCGTGCTAAAGACGCACTAACAACAATGGCTCTTGCACAAGAAGAATCATTTGAAGGCGTTGAGCCAGCTGAAGACTTACTTGCATTGGAAGGTCTTGAGCGTGAAATGGCATTTAAACTGGCTGCTAAAGGTGTAGCCACTCTTGAAGATCTTGCTGACCAAGGTGTCGACGAGCTTGAGGGTATCGAAGGATTAACGGAAGAGCGTGCTAGGTGAACTTATCATGGCTGCACGTAACATTTGTTGGTTCGGCGACGAAGAATAATAATCAGCAAGGAGGTAGTTGCATGACAAAACTTACGGTTAAAGCACTTAGCGAAGAAATTGGTACGCCAGTTGAACGCCTAATTGAACAACTTGCTGATGCTGGTCTTAAAAAATCAGAAAGTGATCAGGTCAATGATGATGAGAAGCAAACGCTTCTTACACACCTGAAAAAAGAACATGGTGATACATCTGGCGAATCAGAACCAACGCGACTAACGCTACAACGTAAAACACGTAGTACGCTATCTGTTGCGTCAGGTGGTGGTAAGAGCAAAGATGTACAAATCGAAGTACGTAAAAAGCGTACTTATGTAAAGCGCAGCGCTATTGACGAGCAAGAGAAACGTGAAGCTGAGGAAGCAGCAACACGCGAGGCGGAAGAACGTGCACAACGTGAAGCCGAAGAGCTAGCCAAACGTGACGCTGCAGAGAAAGCACAGCGCGAAGCTGAAGAGAAAGCAAAGCGAGAAGCTGAAGAAAAACGTGCAGCAGAGGAAACTGCTAACCGTAAAGCTGATGAAAAACGCAATGCAGATTCAACAGATCAAAAGCGCGACGAAGCGGAAAAGGCCAAGAAACAAATGAACGCAAAGAATGCTGAAGCGAAAAAAGAAGCTGACGAGTTGAAGCGCCGTCAAGAACAAGAGGCACAACGCAAGGCTGAAGCGGAAGCCGCTCGTCTCGCGGAAGAAGCGAAGAAGCTAGCTGAAGAGAATGCTGAGCGCTGGTCTGAGCAAGAGAAGAAGTCGAAAGAAAGCGAGAAAGGTGACTATCACGTAACGACTTCAACTTACGCTCGTGAAGCGGAAGATGCTCAAGATCGTAGCGAAGAGAAAACCCCTCGTCGTCGTAAAAAGAAATCAACGCAAGATCGTGATGATTCTCGCGGTGGCCGTGGTGGTCGTAACCAACGTGGTCGTAAAGGCAAGTTGGCGAAACCTAGCTCAATGCAACATGGCTTTGATAAGTCTGCAACCGTTGCTAAGCAAGATGTTGTTATTGGCGAAACGATTGTTGTTTCTGAACTGGCACAAAAGATGTCAGTAAAAGGCACCGAAGTCATCAAAGTAATGATGAAAATGGGTGCAATGGCGACAATCAACCAAGTGATTGACCAAGAAACAGCAGCGCTTGTTGCTGAAGAAATGGGTCACAAAGTGGTGCTTCGTAAAGAAAACGAACTTGAAGAAGCGGTACTATCTGATCGTGATGCAACGTCTGAAGCCGTATCTCGTGCTCCAGTTGTGACTATCATGGGTCACGTTGACCACGGTAAGACATCAACACTTGACTACATTCGTCGTACGCACGTAGCGTCAGGCGAAGCGGGTGGTATTACTCAGCACATCGGTGCATACCACGTAGAAACTGAAAACGGTATGATTACCTTCCTTGATACTCCTGGACACGCAGCATTTACTGCAATGCGTGCTCGTGGTGCTCAAGCGACAGATATCGTTGTTCTAGTTGTTGCTGCAGATGATGGCGTAATGCCACAGACTGTTGAAGCTATCCAACACGCGAAAGCGGCTGGCGTACCTTTGATTATCGCAGTAAACAAAATTGATAAAGAGGGTGCAAACCCAGATAACGTTAAGAATGAGCTTGCTCAATACGACGTTATTCCTGAAGAGTGGGGCGGTGAGAACATCTTCGTTCACATCTCTGCAAAACAGGGTACAAACATCGACGGTCTTCTAGAAGCCATTCTACTTCAATCTGAAGTTCTAGAGCTAACAGCGGTTGCTGATGGCATGGCTTCTGGTGTTGTTGTTGAATCCTTCCTTGATAAAGGTCGTGGTCCAGTTGCAACGGTACTAGTTCAGTCAGGTACACTTCGCAAAGGCGATATCGTTCTTTGTGGTCAAGAATACGGCCGTGTACGTGCGATGCGTGATGAGATTGGTAAAGAAGTCTTTGAAGCGGGTCCGTCTATCCCAGTTGAGATCTTAGGTCTTTCTGGCGTGCCGTCATCTGGTGATGAAGCAACGGTTGTTCGTGATGAGCGTAAAGCTCGTGAAGTAGCGAACTATCGTCAAGGTAAATTCCGTGACGTGAAACTTGCTCGTCAACAGAAAGCGAAACTAGAAAACATGTTCTCTAACATGACTGCTGGTGACGTTGCTGAGCTAAACGTAGTACTTAAAGCAGACGTTCAAGGTTCTGTTGAAGCTATCGCAGACTCACTATTGAAGCTTTCTACTGAAGAAGTAAAAGTGAACATCGTAGGTTCTGGTGTTGGTGGTATCACGGAAACTGACGCATCACTTGCTGCTGCTTCAAACGCGATTATCCTAGGCTTTAACGTACGTGCTGATGCTTCTGCTCGCCGTGCGATTGAGAATGAAAACCTAGATCTTCGCTACTACTCAATCATTTACCAATTGATTGACGAAGTGAAACAGGCAATGGGCGGTATGCTTGCTCCTGAATTCAAGCAAGAAATCATTGGTCTTGCAGAAGTACGTGACGTATTTAAGTCTCCTAAACTTGGCGCGATTGCTGGTTGTATGGTGACTGAAGGTACGATTAAGCGTAACAACCCAATCCGCGTTCTTCGCGATAACGTTGTAATCTACGAAGGTGAGCTAGAATCTCTACGCCGCTTCAAAGACGACGTTCAAGAAGTTAAGAACGGCTACGAGTGTGGTATCGGCGTTAAGAACTACAACGATGTTCGCGTAGGCGACCAAATCGAAGTATTCGAAATCGTTGAGATTAAACGTACTCTAGATTAATTGACAAAATCGCTGCTGACTTTTTAAATTAGTAGTAATGGTTGTTAAATACACCATGGGGGGCGCAAGCCCCCCATTTTTCCTATAGTGAGAAAAGAAATGTCAAAAGAATTTAGCCGCACGCAACGCGTGTCGCAGCAATTGCAAAAAGAATTGGCGCTGATCTTACAGCGTGAAGTTCGTGACTCTCGCATTGGCATGGTGACAATTTCTGATGTAGAAGTGTCACGTGACCTTGCTTATGCCAAAGTATTTGTCACTTTCCTTTGTGTCGGTGAGCAAACACCAGAATCATGCTTGGCGGCTCTTAAAGAGCATGAAGTGCCAGTTCGTATGGCGCTTGGTAAGCGTATTCGTCACCGTCTAACGCCTGAAGTTCGCTTTACATACGACAACACATTGGTTGAGGGTATGCGTATGTCTAACCTCGTGAGCGAAGTGTTGAGTGATGACAAGCGTAAACAAAAAGAAGCAGGTCGCGAGGACGAAGAGTAATGGCTCGTCGTCGTAAAGGTCGTCCTGTTCATGGGGTTATCTTGCTAGATAAGCCAACCGGGATTTCGTCAAACGATGCGTTGCAAAAAGTTAAGCGACTCTACTTTGCTCAAAAAG
Source organism: Vibrio sp. GJ43-1 (assembly GCF_055808835.1). Lineage (NCBI taxonomy): Bacteria > Pseudomonadati > Pseudomonadota > Gammaproteobacteria > Vibrionales > Vibrionaceae > Vibrio > Vibrio sp. GJ43-1. Next base: position 3,112,587 of record NZ_CM147884.1, on the reverse strand, counting down.
CTGGTCATACTGGTGCGCTTGATCCTTTAGCGACAGGCATGCTGCCAATTTGCTTAGGTGAAGCCACGAAGTTTTCTCAGTTCTTATTGGATTCAGACAAACGTTATGTTGTGAAAGCCAAGCTGGGTGAGCGTACTAATACGTCTGATTCTGACGGTGAAGTCGTTGAAACTCGTGAAGTGAACGTAACGCAAGAGCAGCTTGAACGATGTGTCGCTAGCTTTAAAGGCGAAACCGATCAGGTTCCTTCTATGTTCTCAGCATTGAAGTATCAAGGTCGCCCGCTCTATGAGTATGCCCGTGAAGGTGTTGAGGTTCCGCGTGAGTCTCGCAAAATCACGGTGTATTCCATCGAACTATTGCGTTTTGAAGGCGATGAGATTGAAATGGAAGTCCATTGTTCAAAAGGGACTTACATTCGAACCATTACCGATGATCTTGGCGAAATGCTAGATTGTGGTGCGCACGTGACTTACTTGCGTCGCACAGGGGTTGCAAAGTACCCCTACGAGAAGATGGTGACGCTGGAGCAGCTCAACGAGCTATTAGTACAAGCTGAGCGCGAAGAGATTGCTCCTAGAGAACTTCTTGATCCACTGCTTATGCCAATGGATACGGCGGTTGAAGACTTACCGGAAGTGAACATGAATGCGGAACTGACCGATCTTGTTCAGCACGGTATGCCAGTGCAAGTCTCTGGAGCACCATCTGAAGGCACAGTGCGTATGACGAGTGGTGACGAGAAGTTGTTCATTGGTGTCGCAACCATTGACAGTAATGGCAAAGTTGCACCAAAGCGTTTGGTCGTGTTTTCTGAAGAAACAGAATAACGGCTTGCTATAAGCGCTAGATAGTCTATTTGATCTAACTTACTGTAAACGTTAAGTAAGATTTGGCTAGATTATGCAGACGTAAAATTAAAGGGTGAGTGGGATTGAACCTACTCGCCTTTATTATTTTACTCTACGTTAGCGAGAGTATTTTAACTGACGTTAGCTATTGCACCCTTCGATAAACTTCCCTATAATTCGCGCTTCGCGTAGCGGCTGAATCAGAGATTGGCTGCTACAACTATAAACCTACTCTTATTAGGAGAGCATTATGTCTCTGAATGCAGAAACTAAAGCAGCAATCGTTGCAGAATACGCACAATCTGAAGGCGACACTGGTTCACCAGAAGTACAAGTAGCACTACTTACTGCTTCTATCAACCACCTTCAAGGTCACTTTAAAGCTCACAAAGGCGATCACCATAGCCGTCGTGGTCTACTACGTATGGTTTCTAGCCGTCGTAAGCTTCTAGACTACCTTAAAGGTAAAAATCTAGCTCGCTACCAAGATCTAATCAAACGTCTAGGTCTACGTCGCTAATAAGCGTCTGCATAGAACAGTTTGTATAAAAGGGGCTATATGCCCCTTTTTTGATGCCTAAATTTCGCTGTTATTAGCACAATCCGCATTAAGTAGTTTATACTACGTCCCGTTAGAAGCCGACTGACAGGTTCTAATGCTCCACTCATTGCATTGCAGTCCAATTAGTCGACCATTAGGTCGCGACTATTCCAAGTTAGCTTAAGTGCTACCGCTAGATGAAAAATGCTAGATATGGTTAATCTTAGGCGATTTGTACTAGTCGCGATATGTGATGCCTTGAGCCAATAAACACTCAATCTAGTTGGTTCTAGATAAAAGGAAATACAATGTTCGAAAAACCAGTTGTTAAGTCGTTTCAATACGGCAACCACACTGTAACGCTAGAAACAGGCGTTATCGCTCGTCAAGCAACTGCTGCTGTAATGGCAACAATGGATGACACATCAGTATTCGTATCAGTTGTCGCTAAAAAAGAAGCGGTAGCAGGTCAAGACTTCTTCCCACTGACAGTTAACTACCAAGAGCGTACGTACGCTGCAGGTAAAATCCCAGGTGGTTTCTTTAAGCGTGAAGGTCGTCCTTCTGAAGCGGAAACGCTAACGGCTCGTCTTATCGACCGTCCAATCCGTCCACTATTCCCAAGTGCGTTTAAAAACGAAGTCCAGGTTATCGCAACGGTTGTTTCTATCAACCCAGACGTAAACCCAGACATGATCACTATGATTGGTACTTCAGCAGCACTTGCTATTGCTGGCGTTCCTTTCAATGGTCCTATCGGTGCGGCACGTGTTGGCCACATTGATGGTGAACTGGTACTTAACCCTTCAAATGCTGAGCTTGAAAACTCTAAACTGGACCTCGTTGTGTCTGGTACAGAAGGCGCAGTATTAATGGTTGAATCTGAAGCAGATAACCTATCTGAAGAAGAAATGCTTTCTGCTGTAGTTTACGGTCACGATCAACAACAAGTTGTTATCAAAGCGATCAACGAATTTGCTGCTGAAGTTGCGACGCCTTCTTGGGACTGGACTGCACCAGAAGTTAACACTGAGCTAAAAGCGAAAGTGGCAGAGCTTGCTGAAACTCGTCTTTCAGATGCTTACCAAATCACAGAAAAAATGGCGCGTTACGAGCAAGTAGGCGCGATTAAGAATGACGTTGTTGCAGCGCTTCTTGCTGAAAACGAAGAACTTGATGAGCGCGAAATTCGCGGCATGCTAGGTTCTCTAGAGAAAAACGTTGTACGTAGCCGCATCATTGCAGGTAACCCACGTATTGATGGTCGTGAAAAAGACATGGTTCGTGCACTTGATGTACGTACTGGTGTTCTTCCACGTACTCACGGTTCTTCTCTATTCACTCGTGGTGAGACTCAAGCACTTGTTACGGCAACGCTTGGTACACAACGTGATGCACAAATCATTGATAGCCTAATGGGTGAGAAGAAAGACAACTTCCTTCTACACTACAACTTCCCTCCATACTGTGTAGGTGAGACTGGCTTTGTTGGTTCTCCTAAGCGTCGTGAAATTGGTCACGGTAAATTGGCGAAGCGCGGTATTGCTGCAGTCATGCCTTCAGTAGAAGAATTCCCATACACAGTACGTGTTGTATCGGAAATCACAGAATCTAACGGTTCTTCTTCAATGGCTTCTGTATGTGGTACTTCTCTAGCGCTTATGGACGCTGGTGTACCAATTAAAGCTTCTGTTGCGGGTATCGCAATGGGTCTAGTGAAAGAAGGCGACGACTTTGTTGTTCTTTCTGACATTCTTGGCGACGAAGATCACCTAGGCGACATGGACTTTAAAGTAGCAGGTACTAACGACGGTATCACTGCACTTCAAATGGACATCAAGATCGAAGGTATCACTCAAGAAATCATGCAAATTGCACTTAACCAAGCGCAAGGTGCACGTAAGCACATCCTAACCGTTATGGATGAAGCGATTTCTGGTGCTCGTGAAGATATCTCTGAGTTTGCTCCTCGTATTCACACGATGAAAATCAGCTCTGAGAAGATCAAAGACGTTATCGGTAAAGGTGGCGCTGTTATCCGTGCTCTTACGGAAGAAACTGGCACTACAATCGAAATCGAAGACGACGGTACTATCAAGATTGCTGCAACTGAAGGTGCGGCAGCGAAAGAAGCGATTCGTCGTATCGAAGAAATTACTGCTGAAGTAGAAGTGGGTCGTATCTACGCTGGTAAAGTTGCACGTCTTGCTGATTTCGGTGCATTCGTGACAATCCTTCCTGGTAAAGATGGTCTAGTACACATCTCTCAAATCGCTAACGAGCGTGTAGAGAAAGTGACTGACTACCTAAAAGAAGGTCAAGAAGTTCAAGTTAAAGTACTTGAAATTGACCGCCAAGGCCGTGTACGTCTAAGCATGAAAGAAGCGCTAGAAACACCAGCAGCTCCTGAAGCTGGCAATGCGGCGCCAAGCGCAGAATAATTTGCGTAATTCGCACATTATGTGAGAAAGCGTGTTATAAAGAGGGGTCAGTGACCCCTCTTTTTTATGCGTGAAGGAAAATACCTGCTAAGACTTAATGATCAATAATTTAAATTGGTCGTCTTACTGCATCAGGTTCAAGGAGATATTTATAGTGAAGTGGTTTCGAATTTTAGGATTAGGTTTAGTTGTTGCCGTGACGGGCTGTGCCTCTAATTCATCGAAAGATGACTTACAGTGGTTAAACCCGCCAATGGCCGTTCCTTTACAAGCCAATGTTCAGTATGAAGTGCAAGTGGCCCGATTAACTCAGCTCCTACAACGCAGTGATCTCGAGAATGATGTACGTGCAAAAATGCACTTTGAGCGAGGCTCATACTACAATAGCTTGGGTTTACGCGATCTCGCTCAGCTCGATTTTAATCAATCCCTGCAGTTAAACCCAGCACAGTCAGTGGTGTTTAACCAAGTCGGTCAGTACTTTACTCAAATTGGTGATTTCGACTCCGCCTATGAGGCATTTGATTCAAGCTTAGAGTTAGATGCGGCAAACTCTTACGCATTACGTAACCGTTCTATCGCACTGTATTATGGCGACCGTTTTCCTTTGGCGATTGAAGGAATGACGTCCTATTATAATGAAGCGCCATCTGATCCTTATCGTGCGCTTTGGCTGTATATCATTTCCCGTGAAGTGGGACCGATGGATGCGGGCATTGCCTTAGAAAAGCGTTATCAGAGTGCCAATAACGAGTGGGGCTGGATCCTTGTCGCATTGATGTTAGATAAAGTGACGGAAGAGCAAGCCTTTAAAGCCGTATTAGCAAGCAGCAGAGATAACAATGTGCTCGCGGAGCGGTTAACGGAAGTGTATTTCTATTTGGCGAAGCGTCATCAAATCGATGGAGATTACCCTGCGGCGGTATCCTTGTATAAATTGGCGATTGCTCAAAATGTTTACGATTACGCCGAGCACAAATATGCGTTTTTGGAGTTAACGAAAATATTTGAGATTGCGAGAGCGCAACAGGTTGAAAAAGAAAAACAAAAGTTAGCTGAAGAGGCAAAGCTTCAGTCTGACAGCGCCGAGTAGTTTTCTTTCTATACTAAAAACCAGCCTATATGGCTGGTTTTTTTGTCTCTTGAGATCTGATTTCAATTCATTTAAACTAGTTAGCCTGGCTAATTAATGGATTGTATGAATGTCTATTGAAGCAAGTATAGAGAAACTAGAGCGGTTAACATCACGAGTATGGCGAACCAATAGTAAAGAAGATCCATTAGGTCATCTAAGTTTCAATGAATATGACTACCTTAAAGCGATCCAGAGCTCGGCTGAGCCTATTCGCTTAACTGATTTAGCTACTGAACTTGAGGTGTCTAAGCCTTCCGCGACGAATATGGTAAAACGATTAGAGCGAAAGGGCTTAGTCGAACGGATTGCGTGTTTGGAAGATGCTCGTTCGAAGCGAGTACGATTGACGGAGAAATCAAGAGTGCCACTAAGTAGTGAAGCTCATATTTATGCCATTGTCGCGACGAAGCTAAGGGCAAAGTTAGATGAATCAGAGTCGGATCAACTCAATCAACTATTACGCAAAGCGCTATCCTAAAATTTGTCTATTTAGTTAGCTTGAATAACTAAAGTGAGAGTAAAAAAATGCAACAATCAATTTATCGCCAGTTTTGGCGTTATGCTATCCCAACTATTGCTGCCATGCTGGTCAATGGCCTTTATCAGGTGGTCGATGGTATCTTTATCGGGCAGTACATGGGGAGTGAGGGATTAGCCGGAATTAATGTTGTATGGCCAGTGATCAGTGTGATCTTAGGTATTGGCATGATGATTGGTGTCGGTGCGGGGGCGCTGTCATCAATAAAACAAGGTGAAGGGAATATTGCGTCGGCTAAGAAAACATTGGCGACGGGCTTGATGTTATTGTTGGGCTTAGGACCTGTGGTTGCGGTGGTACTTTGGAATTTCTCTGATTATGCGTTGCAAATTCAAGGTGCGCAGGGACGTATGCTGGAGCTTGGCATCCAGTATTTGGATGTACTGATCATTGGTAGTGTCTTTTCGTTGGGATCGATTGCGGTTCCTTTCTTACTACGTAATGATGACAGCCCCAACATTGCCACGTTGCTCATGATTCTTGGTGCCGTGATTAATATTGCCCTAGACTATTTGTTTATTGCGGTTCTAGCATGGGAACTGACTGGTGCGGCATTAGCCACCGCGATTGCTCAGGCTGTAGTGACCATTCTTGGTGTGGCTTACTTTTTCTCTAGTCGCGCTAATATGCGTCTAACGCTGAAAGATTTTAAATTTCAATATAATGTGGTGCCGCCAATGCTCTCAATTGGTCTCGCCAGCTTTTTTATGTTCGCATATAGCTCATTTATGATAGCGATACATAATAAATTATTTGCTGACTATGGTTCGGTCGTCTTGATTGGCGCGTATGCGATTCTTGGTTACATCATTACTTTCTACTATTTAATTGTGGAAGGAATCGCCAATGCAATGCAACCATTGCTGAGCTATAACTTTGGCGTAGGTCGTAAAGACAATATGCGCAAACTCTTTAAAGTGGCGATGCTGAGCGCTGTCGCTGGTGGTGTGGCGTTTGTTACGCTGCTTAACCTGTATCCTTTGGAAGTGGTCTCTATTTTTAACTCAGGGGACGCAGAGTTAGTAGACAATACGGTTCTCGGCATTCGATTGCATTTGTTCTCTATGTTTTTAGATGGGTTTTTAGTGGTCGCTGCCGCGTATTGCCAAGCCATCAATAAGAGTAAAAAAGCGCTGTTTGTGACGTTAGGTAACATGTTAGTGCAACTGCCGTTTCTTTACGTACTGCCTAAGATTTGGGGTGTGACGGGCATATGGATCGCTTATCCAATTTCGAATGTGGCGCTCGCTATCGTCGTGGTATACATGATGTGGAAGGATGTCAGGTTACTACGTGAAGAGCATGCGGCTCCAGTGATGGCGTAGGTATTCATGGCGCGTTAAGTGAGTAGAGATCAATGAAAGGTAATATGATGCGCTTGTGATTGAGTACAAGCGCATCAGATAGCTTATTGGACGTTAAGTCCGGCAATGTGGTGCCAGTAGCCATTACATTGACGATCTAAGCGGGGCGCAGGATTGTTGCCATTTTCATTTGCGCGGAAGCGCTCAACTTCAGAAAACGTATCCACCCCAATAGGACTCAAACGAACCACATCGACTAACCCCTGCATCGACTGAAGGTCGTTGATAAGGTTGTACTCGTAACCGGATTGGGTTTGAATACCATTCAGGTTAAAGACCGATTGACCTTCTTGGCTTTCGACTTGTAGCCCTGTTGGGTACTTAATGCAGCAGGTTTCGCAGTCATCTTTGGCGCGATTTTCAGCTCTCGCCGTAAAACAGCGAGCAGAATAAGCCAAGGGAATATAACCATGGCTAAATACTTCGACTTCAAATTGATTACGAATACCCATTTCATCGGCCTGATTTAAGGTATTCACTAACCATTCACGAGACAGCTCAACTGGCATGCACCAGCGTGTCATCCCTTGTTTAGCAAATAGCTTAAGGGTACGAGCGTTATACGTATTCACCGCAGGACCGACGACAAACGGCACGTTACTTTCACTGGCAAGTTGAATGGCGGATACGTCATTAGCCTCAATTGCAAAGTCACCATTGTCGATGTATCTCTTCATGATGCTCACTTCACTAGGCGCTTCTAACAGTGCCATGGTGGAGATAACGACTTGTTTACCAGATTGAGACAGCGATTTAGCCACATCCAGCCAGTGCGTGGCTTTCATTTCTCTGCGTTTTGAACAAACCGTTTCCCCAAGGTAAATGATATCTGCGGAACTGGATTTTGCTTGCTCATAAAAGCTTTCTACATCTTGTTTTGGCCAGAAATAGAGGAGTGGCCCGAGTGCATATTTCATCAATTAACCTCTGATTATTGCCACTTGCGGTGGTACGCGCCGAGTGTGGTTTGCGTCCCTTCTGAGACATTGGCTAGCGCTTGATCCCAAGCTTGCTTTACTTGGTAATGCTGTGGGTCGCGTTGATAAAGATCGATCGCTTCGCGCCATGTGCGCGTCACTTGCTCTACATAGGCAGGGCTGCGTTGGCGCCCTTCAATTTTTACCGATGACACGTTAGCGGCAAAGAGCTCAGGAAGCATAGAGAGCGTGTTTAAACTGGTTGGTTCTTCAAGGGCGTGATAACGCTTTCTCTCACCATCGATATTGGCTTCAAATCGTCCCTTACACAAGGTTGGGTAGCCAGCGTTTTCACCTGCGGCATAGCGATCAATGAGAATATCGTTTAAACGAGACTCTAGCCCAGTATCTGTTTCTTGCCAGCGTACATATTTGGCTGGAGAACATGCGCCTACGGTGTTTGGTGACTCACCTGTTAAGTAAGACGACAAATAGCAGCGACCTTCCGCCATGATACATAAGCTGCCAAATGCAAATACTTCAAGTTCGACCTCTGAAGTAATGTTTCGCGATAGCTGTTTCACTTGGTGGATAGATAGGACGCGCGGCAATACCACACGCTTAACATTGAAATTTTGATGATAAAAGTCGACTGCAGCCGTATTGGTTGCAGACGCTTGAACCGACAAGTGAAGCTCTAAATCAGGGTACTTGGTAGCGGCGTAATCGAGCACCGCAATATCCGCAACGATCAGGGCATCGACGCCAAGTTCAGCCGCTTGATCGACGGCATTAGTCCAACGCTCAAACCCATCTGGGTGGGCAAACGTGTTTAATGCGATGTGGATTTTTTTATTGCGATCATGAACATATTGCACCGCGCGCTCGAGTTTTTTTCCGGTGAAGTTCAATCCAGCAAAGTGGCGAGCGTTCGTGTCATCTTTAAATCCAATGTACACAGCGTCTGCGCCGCAATCTATTGCCGTCTTAAGCGCAGGTAAGTTACCTGCTGGGCATAAGAGTTCCATAAGCTCAATACCAGTTTATCCTATATAGGCGGGCATTTTATGAAGAAAGATGAATGGCCAATTTGATGTGAGGCAGGTTTACATTAATAAACATGCAATTAACACCAAAGAGGTAAACTTACAGGGCAAATAACAATAGATAGAGTACAGCGGGGTATCGTGGGTGAATAAAAGTCGTTAAGTAAGGTAAGCAACGTGCTCGCCATTGCACTTGGGTTTGACAGTACTAGTGCTTACTGGGTTTGCACTAGTACTATTGATGGTTTAATTGCGATGACGTCGATTCTGAGCAAACAGGGCTTCGACTTCATGTTTAGGTTGCGGGCGATGAAAGTGAAATCCTTGAATCGAATGACAGTTGAGGTTGGAAAGCAATGTTGCTTGATGGCGAGTTTCCACCCCTTCGGCCACAACCGATAGGTTTAGTGACTTACCTAGGTTAATAATGTTCTCAATCACGGTAAGCTGTTTGGGCAGCGTATCAATATCCATAATGAACGCTCGGTCTATTTTAAGCTCATCAATAGGGAAGTGGGCAAGATAAGAAAGCGAAGAGTACCCAGTACCAAAGTCATCGATAGACAAGGCAAAGCCCAAACGTTTTATCGCATCAAGCATTTGCAAGGTATGTTCACTGTTACTCATTACGGCACTTTCTGTCAGCTCAAACGTAATGCAGCTTGGGTCAAGTCCAGTGGTATGCAGCAGTCTTTCCATGTAGTCAATAAGCTTAGGGTTACCAAATTGCTCTGGCGATAAGTTAATCGCCACCCGACCCGGTAAGATCCCCTGTAGTTTCCAGCGTTTTACCGTATTGAAAACATCGCGCATGACCACTCTACCAAGGTGCTCAATGAGACCGGCTTGTTCGGCAACGGGGATAAAAGAGGCGGGGCTAATATAACCTTCGACAGGGTGCTTCCAGCGAACCAGCGCCTCGGCACCATTGATACTGAAATCACGGGCATTCACTTTTGGTTGATACCAGACTTCTAGTCCATTTTGCGCTAGGGCTTTTTGCAATTCTATCTCTAACCAAAGTCGCATACGTGCTTCTTTGTTCATTTGGTCATTGAACTTGATCAGCCTATTGCGTCCACGGGCTTTCGCTTCATACATCGCCGTGTCGGCGTTCTGTAGCAAGATGCGTGGGTCATGCCCATCATTAGGGTATGTGACGCTGCCAATGGAGCAGGCTAGTCGTTTACTAAAGTGGTGTAAGTCAAAAGGTTGGTTGATCAGCTCAATGATTTTTTCTGCGAGCATATCCGCCGCGCTGCTGCCCTCGGGTTCCGGTAAAATTATCCCAAATTCATCGCCGCCGAGGTGCGCTAGAACGGTTTGCTGCGGTAGGTGGCGTTTTAGCCTTGTCGAGACTTCTTGAATCACTCGGTCACCGATGTGATGTCCTAATGAGTCGTTAATATTCTTAAAGTTGTCTAGATCAAGGTAGAGCATGATCAATGGCGTTTTTTTCTCGATAAAGTGGTCAAGGCAACGAGTGAAACCAAGCCGGTTGTAGAGCTTGGTAAGCGTATCGATATTGACATCTTCATGGCTATCTTTCGAAATACGGTTTTGGTTTTTCATCCATGTCTTGGATGAGGATCAGATGCGCACAGTTACCAAAGAGATTCGCGTCATCCACATGCAAGACCAAACGGCGTTGCGTACCACAGTAATCGCTCGTTCTGAAATGAAGGGGTTTGCTATCAATGGTCGAGCTCAGGTTTAAACTCACGGGCGCTTTGCTTTTCTCATCGATCAGCAGTCGACTCAGCGGCTCGCTTAATAAATCGGTTGGGGAAGAATAGCCAAATAAGCGCGCCGCCGCAGGGTTTGCGGATAGGATGCAATCATCTTCAACCAGCAACAGCCCATCGGGGATCAGTCGTGATAGTTTGAGAAATTTGCTTTCGGATTCTTCTAGTGAGCGTGTGAGTATTTGTTTTTCTGAGGTATCAATGGCGTGGAAGACGATATTTTCGATGACACCATCGACAGAAATAGGTGAAACGCTAAAATGTAGACTCGACTCTACATCAGATTCATCGAGGGTAACCTCGGCTTCGATGGACTCGCCAGATAGAGCGCGATCATAATAAGGCTTAAGTTGGCAATAAAACCGTTCCCCTAGAATTTGTTGATCGTTCATGCCGACCAGATCACTATGGGTCAGTCCTGCAACATCACAATACCGATCATTGACCATACAGTATTGGTGTTCGTCATCCAAAATAGCAAAAAAGAACGGGCTATTGGACGTGAGCTTGGCGAAGTATTCCTTTAACGATTTGGATGACATCAATGTACTACCAGTTCTCCGAAGAGCTTATATATCAGTAACCCCCACACTATAACCGTGATTAATCAGTTAGAAAAGGGGAGAGTCCAAAGCTAGAAATATTTGACACATAACAGGATTTTTTTGCGCGAATATCGTATTATGAGGCAATTGAAGCATAAATTAACGGAAAAACCGCGTGTTAGACAAGATTCGAAGTCAACTAGTTAAAAACGCAGCACAAATTTTGCGATCTCCAGTCCATTTTTTGCCAACTAAATTTCAAAATATGGCATTGTCTGAAGCACTAAAAACCGTTTTTAAAGAATCACTTGAAGATGGTGACTTTGAATTTCTTGAAGGGAAGTGGTTAAAAGTTCATATTCGTGATCTAAACCTCAGTTGGTATATTTCCTACGAGGACGAAAAGTTACTGGTTGCCGAACAACCTCAAACAGAGGATGTGAGTTTTAGTGGTAATTTAAACGACTTGGTTTTGATTGCTGGCAGAAAAGAAGACCCAGACACGTTATTTTTCCAACGTCGACTCAGTATCGAAGGGGATACGGAGTTAGGGCTTGAAGTGAAAAATTTGATGGATAGCGTCGATCTTGATGCATTGCCTAAAGCAATGTTAAGCGCATTGAACCATCTGGCCGATTTTGTTTATAAAGGCACACAATCACCCGCCAATCGTAGTGAGGCGTCCCATGCTTATTCGAACTGAAGCACCATCTGATATTTTGACGATTGATCGATTATTAAAATCTGTCTTTGAAAGCGAAGCGGAAGCGAATTTAGTGATGTCTCTAAGAGAGAACAGTAAGTTAACGCTTTCATTAGTGGCGTGTACCGATGACGGCGAAGTCGTCGGTCATGTCTTGTTTACGCCTGTCACGGTTGACGGTGAAGACTATGCTTGGCAAGGATTAGCACCATTAGCCGTGAGCAAGGGCTATCAAGGTCAAGGAATTGCAAGTGCACTGCTAAGTGAAGCTTTTGAAACGTTGCCTGAACTAGGCTACCCCGCTTGTGTGGTACTCGGCGATCCAAATTTCTATGGGAAGTTTGGTTTTCAATCTGCGGCTATGCACGGTTTAGAGTGTCAGTGGGAAGTTCCTGAAGGCGCCTTTCAAGCCCGTTCATTGACGGAAGAGCCGCTTAAGGCGCTTTATCGCGCAGGTAAAGGTCAGGTGGAATACTGCTCAGAGTTTAACGAGTTATAATTCGTCTTTGGTTAAGGCTACTATCGTTATGTGGGCTTTAGTTAATCTAGACTAGTTGTGACGAGTGATGCTGTTGAATAAAATACGCGAGTCACCCAGTTAGGTGACTCGCGTATTTACGTTTGGTGATCGCGGGTAGCTTTGTTAAACTCCGTCTCTTCTTTTTCAGCGCCGATGACGGACGAACGTCTCTATACGGTAGCTCAGATAATGGTATTACATCATGGTAAGAGATAGCGTAAAGCTGCAGTTGATGGGGATTCAAACTTGGGCACTTGCTCACCCGGAAAGACTTGCGATTTTACCCGAGCAAACACTGAGTTTGCCAGACAGGTGTGAGTTGCTGTTTATTTCTCCCATTCAGCCTGAAAATGAAACGGCGCTGTTCTACCAGAAAATCCTTAAAGCGATGAAGCTTGAGGTGGGGAACACGCAGCATATATATCCTGAGCAACTTATCCATTTAGACACGTCATCGTTGCCTAAATGGTTGTGGTTTTCCGGTGCAGAATATGAAAATGAGCGTTATCAGCAATTATTAGCGCAACGTTCAATTCAATGTAATCAATTGGTCTCTCCTTTACTATCGAGTATTGATGGTAATGATGCAGAGAGACGAGCCCTTTGGAATCAGATCCGTTCTTATGCGTAATTTTGAATTTGCCCCGCTTGCTAAAGAGCATGTAGCGGCGGTACTCGCTATCGAGTTACAAGCGCACTCTCATCCATGGAAGGCATCCATGATTGAAGAAATCAATGGGCGAGGCGCGCAAAATAGCGTCATGTTGGTTGATGGGGAAGTGGTCGGCTATTTTTATGCCCAAAACATAGTCGGCGAAGTATCGTTACTGAATATCGCGATCGCGCCAAATCAGCAACGTAAAGGTTTTGGTCGTGCACTCTTAGGGCATTTTCTTGAACAGTGCCAGAGCTGCGAAGCGGAAAGTGCATGGCTTGAAGTTCGAGAAAGCAATCAGTCGGCGATGAAGCTGTATTTAGATGAAGGCTTTAATGAAGTCGATCGTCGAAAAGATTACTATCCAACAGATGGCGGTCGCGAAGATGGCATTATTATGAGCTATTACTTCATGTTTGGTATGTAGCGGTTTATCTGCCCTGCGAGGTTTCTCGCCTCGCTGGGCCGTCTTTTTTATTAACTTCTCCCTTATTAAAATCTCAGGAACCATTTTCATTTCGTATTGATGAAACCTCGTCTCACCTGCAATTCTAATAGGTTACATTACCCTGAGTTACTTCGATTTTTTTACTTAGTCTTCATACTCCCCATTAATTATTGATAATCATGGGAATAAATGATGAAGCGATGTTCCGTTCTAACACTTAGCGTGCTTAGCGCCTTAACTTTTACTGCTCAAGCGGCAGAAGAGCAAACGAATGATCCTGCTGACGTGACTCGTCCACAAACTTATCTAAAAGTCGACTCTGGCGCAAAAGGTAAAGATGGGTTAACCCGTCTACAACTTAACATGGCGGGATCGTACACTGAAGAGATCGGCTACCTTGCTCAATTAGAAGGTGATTTTCAAACCAACGTTGATGCTGATAAAAAGAACGGTAAATCGTCAGACTTCGGTATGTCTCGTGTTCGTGCTCGTTACTTCCAAGTTCATGCAACAGGTTTTGAGTTATTACCAGAGGTTGGTTTTTCATTAGACTACATTGATTACGCTAACAACTGGGTAGCGAAAGATGCAGGCGCGAACAATACGGTTGCTGTCGGTGCCGTTGCTAAGGTTATTACTCCGTTCGAATCTTGGGTTTCTTACCCTAACGTAGCGGTTATGCGTAACTCATACGATAATGGTAAGTCAGGCAATGGTTGGCAAGCTAACTGGTTTAACTCTTTCTACCTAACAGAGAAAGGGTCATACATTACGGTTAACCCTCAGTACGCTAATTATGAAAACGCATTTGGTCAAAATGAACAATCATTGGAAATGATGATGGAAGGTGGCGTACCACTTTCATCAGATGGCAGTGTTTGGGGTAACGTAACGTATTCAGAGCATTTCTTTAAAGCCTAGTGGTGAATCTCGTATGAAGCATCTTGATGGTAACCGCGAAGTTCGCATCGGTGCTACGTGGTTCTTCTAACGGCTACTCGCCTATGACGATGTAACGATGAGTACTTTTCAATAAGTACGTTACTGGACCGTTAACCGTTCCAATAAGGCATGGAAGCCTTATGTTTTGTTTCTCTCCTCTTTGATTCCCTTCTTTTTTTCTCCCTTGTTACTGGATCGATCCAAGTTTGTAACTGCGATTGATTGACTCAGTTAGGTAGTATCTAGCATGAACGATTATGCGTTAACGAGAGGAAGCACTTATGGCAATGCCATTTCACTTAGAAGATAAAATAATTGTCATCATTGGTGGTACGTCTGGCATTGGCGAGGCAACAGCTAAGCGACTACACGCCGCGGGAGGACGTTTAGTTATCGCAGGGCTGGATGCGGTAGCCTCTAACGTGGATTCTCTGGAGGCGTTATATATCGATGTTGATGTCACTGATGAGATTTCGCTAAGTGAATTAATGGCGATTACCTTTGAGCACTTTGGGCGCATCGATGTCTTGGTGAACTGCGCGGGTTCTACTAATGGCTATAGCACGATCATGGAGTCAAAAAAAGCTGAGTATGATGCGAACTATTCAGTGAATGCCCTAGGTACAGCACTTGCTATTAAACATGCGGTACCTTACATGCCATTAAATTCAAGCATCATTAATGTTGCTTCGGTCGCAGGGACATCCGGAGTTCCTTATTTAGGTGCGCTGGCTAGTTCTAAGTGGGCGGTATTGGGAATTACCAAAACGGCGGCGCTGGAACTAGGCAGTAAACAAATACGTGTCAATGCGGTCTGTCCGACCTCGGTTGATACGCCAAGAGCGCACGCCGCAGGCGGCGAGCCCCAGTTGCGAATGGAGCAACGAGCCGTGCCGCTTGGTCGTATCGGTCAGCCAGAAGAGGTGGCTGCCGTTATTCACTTTCTTGCGTCACAAGATAGTAGCTTTGTAAATGGTCAAGCTGTCGGCGTAGATGGTGGCTTTAGTGCTGGAATGAGTATTGAAGCCTATAACCAGCTCGCCCAATAATAGGAATAAGATGTAATGAAAGAAAAAATGAATGTTACTTTGCTGTGTGCATTATTGGTCTCGCTGCTCAGCGCACCAAGTTTTGCGTATTACTGCGATCAAACCGCTGAGGGGGCGATAGTGGGTGCCGTTGATGGTGCGATAACTGGCGCAGTGGTTGGCGGTATTGTTGACGGTTCTCAAGGGGCGAAAGCTGGTGCTATCATAGGTGGTGGAGCAGGAGCGGTAGGTGGCGCGGTTGATGGCGCTTACTATGAGGGTGCTTGCGAAGTGGCGACTGATGTTATTGTTGAAGATGAGATTATAGCGGAAGAATATATTGCTGAAGAGTATGTTGAAGAAGCGTACCTAGAAGAAGAGATTATCGAAGAAGAGATCATTGAGGAAGAATATCTCGAAGAAGAGTATTTGGATGACGAGTACGATGACTATGATGATGCACTCTACGATTAAATAATGACTATTCTTGCGGTGACTGCGTTAAGGGCAAACGTGAGTGATAGGTGAGTTGGATAAAAGAATAAAAAAGAGAGCGAATGCTCTCTTTTTTTATTTAATTCACAGTCAGTACACCGTGTTATTTGATGGCGCTACAGTCGAGCTAGCGACGTTAATAGCTTATGCTTGATCTCTGGACTAGCAATAAAGGCACCTAAGTAACGAGCCTCGTTTCCTTCAAAGTCAGGTCGAAGTTGCAACATTTCTTTATAGCTAGCTTGAGCCTGTTTGAACTCGCCTTTTTGAACTTGAATAATCGCTTTAAGCATTGGCACCCAAAATAAACGTCTAAGCGAAAGATTGCTCACTGACTTTTCTGCATCATCATAATTATCTTGCATGATTTGATGAACCACGGTCGCGATGGAAAACCACGGTGGTCTAAACGGGTTGAGTGCCTTTGAATCGTCAATGAGCTTAAGCCCGCGCTCAAACTCGCCAGCCATACATAATGCCCAGCCACACAAACCAATTTGATAAGCGGCGTTAGGGTTAATGGCTAAGACTTTGTCAACAGTATCAATGATGCCGTTAATATCTTCTCTAACCTGATGAGCCATCAGCATAGCAATCTGTGACTCTTGATTGGTAGGCTCGAGTTCTACTGCACGTTTGGCGTAGCTAAGTCCGGTTTCCTCGGCATTGTCAGCATTGCCCATTCCTAGCATATCCGCATCAAAATAGAGTACGGCGAGCATGGCATGTAACAAGGCAATATAGGGCTCGCGCTCAACGGCGCTTAGTAAGGCCTGTGTTGCCAGTTGGTGAGTATCTTCAGACAGCGTCATTAAGTAGTGACGGTAGCGAAGCGTTGCTTCGTAGGTTGATAGGTGCTCGATCTTTTTTTGGTTGCAGCTTTGATAAATCTCGCGGTGGATGATCCCGAAACTGGATGCGAGCTCGGCAACAACCTCGGCGATAATTTCATCTTGGACAGCAAACAAGTCGTCAGTGTTGAGATCGCAAGTGTACTTTTCTGCCCACACTTGCTCACCGCTATCGGTGCGGTAGAGCTTGGCGTAGATGCGAATTTTGTTACCTAGCGCCTGCATTGTCCCTGAAGTAATGAAAGATACGCCCAGCTCTTCGCCTAAACCTTTTACATCGGCAGAAGTCCTTGGATCGATACTGGTATCGCCAAGTGCGTGCATTGAGACGACCTTAAGCATGTCAAAACGTGCCAGTTCGGTGGCGAGTTCTTCCCCAAAGCCTTCAGCAAAAAAACGTTTTTCAGCGTCATCAGACAGGGATAAAAACGGCAGTACTGTAATGGTTGGGCTTAGTGCTCGCTGGTTGTCTCGCGCCATTTGGGCCAACGTTGCCGTTTGTCTCACTGCTTGGGGTGTTTGTGGTGTAAATACTGGGCTGTAGCGACCTTTAGGGATCGCTAGAAACAGAGGGTCATTCACCCCTTCTGTGAGGTAATAGGTTTCTAGTGTGCGTCTTACACGACCAGCTTGTATACGCACAATAGGGTCGGCCTGATGATCAAACTCCGCATCACGATCGAACACTTCAGTCGCAATAGTAAATTGTTTTAAGCGATCGCCATTGCCCGCTAAAGTCTGCTCCACGACAAAAGTCAGCAGTTCTTTCATTTTTGGGCTTTGATCAAACGCCTTACTTGAAAGAATTCGATTAAGCTGATCTTTCACTCGGGTTTGATTTTCTTCAATGCGAATATCTAGTGGAGCTTGTTCTGACACAGTATCGACTCTCTTCTTTTATGAGTTGCCTATTTTGCCACTATAAGACCGCTAAAAATAGTAATGAGTTCACTGTTTTGCTAGGTAAAGCACTCTTTAATGTAACTGAAATCCTAATGGATGGAGTAAGACTGAACTCAAATGAATCTATTTCTAATGTTAGCAGTTATCGAGAAAACTTCCTTAATGAGCTTAAGCCTGACTCTGGTCGATACTTGGTAAAAAGAAACGATATTTATATGTAAAAATCGAATGGTTTGGTGTTTTGTCTTGATTTTTTCGTTAATAAAAAGAGAGAGATGACGAGTAATTCATTGTCAATATTGACATTTTTAAGTAACAATTAGCAAACAATGTGCGGCTGTCGGGGGGCGTGACATTTGGCTATAGTTAGGTAATCAACAGACTTTACTGGATGTTAGTGAGTTATTTACGCGCAGCTTATACGCCTTACTATTATTATGAGTTCATATCGGCATTCACACGGAGGTGTCTGTGAAAATACGAGCATTAACGGCGATCAGCTATGCTTTCATGAGTTCTTCATTATTGGCTTTTGATCAGTTTATTGATCCTAAGGATGGCATGTTTGACGCCAGTGCTTGGGTACTAGATAACGCGGTGGGGTTTATGCCTGTCCCAATTATCATTACCGACCCTGCAGTTGGAACTGGGGGAGGGGCTGCATTAATGTTCTTCCATGAATCAGAAGAGCGTGAACGACAAAGAAAAGAAAACCCAGATGAAGTCGTAGGTTTGCCACCGAGTGTGACGGCGGTCGCTGCGGCTGGTACCTCGAATGGCTCATGGTTAACTGGGGCATTTCACTTTGGGTCTTGGCAAGAAGATACTTGGCGATATCAAGGCGGATTATTTTATGGTTCTTTTAACTTAAAATACTATGTACTAGATGCTCCCTTGGATTTCAATATTGATGGCTTGTACTTTATGCAAGATATCGACTATCGCCTTGCCGGGAGTGATTGGTTTATTGGTGCAAAATATTCCCTCCTTTCTTCCAAGAGTACGTTCGATTTAGGCAATGATCTGATTCAACTGCCGCCGATAAATTTTGACCTCAAAGATGCTGCGGTTGAACTTAAGGTGACCTACGATAGTCGAGATTCTATCTTTACTCCTAATGATGGCCTCAAAGCGAAACTCAGTACTGACTTTCACGATCAAGCATTTGGTGGCGATGTGTCGTATCGTAAATCCAGACTGCAGGCCAACTATTTTGCGCCGATCCTAAATGATGTCGTGATTGGCTTGCGTGGTGATTATCAAACGGTCACTGATGACGCCCCTTATTACGCAAGACCGTTTATTAATATGCGAGGTATCCCAGCGATGCGCTATCAAGGTGATGATATGGCGTTAATGGAACTCGAGGCACGTTATGACATTACACCAAGATGGTCGTTAATTGGCTTTACAGGGACAGGAAAAGCCATCGATGATGGGCAAGACTTTTCAGACGCTGATTATCAATCTGTTGTGGGCGGTGGCTTTCGTTACTTAGTCGCTCGACAGCTCAATATGCGTGCTGGTGTGGATGTGGCAAAAGGGCCAGAAGAGTGGGCTTATTATATTACCGTTGGCCATGCTTGGCAGTTGTAGCTATCGAGTTAATGGGTTGGACTGAGTCCAACCCATTCTAGTGTCACTTACGTTTAAATATCAGCGTGCCAAAAGCCAACACAAGCGTAGCGATAATACTTGCGGCGCAATAATCCACCACCGCAACAAAACCATTAGAATCAATCAACTGACCAGCGATATACGTACCCACACCAAATCCTAGTGCCATAGCGAACATGAGTATGCCTTGTGTTAGTGCTGGGGTACTTGGACTTAGCTCGTCGGCAATTGCTGGTATCACCATATCAAACCAAGATATGGCTTGCATCAATAGCACTATTAGCAGAATCGGTATCAGGCTGGAAACATCGCTACCAACCGCAAGCCACAAACCGATAGAGGTCACAGCATAGCAGCCGAGTGAAATCATCCAGATAAGATAAGGACTGCTTTTTTCAGCCAATCTACCCGCAGGTTCCAGCAACAAAATAGTGACTACAGCAGAGCCTGCTAATCCGAAGGCAGAATGCCCAAGATCAACATTGAATACCTCTTTAATTATGATAGGGCCAGATTCCATAAGGTTGCTGGCGGTGAACATTGACACAAAAACGGTAGCGAGAAAGAAAATAAAGGCAATAGCGGTTCGGCTGCTTTTATTCTTAGTACTGCTATCTTTGGAGGTTTGTTCACTTTGTGTTTCTGTATCGACCGTAATCTTTGGTGGTGGTGCAATAAACACGGAAACAATCGACACACAGACCAAGGCCATCATTAATAGTAATTGTTGCTCACTTGTCCACCCAAATAAACTTACGCTACCGAGCAGCGCACCCGCAATGACGACACCCAAAAATTGAAATTGGTACAGGCGACTTAACCCACGAGTTTGCAGTTCTACTGGTAGAGAGTTCAGCACAAACGTTGGATTGAGCACGAGTTGGGACACAGTACCGATACCAATAGTCAGTCCTACAAGCAAATAAATGACAGCATTATCTTGTGCATAGTAGAGCAAAATTAACGATAGTAGGTGCGAAAATAGCGCCGCTTTTTGCATCTGGCGGTGGATATTATATTTATCCGCAATCCAGCCAATAAGTGGAGCTGAGATCCCAAAGAGGCCGAGCAGTGACATGACGCTGCCCATTAAGGCGCCACTGCCTGTGCGTTCAATAATGAGTGGTGTTAAAAGTAGTGCAATGCCGACCCACTGAACGACCCCGTTAGACATCTGAGCGATGTACCAAGGTTTAAAGGTTTTCATAAGTCATTTCCTCAAATGATAAAGTAGTGATAGCAAAACCACTTGAACAAAAGTGGCTTGATTATCACGACTGCAATTGGCGCTTAATCGTCAATATTAGTGAGGAAATTAATATTGAGTGAAGTGTATAACTGGCTGTTACTTTACTTTGTTGGGTATGTTACAGCGTATTTTTCAGTGAGATTTATTTACAAATAGAGGCTTTGAGAAAGTATTCATTGAGAAACCCTGCCAGATCGGTGAAAATAGCGCCCATTATTTTATCGACGCCTTCGAATAGCCTCGCACGGTTTACCGTGCCTGCAATTAGCTGTTCTACAAATCAAGAAGATCGAGATACATGTCAAATCAATTTCAGCAAGAAGTGTCTAAACGTAGAACGTTTGCAATCATTTCTCACCCGGATGCGGGTAAAACCACGATTACCGAAAAAGTACTTTTGTTCGGAAACGCAATTCAAAAAGCGGGTACTGTAAAAGGTCGCGGCTCTAACCAGCACGCTAAGTCTGACTGGATGGAAATGGAAAAAGAACGTGGCATCTCGGTCACGACATCGGTGATGCAGTTTCCATATAACGACTGCCTGGTTAACCTTCTAGATACCCCTGGACACGAAGATTTCTCGGAAGATACCTACCGTACATTAACCGCTGTCGATTCTTGCTTGATGGTGATTGATGCCGCTAAGGGTGTCGAAGACCGTACGCGTAAATTGATGGAAGTGACGCGTCTACGTGACACTCCTATCGTGACCTTTATGAACAAACTTGACCGTGATGTTCGTGATCCAATGGAAGTGTTAGATGAAGTGGAAAGCGAGCTTGGTATGGCTTGTGCGCCAATCTCATGGCCAATTGGTTGTGGTAAAGAATTTAAAGGCGTGTATCACATTCACCGTGACGAAACCATCTTATACGAATCTGGCCATGGTCATGAGATTCAAGAAGTTCGTATCATTAAGGGGCTTGATAACCCTGAACTTGACGTTGCAGTTGGTGAAGATCTAGCGGAAAGCGTGCGTGAAGAACTAGAGCTTGTTATTGGTGCGTGTCCTGAGTTTGATTTAGACCTATTCCTTGCTAGTGAATTAACGCCAGTTTACTTTGGTACAGCACTGGGTAACTTTGGTGTTGACCATATGCTAGATGGCCTAACTGAATGGGCTCCAGGGCCGCAAACTCGTCAAGCTAATGAGCGTGATGTGGAAGCAACGGAAGAGAAGTTTTCTGGCTTCGTCTTTAAGATCCAAGCCAACATGGATCCGAAACACCGCGACCGTATCGCCTTCATGCGTATTGTGTCTGGTACTTACAATCAAGGTATGAAGATGAACCATGTTCGTACTGGCAAAAATGTGAGTATTTCGGATGCGGTAACCTTTATGGCGGGTGATCGTTCTCGCGCAGAGAAAGCGTACGCTGGCGATATTATTGGCCTGCATAACCACGGTACGATTCAAATTGGTGATACCTTTACACAAGGTGAGAATTTGAAGTTCTCTGGTATTCCAAACTTTGCACCAGAATTATTCCGTCGTATTCGTCTACGCGATCCTCTAAAGCAAAAACAGTTGCTGAAAGGTTTAGTTCAGCTTTCTGAAGAAGGCGCGGTACAAGTTTTCCGTCCACTGCAAAACAACGATTTGATCGTTGGTGCGGTAGGTGTGCTCCAGTTTGATGTTGTTGTTGCACGCTTGAAGGCTGAGTACAACGTAGAAGCCATCTATGAGAGTGTCAACGTGGCAACGGCACGTTGGGTTGAGTGTGATGATGCGAAGAAACTGGAAGAGTTTAAGCGTAAGAGTCAGCAAAACTTGGCATTGGATGGCGGTGATAACCTCAGTTATGTCGCCCCAACGATGGTCAATCTAAACTTAGCGCAAGAGCGCTTCCCTGATGTGACGTTCCGCGCGACACGCGAACACTAAACATCTAGTTAAAAAAAACCGCTCATTGAGCGGTTTTTTTATGCTTATAAGCTAGCGCGATCTTACTCGCGCGCTTTTGTCATCTTATTCGCGTTCTTTGGTATAAGGCACGCCAATTGCTTTTGGTGCGACGGCCTTGCCAATGAACCCTGCTAACAGGAACACGGTGAGTATGTAAGGTATTGCTTCGATGGCTTGAACCGGAATAGGGAAGTCACCGATTTTGACGCCCTGCATGCGAATAGCTAATGCGTCTAAGAAACCAAATAACAAACAAGCCCCCATTGCTGTAAACGGACGCCATTTACCAAAAATGAGTGCTGCCAATGCCATGTAGCCTTTTCCGGCACTCATGTTTGGAATGAACTGAGCTGTTTGAGCAACTGAGAGATACACTCCCCCAATACCCACCAGAACGCCACAAATTGCGACGGCGGCATAGCGTGTACGCACCACGGAAATACCTGCAGTATCGACAGCTGAGGGGGATTCACCGACCGCGCGTAGACGAAGCCCAAAGCGCGTCCTAAACAGAAGGTACCAACAAGCAGGAACGATAAAGACCACCATGTAGACTAAGATCGAATGGCCACTAATCAATTCCGAATAAAGGTGACCCAATACAGGAATATCCGCGACGGCATCAGCACCTGGAAAGGTAATGGGGGCAAAACGAGCATCACCAGATAGTGCTGGTGTTTGACCGCCTTGCTGGAACCAGTGACGCCCCAAAGTAATGGTTAACCCTGCAGCGAGAATGTTGATCGCCATGCCACTGACTACTTGATCGCCGCGATGGGTAATACACGCAAAGCCGTGAAGAAGGGCTAACAAAACCGATACGCCGATCCCAGCGAATAACCCAAGCCAAGCAGAACCTGTGACATGAGCGGTGGCCGCTCCCGCGAACGCAGCTGCCAGTAGTTTACCTTCTAAAGCAATGTTGACGATCCCTGAACGTTCACAGAACATTCCGGCCAGTGATGCAAGGATCAGCGGTGTTGCCACGCGTAATGTGGCGTCTAGCATGAGAATAATCGTTTCAAACATAATTAAGCGACTCCCTTCTCAGCGTCAATATTGGGTTTAGAAAAGAGTTTGAGGTAGGTCCTTTCCAGTGAGGGTCTAAACATGTGCTCGAGCGCACCAGAGAATAAAATCACTAAGCCTTGCAGCACCACGACGATGTTACGGTCCACGCCATATTCAAAACTCAGCTCAGCACCACCTTGATAGAGAAAGCCAAAGAGCAAGCTGGCCAGTAAAACACCAATAGGATGATTTCTTCCCATAAGCGCAACGGCAATGCCAGTAAAGCCAAAGCCTTCGACAAAGTTAAGTTTTATTTGGTGCAGTTCGCCTTGTAGTACGTTAAGGCCAAAAAATCCGGCAAGCATACCAGAGATCAGCATGGTAATAATGATAGTCTTGCTGTACTTAATGCCAGCATAGCCTGCTGCTGAAGGGTTAGCGCCGACTGAGCGAACTTCATAGCCCCAGCGAGAGTGCCACATAAATAGCCACACAAAGACACAACAAAGTAGGGCAAAAATAAAGCTCAAATTCATTGGGCTCGGTGCCATTTCGATTCCGAACACCGCCAATATCTCATGCATTTTGGGAAGCCAGCTGCTCACCGCAAATACCCGGCTCTCTGTTGCCATGGTATTGTCTGGCTTGAGCACCTCTACCAATAAATACGCCATGAATGAGGCCGCGATAAAGTTAAACATGATAGTTGTGATAACAATGTGTGAGCCGCGTTTCGCTTGTAAATAGGCAGGAATAAACGCCCAAGCTGCACCAAACAGCCCGCCCGCTAAAATGGCCACAGGGAAGGTAATATACCAAGGCGCGTATTCACCCAACGTTAAGCACACCAGCCCCACACCGAGCCCGCCAATATAGGCTTGTCCTTCACCCCCAATATTAAAAAGCCCGGCGTGGAAGGCAACGGCGACCGCAAGCCCTGTGAAAATAAAGCCCGTCGCGTAGTACATGGTGTAGCCAAACCCTTCGGCATAACCAAATGCGCCAGTCCACATGACTTTTGCCGCATCAATTGGGCTGATGTCGATATAGATAAATAACAGCGCAGACACGAGAAACGCGACCATGACATTGATGGCGGGCAATAGTGCCATGGTTACCCAAGCGGGTACTTTGGCTTGGCTCATGACGTCTCTCCTTGTTGTCCTTGGCCGGAAGCCACTGCTTTTTGCTGTAAGTGTTCCGGCATAATATTGGCCATCATTAACCCTAGTGTTTGTTCATCGGCATCATCAATGGAGACTTCGCCGACAATCGCGCCATCAAAGACCACCAAAATTCGATCGGCGAGGCTAAGGATTTCATCCAGTTCAACCGAGACTAAAAGTACGGCTTTATCTTCATCTCGAGCCGCGATAATTTGCTGGTGGATGTATTCGATTGCGCCAATATCGACCCCACGTGTAGGCTGCCCAACGAGCAGAACATCTGGATTTTGTTCCATCTCACGAGCAATCACGAGTTTTTGTTGGTTACCACCAGAGAAGTTGGCGGTTTTCAGTGTCGTGTCGTTTGGGCGAACGTCCCATTTGTCCATACTGGTTTGACAGTGTGCTTTAATCGCTTGCTTATCCTGCAGCAATCCTTTGTTGTATTGGGGAAGGTGGTGATAGCCGAGGATATAAGCCTCTTGGGCTTCAAATTTGTTGATGAGCCCTTGCTTGTGACGATCTTCAGGAATATGCCCGACGCCAATCG
This sequence comes from Vibrio sp. GJ43-1, assembly GCF_055808835.1. NCBI lineage: Bacteria > Pseudomonadati > Pseudomonadota > Gammaproteobacteria > Vibrionales > Vibrionaceae > Vibrio > Vibrio sp. GJ43-1. Next base: position 3,087,420 of record NZ_CM147884.1, on the reverse strand, counting down.
CCCGTACTTCCTGAGGGTTGAGTGGGTTCAGCTTATCAATGGTGCTGTTGTTAATGTGTATGGACCCCGAATGAGGTTGCAAAATACCAGATAAGAGAGCAAGAATTTCAGACTGACCATTTCCAGACACCCCAGCAATACCGACTACTTCACCTTGCCTAACGCCAAAGCTGACGCGTTTCACCCGCTCTACATTGGCGTCATCAAAATATTGCAGGTTATCGACAGTAATCAGCTGTTTTTTCGGCTTTGAGGAGTGTTTGTCGACTTTGAGGCGAACTTTACGACCGACCATAAATTCGGCTAATTGTTCTTTATTGGTATTTGCCGTGGTGACGTGCTCCACCATCGTACCTTGTCGCATCACTGAGATGTTATCGGTAATTGCGAGCACTTCACGCAGTTTATGCGTGATGATCATGATGGTTGTACCTTGTGCTCTCAGTTTGTCTAGAATGCGAAATAGATGATCCGCTTCTTGCGGCGTTAATACCCCAGTGGGTTCATCAAGGATGAGTATTTTAGCGCCACGATATAGGGCTTTGAGAATTTCGACTCGTTGCTGAAGACCGACAGGCAATTCGCCAACGATAGCATCAATTGGGACATCAAGACCGTAGTCTTTCGCCAGTGCTTTGAGTTTTTTACGGGCCTTTCCTAGGCTTTCTTCTAGCTTCCAACCATCTTCAGCGCCGAGCACAATATTCTCGAGAACAGAGAAGGTCTCGACCAACATAAAGTGTTGATGCACCATACCAATCCCTGATTGGATCGCTTCTTGTGAATTGGCGGGCTTATATGGCTGGCCATTAACCCACATCGCACCTTCATCGGCATGATAAAAGCCGTAAATAATGCTCATTAACGTCGATTTGCTTAGCGCCGTTTTCACCGATAATACCGTGAATAGTGCCCTTGGGAACTCGAAGATCAATGTCACGATTGGCATGAACGGCGCCAAAACGTTTATTGATGTCTTTGAGTTCTATGGCAATAGGTTGTCCTTGTGTCACGAGATACTGCCTTATATTGAATTAGCGATGTGAATTGCTCGCTAATGATTCCCTGCTAATTACTTAAATGTCGTTTTTATTTTATTGGTTGCTTCTAAGTTTATAGATTGCTTCTAAGTTTATGGGTTGTCGTTATTGAAGATGATCATGGGGTGTAGGGTGTGCGATACGCCACTGTGTTTTAGGCAGTGGCGTAGAGCTTGAGCTAGGCTGAAAGCCTAGCCGTAAATGCAGCTTGTTGGCGGTACTTAGTAATTACAGGTATTGTCTGACATGTAGTCGTGGACTTTGATATCACTCGGCAATAATTTGCGCTTGTAGCTCATCGAGATACGCTTTCATTTCCGCAGTAATGAGATCTTTGTTGTTATCATCGTATGCCCATTCAACCGCCCCGTCTTTAAGACCGAGTACCTTGATGCCCGCTTCCCATGATCCTTTCTCAGCTTCATCCCATGAGTTATAGGCGGCAACGCCCACCTTTTTCACCATCGACGTTAACATGGTGCCAGGTTGTAAGTGGTTTTGGTTTGAGTCCACACCGATAGCAAATTTACCGCCATCTTTTGCCGCCTGATACACCCCCATCCCAGTTCCGCCTGCAGCGGCGTAGATAACATCAACCCCTTTAGAGAACTGAGATTTAGCAAGCTCGGAGCCTTTAGCTGGATCAGCAAACGCAGCTGCAGTGTTGAACCTGTCATATTCTGGAAAGTTTCGATTTTAGGGTTAGCGTATTGTGCGCCTTGGCGATAACCACATTCAAACTTACGAATCAGTGGAATGTCCATTCCGCCTACAAAACCAACTTTGGCCGTTTTAGAGGCCTTAGCAGCCAGTGCACCCACGAGGAAAGAACCCTCATGCTCTTTGAACACGATAGATTGAACGTTTGGCTTGTCGACGACCATATCGATGATAGTAAACTGAATGTCAGGAAACTCTGTTGCGACTTTCTCTACAGCAGAAGCCATATTAAAACCTACCGCAACGATGGGAGTGAACCCGCGGCTGGCAAGACGGCGTAGACCTTGTTCGCGTTGTGCTTCATTTTGAGGTTCGAATTCACGTACTTTAATGCCCTTGTCGGCATTGAAAGGTTTAACACCATTTTGAAAAACGGCTTCATTAAACGATTTGTCGAATTTACCTGCTGTATCATAAACAACGGCTGGTTTTGCTGCGAATACGCTGAAAGACGAGACCGCCACTGCAAGTGCGGAGAGTTTTAGAATAGTTTTTTTCACGTTCAGTTCCCTTGTGGTGTCAGATAATGGGGGTACCATTGATGAATCAATAGACCCGGCTAACGCTGTGGTTAGAGGCTGGAAATTAAACGTTTGTAAATAACGCAGCCTCATGCTTTGTTTAATTTACAAACAGTACGAAACATTTTATCGTTTGCTTGATTGAAAAAAAACCGCTTCTATCACAGCAATGAGTGTTGAATCACAACTTAGTGATAAAACTCTAACTATTGGCTATCCTTTGCGTAACAAGGGGTCTGGTAGATTAACTTGCAATCGATTACATTTACTCGTTGGTATGTTTATCGCTTTTTTGCTGTGTGTTTATTCCGTTATAGAGAGAGTTTTATTTATGTGTAAATGGCTGCGTGTTTGGTTAAAAAAATACGATGACTGGTGCCAGTCTATGGGGCTTATACCGGAAAACAAACGTTGCTGCACACCGTATAGAAAAGATCCCGCGAACGATGATTGATACTCACTGTCACTTAGACCTCATCGCGGCGAAAACCGATCTTGCTGATGTACTAGAGGGTGCGAGAGCCGCAGGGGTAGAGGGCATAATCGTCCCAGGAATCAATGAAGAAAACTGGACTGACATCGCGCAGCTAGCACAGCAACATTCCGATATTTACTATGCCCTTGGCTTCCATCCTTTATTTTTATCAGGCGTGTCTTCTGCCAGTATTGAACGATTAAAACAGGTGTTCGTCCAGGCGCGAGGCTTGCCTAATAAATGTGTTGCAATCGGCGAGTGCGGATTAGATTTTTATCATTTAGGTCAAGACTGTGATGTTGAACTCGTGAAACAGCAGCAAAAGCAGATCTTACGTGAGCATATATTACTGGCGAATAAAGCCAAGCTCCCAGTTATTTTGCATTGTCGAAAAGCGCACCAAGACATGATGGCGTTACTAAGAAAAACGGCACCCATATATGGTGGAGTGATCCATGGTTTTAGTGGCAGCTACCAGCAAGCGATGGAATATATAAAATTAGGCATCTATATAGGGGTTGGTGGCGTCATTTCTTATGAACGCGCTAAGAAGACTCGTGACACCATCTCGAAGCTTCCACTTGAATACTTATTAATCGAAACTGACGCACCTGATATGCCATTAAGTGGTTATCAGGGCGCTATCAATAAGCCGGAAATGCTGAAGTTGACCCTATCAACTCTTATCATGCTGCGAAGTGAAAGTGCGCAAACGGTTACGTCACAACTCCAAAATAATAGCAAATCGCTGTTTTTTATTTGTGACTAAAGTTACCTGTAATTGTTAAATTAAGTTTTGTTACAGAGTTGACTTGTGATCTATGTCGCAAAATGACATGTACGTCTTATGTGTTGAGGACGAAAGTGTGAAGGGGGTACTACTTTCTTTTCTGAGGGTTTGTATAATCGCCCCCGCTTTTGAGCTTCAATTTTTATTACACGCCAAATAATTAAATATAAGGAAGTCATAAACCATGAGCCTGTTTATGAGCCTGGTTGGAATGGTAGTACTGATCGGTATCGCAGTATTATTATCAGATAACCGCAAAGCTATTAATATCAGAACGGTGGGTGGCGCTTTTGCTATCCAATTTTTACTCGGTGCATTCGTTCTTTACGTTCCATGGGGACAAGAAGTACTTCGCGGTGTATCAGACGCTATCTCTAACGTCATCAATTACGGTAATGATGGTTCTTCATTCCTATTCGGTGGTCTTGTGTCAGGCAAGATGTTTGAGGTCTTCGGTGGCGGTGGCTTCATCTTCGCATTCCGTGTATTACCAACACTTATCTTCTTCTCTGCGTTAGTTTCTGTATTGTATTACCTAGGTATTATGCAATGGGTAATCAAGATTCTTGGTGGTGGCTTACAAAAAGCACTAGGCACATCTCGTGCGGAATCGATGTCTGCAGCAGCAAACATTTTCGTTGGTCAAACTGAAGCCCCTCTTGTTGTTCGTCCTTTTGTACCAAAGATGACTCAATCAGAACTATTCGCAGTAATGTGTGGTGGTCTAGCGTCTATCGCTGGTGGTGTTCTTGCGGGTTACGCTTCTATGGGCGTGCCAATTGAGTACTTGGTAGCAGCGTCATTCATGGCAGCACCTGGTGGTCTATTGTTTGCTAAAATCATGAAACCTGAAACTGACGAGCCAATCGATCAGCTTCATGACATGGAAGCAGAAGGCGATGACAAACCAGCTAACGTTATCGATGCAGCAGCAGGCGGCGCGTCAGCGGGTCTTCAGCTAGCACTTAACGTTGGTGCAATGCTAATCGCATTCATCGGCCTTATCGCACTTGTGAACGGTATGCTTGGTGGCGTTGGTGGTTGGTTCGGTATGCCTGAACTGCGCCTTGAATTGCTACTTGGTTGGGTATTTGCTCCTCTTGCATTCCTTATTGGTGTGCCATGGGAAGAAGCGGTTGTTGCTGGTGAGTTCATCGGTATGAAAACCGTTGCTAACGAATTTGTAGCGTTTGCAAACTTTGCACCTTACCTAACTGAAGCTGCGCCTGTCGTTCTTTCTGACAAGACCAAAGCAATCATCTCATTTGCACTTTGTGGTTTCGCGAACCTTTCTTCTATCGCGATTCTACTAGGTGGTCTAGGCAGCTTGGCGCCTAAGCGTCGCGGTGATATCGCTCGCATGGGTGTGAAAGCGGTTATCGCTGGTACGCTATCTAACTTGATGGCAGCAACGATTGCTGGCTTCTGTCTTAGCCTTGCGGCAATGTAACTGTTAGCCGAAGGTTATTTAGTATATAGACGCCACAATAAATCGCCCCGTAGCAAGAGATTGCTGCGGGGCTTTTTTGTTTTTTGGGGGGCAAGAAACCCCCAAATCCCTACCATGTAAGGCATGAAGGGAAAAGAGACGGATTTTTTTGAGATACAAACCGTTTGCGTATTATTCGTGACTACCGTTTTGAGGAAGAGTTCTATACTGTATAGGCTACTCAGTAGATAACCATGTTTGATGGTTATCTACTTAGCCCAGAACTGGTTCTCCACCTTAAATCAATCGGTTGGACTAATACGAACTGGTACTGTGCGGCGACAAGGAAAGCGATTGGCGCGAAGCGCCGAGTCTTCAAGGAACCAAGTCCGTTCATTTATTGCTGACCGCGTGTCAGATAATTAATTGAATATATTGACCGGAGATAGAAATGAGCGATTTAAAAGCAGCAGCTTTACGTGCACTTAAACTGATGGATCTAACCACACTTAACGAAGATGACACGGATGCAAAAGTGATCGCGTTGTGTCATGACGCGAAAACGTCAGTGGGGAATACAGCAGCAGTTTGTATTTATCCACGTTTTGTACCAATTGCGAAGAAAACGCTTCGTGAACAAGGTACGCCGGATGTTCGTATTGCTACTGTGACTAACTTCCCACACGGTAATGATGATATTGCTATCGCTGTTGCTGAAACAAAAGCGGCGGTTGCTTACGGTGCAGACGAAGTGGACGTCGTTTTCCCTTACCGAGCACTGATGACTGGCAACGAAGAAGTAGGCTTCGAGTTGGTTAAGCAATGTAAGGAAGCGTGTGGTGACATCCTTCTTAAAGTGATCATCGAAACTAGGTGAGCTGAAAGAAGAAGCACTCATCAAGAAAGCGTCAGAAATCTGTATCAAGGCAGGTGCTGACTTCATCAAAACCTCAACGGGTAAAGTATCGGTTAACGCAACGCCAGAATATGCGCGCATGATGCTAGAAGTGATTCGTGATATGGGCGTAGCAAAAACGGTTGGCTTTAAGCCTGCTGGTGGTGTTCGCACAGCAGAAGATGCAGCAGCATACCTTGCAATGGCCGACGATATCCTAGGCGCGGATTGGGCAGATAACATGCACTACCGTTTTGGTGCATCAAGCCTGCTAACCAACCTCCTTAATACATTAGAAGTAACAGACGAAACTGCAGATCCATCTGCATACTAATCTAACGCTTTTAGGTGGTGACGAACCCTTGTCACCACCATTTCCTCTATACCCTATAACCCAAGCTTAGACTGGGGAGGCACTAATGTATTTACCACAAGAAATTATTCGTAAAAAACGCGATGGCCAAGTACTGAGCGCGGAAGAAATTAACTTCTTCATTCAAGGTGTTGCGAATGACACTGTATCAGAAGGCCAAATTGCAGCTTTCGCCATGACGATCTTTTTTAATGAAATGACTATGCCAGAACGTATTGCGCTGACGTGTGCAATGCGTGACTCTGGCATGGTTATAGATTGGGGCCATATGAACTTTGGTGGCCCAATTGTTGATAAACACTCGACAAGCGGTGTCGGCGATGTCACCTCTTTAATGCTTGGCCCTATGATTGCGGCTTGCGGTGGCTTCGTTCCGATGATCTCTGGACGTGGTTTAGGTCATACAGGGGGGACACTTGATAAACTTGAGTCTATTCCTGGCTATGATATTACACCGACAAACGACGTCTTTGGTCAAGTGACTAAGGACGCGGGCGTTGCGATTATCGGGCAAACGGGTGATTTAGCACCTGCTGATAAGCGTGTCTATGCCACGCGTGATATCACCGCAACCGTTGACAATATTTCTTTGATTACCGCGTCTATTCTATCTAAGAAATTGGCGGCTGGTCTTGAGTCGCTGGTTATGGATGTCAAAGTAGGTTCTGGGGCGTTTATGCCCACTTATGAGGCGTCTGAAGAGTTAGCGAATTCAATCGTTGCGGTTGCAAACGGCGCAGGTACAAAGACAACTGCTATTCTTACTGATATGAACCAAGTACTGGCATCATCTGCTGGTAATGCCGTAGAAGTACGTGAAGCGGTACAGTTCTTAACGGGCGAATACCGTAATCCACGACTGTACGAAGTGACGATGGCGCTTTGTAGTGAAATGCTCGTGTTGGCGAAACTTGCAGGCGATACAGAGCAAGCAGACACGATGCTAAATGAAGTATTGAACAACGGAAAAGCGGCCCAGTGTTTTGGCACAATGGTGTCAGGTTTAGGTGGCCCAGTAGATTTCGTGGAAAACTACGATAAGTACCTAGATAAGGCCGACATTATTAAGCCAGTTTATGCCGATATTGAAGGCACAGTATCGGCGATGGATACTCGAGCTATTGGTATGGCAGTTGTTGGAATGGGCGGTGGTCGTCGTGTTGCGACTGACAAGATTGATTACGCGGTCGGTTTTGACCAATTTATTAGACTTGGTGAGACGGCGAGCCTAGAAAAGCCGCTAGCAGTTATCCATGCGCGTAATGAAGCGCAATGGCATGAGGCGGCAAGCGCGCTAAAAGCGGCGGTAACGGTCGGTGAACAACCCTATACAGAAACCCCATGTGTGTACCGTCATATTCGTGCGGAAGACTTGGCATAGGGTGGGAGAGAAATTATGAAACGAGCATTTATTTTAGTATTAGATTCATTTGGTATTGGTGCTGCGGGCGACGCTGAAAAGTTTGGTGACGTTGGCTCTGATACGATGGGGCATATCGCTGAACATTGTGCGAAAGGTCTTGCTGATAATGACCAGCGTAGCGGTGAATTAACACTACCAAACCTTTCCAAGCTAGGCTTAGCCATGGCGCATAAAGAGTCAACAGGTGCACTCGCTCAGGGTATGCATGATGACGTAGAAATCATTGGTGCTTATGGGCACGCTGCAGAGCTTTCATCAGGTAAAGACACGCCGTCGGGTCACTGGGAAATTGTAGGTGTGCCTGTATTGTTTGAGTGGGGCTATTTCACTGATAAAGAGAACGCCTTCCCGAAAGCGCTGACCGATCGCATTCTTAAGCGTGCAGGTCTGGATAGTTTCTTAGGTAACTGCCACGCATCAGGGACTCAAGTTCTTGATGATCTTGGTGAAGAGCACATGAAAACGGGACAGCCTATCTTTTACACATCGGCTGACTCGGTATTCCAGATCGCTTGTCATGAAGAAACATTTGGACTAGATCGCTTGCTAGAGCTTTGCCAGATCGCTCGTGAAGAACTAGAAGATTACAACATTGGCCGTGTTATCGCTCGTCCATTTATTGGTCCTGGTAAAGGTCAGTTTGAGCGTACAGGTAACCGCCGAGATCTATCGGTCGAACCACCAGCGCCAACGGTACTGACTAAGTTAGTGGAAGAGAAACAGGGTCAGGTCGTGTCTATTGGTAAGATTGCCGATATTTACGCCAACTGTGGCATCACCAAAAAAGTGAAAGCGACGGGCATCCCAGCGTTGTTTGAGGCCACTAAAGAGCAAATTAAAGAAGCTGGCGATAACACGATTGTTTTCACGAACTTTGTCGATTTTGACTCGGCGTATGGTCACCGTCGTGACGTAGTAGGTTATGCGGCGGCGTTAGAGTATTTTGATTCTCGTATCCATGAAGTGATTGAGTTAATGGAAGAAGACGATGTATTGATTCTAACTGCGGACCACGGTTGTGATCCTACATGGCCAGGCACTGATCACACGCGTGAGCACATCCCTGTCATTGTTTATGGACACAATATACCAGTCGGCTCTTTAGGGCTTCGTGACAGCTTTGCTGATATTGGTCAGAGTCTTGCTAGCTACTTTGGTACGTCTCCAATGGATTACGGAAAGAGCTTTTTGTAGAACAGCTTTTAGGGGCTAGGATTTAGTTCCTAGTTCCTAGTTCCTAGTTCCTAGTTCCTAGTTCCTAGTTCCTAGTTCCTAGAATATAAACGTCGAAGCGTTTTAATTATTTAATAAATTTAACGGTTTTAGGTTGTAAATTAACCGAGGTTCCTCAAAACCCTTGGGGGTTAGAACCGTTCTTTACCGAAAAGGAAAACATAATGGCCACTCCTCACATTAATGCGGAAATGGGTGATTTTGCTGATGTTGTATTAATGCCGGGTGACCCTCTCCGCGCAAAGTACATCGCAGACACGTTTTTGGATGACGCGGTACAGGTGTGTGACGTACGCAGTATGTACGGTTACACAGGGACTTACAAAGGTCGCCGCATCTCTGTAATGGGACATGGTATGGGTATCCCATCATGCTCTATTTATGTAACGGAACTGATTAAAGACTTCGGTGTTAAGAAGATTATTCGTGTAGGCAGTTGTGGTGCTGTAAACGAAGACATTAAAGTTCGTGATGTCGTGATTGGCATGGGCGCATGTACGGATTCGAAAGTGAACCGCATTCGTTTTAAAAACCATGATTTTGCGGCGATTGCGGACTACAAAATGGTGAGAAATGCAGAAGAAGCGGCCAAAGCACGTGGCATCAACGTGAAAGTAGGCAACTTATTTTCTGCTGAACTGTTTTATACCCCCGATCCAGACATGTTTGATGTAATGGATAAGTACGGTATTGTTGGTGTTGAAATGGAAGCAGCAGGTATTTACGGCGTTGCGGCAGAGTATGGCGCTAAAGCATTAGCGATCTGTACGGTTTCGGATCATATCAAAGCCGGTGAACAAACCACATCAGATGAACGCGCGACAACGTTCAATGAAATGATGGAGATTGCGTTGGACTCAGTGCTACTGGGCGACGAAGAGTAATCGGTACTTGTTATAAAAAAACCTCGCTTTGGCGAGGTTTTTTTATGGCGTTTATTTAAGGCTGTTTTAACAGCAAGTTCTCACCCTTATTCTTTCCTGGGCGACGCAGAATGACAAGGAGTAGCACACCGGAAATAAAGCTCATCAGTATCATCATGTACATGTAACGATCACTTTTTCGGTAGTGGTGATCCGAGATCGCGGTGACTTTTCCGGTCTCAAACGTAATACGTACAAATCCGATAATGCTATTGTCATTTATGATCGGCTCTATCAGTTGCTGACGCCCTATACTGGCCGTCGCGAGTGGTGTATCGAGTCCAAGCACCTCTCTGGCTGATTTGGCATCGGTACTGGCGGCTACTTTCACCCCTTCAGCGTTGTACACTGTTGCGTCCAGCACCAGTCTTTCAGTTGCTAACTGGTTGGTCAACGCCCCTAGGCGCTCTTGGTCTTGATCGATCAGCATCTGTCGAGCAGATAGGGAGGCTTGGGAGATTAATATTTTACTTAGCACTTCTAGCTGATTACTTTGAATTCTTTCGTTACCTTTACTGATAACAAAGCTATTCGTAGCGATAAAAAATACCATCGCACCAATGAGTCCTAGAGCGACAATGCGTAAAAAGTTGCGAAATGAAAACAGTGAACCGTCCATAATCTTACAAAAGGTCTAAGAAATTACTGATTGGTTTATATTGAGACTTGCACAAGTAAATTGCAATAGGTTACCGTCGTAGTAATTTTCTTATGAAGGACAAGACATGGACGCGGTAAAGCCTTTAGTGATTTCAAAGCGTATTCCCTTAAAGGAGCGCTTTCCGGAAACCCTACTTTCACATCAGCTAGAAAAGAGCAAAGCCTCTTGGATAGTGTATGCTCCTTACCTTTCTGTCAGTATGTTTAATGACATGGATTTTTATGTCGGGCAATCGAGTCGTATTCTTGAGGCTTGGCAAGTAGGTCCGTATGAAGTGGCGTTAATGGCCGGAACGTTAACGTCTGAGCATCAGAAAATATTGGCAGAATTGCAGGTCGATTGTTCGGCCTTGTGTGACGTGCCAGACCTCAATAAACCGGGCGTAATCGTCCTTGATATGGACTCAACCGCGATTCAGATTGAATGCATTGATGAGATCGCTAAGTTAGCTACGGTGTTGGCAAGCAAGTGGCGGAAGTGACAGAACGTGCGATGCAAGGCGAGCTGGATTTTGAACAAAGTTTACGTCAACGAGTAGGGACGCTGAAAGGTGCCGATGAGTCAATACTCAGCGCCGTTCGTGCCGAGTTACCCATGATGCCAGAGCTAAGAGAGATGATTAAAACACTGCAATCTCGTGGCTGGAAAACAGCGATTGCATCCGGTGGTTTTACCTACTTCTCGGACTACTTAAAACAAGAATTGTCTCTCGATTATGCTCAATCTAATACCCTAGAAATTGTTGATGGTAAACTGACTGGCGCCGTAATTGGTGAAGTAGTTGATGCAGAAAAGAAAGCGGATATATTGCAATCTCTGGCCGAAGAGTATGATATTGAACCGCACAACACGATTGCTGTGGGTGATGGTGCTAATGATTTAGTGATGATGCACGCGGCTGGTTTGGGCATTGCCTATCATGCAAAACCAAAAGTCGAAGAAAAAGCGCAGGTGGCAATTAAGTTTGCCGGACTCGGTGGCGTGGTATGTATATTATCAGGGCTACTTGCTAAGCAAAAAAGAGTGAATTGGTAATACTCATTAGGTAATTTGATTTATTAATAGAGCTTGCAGGTGTGACGTATAAGGTGTTAATACCTTTGAAAAAAGGGGGATTGCTAGTTTGCAATCCCCCTTTTTTTGTGTCGAGCAAGATTGGAGGCAAGGTGGCTTGATCAGCTATTGAGCTCCAAGCGAATGAGCACTTCTTCAGTAATGTCAATAACCTCACAGTAGCCACAGATTGCTGTCATTTCATTTTCCAAATTTCTCGCATGACTCAGGCTAAGGGTTAATAGTTCGTTGATGTCTTTTTTCATCAGGGTAGTCAGTGCATCGAATACAGGGCCTGAAGATACTCTCAGTATGTACAGTTCACCCATTGTTAAGGCGTCTTTAATGAACCTTATCCGCTTTTGTGTTGAGTCAAAGTCTTCACGAAGTCGTGTGTGTATCGATTGAATTCGGTCACCGAGTTTCAGCACACCAATATACAATTCATGGTAAACGATTTTAGAACCCGGTCTGCGTTTCATTGGCTCGGCAATCATACTATTGCTGCGTCCTTTAAAAATTGGCTCTAGTGCTAATTTTTGCTGATGACCAATGCGCTCGAAAAATTGCAGGTAACCAGGTAGTGGGAAATTGACACCGACAACTCGACTCTTAACCGAGGTGCCTCGTTTGTCGATGTAGATTGGCGTACTGACCATTTTTCCAAGTAGTACATTATGTAACGACTCAAGCAGGTCCGGGCTTGGTAGAATTTCAGTTTTGATAAGAAGCTTGTCGCGATTATTTTCAATCATACCATTGAAAAATGCGATGATCTTGATGGTTTTACCAGACTCAGCAATGGCAAGAAATGCCGTTTTTTTATCCTCAGACATGCGTACAACATGGTAGGGAACATGATTAAGAGGGAGGTTTTTGTTGTACAGCTGTAATTCTTTAAATGCGACGGAAACCCTCATTCCTGAGCTAAGTGCAGCAGCACTGCGAAGCTGAATACTGGCGCCACGTTTTGAAATGTCGAGAGTGACGCCTTCAACGCTTTCGTTATTTTCGTTAACAATAGCGACGGGCGTACGAAACTCGTATCGTGGTTCTTTTCGTCTCGACTCAGCATCAAAATAAAGACCACGCGGTTGACCGATGATTTTTCGTGGGTGTCTGAAGCGGTTCAAACCGCTCGCCGCAATGCGCGGCTTTTCAGTAAATAAATAATCACTTGCCGACGTTTGGTCGCTGATTTCCTGCAAAATGCCGAAATGGGTGAGTTTCTCTGGTTTAGCAACCAAAGCACTGTAGTGTTTAGATATGGACGTGACATCGGTTTCTGATAACTCAAAAACAGAGAGACGGAATGCTTTCCAGCTCGCTCGCTTGGCACCGACATGCCAGAAAAGTTGCCGTTCTTCTCGATTTGCTTCAGGCATCATCATGGAATAAAACAACGTCATACCATTGTGATCATGGGTAAAGGTATAGAGAACGTTGCTACAGCCTTTGATCCCTGTTTTGATCAGAAGCTCCATTCGCTCAGGTGAGAACAACGAGCCTAGAGCTTGCTGGTGGCGCTCATCGTGCCAATAATTCCATATATCCTTGTTATTCTCGGTAAGCAGAGAGACTTTTAGCTCATTACCGCTGAAAAATAGCGGCAGATTACAAGCATGTTTTAGGTAAGTGTGCTCGTAGCCTCGCGTGCGGGCACGAGTAATTCGGTCTTGATTATCATGACGAATTTTTTTGGATTCGGTATTTAACGTTTTTTCCACGACCTGCTCAACGGCATTGGTACGTGTTAGCCTTAAAGTGCGCAGGTACTTCACTGGAGAGACGCCGTGAATGCCATCAACACCAAGAACACGGTATTCAATTGGTAAGTCGATGTCTTTGACATTGCTTCCTTTGGCTAGCTCCTCAAAGCGGACCTTTATTATTTGCCCAAGATCATAATCAAAAGTACCCGGTACTTTAAATTTGGCGCCCGAGTTTGATAGATCAACGCTTAGGCCATGTACCTGTTCACCATTTTCGAGCTCAATAGAGACTTGAGACTCAAGTCTAAGGCGGTTCTCTTTGCGTTTCAGATCGTACCCTAAATTAATCGCTTCGGCCGCGTAAGGGCTGTCTGGATCGGTCAGCTCACCTTCGTGCTTTAATTTTTGTTCGCTGCCAATAGTACTAATGGTTTGCTTGTTAACGAGGGCTTCCCATACACCTTCAGTGTAACCACCAAACTTACGAGTCAGTTTATGGTACAGATTAAACGCTCTGTCATCGAGCCAGTGAGTGAGCCCATCAAATTGATATTCATGGCAATGTGAAGAGACGCGCCCACGAAGGTCAATACGCTTATGGCAAGGCGCCATGAGTCTATTGAGCTCCATTTTAACGAGCAGTTTCGCTGATGGCGTCTCGCCTTCAGTGATTTGTTTGAGAACAAAGTCAAAATCTTCGGCGTGATAAATAGGTATTAGGCGTTCTGCGAGAGAAAGTATTTCTGATTGCTGCATGAGTTTTGTTAAAGTGTCCCTGTTTGATGGCGATGCCATCATCGATATAACAGCGCAATAAATTTTATCGGCTAGTGTACCGCAATCCTTAGCGATATCTGCTGATGATTTTACAGCATTTTAATTGAATATTTTTCGTGGATTCTCTCGTCTTGGCAATAATTATTGCTTGTCGGAACGAAAATAATAACGGAAAGAACAAAAAAACAACGCCCTTACGGGGCGGTAAGTGCAAGCGATTGCATTATTATTGTTTTTTTCTGTCAATGAGGTAGTGAATAAGTATGGCAAAAGCGAAAAGAGCTTACGTGTGTAATGATTGCGGCGCAGACTTTCCTCGTTGGCAAGGGCAATGTAATGCATGTGGAGCGTGGAATACCATTTCTGAAGTTCGCCTAGCTGCATCGCCTCAAGTGGCACGTAACGAGCGCCTAGCAGGTTACGCAGGTGGAACGGCGGAAGCCAGTGTTCAGACCTTATCTGAAATTGACCTGCAAGAAGTACCACGATTTTCGAGTAGTTTTAAAGAGCTCGACCGCGTGCTTGGTGGCGGTATTGTGCCAGGTGCGGCCATTCTTATTGGTGGTAACCCTGGGGCGGGTAAGTCGACGTTGCTATTACAAGCAATGTGTCGCCTATCATCGCAAATGCCAACGCTGTACGTTACAAGCGAAGAATCGTTACAACAAGTGGCCATGCGTGCCTCCAGACTTGGCTTGCCAAAAGATCATCTAAAGATGCTTTCTGAAACCAATGTTGACCGTATTTGCCAAGTCGCAGAAAAAGAACAGCCGAAGTTGATGGTGATTGACTCGATTCAAGTCATGCACGTATCAGATGTTCAGTCTTCACCGGGTAGTGTGGCGCAGGTTCGTGAATCAGCCACCGCGTTAACGCGTTATGCCAAGCAAAATAATGTCGCGATCTTTATGGTGGGTCACGTTACTAAAGACGGTATTTTAGTCAGGTCCTAAGGTTCTTGAACATATTATCGATTGCTCGGTTTTACTGGATGGCGGAACGGATAGTCGCTTTAGGACCTTACGTAGTCATAAAAACCGTTTTGGCGCAGTAAATGAGCTGGGTGTGTTTGCCATGACAGAGCAAGGGCTAAAAGAAGTCAGTAATCCATCGGCGATTTTCTTATCACGTGGGGAAGAAGAAACGTCTGGCAGTTCAGTCATGGTGGTATGGGAAGGTACGCGCCCGTTACTGGTTGAAATTCAAGCCTTGGTGGATTACAGCCAGCTTGCTAACCCAAGACGAGTTTCCGTTGGTTTGGATCAAAATAGACTCTCGTTATTGTTGGCGGTACTACATAAACACGGCGGTTTACAAATGGCAGACCAAGATGTCTTTGTTAATGTTGTGGGTGGCGTTAAGGTCACAGAAACCAGCGCCGATTTAGCTCTAGTCATGGCGCTGTTGTCCAGCTTTAAAGACAGACCGCTGCCAAAAGACGTGGTGGTGTTTGGTGAGGTAGGGCTCGCGGGAGAAATTCGCCCGGTTCCAAGTGGGCAAGAACGTTTAATGGAGGCGTTTAAACACGGCTTTAAACGCGCGATTGTTCCAGCAGCCAATATGCCAAAAGGTGGCATAGAAGGGATGCAAATTCATGGCGTTAAAAAGTTGTCAGAAGCTCTATCGGCCTTTGATGAACTTTAGCTTCGTATGAAATAAACGACGAGTGGTGCGTTAAATGCACTTTTAATAGTGGCTTTTCTGAAATTTTAGGTAGAATAGCGCCCACAAAGTCTGTGATTTTTAGAAACGACATCGAAAAATCACAAAGAGCAGCTAAAATTAACTGCGAACTTACGTAAGGTACTCTGTAGTAATAGGCTTACTGGGGCAGGCTTTCATCTTAATTTAGATGGAGTTGCGTCATAGTCGATGCTTAAGGGTATAACTTTTTTTAATGCAAGTGCACGCAATGGTATCCGTCTTGACAGATTGTGATATACTCTGCGCGCATTTTATATCCTATTAACAGAGTAAAACGATGACTGATTTATCAAAATACAGAAATATTGGTATTTTCGCGCACGTTGATGCGGGTAAAACCACTACAACTGAGCGTATTCTTAAACTGACTGGCCAAATCCATAAGACTGGTGAAGTTCATGATGGTGAATCAACTACCGACTTCATGGAACAGGAAGCTGAGCGCGGAATTACTATCCAGTCAGCGGCAGTTAGCTGTTTTTGGAACGATCACCGTTTGAACGTTATCGATACTCCTGGACACGTTGACTTTACAGTTGAAGTATATCGTTCACTTAAAGTACTTGATGGCGGTATCGGTGTATTCTGTGGTTCTGGTGGTGTTGAGCCTCAATCAGAAACTAACTGGCGTTACGCGAACGAATCAGAAGTATCTCGTCTGATCTTCGTTAACAAACTAGACCGTATGGGTGCTGACTTCTTTAACGTTGTTGACCAAGTTAAAAACGTTCTAGGTGCTAACCCACTAGTTATGGTTCTACCTATCGGCCGCGAAGATGACTTCGTTGGTGTTGTAGACCTTCTAAGCCGTAAAGCATACGTTTGGGATGACACAGGTCTTCCAGAAAACTACGAAATCCTAGATGTTCCTGCGGACATGGTTGATGACGTTGAAGCGTACCGTGAAGAGTTGATCGAGACTGCTGTAGAGCAAGACGACGACCTAATGGAAGCGTACATGGAAGGTGAAGAGCCTTCAATCGAAGACATCAAGCGTTGTATCCGTAAAGGTACTCGTGACCTAGCGTTCTTCCCAACATTCTGTGGTTCTGCATTTAAGAACAAGGGTGTTCAGATCGTTCTTGATGCTGTAGTTGATTACCTACCTGCTCCAACAGAAGTAGATCCTCAACCACTAACAGACAAAGAAACTGGCGAACCAACTGGTGAAGTTGCGACAGTATCTGCTGATGAGCCACTACGTGCGCTAGCGTTCAAAATCATGGACGACCGTTTCGGTGCTCTAACGTTTATCCGTATTTACTCAGGTAAACTGAACAAGGGTGACACTATCCTTAACGCTGCAACTGGTAAAACAGAGCGTATCGGCCGTATGGTTGAGATGCAAGCAGATGAGCGTAACGAACTTACTTCAGCTCAAGCGGGTGACATTATCGCTGTAGTTGGTATGAAGAACGTTCAAACTGGTCACACTCTATGTGATCCTAAGCACGAGTGTACGCTTGAGCCAATGATCTTCCCAACACCAGTAATCTCAATCGCTGTATCTCCAAAAGATAAAGGCGGTTCTGAGAAAATGGGTATCGCGATCGGTAAAATGGTTGCAGAAGATCCATCTTTCCAAGTTGAAACTGACGAAGAAACTGGCGAAACCATCCTTAAAGGTATGGGTGAGCTTCACCTAGACATTAAAGTTGACATCCTTAAGCGTACTTACGGTGTTGACCTAACTGTTGGTGCTCCTCAAGTTGCTTACCGTGAAACTATCACTCAAGCAATTGAAGATAGCTACACGCACAAGAAACAGTCTGGTGGTTCTGGTCAATTCGGTAAGATCGATTACCGTATCAAGCCTGGCGAAGCTGGTTCTGGTTTCACGTTCAAATCAACAGTTGTTGGTGGTAACGTTCCTAAAGAATTCTGGCCTGCAGTTGAAAAAGGCTTTGCTGGAATGATGGACAACGGTGTTCTTGCTGGCTTCCCAACGCTAGACGTTGAAGTTGAGCTATTCGACGGTGGCTTCCACGCAGTTGACTCATCTGCAATCGCATTTGAAATCGCAGCGAAAGGCGCATTCCGTCAGTCTATGCCTAAAGCAGGCGCACAACTTCTTGAGCCTATCATGAACGTTGACGTGTTCACTCCAGACGATCACGTAGGTGACGTTATCGGTGACCTTAACCGTCGTCGTGGTATGATCAAAGACCAACAAGCTGGCGCTACTGGTGTTCGTATTAAAGCTGACGTACCTCTTTCTGAGATGTTCGGCTACATCGGTCACCTACGTACAATCACTTCTGGTCGTGGCCAATTCTCTATGGAATTCGCTCACTATGCACCGTGTCCAATGAACGTTGCAGAAGAAGTTATTGCTAAAGTTAAAGAAGAGAAAGCAAACAAGTAATTGTTTGATTAATCTTTAAAAAACCCGCCTTATGGCGGGTTTTTTGTTATTGATTCACAAGAAACTTCCCTTCACTTTATTTGGTTCCATATAAGGGTATAGTCGGTTTCTATTATCTCTAGATCGTCATTAGAGTGAGATTGAAACTCACGCACTTGTTCGCGAATCCAGTCACTAAACAGGGCGATTTTTTTACGGTTAAAGTAACTGTCTGGTGCACATAAGTAATAAGAGAATTTCGGTCTGAGCGCTCGATCACCTATGCGAACTAAGGTGCCTTCCTGAATATATCGATACGCTAAGCTGTGTTTAATTAGCGCGACACCTTGTACCGCTAATGCCCCTTCTAAGACAAAATGAGAGCCGTTATATTGTAACGTTGGTTTTCCTAACTTTCCGCCAATCCGATTTAACCACAGATTCCAATCCATATCCGGCCATGTATCCTCGATGAGGTTTGCGTGAGATAAGTCATCGACGGTGTAGATACCGTGCTTTTCTTGGTAGATAGGGTGACAAACCGGATAAATAATATCGTCCATTAAATGCTCACTGCGAATGTTGGGGTAGCTCCCTTCTCCATAGCGAATACTGATATCAACGGATGAATCTTCAAATTTAACCAGTTGATTAGTAGGCTCTAACAAGATCGCCATGTTGGGATGCACTTCCCGAAAGCCTTGTAACCTAGGTACGAGCCAATGCTGGGCGAAAGAGGGCAGTGTTGAGATGGATAACCGATTAGGATTGGGATCTTGATTAATCAGTCGAACACCTTGCTGAAGATGCATCATCCCTTTCTGCGTATGGCTAAATAACAACTCGCCTTCCAGTGTTAATCGGACCTTCCTATGTTCGCGATGAAACAACGGTGTCCCTAGGATTTGTTCCAGTAGACGGATTTGTTGACTGACTGCGGCCGCTGAAACGAATAGCGCTTTAGCCGCATCTTTAAAGCTGCCTTTCTCTACTGCCATATAAAAGTAGTACAGCCCTTGTAAGGGAGGAAGTCGCTCTTTCACTTAAGTTTTCCTTAACTCAATGGAAGTTATCATCGTTTGTCACTGGTTAATATTTGCACGAATATTAACCAAAAGCGAGAGGGAATATGCGATGAAAAACCTAAATGCACTAGAAGGTATACAAATTGATGATGGTATGCACAGTCAACTGGCGATGTTGAGTAAGAAATTCTTACTCATACTGACAGTGTGGCATCGAAACTACGTCACAAGACGTTCTCTTCACGGAATGTCGGATCATATGTTAAGGGATATTGGCCTAACTCAGAATGAGGCTGAAGTAGAATCTCGAAGATTATTTTGGCAATGATAAGCTGGATGGCGAAAAAGAGGCGCGGTGAGCGCCTCTTTTCAAGGGGAAGATGTGAAGAGTAAACCTTTACTCTTCCCAGACGACCAATTGGTCTTTCGGCCAGTTATGACCCGTCTCGTGGTACTTCTGCTCAAGTAGGTGGCGCTTAATCTTTAAGGTTGGCGTCAAAATACCGTTTTCGATACTCCACGGGTCTTTGATCATCAACACGCCTTTTATCTGTTCGTGTGACTCGAGTTCTTTGTTCATTCGCTTAACAACGCGCTCAGCAGTACGTGCATAGCGTTTTTTGTCGAAGTTAGGGAAATCATGTGGCACCACTAATAAAATGGGACCGGGTAGCCCTAAGCCAATCAAGCACATCATTTCTACGCGGCTATATTCGAAAAGCTTTTTCTCTATGGGGACAGGAGCAACAAACTTGCCTTTGGCTGTTTTGAAGTTATCCTTTTTACGTCCTTGGATGCTGAGGTAGCCTTCGGTATCAATGGCTCCTACGTCGCCAGTATGTAGCCATCCTTCGCTATCAAAACACTCTTGTGTTGCAATGTCATTTTTGTAGTACCCAGAGAATAAGCCCTTACTTCGAACCATAATTTCATCATCGGCCGCGATTTTTAGCTCTATTCCCGGACCTGCATTGCCAACGGTTCCGATCTTATCCGCTTTAAACGGGTGGTTGATCGTACTGTAGGCAAAGGTTTCAGTCATGCCCCATGCTTCGGTAATATTAAGTCCGACTTTGTGATACCACTCCAATAGCGCAGGAGAAATCGGTGCAGAACCACAGCCTAGAACTCTGGCTTGATCCAGTCCTAGTCCGTCGATTAATTTTTTCTTAATTAGCGAGTTTACAAACGGTATTTTCAGTAAGAAATTTAACTTCTTCTGCGGCAGTTTATCTTGGATACGCTGTTGGAATAGGGTCCATAAACGAGGAACAGAAATAAACAACGTAGGCCGCTGCATTTTGACGTCTTCAATGAAGGTATCGAGCGATTCTGGGAATGCTGTCATTACGCCGCCTTGGATAGATGATCCAAAAATATACACACGCTCAGTGATGTGTGCCAACGGCAGGTAAGAAAACAAGCGGTCATTCGCCTCTATGCCAATATGGTCAATGAGCATTTGCACCGACCAACTAAAAGCACCAAAAGTGAGCATGGCGCCTTTTGGTAATCCTGAAGTCCCCGAGGTATAGACGAGAGACATGAGCTTATCGTCATGATGGACGGGGCGCTCAGTACTTGGCTCGTGCTTAGCGATAAGGTCGGTAAACGTGTACTGGCACGCAGGCGCACTGTCGTAAGGTAGAGCGATACTGACAACATCAGGTAATTGAGCGATAACCTGAGCAGTAGCGGCGTCGTCGTCTAGTTTACCGGCGATCAACGCTTTACTTTCACTGTGCGTGATACAGTATTCAATCGTATCTGCCCCGGCAGTCGGAAAAACAGGGACGCTGACATAGTCTCCAAGCATGAGTGCAAGATCGCAGATAAACCACTCTGCACAGTTCTTAGAGATGAGTGCCACTTTGTCGCCCGGCTGAATGCCGAGTGCACGAAGCGACGAGACAAGTCGTAGTGCTTTATCCGCCACTTCTGCGTAGGTAAATTCAACAAATTCACGATTAATGATTTGCTTAAGGTAGACCTCATTAGGTCGTTCTTGTGCCCATTTTAGGATCATTTCATTGGGCGGTGGTAGTGTACAGCTGGAGTGTGCGCTTTCGTTAGGCAGTATCATTCTTGAACTCCGTTTTCGTGTAGAACGATAATTTATAGTTATTTTATTGTTAAGTTAATGTTAACAAATACAATATTAGCCTCATGGTGCGACTACTGCAAGTGTCGAGTTGTGATAATTCGTGTCCCTGAGCACAGAATTGGAGTAAATACTCAGCTTTTGTGTGAGCTCACCCGATAAAGAGTGAGCGGTTTATGTCTTAGCTAGCAAAGTGACCATTGGTCAGCATAATGTTTTTAACTTTGTTCTGATGACAGCGCAATGGGTGAACACAATTACCATCGAGCTGCCCTTGTGCCACCATTTTTTCGAGCTCTAGCAGTGCGTGAGTCAATGACCACGATTCACTGTAATGGCGGTGGCTCGTTAACGCATCGAAAATATTGGCGACGGTCACAATGCGCGCCGCAATCGGAATCTGTGCGTGTTTAAGACCAAATGGATAACCGGTCCCATTTAAGTATTCATGGTGGTAACGAATGATATCGCTGAGTAAGTGGGTGCAAGCATATTGTCGTTCACTCACTTGACGCGCGAGTTGATTGATCAAGTTGACGCCTTGCTGCACTCTACCTGCGATTAAGGTGGCGTTATCCCAATCCTGTAACCAAAGTGAGCACTGTTTGGAGCTTAACGTTGAATACTTGCCAATATCGTGTAGGCAGGCAAATCGGACAATATGATCGATGGTTTCATCGTCAAGTTGGTAGAGAGGCGCGATATGATCCGCGATGATGTGGGCATATTGCCCAACGCGATAGGCATGCTCAATATTGTCACGCTCTCCAACGAGCGATGTAGTGCGAACCGAGTGCGCCATTTCTTCAGCTGCTTGTATTAAGGTACTTTGCTCATTGACTAAAGCCGTGATTTCTTGCGTTCGTAGGGTGAGTTCATCGACGGTTAAAGCGTCAAAAAATTGCGGTTTGTTGACGTCGAAGAACAGTAAACCAGTAAATTGATTTTGGTCCAAGATGGGCAGTGTGAGTGATGCGGCATAGCCTTGTTCAAGTAGCCATGTGGAATGGGGGAGTTCGCGGTAATGTTAGAAGCAATGTCATTCACCACCCGACTCTTTTGCTGACAAACTAATCTACCCAATGAAGTTGATGGTGAAATAGGAGCGCGATAACGCACTAATGGTGAGCCTTCTATTGTGCTATGCACGAACGTTCTCAACTCCGAATAAGCAGGGTCAAAGAGCGCGATGGATACTCTAGCGAGCTCTGGTATCTCTTGACGCAACGCGTGATGGGTGGTTTTTAGCTCTTGACCGATAGAGTAGCTACGCGAATGGGAGCGCCTATCATTGTCCAAATATTCCTTTCTCATACTAGCCTCCTATGCGTGAGCAACGTTAATGGCTGTTTCGCTAGCGTCGGTGTCTGGAATGGACAGTTGTCAAATCAACGCTATTGTATTTAAGTGAGCGAAGTAAAGTGAACCAGTTAAGTTGAAGGGATAGATTTGAAGAGAGTGTGGAAAGGCATGAGCATTCGGCAAACCTAACCCCTTAAAAGAGTGTAAGGCTTGCCGATAAGTGTGACGAGTAAAATTGATTAAAACTGCATCAATTATTGATTTATATTAAGTTTTGGACAAAAGGGGTAATAAGCCCAGCAATAGCGAAAAAAGCCACCATCCATACGATAGGCAGTTTGAACTGCTTTAGAAGTAAGCCTCCCGCCAACACCCAAGCAAAATCAATAGGTTCGATGACAGCACTGATAAATACCGGTTGATACAGGGCGGCAATCAGTAAGCCGACAACCGCGGCATTGACACCGTTGAGCGCACCTGAAATGGCAGGGACTTTTGCTAATTGCTGCCAGTGCTTTAATACGCCAACTAATAGTAAGAAACCCGGTATAAATACGCCTAGAGTCGCGATAATCGCGCCCCATATAGGTGCATTTGGCAATAAGGCATAGCCGATGTAAGTAGCAAAGGTAAACATAGGACCTGGAACGGCTTGCGCTGCCGCATAACCAGTAAGAAACACATCTTGAGTAATTTGGTCGCCGACAATATTTTGTAGCAACGGTAAGACGACATGCCCCCCACCAAACACTAAACTGCCTGCTTGGAAGAAATCTGAAAATAACTGCAATGACGGCGACAACCAAGTTATCAGAGGTAGACCAAACAATAAGGCGAAGAAGAGGCCTATTGGGAAGTAAGACAGTTTTATCGATGATTGCGTTGGGCGTAAGTCCGGATTTGCTAAGTAGCGCACCCCAATTAACGCTGCAGCCAGCAAAATTACAATTTGCGTTATAACACTCTGGAACAGCAACAGTGCAACGGCTGTTGAAATACAGAGTGCGACCGTGAGCTTTTGTTGGCAGAAGTTTTTATACATTCCCCAAGCCGCATCGGCGACCACAACGACTGCGAGCAGTTTTAGACCGTGTACCAGGCTTTGAAAGTAACTCGACTCGGTTAACTGACTGCTCAGTAAAGCCAGCGCGATCATTAAAATAATCGAAGGAAGGGTGAAGCCGAGAAATGCCATGATTCCGCCACCTAACCCTGCCCGTTGGTAACCCACGGCAAAGCCAACTTGGCTTGAACCAGGACCGGGAAGAAATTGACTGAGCGCCACCATTTGCGCGTATTCTTCATCGGACAACCATTGCATTTTTTCAACAAAAGTTTGTCTGAAGTACCCAATATGAGCCGCTGGTCCGCCAAAGCTGACCCAACCTAGCGCAAAAAAGAGTTTGAAAATGGAAAATAATGACTCATTCGGCGCAGAGTCTTTTGATAGTGCTGTCACTTCGGAACCTTTAGATGGGAGTTTCATTGGCACAAATAGTACTGTCAGCATTATAATGACTCAAATTAATAAATTTGGTTTGTACTATGAGTGAAATAGGATTGGGGGAGGTGGACTGGAGACGCATTGATCTCAATTTGTTGGTCGTGTTTTATCACCTTTATCAAACACAGAGCGTGTCTGAAGCGGCAGCGCAAAGTTATGTCAGCCAGTCTGCGATGAGTCATAGTTTAGCGAAATTACGGGTGTTATGTGATGACCCGTTATTTGAGAGGAAAGGGCATCAAATGCTTCCAACTGAGCGCGCTTATGAACTGTTTCCGGTTGTCGAGCAGATATTGAATTTGTTTGAATTTAAAGTGATGCCTAAGCGTGATTTTCAACCGTCCGAGTACGATGGGGTGTGTAAAATAGGACTCACCGATTACGCTGAATTTATTTTTGCTCCGATTATTTATGATGCCGTCATGTCTCAAGCCCCGAAAGCGAAACTTCGCTTTATTAATGTGAATCGAGATAACTACACCAAGGTCTGCGAGCAACAACGTCTCGATATTATGATTGGCAGTATTCCCGATCTCGAAGACTCATTTTCCTCGCAAAAATTGTATACCGAAAAGCATGTTTGTATTTATGATGCTTCGGTCTGTCAGGTGAAGACATTAGATATCGCCACATTTGTTTCCAAACCTCATTGCCTTGTAAGTCCTACTGGCGACTTTCACTCCCCAGTAGATAAACATCTCGATGCGGTCGGTGAATCTCGCACCGTCAACGCCGTATCACGAAACTTTTTGACGATAGGCCGATTGGTTCATGGAAGAGAAATGTTTGCCATCGTGCCAAAGAAAATGGCGGAGATAAGCCTGATGCAAAGCGCGTTAACCGCCGTCGCACCTCCGGTGCCTGTGGCAGACTTTGATATCTCGTTAATATGGAAAACCCACTCACATATGAATCACAAAGTGTCGTGGCTTAAGGATTCATTGTACGACGCGATTATTACTGCGCTGTAATGACGGGTTGGCTAACACTCGTCGTCCTAATAAGGTTAAGCAATAAAGTGATCACTTCCACAAGGTTATGAATTTGTCGCTAACCTTGTCTTAAATCCAACCTCTAGTGCTTTTTTTGTCAGCAAACGGTGGTAACGTCCAAGTGTAAACGTTACCAATTACCGTATGGCGAGAATGTACCATGAGATCTTTTTCTGAAATTTTGTTTGCTCGTGAGTGGGAAAACCAGCACGTTACCCACCACAATGTACTTAATGCTCACGCGCCTTTGCATGCTTTTCATAGTGAGCCTGCCGCGTTGCAAAACCGTTCATCCACCAATGAAAGAAGCCTAAATGGTGAATGGCAATTTAAGTGCTTCGCAAAGCCAGAGTTGGTAGAGGAAGAGGTGATTAGCACTACGTTTGATGATGCCTCATGGGCAAGAATTTCCGTTCCTAGTAATTGGCAACTTCAAGGCTTCGATAAACCTATTTATACCAATGTGAAATACCCGTTTGCAGACACGCCCCCTAAAGTGCCAAGTGACAATCCAACAGGGGTGTATCGCGTGGCATTTGATATGACGAGTCTGGATACGGAGCAGCGGCATACACTCACATTTGATGGCGTGAATTCGGCGTTTCACTTATGGCTAAACGGTCGTTGGATTGGGTATTCACAAGACAGCCGTCTCGCCGCTGAATTTGATATTACCGATGCGTTAGTGGTGGGTAATAATCAGCTTGTGGTGATGGTGTTGCGCTGGTCTGATGGGTCTTATCTCGAAGATCAAGATATGTGGTGGTTGAGTGGCATCTTTCGGAATGTGACACTACGGACTAAGCCACGTATCGCTATTGCAGATGTGGCGATTAATACCGAGTTGGACGCGTGCTATCGAGACGCGTTGTTAACGGTATCAACTCACATCAGTGTCACGCCAGAAGAGCGAGCAATGTGCAGTTCTTATTCAGTAGAGGCTGAATTGTTCGATAGGCAGGGTGTGAGCGTTTTTGGCAAAAAGGTGTCTAAATTTGCACAACGCCTTATTGATGAAAAAGGGGCGTGGCAAGAGTTAGCAGAGCATAGTATCAACATTGACAGCCCTCTAAAGTGGAGTGCTGAAGCGCCGAATTTGTATCGTTTAGTCGTGGTTCTAAAAGACGAAGAAGGGAAGTTTGTCGACTGCGAAGCTTACAATGTGGGTTTTCGTTGTGTGGAGATCACTTCAGGTCAGCTTAAAGTGAATGGTCAAGCGCTACTTATACGCGGAGTGAACCGCCATGAGCATCATCCAGAATTAGGTCATACCATGACTCGAGATGCGATGATTGAAGACATTAAACTGCTCAAACAGAATAATTTTAACGCGGTGCGTACTGCTCACTACCCAAATGATCCTCTTTGGTATGAGCTCTGCGATGAATTTGGCCTGTATTTAGTGGACGAAGCGAATATCGAAACCCACGGTCAATTCCCCATGTGCCGTTTGTCAGACGATGTGACTTGGGTGAATGCCTACTTGCGCCGTATGACTCGCCTTGTTGAGCGTGATAAGAACCACCCCTCTGTCATCATATGGTCGTTAGGAAATGAATCGGGTATTGGCAATAACCACCACGCGATGTATCAATGGACTAAGCAGCGCGATCCTTCTCGTCCAGTGCAGTATGAAGGCGGGGGTTCGGATACGGCGGCAACGGATATCATTGCTCCGATGTATGCACGAGTTGACCGTGACCAACGCCTTGCGGCCGATCCTAATGTCACGCCTAAAATTGGCATTAAAAAGTGGCTAACGATGCCAGGTGAAGATCGCCCATTGATATTGTGTGAGTATGCACATGCGATGGGAAATAGCCTAGGCAGTTTTGATAAGTATTGGGATGCGTTTCGAGAGTACCCGCGACTGCAAGGTGGTTTTATTTGGGATTGGGTTGACCAAGGGCTGAGCAAAGTGAATCAAAACGGGGTCCATTATTGGGCTTATGGCGGGGATTTTGGCGATCATATCAATGATCGTCAGTTCTGTATTAATGGTTTAGTGTTCCCCGACAGGAGTGCGCATCCAGCGCTTTATGAGGCAAAAAAAGCGCAACAATTTCATTGTATAACGCTAATTTCAACGGCTCCTGTTCGCGTCAAAGTAAAAAGTGAGTACTTATTTACGGCGACGGAAGATGAAGCGCTGCATTGGAATATGACCGAAGATGGCCATGTGATCGCTCAAGGTTCGCAAGCGTTACAGGTGTCGCCACAAGGTGAGGTGCTGTTGTCGTTGATGGACGTATTACCTACAGCGAAAATCGGGTGTGATTATCACTTGAACATCGATATCGTTAAAACGTGTGCGACGCCATGGTCGGAAGCGAATCACGTTCTATCGTCACAACAAATTGAATTACCGAGTGCGCTTGGCCTGAAGCACAAGCCTGCTAATGGCTCCGGAGTAGCGACGACAACAATAAGTGGCGATAAGGTGACGTTACATGCGAGTGAACAAGTCATGGTGTTTGATTCTACATCCGGAGAGCTAGTCTCTTGGAGCGTAGATGATGTGGAACAGTTGGCCCAGCCATTAAAAGATAACTTTTATCGCGCACCATTGGATAATGATATTGGTACCAGTGAAGCCAATCATGTTGATCCTAACTCATGGGTCGCTCGTTGGGATGCGGCTGGGTTACCTTCACTAGAGGTCGAATGTATCGACTTTGAGCATTTTGCTCGTCCGCATTATTATCAAGTTGAATCTCGTCGAGCCTATCGGTTTAACCATCATTGTGTTTTTGAGACGCTTTGGTGCTACAAAATCTATCAAAATGGTGAGGTTCATATTGATGTTCAGGTTGAAGCCGCACCGGGGCTTCCATCGTTACCTAGGGTGGGTATGGAGTTGGCGTTACATCCATCTTTTGAGAGCGTGTCTTGGTATGGACGGGGGCCTTTTGAAAACTATCCAGACAGGAAGCTCGCGGCGCACATGGGCCGATACCACGCTTCCATTGACGACATGCATACTCCTTATATATTTCCTACGGATTGCGGGCTAAGAACAGATGTTAAACATAGTCAGATAGGTGCACTCCAGATTACGGGTGAGCATCACTTGTCGGTAAGCCGATACAGTACCTCTGCGTTAAGCGCTGCCAAACACACCCACGAGCTGCGTGACAGTGGCGTTGTTTTTGTCCGTTTGGATGGCTTTCATATGGGAGTGGGCGGTGATGATTCATGGACACCAAGTGTCCATGAGGAATTTAAGCTATTGCAACGTCAGTATCAATATCAGTTGCGGCTGAGTATGCAAGGTTAATTCAAATAAGATAGGTTTAGAACGCTCTGAAGAAGTCAGCGTGCTGGTTTACGTGCCCCCACAATAAGCGGAGGCACGTAACGGTTAACTTGGTAACTAGAAGAAAAGGTAACTAGGAGAAAAGGTAACTAGGACAGTTGAAAACGAACCCAGACTTTGGAACGCCAGCGACGAATCATGACAATGCCTCTTACCCATTCATCCATCCCCATTGCGATCCACGCACCGATCACGCCATATCCCCAGTGGATGCCCAACAGGTAACTAAAAACCACAGCAACGCCCCACATGCTTAAAATGCCCATTTGAACGGGGAATTTAATGTCGCCAGAACCTTTTAACGCAGCTATAAAAATGAGGTTAGAGACACGACCAGATTCGACAAAAATTGAGCTAAGCAATTAATAGTGCGACGAGGGCGACGATCTCGCTTTCTTGGGTAAAGAGATCAATCAACGGGTAGCGGAATACAAACAACACCAAAATGATACTGGTCGAAACCGCCAGTCCAACGAGATAGTATTTTTGGATTCGCGTGAGAATATCATCGGCCCATCCCTTGCCAATAAAGTAACTGGTTTGTATCTGTCCAGCTTGACCCAAAGCTAGCGCAAACGCAAACGAGACCCGTGTGATGTTTTGAGCATACGTGTAAGCCGCCAATGAAGACGTCCCCATTTGCACAACAAAATAGACAATCGTCATTTGGGCGAGGTTGTAGGATAAAATCTCACCAGCATTCATGGCACCGATTTTGATGATTTTTTTGAATAAGGCGCTAGGGATTGTGCGCCATTGGGTAAAAGGGAGGTCGATATTTTTTGAACGTACGACTTGGCACATCAACAGCGTACCAATCACTTGACTGACAACCGTCGCGGTTGCAACACCACTGACACCGTAGACGGGGAGCCCAAAGGGTTGGTATAGCGCCAAATAGTTACCGAAGCGATATTGATAACACCAGCAATGAGATTGATCACCATCGGTGAGCGAGAATAGCCGTGACTACGAAGTATGGTGGTGAGCACAATACCAATAGTGACGTTAAACGTCATGGAGCCACTAATAATAAGGTAGTCATAGCCAAAAGCCGCCACATCATCGGCTAAGCCAAATAATGTGATGAACTGCTCTGCCCCGAAAAACAACGCAAGACTTAAAAAAGTACCCACACCACAGGCAAGAATAATGCTTGCTACTGCCACTTGCGCGGAATCTGAAAATCGTGAAGCACCATTGTATTGTGCGATGAGTATGCCAGTGCCGCTGCTCACCATCATAGAAATAACAATCAGGAAAAAGGTGATTTGTGTGATAACCCCGACAGCGGATACCGCTGCGTCTGAGTAACCACTGAGCATGAATACGTCGGTGGTATTGAGCGCGGTGCGTAAAAGAACCTCTATGAAAATAGGCCAAGTGAGGGCAACAATATTCATTCTTTTGCTGAGCGTTGAAGCGTTTTTTGGCATGAGATTAAGGCCTAATCAGAGTGACCCAGAGTGGGGGGACGCAAGTGTACTCGCTAATTAACCAAACGCAATACTTTACCGACGAATGATCGTAAGTGAATACGCTAAAATGTAATCGTTACCACTTTGAGGCCTAAAAACGAGGTAAATAAAATCATATAAAATCGTCAAAAAAGGAGATCTTTGTCTCGATGTTACACTGTGAAACATTGAGAGACGTTGTTTTTCCTTTGTTTGTTAACTAATTCAAACAATTTGGCTTGGTTTTGACAACTTTTGTTACGGTTGTGATTTTTTTTAACTTCCTCACATTAATTGTTCATTTTGTCACTATACTTCAGGTTAAACGTTTTCATGTTGAGCAGGTTGTAAGCTGAACCCGAACGTTTTACCCCCTACAAAACTCAATTATAATATTTACAAATAGGACTTGTTCAATGAGAAAGTTAACACTCTTGGCTGCACTTTGTGCTGGTATGGGCTTTGGAACTCAAGCGGTTGCAAGCACCACGGTTGGTTTTACGATCTATAAATATGACGACAACTTTATGTCGGTTGTTCGTCAAGCGATCGTAAAAGAAGCAGACAAAGACAGCGATACTCGCGTATTGATGAATGACTCTCAAAACAGTCAATCAATGCAGAATGACCAAGTAGATGTCATGCTTGCTCGTGGTGTAAAAGCGTTAGCAATTAACCTTGTGGACCCTGCCGCTGCACCAAGCATTATTAAGAAAGCAAAAATGGATGATGTGCCAATTGTTTTCTATAACAAAGAACCAAGCCGTAAAGCACTTGATAGCTATGACAAAGCGTATTACGTAGGCACAGACTCTAAAGAGTCTGGTATTATCCAAGGCGACTTGATTGCTCAGCAATGGAAAGCAAACTCTGCTTGGGATAAGAATGGCGACGGTGTCATCCAATACGTGATGCTAAAAGGTGAACCTGGTCACCCAGATGCAGAAGCTCGTACGTCTTACTCAGTGAAAACCATCAACGATAACGGCATCAAAACCGATGAACTGCACATGGATACTGGCATGTGGGATACCGCGATGGCAAAAGATAAGATGGATGCATGGTTATCTGGTCCTAATGGCAGCAAAATCGAAGTGGTCATTGCTAACAATGACGGCATGGCAATGGGCGCAGTTGAAGCTCTGAAAGGTGCTGGTGTTGCGGTTCCTGTCTTCGGTGTTGATGCCTTGAGTGAAGCACTTGCACTAGTAAAATCAGGAGCAATGGCAGGAACAGTACTTAACGATGCTGACTCGCAAGCAAAGGCGACGTTTGAACTTGCTCGTAACCTTGCAAACGGAAAAGCAGCGACAGAAGGTACTCAGTGGGAAATGACGAACAAAGTAGTACGCGTTCCTTACGTTGGTGTTGATAAGTCAACGTTAGAGTAGTAATGACCAAATTAGGGAGAACGGTGTTCTCCCTAATTATTAATATTGAATATATTAGGTAGTATGAACGAGTATATATTACTCGTTCAGGGTACGTTACGCCTTGTGGTTAATTGTAATAATAAGAAAGTGATGCCATGGTTAATCAAGAACATGAATTTTTGTTAGAAATGACAGGAATTAGTAAAGAGTTTCCAGGGGTTAAGGCATTAGATAAAGTTAATTTAAAAGTGCGACCAAATTCCATTCATGCACTCATGGGAGAGAATGGAGCGGGTAAGTCGACATTATTAAAATGCCTATTCGGAATTTATGAAAAAAATGAAGGTAATATAGTCTTTCTTGGGAATAATATTAACTTTCAATCCTCTAAAGAAGCATTGGAATCCGGTGTTTCAATGGTTCACCAAGAGCTGAATCAGGTACTTCAATGTACCGTAATGGATAATATATGGTTAGGAGATACCCTAAAAAAGGGTTATTTGTTGACCACGATAAAATGTATCGAGATACCAAAGAAATTTTTGAAGAACTCGATATTAATATTGATCCTAAAGTCAAAGTGAAAACACTCTCAGTTTCTCAAATGCAAATGCTAGAAATAGCTAAGGCATTTTCCTATGATGCAAAAATCGTCATCATGGATGAGCCGACGTCGTCACTGACAGAAAAAGAAGTCAATCATCTATTTACCATTATCAAAAAGCTCAAAGCCAAGGGCTGTGGTGTGGTGTATATCTCGCATAAAATGGAAGAAATTTTTGCGATTTGTGATGAAATAACCATTCTTCGCGACGGTCAGTGGGTAACCACTCGACCACTGGAGGGGTTGGATATGGACGCTATCATCGCAATGATGGTAGGGCGAGAATTGACGCAGCGTTTCCCAGAAAAAAGTAATGTCCCCAAAGAAACGGTTTTAGAAGTGAAGGGGCTGACAGCACTTAATCAACCTTCGATTCAAGATATTTCATTTGATTTAAAAGCTGGTGAGATCCTCGGTGTTGCAGGTCTAGTAGGGTCACGTCGAACCGATATAGTTGAAACCATATTTGGCGTTCGCGAGCGAAGCGAAGGGCAGATCTTGCTTCATGGCAAAGAGATGACGAACCGTGATGCACACGAAGCCATCAGTAATGGTTTTGCATTAGTCACGGAAGAGCGTCGTTCTACCGGGATATATGGCAATTTGGATATCACGTTCAACTCATTGGTTGCCAATGTCGACAGTTATAAAACCAAGTCGGGCTTGTTAAGTAACAAGAAAATGAAAAGTGATACTCAGTGGGTAATTGACTCGATGAGTGTGAAAACACCGTCTCATGAAACCTCGATTGGTTCTTTGTCTGGCGGTAATCAACAGAAAGTGATCATTGGACGTTGGCTGTTAACTCAACCAGAAATATTAATGCTAGATGAGCCAACACGAGGTATTGATGTTGGTGCGAAGTTTGAAATCTATCAATTGATACTTGAACTCGCTAAGAAAAACAAAGGCATTATTATCATTTCTTCGGAAATGCCAGAGTTGTTAGGTATTACTGACCGCATTCTTGTCATGAGTAATGGTCGAGCGGCTGGTGTCGTTGATACCAAGGAAACCACACAAAGTGAAATATTAGAGCTGGCCTCTCGTTACCTCTAGGGAAATTATTATGGACGCTGTTAAATCATTTGCAATGAAGCACTTAAAAGAAGGTGCTATCTATGCGGTTCTCTTTATATTATTGGCAATTATTGTTATTCAAGAACCGTCTTTTTTAAGCTTAAGAAACTTTAGTAACATCCTGACTCAATCTTCTGTACGTGTCATTATTGCTTTGGGTGTGGCTGGTTTAATTGTTACCCAAGGTACCGACTTGTCTGCAGGTCGTCAGGTTGGTTTGGCTGCGGTTGTTTCTGCAACATTGCTACAGTCGGTAGACAATGTGAATAAAGTATTCCCGGATTTAGGTGATATACCGATTTTCGCCGTTATTATCGTCGTTTGTGCGCTTGGTGCCATCATTGGTCTTGTGAACGGTATTATTGTCGCTTACTTAAAAGTGACGCCATTTATCGCCACATTAGGCACGATGATCATCGTATATGGTGTGAACTCTTTGTACTATGACTCCGTTGGGGCTTCGCCAATCGCGGGTTTTGATGAGCGCTTTTCTGAGTTTACGCAAGGGTTTATTCGCATGGGAGACTTTAGGCTCTCCTATATTACCTTCTATGCCATTATAGCTATTGTATTCATGTGGGTACTTTGGAATAAAACGGTGTTTGGCAAAAATATCTTCGCGGTTGGTGGTAACCCAGAAGCGGCAAAAGTTTCTGGTGTAAATGTTCCCGTAACCTTGTTGAAAGTCTATGCATTATCAGGGGTGTTTTATGGCTTTGCTAGTATGCTTGAGGCTGGACGAATTGGTAGTGCGACCAACAACCTAGGTTTCCTATATGAACTCGATGCCATTGCTGCTTGTGTGGTAGGTGGTGTGTCATTTGCTGGTGGTGTCGGTAGTATTGCGGGTGTGGTTACTTAAGCGTGTTGATCTTTACTGTGATCAACTATGGTATGACCTACATCGGCGTCAGCCCGTACTGGCAGTACATTATCAAGGGGTCGATCATTATCTTTGCTGTCGCGCTCGATTCAATGAAATACGCCAATAAAAAATAGTCGCAAGGGCACTCCATTGAGTGCCCTTCTTTATGCCCCCTTCATCATTATCATGATGAAGGATACAGGATTATGTAATCGTTTAACATTATGTGTAATTATTATAATACTGTTTTTAAATCACTTTATTTACGATCAAATGATCTTTCCGGACTTTTTTATTGTTATTTGTGTAAACGTTTACACTTTTTGCGTTCGATCACAGTATGATCTTGCTGACTGTTGCTACAATTTCCTTAGTTTGAAGAATGAGCGCGTATTCGCGGAATAATTCGCTCGTAATTAGAGTGAAACGTAGGAGTGTAATGTGAAAGTACTAGTGACGGGTGGAATGGGCTACATCGGCAGCCATACCTGCGTTCAGATGTTGGAAAGTGGTATTGAACCTATCATCATCGATAACTTGTGCAATGCCAATCAAGCCGTGTTAGCACGTATTGAAGCGCTTACTGGTCAAGCACCAACGTTTTATCAAGGTGATATTCGCGATGAAGCGTTGCTCGATCGCATTTTTGAAGCACATGAGATTCAGTCGGTGATTCACTTTGCTGGGTTAAAAGCGGTAGGTGAATCTGTTGCTAAACCTATTGAGTACTACGATAACAATGTGAACGGCACATTGGTTCTTGCTCGTGCAATGAGAAAAGCAGGCGTTAAGAGCATTATCTTCAGTTCTTCTGCCACGGTGTATGGTGACCCTGACGTGGTGCCCATCACTGAAACTTCTCCTGTTGGAAATACTACCAACCCATACGGTACCAGTAAGTTTATGGTGGAGCGCTGCCTGAGTGATGTGTTCACCTCTGACGACGAATGGAGCATCACCTTACTACGTTATTTCAATCCTGTTGGTGCGCATCCGTCGGGCACGATGGGTGAAGACCCAAAGGGTATCCCTAATAATCTAATGCCTTTTATTGCTCAAGTTGCAGTTGGGCGTCGTGAGAAACTGTCCGTTTTTGGTAATGACTACCCAACACCAGATGGCACAGGCGTTCGCGATTATATTCATGTGATGGACTTGGCAGATGGCCATATTGCAGCGCTTAAAGCGGTTGGCCTGAAGGCTGGCTTACATATTTACAATTTAGGTACCATGAGAAGGCAGCAGTGTTCTAGAAATGGTGGATGCATTTGCAACCGCTAGCGGTAAGCCAATTCCTTACGATCTGCACCCTCGTCGTCCAGGTGATATTGCAGAGTGCTGGGCAAGCACTGCTAAAGCAGAGGCGGATTTAAACTGGAAAGCGACGCGTACATTACAAGATATGACCACGGACTCGTGGCATTGGCAGTCCAGTAACCCCAACGGTTACGACAGCGAATAAGGCTGCCTCGTTATCTCAAGAGACTTTTAGAATTTAACCATTGAGTAAGTAATATGTCGAGTATTGAATTTAATCCAGTCGATCATCCTCATCGCCGTTATAACCCGTTAACAGGACAGTGGATCCTTGTGTCACCACATCGCGCAAAGCGTCCTTGGAGCGGCCAAAGTGAGGAGGTCTCTCATGTACAACTGCCAACTTACGACGAGAAGTGTTTTCTGTGTCCGACCAATGATCGCATCTCTGGAGATGTGAACCCAGACTACCAAGGTACTTATGTATTTGGTAACGACTTCGCGGCTTTGATGCCAGATTCCCCTGATGCTCCTGAATCAGAGAATCCATTGTTTAAAACTCAAGGTGTACGTGGCCTTAGCCGTGTCATCTGCTTCTCGCCAGACCACAGTATAACATTGCCGGAGCTCACCCCCCAAGAACTGCGCTGCGTTGTTGATACATGGAATGGGCAAATTGAAGAATTGGGTAAAGAGTATCTTTGGGTTCAAGCTTTTGAAAACAAAGGTGAAGCAATGGGCTGCTCACAGCCGCACCCTCATGGCCAAATTTGGGCAAACAGTTTTTTGCCTAATGAAATCGAGCGAAAAGATCGCTTAATGCGTGAATATTATCAACAGCAAGGTTCAAACTTGCTGGTGGACTATGTCACCGCAGAAATGAAAGATGGCGCGCGCACGGTCGTAGAAACGGAACATTGGCTCGCGATTGTCCCTTACTGGGCGGCGTGGCCATTCGAAACCATGCTGCTTCCTAAGACGCATATTCGCCGCATGAGCGAACTCAGTGAAGCGCAAAAAGACGATTTAGCGGTTGCCATTAAATCGCTGACGTCACGCTACGACAACTTATTTGAGTGCTCTTTCCCCTATTCAATGGGGTGGCACTACGCCCCATTTTTTAATGAAGGTGAAAGCACCGAACATTGGCAGTTGCATGCGCTTTTCTACCCCCTTATTGCGCTCAGCGACGATCCGCAAGTTTATGGTGGGTTATGAAATGTTGGCCGAATCACAACGTGATTTAACCGCCGAGCAAGCAGCAGAACGTCTAAGAGCATTGAGTGATGTTCATTACAAACAACAATAATTTAAAAATTTGATGTTATGAAGTGGGCAAAACGCCGCCAGCACTGAGGCATCAGGTATTGAGAGAATCTAAAATGAAAGATCTAATTCAAAGCGTAGCAAACTCTTTTGAGAATATACTGGGCTACAAGCCTACTCACTTCATTCAAGCCCCTGGACGTGTAAATCTAATTGGTGAGCATACTGACTACAACGATGGTTTTGTCTTACCGTGTGCCATTAACTATCAAACCGTGGTTGCTGCGGCAAAGCGTGACGATAATCTCATTCGCGTTGTCTCTGTTGATTACCAAGACGCGACCGATGAGTTTGATATCACCCAAGAGATCACTTTTCAACAAGATAAAATGTGGGCGAACTACATTCGCGGTGTGGTGAAGTGCTTGATGGCTCGTGGCTATCAACTTGGTGGCGCGGATATATCGGTGTCTGGCAATGTACCGCAAGGTGCGGGACTGAGCTCTTCTGCTGCACTAGAAGTGGTGATCGGTCAGACATTTAAAACGCTTTATAACCTAGAAATCACGCAAGCTGAAGTCGCGCTTAATGGTCAACAAGCTGAGAATGAGTTTGTGGGCTGTAACTGCGGCATTATGGACCAGCTCATTTCTGCTGAAGGCAAAGAGAATCACGCTCTGTTGATTGACTGCCGCAGCCTTGAAACTCAAGCGGTATCGATGCCAAGAGACATGGCAGTTGTGATCATTAACTCCAACAAAAAACGTGGCTTAGTAGACAGTGAGTACAACACTCGTCGCGAGCAATGTGAAGAAGCGGCACGCATTTTTGGTGTGAAAGCGTTGCGTGATGTCTCGATAGGGCAGTTCAATGAGCGTGCTGCTGAGTTGGATGAAATGGTCGCTAAACGTGCGCGTCACGTCATCACTGAAAATGACCGTACTGTTGAAGCGGCAAAAGCGTTGAGTGCTGGTGATATGAAGCGTATGGGTGAGTTAATGGCAGAATCACACATTTCGATGCGTGATGATTTTGAAATCACCGTGAAAGAAATCGACATAATTGTTGATATTGTGAAAGGCGCGATTGGTGACCAAGGTGGTGTGCGTATGACTGGCGGTGGCTTTGGCGGCTGTATTGTTTCGTTAATCCCGCCAACACTAGTTGATACGGTAACGACAGCGATAGCAGAGCAGTATGAAGCCGTAACTGGTCTGAAAGAGTCTATTTACGTTTGCCAAGCTAAAGATGGCGCAGGAGTAGTCTCATAATGAGCACCGAAAGTGAGTATTGTCGCTCTATTGAAAACGCTATGATCCAAACTGCGTCGTTTGACGGATTGCTTAAGCGAAGGTACTGCATCTTAAAAATGCATCTGGTATGACGGCATCTTTTATGGATATTGGAGCAACATGGCTAAGTTGCTCACTCCCTTTGCCGACAGAACAACGAGAAGTGTTGTTGCGTTCACCCAATATGGCGGAACATGTGAAGCAAGGGGCTTATTTTGGTTCAGTGGTGGGGAGATACGCCAATCGAATTGATAAAGGGCAATTCGAGATAGGTGGCAAGTGGTATCAAGTCACTTGTAATAATGGCGAAAACGCTTTGCATGGGGGTGCAGAGGGTTTTGATAAACGTCGTTGGTGTATTGACTCACACACTGAATCAACTCTTGTTTTTTCTTTGTTATCAGAAGACGGTGATCAAGGTTTTCCGGGTAATGCACGGATTCAAGTTGAGTACCATCTTAGTGATGATAATGCGTTAACCATTCGCTACCAAGCGTCTTGCGATCAAACATCGCCGATGAACTTGACTAACCATGCTTATTTTAATTTAGCGGGTGAGTCGAGTTCTGCGAAGAGCACCGGTCATCACTTGCAAATCTATGCTGATTCATATTTGCCGACCAGAAACGATCTGATCCCACTGGGTGAAGTCAAACCAGTGGATGCGACAAGTTTTGACTTTAGAGAACAAAAACAAGTCGGTCGTGATTTCCTAACGGATACAGATCAACAGATTGCTGGTGGATACGATCACTCTTTTGTGTTCGACACTGAGTTAATCAATGGGCAAGCGGTAGTGGCTACGTTAGTGTCGCCAGAGCGAGATGTGACGATGGAAGTGCTAACGACTAAACCAACGATGCAGGTGTACTCAGGTAATTTTCTCAATGATGCGCCTGGAGTGAGCCAAGCTTATGCGAATCTTCATGGCATTGCATTGGAGACACAATATTTCCCCGACGGGCCAAACCATCCAGAATGGCAAGGCCGTAATGGCATGCTTGAGCTTGATGAGGTGTATCAGCATCATACGGTTTATCGGTTTAACTTTTCATCGCTGGCGTGACAATAAAAAACCACGATTTATCGTGGTTTTTTATTGTCTGTGTAATGAGCAACAGTATTAAGCTTTTCGAGCGACAGAAGAGCGTTGAACCAAGGTTGGAGAGTAGACCATAGGTTCCGTTTCTACAGGTTCACTTTTGGATAGGGCTAACGCAATTTGCGCCGCTTTTTCTGCCATCATTTGTATTGGGTAACGAATAGTGGTTAGCTTTGGATGCAGGTACCTAGCAATGAGTCCATCATCGAAGCCTATGATGGACATTTGATTTGGCAAGGCGTATTGATTCTCTTCGAGTACAGAAAGAGAGCCTGCAGCCATATTATCATTGTAGGCAACGACAGCCGTGATCGGTAATGACTTGGTCAGCAAGTTGGTCATGGCTTTCTCGCCGCCATCGCTGTCTGGCGAACCATATTCGATATAGCTTGCCGACAAGGTAATGTTATTCGCTTTAAGTGCGTCACGGTAGCCTTCAAGGCGTTGGTCAACATCTTCAATGTTATGTGATGATGCGACACAGGCGATATTGGTGTGTCCATTACGAATCAGGTGCTCCGTGGCGATGTAAGCCCCTTTATAGTTATCCAAAGAGATACAGCGTCCCGGTAGTTGTGGGATATCACGATTGATATAAACGAGCCCTTTGACTTCTTCAGCGTATTGGATTAATTCTTCATCAGAGAGGGATTTAGAGTGAATAACGAGTGCATCGCAACGGCTATTAATTAATAATTCAATGGCTTTTCGCTCTTCTTCAGCATCGTGATAACCATTGCCAACCAGAATATGCTTACCGTGTTGATGCGCGACTTTATCGACAGCTTTCACTAAGGTACCGAAAAAAGGATCGGATACATCACTCACGAGGACACCGACAGTATTCGTGCTTTGACTGACCAATGCTCGTGCATTGGCATTCGGTCGATAACCGAGTTTTTTCATCGCTGTTGTCACAGATGCGATGGAAGCGGCGCTTGCTTTGGGTGATTTGTTGATCACACGAGAAACGGTTGCTACGGAGACACCTGCTTCTTTTGCGACATCTTTTATCGTTGCCATCTGAAACCTCTTATAATCTATAAACTAATTAGACGCTTGTTGTGTAAATATCGCAAACAATGTTTCACAAAAATAAAGGGTTTGTGATGCACGACACTAACAGCAGCGGGAATTAGGCGGAGGTGTAAACGTTTTACAAATGTCGGATACTTCTTATTATCCATTGTTTCGTGTCCAATGGATTTGTATAGGTCTATTTGACTTCTTTTCTGTGGTGTCTAAATGACACCTTTTGTGGCTAATTTTTTTTAATGCACTGTTATATAAGAAGTAATAATGTTGGAATGAAATGTGCATTATAGTCATTAGATTGATGATTAAGTGAAGTACGATGATAAATATTACAGACAAAAAAGTGGAAGAAAAGATCCCAGCATGGTTGCGTCTTGGGTTTCGGCCGTTTTTTCTGATGGGCAGCGTATACGCCATCTTCGCCGTGGTGGCTTGGGTTATCATGTTCCAAAAGGGTCAACCTGATGCGCTGCATGTCCCTGCGCTCTGGTGGCATGCTCATGAAATGATTTTTGGTTTTTCAATGGCGATTGTCGTGGGTTTTGTTTTGACGGCTGTTCAAACTTGGACGGGGGTAAATGGGACGAAACATCATCGCTTGCTTATGCTGGTGGTGTTGTGGCTTGCTCCGCGAGTACTGTTTTGGACTCCGGCCCCACTTTGGCTAATATCTGTGATTGAATCAGGGTTTATTTTGTTGGCCGCTTATGAAATTGGCACGCGGGTTTATGCATCCAAAGGTTGGAAAAACTTGTTTTTTGTCCCGCTATTTTTGCTTGCGATTTTCGCCAATTTTGCCAGTTACGCCACGATTAAAGGGATGCCTCCTTTTAGTAGCAGCGCCGTGTGGCAAGCCATGTTGTGGTGGTTTACGATTCTACTCTCCATTATGGGTGGACGCGTGATTCCATTTTTTGCCGCGAAGCGTTTTCAATACGACAAACCACAACCCAAAGTTTGGATTGAGTGGGGAGCGACATTGCCATTAATGGGATTGTTTATCTTAAGCTTTTTCCCGTTGTCTTTCGCTGCTTTAAGTCAGCCGTTGATGCTGATTGCAGGCGTTTTTCAATTGGTGAAGTGGTTACGTTGGAAGCCTTGGCTAACGCTATCTGAGCCGTTAGTGTGGTCGCTAATGCTAGCGTATCTGTGTATTCCATTAAGTTTACTTTATCGCGGCCTTCTGACCGATGCCTTTGCGGCGCATGCGATGTTACATTTGTTTGCTGTGGGTGCGCTTGGTGGTTTAATTCTGGCTATGATCAGCCGAGTGACGATGGGCCATACAGGACGGGCGATTTATCAAGGGCCTAATATGACGCTTCCTTTTCTCGCCATCACCGTGGCGGCGTTGTTGCGCAGTGTTGGTGTGGCGTTATGGCCACAGCATATGTTTACCATGATTGACGTTAGTGCCGGGTTGTGGGCGTATGCGTTTTCAATGTATGTCTACCATTTTGGCAAGATGCTCGTGACACCGCGTGTGGATGGTCACCCCGGCTAATGCGATGTGCTACGGCGCAATAAAAAACCAGCCTAAAGGCTGGTTTTTTATTATGAGAATCGCGAAGCGGTTCGTTTAACGCTTAGTAAGCATCATTGTGGACGGCTTGAACTGCACGGCCTGATGGGTCGACACAGTTTTGGAATGACTCATCCCATTCAATCGCTTTCGCTGAAGAGCACGCGACCGATGGACCACCAGGAACACAGTGTGCCGCAGATTCTAGAGGGAATAGCTCTTCAAAGATTTCACGGTACGCGTAACCTTCTTTAGTCGTTGGCGTGTTATATGGGAATCTAAAGGCTGCCGTTTCCATTTGTGTATCGGTGACTTTTTCTTCCGCTACGGCTTTCAGAGTATCAATCCAGTCGTAACCCACGCCGTCAGAGAATTGTTCTTTTTGACGCCATGCAATGGATTCCGGCAGATAATGCTCGAAACATTCACGTAGAATGTGCTTCTCCATTTTACCGTTGCCACACATCTTATCTTCAGGGTTTAAGCGCATCGCGACATCAATAAACTCTTTGTCTAAGAAAGGTACGCGGCCTTCCACGCCCCATGCGGCAAGAGATTTATTTGCACGAGCACAGTCAAACATATTGAGTGCCAGCAACTTACGTACTGTCTCTTCGTGGAACTCTTTAGCGTTAGGCGCTTTGTGGAAGTAAAGGTAACCTCCGAAAATTTCGTCAGCCCCTTCGCCAGAAAGCACCATTTTTATGCCCATTGCTTTGATCTTACGAGCCAGTAGGTACATTGGTGTAGAGGCGCGAATTGTCGTCACGTCATAGGTTTCAATGTGATAAATAACGTCACGAATCGCGTCTAAGCCTTCTTGGATCGTGTAAGTCATCTCGTGG
Organism: Vibrio sp. GJ43-1; assembly: GCF_055808835.1. NCBI lineage: Bacteria > Pseudomonadati > Pseudomonadota > Gammaproteobacteria > Vibrionales > Vibrionaceae > Vibrio > Vibrio sp. GJ43-1. Next base: position 3,045,409 of record NZ_CM147884.1, on the reverse strand, counting down.
TGAACGGTACCAATTTGGTCTGCCACTTCACGAGCCGCGATAAGGTCAGGAGCGCCTTCTAAGCCTACTGCAAACGAGTGCAATTGTGGCCACCATGCTTCTGATTGGCCATCATCTTCAATTCGCATAGCAGCAAAACGTTTAGCAACCGCTGAAGTGATCGATGAATCAAGGCCACCAGAGAGTAGTACACCGTATGGGACATCGGTCATCAGTTGGCGCTTAACCGCCGCTTCTAATGCTTCGGTTAGGTCAGCTTTGCTGGTGGAGTTGCCTTGTACGGCAGCGTACTCATTCCAGTCTCGCAAGTAATAACGCTGAGGCTCAGCATCCTCTGAGCGATAAAAGCTACCAGGAGGGAACTCACTGATGGTTTTACAAACTGGAACCAGGGCTTTCATTTCCGATGCCACATAGTAGTTACCATGTTCATCATACCCTTGATACAGAGGGATAATACCGATGTGGTCACGTCCCACGAGGTACTGGTCTTTTTCTTCATCATAAAGAACAAATGCGAAAATACCGTTGAGTTCTTCAAGTAGATCGGCGCCGAATTCTTGATAAAGAGCGAGAATAACTTCGCAATCAGAATCCGTTTGAAAATCGTACTTGTCTTCATAACGTGCACGAATTTCTTTGTGGTTATAGATTTCACCGTTAACGGCAAGGATGTGTTTTTTATCTTGGCTGTAAAGTGGTTGAGCACCACTATTTAGACCAACAATCGCTAGACGCTCATGGGCAAGGATGGCTTTATCCGATGAATAAATGCCGGACCAATCAGGGCCTCGGTGGCGAAGCTTTTTAGACATTTCTAACGCCACTGGGCGTAGGGCGGCTGCATCAGTCTTGATGTCTAAAATGCCAAATATTGAGCACATAGCAATTCCTTTTTAATTAAATCTAAATCTCTTGAATCCAATTTGCCATCTGCTCAAAAAAAGCAACCGCAGCGAACGAAAAAGATAATAAACAGCACCCATTGTTGAATGAAATTTAATAATTATTGTAATTAGGTGAATATTATCTATGTAGCGTGTGAGGTGTGACCGTTTTTGGGCATTCTCTTAAACAGAAAGGTCTGTTTAAGAGAATGCTATCGGTTATTTCAATGAAGGGTTGAGTTGTTCACAGACGTGACGAGCAAAACCGCTGCCCGCTTCGCTGTAAATGTTAAACGCAGCGTTAACTCCCTTCGCTTTTAATTCTTCTAGTTGATCAGGATAGGCGGCGATCGCAGCGACCTGACCATTAAAGTTTGTTTGCTGTAAAAGTGATAGCGCAGTTTGGTTACCCAAATGGTGAGGCATGGCCAATAAGACTAGCTTAACCTGCGCGGTATCGAGAATTCGTTCCCAAAAGTCCGGGTCGGTAGCATCACCAGCAATGACATTACGTCCCTGTTTTTGGTGTTGTAGTGCAGCGTCTTCACGGACTTCAACGCCTAAACTTACTTTGCCGTAGCGATCATACAGTTCGTCATAAGCTCCGGTACCAATTCTTCCCATTCCTAGGATCAACACCTGCGCTTCTCCTGGGTTAATAAATTGGTCACGTAGATTTATTTTTTCGGCCGCTTGTTCTTTTAACCACTTCGCAGAACGCAAATAGAGCAGGTGCCCCATACGATTGAGTGGCGCTGAAATTACGAAGGACAAAGAGACTGCAATGGCCAATGCGACCAGTATGTCACCAGAAATCCAGCCCAATTTGAACGCGAGTCCTCCAACAATAAGACCGAACTCACTAAAGTTAAAGAGTGTGAGTGTGGTTAATAAGCTGGTACGGACGCGGAATTTGAATGCGTTGATAACGACAAAATACAGTACACCTTTGAGTGGCAGTAAAAACAAGAGCAGGACGCCGAGTATAAAGCCTTCAATAGTGGGTTGATCGGAGAGACCAATATTGAGGAAGAAGCAGACTAGGAACAATTCTTTAAGGTTAAATAACGATTTTGAAAGCTCGGATGCTTTAGGGTGTGCTGCGAGTAGCATACCCAGAATCAGCGCGCCTAGATCCGGTTTCATACCAACAATTTCGAACAGTCCTGCTCCCATCACTAACGCAAAAAAGATACCACTCAATACGAGCATTTCGCCATGGCCTGCTTTATTGAGCAGTTTGAACATGATAGGTCTTGCCAGTGGCAGCGCAAACAAAGCGAGAGCGTACCATTCTGGTATTTTTCCAGTCGATGCGGTCAAGAATATGACGGCAAACACGTCTTGCATGACAAGAATACCGATCGCGAGCGTACCATAGGTGGCGTTGAGTTCTCCTTTTTCTTGTAGAGTTTTGACAGCAAAAACAGTACTTGAAAAGAGAGAGCAAAGCCGAGAAGTATCAACTGCTCGATTTCAAGCGTCGCCAAGCTTGAAACGCCGAGTACTTTTAATCCGACTAGCAACAATGCAAATAAGAAGGTCGACAGAAGGTTATGTATGGTGGCTCCGGCCCATATTTCTTTAGAGAGTAGGGTTTTTACATCGAGCTTTAAACCGATGGTAAAGAGCAATAACGTGACGCCAAGATCAGCCAACGTGATGATGGTATCAGAAGTTTGAAAGCCAAAGCTATGGAGTGCAAATCCAGCGAGCAAAAAGCCTACCATAGGCGGCAGTTGACACTTTAATGCAAGAAAGCCTGCTAAGAAGGCGACGGTAACAAGTATTAGTTCCATAAGTACGACGAATTTCTGCCTATAAAAAAGACCACACCGAAGTGTGGTCATCCATTTTATCAAAGTATATCAAACTATTATTTGATAGGTTCGATACAAGGTCTCAATCTTCTAACAATTTTTGTAACAGAACACCATTAAGCATCGCACGCTTGATCATGGCAAATGCGCCCATGGTTGGTTGTTTGTCTATTTCTGACGCGACGATAGGGAGGCCTGTGTGGAAAGTGGTGAGCGATTGATTCTCAACATTACGCTGGATCGCAGGGAAGACAATGTCTTTCGCCATAGTAATATCGCTCAAGCAATAATGATTTTTTGTGGATTGAACAAATTCACAGTCATGGCGATGGCTTTACCTAATTGGTTGCCCACGCGCACTAAGCTTTGCTTGGATAGTTCGTCACCATTAAGCGCGTGCGTACACACATCTTCTATGGTGATGTCTTCTTTTTGCGCTAACGTTGACTCATACCCTTGGTCGATGAGTTTTTTGACGCGTTGAACGATTGCAGGGTTAGCAGCCACAGTTTCTAAGCAACCAAAGTTGCCACATTGACACTGTTCGCCAAGTGGATCGATTTGGATATGACCAATTTCACCGACATTTCGATTGAACCCTAAGAAAACTTGTCCATTAACGATGATCCCGGCACCTGTACCTCTATGTACGCTGACTAGAATCGAGTCCTGACAGTCTCGGCTAGAGCCAAAATAATGCTCGGCTAACGCCATGCCTCTCACATCATTACCGACGAAGCATTCGACATTAAACTGTGAACGAATGAGATCAGCCAGTTCGAGTTTATCGATGTCGGTGTTGGGCATGTATTCAACAACACCAGTCGTTGGGTTAACAAGTCCCGGCAGAGTAATACCAATTGCTATTAATTGGTCGATACGATGTTCATGGTCACTGAGAAAGGCGTGCAGGTTAGTTAGTAAGCCGTTAGCCAGTTCAGTTTGATCGGCGTAATGTAATTCTTTTTGGACAAAAGCGAGTTCATTACCACCAAGGTTATACAGGGAAAGTTGGACGTAATCACGGCCAAGACGAACGGCGATAGAGTGAAAGGGCGCCACTTCGGTGGTCAGTGAAATTGCTCGTCGTCCACCAGTTGAAGCTTGCTGGGCGACCTCTTTAATGAGGCCGCGCTCTAAAAGCTGGCGGGTAATTTTGGTAACGCTGGCTGGAGCCAGTTGGCTCACATCGGCAACTTGAATGCGCGAGATAGGCCCTTGACGGTCTATTAAGCGGTAAACCGCTGCGCTATTAAGTTGTTTTACTAAATCTACGTTACCTATCTGTCCGCCATTCATGCTTAATTGTGCTCGTATTGTCCGTTAACAACTGTGCCTTGGACGTTGAAATCTCTATCGAAGATGGCTAAGTTTGCGACCATGCCTTTTTTGATGCGACCAAGTTTGTTATCTAGTCCCATCGCTTTAGCAGGGTAGAGCGTTGCCATTCGTAGCGTCTCATCCAAAGCAATACCGGCGTGTTCAACTGTATTTTGAACCGCTTCAATCATGGTGAGTGCGCTGCCACCTAGTGTGCCATTTTCGTCTACGCACTTACCATCCTTGTAATATACTTTCTTACCGACAAAAATAAAGTAATCCATCTCAGCACCAGCTGGAGCTGTGGCATCGGTCACTAATACGAGCTTTTCACCCTTTACTTTATGCGCAATACGAATGTTTGCGTAGTCTACGTGGAAACCATCTGCAATGATTCCAGCGTAGACTTCAGGTGTGTCGTAGATAGCACCCACAACGCCGGGCTCACGACCGGTCATCGGCGTCATAGCGTTGAACAAATGAGTCGCAAAGGTAATGCCCGACTCAAATCCTTTACGCGCTTCTGCATAAGTGGCATTGGTATGGCCAATAGAAACAACAATGCCAGCCTTACGTAGTTTTTCGATATGCTCTGGTGCATTTTGTTCCGGAGCAAGCGTGACTTTTGCGACGAGGTCGTTATTTTCACAAATTAAGTCGATCATTGAGTCATCGGATTGACGAATAAAGTCAACGCTGTGAATGCCGTTCTTCTCAACGTTTAGGTATGGACCTTCTAAATGAAGTCCTAAGGAATGGTTTTGGTACTGGTCTTGGTAAGTACGCGCCGCTTCCAATGCTTGACGCATATCTTCATCAGAAGAAGTGATAAGCGTTGGTAAGAAACTGGTACAGCCGGATTTAAGGTTAGCGCGATGCATCGTATGGATTGTTTCAGCGGTAATTTCATCATTGAGCATAACACCGCCACAACCGTTCAGTTGTAAGTCGATAAACCCTGGGCTGATATTTGCGCCATTAAGGTCGATACGCTCCATAGACGCAGACAGTTCTGAAATGGGTAAGACTGCTTCAATTTGTTCACCGTTGATAACAACAGCATGATTATTGAGAACATCACTACCTGTGAAGACCTTACAATTGGTTAATGCATACATCGTTAGCGAATCCTTGTGTTTTTAATTCGGTTTACCTCTTTGCGAGTGCCAAACAAAGACGCCACCTTGCGGTTAGAGTCACTTAGTTTGTGTCACTTAGCAAAGAGTCATATTTAATACTTAGCAAGCTGCAAATTAATAAATAACTAATTTTAACTAAATGATTACATGAGAGTTATTGTTATTTTTCTGTGCGAATCTACCGGGCGACTTTGATGTTTGTCGCAAATTTTCCAGGTATGAGCCAACTCTCTTCAGCGAAATCCTAACGAGATCTCGTCATTTTTTCGTATGATAAAATAAGTTTTATGATCTCGCTAGCAAAAAGCCTCCATTTTGGTGAAAACTGGTGATTATGATCACAAATGGGGACGTTTTAATTTGCGGAGCAAAATTAATTTCATAAACTGAGTAGGACTAAATTGAACGGCTAAAATAAGTCGTCCAAAATTCTAAATTCCTATAGGGGGAACACACGGTGAATATACTAGGATATGCACAGAAGCTCGGGAAGGCGTTAATGCTTCCGATTGCGACGCTTCCAATCGCAGCACTTCTACTTCGTTTGGGTCAGCCAGACCTTTTAGACATTCCGTTTATGGCACAGGCGGGTGGCGCAATTTTTGGTGAGCTACCTTTACTATTCGGTTTGGGTATTGCGATCGGTCTTTCTAAAGACGGTAACGGTGCAGCAGGTCTTGCTGGTGCCGTGGCTTACTTTGTATTGACTGCGACAGCAACGACAATTAACGCAGACGTTAACATGTCTTTCTTCGGCGGTATCTTTGCAGGTATCATCGCAGGTCACTCTTACAACGCATTTAGCACAACGCGTTTGCCTGAATGGTTAGCATTCTTCTCTGGTAAGCGTCTTGTACCAATTATGGCGGGTCTTTTCGCTCTAGTTGCTGGTGCGCTTTCTGGTGTTATTTGGCCTGGTATCCAATCTGGTCTAGATGCACTAGCACACGCGGTATCAACGTCTGGCGCTGTTGGCCAATTCGTTTACGGTACACTTAACCGTGCACTTATCCCTGTTGGTCTTCACCATGTTCTTAACTCGTACTTCTGGTTCGGTATGGGTACATGTCAAGAAGTTCTAGTTGCTGGCGCACAAGCTGCTGGTCAAGCTCTTCCTGCTATCCAACAACTTTGTGTTGACCCTGCTCTTGCTAAGACTCTAGTTGCTGGTCAAACTCACACATTTGAATTTGCTAACTCAGTAACACCTGAAATCACAGCAACTGTGAAAGAAGTGACTGAAACCGTTAAATCTGGTGACCTTCACCGTTTCTTCGGCGGCGATAAAGGCGCTGGCGTATTCATGAACGGCTTCTTCCCTGTCATGATGTTTGGTCTGCCTGGTGCTGCACTTGCCATGTACCTAGCGGCACCTGCTGAAAAACGCAGCCAAGTTGGTGGCGCACTATTCTCAGTAGCATTCTGTTCATTCCTAACTGGTATCACAGAGCCTCTAGAGTTCATGTTCGTGTTCCTTGCTCCTGCTCTATACGCAATGCACGCCGTGTTCACTGGTCTGTCTCTAGTGGTTGCTAACATGTTTGGTACACTACACGGCTTTGGTTTCTCTGCAGGTCTTATTGACTTCGTATTGAACTGGGGTCTAGCGACTAAACCATTCGTACTACTACTAATCGGTCTAGGTTTTGGTGCTCTATACTTCTTCACTTTCAGCTTCGCTATCCGCGCATTCAACTTGAAGTCGCCAGGTCGTGAAGATGACGATGAAGCAACACCTGCAGCAGCTGGTGATGCACCTAAAGGCGACCTAGCTCGTCAATACCTAAAAGCGCTTGGTGGTCACGATAACCTAACGTCTATCGATGCATGTATCACTCGTCTACGTCTTACTCTAAAAGACCGCTCAGTCGCTGACGAAGTTGTACTTAAGAAGCTTGGCGCGAAAGGTGTTGTTAAACTAGGTGAAAATAACCTACAAGTTATCCTTGGTCCTCTAGCGGAAATCGTTGCTGGTGAAATGAAAGCAATCGGTGCTGGTGAAGACCTATCTGATGTTAAACTTCCTTAGGCTAAAACCTAACTAAGTTGTTTAGGCCTTAAAAAGCTTAAGTTTTAAGAACATCGGTCTTAAAAAAATAAGTTAATAAACCTCTCTTCGGAGAGGTTTTTTTTTGTTTGGTACCGTAAGATTAGTATTGAGCAAAGGGATAAGTGAAAATAATCCTTATAAAGTGCGAGTTATTGTTGTGGTTTTCCGAAGAATTGTGGATCATTGGAGCTTATACAATCTGACAATACTAAACCATAGAGGTGTTATAGATGAGTGAAGCTGAGGCTCGTCCATCGAACTTTATCCGCCAAATCATTGATAAAGATTTAGCCGATGGCAAACATACTAGCGTGCATACTCGTTTTCCGCCGGAACCGAATGGTTACCTGCACATCGGTCACGCGAAATCTATTTGTTTGAACTTCGGTATTGCTCAGGACTATCAAGGCCAATGTAACTTACGTTTTGATGATACGAACCCTGAAAAAGAAGACGTTGAATACGTTGAATCGATCAAGAATGATGTGAGCTGGTTGGGCTTTGATTGGTCTGGTGACATTTGCTATTCATCGAACTACTTCGATAAGTTGTATGACTATGCCGTTGAACTAATTAACAAAGGCTTAGCTTATGTTGATGAGTTAAGTCCAGAGCAAATCCGTGAATACCGTGGTTCATTAACGGCGCCAGGTAAAGCAAGCCCATATCGCGATCGCAGCGCTGAAGATAACCTTGCGCTATTTGAAAAGATGCGCGCCGGAGACTTTGCTGAAGGTAAAGCGTGTTTGCGTGCCAAAATTGACATGGGTTCATCATTTATGGTGATGCGTGACCCGGTTTTGTACCGTGTACGTTTTGCTGAACATCACCAAACAGGTAATAAGTGGTGCATCTATCCGATGTACGACTTTACACACTGTATTTCTGATGCGCTTGAGGGTATCACTCACTCATTGTGTACACTTGAATTCCAAGACAACCGTCGTTTGTACGACTGGGTTCTCGAGAATATTACGATTGACTGCCAGCCTCACCAATACGAGTTTAGCCGTTTGAATCTTGAGTATACGGTGATGTCTAAGCGTAAACTTAGCCAGCTTGTGTCTGAAAACTTAGTAAATGGATGGGATGACCCGCGTATGCCGACGATTTCAGGTCTTCGTCGTCGTGGCTTTACGCCTGCATCTATTCGTGAGTTTTGTAAGCGCATAGGTGTCACTAAGCAAGAGAACATGATTGAATTTGGTTCATTGGAATCTTGTATCCGTGATGATCTAAATGAAAACGCGCCTCGTGCTATGTCTGTGTTAGAGCCAGTAAAGGTGGTGATTGATAACTTTACGGCTGATGCAGTGGAAACTCTGAATATTGCGAATCATCCCAATAAACCAGAGATGGGTAGTCGAGAAGTTCCATTTACTCGTGAACTATGGATTGAGCGTGATGACTTCCGTGAAGAAGCGAACAAGAAGTACAAGCGTTTAGTGCTTGGCAAAGAAGTTCGTTTACGCGGCGCTTATGTGATTAAAGCGGAACGTATCGAGAAAGATGCCGAAGGTAACATTACGACTATTTTCTGTAGTTACGATGACGAGACTTTGGGTAAAAACCCGGCAGATGGCCGTAAAGTGAAAGGTGTGATTCACTGGGTTTCTGCTGATAAAGGTCTACCCGCTCAGATCCGTCTTTACGATCGTTTGTTTACTGTTGCGAACCCTGCGGCGGAAGACAACTTTGCTGCGACAATTAACCCAGAGTCATTGGTTGAGCTAAATGGTTTCGTAGAGCCGAGTTTAGCATTGGCGACGGCTGACCAAGGTTACCAGTTTGAGCGTACAGGATACTTCTGTATTGATAGCAAGGACTCACAGCCAGACGCTCTTGTGTTTAACCGCACGGTGGGGCTGCGTGATACTTGGGCGAAAATCGAGACCAATTAACGCCACTGTTCAAACCGATCGTAGAGAGCTTAATTAAAGTTCTCTACGAATAAAAAAACCAGCTCATGAGCTGGTTTTTTTGAATCACGTTCTTGAATTAGTACTAGCTTGGTTTGTGAGCTTTAGGGTTCTCTTTGCAAGCGCCACCAACACATTTCCCGTACAAATATAGGCTATGATTGGTCAATTCAATATTGTATCTTGCCGCAATTTCCTTTTGGCGAGTTTCAATCATTTCATCAGAAAACTCAATAACTTCGCCACAATCAAGACAAACTAGGTGGTCATGGTGATGTTGAGTTGATAATTCAAAAACCGATTTACCACCTTCAAAGTGGTGACGAGTCACGATACCTGCATCGTCGAATTGGTTAAGGACACGATAAACCGTGGCTAATCCAATTTCTTCACCCAAATCAATGAGTTTTTTGTACAAATCCTCAGCACTAATATGCTGATATTCAGGCTTTTGTAATACTTCTAGAATCTTTAGTCTAGGCAGTGTGACTTTAAGGCTTAAGCATCTTTAAGTGCTTTGTTATTGTCTGACATATACTTTCCTGTGATGATCTGCAGCAATAAACAGATGTCAATAATCTGTGTTCATTATAGGGTACTAAGGCTTAACAATAAACCACGAAGTTCAAGGGGTTACTAACTATTAACATAGAACTCGAACTCGGTCACTTTACATACACGTCTGACCAGTTACAATTTGTTTACATGTGAAACTAAATTGCAGATGGATGTGGTTACTGAGTATGGATAAACGATTGGCCAAAATATACAAGCCTAACAACGTTAAGTTTGCTTTAAATATATGGCCGCCTTTTTGGGGCGCAGGAATTAGAATTTTAGACATCAGTGAAGACTTTCGAACGGTAAAGGTGCGCTTGAAATTGCGGTGGTGGAACAAAAACGCGAATCGATCTCAATTTGGGGGAAGTATTTTTTCCATGACGGACCCAATTTACTCACTGATGTTAATGGGTATTTTACGTGAGCAGTATTATGTATGGGACAAAGAGGCGAGCATTAACTTTGTTAAACCAGGCTTTTCATGCCTTGAGGCGGAATTTGTTGTTACACAAAACATGCTCGATGAGATAGCGGAAAAAACCGCGAGCGGTGAAAAATGCTTCCCGGAGTTTGTCACACACATTAAAGATGACAGTGGTGATGTGGTGGCGACGATTCAACGAAAACTCTATATCCGGAAAAAACCAAAATATCGCGCATCGGAGAACAGTGAGGAAGAGGTGATAACGTCGTGAAGGGAAATGAAGAGATTGGCGATAGGTAAGTCAATAAAAAGCCTCCGCGAAGGAGGCTGTTTATTATTAGTCTTCTAGCTCGGCAAGACACATCTCTTCATAGAGTTGTTTCGTCCACGTAGATACACGTTCGTCAGTCAGTTCAGGTTGACGATCTTCATCAATGCAAAGGCCTACGAACTGGGAGTCGTCGCCTTCAACAAGGGCTTTCGACGCTTCAAACTCATAGCCATCTGTTGAAGTGTGACCAATAACAGTGCCGCCTTTGGCTTCAACGATGTCACGTACCGTACCCATAGCATCGCAGAAATACTCAGCGTAATCCTCTTGGTCACCACAGCCAAAAATAGCCACAAGCTTGGTTGAGAAATCGATGCCTTCAAGCTCAGGGAAAAAGTCATCCCAATCTGCTTGAGCTTCGCCGTAATACCAAGTTGGGATACCAAGAAGAAGTAAGTCGAAGTTGTCGATATCCTCTTTGCTGCTCTTCGCGATATCTTGAACGTGAATGAGCTGTTTACCCAATTGTTTTTGGATCATCTTTGCAATAGCTTCTGTATTACCAGTATCACTACCAAAGAATAGACCTACACTTGCCATAGATTCAGTACCTTTTCATTGTCTATTTTTGACTAAAGAAGTGGGGATAGTTAACTAATCCCTGAGCCTTCCCAGCTTAGTTGGATTATGCCTTTGGCAATGAATCCAGCACAACCTAGAAAGAGCACCAGCCATACGATACGACGACCAAACGTTGGGACGTTGCCTTGCTTGAGAACGTCTTTTATTGCCATGCCGATTAAAAAGAAAATCGACGCAAACAATAGATCTAATCCGATAGATTCCAACTTGTCTATGTAGTCGTAGAGCATGCTATTCCTTTATGCCAATATGCTTGCGCGAAACTATACCACTGTTAAAAGCTAAAGTTAATCCACGCTGGTCAACAAGCCTTGGTTTGATGTCTAAATTAGATAAATTTACGGATTGCTCTGAGTACTTCTGTGGGTTTTTCTGCATGTAACCAATGTCCTGTATTCGCGATCACATGTGCTTTTGGATGAGAAAACTGTTGTTGAATGAAAGGTTGATGCTCCACGGTTAGATAATCGGAGTCACCGCCTTTAATAAACAGCACAGGGACATCGGTTTTCGTAATGGGCTGCCAGTCTAGGATGTTTAAGTAGTTTGCTTTAAGGGATTGGACATTAAATCGCCACGTTAAATAATCATCAACTTTGTAGAGCGATTTACCCAAAAATTGGCGTACACCCTCTATTTCAACATGTTGTGCTAACTGTTCCATCGCCTCGCTACGAGTGGTCGGTTTCGTTGATAGTACCGTATCCAGTCCCGCTAGCACATTATCATGGCGTCGGGTGTGATATTTTACTGGTGACATGTCGAGCACAATCAGTTTGGCTAGTGGATATTGCTCACAAAGCGCCATGGCGACTTTTCCACCCATAGAGTGACCAATAATAATGGGTGATGTGATGTTGAGAGAATCAAGGAGAATACTGACATCTTTTGCCATCATAGGATAGCTGTGATGGCTGCTATGAAAGGACTTACCATGATTTCTCAAGTCTATGCTGATGACGTCAAAGTCTTGTTTTAAGTCGCGAGCAAGTACCCCTAAGTTGTTGAGGTCGCCAAACAGGCCATGAATCAATACGACGGGCTGGCCACTCCCTTCTCTTTTATAGTTTAATAGTGATGACATTTTTCTGTTATTCGTGATGCGTTTATCGTAGAGGTTCACGGCGGAACTCGTTATAATCATCCAGAGTTTAAACATAGAGATTGTGAAAAGCGAATGAAAACAATTGAGGTTGATGAGGATCTATACCGTTACATTGCCAGTCAAACCCACCATATCGGTGAGAGTGCTTCTGATATTTTGAGGCGACTGCTCAATGTTGATGCGTCTAAAACGGAACAGAAACCTGACCGCCGCTAAAACTATCGTAGTCAGCAAAGAAGCGCCAAAAGTAGAACAGGTTGATTTTGTTAAAGAAATGCGCACTTTGCTTATCTCTGACGAATTTGCAGGGTTAAAGAAAGCGATCGATAGATTTATGTTGGTGCTATCAACCCTTCATCGCTTGAATCCAGAAGGCTTTTCTGAAGCGACGCAGGTTAAAGGTCGTAAGCGAGTGTATTTCGCCGATAATGAAAATACGTTATTAGAAAGTGGCACGACAACAAAACCTAAAGCCATTCCAAATACACCGCTGTGGGTCATTACCAATACCAATACTAGCCGCAAGCGGCAAATGGTCGAGCAGGTGATGACCGTGATGGGATTGCCTGTAGATATCGTCGAGAAAGTGACGACTTCGATTTAGAGTTTCGATTCAAACCTCATAGCGACCTGACAACTGGCGGACATTATGAGGTTTTTTTTATTTTAGGCTTAATATTATAAGGACGTCTGTTATGGCTATCCATCCTCGAGCGGGCCAGAAGGCTCAGCAAGAAGATTTGTACAACATTCCCGCACTAGTTTCGAACTATTTTCTCATTCAACCAGAACCACAAAACTCCGCACATCGAGTTCAATTTGGTACCTCTGGTCACCGTGGCAGTGCCGATAAAGCCACGTTTAACGAAAATCATATCCTCGCTATATCTCAAGCGGTTGCTGAAGTACGTGCGCAACACGGGACCACAGGCCCGTTGTTTATTGGTAAAGACACGCACGCATTATCTGAGCTAGCTTTTGCCAATGTGGTAGAGGTGTTAGTTGCTAATGGAGTGCATGTCGTCATTCAAGAAGAAGGCGGTTACACCCCAACTCCAGGCGTTTCTCACGCCATTTTGACTCATAACCTTGTCAATGACGCTAAGGCTGATGGTATTGTTATTACGCCATCGCACAATCCGCCTCAAGACGGTGGTATTAAGTATAACCCGACGCATGGTGGTCCTGCTGAGGCTGAATTGACTCAGGCGATTGAAGATCGTGCCAATGAGATCATTGCTGCAGAGCTAAAAGACGTAAAACGTCTTCCTATTGCAACAGCATTGAAATCTGAACTTGTTGAGTCGCGTGATTTGGTTAAACCGTATATCGATGATCTTGTTAACGTTATTGATATTGAAGCGATTCAAAAAGCGAATCTAAAAATTGGTGTCGATCCATTGGGCGGCTCAGGCATTGAGTATTGGCGTCAAATTGCCAAGACGTTCAATCTTGATTTGACCTTAGTGAGCGAAGCCATTGACCCATCTTTCCAATTTATGTCACTCGATAAAGATGGTGTCGTTCGTATGGATTGTTCATCGCCGTATGCGATGGCGGGTTTATTGGCGCTTAAGGATGACTATGACCTTGCGTTTGGTAATGATCCCGATTACGACCGCCATGGTATCGTAACACCAAAAGGCTTAATGAATCCTAACCATTATCTTGCGGTTTGTATTGACTACCTATACCGCCATCGTACGCAATGGCGCGCAGATGTTGCTGTGGGCAAGACCTTAGTTTCAAGCGCTCTAATTGATCGTGTTGTTGCCGATCTTGGTCGTACGCTATGTGAAGTGCCTGTTGGCTTCAAATGGTTCGTTGATGGGCTGTATAACGGTGAGTTTGGCTTTGGTGGTGAAGAGAGCGCTGGTGCTTCATTCTTGCGTAAAGATGGTACACCTTGGTCAACGGATAAAGACGGCATTATTTTATGTCTTCTTGCGGCTGAAATTACGGCCGTGACGGGTAAAAACCCACAAGAGTATTATGAAGCGCTTGCTGCTAAGCATGGTGAGTCACAATACAACCGTATTCAAGCCGTTGCTAATACTGAGCAGAAAAATATCTTGAAGAAACTGTCTCCGGATATGGTTTCGGCTGAGACGTTAGCGGGTGATGCAATAACTGCACGTCTAACGCACGCTCCGGGTAATGGTGCGGCAATTGGCGGCCTTAAAGTAACCACCGAAAATGGTTGGTTTGCGGCTCGTCCATCTGGAACAGAAGACATCTACAAAATCTACTGTGAAAGCTTTAAGGGCGAAGCGCACCTCAAGCTTATTGAAGCAGAAGCTCAAGAGATTGTTAACCAAGTTTTTGCTAACGCAGGACTGTAATTAACGATTAGCTCAGCTATTTATAGATTTGCAAAAAACGGTCACATATTGTGACCGTTTTTTTATGCAGATTTTGAACTGGCCAATTTTAGGCAAAAAAAAACACCGCCATAAAGGCGGTGTATGAAAATTTGACAGACAGGTCAAAATACAGGAAGTACACACTTCGAATAGGGGATAACTAATCAAAGCATGGTGGTAGAATCTACCGAACTCGAAAATCGAGATTGCAAACACAACATCGCAATCGCGAGTCAATTGATTCTAGAGAGAACCAAGCCGTTCAGACTCGCGTTTGCGGGATGAAATATAGAATTTCTCTGGCTGTTCGGCAATGGACAAATTATAATGTTTCAGATAAAAAAAACTAATGCATTTGAGAGTGCTCTATGTCTAGACGTTTACCGCCACTAAACTCACTGAAAGTTTTTGAAGCTGCCGCGCGTCATTTAAGCTTTACTCGCGCAGCTGAAGAGCTTTTGTTACTCAAGCCGCAGTGAGTCATCAAATAAAAGCGCTTGAAGAATTCCTAGGGTTAAAGTTATTTCGACGCCGGAATCGTTCGCTACTTCTAACGGAAGAGGGACAAAGCTACTTTCTTGATATCAAAGATATATTTACCGCCTTGTCGGAAGCGACTGACAAAGTGCTTGAGCGTAGTGAGAAAGGCGCACTAACCATTAGTTTGCCGCCTAGTTTTGCCATTCAGTGGTTGGTACCACGCCTCGCGGATTTTAATGAGCAAGAGCCGGATATTGACGTGCGTATTAAGGCGGTTGATATGGATGAGGGCTCACTAACCGATGATGTGGATGTGGCGATTTACTATGGTAGAGGCAATTGGTCGGGTCTACGTGCAGATAAATTATATCAAGAGTTTTTGGTTCCGCTGTGCTCTCCTGCATTACTGCTGGGGACAAAACCACTGGATACCTTAGCTGATCTATCGAAACATACCTTGTTGCATGACACATCGCGTAAAGATTGGAAACAATTTACTAAGCAAAATGAATTAGATGGTGTCAATGTGAACCATGGTCCAATTTTTAGTCATTCGACAATGGTGCTGCAAGCCGCGGCTCATGGGCAAGGCATTGCGTTAGGTAATAACGTATTAGCGCAACCAGAGTTAGATGCCGGGCGTTTGATTGCGCCGTTTGATGAAGTCCTTGTTAGCAAAAATGCCTTCTATGTTGTTTGTCATGAAAAACAAGCGGACATGGGGCGTATCGCGACTTTTAGAGACTGGATGTTAGTTAAGGCGCAAAAAGAACAGGAAGTATTATTTGATGGATAATCTTATTTTTGATGGCCCAGAAGGCGCGCCGATATTTTTGTTTGCTCATGGGGCGGGGGCGGGAATGGACCATGAGTTCATGCAAGATGTTGCCAGCCGATTAGCGGCCAAAGAGATCAGAGTGGTACGTTTTAATTTCCCGTATATGGTTAAGCGAGCCGAAGATGGTAAGAAGCGCCCACCGGATCGTGCGCCTAAGTTATTAGCAGCGATGACCGAAGTGATTGAACATATTGCTTGATGATAATCAGATTGTGATCGGTGGTAAATCCATGGGTGGGCGTATGGCATCGCTGCTTTCTGAACATGACAACGTAAAAGCGGTGGCTTGTTTGGGGTTCCCATTTCACCCCCCTGGCAAACCGGAAAAATATAAAGGCGAGCAGCTGGCGAGCATCGCTAAACCTTGTCTAATTTTGCAAGGTGAGCGAGATACGTTTGGTAAACGTGAAGAGTTTGATGCCTTTGAGTTTTCGAACGAAGTCGCAGTAACCTTTATCCCCGACGGTGATCATAGCTTAAAACCAAGAAAGTCTTCTGGCTTTACTGAAACTCAAAACCGCCAAATGGCGGTTGATCGATTAGCACTATTTGTTAAAGGAATCACGGATGTCTGCTAACCTGATGACACAATACTACCGTCAATCTAGCTTAGTTATTTATTGTGACAGCGGCGTTATCCGGCTTAATTAGCGTCGCTTTAGGTGCCTTTGCTGCGCATGGGTTAAAGGCGTTACTGTCTCCGTATTTATTGGGTGTTTTTCAAACGGGTGTGACGTATCAGTTTCTTCATACGCTGGCATTACTATTTTGTGCCTTGTTCATGATTACTACCCGACACGCTAATTCACAAAAGGCGTTTCATCGTGCCGCGATTTGCTTTATCATCGGCATCCTTTTCTTCAGCGGTAGTCTTTATGCACTAGCGCTGACAGGGGTGAAGTGGTTTGGACCAATTACCCCTTTAGGTGGTGTGATGTTCATGTTGGGGTGGGGCTTTCTCGCGCTAGGTGGATATCGGATGACTGACGATACGACCAACGATGGAGTCAATCAGTGAAACAGTTAATGCTATATTGCCGCTCTGGATTCGAAAAAGAGTGTGCTGGTGAAATTCAAGACAAAGCAACACAGCTTGAGGTCTTTGGTTTTCCAAGAGTAAAAAATAACTCAGGATATGTGTTATTTGAATGCTACCAAGAAGGTGATGCAGCAAAACTAGTCCGCGACCTTGACTTTAAATCGCTGATCTTTGCTCGTCAGATCTTTGCCATTGCGAGTGAGCTAGAGTCACTTCCATCAGACGACCGTATCTCGCCAATCCTCGAGTCGTTAAGTCAGGTAGATGGCTTGCCGATGTGTGGCGACCTTCGTATCGAAACGCCAGACACGAATGAAGCCAAAGAGCTGCTAAAATTCTGCCGTAAATTCACGGTTCCAGTGCGTCAAGCGATGCGTGGTAAAGGTTTGCTCTACAACAAAGACAATGCGAAAAAGCCAGTCTTGCATATTTGCTTTACGGAGCCGGGTCACTGCTATATTGGTTATTCTTTACCTGTGAACAACTCTGCGTTCTTTATGGGGATACCTAGACTCAAGTTCCCAGCCGATGCACCAAGCCGTTCAACGTTGAAATTGGAAGAAGCTTTCCATGTGTTTATCCCACGAGAAGAGTGGGATACACGCCTTGCTTCTGGTATGTGGGGCGTAGATTTAGGTGCGTGCCCGGGTGGTTGGACGTATCAGCTTGTGCGTCGTTCTATGTTTGTGCATGCGATTGATAATGGCATGATGGCGGATAGCCTAATGGACACAGGGCAAGTGAAGCACCACCAAGCGGATGGTTTTAAGTTTGAGCCACCCCGTAAGAATGTGACGTGGTTGGTGTGCGATATGATTGAAAAGCCTTCACGTGTTGCACAACTGATGGGTGAGTGGTTAATTAAAGGCTGGGCGAAAGAAACCATCTTTAACCTCAAGCTGCCGATGAAAGGCCGCTATGATGAAGTGCTTCAGGACATTGAGAACCTGAAAATATTTCTAATAGAAAATAAGGTGAAGTTTACGCTTCAAGCGAAGCATTTGTACCATGACCGCGAAGAAATTACGGTACATATTCAAGTGCTATCTAATATCTCGCCACATTAATGTTTTTAAGACTCTTGGTTTCTGGACGATACGCTCCTAGAAACCAAGAGCTCTATCTCTATTCTTCTTCAAAATCTCTATTCCTCTTCAAAGCGAATATCTTGTAAATTAAAGCCTAGCTCTATATCGGTTTTTAACGACGAGATCTGTTTGCACTTGCGTGCTATGTCGATGTGCTCATCCAGTTTTTTACGATATTTCTTTGGCAACTCTTCACCTGCAAACGCGGCTTCAATGCTGTCATATTGCGTTAGGATCTCTTTGGCCGCTTTAGGTCCCACGCCAGGAATACCGGACACTTGAGAAGAACTCACGCCTGTTAATCCCCAATAGTCGGCAAGTTGTGCTTATTTGACACCAAATTCAGCTTCGATGAAAGGAGCGTCAAGCCAACGGTGTTGGAAATAGTCGCGGATCTGTAGGGTTGGTGATAGTAGCTGGCAATATCCTTTGTCTGTTGAGATGATAGTGGCCTTCTCGCCGCGACTCGCAACCTTAACGGCTAGTGTTGCTACTAAATCGTCTGCTTCATCTCCCTCGGAGAGTAGCGAATCAATCCCCAGCTGCCACCACGCGTCTTGAACCTTTTCTAGCCCTAAATAGAGCGGCTCAGGCATGGGTTTGCGGTTTTGTTTATATTCAGGAAGGATCTCTGCTCGCCAACCGCGATCTTGGTCGTGATGGTCAAAAACCGCAATAATATGAGTCGGCTCGGACTCTTTAATGATTCGCTTTAGAGTGCGGGTCGTCGTGAGGATGGTACGATCAATATCTTCTGGGTCAGGTTGTACGGCATGCACCCGTCGGAGAAGATTAAGTGCATCAATAATAACAAGATGAATAGACATAAAAAAAGACCACAGAATAACGTGGTCTTATTGTAATGAATCTCACGAGCAGTTTCAGGCTTTTATTCGCGGTTGGCTATCTTATAACATGGGATATATTCTGAGCCGGGTAGTTTCATACGTTGCTGCTGAACAAAATCGCCAAGTAATTTGTCCATTTTTGTCATGAGTGCTTTATCGCCATCAATCAAGAATGGACCGTGTTTTTCTATTTCTAGAATACCTTCCGCCTTAACATTACCAGCAACAATCCCAGAGAATGCCTGCCCAAGCGCCGCTGCGAGGTTTTCTGGACGTTGGTTAAGGTGTAAGTCTAATCCCGCCATATTCTCATGTGTTGGGTCAAACGGGAGTTGGAATTCAGGCTCAATATGTAACGACCAATTGTAACTGTACGCATCGCCATTTTTCTTCCGGTGCTCACGGACATCAGGCATGGCATTTTTCATGACTCTGGCCGCTTTAGCAGGATCGTCAATAATAATCTGGTAGTGCTTTTGCGCTTCTTCACCCAGCGTGTCTCGCACAAACTCATCAATAGAGCGGAAATAGGCTTCACTTTCTTTTGGTCCAGTCAGCACAATAGGTAGAGGCTGTTCTGCATTATCAGGGTGCATCATAATGCCCAGAATATAGAGCAGCTCTTCTGCTGTTCCTGGGCCTCCTGGGAAAATGATGATGCCGTGTGCCATGCGCACGAAGGCTTCCAAACGTTTTTCTATATCTGGCATGATCACCAGTTCGTTAACGATAGGGTTCGGTGGCTCAGCGGCGATGATAGAAGGTTCGGTGAGCCCTAGGTAGCGCTTTTCGGTATAGCGCTGCTTGGCGTGGCCAATGGCTGCGCCTTTCATAGGGCCTTCCATTGCACCGGGTCCACAACCAGTACAAATATTGAGTTCTCGTAGCCCTAATTCATTACCGACTTCTCGAGTATATTGATATTCGGTTGGATTGATTGAGTGCCCACCCCAACAAACAATGAGGTTAGGTTCAATTCCCGGAGTGAGTGCTCGGGCGTTGCGTAAAATACCAAAGACCAGGTTAGTAATATGCGCCGAGTTAGTGAGATTAAGGCGCTGGCTATCGGCAAGGTGCATATTGACATAGACGATGTCACGTAACACCGCAAATAGGTGTTCTTGAATCCCTTTAATAATCTGTCCATCAACAAACGCGTGCTCAGGAGGGTTAGACAGTTCAAGTTTGATGCCTCGCTCACGTCGCATGACATTGACATCAAAGGAAAGGTGTTTGTCTAGTAGCTCTTTTGAGTTGTCAGTGTGGCTGCCTGAATTTAGTACCGCAAGCGTACAGTTTCGATAGAGCTGATAGAGGTCACTAGCGGCGGTTTTTTTAAGGCGCTCAACTTCAAGTTGAGAAAGAAGGTCCATGCTGCCAGCAGGACTGATATGCGTGATCATAGGCATTTCCTTTGTCTAGAACCAAAAGCGATTGCCAACCGAGGCGAAGAGACAGTACATGAAAATGTGCGGTACTGAACGTAGGGGAGGGCAATGCATTAGCCATAATTAGTATTGTTATAAACCACAACTCGTTAATACTTAACGACATAGGTTAGTTATTAGACTAGCAAATATAAGGCAACTTTCTATCACTATTTATTAATAACAGTGGATTACGCTTTCCATGCAAACTGGTTTGGGCCCAGCTTTTTGGTTTGTATTAAGATCTGGTTGAGACGCTCCAACGCTTCGTCTGGGGTGTCGTTTTGATTGAACTCAGTACTGGCAGCCGACAAGGTGATAGTGATGAGTTGGTCGCGAAACTTAAATGGTAAGTTGCTGATTTTATATTGAATTTCTTGAACTATCTTCTGGCAGTGAGCGTCGTTTTGTTCCGGCATAATAAGAATGAACTCTTCGCCTGAAAAGCGAGCGACGGTATCAGTATCAGCGACCGTATTAGCGATAGTGCGAGCAATGATCTTTAGCGCTTTATCACCAGCGCTGTAGCCAAAGTTATGGTTAATACTCTTAAATTTATCAATATCAAGAATGACTAATCGCAGTGAATGCTGATTTTTTAGCCATCGGCGGTACTCTAATTCTAACTTGTCTAGCAAGGCTGTTCGGTTGTAAACCTTGGTTAACGGATCGGTAAGCAATCGCTTCGATTGGTCTTCTAACCGACGGCGGTAGTCTTGCGTTACGTCAAATAGGTTTTCTAGCTGATTATTATTGTACTGCATCCGGTCGAGCAGAGCTTGCTCTCTCATTTCGGCATGTTGCAGACGTTCAGCAAGGGAGGCCAATTGGGCAAGTACCGGGTCCATGGTACGTTTTACCGTTTCTAGATCCTGGCTTTGGTTAATATTTGTTTGGCTGGTCGTGATCAGTGAGCCAAGTTCTTGATGAATTTGTTGTCTTTGCTCAAAGTAAACTTGGTTTTGGTCTAAATTTTGAGTGCTATTTTTTAGCGAGTTAGACAGGGATACGTTAACTTGTTCTAAAAATTGCTCAGAGGTCTTTCTTTCGTAATTTGTGGCATCAATCACCAGACGTAGCACGTTTAGTGTCAACTCTAGAAGCGCGTCCCCAGAGATCTCCATGAGTAGTTTAGCGCGAATTTCGAGTAGTTGCTCCCCAGACTCGCCTTCAAAATCAAGCTCTGTAATGAGATTTTGCAGCTCTTCATTTAAACCTAAAAGAAGGTGATGGTTATTGGGCTTAGTATCGGGTTCTTTAGGGGTGAGAGCACTATTTGACGTGATGATCTTCACGGCCTTCTCGTAAATCGCGAGTAGCTTAATGGCGTTATCGGTTTTTTTGAAGCTGTGTTTGTCGCTGTAGGTCAGAACCACGCGTAAATCACGTTTAATTTGTGCAGGCAAGCCAGAAATACGCTGAAGGGTTTCACCACTGCGACGAAGTTGTTCATCTAGTGAAGTATTCTGTTTATCGACGGCCGCTGATTTTTGAGCGATGAGTCGCTCCAAAATCGCAAAACGAGGAATTAAACTACTGATGTCAGCGTTGTGTTCAAGTTCGTGACGAAGTTCGATCAGTTTCTCATCGATACGAGGATGAGAGCCAATATGGGCGCGGCTGAGAGTGGCAATAAAGCGCTTAAGTACAGTCTGCTCTCGTCGACTTTTTAGCGATGCATCCCTTTGAGCAAGACGTAATTGTTCCAGCTGTACTTTTAACAGATGGAGTTGCTCTAATGTATCACTTTCAGATGGGCCCATAAATTCTATAAAAACTAATCAGTTGTAATGTTATTGATGCATTGAATGATAATAACAAAAAACATCACAACGTCACCTAGTCTTCGGTTTAAGTGCTGTTTTTTTACCCTTCAGTAAGCGTTTTTTTGAAGCCGTCCTCATTCTGAGAAGATGAATGTACTTTTATTAACCCTTGTTTAATCGCTGTCTTACACGCTTTTCGTATGTCATCAGTTGCAAGACTCGCCGCTTCGGTGCGTTATCAATGGCTTTGAGGTATACCCAATGACTCTTATTTTCTTGCATACTTATGTCTCGAGCCATATGCGTTGAAACCAGTAAAATATCCAAGAGTTCTTTATCATTGATAGCGGTGTAAGCTCGCGGTAGGAACGGGTAGTTCGCCATACCAACGCGGACAATGCGGTTGATTTTTCGATCGGGTTCAAACTCGCTAACCCAGCTTTGTATTTCCTCAAATAGGCTCTCAGCAGTGCGCGGTTTGATACTCGGTTCGATATAGAGCAAGTTCGCATCGGAGAAATGATAAATGCGAGCTGGATGGTCAATTTTATTTCGAACAAATTCACCAAAAGCACGCTCTAGCTCTAATCCCGCTTTATAACCATTTTGTAGATACATGTTGCGCAGGAACGGAACATCAATCATGACAAACCGTAGGCGGTCACTTAGTGGCTCATTGATCAGCTCACCGACTTGCCATTGTTCAAAATTACGCTGGGTACGTTGTAATGAGCTGGGTAAGTTCGCATTCAGCAACCGAAGGTTGGGGAGGCCGGAGCGAGCATGAGTAAATAGGGTCTCGTTGAGCTCTAAGAGTTCGTGTTTGATTCGTCGATTGACAATAAACATTCGCAAGCCGAAGAGAAATACGATGGCAACGGTACAAAAAAGCCCAAATGCGACTTTTTGAAACTTCTGTTGCGCGATCAGGGAATCTTTTAACTCAAGCTTTTGGGTTTCATAGTGAAGTCCTTGCTCTACAAATTGTTTTTGTTGACGAAACGCATCTTCACTAATTTGGTTTAATTGCTCTTGCTGATACGTACGTAGTGAGTTGGCATGCTTAATGTTTTCGAGTGCGAGTTTGTAATTACCTTTTTGCTCATGTCCAAGAGCCAGCAGTTGATACGATTGTTGCTCAATTGAGGTCTGCTTAAGTGATTGACTAAGCGCTAACGCTTCGTTGGCGTGCAGTAAGACTTTGTCACTGTCCTTTTGGTGATAGGCCAACCCAGCGTAGAGCAGTGCTGCACGCGCTTTAAGCGCAGGGTAGTCAGACAAGGACAATAAGCTTTGTGCTCGAGTTAAATACTGTTCCGCTAATGGATAGTTATAGAGCTGCAAATAGGTCGATGCGAGGCTAATGCGAATGTCGATAACTTTCTCTATATTCCGGTCGAAACTCCGATGATCGACGACATTAAAGTAGTGTACCAATGCAAGGTTGTATTTGCCTTGTAAGAAGTAGATGTCGCCCATGAGTTTTAATACGTCAACGAGCACTGGAGAGTCGGGGTAGCTATCGTAAAAGTCGGCAGCCTGAGAAAGGTGTTCTAGAGCTTTGTCGAGCACTTGCCTTTGCATAAATAGCTGTGCGAGTAACTGGTTGATGTTTGCCAGTTGATCACCTGAATTAAGCTCAATGGCTGCCCAGTATGCGAGTAATAGTTCAGATAATGCTTCGTTATAGCGACGATAGCGTAAAAAGTGTGTGCCATAAGCCGTGTGATAATCAATAGACAGCTTCGATATGGAGTCACTAGGAATGTAAACCCCCGCCTTTTGGTACATGTGATTAGCGAGCTCGAATTCGTTTTCCGCGGAGGCAATTTCACCTTGAAGTTTTTTGATTCGATAGCTGGTGCGATTAGCGATGCTTTGCCCTTTGCGTATGCCTTCCAACTCACTTTCTATACTTTTTAAGGCGTCTAATGCGGTGGCTCCCGCGCCATCCTTTAGCCAGGTTAATCGTGTTTTCAAAATTCGAATATCAAGCTCTAGAAACAGTAAACGGTACTGCTTCGTCATTGCTTCTGCTTCATCTAAACGCTCAAGCGCATCTTTCACATGTCCCAGATTGAACTGAGCTTGAGCCAAAATTGTGAGGGCATTGACCGAACTTAGAGGCGTACGGACCCGTTGGTCTGTGTCGTCTCTAGACAAATTCGATGGGCGGTCGTCAGTTTGTTCTATGAATTTGCGGCTATCCAAGTAATCACTGGCAATGTCGCTGGCTTTTTGTGGTTCAATATTGACCAGTTTATCGGCTTCAACAAGTAATGGCGACGTAAAATTAACGGCGTGAAGAGGCATGGAGTACACCCCCGCAAGAAGCGAAGCGAATAACCCTAATACAGGCCAGAATTTAGAATTCATGAGTGCATCCATTCCTAATGATGATTTATTGTCGAGCCATACGAGCATTATGCTCAGGTGCAGATTGGAGGCTAGATCGATAAGGGTTTATATCTAAGCCACCACGTCGTGTATAGCGCGCGTAAACGGTCAGCGAGCTTGGGCGACAGTAGGACATTATATCGGTATAAATGCGTTCTACACATTGCTCATGAAATTCATTGTGCTCACGAAACGAGACTAAGTAACGTAGCAACGATTCACGATCAATTTTGGGACCACGATATTGAATCTCAACACTCCCCCAGTCTGGTTGATTGGTGATGAGGCAGTTTGATTTTAGTAAGTGGCTGTGAAGTGCCTCTTCTACTATCACGTCACTGGTTGCGTGTTGCAGTAAATTAGCATCGAACTCATAGCTATTAATTTCAATATCTTGATCATCGATGCACTCGCCCGCCATGCCGACAATTGCAGAGTGTTCATAGTCTTTTACTGGAATCAGTTTGAGGGTGACCTCTTCCCCTGCACAGTTCGACAGATCGCTTTGAATTGAACGCTGAACCTCGTCCCAGCTAGCAAAGCGAGTTTGGTTATAACTATTGAGATAGAGTTTAAAAGATTTGGACTCAATGAGGTTCGCGCTGGTGGCAGGGATGTAGGCCTCACCAATGGCAACTTGTGGTAACCCTTTGCTATTTAGCCATGAGATTTCGTAAAGCGTCCAAACATCACAACCTTTAAATGGTAATTCATCGCCTAGCTCGAGATCATCACGATTAAGACTTCTTGGCACCGCAGCTGCAATAAAGATGGATCGTATTGATTGGTGTAATCGGTTTTTTGGCCGAGAGTGAGACCAGAAAGCTCTTTGGCGTTGGAATATTTGCTCATAATTGTGTGATATTTCGATTAGAATAATGCGAATTTTACGAGATCCCGGAATAGCTGTCATCTTTTGTGAGCGGAAATCCGTGTTCAGTACGATGATAAGTGGAGATAATATGAATCAAAGTGTACAACAGGCGTTAGAAGCTTTTGCTAAGCGTTATGAAGAGTCATGGCAGAAAAAGCACCAAACGCTCCCAGCGAATGAAGCGTTATATGATCTAGTTTCTCCATGTATTGAAAGCAAAGATGACCAACAGGTATTCTGGCGTGCGAGCTTACGTGAAACACCAGAGCAGTTAGAGAGTATTGAGCGTGGTATAGAGCTATTGATTCATGATGATGTCAAAGCGTTCTACGGTCATCAGTACAGCGCGGACATGGACGCCACATGGCAAGGCAATACTTTAACGCTGTTGCAAGTGTGGAGTGATGAAGATTATGTTCGCTTGCAAGAAAATATATTGGGGCACTTAGTCACTCAAAAACGCTTGAAACTAAAACCGACGATTTTTATTGCCGCTACCGATGCAGATATGGATGTGATCTCGATATGTAACATTAGCGGACAAGTCATATTAGAGCGCTTGGGCACTGATCGCCGTGATATTATTGCTGACGACTTAGCTTCATTTCTTAATGGGTTGGAGCCTAATGTTTAATAAAAACCCATATTCAAAGGAGCTTAGCGCTTAATATGTACGTTGTAGAGCTTCAATTTGAGTGTTTTGACAACACTACGATCACCGCGGTAGAAAAAGGCATTAATGGCTTAATGGACGCGCTTCGCTTTAATGGCCAAGTACTTGGACGAGAGTTTCCTATCGTTATGGGGGATGGCGAGTTTTATGTTCGGGTTGTCTGCCCTGAACAAGACAGCTTACATCCTAAAAACCATTCAGATTTTGTTAAAGTTTGCTTTAAGCGATTGTCGGATGCGTTTTTGCTGGCACCCAAAATGCGTTTACTGGGACAAGATTTAAACTCAGAAGAGTCAGCGGAGATCACGCCGCCAAGTTGGCAGGTGCTGTACACGACTTATGTTCATACGTGTTCGCCATTGAGAAGCGGCGACACCTTATTGCCGATTCCTCTGTATCGTAATCCACCGACGCTAAATGGTGACCATAAGTCTGTGATTAAATGGCAGACGGAGTGGCAAGCGTGTGATGAAGTGCAGATGGGCGGAGGCTGCAGAGCTGAGCATGCCACACTTAGAGAGTTGAGCGATGTTAGCAGTGATCTGTTTAGACGTGGTTGGGATCTTCGTGGCCGTATTGAGTTCATGACTCATATCCCGACTTACTATTACCTTTATAAAGTGGGCGGTAAGAGTCTCGCGGAAGAGAAGGCGCGTAAGTGTCCTAAGTGTGAGGGTGAATGGTTACTTGATGAGCCACTGCACGACATTTTCCATTTTAAGTGTGAGGATTGCCGACTCGTTTCTAATATTTCTTGGGATCACCTAAAGTAGGGCGCAGACTAGCCAGTATTTTCGACTGATAATAAAAAAGGTTGAAGCGTTTAGCTTCAACCTTTTTTAATGCGAACCGAGAGTTGCATCATGGTAACCTATTGGATTTTCAAATAATTAAAAATCCGTACCGTATTTATTCCCAGCCTTTAACGACGCCACCTTGGAAGATGTCAGACGCTGCGTTGTAAACCTCTTCTGTTTGGTAAGCTTTAACAAAGTTTTGCACATTTTCAGCGTTTACATTGTCTTCACGAGCCACAATCAGGTTCACATAAGGTGACTCACTGTTTTCAACAAACACACCGTCTTTTTCTGGCGTTAAGTTGATAGAGCTTGCGTAAGTGGTGTTAATGATTGATAGCGCTACATCGTCAAGAGAGCGTGGTAGTTGCGCCGCGTCCAGTTCAACAATCGTAATGTTTTTTGGGTTTTCTACAATGTCACGCACAGTGGCTGCAAGATCAGCCCCTTCACGTAATGTAATAAGACCTTGCTGCTCAAGCAGCAGTAGCGAACGACCAAGGTTAGTTGGATCGTTTGGTACGGCAATACGTGCGCCTTCCGCTATCTCGTCAACAGAAGTGACCTGCTTAGAGTAGCCTGCGATAGGGTAAACAAACGAGTTGCCTGCAATAGTCAGTTTGTAGCCACGGTCAGTCACTTGTTGATCAAGATATGGCTTATGTTGAAATGCGTTAAGATCAATTGAGCCATCATCCAGTGCAGCATTTGGCGTTACATAATCAGTGAACGTAACAAGCTCAACATCTAAGTTGTATTTTTCTTTCGCGACTTTCGCTGCGACTTCTGCAACTTGAGCTTCTGCGCCAGCCATTACGCCAACTTTGATGCTGTTAGTGTCCGCTTCTTTTTCACCACAACCTGATAGCACAAGTGCTGATGCTGCCGCTGCGATAGCAAGCAAACCTTTAACATTGAATTTCATGACTTTCTCCTTGTTATAAACTTTTTAACTGCTTTATCTGTGATCGACGCGACGAACAATGTGATCGCCAATCGATTGAATAATTTGAACTAATACAATAAGCATGACCACAGTAACGGCCATAATCACGACATCGTATCGATGGAATCCATATCGAATCGCAACATCACCTAAGCCACCACCGCCCACGGTTCCTGCCATAGCAGAGTAGCTGACTAACGTGACTAGCGTGATCGTGACTGAATTCACAATGGTTGGTAATGCTTCTGGAAGCAACACTTTGGAAATAATTTGATATGGCGTCGCGCCCATCGACTGGGCGGCTTCAACCAAGCCGCTTGGGACTTCTAGTAACGCGCCCTCAATAAGGCGAGCCACAAATGGAATGGCACCAATCGTTAGTGGTACGATCGCTGCGGTAGTACCAATGAATGTGCCGATTAGCAGCTTGGTGAGCGGGATAATCGCGACCATAAGGACGAGGAAAGGCACAGAGCGACCCATGTTAACAATCGCACCAAGGATATTATTGAGGCGAGTATTTTCAAGTAATCCACCTTTTTTAGTGGTGTGTAAAATAACACCAAGAGGAATACCTACAGCAAAACCAACGACACCAGCAACCGCCACCATGTAGAGGGTTTCCCATGTTGCGCCTAGTAGCAGTTCACCATTAAGGGACAGCCAATCTGAAACAGAATTAAAGGACATAACCGAGTACCTCTACTTTTACGTTGTGGTTGCGCAAGTATTCTATTGCCGCATTGTCATCAAGTTCGGTGCCAAAGAGCTCAGCAACCATCATGCCGAATTTTACGCCACCGTCAGCGTAATCGAGATCAGAGCTAAGAATGCTGATATCGATATTGTATTTGCGAGCGATTTGCGAAATAAGTGGAGCATCAACCGTTGCACCCGTGAATTCAAGGCGAACCAATGGATAGCTGCCTTCGACTCGGCTGGTTTGCAATCGACGTT
Organism: Vibrio sp. GJ43-1; assembly: GCF_055808835.1. Classification (NCBI taxonomy): domain Bacteria; kingdom Pseudomonadati; phylum Pseudomonadota; class Gammaproteobacteria; order Vibrionales; family Vibrionaceae; genus Vibrio; species Vibrio sp. GJ43-1. The sequence continues at coordinate 3,016,778 of NZ_CM147884.1, read as the reverse complement.
GGTAATCTTCAGGAATGGATAAGTCCAATGTCGAGCGAATGAACTGGTGCGCAAGTTCAGTTTTTGGGTGAGCAAAAATGTCACCAACTGACCCTTTCTCTACCAATCGACCGTCACCGATAATCGCCACTTGATGACAAATACTTTTTACCACGTCCATTTCATGAGTGATCAATAAAATGGTGATGTTAAGTTTACGATTAATGGTTTTAAGCAGCTCTAAAATAGATTGGGTGGTGGCAGGATCTAATGCGCTGGTCGCTTCGTCACACAATAATACTTTAGGGTCGGAGGCAAGTGCGCGAGCGATAGCAACACGTTGCTTTTGTCCACCACTTAAATTGGCTGGGTACGTATCACGTTTATCGCCAAGGCCAACCAGTACCAATAATTCAGATACTTTCGCTTCGATTGCCGCTTGGCTTTTGCCTGCCAATTCAAGAGGAAGAGCAACATTTCCAAAAACAGTGCGAGATGAGAGCAAGTTGAAATGCTGGAAGATCATGCCAATATTACGGCGAGCTTGGCTGAGCTCTGATTTAGAGAGCAGAGTAAGATCAACGCCATCAACAATCACTGCGCCAGACGTCGGTGCTTCAAGCATATTGACGCAGCGAATAAGGGTGCTTTTCCCTGCGCCAGATGCGCCGATCACGCCAAAAATTGTGCCTTCTGGAATATGAAGGTCTATATCAGCAAGCGCATTGATGGCTTTAGTGCCTTGATAAAACACTTTGTTTACCTGATTAATTTCGATCATCTAATCAACCTGAACTCTATGAGTAGCATAAAAGTTTGAACTACATCCCAATTACTAGAAGATGCTATGGGTTTTGCTTATTTGTGTCAATGGATATTTTTACGTCTAGACGTCTAAACGTCATTTTCATAGTGATGAAGCGATCAAAGCATGTAATAATTCAGTCTATTAACACCTATATATAAGAAGAGAGTGACCTGTGGCCAAACCCGCCGTATTTTTGGATCGTGATGGCGTGATAAACGTTGATCATGGTTATGTCAGTGATGAGCATGATTTTGAGTACATCGATGGTGTATTTGAAGCGGCCAAAAAATTAAAACAGCTTGGCTATATGCTGGTGGTGGTGACCAACCAGTCCGGCGTCGCTCGTGGTATGTTTTCTGAAGACCGCTTCATGTCATTGACACAATGGATGGATTGGAATTTTAGCGACAATGGTGTGGAGTTAGATGGGATTTATTACTGTCCTCATCATCCCGAGCATGGTATTGGCGAATATAAGCAAGACTGTGAATGTCGTAAGCCAAAACCGGGTATGTTTATTTCAGCACGCGATTTTCTTGATATTGATATGGCGAACTCTGTCATGGTGGGCGATAAAGCTGAAGATTTGATGGCAGCCGAAGCGGCTGGGGTGACAACCAAAATTTTGGTCAGAACCTGCAAGTTGGTAACTGAGCGTGGTGAAAGTATTGCTTCAGTGGTGTTAGATAGTATTCGTGACGTGCTTAGCTTATCTTGCCAAATAAACTGCCCGTATGACTAGGCTACTTGAATCATAGCCTTTACGTGAATGCGACAAGAAAGGAAAACGGGCTACGGAACTGAATGACTGACTAAGGTTATGATGGCGATAAAGCTATGATGGCGATAAAGCAAAGGAGTGCAGATAAATATGAACGTCAATAAATGGCAGTACTTGCTGGTAGGCAGCGTACTTAGTGTTGCTGCTGGTTGTAGTCAACATGCTGCCGAGACCGAGCAAAGTGCAAACTCACTGTATCAGAACGATGCAAGCCGTGAGCTTTCTTCGACTTTGTATCAATGTGAATCGGCTGAATTTGTGGTTACGGCTTTAGATGATGAGCAAGTGCTAGTGCTTATTGATGGCACAGAAAATCACTTACATCGTGTGCCTTCTGCATCTGGAGTGAAATATACACTAGATGGCCAGCTAGAAAATGATGCGGAAGTGGCACTGTTTACCAAAGGTAAGCAGGCAATACTGACGATATCAGGTCAAACGTATAATGGCTGTATGACGAAATAACGTCAAAGATTGAAGGTAATATGAGCAAGAAACTCACTATTTTGGACATTGCTAAACTCTCTGGTGTTGGGAAATCGACGGTTTCTAGGGTGCTCACTAAGGATCCTAAAGTGAAGCCCGATACGAGGCAGAAAGTTGAGGCGATTATTGCCGAGCATGGTTATGTGCCGTCTAAATCCGCCCAGTCAATGCGCAGTGGTGGCAACCCCAAGGTTATTGGCGTCATTATTTCTCGTTTGGATTCCCCTTCAGAAAACAAAGCGGTGAGCGGCATGCTCAGCGTATTGTACGCAGCTGGTTATGACGTTGTGATCATGGAAAGTCAGTTCGATCCAGAAAAAACCAATGAGCACCTGACGGTGTTACGCAAGCGTAATGTGGATGGTGTCATTGTTTTTGGTTTCACTTCTCTTGATGTGGACGAGGTGAGCCGTTGGCAATCGAAAGCGGTGGTGATTGCGATGGACACTGATAAAGTATCGTCGATTAATTATGACAACCAAGGGCTCATTCGGTCTGTACTCAGTAAGTTGGCGACAGATGGTTTAACGAATTTGGCCTTTATTGGCGTCGATCCTACAGATAAAACTACAGGGTTAGCACGTTTAACGGCTTATCAGGAGTGGTGTGAAGAGCAGGGAGTTGCGCTTTGCTACCAGACCGGAGCGCTTCACCATGACAGTGCTTACCATTTAGTGGATAAAGTGATTAGTACTCAGTTGCAAGCACTGGTTTGTGCCAGTGACACGTTAGCACTTGGCGCGGTGAAACGCTTGCAGGAATTGGGTCGCGAAGATGTTGTGGTAACCTAGTATTGGTGGCAATGAGCTTCTCTCATTTCTTTTCCCCAAAGTGTATAGCATTGACCCAGGTTACCAACAAGCTGGCAGTAAAGCCGCTCACTTGTTGATCAGTCAGCTAGAACAGGGAGAATCTATTCAGCACCTCACTCAAGAAGCCGTTTGACGTCAGCGACTTCCTTTCGTTGATCTTTCTCATTATTAACAACAAACGCTGTAAATTTGACCAAAGAGTGTGATCATGCTCAATTAATGGGAATGTTCCCATTTTGTAAGGTGCGTTCTGGTGGCACACTGTGCTTACTCTCTTTTGGGAATGTTCCCATTATTGAGGTGAAGATACTATAATTCATTAGAGGTGAGCGGAGATTCATCTCAATTATCAGAAAAGGTCTGTATACGATGAGCCATATAGCCAAACAAGATGTTGCTGCCATCATTGACGGTGTCGGGGGGCAAGAGAATATTGCCAGTGTCAGTCACTGTCTTACTCGTCTTCGTTTTGTATTAAACGATACCGACAAAGCCGATAAGCGTGCCTTAGAAGCGCTTAAATTAGTAAAAGGGTGCTTTACTAATGCTGGTCAATTTCAGGTCGTGATAGGTACTGAAGTCGATGAGGTTTATAAACTCCTGATTGCCATGACGGGTAAAAGTGAGTCTTCAAAAGATGAAGCTAAAGTTGCCGCACGAAGCAACATGAACATTATAGAGCGCGGTATCTCTCACCTTGCTGAGATTTTTGTTCCGCTGTTACCTGCGATTATTACCTATGGTTTAATTCTGGGCTTTCGTAATGTTATTGGCGACATTCGAATGTTTGATGGTCAAACGTTAACAGAAATTAGCCAGTTTTGGGCCACGGTACACTCTTTCTTATGGTTAATTGGTGAAGCCATATTCTTCTTCTTACCCGTTGGTGTTTGTTGGTCTACCGTTAAAAAATTAGGTGGTACGCCGATTTTGGGGATTACCTTAGGGGTCACCTTGGTGTCACCACAATTGATGAATGCTTACCTTATTGGTAAACAAGTACCTGAAGTCTGGGACTTTGGACTATTTGTTATCGAGAAAGTTGGGTATCAAGCGCAAGTGATCCCAGCAATGTTAGCGGGCGTGGCGTTAGCGTTCATTGAGACGCATTTAAAGCGTATCGTACCGAGTTACCTCTACTTGGTCGTCGTACCTTTTGTATCCATTATCTTATCCGTTGTGCTCGCTCACGCTCTGATTGGCCCTTTTGGTCGAGTGCTTGGTGATGGCGTAGCCTTCGCAGCTCAAGCGGCGATGACTGGGGATTTTGCGGTACTTGGTGCCATTGTTTTTGGTTTTTTCTACGCTCCTTTGGTCATTACAGGGATTCACCACACCACCAATGCTGTTGATCTTCAGTTGATGCAAGAGTTGGGTGGCACACCAATCTGGCCATTGATTGCGTTGTCAAATATCGCACAAGCATCGGCTGTCGTTGGCATCATCATTATTAGTAAGCGAGAAGGTGAGCGAGATATCTCAGTTCCCGCTGCTATCTCGGCTTATTTAGGGGTCACCGAGCCTGCTATGTATGGCATCAACTTGAAGTACAAGTTCCCAATGCTTAGCGCCATGATTGGCAGTGCGGCAGCCGCGGCGATTTGTGGGAGCGCTGGTGTGATGGCAAATGGGATCGGTGTGGGTGGTTTGCCAGGCATCTTATCTATTCAGCCTCAGTATTGGACCGTTTATCTCGTGGCTATGCTGGTGGCTATCGTGATTCCTATCATGCTTACGTTATTTATGTACAAGAGAGCTCAGTCTAAAGGTGAGCTTGAACTCGCCAATGCATAACATTTCAAGGCTCGTATCTGCGAGCCTATTTTTCCTTTTTAAAGTGTAAGTGAGACGGTGATGGGTTTACAGGCTCAGCAACAATGGTGGAAAACCGCCACAATCTATCAAATTTATCCGAAAAGCTTTTGTGATAGCGGTAGTAAAGGGATCGGGGATATTAAGGGGATCACCTCTAAACTCGATTATTTGCAGAACTTGGGGGTCGACGCCATTTGGCTTACACCGATTTATGCGTCACCAATGATAGATAACGGTTATGATATTTCTGATTATTACGCGATCAATCCTGACTTCGGTAGCATGGCAGACTTTGATGAACTGTTGGCACAAGCGCATCAACGCGGTATCCGTTTAGTAATGGATATTGTGGTTAATCATACCTCTACCGAGCATCAATGGTTTCAATCCGCCCTTGGAGACAAAGATAGCCCGTATCGAGACTACTATATTTGGAAACCAAACCAAGATGGTTCGCTACCGAATAACTGGCAGTCCAAGTTTGGTGGCTCGGCTTGGAAGCTGGATGAGAAAACCGATGAGTACTTTCTTCATTTGTTTGCACAAGAACAAGCGGATTTAAACTGGGAGAACCCGGCAGTACGGGAAGAAGTCAAACAAGTTATTGAGTTCTGGGCGAAAAAAGGCGTGGATGGTTTTCGCCTCGATGTCATTAATCTTATTTCTAAGCAACAAACCTTTTTGGACGATGATGAGGGTGATGGGCGACGCTTTTATACCGATGGCCCACGAGTACACGAGTATCTGCAAGAAATTAGTGAAGCGGTATTCCAAAAATATGGCTCTGTGACGGTGGGTGAAATGTCTTCGACAACCCTAGAGCATTGCCAGCAATACAGCGCGCAAGATGGCAAAGAGCTGTCAATGGTGTTTAACTTTCACCACCTTAAAGTCGATTATCCGAATGGAGAAAAGTGGCGTCTTGCTCCATTTGATTTCATCGAATTAAAGCGAATCTTCAATCATTGGCAAACAGGACTCAATGGTTGTGGTTGGGGGGCGTTATTTTGGTGTAACCATGACCAACCTCGGGTGGTAAGCCGCCTTGGTGACGACACGCTCTACCGGAATGAGTCGGCAAAAATGCTCGCAGCTTCGATTCATCTGATGCAGGGAACACCTTATATTTATCAAGGTGAAGAAATCGGTATGACCAACCCAGGTTTTAGTGAGCTATCGCAGTATAGAGATGTGGAAACCCTGACGATGTATCGTGTGATGCAACAAGCGGGACAGTACAGTCACGATGAAATCATGTCCATCTTACAGCAAAAATCACGAGACAACTCTCGTACGCCGATGCAGTGGGATGAGAGTGCTCAAGCTGGTTTTACCACCGAGTGAGTCTTGGATTGGTGTATCAGACAACTACGCAGAGATTAACGCGGCAGCCGCTATAGCAGATGAACAGTCAATTTTTTATTTTTATAAGGATTTGATTGCGCTGCGTAAACAGCTCAAAGTCATCACTGATGGTCGTTATGTCGATCTGTATCCAATGCATGCACAAGTTCATGGTTACATGAGAGAGAACCAAGACAGTCGCTTACTTTGCTTGAACAATTATTATGGCCAAGAGACAACCGTCACGCTGCCGGAACACTATGTTTCTCAAAGCGGCAAGGTGGTCGTGGGGAATTATTCGCACTCAGAGGCGCGTATTGAGCTCGAAGCGGAGATAACCTTAAAGCCGTATCAGACAATGGCGATCTTATTGAAAAAGTAGCCATTAAGCTATTATGCCATAAGCCATAAGCCATAAGCCATAAGCCATTTTGGTAAACTAGCGAGGTGTCATTAGGTAAAAACGCCCTTCAAATTGAGGGGCGTTTTCATTTTTATCCGTAGGTGACCACATACCGAGTCGGTTTGTGATTCATCGCTAAGACAATGTTGAGTACCACGGCGCCGATAATAGAAACCAAAATAATTGGTGGCGCAACGAAGAAGCAAGAGGCCAGCAAAATAGTACAGTCGATGGCAAGTTGAGTTTTACCAACAGAGATGCCAAAACGTTCTTGGATAAATAGGCATAGAACATTAAAGCCACCAAGACTGGAGCGATGACGGAATAAGATCAACATGCCTAACCCCATGAGTAATCCCCCTGCGATTGCGCAGTAAACGGTATTCACATGGTCGACAGACACGACATGATGCATGTTATCGGCAAAAATGGACACGAGCGCACCGGAAATGGCACTGCTCATCGCAAAGCGTTTACCAAAGCGTCGCCAGGCTAATAAGTAGAATGGCGTATTGGCGGCAAAATAGAGCATACCGAATGAAATCGGTAGAAACTGGCTAAGTAATAACGCAAGACCTGTGGTCCCGCCAGTCAGTAATTGAGCCGATTGCAAGAAGAATATGCCTTGGGCCACTATGAAAGTGCTTAGATCAAAATGGCTATCCAGTCTTCTTTACGTGAGTGTTTTTCCATCAAGTTAAAAATCTTCCGATAGTAATTGGCGGCAATAGTATTAAAAAGATGATCGTTTCGATAGCTAGGAGGGGAAAATTACGGTAAACCTATGTAATTCAATTTTTACACACTGTAAAAGGAATTATTGACACTTTAGGTTGCTAATGGGGTTATTTTCTTGCCGTACATGATGCAACCTAACGTTCACTATGAAGAAACTGCATGAAAAAGATCCATTTTTTCCTTTATGACCTAGATCAAATTATGTATTATGCGATTCATCAAACGTGGTGACGAAAACGTTTGCTTTTGGTCATTGTGTGGTTTTTTTGAAACTTTCAGTACAATCTGAGTCAGGAGATACAGATGCTAAAGCGTGATATGAACATCGCTGATTACGATGCGGAACTATTTGCAGCCATTCAAGAAGAAACTCTTCGCCAAGAAGAGCACATTGAGCTTATTGCTTCGGAAAACTACACCAGCCCTCGCGTGATGGAAGCGCAAGGCACGCAATTAACCAATAAGTACGCTGAAGGCTACCCAGGCAAGCGTTACTACGGTGGTTGTGAGTATGTCGATAAAGCGGAAACATTGGCAATCAATCGTGCATGTGAGCTTTTCGGCTGTGAGTATGCAAACGTTCAGCCACACTCTGGCTCTCAAGCGAACAGTGCGGTTTATATGGCGCTTTTGAACCCAGGAGATACGGTTTTAGGCATGAGCCTAGCGCACGGTGGTCACTTGACTCACGGTTCTCCAGTAAACTTTTCTGGTAAGCACTACAATGTCATTCCTTACGGTATTGATGAAGCGGGTCAAATCAACTACGACGAAATGGAACAGTTGGCTGTTGAGCACAAACCAAAAATGATCATCGGTGGCTTCTCTGCTTATTCTCAAATCGTTGATTGGGCACGTATGCGTGAAATCGCAGACAAAGTTGGCGCGTACTTCTTTGTTGATATGGCACACGTTGCCGACTTTATCGCCGCTGGTGTTTACCCAACATCGGTACCACATGCTCATGTTGTTACAACAACAACGCATAAAACACTTGCTGGCCCACGTGGTGGTTTGATTCTTTCAAACGCTGGCGAAGACATGTACAAGAAACTGAACTCAGCGGTTTTCCCTGGTGGTCAGGGTGGTCCTCTGATGCATGTGATCGCGGGTAAAGCGGTAGCGTTTAAAGAAGCGATGGAGCCTGAATTTAAAGCTTATCAACAACGTGTAGTTGATAATGCTAAAGCGATGGTTGCACAATTCCAAGAGCGTGGTTACAAGATCGTATCTAACTCAACAGAGAACCATTTATTCCTTGTTGACCTGATTGATAAAGACATCACAGGTAAAGAAGCGGATGCGGCTTTGGGCTCTGCTAACATTACCGTTAATAAAAACTCAGTACCGAACGATCCACGCAGCCCATTTGTAACCTCTGGTATTCGTATTGGTACGCCAGCGATCACACGTCGTGGTTTCTCTGAAGCTGATGCGAAAGAGTTAGCGAATTGGATGTCAGATGTTCTTGACAATCTTGGCGACGAAGCGGTAATTGCTGCTACAAAAGCGAAGGTTCTGGACATTTGTAAGCGTCTGCCAGTTTACGCGTAAGTGAGCTAAAAGAACTCTGCTATAACAGGCATTAAAAAAACGAGCGTATTAGCTCGTTTTTTTGTGCGTGACGCTTAGCAATTAACGTGAAATTACTTATTTATATTAAGTAACGTGCCAGACTTACACTTGAAGGAGTAGTACTTACGGCTTTCGTTAAATTGCCCTAAGCCTTCACCGTTACAGTAATCAATGTTGATATCTCGCATAATTTCCAGCGTTTTCTCACTGTTCATTGAGAACTTCGCGCCATCTTTACATACTACTCGAACACGGCCATCATCGCTGACTGAGTAAAGGTTCACTTCGGTATTACATAACTCGAATGAAGCTTCTAAGTAATTGTCTTGTTGCGAGTTTTGAGCACAACCCGCAATGAGTGTGGCGGCTATGATGGGTAAACCTATTTTAAGCAATTTCATGCGTACATCCTTGAATGGCTGATGTTTTTCTATAAGCCTACCTAAAAATGACGAAAATGCGAGTACGAGATTGTCATGATGGTCATTTTTCTTAAAAAAAACACGGATAGTGCAACGCACATCCGTGTTTTTTATGTGGGGGACTTTTTACGGCGGTTATTTAATTTCTACGCCTTTCGCTTGTAGATCCGCGTGGTAAGAAGAACGCACAAAAGGTCCACAGGCGGCATGGGTAAAGCCAAGCTCTAGTGCAATTTCTTTAAGCTCATCAAATTCTGATGGTGGTACATAACGCTCAACCGGTAAGTGGTGGCGGCTTGGTGCGAGATATTGACCGAGCGTCAGCATGGTGACGCCATGAGCTCGCAAGTCTTTAAGTACTTGAACAATCTCTTCTTTTGTTTCACCGAGCCCCATCATTACCCCAGACTTTGTTGGAATATCTGGGTGCATAGCTTTAAATTTTTCTAGCAGCTGTAGCGACCATTTATAGTTCGCACCAGGTCGCGCTTTACGGTAAAGGCGAGGGGCGGTTTCTAAGTTGTGGTTGAAGACATCGGGTGGGTTGTCTTTTAATGCTTCTAAGGCAACATCCATACGGCCACGGAAATCCGGTACTAAGGTTTCAATACGAATTTCAGGATTCAGCGTTCGTATTTCACTAGTACAGTTAGCAAAGTGTTCAGCGCCGCCATCACGTAAATCATCGCGGTCAACGGAAGTCACGACCACATATTTGAGTTTCATGTCTTTAATGGTCTGAGCCAGTTTTTGCGGCTCATTAGATTCAGGTGCATTTGGACGACCATGGGCAACATCACAAAATGGGCAGCGGCGAGTACAAATAGCACCAAGGATCATAAACGTCGCAGTACCATGGTTGAAACACTCGGCGAGGTTTGGACAAGACGCCTCTTCACAGACTGAGTGAAGATTGTTTTTACGCATCGCCTTTTTGATGTCTTGAATTCTTTGGCTGTCAGAAGGCAGCTTTATCTTCATCCATTCTGGCTTACGTAGGACTTCTCTTTGTTCCTCCGGCATGTTTTTTACCGGAATCAGTGCCATTTTATCTGCGTCGCGATATTTGACGCCTTTTTCCATTTGTATAGGTTTGCTCATCGTCTTATGCTTCTTCGCTGAATTCTACTTGCTCGTAATCAAGTAATTGTATTAATTCGTTGACCAGCTGTTCTTCGACGCTGGCAACGCTATCAGGCCCACCAAGTTGGCTAATTTGGACCATTTCCATACTGGCATAGCCGCAAGGATTAATTCTTAAGAAAGGAGAGAGATCCATATCGACGTTTAAGGCTAATCCGTGAAACGAACAGCCTTTACGGATACGAAGCCCTAAAGAGCAGATCTTCTTTCCATTGACGTAAACACCAGGAGCATCCGGCCTTGCCGCCGCCGCAATATTATAGGTGTTTAGCGTGTTGATGACGAGATTCTCTATATGAGTGACGAGATCTCTGACACCTAATTTTTTACGACGAAGGTTAATTAGAAAGTAAGCGACCAGTTGACCAGGACCATGATAGGTCACTTGTCCACCGCGGTCACTTTTGACGACAGGGATGTCACCAAGTGTTGAGTAAGTGTTCTTCTTTACCTGCTTGCCCTTGAGTGAAGACTGGGTTGTGCTCTACTAACCAGACTTCGTCACGAGTGTCGTCGTTTCGATTGTCGGTGAAAGCATGCATGGCTTTCCAGACTGGTTCGTAGTCTTTGCGCCCAAGCTTTCTTACTATTAGCTGATTCTTCACTCGTACCCTCGTCGTCACTTAATAAAGTGTTTGCATTATAAACCTGTTCATTGACTTGAACTACAGCTAAATAGTGAAAATTTAACCAGTTTGTTATGTTCTCTAGTTAACTTTTTGAAAAATAAAAAGAAAGCAGCCGAGGCTGCTTTCAAAAAAAATTGAATGATTCAAATTTTTACAGAACCATGCGAACGATGTCAATTTCGCCAAGTTCTTTGTAGAGCGTTTCTACCTGTTCAATAGACGTCGCAGTAATGTTAATTGAAACAGCATGGTAGTTGCCCTTAGCGCTAGGCTTAATCGTTGGGCTGTAGTCTCCAGGTGCGTGACGCTGGATCACTTCCAACACTTTTTCAGGAAGTTCAGGCTTAGCATAACCCATCACTTTATATGTAAACGAGCAAGGGAACTCTAGTAGGTCTTTGAGTTTTGCATCTGAATTGATGGTTAACATAATGGCGACTCCAAAAAAATCAAATTTGTTGTAACGGTGCGAATAGTAATGTCAAAGGCGACGAAACTCAAGACGAGTTCGCTGCATATAAGTTAGTCGATGATACTTGAAGTAAAAAGCAACAAAGCCGCATTATGCGGCTTTGTTTGCTATCGTCATTTTACGTTGTGGTTAGAAGAAGCTCTTAACCAGTAAAACGATATAGTCCCATAAGCGGCTAAACAAGCTGCCTTCTTGTACGTTTTCAAGTGCAAGTAATGGGTACTCGGCAACATCTTCACCATCTAGTTGATAGTATAGCTTACCCACAACATCGCCCTTAGATATGGGTGCTTCAAGTTGTTTTTCAAGCACGAAGCTCGCTTTTAAATTTTTCGCTTGTCCACGAGGGAGGGTAACGAAGGTGTCTTCTGCCACACCAAGAGCAACGGTATCTTTGTCACCCATCCATACTTTTTCTTCAACGAAGGTCTCATTCGCGGTATGAGGGTTGACGGTTTCGAAGAAACGGAAGCCATAGCTGAGTAGCTTTTTGCTTTCCGATTTACGAGCATTGGCATTTTTTGTGCCCATCACTACGGCAACAAGGCGCATTTTACCTTCGGTTGCTGAACTGACTAGGCTGTAACCAGCTTTGCTTGTATAGTACCGGTTTTAATACCATCAACATTCATGCTTTTATCCCACAATAGACCATTACGGTTGTATTGTGTGATGCCGTTGTAGGTAAACTTCTTCTCGGAGTAAACACGATATTCATCTGGAACGTCTTTGATAAGTGCACGCCCTAGCAGTGCCATGTCGTATGGCGTTGAATATAGGTTTGGATTATCGAGACCATGAACGTTCGCAAAATGCGTATCGTTCATGCCAATTGAGCTCGCCCAAGCATTCATTAAATCAACGAACGCATCTTCTGAACCTGCAATGTGCTCTGCCATAGCGACACAAGCATCGTTACCAGATTGAATAATGATGCCTTTGTTTAGCTCTTCAACTGTGACTTTAGTGCCTACTTCGATGAACATCTTAGAAGAGTCAGGGAAATTTTTTGCCCAAGCGTTTTTACTGATGGTGACTTCATCTGTTGGTGCAATTTTGCCGCTTTTTAGCTCTTGGCCGATAACGTAGCTTGTCATCATTTTGGTTAAGCTGGCAGGATGAAGTTGGGTATTCATCTCTTTTTCAGCGAGGACTTTACCTGAGTTATAGTCCATAAGTACGAAGCCTTTCGCGGCAATTTGCGGCGCGTTAGGCATCACGACAGGCGTAGCTACGGCATAACTAGCCGTTAATGTTGCTGCAAGAGCAATAGATGTAATGAATTTCATAGAAGACTTGTTTTTATTCATGTTGAACACAGTATTTGTGAGTTATCCGTATAGTAACAGATTGGTCGCTGCGCACTAAAGAGCTTACACACTAAGTAACAACGGTGATTTATGTCAATGATGTTTAAAGTTTTTTGACGAAAGCTGAGGTATAACCGAGCTTTTGTACTTGCTCTAACGCATCATGAGTATCTTTATAGTCGCTAAAAGGACCAAGCATTAAGCGATAATTATTCTTTATCGGTGATAGGAACGTCTCAACCGATAGGGTATTACTTAATTCGTTAGACAGTTTGGTGATTCTGTCTTTATGTGGTGACGCCACCACTTGTATGCCATATTTCGGGTGCTTATCTAGTTGATGCTTTCCCGTTGGTTTCTCAACGGTAATGACTTCAATTTTAACATTGGCTGTCCCCGTTTTTATCACATCGAGTTTTTTGGCCGCCGCATAGCTGAGGTCGATGATTCGACCCTCATGAAATGGACCTCGGTCATTAACGCGTACGATAGTTTCTTTGCCATTATCGGTGTTTGTGACTTTTACATAACTAGGTATTGGCAGCGTTTTGTGCGCGGCTGACATAGAATACATGTCATACACTTCACCATTTGACGTCAAATGTCCATGGAATTTTTTTCCATACCATGATGCTTGACCTTTTTCAGTAAAGCCTTGAGCATCTTTTACAATGGTATATTGCTGACCGCGCAATTTATAGTCTTTGTTACCGCCCATGCTATAAGGTTCATATTTTGGCTGAGCCCCTTCAATATGATCAACAGAAATGGGGGTGGTAGGAGCCACATCATTATCAATATCGTAGCGGCTGTCTGACGAAGAGCAGCCCGCGATGACGATGATACTCAAGCCAGTAAGCAACCAGCGAGATTGTAATGAGGAAAAAAACAGAGTCATTTATGTCGCCTTTGAAAACGCTTTTCGGTGAGTATGGATGGACATCAATATGCCAAAGCCAGCCATCAAGGTCACCATGGAAGTGCCTCCATAGCTAATAAGCGGCAGAGGGACACCAACAACAGGTAATATACCGCTTACCATACCAATATTTACGAAAACGTAAACAAAAAAGCTGAGAACAATACTGCCTGCCATCATTCGGCCAAACGCAGTTTGTGCAGAGCTTGCTAGATAGAGCCCGCGACCAATGATGAATAAGTACAATGACAGAAGAAGCAATATCCCAATCATACCCCATTCTTCGGCAATGACTGCAAAGATAAAGTCAGTATGACGTTCTGGTAAGAATTCTAGCTGCGATTGTGTGCCGTGCAACCAACCTTTGCCGCCTAAACCACCAGAGCCAATCGCGATTTTGCTCTGTATGATGTGGTAACCAGCGCCAAGGGGGTCAGATTCAGGGTCAAATAGTGTTCGAACCCTTACTTTTTGGTATTCCCGCATCAGGAAGAACCATAGCACGGGGATAAATGCCCCCACGGCAATAGCCGCTCCGGTAATGATTTTCCAGCTGATTCCGGCTAAGAAAATGACAAAAATACCCGACGCCGCGATAAGGATGGAAGTACCAAGATCCGGCTGTTTTGCAATAAGAATGGTAGGTACCATTACCATAACGAGGGAAATGATGAGCGTTTGAAAGCTGATGGGGAGCGTGCGTTTACCAATATATCTTGCCACCATAAGGGGAACGGCGAGTTTAAGCAGCTCAGAGGGCTGAAAACGGACAAAACCGAGGTTTAGCCATCGCTGTGCTCCTTTAGAAGACTCGCCGAAAAACAACACGCCCAACAACAGAATGACGCCTGTGAAGAACATGAGTGGCGCAAGGGTTTCGTACGTGCGAGGTGATAACTGGGCTAAGCCAATCATAACAACCAATGACAATACCATCCGCATGGCTTGCCTATCCATCATCGCGAGGCTTTGCCCGCTAGCACTGTACATCACGACCAACCCAAAGCCCATGAGAGCAAGGATACCGAGCAATAAGGGTAGGTCGATGTGAAAGCGTTCAAGTAGGAAGCGGTTTCGTCCTGTTGATGGATCGAATTTCATTATTCTTCTTCACCTTCTTCATTTTCAGTGAGTGCGAGATCAAACACTTGCCTTACTACTGGAGCACCATTTGTAGACCCTCCTCCGGCGTTTTCGAGCACTATGGTGACCACAACCTCTGGATTTTTGAATGGAGCAAAGCCGGTAAATAAAGCATGATCTTTCAAATGCTCTGCGATTTCATCCGCGTTGTACTTTTCATCTTCACCCAAGCTAAATACTTGAGCTGTACCTGACTTGCCTCCAGATTGATAGGGCATGTTGGTAAAGGAACGACGAGCAGTACCTTTGACGCCGTGGTTAACTCGGCGCATCCCTTCCAAGGCGAGATCCCAATAACGTTGTTGTACACCTGTAATTGGTTGTCGGCTATCGACTTCAGCTAAGACTTGTTGGTCGAAGTTGTCACCATTGTCTATTGTGGCACGCAGTAGGTGAGGAGAGAGTACCTCGCCACGGTTCACAAGAACGGATGTTGCTTTTGCAATTTGCATTGGTGTGGCAGTCCAATAGCCTTGTCCGATCCCGACAGGGATCGTGTCACCTTGATACCAAGGGGTGCGGTGCCTTGCCATTTTCCATTCACGAGTTGGCATGTTTGCCTTACTTTCCTCATGAATATCAATACCGGTATAGTCGCCAAAGCCGAACATCATCATCCAAGATGAGAGGCGGTTAATGCCCATGTCATAAGCGATTTGATAGAAGAAGGTATCCACCGACTCTTCAATAGCTTTGACAATGGTGACTTTACCGTGCCCCCAACGCAGCCAGTCACGATAAGGACGGGTTTTGGAGTTCGGTATGCGCCAGTAACCCGGATCGTTTCGGGTTGTCGTCGGGGTTATCACCCCTTCTTGCAGAGCGGCTACCGCGATAAATGGCTTAATCGTGGAGGCTGGAGGGTAGATACCCAGCGTTGCTCGGTTTACCAGCGGTCGATTTTTGTCGTTAAGTAATGCTCGGTAGGCTTTACTTGATATCCCATTCACAAACGCATTCGGATCATAGCTCGGACTGGAAACCATCGCTAATACGCCGTTGTCGGTAGGGTCGAGCACGATGGCGGACCCCCTGCGTCCATCAAGTAGTTTATGGACTTTCAGTTGTAAATTGATATCTAGGTTTAAAACGATATCTTTGCCCGGCGTGGGCGGAACGAACTTCAGGGTACGTAGCACTCGTCCACGGCTGTTGACTTCCACCTCTTGGTAGCCAGCAGTACCGTGTAATAAATCTTCATAATAGCGTTCAATACCAAGCTTACCAATGTCACGAGTTGCTTGATAGTTTGCTACTTTTTCTTCGCGAGCTAGACGTTGAATATCACGGTCATTGATGCGAGATACGTAGCCAATCACATGAGTCAGCACGTCACCATATGGGTAGTAGCGCTTCAGGGTTGCCGCAATTTCAACGCCAGGGAATTTGTGCTGATGGACAGAAAAAGTGGCCACTTGTTGTTCATTGAGTTGGGTCAACAGTGGGATAGACTTGAAGCGTCGTGTGCGCTTACGCTCACGTTGAAAGGCTTCGATTCTGTCATCGGATATGTCGAGATATTCGCGTAAGTCTAAGATGGTTTGATCCATATCTTTGACTTTCTCAGGGATGATTTCTAAGTTGAATACCGGGCGGTTTTCCGCCAGTAGTACGCCATTTCGGTCGTAAACTAGCCCACGATTGGGTGCAATCGGAACGACTTTGATACGGTTGTCGTTTGAGCGGGTTTTGTAATCTTGATATTGATTGATTTGGATGTTGTATAGATTGGCGACCAAAAGCATCATCATCACAATAATGAAGATGAAAGATACTAAAGCGCGACTTTTAAACAGTCGCGCTTCTGCCTGATGGTCTCTTATCTGGCTACGTTTAAGTCTCATAGGGGGTGAAACTACTCTCGATGGTAAGGGTGATTAGTGGTAATTGACCAAGCTCTATATAAGCTTTCAGCCATCACTATTCGTACCAATGGGTGCGGCAGTGTTAATGCCGATAATGACCAACTTTGGTCGGCCGCCGCTTTACATGCTGGCGCTAAGCCCTCAGGGCCACCGATCAAAATAGAAACATCACGGGCATCGAGTTTCCAACTCTCAAGTTGCTCGGCAAGCTGAGGGGTATCCCATTTCTTACCCGGAATATCCAAGGTTACGACTCTATTGCCTTTAGGGACAGCCGCTAACATGGCTTCGCCTTCTTTTTGCAAGATACGTGCAATGTCAGCATTTTTCCCGCGTTTTCCAGCAGGAATTTCAATGAGCTCTAAAGGCATATCATGAGGGAAGCGTCGGCGATACTCTTGAAAGCCTTCTTCTACCCATTTAGGCATTTTAGTCCCAACAGCGATGAGTTGTAGTTTCAAGCGATTAGCCCCAGAGTTTTTCTAGTTGGTAAAGCTCTCGGTGTTGTTCTTGCATGACATGTAGCATGGTGGAGCCCATATCCAGAACGACCCATTCGCCTTCTTGCTCACCGTCGACACCAAGTGGCTCTAGGCCCATTTTTTTCACTTCAGTTGCGACGTGGTCTGCAATAGAAACAACGTGTCTTTTCGATGTACTCGGTGCACACGATCATGAAGTCAGTGACATTTGATTTACCGATTACATCAATGGTAACGATATCGACGGCTTTCATGTCATCCGCTTTATCAGCTAGAAATAGTTTCAATTCTTCGTGTTGCAAGGGGTTTTCCTCTTTTGGTGGAATAGAACAAGGCAATAACACTAACGCGGTTATTGATCTTCGGATTATAACAGGTTTTAGTGAGGTAAAGACATCGGTGTGTCAGTAACGCTTAAGTTCATGGATAACTGATGGATTAATGGCCAAGGGCTGATGTCATACTGTGTTTTCGCTTGGACTTCTATCTGTGCTAGTAACTGAATAGATTGTTTGAGCCTAGCTGGAGATAAGCGGGTCAGCGCTGCGTTATAAAGGGGTTTCTTATTTTGCCATACGCGAAACTTATCAAACACTTGCGCCATGGAAAGTTGCGTTAGGGCTTGTTGCATTTTTACTAGTTGAAACAACTCTTTTTGAACGGTTCTTAGCAAAATAATGGCTTCAATGCCTTCAGACTCAAGCTGGGTTAAGATCCTTTGGGCCCGTTTCGCTTTTCCTTCCAGCATGGCATCAACCCAATGAAAGACGGTAAAGTGATTGTGGCGGCTCAGCGCCTCTTGTACTCGAAGGAGCGTTAACTGACCATCTGGGTATAAAAGTGTCAGCTTTTCGAGACTTTGAGATAGCGCAAATAGGTTGCCTTCATGCCATTGGCATAGTAGCTGGACCGCTTCATGATCGGGAGTGAGATTGATCGCTCGGCATCGCTGTGTAACCCATTGTGGCAACCGTTTGATATCGGGAGTCGTACAGCTTACATGGCAGCCATTTAGCGCCTTAAACCATGCGGCAGACTCTTGAGCGCGGGTTAATTTACTGCCGGATATTAGCAAGACAATATCTTCATGAAGTTGGCTCGCTATTTCTGTTAGTTGTTTCGCAATAGCGGCGTTAACCCCCGCTTCCGGAAGCTCTAACTCAATAATTTGCTTTGATGAGAATAGGCTCATAGATTGCGTGCAATCAAAAACGTCATTCCAATCAATAGAAGCATCGACGACAAATCTGTGGTGTTCTTCGAAGCCTAATGCTTTGGCTCGCGTGATGATGTGGGCACGACTTTCTTGAATAAATAGCGGTTCATTACCAAATAACAGGTAGCAAGCAAACCAGCGCTGAGTAAGCGACTCAGTAAGACGATCGGCAAAAACTTTCACATTAATTCCTTATACTAAGGCTTAACTTTGGCGTGAGAAACATAAGTCTCTCGCGGTACAACGTAAATTGGCACAGTAAAACGTCAACTCTGTAAGACAAACTAGGAGTTAGGCGTTGCTACTGGCTCTGGTGTCGTTTCTGCTTCTTTTTGCTTGTGTTCAAATTCTTCAATTTCTGTTTTCAAACGGGCCATCTGACGCATCATTTGTTGCGCAGCAAGCTCACGCATTTCGTTTTCTAATAATTTACGCTCTGCAGATTTTGCCAGTGCTGACAAAGGGTTATCAAGGTAGCTGCGCGTCATAGTAGCCGTGAAATTTTTTGAACCTAGGCTGGGTATCGTGACACGATATTCCACTTCGTAAGTGATTTCTTTCTCAGCTGCGCGGGTGTTTTGATAGAGAGAAAGGGTACGGTCTTCGGTTTTTTCTCGGATAATGTGTAGATTAGTGACGTCCATGCGAGGCGTCACCAGTTCAATATTACTAAGACGAAGCTGTTCTTTAATTTGGCGAGTGATCATGCTGTA
Source organism: Vibrio sp. GJ43-1 (assembly GCF_055808835.1). Taxonomy (NCBI): domain Bacteria; kingdom Pseudomonadati; phylum Pseudomonadota; class Gammaproteobacteria; order Vibrionales; family Vibrionaceae; genus Vibrio; species Vibrio sp. GJ43-1. Next base: position 2,997,723 of record NZ_CM147884.1, on the reverse strand, counting down.
TTGATCAAAGCTGGTGACAGAAATTTCTTTGATATCATCCGGTACCGTGTACTCACCACGAAGGTGGAATCCACAAGCGCTAAGGAGCGAGGTGAGCAGGAACACGGACAAGAATTTTAGTAGATTGTGTTTTAACAGGCGCATAATACCGCTTACTCGTTAGACAATGGTTTATGTAAGCGCCCTAAATAGGAGGCTTAAATAAAACGATGATGGGTTAATGGTGTTGAATAATCGTGAGCGATTAAAGTCGCAGGTATAACACCTGCGACTTTATATCCAGGACGCTGTTTAGTTTGCTACGATGTTCAATAGCTTACCAGGAACAAAGATAACCTTGCGAATCGTTAGTCCATCTAAGAACTTTTTCGCATTCTCATCGTTGAGTCCTAGCTCACGAACTTGTTCTTCTGTCGCGTCAGCGGCAACCGTTAGCTTCGCACGTAGCTTACCGTTTATCATAACAACGATCGTTTTCTCGTCTTCAACCAAAGCTTTCTCGTCAAACGTTGGCCATGTTGCCGAGTCTACGTTTGATTCACCAAGAGCAATCCACATTTCGTAAGAGATGTGCGGCGTCATTGGATAAAGCATGCAAACCACGGCTTTTAGTGCTTCATCAAGGATGGCACGGTCTTGCGCTGACTCTTGAGGTGCTTTTGCGAGCTTATTCATCAGCTCCATGATGGCCGCGATTGCCGTATTGAACGTTTGGCGACGGGCGATATCGTCGGTTACTTTTGCAATGGTCTTGTGGACATCACGACGAAGTGCTTTCTGGTCACCGGATAACGCAGACGCATCAACAGTCTCTGCTGCCCCTTTTGAAGAGTGCGCGTGAACCAATTTCCAAACGCGCTTCAGGAAGCGGTTTGCTCCTTCAACACCAGACTCTTGCCATTCAAGCGTCATGTCTGCAGGCGATGCAAACATCATGAATAGACGCACCGTGTCAGCGCCGTACTTATCAACCATTTCTTGTGGGTCGATACCGTTATTCTTCGACTTAGACATTTTGATCATGCCTGAGTGTTCAACTTCGCGACCTTGGTTATCGACAGCTTTTTCGATACGACCTTTGCCATCACGTTCGATAGTTACGTCAGTTGGAGCGATCCACTCTTTCGTACCTTTCTCGTTCGTGTGGAAGAACGCGTCCGCAAGTACCATGCCTTGACATAAAAGTTGCTTGAACGGTTCATCAGAGGTTACGTAACCCGCATCGCGTAGCAATTTGTGGAAGAAACGAGAGTAAAGTAAGTGCATACACGCGTGTTCAATGCCACCAATGTATTGGTCAACCTAGCAACCAGTAGTTGGCTTTCTCAGGGTCGAGAATGTCATCGGCTTGTGGTGAGCAGTAACGCGCGTAGTACCAAGACGATTCCATGAAGGTATCGAAGGTGTCAGTCTCACGTAGAGCTGGTTCGCCGTTGAATGTGGTTTCAGCCCAAGACTTGTCAGCTTTAATAGGGCTAGTGACGCCATCCATGACTACGTCTTCTGGAAGAATGACGGGCAGTTGGTCTGCTGGTACTGGATGAACTTCACCGTCTTCAGTTGTGACCATTGGGATTGGCGCGCCCCAGTAACGTTGACGAGATACACCCCAGTCACGTAGACGGAAGTTAACAGTCTTCTTACCTTTGCCTTCAGTTTCTAGCTTCGTAGCAATGGCATCGAATGCTGCTTGGAAAGCAAGACCATCGAATTCACCAGAATCGAACAGTACGCCTTTCTCCGTGTAAGCCGCTTCAGACACGTCTAGATCAGAACCGTCTTCTGGCTTGATCACTGGAATGATATCGATGCCGTACTTAGTGGCGAACTCGTAGTCACGTTGATCGTGAGCAGGAACCGCCATTACCGCGCCTGTGCCGTAATCCATAAGAACGAAGTTTGCTACATATACAGGAACAACACGACCGTTAAGAGGGTGGATAGCCGTTAGGCCAGTATCCATGCCTTTCTTTTCCATTGTTGCAAGTTCAGCTTCTGCAACTTTAGTGTTACGACACTCTTCAACGAATGCGGCAAGTTCAGCGTTGTTCTTCGCGGCTTTCTCTGCCAGCGGATGACCTGCTGCGATACCTACATAAGACACACCCATTAGTGTGTCTGGGCGTGTTGTGTACACTTCTAGTGGCGCTTCTTCACCGTTAACAGCGAAAGATAGCTCAACACCTTCAGAGCGACCGATCCAGTTGCGCTGCATGGTCTTAACCATTTCAGGCCAACCTTCAAGGTTGTCTAGATCGTCCAGTAGCTCTTGCGCGTACTCAGTGATCTTAATGAACCATTGTGGAATTTTCTTTTGTTCTACAGGCGTATCACAACGCCAGCAGCAACCGTCTTCTACTTGCTCGTTAGCCAGTACAGTTTGGTCGTTTGGACACCAGTTAACAGAAGAGGTTTTTTTGTAGACCAAGCCTTTTTCGTAAAGTTTAGTGAAAAACTCTTGTTCCCAACGGTAGTACTCAGGCGTACAGGTTGCGAATTCACGGCTCCAATCGTAACCAAAACCCAATAATTTAAGCTGGTTTTTCATGTACTCAATGTTTTCGTATGTCCACGGTGCTGGGGCAGTATTGTTTTTTACTGCTGCGTTTTCTGCCTGTAGACCAAATGCATCCCAACCGATTGGTTGCATGACATTTTTACCTTGCAGGCGTTGGAAGCGTGAAACCACATCACCGATGGTATAGTTACGAACATGACCCATGTGCAGTCGACCACTTGGGTATGGGAACATAGATAGGCAGTAGAATTTTTCTTTATTTGCGTCTTCACTTACAACAAAGGTTTTATTGTTGTCCCAGTGTTCTTGAACGTTACGCTCAATCTCTTGCGGGTTGTATTGTTCTTGCATCGATGATTTCCGGTTATCTTGGAATTTGTGAGTTCTGTTAAAACAGAGACTACTAGATCATCATAGAATACCTAAAGCAGGCGCGGTCAACAATAGTCAATGTACCCAGAGTCGTTGAAGTTGCCATATTGAATGGCAATGTTAGGCAGAGTGCAGACTGATGGGGTAGTCAGTTAGGTGTTATGACGTAGCACGCTATACTTATAAGATTATTCCATTTGTTGTCTAGCGTAAGCTGTGATGATTGTGGCGAAAAAGGGGGATCTATGCCTAAACGTAAAGCCAGCTATGAAGAGATGTTTGAAGATGTGGTGGATAACCTCAAGCACAGCCCTGAAGAAGTGCAGCATGTGCTCGAAAAGTCAGGCTCTGTGATTGAAGCCGCGAACGACATGACAAAAGATGAAATGGCGTTGATCTCTGCTTATATCCATTCGGATTTAAAAGAATTTGCTGACAACTATGAAGAAAGTAAAAGTGGGCCATTTTATTTGATGGTGGCTAACTCGATTTGGCAAGGACTGTTAGATATCACGGACAAAACGAAAGTTGAGTGGTTAGAGCTATTTCAGGATCTCGAGCACCAAGGTGTATATAGCGCCGGAGAGATGATCGGTTTTGGGGTGCTGGTATGTGAAGAGTGCGGCCATAAAGCGGAATACAATCACCCGACAACCATTTCAAATTGCGGCAAGTGCGGTCACAAAACCTTTAATAGGCAGCCTCTTAAGCCTTAATCCCATCAATTCATCAGTCCCTTCTTACTAAGAGGGGGACTGATTCGTGAATTGTTGGAGTTTGCAGGGTTATTTGTGCTGTTCTTTAAACTCTTGTACCCACATTGCAGTTGCGCCGCAAACCGCAATAGGCATCACAAACAAGTTTAAAATTGGGATCGACGTGAATAACGCAACGATTGCCCCAAAGCTGTAACTTTTGCCTTGTTTTCTTTTTAAAGATAAACGCATATCGTTAAATGGGACCTTATGATTATCAAATGGGTAATCACAATATTGGATCGCTAACATCCAAGCGGTAAAAATAAACCAAAGAAATGGCGCGATAGTTTGCCCAAGAGCGGGGATTAATAACAGCAGGAAAAGCCCGATCGCTTTTGGTAGTACGTAAAGCAATTTTCGCCACTCTCTTGCCATAATTCGTGGCACATCCTTGACGACACTGAGTATGCCATCATCAGACACTTTTTGTTGAGTGAGGGATTCTTCAACTTTTTCGGCAAGTAGGCCATTAAATGGCGCAGCAATAAAGTTAGCAAGCGTACTAAAAAAATACGAAAAGGTGGCCAAGATGGTTAATGTCAGCAGCGGCCACAAGACATAACTCAGCCATGATAAAAATTCTGGTAAAGCGCCCATCCAACTCTCTATCCAAATATTTAAGTTAGAAAAGAGGTAATACATAGCGGAGCCAACCAATAAAATATTAGCGAGCAAAGGCATAATCACGTAACGACGAATGCCAGGCGTGAAAGCAAGCTGAAAACCTTGGTGGAAGTAACCAAATCCGGTATTGGCTTTGTTCAAAGTTGAGCTCCTTTATAGTGATTTAGCAGGGCTTTAGGGTGACTATAACAAAAAAGGTCAGAGGAAATCACAAACTTCTTATACTAAGGTGTTCTATTAATAGGTAGAGTTTTGGTAAAGTAGGTCAGTTGGAAGTGTTTAAGCACTTCAATAAGGACTATTTTTATAACATTGAGAGCAAACAATGCAGGAATTGCGATTCGTACTCATTATTGTCGGTGCCTTAGCCATAGCGGCGCTGTTGTTTCATGGCTTATGGTCAAGCAAGAAAGAAGGCCAGAAAAAATTTGCTGATCGACCTTTGGGAAATATCGATGAGACATCAGATGATGATCATTATGTGGCACCAGAAGATGATTTTGAGATCGTGCGTAAGGTTAAAAGCGAACCTGATTTTGGTTTGAACCAACAAGCACCCGCGTTTGATCCTCTTGATGATGCTCTCGATGATGTCGTTGTGTCGGACGGACCGACTCACTATGAGAACCGTCGGGATAGGACGAATTCGTTGACGGCCTCCTATGAAACTGACGATATGCCATCATTTAGTGCGAAAGAAACGGCAGATGATTTAGAGCCACTGGATCTAAAAGAGCCTAAGATCGACCTTGATGCTATCGATGTGGTTACGCCACAGGTAGAGCGTTTCGATGAGGTCGTGTCATCACAAGCATTTTCTGATGTTGATGAGAATCAACCAGTCTCGAATGCTCAGGATAAGGTCGTGGCGCCAAGCACACCCAAAGAGTCAGAGATTAGTGAGCCCGAAGAACCGGAAATGCAAGTGTTGGTGATGAATGTACACTGCTCTGGTAATGAACCGTTTATCGGCAGTAAGCTATTCGATAGCATGCGTCAAAACGGCCTGATTTACGGTGATATGGATATATTCCACCGTCATGCCGATCTATCTGGAACGGGGAAAGTCCTCTTCAGTGTCGCGAATATGATGCAGCCAGGTACACTTCAGCATGATGATCCAGAGACCTTTACCACCAAGGGGATTTCATTCTTTATGACGTTGCCATGTTTTGGCGAAGCTGAGCAAAACTTTAAGCTCATGCTTAGAACCGCACAACAGATCGCGGACGATGTCAGTGGCAATGTGTTGGATGACCAGCGTAACTTACTCACCCCAACTCGCATTGATGCCTATAAAAAACAGATTCAGGATTTTAACCGCTTAAAAGCGGGTGCGTAACATAACCATTTATTAGTAAAAAGGGCTCCTACTAATAGGAGCCTTTTTTATCATTACGATCAGGATAAAAGCATGTCTCAGCAACGATTAAATGAACTTAAAGATCAACTTCACCATTACGCCGTGAAGTACTACGTGGAGGATACACCAGTCGTCCCCGATGCCGAGTATGATCGTTTAATGCAAGAGTTACTGGCGATTGAAGCGGACAACCCTGAATGGGTATCGGTGGACTCACCAAGCCAACGTGTGGGCGGGGCACCATTGGATGGTTTTACTCAAGTCAAACATGAAATCGCCATGCTATCGCTCGACAATGCTTTTTCGGATGAAGACTTAGATGCATTCAATAAGAGGCTAGGCGAACGTGTTAACCGCACCACTGTGGGAAGTTACTGTTGCGAAGTTAAATTAGATGGCTTAGCGGTGAGCTTGATGTACGAAAATGGCGTCCTCACTCAGGCAGCGACACGTGGTGACGGCGCAACAGGTGAAAACATTACGGAAAATGTCCGCACTATTAGTGCGATCCCATTGAAGCTGCAAGGCAGTGATATTCCCGCGCGTCTTGAAGTTCGTGGCGAAGTATTTATGCCTAAAGCGGGCTTTAACAAAATGAATGAGCTTGCCGCCAAAAAAGGTGACAAGGTATTTGTTAATCCACGTAATGCAGCGGCGGGGAGCTTACGCCAGCTAGATTCTAGAGTGACGGCGACAAGACCATTGAGTTTTTATGCTTATAGCCTAGGTGTGGTAGAAGGCGTTGAACTGCCACCGAGTCACTACGATCGGCTCACGAAGCTTAAGGCTTGGGGTTTTCCTATGGGCCCGGAAACCATGCGAGTCAGTAGTATTGAAGCAGTGAAGGAATATCATAAATCGATTTCAGATAAGCGCGATGCATTAGCGTATGAAATTGATGGGGTAGTGATTAAAGTGGATGATATCGCTTTGCAAGAGCAACTCGGGTTCGTCGCTCGTGCACCACGTTGGGCGATTGCTTATAAATTTCCAGCGCAAGAAGAAATTACTATATTAAACAGCGTTGAGTTCCAAGTTGGGCGAACCGGAGCGATCACGCTTGAGTGGCAAAACTAGAGCCTATATTTGTTGGCGGCGTCACAGTGAGCAATGCCACGCTACATAATGCCGATGAAATTGCTCGTCTTGGCGTCAAAATAGGCGACAGCGTGATTGTCAGAAGAGCGGGGGACGTTATTCCGCAGATCGTTGCCTTTGTGCCAGAGCGAAGACCAGAAGATGCGCAGGATATTTGTTTTCCGCAAGCCTGTCCGGTATGTGCATCGGGTATCGAGCGAATAGAGGGCGAAGCGGTGGCTCGTTGTACTGGTGGATTAGTTTGCCAAGCGCAGCGTAAAGAGGCGCTCAAGCACTTTGTCTCAAGGAAAGCACTTGATGTTGATGGGCTTGGAGACAAGGTGATAGAGCAACTAGTTGACAAAGAGATGGTTGAAACGCCTGCTGATCTCTTTAAATTGTCCGCTGGTGTATTAACGGTTCTTGAGCGCATGGGGCCTAAATCGGCGCAGAATGTCGTTAATGCGCTTAAGGTATCAAAAGAGACAACGCTAGCGCGCTTTCTTTATTCTCTCGGTATTCGTGAAGTTGGTGAGGCGACCGCAGCCAATCTAGCTGCGCATTTTGAAACACTTGAGGCCATCATGGGGGCATCTCATGAGGCGTTACTAGAAGTGCAGGATGTTGGCGAAATTGTGGCTAAGCATATTAGGTACTTCTTTGCCGCAGAATTAAATCGTCAGGTCATTGATTCATTGATTGATGTGGGCGTTCATTGGCCTGCTATTGAACAGCTTAGTGATGATGTCCCACAACCATTAGCGGGCAAGGTGGTGGTGTTAACAGGGTCACTGTCACAACTTAATCGCGGTGATGCAAAAGCAGCGCTGCAAGCATTAGGGGCAAAAGTGACCTAGGCAGTGTGTCTAAGAAAACCGATATATTATTTGCTGGTGATAATGCAGGCTCTAAATTAGCGAAAGCTCAAGAACTGGGTGTGGAAATAAAAACTGAACAAGATTTAGTAGATTTAATTCCATAATAATTTTTAGCTTTATAAAAGGAGCCTCTAGTGAGGCTCCTTTTTTTTGCGAGTAACTTCACATTGAATTTAGGAGGTGGTCCATTGAAATAAAAGTGTGATCATTACGATGTTTATTTATTCAAACAAAAAAATAAAAAAATGTTGCGAGTTATATCACTAATTAATAAATGAAAATTATTTTAAGTTGTTGTTTTTTATTGGGTTTGATGTGGTGTGTTTTTTTATGGTTGAAAAATAAGACCTTCATCAATAACTCGGGGTAAAGTTTGCGGTGGCTCATATTTTTTTTATGGAAACAAAAAGGTTAATTGATATTTTTTGTCGCGAAGTTAGTCTTGTGGATATGGATACACACGGTGTAGACAGGAAATTAATCAGTGTTTCTGGTTATTAAAATAAAAGGAAATATTTCCCTTCGGCGGCCAACTTAAGGCGAAATATTAACAACAGCTATATCCATTTTTAGGAGTTTATTCCATGGAAAAAATGTTTAAAGTATCAGCAGTGGCAACAGCGTTAACTGCCGCAATTTTTGCTGGTGGAGCAATGGCAGCAGATCCAATAGGCACAGAGTACAGTGAACCTGTTTCGCAATTTTTTGAAGAGTCGACAATCAGCGGCAACTTGAACTTTTTCATGCGTAAGCGTGATCGTGTGGGTGATGTCGGTGATAACGGTGAGGACGGTGAATATAAAGCGAACTTAGATCACGGTTCAATTTTTGCTAACTTAGGTTTCAATTCAGGCTATATCGGAGATGTGGTGGGTACAGATATTGTAATCTACAGCACATTTGACATGTGGCAGAATGCTTCACCTGACCATGAGTTTAACTTTTGGAATACGACGAGCCCATATGCTAATAGTACCGTTCCAGACTCATGTGCACCAGAAGATGATCCATCTGGTGACCCAAATAAGTGGAATTCAAGCTGTAATGATAATGGTGTTTCTTTTGCGACCGCAAACTTAAAGTTTAAGTTCGGTGATAATGTCACCGCGAATGCGGGTTATATTCAACCATACGTTCCAGGTGCTTTAGGGGTTAACTGGTCGTTTGCTCCAGGTACTTACCGAGGCGCTCAGATTGGTGGTACGTTCGGTGATCTTGCTCTTGGTGTCACGTATGCTGATGAATATAAAGCACCATGGTTTAAGAAAACTTATGGATTCCAAACTACCGATGGTGAAGAAGCAGGTGAAGCATATTCTGTAGGTGCACGCTATACTCTATCAAATGGCATTTTACTTGATGGTGCATTCAGTGGCTTAACGAAAGGTGATCGTAAGAACGCACACTTTAAAGTTAAAGGCACGACAGACGGCGGGTTCTACTGGTCACCACAACTGTATGTTGTTGATGATAGTGAGCAATATGATAGCACCGCATTCCAAGCCGCGTTTTTGTCGGCTAAATCATTTGGTCAATACTCTTTCCGAGCAGAAGCAACCTATACCAAAGCGGATGCCAAAGGTGATGATGGAACAGTTGGTAATATGGCCTACCGTTTAACGAAGAGCTATGGTGGCTCCAACGGCGCTTATGATGTGTGGTGGAACAACCGCTCTGACTTTAACCATGATGGTGAGCTGGCTGGTTTCTTATCTATGTCTCGTGACTTCTCTGATATCGGTGGCAACGGCTTTAGTGCGGGTATCAGTGCAGCTGGTGGTGTTGGCTCTTCAACCGACGCTAAGAAAAAATCAGGTGCAGAAATTGATGATTTGACAGAATACGCTTATAGCTTATTTGCGAATTATGCGATTCAAAAAGGTGCATTAGCTGACGCTAACGTCTCGTTCTATTGGACTCAGTACTTTAACGACACAAATGCTGGAAACTGGGAAGCGTATAGCAACCTTTTCCAAGATGAAAAAGATTTCAAACTGATGTTAACTATTCCGTTTGGTGTTAAATAGTCTTTATAAAGTGTGTAGGGCCGAGTGAGAACTCGGCCTTTTTTGATCAAAGGGGGGGACCTATGTGTTGTAGAATTTGTATTGGATTGATATTTTGCTTATTTTTACCCGGTTGTACTGTCGAGCCCCTTACCATAGAACAGTACTGGTCTAAAAAAGGTCAGAGAATAGGTGAGGTTGGCATTCAAGACTACCAATCTTCAGTTGATCACTTTAAGGGTGAGGTCGATTTTGATGAATCAGCGTTCAATAAAGGGTATTCTATTGGCAAGAAACAGTTTTGTAATCCTTTCCAAGCTTTTGATAAAGGCCTGAGTGGGCGAAGATATGAGAATCAATGCGAAGGAATACGCAATGAAATATTGATTCGAGCAGAATGGCAGCGCGGCTGGCAGATCTTCATTGGTAGAGGAAATAGTATGCGTTAATGGAGGTGGAGAATGAATATTGGAGAGGTAGTTAATAAAACAGGTTTAACAGCAAAATCTATTCGATTTTATGAGCAAAAGGGGCTTATTTCTGCATCTCGGTCAGCGAATGGATATAGAACTTATGACCAGAGGCAAGTAGCGATGTTAATCATGATCGCTAGGGCTAGGCGTTTAGGGTTTACGTTGGAAGAGTGTCAGGAGCTGATATTATTTTCTCAACGTAGTGATCTAAAAAGCTCCGAAGTCAAAGCAAAAGCTCAGGAGAAGGTAAAGGATATTGAAGCTAAAATCCAAGACTTAACGAGTATGCGCGACACACTGATCTCATGGGTATCACAATGTCCGGGTAATGAATCGAAGGAGTGTCCAATATTAGATAATCTGAAATCTCCTCTAGAGGAGAAGGGTTAGATCTTTCTAGAGGAAGATAGAACGTTACATGTTTAATACTTTTCCGCCATAGGCGACACAAAGCTCTCTGGGTAGTTGTTGTATATCACCACTTTTCATTTGGCACTTCATCGCGTTTCCGAATGCTTTCCCTCCACCATTACCGTTGTTCGCTGAACTAGGCACTGATACTAGTAAAAGTAAGCTTGCAAATATAGCTACAGTGTATTTCATTTTATTTCCCGTGAATCTCGTGAGTTGAGATTAATAGTATGAGTGCTGTCTTATAAAGATCAAAAAAAACAGGCAAGTTTAAAAATTTTTTGATTCTAAACAAGTTGAACGTAACTCATTTTTCATCCTTATAACGATATGAAACTTATAATATTTACGAATTGGAAAACAGGTGATTACGTTAATGTTAATTAAGAAAATAGAACATTACCACTTACTTTGTTTCTAACACAATCTTATCTTAACCCCATCAAAATCTAATGATTACAGCTACATAAGCAAGCCCATATCCCCAACTAGACGGATATAAGCACCTTTTCATCAGAATAGGTCGTTAATTGATAGAGGACTCAGTTATTTGCAGTAAGGCTGTCTCATAATTGAGACTGATTATTGTGTTTTTATGTGGCAATGGGCTTTCTTAGGTTGAGATAATTGTTCGACGACATAGCCAGATTGCGACAATAGTTGGATAAGACTCTGTTTGCCGACAAGGTGCAAAGCGCCAACTGCCACAGTAAAAGTGCCTTTTGCAAGATCTGGGTCGCTTGTTAATGTCTTAGCCCAGTTTTGGTTACGATGAATAATAAAATTTTGTTCGAAGGTCTGATCGGTCGCGGCTGAATCAAGCAATATGTTTAGGTTGCCACTATCTCCCATCTTCCATGATTCGATTAAACAGCGCACATTATTCGCCCCGTCATCCCATTCGGATAACGTTTGTTTTAACATCGCCACACCATCGTCGTCTTGCTTAGCGAGTAGATCAATTTGAAATTGCAGCGTCTCCAAGCCAATAACAGGAATGTCATGGCTGTTTGCCTGATGGATTAAGGCGTTATCGACACCAAATTGAGAATGAAAACCAAGGGATTGAAATTGATAGTTTTGCAAAGTTAGGGCGACTTGCCATGGAGCGAGCGTTTTTATTGTCGCCCAGTCTAATGTTGTCGTATCGACGATACGCTTAAGTTGGAGGTTCTCTTTCGCATTGAGTAAGAATTCTACGTTGTTGCGCTTAGCCTGAGTTGGCATGGTCACCGATTCGGACAAATCAGCCTCTATGATAAGACCATTACTGTGCCGCAAATTTTGGGTGAGAACATCAGGCAAAGGGTACATTGATGAATCCCCCAAGTGCACGGTACCCACTAAGTAGAGGGTTTGCGTATCATATGAGGCTTTCCATACCAATGGCTCTGCTTTAAGAGGCGTGACTGCACTTAGTAAAAGAAGCAACCACCATGTATTCACACCAAGATTCAGCATCATAATTTCCTTTGGTTATGATCGACGGCTCGTCAATGATGGTTATATTGTCTTTGATACCACGCATGACGGCAAGCACTTGACCACCCAACCGCCTTATTTTCCTTAAAGGCTGACCATCAATGTCGTTAAAAAGAAGACGAATACTTGATTAACGGCGATTATTAAGCGTTCATTTTTTTATGTGATAAATCTAAAATCATCGATCTTTATCACATTTATTAGCATGGTTACTACGAGTAAAGCGGCGTATGGGCGTGCGTTTAGGTAAATCTGGCGGTATTGCTATGAGTTTTTTGTGAGAATAGTCATGCCGCTACTGTTTTTGCTGTTATATGATAATTTATATTTACGATGTAAGGCTTTGTTTTATTTGTATTTATGTTTTTTTACCACTCTATGATGTGCGTGTGATCACTAAAATAAGCTATTTATTTGTTTGCGCGAATTAAATGTCGTTAAATCGTTGCCAAGCCAAACAGGCAATGAATCAAGACCGCAACATAAGTGGTCACCCAAACAACTAAATAGGTATTGATAATGAAAAAAGTTCTCGCTCTAACCGCACTAGCAGTAGCTTCTACAAGCGCATTCGCAGGTTCTTCTTATGTAACTGGTAACGTTCAGTTTCATGATACGTACCTACAAGGCTCTAAAACAACCTCTACGCTAGAAGCGGGCCACACGTTTGATTCAAACACTACGCTTTTGGTTGAGTTTGATGCGATTCCACTAGGTAAAGTTGAAGATGGCGCTAGCCCACTACCTGCGACAACATTAGGTGTCGAGCAGATGTTCAGTGTGACAGATAACCTATGGTTAGCGGCTGGTTACCACCACCTAATTCAAGGCGGCGAGACTATTCAATATCGTCCATTGGTTAAAATTGGTTACAACTTCGACAACGGTCTTTCTCTAAGTAACCGTACTCGTGCTCACATCAACAACCAACAAGACGGTCAAACACGTAACTCAGATACAGACGTTCGTTTAGACAACAAAATTGCATACCAGTTTGCAGATACTCCAGTAGCGCTTTCATACAACAACGTATACGTGATTGCTGGTGACAAAGATGCGAATGGAGCTGACAAAGTTAACACTATGGACCACGAGCTTCGTGCAACATGGACACGTACAGGCGTTCAACCTTACGTAGAATTCCGTAGCCAAGCACACGGTCTTGAAGATGCAAACGGCAGCAGCCGAGTGAACAACGCGTTCGTACTTGGTGCTTCTTACGGCTTCTAAGCCAGCGTAAAATATTGTTCATATTTCCATAATATAAAGGTCCCGGCGGGGACCTTTTTTTGTGCCTGGTGCTTTATTATCATGGAGGATTATCTTTGTTGTGAAGGTTTTGGAACATTTTATTGGAACTTTACCTAAAGAGATTTGGGGGAAATAGTAGGCATTAATGTGAGAGGTAGGTAGATTCTCAGCGTAGGGCTAAACTTCTTCTGACTTGCCGATTAGCAAACTGTTACAACACTATGATTTTATGAACATAATGATTTTTTATATTGCTTGGCATTTGTCATTATTTTGACAGTGTTCCCATTTGCCCATTCATCATCAACCGCGCATTATCCTAGCCAAATTTCAGCACCTAAGGATTAATGTTGTGCGCACCTTAATTATCTATCTAACGCTCATTCTCTCTTTTTCTACTCTGGCTTCTTCCTCTTACATTGAGGGAAATGTCCAATTTAATAGCACCTATTTGTACGATTCAAAAGTGACGGCCAAAATGGAGGCGGGTCATACGTTTGATAGTGATACAACCTTGCGTTTTAAGGTTGAAGACATCCCACTAGGGGCGACCCCACATAGCGACCATCATCATAATCATCATGATGTGTATTATGGGCATTCTGCGAGAGCACCGTTGACAACACTTGGAATAGAACAGAAGTTTGCGTTGTCACGTCAGTTTTGGCTCGGTGCGGGTTATGAACACCTAATGCAACTTGGTGAGACCATGCAGTTTCGACCTTTGTTTAAGATTGGCTATGATTTTGATGAGGGGGTATCACTGAGTCACCGAACCCGAGTGGAAGTCTACGCAAAGCATGACAAGTGGGGTCATAAGCCTGATATGGATTATCGCTTTGATAATAAAATTGCTTATCAATTCAAAACGCATCCTGTCAAAGTTCATTACAACAATGTGTATCATATGGGAGGGGCTTATCATCCTTGGTATCCTTACACCGATAACACCATGGATCATGAATTTCGCTTAACGTTAACAAAATATGCCTTTCAGCCCTATTTTGAATACAAAAGCCAAGGCAGCTTTCGTCACCCTTATTACCGCTCTGGTGTCGCGAACAGCGCTTTCTTGATTGGTGGGAAGTATAACTTTTAATGAGATTGAGAAATGCCACTGCTCAGTGGCATTTCGTCTTTACTACTTATTCATACGAACGGTAGCTAAACACTTGGCCCTTTTCATTGTACGCTAGCACTTGATACGCATCTTTTTTATCACCATATTCCATACCTGGAGAGCCTAAAGGCATGCCTGGAACGGCAAGCCCTTTAGCATTTTTTGGTGGATTTTCTAAGAATGAGCGAATATCTTCCGCTGGAATATGACCTTCGAAAACGTACTCGCCAATAACAGCGGTATGACAAGAGGCAAGCTCTGGTGTTATACCAAGCTTCTGTTTAATAGGGTTCATGTCTTTATGGTTTTCAACGGCGACGTCAAACCCTGCCTCTTCCATATGAGTGACCCATTCTGTGCAGCACCCACAGTATGGGGATTTATAGGTGAGGACGTTGGTTGCCAACGCAGAACCTGTCACCAACGCCATGGAAAGTGTCAGTGTTTTTATTACGCGTGATGAGTTCGACATCGCTAATTCCTTATTTATTATCATGAGGGTTGGTGTTTTTATGTTATTTGCAACTTGCATAAGACGATTAGTGTTTACTGGTAAAGTTTCTCAGTCTGTTAGCGTTAGTCACGACAGTGATGGAAGACAGCGCCATTGCTGCCCCCGCAAAAATTGGGCTGAGTAAAAAGCCAAATAGTGGGTAGAGCACACCTGCCGCAATAGGAATACCCAGTGTGTTATAAATGAAGGCGCCAAATAAATTTTGCTTGATATTCTTAACTGTCGCGCGTGATAGCTCAATGGCGTAGTTAATTGAATTGGGGTTGCTATTCAGCAGTGTCATTGCGGCACTTTCAATGGCTACATCACTGCCAGATCCCATCGCAATGCCGACATCAGCCAGTGCTAAGGCTGGCGCATCGTTAATGCCATCTCCCACCATTGCTACCTTGCCATATTGGCGTTGAAGTGTTTTTATGTGCTCTGCCTTTTGTTCAGGCAATACTTCAGAAATGGTCTGATCAACCCCAATATGTTTTGCGACCGTATTGGCAACGTGGTGGTTGTCGCCTGTTAGCATGACCGTATGAATACCATTGGCTTGTAACGCTGCAATCGCGAACTTCGCTTCGGCTTTGACCTCATCAGCAATGGCGATCACAGCTTGAATATGACCATCGATAACAACAATCACGGGGGTTGAGGCAAGGTGCTGGCTTTGTTGTAATGCCTGTTGAATCATCTCCGTCTCTAAGCCAACACTTTGGATGTGATTGAGTGATGCGATCAATACAGAGCGCCCTTGAATTACACCAGAAACGCCTTTTCCCTGTAGGTTTTCAAATTGTTCGACATCAAGATCAGCGTGAGCACTGTGGTCATTCTCCCAGTATTGCACGACGGACTTCGCTAATGGGTGCTCAGAACGTTGTTCTAGTGGCAACACCAGTTGCGCGAGTTCTGGTTCAGAAATATCGAATAAAAACACCTCTTGTACGGTAGGCTGGCCAACGGTGAGTGTGCCTGTTTTATCAAATACTACCGCGTTAACATGGCTTAGTTTTTGTAAGGCGTCGGCGTCTTTAATGAGAATGCCAGCTTGCGCGGCTTTACCAATGCCAACCGTTATTGACAGGGGAGTGGCAAGTCCAAGAGCACATGGACAGGCTATAATTAGCACGGTTGTCGTGACAACAAGCATATAACTGATTTTAGGTTCAGGGCCTACCATGAACCATATGAAGGCAGAGGCGATCGCGATCGCGACAACAATTGGCACAAATACGGCAGAAATGGAGTCTGCGAGTTTTGCGATGGCTGGTTTACTGCTTTGTGCCTCTCGCACCATGGTGATGATTCTAGACAGTTTTGTGTCCTTTCCTACACCGGAGGCGGTAACAAGCAAACTGCCGTCTCGGTTAAGGGTTCCCGCTGCAACCATATCCCCTTGCTGTTTTGATATGGCGACGGGTTCTCCCGTGAGCATGGATTCATCGACATAACTGTGCCCTTGAGTGACGTGTGCGTCGACCGGAATTTTTTCACCGGGCTTGATGCGTAATGTCATGCCAAGCTGTATGTCTGAAATAGGCAGCGAGGTTTCTTTACCATCCATTAGCACTGTGGCGAACTTTGGTTGTAGTGTCATAAGGGCTTGTAGTGATTGATTGGTTCTGGACTTTGCTTTGGCCTCAATGAAATGACCAAGTGAAATCAAACCAATGATCATTGCACTGGCTTCAAAATAGACATGGCGTGATTGCAGTGGAAACCAGTCGGGTTTAATCACCACTAACATCGAATATAACCACGCAGAACCGAGTACCAAGTGCAACCAAAGTGTCCATTGTCGCGCGTTTGTGCTTTAGCGCACCCAAGGCGTTTGCAAAAAAGTCACGCCCAGCACTGGCAAGTAACCATAAGCACACTAACCCGATGGCTCCCCAAACTGCTTGGTCGAGAGGGTTTCTGATCATCATATTGCCACCGAGAACACCCCAAAGCATTAATGGCGCACCAAGTGATAGGGCGACAATAGTGTTTTTCTTTTGCTGGTGTTGATGATCAAGTAGGCGCTGTTGCTGTAGCGCTTGACTGGCTGAGAGATCGTGAACGATCTCTGCTTGGTAACCTGCATTGGTCACGGCCGTGATCAGTTGCGCTTCTACATTGTCCGTACTCGTGCTGAGTGAAACGATGGCACTTTGTTCTGCAAGATTGACTCGAGCCTGCGTCACCGCGCTAACTTGTAAAATAGATTGCTCAACGGATGCGACGCAACTTGCACAGGTCATTCCTTGAATGAGTAATTGAATGTTGCTATCTACTTTTTTAGTAGTAGCAGAAGGTGTACTGATAGGGGCTAGGTGTTCAGGCTCAATAACCGCTGATGCGCGGTGACCATTGTCAGGGCTTACCACGTTGGCTTGATAGCCAAGCTCAGCTATCCCACGTTGTAGTGTCTCTTGGCTGTATATAGAGCGAACGGTTAGGTTATGTTTATCAAGGTGTAGGATAGAAACACCGATATAAGTGCTTAGATGCTGCTGCAGCTTATTCACACATTTTTGGCAGTTTAACCCTTGAAGTACGAATTGATACTCAGCCCCAGCGTCATAGCCGAGACTAGTGATGACAGGGTAGATAGTGTCTAGCGATGCGGAGCAAGAAAACGTTATGTGTGTCGTACTAATAGCGTGAATGTTAAGATCGCTAAAGGTGTGCTCTAGCGCGGTTTTGAGTTTATTCACACAGCGTGAACAAGACAGACCGGATAAATTTAACTCATAGTCATTCATCATAAACCTCAAAAACCGTAGTGTGAGGTTACAACATAAACCTTGACGTTAGGGTAAGGTCAAGCTATTCATTGTAGATTTAGCACAAGGTGATAAAATGGCGTCCAAAATTTGCAACGTACGATGACGAGCATCGTGCGCAGTTGACAACAAGGTACTTTCAATGACGGTTAAAACACGTTTTGCTCCAAGCCCAACAGGCTATCTTCACGTCGGTGGTGCACGTACTGCACTGTATTCTTGGTTATTTGCGAAAAGCCAAGGCGGTGAGTTCGTTTTACGTATTGAAGATACGGATTTAGAGCGTAACTCTCAGGAAGCCGTTGATGCGATTCTTGAAGGCATGACATGGATGGGTCTGGAGTGGGATGAGGGTCCTTACTTCCAATCTAAGCGTTTTGATCGTTACAACGAGATGGTTGATCGTTTACTTGCTGAAGACAAAGCTTACAAGTGCTACGCACCAAAAGAGCTCTTAGAAGAGATTCGTGCAGAGCAAGAAGCAAACAAAGAAATGCCTCGTTATGATGCTAACCACCCAAAAATTGTTGCAGCAAATGCTGCGGCAGCAGAAGGTGATGCGTGCGTGATTCGCTTCCGCAACCCGAAAGAAGGTAGCGTGGTATTTGATGATCAAATCCGTGGTCGTATCGAAATCTCGAACAGCCAAATGGATGACTTGATCATTCGTCGTACTGACGGTGCGCCAACGTACAACTTTGTTGTGGTTGTTGATGACTGGGATATGGGGATCACACACGTGGTACGTGGTGAAGATCATATCAATAACACACCACGTCAAATTAATATCTATGAAGCACTTGGTGCACCAGTACCGACTTTTGCTCACTGTGCAATGATTCTTGGTGATGATGGCGCGAAGTTATCTAAGCGTCATGGTGCAGTTTCGGTAATGCAATACCGTGATGAAGGTTACTTGCCAAATGCACTAAACAACTACCTTGTTCGTTTAGGTTGGTCTCATGGTGACCAAGAAATTTTCTCGACAGAAGAAATGATTAACTTGTTCTCGTTAGATGCGATTTCAAAGTCTGCTTCAGCGTTCAACACTGATAAATTGTTGTGGCTGAACAACCACTACATCAAGACTTCAGCTCCTGAGTACGTGGCAAAGTACCTACAATGGCATCTAGATGAGCAAAAGCTAAACATCGAAAATGGCCCGGCGATTACCGATGTGATTACCCTTGTAGGTGAGCGTTGTAACACGCTAGTTGAGCTTGCGCAGCAAGTTCGCTACTTCTACGAAGATTTCTCTGAATTTGAAGCTGGTGCGGCGAAGAAACATCTACGCGGCGTAGCAAAAGGCCCTCTAGAAGCGGCGCTTGCGAAAGTGGAAGCGTTGCAAGAGTGGACAACAGAAAATATCAAAGACCAAGTGATTGCAGCAGTGTGTGAAGAGCTTGAAATTGGTATGGGTAAAATCGGTATGCCACTTCGTGTTGCAGTAACAGGTGGCGGTCAATCGCCATCGGTTGATGCGGTAATGGAACTCGTGGGTAAAGAGCGTGTTATTGCGCGTATTACCATGGCGCTCGCTTTCATTGCAGAGCGTGAAGCAAACGCATAAGGCATGATGAATGTTAAAAACCGCTGTTAGAACGGCGGTTTTTTTGTACGTTACATGATGTAAAAAATGAAAAAGGCGACCATTGGTCGCCTTTTGTTTATCTAATTTATAACGGTTTAAGCCTATCTACTATTTGGCGAGATAATCACGAATAGATTGCTCTATTCCCGTTGCATCCAAGCCAAGTTCCGCGTGCAGTTCTTCTTGCGAACCTTGCGCGATGAACTGATCTGGCAGACCTAAGTTTAGTACTGGTTTAAGTATTTTTTCACTCATCATAAACTCGATAACGCCCGCACCTGCGCCGCCAGCAATCGCGTTTTCTTCAAGCGTCACGATGACATCGTGCGATGCACAAAGCTCTTTGATCAGCGCTTCATCAAGAGGTTTGACAAAACGCATGTCGGCAACGGTAGCATCAAGCGCTTCAGCGGCTTGTAGCGCGTCTTCTAGGAAGGTACCAAAAGAAAGAATCGCTACATTCTTCCCTTCTCGCACGATACGCCCTTTACCGATCTCTAGCGCAGTAAACGCTTGTTCTGGCGTAGTACCATTACCGCTGCCACGAGGGTAGCGAACAGCACTTGGACCGTTATGAGTATGACCTGTGTAGAGCATTTGACGACATTCATTTTCATCGCTTGGTGCCATAATAACCATGTTAGGAATGCATCGCATGAAGCTAAGATCAAATGCCCCTTGGTGTGTTTGACCATCAGCCCCCACTAACCCAGCTCGGTCAATGGCAAACATCACGGGGAGATTCATAATCGCCACATCATGGATAAGCTGATCATAGCCACGCTGTAAGAACGTAGAGTAGATCGCTACAATAGGGTGGTTTCCGGCGATAGCCATCCCTGTAGCCAGTGTCACGGCATGCTGTTCAGCAATGGCAACATCGAAATACTGCTCTGGATATTCTTTAGAAAAGCGTACCATACCAGAACCTTCTCTCATCGCGGGTGTAATTGCCATGAGCTTAGGATCTTGCGCGGCCATATCACAAAGGAAGTCACCAAATATTTTAGAATAAGTGGGCTTGCTAGAGCTACTTTTTGGCAGGCTTGAATGAGATGGATCGAATTTAGGCACACCGTGATAACCAATCGGATCTTTCTCGGCAGGTTCATAACCTTTGCCTTTCTTGGTCATGATATGCAGAAATTGAGGGCCTTTAAGCTCACGCATATTTTTGAGCGTTTTAATCAACTCATTGACATCGTGACCATCAACAGGACCGATGTAATTGAAACCGAACTCCTCAAACAAAGTGCCCGGAACAATCATGCCTTTCAAGTGTTCTTCAGTACGACGAACCAACTCCTTAATTGGAGGCAAGCCAGAAAGTGCCTTCTTGCCACCTTCGCGAATTGAAGTATAAAGACTCCCTGATAACACTTGTGCTAAATGGTTGTTAAGTGCCCCGACGTTCTCTGAGATCGACATTTCGTTATCGTTAAGGATAACCAACATATCTGGGTGGACATCACCAAGCATGGTTGAGCGCTTCGAAAGCCATACCAGCCGTGATCGCGCCATCGCCAATGACACTGACGACTTTACGGTTTTGCTGCTCTTTTTGCGCACTAATCGCAATACCAAGCGCGGCACTGATTGATGTAGATGAGTGACCGACAGACAGGACGTCGTATTCACTTTCTTCACGCCATGGGAATGGGTGCAGTCCATCTTTTTGACGAATCGTCGACATTTTTTCGCGACGACCCGTTAATATTTTGTGTGGGTAAGCCTGATGGCCTACATCCCAAATGAGTTGATCAAATGGTGTGTTGTAGACGTAATGTAGGGCGACAGTAAGCTCAACCGTTCCCAGGCCGGAGGCAAGGTGCCCGCTGGACTGGCTAACTGAATTTAACAAATACGTCCGCAGCTCTTCGCACAGCTTAGGCAGCGATTCCTTTGGCATCAAACGCAGATCTTCTGGCGTATTTGCTAATGTCAGTGTCGGATATTTGGAAATATCAAGTGTCATAGTAATTCAGCGCTTAGTATTGTTAATTGTTGCGCTCGATGACATATCGGGCGAAATCTTCTAGTAATTGCGTATTGTAGGGGATTGCATCTAAAGCACAAAGCGCTTCTTCGAAAAGAGCCTTGGCTTTTTGCTGTGCACCTTCTAACCCAAGTAGTGCAGGGTAGGTGCTTTTGTTTAACTCTTGATCGGAACCTTGCGGTTTACCTAGCGTTTCAGTATCACCAATAACATCAAGAATATCGTCATGTACTTGGAACGCGAGACCAATAGATTCGGCATATTTCTCAAGCTGAGGGAGGACGGCGACGCCCTTATCACCCGCGGCCAGCGCGCCTAACTGAACCGCACATTTTATTAGTGCTCCAGTTTTATGGCGATGAATTTGTTCGAGTTCATTGATATCAACGAAGCGGTTCTCGGCCTCTAAATCCAATGATTGACCAACGCACATTCCCGCCGCACCTGATGCAAATGCCAATAGCTTTATCATCTCTATACGTTGTGTTTCAGCGGTAGGGGCAATCGGACCTTCTGATAGGATCGTAAATGATAGCGTTTGCAGTGCATCACCTAAGCCAAAATCGCCGTGGCTTCATCAAACTCAATATGGCAAGTTGCTTGCCCACGGCGTAATTCGTCGTCGTCCATAGCGGGTAAGTCATCATGGATGAGCGAATAGGCATGAACGCACTCAATCGCTGCCGCTGGTGTATCGAGCTCTTCGAGCGTGCAGTCGAGCATTTGCCCAGTGGCATAAACTAAAAAGGGTCTGGCACGCTTACCGCCGAGTAGCAGCGCGTAGCGCATTGCTTCGGTTAAACGTTGTTTTTGAAACGGATTGGTGTCCAACCAAGCATTCAATTGCTGGTTGTTTCTTGTCTGATAAGACTGCAAAGTCTCGATCATGTCGGTACTCACTTTTGACATTACTCTGGCTGTTGGGAGAAATCTTGCAGCTCAGCGTTATCGTCTTTGCTAAGAAGAATACTGACTTTTTGTTCTGCATCGGTAAGCTTATGTTGACCTGCTCGTGCGAGGGCAATACCACGCTCAAATTTCTTGAGGGCATCGTCTAATGCAAGGTCACCATTTTCAAGTTGCTCGACAAGCTGATCGAGTTCGTCGACTGTCGCTTCAAATGACATATTTTCTGGTTTTTTCGTAGCCATAACGTACTTGTTTTATCCGAAATGATCGAACGTTACATGAGCCTCGTCAGATGGTCAAATTAATGGTGCGAAAAATGTAGGCAAGGTAGGGTACTGGCGGGGCTTACGGCAAAAAAATACTCGATTTATCGCGAACTAAAGGTCTCTAGAATCCCTTTGCCTTGGTTGTTTTACAGTACTTATGTTCAAAACTGTGATTTTATGGTCATAAATAACTTAAAGATATCGAGGCGTGGTCGATAACCTCATTATAAAGCGATAGACTCAAGCGCATTATTGATTCAATTAAAATCATGTGCGACGTCAAAAGAAAACGGAGTATTGAGTGGATTTAGCGACGCTTGTTGGCCTCATCGGTGGGGTGGCATCCATTATTGTAGCCATGGTGCTTGGCGGAAGCATCATGATTTATTACGACACAACGTCTGTATTTATTGTGATTGGTGGCTCAACGTTTGTTGTGTTGATGAAGTTCACATTAAGTCAGTTTTTTAGTGCGGCCAAAATTGCTGGCAAAGCGTTCATGTTCAAGACGGATGAACCTGAAGACCTTATCGCTAAAATCGTTGAAATGGCGGATGCCGCGCGTAAAGGTGGTTTCCTAGCATTAGAAGAGATGGACATTCAAAATAGCTTTATGCAAAAGGGTATCGACTTATTAGTGGATGGTCATGACGCAGAAGTGGTAAGAAATGCCATGCAAAAAGATATTGCGCTTACCGATGAGCGACATGTTAAGGGGGCCAGTGTGTTCAAAGCATTTGGTGATGTTGCGGCCTAGCGATGGGTATGATTGGTACCTTAATTGGCTTGGTGGCGATGCTTTCTAACATGGATGATCCTAAATCTATTGGCCCGGCGATGGCGGTGGCGTTGTTGACGACGCTTTATGGTGCCATATTGTCCAATATGCTGTTTTTCCCGATTGCCGATAAATTGACGCTGCGTAGAGAGCAAGAAAAACTCAACCGTCGTCTCATTATGGACGGCGTGTTGGCCATTCAAGATGGACAGAACCCACGAGTCATCGATGGTTACTTGAAAAACTATCTTAATGAAAGTAAACGCGCTTTTGATTTGGATGGTGAGTAGTATGCCAGTCCTAGTCATTGAGCAAGGTGGGGAGGCATTCTAATGGAAGACGATAAAAAGTGCGACTGTCCGCCACCTGGCCTTCCTCAGTGGATGGGTACCTTTGCTGACTTGATGTCGCTGTTAATGTGCTTTTTTGTTTTATTACTTTCATTCTCAGAAATGGATGTGTTGAAGTTTAAGCAAATTGCGGGTTCGATGAAGTTTGCGTTTGGTGTGCAAAATAGATTGGAAGTGAAGGATATCCCTAAAGGAACCAGCATTATTGCTCAAGAGTTCCGACCGGGTCGACCGGAGCCTACGCCCATCGACGTCATTATGCAGCAGACGATAGACATTACTCAACAGACATTGGAATTTCAAGAAGGCGACTCTGATCGCGCAGGTGGCAACCAACGTGATGATGGAAAAATCACTGGTGGTCAAACCGCCGATCGTACCCAAAAAAATCAAATTGGTACCGCATCATCCGAAAGTGAAGATGCGTCGAAAGAGTTAGAAAAACTGGAAGAAGCGATAAAAATGGCGCTTCAACAAGAAATTAAACAAGGTGCGGTTGAAGTAGAAAACCTTGGTCAGCAACTGGTTATCAGAATTGAAGAAAAAGGCGCCTTTCCTGAAGGCTCGGCTTTTTTACAGCCTAAGTTTAGGCCGTTGGTGCGTCAGGTTGCGGATTTAGCGAAAGACATTCCCGGTTTAATACGGGTTTCTGGTCACACTGATAACACACCGCTAGATTCTGAACTGTATCGTTCAAACTGGGATTTATCTTCTCAAAGAGCCGTCTCCGTTGCGCAAGAAATGGAGAAAGTTAAAGGGTTTTCTCATCAGAGGCTTAGAGTGATAGGTGTGGCGGATACGGAACCAAGAGAGCCTAACGATACAGAAAGGCAGCGCGCGCGAAATCGTCGTGTCGAAATCAGTATTATGCAAGGTGAACCGCTCTTTACCGAAGAAGTATCAGCGGACGGCGAGTAGCATTGCTGATGGACACCACCTGTTGAGTCATCATGACGCCAGTGCTTACGCGCTGGCGTTTTTTATTCCGATATTGCCTGAAGCATAGACAGAAACTGGAATCCAAGAGTCAGTTAGGTATATACTTGCGCCCCTGAGAAATTCTGACGTGAAAACGATGACGATTTAGCGTGGAAATGTCCCTCAGACTTATACTACAGTTGTTATATTGCCCTTACTGTCGGATTAGACAGCATTCCAACGAGATGTGATTAGACTATGAGATTTATCGTAAAGCCCCATCCAGAGATTTTTGTTAAAAGTGACTCAGTGCGTAAGCGCTTTACCAAAATCCTTGAGTCCAATTTGCGTATTATTATTCAACGTCGTACTGAATCTGTAGCGGTGATGAACCGTCGCGATCACATTGAAGTGAGTGCAAACTCGGCGCAATACTACAATGAAGTGTTAGAGATATTGACGCATACCTCGGGTATTCATCATGTATTGGAAGTACAGCAATCAGAATTCACTGACTTGCACGACATCTACGAGCAAGTGCTTGAGCTCAATGGCGGACTTATTGCTGATAAAACATTCTGCGTACGCGCCAAGCGACGTGGTAAGCATGAGTTTACCTCAATTGAACTTGAGCGTTATGTTGGTGGTGGCCTAAACCAAGCGGTAGAAAGTGCACGAGTTAAACTGAGCAAGCCAGATGTGACGGTTAATGTTGAGGTTGCTAATGATAAACTCAACCAAGTTATTGCTCGTCATAAGGGGCTTGGCGGTTTCCCGTTAGGTACTCAAGAAGATTTATTGAGCTTGATCTCTGGTGGTTTTGACTCCGGTGTGTCGAGTTACTTGCATATTAAGCGCGGTTCTAAAACACATTACTGTTTCTTTAATCTTGGTGGGCCAGCTCACGAGATTGGCGTGAAGCAAGTGGCGCACTTTTTGTGGAATAAGTATGGTTCTTCAGCAAAAGTAAAATTCATTTCTGTGGATTTTGAGCCTGTTGTGGCTGAAATTCTAGAGAAAGTCGATGATGGCCAAATGGGTGTCGTACTTAAGCGTATGTTTATGCGTGCTGGTGGTATGGTCGCCGAGAAATTTGGTATCCAAGCTCTGGTTACTGGTGAGGCATTAGGTCAAGTATCAAGCCAAACTCTGACCAACTTACGTCACATCGATAATGTGACGGATACGTTAATTCTTCGTCCTCTTATCAACTGGGATAAAGAAGATATTATTGACGTTGCTCGTGAAATTGGTACGGAAGACTTCGCTAAAACGATGCCTGAATACTGTGGCGTGATCTCTAAGAAGCCAACGGTTAAAGCCGTAAAGGCAAAGCTAGAAATTGAAGAAGAAAAATTCGATTTTTCAATTCTTGATCAAGTGGTGTCTGATGCGAGAGTGATGGATATCCGCGATATAGAGAAAGAAAGCCAACAGCAAGCACCAGAAGTTGAACAGGTTCAAGCGGTAGAAGAACACGCGATAGTGTTAGATATTCGTAGCGCAGAAGAAGAGGAAGAGAGCCCACTTGAGATTACTGGTGTAGAAGTGAAGCACTTGCCATTCTTTAAGCTAGGGACTCAGTTCGGCGATCTTGATCAAACGAAAACCTACTTACTGTACTGTGACCGTGGTGTGATGAGCCGCCTACAAGCGTTGTACTTGCAAGAGCAAGGCTTTGCTAATGTTAAGGTTTATCGTCCATAGAAGTCGGCGATAGCTCGATTGACTGCAGACAAATTGGCTTGCACAAAATAGAAATAAAAAGGCGCATAATGCGCCTTTTTTTGATCGTGCGTTTAATGGTTCGATTCGATCTGTTACATCGAGCTCTCCGGCCAGTCATTGGGCACGATAAACCAAAACTGGCCAGATTCAGATTGGCAATGAACAAAATGTTCCGGCCAAGATGTTAAGGCTTTCGGCCTAGTACCCGAAAATCCAGTTGCCCATAAATGCTTCGGAAGGGCATACATCGGCTCAGTTAATTTAGTGATGTCCTTTTGGTAGCACCAGAAACCAGCAATATTATTTTCGTCCAGATCAAATCCAAGGCATTGCTTAGGTACTGGCTCGAAATGGAATGGGTTGACGTAGAGCCTTCCTTGCATCAGTAGATGTTTGCTATTGGGGGCTAAATCAGGGAATTGATCTTTAAAGGCATCGGTATCACTCATCATCAATTGATGCTCTAACATTCTAGATAACTTCATATCTAAGCGATCTTTTGCATTGGGGCCATACCAACGGTTGTCTTTTAGCAGATAGAACTTGATGGCGACTTCCCAGTGTTCCAAAGTAGACTGTCGTTTATTGCCAATTAAGAAGTCGATAGCGCCTAATGTCTTTTTATCCTGCTGTAATTGTATCTCTTCTGCAATGACGTCGTAATCTGGGTGCTGTTCAAAGTGACGACGACAGAGCTCTTGATAAAGAAAGCCCAAACGTGGATTACCATGATAGGGGGCGGTGTCCATGGGGGTGAGGTCTGCCTTTGGAGGCAACTGTGTTTCCAAGCGAGGATCACCATTAGTTAAGCTCGATGCTTGGCTTATCCATGTTGCAAATTCGGCTAAATAGTCTTTCATCATGAGTTTTATACTTTCCTTTCGACAGCATTAGATTAAATTGCTATAACCATCTGGATCAAGCCACAAAGCAGGAATTTGCATGAACCATCTACAACTTGAAGCAATATTGAATGACAAGCTATCACCGCAACTCATTAAAGACTACTGCCCTAACGGGTTGCAGGTTGAAGGCGCGGTAGAGATAAAAAAAATAGTCACTGGTGTGACGGCCTCTCAAGCGTTAATCGATCATGCTATTTTGGTGAATGCGGATGCCATTCTTGTTCATCATGGTTACTTTTGGAAAGGTGAGCCAGAAGCGATTCGTGGCATGAAGGGTAAGCGAATTCGTAGCTTGATTAAACACGATATTAACCTTTTTGGTTATCATCTACCGTTAGATATCCATCCAGAGCTCGGTAACAACGCCCAGTTGGCTCAATTGCTTGATATTGAGGTTGAGGCAGGGTTGGAAGGGCATGCGCAGTCAGTTGCCATGTGTGGTCGTTTTAAGCGACCGATGTCTGGGAAGGAATTGGCGCAGCGTCTCCACTCGGTGTTGAATCGAGAACCCCTTCATATTGCACCGGAAAATGAAGATAAGCTCATAACAACGGTAGGTTGGTGCACGGGCGGTGGGCAAGATTATATTGAAATGGCCGCCGCGCAGGGGCTGGATGCGTTTATTTCGGGTGAAGTATCAGAGCGGACCACGTATACGGCACGTGAGATGGGCATACACTACTTTGCAGCAGGGCATCATGCCACTGAAAGATACGGGGTTAAAGCGTTAGGGGAGTGGTTAGCGGCTGAACATAGTTTGGATGTTGAATTTGTCGATATCGATAATCCAGTATAAGTGTTCTCCCTAAAGCATTAGCACTTTGCGTGCTCACACCTAAGAAATGGATGAGCATAAATTGGTTAGGTATAAAAAAGAGCAGCCCTGGCGCTGCTCTTTTTTGTTTACATTTTCACAGATAGTGCCTAATTAAGCGCTATGTGTACTCAGTTACTCACGTTCATGTAGAGGTCGGAAATCACGCATTTCTTCACCCGTGTAAAGTTGACGTGGACGACCAATTCGGTTTGCAGGATCACTGTGCATTTCGTTCCAGTGCGCAATCCAACCAACAGTACGAGACATCGCAAAGATAACGGTAAACATAGAAACAGGAATACCGATTGCTTTAAGAATGATACCTGAATAGAAGTCTACGTTCGGGTAAAGTTTCTTCGAGACGAAGTATTCATCAGACAGTGCAATACGCTCTAGTTCCATCGCCACGTCAAGCAGTGGATCTTGAATGTTGAGCTCTTTAAGCACTTCATGACAGGCTTCACGCATAACTGTTGCACGTGGGTCGTAATTCTTATAAACACGGTGACCAAAGCCCATGAGGCGGAATGGGTCGTCTTTATCTTTTGCTCTATCAACATACTCTGGAATGTTGTCGACGGAGCCGATCTCTTCCAACATACGTAAACATGCTTCGTTAGCACCACCGTGAGCTGGGCCCCAAAGTGACGCAATACCTGCTGCAATACAAGCGAACGGGTTAGCGCCAGATGAACCTGCAAGACGTACTGTTGATGTTGATGCGTTTTGTTCGTGGTCTGCGTGTAAAGTGAAAATCTTATCCATGGCACGAGCAACGATAGGGTTGACTTCATACTCTTCACATGGGTTAGCAAACATCATATGTAGGAAGTTTTCCGCGTATGTTAGGTCGTTACGTGGATAGATGAATGGCTGACCGATTGAGTATTTGTAACACATCGCCGCCAGTGTCGGCATCTTCGAAATGAGTCGGTATGCCGCAATTTCACGGTGGTTGTCATTATTGACATCTAACGAGTCATGATAGAAGGCAGCAAGTGCACCAACTACACCACACATTACGGCCATCGGGTGAGCGTCACGACGGAAACCGTGGAAGAAGCTCGCGATTTGTTCGTGAACCATAGTGTGACGGGTAACCGTCTGTTTGAAGCTCTCATACGCTTCTCGGGTAGGGGCTTCGCCCATGAGAAGGATATAACATACTTCTAGGTAATCTGCATTGTTAGCCAATTGATCGATTGGGAATCCACGGTGCAAAAGCACACCTTTGTCACCATCGATATAAGTGATTTGAGATTCACAGGATGCAGTGGCAAGAAAACCTGGGTCAAAAGTAAAATAACCATTTGCTCCAAGCTTACGAACATCGACTACTTGTGGTCCTATAGAACCATCCATAATCGGCAGCTCGATCGGCGCTGTACCTTCAATGTGAAGGGTCGCTTTCTTATCCGCCATAACAATCTCCTTTGTTTATTATTTAATCCGTCCAGGATGTTTATGTGCCAATTTTTTACTTTGCTTCGACTTCAAAGTCAATTTATATACGGTTTTGTGTGCACTTGTTATGATTTTTTAAGGAAAAATGGTTAAAAATCTGTGCTGTGTAGCATATTTTGTTACAGCAATTGTATTAGAATGTTGCCAGCCGTATAGTTGCGGTGAAAATTTTGGCTGAGTCCTTATAAAATCGAGGGTACAAACCGAAGTGAGGTCGGTGCTAACCCTAGGTGTTTAACATTTTCATTACAATTATCTCGGT
This sequence comes from Vibrio sp. GJ43-1, assembly GCF_055808835.1. Taxonomy (NCBI): domain Bacteria; kingdom Pseudomonadati; phylum Pseudomonadota; class Gammaproteobacteria; order Vibrionales; family Vibrionaceae; genus Vibrio; species Vibrio sp. GJ43-1. The sequence goes on along the minus strand of NZ_CM147884.1, from coordinate 2,968,133 downwards.
TGTAACACGGAATAATTGTTAAGTTTGTGTTAATTTTTGAGGCTTCCAAGCCAAAATTTATCTATAACAATAAATGCTCAATGGAGCTGAGTGAGCAAGCCCATGAAAGAAAGAAAGCCCAGACCTGTTAATTTAGATTTACAAACAATAAAAATGCCAATCACGGCAATTGCGTCCATCCTGCACCGAGTGTCGGGTGTGATTACTTTTGTGTCGATTGGAATCCTCCTATGGTTACTATCCAAGTCACTTTCCTCCCCTATTGGATTCGCTGAAGCGGCAGACATCGTCGACGGTTTCTTCGTGACGTTTATTCTTTGGGGAATATTGACGGCATTGGCTTACCACATTGTTGGTGGTATTCGTCATTTGCTTATGGATCTTGGTCATTTTGAAGAGCTCGATACGGGCGCAAAAAGTGCCAAGGTTTCCTTCATCTTGACAGGTATTCTGTCTCTATTGGCGGGAGTATTAGTATGGTAGGTAGTGTTTCTTCAGTTGGTCGTAATGGCGTTCACGATTTCTTATTGATTCGTGCAACGGCGATCATTATGACGCTTTATACGATTTATATCGTAAGCTTTTGTGCCTTTTCTGGCGATATCTCTTATGTGTCATGGACGCAATTTTTTGGTGGGACCTTTACTAAAGTCTTCACGATGCTCGCCCTGACATCAGTACTGATTCATGCCTGGATCGGTTTATGGCAAGTTCTTACAGACTATATCAAATGCACCAAGTTACGTGGTGGACTGCAGTTGGCCATTATTGCAGTGCTTCTTGGTTATTTCTTCTCTGGTTTCTTTATTCTGTGGGGTGCGTAAGTGACTATTCCAGTTAGAGAGTTTGACGCTGTTGTAATCGGCGCTGGTGGTGCGGGTATGCGTGCTGCTCTACAAATTTCAGAGCAAGGCTTAAGCTGTGCTCTTTTATCAAAAGTTTTCCCAACTCGTTCACATACGGTATCCGCTCAAGGTGGTATTACCGTTGCGCTAGGTAATGCGCATGAGGATCACTGGGAACAGCATATGTACGACACGGTAAAAGGTTCCGATTATATCGGCGACCAAGATGCCATTGAGTATATGTGTAAGAACGGACCTGAATCTGTTATTGAACTTGAAAAAATGGGATTGCCATTTTCTCGTTTTGATAATGGCTCTATCTACCAACGTCCATTTGGTGGCCAATCTAAAAACTTTGGTGGTGAGCAAGCTGCGCGTACCGCCGCTGCCGCTGACCGTACTGGTCACGCATTGCTTCACACGCTTTACCAGCAAAATATCAAGCACAAGACCACGATTTTCTCAGAATGGTATGCGCTTGATCTTGTGAAGAATGAAGACGGCGCCATTATGGGTTGTACGGCACTTTGCATGGAAACGGGTGAAGTGTGTTATTTCAAATCCAAGGCGACGATTTTAGCAACCGAGTGGCGCTGGTCGTATTTATGCCTCGACAACGAATGCGCATATCAATGCTCGGTGATGGTGTGGGTATGGCAATTCGCGCTGGTGTTCCAATGCAAGATATCGAAATGTGGCAATTCCACCCAACGGGTATTGCGGGCGCAGGGGTACTTGTGACGGAAGGGTGTCGTGGTGAAGGTGGTTACCTTCTAAATAAAGATGGCGAACGTTTCATGGAGCGCTATGCACCAAATGCGAAGGACTTGGCTGGTCGTGATGTGGTTGCGCGTTCGATGATGATTGAGATTCGTGAAGGCCGTGGTTGTGATGGCCCTTGGGGACCGCACATCAAGCTGAAACTTGATCATTTGGGTAAAGATACACTTGAGTCGCGTCTTCCTGGTGTTTGTGAGTTGTCTCGTACGTTTGCTCACGTTGATCCAGTCAAAGAGCCAATCCCAGTTATACCAACTTGTCACTACATGATGGGTGGCGTGCCGACTCAAGTTTCGGGTCAAGCTATTAAGCAAGATGCCAATGGATCGGATGTAGAGATTCAAGGTTTATTTGCTTGTGGTGAAATTGCCTCGGTATCCGTGCATGGTGCGAACCGCTTAGGTGGCAACTCGCTACTTGATTTGGTGGTATTTGGTCGTGCTACAGGTCTACACCTTGGCGAAACACTGAATAAACAAGCGGACGCAAAACCGAGCGACTGACGCTGATATTGAGCGCTCGCTAGAACGTTACAACCGATGGGAAAATAGCACTGGCGGTGAAGACCCAGCTCAAATTCGTAAGGATTTGCAGCAATGTATGCAAAACAACTTCTCGGTGTTCCGTGAAGGTGATGCGATGGCAAAAGGACTTGAAGAACTAAAAGTCATTCGTGAACGTTTGAATAATGCCTACCTGTCTGATAAATCGACAGAATTCAACACGCAGCGTATTGAATGTTTAGAGCTTGAAAACCTAATGGAAACGGCATTTGCAACGGCTGTGGCGGCGAACTACCGTACAGAAAGCCGTGGTGCTCATGCTCGATTCGACTTCCCAGATCGTGATGATGAGCAATGGCTATGCCACTCCATCTACAATCCTGAGACAGAAGCGATGTCGAAGCGTGGCGTAAACATGGAACCAGTACATCGTGAAGCTTTTCCACCAAAAGCACGTACGTACTAAGAGGAGGACAAAATTATGCAACTGAATTTCTCTTTGTATCGTTACAACCCTGATGTCGATCAGAAGCCTTACATGAAAGATTACACCCTTGAGGTGGATGAAGGCTCCGATATGATGTTACTCGATGCTTTAATTCTATTAAAAGAACAAGATCCTAGCATTTCGTTTCGACGTTCTTGCCGTGAGGGTGTGTGTGGCTCTGATGGTTTAAACATGAACGGCAAAAATGGTCTCGCGTGTATCACACCGTTGTCTGCTTTGCAGGGTGACAAGATAGTTATTCGTCCTTTGCCAGGGTTACCTGTGGTACGAGACTTGATTGTCGACATGACTCAGTTTTATGATAACTACTCGAAAGTTAAGCCGTTTCTTGTTTCTGATGGCAATTTGCCTCCTTCAAGAGAGAACTTACAATCTCCTGAAGAACGAGCACATCTTGATGGGCTTTATGAGTGTATCATGTGTGCATGTTGTACAACGTCGTGTCCTTCTTTCTGGTGGAACCCAGACAAGTTTATTGGACCTGCGGGTCTATTGGCGGCTTATCGTTGGCTAATTGATAGCCGTGATACGGCGACAGAGGAACGATTATCTGAATTGGATGACGCATTTAGCGTATTTCGTTGTCACGGTATCATGAACTGTGTCAGTGTATGCCCTAAGGGATTAAATCCAACAAAAGCGATTGGACACATTAAATCGATGTTAGTGAACCGTTCGATTTAAACAAATCCGGCGTTGTTTTAGTCTATAAATATTGTCGATTCGAGTAGAGGGCTCTCTCTATGAGAATCGACTTTCGATAGCTCGGCTTAGACCGCAGCAACTATGAAAACTACTGGTAAGGGAAAATATGCACAACGGCGTGATGAAGGCATGGCTCGAGTCTTCACACTTGGCTGGCGCCAATGCAACCTACGTAGAGGACCTCTACGAACTGTATCTAAGTGATCCCGAACAGGTAAGTGAGGAGTGGAGACGTGTTTTTGATGGGTTGCCTATGCAGCCTGACGATGTGGTTGAACAACCGCATTCACGTGTCCGTGATTACTTCCGACGACTCGCGAAAGAAACAAAGCATTCAAGTGCCCAAGTAAGTGATCCAGAAGTCGATGCTAAGCAAGTAAAAGTACTACAGCTTATCAACGCATACCGCTTTCGCGGTCATCAAGCAGCAGATCTTGACCCATTAGGGTTGTGGAAGCGTCCCCCGTTGCAGAACTTGAACCTGCATTCCACTCTTTAACGGATGATGATTTAGACGAAACCTTTAACGTGGGTTCTTTTGCCATTGGCCAAGAGAGCATGACGTTGAGAGACCTGCATAAAGCCCTACAAAAAACCTATTGTGGTTCTGTTGGCGCTGAATACATGCACATGACGAACACCGAACAAAAGCGTTGGATTCAGCAACGACTTGAGTCTGTAGTTGGTCAACCTTCCTTTGACGAAGACCAAAAAAATACCTTTTTAGAAGAACTGACTGCAGCGGAAGGTCTTGAGCGCTATTTAGGTGCTAAATTCCCAGGTGCAAAACGTTTTTCTTTAGAAGGTGGTGATGCGCTAGTGCCAATGACGAAAGAGCTCATTCGTCATGCGGGTGCATCTGGTTTACGCGAAGTGGTTATTGGGATGGCTCACCGTGGTCGACTCAATATGCTGGTCAACGTCTTAGGTAAAAAACCACAAGACTTGTTTGATGAATTTGCGGGTAAGAAGCACGACGATACTTGGGGTACTGGTGATGTTAAATATCACCAAGGTTTCTCAGCCGATTTTGCGACACCAGGTGGGGATGTGCATTTAGCATTAGCATTCAACCCTTCTCACCTAGAGATCGTTAATCCAGTGGTTATTGGCTCTGTACGAGCGCGTCAAGATCGCCTTGGTGATAAAGACGGTAGCATGGTACTTCCTATTACCATTCACGGTGATTCTGCGATTGCAGGGCAAGGTGTGGTGGCAGAAACGTTCAATATGTCGCAAGCTCGTGGATTCCGAGTTGGTGGCACGGTTCGAATCGTGGTGAACAACCAAGTGGGCTTCACTACATCAAACCCACATGACATGCGTTCTACCATGTACTGTACTGACATCGCCAAGATGGTTCAGGCTCCAATCTTCCATGTTAACTCCGATGATCCAGAAGCGGTCGCTTTCGTCACTCGAATTGCACTTGATTTTAGAAACACGTTCCACAAAGACGTGATTATTGACCTCGTTTGTTACCGTCGCCATGGTCACAACGAAGCCGACGAGCCGAATGCAACTCAACCGTTGATGTATCAGAAGATCAAAAAACACCCAACACCACGTAAGCTGTACGCAGATGTATTGATCGAGCGTAATGAGAGCGATATCGAAACCGCAACTCAAATGGTGAACGAATACCGTGATGCATTAGATCGCGGTGAAGTGGTGGTAAAAGAGTGGCGCCCAATGGCACTTCACTCTGTTGACTGGTCTCCTTACCTCGGGCATGAGTGGGATATGGAATGGGACAGCGCCGTTGGAAAAGAACGCGTTATTGAACTAGGCGAGCGCCTAGGACAGTTCCCAGAAAGTCATAAATTACAAAGTCGAGTTAATAAACTCTACAACGATCGCGCCGCCATGATGAGTGGCGAAAAGATGGTTGATTGGGGTATGGCTGAAACACTGGCTTACGCGACGATTCTTGATGATGGTAAGCGCATTCGTATCTCAGGCCAGGATGCAGGACGAGGTACTTTCTTCCACAGACACTCTGTTCTTCATAACCAAGATGACGCGAGCACTTACATTCCGTTAGCAAATATTCATGATAAACAGGGGCCATTCCAAGTATTTGACTCCGTGTTATCAGAAGAAGCGGTACTGGCGTTTGAGTACGGTTACGCAACCGCAGAGCCGAGTGGTTTAACCATTTGGGAAGCCCAGTTTGGCGATTTTGCTAATGGTGCTCAAGTGGTTATTGACCAATTCATCTCGTCTGGAGAGCAAAAGTGGGGACGTTTATGTGGCTTGACCATGTTGCTTCCGCATGGCTATGAAGGCCAAGGACCTGAACATTCATCGGCAAGACTAGAGCGTTACTTGCAGCTTTGTGCTGAGCAAAACATGCAAGTCATTATCCCGTCAACACCAAGCTCCAGGTTTATCACATGATACGTCGTCAGGTCGTACGACCAATGCGTCGACCGTTGATTGTGATGTCACCAAAATCGCTACTTCGCCATCCTTTATGTACATCAAGTCTTGATGACTTGGCATCGGGGACATTTGAACCTGCGATTGGTGAAGTGGATGACCTTAATCCAGAGAACGTAAAACGTGTCATTTTCTGTTCTGGCAAAGTGTACTTTGATCTTCTAGAGCAGCGTCGTAACAATGAGCAAGAAGATGTTGCGATAGTACGTATTGAACAGCTTTACCCATTCCCACTGGATGATGTTAGAGCGAAAATTTCGAAGTATACCAATGTACAAGACGTGGTGTGGTGTCAAGAAGAGCCACAAAACCAAGGCGCTTGGTATTCAAGCCAACACAATTTCCGTGCAGCGATTCCTGTAGGTGTTGATTTGAAATATGCAGGGCGTCCAGCCTCTGCTTCACCTGCCGTTGGTTATATGTCAGTACACTTGAAACAACAGAAAGCGTTGATCGAAGACGCGTTGACCTTGATTAAGAACTAGAAGTAAAAGGAAGAAACAGATATGACAATTGAAATTCTGGTTCCAGACTTACCTGAATCTGTCGCTGACGCAACCGTCGCGACTTGGCATAAGAAACCAGGTGAAGCAGTGGCTCGAGATGAAGTCATTGTAGACATTGAAACGGATAAAGTAGTCCTTGAAGTCCCTGCGCCAGAAGCAGGTGTACTGGAAGAAATTATTCAAGAAGAAGGGGCGACGGTTCTATCTAAAGAGCTGATTGCACGTCTGAAGCCGGGTGCGGTGGCGGGCGAGCCGACAACAGATACGACGGATTCAACCCAAGCTTCTCCTGACAAGCGCCACAAAGCGGCACTGACAGAAGAGTCAAACGACGCGTTAAGCCCAGCCGTTCGCCGTTTACTGGGTGAACACAGCTTAAAAGCAGAAGATGTGAAGGGTTCTGGCGTTGGCGGCAGAATCACTCGCGAAGACATTGAAGCACACCTAGCTGCTGCGAAGAACGCACCAAAAGCGGAAGAGACGGCAGCCGTTGCTCCTATTTCGGCGCGCAGCCAAAAACGAGTTCCAATGACTCGTCTTCGTAAGCGTGTTGCCGAGCGTCTGCTTGAAGCGAAAAATAGCACGGCAATGTTAACAACATTCAATGAAGTTAACATGAAGCCAATTATGGACTTGCGTAAGCAATATAAAGACCAGTTTGAGGAGCGTCATGGCACGCGCCTCGGCTTTATGTCTTTTTATGTGAAAGCCGTGACCGAAGCGTTGAAGCGTTTCCCTGAAGTGAATGCATCCATTGATGGTGAAGAAATTGTTTATCACAATTACTTCGACATTAGCATGGCGGTATCGACGCCACGTGGTTTGGTGACACCAGTCCTTAAAGATTGCGACACCTTGGGTTTTGCTGATATTGAAAAAGGCATCAAAGAGCTCGCAATCAAAGGCCGCGACGGTAAGTTAACGGTCGAAGAGCTGACGGGTGGTAATTTTACTATCACGAACGGCGGCGTTTTCGGTTCATTGATGTCAACGCCAATCATCAACCCACCGCAAGCGGCTATCTTGGGGATGCATAAAATCCAAGACCGACCAATGGCGGTTGATGGCAAAGTCGAAATTCTACCAATGATGTACCTAGCGCTATCTTATGATCACCGTCTAATCGATGGTCGTGAGTCGGTGGGTTTCTTGGTGACAATTAAAGAACTATTAGAAGATCCAGCACGTTTATTGCTCGATGTATAACGTATTGGTCAATGTGGAAATTGCTCGATAGGTAATGTGTTGAACAATATATAACAACGTGTTGTTTGTTTATTGGGGTGTGTAGTCATCCCAAGTAACAGGAGCTAGGCAGGCTCAGCGTCTAGCTCTTATTTAGCCCTTTACTGGGTGATTCGTAGAAGTACCTCCTACAGACGTATGGCCCACTTATCGGCTTTATGGAAATAATAAATCCCTTTAGGGATAAACAAATGGAATAACGAAATGAATTTGCATGAATACCAAGCCAAACAGCTGTTTGCAGAATTCGGTTTGCCTGTACCAGAAGGCTTTGCATGTGATACAGCCCAAGAAGCGTTCGAAGCGGCTGGCCGCATTAGCACAGAGAAAAAAGTCGTTAAATGTCAGGTTCACGCAGGTGGCCGCGGTAAAGCGGGTGGCGTTGAACTTCATGATACGAAAGAAGGCGTTAAAGAGTTTGCGCAGAAATGGCTAGGAAAAAACCTGGTGACTTTCCAAACTGATGCAAATGGTCAGCCTGTCACTAAGATTTTGGTTGAAGAAGCATCAAACATCGCCAATGAATTGTATTTAGGTGCAGTGGTTGACCGTGCAACGCGTCGTATCGTGTTCATGGCATCAACAGAAGGTGGTGTGGACATTGAAAAGATTGCTGAAGAAACGCCAGAATTAATCCACCAAGCCGCGATTGATCCGCTTGTCGGTCCTCAAGCCTACCAAGGCCGTGAGCTTGCATTTAAACTGGGTCTTGTTGGCGACCAAATTAAACAGTTCGTTAAGATTTTCTTAGGTCTTGGCAACATGTTTGCTCAGTACGACTTAGCTCTACTTGAAATCAACCCACTTGTGGTCACGGCGGAAGGTAACCTTCTTTGTCTTGATGGCAAGATCAACATTGATTCAAACGCGATGTACCGTCAGCCTAAGCTTCGCGAGATGCACGATCCATCTCAAGAAGATGAGCGTGAAGCACATGCAGCTCAGTGGGAACTGAACTATGTCGCGCTTGATGGTAGCATTGGTTGCATGGTAAACGGTGTTAGGTCTAGCAATGGGTACGATGGATATCGTAAACCTACACGGCGGTCAACCTGCAAACTTCCTCGATGTAGGGGGCGGTGCGACAAAAGAGCGTGTAACAGAAGCGTTCAAGATCATCCTGTCAGACACGAATGTAAAAGCGGTTCTTGTTAATATCTTCGGTGGTATTGTTCGCTGTGACCTGATTGCTGACGGCATCATTGGCGCAGTGGAAGAAGTGGGCGTTAAAGTCCCTGTTGTCGTTCGTCTTGAAGGTAACAATGCACCTCTAGGTTCGCAAAAATTAGCGGAAAGTGGTCTAAATATCATAGCTGCGACTTCTCTAACTGAAGCTGCGGAAAAAGTTGTTGCTGCAGCGGAGGGCAAATAATGTCTGTACTAATTAATAAAGATACTAAAGTTATTTGTCAGGGCTTTACTGGTGGTCAAGGTACGTTCCACTCAGAGCAAGCGATTGATTACGGAACAAAAATGGTTGGCGGTGTATCGCCAGGTAAAGGAGGTCAAACTCACCTTGGTCTACCGGTATTTAACACGGTTCGTGAAGCAGTAGAAACGACAGGTGCAACAGCATCAGTTATCTATGTACCAGCACCATTTTGTAAAGACGCAATTCTAGAAGCGATTGATGCGGGCATCAAGCTTATCGTAACTATCACTGAAGGTATTCCAACGCTTGATCTTTTAGACGTTAAAGTCCGTCTAGATGAAGCGGGTGTGGTAATGATTGGTCCTAACTGTCCAGGTGTGATTACGCCGGATGAGTGTAAGATTGGTATCATGCCTGGCCATATTCATAAGAAAGGCAAAGTGGGCATCGTATCTCGCTCGGGAACGCTAACTTATGAAGCGGTTAAGCAAACAACGGATGAAGGCTTTGGTCAGTCTACGTGTGTTGGTATCGGTGGTGACCCTATTCCTGGTTCAAACTTCATCGATATCTTGAAGTTGTTCCAAGAAGATCCAGAAACCGAAGCAATCGTTATGATCGGTGAAATCGGTGGCACAGCGGAAGAAGAAGCGGCAGCCTTTATCAAGGCAAATGTGACGAAACCAGTCGTTTCTTACATTGCAGGTGTGACTGCGCCTCCAGGTAAGCGTATGGGTCATGCTGGTGCGATTATTTCTGGTGGTAAAGGTACAGCAGAAGATAAATTTGCAGCGCTTGAAGAAGCGGGCGTAAAAACCGTGAAAAGCTTAGCTGACATTGGCTCAGCACTTCGCGAAGTGATCGGTTGGTAATAATCAAGTTGGTTTAAGGCGACAAGCCTTTAAATGTACGTTTGAAAAAGGGCTCCGGTAGGAGCCCTTTTTATTACAGCTGGTTTAGTTTAGCCATGTGACCATGATGCGTTATCGCGTTGATAGATGGTTATTAATCACGTGAAGGCATTAGTTGAGCTAATAAGAAAAAAGCGGCGGCGCTGATCACCACGGAGGGGCCAGCTGGTGTGTCGTAGAACCAAGAAAGGCTCAAGCCACAAAGTACTGCGACCATACCGATGGCTGACGCGGTAAACGCCATTGTTTCGGGAGTTCGAGTGAATTTACGAGCAGTAGCAGCGGGTATAATCAGTAGTGACGTCATAATCAGTGCTCCAACAAATTTCATACCGATAGCAATAACAAGTCCAACCATTATCATAATCAATAGACGCATCAAATCCACATTGATGCCTTCAACTGCTGCAAGATCCTCACTGACTGTTGTCGAGAGCAAAGAGCGCCAGAAAATAAATAACAACGCGCCAATGACCAATACGCCTGCATAAATATAGGCAAGATCAGTCGGAGAAACGGCGAGTAAATCACCAAACAGGTAACTCATAAGATCGACGCGAATATTGTCTAGAAAACTCACGGCAACGAGCCCGAGAGACAACGCACTGTGCGCTAAAATACCTAATAAAGTATCGGTAGCGACAAGCTGCTGCTTTTGCAGCGTAACCAATATGACGGCTAGCGCCATACAACAAATGATCAGTGCTAAATACAGGTTAATATCAAACAAGAAACCAAGCGCTAGCCCCATTAGAGAAGCGTGAGCGAGTGTATCGCCGAAGTAGGCCATCTTTCGCCAAACCACAAAAGACCCAAGTGGACCCGCGATTAAAGCGATACCAAGCCCGGCAAGAATAGAAGGAAGTAAAAACTCAATCATGGTGAGTGTGCCCATGTGTATGATGCCCGCATTGCGATGCGTCGCCCGTCACCGCTTCACCGGATAAATCGTGATGGTGGTGGGTATGTTGGTGTTGATAAAAAGCCAGTGTTTCCTTCGTCGCTGTGCCAAATAGGGCGATATAAGAAGGGTGTTGGGTGATGGTTTGGGGGCTCCCTTGGCAGCAAATATGGTGGTGGAGACAAATGACATCATCGGTTTTAGCCATTACAAGGTGGAGATCATGAGAGACCATAAAAACCGCACAACCAAATCGATGACGTATGTTATCAATTAAATCATATAAATCGATTTGTCCCTGCACATCAACGCCTTGCGCTGGCTCATCTAATACTAACAGATCAGGACGTTGAAGTAGTGCTCGTGCCAATAGCACTCGTTGGTTTTCGCCACCCGATAACTGATGCATATTATTTTTGATGAGGTGCTCAGCGCCGACTAATTTGAGCGCATCAAGTCGTTCTTGGGCGCTGTATTTTCCTGCAAGTGCTAAGAATCGTCCGACATCAAGTGGCAACGTTTCATTCAGTGTTAATTTTTGAGGCACATAGCCGATTCTTAGCTTCTTAGCGCGTTCAATACGGCCAAGGTAGCGCTTCTGTAGTCCAAGTAATACCTTCACTAAGGTGGACTTACTTAAGCACCATTAGGGCCAATTAGGGTGAGGATTTGGCCTTTATTTATCGTCAACGTGATGTTATCGAGCACGCGACGTTTACCGAACTCGACAGATACCCCATCGAGTCGAATTAATTCGGACATGAATAGAACTCATTTGCAAATGCTAAGTGTTATAATGTAACATTTAAAACTCTCTTAAGCCAGTCTACCACTTGAGGCCACTATGTTGCGTTATCTTTCCTTTGCTGCTTTAGCAATACTTGTTCCAATGAAGTCCCAGGCGATTGAGGTGCTCAATAGCATCAAGCCGTTTGAAATGATCTCCCATGAGCTCATTTTAGAAGGGCAAACTACGTCTTCGTTATTAAACGCCAATGCTTCTCCTCATGATTATGCGATGCGACCTTCAGACGTTAAGCGATTGAACAGTAGTGATGTCGTTGTTTGGTTTGGTCCCGATTTGGAGAGCTTTTTAGATAAATCGCTCGAAGGTAAATCAAACGTAGTTAAAGTCGTGGATATCGAAGGGATGTCACTGCGTGAGTTTGGCGATGACGATCATGGTCATGAAGGGCACCATCATGGAAGCTATGATCCTCACGTGTGGTTAGGGCCTAAACAAGCACTAAAAGTTGCCCAAGCGATTAGTGCCAAGTTGATAACGTTGGACCCAGAAAATAGAACTGAATATCAGCAAAAATTGGCTAAGTTTGAAGCTAATCTCAGCCAAACTGAAAGCGAAATAAAGCAAGATCTCGCGCCAATTCAAACGGAAGGTTACTATGTTTTTCATGATGCTTATGGGTATTTTGAATCGTACTTTTCTCTAAACAACTTAGGTCACTTTACGGTTAGTCCTGAGCGTAAGCCAGGTGCGAAGACACTGATTAGCATCAAAACAACGCTAAAGGAAAAACAGATAAAGTGCGTGTTTGCGGAGCCACAATACACCCCAGCTGTCATTGAATCGGTCACTCGTGGCACGGGTACAAACATCGGCCGACTTGATCCACTCGGGACGGATATTGTTGTCGAGGATGGGAGCTACTTTACGTTCTTACATGCGTTGTCAGATAGCTTCACCGATTGTTTATCTCAGTAAGTATCATGGACTCCAATAAGCATCGTAGGGTAAAGGAAATGATGTGAATCACTGATGAGTGGGGATGTGATCGTCTAAGCAATTCGCGCGGTAATCAACGGAGAGCGCTTTAATAAATGTCATAAATCGATTAAATTAGCGATAATTATCGATGCAAATTAACCGGGCGATTGTGAACCACACCTCTCATTATCCGTTTTGGTCAAATTCAGCTTCCCGTTGTTGTGAGGCTGAATTTGGCTATGCGAAGAAAATGCAGCTATCTAGGGCCAAAATGAGATGGTGGGCGAGGAGTGTGTGCTGGCTCCTTTTAATGCTGTGCTCTAAGGTGCTAGCGGTTGAGTTCCCTCCAATTTTTTACCCACTTCAATTGCAATCGCAAGGACAGTACTTACCAGCAAAACAGCTATATATCGGTGTGGATGGCGGGCTTTGGTCTTTCGATGTCCATGATAAAGTTCGCTTTTTTGATGGTCGCCGTTTTGTCACTCTTGAAAATCCCCCTTTACCGCTTCAAATGCGGTGTTTGCTCAAGGTAGGTTTTGGTATCACCGGGATAACCAAGTACTGACTCAAGTTCCAGAGGGTGAGGAGAAGTTGATTTACGATGTGCAATTGACAAATACCATTCGCCACTTGGGAGAATCTAACAGCAATCTATGGTTTGTTGATGAATCGCATTTTTACATGTATTCAATGACTAGCCAGCAAGTAACAACGTTGCCTCTTTCGTTATTTGAAAGCTATCATAGTGGGTTGTCTATTGATGTTTCTGATGCGATTTTCATCGATAATGGTTGGTATCTAGCAACTTCGATTGGCGTATTTCGTTGGGACAACGCGTCGTTAACTCGGCTTAAACTTTCAACAAATTTCCCTGCATCAACGCTCCATTACTCGTTAGAAAACAAACAGCTTGTTGTTGGATTTACGACGGGCGTCGAAATCTATAATGTCGATACATCCACATCCACATCCACCTCCACCTCACAGTACTATCCGTTGGCACACTCTCATGTTTTAACCTTGGAAGAATCCGAAGGGTACTACTGGGTGGGAACGGAGCATGGGTTATACCTGATTGATAAAGCGCTGGGAGAAGCCGATAAGGTCGAGGTCAATCTAAATGATGAATACGGCCTGCTTGGTGAAAAAATATACTCATTAGTCAGTGATGGAATGAGTGGAATGTGGATTGCGACGAATGGTGGTGTTCGCTACTTTTCCGAGTACAGTGGGTTATTTCGGCGTTCTTCCGTTAATTACCAAGATGACCTCAGGCGCATTGACACTAAGCTCGATATGTTTAGTAACCCGCTAGGTGGATACTGGGTCGTCACAAACAATGGTTTGTATTCCGTTAATAATCAAGGTGTTTCAACGTTGGTGTTTTGGGGGCAAGTTTCTTCCGTAGCGCAGCGAGACAAAACACTTTGGTTGGCGACAGAGCGAGGGTTGCTATCACTTGATTTAGGGCGTTATCGCGTCACGCCTATACGGGAAGAATACCCGTCGTTACCCATTGATATTGAGCATCTCGCGTTTGAGGTTGAAAGTGGGGATAGTGGCACATTGTGGATGAGTAGTGGTTTACGCCTATTTGCTCTTAATATTGCCAATAATGAATTGAAGGATTACGGTACTGACTGGGTGCTAAACAAGCACTTGCCCGCTAAAATAACGACATTGAAAGCGTTGGACAAGCAACGTATAGCTGTCGGCACGGATCATGGCCTATACCTCATTGATAGTGGGAAAAGTCACTATGTCAGTGAGAGTGAAGCTTTTGGTCGTGTGATTGAGATGGCAGCAACGCAAGATACCCTTTGGGTTGTGAGCAGTTATGGTGTTTTTACTTATGAGGCAGAAAGACGACATTTAAACCAAGTCGAATTGCAGCGTGCCAACATTCGCCCACTCTGCGTAACTCAGGGCAACAAGGCATTATGGGTCATTACGTCGATGGGAGTGAGTGCGTACTTACCTATAGGTGAGATTAAACGGCATCTATCTGAGCCTTATGGCTTGATTAATAATGAATTTGTCGATGGAAGTTGCGCATACAATCAGGAGGCTGGCGCTATTGCGGTTGGTTCTCGCTACGGAATTGTTGAGTTTACATCAGGCGAGCTACTGCAAACAGCCCTTCCCACTCAAACCGTACTCATTACTGAGCTTACTGTCGGTAATCAATCCGTGTCTATTGGTTCTGAACCAATGAAGAATCTTCGTATTCCTTATGGTCAGTCGATCGGTGTGCGGTTTGGTGTATGGCCATTTCCGTCGGGTAAAGCGATTGAATATCGCTTTGATGGTGATGATCATTGGTCGGTAATTCAAGGGCTAGAGCTTAATTTTGATAAGCCTACAGAGGGGCAACATCAACTCTATATTCGCATTGTCGGTGATGAGAGCGGTTTTAGTCAAAAGTCATTTGGGTTGGTGGTTTTAACGCCATGGTATAAGTCGGCAAGCTTTTACGCGTTTACGTTCTTTGGTGTGCTGTCCATGATTGTTTGGGTTGTGCTATGGCGATCGCGACGTGTGAGGGCGATTAACAAAATGCTGAAGACACAAGTTTCTCTCAAAACAGAGCAATTACAGCATCAAAGTCGTGTACTCGTTAGGAATAACCAACAGCTTAGAAAAGTGTTCCATGTTCGGCAGCAGGTAATGCGTGACTTAGTCCAAAGTGCCGTCGATGCATCAAAGCATACCTATTTAGATAACGTGAAACAAAATATGGGACTCAATGAGCGATTACGAAACCTAGATGCCATTTTTGATGAAGAAGGTCAGCGTCCCGCGGTGTGTTCCGTCAGTAATATTATTAACTTTACGGTCAAAGCATGGCAGCAAGAGTTTGATTATCATGGTGTTCGTATCAATCTCGTAGTTCTTCCTGAGACGAGCTATGTTTTCTTGGATGATTGTAATCTAGATATCATTTTTAACTCTGTCTTATCTAATGCCTTAAAGCGTTTAGTGAGAGGACAAGTTCTTAGTATCACTGTGGATGTCGATAGAACGAAGTTAAGTGTGACATTTGAAGATTCGGGTCTACCTTTGCCTAGTGTGAACTGTTCACCACAAGATCTTGATAGTGTAGAAACTGAGAAAGTGCTCGATTTTAGCCCAAGTAGCTTACCGTTGCATATTCATAACTCAGGGGAGAACTGCGACCAATAGAGCGAGGAGCGGTCAATCGTATGGTGATTCGCTGGAATCTCTATAGTGCTAATTTAATTGATACCAGTAAAGATGGCTCAGAGCCATTGGAACCGACTACTTTTGAAGCACAGACATTGAAATCAGAGGTAGGCAACGGTCCAGACAAACCGAAGCACGGTGACTGGAAGGCGAATGTCACCCAACTGGTTTCAGAGCAGTTCAGTAACCCAGAATTTAGTACTTCAAGTGCGGCAAAGGTCTTGTTTATCTCCGAGCGCAGCTTACAGAGGCGTTTTAAGTCATTATTTGGCGTTACTTTTTCTGACTACTTAAGCGAAATTCGCATGGAAAAAGCGTGTGAAATGTTATTACAAGGAGAGAAGGTGGTAGATGTTGCTTTCTCCTGTGGATTTAATGACCCTTCATACTTCTCGCAACGATTTAAACTTTACTTTGGCATCTCACCTTCTAAATTCGCCTCTTTGGATATTGATGAGAGCGAAAACGCGTAAGCATGCACAAAAACAAACGGACTCTTTGGCAAGCACGGTCTTTAGTGAGTCGTGGTTATCACTATTTTTAGCTATAACGAAAAATAGTTATAACGAAAAATAGTGATAGAAAGCGCGTTGTTTTACTCTTTCCACTTCTATGTTTGTCAATTCAAATTGGATTTGAGCGCCTGGGCGTAGTTGACCTAGTTTTGCTAAATCTCGAAAGGCTATCACACCAGCTTTTCTATAGCCGCCAAGGGTTTGTCGATCTTGGAGTAAAATGATGGGCGAGCCGCCGTGGGTAATTTGAACCGAACCACATGCGATACCTTCTGAGATGATATCGGTTTGATTAAGCGTTGCTTGCTTAATGATTGGTGTGGTTATTGGTGTTTCAGAAGAAGACAGGCGAATACCCATTCGATCACTTTGTGCAGAGACCGTAAACCAGCGGTTAAATAATTCATTAATAAATGTGGTATCAAAGCTAGCAAATTGATAGCTAGGAATGAGCCGAATACGCTGCTTTTGAGGGTAATATGACCTGAGAAATCTTGGTGCTGCACCTAACGAGGCGACTAACTCGTGTTCGGCGCAGTGCTGAGAGTTAGGTTCATTAATCGTGAGGATATCACCTTGGCGTAGTGGCTCGCCGTTTTTAATCCCACCTATACGGTTTCTCACGACGGTCGATACACTGCCAAAGCTAAGGTCGAGTCGGAACTCCCCTTTGACTGATAAGTAGCTTCGAGCTCCGGTTTTGGGTGTATTTAGTTGTAAGGTTTCACCAGGCTGTAGCGTAAAAGGCTGCCAATTTGAAACCGCCTGTTCTGATTGAGTTACGGACGCCGATGATGACGTTATGGTTGCATAGCAATCCGCACCACTGAGCATCATGGTGATGGGTTCAAGAGCTCGGAATTGTGCATGACCAAATAAAATCTCAATACTTGCATTTGAAGCCGGGTTTTGTAGCATTTTTTGTGCCCAACAATGTGCCTGTAAATCAGCAACACCACCTTGGCTAAGTCCATATTGGGCAACACCCCAACGACCTAAATCTTGAACTAAGCTCAAGTGGCCAGGATTGACGATCACCAGTCTAGACATGTCGTTCCCCCCAATTCAAAAAAATCACGCTGACTGATTGGGGTAAACTGCACTTTATCGCCCACTTTTAATCGCGATGTCTGTGGAGAGGTTGCATCATAAAGTTGCAATGGACAGTTGCCAATAATGTTCCACCCCCAGGCGTCGTCTGTGGATATACTGCCGTCTGTCGGTCGGCAATACCGACACTGCCCTGCGGAACTCTTTTTCTTGGTTCCGTTAATCTAGGCATGCGTATGTTTTCGGGCACGTCAGCCAGAAAAGCAAAGCCAGGTGCGAACCCAATAGCACACACGGTGTAAAGTGTGGAGTGGTGAAACTCAATAATTTGTTCTTTGGGTAGGTTTAGTTGCTCGGCCATAGTGGTCAAGTCTGGTCCAGTACTTACATCGTAGAAGATCGGCAAGGTTATCGTATTCCCTGCTATATCATTGCGGGGAAGGCTCGGCTTTATGGTTGATATAAAGCGTTGTAACGTTAACCAATCCAGTTTTAGCGGATGAAACTCAATGAGTAAAGAAGTATAAGATGGCGTGCAGTTGAGTATTGCCGTCGGAAAAGCATGGGTGACTTGCTGGGCATAACTTGAGATATCGCGGGGGAGGTTAACGTCGATGGCTTTGCCAAAATACACAATAAGACTAGATTCCGATACTGAATAGATCTCTAGCTTATTCTCCATTGTTTTGCCCTGCACGGTGGATTATTGCTCGAATAGCGGTCGCGACTTCGATGGAGGCTTCATTGTCACCATGAACGCAAAGTGTATCGGCGATTACGCGTCGTTTATTTCCAGATGCCGTAATGAGTGTTTGCGTTTGTAATAGATGGCTGGCTTGTTGCAAAATTTGTTCGCTAGAGTGGAATACCGCGTTAGCTTGGCTTCGAGGTGCTAATTCACCATTATCTAAATATAAGCGGTCAGCAAAGGCTTCAAATAGTACCGAGACGCCTATGTGCTTGGCAAGCTGTCGGGTTTTCTCTGCGTGGCTGTTGGCGAATAGCATGACCGGCAGGTTGAGCGCTTTGGCAGCGGTAAAGATAGCCTGCATGGTCGACGCTGAGTGCATCATGTCGTGGTACATTGCACCATGAGGCTTGATATAGTCAACACGGCCGCCATGAAGTTGGCAAATCCCTTCTAACGCCCCGACTTGGTATAAAATTGATGTGGTGATGGCATCGCTGGACATGGTGATGCTTCGTCGCCCAAAGCCGACTTTATCGTCGTAGCCAGGATGGGCACCAATCGATACATGATGGTGTTGACATAATTGTACGGTGTGGGACATGGTTTCAGGATCGGAGGCGTGGAAGCCGCAGGCGATATTTGCTTTATCTAATAGAGGTATGAGCTGCTCATCTTTACCTAAAGACCAGCTACCATAGCTTTCTCCTACATCACCATTTAGTCCTATCATCGTATCTAATTCCCTGAAATACTTGCGTTCCATTATGATTAATTTCAGTTTGATTGACAAATATACACAGTGAGAGGTTGAGATTGTAAGGGCTGAGTCACGCTATCGGTATGTCAATGAGAAGGGGGGCTGGCTTGTATCTATCAGAATAAGGTCGAGAGGCTAAACGCGGCGCAAAAAAAATCGCGGCATAGCCGGGGGACCATACCGCGGGTGCCAATGACACCTTCGCTTGCTGCCGGAGTGATGTGGGTTACCACATCACCTCTGGAATTTAATTTACAGGAGCGCTTTGCTCTGTTGAAAATTACTATAGCGATTCCTACTTAATTTACTTATAAAAAAAACGGCAACCTACCATTACTATAGCGACATCTTTGTTTTTGATTGGTTATGCTATTGATTTTAAGTGTGTTTTTTGTTTATTTTGATGTTTTCATCTTGTTGTATATTCGATCACTGTCGCTTTTTTTGAAGTGATTTGACGAAATTGACGTGTTTTTTTGACGTTACGTTCGCTTACAAATAGCGCAAAGTTGATCTAACGCAAAGCGAAACCTAAGGTTGCACCATTAAAATTAGTGCTAATGTTAATATTTCTCA
Source organism: Vibrio sp. GJ43-1 (assembly GCF_055808835.1). Lineage (NCBI taxonomy): Bacteria > Pseudomonadati > Pseudomonadota > Gammaproteobacteria > Vibrionales > Vibrionaceae > Vibrio > Vibrio sp. GJ43-1. Next base: position 2,948,893 of record NZ_CM147884.1, on the reverse strand, counting down.
TTACCAATCATAATTTGGGTGAATTAAATGAAGCTGGCTGAATTACAAGTAGGAAGTAGTGGTGTTATTACTGCTTTATCTGGGCTCTCAACTGACGTCCGTAAAAAATTAATGGTAATGGGAATTTTACCTAATACAGAGATTAAAGTGATTCGTCGTGCGCCAATGGGCGATCCACTTCAGGTTGAAGTTAGAGGCGTCTCACTTGCGATTCGCAATGCCATTGCGCAATCGATTGAAGTGGAGTCTGCGAAATGAACTACACCATCTTAACTGTTGGTAACCCTAACAGCGGGAAAACAACCCTATTTAACGGGTTAACCGGAGCTAAGCAGCAAGTTGGCAACTGGGCTGGTGTCACAGTCGAAAAGAAAACTAGGTCAATATCGTCACGCTGGCGACGACTTTCAATTAACGGACCTTCCGGGTATCTACGCACTAGATAGCGGTAATGATGGTAACAGTATTGATGAGTCTATTGCTTCACGCGCCGTTTTAACACACCCGGCGGATCTCATTATTAACGTAGTTGATGCGACCAGTCTTGAGCGCAGTTTGTATATGACGCTGCAACTGCGTGAACTTGGACGTCCGATGATTGTTGTACTTAACAAAATGGACGCATTGAAGCGTGAAAGAGTTAAATTAGACATAAAAGCCTTAGAAAAAACGCTCGGTTGTCCTGTTGTCACCCTGTCGGCGACCGATAAAGACCAAGTACGAACCCTGAAAGAGCAACTGCACAAAATTGTGGTGCAAGGTTTAACGCTTGATAAGTTAATGCTTAATTATGGCAACGAAATGGAACATGCCATTGCAAAGCTAACGCCCATGTTTGCAGACGAATCCGTAGATCCAAGGGCGCTGGCCATTCGTTCGCTTGAAAATGACGTTATGGTGCTGAATGCACTAACGAGTGAGCAAAAGTCGACGGTTGAGCTTGCTCGAGCCCAAACCGGTATCGACATTGATTTACAAGTGGCGGATGTGAAGTACACCTTTTTGCATGATCAGTGTAAAAAACTTCGTCGTAGCGACGGTAAATTGAGTCGTAGCTTTACTGAAAAAGTGGATGAAGTCATTTTGAACAAGTGGGTAGGCATTCCTTTCTTCTTTGTTGTGATGTACTTAATGTTTATGTTCTCAATTAATATTGGCAGTGCTTTCATTGATTTCTTTGATATTAGTGTCGGCGCATTGCTTGTTGATGGTGGTCACTACTTGCTTGATGATCATTTGTCGGTTTGGTTAGTCACGTTGATTGCTGACGGTGTCGGTGGTGGTATTCAAACGGTCGCAACGTTTGTTCCCGTTATTGCCGCGCTGTATTTATTTCTTGCAGTATTAGAAAGTTCTGGTTACATGGCTCGCGCAGCGTTTGTACTCGATAAAGTTATGCAAAAAATAGGGCTTCCAGGTAAGGCATTTGTTCCTCTTGTCCTTGGGTTTGGTTGTAACGTACCTTCTATCATGGCGACGCGAACGTTGGACCAAGAAAGAGAGCGTAAGCTTGCCGCATCAATGGCACCTTTCATGTCTTGTGGTGCAAGACTGCCCGTTTATGCCCTTTTTGCCGCGGCTTTCTTCCCAGAAAGTGGCCAAAATATTGTTTTTGCCCTTTACCTGTTAGGTATTGTTGCCGCTGTCTTTACCGGGTTGGTACTGAAGCACACTATCTATCCAGGTTCTAGTGATAGTCTAGTGATGGAAATGCCAGACTATGAATTGCCTACAATTCAAAACGTAATGATTAAAACGTGGCAGAAGCTGAAACGTTTTGTGTTGGGTGCTGGTAAGACGATTGTCGTTGTCGTGACGATTCTTAGCTTCTTTAACTCGGTTGGTATGGACGGCTCATTTGGTAACGAAGACAGTGAGAACTCGGTATTATCAAAAGCGGCACAAGTTGTGACTCCAGTTTTTGCTCCGATGGGCGTTCAGCAAGATAACTGGCCTGCAACGGTCGGTATTATTACCAGTATTTTTGCTAAAGAAGCCGTAGTAGGCACGCTTAATAGCTTATATACGTCTGGTGATGATGAGGGTGAAGAGTTCAACTTGATGGTGAGCTTGCAAGAGGCAGTTGCGTCTATTCCTGATAACCTATCTGGCTTAAGTTACTCTGATCCATTGGGTGTTGATGTTGGTGATTTATCCGATGCGACGGCCGTAGCGGAAGAGCAGGAAGTAGACACGTCTATTTTTGGCAATTTGAAAGGGTACTTTGTTACCGCAAATGCAGCATTTGCTTACCTTATCTTCATCTTACTTTATACGCCATGTGTCGCGGCGATGGGGGCTTATGTTCGTGAATTTGGTCAGAAATATGCTCGATTCATTGCAGTATGGACGATGGGGCTTGCTTACGGCGGTGCAACGCTTTATTACCAAGTGACTCACTTTAGCGCGCATCCAGCGACAAGTTCGGCATGGATAGTGGGTATATTGCTATTTGGTCTTTTAGTCTTCAAATTATTGAAGTCTGAAGGTAAAAAGCACCAAGCATTAGAGGTGCAAGTGGCATGATTTTAGCTGACTTGAAAGCGCATATAGAGTGTCATCCTGGTGTGACTCGTCAAGCGCTTGCCGCGGAGTTTGCACTAAGCGAAGATGGTATTGAGGCCATGCTTGCAGTTTGGATACGCAAAGGAAAGCTTTCAAGGACGGAAGATTGTGATAAGGCAGGACAGTTGATTCGAGTGAGGTATCACGTGAATCAACCGAATAGTTTATCCATTCAAGTGACGATGTAAAAAAGGCCCCGCGGGGCCTTTTTTTGTGGTTATAGGATCCACTTACTTGTCGAGCGACCGACTTGCCAGTAACGACGGTCTATTAGTAATGGAATTCAGCCGACTTCGCCAGCTCCATACGTAGAGTATTCGCAAGTTCACTTTGTTTTGTATCGTTACGGTATTCGCCTTTGGTGTTCCCCCACAGCGGTCCTGGCCAGGCAATGTCATTGCTAAAACGCGCTATATGATGGATATGAAGTTGTGGCACCATGTTGCCGAGCGCACCTAAGTTGAGCTTATCAGGTGTAAACAGTGACTCTAATGCGAGGTTCACGCATTGAGATTCAGCGAGAAATTGATGCTGCTGCTCCATGGGTAAGTGATGAAGCTCGCGAAGGTTAGCTTGCTTGGGAACAAGGATAACCCATGGCACTGAATCATCTTTGTGAAGTAATGCCACACAAAGAGGAAAGTCGCCGAGGTAAGTGGTGTCGAGCGCTAATTGGGGGTGCAGTGAAAACGACATAGAAGGTCTCCCAAAATTGAGTTCAAAAAAGGCGAATTGCTTTCGCAAGTCGCCTTCTCATTTCACTTAGACGTGAACATTACATTCTTTCTAATGTTTCAATACCAAGCAGGTCTAAGCCCTGTTTGATAGTTCTTGCTGTTAGCGCTGCTAGTTTCAAACGACTCTGTTTAGTCGCTTCATCAGATGCGCCTAAGATAGGGCAAGCTTCATAGAAGCTAGAGAATTGACCAGCCAATTCAAACAGGTAGCTACACATGATGTGAGGCTGACCTTCTTTAGCGACCAATTGAACCGCTTCTTCAAACTGCATAAGTTTAGCAACCAGCGCTTTCTCTTTCTCATCAGTAATGATGACTTGGCCTTGCAGGTCATCCATTGAAACACCTGCTTTAGCAAATACGGATGCTACACGTGTATAAGCGTACTGCATGTAAGGAGCCGTGTTGCCTTCAAATGCCAACATGTTGTCCCAATCAAATACGTAGTCGGTAGTACGGTGCTTAGAAAGGTCAGCGTACTTAACGGCTGCCATTGCCACTGTATTCGCAATGTTCGCTTTTTCAGTTGATTCAAGATCTGGGTTTTTAGACTCAATCAATGCGCCAGCACGTTCAATGGCTTCATCAAGCAAGTCAGCCAAACGAACCGTACCGCCAGCACGAGTTTTGAAAGGGCGACCGTCTTTACCTAGCATCATGCCAAATGCATGGTGTTCAAGGGTGGTGCTTTCTGGAACATAGCCCGCTTTACGAACGATAGTCCATGCTTGTTGTAGATGTTGATGCTGACGAGAGTCGATGAAATAAAGTACACGATCGGCATTCAATTGCTCGTAACGGTATTTGGCACAAGCAATATCGGTTGTGGTGTATAGGAAGCCACCATCACGTTTTTGGATGATGACACCCATCGCTTCACCGTCTTTGTTTTTGTACTCATCTAGGAATACAACTTGAGCACCATCATCTTCAACGGCAAGGCCTTGAGCTTGCAGGTCTTTTACAATTGCAGGCAGCATGTCGTTGTACATACTCTCACCCATAACATCATCACGAGTGAGTGATACGTTAAGGCGATCGTAGTTGTGCTGGTTTTGAACCATCGTCACATCGACAAGTTTTTTCCACATTTGAGCGCAGTACTCATCGCCGCCTTGAAGTTTAACAACGTAGCCACGAGCACGAGCAGCAAACGCTTCGTCTTCATCGTAGAGTTTTTTAGATTCGCGATAGAAGGCTTCAAGATCAGACAGTTCCATAGAAACTTCGCCTGATTCTTTTTGCACACGTTCAAGGTTAGCGATAAGCATGCCAAATTGTGTGCCCCAGTCGCCAATGTGGTTTGCACGGATTACTTTGTGACCTAGGAACTCAAGAGTACGTACAACGGCGTCACCAATGATGGTTGAGCGCAAGTGGCCGACGTGCATTTCTTTTGCTACGTTTGGCGCAGAGTAGTCAGCAACGATGGTTTGCTGTTCTTGAGAAGCTACGCCCAATCGTGCGTCAGCAAGTGCTGCTTCTGCTTGTTTAGCTAAGAACGCTTCGCTAAGGAAAATATTGATAAAACCAGGGCCTGCAATTTCAGTTTTGCTTGCAATACCTTCTAGGTCTAAAACGTCTAGGACTTTTTTGAGCGAATTCTCGTGGATTACTGCCCAACTTCTTAGCAACGCCCATGACACCATTGGCTTGGTAGTCACCAAACTGTGCTTTCGCAGATTGGCGAACGGCTGCAGGGCTGCCTGCTGGTGCGCCAGCGGCTTCAAGAGCCTGAGATACTTTGTCGTTGATCAGTGCTTGGATATTCACACGCATTTCCTTCAATTCTTGGAATTGGTTTTCATCTAGTAATTTGGCGCACATAATAGCAACTTTAGCGCCCTTCACCTAGGGGCAAGTATTGGATTTTTTCTTAATCTTCGGGATTACTGGTAGTATTTAGCCTCGAAAGTACAAAAAGAGTGATCATATAGTGCGACAAACCCTGATGCAAAAAGGCTTAATGCCGTCTCAGATGCTGAATGAAATCGATGGATTTATGGATAAAATCCTCAATTTATGCAAGCAATTATCTTTGGATCTTTCTCGTTATCAAGCGGATCATATTGCCTTGAGAATTAACAGTGCTGATGTGGCCAAAGCTGCCCATCAAGAATGGCTTGAATACGGTCAGGTTATCTCAGAGGCAATCATTAATGGTAGACCGATCATTGTCATGCAGTTTAAGCAACCAATCGTGACAAAAGTCGGTGAAATAGAGTGTTTAGAGTTACCATATCCTGCGCCGAACAAGTCTCACCCTATTGAGCACTGGGAGCACATCGAATTTGTCGTGCCATCACAAGCAATCACGGCGGATGACTTTCTTGCCGATCTTTGTACGCGATTCCCAGATTTATCGACTAAGTTAGCCTACTTAGATGAGAGTGGTATTGATATGAAACTCTCTAGTCCCCACGGAGAAGGTGAGCGACTCGCCAACCCAACAGTGGCGTTTAAGCTTAATGGCGTGTGTATTAAGTTGCATCCTCATAGTTTGAAAAATATCGTCGCCTCGGAGCAGTCAATATAGGGTGATGGAGTTGGTGTATGGTGAAAGATCGTGAAATTAAACGATATAACGCATTGATACTGAACAAACGGTGGTAAAGCCATACACCAATTCGCAATAGGTAAGTGAATACCAGGTCGCTTGATGAACATTCCGCTAATAGTGGGACATCCATTCGATGTTAAACCTTAAATATGAAGGCAATGTCGGCCCTAAGTAAACCTGCAGCAATGGGGAGCTTATACTTTACTCTCTCATTACCTTTTTTCTTTTGATTCCTTTCATTTTTACTAGATCGAAATAATGTGAAACTCATCAATAAAAGTTCGCAATGTGACAGGTATACTAATTTATAAATAGTAAATTGAGTACAAGTCATAATACATTAAAACTAATGTAGCTAATGATCTTATTTCTAAATTGATAGGGCGGTTTATCTGTGCTTGAAATTTAATATTTAATTCTATCGTGATTTTATAGCTATGACGGTGAATCGTAGTATTAGAAATCTGTAGATTGAAGATTTTGTGCGCATAGTGAAAATATAATATTTTAAAAGTTAGCAAGAAGGTATAACGAATGAAATCGAAATCGATCTTACTCTACATGTCACTTATTATTAATGCTCATCCATTATACGCAGAAGTGCGAAATGTGTGTGGTACGGTTGGCGGATTTGAATACCCTATTATTCATGATGCTAACTCGCAAAACTCGGTCTCAGTTCATAATATCAATGCTTTACAGAAGGCTTTAGAACTGGGGGAAAAAAACATCTATATTCCAGGTGATGTAGTAATTGAGCTGCCTTATGTAAAAGATGGGCTAGACATTCCTGACGATGTGGTCATTTATAGCGATAGAGGTGTAAATGGTAGCGAAGGAGCATTGCTGAAAGTTGATTATATGGATGAGGAACAGCATTACTTTCCTATCATATCTACGGGTAACAACGTAAAGTTAACAGGTATGAGGATTCAAGGATCGAGTGTTAAATATCGATACGAATGTACTGACAATAGGGGTTCAAAATAAGATAGGTACGGTTGGGTTAGTGATAGAGAATAATGAGATATATGGGTGGGGAGGAGGTGCTGTTTCTGTCAAAAAAGGGCAAAATGTATTAGTAAGAAACAATTATATACATCATAATAGAAAGAAAAGCCGTGGCTATGGTGTTGTTGTTCAAAATGGAAACTCTTCAGCCTCAATATTCTGTAATGTCTTCGATAGTAAGCCAAGCATAGTATCGCAGGTTCTGGTCAGGAGGGGAGTCTTACACCGCGTCGTATAACGTGATTTTAGAAGAAGGTAATGGTCATTCATTTGATATGCATGAATCTAGCTCCAGCCCAGGTATTGGAGGGCAATCTATAAGGGTTATAAACAACTGGTTTGCATTTGGTGGGACTAAGTGGGGGCACTACCCATCGATTATAATCAGAGGCATCCCTTTAGATGGCGCTGCGGAAATTACAAGTAATAGTTTTCGTTCTCCTTTCGAATATATAGATGCAGGCGGACGAGTAAAAAGAGCGGTTGAAGGGGTTGCGGGGTCTATAGACACAGATTTAGAATTACAGGAAAAGAATGACTATTCAGTCCCAATGGTATTTAGGAAAAGTGTAGATAATTGCTATTTGGATATATTAGAACCGAGTCAATCTATACCTGTCGCATGTCAGGCTATTAGTGGTTATCTAAATTAGCTAATAGCACATTATTACTCTATTTCAGATATGAGGCCTTAGCACTTCGTGATAGAGCCTCTTTACTTAATGTATAGGTAGTGTATTTAAAAATATGAGTAGATTAAGATAAACTCAAAAAACCATTTATTTTTAGTTTTATGTTCAATGAGCTTGATAGAGTATATTAATTAGCCTCGTCATTAATTTTTGAAATGTCTATAATCTTGCTAATGTGTAAGACGAAAATTTCAAAGCTACAAGCATTTTTTAGTATAAAAACACTGTTTCCTATAATCTTGCACCAGTTATGATTAACTTCTAATACAGCGAGTTTTATATCAGAATTGACTAAGTATGCAAACTCCTCTTTTAAATGTGTAAGTGTTTCTGTTCTGTTTACGGCGGATGTTTTTAACCGTTCAAGTGACTGAATAGTGTTCATTGCTGCTCCTGGTTATAGAAAATCAGGCACCGAAGTGTTCTGTATGCATCTAGTGTCCTGTTTCATTGTCCATTTTATTTCATTCGTTTTTATATGGTCTCGTTTAACGAAATATAACTTGTTTTTATTGCTTTTCAGCGGAGCGAAAAATAATTATGTAGACCAGTTGATATTTTTGTTTTTTGGTGCTAATGGGCGTTTATAATAAAACACAACGATAGTCAGTTAACTGGTATGACTAGATTATATTAGTTTTGTATGGCGATGTGTAATTGAGTGTAAGGGTTTGTTGATAGCTGTTTTTTTGTTGAACAATTTATCAACTGAAGGAGTGACTTACTAATTAATGCCTTAATTGATATTTATGCAAGTAGCTGGAATTGTTTATTTTTATCAACAGTGAGTATTTAAGCAGTCTGTTTGAAACGTAAGATAATGTAAGGTATTTTAAGCTTAAGCTTACATTTTCTTGTCGCTTGGAGTGCTAGCGAAACGGTGACAAGTTGTGCTTTTAATTTTATACACTCTAACTACTTACGTTTAGCGTTATTTCCATTGCAGCTGAAGTTTTGTAGCGTGGCCGCATGGAGGAAAATGAATTTGGTGGATGCCAATGTGAGCGTGCCGTAACGAGGTGATACCTCAGAGTCACAGGCAAAACGGCGCATCAATTAGACAAACCAATACGCATCGCAGAGGTGAAAGCAGCTAAACTTATCAAAACACCACTTATCAAAGAAAATAAAGGTGCATGATGAAGTTGATTACTGCGATGGTATTGGGTTGTGTTGCTTTTCTTGCGTTAGCAGCGCCCTTCGATATAGATAACCCTAACTGTAATCCAACCGCCCAGAAAACGGTCTCCAATGACCACCTCACGCTTGCTTTTCAGTTCTGTAACAAGATAGAACTCCCAAACCGTAACCGCGCAGAATGGTCGGATCGTTATATGGAGGCATATCAACGTGCAGGGTTGCGTTGGTTAGAGGTACTGACTGCGGTGGAGGGGATTGACCAGCACCGAATCGATATTGATGTCTATGTGGTACCGCTAGAGGATGCCAATGGGATGGCTGGGCCAGAAGAAGAAATTGATGTGAATTGGCGACTTATCCCCACGAAAGGGTCCATTTTTATTGGCAGTCATACTTACGTCCCTCAATTTGACGCCGTTGAATTTCGCGCTAACTTACTGCATGAAATAGGGCATGTACTTGGGATCGGGGCTTACAGCGAAGATTACACTCGAACTGACGGTCAGTTAGGGAACGTCTTTAAGGTAAAGGACAGTCAAGCGGTCAAGATGTACAACCAAACGTTTGATGTGGATTATCGAGTATTGCCCATGAGTGACGATGGCGGACACTTGTATGATCCGCAGTGGGGGGATGATGAGAAGCGCTATGATAAGAATGGTCGCCCAGTACCTGCGATGACACAAGAACTTATGGCCAATGGCGATAAAATCGGGCCCGTAACGATGGGGCTGTTGGATGACTTAGGGTATCAGGTGAATTACGAGCAAGGTGATCGCTATTCTAAATAAGCGGATAGATGTTTCAAACTTGGCAATACGTAGTTTGGCAAGGTAACGCTTACCGAGCAAGGTCATAGAGAAAAGGAGCCCGACTTCGCCTTAAATGGTCAGTCAGGCTCCTTAGCGAGTTAGAGAATCACGGTTTTATTGCCATAAACAAACACATGGTCATTGATGACTTTATTGAGTGCTTTGGATAGCACGTTTTTTTCAACGTCGCGACCTGCCTGAGCCATGTCGGCCGCGCTGAAATTGTGATCCACAGGGATGACGTCTTGCTTAATGATTGGACCTTCATCCAGGTCATTGGTAACAAAGTGCGCGGTCGCGCCGATGATCTTTACACCGCGGTCATAGGCTTGCTGATACGGTTTTGCGCCAATGAAAGCGGGAAGGAAACTGTGGTGAATATTGATGATTTTGTGATGGTATTTTTCCACAAATGCAGGCGTGAGTACGCGCATGTATTTGGCGAGTACTAGGTAGTCAGCATCATATTGGTCAATGACAGTTAACATTTTGGCTTCGTGATCTTCACGGCTTAATCCTTCATGGGATACGCAGTGGTAAGGGATATCAAATTTCTCAGTGAGGCCTTGAAGTGTATCGTAATTTCCCACGACAGCGGCGATATCAACATTCAAGCTACCATCAAAATTTTTCATCAAAATATCACCAAGGCAGTGCGCTTCTTTGGTGACCAAAATGACCACTTTCTTACGAGATGAATCTACCAATGAACGCTTAGTGCCCGCTGGCAGTGCTTGGTCTAAGTCGGCCAGTAAGGTCTGATTATTAAAATAGCCTTCCAGTTCGGTACGCATAAAAAAATGACCACTGGTATTGTCTACAAACTCATTGTTATGAATGATGTTCAGTTGGTGTTTGTAACAGATATTGGTGATTTTGAGATGAGTCCCGGCGCATCATTACAATGCGTCAGCAGGGTTTTCTTTTCCATGATTTACGGCTTCCGTGAAATAGTAAAAATTTGGTACCAATTGAAGTAGCATCGATCTCAATAACGTTGAAAATACAATCTATTGAAGTGAATCGTAATTTACGATCAAGAGGGTTTTAGTTTGGTGCGTTTATTGACGTAACACGCAATCTATCCACCAGTTTTAATCTATTCTGGCTAAGGTTTCAACAAAATCGAAAGGTATCTTCCAAATCGTGTCGAAAGGCTGTGAACTTTTTCGATTTTATTACGGCCTTTGTTTTGTTTAGAAGGAAATGCTATGGATAGAGAACTATTAGCACGAAAACTTTACGATCAACGAGTATCAAAACTGATAGGTGATAAACACGTTGATAGTCAGCGCCTGGACTTATTATGGGAAGAAAAGGTTTCCCCACAGCACGCCGTAGAACACTTGAAATCATCGGAAGAAGAGCACAGCCCCCCAACGTGGTTGTCTCGCTACCTTAATCGTCATTAGCTTCAAACCCTGTTACACATTGGGAGGTTATGCCATTTGGGGAGGCAGTTTACGCTCCACATCTCCTTACGTACTACAAGCATGACACCTTGTTCAGGTATACTAACGCCATTCTTAGCTAATTGACTCGGTGTCATGGTATCTAAAGCAATCAATAAGGCTTTCGCGTCAGGCGGAGCTTTAGGACAAGTTATCCCCGGTTTTCAACCTCGTCAGCCGCAACTGGATATGGCTAACGCGGTAGAAAACGCGATTCAGCAAGAAGCGCAGTTGGTTGTAGAAGCGGGCACGGGTGCCGGTAAAACCTTCGCCTATCTTGTTCCGGCATTACTGAGTGGTAAAAAAACCATTATCAGTACTGGGTCTAAAAACCTGCAAGAGCAATTGTTTCACCGCGATCTCCCCTTGATGGTGGATGCACTTGGCTTTCATGGCAAAGTGTCACTGCTAAAAGGGCGCTCTAACTATTTGTGCTTAGATCGCTTGAGTCGTCAGATGGTAGAGAGCCATACCACAGAAACTCATACCGAATTGCTATCGCAGTTAGTCAAAGTGCGTGGTTGGGCATCAGAAACCAAATCAGGTGACTTGGGTGAATGCGATGCCATTGCCGAAGACAGTCTCGTGATTCCCACTATCACTTCTACCAATGATAATTGTTTAGGTAAGGACTGCCCTAGCTATCAAGATTGTTTTGTTCTAAAAGCAAGAAAACGCGCCTTAGACTCCGACGTTGTCGTGGTAAATCATCACCTTTTCCTTGCTGATCTTGCCATTAAAGAAACGGGCTTTGGGGAGTTGATTCCAGAGGCCGAAGTGTTTGTCTTTGATGAAGCGCACCAAATTCCAGACATTGCTAGCCAGTATTTTGGTCAGTCTTTATCAAGCCGCCAAATTCAAGATCTTGCTAAAGACATAGAGATTGGTTACCGCACTGAAGCGCGTGATATGAAACAGTTGCAAAAGGCGGGCGATAGACTGTCGCAAGCGGCGATGGATTTACGTATTGTGCTTGGGGATACGGGGTTTCGAGGAAACTGGCGTGATGCGATTCAATCACCGTCTATTTTGCGAGAGGTCGAAAGGCTGCGTGACTCTGTCGTGCTGTGCATTGATGTGCTGAAATTGGCATTAGGGCGCAGCCAGTTGTTGGATACCGCTTTTGAGCGCGCCAATTTAATTAAAGGGCGTATCGAACGCGTATGCGATGTGTCCATTACGGGTTACTCCTATTGGTACGACACGACGCCAAGGCAGTTTAGTTTGCACATTACCCCACTTAGTGTCGCGGATAAATTCCATGAGCAGATTGAAGCAAAAGGCGGGGCGTGGATTTTCACTTCAGCAACGCTTGCGGTCTCTGAAGATTTTCAGCACTTTACTTCACGCTTAGGTCTGACCCCGACACAGCAATTTTCACTGCCTAGTCCTTTTGATTATTCAACGCAGGCAAGATTGTGTGTGCCCCGTTATTTGCCTGAACCCAACAGTAAAGGGCTCGCTGAAAAGTTGGTCGCCATGCTGGCGCCCGTTATCGAAAAAAACCAAGGTCGCTGTTTTTTTCTATGCACTTCGCACAGCATGATGAGAGAGTTAGGTGAGCGCTTTCGCGAAACGCTCACCTTGCCAGTCTTGCTGCAAGGCGAAACCAGCAAGCAAAAAACCTTGGCTGAGTTTATGGAGCTAGGCAATGCTTTGCTTGTGGCGACAGGGGCGTTTTGGGAAGGAATAGATGTTAGAGGTGACGCGCTTAGCTGTGTTATTATCGATAAATTACCGTTTACCGCACCTGATGATCCGCTGCTTAAAGCGCGAATTGAAGACTGTAAGTTGCAAGGGGGTGACCCTTTTAATCATGTGCAATTACCGGATGCGGTTATTACGTTGAAGCAAGGTGTTGGTCGATTGATTCGCGATCAAAAGGACTGTGGTGCTTTGATCATTTGCGATAACCGTTTGGTGACGCGTGACTATGGCGCGACTTTTCTCGCCAGCTTGCCGCCTATACCGCGGACTCGAGACCTCGGAAAAATAGAGACATTTTTGCTACAATCCCAGCAAAGTGCACCAAAAAAAGAACGCATTGAGAAATAGATGACTAACAAAATTCTAGCAATTGATACTGCCACTGAAAACTGCTCTGTCGCACTTTTAGTGGGAGATAAAACTTACGTTCGCAGTGAACTTGCACCGCGTGACCATACTAAGAAAGTTTTACCTATGGTCGATGAGCTGCTAAATGAAGCGGGACTGACTTTACAAGATCTTGATGCATTAGCGTTTGCACGAGGTCCAGGCAGCTTTACTGGCGTGCGCATCTGTATTGGTGTGGCTCAGGGGCTTGGCTTCGGTGCTGATTTACCGATGATTGGTATTTCGACGTTAAAAGCCATGGCGCAAGGCGCTTACCGTAAAAATGAAACCACCCACGTTGCGACCGCGATTGATGCCCGTATGAGCGAAGTCTATTGGGGACGTTTCGAGCGTCTTGAAAACGGCGATTGGACGGAAGTTGAACCAGAACAAGTAGTTGCACCGGACACGGTAGTGGCGAATACACCTCAAGATAACATAACATGGGCAACGGCAGGAATAGGTTGGGATGCGTATGCTGAATCATTGTCGTCGCTTGCGATTGATACTCAATCATCCGGTGTACTCTATCCAGAAGCGGAAGATATTGCTTTCTTAGCGCAATATGAGTTAGCAAAAGGCAATGTCGTTGCTGCGGAAGAGGCGAGTCCTGTTTATCTGCGAGATAATGTGACTTGGAAAAAGTTGCCGGGAAGAGAATAAATTACCCAGCTACTTTTAGCTCGGTATTTTAAGATGCTGAGCTCGTAGGATAAGTTGAAGGGGTAGGATCATCGCCCCTTTATCAACACAAAGCTGTGTCTATATAAGATCGTATAACACCACGTACACGTTAACGTCGCGGTCATTGCAGTAAGGCATTTAATACAACCACGCATTAGGTGAGGCATATGGTTTCGATTCAAGGTTTACCTACCGTCCACTCTCAGCAGCGGACGAATAAAGCAAAGCGTAAGCAATCGGTATCGAATACCACCACGTCTCAACCCACCCCTCAGATTGGTCAGTCTACACAAGTCACGAAAGTTGCTCAGGCAGTGGCTCATTCAGTAAACACTATTTCTGATGCAGACGTGCAACGTACTCACGTTCACTATGACTTGCCTGAAGGACGGTCTAAACAAGCGCTGGAAGCGTATATGAATGTGATGAACCGTGCTAAACGCGAGGAACTTGAACAGCTGTTTGGTGTCGATATGTACGTGTGATAATGAGAATGATTAATGTGTGGAACGAGAATGAATAAATTGTTGAAATTGCTAGGGGCATTGTGCCTGTCTTTCATGCTCACCGCTTGTGGTAGCTTACCGGACTCACTGGCCACAACGAACGAAAATGTTATTGCGCAATATCAACCTGTTGTAGATGCGCAAGATGGCAGTGAAGTTCGTCTTGGTGGGGTCATAGACACCGTTACGAACCTTGCGACTCAGACCCGAATTGAAATTGTTAACCTTCCTATCGATAAATATGGTAAGCCGGATATCGACCAAGAGCCTAATGGCCGCTTTATCGCGTACGTGGACGGGTTTATTGACCCGGTGACGTACACAAGAGGTCGACTGATCACTGTCGGCGGAAGTAAAGCGGGCGATGAACGGGGAAAAGTTGGCGAATTTGAAGCCGACTTTCCAGTGATAAAGGCATACGGACAGTATTTATGGCGAGTGGAAGAGCGTCTAATTATCAACCGTCAGGCGAGCGCTTTTCATTCTTGCTGGGGCTATTACTGCGACGACTTTTATTACGGGCCAACGCAAGGTCGCGTGATTAAAGAGGTGAAGTAATTTTGCGAGCTTTTAAAGAGTGTTTACTGCAAGTTAACGATAGAAACATCGCTTACTTGGAGTATCAAGGCGCTGGGTTCCAAACAGAGGAAACGACCGTTAAGACGGTCGTTTTTGTTCATGGCTGGATGGACAATGCCGCGAGCTTTCATAAATTGCTGACTATCATTGAACAGCAGCGATTGAGTTGGCGTGTTTTGGTTTTGGATCTACCGGGTCATGGGCATTCAACTCATAAAAATAGTGACCATTTTTATAGCTTTCATGACTATATTGACGATTTACACCAGGTTTTGGTTAATCTTCAAGCGGTCAATGCATTCTTGGTTGGACATTCGCTTGGTGCATTGATTGCAAGTTGCTATAGTGCCGCCTTTCCTGAAAATGTCGCAGGATTAGTTCAAATTGAAGCGCATTTCCCAATGGTAGAAGACCCTATTCAAGCGGTCAGTCGGTTGAGAAAAGGCATCGAAAGTCGCGAGCGTTGGAGAAACAAAAAACGGCGAGCATTGCCGTCTTTTGATGACGCAATCACCATGCGCATGCGAGCCACAAAATTAGATGCTAGGTCGGTTCGCCCTATTGTGGAGAGAGACCTTCAAAGCGTTGATGGGCAGTGGTATTGGCGCCATGATAGCAAGCTAAAATGTGAGTCGGTATATCGTATGTCGCGACCTCACGCTGAAGTGGTGATGTCCGCTATTTCCATTCCTCATATGGTTATATTAGGTCGCTCTGGATACGGCTTTCTTCAAGACAAACTCGTCTTAGAGAAACTTCACAACGCGCAAGTGGCGTGGGTAGACGGTGATCATCATTGCCATTTAGAATCGCCAGATAGAGTATTTGAACTAATTTCTGAACTAGTTAACAAAAATTAAACAAGTGTTTGAGTGTTTCGTGCGTGAAAGGGTTGCCTGTGCTGTAATAGTAAGCAATACCAATGAGTAACGGATTCTCAGGTTGTGAGTGGATTTAACAAGTTGTTAAATAGCTAAGTTTTTTAAAGGCTCACATTTTGAAGATTAAACGCAAGACTTAATACGCTAGGAGTGTAATTGTGGATAAACCTTGGCTTTCTCGATACCCAAATGACGTGCCAGAGAATATCAATCCGGATCAGTATCCTTCTTTAGTTGAGATGTTCGAACAGTCGGTGCATAAATTTGCCGATCAGCCCGCTTTTGTCAATATGGGTTCGGTCATGACATTTCGTAAGTTGGAAGAGCGCAGCCGTGCGTTTTCTGCCTATTTGCAAAACGAGCTAAAGCTAAAAAAAGGTGACCGCGTTGCCATTATGATGCCTAACTTGCTGCAATACCCTGTAGCGTTGTTTGGTATTTTGAGAGCTGGCCTCATCGCGGTTAATGTGAATCCACTTTATACGCCGCGAGAGTTAGAACACCAGCTCAACGATGCAAACGCCAAAGCGATAGTGATCGTGTCTAACTTTGCCAATACGTTAGAGCAGGTTGTTGATAAAACGCCAATCAAACATGTTGTCTTAACTAGCCTTGGACAAATGCTGCCACGAGCGAAAGGCACAGTGGTTGATTTCGTCGTGAAGTACGTAAAAGGCATGGTGCCAAAATACAATCTTCCGGGGGCGATTTCATTTCGACAAGCCTTGCATAAAGGACGTCGCCAGCAATACGTGAAACCGTTTATGTCGGGTGATGACATCGCATTTTTGCAATACACTGGGGGTACGACGGGTGTGGCGAAAGGCGCAATTCTCACGCATCGCAATATGATAGCAAACGTACTGCAGGCGAAAGGCATGTATGGCCCTGTGTTGCAAGAGGGGCGTGAGTTGGTAGTAACAGCGCTGCCGCTGTATCACGTTTTTGCTTTGACGGTAAACTGCTTGCTGTTTGTTGAAATGGGTGGACAAAACCTACTCATTACCAATCCTCGTGATATTCCTGGGTTCATCAAAGAGCTGCAAAAGTACCCATTTACGGCGATCACTGGCGTCAATACTCTCTTTAACGCGCTTATTCATAATGAAGACTTTCATGAGCTAGACTTTAGAGGGCTACGTCTGTCTGTGGGTGGCGGCATGGCGGTGCAACGCGCCGTTGCCGAACAATGGAAAAAGACTACAGGCTGTTTGCTGCTCGAAGGGTATGGTCTGACGGAGTGTTCGCCGTTAGTTGCCGCTTACCCTTACGATTTAGAAGAGTATAACGGCTCGATTGGCTTACCCGTTCCGGGCACAGAAGTGCGCATTGTTGATGAAGAGGGTCAACCAGTATCCGATGACTCGACGGGAGAACTGCAAGTTCGTGGTCCGCAAGTAATGCAAGGCTATTGGCAGCGAGTGGAAGCGACTAAAGAGGTGATCAATCAAGAAGGGTGGTTATCAACGGGTGATATCGTCAAATTTGACGAGGATGGCTTCTTGCATATTGTCGATCGTAAAAAAGACATGATTTTGGTATCGGGCTTCAACGTGTATCCTAATGAAATTGAAGATGTCATTGCTTTGCACGATAAGGTACTCGAAGTGGCGGCTATCGGTGAGGCGAATGAAGCCTCGGGTGAGCTGGTGAAAGTGTATATTGTGAAAAGCGATAACAGTTTAACCAAAGAAGACGTCATTGCGCACTGCCGTACCCACTTAACTGGCTATAAAGTGCCAAAACGTGTCGAATTTAGAGATGACTTACCCAAGACCAATGTCGGTAAGATTTTACGCCGAGTACTCCGCGAAGAGAACGACGCGAAACTGACACAAACAGCAGAAAAAACGGTTTAGCGTTAACCTTTTGTTACTATCGATGTTAAAATGCCAGCTCTCAATGCTGGCATTGTTTTTTTTAAGAGAGTCGTCGTGGAATATCAGATAATTACAGAATTTGCCGAGTTAGAATCGGTATGCACAAAAGCTCGTGAATCCGATGTGGTGATGTTGGATACGGAGTTTGTTCGTATCCGAACTTACTACCCAAAACTGGGTTTAATTCAGCTTTATGATGGTCATCAGCTTTCCCTGATTGATCCTCTGACGATAAGCGACTTCTCCCCTTTTATTGCTTTATTGCAAGATGCCTCTGTTCTTAAGGTGTTGCATGCGTGTGGTGAAGATTTAGAAGTATTTGCCAATAGCTTTGGTTGTATGCCATTTCCAATGGTAGATACGCAAATTATGGCGGCCTTCCTCGGCTATGGGTTATCAACAGGCTTTGCCGCGTTAGTGGATGAGTATATTGATGTCCAGCTGGATAAGAGTGAATCTAGAGCCGATTGGGTTGCTCGACCACTGACTGAAAAGCAACTTGATTACGCTGCGGCTGATGTTTTCTATTTATGGCCTTTGTATCAACAGCTAAGCGAAAAAGTGGAACAGAAAGGCTGGTGGGACGCCGCGCTGCAAGAGTCTGAGTTGATGACACAAAAGCGTGGTAAAACCCCTAATGCTGAGCGAGCCTATTTGGATATTAAAGGCGCATGGCAGCTTAGCCCTAAGCAGTTAGCCGCGCTTAAGCCACTCGCAACATGGCGACTTAAAGAAGCGATTCGCCGTGACTTAGCACTTAATTTTGTGGTCAAAGAGCAAGATCTTTGGACCATCGCGCGCTTTGGATTGACTCAACCGAAAGCAATGGAAGAAGAAGGATTAGATCCTCGCTCTATCCGTCGACATGCCGACAAAATTGCCTCTATCGTGAAATCAGCCAAGCAGTTATCTGCGGACGAGTACCCTGATAAAATTGAGCGTTTGATGGATTATCCTGGCTATAAGCAGATCTTTAAACTGTTAAAAGATGAAGTAAAAGTGGCCTCTCAGCAGACTGGGTTGGCAACTGAGTTTTTAGCATCGAAAAAGCAGTTGAATCAGTTCTTATCGTGGATTTGGAACAAAGACCGCGATCCAGCGCAGCTGCCTGACGTGATGCAGGGGTGGAGAATGGACGTGTTAGGTCGACATTTAGAAAAGCGAATGAACTAAACGAATGCTTTTAAGCCGCTTTAGATAGAAAAAACCGAGTGAATAATCACTCGGTTTTTTTATGCGCATCCCGCAATGTGCTAGGTATTCACTCGTTCAGAGTTGGAGGCAATTGGGGAGTACCACTCAGAGTGCTAGTTATTGCTGTGCAGTTCACTGTTAAGCTCTACTGCACTTTTATTAGTGAGGCACTCAATTTGACCAGTCACTGAGTTGCGACGGAACAGTAAGTCAGACTTACCTGCTAGGTCACGAGCTTTGGCAATCTCAACCTCTTGACCTGTAGAGTCAAGCATACGAACCTTAGAACCTGCTGTGACATACAGACCAGACTCAACCGTACAGCGATCGCCTAGTGGGAAACCAAGACCAGCATTTGCGCCAAGCAGTGAGTTTTCGCCGATAGAGACCACCACCGTACCGCCGCCAGATAGTGTGCCCATAATAGAAGCGCCACCACCAATATCAGAACCGTTTCCAACCACAACGCCTGCAGAGATACGGCCTTCAACCATGCTCACACTGCGGTCAATCGCAAGCATTGAAGTTGATGAAGCCTTCATGCATAACTGTGGTACCTTCACCCACATGTGCGCCCAAGCGAACACGTGAAGTATCAGCAATACGAATACCGGTTGGTACCACGTAATCGACCATTTTAGGGAATTTGTCAACGCAGTCGACGGTCAGGGCTTGTCCCGCAAGGCGTGCTTCAATTTGACGGTCTGCTAGCTCTGGAAGATCGACTGGACCTTGGTTTGTCCAAGCTATGTTATGCAGTAGGCCAAAGATGCCATCAAGTACGGTACCGTGTGGTTGTACTAGGCGGTTTGAAATCAGTTGTAGTTTCAAAAAGCCTTCTGCAACAGACTGCGGCTTTTCGTCGCTTGCAAGCACTACAAGTACAAGTGGTTGTTGTGACTGTGATGCTTTTTCAGCGAACGCGGCATTTTGAGCGTCGTCATTATTAGCAAACGCCGTCGCAAGTTGTGCGCTTTGCTCTGGGCTGATCTCGATAGCTTGGTTGCCTTGAGTGTAACCAGACACTTCTGCAATCGCGGCGATTGTCGCATCACTTGGATTGAGTCGCGGATGTGGAAAAAAGGCTTCGATGATTTTTCCATCGCGGTTTTTAGTGGCGGTACCGAAGGCGAGTGAAAATGCTGCCATGACTATCGTTCTCCATTTTGAATTGTCCATAAACCGATGCTAGTGCAGCAAAGGTTTAGATTCTGTTGATGGTTTTATCTTAAGTTGTTGGTTTTATCTTAAAGAGTGGCAACGGTAGATGAAAGAGCAAATAGGGCTAAAGTCTGTAAAAAGATATTGGTTGTCTTTATGGAGACACTTTTCGCCAAAAAGAAACAGTAGTAGGCTTCCGCTGTCAATAGATCCTGAGGGGACGATAGTACTACGTTTAATGGCTTAGAATCGTTATTGCTTGATGAATTCCTTCGATTAGCATCTGCATCCCAATAACAGCGAGAATCAATCCCATCATTTTGGTAATCACTGAAAGAATACTAGGACCTAGGGCTTTGACCATGCGTTCGCCAGAAATGAACAAGAAATAGGTGATAGTACATAAAATAGCAAAGCTAATAATAGTCACAATAACTTGCATTAGCCCTCCGGCTGCAGCGAAGTTCATAGCGGTTGCGATAGTTCCCGGTCCCGCAAGGATCGGCATCGCAAGGGGGGACACGGCGATTCCGAGAGAAGCATTTTGTTGTGCTGCTGAATTAAGCACTGATTTCTCTGATTTATGAGTGTTCGAACCTTGAAGCATATTGAAGCCAATGAAGAACACAAGTATGCCATCGGTAATTCTTAAGGCATATAACGTAATACCGAATAATTCAAAAATGAGTTTGCCTGATATAGCAAAAATGGAAATAAGAACAAAGGCGATAGTGACCGCTCGAAATGCAATCAGCTTGGTGGTTGCTCGATCTTCATCTCCAGTTAAGCCTAGAAAAATCGGTGTATTAGCAATCGGGTTCATTATGGCAAAAAAGCCCATAAAGACTGTAATGATATGAATGATGAGATCTTTCACGTCTGCTCGCTCTCAAGATTAAGAGTTGATAGAACAAGCATATACGTAGCGGGGAAAATAACCAGCTTAAAGTACGATACGTTAAACTGGTTGGTAGGCGTTATTATGCCGCGTCGTCTTGAGCTTCGACAGGCTCAACCGCTTTTGGTTTCTTTGGCGTTGGTTTACGCTTAGCACCCAGTGCATAAAGGACTTCTTCTTTATGTTGCGCTAAGAATAAGGAAAGTTCTTCCTGCTTCTCTTCGTTTTCAATGAGCTTGCTTTCACTAAGCAGTGTAAATAGTTCATCAGCAGTATCTAACATTTTGTCATAAGCGTCAGCTTCAGCTTTAGAGGTAAAAGTCATCTTTTTCTTCTCCGTTGCGTTCCACCACGTACTTGACGATTACAGCCATGGTTAATCCTCTAACAAGTTAAATTTTTATCGACAATACTGGCTATTTATACATAGGTTTAAAATGCTTGTCCAGTCAGCGCAGCAAAACTGAGAGCTGATTGCCTATTTCCTACTCGCTGCGCTCTGGTATTGGCACGACTTACTGATCCTATGTCGTTATCGGTTTTGGCAGCAGATTTAGCTGCGCTGCCATTGTTGGCAAAAAGAGATAAAAGAGCGCAACAACGGGCTTTGGTATTTCTCTTTGTGGAAGAGTAGCCAAAAGCGTCGTTTCATATCGAGTGAAAGCAGGTATTTCACGGATGCGACCATCACGGATAGCGGTATGAGCGGCAAGTCTAGAGATGCACGCCAGTCCTAAGCCAGAAGATACACAGTTTAAAATGGCTTCCGTTGTGTTGAGCTCAAATGCTTCGTGCCATACTTCAATACGAGGGGCGACGGCCCGTAAGAAAAACTCACGGGTGCCAGATCCTGGCTCTCTGAGGATCCATTCACTATTTTCTAGTAATGAAAGATCGATCACCTCATCGCCCGCTAATGGGTGGTCAACACTGGCGACAATGCACATCTCATCTTCGCTAAAAGGGGTACTTTCTAACTCAGGATGAAGCGTTTTACCTTCGATCAAGCCAATATCAAGTTCATAATCAATCAGTTTTTCACAGATAAGTGCACTGTTGGAGATAAACAGTTGTTGCGCCTTGTGCTGGTGACTTTGACGGTATTCGCTGAGTAAATACGGCGCGACTTGATTACCGATAGTGTCACTTGCGCCGATACGCAGCTGACCTCGAAAACTTTGTTCATCTGAAAATAAGGACTCAATGTCTTTGGCTCGGCTTAGTAATTCGTCGGCAAGTGGCAGAAGTTTTTGTCCTTCTTGGTTGATTACTAAACGGTTGTTGACGCGATCAAAAAGAGCGTGACCAATTTGTTTTTCTAACTCGCTCAATGACATACTCACGGCAGCCTTGGAAAGAAACAGCGTATCGGAAGCTGAGGTTAGCGTTTGGTGCTGCGTCACAGCAACAAAGACTTTGAGCTGCTTGAGTGAAATATGAGTATTCATGTTCTGTTTTTTTGAACGCTGGTTGAAAATAATTAGATGTACCTAAACGTAAACTAGAATTATCATTAGCGCAACTTAATACAGCAGACAAGGCATTGTTATGATTGCGACAGCAAAACGAGTTCATCATAAAATGAAAAGCGCACCAACCCCGATGGCTGGTTTGGCGTTAGGGATTGCGAGCCTTGGATGGTGTTGGGAAAACGCAGGAGAGTTTCATCACGTTGCGCAGTGGTCAAGCGCAGCGGTGGCGAGTGTGCTGTTAGTGATATTGGCCTATAAGTTCTTGTTCCATAGTCACTTATTGGGGCAGGATCTTGCTCACCCGGTCGTGGGAAGTGTTGTGCCGACATTTGCGATGGCAACCATGGTGGTATCGAACTCAATTGGGCAGTTTTTTCCTGTGCTCGGTGACAGTATTTGGTTAGCCGCGGTGGTACTGCATGTCGTGTTCCTAGCTAGCTTTACTTATCATCGCTGTCGCGATTTTGAGCTGCATCATATGGTGCCAAGTTGGTTTGTTCCACCAATAGGTATTGTGGTAGCGGATGTCGCGTTTTCTGGTACCGCAGCGCTAGCACCCATCGCGAATGCCGCTCTGTACTTTGGGATTGCCGTTTATGCGGTGATGTTACCTTGCATGGTGTACCGCTTAATTTTCGCAGCGGAAGTGCCGGATGCGGCAAAACCAACCCTAGCGATATTGGCGGCGCCAGCAAGTCTTTCTCTAGCAGGATATTTAACCGTGGTCGCGGATCCTTCTCCAGTATTGGTGGCAATGTTGTTTGGTATTGCGGTACTGATGACAATGGTGATTTACTTAGCGTTTATTAAACTGCTTCGTCTTCCATTTAGCCCTGGTTATGCCGCGTTTACGTTCCCGTTGGTGATTGGGGCAACGGCGTTGTTTAAATTGGCGGCGTGGATGACGAATGTTCATGTGCCACAAAACGCGGTGGATCAAGTGATCATGCTTGCCAATATCGAGTTAATTATTGCCACAGCAGTGGTGAGCTATGTGGCGATTCGCTACCTGTTTGCTTATCGCCCAGTAAAAATGCTGACGTCATCAAATAATGCAGTATCTCGATAAGCTTACGTGCCTTATCGCTGGGTAATTCTGCGTTATCGCGCGGTAATGTGATAATCTTGAGAGAGGATTACTTGCTAAAGGCGCGGTAACGTGTTCACCGTTTATCACTCAAATCAAATCGATGTACTTAAATCCCTATTAGTACAGCTCATTAAAATCGATCCACTCGATAACCCCTTTGAAAAAGAACAAATTCTTGTACAGAGTCCAGGCATGTCGCAGTGGCTGAAAATCGCCATGGCACAAGAATTTGGCATAGCGGCGAACACCGATTTTCCTCTTCCAGCGACCTTTATATGGGAGCGCTTTACCCAAGTGCTTGATGATGTCCCGTCAAGAAGTGCCTTCAACAAGGAGGCGATGACGTGGAAAATCATGCATCTGTTGCCAAGCCATCTTCACGATGAAGATTTTGCGCCTCTTGCACAATATCTAGAAGGTGACGATGACGCGTCTAAGCGCTATCAGTTAGCAGAGAAAATTGCCGATATTTATGATGGCTATTTAGTGTATCGACCAGAGTGGATAGCGGCTTGGGAAGCCGGGCTCACCGTCGCTGAGTTGGAAGGTGAGCAGCCTTGGCAGGCGAAGCTTTGGCAGTCTTTATATGATCATACGGTCGCACTAGGTCAGTCGCCTTATCATCGAGCGAATTTGTATGAGCATTTTATTGATGCACTCGCTCAGAGTCATGGTGATACGAAAGTAGATGCCCGGTTAGCGGGTTTACCAAAGCGTTTGTTTGTGTTTGGTATTTCATCGCTACCCCCTCGTTACTTAGACGCACTTAAGGCGCTGGGGCAGCATATTGATGTCCATATGATGTTTACCAACCCTTGTCGTTTTTACTGGGGCGATGTGCGAGACCGTAAATATCTTGCACGTTTGGCTGCAAATAAGCGCAAACATTTGCAAACGGTAGATGACGTCGCAGATGTATCGGATTGTGAGCAAACCTTGCTGTTGAAAGGGAGTATTGACGACAATCTTGATGATGAGCTTCACGTCACTGATATTGGCAACAGTTTATTAGCGTCGATGGGAAAGCTGGGGCGAGATAATTTGTATCTGCTCTCGCAACTTGAATCTAATGAGATAGATGCGTTTGTCGACGTCGACCGAAACTCGTTACTGCATCACATTCAAGCCGATATCTTGAGTCTTGAAGAGCACCAAGATGATGCGGTTATTCTGCATTCAGACCATAAGCCCGAAGTGAGCGCCAACGATCGTTCACTCACCTTGCACGTCTGCCATAGCGCCATGCGTGAGGTCGAAGCGCTGTACGATAATCTTCTGTCGATGTTTGATAACGATCCGCAATTAAAGCCAAGAGACATTATTGTCATGGTGGCAGACATCAATGCTTATAGCCCTGCGATTCAAGCCGTGTTTGGTAACGCTGCGGGTGATCGTTATATCCCTTTCTCCATATCTGACCGCACGGCGGATAAAGAAAGCCCGCTACTGAATGCCTTTAATCAGCTGCTTGCCCTTCCCGAATTACGTTGTACCTCCAGTGAGTTACTCGAGCTTCTTGATGTCCCTGCCATATTGGCTCGCTTTGATTTGGACGAGCAAGAGTATGCGATGATCAAACTCTGGGTGGATGAAGCCCAAGTGCGCTGGGGAGTGGACGAGCATACTGCCAGGGAATTTGAACTGCCTGAGTTTAGACAAAATTCTTGGATGTTTGGCATTTCAAGAATGCTGGTAGGTTACGCGGTTGGTGAAGAATCTGGGCTATTGACCATTGATGATACGGTGATTGCCCCGTATGAGCAAACGCAAGGCATGCGCGCCGAAACAGCAGGCAAGCTAGCACTGTTTATTGATACTGTTGCGAATTACCGTCAGCGCCTCAGCACGGCGGTGAGCATTGAGCAATGGCGCAGTGTTATTAATCAGCTGGTTGACGACTTCTTTAAAGTCGAACTCGAAGGCGAAGTGGTCATAAAGTCGATACGAGACACAATTTCTGGTCTTCAGGAGCAGTTACAAGACGCCTGTTTTGACGAAAAACTCTCACCAAAGATTGTGCGTCAGTACTTTACGAATAAATTATCTGGCTCACGCGTTAGTCAGCGCTTTTTAGCCGGACAAGTCAATTTTTGTACCTTAATGCCTATGCGTTCTATTCCGTTTAACGTGGTGTGCTTGCTTGGTATGAATGATGGTGTATATCCACGAAGTGTCCCGCCAGAGAGCTTCGATTTAATGACGGGACGAACGCGCGCTGGTGACCGATCGCGAAGAGATGACGACCGATATCTATTTTTTGGAAGCGTTACTGTCTGCGCAGCAATCGCTGTACATCAGTTACGTAGGACGGTCGATTCAAGACAATACCGAGCGTGTGCCTTCGGTATTAGTGTCTGAACTGATGGAGTATTGTCAGCAAAACTATCGACTGCCTGATGATGAAGCCTTGAGTGTTGATGACTCAGGTCTCCGCCTCATCGAGCAGTTAACTCAAGAATACCCAATGGTGCCATTTAGTCCCTCACATTTTGATGCTAGTCGTGCCAAACAAAGTTATGCCGCAGAATGGTTACCCACGGCGCAACAGAGCGCCCAAGAGCAAGCGGTGGGGGCGGTTGCGAGTCATTTTGTTTTACCGCCGATACTTCGAACGAGCGATGAGGTGATTGAACTGGATCTTGCCGAGTTCCATCGTTTCTGGCGTTTGCCTGTGCAATATCTTTTCAATCGTCGCTTACAAGTGTCGTTTGATCAGCAGCATTTTATGGTGGAAGAAGATGAACCTTTCTCACTTAACGGACTCGAGAGTTTTGGCCTGCGTAATGAGCTCTTACATGCGCTGGTGAAAAATGGCGGTCAGCTGTCTGATGCGGAGACACAGGCTTTTCAGCAACAGCAAAAAGCACAAGGCTTCTTGCCAGTTGGTCATTTTGGTGATTTGGAATTAGCCGGAAACATGGGGCAAACTCAAGAGCTGGCGCAAGCCGTGGTAGCACTCACGAGTTCAGCGGTAGAAGACACAGAAGTCAATCAGCTGATTGAACTTGATAAGCATCGAATCCGCTTGCAAGGCTGGATAACCGGACAGTTTTCCGCGGGATTGGTTCGTTACCGAAGCGGCAGGCTCCGCGCGAGTGATTATTTGAGTGCTTGGATTGACCATCTACTCCTAGCCGCTATTGGCAAAGGGAAGGTGACTCATATGCTCGCTTATGACAAAAAAGAAGGGGTCGTGCATCGCGTGTTGCCAGCATTAGATTCTGATGCGGCGATGAGCTATCTAAAAGAGCTGCTGTCGCTTTATGTACAAGGTCTTGACCAACCATTGGCGTATTTCCCTGAAACGGCGATGGTAGGCATTGAAGCCAATTATAGTCGTGGTGCTTGGAAGCCAGATGATGAAAAAATGCTCAGTAAAATGGAAGCTAAGTTTGTTGGCGGCTACATGGTCACGGGAGAGGGGGGCAATGCCTATATTTCTCGGGTTTGGCCGCAATGGGAAGAGTCGATGGCGCAAGAGAGTAAGCGGATTGCCGCGCAAGTACTACAAGCACCAAGAACCTTAAGCCAAACGGTCGAAGATTATTACTCACAGGCTCAACCTAAGAGTTCCTGAAAGAAGTGATGTTAATGAAAGGAGTGGTGACCGCCAGCATTATTAGATTATATGTAGGGTTGCTGGTCGGCCACAGGGTCAGAGGGACCGTAATTCGTTAAGTAAATAGTAATGATTATCTCGCAATGGTTCCGTGAATAGGGTCTCAGGTATTGATAGTCACATTCGATAGCTTGTTGTTTTTATTAAAATTTAAGTACTAGGTCACAAAGTTGAGTTTATACGCCATGTCAGACAAGAACATTCAGACGCCAATTGCGCTCAATACCATGAGCTTTCCCTTACACGGGGCAAGGCTTATCGAAGCCTCCGCGGGTACAGGAAAGACCTTCACTATTGCTGGTCTTTATTTGCGCTTGTTACTTGGGCATGGGGATGAAAGCTCTCGTCATCAGCAGCCGCTGACGGTTGATCAAATATTGGTGGTGACCTTTACTGAAGCCGCTACAGCAGAATTACGCGACCGGATACGCGCCAGAATTCACCAAGCTAGAATCGCCTTTGCGCGTGGCAGTAGTGATGACCCTGTGATTGCGCCGTTATTGACGGATATTGACGATCATCGTTTTGCGGTCGCGACCCTACTGCAAGCCGAAAGGCAGATGGATGAAGCAGCGGTGTATACCATCCATGGCTTTTGTCAGCGAATGCTAACGCAAAATGCCTTTGAGTCGGGCTCGCGCTTTAATAACGAATTCATTACTGATGAGAGTCGCCTCAAAGCACAAGTGGTGGCGGATTTCTGGCGCAGTCAGTTTTATCCATTGGGATTAGACCTAGCCAATGAAGTTCGTAAATTATGGTCGACACCTAGCGCACTGCTTAGTGATATTTCACGCTATATGACTGGGCCGAATGTGTCATTTACTCGCCACGCGAGCGCCGCCGATCTCAATGCATTGCATCAACAAAACCTAGGCGCAATCCAAACGCTTAAATCGCAATGGCTGGCCGTCGCGGATGATATTGTGCCGTGTATTAGTGCATCGGATGTCAACAAGCGTAGTTATACCAAAAAATCATTGCCAACATGGGTGGCGGCAATAACAGAGTGGTCTAAATCAGAGACCAAAGATTATTACTTGCCTGACTCTCTAGAGAAGTTCTCGCAAACGGTGTTGAATGAAAAAACCCCAAAGGGCGAGCCTCCGGTTCATGAGATTTTCCAAGCAATAGAAACACTCCTTACCTCACCACCAGAGTTAAAGACCCCCTTGCTTGCTCTGGCTATCAAGAGTTGCCGACAGCGCCTCATTGACGCGAAAGAGCGTAAACAATGGTTATCATTTGATGATTTGTTGACGCACTTGTCCGCCGCATTGGAATTTGAGTCCGGCGATGGACTGGCGGAAAAAATACGCCAGCAGTTTCCTGTGGCGATGATTGATGAATTCCAAGATACCGATCCGCTTCAGTATCATATTTTTAGTCGGGTCTATTTGCAGCATCCTCAATGTGGTTGGTTCATGATTGGCGATCCCAAACAGGCGATTTACGGATTCCGTGGCGCGGATATTTTTACGTATATCAAAGCAAGAAACCAAGTGACCGATCATTACACGTTAGGCACCAACTGGCGTTCAAGTGAAAGCATGGTTCAGGGTGTGAATAGCCTATTTGAGCAGGCGGTTTCTCCATTTGTTTATGATGATGATATACCGTTCTTTGCTGTCCAAGCTAACCCGAAGGCGCATTTGCGTCACTGGTGCCTTTATGGTGAAAAACAAACCGCGCTCGAGTTTTGGTTACAAGAAGCAGAAAAACCGTTACCTAAAGGTGAGTATGTTACGGCGATGGCCGCGTCGACTGCGCAGCATATCAAAACGGTGCTCACAGGGGCGCAAAGCCATGAGTCCATTTTAATCAACGGCGACAAGCAGACGCCGATAAAAGCAGGCAATATTGCCGTGTTAGTCAGAACGGGTAGCGAAGGTCAGTTGATCAAGCAAGCGTTAGCGGAGCGTGGCATTGCCAGTGTTTACCTGTCTAACCGTGACAGTGTGTTTGCCAGTGGTGTTGCCCTGGATATGTTGCGATTGCTGCAAGCCGTGTGGTCTTTAGGGGAGGAGCGAGCACTAAAAGCGGCGTTAGCCAGTGAGCTTTTTGCTTTATCGGCGACCTATTTAGATGACTTGAACAACGAAGAAACCGTGTGGGAAAAAGTGACGGCCGAGTTTCAAGAGTATCGTCATTTGTGGCAAACCCGTGGCGTACTCCCTATGTTGCGGGCCGTACTATTTAAACGTGAGATTGCCAGCCGACTGCTGACCCAAGCGGGGGGCGAACGTTTATTGACTGACTATCTTCACCTTGGCGAGTTATTGCAAAATGAAAGGCAAGATTTAGAAAGTGACAGTGCGTTGCTGCGCTGGTTAGGGCAGTCTATTGAAGACGCTGCGCAAGGGTTAGGTGGTAGCGATGAGCATATTCAACGTTTAGAGTCAGAAAGAAATTTGGTGCAAATTATCACCATCCATAAATCAAAAGGCTTGGAGTACGATTTAGTCTATCTGCCTTTTGTCACCAGCTATAGAGAAGCGTCAGAAGCAAAGTATTACGATGAAGCTTTGCAATCACTCTAGGTGATTGATCTTGCTCAGTCAAAGTCGGCACTCGCGCAAGCGGATAAAGAGCGCCTAGCTGAGGATCTGCGTCTTATCTACGTGGCATTGACGCGCGCGGTTTATGGTTGTTTTATCGGTATTGCTCCACTTCGAAATGGCCGTTCAACGAAAGAGCCGACAGGCGTGCATCACAGTGCCATTGGCTACTTAGTTCAGCAAGCCAAAGAGCTTGGAGTGAATGAACTCGGTTCGGCATTGGCACAGTTATCCGCGCAACAAACAGCGATTAGAGTCGTGTCTCCGCCGGATGTTGACGATGAGCTATATCGACCAAGCGAAGTGAGGTTACCGGATCTTAGTGTGAAAACCTTAGAGACAGAAATCGACCGTCATTGGCGAATGACCAGTTACTCTAATTTGGTTAAGCAAGGACATCAACATTCAGACCGAGAAGTATTTATCGAAGCCGCGGGTATTGATATTGATTCCTCGCAAGAGGCGGAGACACTATCGCTGTTAGAACCAGAAAAAAGTATTTACCACTTTCCGAAAGGGGCGCGCCCGGGTACTTTTCTTCATACTGTATTTGAAGAAGTGACGTTTACCGAGCCTGCGGGATCCGAAGTGAATCGTGATGTTATTGCCCTGTTATTGGAGAAGGAACAATACGATCCTCAGTGGCTGCCTATTATTCACGATCTTGTCGATCGTGTGCTCGACACTCCGCTTGATGGAGCGTCGTTACGATTGCGAGAAAAAGGGGCGTCACAGAAGTTGGTTGAAATGGAGTTTTTATTGCCGATAGAAGTGCTGGATGCCATGTCACTCAACCGAGTGATTCAGCGTCATGATGATTTGTCGGCACAGGCACAAGATCTTGGGTTTTATACCGCAAGAGGCATGCTAAAAGGTTTCATTGACCTCGTGTTTGAACATGATGGCAAGTACTATGTGCTTGACTGGAAGTCCAATTATCTTGGTGACAGTCCCGAGCATTACCAACAGGCGCAGCTTAAACATGCGATGATCGATCACCGTTATGATCTGCAATACCAACTGTATACGCTGGCGCTGCATCGCTTTCTCAAGACTCGGATTAAAGACTACGACTATGAGGCGCATTTCGGTGGCGTCTACTATCTATTTCTACGTGGTATTGAACCTGGATCGACGTCGGGCATTTTTAACAGCAAACCGACGCAGGCTTTGGTAGAAGAACTCGATGCGCTGATATCCGGTGAGACTATTCATCACGATCGTTTTATTGAGCAACAAGGGAAGACACAATAATGTCACAGCTGTTTCAATCCTTACCTGAAGTCGTGGCATTTCTCGCAGAGAAAAAGGTATTACGACCACTGGACTTGCAGTTTGCTAAGTTTGTTTCGTCTTT
The DNA here is from genome assembly GCF_055808835.1 of Vibrio sp. GJ43-1. Taxonomy (NCBI): domain Bacteria; kingdom Pseudomonadati; phylum Pseudomonadota; class Gammaproteobacteria; order Vibrionales; family Vibrionaceae; genus Vibrio; species Vibrio sp. GJ43-1. Next base: position 2,917,952 of record NZ_CM147884.1, on the reverse strand, counting down.
AGAATCAGAATATCGAGCAGAAGTGATGTGGCTTGCTGCTTTGACAAGTGCAAACTTAGGGCAAGGGCATATTTGCGTGAATTTTTCCCCTATCGCATCCGATATGAATATGCCACCAGAAAGTTCAACGCTCTCTTTGGTATCAGAGTCATTGCCAAGTGCCAGTTTACTTGGCATCTATGGCGAGGTCGCACAGCAAATTGATGGCTTAATAAATCAAGTTGATTGGCGACGAGTCGTGAGGATGCAAAGAGTATTACGACGTCGCTCGATACGCTTCAAAGCGACATGCCACCCACCCCTCTTGTTTGGCAACATGGTCGCTTGTATTTGCATCGCTACTATCGATATGAACACACCATCGCCGATCGGATGAATGCGATGGCAAGTGCCATTACTATCGAAAGTCCAGCGCGCCTAGCCAATTTGCTTGACCAGCTGTTTGCTCGTGAATATCACTACTTATTTTCTTCGTTACAGCAATTGCCGAGTGAAAAAAATACCCAAGTGCTTCGGCAGCAGTTGGTGTGTGACTTTCTAGATGTCGTGACCCCTGAGCTTATCAACTGGGGGGATGTTGACCAGCAATTAATGCAGGCAAAGCAATCGACGGATCTTAATGCATTGGATAACTTAATCCCGTTATCTTATTGCCTTAATTGGCAAAAGGTGGCCGCAGCAGTCGCGTTGACTCGCCGATTTTCCGTCATCTCAGGTGGTCCGGGTACTGGTAAAACGACCACGGTAACAAAATTACTCGCGGCGCTTGTTCATCAGGCTGGGCTCTCCCAACAAAGCCCCATCATTAAGCTGGTGGCGCCGACAGGAAAAGCAGCGGCAAGGTTAACGGAATCGATAGGTAAAGCCTTAGATAGTTTGGCGATAGAGCCAGAAATACTCGCTAAAATTCCAACGGAGTCGAGTACGATTCACCGTTTGTTGGGGGCAATCCCTAATCGCGTTGAGTTCCGCCACCATCGTGAAAATCCACTTCACTTAGACGTACTGGTGCTGGATGAAGCTTCTATGGTGGATTTGCCTATGATGCACCGTTTGCTTGATGCGTTACCTGCGCACGCTCGGCTTATTCTACTCGGTGATAAAGATCAATTGGCATCGGTTGAGGCGGGGGCAGTGTTGTCGGATATTTGTGAGTTTGCCAGTCAGGGTTATAGCCAAGGGCAAAATGACACCATCAAGCAGTTAACGCAATTTGATTGCCGTCATCGTAGTGCGATTCGCCATTCTCCAGGCAAAGAAAATCTACAAAGAAGCATTGTAGCGGATGGCTTGTGCGTGCTGCAAAAAAGCTATCGTTTTGATGCGAGATCAGGAATAGGGCAACTGGCTAAAACGATCAATGCCAGTGACACGCGTGGCTTTGGGCAAGTGTGGGATAAAGGGTTTGCTGATATCGAATGGCATCATTTAACCGCCGATGCTTATCAGAACCTGCTACAAAGTATGGTGAAAGCTTACCAGCCCTATTTAAAGGTTATTACCGCGCAACCCGATGGAGAGGAGCGCCGGAGCGCAGAGACGTTAGCCATTTGGCAACGAATGACGGCAAAATCAGCACTGGCGAGCTTTTCTAATCATAGATTGCTGTGTGCTGTTCGTGAAGGAGACTTTGGTGTTGTGGGGCTTAATCAGCGAATTGAGCAACGACTAAAGCAGCGCGCTATTATCAACAATGGCGAAGCTCAATGGTATGCGGGGCGTCCTGTTATGGTGACGAGAAACGACCATAACCTAGGGCTTTATAATGGCGACATTGGTTTGTGTATGATGGATTACACCGGAGAGGTTGCCAAACTCAAGGTGTTTTTTGAGCTTCCTGATGGCTCGATCAAGTCGGTATTGCCGAGCCGTGTTCCCGAACATGAGACGGCTTATGCCATGACGATTCATAAGTCACAAGGCAGTGAGTTTACGCATACCTTTATGATTCTGCCAGCCGACTTTTCGCCTCTACTAACTAAAGAGTTGATTTACACAGGTATTACGCGAGCAAAGAAAACGTTGACTCTGATAGCGGAGCCGAAAGTGATATTGAAAGCCATTCGTTGCCAAACAATCAGGCATAGCGGGCTGGCGAGTCGATTACAATCGGAACGGCCAATAATGGTCGTGTAAAAGATCAGTCGCGAGCAAAGTGATCGTGGATAGCAGTAATCATGAGTGGGAAAGAGTCATAATGAATAAGCTGAACTACCATCCATGGTAGTGCGTTCTAAATAAAGCAACTAAGGTCAATTAAACACTTCCGAAAAGGTAATTTTATTGATCTTATATTGCTCCTGATAAAGCCCGATAAGCGATTGAATCTTATCAGTCGCTGGGAATACACAGTGAACGCTTAGACCTTCAAGTAAATGGTTTTCAGCCATATCCCAGAAGCTTTGAATAGAATTACAAATAACAGTACGCATAGATATTGCTCTCAATGGCAGTAGTGGCACACGTAGCTATCCCTGCACTCCCAATAAATGGGATCTACATCACGATAAATCCTGTAATTTGATCGAATTTTAGCCACTAACGAGAGCGATGTAAAATATTTTATGCAATTAATTAATGGCAATCGATTTTATATATCATTTGTTGTTTTATATCAGATATTACTCATATCGCTATTGGCGTTTTAATAGCGCTACTATTTAGATTGGCATAGACAAAATCTTTGATTTACGTTGGAAATTATAAAAATCTTGTTTGGACATAGGCAGTGACTCCACGCCAATTTCATGGAAACCTTGTTCACGAAACCAATGCAAACTGTGTGTGGTGAGGACAAAAATCTGCTCAATGCCTTTTGACTTAGATTGTTGCCGCATATGGTTCAATAATAACAACCCACGATTGCCGTCACGGTAATCAGGGTGAATGGCGACGCACGCCATTTCCGCCATTTTATCTTCACTATAGGGGTAGAGAGCGGCGCAGCCGATAATGAGGCCATCTTTTTCGATAATGGTAAATTGATGGATTTCTTGCTCAAGTTGCTCTCTCGAACGTCGAACCAGCACCCCTTCTTCTTCTAACGGTCGAATAAGGTCAAAGATGCCGCCGATATCATCAATTTCTGCTTGTCGAACTTGTTCTGCGCTGGCTTTAACGATTTGGGTACCAATACCATCGAGCGAAAACAATTCCTGAATCAGTGCGCCGTCGATCTTATAACTGATGAGGTGGCAACGCGGAACGCCTGCGTGACATGCGGCTTTCGATGCGCGTAAAAAGCGTAGGGTACCACTGCTACTTTCCGGGTTGCGAGCTTCGTTTACCTCGAGTTCGGTAATAATGCGGTTAACTTCAGACGGGAATAATTCCGCCAATGCATTACCATTACTATCTAGCACCCCTTGCTCAGAGCAAAAGCCGATTAATTTATCGGCATTTAATTTTATCGCGACTTTGGTCGCCACTTCTTCTGAGAGTAAGTTGAATGTTTCACCAGTTACCGAACCCGCGACAGGGCCGAGTAACACAATAGAACCTTGATTGAGGACGCGATTAATACCATCGACATCAATACGGCGAACTTTACCACTGTGACAAAAATCGATGCCGTCATCGACACCTAGCGGTTGAGCGATCACAAAATTACCACTGACAACATTGAGCTGCGTTCCAGCCATGGGCGTATTGTTTAGGCTCATGGAAAGGCGTGCTGTAATATCAAGCTGCAGGCGGCCTGTTGCTTGCATGACGTAGCCCAAACCGCGTTCATCGGTAACGCGTGTACCTTTGTGATAGGGGGAATGACAGTCGTTTCGTTCAAGTAGCTCATTGATTTGTGGGCGAGCGCCGTGCACGAGGATGAGTTTGACGCCCAAGCTATGAAGCAAAGCGATGTCACTAATAATATTGTTGAAGTTTTTGTCGGAAAAAGCCTCACCACCGAGCGTAATCACCATGGTTTTATTGCGGTGCGCGTTAACGTATGGAGTGGACTGCCTAAATCCTTTTACTAAGGCGGTGCTACGGATTTTCACGATGATAACCTTCTGCTGACAGTTTAAACTTAACTGTTATTTATGTGGAAATAATGACTTTTTATTCATCGTTGTGCAAGGGGAATTTTAACGGTAGCGAAATCAGTTAAGTGAAATGCTCGTTTGTATTGAGTTGTCGTAGCAGTGATTGGAACAGAGGTAGATAATGCAAGGCAGTTGGATTGATCATAGAGGTTTAGATTTATTTCAATGAAAACGTCTCAAGCGGTGAGCGCAGCGTCACCTAAAAAAAGCAGTAAGTGGTTTGAACGAGTTCTGATTCTTTTAGCGATCATTGGCACGGTTGCGGTGATGAGTCTCTATCAGGATTTGGCGCAGCGCTATCAGAGCCATAGTAACCCTAAATCGTCGGTTTATGGGATGTGGGTAGAGAAAGAAGCGGCATCTTACGTGAAAGATTGGTTTGAACTTAGCCAAAATGGCGTGACGATCAACCATAGAGTCGTGGCGACAAGTTTTGATTTAAAAGGGGATTTGATAACCTTTTATTCAGGTGACGTTCGTTATCAGTACCAAGTCCTCAATGAAAATAAAACCCAGTTGCAGCAATTATCACCAGCGCATTACCATCCCGTGTTTGAATTGTCAGGAAAACACAAAAAAAGCCTTCGATGACCCTACGTTTTATTGCGATTTTTTAAAGAGTTTGCCATCCTGAATGCAACATCAATAAGGGATAACAATCTTGATAAAACGTATTTTACCATTGGCTTCAGTTTTACTGGTTTTTGGTTGTGCTCAACAAACGGATCGCGCACAGCAGTATCATGACCAAGAGTTCCCATCATTTTTAAACAAGACAGAAGTGATTGAGTCCAATCAACCAAGAAATTTCAATAGTTTTGAAAAGCAGGCGGCTGAGGTCACCAAAAACTCGCCGTCAATGGCGAAAACCTATCAACCGCTGTATGAACAGCTGCAAGAGTGGGCGATCAAGAGCGGTGACCCTAAACAGCTAAGTGAATATGGCGTTCAGGCTGCTCAACTAGGTGGTGGTGATAAAAAGGGCAACGTTTTATTTACTAGGTTATTTCTCGTGCAGTGATGGAGCTTCGCCATCGCCCGGATGAGAAGTTTAAATATCCTGTCTATGGTCTTCCTGATTGCCAACAAGATTGTCCAACGCGAGCGGAAATCTATGGGGGCGCTTTGAATGGTCAGGGTCTAGAGCTTGGTTATGCGGATAATCTGATTGACCCCTTTATTATGGAAGTACAAGGCAGTGGCTTTGTCCATTTTGGTGATGACGACACCTTAGAGTACTTCGCCTATGCTGGGAAAAACAACCGTGCTTATGTCAGTATTGGTCGCGTTCTGATAGAGCGTGACGAAGTGCCAAAAGAAAAAATGTCACTCAAAGCGATTAAAGACTGGGTAATGAAGCAGGACGAAAAAACCGTTCAAGCCTTGCTAGAAGAAAATACCTCTTATGTCTTTTTTGCCCCACAAAAGGCGGCGCCAGTGACGGGTACCGTGCGGCATCCCACTTCAGGCGATGGCTGCAGTGGCTGGTGATCGAAGTACCTTCCCTATGGGGACACCAATTCTAGCGGAAGTGCCACTGCTTAACGCTGATGGTACGTGGAGCGGTGCACATGAACTGCGACTGCTCATCGTATTAGATACTCGGTGGCGCGGTAAAAGGGAATCACTTTGATTTGTATCATGGGCTAGGGGACTTCGCGGGTACTCAAGCGGGGCACTATAAGCACTTCGGTCGAGTTTGGAAGCTGGGGTTAGAGAACTCACCTTCGCAAGACCCTTGGGCGCTCTCCCCAGAAAAAAGAGTCGAAAAAAAGAAATAATTGTTTGAAAAAGGGCAGCAGTTGACCTTTATAGAAAGAGTGCGTATAAATCGCACTCTTTCTTTTTTACTCATCATTAGCTAGGTAGTGTTATGCGAGAACTAAACCAACCAGCCTCCGACAATTATAATCAACGATTTGGTGGCACACGACGTCTTTATGGGCAAAGTGAGGTCGAAATACTTCGCGCTGCACATGTGTGCGTGGTGGGTATTGGTGGCGTTGGCTCGTGGGCAGTAGAAGCGCTGGCGCGCACAGGTGTGGGTGAATTAACGCTTATCGATATGGATGACGTCTGTGTGACGAACATCAACCGTCAAATTCATGCCATGACGGGGACAGTGGGTCAGAGTAAAATTGAAGTAATGGCTGAGCGTGTAAAGCTGATTAATCCTGAGTGTAAGATCAACCTTATCGATGATTTCATCGAACCGGAAAATGTTGCGGAATACATCAATAAAGATTTTGATTATGTTCTCGATGCGATTGATAGCATGAAACCTAAAGCGGCATTATTGGCGTATTGTCGAAGTAATAAGATTAAGGTCATTACGACGGGTGGAGCGGGCGGTCAGATCGATCCGACCCAAATTCAGATCGCTGATTTAACCAAAACGATTCAAGATCCGTTGGCGAAGAAGTTAAAAGACACGCTACGTCGTCATCATAATTTTCCTAAAAACCCAGCTAGGAAGTTTGGTATTGATTGCGTGTTCTCTACTGAACAATTGAAATACCCTCAAGCAGATGGTTCGGTTTGTGGCGTTAAATCAACAGCGGAAGGTCCAAAACGAATGGATTGCGCAAGTGGATTTGGCGCAGCAACGGTTGTGACTGCAAGCTTTGGTTTTGTCGCAGTATCTAGAATTGTTGACCGATTAATTCAGAAGTATCGAGCGTAGAGGGAGAGAGAGCATGACGGACAAGCAACCTTTTGGTATTGAAATCACCGCACACGATATTGCTACTACGATGACTGAACTTCACGGGTGGGAGGCGCGCTATCGTCAGGTAGTAAAGTGGGGCAAATTGTTGCCTACACTGGATACAGAAGCTAAGAAGGATCCGATGCTGGTGTCCGGCTGTGAAAGCTCGGTTTGGTTACTCATGAATGAAGAGGCGGGGATTTGGCATATTGAAGCTGATTCTGACGCGCGAATTGTTCGTGGATTAATCGCAATAGTCTTAGCGGCTTATCACAATAAAACCTCTCAGCAAATTTTGGCGTTTGATATTGATGCGTATTTCGAACAGTTGAATTTAGTCAATCATCTCAGCCCTTCTCGAGGTAATGGTTTGAAAGCTATCGTAGAGACGATTAAAGTGACAGTAAACCAGTAAACCAGTAAACCGTACAAGTGAGGTATATTGGTTTCGCTTAAATGAGAACTCATATTTAAAAAACGCCATTCCAACTTCCGTTGAATGGCGTTTTTTGTTTGGCGTATTTAAATAGGCAATACGATCAAAGGATATCGACACTTTTCTCCAGTGCTTCGATGAAACGATCGACTTCTTGTCGCGTGTTGTAAATTGCAAAAGAGGCTCTAACCGTCCCTTTGACACCGAGTGCATCCATGAGAGGATGCGCGCAATGGTGCCCAGAGCGTACGGCAATGTGTTGCTGATCTAACAAGGTGGCAATGTCTTGGTGATGGACGCCTTGCATGGTGAAGGTAATCACGCTGGAACCCGGTTGATAACCGATTACCGTAATATCATCCATAGTATTAAGCGCATCGAAGGCTCTTTGTTGAAGAGTTGCAACATGTTGCTCTAGCACAGATAAGTCATACTGCTCTCGCCATTGAATAGCGCAGGCAAGGGCTAATGCGCCTGCGACATTCGGCGTTCCTGCTTCAAACTTTCCCGGTAGCGCCGAGAAGGTGGTTTGTGTGAAACTGACGTGCTCGACCATCTTTCCGCCGCCATGCCAAGGGGGCATAGATTCAAGTAGCGCTTGTTTGCCATACAGCACGCCAATCCCAGCTGGCGCATACAGTTTATGACCCGAAAAGACGTAGAAATCGGCATCAAGTGCTTGGACATCGGTGTGTTCATGCACAATGCCTTGCGCACCATCCACGACAACAATGGCACGACTTTTTTCACGCGTCGCGGCAATAATCGCTTCAATAGGTAGGCGACTGCCGGTGACGTTAGTGACTTGAGCGATGGCAACAATTTTAGTGCGTTCGTTAATTAACTCTGCGACTTGCTTAGCATCAATTTGGCAGTCCGGTGTCATCGGGATTTTAATGATCGATGCGCCCGTTTGCTCAACCACAATTTGCCAAGGAACGATGTTGGCATGATGTTCCATTTCAGAGATTAGGATCTCATCACCAGGTTGAAGAGTGCTGCGTGCATAGGTCTGCGCGATGAGGTTGAGTGCTTCCGTTGCGCCTCTCGTCCATATGATTTCTTTGCTTGAAGAGGCATTGATAAAGCGTGCGACCGTGTCGCGTGCGCTTTCAAAGCGGCTTGTCGCTTGAGCGGTGAGTGAGTGGCTGCCGCGATGCACGTTAGCATTCTGGTTTTTGTAGTAGTCTGTTAAGCAATCGATGACCACTTGTGGTTTTTGAGTAGTCGCTGCACTGTCTAGGTAGACGATGTCTTGCGTTAATGCCGGGAACTGCTCACGGACAGTTTGGAGAACGGTCATGTTCTTTTCCCCATTTCGTGATAATGCAAGGTTGGATTGGTGACCATAGGCTCTGCCACTTGCCAGGCTTTTTCTTTGCCACATAGCGCAATAATGAGTTCGATAGAAAATTCAAGTGCAGTGCCGGGTCCTTGACTGGTCATCAGGTTGTGATTGACATCTAACGTGACGCGTTTAGGTCGCCAGCACGCATCTGCAATATGTGATTGAAAGCTAGGGTGGCATGTCATGAGCGCATCCGGGTATAGATCGTGGTGAATAAGCACCAATGCCTAGGCGCGGCGCAGATCGCCCCGAGCAATTTGCCTTCGTATTTATGCTGGCGCACCATTTCAACTAATACCACACTGTCCCTGAATACCTCAGCACCGCCAATACCGCCCGGTAGAGCAATGACATCAAATTCCTCATCCGCCACATCCACTAACTTACAGTCGGCGGTTAACGTGATGCCTCGTGAGCCTTTCATGGTTAGACTACCATCAAAAGCGGCGCTTGCTGTTGTCACTTGAAAGCCAGCTCTGATCATGGTGTCTATGATGGTTATGGCTTCCATCTCTTCAGTGCCAGGCGCAATAGGCACTAGTATTCGTTTAGTCATGTTTGCTCCAACTGGCTTCAATGGATTTTATTTGTTTAAAAAGAGCACTATTTACCGGGATATTAAGTTGATATTTTTCCGCAATGCTAACCACATAGCCAGTGATGAACGCGATTTCACTGGCGCGTTGCTGGCTGATGTCTTGCTGCATGGACGAGTAATTCTCCGCGGTCTTGGTGATGACGTTGAATACTGTTTCTTTGAGAGCTGCGTTATCTAAGGTCACGTCCACTTTCTCGGCACACAAGTGCGCCTCATCAATAATTTGTTCAATTTGATGGCGGTAGCGCTGCTCGGCCAGTTGCCCATTGTTGCAATTCTCGAGTGCGGTTAGCGGGTTTATGGCACAGTTTATGATTAATTTAGTCCAAAGGGCATGCTGGATGGAAGTGTGCCATTTTACTGGCGAGAGAGCATGACTCAGTACGTCAGATAAAAATTGGCATTGCTGTCCTTTGTCATTCCAAGCGCCAATGTGGGTTTCCCCAAGACCAGGTGTGGCTAACATGCAAAGCGGTACGTCTAAGTGCACCGTGTGTACTGGTACCGAGGAGTACTGGGAAGTTCGCGAGTTGCTTGGCCAGCTTGTCGACGCAACCCATACCATTATGTAAAAACAAGATGATGGTATCGGCGTGTAACCGCGGGAGTAACGGTGATAGCGCCGCCTCAACCTGCCAGGCTTTTAGGGTGACGATTAAAAGGTCGGTGCGTTTGAGCGTATCGCGGTTTTGATTCACAAACTGCAACGTTGGCAAGTGATCTAATTGGATGTCGACGGTGTTATTTGAGCGTCTACCCCAAACAGAGACATCGTGTCCGGCTTGCTTTAATTTGTACGCATACAAAGAGCCGATGGCACCGGGGCCAAGAATAGTTATGTTCACAGCAAGTAATAAGTTACGAGTAATAGGCGAAGAATAGCAAAATTATTACTAATACTCGAAAGTAACAGGCATAAAAAATGGCGCGAATGCGCCATTTTTTCTAACTTCTTCTACTGAATAGACATTAGAAGTTGTATTGCATACGGTAGATAATTGCATCACCGTAATGCTGTTGGTTAGCACCAGAAGAACCGTAAACACCTAGTTTGTTGCGGAAGTAACGGTACTGGATCGCAGCGGTGATATTTTCAGTCGCGTGCCAGTTGAATAGTAGTGCACCGTTCAAGCCGTTTTTACCGCCTTGGTTTTGAGCGTATTCATCGTTGCGATCGAACTCGATTTCGTTCCAGTTTACAAACGAGAAGTTTTGACCGAATGCGTTAAAGCCGTAGCGTGCTGTCCAACCAGCCATGTAGCCGTTGTTGCCGTTAACATTTTGGTTAGGTGAAAAGCTGTCCCAAGATGTGATGTCATGAACACCAACCCATGGTTTGAAGAACCAGTTATCACCTTGTAGCGCTGTATAACCAAGACCTAATACGCGGTTAGTTTCGCTTTGATGAGGGTTATCGTGGTGATAAACCTGACCGTAAAGAGATACACCTGAGTCACCAAGGTAAACGTGCGCAGAACCTTTAATAGAGTTCTTTTGCTCAGATGAGCTCTTTTCAACACTTTCACGATCGTAGAAACCGTATAGCTCACCCCAAGTGAAGCCTGCACCACCTTCGATACCTAGAACGAATTGGTTACGACCACGACCATCGTTGCCATCTTCAATTGAGTTAGGACCGTGATCCCAGCTTTGGTGGTCAAGATAAACACCACCAAAACCGTATAGATATTCTGCTGAAGCTGGAACTGATGCCACTGCTGCAACAACGCCAAGAGCTAAAAGTGATTTACGCATAATGAGATCTACTCTTTTTAAAGTTGAACTGAAAATTGGTCGCTTTCCGTGCGAACTCATCCGATGGGGACGCATGATAGCGATTTGTGTCCCAAAGTAAATGTGCAACGTCGCAAACGGTTGCTAAATATTGAGAGTGCTATCACATTTATTGAAGGTTTAAGGGAACTTTTATGAATTGCATACAAATCAACCAATATTGGGCATCCTTCCGTTAACAATATTGTTAAAGTTGGTAACAATATTTTGTGCAATGATCGAATCTCCTGATAGCAGCGTAAAAACGCTGTGCTTATCGATAAGGAGCTTGAATGTCTCAAATAATGTTATTTCCACTGGGTTCCATTGTGCTACCCGAGGGGAAAATGAAACTACGAATCTTCGAACCGCGCTACAAGCGAATGGTGGCGGAGTGTTTGAAACAGAGTTCTGGCTTTGGGATGTGTTTGATTGACGAAGGTTCAGGGCGCCCACCCAGCAATATTACGCAGATTGGGACATTCGTGAGTATTGTCGACTTTGAGGTATTGGAAGGCGACATATTGGGTATAACTGTCTCGGGCATTAAACGTTTCTTAGTTGATAGTGTAGAGAGCGAGTACGATGGTTTACGCGTGGCTAACGTAGATTGGTTACCATCATGGCAACCTCAAACGTTAAGTCGAGAACAAGAGTTTATTGGTGAACGATTACAAGAAGTTTTTAAAGCCTTCCCTATGCTGGAGTCACTCTATTTGCATTGCTTTTATGACGATGCAACGTGGGTTAGCCAAAGATGGTTAGAAGTCTTGCCTGTGTCTTGCCAAGAGTTTGAGCAGTTAGTGGCGCAGCCCAACTGTGACGCAATGCTGAGCTTCATAGAACGCGCTATTATCAAGCAAGGTTTACTAGACCAAACCTAATAAGTGACAACTCAAAATGCTGATTGAGTGATGAAAGTAATAAATTAATATTATTGTGATCCATGTTCTAAACCGTGCGTACACTGTACTAGTGACGTAATGAAGCTAACCTAGGATTTTGTGTATGATTGCAGACGAATCAGAAACACTTAGTAAGCAAGAGTGGAATGAGTGTATGGCTAAGATTAAGTCGCGAGACAAACACGCCTACGCCATGCTTTTTCATTATTACTCCCCAAGATTAAAGCAATTTGCTTTCCGTTATATCAGTAACGAGCAGGTCGCCATTGAAATTGTGCAAGAAGCGATGGCTGCCGTTTGGCAAAAGGCACACTTATTCGACGCTCACAAAAGTGCAGTATCAACATGGATATACACGATTACTCGAAATCTGTGCTTTGATATGTTGCGCAAGCAGAAAGGCAAAGAATTACACGTGCGCGCTGATGACATTTGGCCGACGGATTATTGTCCACCCGATTTTGTCGACCATTATTCGCCAGAAACAGACAGGCTGAAAGAGCAGATTATTCATTTTCTTGATAACTTGCCCAAACCCCAAAGGGATGTGGTTAGGGCGGTATATCTGCAAGATTTGCCTCATCAAGAAGTGGCAGACATGTACGACATTCCTCTTGGCACCGTGAAGTCTCGTTTGCGACTTGCCGTGGAAAAATTACGACTCTCTATGGAGGAGCATTGATATGGCTTACCATCCAGATGATACTTTACTTGCGCTCTATGCCAATGGTGAAATCGATACGGCCAGAGGCGTTGCTATCGCGTCTCACCTAGAATCTTGCAGCCGTTGTAGCAACAGAGTAAATGAGCTTGAACAACTTGAAGCAAATTTGTTGCAGCAGATGAAGGTGGACAAGATTGAGGCTGGCGATACTTCCGAGCAAGAAATGCAGCGTGTATTTGATAATATGCTAGAAGATATTATGTCGTTGGATATGGACTTTTCCATGCCTCGTTCTAGACAGGCAGCGAAAGTCACGGTCAACGGGAAAGAATTCTCAGTGCCCGCACCACTAAAACCTATCGTTGAAAGAATGGGGGAGTGGCGTAGCTATGGCGGTAAGGTGTTCACTTCAAATATAGATTTAGGTGAAGATTATAGAGTGAGTTTGCTGTACATCACTGAAGGTGTTCAAGTCCCTCAGCATACTCACAAAGGGCTGGAGTCGACTTTGGTACTCCACGGTGCTTTTAGTGACGAGTCGGGTTGTTATAGTCAGGGCGATTATCTTGAAGAAAACGAAGACACGAAACATGCGCCCAAAACGATGCAAGGACAAGATTGTTTATGTTTGTCGATCCTGACGCAACCATTGGTATTTACTCAGGGTGTTGCAAGGATATTCAATCGCTTTGGCAAGGGAATGTACCCTTAAAGGGGGAAGCTTGGTGCGGGTAAGTATCCAATCACTCACTAGTCATTGAAAGGTGATGAATAAAAATCCCCCTATGCGGTAGGCAGAGGGGGATTTTTGTTTATATCCGTTAGTCGTTCTTTCGCAAACTACTTTGGTGCGCGGTCCCTTTCTTTAGCTTTGGTCAGCAAGTCATTAAAATAATGCCTTAGCGAGTAGAGCATGATCAGACTTGGTATAACCATCAGTGAGGTGATAATAAAGAATAGACTCCAATCATTGAGCATATCGACCAGTTCACCACTAAAGGACGCCAATGTCGTTCGTCCAAAGTTCCCTAGCGATGCTAACAGGGCGTATTGAGTTGCAGAGAAAGCTTGCCCGGTCAAAATAGTCAAGAACGAGACAAACGCGACGGTGGAGAAGGCGGTCGTAAAGTTATCGACGATGATCGTCGCTAAGAAAAGATGCTCGTTTGGTCCTACTTGAGCAATCCAAGCAAACATAAGGTTACTGGCGCTCATGGCAATTCCGCCAATCATTAGGCCTTTGACGATGCCAAATCGGACATTGAACATACTGCCGAGCAGAGTGAAGGCAATGGTGGCTCCCCAACCAATTAGCTTGGAGTAATAGCCGATCTGTTCGTTACTAAAGCCAATTTCCTTGTAGAACGGAATGGACATTCTGCCCAAAAAGGCTTCACCAATCTTGAATAGGAAGACAAATAGTAGCAGGGTTGCCGCCACTCTTACGCCGTTGCTGCGGAAGAAATCAAGAAAGGGCTCGATGACGGTCACACTGAGCCAAGCGAGGACTTTATTGTCGACCACCTTCTGATGGCGCTGCTCCGCTTGCGCTTGCAGTGCGTCTCGATCGGTTTTGGGTTCACCGACCAGCAAGGTAAACATCATGAGGACACCGACAATAATAGCCATGCCATAATACACGCCATTCCAACCCATACTATCGGCATTGACGAATGCCAGATAACCAGGAAGAGAGTATCCTGTCCACCAACCAATGACCGCCATCGCAGAGGCTTGAGGCAGCTTATTGGATTGAGATTTAGGGAACGTATCTATTCTAAAGGCGTCGACGGCAATGTCTTGAGTAGAAGAGGCTATCGCAATACCTAACGCCAATAGCGAGGTGAGCATTAAGTTTTCTGCGGGATTAACACCCGCAATCAGTAATGTACACACTAGCATTAAAGACTGGCATAAAAAGATCCAGCTGCGTCGTTGTCCAAGAGTACGATATAGCAGAGGCAGTCGTACACGGTCGACAAGGGGCGCCCATAAAAAATTAATGGCGTACACAGCAAAGACCGAGCCAAAGTAACCAATTGCGGTTCGAGTCAGCCCTGCATCCTTTAGCCACCCCGACATGTTAGAGCCAATGAGTACCCATGGGAAACCACTTGAACAGCCAAGCATAAATACCCAAAGTAGGCGCTTATCCCAGTAACTTCTGATTGTATCTTGCCATGTCATTTTCTGTTCCACAGAGGTGCTCCTCACCTAAAAAGAAAAGAGAGAGCGAACTCTCTCTGTTGGTTGGTTTATGGAAGGCGTTCAATCTTGGTAATGATAATGGGATCCATTGGTACATCACGCATGCCGCGCACCGTGCGGGTTGGTTTTTGAGACATTTTTTTCACCACATCAAACCCTTCGGTTACTTTGCCAAATACGGCATAGCCGGGGTTGGATACGCTGTAATTGAGAAAATCATTGTCGGCATAGTTGATAAAAAACTGACGCGTTGCAGAATCTGGGTCTTGGGTACGAGCCATGGCAATGGTCGCTATGTCATTATCAAGGCCATTTGCGGCTTCATTTTGAATCGCTTTATTGACAGGTAGTCGATTAAATTTCTCATCAAAGCCGCCACCTTGAGCCATAAAACCAGGAATAACGCGATGAAATTGACTATTTACGTAACTGCCATCGTCAACGTAGCGTAGGAAGTTGGCGACGCTCACTGGCGCTTTTTCTTCATTTAGCTCAACGGTGAAAGAGCCGATATTGGTGTCAACCTGTACGGTTGGTGCTGCAAAAACCGTGGCAGACATTAAAGCCAGTGTTGAAATTAGAGTTCTCATCATTAGAAACGTTCCTTCATGTAATCAACCAGTTCAGCGTCGTTCGATATTTCTTTTAGTACCAGGTTTACAGTATCGTTGAGGACGGTTTCAATATCATCGTTTGATGCGCTCATTAGCCCTGAACGTGTCGCTTTACCCGTATAGGTTTTGACCAATTTACCTTTGCTGTTTTCAACCGTTAGCTCTACAACGACGTTGGCAGCCATGTCATTTTCCATAACAGTGTGTTTGACGGAGACGAGGGCTTCTTGAATTTCTACTTTTACGGTATTTGGGCTATTCACAGTGACTTTATAGCCTTGAGATGAAAATTGCTGCACCAATGCGTTCTCAATGCCAATACGAACATTTTGTCGTGTGTGAATAGGCGTGATATTGGCGCGGCCATTATCCATTAACGCCACATATTGCGCAGTACGCACATCTTGGCTGGAAAGTGACATGGTTTTGCCTTCAACAATTTTTGCAGCGCTAGTGGCGGCTTGTGGGGCAAAATTGATTTGTTCTTGTTTTGGGCTTGCACAACCAGCGAGTAAGACGATGGTTGCGGCTAAAACGAGCTTTTTCATTCCTAATTCCTTTTCACACTCATCAATGCGATGAGTCAGCACTTGTCAGCGCCATATAAGGTTGTGCGCACTGACGAAACTCTATCTGATAACGTAATTCTATCTGATAACATATAGTGTCGTTAGCGTATTCACTAACTATGACGATAACTTTACTTAGTCGCCTGTAAAATAACAAATTTAGCATTAGTCGCGACAAGTTTGACCTGCCGCTTACCAAACAATTTCTCTAGTTTTTTATCGTAGCCTAGGTGGCGGTTTCCGATAACTAATAACTCGCCACCAGTCCGAAGAACATGCTTTGCGTCACAGAACATTTGCCATGCGATATGATCCGTGATGGCTTGCTGTTGATGAAATGGAGGGTTACAGACCACAAGATCTTGCGTTTGTGCGCTGAAACCGTCGAGGCAATTGTTGGCAACGAATCGTGCTTTCTCATTGGATAAATGATTCAACAAAATATTATTTTTTGCTGATTCAACCGCCATATAGCTCTCATCAACCGAGGTAATTGTCGCATCTGGATTGAGTTGTCTGAGCTTGACCGACAAGACGCCATTACCACAGCCTAAATCAATAATATCGTGGTACTTTGCATGGCCTGGTAGGTGCGGTAAAAAAAGCGAGCGCCAAGGTCGAGACTTTCCCCTGAATACACGTTGGGCAAGTTTGACAGTGTCATCGCCTCTTCTTCAACCCGCCAAGTGGTATACGGCTCTACATGAGGTGGGTTTGGCTGGTCCCCCTGACTAAAGACTAAGCGATGTTTCTTCCATGCTAGGGAGGTGGTTGTGTGGCCGAGGTGCTTTTCAAACAATTTCAGTGTTGAACTATGAATTTCCTTGGCCTTATTCACCGCAATCACCTGACAGCTATCACCGTACAAAGCACGAATTTGACTGAGTTGCCAAGTAAGATAGCGGTTATTGCGCGGTATTTGCATAATGACCAAATCGACATGGTTTGGCCAGTTCTCAACGGAGGAAATCACATTCACCGAGGCGCAATGATTGTGAGCAAGGTTGGCGTGTATACCTTGCTGGGAAATAAAGGAGTCACTAACGGTCGTCACCACATGTTGAGATGATAACCAACAACTCAATGCGCCGAAATTGTCATTAAGCACTAAAATATGTTGGCCACGGTTGAAGTTCTGTTCTTCAACATGAGTGATTAAATATTCATCTCCTGCGTCCCATGCTTGGAGCTTATCGTGACTAAGCTTTGGATAGCGATACAGTTCAAGTGTGCGGTTGAGCAAGGAAAGTTCAGTTTTCATAATGATGATATTTAGTGATTATCGCTGTATTTTGACAAAAACTCGCGCCAATAGCCAAAGAGAATGCGGTTTAAAGGAAGATTATTGATTAAGTAAAGGATATACTTTACCGACAATGTCATAATAATAACCCTGCTTAAGGAAGTAAGATGATTCAACAAACCATCGAGCAGAAACTTCATCTAGCGTTTGAACCCACTTTTCTAGATGTACTCAATGAAAGTTATATGCATAACGTCCCACCGGGTTCTGAGAGCCACTTTAAGGTTGTTGTCGTTAGTGATGCATTCTTAGGCGATCGATTGATCGCTCGCCATCGTAAAATAAATACAGTTCTAGCAGAAGAGTTAGCCTAAGCATGATTCATGCTCTTGCCATTCACACTTATACCCCTCAAGAGTGGAATGACAAAAATCAGCAGTCTCCAAATAGCCCAGACTGCGCTGGTGGTGGCAAATAGTGGCAAATAGTGACATTTTTTGACAGCCAAACCTGTCGATTCTGCAATGAATAACATTTTTTACTGCTGGTATTGGCTTTGTTAATGAAAGCCAGCTCGTCTCTCATGAATCTAGCCCTTAATGGGTATTTTCTTAACAGTGTGTCAACATGTTTTTGAGTAAAGACGTTTTAAGTGCAATTGTTTCATTTTGTGAATAAATTAACTGCTTAATTTTAATAGACTTAATAGCGCTTTGTGCGATGCGTCAAAGTTATCAATATTGATAAGCGCTGCAATAGCAAAACTTTCGAAATAATAAGGCTATTGCAGGGATTCATCATGGCATCCACTTTGCAAAAGATGTTAAACTATCGCACCAGACAAATCTCGCAGTGATTTAACAGTGAGATTGTTAATGTGATGTTGCTGTCTTGGTGTTTGAAACGCCGAGGCGAGACACCTCAATGTCGTGTCTAAATGTTACGCAATAAAAAGAATCTTTTTCCCGATAAAAGTAGTGCAAGTGCGTATGATTACAATAAAAAAGGGTTTGGACCTTCCTATCGCAGGAACTCCATCCCAGGTGATTAATGATGGTAAGTCCATCACTAAAGTCGCCTTGCTTGGCGAAGAGTACGTGGGTATGCGTCCAACAATGCATGCTCGTGTAGGCGATGAAGTAAAGAAAGGTCAGGTTATTTTTGAAGACAAAAAGAACCCAGGCGTTATGTTTACTTCACCAGCAAGCGGTAAAGTTATCGAAGTTAACCGTGGTGAAAAGCGCGTACTTCAATCTGTAGTGATTGAAGTAAGTGGCAACGACCAAGTGACGTTCGACAGTTACACAGCAGACCAACTAGCAGGGCTTGATCGCGCGACGATCACAAACCAGCTTGTTGCCTCTGGAATGTGGACAGCTTTACGTACTCGACCGTTTAGCAAGGTACCCGCGATTGATTCAACAACTCAGGCGATTTTCGTCACCGCCATGGATACCAATCCGTTAGCGGCTGAACCTGAATTGATCATCAACGAACACAAAGAAGCATTCGTTGCTGGCCTTGACCTTCTCTCTAAATTGACAGATGGCAAGGTATATGTGTGCAAGAAAGGCACGAGCCTTCCTCGTTCAACTCAGTCTAATGTAGAAGAGCACGTTTTCGACGGTCTGCACCCTGCAGGTCTCGTGGGCACTCACATGCATCACCTTTACCCAGTTAATGCGGAAACGGTAGCATGGAGCATTAATTATCAAGACGTCATCGCGTTTGGTAAGCTTTTTACTACTCTATGAAGTTTTCACTGATCGTGTTATCTCTCTTGCTGGTCCTGTGGTGAACAATCCTCGTTTAATCCGTACACAGCTAGGGGCTAGCCTAGAAGACGTCACGGATAACGAGTTGATGCCAGGAGAAGTTCGAGTGATTTCTGGTTCAGTACTCTCTGGTACACATGCTAAAGGCGCTCATGCTTATCTAGGTCGCTATCACCAACAAGTGTCTGTTTTGCGCGAAGGTCGTGAAAAAGAACTGTTTGGTTGGGCTGTACCGGGTAAAAACAAGTTCTCTATTACTCGTTCATTCTTAAGCCATGTGTTTAAAGGTCAGTTGTTCAACATGACAACGACAACGAATGGTAGTGACCGTGCAATGGTACCTATCGGCAACTACGAAAAAGTATTGCCTTTAGATATGGAACCAACGTTACTTCTTCGCGATTTATGTGCTGGCGATATCGACAGCGCACAGCGCCTTGGTGCTCTAGAGCTAGATGAAGAAGATTTGGCGCTATGTACCTTTGTTTGTCCAGGTAAGTACGAATATGGTCAACTCCTACGTGAGTGCCTAGACAAAATTGAGAAGGAAGGGTAATTCATGCTTAAGAAATTCCTTGAGGATATCGAGCATCACTTTGAGCCAGGTGGCAAACACGAGAAGTGGTTTGCTTTGTATGAAGCAGCGGCGACGTTGTTCTACACACCAGGCTTGGTGACACAGCGCAGCTCGCACGTTCGCGATAGCGTCGACTTGAAGCGTATCATGATCATGGTTTGGTTTGCGGTATTCCCTGCAGTGTTCTGGGGGATGTACAACGCGGGTAACCAAGCGGTCATGGCTCTAAATCATATGTATGCTGGCGCAGAGCTTGCAGCAATGATTGATGGCAACTGGCATTACTGGCTAACTCAAGCTATTGGCGGCACCTTAGGGGCCGACGCAGGTTGGGGCAGCAAGATGCTACTTGGCGCCACCTACTTCCTACCAATCTACGCAACGGTATTTATTGTTGGTGGTTTCTGGGAAGTGTTGTTCTGTATGGTGCGCAAACATGAAGTTAACGAAGGCTTCTTCGTAACATCTATCTTGTTTGCTTTGATTGTTCCGCCAACACTTCCTCTTTGGCAAGCTGCATTAGGTATTACCTTTGGTGTTGTGGTTGCAAAAGAAATCTTTGGTGGTACAGGTCGTAACTTCCTAAACCCAGCTTTGGCAGGTCGTGCATTCCTATTCTTTGCTTACCCAGCGCAAATCTCGGGTGACGTAGTTTGGGTAGCGGCTGATGGTTTCTCTGGTGCTACGGCACTGAGCCAATGGGCACAAGGCGGCGAAGGCGCACTACTGAACAACATTACTGGTCAAACGATCACTTGGATGGACGCGTTCATCGGTAACATTCCAGGTTCCATCGGTGAAGTGTCGACACTTGCGCTGATGATCGGTGCGGCAATGATTGTTTACATGGGCATTGCATCATGGCGTATTATCGCTGGTGTGATGATCGGTATGATTGCCGTTGCAACCTTGTTCAATGTTGTCGGCTCTGACACTAACGCTATGTTTGCAATGCCTTGGCACTGGCACCTAGTCTTGGGTGGCTTCGCATTCGGTATGTTCTTCATGGCCACGGATCCTGTATCTGCATCATTTACCGACAAAGGTAAGTGGGGATACGGTATTTTGATTGGCGCGATGTGTGTCATGATTCGTGTGGTTAACCCAGCGTATCCAGAAGGTATGATGTTAGCGATCCTATTCGCCAACTTGTTTGCCCCTCTGTTTGACCACGTGGTTATTGAGAAAAACATCAAACGGAGACTAGCGCGCTATGGCAAGTAATAACGATAGCATTAAAAAAACGCTGTTTGTTGTTATCGCATTGAGCTTAGTGTGCTCAATCGTTGTATCAACAGCGGCTGTTGGTCTACGTGATAAGCAGCAAGCTAATGCGGTTCTAGATAAACAAAGTAAAATTGTTGACGTTGCTGGTATTCAAGCTGAGGGCACGGTCCCTGAGCTGTTTGCTGAGTACATCGAACCTCGCTTGGTTGATTTTGATACTGGTGAGTTTGTTGACGGTGATGCGGCAACTTACGACCAACGTAAAGCGTCAAAAGTACCATCAGAATCTATCCGTTTAACGGCGGAACAAGATAAAGCGAAGATCATTCGTCGTGCTAACGTGGGTACTATTTATCTTGTTAAGCAAGACGGTAAGGTAACGAGCTTTATTCTACCTATTCATGGTAATGGTCTATGGTCAATGATGTACGCGTTTGTCGCGGTACAAACTGACGGTAACACAGTGAACGGTATTACTTACTACGAGCAAGGTGAAACTCCAGGACTGGGTGGCGAAGTTGAAAACCCAACTTGGCGTGATCAGTTTGTTGGTAAGAAGCTATTTGATGAAAACCATAAGCCAGCTATCAAAGTGGTGAAAGGTGGTGCTCCTGCTGGTTCAGAGCATGGCGTAGATGGCCTATCTGGTGCCACGTTGACAAGTAACGGCGTTCAAAACACATTTGACTTTTGGTTAGGTGATATGGGCTTTGGTCCTTTCCTAGCGAAGGTTCGTGACGGAGGTCTGAACTAATGTCTGATGCTAAAGAAATGAAAAAGAGCCTGTTTGCACCGTATGTTGGATAACAACCCGATTGCACTTCAAGTTCTAGGTGTGTGTTCTGCACTCGCCGTAACGACGAAATTAGAAACAGCATTTGTAATGACATTGGCGGTGATTTTCGTTACTGCCTTGTCTAACTTGTTCGTTTCGCTTATTCGTAACCATATGCCAAACAGTGTGCGTATCATCGTACAAATGGCGATCATCGCCTCTTTGGTAATCGTTGTTGACCAAATCTTGAAAGCGTATCTTTACGATATTTCTAAGCAGCTTTCAGTATTTGTAAGCTTGATCATTACGAACTGTATCGTAATGGGTCGTGCGGAAGCGTTTGCAATGAAATCAGCGCCACTGCCGTCATTCATCGATGGTATTGGTAATGGTCTTGGCTATGGTTTTGTACTGATGACAGTTGCATTTTTCCGTGAACTATTAGGTTCTGGCAAACTGTTTGGTGTTGAAGTACTTCCACTGGTATCTAACGGTGGCTGGTATCAACCAAATGGTCTGATGCTTCTAGCACCATCAGCATTCTTCTTAATTGGTTTTATGATTTGGGCTATCCGTATCCTTAAACCAGAACAAGTAGAAGCGAAGGAGTAAGGTCGAAATGGAACATTATATTAGTCTACTTGTTAAATCGATCTTCATCGAAAACATGGCGTTATCATTCTTCTTGGGAATGTGTACTTTCTTAGCCGTGTCTAAGAAAGTGAAAACGTCGTTTGGTCTTGGTGTTGCGGTTGTCGTGGTATTGACCATTGCTGTGCCAGTGAACAACCTTGTTTATACCTACGTGTTGAAAGAGAACGCTTTAGTTGCAGGTGTTGACCTTAGCTTTTTGAACTTCATTACGTTTATCGGTGTAATCGCAGCGCTGGTTCAAATCCTAGAAATGATCCTCGATCGATTCTTCCCACCGTTGTACAACGCTCTGGGTATTTTCCTACCATTGATCACAGTTAACTGTGCGATTTTTGGTGGTGTATCGTTCATGGTTCAACGTGATTATAACTTTGCCGAGTCTGTGGTTTATGGCTTTGGTTCAGGTATTGGTTGGATGCTAGCTATCGTAGCGTTAGCGGGTATTCGTGAGAAAATGAAGTATTCAGATGTACCTCCAGGTTTGCGTGGTCTTGGTATCACGTTTATCACGGTTGGTCTGATGGCTCTTGGCTTCATGTCGTTCTCTGGTGTTCAACTGTAGGTCGGGTAAACGACACAAATTTTAAGGAATAGTCAATGCAAGTTATTATCCTTGGTGTAGTGATGTTTACCTTGATCGTATTGGCTTTGGTATTAGTAATCTTATTTGCTAAATCAAAGTTGGTACCAACAGGTGACGTAACTATCTCCGTTAACGGTGATCCAGAGAAGAGCTTCACAACTTCTCCAGGTGACAAATTACTCGGTGCGATGGCGGGTAAAGGCATCTTTGTTTCCTCTGCTTGTGGTGGCGGTGGCTCATGTGGTCAGTGTCGCGTAAAAGTAAAATCAGGCGGTGGCGATATTCTACCAACTGAGCTTGACCACATTTCTAAAGGCGAAGCCCGCGAAGGTGAGCGTTTAGCATGTCAAGTTGCCGTGAAAACGGATATGGACATTGAGCTTCCAGAAGAAATCTTTGGTGTTAAAAAGTGGGAATGTACCGTTATCTCAAACGATAACGAAGCAACCTTCATCAAAGAATTGGCGCTGGCAATCCCTGAAGGGGAAGAAGTACCATTCCGTGCTGGTGGTTATATTCAGATTGAAGCTGAACCTCACCACATTAAATATGCGGATTATGATATTCCTGAGGAATATCGTGAAGATTGGGACAAGTTTAACTTATTCCGTTACGAGTCTATCGTAAAAGAGCATTCGATTCGTGCTTACTCAATGGCTTCATACCCAGAAGAGAAAGGCATCATCAAGCTTAACGTACGTATCGCGACTCCACCGCCAAATAACCCAGACGTAGCACCTGGTGTGATGTCGTCTTATATTTGGTCACTTAAAGTCGGTGATAAATGTACAATTTCAGGTCCATTTGGTGAGTTCTTCGCTAAAGAAACGGACAATGAAATGGTCTTCATCGGTGGTGGTGCAGGTATGGCGCCAATGCGTTCACATATCTTTGACCAACTGTTACGTCTTCAGTCGAAGCGTAAGATGTCTTACTGGTATGGTGCACGTTCTAAGCGTGAAATGTTCTACGTAGATGATTTTGACGGCCTAGCGGCAGAGAATGAAAACTTCGTATGGCATTGTGCTCTGTCTGATCCAATGCCAGAAGATAACTGGGATGGTTACACCGGCTTTATCCATAACGTATTGTATGAAAACTACCTGAAGGACCATGAAGCGCCTGAAGATTGTGAGTACTATATGTGTGGTCCACCAATGATGAACGCTGCTGTTATCGGCATGCTGAAAGATCTTGGTGTTGAAGATGAAAACATCCTACTTGATGACTTCGGTGGTTAAGTTTAGGTAATGTATGATCATGGCTGGCTCATGTGAGTCAGCCATTTTATTTTTAGAATGTAAGAATATTCGTGGTTATCTGTTCTTATAAAAGACTGATAAGCAGAATGTTTTTAAATTCGGTAGGTGAGTAAAAGTATGTTTCATCTAGCTAAACGCTTGAGAATGATTATCGTAAGCCTTATGGCTTTAATAGTTTTGTCCGCTTGTGGCGGCAGTCGTGAACAAATTCATTTGAGTGGCCCTACAATGGGAACGCTCTATAATGTGAAGTACATAGTGAAAGAGAACACGCCGAAGCCGGAAAATATCCAGGCAGAGATCAATGACCTGCTAGAGGAAGTCAACGATCAAATGTCGACTTACCGACAAGATTCAGAGCTGAGCTGGTTTAACCGTTATTACGGGACAGAACCTTTTCCCGTCTCTAAGCAGACAGCGATTGTGGTGAATGAAGCCATTCGACTCAATGAGCTAACATTAGGTGCTTTAGACGTCACGGTAGGGCCGTTAGTGAACTTATGGGGCTTTGGCCCAGAGGCAAGGCCGGAAATTGTACCGACAGATGAAGAGCTTGCTCAGCGTAAAGCACAAACGGGTATCGCTCATCTATCGGCCACGGATGAAACGCTGCGCAAAGACCTAAGAAGTCTGTATGTTGATCTTTCAACAATAGCCAAAGGTTGGGGTGTTGATGTGGTCGCTGAGTACCTCGAGAGCGTTGGCATTGATGACTATATGGTTGAAGTTGGTGGTGAAATGCGTTTGAAAGGCGTGAATCGTGAAAGCGTGAAATGGCGTATCGCGATTGAAAAGCCGTCAACTGACGAACGTAATATCCAAGAAATCATTGAGCCAGGTGACATGGCTATTGCGACGTCTGGTGATTATCGCAATTATTTTGAGAAAGACGGTGTGCGTTATTCTCACATTATCGATCCTGCAACGGGTAAGCCTATTCATAATAAAGTGGTGTCAGTGACTATTTTAGATAAGTCATCAATGACAGCGGATGGCCTTGCGACAGGATTAATGGTGCTAGGTGAAGACAAAGCACTAAAAATTGCGGACGAAAACCAGATCCCTGCTTTCATTGTGGTGAAGACCGACGATGGATATAAAGAAATTGCATCAGAGGCCTTTAAGCCTTACCTTAATCAGTAAGAGGTGGACAAAATGAGTACGTTTTTAGTTACATTTGGTGTGTTTCTTGCGGTTATTGCTGCAATGTCTGTTGGCTACATTTTTCAAAAGAAAGTCGTGAAAGGTAGTTGTGGTGGTTTAGGTGCTGTAGGCATTGATAAAGTTTGTAATTGCCCAGAGCCTTGTGATGCACGTAAAAAACGCGAAGCAAAAGCGAAAGTTCGAGCTGAAAAGCTGGCCGCTTGGGAAAAAGATCGCATCGCCTAAAAAGATGAATTCAATCACATTAAAAAGCCAGGGCCTCGCTCTGGCTTTTTTGCGTGTTAGCGGTGTAAAAATTGCGTATACTTAAGCTGTATGTATAACCAGTATGGTGCGTTTGTGTCTGATCCGATCCGTAAGTTTATTCATGTTGATATGGACTGTTTTTTCGCCGCGGTAGAGATGAGGGACAACCCTTACTATCAAGGTAAACCACTAGCTGTCGGCGGGAACGAGCGGCAAAGAGGGGTGATCAGCACCTGTAACTATGAGGCGAGAAAATTTGGTATCCGTTCAGCGATGCCCTCTGCGCAAGCCGTTAAGTTATGTCCTCATTTACTTCTTGTTCCGGGGAGAATGGAGGTCTACAAGCAAGCTTCGCAGCATATTCGTACCATTTTTTCGCGTTACACTTCTCTGATAGAGCCGTTATCTCTGGATGAAGCATACTTAGATGTCACGGATTGTCAGTTGCACCAAAACTCTGCCACGTTGATAGCACAAAGTATTCGACATGATATTGAACAAGAACTGAATTTAACCGCATCGGCTGGCGTGGCACCGCTTAAGTTTTTAGCCAAAATTGCGTCCGATCTCAATAAGCCTAATGGGCAATTTGTCATATCACCCGACGAGGTCCAGGGAATTATTGATGGTTTAGACTTAGGCAAAATTCCTGGTGTAGGAAAAGTGAGTCTAGATAAATTAAATCGGGCGGGCCTGTATACTTGTTTAGATGTGAGAAACAGTGACTACCGAGATCTGATCGTGCGCTTTGGCCGTTTGGGGGCATCGCTATGGAAGAAAAGTCATGGTATTGATGAGCGGGAAGTCGTGGTAGAAAGGGAGCGCAAGTCTATTGGAGTAGAGCGCACCTTCAGCCAAAATATCGTGAGTTTTGAGCAATGCTGGCAGGTCATTGAAGAAAAGCTTTACCCCGAACTTGAGGCAAGGTTGCATCGAGCAAAGCCCGCGAGAAATGTGATTAAGCAAGGTGTTAAAGTGAAGTTTGCCGACTTTAAGCAAACAACGATTGAACATGTCCACAATCAGCTCGATTTACCTTATTTCAAGGCGCTATTGCGGGAAATTTTGGAACGACAGCAAGGACGAGAAATTAGATTATTGGGATTGAACGTTATCTTAGAGCCGCTAGAAAGCGCGCGTCAATTGTCCATGTTTGAGGAATGAAATGAATAAAGCCGCCGTTGTCCAACAGGTCATTGTTGAGTTGGAACAAAAAATCACTACGCTATTGTCTGCAATGGAGCAGACCGTGGATGCTGCGACCAATGAGGAAACCATACCAGACAATAAATATGACACGCTTGCACTCGAAGCAGCGTATCTTGCTCATGGGCAGGCAATGCGATTAGAAGCAATAAAGAAAGACATAGCAACGCTAAGACATTTGGTTATTCGTACATTCGATCACGACACTCCAGTTGGTTTATCCGCTATGGTTGAGTTGGAAGACGACCAAGAAGTCCTAAGTCGTTATCTACTGTTACCTTGCGGTGGTGGCGTGTCAATCGTTGCCGAAGGGATAAGAGTTGTGACTCCAGAGTCGCCATTAGGACGCGCGTTAGTTGGAAGACTGTTAGATGATGAGATAGCCTTACAAGTTGGAGAGCGTGTGACCCATCATGTTATTGTGAATATTGTTTGAGCGTGTAAAGTCATTAGGAATGTGAAGGAATTGGCCATGATGAGTAAATTGAAGCACTTGTTGTTTGGGGTAGGGTTGTCGTTACTATCGACAGCGTCTTTGGCTTATGAGCAGTGTAAGCTTGATATCAAGAATGAAGTGCACCTTGACGGCAAACAAGTCGAAATCGTCAAGGCTGAAGGCTCGAAGGTGCTAATTGACGACAATAATGAATTGTTTATCAATGGTGAGAAAGTGGCGCTCGATAGGCTTCAACAAGAAGCGCTAGCAAGCTATCGGGAAAATATGAACAAGTATGTTCCTCAAGCTAAAGCACTGGCTGAGAACGGCTTAGCGCTAACGAATGACCTTATTGATGATGTTTCTGCAAGCTTCGATAATTCGGCAGCTTTTGATAGCGTCAAGACCGCGTTGTCCGAGTTTTTTAAAGATATCGAATCTCGCTACCACCAAGACGGCAGCTTTGTTTTGAAGTCTGAGGCGTTCAGTTCGTTTACTAACAACTGGCAGCAGGATTATGAGAAAGCGAAAGAAGTGTTCAACAAAGAGTTTTTTAGTAGCGCGTTCACCGCGTTGCAAGAGAAAATGCAGCAAGAAGGTGGGTTAAACCTGACGGCACTTTCAGAGCAAATGGATGAGCTTAAAACACGACTTGCTGAGACAATGAACAACCAATCCGAAGTGATCAAGGAGCAAGCTGAAGATTACTGCGACTCTCTTAACGATGTGGCGACGGAAGAGCAAGAGCTACAGAAAAAAATTCCTCAGTTGAAAGACTATCAAGTCTTCACTATTTAACGGTCTATAAAGCGGATTCGTTTTCGACATCCAAGCTGGCAGTGCTCGGCTTGGATGGCATTTTCATTGGTAGGTTCTCGCCACTACGTTCACATCGCGTTAGCTACGTTATTTGGGTTTACTTACCTAGAATAGAAGATGTACAAATTAGTTTACCAATCTATTAGTTTATTACACTGCTTAATATTGCTTTACTAGAGCAATTGAATTACTGTATCAGCCAACTAGTACGCAATGACTAATCAATAGTGAATAATACAACTTCTTCGTCGGCGACTGCCGCAACACCCCGTGAGCATTTTGGTTCAAAACTCGGTTTCATTCTTGCGGCAGCAGGGGCTGCTGTTGGTCTAGGCAACATTTGGGGTTTTCCAACGCAAGTTGCCAGTAATGGCGGAGGTGCGTTCCTTCTTGTTTATCTTGTGATGATTCTTGTCGTGGCGTTTCCAATGCTCGTCGTGGAAATGGCGATAGGGCGTCATGGACAAGCGAACCCAGTCGATAGCATGCGTTCGCTTTCTGCCAACCCTATTGCCAAAAAGCTGGGTGCTTGTGTCGGTTGGATAGGTCTTGCTGTACCTTGCGCTGTATTGGCGTTTTACTCCATTGTTGGCGGCTGGTTAATCTGCTTTTTGATTGGCGCGGTCTTAGAAATTGTTGGTTACGCGTCGCTTGCTGATTGGTTTAAAGGGTTCAGTGTCGGACGTAATGTGTTTGGTACGATTGCATTTTATCTGCTGACTATCTTAATTGTACAAGGCGGTGTGAAACAGGGCATTGAAAAGTGGTCAACTCGACTTATGCCATCCTTGTTTATTTTATTTGCTCTATTGTTTGTCTACATCATGATGCAACAAGGTGCGATGGAAGGGCTTAAACACTATTTAGTTCCGAATTTTGAAAAAGTTTGGGATAGAAAGTTGATTTTGGCTGCAATGGGGCAGGGCTTCTTTTCTTTGACTATTGGTGGTTGTTCCATGCTGATTTACGGCTCTTACCTTTCTAAGAAAGAAGATCTGCCGAAAATGGCAATGAATGTGACCTTAGTGGATACATCAGTGGCTTTTATTGCTGGACTAGTGGTGATGCCTGCGATGTTTGTTGCGATGCAAAAAGGCGTGCAAATCTACGCGGAAGATGGCTCACTTATCAGCTCAGATACCTTGGTGTTTACAGTATTACCGTTAATGTTTGAGTCCTTAGGGTTATTGGGCTTAGTATTCTCTGTCGTTTTCTTTTTACTGCTGACTATCGCAGCGTTAACATCGTCCATCTCTATGCTTGAATGTCCGGTTGCCTTGGTAGATGAGCGATTAAACACGGGTAGGAAGAAAACCAGCTGGGTGCTGGGAGCGTTGATCGCCGCATTCAGTATTTTTATCGTGTTCAATTTTGGCGAATTATTTGGATTGGTGGCGATGATAGCTACCCAGTACCTGCAGCCAATTGCCGCGCTAATGTTCTGTATTTTCGGTGGCTGGGTGTGGAGCCGGGCGAGTAAAGTGAAAGAGCTAGAGCAAGGGTGCCCTGATTTTCAGCTTGGCTGGTTTGGTAAAGTATGGCCACTTTACGTGAAGTTTGTCTGTCCGGTATTGGTTGCGACGGTAATATGGGCCTCATTCGGCTAAAAAAATGTTAGTGCGCGAAGCGGATTGATTAAGTAATGCCGACGATTATCGTCGGCATTATTCTTATTTACGTTTTAATCTAAGATAGCCGCATGGTTATCTAAACCGTCAAAATGGTTATCTAAACTGTCCGATCTCTGCGAGATAATCAAAACCTGCTTGCGATAATTTATCTATTAACGCTTGCTTATCTAAATCATGCGTTGCGCAGAGCTCGTCAAGACTTCCGTTAAAGTCGTCACGCAGCGTCATATTGATAATACTCATCAACATGACAGTATCCATGGTAGCAAAGCTGGCTAGGTTCATGTGCTACCTTCTAATCATCGAAGTCAGAGATTAATAAGTTAGCAGCAGCAAAGGCGGCTTTTTCTCTCACGTCTTGCGGTAACGAATCATCGGCGGCAATATCGTTTAACGCTCGTACTGCACACGAGATGGCCTTAGGGATATAGGCTTGATCGCCACTGCCTATTTGTGCGTAAAGCTCTCTGACTCTCTCACAGCAACCATATACTTGCATGTTTCATTCTCTTATAAATGATAATTCATCTCAATATACACAGGCTATTGGGAAAAAACAAAATTCCGGATTGACCTAAAACAAAAAAGCCGACGTTTTGAAAACGTCGGCTTAAAAGCTAGTCACTTAATTCAATATGTTTGGGGAATTAAGCCTTTGCCGGAATGGCTTCAAGCAGTGCAACCATCTGTTCCCAGAATAGCGCAACCGTGTCAATTTTCACTTTCTCATCAGGAGAGTGAGGGAATTTAATCGTTGGACCAAACGAGACCATGTCCATATTCGGATACGGTTCTTTGAATAGACCACACTCAAGCCCTGCATGAATGACCATGATGTTTGGTTTATGCCCGTAGATACCTTCGTACATATCACGGAATATCGCCATAATGGCTGAATCCGGATCTGGCTTCCAGCCAGGGTAAGCGCCAGAGAATTCGATATTGGCACTAGCCAGTTCAGCAACAGACGTCAACATGCCTTCTACTTGAGAGCGACCAGAATCAATCAATGAACGAATCAGGCATAATACCGTCACAGTGTTTTGTTCTGTGGTGATAACACCAACATTTAGTGATGTTTCTACCACGCCTTCAATGTCATCACTCATGCGAATCACACCGTTAGGGCAAGCATTAAGCGCAGCAATAAAGCGAGCTTGTGACTGTACTTCAAATACTTCAGTTAATTCAGTCGCTTCATTAAACGTCACTAAACCCGTTTCAATAGCCGCAAGCTCTTGCTGTAGTAGAGTGGTGTACTGAGCAAATAGCGATTCAAGCTTAGCAACCTTTTCTTCTGGTACCGCAAGGGAGACAAAACCTTCACGTGGGATAGCATTGCGCAGGCTACCACCACGGAACTCGATCAAGCGAGCATCTAACTCTTTGGCGTGACCAGCAAGAAAACGCGCAAGCAGCTTATTGGCATTACCACGTCCAGTATGAATGTCACAACCGGAGTGACCACCTTTTAGACCTTTTAAGATCAGCTGGCGAGCCACATAACCGGTGGGCGCCGCTTCACGCGCGATATCAAATTGGATTGAACCGTCGATACCACCCGCACAGCCCATGTAGACTTCGCCTTCTTGCTCAGAGTCGGTATTGAGCAGGATCTCACCTTCTAACCAACCGGCTTCAAGACCAAATGCGCTACGGTCATACCAGCTTCTTCATCGATAGTTAGTAATACTTCGAGTGGACCGTGTTTAATGTCGTTTGACGCCAGCACTGCAAGGCACGCCGCCATGCCCATACCATTATCTGCACCAAGTGTCGTGCCTTTGGCTGTCACCCATTCGCCATCGATGTATGGCTGAATTGGATCTTGAGTAAAGTCGTGATCCGTATCTTCATTTTTTTGAGGAACCATATCGATGTGCGCTTGAAGCACGACACCTTTTTTGTGTTCCATACCGACTGTCGCGGGCTTTTTAATGAATACGTTACCGAGTGTTATCGCGCCTAACGTCAAGGTTTTGCTCTTGAGCCCACTGGATGATGGTTTGCGCGAGCGCTTCTTCATGCTTTGATGGGTGAGGAATCGAACAAATTTTATCGAAAAACTGCCAAACCGGGCTTGGTGACAACTTGCTGATCTCAGAGTGGAATTCAGACACAGATCTCTCCTTTGTAGCGACTTTGCTAGATAGTTATTCCTAAGAAAGCACAAATGTCATTGTGATTCTCTGGTTTTCTAGCGAATTAAAGATGGGCAAAGGATACCATTAGTTGTAAACAGGGAGTAGTCATAGATAAGTAGTTTGATGTTGATGTAAAGAAAGTGTGCAGTCTCGAGGGCGAACAACCCATTTTGCTTCCTTTTGATATCTATCGATCTAATTTATGTAATAAACTTTCAGAATAGTTCGTTTGTATACAGATCTATCAATTAAATGTGATTTAAATCACGATATGTATTGTAATTAATCATCAGTATGGTATTCTTTTGGTCAGTTGATTAAGTTCAACACACCCGTTCAAGGATTGAACCCGAGTTATCGCCTCCAAGGAACCGAGATTCAACATTTAAATTAAGTTGTATTGTTTAAGGTGATATTTATGAAAGGTTTAGCAAGCGCGATGTTTTGGACAAGTAAAAATGTATACACACAAGACTTCGCCTACAGCGTCTACTTCGGTAGATAATAAAGTTTATACCCCTATATTTTAGAAATTATTGCTGGTTACCCCAATTGATGACCAAAATTTTTCTACCGCCACTCAATGAGTGGCGTTTTTTTTGCCTGCGATCTCGTCCCCTCTCTCTTTCTTGTCTTCTATAATGTCAATTGCTGTATAAATAGTATGCAATTGGTGTGTGAATAATTCTTTTTGTTCACGTTGGTTTTATTGCTAACTGTCTCAATTTGTTACTATTGCATAGTTAATTGATTTCATATCGAAGAACATTTATCTGCAATAGAGTGAAAATTCTAGGTGGAATTTGCGAATTGAACCCCTTATAATTCGCGCCAATCGTTTACGCAACCGTTTACTTTTTACTCTTTAGGGATTCGAATATGCTCGAAAGGCTATTTAAACTCAGTGAAAATGGCACGAATGTGCGCACTGAGATCATTGCTGGACTTACTACCTTCCTGACAATGGCTTACATTATTTTTGTAAACCCAGCTATCCTAGCGGATGCAGGAATGGATCGTGATGCTGTTTTTGTAGCAACCTGTTTGGCAGCGGCAATTGGCTGTTTCATTATGGGTTTTGTAGCAAACTATCCTATTGCACAAGCGCCGGGTATGGGCTTGAATGCATTTTTTACGTATGCGGTTGTTCTTGGCATGGGCCACACATGGCAAGTGGCGCTTGCAGCAGTGTTCTGTTCGGGCGTGTTGTTCATCCTATTGAGTGTCTTCAAGATTCGTGAATGGATCATTAACTCCATTCCAATGTCTTTGCGTACCGGTATTTCAGCGGGTATTGGCTTATTCCTAGCACTTATCGCCCTAAAAAATTCGGGCATTGTCGTTGATAACCCGGCAACACTGGTTTCAATGGGAGCGATCACATCACTGCCTGCTGTTTTAGCAGCCTTTGGTTTCTTCCTTACGATTGCTCTTGTACATCGCGGCCTAAAAGGCGCAGTGATGATCGCGATTCTTTCGGTAACAGCGTTGGGTATTATTTTTGGTGATGTTCAATGGCACGGCATTATGTCTGCGCCCCCAAGCATTGCACCTACGTTTTTACAGCTTGATTTCTCACATATGTTTGAAATTGGCATGATTTCAGTTGTCTTTGCTTTCTTGTTTGTTGATCTATTTGATACGGCAGGCACGCTAGTAGGCGTTGCTCAAAAAGCAGACCTTATTGGTAAAGACGGTAAAATCCCTCGTTTAAATAAAGCGCTACTTGCTGACTCAACGGCAACATCGGTTGGTGCTCTGCTTGGTACATCAAACACCACATCGTTTGTGGAAAGTACGGCAGGTGTTGCTGTCGGTGGTCGAACAGGATTAACTGCCGTAGTTGTTGGCATTTTGTTTGTACTTGCATTATTCTTCTCGCCTTTAGCGGGTATGATTCCTGCTTACGCAACGGCTGGCGCGCTGTTATATGTCGCAATTCTGATGATGTCAGGGTTAGTGAGCATTGATTGGCGTGACCTTACAGAAGCCGCACCTGTTGTGGTGACTTGCTTGATGATGCCTTTTACGTTCTCTATTGCTGAAGGTATTTCTCTGGGCTTTATTTCTTACGCTGCAATCAAACTGTTTAGTGGCAAAGGCCGCGATGTTTCAGTCAGTGTTTGGGTGATGGCTGCGATTTTCATCATCAAGTATGTCCTTGAAGCTGCATAATTGGCTCATTCGATTTTAAATAATTTAGGTTTTTACTATGGCTAACAAATTCGTCATTACATGGGACAATATGCACGCATATTGCCGTCAACTTGCTGAGCTACAAATGCTTGGCAGAGCAGTGGAAAGGCATCATCGGTGTAAGCCGTGGTGGTTTGGTTCCTGCTGCGATTCTAGCTCGTGAATTGGGCATTCGTTTTGTTGATACGGTATGTATTTCTAGCTACGATCACGACCATCAACGTGATATGACAGTACTAAAAGCACCTGAGCATGACGGCGAAGGCTTCTTGATCATCGATGATTTAGTCGACAGTGGCGATACTGCTCGTAAAATTCGTGAAATGTATCCAAAAGCAAAGTTGATCACTGTTTGTGCTAAGCCTGCTGGCATCGAGCTGGTTGACGAGTACATTGTTGATATTCCGCAAGATACATGGATTGAACAGCCTTGGGATATGGTTCTATCTTATGTAGAGCCTGTGAATCGCAAGCAAAAATAATACGCTTGTTCGTAGATTGAGAGCCCACATGAAAATGTGGGCTTTTTTTATGCCTGAAACGGTAGTGAGTTAGGTGCGGTTTGCCCCTCGGCGACGTAAAAGAACTGAACCCAAACGGTTTTTTGATTACTATAGGGCGTGAATGATATGAGTAAGGTTATCGTATGTCAGAAGAAGTCAGTAAAAATATCTCCGAAACCTTGTTTGAAAAGAACAAGCAGGCGAAAGAAACCTCTCGCCTTATGAGGTATATGCCGAGTAGTGAAAAAATTCTTGAGGAGAAGCGAGAGCTGATGCCAAGGGCTTGGTATCGAAACTTGCTACGGTTGCAGTGGGTCTGGCAAGGTGTCGATCCCATAGAACAAGAGCGAATTCTTGCTCGTATTGCTTCTTCTGATCATTCTCGTACGGTGGATGAGTGGTTAGACACGGTGATGGGATACCACAGTGGTAACTGGAACTACGAGTGGACAAAATTGGGTATGCAGCATCAAAAGCAGGCCAACGATCTCAATGGTGATGCTTCGGCAGAGCAACTTTTTACTGCGTCGTTGTGTTTTAGTATTGCTGGTTATCCGCACTTAAAAAATGACAATTTGGCACTTCAAGCTCAGGTGCTTGCCAATACGGCTTATAATGAAGCCGCTAAGCGAACAAGCCATATTATCAAACAACTTGAAATCCCGTATAAGAACAAGCGCATTGTCGCCAACCTTCATTTGCCAAGTACTGATAAACCTCAATCCAGGTAGTCATTGTTAGCGCAGGGCTAGATTCGTTGCAAACGGATATGTGGCGTTTATACCGTGATTACCTTGCTCCTGCAGGTATTGCGATGTTGACGGTTGATATGCCCTCTATTGGTCACAGCGCTCGTTGGCCATTGAGTGAAGACAGCTCTTGTTTGCATCAAGCGGTACTCAACGAATTGCCAAATATTCCTTGGGTCGATCATTTTAAGGTTGGCTTGCTCGGGTTCCGATTTGGCGGTAACGCAATGGTACGGTTATCGTTTTTAGAGCCCTATAAAATTAAGGGCTGCGTTTCTCTTGGCGCCCCGATACACGACGTGTTGACCAAACCAGAAAAATCAAGCAGATGCCAAAGATGTATTTGGATATGCTGGCATCGCGTTTAGGCAAAGATATCGTCGATATAAACAGTCTGTCGGGTCAACTCATGGCTTGGTCATTAAAAGTGCAAGGTTTTTTGACGTCTCGCCGCACACGGGTGCCTATTCTCGCGATGAGTCTCGAAGGCGATATGGTCTCGCCAATCTCTGACAATCGTCTTGTTGCGATGTTTAGTGACTATGGTAAAGCGAAGCAGATCCCAGCGAAAGGGATCGCCAAAGGGTATGAGCAATCGCTAGAAATGGCGATAAAGTGGTTAGAAGATGAACTTTTCAGGTGACATTTGTTTGTATTTAGTTAAATATGAAATAATGGTGTAATCAACTCTATGATAAAAATATAAATAAATCATGAGTAATAGGTTTATACCGTCTAACTAGTATTTTTACATTGAAACGGAGTTTCATGATGTCAGAAGAGGCGAAAAAACCCACACATTACCGTTTGGTTACGGCACTAAAAGCCATTGGTCCCTACTTGAGAGAGCCATTGTGTAAAGAAGGAGCCTACCACTTTGATTGCTTATCGGTTTGTGTGGATGATAGTAAATCACCCGAAGATCGTGAATTTTGGGGCTGGTGGTTAGATTTATCTATAGACGACGCAAAATTAGAAGCTACGTATCAGATCGGCCGTTATAACCAAGTGGGTGAGTGGGTACTTGAATCTGCCCCGAAAGCGGCAACGGCGGAAATTACTCGCACTCAAGAAGTGTTTCATGAAAAACTGACGAAAGCATTAAATGATAAATTTAAGCTCTCTGTAGAGATTCATGATGATTCGGTTGAGTTTGTGTAAGTAGGCTTAATGTAGCAAGTAAGTAGCCTTGGGGATCTCTGAGGCTATTTTTATCGTTTATCTACCCCCCTCTTTCCCAGCTAACCAGTTTTTACTTGTACAATTGATGTTTGATTGCTAAAACATCACTCCTATTAAATTTTTCATATCAAGCTCAAAGAAATGGCAACTGAAATCAATTCTGTAACGACCAATACACAAACCGTTGTGGTGAAGTTGGGAACAAGTGTTCTTACGGGTGGCTCACTGGCGCTAAATAAGGCGCATATGGTGGAGCTAGTTAGACAATGTGCTGAGTTAAAAAAACTGGGTCATTCTGTCGTGATTGTTTCGTCTGGCGCGATCGCGGCTGGTCGTGAGCATTTAGATTACCCCGCACTTCCCAACTCAATGGCAAGCAAACAACTGCTTGCCGCGGTTGGTCAAAGCCAATTGATCCAAGTATGGGAGTCTTTATTTGCAATCTATGGTCTTAAAATAGGGCAGATGCTACTGACTCGTGCTGATCTGGATGATCGTGAGCGTTTCCTTAACGCACGCGACACGATCAATGCGCTTGTTAACCACGACATTATTCCTATTGTAAATGAGAATGATGCGGTGGCGACAACCGAAATTAAAGTCGGCGATAACGATAACTTATCCGCGTTAGTCGGCATTTTATGTGGTGCGGATAAATTACTATTATTGACGGATCAACGTGGTTTATTTACCGCGGATCCTCGTAAAGATCCAAACGCTGAGCTGATACGAGAAGTCACGACGATTGATGAAACGCTACGAAAAATTGCTGGTGGTAGTGGCACAACGTTGGGTACCGGTGGTATGGCGACGAAATTACAAGCGGCTGATATCGCTCGACGAGCTGGTATTGAAGTTATTATTGCCGCAGGCAGTGCGGAGAACGTGATTTTTGATGCTTTGTCTGAACAGCCGCAAGGTACGCGCTTCTTGCCACTTGCTGAAGCGCTAGAAAATCGCAAGCGTTGGATTTTAGCTAGGTCCAGCAGCGACGGGTGATATTGTTATCGATAAAGGCGCGGTAAATGCGGTGATTGGCAAGGGAAGTAGTCTATTAGCAAAAGGTGTGGTTAGTGTGTCTGGTCACTTTAGTCGCGGCGATGTCGTGCGCGTGACAACGCTCGACGGCGCTCTTATTGCTCGTGGTATTTGTGGCTATTCTGATAGCGATTTAGCTAAGATTTCTGGCAAGCATAGTAATGAAATATCGGCGCTGCTTGGTTACGACTACGGCTCAGAAGTGATTCACCGTGACGACATGGTTGTCATTCAAGATTAAGAATTCAAAAGGATAAATAATGGATATGATCCAAATGGGTCGTGATGCAAAACAAGCAAGTTTTGCACTGGCTACAGCATCGACGGCACAAAAAATCAGGCATTGCATATTATCGCTGATGAACTTGAGGCGAACTTGCCTGCTATCTTGGCTGCCAATGCCATCGATATCAATCTAGGAAGAGAAGCTGGACTGACGGAAGCGTTACTTGACCGTTTACTGCTTAATGAGCAGCGATT
The DNA here is from genome assembly GCF_055808835.1 of Vibrio sp. GJ43-1. Taxonomy (NCBI): domain Bacteria; kingdom Pseudomonadati; phylum Pseudomonadota; class Gammaproteobacteria; order Vibrionales; family Vibrionaceae; genus Vibrio; species Vibrio sp. GJ43-1. The sequence goes on along the minus strand of NZ_CM147884.1, from coordinate 2,880,197 downwards.
AAAAGGCATTGCCGATGACGTTCGTAACGTTATCACGCTCAATGACCCTGTTGGCAGTGAGATGGACAGCAAAGTCTTAGAAAATGGCATGAGCTTGTCTCGTCGTCGCGTGCCTCTTGGTGTTGTGGGTGTTATCTACGAAGCGCGCCCCAATGTGACCATTGATATTGCCGCATTGTGTTTGAAAACGGGCAATGCGAGTATTTTACGTGGCGGAAAAGAAACCTTTCACTCCAATATGGAACTAGTGAAAGTGATCCAATTAGCGTTGGCAAAAGCTGGGCTGCCTGCTGCGTCCGTTCAATATATTGAGAAGCCTGACCGTGAGTTAGTGTCACAGCTGCTAAAGCTCGATGATTATGTCGATATGATTATTCCTCGCGGCGGTGCTGGTTTACACAAAATGTGTAAAGAGAACAGTAATATTCCAGTGATCATCGGTGGCTTTGGTATTAGTCATATTTTTGTTGATGAATCGGCTGATCTAATGCGCTCTATGGATGTGGTAGAAAATGCCAAAGTCCAACGTCCTTCTGCGTGTAATTCACTTGATACCTTGTTGGTACATGAAAAAGTCGCGGTAGAGTTCTTAGCAGCGTTCTCACAGCGTATTCAGGGTAAAGTAGCACTGGTTGCCGAACCTAAAGCGCTTGCCATACTTGAGGGTGCTGATGAGTTACGAGCAGCGCAAGAAGGTGACTTTGATACTGAGTGGCTCAGCTATACGCTTGGTGTGAAGGTGGTTGCTGATGTTGATGAAGCGATTGACCATATGCGAATTCATAATGCTAGCCATTCTGATGCCATCATGACCAATAGCTTGGCGAGCGCAGAGACGTTTATTAACTCAGTGGGTTCGGCGGCAGTCTATGTGAATGCATCGACACGCTTTACCGATGGTGCGCAATTTGGTTTAGGAGCGGAAGTTGCTGTGTCGACACAGAAACTTCATGCGCGTGGTCCTATGGGCTTAGAAGAATTGACCAGTTATAAATGGGTCGGAAAAGCCGATTACCTTGCAAGACCGTAACGAGTCTTCACGTAATACAAAGTAAAAAGGCGCAGAATACTGCGCCTTTTTTAATGCTTTAAATTGAACACAGGTAAGCTTAACGCTTCGCCTTAGCCAAAAAACGGTCCAAATTATTGGCAAATTCACGCCTTTCCGTTTGACCTAATGGAGCAGGCCCACCAGTTTGAATACCACTCGAGCGCATGGTGTCCATAAAATCACGAATGTTAAGCCGTGCTTTTATGGTTTCTTTTGTGTAGAGCTCACCACGAGGGCTTAGCGCTAAAGCATTCTTAGTGATCACTTCATCCGCTAATGGGATGTCTGAGGTAATGACTAAATCCCCCGCTTCAACGCGTCTAACGATTTCATTGTCGGCAATATCAAAACCAGCGGGTACCGTAATTGAATGAATGTTGTCGCGTTTGGGAACTGGGACGGTGTGGTTTGCGACAAACGTGCAGGTCAGCCCGGTTCTTTCTGCTGCTCGACAAAGTGTTTCTCTAATCACTTTTGGACATGCATCGGCATCTACCCAAATTTTAACCATGTGTATTTTCCAACTTTTCTAATCTTGTTGTGAGCTGCTGCACCTGAGCTTCTAAGGCTGCAATTCGGGCTTCTTGAGAAAGCGAACGGTTGTCTGCTGCAACTTCAACTTTAGGAATGTGCTGAGTGGCTTTCCATGACTTAATGACAGTGATGAGAGCTAGGCATTGGGACTTTTGTCGATAATCGGCCTTTGACCAAAGCGACGGTAGGTTCTTTTCCTTCTTCGTTCAAACTCGTGAGGACTGCGTGAATCTCAGCAGAAACGTCTTTGGTTAACATCATTTTTATCCATTAAACAGGTCATCAATGAATAGTACATTTGAATGGCGTGGGGGTACAGCCTAACAAATTGTGATGCTGGGGCGCTATGGTGACTTATGTGATGAACAGAGGCACGGACAAAGTGGAAATGCTGCGTGAGAGATCTCTCACATGAGCTGTAGGATAAAGAGAAAAATAACAGGTTTTTGTCTGGTTATTTATTGTTAAGTGGTTGATTTAAAGTGGATATAGTGGTTTTTTATTTTATTTTTGAAGAAAGTTTTTCTGTCAGTATATTGTCTCAATGCTGAAATCGCGTAAATTAGAACTTGTCGGAAGGATGCTGACACGGAATAGGAAAGACACAGGAAGGTCATCTTCAGGAAGAAGATTTAGTGACTCAAGGTAAGAGTGACTAGCACGGAAGTAAGGACAAACGCTGGATGCGTAAAAATCATCAGGACGATGATTTAAAAGGACAAGGACACACTCAGGAGAGTGCTAGGACACACATCAGGATGATGTTTAAGGACACCGCTCAAGGAACAAGTGAAGCGAGCTGACTGGGATGGTTAGTGTCATTGGATGATATGGACACCGCTAGGACGGCGATGAAAGGATATAGCTGAAGGATTCAGCCACTATTACGGATGATGCATGGAGCACCTATAGTAGCCGGACTGCTGCGAGTAAGACTATAGCCCCAATACGCGAGTGTTGGGGCTTTTCTTTTTCCCACATCACACCCCAACGCCTTTCCCCTCTCCTGATATTGTTCTACGACCGAATGAACGTAAAGGAATGCCTCATGACAATCGCGACACTTAGGACACTTTTAGTCCCTTATACCAAGCATTTAGAATCGGATTTTTTAATGCTAAATGTTTGCGCCAAAAATCGTCAGCATATGAATGGCCCTCATTCACTGCAGACTGCTCGTCAACTCTTTCAAACGCTACTAGAAGAGCCAAAAATATTCGCAATGGCGGTGTTAGATATTCGAACACGTGACTATTTAGGTCATGTGTTTGTTGATAACGTTAAAGAGCAGGCTGAATTGGTATTTTTGTTTGATAAGCAGTATTGGAACCAAGGAATCGCCACAGAAGTGTTGCAGCGTTTTCTGCCGACTGCGAGTCATGAGCTCGGCGTGCAATCATTGACAGCCAACGTTGATGTTGACCATCATTCTTCTATTCGACTATTGGAAAAGCTGGGCTTTCAGTCCTGTGGCCGAGCCGTTAATGAGCACGGACCCTATTTAATGTTCACCATGACCGCTCGTTAAGTTTAACCGTTGAGTTAAAGGCAATGTTGTTGTCTTTACATGCGGTAAGGCGGAATATGAAAATTTAGAACATAAAATCCTTTCATCACTAGCTTGCCTTGATAGTAGTCGTCACCAAGTGCGGAAAACTCAAATTCATAAATGGTGTGCCAGCCAAACCGACCATTGGCATCTTTAATCCTATGAGTACCGAACGAAACACTGAGCATCTGTAAATCGAGCTCTTTACAGCGACGACTTACCGCCGACTTCGCTATTTCTGATTGACGCCTTTGTTGCCAAAAGAAAAAGCAAAATAGGCTCAGCGCCAAAATCATTAAAAGGTTATCAATCACAGCCTATCCTTAGTGCGTACGCCCTTGCGTTGCGGCTTGTTGCAAGCCTACGAGAGCAGTAGTGAGTTCTTGTGAAGGGGTGGAATGCAACAACGGTAATAGCACCATTCTTAAGCTGGGCATCATCACTAGATCTGCAAATAACTGGTTAAACAGCGCTTGATTACCTGTCTGTGCTAAGCGAATGAGGTATTGGTCGGCGATCGTAGTGGTCGTGAGAGGAAGCCAAGCTCTACCAGCAATAGCAATGAGGATCTCTTGGTGGCTAAGGCGAGCGCTATTTAGGATGCCCGTCACTAAGGTTTCGAGCTGTTGTGGCTTGCCACCTGCTAATGCACGAACGTAAGCGGACAGCAAAAACAGATCAGCGTCGCTTGATTGGCATTCATCGTGTGCGAGTTCAAATATGACATCAGATAGTTTGTCAGGTAACGCAACATGTTCAAGGGCACCGAGTAGTGCGTATTTAGGTTCGCTAGCAATATGACGTAAGCTGGTACGAACGATTCGACCATTATCGTCATTCGTTAATCGTGCTGCGAGATCAGTAATCCCCTGTAAACCAACACCCTGCCAGTTGTTCCAGCCTAGCTTTCCTTGGAAATATTCTTGAGCGTGTGTGTAGTATTGGCTAGTAGGTAAAGCAAGCTGAGCTCTTAATAGGCTATGGAAAATGGCGAGCTTGTCGTCTTTTGGCCGGAAGGTAAACGGGTTGTTTGCTAGCTTTTGCTGCTGTTCGTCAGTCATTTCCTGGCTTAAACGAGATCCCATTGCCTCTAGGACAAATTGGATAAATTGCCCAATATCACCTTGGTTTAATAACCCGCGCTCGTCTAAGTTGAACGTTAAAAACCAGATCCAAGGCTGTTTCTCTTCATTCCAGTATGCCACCGCAAATTGTGCTTTGCGTTGAATGGGAAACGGATAAGGTTGGCTGCCTTTTTCAACATTGGCAAATTGCTGGTTATCAATTTTCTGAACACGTCGTGATAGATCGTAGATGTGGTATTGGCAACCACTGTTCACCAGCATGTTTGTCAAAGTATGAAGGGTATCCATGGCGTTGTTCCTAGTACGGTTTGGGTATAGAGCAATAGATGGTATTCTATCGCGAATTTTCAAGGTCATGGTTGGTTTTCATTGAATTAAATCAGCCTGACAACTCAGATATTGAACATGAAGCAACATATTGAAGAATTAAAATGGGCGATGCAGCAACATGGCCTATGGCAGAAGCAATCTCCTGCAGAAGAAAAGTTGTTAAGCACGCAGCCGTTTGCGATAGATACATTAGCGCCAGAAGAGTGGTTACAATGGGTGTTTTTGTCTCGCATTGAAGCCATGCTTGCCGCCGGACAAGCGCTACCTAGCTAATTTCGACATAACGCCATATTTTGAGCAGGCTTGGCAAACTTTGCCACAGTATAATGATGTTATCCACATCCTAAAAAAATTGATGGAGCGTCCAAGTCGTGACCACCTCGAACAGCACCAGTCATCCCTCTGAGCGTGATTTAGAAAACTCGTCAGAAACCGTGAAAGAATCAACGACCACCTTAGAACCTAGTTGCCCCGCTAGAGATTGTTTTTCGTGATGAGTTTTTAATTGCGGTGAACAAACCTGCAGGGATGCTTGTTCACCGTTCGTGGTTAGATAAAGGTGAAACTCGGTTTGTTATGCAGACTTTGCGTGACCAAATTGGTCAACATGTCTTCCCATTGCACCGCTTAGATAGACCCACATCTGGCGTGTTGTTGTTTGCATTATCGAGTGATGTAGCCTCGAAAGCGATGCCAATGTTTGCCGAACACAAAATGGAAAAGACCTATCACGCGATTGTACGAGGGTGGATAGAAGAGGGTGATCGCCTTGATTACGCGCTCAAGCTTGAATTGGACAAAATCGCGGACAAGTTTGCGACGCAAGAAAAAGAAGCGCAACCCGCGGTGACGGTTTACGAACCGCTAGCCCAAGTCGAAGTGCCTTACTCGACAGGACGATTCCCAACAAGCCGCTATGGCTTAGTTGAAATGAAGCCAGAAACCGGGCGTAAGCATCAGCTAAGAAGGCATATGCACCATCTTAGCCATCCCATTATTGGCGACACAACGCATGGTGATGGTAAACATAATCGTTTGTTTCGTGATCACTTTTCTGCTCGCCGATTGATGCTTCACGCGTCGTCGTTGAAGTTTACACACCCAATCCTAGAGACTGAAATTGTGATCAACGCTCGTTTTGATGATACATGGATCGACCTGATTAATGAATTTGGTTGGCAAGAATGTGAAGCGATTCAGGATTACGTGAAGTAATCAAGCTGAGAAGCGGAAATAGTAGATTTCTTAATGGGTTGAATTTCGATAGACTGTCTCTTCGACCCACATAAATGGTCACTTCAATCCTAGGAGGTGTTATGCATTGTCCCTTTTGCTCAGAAAATGATACAAAAGTCATCGACTCAAGATTGGTAGCGGATGGTCATCAGGTTCGCCGTAGACGACAGTGCTTGGCGTGCAGTGAACGGTTTACTACCTTTGAAACCGCAGAACTTGTGATGCCGAAAGTGATTAAGTCAAACGGTAACCGTGAGCCATTTAATAAAGATAAAATGGTGGGTGGGATTCAGCGTGCGTTAGAAAAACGTCCGGTTAGCGCCGACGCCATCGAACTGGCAATTAGCCATATAGAATCGCAGCTTCGAGCGACCTATGAGCGCGAAGTTCCAAGTGATATGATAGGTAACTTGGTGATGACCCAGCTAAAGGAACTCGATAAAGTGGCTTATATCCGATTTGCATCGGTTTATCGCAGCTTTGAAGATATTCGAGAGTTTGGCGAAGAAATCGCTCGACTAGAAGATTAATCGATACAAAAGGAACACCTTGTATGAAGCAGTCCAACACAAGTGATGCTGGATTTAGTGCTATTGATCATCAGATGATGAGTCGAGCAATAGCGCTGGCGTACAAAGGTCGCTTTACAACGGCTCCAAACCCTAATGTTGGTTGTGTGCTCACACTCAATGGGCAGATTGTCGGTGAAGGGTATCACCAAAAAGCAGGTGAGCCCCATGCTGAAGTGCACGCGCTTAGAATGGCAGGTCAGCATTCTTTGGGTGCCACGGCTTATGTGACTCTTGAGCCATGTTCACATTATGGAAGAACGCCTCCGTGTGCGGAAGGGTTGATTAAAGCTGGTGTCGCGAAAGTGATTTGCGCGATGTCGGATCCCAATCCGCAAGTCGCGGGGCGGGGATTTAGCATGTTGCGTGAAGCCGGGATTGAGGTTCAAGTAGGCTTGTTAGAGGCGGATGCACGCGCATTAAATCCAGGTTTCTTGAAGAAAATGGAAACGGGATTACCGTTTGTTCAGCTTAAAATGGCGGCAAGCCTTGATGGACAAACCGCGCTAGAAAATGGCCAGAGCCAGTGGATTACGGGACCTTGCGCAAGGCGAGATGTTCAGGCCTATCGAGCGCAAGCTGGTGCAACCCTCTCGACGAGTAAAACCGTGATAGAGGATAACGCATCACTGAATGTACGTTGGCACGAACTGCCAAGTCAGGTGACAGATACGATAACTTCGGAGCAGCTGCGTCAACCTATTCGAGCTATTTTAGATAGGCAACATCACTTAACCCCTGATTTAGCGCTTTATCAAAGTGACGGTGCTGTGCTTCGCATCGCTCAATCGGATAGTGATATAAATATATCGCTGGATGATCAGGGGCAGCTTTGCCTCGAAGAGGCTCTGACCACATTGGCATCAGAACAGCAAATTAATCATGTATGGGTTGAGGCGGGCGCAACATTAGCTGGCGCGTTAATCCAAAAACAATTGGTTGATGAGCTGATCGTGTATTTAGCGCCTAAACTTATGGGTGCGGATGGTCGCGGTTTGATCGGCGCTTTAGGTCTGCAATCTATGCAAGACACCATCGATTTGGTGATTAAAGACGTAAGAATGGTGGGGCAAGATATACGCATTGTAGCCACACCTAAGTCGCGACACAGTTGATAAATCGATATTCTTTATGAATACGTTATACATGGCGACATTAATCGTCGCGTCCCCAACAAAATAGAAATAGAGACAGATGTTTACAGGTATTATTGAAGCAATTGGCACATTAAAAGCCATCACTCCTCGTGGAGAAGATATTAGTATTCATGTTGATGCGGGGAAGCTTGACATGGGTGACGTGAAGTTGGGCGACAGTATTGCCACCAATGGCGTTTGTTTAACCGTAACGGCACATACGGCCACCACATATACTGCGGATCTGTCGGTTGAAACGTTAAATAAAACAGGCTTTGCGCATTACCAGGTGGGTGAAAAGGTAAACTTGGAAAAAGCAATGCTGCCAACGACGCGCTTTGGTGGGCACATTGTTTCTGGACACGTCGATGGCGTTGGCGAGATTATTGATCGCCAGCATGTGGGACGAGCCATCGAGTTCTGGGTTCAGATGCCTCAAGAACTTAATAAGTATGTCGCAGAAAAAGGATCGATTACTGTTGATGGTATTAGCTTGACCGTCAATGGATTACGAAAAAATGCCTTTAAACTCACCATTGTGCCGCATACAACTGAAGAAACGACCATTGATCGCTTTCAAGTCGGGCGCAAAGTGAATTTAGAAGTGGATGTCATGGCTCGCTATATGGAGCGCCTACTGCAAAGCCACACGCAGAGCGAACCAGAGTCACGCATCTCAATGGAATTTTTGCAACAAAATGGTTTCGCTTAGTTTAGTGATAAGACCATGTTTAGAGAGACAGCATCGCATAGCGAAACAATGACCGTTTAGAGCGGTATAACGCTTAGTGAAACAGCAAACGTTGAGCAATATGGCAAACGCTGCAACCAAACAAAATGAATAACAGGAATGTGATATGCCAATTAGTACGCCCCAAGCCATTATAGAAGATATTCGATTAGGTAAAATGGTCATCTTGATGGATGACGAAGATCGTGAAAATGAAGGTGATATCATCATGGCTGCGGAACATGTCACGCCAGAAGCGATCAACTTCATGGCAACACATGGTCGCGGCTTGATTTGTTTGACCATGACCAAAGAGCGCTGTGAGCTACTTGGCTTACCGCCAATGGTGCAAGATAACAACGCCCAATACACGACGAATTTTACCGTTTCTATCGAAGCCGCAGAGGGCGTGACCACCGAGTATTTCAGCTGCAGATCGTGCGCGCACGGTTCAAGCGGCCGTAGCGAAAGGGGCGAAGGCTGCCGATCTGGTTCAGCCGGGGCATATCTTCCCACTTGCCGCGCAAGATGGTGGGGTATTAACCCGTGCAGGGCACACTGAAGCGGGTTGTGATTTGGCAAAGTTAGCGGGTTTTGAACCTGCGTCAGTGATTGTTGAAATTCTTAACGACGACGGAAGTATGGCTCGTCGCCCTGATTTAGAAATCTTTGCAGAGAAGCATGATCTGAAATTGGGCACCATTGCGGATTTAATTGAGTATCGTAATAATAACGAAACGACGATTGAGCGAGTGGCAGCTTGTCACCTTCCTACTGAGTTTGGTGAGTTTGAGCTCGTGACTTACCGCGATACCATTGATAACCAAATTCACTATGCGATGTGCAGTGGTGATTTGACCGCACAAACCCCGCTAGTGCGTGTTCACTTACAAGATACCTTCACTGATATTCTTCGCTCAGATCGAAACTCTGAACGTAGCTGGACTTTGGACAAGGCCATGCAGCGTATTGGTAGCGAGGGCGGCGTTTTAGTCTTGCTAGGTAATGAAGAAACAACGGAATCTATCGTTCACAAGATCAAAGTCTTTGAGCAGCAAGACAGCGGCCAAGCACCAACCATGGCGAAAAAACAAGGCACCTCACGTCGTGTGGGAGTCGGTTCGCAAATCTTGGCTGATCTTGGTGTACATGAAATGCGATTGCTGTCATCGGCCGATAAAAAATACCACGCACTTGGCGGCTTTGGTTTAACGGTGACTGAGTACGTAACTAAATAGGCGCTAACGTTTTTATCCAATGAAAACGGAACAAACCGCGTTTAACACATAGATTCAAGCTTCTTCAAGCCTTAAATGATTTAGGTGTGAGGAAGTTTGAGCTAGATATTGATAATTGAGTTGTGCTAGAATCCGGCGATTCTCGCGAGATGAACATAGTTTATAAGGAAAGTATATGAAAGTTATCGAGGGTGGCTTCCCTGCACCAAACGCAAAAATTGCGATTGTTATTGCTCGTTTTAATAGCTTTATTAATGAAAGCCTATTGTCTGGTGCTATCGATACTTTGAAACGTCATGGTCAGGTTAGCGAAGACAACATTACTGTTGTTCGTTGTCCTGGTGCGGTTGAACTGCCATTGGTAGCTCAACGCGTTGCTAAAACAGGCAAGTTTGACGCTATCGTATCACTAGGTACAGTGATTCGTGGCGGAACGCCACATTTTGACTATGTTTGTAGTGAGTGTAATAAAGGTCTTGCTCAAGTGTCACTGGAATACAGCCTACCAGTCGCATTTGGTGTTTTGACTGTTGATACTATCGATCAAGCTATTGAGCGCGCCGGAACCAAGGCTGGTAATAAAGGTGCAGAGGCTGCACTAAGCGCGCTAGAGATGATCAACGTTCTTTCTGAAATCGATTCCTAATGGGGGCCAGTGTGAAACCAGCCGCACGTCGTAATGCACGTCAATTTGCTCTGCAAGCAATTTATTCTTGGCAAATTACTAAAGAAAATGTTGCCAATGTAGAAGAACAATTCTTGTCAGGTGGTAAGTATGATGAAGAAGAACATCATGCCGCAGAGCCAGCGTTAAGCGCACCAGAGACTGACGTTGTGTATTTCCGTGATTTGCTCACGGGTGTCGCGTTGAATCACACAGAATTAGACAGCAAACTGCGTCCATTCGTATCTCGCCCAATGCAAGATCTCGATATGATGGAACTGGCGTTGCTTCGTCTAGCTATGTACGAAATGACAAGCCGTGAAGACGTTCCTTACAAAGTTGTTATCAATGAAGCTATTGAGCTAGCAAAAGTATTTGCAGCAGAAGATAGCCACAAGTTCGTTAACGGTGTGCTTGATAAAGCCGCGCCAAGCGTACGTAAAAAGTAACAATTAACGTTCGTCTTATCCTAAAAAGGTCAGCATTATGCTGGCCTTTTTTATATACTCTGAACACCTAATTCTAGAGTCTATTACCCATATGTCCGGTGAATTTAGCTTAATTGACAAATACTTTGCTCATCAGCAGCAACAGCGTAAAGATGTAATCCTAGCCCAAGGTGATGATTGCGCTATTGTGGCTCCCGCACAGAATAGCCACATTGCTATTAGCACAGACATGCTAGTGTCTGGCACTCACTTTCTCGCAGATGCAAACCCTGCTCATATTGCTCATAAGGCGTTAGCGTCAAATATTAGCGACCTTGCTGCCATGGGAGCCTCTCCTGCATGGGTATCCATGGGGATCGCGCTTCCTAACGTTGATGATGCATGGCTCGAAGTGTTTACCACAACCTTTTTCAAACTGGCTGATTATTACGGCATACAATTAATTGGTGGCGATACGACAAAAGGTCCATTGTCGATTACGTTGACCGTTCAGGGAACGTTGCCCGAAGGTAAGGGACTCACTCGCAGTGGTGCAAAAGTAGGTGACTGGATTTACGTAACGGGGACGTTAGGTGATGCTAAGGCCGGGTTAGATGTTATTTTACAGCAGCGTATGAGCGACGATGTAGCGCTTAATGAGCATCTGGTAGAGCAACATTTTATCTCTACTCCTAGAGTGTTAAGTGGTATGGCACTAAGAGACATTGCCTCTTCTGCTATCGATATTTCAGACGGGCTTGTCTCCGATCTCGGACATATTCTTGCTCGCTCTGACGTAGGGGCGCGAATTGATGTCGCAGAGCTACCTATCTCACCTAAGCATTGACGGCATTTTTGCAGCAAGAGGATGAGAGACAGTACTACGCCCTGACTAGCGGTGAAGAATATGAACTGTGCTTTACTGTTCCGGAAACGAACCGCGGGCAACTAGAGGTTGCGCTTTCGAACACGCCTTTTCGCTGTATAGGCAGAATAACAGGCACTCGTGACTTAGAACTGCATCGCAATAATATCCCTTTAGACTGGAACGTAAGTGGCTTTGACCACTTTAAGGTAACCGTATGACCAACCCATTGAGCCTGATCTCGTTAAAAAACCCATGGCACCTGCTGGCGACAGGATTTGGTAGTGGCTTGTCTCCAATCATTCCCGGCACGATGGGGACACTAGCGGCCATTCCATTGTATCTTCTGTTGGTGCAACTACCGTTTAGCCTATATGTTGTATTGGTTGTGGCGTCGTGCTTTATAGGCGTGAAAATTTGTCAGGTCACGTCTGATGATATGGGAGTTCATGATCATGGTTCTATTGTCTGGGATGAATTCTCAGGTTTTTGGATTACCATGATGCTCGTGCCTGCATTGAATATTCCAGCGGATGAATGGAAGTGGCTAATTACGGGTTTTGTGTTATTTCGATTTTTCGATATGGTGAAACCATGGCCTATCGGATGGCTAGATAAACGCGTTCATGGCGGCTTAGGTATTATGATTGACGATATCGTTGCTGGTGTGATGGCAGGGCTATGTCTGTACTTAGTCGGTCATTTCTCTGGTTGGCTAGCGTAAAGCGAAAGTAAGCGTTAGAGTTTTTGCCCTATGCACTCATAGGGTGATTTTCTCGATTTATTGCCGGGTAGGGACAAAGCTTTACTATACTGAGCTGAAAAAATTGTTATTATTAGCCTCCCTTTTTGAACTCGTAACAAGATGTATGCTTAGTAATCTGCGTTTATTGATCAACTCACTTCTCGTCATATTGAACACGGCGGTCACCGCAGTCGTGGTTTCAACACTTTCTATTATCAAACTGATTTTGCCACTTCATCCAGTGCAAAAGACCATGACGAGTTTGGCAAATAAGCAAATGTGGGTATGGGCAACCGTTAACCTCTGGCTGTTAAACGTAAACAACAACATCGATTGGCAGATAGAAGGGGGAGAGGAGCTCACCCCTGAGCAATGGTATATGTTACTTTCAAACCACTTGAGCTGGACCGATATTGTGATTATCAGCTCGGTAATGAAAGACAGAATGCCAATGTGCAAATTTCTACTAAAGCAAAGCTTGTTGTACGTCCCTTTTGTTGGTTTAGCGTGCTGGGGGCTAGACATGCCGTTTATGAAACGTCATTCCCAAGCTTACCTTGTTAAGCACCCAGAGCGTCGTAATGATGACTTTAATGCGATAAAAAAGGCGTGTAAAAAATTTCAGCATGTACCAACCACGATGATCAGTTTTGTTGAAGGCACGCGCTATAGCCCTGAAAAGGTTCAAACAGGTAAAACGCCTTATCGTCATCTACTCAAACCGAAAACAGGTGGTGTCGCCTTTACTTTGAACGCGATGAATCAATTGTTAGATGGGGTTGTTGATATTACCTTGGCTTACCCAGAAAACCGTGAAAGCCCGTTTGAAGATTTGCTTAAAGGTAGATTAACTAAAGTGGTGGTTAAGATAGAGGTCTACCCTATGGATGAAAATCTAAATGGGGATTACTTTAAAGACAAAGCGTTTAAACGTCGTTTTCATCACTGGCTGAACGCGCTTTGGAAGCGAAAAGACGAAACGCTGGAATCAATTTATCAGAATAATGGTTTAAAGTAAGCGTACACTTACGTCGCTGTTTAGTGCGAAATATGAATAATAAAAAAGGTCTACCGTGAGGTAGACCTTTTTTTATTGAATTAAGCGATAGATAGTCTAGGAATGACTCGACAACGCTTTTCTTCTTCATTGATGTGCAATGAGACCGCATGTGTGTGGTAGTTGTCACCGCTCTTCCAAACGGTTTCTCCGAATATCTGACATAATTCCATATCAGAAATGAGATCCTTCATTTCTCGGTAGGCGACAGCTGAGATGATCTTTTGCTCTAAGACTTTAGGGCAAGATTCAACTAGCCAACGACTCACTTGAATATTCGGCAAAGCACGCTCCTTGTGGTCATGTTTTCGTCATCGCTGACCACACTACCACCGCCATATTCATGGATCAAGTTGAACTTGATCACATTTTTAGTCGTGATTCGGTATTGACTTGTAACTTGTTGTTAAATAGATAATAAACCTAATGCATAAATTATGGAATCATTGTGATGTTACGGTTATTCCACGTTAATTGCTTTTTTAAGTTAGATTCTTTTTGAACGTTATCGCGCAGATGAAAGCCTCCCTTAACGTGTGGAAGTAACCACAACGTTGCGATAGGCGCGGCCCATTCACTCATAGTTGATAGTAAAGCAGAGCCTGCTGGGCTATCTAAGCCAGCGTAGCTAGGTAATACCGAATAAAGCAGTACAAAAGTAAAAACGGCGAATAGAGCCGATAACCAAAGAGGGTGTGAGTGATTAATATCTTTATTGCTAGAGTCATTTGACATTGGATAGCGTTCCCTTTTATCCATTACTACCCGCCCATTCAAACAACTCCCGCGAATAACACAAGTTGATAATCATATTAATTGGATACAGTGCAAAGAATCGCAGTTTACTTGACTTATTATTAAGCGAGGGAGTCACAAAATGACAAAGGGGTATTAGCGGTGAGTGTTCTGCTTAATGTCTCAGTTCGAGTAAATACACTAATGCGTTGTCGGTGAGTGTCTACACTTTCTTCATCGGCTTTTTATTGTCTAATAAAGCCGCGTCATGTGTGACTACGCGTTAACACATCTAAAGTCCGCGGTAATGGCAGCCTGTTTAGAATTCAATTCAGCCAGTCAACCGCACGCAGAGAAGGTGGAGTATGAAATCTGAATCTATTCATGATTCTAGCAATGAATATAACTATCGAAATATTGAGGTTGTTAGGTGGGATAATGTCATCACAGTAGCGCTGAATCGCCCAGATAAGCTCAATGGTGTCGATATGGTTATGTTTGATGAATTGATTGATATCAGTCGTCGCTTAAAGCGAGATCGTCAGCTTCGAGCGGTCATTCTGACGGGTAATGGCGATAATTTTAGCTCTGGTTTAGATTTTAGTGCCATGATGGCCAATAAACGGTTTGCCGCCCAACTGCTTGTTAAAGTGTGGCCAGGAAGTGCTAATCGAGCTCAGCAAGTTAGTGCTAATTGGCGAGCGCTATCGATACCTGTTATTGCTGTCATTGAAGGTTACTGCTGGGGAGCGGGTTTGCAAATAGCGTTGGGCGCTGACTTTCGAATCTGTTCACCGAACGCTAATCTATCTATTATGGAATCAAAAATGGGCTTAACATCCGATATGGCAGGTTCCCTTGGACTTAGAGAGGTGATGGCAAAAGATCAAGCGATGCGAATTTCCATGTGCGCGACACAACTTGATGCGGCGCGTGCCTTGGAGTTGGGATTGATCACCGAAATCCATGATACACCGATGCAGGCCGCCGATGACTTATGCCAAGAGCTCGCTCTTAAGTCACCAGACGTTACCGCTGCAATCAAGCACATCTATACTCGCTATTGGACCGCCCCTGCATGGAAGTTACTTGCCTATGAAACGTATAGCCAGATTCGAATTATGCTGGGCCAAAACTTCAAACAAGCGCAAAAAGGCTTGCGTAATAAAACAGCGGCCAGTTTTAAAAGTCGACAGAAATATTGGTAGGTAACGTCTTAGTATTGGCAAATAAACCTTAATATTGGCAAATAGACCTTAATGCTAGTAGGTTTTACCTTTGCTCGTTGTTCTGAAAATGACTGCACTTATTGGCGGTAGCATATGATTTTCAATGGGATACGAGTGTTCTCACGATGAGGGGAGACGTGTTAACTGTTTCCCATAGTGAGCGACTTTACCTAGTGATTATATCAAATTAGCCTTATAATTCTCGAAGAAAAATAAGTCTATTGATAGGTAGTTAGCGTGAAGTGGTCAGTTAAGAATAAGTTGTACGGCGGTTTTTTTGCAGTATTCGCAATTATGTGTTCTGGGTTAAGCATTATTTGGTTTGAAGTGACCGCTTCAGAGCAAGTTGCGATAGAAGCGAGTAGTGATGATGTCCCTGAGCTTGAGCAGTATCTTATTTTGATTGATGAGATTGGCGACGTCTATCGTAGTTCACTTGAAGTGATAATGGGTGACGCTCAGGCTGCCCACGCCTATCAGGAGAACCTAGCCAGTGCCCATGCCGCGTTTACGGAGTTGCGACGCTTAGAAGCGAGCAACCGGGCCGATAGCTTGATGCTGAAAGAAGGTTTGACGCTGCTGCAACGTTATACCGATAACTTTGAAGCACAAGTTATGACGTCTGTTTCTGAAGAACGTATCTCAGTCAATTTTGATATTACCAAACAGCTATTTCAGCAGTATTTAGTCCCGCTAGAAAAGGCGCTTGATGAGGCTTCTGCTTCAGAAAAAAGATACTTATCAATCCTTAAATGGTCTAGTCGATTCGTTCAATGTGATCTTTTTGACCATCATTATTTCAGCAATATCCGTAGTGGTAGGCTCCATCGTAGTTGCTTATTTACTGTCTAACTCTATTGTTCGTCGTGTTTCGGTATTAAACGATATTGCTCGTCGTATCGCTAATGGTGATTTATCGAATGCGAAAGTGAAAGATGACGCCAGTGATGAACTGTCGACTCTCGCGCAATCTATTAATCAAATGCAGCAGTCGCTGGCTGACTTAATATGTTCGATCCACTCTGTCAGTGCGAATGTCAAAGAAGCAACCTATGAACTAAGTGCGATTAGTGAGCAGATGGTTGTTGGGGCATCATCGCAGTCTGACAAAGCGACATTGATAGCGACTGCGTCAGAGGAGCTTAGCTTAACGATTTCTGAAGTCGCCCAGCAAGGTAACCAGACCTATAGTGAAGCGCAGCGTTCAGAGTCGTGTGCGGTAGAAGGGCGCGAAGTTATTTCCGGAATGGTCGAGAGTGTTCAGCAAGTGTCTATCCAAATGCAAGAGATGTCATCTCAAATGAGTACCCTCGGTGAACATGGTCAACAAATTGGAAGCGTGATTAAGGTGATACAAGAGATCGCCGAACAAACCAATTTATTGGCACTGAATGCGGCTATTGAAGCGGCAAGAGCGGGTGAATTAGGCCGTGGTTTTGCTGTCGTTGCGGATGAAGTTCGAGCCCTGGCAGAGCGCACGACACGTGCGACGCAAGAAGTGGCAACGTTAATCCAGTCAATTCAATCAGGAACTGAACAGGCGGTCTCGCTTACGGTTGATAATTGTCAGCTGGTTGAGTTGGGAGTAAAGCAAAGTGAAGGGGCAATTGGTGCACTTGAAGAGATAGTCTCAGGTGCGGGCAATGTCCAGAATATGATTAACGCCATTGCGACCGCAGCAGAAGAGCAAACAGCAGTGACAAAGGAAATAGCATCGGATATTTCCTCGATTAGTGATATCTCAGATCGTACATTAGAACGAGCCCATTCCAGTGCTAAGCAGGTAGACGAGCTCAACAAGAAAGTGAACGAACTTGAGCACTTAGTTGCGCGGTTCACGTTGTAGCCTAGTCAGCGGTTAAACGGAAGCCATTCAGTGTGTAAAGCATCGCTCATCGGTGAGTGTGTGTATGTTTACCGAGTGACACCAAGGTGTGTCTGAATAATTCGTTCTCAGACATGGCTTCATCGTCGAATCAGTGCTTAAATAGGTAGGTAGTCAAACACGGTTGTGTTAGGCTTCGCGCTCGACTTTCAAGGTCAGTGGTACATACGGCTACACACCCTGTGTTACTGACCATGCTGATTACTTTCTTGTTTGGAATTTATTTTGACTAATAACGATATTTTACGCCGTATTCGCTATACCTTTGACTTTAAAGACGCAGAAATGATTGACGTGTTTGCAGCGGCAGAGCACAAAGTGACACGTGAACAAGTGTCGAATTGGTTAAAAAAGACAGCGATGATAACTATAAGTCAGCAAGCGATACAGACTTAGCGATTTTCTTGAATGGCTTAATCAATATTAAACGCGGTAAGCGCGAAGGGGCACAACCTGAGCCTGAAAAGCGCCTAACCAATAACATGATTTTCATGAAGCTTAGAATCGCGCTAAATATGAAAGCGGAAGATATCTTAGATGCCCTACAATCGGTAGATTTTAATCTAAGTAAGCACGAATTGAGTGCGTTTTTCCGTAAGCCAGACAATAAGCACTATCGTGAATGTAAAGATCAGATTTTGCGTAACTTCTTAATGGCGATTCAACGCCAGTTACGTCCTGAAGACAAAAGCGAATACCAAGATTAAGCTTGTAAGTTAAGTCAGTTAAGCAGCAAAAGATGCAATGTCTTTTGCTGCCATGCCAGCTTACCTATTCCTCTCAGTTCTCACTGATATTCGCTCATTTACCACTCATAGTGGTTGCTGTAGACCACCAGCCGCAACACCGAGAGTACTTACTCACTTTTCTTGTACGATGAACTTGATTATGCCTTTTAAAACCTTCAACTTTAATTCCAAATTGGCTACCGCTATTGCAAAGATGTACCCGTCGCCGACTAAAATTCAATCGTTAACATGGCCGCAGGCATTATTGGGTAAAGATGTGTTAGCGATTGCTCAGACAGGCAGCGGTAAAACCATGGCTTATGGTTTAGCATTAATCGAACAATTGTACAGAGAAAGGGCAGCGACGGGTGAAGAGGGCGCTGACAGCCATCAAAACGTCAGTGGAGCAGTGGTTCTTGTACCGACACGTGAGTTGGCGATGCAGGTGAATGATGCTTTGGCGCCGCTGGCGAAAAGCCTATCTCAGTCGTCAATCGTACTGTGTGGTGGTGTGGATATTGATGCCCAAAAGTACCAGTTAGAGCAACACCCGACCATGATCATTGCCACTCCTGGACGCTTACTTGACTTGATTAATCAACAAGCGATCCGGCTAGGCGATATCAAGCATGTCGTGTTGGATGAAGTAGACCGTTTGCTTGATATGGGATTTTGGTCGGATGTACAGAGCATTTTGCTTGCTTTGCCAAGTCAGCGTCAAACGATGATGTTCTCGGCGACGTTGCCCGATGCATTGGAACAAAAAGTGGCGTTGCTACTCAATGAGCCAGCTCGCGTACAAAGCCATGTGACCAACAGCGTAGTCACTGACGTTCAAGAATCCTTATACCTAGTAAATAAAGGCAACAAGGCCAATGTCTTGATTCAACAAATTAAAGACAATCAGTGGCAGCAAGTTCTCGTGTTTATCGGCGCGCGAGATAATGCCGATGCTTTGTGTAAAAAGCTATCTAAGGCTCGGCTTTAAGACGGCCGCGTTACATGGTAATAAAGATCAAGTAGAAAGAGAGCAGACGTTACAGGCGTTTAAAGAGAGCAAGGTGCAAGTGCTTATTGCCACCGATTTACTCGCTCGCGGCGTACATGTTGAACAGCTGCCAGTCGTCATCAACTATGAGCTACCTGCAGATGCGTCAGTGTATGTTCATCGTGTCGGTCGAACGGCGCGTGCTTAGCCAATCTGGCTTGGCAATTTCTCTGGTTTGTCATGGTGAAACAGGATACTTGGACGCCATTAGAACACTGACAGAGCGCTCACTACCATTGCAACAACTTGCCGAATTTCCAGTGACAGATAAGCTAGCTTCTACAGAAAGTAAACGTCCGAAAAGAGACAAACAAGCGAACCGCCGCACCAACAAAAAAGGCAGCGCGAAGCAGTTTAAGACTAAGCGTTAGGTAAGGCCGCAATTGTTATTTAAGCTAGGCATGTAACATTGTTCCCTCTACGCATAGGCTGCGTAGAGGGAACAATGTAAATACTATTTAATGATTAAAGCTCTCCTACAAACCCTGCAGCGATATAACTCCTTAATTCGCTTTATTCGTCGCTGCCACGTTGTCCGACGTACCCTGACCAAGTATTCATTGTGTTCACACATGTCAATCATCCTGAGAAATAGTAATTTTTGTCACTTTGCTCTTACTGATAAAGAGTAAGAGGTCGTGATCTTTGTTCCACTCTTATTTTTCCTGGAAAATTATGTCATTCATATTCACTTGTGTGAATAGTCAATATGCGTGTTATTTATTAATACGATAGTGTTATATAGCAAGATATTCGCAGTGCCAATCTCTTGGGTGGTAAGATTGATGGGGGTGATTGTAATCGTGGTTTTCGAAGCTATTTAGTCATGGAGAACAGCAACACTCAGAACGAGTAAAAACGAAGTAATACAAAGAGAAAGAGAGATATAGCTGTTAATGAAGGATTATAGAACCTCAACACAGGGTGTTGAGGTTCTTAAACAAAGCTATAGGTTTTGTGCTTTTGCCATTTGATTGGCTATTTTCGGTGCGTACCATAGACTTGGTGCAATGATTAGCGAGGCTGGAACTGCCGTGATCACGATAAATGATTGCAGTGCCGAGATGCCGCCACTTCCCATTGAGATAAGAACGATCGCGACCGCCCCCATCAGCACACCCCAAAAGGCACGAATGACCGCATTAGGTTCTTCATCACCACTGATAACCATAGTGATGGTGTATGTCATGGAATCACCCGTTGTCACGATAAATGTCGTGGTCAGCACTAGGAACAAGACTGAAATTAGCGTTGGGAATGGCAATTGTTGCGTAATCGCCAATAGTGCGCCCGGCATGTTAAAGCCTTCAAAACCTGCTTTGATGATACCAGGTGTCGCCAGTTCGAACGCTAGCCCAGAGCCACCGACAATGGTGAACCAGAAACAAGTGACTAACGGAGCCGCAATACTAATAGACAAGATCAATTGACGAATAGTACGACCGCGAGAAATACGAGCGATAAAGATCGCCATCATTGGTCCATAGCCAATAAACCAGCCCCAAAAGAATACCGTCCACCAACCAAGCCACTCTGGGTCGCCACGATAAAGTGCCATAGGAACAAATTGATCAATCATTTGTCCTAGGCCCTGAACATAACTATCCACAATAAAGCTTGTTGGTCCGGCAATCAGAATAAAGCCAATAAGTGCTGCAGCAAGGATAATGTTGTAGCGGCTGATGATTTGAATGCCGCGATTAACGCCACTTAATGCTGATAAGGTGTAGAAGACCATCGCAAACACCACTACCGTTGCTTGGGTCGCAAAAGTATCTGGAATGCCAAACAGTTCTTGTAGTGCGTAGCTGATTTGCAAGCCAAGGAAACCGATAGGTCCAATGGTGCCTGCAGCCACAGCAATAATGCTAAGCGCATCGACGGTGTTGCCAAGCCAGCCAGTGATAACACGTTGACCAAATAACGGATAGAGCAACGTACGTGGCTTAAGAGGCAAGCCCTTGTCGTAATGCAGGTGCATGAGAACAACGGAAGACAGGCAGCCTAGTACCGCCCAAGCAAGAAATCCCCAGTGAACAAAAGATTGCGATAGCGCATTAATCGCGTTGGTGTACGGATCTGCTGAGCCAAATAAAGGGGCGCAGAAACATAGTGCGCAATCGGCTCTGCTGCGGCCCAAAATACGCCGCCACCTGCAAGTAGGGTGCAGAGAATGATTGAGATCCATTTGAAGTTTTCTACATCTGGTGCAGACAGTGCGCCGAGTCTAACGTCACCTGTTTTACCAAAGCACAGTGCTAGACCAATAACAAAATTCGCGAGAAGGAGTATTTGCCAGAAGGCACCAAAGTATTTCGTGGCCAGATTGAAAGCCAGAATCGACAACAGAGGAGAGTGCGACAGGGTGGGTTAGAGCAAGTAAAACAAATAACGTTAGGAAAGAGCCACTGATCCAGAATACTGGATTATTCATTTCCAGTTTATCAGCTAGCTGTTTCAGTCGTTCGGGCGGATGAATGGCGTCATACGCTGAGCGAGAAGCTGTCGAAGAGTCTACGACAGTATTAGAATTTGGCATTAAAAGTTCACTATTCATGTGCCGCTGTGATAGCCAGCAATGTGTGTTTTCTCACTATTTGACAAGCAAAGTGTGAGCTGAATCATAAAAGCCGGACATCCTAACACATTGTTAGCATCGAAACAGGACTTTTTGCTGCGATTAAAAATCGAGCAATGTTCAAGTGCTTCCCGGTGATCTCCTTAATACGCAAAAAGCTTCGTATTGTAGGATTTGGCCTGCTTAGTGCAATAAACGGCAAACGTCATCCGTTTTCTTTATGGCTTTGGAAGTGAAATAGGAAAGGGTAACTGTGAGCTTAATTGGTTGAAATAAAAGAGATTAATATTGAATTCTCGTATGGGGTGGTTTCAGGGGACATTTGGTCGATAAACAGTAAGATTATTTCGTGAATTCTACGCGGTTGAATCACTTGCCATTTATAAGGCGGTCAATATAATCCGGCGTCGCTCCATAGTTGGGGGTGATGAAGATAATAGCCATATTATTTTTAGTGATGATATTTAGCTCAACTTACCCACCATTTTTAGTGGTAGGAGGTAAGAAGGAAAACGTACCATGAAACAAATTAAGACGCTGATGGCCAGCGCTGTGATGACTTCCATGCTTTCTGGTTGTATTGGCCAAATGGCGACAACAGGCTTTGTTATGCATGAAGTGAACATAAAAGGTGTTGATAACCGTTATGCTCGTGCAGGTCTCTATACGCTGATGTCTCCGGTTTACGCAATAACATCAATGGCAGACTTATTTGTCGTCAACTCAATTGAGTTTTGGATCGGTACTAACCCATTAAGTAAGAAGAAAGCTTTGGCTGATATGCCTGCTAACTCTTATATTAAAGTGAACCATAAGATAGACAAGAAACTAACAAGCGCACCCGTTAAGATATCTATGCTTGATGGCAATACGACTCAAATGAACTTTGTCGATGACAACGGTCAATCACGTGTTTTGCTTGGCGTGAGTGGTAAAGACAGCGTTGATTTCTATCTTGACGGTGAGTATGTCACTACGGCATCACACGATGAGTTAAAAGCCCACTCTTCTCTATCGTAGCTGTATTTCTCGAATACACCGATAAAGGTCTGCCTACATGAGATAGGGCAGGCCTTTATGTATTTCATCACTGCTATTTAGCCTTCTCCGTTACCTTGCCCGAATTGTCATACCCGCATGGCACAAAGTGGTAAGTTCAATTTTTCGATTCCTCTAAACTCTGCCTCATCAAATGCGCACAGTAAAACGAACGCCTTAGCGGGCAAGTGCATTTATTATTGCAGGATAAAAACAGACAGGATGTTTTAAGAGAGGAAAATACTTTGAAAAACACACTGACGAAATCACTTCTACTTGCCGCTACTGGTTTTATTGCAATGACAGCAACCACTGCTCATGCTTTTGAGTTAGGTGCCGACAGCAAACGAGGCGTCACATTTCAGTTCAATACCCTTATTATTGGTGTCAAAGACAATTATGTGAATGGTGGTATGGCACTGTTGCAAAAACCCATTTCCCAAGAGCACAACATTAGTTGGTTTGTGGAAGGTGGCGTAGGTTACAACTGGCACAGTGAAGCGATTGATATTCATGCACCTGTCGGTCTTCGCTGGGAGCTAGGTGAAAAACCTTGATGTCGATTTATTTGCCACTCCAGAAGTGAAGTTCAATAACGGTGCCGACTTGGGCGTTGGCGTTGACCTTGGTGTGTCTTGGAAGTTTTAAGTACCTAATACCGAAAAAGTTAATAAAGGCAATGACTCATACATTGCTTTTATTGTTATCGGGTGCTGTACATTATAATATTTCGCTACATTTATTGATACAGTGAATTAATAGGTGTCAATCTAAGTGTATTTATTATCATGTGCCATTCCTCGTGTTAATGATTGTGGGGTTGTAATATTCACTATGTGAATTTGTGATATTAAAAGTGTGACTCGTGTCATAGCCGAGATTTTCAATTAAAGAATACAACATTAAATAAAGTTATATTTGCTGGGAAAATAAATTATACGTAACTATTAATTTAGGCCAATTATCATTATGAGCTTTCAACAATGGGTGCTAGCTATTCTAGCTCTTCCTCTACTAATTTCATGTAAAAGTAATACAGTTCCAAGCTGGTATCTAGAACCAAATATTGATTCCAATCAATATTTGTATGCGGTTGGTTTTGGTAGAACTATTGAAACTGCAAAAGCGACATCACTAAAGAATTTAAACAATAAACTATGGACACAGGTAAGCTCTACTTACTATTCTCGAGATACAACAGCAAATAGAAATGGAAATGAGTATTTTGGTAGTTTAGTGGATCAAAAAACATTCATTGAGTCAGCAAAAACAGTGATTAGTGGCTATGAATTTACGAATTTATCCCATGGTGAGTCAGCGTCTTACGCGCAAGTTAGAATTGAGCGTACCGCACTTATTACTCAGCTAGAATTGAGCCTAGATACCAAGCTTAAAAGCATCAACCATATTATTGACAATGCAAAAACTAGTGACGCGCTTGTTTGGTGGTTGGAAAATAGTGCTATAGATGAAAAAATAAATAGCATTCATGCTGAATATGCAATGCTAAGAACACTTAACTCTGAGGCTAGAATAGAACTAAAAACATTGGATAAATTTTCATTGATGCAGAGGGCAATTAAAAATAATCTCGACATTCGGATAGTGAGCTCAAGGAGCGACGCAAAGCGAGCGTTTTTGTTAGCAAATCAAATATCAAATACTGGTATCAAGGCCAGACAGACAAAGTCAAAAAACAGTTCACATACTATCACCATTCGTTCAAATACAAGCAACAGTGTTGTTGGAGATGCATACATTGTTACTGTCGTCAGTGAAATTTTCCTTACCAATAAAAAGAATAAAGTACTGGCTAGTAACGAGATTATATCAAGTGGTAACTCTATTACAGGTAAAGACATGGCTGTAAAAGGAGCAACTCGCCACTTTAATGATCAAGTAATGAAAAAAGGTATCTGGCAATCACTCGGCCTTGAATACTGACAAAAATTATAAAAATAGTAATAACAATAAAGACAGGAGTGTCTATTCAAATGTTTAAAAAAACAGTAGTGGCAACAACATTATTAACGGCGTTAACAGGCTGTATATCTACAGGTCCCGACGCAGTTTGTACTCCAGATACACGAGTGGAAATACAGACAGCTGAAATCCCTGCAGTATCTACCGAAGATCAGAGAGTCATTGTCTTGCCTGTGGATTTTGAATATAAAGATCCAAGCAGTGGCAAGGTAAAAACAGTTCTGCGCAATGAGTTAGAAGCTCAAATATCAGGGGCTGGCGCTAAACTTGTCGACAGGAAGATTGCAAATAAGCTCAGAGATGAAATAAAACTTGCTGAGCAGAGTGGTCGTTACAATTCAAAAGGTGTACCGATCGCAGATTTTGCGGTACTAACTGAAGTCACTTCGACGGATTTAAGTAAATCTTATAGCGAAGCTCGTACTTGGAAAGATGATGATGGTGAGTCTCATTATGTCCCGCCAAAGTGTAGCTATGAAGTTGATGTAAAAGCGATTGCGAAAATTTATACGCTTCCAGGAATGGAGCTCGTAGAGCGTATTGAGTTGGCTGGCGATGATTATGCTACAACAGAAACACGTAGCTCAAAATGTCCTCTAAACAACGCCCAATATACAAGTATGGCAAGCGCTGCTGCTAATGAAGCCGTTGCACATAATGTTGCTTTGCAGCAGATGTTAGCGCCTAGTGCACCTATTTTAGAGCTCCGACAATGTGAAGCTGGGAATATGGTTAAAATTGGCATGGGGAAAAACAAACGAGTTAAACCAGGCGCTGAAGTTGCTTTTTCAAAACTCATGAAATCGCATGGTGGTGATGTGGAAACGTTTTCCATTGGTGAGGGCGAAGTAGTTGATATTCCTAACCATGGCATCAAACAAAAGTACTCATGGGTCGCTATTGACGAAGAGCTTGCGATTAAAGTTCAGCAAGGAGACTCGGCGAAAATAGTTCATGAAATGGAATGCTCTTTATTAGACCTTGAATGTAATAGCAAAAAACACTTAGGTTACTAAATGATGAAGAAAGTAATGTTGCTGGCGCTTACTAGCGCTGTATTAGCGGGTTGTCAAAATACTAAAACTGTTGAAGGAGCGCAGAATTATGGCGTTTGTCATTACCCTGACGCACCAACGATCGAAGCGCCCGGTTGGGTCTGTGACGTTATGCCACAAGACCTAGCGATTGGTGCTGTTGGCTATGCTAAAAAAAGCGCGGCTGGAATTGGGGCAATGAAGACAGTTGCACTTAACAATGGCCGCGTGACTTTAGCGACTTCGTTTGAAATTGAGGTGAACAATCTTTTCAAACAGGCGATTGAGAGCACGCTTGTTTCAGTTACTGATGAGCAACAGAAAGAAGAGGTGGTTGAGTCTTTTCAAAACGTAACAAAAAACGTGGTTACGAGGACCTTAACTAATAGCCGCATTATCGTCAGTCAAGTCAGCCCTAATGGTGGTCTATATGTTTTAGTCGGGATGGATCAGCCAACGTATGATGCGAATGTATCAAAAGTAGCCGATTCTGCCGCGTCGGATTCTAAGCTATGGAAACAATTTAATAGGGTTCAAGCTAAGGACGAACTGAATCAAGCGCTTAATTCGTTAAAACTTTAATTCATATAGGGCTACTTGTTAGCCCTTTTTTATGTGCGGATTGTATGAACCTAAATAAAATATCGCTCTGTCTATTAGTATTATCTTTTTCTTCAGTCGCTGTGTCATCGCCACTCTACAGCGAATTTGATGCGCAGTTCAATACTACGAAGGAAACTAAAGAACAATCAATATCTGATTTTCATACTTATGTAGAACGTTACTTGGACCAGTATGAAGGCTGGAGAGATAGTTATGAAGAAGAGTTGCAAAAAGAAAAGGAACCTCATTGAAAAGTGGGGCGTCGGTGAGGTTAGTGATAATACGAAGGATGTTAAATACACAGGTAATAACACGAAAACGATAATTAATTATGAAGATGAAACGATAGAAGTTTCGCTTCTTGTATCGGGGCATGAAACAGAAAGTGAACTATTAGCATCATTACCAGATTCAGTTAATGATGTCCCTTTTGATGCGACAGACGCTGTTGTAATGAAGAGCAACAAGAAGTTTTCCCAAGAAAATGAATCAATCGAAAAGCAGTTTATTATTGACCAAACATATCGTCAAATGAATGAGATTGATAAACAGGCGGATAGATTACTTCTGAGCGAGACGGGTATTCCAGAGTCGTTTATCTTTGAAAGGGCTCATAAAAAGAAGCTAGCGCTTATTGACGCATCAAAATTGAAACTCGCGAACCTTGCTACCTTTTATCAACAAAAAAGACAGCAATTAGGCGAAAATCCCCCCCACAGTGGACGCGGTCAAGTCACCAACTATTGAAGGTAAGTCTACGACGATGGCCGATTCAGCAGACGATCTAGAATTGGTGGCGTTACCTGCACCCTCTATCGCATACAGTGAAGAAATATTAGTACAGCAAACTCCCAAAGCAGATGCTCCGCTGGTTGATACTGCACTTGAGGGCGAAATACGCTTAAAGAATGAGGCGGTCTTAACAAAGTCAGCTTCGCAGACTGAAACTCCATCTAAGGTTGTTACCTATCGGGTAAAGTTGCCATCAAGCTCCCTTAAAAAAAGAGCAGTTAAGTATCAGCCAATCGCTTTGGTTGAGTCCGAAAACTTTGACATAAACCCGTCGCTAGTGATGGCAATTATGCATAGTGAATCTGCATTTCGTCCCGATGCGAAATCTCATATACCTGCTTATGGTCTCATGCAAATAGTCCCATCAACAGCAGGGCATGACGTGAACTTGCAAGTACGAAAGATCGATAAACCAATGAGTAGCGAATCCTTATATCAGCCACCAGTGAATATAGAGACAGGCGTTGCTTACTTAAACATCCTAAACACCCGCTATCTCGCAAAGATAAAAGACCCGAAAAGTAGAGAATACTGTGTTATTGCCGCTTATAACACCGGGGCTGGTAATGTTGCTAGGGCATTTAATGAAGATAATTCTATGAGCTTGTCCAAAGCAGCTAAGACGATCAATAGCATGACTCCTGACGAAGTATATGAACGCCTAATGGCCTCATTGCCATACGATGAAACAAAGAACTACCTTAAGAAAGTGTCTTCTCGAATGAGTTTGTACAGTGCAGAATCAAATTAAGTGAGTGGGTTGTCGAATGGAAAATAAGGATGTGTTATCTCAATATGTGCGAGATCGTTGGACCAAAATGATCGGGTTAGCATCGGTTGTCGCGATAGCGTTAGGTGGGGTCAATGATACTATCGATGCTGTGGAAAAAATGTACACAATTTCACTGTCAAAGTTCACTGACTACCCATCGCATAACAAGCTCAATAGCCTGTATATTCGAGCTTCGGCAGATAAACTCGATGAATCTTTTGGTGCGCCGATATATATAAAGGATACTAAAACCTCGGATGTTATTCGCTACTATGAGGATGGGCGATTTATTCTGTCCGCTATTATTAGGAATGAGTCAGTGGTGGCTTATTTAGTCTTCCCATTTAGTTCTTTTCTTCCTGATACAGGGGAGCACGCAGGTGGAACTCAGTTACTCGAAATGCCGTTTGATCAGATTGAGTCCGTTGAAGAAATTCGAGTAAATTATTCTCGTGCACTTAGTTACTATTTAGAGCATGGGAGTGGCGGAGATTTTCAACTGTTGTATAGCTCAATCTCTGGCTATAGTGCGTATTTAGAACCATTAAAAGATAAACAAAGGCAACTTTTTCAAGCGTTGATGGATTCACAACTGCTTGAACTTGGTGATGAAACCGCGCTAGAACAAGTAAGAGAAAATTTGAAGCCGAATTTTTATGGCTATAGTGCGATCGGTATCGATGCATTAGAAAGTGCGATTTTGACTAGTAATGAATTTAGACTGATACACAAATTGTAGTGGTAATAACAATACCCTTAGCCAGCCATCAATAATTAGGTGTGTTGGGATAACTAGCTAGATTTAATATCTAGCTAGTTATCTCTTTGAACTTACACGTTATTCGCTTGCTCTACCATCGACAGCGCAAGAGCCTCAGCCGCCTTAATACCATCGATGCCAGCGGATAGAATACCGCCCGCGTAACCCGCGCCTTCACCCGCTGGGTAGAAGCCTTTTAGATTAACGCTTTGATAGTCTTTGCCACGTTTAATACAAACAGGAGATGACGTACGCGTCTCTACACCTGTTAGTAGCCCATCTGCACCAGCAAAACCTTTGATCTTTTTGTCAAAGGCTGGGATGGCTTCACGAATAGCTTCAATAGCAAAAGCAGGCAGTGCTTTAGAGATATCGGTCAGCTTAATACCAGGAGTGAACGATGGAGTCACATCACCAAGAGCACTTGGATCGCGACCTTTCAAGAAGTCGCCAATTTTTTGTGCTGGAGCATCGTAGTTCTCTCCGCCTAGCTTGAACGCGCCTGTTTCAAGTTCACGCTGGAATTGAATACCTGCCAATGGATTACCAGGGAAGTCCTCTTCTGGTGAAATACCCACTACGATCGCGCTGTTTGCGTTACGCTCGGCACGAGAGTATTGGCTCATACCGTTTGTTACCACGCGACCTTCTTCAGATGTCGCGGCAACCACGGTTCCACCTGGGCACATACAGAAACTATAGACAGTACGACCGTTTTTACAGTGGTGAACCAATTTGTAGTCAGCAGCCCCTAAAATTGGGTTGCCAGCATTTTTGCCAAAGCGAGCTTCGTCAATAACAGATTGCTTGTGTTCAATACGGAAACCTACCGAGAACGGTTTCGCTTCCATGTAAACACCACGCTCATGCAGCATCTCGAAGGTGTCACGAGCACTGTGACCCACCGCTAGCACAACGTGACGAGTGTGAAGTTGCTCACCGTCAGAAAGGGTTAAACCCGTGATTTGACCGTCTTCCATGTGAATGTCGTCAACGCGAGTACTAAAGCGAATTTCACCGCCCAGTTCAATGATTTTGGCGCGCATTTTTTCAATCATAGTGACCAGTTTAAAGGTCCCGATGTGCGGCTTGCTGACGTAACGGATTTCTTCTGGTGCGCCAGAGGCAACAAATTCTTCGATCACCTTGCGGCCATAGTGCTTAGGATCTTTCACTTGGCTATACAATTTGCCATCGGAGAATGTCCCTGCGCCACCTTCACCAAATTGCACGTTGGATTCAGGGTTCAGTGTACGTTTACGCCAAAAACCAAAGGTGTCTTTGGTGCGCTCGCGTACTTCTTTGCCGCGCTCAACAATAATTGGGTTAAAGCCCATTTGCGCAAGTACAAGGCCAGCAAACAAGCCACAAGGACCAAAACCAATCACTACAGGGCGCTCAGTTAAGTTTGCCTAGGCGCTTGAGCAACAAACTTGTATTCCATGTCCGGGGTCACTTTCACGTGCGGATCATTGGCAAATTGTTCAAGCAGTTGCGCTTCATTATCGACGACAACATCGAGCGTATAGATCAGTAAAATCTTACTTTTTTTACGAGCATCATAGCCACGCTTAAACATATTGAATGACAGGACTTGCTCGCTTGGAATGTTTAGCTTTTTCGCGATGGCGGCAAGAATTGCGTCTTCCTCGTGATCAAGAGGAAGTTTAATTTCGGTTAAACGTATCATGGTGATGTCTCGTGTTAGTAGGTGTCTTAGCGTAGAACCTAATTCGCTTCTACGCTCACAATGGCGCGCATTTTACGTGAAGTTGGTTTGTCTGTCATACTTAATTCAAATGACCGGGCAGTGCGGGAATACCGAGCGTGAAAAATTTATGCTTGGCATGATGTTGAATTTTACCCGTGAATCCGTATCATCGCCCCTCCATATTAGGCGCGAACGGTTTTTGTACGTATTGCCTATTGATTGACTGACTAACCAAGAGCTGATGACCATGGCATTTGTCGTAACAGATAATTGTATTCAATGTAAATTTACCGACTGTGTGGCGGTGTGCCCGGCCGATGCATTTTATGAAGGCCCGAACTTTATGGTGATCAGCCCAATAGACTGCATTGACTGTGGTCTTTGTGTTCCAGAATGTGATGCTCAGGCGATTTTTCAAGAAGATGAGCTATCTGAAGATCAGCAAGTGTTTATTGCATTGAATGAAGAGCTAGCAGAAGTGTGGCCAAACATTACCGAAGTGAAGCCTGCAATGGACGAAGCGGATAAGTGGAATGGCGTACCAAACAAGTTAGGTATGCTAGAGAAATAGATGCTTTTGGCTCTCTAGACATAAAAAACGCAGTCGCTTAATCAGCCACTGCGTTTTTTAATTTGGTGAATTAGTCATTTGCTGAAACGGCACTCTTAAAGGGAAAATGCGGATGAGCGTGACACTTCATCCGCATTTAGGTGGAACTTTAGTATTAAAAGGCGTTTATTGAATGCTTAGAAGCCGTCCTCGTTCAATATCTTGCTGCAATATTTCGGCGGAAAGTTCGCTATGGCTGTGTGAATGATGGTCATGATGGTCTGTCTTTTTGTTGGCCAGTTTATCGGTGTCTAAATATGTGGCTGTTAAATCAGAGCAGAACTCGTTATCCCAGAGTTTCCGAGCCTCGTCATCGCTCATAATCGCTTCGGCTTTTGGACCTAACTTATCCATGTAAAACATACCTAGCTCTTCGCCCGTTGCGCTAGCCTGGTTTATCAGGTTGTTAAATACGGGTTCTTGCGCTTCATCGGATAAATAGCCATTTCTATAACAAACGGTTAAACCGACGATATCATCGCCCAGTCGTTCGAGTTCAGGGCTGAAATGGTTATGACTGTGATTGTGTCCTTCTGCTGATGCGACCATAGGTGCCAGTAGAGTGCATAGAATAATAAGTGGCTTTAAAAACCTATTCATAATAGAAACCTTGAATTTGTAGTGGTAATACTAAGGAAATGTATATCAGAGCGCGCTTAATGTTAGTTTGTCCGGATTTTTGGTGGTGCTACGGTGTAAACCATCGGTTTCATTTCCCACTCACCTTTTGCCTCTAGTGCACGGGCTAATGCTTGTGCATCCTTGCAAACATTTGCTGGTTTGCTGTCAGCCCAAAAAGAGGGGCCAGAGGTATAGCCGCACATCACAGAGAAAGCGTTCTCACCACCCTTTGTGGTGTATTCCGTCATAATCATCCCACCTTGGCCATGGGTGATTTTGAGTGATCCTTTATCGGCAATATGCGTTTTATCTGCTGGATTTGGCTTGTTATACGTCGAGTATGTGCCGTCATCTGACATAAAGGCATTGTCATACATGGTGTAGCCTTCTTTTTCTGACGGTAGCGTCAATTGGTAGCTTGGGTCTATGTCGGCAAGGCGTTCTTTGTTATTCGTTGCTCCGGGATGATAGTCATGAGCATTAGAAATACCATTGGCGAAAACAGAACCAGAGATAAACGCCAATATAATGATAGATAAGATTGATTTTTTCATAGTAGTACTCCAAAAATAAGTCAGTTACGTACAGTGATGCAAAGCATGCGTTGTTGGGGCTTTACTTTTCAGGAGCGAAGAACGATCTGCCCTTCGCTCCTGTGGTCCTATTGTTTATCTGTCGCTGACCCTTTTGAGGGTTCTGTTGGACGGGTCACTGATTTACGTTCTAAGTTATGGTGTTCACGTACTCTATCCATGTACTCTTGTTTGGTATTCATTCCTTGCTTCATCGATTCTGGTACTTGCTCTGCTGGCATAACGATATCGCGATCAACGGGCCATTCCGTTAACAGCTCTGGCATATAACCTTCTGGGTAGTACAATTTCGGGTCAAGCTCTAAATCACGAATTTCTTGTTCTTGAATATCGGCGCGACTTTGTTTCGGCATTGGTATACGGAACTCAGAACCATCGGCAAGATCAAATTGTGGCGCACGCGCATTTGGGAAGTCTGGCAAGATACCTTCACGAACCCATGCATTATCTTTCGTCATATTAACGACGATTCCATCAGGTGCCCCAAAGTGGTAAGGCCCCTTCCAGTGATGGCGGACTTCTGCTACGGTTTCTTCATTTAAATATGGGTCAAATGTCATGTGCGTTGTCATAAATAAACGAGGTTGTACTTCGTTGGCAACATAGCCCGCGGCATACGCTGGAGTATGATGTGTATCGACGGTGTATCGCGCTAAAAAAGGTGGAACACCTTGTATAATGGAGGATACGCCAAAGACTTCGGTTTGCAGTTCGGTGATAAACAAATCGGCCCCTTTTGCATATTTTAAATCGAGCTCTGTAGGGCGGCCGTCTCCCGTCCATACAAAGGACAGAACTCGTCCATCTTCTTGTGTCCAGTTCAAGCGATACCCCGACGCTCCATCTTTGGCGTGACTGCGGCGCCAGTGAATAACTTCTACGTTATCTTGGTCATAAATGACGCCACCATCGTCACGAAAATCAAATTCATGCACTATGAGGTCGTTACCTGCGGGGAAGACATCAAAGGCGTCGGTATGCCAGTTGAGCATTTGCTGCATGCCTTCAACCATATGGCGAGTACCGTACTCTGGTGAGGCTCCACTTGGTCCGTAGATATTTAACGGCTTTTCCCAGCGACCATTCCAACCACCAAATTGATACAGATAAGGTAATGACCCGTAATGGTCTACGTGTAAGTGAGTAATGAATATGTGGTCAAGTTCATTCAGCGCTACACCCGCGGCGACATAGTTAGCAATAGATGCTTCACCTAAATCGAAGACAAAGTTAGAACCATTACCAAGTTCAACATAGATGGAGGTGTTGGCTTGTCCTGGTCGAATCATTGGTGATGTACCCATGAACGTGACGCGCATTTCATCCGGTTGCACTTCTTCAGTACGCGGGAACCAGTTAGCACCTGAAACCATGTGATCACCGTATGGAGCAATCCCTTCAAACATTAAACCTTCTTTCCAGCCAGTGTCAGTTTTACTTCGATACTCACCATTGTTTACACCACCCATGAGTACGGAAAGCACTTCCTCCTCTGAGGAATACAGTTTGCCTTTTGGTTGAGACTCTAGGTATTCATTAAGCGTATCGCCTTCGTGATATTCGAATGTTTGCAGGTTGTCGATGTTAGATTGGGTTTTTTTAGTGTTGTATTCCATCATTGGGTCAGCAGCAAAGGCTGTGGTTGTTATGATTAATGCCGTTGATACCGCAGATAATTTAGCAAAGGTTCTCATAGTTCCACCTATCGGTTGAGTGTATGTATGAATGAAGTTCCTTCCTCACTCCGATGTGGATATTCTATTCATAACTAAAATTTCAATATATAGAGGTAAATATAGTTAATATATCAATATTATTTATGAGTTGAGAGGTGGTATTTAGCACGTGTGCTTTAGGGGGGTATAAGTGAGGTCGCTTAAGGTGTGTCCGAAATATGTATTGGTGAGGTATAAGTAACCTTGTGGGGAAGACCAGTACTTTATCGGTAAATGGTGTCCTTATAGAGGCGATATGACGCTACTTGCGGTAAGTAAGGGCGTTGAGCAAAACTTCTCGAATTGCTTTGTGATGAACGTCTCTTTCGTAGCGTTTATGATATAGCATTCGAAATTTGAATGAACGCAATTCTAGCGGGTATGGATGAACTACTAATCCTAACCTTGGGGCCATTTTTTCTGCAAATGACCGAGTTGACGAGGCAATATAGTCACTGTTACTTGCGAGTAATAACATGCTTGAAATAGAGCTGGTTTCTATCTTTATGTTTCGCTCTTTATGTATGCCTTGTGATAAAAATTCAACAGTATTCATATCACCTCGCTTTAGTTTGAGGGCGATATGTTGTTCTTTGTAGAATTGTTCACTTGTCATTGTATCGTGGATGCGAGGGTGTCCGAGGCGAGTTAAGCAGACGGCTTCTTCTTCAAAGAGCATCTCTTCAATCAGAGCGTGTTTTTTACTTGAAACAACGTCAATAACAATGTCTATCTTTTGTGCAATCAATGCATCAAATAACTCATTATCTTCAAGAGGAGCCTCGCTAATTTTTATACCGTCAACATCAGTAATGAAATGGATGAGGCTTTCAGAGCAGTAGACTTTGAGATCGTAGGTTTGTTGAGCGACATTATTGATAATGGTTAATGGATCTTCGATACGATTAGCAAGTGAAATAGCGGTGCTTGTCGGGACAATGCCGCGACCTTCTCGAACAAACAGTGCTTTACCTATTGTCGTTTCTAAGCGTCTAATTGCAGCACTTATCGCGGGTTGAGTAAGCGATAATTGCTCTGCAGCGCCAGTAATGGAGCGTTGTTTATAGACAGCAAGAAAGGTGGTTAATAGATTCAGATCCAAAGTGATGCTCTCTTTATATAGCGAAGGTTAGAGTCATTTGCCGTATAAAAAAAGTTGCTCTCCAGACTATACCATTCAAGTTGAGTTTTACCAGTAAGATCGATAACGTCGATTTGATGTTGCGATGGCGTATAGTGAGGAGTTATACGAAGGATTCGCAATGAGATGCCGCGCTAAAGTACCAGCACCTTATATTGCAGAATTGCATATGTTTATTTTTATTAAGCGCTCAAGCATGAGCGCTTAATCGAGCACTTTAGCACGATTAGTTATGCTGACGGCGCAGGTTATCCAAAATAATCCCCGTTGCCATCGCCACATTGAGTGATTCTGCTCCGCCAAAGGCTGGAATGGTAATTTTGTTAGTGACGTGTTTTTCAGCTTCCGCACGTACTCCATGAGATTCACTGCCCATCAGTAAGATGCCTTGCGCAGAAAATTGGGTACTGTGGACACTTTCACCTTCCAGAAACGCCCCATAAACTGGGATACTTGCTTGTTCTAAGTAACTCGGCAAGTCGGTTTGGCTAACCTGAACACGGCCAAAACTGCCCATCGTCGCGCGGATGGTTTTCGGGTTATAGGGGTCAGCGCAATCAGTGCTGGCAACAATGTGCTTGATGCCATACCAATCGGCAACGCGAATAATGGTGCCAAGGTTACCGGGATCAGAGACACCATCTAAGGCAATCATCAATCCTTTTGCTTCAGGAATATCGTGGCTCGGTATTTCGACAATTGCGACAGCGGCATTGTTAGTCACTAAGCTGCTTGCTTTCGTCAATTCATCCAAAGACGCTTCAATACAATCAAAACGGCTAAGCGCTTGCTCATTAGCGCTAAGAAAGTCGCTGGTGGCAAAGACTTGCTTGACCGTCAGCTGCGCACCAACCAGCTCAAGGACGTTTTTTTCACCCTCGACTAAAAACAAACCATGCGCTTTGCGCTGTTTCTTTTGGCCTAATGCACGAAGTAGTTTTAATTGGTTTTTAGAAATCATAGTTATGTCCTAGATGAAAGCGCGGGCATTATAACCTCAAGTGAGTGATAGATGCGAGTCTGAAGCCATTCAGTGAAATAGAGAAGATGGTGTACTGGCATCGTCATACCAGTACGTATCCGCTATACCTTAAGCCCGGTCATGAGCGCTTCAAGCGCGTCGGCTTGCTGATTTAAGCGTTGTATCTCATTGTTTGAGTGCGTCACCATATCAGCGACTCGTTGTGACTGGGCGCGAACTTGCTCGACATCTGAGGCAATATTGTCAGCCACTACTCCTTGCTCTTCGGCGGCAGCGGCAATTTCAATGCTTCGATCGGAGATGTATTGGTTTTGCTCTGCGATGTGGTTGATATCATTGTTCACCGAGCTCATGAGTTGCTCGCTGGACTCAGCGTTGTTCACCGTTTGGTGCATGACGGTCATTAAACCTTGGCTGTTGGTTTGCAGCGCCTCAATCATCTTCTTAATTTCGACGGTCGCGGTTTGCGTTCTGCCTGCTAGGGTACGGACTTCATCGGCCACTACCGCAAAACCTCGGCCTTGCTCACCTGCGCGTGCCGCTTCAATCGCCGCATTTAGTGCCAGTAAATTGGTTTGCTCAGAAATCGCATTGATGGTGGTGACCACGTCGTCAATTTGTGTGGTGTTACTGTCTAACTCGGCCACGGCTTCAGCTGCGCTGTTAATTTCTGAGCCTAATTGGTTAATTGCCTGTAATGTTTGGCTGACGTTTTCCAGCCCTTGAGCCGTTGCCTTGGTTGCTTGGTTCGTTTGGCTGGAGGTGCCTTGTGCATGGCTAGCCACTTCACGAATAGAGCCTGCCATTTGTTCCGTTGCGCTGGCTAGGGAGTCAATTCGTTCTTGTTGATCGTGAGTGAGTTGTTGGTTCGCTTGGCTACGCTGGCGTAGGTCGGAGCTAATCTGTTGAACGAGAGCAATGGCTTCTTGCGTCGCTTTGACTAACTGCTGTTCACGGGTAGAGACGCGATCCACGGTTCTTGCGATTAAGTTGAAATCATTACGCGCGGGCGCATGACCGATTCGGTAGGATAGATCGCCATCAGCAAGGCGAAGAACGGCATCGTAAATATTGTAGAGCGCGCCACCCATAAAAGTCATGATGTAGTAAAGGCTCAGTGCGATAAAGAGGCACGATACTAAAATTACGCTGATATGCGTGATGGTGAGTGATGAAAGTAAGCTGGGTTGCTCAGTGCTTGTCAGGCTATATGAAGCGCCGGGTACTGGAATGCTCTCGCGACTATCGTGACCAATTTGTATGTGACTGCCTGAAAGTACACGACGGACGTCATTTTCTGAGAGCGAAGATTGTGCGATGAGGCTCGCTACCGTGTTCATGTTTTGTCGTTGTAGCTGTTGTTGCTGACTTTCTGATGCGCTGATAAGCGTTGAACTAACGATAAGGATGGTAAGAACTGGCGCGAAAAAAAGAATGAGAAAGTTCTCTCTGATCGTTACGTTGATCAAATACTTATCAATCCAGCGGAATGCGATTTCTTTCATGACGTTACTCTTTAGGTCTTGTATGAATAGCAGGAGGTGCTTGGGGCACATTATCCATGTAAAGCGTATTGGGGTTAGAGTCTTTATGTGATCTAGGTCACGTTGTGCGCGATGGGATTAATGATGTTCACAAAGTCTGTTTGTTTTGTCGGCGGTTACGCTTGTTACTCTGGTAGAGAGTAGAGAGTAGAGAGTAGAGAAGGGCGCCACTAAGCGCTGGTGTACAGTGCGCATGAAAATGAAGCCATGCTTTGGCGATAGTGAGCTAAGCATGGCATGTAGAACTTATTAGGGGGATGGGAAGCTATTTCAGAATTTGCACTGAATCGGCCTCAACCGCCACATCGCTGTCATTTTTCTCGATTTCACCAAAGATTTTTACTTTGTCTTTTGGTGTAACGGTTTGACCGCCCCATTCGTCTGCTTCAATTTCGATTGGCATCTGACCGGTACTGTCTTGGAAGGTGTAGACGTCATTTCCCATTGATTTAACAATATGGCCGACGAGCGTGACTTTATTGCCATCGGTTAACCAGCCCGCATTCATGACCTCTTCGACCGTACTTAATGTGTCGTTATCCGTTGGGCCTTGAAATCCACCCGTGGTAGTTTGCATGGCTTCTTTATTGATCGCCCCTTCAGAGGCTAAAACAGAAGCGGAAAGAAGCAGTGATGAAATTAGAACGAGAGATGTTTTTTTCATTGTTTTCCCCAGAAATCACAGTGAGTCAGTCACGACTTTAAGCAGTGATTAAATTAATCATTAATTTTCACTATAGATCAGCGTGCTAGAAATTCCATGTGCTGATGCTATGAAATATAGGTGATCATTTTGCAAATTTCACCTTCCATGCTCAATGGCGATATTTGCAAAATAAGCTGCTAAAAAAATTAGATTGAAAATTGTATGCAAGAATGTCAGTTTTCTTGCGTACTCGCTAACCTCCAATCCATGCTTATATTATTCTTACGCTAGGTACCACGGGCTCATTGGGATCTTGATATTCATATCGCTCAGCGTCAAAGTACGAGCGTAGGCTGATACCTACAATCAATTTTTCAAATGACATTCATAAGAAATAGAGCGGAATAAGTTGACTAATTTAGGCACTGTTTACCTGCTACTTTGATGGAGGCTGGTTGCTCTTGCTGCCATTTGTCTATGACAAGTGACGCAATTAAATCGCCTTCAACGTTTACTGCGGTTCTGAAGGTGTCGAGTGGGCGCTCAATGATCAGCAGTATCGCAATGGCCTCCAGCGGGATGCCTGCCGCAAGCAATACCATCTGCATACCAGACATGGACCCTGATGGCATACCAGGTGCACCAATGGAGGAAACCATCGCCATAATGAAAATCATCACTAGGCCAGTCGTGGTTAAATCAACGCCAAACAGTTGCGCTAAGAAAATAGCCGCCACCCCTTCAAATAGAGCGGTTCCATCCATATTCATTACCGCACCGAGAGGCAATACCATGCTGCTAGTACTTTGAGAAACACCCAGCTCCTGTTCTGCCGTTTGCATGGATAGAGGCAGCGTTGCTGAGCTTGATGACGTGGCAAACGCCATGGCCATAGGCGCGGATATCGCACGGAACAAACGACGGTAGCGAATACCAGTGATGAATTTGGCAATGCTTGGCAGTACGATCGCGCCATGAACGACAGTTAAGGTAAAAACGAGTAAAGCAAACAAAGCCAGCTGATGAAATAGAGCATTATTGCCATTAACCGTGAATTCAAACACGATTGAAAATACGGCGACGGGCGCTAAACGAATAATCGCACTTACAATGGTAGTAATGCCTTTGTTCAATCCAGAAAGCGTTTCAAATAGTGAGTGCTTTTCAGGTAAAGAGGCCAGCAGCGCCACGCCCAACATAAACGAAAAAACGACAATAGCCAGCAAGTTCCCTTGAGCAAGCGCCGCGACAGGGTTTACTAATGCCATGCTTACTAGCTTTGCTGCAATGGCGCCGCCAGTCGTGGCTTCTGAATTGATCAGTTGCACACTGTCATTAAGTGGAACGGGGGTTGCTAATGGCTGCCAAGCAGGCAGCATGAGTGATGCACCAAGACCTAAGCTAACGGCAATGAACGATGTGAAGCTATAGAACAGTAGCGTGGAACGGCCAATTTTCTTTAGGCGCATGGTTGAGCCAATGCTGGTAATACCTTGCAATAAGGACAGCATAACAACGATACCAACGACCATTTTTAATAATCCAAGGTAGGTGGTTTTACCGAGCATAATCAGTTGATACCAACTTTGCTGAGCAATTTCATTAGGCAAGGGCAGTAAGCTTGCGAGAGCCCAAGCGGCCGCAGCAGAGAGTAGTAGCTGCAGAGGTAAAGATTGGCGAAGCGTCATCCACATAATGGTTGTTCCAACATAGCAAGGAAAGAGGAGAAGTGGGTGTCTTCTCTTCGTTAGTTCATGAGTAATAAATTATGAAATATTATTTTTGTAAAAAGGGTTGAGTGTGCCTTTCAATCGCTTTAGCACAACCAGAGCGGTGACTCGACCCCAACCAAAGAGAATACGTTGATGAAGTCGGAAGATGGTGTCGTATAGGTTGCGAACTAAGCGACCGCGCAAAATGAGTTTGTTATTCATCAAGCTACCCACGGCATAGTTGTGCCCAACCGCAATCACCATTCCACCGTCATTAAATACAAACGGTTTCATCTCTTTTCCTTTTAGCCTGCGTTTTATCTGTGTCGCTAAGTGCCCAGCGGCTTGATTTGCTGCTTGTGCTCTTGGCGGTACAACGCTGCCGTCGGGTTGTGGACATTCAGCACTGTCGCCAATGACAAAAATGCTGTCGTCTACTGTTGTCGTTAAGGTCGCATTCACTTTTAACTGATTGAGGCGATTGGTTTCTAGTCCATCAAGCTGAGCAAGCCACGGTGCGCACTTAATACCTGCTGCCCATAACTGCAAGTTTGCATTAATGACTTCTCCGTTCGCTGTGATCAACTTGCCACTCTCCGCTCGTTTTACTCGGGTGTTGGTTTTGATTTCTACACCGTTTTTTACCAGAGCGTTATGAACTTTCTCAGACATGCAAGCAGGGCCTGCTGGGAGAATTCGCTCAGAGGCTTCAATAAGCGTTACCTTTAAGTTGGCGTCGTGGCGGTAGCGATTAAGCTTTTCATTGACCTTAGCAAGCTCTGCAGCAAGCTCTACGCCTGTTGCGCCAGCACCCACAATAGAGATGTGGTGTTCACCCTGAGCACGCAGCAGAGGATTAATTTGCTCCCATGCTTGTTGTGCTTGCTGCGCAGAGTCGAGAAATAAGCAGTGCTCACTCACGCCTTCGGTTTTAAAGTCATTACTGACGGCACCGACCGCAATCACTAAATAGTCGTAATTGACCATTGAGGTTTGCCCTTGAGCGTCACGAACTTCAATTTCTTTTCGTTGGCGATCAAGACGGCTCATTGATGCTTGGATAGTTTGATATTGATTACAATAGCCATGTTGTAAATAGCTAACCGCATCGAGCTCGGAATCAAAAGTGCCAGCCGCAATTTCGTGCAGACGAGGTTTCCAATAGTGATGGCTTGCAGGTTCGATCAGAACGATGTCATGCTGCCCACGACGGCCAAAACTTCTTCCAAGGCGGGTCACTAATTCAAGGCTAGCTGCACCGCCGCCGACGACTACGATTTTTGACATGATGTGCTCCAATAGCCCAAGCAATCGTGATAGACGTTGCTAAAAATAGGGTTTGCGCTAAAGGTTAAGTCTTCAGTACAAACGGAATGGCGCTATTGTATTGGAACGGTTTATATTGATAATCCCGCTAATTTAAAAATGACTATTACACAGTTGTAATAATGGTTGAAAGAGAAAGGAAAAGATCATTACACGAATCTTTTCCTGTTTTGGGTCATGAGGAGACCGTTTTATAGGGTGGTTTCGTTGAATTCTTTTGAAAATACAGCACTTTTTGCAGGTATCGCCGCGCTTCATCTTTTGGATGTTGCGTAGTCAAAGCGGTATAAACTTGTTTTGGCGCGAGGTTATTTAGTTTGTTCATCGCTTGTTTTCTATCGCGATGAAAAGTTGCGAGCACACCTCCGGTACCGCTGTTGTAGGCCGAAATCATACTAAAGTGCAGAGACGTTGGGTGCTTGACCTCACGCAGGTAACGGTTTTTCAATATGTAAAAATACGCCGCGCCAGTATCGATGTTGTTGGCAGGATCAAAGAGGTACGCTTTGGTTGGAATACCTGGTTTCTTTTTCACCAAATTAAATACATCAGCACCAGCGGTTTTAGGGATGACTTGCATCAACCCATACGCGCCAGCATGGCTGACCGCATAAGGGTTAAAACTACTCTCTGTTTTGATGATGGAGTAAATCAGATCTTCAGTTAACCCATAACGTTTTGCCGCAGCTTGAATGAGTGAGGCGTATTGGTATTCCCTCTGCTCTAGATGATTCTTAACCATGGTAATTTCAACATAATAGGCAGTGCCACGTTTTATGCTTTTGCGTTTAAGCTGATGCGTCATTAAATGATCAGCGTAGCGGTTTGCTCTCCATTGCCACTCAATCGCTTTGCCATCTTGATCGAGAACTTGATTAAGTAAAAACGGTTTACCTTTTAAAGCGGCGGCTTTGTCGCTAAATAGCTCGGCATCTTTTGGGTCTGCAGGCATAAGTAAGGTTTGTACGATGGCTTTCTTGAGTTTGCTGTGCGAGTCACTCTGAGCGATGGTCGAGACGTATATCTTGCCTTTATCGAAATCAATATGAGCCCGAGTTTGGTAACCATCTAGATACTTTACGTAGCGGTGCTTTCCCGCTTGCACAAAGTCATCTTCACCCCATTTTGCTTTTCCTTGTTTGACGACATAGCTGAGCAACTGAGTAATAACCTGCTTCTCTGTGGGAGACATAACCGGATTGGTCGTGGGCTGGGATTGATTAGTTTGTGATGAACCAGAAGGCGTGCAACCAGTAATTAGCAGCAGTAAAGATAGGCAAAGTGCTTTCTTCAAGGGTTGGTACTCAATGAGATAAACGATACATGAGCAAGTATCTAATTGTTTCCTTGTTGAGGGAATTATTTTTCGCAATGAGTGAGTATTTAAGAAAAATCGCCCCTTCACCGTTATATACCGTAATCGAAAGGGGCGATGATGAATCTCTTATAATGTTCGAACAAGCTTTTTATTGACGAATTCGTCTATGCCAAGACGCCCTAGCTCTCGACCGAAGCCAGAATTTTTAATCCCGCCAAATGGCAAACAAGCCTCTGACATAGAGAAGGTATTAATGAATGATGCGCCGCAATGTAATTGATTAGCGACGTGATGCGCTCGTCCAGCGTCTTGTGATATTACGGCAGAGCTGAGCCCGTAAGAGCTATTATTTGCCAGTTCAATGGCTTCTTGCTCTGAGTTGACTCGGTACACCACGGCAATCGGACCAAAGAGCTCTTGGTCAAAGACATCCATTTCTGGTGTGATACCAGCCAAAATGGTTGGTTTTAGCCATGCACCTTCTAAAGCTTCTGCTTCTCCGCCTACGATGAGTTGGGCACCTTGCGACACGGCGGTTTGTATTTGTAAAAGCAGCTGGTCACGTTCAGAAACATTCACCAATGGCGCATACCCTGTTTCATCAGACATAGGATCGCCCGCTTTTAAGCTTGCCAGTGCGGAAGCGAATTTGTCGATGAAAATATCATAGACACTATCGTCTACGATAAAGCGTTTGGCGCTAATACACACTTGCCCTGAATTGAACATTTTGGCAATGGCAGCCAGTTCTACCGCTTTATCTATATCGGCATCAGCTAGGACAATAAATGGGTCATTGCCGCCCAGTTCCATCACCACTTTTTTCAGGTGTTTACCCGCTAGAGCTGCGACATTAGCACCAGGCTTTTTCACTGCCTGTAAGGGAAACACCTTGTACCCGTTTGTCTGCAATGATTAGCTCTGATTGGCTAGACGCGATGAAAAGATGATTGACTAAGTGGTTAGGAAACCCAGCTTGTTCGAAGAGTTGTGTGATTGCTTGCGCACACTGAGGAACGTTGGAGGCGTGTTTAAACACCACACTGTTGCCCGCCATTATGTTAGGGGCGATAAAACGAATCACCTGATAAAAAGGGAAGTTCCAAGGCATTACACCATAGATCACCCCTAAAGGTCGGCTTTCGATAAACGCGGAGCCAGCGCTCACACCTTCGATAGGCTCAGGCGCAAGAAATCGTTCCGCATTCGTCGCGTAGTAGCGACAGATTTGTGCGCAGAGAGGAAGCTCAAGCGCAACGCCTTCACGATGAAGCTTGCCCATTTCTGTCGTCATTAGCTTGGCATATTCGTCACTTTTCGCTTCCAGAATATCAGCGACTTTCATGAGTAGCGCCGCTCGTTCGGCATACGATGTGCCTTGCCACTGCAGGTGAGCATGATGCGCATGACCAAGTGTTTGCTCGACCTGTGTGTTATCGATAATTGGGAAAGACTTTTCGATTTGGTTGG
The DNA here is from genome assembly GCF_055808835.1 of Vibrio sp. GJ43-1. Classification (NCBI taxonomy): domain Bacteria; kingdom Pseudomonadati; phylum Pseudomonadota; class Gammaproteobacteria; order Vibrionales; family Vibrionaceae; genus Vibrio; species Vibrio sp. GJ43-1. The sequence continues at coordinate 2,836,406 of NZ_CM147884.1, read as the reverse complement.
TGTAGGGATTCAATGTTCTAATTGTCATTTCGTTTCTCCGGGGGCAAAACTAATGCTTATGGTAAGGGGATACTTGCTCTTCTCGGCAATGTGCCTACGCTATTTTCTTGCCCGATTTTTGAATAGTTTATATTGGTAGAAATGTGACAAAGCCTCCAGTAATCGTCTTTTCCTGTTCGCCTATACGAGTGATGTGGGAGAGTGAGCGACTTTAATATCTGATATTCGAATGGATAATATTGCGCAAAATAACGTATCAACGTGATGCCATTTGCTCGATGTATCGTTATAGAAAAAGAGAACGGAGTGCGAATAGCGATTGTCTGAGTGCGTGGGTGAAACAAAAAAACAGCAACCAATATCCGGAAGAGAAACAAAAGAGAAACATTTGATTTACATCAAAGAACTCTTCACCCCTATTGCATACCTTAAACGCACGTTTGAATGTAAAAATAGTGTTAAGGATAGTTATGTACTCTCTGATCTTAAAAGCACATGTTGCACTTGTTTTACTTAGCTTCATTAGTTTTTTATTAAGGGCGATGTGGGGCTTTAATGCGTCGGCCCTCATTGAAAACAAGTTTGCACTTGCGATGCATCAGCTATTAACGTTTATGATGCTTATCAGTGCCTTGTTATTGTGTCTGACGATTAAACAATACCCATTTGTTGATCCTTGGTTGACCGAAAAATTCATACTTTTTATCGCTTACGTGGGCAGTGCAATGTTGGTCTTCAGACCTCACCAAAGTCGACAATCTCGCGCTATCTTAACGTCACTAACTTGCATCATTTTTACGTTGATATTTGTTATCGGTAAGCTCCATGCTCCGGTTGTACTTGGCTAATAATGGGCTTAATTTGAGGTAAATAGGAGAGTGAACGAATCACTGCGTTTACTCTCCTATTTTAGTTGGGATGCCCTAGCGTGTAATATTAATAAATTAAGCTTCCGATACCTGCCAACAAGCCGATGAAACCGAGGGTTCTAAACTCAAGCGCCCAACGATCTTTTCGATGTTGTGATCCGTTCTCTTATTAACAAGAATGGATGAGTACACACGTACCTGAGACACCTCTTCACCTTGAATGCTTTCGCTGTCGAGTTTTTGAAGTTGTAAAATACCATCCGACGCGCCTTGCAATAATAACGCCCTAACATAGGGCTCCTCTTGATGATGACACATGACTTCCACGTGATACCGCCACCAGCTTTCATCTTGCTGCGTATGAAGATTAGGGCGTTGGTTTATCGCAGAGACAAGTGGGCGTAGCAGCGTATTGGTGGCAAGCACCATGAGTGCAACTGTGAAAGCGCCCGTGTTTTGCCCCACACCAGCCATTACCCCAATGGCTGCCGAGCACCATAACGTAGCGGCAGTATTGAGCCCGCGGATATTGGCTCCTTCTTTCATGATGACCCCTGCACCAAGAAAACCTATCCCTGAAACGACTTGAGCCGCGATACGTGTAGGGCTGGCGTCATTGACTTCGAGCGTTGACATCAAAGTGAAACTGGCAGCACCCAGTGACACCAGCGCATTGGTTCTCAAACCAGCCATTCGTTGATGCCACTGTCGTTCGACACCAACAGTTGCGCCAAGTACTGAGGCAACCATAAGCGGCAAAAGAAAAGTGGTTAATTCAGATATGATCATAATATTCTCTTCATTATGGCTAAATACTGACGGGCATATCAAGAATTAACGATGCGACGGAAAAGTAAATAAGAACCCCTAACGCATCAGCAATGGATGTGACCAAAGGCGCACTGGCGGAAGCGGGATCGAGTTTCATTTTGTTGAGCAAAAATGGTAATGACATCCCGACGACGGAGCCGACAAGTACGACGATTTGCATCGTTACCGCAACGACGAGCGCGATATCATACCCACCGCGCCAAAACCCTAAAAAAGAAACCGCTAAGGCCATCGTGATCCCTAGTAAGGCGGCAATCATCAGTTCTTTGCCTAGCATTTTTGCCCAGTCTTTAGCGATAATGTCACCAGTGGCGAGTGCGCGCACCATTAATGTCGCTGACTGAGAGCCAGCGTTACCGCCGCTATCAATGAGTAATGGTAAAAAGAAAACCAAGGCAATATAGCTTTCGATCATGTCCTCAAAGTGAGCGATACCTGCTCCTGAAAAAATATTGCCAAAAACTAAGAGTACCAACCAAAACACTCTTTTTCGGTACATCAGGGTAATGGAAGCGTCCTTTAAGTTTCCTGAGTAATTGACGGCGGCTGTTTTGTGGATATGACGGTCAACATGTTCTTCGGCAACGTCCATGGCGTCGTCATAAGTGACAATGCCAATTAAGCGGTTGTTAATGTCTAGTACCGGAAGTGCCAGTAGGTCGTATTTTCGTATCGCTTGAGATGCGATATGTTGAGCTTCTTCGACACGCACAAAAATACATACCCGGGTCATGATCTCAGAAATGGTTTGCAGTGGTTTGGCGAGAATCAAATCTCGTAATGAAACAGTGCCTTGTAGGCATTCTTGAGCATCAACCACGTACGCTTGATAAATGGTTTCGCTGTCACGTGCGATATGCTTAAGCTGCTTGATGGCATCTTCAACGGTACTATTCATCGCTAAGGTGGCAAAGTCTGATGTCATGATGGCGCCAACACTGCTTTGCGGGTAAGAGGTCAGTTGCTCGATATCGACGCGATGCTCGTGCTCGATAGTACTGAGAACTTGTTGTTGTAATGGAATAGACAAGGTTGCGATGAGGTCTGCTCGTTCATCGTGAGCCATGTTTTGTGTTAATTGAACGAGCTCAGTGATATCTAGGTATTCCGCAAGGTTGGTCTGTAAAGTAAGTGGCAGGTATTCCAATAATGTAATTTGGGATTCAGGGGTCATTAAGCGAAATAAATCTCGTACTTCCAGTACATTCAGTTGTTGGTCATCGATAAGTGCTACAAAAGCCTCTGCGCAATCTGCTAATGGGTGTGACGCAAGGAAACGCTGCACTGCTGATTGATTTTGACTAATGTGAAGCGACATTAGCTCTTGGGATATGTTGTAAAAAGTCATAGAATTTTCCTTGAAACTATTGGGCTTAGGCGCAAGTTGATAGACGTAGTGAGTGCTTGATTGGCGTGTTTAGGTGTTGGTAGTGATTGTTTAATGCACGAGCATTATTGTGTTCGAATACGCCAATGACTCGATGTTCACTATTCAGTACAGGTAGGATATTCCATCGGCTATGGGTTAATTGCCATGATGCTTGGTCAGTATTTTCAGACGAAAATATGTAATGATTGCGTGCAAAAATAAACTCGGAAACCAATTGCTTTGGGTTAGCGGTGAGCAAATGAATTAGCGGCAATAGACCAAGGTAGTAGCCGCTTTTAGAGATGGCCGCGACGGCATGAAAGTCTGAGGCTGAGCGTGCTATTACTCGCACATCTTGGAGTGAGAGGTCTTCGCCAACACATAAAATACCAGTGTTAACGAAGTGCTCCACAGGAACAAGTCGCGCTGATTTAGCTTGCTTAATTCCTGCTATCGAAAGCAATGTTTTTATCATCTTTGTATCTCCTAAAATAGGATAAGAACAAAGAAACCAAACAGGTGATATCATACCAAAATGATATAAATATCAGCCAAATAAATAAGTACAAGCCAAGCGTCGACATTGACAATAATTGATGAGTTTGACTATACCAAATAAGTAGAATTTAATATTAAGATGAAGTGTTATTATAATTAGATCCACAGCAGGGTTGTGGCGAATCCAATAGTCGCGATCACATTCATAATATGATCGGATGCTTCATTATAATGATAAATTAATAATCTTTTTGATAATAGCCACAACCAATAGTTATCATGTTGACTATTTAAATCAACGTGTATGTGATTGATATGACTTTAAAATGTTTGGAGTTAACAGGGAGGGGAGTGAGCGTTCACCTATGCCAAGGGTTTCCCTTGGCATAGTCATTAGACTATTGTCAGACAAGAAACCATGGGCATATTCGTTCCACCGAAAACACCAAACTTTATTATTCGACTACTCGAAGAGTCCATAGGTCCCTATTATTCCTGTATTTAAAAATTAGAGTGAAATTACTGTTCTGTAAAATCGAGTGCATCGTAGGGAATATTTAATTGATTGTCAAACTAACTTACCGTCAATGAAATATTCACTTACAAATGACCAAGCGAGTAATCTAATGATAGATACCTCAATTAACTACCCCGTAAACGTGTAATGTCGTGTAATGGTTTCTATCGTTCGTTGAATTAAAATTTACGTGCTTACTTAGGAAGTCGTAGAAAATAAAAGGAACATAACATGTCAGAAACAAGCGAAGTTAATGAGCTAGGTCAATCATCAACAAGTCACAAAGTTGAGCATCGTGAGTACCGTATTGCCACACCGGGGGTTTTGGGTGGTGTTGAGTTTAATCTGACTCTCTCTATTCATCCTAAAACCGGAACGGTAAGCGGTTTTGGTGAGGTGAGTCATCCATCTGTTCACCTTGATAAGCCGCACTTTACTAAGTTAAACGGTGATGCAGCACCGTTGTGTGTGATGGGTGAATCTGAATGCAATAACCTCATTGTAGCAACAGGGTATCCTGTTATGCCGGGTTCTTGGGATCCACGCTTTGGCCCAGGCCCTGTATTATTACCAAATGTTGAACTTCGATTACTCGTGAATAGCCAATACGATGGTATTGTCGCGACCTATACCTATTACACCGAGGACCACACATCGGTTCAAATGGAAAACATCCCAGTACAGACTATTTAATTGTCACCTGTAAGGTAGATGTATCACTATTTACCTTTGTTAAATTAAGCATACTGGCAATAAGATCATATAAAAAAGCCCTCTACTAGTAGAGGGCTTTATACATACTGCAGTAGGGGGACTGAATCAGTATTTTTCTAAAATTTCAGCAATGTGTTCTGTTGTTTGTGCAGAAATGATTGCTTCAACATCTTCATCGTTTTGGAACAACTCTGACAGAGCCATAATGGTTTGAATATGGCTGTCTGAATCCATGGCTGCTAAGGTGACAGAGAAATAAACATCACCGTTGTCTTCTGACTCAAGGTCAACACCGTGTTTGAAGACGGTGATTTGCAGCGCTGCTTCATTAACACCATCTTCTGGGCGAGCATGCGGCATGGCAATTTTGGGTGCCAGCACATAGTACGCGCCAATCTCTTGATGTTTTTGCTTAATCGCATCCAAGTACGTTGCTTCAACTTTGCCATGTTCAAGAAGTTTTGAACAAGTAATGTCTAGTGCTGCATCAACGCTTAAGTTCGTCTCTGTGGAGATAACAATGTTATCTCCAATTAACTTCATAATGCTCATGACACAATCCATCCAAGAATAAGACCAACGACACCAAAGTCAAAGTCAGCAAATGTTGTCGCTTCTAGGCCGATATTACCTAGTACAGGAAGTAGCAGCATTGGTAAGAATGAAATACATAGACCTTGAGTGAATGAACCTAGAATCGCACCACGTAGACCACCTGTCGCATTACCGTATACACCAGATGCGCCACCCACGAAGAAGTGAGGAACCACACCAGCAACAATAATCGTCCAATCAAACATGCCTTGGATGCCCATCGCAACAAGACCAGCTGTGAATGAAGACAAGAAGCCGATAAGTACTGCGTTTGGTGCAACAGGGAATACCATTGGACAATCTAGCGCCGGTTTTGCACCTGGAACCAGTTTATCGGAAATACCTTTAAATGCTGGGACGATTTCCGCGATGAGCATTTTTACACCTTGAAGAACGATGTAAACACCACCAGCAAAAATAAGAGATTGTAGGAAAGTAAAGACTACCCAGTTTTGGCCGTCAGAAACAGTTTCAACAAACTCACCACCAGCAAAAATGGAGGCAAATAGGAAGAAGATTGCCATGGTTACCGCTACAGCTACTGGCGTATCACGTAAGAACATTAAGCTCTTTGGTACGTTCATATCTTCAGTAGTGGTCGATGTGTCACCAAACTTGCTGCCGATATAACCAGAAACCAAGTAAGACAGGGTTGAAAAGTGACCCATTGCCAGTTGATCAGTACCCATTACTTTCTCAGTGTACTTCTGTGCAAGCGCTGGCATGATAACCATTAGCGAGCCGACAATCACTGCACCAACAGCGACTAATAGTGTGCCAGTAATGCCCGCTGTAGAAAGAATTACCGCAACCAACATCGACATAAACATCGTGTGGTGACCCGTTAAGAATATATACTTAAGCGGTGTGAAGCGAGCCAATAGAATATTAACAACGAAGGCGAAGAACATGATTAATGCCATTTCGTAGCCAAATGCTTCTTGTGCTAAAGCAACAATCGCTTCGTTATTTGGAATAACACCACTTACACCAAATGCTTCAGTAAATACGACGGAAAAGTTATTTAGAGCGCCAACAAGCGCGCCAGCACCAAACCCTAAAATCAGGAAACCCATTACGGTTTTAATTGTGCCTTTTAAAATGGTTGATACATCGGCTTTCTGAGCAACTAAGCCAATGAAAGCAATTAATCCAACCATTATTGCTGGCTCTTTTAATAAGCCAAGCATAAATTCAAAGAAATTAGCCATTGTATATTACCTTAGATGATTGCTTTTAATTGCTCTTCAATTGACGCTTTGTCAAAGATATTTGCTAAGCTAATGATGTTAGTTTTGCCTGCGTCTTCAAGTTGGTTGGCAATGTCCGTTGCAGCAACCCAAATATCCGCTTTACTTGACGCTGCCGATGACAGATCTTCGTGATCGACTTCTGCTTCAAACCCCATTTTCTTTACAACTTCTTTAACCGCCATCTCCATCATTAGTGAAGTGCCAAGGCCATTTCCGCATACAACCATAATCTTTTTCATAATATATCTCTGTAGGGTTTGTTGATCTAAAAATAAGTGTTTCACGTCTTGATGGAGAGGATGTTACCTAAAATCCCCAATATTGATATCGACCTAGCTCACAAAGTTAAAATGCTCTTGTGACCCAGATCACACAAAATGGCAAATAACCCTAAAATGAGAGTAAGTAAGCGTCGATATTTATAGGGATTTAAATGATGATTTTTAAGGAGAGAATAAAGTGTGATCCAGGTCTTGTGTGTAGTTGCTTATATAGGGTAATCAGTTTTACTTACCATATTCCGTAATCATTTTTTTCAGAAGTGAGTTAACATCTTTTGTTTTCTTATTTCGTTTTGTTAGCGCACTAAGAGAGGTGGGCAATTCTAATTCGTCATCACTTTCATACTCTTCCTCTATTTGTTCTTTCAGTTTTTGAACCGCAGGAAGTAACATTCTCACCTCCTCGCCATTTTCACTTTCCAAAACAACGATATTTTCAGATTCAATTTGTTTAATAGTTAATAAACCGTGCTTTAACGATTCATACTTCCTACCAACCATCGATGATTGAGGTGGAACTGAACGATCGGTTATTTGGCCACTGCGGATTTTTGCTGCTGTGGTTGAACGAATATGTCCTGTGTTTTTAAACGCAACGATAACCGTATGAGTATTATAATACTCAACAATCATGACGGAACCATGCCTTTTTGTTTCAAAAAAAGCACCAATCTGCATATCTTTTGGAGCGTCCATTTTCTTAATTAACATTCAATGTTACCCAGTACAACGTGATGTTTTATCTCTCTATAATTATATACACGAGTGCTGTGACAATGCATTATAAATTGCAGATTAACGTGATTTCATTTTTTAATCTGAAAAACAGTGGCTTAGTTATATAGATCAAACGATCTTAAGATCTTACTTGATATCCTTTGTCTATCGTGGAGTAAAGCGCTTGATAAACATTGCTTCTATCTTTGTGGTAAGTAAAGTGATAACGCCTCACGAGGTATGACTGCGCGATGGGAAGTAAAAAGAGATATCGACTCGTTGCTGATGCGCGCTGATGTGGTGCACCGTCATAAAATCAACTACTTAGAAACTGCAAACGATTGAGTAGTGATCTTACTTCACTTAACCGTTAGAATTGCCAGCTTTTCATGCCCATGAAGCGTTGCGCTCTATAGGGCGAATGTTGGATATAGAGCGCCATATGCACACTCCAGAACACTGCTTCACCCCCTTCAAGTCGTCCATTGATGAATACTCATTGCCGGAGCGATTCACTTACCCATTTTATTATACGCCCCATCCGCTGGGCTTATTAGCTGCAACAGAGTTACAAGAGCATCTCTGCACTCAGTCTGAATGGCAACATAACTTCGGTCTAGAAGGGGAAGTAGAGGGTGCCATTGGCAAAATGTTTGGCGTGCTGGTGGTTAAAAATAGCCAAGGCGATATTGGTTATCTCTCTGCATTTTCGGGTAAAGTCGCCGATCAAAATTTGCTTCCAGGCTTTGTACCACCAGTGTTCGATATGCTAGCCCAAGACTGCTTTTTTCACGCAGGGCAGGATGAAATTAATCAACTTAGCCATCAAATTAATGCACTAGAAGCGGCACCAGAACTTGCTAGCGTTCGTTTAACACTACAAGAAGTCACGCAAGCGGCAGATGATGCATTAAAAGCCCATCGTAGTTATATGGTAGAAGGGCGTAAGGCTAGAAAGGTCAAACGTGCCGAGGCAGCCGAATTGCCCGATGAAGAACGCCAAGCACTAAAACAGCAGTTAAGCCAAGCAAGCGTGATAGAAAAGCTGCAGCTTCGCGATCTTAAGCTCAGTTGGGAGGCGCGTATCGCTGCGGCACAGAGCGAATTGAACGGGCTTAATGACAAAATAAACCCACTGAAGCAGGCGCGTAAAGCGCTGTCTGCAGGGCTACAGCAGCAGTTGTTTGATCAATACCAGTTTTTGAATGCCAATGGTGAAGAGAAAAACTTAGGTGAACTTTTTGCAAAGACTACTCAAGGTGTACCCCCTGCGGCGGCAGGGGAGTGCGCGGCGCCCAAACTGTTGCAATATGCCTTTAAAAATGGAATGACACCATTAGCTTTAGCGGAATTTTGGTGGGGATTGCCACCAAAATCATCCATTCGACAGCATAAAAACTATTACCCAGCCTGTCAGGGTAAGTGCCATCCCATTCTAACGCATATGCTTGAAGGTTTAGAGGTGGATGACAACCCGCTACTCAAGAACCCAGCAGAAGGTAAGGCTGTTGATATCCTCTATCAAGATGAGGATATGGCAGTAGTGCATAAACCCGCTGAGTTTTTGTCGGTACCTGGAAAAACCATTGAAGATTCTGTTTATCTTCGAATGAAGCAGACGTTTCCGGATGCCACTGGTCCATTGATCGTGCATCGTTTGGATATGTCGACATCGGGTTTAATGGTCATTGCGATCAGTAAACGAGCGAATAAGAGCTTACAAAAGCAGTTTATTCAACGCACGGTTGAAAAGCGCTATGTGGCATTGATTGATGGCGTACTTGAAGAAAATGAAGGACGTATTGCATTGCCAATGCGCGGTGATCTAGACGACAGACCGCGCCAATTGATTTGTTTTGAACATGGTAAACCCGCAGAAACCACATGGCAGGTGATTGAGCGAAAAAATAACCAAACTAAGGTTTACCTTTCTCCCAAGACGGGTCGAACTCATCAATTAAGAGTGCATTGTGCTCATGCCCTTGGTTTACACATGCCAATAGTCGGCGATGACTTGTATGGTAAAACGGCGAATCGTCTGCATTTACACGCTGAATTATTGATTCTTGATCACCCTATTACCCATGAGCGCATGACGTTTCAGGTGGAAGCTGAGTTTTAAGTGGCAATTCGCGTGTTCGGCTAGTGTGTGATTAGCCGAACCTATGTGAGATTAGAATTTACATTTCGTACCAATGAATGAGCTAACTGATCGAATATCAACATGGTCAATTATCGAGCAGATGTACGCTTTGCTAAGGGGAACGACGGTTCCGACAAAGCTAAATTCATCGCGTCCGCGGTACGACTTTTTCCTAATAGTCAGAGAACTTAGTTGATACCCGATTTTTCCCCCCTTGTTTTGATTGATATAACGCTCTATCTGCGCGATCGAGGTTATCTAGCAAGGTTGTGCTCTTATCCACGTTTGTGACACCCACAGAGCATGTTACTTGTAAGTACAGGCTTAATTGATTATCCGAGACATTTTTACGAATACGCTCTGCAATCCGTGTAGCGATGACTTGGCTTTTCGCCCTGAAAATCACCACAAATTCCTCTCCGCCCCAGCGGCCAACCGCCGTGTCCTCACGTAAATGAGAGGACAACGTTGTGGCTAGGTTAATCAATACGGTATCTCCTTCATTGTGGCCGTACGTGTCATTAATGTGTTTGAAGTTATCAACATCCAATATGATCAAAAACAGCGACGTATCTTCGGATAGTTTTTGAAAGTAGCGCTCCTGTATGCCTTGGCGGTTATGGAGACCGGTTAATTTGTCTAAAGAGGCAAGCTTGCGATATTCATCGCGTTCCCGATTCGCGCGCGTCAAACTCATATCCAATAATGACGCTCGGCTTTGGCTGGCCTGAACCGATCGCTTTAGTGCCATTAGTCGAGAAAGAACATCCACGGTCACCGCGAGCACCCATGCCGTAACTAATAGGGATTGTACTTCTAGCAACGTTACCCACTTACCGACAAATTCAATTGAGTGAATGGTAATGGTGGTGTTTTTTATGGAGTGGCTATCGCCAGTGGCCACTTGAATGTTGGTTACGTTATTGAATCGTGCGGAGTGATCGGAAATTTGTGAGTGCAAAAATGACCACCAAGATGGGACATAGAAATTGGAAATGGGCAGTGAGTATAAATAAGCAGGTTGATTAACAGGAATGATACTCTGAAGATTGGCTCGTAAAATAGTGGTGGCAGAGGTGGCATCGTGCTCAGCATTGAGTAAATATACCAGTACTGAGTCTTTAAGATCGGATGTTTCCGAGTAGGATAATTTGATTTTAACGGAATGATAACGGCTAAGATTGAGCTCTTCGTGAGCTCGGGGTGATACTGGTATCACGACACTGCAAAAAGGAAACGTATTAGAGCGTCGAGTATTACAAGAGAAACTCAGAACTTCATCATGTTGTACAAACTGACCTTGAGAGTTACCTCCATTAGCAACATCGTTTTGCATCAAAATCCCCGGTACATTGAGCTTAATGTGATGGCTCACGTCCATCCCCCAGTGATACCAGATAATCAGAATTAAGCTCAATATTGCTAAAATTGCGTAACCATTTTCTCTTCTAATTCGACGCCACCAATGCACTGGATTCCCCCTCCAAAAAAGAAAGCGCTTACTTATTCCTAGGGTATATCAGTACTAAGCAAATTGCTCGAATTTGCCAATTTCCAATAATGAAACCGTGTTTTAAATCACATCTTGTAGGTCGTAATGAGCCCTCCATTAGCCTCAATTTAAAGGCTTAGCGATACCTTATACGATCCTATATAATTACTTTTAATTTAGTGCTTTATGATAAGTAATTAGTGGATCACAAAACTAAAAAATACCACTAGTCATGACGTAAACTGGCTTGTTAATGTTAGGTTTCACATGAGTGATGCTTATAAACTAAACCAGGCAAGAATACACGGACGTGGACAATAATAAATGAAAGCGCTTACTTCAAGAGTAAATACAAGCCTAGCCAGTGAGCTCAGAGAGCACCCCCGTTACACTATGCAACATGCAAAAGGGGTTATTAAAAAAACGGGTCTATTTTCTAGCTACACAGAGGTAAGGGTCATCGATATTTCGAAAGGTGGTATTGGTGTTGCGTGTCGAAAATCACTCATGATTGGTGAACGGGTAGAAGTGAAGCTTGGCAACAAAAAATACTTGGGAATAGTGGTATTTGGTAGCCAGATATTAGGAAGCCGAGAACTGCGAGTTGGCATCCAATTTGAAAATAAACTCGGCATCTCTGACATGTTATTCTTTGGTGCTCCGATGCAAGTCGCACTGGAGTAGCTTAAGTACGAATGTGAATCAATTCTTAGAATTGAATATAAGGGTAGTTTGAGGTGTGTCCTTTTAGTACAGGCTTTCAATAAAATATTGGTAGTCTAAATAAGCTCGACGAACGTTTTGGGGAATCGGCTTTTCATAGACTCGCGCATCATCAATTTTTGCCATAGACCAGCCTTGAAAAATCGGCAGTTCATAGCAAATCAAATCGTGTTCTTTTTGACGAGACAATAATTGGTGCCGGAGATTCTGCACATGATACCAAGGAGAGCTTTTGCCGCGGAAATGATTGAGAATAGGGTATTGAATGAGGAAAATCTCACAGCACACTAGCTGAGCAAGCATACAATCAACGCTCGTTCGCTGCTCTTCGGGGTAGAAGTGCAGCACTTTTTTGAGCTCGCGATTGCAATCTTGAATAATGCTCGGCAAACACTCCTCCTTAACCTAAGTAACAGCCAACGACAGAAACAGCGATTCGTTTTTGTTGCTAAGTTATATTGACTGATTTCAGCGTAGCAGTGATTGACGGAAATATGAAAGTCACCCTTTGAAGTACGCTTTTGATGTGTGTCCCTTTTTTCCCAAAAAGTATGAAGCTCGTAGCTCAGAAATGTCCATTTCTAAGTTAACGCTAACCATGTCTTGATTGTGATCACCAAGGGGCTCTGTCGTCCTGACTCCCCGCTTATTATATTTTATCTATTGTCTTTCTTGTTTGGTTGTACCGTCTCATCAAAGACTCTTAGATTGTTTAGAAACAAAACTTAACAACGCTCAAGTACTAGTACTCAGCTAATAAGTTAGACTATGCCCACTTTACGAGGCATATCACACTTAGGCGGTAGCGTACGATGACCCAGTGGACACTCACCACAAACCTTCTCGCTCGAATTTTTAACAAACAAGCGGTTCTGGCGATCTGTGAAGCGGGTGTAAGAGTAGACAGAGGCGACGAAACCTATTTTTTCAAATGGGAACAGTTGGACAGTGCTCCAGTCGTCAAAGCTTCGTTTTCTGGCGGTAGTTTAAGTTTTCGTATCAACGGTGAACAACATCGCTTTTCTATGTTGAGCTACCTTCTTCCAATACAGCATGCACACCGCTTTTTCCCCTTTTGGGCTAACCGCAATGCAGAACGTTTAAAAAATTTTATTCAACGGGTCAATCATCAATGTCATTCACGTTTTATCCGCGACTCTGCTGTGCGAAACATCAGATTATTTGTTGATGATGAATTCAAGCGCTGGAAAGGTTGGGATAAGGCATCTGGACTTTCGGACTTAGCGCAGGAAACGGCGGAGCAACTTAGTAATATAAAGAATTGGACTCAATCTGATATAGATAGAATCCGTCATGAATACACTGAGTGTCAATTGGCAGCGTTCGGAGCGTTCTTCGATAATGTCGAGTCTAATCCGCTAACCGAAAAGCAAAGAATCGCTTGTGTAACCGATAATGACAACAACCTACTTCTAGCGGGCGCTAAGCACAGGAAAAACCAGTGTCATGGTGGGTAAAACCTACTATTTGATTAACAGTGGGCAGGCAACGCCAAAGGAGATATTGATGCTTGCCTATGGTCGTATCGCCGCACAAGAAATGGATGAGAGGATAAAAGAAAAGTTAGGATTCGATGATGTAAAAGCAAGTACGTTTCATAGCCTTGGTGTCAAAATTATCGCCCAAGTAGAGGGCAAAGCACCAAGTTTATCTCCCCTAGAAAGCGATGTTCGAGCAAAAGTAAAATGGATGAATGACGCCATTGCGTCTCTTATGCAGGATGCACGATACAAGAAAGCGCTACTCGACTATTTTAGTGCTTATTATTTTGTCGATAAAGACCCATTCAAGTTCAAAACGCAGGGGGAGTACTTAAAGTACCTCAACGATAATGATATCCGCACTCTTAAAGGGGAGCAGGTAAAAAGTTTTGGTGAAATGGTGATTGCAAACTGGCTGTATAGAAAGGGTATTAATTACCAGTACGAAGCCAAGTATCGAATCGATGTCTCTACGGAGCAGTATCGACAATATGAACCAGATTTCTACCTGCCTGATTACGATATCTATATTGAGTATTATGGCACGGATAAAAACGGTAATCCTCCGCCTTATATCGACAAAGAGCGATATCAACAAGGGATAGAATGGAAACGGAAAACGCATGCTAAGTATGGCACGGGTTATGTGGAGCTCTATTACCATCAACATCGTAACCAAACCATGTTAGGTATTTTGGAGAGTGAACTTATAGCTCGTGAGGTAAACACAACCCCACTGCCTGATAATACTCTGCTCGACAATTTAGAACAGACAGGTCAGGTCTCAGAGCTTGCACGGTTGCTAGGGTCAATGGTCGATATGTATAAAGCCGCATGTCTTGATGGGGAAGGGGTTAAGCAAATAATTAATAGCTCTATTGACCCCAAGCAAACGGAAAAAGCACTAGAGCTGTTGATGCCGTTGCTACAACGCTACCAAGATTACCTAGTTGAGCAAAGCGTCATCGATTTCAATGATATGATTTCCAAAGCATTGTCGTATGTTGAAACGGGTCAATTTCAATCGCCGTGGAAATATTTACTCGTTGATGAATTCCAAGATATTTCGGAACCAAGGGCAAGGCTAGTGAAAGCGCTACGCGATAACAAAGAGGATTCTTCTCTGTTTTGTGTTGGCGATGATTGGCAAGCCATCTACCGCTTTAGTGGCGCAGATGTTCGCTTAACGACAGATTTTGAACTGTACTTTGGTGCAACGTCTCAAACGACCCTAGACATGACGTTTAGATTTAATAATTCTATCGGAGACGTTGCTACTCGGTTCGTGACAAAAAATCCAGTTCAGCTAAAAAAGAACATTAAGTCTCTTGTTCAAGTTAACGAACCTGCGCTAAGCATCATTAGACAAGGCGCTGAAGAGGAAGGAATATCCTCACTGGATAAGGCGTTAACTTCTATCGCTAATCGTGTACTTGAATCGAATAAGCCAGCTAAAAACAAAGTCTATTTATTGGCGCGGTATTGGTACAAATTACCGGATGCCAACTACTTACAGTGGCTTAGAAGGCGTTATCCAACGCTCGATATTGAGAACCAGTCCTTCCATGCATCTAAAGGCAAGGAGGCGGAGTATGTTGTTGTTATGGGGCTGACGACAGGTAAACATGGGTTCCCGTCAGAAAAGCAGATTCCCCCGTTGATTAACGCTTTGTTACCTCAAGGGGACAGCTTTGAGCATGCTGAGGAGCGCCGATTGTTTTATGTCGCCTTAACTCGTGCGAAACACAACGCTTACTTACTTGCTGATATGACTGATGCCAGTGATTTCGTAACGGAACTACTCAAAGAAAAGTACCCGGTTGCTATTGATGAATTTGATGTGTCTTTAATGCAACAAGAGGCGGATAAAACCGTTTGTTATTCTTGTAAGGTAGGCATTCTTAAGCCTAGGACTGGTCAATACGGCAAGTTTATGTCTTGTACGCTGTATCCTCGCTGCAAGCATAAAGAAACACCTTGTGAGCAGTGTGAAAGTCCGATGACCCGAGAAAGCAAAGAAGGTTATCAGGCTTGTATTAATTCCAGCTGCGAACACGAACGTCCAGTGTGTTTGAACTGTGGTAGTGAGATGAAATTGAGGCGCGGCAAATATGGTGCATTCTGGGGATGTTCCACTTATCGCCGAAATGTAGAGAATAACTGTTCCTACAAGGTTAGCGCGGCTTAGGTAGCAAAACTCAAGCTGCTACAAATTTGCTACACAGAACAGCAAAAACAACAAAGGGCTAGCAGTTACTAACTTGCTAGCCCTTTAAATAATGGCGCTCCCGACAGGATTCGAACCTGTGACCTGCCCCTTAGGAGGGGGCTGCGCTATCCAGCTGTGCCACGGGAGCTTATGGCTTATAATACTCAATTATTTGAATAAGTTAAGCCTATATTGTTAGTTTTATGGTTGTTTGTGCATGACATCGCCAATCTGAATGCTGTTGGCTAAGCTTGGCTGGTCTACGGTAGCCTCTGCTTCTCGCTCGTACACTCGAGATACCGTTAGCGTAATATCACTTTGTGAGACTTTATTGCGCGGCAATCCATTTTGGTCGATGAATGACCCAGTATGCCAAAGCGTGAGCTTATCTCCGGCTTGGACGCCGTGTACTCGCCCTAAATCTAGCGTAATTTTATTGCCGTAGCTGGCAACGACTTCTGGCAAGGTCATTTTACAAGACACTTCCGCTTCAAAATCTAACATAATGTTACGGCTAACACGTTGCATCATCTCACCGTAGGTGGATGTCCAAAAACGGGCGCTTTTTGTATCTACTTTACTGGTTTTCGCAAATGGCCATTTGGCGATTTCACGGTATGAATGCTGGAATATCTCATGGCCTGTTTTGCCATCAAAAATAGCTAAGTTCATGGCAAATTGTCGATTGGTGACATCATCGCTCAGTAAGCCGCCGAGCTGTGATGGTGGCTGTTAAGTCGTTAATCTCTCCGGTGATTAAGTATTGTGCGCCAAGATCTTGTGCGATCATTTTTATCCGCTCTGGCTGTCGCTTGTCAATTTCATAGCGGGTAGTACCCACTGAAACAAAGCTGTACGAGCGAGTGGCAAGCTGTTTTTCAATCACCGAGCTGTAATCTTCGCCAAGCTTATAGATTTGTCCCATCACGGCCTGCTGAGGGTCGACAATGTCAAACATTGCCACCCCAAAGGTCTTTTTGTATTGGCTTTGATGGCAAGCCTTTGCCGATGGATAGATATCCACGCGGACTTTAACGAACATTTGGTTGCCGCTGGTGTATTTATCATCAATGACAATATGGCGAACTTCAGAGTCAATGAACTGGTATTGCTCTTTGTCATCTTCAAGCAGTGGCGCTAGCCCTGAAAGGCTGCCAATATCGGCTCCGGCAAAATCTACCGCTTTGTAGACCGCGTCCTCTAAGGCATAGATCCTTGCCGCCTTTTCTGACGATACGATGGTTGAGACACCAGTGACCTCATACCAAGCGGCGTGCGCCGAGCTAGCACCAATAGCGAGTAAGGTACTTGAAACTAAAGAACAAATAATTTTTTTCATGCGACCAATCCAAATGCGGAACAATATTTGCTAGATGATTATTGCTAAACGTTTACCAGCGAATATTGGAGCGGACTTTCTTATTAACGACAACAATGAGAAAGCAAAGATTGTTCCAACCTTCACAGGCTCAGGAATTAATCTACCCAATTCACAACTTTGGAGAGTGAAACATGAAAAAGTGGCTATTGATGGCATCGGTGTTAACACTGACCTCTTGTGCCTACTCACCAATCTATAACGGTAAAGAAACCTACAGCGGCAGTAAATTTATGCTGATGGAAAGTCCCCGTCATACGATGGACTATTTTGTAGAAGGTTTGACCGAAGACCTTGTTGAGTCAAACACCAGTGTATCGGTGAGAACCCCTATTGCAGTGGCATCCTTTGTGGATTTGCAGAGTATGGAATCCACCAATTGGTTAGGCAATTCTGTGTCTGAAGGATTCATCCATCAGTTGCAACGCCGTGGGTTTAAAGTTGTCGACTTTAAAACAACGGGCTCGATACAGGTGACGAGCCAAGGTGACTTTGCGTTAAGCCGAGATTGGAAAGACTTAGCTCAAGAGCAACAAATTCAGTTTGTTTTGACGGGCACGATGCTGCGTCAAGAAGGTGGTGTGTTAATTAATGCTCGTGTGGTTGGTATGCAATCGCGAGTCGTGGTTGCGTCTGCACAAGGTTTCTTACCAGCAGATCGCATTGGTCGAGATCTTGATACGTTAAATCAAATGCGTACAGAAGATGGGGTATTGATTCGTTCAGACCCAATGATGACCTCGCCGCATACTATCATTCTACGACCATAGGAAATGACAATGAGAATCTGGTTAATGGCATTGGCCACGATGCTGATGGTTGGTTGTGCACCAATCGGTACGCTTAACCAAAATACGTTGACGGCTGTCGGTTATGCCAGCATTAGTGAGCAATCGGGTCGCACTGAAGAAGAGAAGCAAGTGCGTGCCATGCGTGCCTCTAAAATTGATGCATACCGCGAGCTGGCAGAGCAAGTATACGGTCTTCGAGTGTCGGCAAGAGCGGATCTGCAAGACCAAAAGCTTGGCGTAGAGTCGACAACTGGGGCCGTTGACGGTGTGATTCGTGGCGCGGAAGTGGTCAGAAGCTATAAAGTCGGTGACAGTTATGTCACAGAACTGCTGCTCGACATTGAAAAAATGGACAGGCTTCGCGACTACGGTGAAATCCGTCGTGTTCCAGAGAAGAAGCGTCAAACCTTGTTTTAATGGATAACAGCTTTTACGGATAACTGTTTTAACGACTAACGTTAATTGCAGGATGTATAAAGGAGCGGCAATGATTGTCGCTTTTTTTGATCGTGTATAAGAATTAGGTGTGCTTAAACTTTGATTGTTTTTAATGCGTAGAAAACGCTAGGCTTTAAGGTTAGTGCCTAGTGTTGAAAGCGTATGAGTCTGTCCGCTTAAGCGTTATAGGTCATGCCTATCTTACCGTGGCTTTGTTGCATCAAATTATTGAGTTTATTAAAGCTGAGTTGGGCCCGTTGTAGGCTTTGTCCGTTAATGTCGTTAATTTTTTGGCAATCAAGAATGATGGATTTGACGGTGCGGACTTGTTCAGCCAGCAAGGCTTCATCAGTGAGTCTTGCAACGTCTTGGTGTTGGCTTAGTCTTTGGTCGGTTTGTTGAAGTTGCCCGATGAGCGCCATTTTTTCTTTGGCTAATCGCTCAATATCACCCGATTCACGAGCTGCGATGGCTTTGGTCTCTTCTGACAATAGAAGAGACAGGGCTTTTGCATTTTTAAGCTGATAGTCAACTAAATCAACAAGGGCTGCCATTCATTTTACCTTTTATTTATCGAGTGAGTCGCACAGCGCGTTCTCTCTAGATAGTGCGAATTACTTTAAACCGCCTAGCTCTTCTTCAAACTTAATCATGTTATCAGCAAGTTTTTCTGGGTCGACGGTATAAGAACCGTTAGCAATGGCTTCTTTAATGGCGGCAACTTTTGCCGTATCAAAGCTAGGTTGTGATGCCATCTGTTGATGCATCTGCCCAATTGCTTTACCGCCTTGACTTAATGTCACGGCATCTTGCTTTGCTGATGACTGACTAACTGGCGCTGAGCTGCTACTTGTACTTGTTTCCGAACGAGCAGGGGCGCGACTTGTCGTCGTTAGCGTCTGACTAGAACGAATGTTATCAATGCCTGCCATAGTTAAGCCTTCTGTGCATATGTTCGTAAATATTAGTAGTCGTAAACAATAGTAGTCGTAGACAATAGAGTTTTCTTGTATACCGTCAGTATCGACCTATAGCGAAGATACTTTAGGAAAAATTTAAAAGTCACGGGTAATAAATTAAAAATTCACGGTAATTTCAGCCACTCCAGTGACAATACCTTCAATTATACGCTGAGACTTGTCATTTTTCACTCTTACTTGGTCACCATTCGATCCATCACTCAGGGCTGTGCCTTTGGTTGAGATGGTCATGCCGCTTTTGACGGCGCGTATCACGACCTTTTCATTGCGGCACACAACACAGACATCGTTGCGCTCTATGACATCCCCTAGCTTTACATTTCGTTTCAATTTGGAGCCAACGACTTGCTCAAAATCGGTAAATCCTTGGCGACGGAAACGATTTTTATCCACCATTGTCATCATGACGTCGCCTTGGGTGACAATACTCCCTCGCGCCAGTGGTCGAGTCGCAGCAACGAGTGGCAACGAAATGCTGAGTCTAACGGGCACATAGAGTCGCCAGTTATCACTTGGGCATTCAACTAAAACCGTGACGTTACTGCTGGTGTTTCTGGCATTGGAAGAGGAGGTTTGCAAAGGCTCAATGCAATCGGTCGCATGAACACGAGAGTCGATTCGTCCTGCGGTTGCTGTGAGCTCCGCGCCAATTGGGGCATCTAAGGTATCCAAAACATGAGCTTGGGCTGCCTTTTGGATGTTTTCTATTTGTTCTGGCGTCGCTGCGTGCGTTAATGCACTAAAGAAAAACGTGTGCCAGACGATAAAGAGTAAAAGCCCATTAAGCATTGGCTTAAAATTGGGGCTGGAAGTATTCAAAAAAGATGTCTTATAATACAGCATTCTGTTTCTCAGGTTCCTCGTTGCCTGCAGTAGACTATCACTTTTTTGGCGTAAAGTTTGAGATGGAGATGAACTTATGACCGGTATCTTAGATTCGGTGAACCAGAGAACGCAGCTAGTAGGTCAAAACCGACTTGAATTATTAACGTTTCGCTTAATGGGACGTCAGAGATACGGTATTAACGTATTTAAAGTCAAAGAAGTGTTGCAATGCCCGCGACTCACCGCGATGCCGAATCTACATCGTTTGGTCAAAGGGGTGGCACATATTCGTGGTCAAACCATCTCTGTTATTGATCTGAGCTTGGCTGTAGGCGGCAGACCAACAACAGACATTGCCAATAGTTTTGTGGTGATTTCGGAATTTAACCGTAGTGTACAAGGCTTTTTGGTGAGCTCTGTTGAGCGTATTATCAATATGCATTGGGAGTCTATTTTACCACCGCCAGAAGGGGCTGGGCGTGCAAATTATCTGACTGCCGTGACCAATATTGATAATGAGTTAGTGGAAATCATTGACGTTGAGAAAATACTGGCCGAAATATCACTCAGGTTGAAGAAGCGATGGATGGTAATCTTGCTAAAGAAATTGCAGAAGCGGAAGTTCAGCAACAAAAGCAAATCGTCAAGCGTATTATGATCGCTGATGATTCCGCCGTAGCAAGAAAACAGGTCCAACGAGCAATCGAGTCTATTGGCTTCGAAGCCATTTTGGTTAAAGATGGTAAAGACGCGTATAACAAGCTGGTAGAAATGGCGTCAGAAGGCGACATTCGCGAGCAAATATCCTTGTTGATCTCGGATATTGAAATGCCAGAAATGGATGGTTACACCTTAACGGCAGAGGTTCGCCGTCATCCAGGTCTTAAAGATTTGCACATTATTTTGCATACTTCGCTTAGCGGAGTGTTTAATCAGGCGATGGTCGAGCGAGTCGGTGCCAACGAGTTTATCGCTAAGTTCAACCCAGAAGAGCTGGGAAGCGCAGTAAAAGCTGCTGTCGTAGCAGGTTAGCGAAACAATAAAATCACAATAGAACTTGTATTAAGCAAGCTTTCAAAAGCAGTATAGAGTAGTTAATGACAGCGATAACCATAAGCGATCAAGAGTATCGTGATTTTAGCCGCTTTTTAGAGTCACAGTGCGGCATTGTGCTTGGAGACAGTAAGCAGTATCTAGTGAGAAGCCGCTTAAGTCCGTTAGTGAGTAAAAATGGGCTGACGTCATTGTCTCACTTATTGAGAGATGTCGTATCGGGTCGAAATCGCGAATTGCGCATTGCCGCTGTGGATGCGATGACGACCAACGAAACATTGTGGTTTCGAGATAATTACCCGTTCACGGTACTATCTGACAAGCTGTTACCAGAAATGGCGGCAAATAAACGTCCGATAAAAATATGGTCAGCGGCGAGTTCTTCAGGCCAAGAACCGTATTCAATGGCGATGACGATACTAGAAACTCAAGCGAAGAAGCCTGGCATGTTGCCGAATGTGTCGATCACGGCGACGGATATTTCCAACACAATGTTGGATGTGTGTCGTTTGGGCGAGTACGACAACCTTGCACTCGGACGTGGCTTGTCACCAGAGCGTCGCCGCGCGTTTTTTGAAGATGCGAAAAACGGCAAGATGAAGATAAAAGATAGCGCGAAACGCTTAGTGAACTTTCGTCCACAAAACTTAATGGACTCGTATGCATTACTAGGCAAGTTCGACATTATTTTTTGCCGAAATGTACTCATTTACTTTTCGCCAGAGATGAAATCACAAGTCTTGAATCAAATGGCGCGCAGTTTAAATCCCGGAGGGTATTTATTGTTAGGTGCATCGGAGTCGTTAACTGGGTTAACTGACAAATTTGAAATGGTGCGATGCAACCCCGGCATTATCTACAAGCTTAAACCTTAAACTCGAATACTGGCCTCGGATCATCCGGGGCTTTTTCTTACCCCTTTCCGTGGCATTTCTTGCTAAGCTGTAATCATGTGGTTGGGTCGCGAGCAATCACTAACGACATTCCTAATCAATACCATCGCGAACGTGGCGCAGATATTGCTGTGCTAATCCCGAATGTGCTTACTGAATCAATTTTCACACTCATAGAGATCAAGTGTCTGGCACTTTATCTAGCACCTGAAGCTTAAATCGGGGCCGTGGCTTTATCTAGTACCCGTAGGTTAAATAAAACTACCTATGGTTTAGATAAAAATCCCCACGGTCTCAATAAAAGTAACAGAGGCTTAAAACTTTGGCGCGGAAATTGCTTTATATTTCTCAAGGCACCTATTTTTGAACAATGAGGTTTAAATGGCCATCTCTTTTAACAATGCACTCGGCATTCATCAGCACACCGTTGGTGTACGCGAGAAGAACGCTGAAGTCATCTCTACCAACATCGCTCAAGCCAATACACCTGGCTTTAAAGCGAAGGGGATGGATTTTAATCGTGCGTTAAAAGCGGCAACCTCAGGGGCAAGCATTGGACTAGACCGCACCGATGGACGGCATATATCTGCCTCTACCAATGTGACAGGGGAAATGCTCTACCGTATTCCCGACCAACCCGATACCGGGGATGGCAATACCGTAGATGTTGACCTTGAACGAAACCTGTTCATGCAAAACCAACTAAGACATCAGGCATCACTCGATTTTTTAGGCAGTAAGTTCAAAAATATGACCAAGGCAATCAAAGGGGAGTAATTAAGATGAGTTTATTTAATGTTTTTAACGTAACGGGTTCAGCGATGAGTGCTGAGTCAGTTCGTCTTAATACCACCTCAAGTAACCTTGCCAACGCCGACAGTGTTAGTAGCTCAGCGAAAGAAACCTACAAGGCGCGTCATGCCGTGTTTGGAGCGGAACTGAGTAAAGCGCGTTATAACCGTGATCATACCGTGCCAGTCAAAGTGATGGGCATTGTAGAGAGCGATAAACCCCTAAGTGCAGTGTACAACCCAGATCATCCACTCGCGAATGACGAAGGCTATATCTACAAGCCAAACGTTAATGTGATGGAGGAAATGGCCAACATGATTTCTGCGTCTCGTTCATACCAGACTAACGTCCAGGTAGCGGAAGCGAGTAAGCAGATGTTGCTTCGTACCCTGCAAATGGGTCAATAGAGATAGGAGATAGCAAATGGCCGGAATCAACAATGTTGGTCAAAGCGGTTTGTCCTACGTTGACCAACTGAAAAAGCTACAGGACCAAAACAAACCAGCAGAGACCACGGGTAAGCAAGATCTTAAGCAAGAAGATTTCTTGTCTTTGCTCACCAAGCAACTGGCTCAGCAGGATCCGTTTAAACCAGTGAGCAATGATCAAATGATTGCTCAAATGGCCTCGTTTGCCACGGTAGATGGTATTGGCAAAATGAATTCTCAGTTCGAGAATCTCAATTCGTCAATGACGTCAAATCAAGCGCTTCAAGCTTCCTCTTTGGTAGGGCGAGATGTGTTAGTACCGGGCGCTGCAGGGGTTAAGGAAGCGGATAAAGGTATGGCGGCAATGGTGAAATTGCCTCAGTCTTTAGAAAATGTTTTTGTCCGTGTAGAAAATGAAATGGGTCAACTGGTTCGTACCTTCAATGCTGGCGCAAAACCCGGTGGTGATGCTCGCGTAGAATGGGACGGCAAAGACGATCAAGGTAATTCATTGCCGCCTGGCAAGTACAAGGTGAAAGCCTCGGGTTTGTTGGACGGAGAAAGCAAAGAGCTTGAAGTGTCTAGTTATGCAAACGTCAACAGCGTGCTTCTTGGCAAAGGAGACGGAAACGTACTACTCAATCTAGCTGGTTTTGAAAATCCAGTTCGACTTGCGGAAGTATTGGAAGTCGGCAAAGCGTGAAAATAAGCTAGGTTAGGAGATTAGGAATGTCATATGTATCTTTGAGCGGATTATCATCGGCTCAGTTGGACTTAAATACGACCAGTAATAACATTGCCAACGCCAACACATTCGGCTTTAAAGAGTCACGTGCGGAATTTGGTGATGTGTATTCGAATTCATTATTCACGAATTCGAAAACCACCCCAGGTGGCGGTGTTCAGCCAAGTAAAATTGCTCAGCAATTCCATGAAGGGTCGAGTGTATCTACCAACAACCCAATGGATTTACGTATCAGCGGTACCGGCTTCTTTGCCGTATCTAAAGAACGTTTGGTGCCTCAGCAAAATGAAATCACTCGAAACGGTGCGTTTCACCTGAACAAAGACAGCTACATGGTGACATCTAACGATGAGTTCTTACTGGGTTATGAAGTCAACAAAGATACTAATGAAGTCGTTTCTTATGAGCCTAAGCCAATTAATGTTCCGCCTGAATTTGGTAAGCCAAAACAGACCGCTAACATTGAAATTGGCGCTAACTTACCCGCTAATGGCGATCTAAAAGATCCGGCATTGTTTGATTTTACGGATCCAGAAACCTATAACCGCTCAACGTCTTCAACGATGTATGATTCAATGGGTCAGTCTTATAAAATGACGACCTATTATGTAAAGGATCAGAATCAGCCAAACACATGGCAAAGCTACTACACGGTGAGTGATGGTGCAGGTGAAAAGCCAGTGAATATCAGTGGCGGTGACGCCTCTTCTCCAACGGGACATGTTGGGCATACAATACGTTTTAATAACGATGGTACATTGGCGAGCCTTAATAATGGCCAACCAATTGTGACAGAAGCGATTGGCGAAGGTCCTAATGCGGTTGAAATGAATGGTGCCGATCCTGCTCAGCAATTGTCTTTTAAGCTAGATAGCACAACACAATTTGCCGCACCGTTTGAATTAACGAAGTTTAGTGAAGATGGGGCAACAACTGGTTTCTTAACCAAAGTCGATTACGACGAGAAGGGTAACGTGCTCGGAACCTATTCGAATGGCGAAAACGTAACGCTTGGTCGTGTTGCATTGGTTCGTGTTGCTAATGAGCAAGGTCTTGAAAAGAAAGGCGGAACTCAGTGGGATTCAACCACCGCATCGGGTGCAAAGATTTGGGGTGAATCGAACAAAGGCTCCTTCGGTACTATCAACAATGGTACGCTTGAGCAGTCAAACATCGATATGACTCAAGAGCTGGTGGACCTTATTTCAGCGCAGCGTAATTTCCAAGCGAACTCGCGTGCACTTGATGTACATAACCAGTTGCAGCAAAACATCTTACAAATTAGATAATATGTTGAGAAAAGTGCCAGTTTTTGACTGGCGCTTTTCGTTAACCCTGTTATTTTTGCCAATCTTGCCACTTGACGTGAATTTGCCACGTTACCTTGCCGCGTTAATTTGCCACACTGGGCCATTCATTTGCCGTTCTAGGCTCTATCGGTCAACTTTCTTTTTGAATTACACTTAACCTATTGTATTAATTGTACTTTTAATATTGGCATACAATTTGCTTTATATATTCTGTACTTTGAATATTGGAGCTATCAATGGATCGTGCCCTATATCTATCTATGAGCGGCGCAAAGCAAAATATGCAAGCTTTGCAACTCAGAGCCAACAACCTCGCCAATGCCAGCACACCGGGCTTTAGAGCTGATCTTGCGCAAGCTCGATCGATGCAAGCCTATGGCGAAGGCATGCCGACACGTGTATTTAGCATGACGGAGCGTCCAGGTCACAACTTTGAGCAAGGCAGTGTCGTGACGACAGGCCGCGATCTTGATGTCACCATAGAAGGGCAAGGTTGGATTTCAGTGATGGATAAAGCCGACAAGGAAGGGTTAACACGTAACGGTAGCTTACAGGTTGATCAAAACGGTCTACTTAGTAACAGCAATGGCCACTTGATTTTAGGTGAACGTGGTACGCCAATTACGGTGCCAATTCCACTTAAAAAAATTGAGATTGGTCGCGATGGTACGGTATCGGTGATTCCACAAGATGCGCCTGCAGACGAAATGGAAATTGTTGACCGTATTAAACTGACCAATCCCGATAATCGTTCACTATTCAAAGATACTAACGGTTTGTTCCGCAATAAAAACCCGGAGTTAGGCTATGGCCTTGATGGCAATGTCCAACTGATGACGGGCGCGGTAGAAGGCAGTAACGTCAACCCTGTAGGTGAGATGACCAGCTTAATTGACCTGCAACGTCAGTTTGAGATGCAAGTTAAGCTCATGAAGTCAGCGGAAGACATGGACAAGGCGTCTGATGCCTTGCTTCGCATGGGTTAATTGGATTAGGGGAATACGATGCATCCGGCACTATGGGTAAGTAAGACTGGCTTAGACGCGCAGCAAACCAACATATCAACGATCTCAAATAACTTGGCGAATGCCTCCACCGTTGGCTATAAGAAAAGCCGTGCGGTATTTGAAGATCTGTTTTATCAAAATATTAACCAACCAGGTGGTCAATCTTCGCAAAATACGGAGCTGCCGTCTGGTTTAATGTTAGGGGCGGGCTCAAAAGTCGTCGCAACTCAAAAGATCCACACACCAGGTAATGCGCAAACCACCTCAAACAGTATGGATATGATGATTGAAGGTGACGGTTTTTTCCAAGTATTGATGCCAGACGGCAATATTGGGTATAGCCGTAATGGTCAATTTACGTTGAATGATGAAGGCATCATAGTGACGTCGGGCTCGGGTTACTCTCTGGAGCCAGAAATTGCCATCCCTGAAGACGCCATTTCCGTTACCGTAGGGACTGATGGTGAAGTGTCCGTGCGTGTTCGTGGCCAACAAGATAATCAGGTGGTCGGTAACATTACCACCGTTGACTTTATTAACCCCGGCGGCTTAGAGCCGATAGGGCAAAACCTCTACTTGCCAACAGGCGCGAGCGGCGATCCTAACGAAGGTGTACCGGGTTTAGATGGCTTTGGGCAAATTCGTCAATCTATGCTGGAAAGCTCAAACGTGAATGTAACCGAAGAGTTGGTCAACATGATCGAAGCGCAGCGCGTATACGAGATGAATTCAAAAGTGATTTCATCCGTAGATAAGATGATGAGCTTCGCAACCCAGCAGTTATAGATTCCAGAGCCTAGTTTTTAAAGCGTTTAAATATTGAATTATCTCGATATTAAAGCGCGCTAGATAGTGATTGGTAAACGTAGACTTAGTAACGTGACAGGATTCAGGACAATGAAAAAACTCTTTTGCATTACCGTGTTAGCCGTATTGTCAGGCTGTGCTCAATTTGGGCCGCAAGAGTCGGTGGACGAAGTCGCTGACAGCACCACCGCGGTCGATGCAGTAGAAGGCGATCGCACACAGTCTAACGGTATTGTTGATACACTAAGAGGCAGAACCGATCCTGTCGCCGATGATCCTGCATGGGCACCCATTCATCCTAAAAACAAGCCTGAGCACTACGCTGCCGCGACAGGCTCGTTGTTTAATACCGATTACTCCCGCGATTGGTACGATGATTCTAAACCGCGCGGCTTAGGTGACATCATTACTGTCACGCTTGATGAAGCCACTAAAGCGGCAAAAAGCTCCGATGCGGATTTGTCGAAAGCGAATGACTCGACGATGGACCCACTGGAAGTCGGCGGCAGACCAGTCACGATTAACGACTATGATTTCTCCTATGCACTTAAAAATGACAACAGTTTTAAAGGCAACGCGTCCGCCAACCAAAGCAATAGTTTATCCGGTTCGATTACGGTGGAAGTGATTGAAGTACTAGCCAATGGCAATCTGATTATTCGTGGCGAAAAGTGGCTGACCTTGAATACTGGTGATGAGTACATCCGATTGAGTGGCACGATCCGCCCAGACGACATTGAATTTGACAACACCATTGCCTCAAATCGCATTTCTAACGCTCGAATTCAATATTCAGGCACCGGAACACAACAAGATATGCAAGAACCTGGATTCTTGGCACGATTTTTTAATGTCTCTCTATAGGACAGGTTTTAACGAATCAAAAGCGGCAAACCCTCTCCTATGAGGGTTTGTTTGTATTTGGGGTAAGGTAATGAAAAAATTCACATTTTTAC
Source organism: Vibrio sp. GJ43-1 (assembly GCF_055808835.1). Classification (NCBI taxonomy): domain Bacteria; kingdom Pseudomonadati; phylum Pseudomonadota; class Gammaproteobacteria; order Vibrionales; family Vibrionaceae; genus Vibrio; species Vibrio sp. GJ43-1. The sequence continues at coordinate 2,808,291 of NZ_CM147884.1, read as the reverse complement.
TATTAGGTTTGTGCTTTGCCGCGGCAAGTGTACAAGCGGCACGCATTAAAGATGTGTCAGAAGTTGCCGGGGTGCGCAGTAACCAACTTGTGGGCTATGGTCTTGTTACTGGTTTACCAGGTACGGGTGAAAAAACACCGTTTACCGAACAAAGCTTCCGTTCAATGCTAGAGCGATTTGGCATTCAAATGCCCATTGGCTTTAAGCCTAAATTTAAAAACGTCGCGGCGGTGATTGTAACGGCTGAGTTACCTGCATTTTCCAAGCCGGGTCAAAAAATCGATGTGACGGTGTCTTCTATTGGCGCGGCAAAAAGTTTGCGTGGTGGCACATTGATGCAAACCTTCATGCAAGGTTTGGATGGTGAAGTGTATGCCGTTGCTCAGGGCAATTTAGTCGTGAGCGGTTTCAGCGCCGAAGGCCTTGATGGGTCAAAAATTGTCGGTAATAACCCTGTAGTAGGCATGATTTCAAGTGGCGCTATGGTTGAGCGAGAAATCCCAACACCATTTTCCCGCGGAGACTATATCACTTTCAACTTACTTGAATCTGATTTTACTACCGCTCAGAATATGGCGAATGCCATCAACAATTTCTTGGGGCCACAGATGGCGAGCCCATTAGATGCAACATCGGTACGTGTCAGAGCGCCTCGCGATCTGAGTCAACGTGTGGCCTTCTTATCTGCGGTTGAAAATGTTGAGTTTGATACGGCCGACAGTGGTGCAAAAATCATTGTTAATTCGCGCACTGGTACGATTGTCGTCGGTAAGCATGTTCGTCTCAAAGCAGCTGCGATTACGCATGGTGGGATGACCGTGGCGATTAAAGAGAATCTCAAAGTGAGTCAACCGGGCGCGTTCTCTGGTGGTGAAACGGTGGTGGTACCGAATTCGGACATTCAAGTCACGGAAGGTGACGGCAAAATGTTTAAATTTGAACCGGGCTTAACGTTAGATGACCTCGTCAGAGCCGTCAACGAAGTTGGCGCAGCACCATCAGATTTAATGGCTATTCTACAAGCGTTAAAACAAGCAGGCGCCATTGAAGGCCAGCTTATTGTGATTTAATAGGGCAGAACATCATGATTAATAATCCAAATGATGTCGGCTTTATTCACGATATCAGCAGTTTAGACAAGCTTCGTCAACAAGCGACAAGTGGCGATAAAGCCGATGACAAAGCGGCACTTCGCGCTGCAGCGACGCAGTTTGAATCGATCTTTACCTCCATGATGCTGAAATCGATGCGAGATGCCAATACGCATTTTGAATCGGATATGATGAATAGCCAAAATGGTCAGTTCTATCAACAGATGCTTGACGACCAAATGGCCAGTGAATTGAGCTCATCTGGCTCAATGGGATTGGCTGACATGATTGTTGCTCAGTTGAGTGCCGGACAAGGCTTGGAAGATGAAGCGCCGAGTAGTGAAATTCGTATGCGTAATGAGGCGTTCCATAGTTCGTTACACATGCCGTACGATGAAGCCAAAGCGCGTGAAATGGCGGCAACGTTAGGACTCAATGAGCGTAAACAAACCCAAGCCGTTGATTTTAATACGCCTCAAAGCTTTGTCGAGTCGCTGAAGCCTTACGCCGACAGTGCCGCGAAATCACTTGGTGTGGATCCTTCCTTGTTGCTTGCACAAGCAGCGTTAGAGACAGGTTGGGGACAAAAGGTAGTAAGCAATAGCCAAGGTAGCAGTAATAACCTGTTTAATATTAAAGCCGACCGCAGTTGGGATGGTGGCAAAGTCGCCACACAAACCCTTGAGTATCATCAGGATGTGCCAGTTCAAGAACGTGCAGCGTTCCGCTCTTATCGTACTTACGAAGAGAGCTTTAATGACTACGTACAATTCTTAAATGAAAACCCGAGATATCAATCCGCGCTCAAGCGTGACAGTGGTTCAGAGTCGTTTATCCGCGATATTCATCAGGCGGGTTATGCGACAGACCCGAGCTATGCCGATAAGGTCTTACGAGTAAAAGCGCAGATTGACGATATGAATCTGTAGCCTTCTTCAAAGGTTACCTGATGTTGCGTTGGGTAACCTTTATTTATTGTCTTCACCGCTCACCCTATTATTATCCTACTTACCTCTGTTGGTTTCTGAGCCTGCTTTAGTCACCTTGAAATGCATTCCTTTCCTCAAATGACCCGATAAATAAATACTGGCATATATATTGCAAAGTTGTATGGCGAGCTGGATTCTAGTTCGCTGATTCTTTAAGCGTAATCTGTGATTGAGTTACGCGAATGGTTATTTTTGGGGGCGATATGGCGTCAGATCTTCTGAACTTAGGTACGCAAAGTGTACTCACGGCTCAGAGACAGTTAAACACCACTGGTCATAACATTTCAAATGCAAATACGGAAGGTTATAGCCGACAGTCTGTCGTGCAAGGCACCAATAGCCCAAGGCAATTTGGCGGTCAGACCTACGGCATGGGTGTGCATGTGGAAAATGTTCGCCGCTCTTGGGATCAGTTTGCCGTTAAAGAGCTTAATGTGGCAACGACACAAGTTAACTATCGTAACGAGAATTTGGCTAACCTTGATCTCATGTCAGGGATGCTATCTTCCGTGGCTTCCAAAAAAATACCTGAAAATTTAAATGATTGGTTCAGCTCCGTAAAAACCCTTGCCGATACACCGAACGACGTTGGTGCGCGTAAAGTGGTATTAGAAAAAGCCAATCAGGTACGTCAAACGTTTAACAATGTCCATGAAACCATTCGCCAGCAGGCTGATACGGCGAATAAAAAGCTAGAAATGGGCGTTGAGCGAGTGAATCAACTCGCCGTAGAGATCCGCGATATTCATCGACTAATGATGAAAACTCCCGGACCTCATAATGACCTGATGGATAAACATGAAAACTTGGTGAAAGAACTGTCCGAATACACCAAGGTGACCATCACACCGCGTAAAAATGCCGAGGGATTTAATGTCCATATTGGCAGCGGGCATACCCTTGTATCAGGTACAGAGTCCAGTCAGTTGAAGATGATCGACGGTGATCCCGACGTTCACCAACGACGTTTAGCCATGGTAGAAGGCAAGGGCATAAAGGCAATTACTGCGACAGATATTGGCGGTAAATTAGCGGGAATGTTTGAGCTACGTGATAAAGAAATTCCGTACATTATGGATGAACTTGGGCGAGTGGCGACGGCCTTTAGCTTCGAGGTTAATAAGTTACAAAATCAGGGGCTTGATCTGAATGGTCAGGTTGGCGCTGATATTTTTGTCGATACGAATAGTGAAGCCATAGCGAAATCTCGCGTGGTCGCGACGCCGCAGTCGAATGCGGATGTAGCGGTGTACATTGGTGAAACCAGTGCTCTTAAAGGCGGAGAATATGCGCTTAAATATAATGGTACGAATTACACCGTGACGAAGCCCGATGGTGAAACCATCACGGCGGAACTTAATATTGATGGTCGCGCGTTTTACGTTGACGGCATGATCATTGATGTTCGTAACGCGCCAGCGGCGGGTGAAAAACTCTTGATTCGTCCTACTCGAAATGGCGCGGCACAAATTCAAATGGACACTAATGATCCCAAAGCCATTGCTGCACAAAGCTTTGAAGCATCGACGACGTCAGCTCAAGGAACGGCAAAGTTTACTATGCTTGCCGCAGGTCAGCTGCGAGAATTTGAAGTACTGGTTTCCCCGACAGGGAAGGAGTTCGCAGTAACGGACCCGAAAGGCAATATATTGTTAGCCCCACAACCTTATCCTCCGTCTGGTCCCGTTTCAGTATTAGGAACAGAATTCCAGTTGACGGCAGGCGCGTTACCGAATGATAAATTTACCGCCAATCTTACCCACTCAGAAGGCGATAACGGTAATTTGCGCAAGATGTTCGATATTCAGCGTGACAAGAAAATGAATGGTCATGAATCAACCATTATTGATGTTTACCATAACTTGAATACTGATGTGGGGTTAAAGGCTTCAACCGCGACACGACTGCAAGAAGTGGCTGAATTAGAGCATCAAGCAGCACAAAGTCGGGTAGCGTCAATCTCTGGTGTTAACTTAGATGAAGAAGCGGCAAACATGATGAAGTTTCAGCAAGCTTATATGGCGTCTTCGCGCGTTATGCAAGCCGCCAATGAAACCTTCGACACTATCTTGCAGTTAAGGTAGGAGCGCTAATTTATGATGAACCGAATTTCAAGTTTTCATAGTTATCAGACTGTGCAAAACGACATGCGTAAACAAGAAAATAAAATCCATCATAACCAGGCGCAATTGGCGTCGGGAAAACAGTTGCAAAAGCCAGCGGATGATCCGCTAGCAATACACTACCTACAAAAGGTTGGGCAGCAAACGGAACAGTTAGATCAGTTTACCGATGCGATTGTGTTGTCGCGCAACCGCCTTGAGCACCAAGAAGTCATGCTGCGTGAGACAGAGCAATTTTCTGATGAAGCAAAGCGTTTGACGATGGAGTCGATTAACGGCGCGTTGTCACCCCAAGACCGGGAAGCCAAAGCACGAGAACTGCAAGAGTTAGCAAAAAACTTTCTCGCGTTAGCCAATAATCAAGATGAATCCGGCAATTACACATTTGCAGGAACCAAGCCGAAAACACAGCCATTTTTCGCCGATAATCAAGGGCGTATTGCGTATGCCGGGGATGATTACCAGCGAAAAATGCGTATTTCCAACAGCATGGAAATGCCGACCAGTGACCCTGGCAGCAAGTTGTTTATGGAAGTGGATAATCCGTTTGGTGGTTATAAGCCAAATTTTCAATTACAAAACGCATCGGAATTGTTACTTGATAAAGCGTATAACCAAAACGCTAACGATAGCAGTATTTACAAAATTACCTTTGTTGATATGGGACGCGAGCAGTTTGGCTATCAATTAGAACGAAATGGTTCGGTAGTCAAAGCAGGTGATTACGATAACAAAAATGGTATTTCGCATGAAGGCTTCAGTCTTCGAGTGAAGGGGCAGATCACCGCGGGTGACGCGATTACGCTTAGTCCAAGAGAAAGTTTTAGTGTCTTTGATACGTTTAAAGACGCCATCAAAGCGTTAGATTCTGACGCCTCTGATGCCTCTGCGAATGCAGAACTGCATCGAGTGACCGAAGAGTTTCATACGGCGTTCTTACATCTGACTAAAGCAAGAACCGATGTGGGTGTTCGCCTAAGTACCTTAGATACGCAAGAGCAACAAAACGAAGATTTTAAAATTTCACTGGCTCGTTCAAAAAGTAATTTCGAAGATTTGGATTACTCCAAGGCGGTGATTGAATTTGAAGAAAATTCGAGAGCGTTACAAGCTTCACAACTGGCGTTTGGTAAAACCAAAGACTTAACGCTGTTTAATTATTTGTAATAGTTCACTCATTCCAGCTTATTTGCAATGGGCATATCGCTTAAACGCAAAGTCTTTGGAATGTAGAGACAATGGTCACGGCCTCGGTTGCCATATGCGCAATGCCATATGAGCGTAGGTCGATAAAGCGGCAATTATTCCCGCCTTGTCATTGCCTCTGAGAGCCAAGCGGCAGCGATAGTATTGTTATTAGTAATAAAATGTGCCGCTAACATACAGATAAATAAAGATTTTGTTAATTGTGCGAGTAATGGCAAATTTTTGGCATAGTACTTGTATATTAACTTTGGAAAGCATCAATAAGACTAACGGAGTTCGTTGGTTTATTTTAATGAATAGATACTCCATCTGATACGGGGTATCAGATGGATGTTGTCGGTCAGTGCATTTCCTTATGAGAGCAATGCTGACCACTTCGCAACCCATCTTGAATGTTTGCGAACTCATTTAGGAGAGCAAAATGGCAGTGACAGTAAGTACTAACGTGTCGGCAATGACCGCACAACGTTACCTTAATAAAGCTTCTGGGGATTTAAACACCTCAATGGAGCGCCTTTCGTCTGGTCATAAGATCAATAGCGCGAAAGACGATGCAGCGGGTCTGCAAATTTCTAACCGTTTGACGGCACAATCGCGAGGCTTGGACGTTGCAATGCGTAATGCCAACGATGGTATTTCGATTGCGCAAACCGCAGAAGGCGCAATGAATGAGTCAACCAACATCTTGCAAAGAATGCGAGATCTTGCGATTCAATCCTCTAACGGCACAAACTCGCCGTCAGAGCGTCAAGCGATCAATGAAGAATCCAACGCGCTTCAAGCTGAACTGAACCGTATTGCTGAAACCACCTCGTTTGGTGGACGCCGTCTGCTGAATGGGTCGTTTGGCGACGCTTCTTTCCAAATTGGTGCGAACTCCGGTGAAGCTATGATTATGGGTCTGACAAGCATTCGTGCCGATGACTTCCGTATGGGCGGTTCGACTTTCTTAGCTGAAAACGGCAAAGACAAAGATTGGTCAGTGGCACCTGATGCCAGTGATCTGAAGTTTGAATTTGTCACGAAGAGTGGTGAAGAAGTGTCAATTGATATCATTGCTAAGCAAGGTGATGATATTGAACAGCTTGCCACTTACATCAATGGTCAGTCGGATAAAGTGAATGCGTCTGTTGGTGACAACGGTGAGTTGCAGATTTTCATCGCAGAGCCTGATTTAGAAGGTGATCTCTCCATTTCTGGTGGCTTAGCCTCGGATCTTGGCTTGAGCAATGAAGCGACACAAATGACGGTTCAAGATATTGATATGACCACGGTCGCGGGCTCTCAGAATGGTATATCGGTTATCGACTCGGCCTTAAAGTATGTGGATTCACAACGTGCTGACTTAGGTGCTAAGCAAAACCGCCTAAGCCACAGTATTAATAACTTAGCCAATGTTCAAGAGAACGTTGATGCGTCAAACAGTCGCATCAAGGATACGGACTTTGCTAAAGAAACAACCGCCATGACTAAGAACCAGATCCTGCAACAAGCAGGTACCTCGATTCTTGCTCAAGCGAAACAGTTGCCTAACTCTGCGATGACCTTACTCCAGTAGTAAACAGCGTAAGTTAAGTAAGAGTGGTAGCCGCCAGACGTGGCAATCTATCATCACTTACAGGCATGCATATCTTGCGAAGGTGTTGGGGCTCTCTCTCACAACCTGCCCTAATACGGTAACAAGGTATGTTCGGTTTGCCGGTCTTGCGTTCATTTCTCTTGATCTCCACGCAGCCTCTGGCGACCACCCAGCCCCAGTTCTCTCAAAGGAAAAGGGGCTTTTTCTTTTTCAAAGCCAACCTTTTACATTAAACCATCTCACAAGCCGCTCTCTGCGCGAATAATTCGTTTTCTTCACTATCTTTGTTCTCACTATCGTTTTGCCATTACGCTGTTCTGCTAGCGATGAATTTCACGTCTTTTCCTGCTCTATTTAAATGGCAAACCAGATGTTGTCGGCCTCGTTTACGTAAACTTTACCCTTTTTCTACACTTTTTTTCTGTTTGTCTAAATCCTAATCAAATGGCTATTTTCTTGGTTTTTTTGCACTTTTTTTCTAAAGGTTTTCATTACCGCGTCGTTAAAGGATTAACTTTGAGAGAACTACTTGGTTTTCCGAGACGTCGGAAACCGCTACACCGGAAAATCAATTGGAGAAACAACAATGGCAGTAAACGTAAATACTAACGTATCGGCAATGACCGCTCAGCGTTACCTAAACAATGCAAGTCAAGCGCAAGGGACGTCAATGGAGCGTTTGGCTTCAGGTTCTAAAATCAACAGTGCAAAAGACGATGCTGCGGGTCTACAAATCTCTAACCGCTTGAACGTACAAAGCCGTGGTCTTGATGTAGCAGTGCGTAACGCCAACGATGGTATCTCGATTGCTCAAACTGCTGAAGGTGCAATGAACGAGACGACAAACATCTTGCAACGTATGCGTGATTTGTCTCTGCAATCTTCAAATGGTTCTAACTCAAAATCTGAGCGCGTGGCGATTCAAGAAGAAGTGACTGCGCTAAATGATGAGCTTAATCGTATCGCGGAAACCACATCTTTTGGTGGTAATAAACTACTAAACGGCACTCACGGAACGAAATCGTTCCAAATCGGTGCTGATAATGGCGAAGCCGTTATGCTGACACTGAACGATATGCGTTCAGATAACGCTAAAATGGGTGGCACGAGCTACCAAGCAGCTGAAGCCAAAGATAAAGATTGGAGCGTAGCAGCAGGCTCTAACGAGCTAAATATCACGCTAACGGATACATTTGGCGCCGAGCAAAATATCGCGATTACTGCAAAAGAAGGCGATGATATTGAGCAGCTAGCGACTTACATCAATGGTCAAACCGATTCTAGTCAAAGCTTCTGTGAATGAAGACGGTCAACTGCAAATGTTTGCCGGTACTAACAAAGTAGACGGTGAAGTGTCGTTTGGTGGTTCACTAGCGGGTGAGCTAGGCATGCAAGACGGCCAAGCGGTAACCGTGAATACGATTGACGTGACAAGCGTTGGTGGTGCACAAGAGTCGGTTGCGATTCTTGATTCTGCGTTGAAATACGTTGATAGCCACCGTGCAGAGCTGGGTGCATTCCAAAACCGTTTTGACCATGCGATCAACAACCTTGATAACATTAACGAAAACGTGAATGCATCGAAGAGCCGTATTAAAGATACTGACTTCGCTAAAGAGACAACAGAGATGACAAAGAATCAAATTCTTTCTCAAGCTTCAAGCTCAATTTTGGCGCAAGCAAAACAAGCACCTCAAGCCGCGATGAGCCTACTAGGTTAAGCACTTGAGTTAACGATACGCTTTACTTCTACTAAGCGTTTAAAGATAAAAACCAGAGCCTTGAGCTCTGGTTTTTTGCTTTTATGCAAATACTCAACAAAACGCCATACTTGTTTGTATTTCAGATCAGGATCACATTTGCCCAATCAATTGAATTAATTAGTCAAAAATCGTTTTTTTTTGCTAAAGGTTCTAAAACCGTCGCCGTTAAAGGGAATGAGAGAAATGATATAGATGTGCCAACGTGAGGTGAGAGACTCGGCGGCCATCTACCTAAAATGCCTAAGGAGATCTATATATGGCGATTAATGTAAACACTAACGTGTCTGCAATGACTGCTCAGCGCTATCTAAATACCGCTGCAGAGAACACAACTAAGTCAATGGAGCGTCTGTCTTCTGGCTACAAAATCAACAGCGCAAAAGATGACGCTGCGGGTCTACAAATCTCAAACCGTTTGAATGCGCAAAGCCGTGGTTTAGATATGGCAGTGAAAAATGCCAATGACGGTATCTCAATTGCACAAACTGCGGAAGGTGCAATGGATGAATCTACTAACATCCTGCAACGTATGCGTGACCTTTCCCTACAATCCGCCAATGGTTCGAACTCCAAGTCAGAGCGTGTGGCAATTCAAGAAGAAGTCACGGCGCTAAACGATGAATTAAACCGTATTGCAGAAACCACATCATTTGGTGGCAATCGTCTACTTAACGGTACTTACGGTACGCAATCTTTCCAAATTGGCGCAGATTCTGGCGAAGCGGTTATGCTTTCGATGAGCAGCATGCGTTCTGATACTGCTGCGATGGGTGGCAAGAGCTACGCATCGGAAGAAGGTAAAGATGCAAGCTGGCGCGTTGATGCTGGTGCCGATCTGACAATGAAGTACACCAATAAGCAAGGTGAAGAAGTTGAATTGTCGATCAGTGCAAAACAAGGCGACGACATTGAACAGCTTGCAACCTACATCAATGGCCAAAGCTCAGATGTCAAAGCATCGGTCAGTGAAGATGGCAAAATGCAATTATTTGCTGCTACTCAAAAAGTAGCGGGCGAAGTTGAATTTGGTGGCAGTCTAGCGTCTGATTTAACGATTGGCGATGCAAAAGACGTGACGGTAAAAGACATTGATGTAACATCTGTTGGCGGCGCTCAAGAAGCGGTCGCGATTATTGATGGCGCACTAAAAAATGTTGACTCAGAGCGTGCTTCTTTAGGTGCTTTCCAAAACCGTTTTGATCATGCGATTAACAACCTCAGCAACATCAATGAGAATGTAAATGCATCAAATAGCCGTATTAAAGACACGGACTACGCGAAAGAAACAACGGCAATGACGAAGAACCAAATCTTGCAACAAGCAAGTACTTCAATCCTTGCACAAGCGAAACAATCGCCTTCAGCTGCATTGAGCTTACTAGGTTAATTCTAGGCAAGACAACCTTAGGCAAATCGTATTAGCGGCTGTCCGTGACAGTCGTTGATTTCCAATGTCATTTCATTATTCATTTGGATATGAGGTGGCATTGGGCAATTAAGGTTAGAAACGGGAGACTGTTATGGATATTTCATCCTACGCATCGAACATTCAGCCTTTTGCCTCTTCTAGTGGCACAGAAATTGCTTCAAAGAATACAACAAGTGCGTCAGCGCAAGGGAAGCCCAATGAGATATTGGCGAGCAAATTAGCGCCAAATCAAACGGTCAACCCAAGCAAAAAAGTCGAGAGTGAAGCGTTATCAGATGATAAGACTTCCGAAGTTATTCAGCAGATTGCCAAAGAGCGCCGAGATCTCAATGATGTCGAGCGTGAAAAGATGGTGGAACGCTTGGATGAATTTTTAACCACGTTGAATACGAGTTTATCGATTCGCATGGATGAAGATTCAGGGCGTCATATTGTCACTATTATTGCCAATGATACCGGTGAGATTATCCGCCAGGTCCCTGATGAAGACTTACTCGTCGTACTCGAACGCCTTGAAAAACACGCCTCTGTCAGTATCGATATGCGAGTTTAATTGAATATGTCACGCGTGAGTGCATTGCGTGACGATCGTGTATTACTTTCGAAGTGGTTTGGTGAATATGGGCCCGATAGGGATGTCTTCTGGCATGGATATCAATTCCATGGTGAGCAAAATAGTCAACGCAGAACGTGTGCCTAAACAGCAACGTATTGACTATGAACGCACTAAAATTGATTCCAGTATCAGTGCCTATGGGCGGCTCAGAGAGTCACTAGATACGATGAAAAACCTAATGGCAAACTTTCGTCAGGAAAAAGCGTTTGCAGTGCGCAGCGTAGACACTTCTGAAGAGAGTATTGTCACAGCGACCGCTTCAACTGAAGCAATTGCTGGCAAATATGCAGTCGATGTATTGCAACTTGCCCAGAGTCACAAAGTGGCGTCTGACGTGGTGCCAGAAGATGCTCGTTTTGGACCCGGCAAGTTGCAAATTTCCCTTGGCGAAGACAGCTTCGACCTCTCCCTAGGCAAAAATTCCAAACTCATTGATGTCGTTCGAGCGATCAATGGATCCCGAGATAACCCCGGTATTCGCGCCTCAGTCATTAAAGATATGAACGGCCCTCGTTTGATTGTCGCCGCTAACCAATCTGGTGCTGAGAAAAGTATTCTTATCAACGTTGAGGCAGAGCCAGGCGATGACTTATATCGTTTTGAATATAAGACGATAGAGCAGCGGGTTAAACAGCTTGAACATGCACAATCAGAAGCCCTCGCCTTATTGGGCTTGCCCCCTCAAGATAGCGTAGAGTCAGCGCAAGATGCGGTGACTAGCGACGATCCAAGTGCACAAGCGCAACAAGCCGAAAGCACCCAAGCTGAGGAAGGCTCACAAGTTAAGGATAGTGAGCAAGCTAACGACGATGCTAATCAAAAGGGCAAAGAGGCAAATTCTGGCCGCCCAGAGGATACCATTCCCGGTTGGACGGAAACCGCATCTGGCACTCTGATGGATTCGTATCAAGCACCGGAACCTGAACTGGATGAAAAAGCGCTAGAAAAATCGAAAGAAGTACCTGGCTGGAGTAATACTGCCTCCGGTACATTGACCGACTCCTATGTCACGCCAAAAGAAGCACAAGCTAAATTAGAACAAGAGCTTGAAGCAGAAAAGGCGGCAATCGCTAAAGCGGTCGCAGAAGGCGACATGACAGAAGCAGAAGCGAAAAAGCTAGAGCGCGAAAAGCTCACCCCAGAAGAGCGTGAGCGAATCGAGAAAGTGGAGACGGCTCAAGCTGAACTTGCGGAAGCGCAGCGTTCACTGCAAATCTATAAAGGTATGGCAGAAGTACAAAGTGCACAGGATTCAATAGTGGTGCTTGACGGTGTCGCTGAGCTTGCGAGCAGTAACAACGTCATTGAAGATGCGATTGAAGGTGTTGACCTCACGTTGAAGGGCACAACTCAACCTGGAGAGCGCCCTGCGGAAATTGGTGTTGAATACGACAGACAAAGCGTTCGAGCCGATATTGAGCAGTTTGTTGCTGCCTATAATCAGTTTTATCAAGTATCCGCTGATCTCGCGAAAGTCGACCCGGCGACGGGGCAGGTGGGGCCATTGTCCGGTGATAGTGTCGTTCGTAGTGCTGACTCCCGCTTGAAAAGTGTTTTTTCAAGTGCGGTTGAAGGGGCGCCTGACGATCTAAAAACCTTGACTGAATTTGGTATTACGACCACGAGGCAGGGTAACCTTGAGATCAATTATCAAATGCTTGATAAGCAACTCAACAATAATTTTAATAAGCTGGAAGACTTCTTCGGCGGCAACAATGGTTTTGCGAAAAAGGTTGAAGACGCTATTCACAGCATGACGGGCGTGACGGGTTCAATTCGAACACGGGAGAAGAGCCTGACGGAGCGAAACTACAGCTTAAACGATGATCAAACCACGCTAAATCGACGCATGGAAGGGTTGGAAAAACGCACTCACGATAAATTTGCGGCGATGCAAGATGCGACAGGCAAGATGCAATCGCAGCTTGCGGGCATGATGAACGCGCTGTCTTGAGTTTTACGGTGTAGTACATATAACGTACTGTTAATGAAAGAAAAAGGCAGGATGAGTGACGATATTTGACCGACTGCGTGACACAGATCACCAATTACTATCGCATTTAGATAATCTTGAGTTAAATACTGAAGAAATTCATGCCTTGGTCGATATAAGAGAACACATTATAAAAACGTTGATTGCGGCTTGTGAGCGCAATCCTCGTCTAAAGCAGAGTGAAGAGTGGCGCTTAGCGGTGGAAGAGACCAAGCAGGTTACCGCGAAGATGCATTCTAAAACCGAACAATTGGGACTGTCGCTGCGGAAATTCCGACATGGTAAAAAGTCGCTGCAGCAGTACCAAAAATTTATTTGAGAGGATAGTGATGCGTGGTTCATTGCAAGCATATAAGAAAGTATCAGTAGACAGCCAATTAAGCGCTGCCTCACCGCACAAAGTTATCCAGATGTTGATGGGTGGTGCTATTGAAAGACTGATCCAAGCGAAAGCGGCGATGCAGCAAGGCAATATTCCTGTCAAAGGTGAGCGTATTGGCAAAGCCTTGGACATCATCATCGCACTTCGTAGTTGCTTATCAATGGATGATGGTGGAGATATTGCCAAGAATCTTGATCAATTATATGAGTTTATGATCACACAGATCACAGAAGCCAATCACGAGAATAATCCTCAACCAATCGACGATGTTATCGACATTATCAGGGAAATTAAGTCGGCTTGGGATCAAATCCCTGCAGGTTTCCATAATTTAACGGCAGAAGAAGTTGGGATTTAAGCGGAATTAACCTCTTAATCTCGCCGCGATGAAGTTGCCTTATAAGGTTATTGTCAATAGAATAGACGCCATCCAATGCCAGATGGCGTTTTTTTGTCTCTAATTACTTATTTTATAAAATTAAATTTATAAATGAGCGCTGGAAAATGTGCTGTCCTCTAGGCTCAGCATGACAGATATTTGACGTCACTTTGGCCGTACTTTTTATCGAGGCATTAATCTCAAAAGATGCATGGCTTAGCTAAACTACTCGTCATCGCTGACGATGAGCAAATTCGAACGAATCTAAATACTATTTTAGAGTTTGTCGGCGAACATTGTGTCACCATTCCTTCGAGTGACATACAGCAAGTTGATTGGTCGCAAGCCTGGTCAGGGTGTATTGTAGGGGCATTAGCACACCCTACGTTTTCTGACGCCTTACTCACCCAATTGTCTCATTCCAACCATATCCCACTGTTAGTGACGAGTGAATTCACTGGGGCTGTGGAACCATTAACTAATTATGTTGGTGAGTTAGAACTTCCACTCAACTATCCACAGCTGAGTGATGCGTTGCGTCACTGCCAAGAGTTCCTTGGTCGCAAAGGGGTACAAGTACCTTCCAATACTCGGAAAAACACACTTTTTAGAAGCCTTGTTGGTCAAAGCAAAGGCATTCAAGATGTGAGGCATCTTATCGAGCAAGTGGCCAATTCTGAGGCTAATGTTCTCATTTTAGGCGAGTCAGGTACTGGCAAAGAAGTGGTTGCCCGCAATATTCATTACCACTCAAGTCGTCGAGGTGGGCCGTTTGTACCCATTAACTGTGGCGCAATTCCACCCGATTTATTAGAAAGTGAACTGTTTGGTCATGAGAAAGGGGCGTTTACGGGCGCGATTACCTCTCGTAAAGGGCGTTTTGAGTTAGCCGAAGGTGGCACTTTATTCTTGGACGAAATTGGCGACATGCCGATGTCGATGCAGGTGAAGCTACTGCGAGTGTTACAAGAGCGTGTGTTTGAACGTGTTGGTGGGACTGCGGTGCTAAAAGCCAATGTTCGCATAGTGGCTGCAACGCATCGCAACCTAGAAAGTATGATTCAGCGTGGCGATTTCCGTGAAGATCTGTTTTACCGACTTAATGTGTTTCCTATTGAAATGCCATCGCTCAAAGATCGTAAAGAAGATATTCCATTATTGCTTCAAGAATTGCTTACGCGCTTGGAAGCAGAAGGTGGTCAGCCCATCTGCTTTGCCCCTCGTTCGGTTAACTCTCTAATGGAACATGATTGGCCCGGCAATGTTCGTGAGTTAGCGAACTTGGTAGAGCGAATGGTTATTCTTTATCCAAATAGTTTGGTTGATGTTAACCATCTTCCAGTGAAGTATCGCTACAGTGACATTCCTGAGTTCCAGCCAGAGATGAATATCTTTAAATCGGTGGAAGAACAAGAGCGCGATGCATTGGATAGCATTTTTGCTGATAATTTTAGCCTTAATGAGCCACAACTTGATGACTATAATGCCCCGCAGGCACTGCCTCCTGAAGGCGTCAACCTGAAAGAAATGCTCGCGGAACTGGAAGTCAATATGATTAACCAGGCGTTAGATGCACAAGATGGTATTGTTGCGCGAGCGGCAGATATGTTGGGTATGCGACGAACGACTTTAGTTGAAAAAATGCGTAAGTACAGCCTCAATCGCTAATGTGATCGCTGTCACATGAAATTGGCGTGCGACATTTTTTTGACGCTGTTAAATTGTTAAAAAACAAAAACTTAAGCCTGGTATGCTTTTTGCATTACCGGGCTTAAGTTTTTTATGGAACTGTATATTCTAAGGGTGCTTGCCCTCTGTCGTTGGGATAACAAAAGGAATGCCTCACTCATGAACTCGTCGCCTAGTGACGCCGTAGAGCCGACTACTCCAACGTCCTCCTCGCATTTAGATTCCTTAGAATCTCAGGTGGAACGCTATCAACAAGTGATAGAAGCGATGCCTGCTGGTGTGATTTTGCTCGATACGCAAGGAGTGGTTAGGGAAGCCAACCCAGAAGCCCATCGAATTCTAGAGCTACCGTTAGTTGGACAAAAATGGTTTCATCTTATTCAGGTTGTGTTTGATCCCAAAGAAGACGATGGGCATGAAGTGTCGTTACGTAATGGTCGTAAGGTACGTTTGGCTATTTCAGCTTCTTCAACAGGCCAGTTAATTCTCATTACCGATCTCACCGAAACTCGCTTACTACAATCCAGGGTGAGTGATTTACAGCGCTTATCCTCGCTGGGTCGAATGGTTGCGTCATTGGCCCATCAGGTTCGTACGCCGCTATCTAGCGCTATGCTCTATGCCTCAAATTTGGGGGCTCCTAATCTCAATGATGCCACTCGCTCACGTTTTCAAATGAAGCTGGTTGATCGACTGCATGATTTAGAAAAGCAGGTGAATGACATGTTGTTGTTTGCCAAAGGTGGCGACAACAAAGTGGTACAAAGGTTTTCTTTAAAGGACTTAGTCGCAGAATACCAGCCCATGGTAGAGACAACCTTAAAAAGTAATCATATCGATTACTTTATTGAAGTTGAACATGACGACGTTGAGCTACTAGGGAATGCCAATGCAATAGCATCTGCGCTAAGTAATTTAGTGTTAAATGCGGTGCAAATTAGTGGCAAAGAATCGCAAGTTGACGTGTTTTTTCGCCCGGTGAATGACGAACTAAAAATCTCGATACAGGACAATGGACCTGGCATCCCGAAAGAGCTTCAGCAACGAATTATGGAACCCTTTTTTACCACTCGCTCGCAAGGGACTGGACTCGGTCTTGCTGTGGTACAAATGGTTTGTCGTGCTCATGAAGGCCGACTTGAATTGATATCGGAAGAAGGCGACGGTGCGTGTTTTACCATGTGCTTACCCCTTGCAGGGACATCCTCTTCTGACGCAAAAAATGAAGGACACGAATAATGGCACAAAGCAAAGTACTGATAGTAGAAGACGACGAAGGATTGCGTGAAGCTTTGGTCGATACCTTGGCGCTCGCGGGTTATGAATGGGTAGAAGCCGATTGCGCTGAAGATGCCCTAGTAAAACTAAAAAGCCAGCCTGTGGATATTGTCGTATCCGATGTGCAAATGGCCGGAATGGGCGGCTTGGCGTTGCTGCGAAATATTAAGCAGCACTGGCCAAATCTACCTGTCTTGCTGATGACAGCGTACGCCAATATAGAAGATGCGGTCGCGGCAATGAAAGAAGGCGCGATTGACTATATGGCGAAGCCGTTTGCACCAGAAGTACTGCTGAATATGGTGAGCCGTTACGCACCCGTCAAGTCAGACAGTAATGGCGATGCGATTGTTGCCGATCCGAAAAGTATCCAACTATTAGCGCTAGCGGATAAAGTCGCCAAAACGGATGCCAGTGTCATGGTACTTGGACCGAGTGGTTCAGGCAAAGAAGTCATGTCGCGTTACATTCATAATCAATCACTGCGCTCGGATGGGCCATTCGTGGCGCTTAACTGCGCTGCCATTCCAGACAACATGCTGGAAGCCACACTGTTTGGTTATGAGAAAGGGGCGTTTACTCGGTGCGATTCAAGCGTGTCCGGGAAAATTTGAACAAGCGCAGGGCGGCACCATCTTACTTGATGAAGTCAGCGAAATGGACCTGAATTTACAGGCCAAGCTATTGCGTGTGTTACAAGAGCGTGAAGTGGAGCGTTTAGGTAGCCGTAAAAGTATTGCCTTGGATGTTCGTGTTCTTGCAACGAGTAACCGAGACCTTAAGCAGTACGTCCAAGAGGGTAACTTTCGCGAAGACCTTTATTATCGTTTGAATGTATTCCCAATTTCATGGCCTGCATTACGTGAGCGAACGGGAGATATTGCACCGTTAGCCACGCATTTAACCGAAAGACATTGTAAGAAATTAGGTATGCCAGTACCGAAGTTTAGCGAGTTGGCAATGGCAAAACTGATGCAATACCCATGGCCCGGAAATGTCCGTGAACTCGACAATGTTGTGCAACGCGCACTCATCTTATGCGACCAAGCTATGATTGAATCGGAGCATATCTTGCTAGAGGGCGTTGATTGGCAAGATGCGGCAGGTTTACAGCAAGCTGTTGCCAATCCGATCTCGTATGCGAGCAATGAGTTACCGATGGCTGAGCCTTGCGTTGCCCCTATTGCCGACCCTAGTCATGGTGCGGATAGAACTGCGGTATTAGAAAAGCCTGTGTCTATTGGTGAAGGACTGGGTGGGGAATTGAGGGATCAGGAGTTTGCCATTATTTTAGAAACGCTAAAAGAGTGCGAAGGGCGACGTAAAGATATGTCTGAGAAATTAGGCATTAGTCCAAGAACCTTACGTTACAAATTGGCAAAAATGCGTGATGCAGGTATAGATATCCCAAACTAGGCGTGTCGCAGTATCGAGTTTTCGCGCTATCGACGCTAGTCACACCGATGCCTTTCATGGCATAATTTTTGCTGGTTTCTGATTTAGCGCTGACAAATAAAGGACGCTGTCAATAAAATGACAGTGAGTGAGAAAGCATGAGAGTTGATGGATTAAATACCGAGATGCAAGCGATGATGCTTGAAGCATCTAGCGCCCGCGCTACGCCTACAGCGCAGCAAGTAGGGGCGGATTTTGGTGACATGCTTTCACAAGCAGTAAATAACGTGAATGGACTGCAAAAATCGTCAGGTAATTTACAAATGCGATTTGATCGCGGTGATGCCGATGTATCGTTATCCGATGTTATGATCGCCAGAAATAAATCCAGTGTTGCGTTTGAAGCAACCATCCAAGTACGTAATAAGCTTGTTGAGGCCTACAAAGAACTCATGAACATGCCCGTGTAGTCTAAGTATTAGACCGTTATTTTAGGTAGTAGACCGTCAATTTAGGTAGTGGACAGTGGCTCAAGAAAATCATTCAACAGATGTAACCGTAATGGATGGCGCTGACTCGAATTTAGTCGCTAGCTCAAATTTAGTTTCAGAAGGTCAAAACCCAGATATTAACGAGAAAAGTAGCTCTAAATTTGATTTAGCAGTGGGTGATCTCGATCTATTAAGACAAATTGTTTTAGTACTTTCCATTTCTATTTGTGTCGCGCTTATCGTGATGCTGTTCTTTTGGGTTAAAGAACCTGAAATGCGTCCATTAGGCGTTTACGAAACAGAAGAGTTAATCCCAGTGCTCGACTATCTTGATCAAAAGAAAGTCGAATATAAGCTTGAAGGCAATGCGTTGAGCGTGCCAGTTAATCAGTACAATACCCTAAAGCTAGATATGGTGCGTGCGGGGCTAAACCGCGCGTCCAATACTGGCGATGATATCTTAATGCAAGATATGGGTTTTGGCGTATCTCAGCGTTTGGAGCAAGAGCGACTTAAACTCAGCCGTGAGCGTCAACTTGGCAAAGCCATCGAGCAAATGAAACAAATTCGTACTGCACGAGTATTGCTGGCTCTTCCTAAGCAAAGTGTCTTTGTTCGTCATAATCAAGAAGCGTCCGCATCGGTCTTTTTAACCTTGGCAACAGGTTCAGTACTGAAACGTCAGGAAGTCGACTCGGTAGTTGATATGGTGGCAAGTGCGGTGCCGGGCATGAAAACCACGCGAATTACTGTTACCGATCAACATGGCCGACTGCTCAGTTCGGGCTCACAAGACGCGACATCTGCAGCAAGGCGAAAAGAGCAAGAGCTTGAGCAAAACCAAGAACAAGCGCTGCGTGAAAAAATAGATTCGGTGCTAATCCCTATTTTAGGACTTGGTAACTACACCGCTCAGGTGGATATTGAGTTAGATTTCAGTGCAGTGGAGCAAACTCGTAAGCAGTTTGATCCTAATACGCCAGCGACGCGAAGTGAATATACGTTAGAAGATTATAATAACGGTAACGCTGTGGCTGGGGTTCCTGGTGCGCTGAGTAATCAACCGCCAGCGGATGCCTCGATTCCAACTGACGTTGCGCAAATGAAAGACGGGTCGGTATTAGGGCAAGGCTCGGTACACAAAGAAGCCACACGCAACTTTGAACTTGATACCACGATCAGTCACGAGCGTAAGCAAAGTGGTGTCGTGAATCGTCAAACGGTCGCCGTAGCGATTAAGAATCGCGCGAAAGTGAACCCGGATACTGGCGACGTAACGTATGAGCCTCGTTCAGAAACCGAACTGGCCGCAATTCGACAAATTCTTATCGGTTCGGTGGGCTTTAGTGAAAGCCGTGGTGATTTACTCAATGTATTGAGTATGACCTTTGAAACACCAGTAACCGAGCAATTGGCGGATGTTCCACTGTGGGAACACCCGAATTTCAACGATTGGGTTCGATGGTTTGCCAGTGCACTGGTGATCATTGTCGTGGTATTGGTGTTGATTCGTCCGGCAATGAAGAAATTGCTTAATCCAGCTGCGCAAGATACCGATGAGCAATTGTATGGCCCAGATGGATTACCGCTCGGTGCCGATGGTGAGACCAGTTTGATCGGCAGCGATATCGATGGCAGCGAACTGTTCGAATTTAGTACAGGTATTGATCTGCCTAACTTACATAAAGATGAAGACGTCTTGAAGGCGGTTCGAGCACTCGTGGCGAATGAGCCAGAGCTTGCCGCGCAAGTGGTGAAAAATTGGATGGTTGAGAACTAATGGCAAATGAAATTGTAGCCAGCAATGGTGGACAGGTTGTTGAATCAACCGTAGATATCTCAAACATAAGTGGTGAAGAAAAAGCCGCCATTCTTTTACTCAGTTTAAATGAACAAGACGCCGCTAGTATCATTCGCCATTTAGAGCCAAAACAAGTGCAACGTGTTGGTGGGGCAATGGCTCGCGCAAGCGACTTGAGCCAAGATAAAGTGGGTGCCGTGCACCGTGCGTTTCTTGAAGACATTCAGAAGTACACCAATATTGGCATGGGCAGTGAAGACTTCATGCGTAATACTTTGGTGGCTGCACTTGGTGAAGATAAAGCCAATAATTTGGTCGACCAGATCTTACTCGGTACTGGCTCGAAGGGACTTGATTCATTGAAATGGATGGACCCTCGTCAAGTGGCGAGCATCATTATTAATGAGCACCCGCAAATTCAAACCATCGTATTGTCCTATCTTGAAGCCGATCAGTCGGCGGAAATTCTTTCTCAATTCCCAGAGCGAGTGCGTCTTGATCTCATGATGCGTATCGCCAATTTAGAAGAAGTACAACCTTCAGCGTTGGCAGAGCTAAACGAGATTATGGAGAAGCAGTTTGCTGGTCAAGCTGGTGCGCAAGCTGCGAAAATTGGTGGCCTGAAGGCGGCGGCCGAGATCATGAACTACCTCGACAACAATGTCGAAGGTTTGCTGATGGATCAAATTCGCGACCAAGACGAAGACATGGCGACTCATATTCAAGATCTTATGTTTGTATTTGAAAACCTCATTGAGGTTGATGATCAAGGCATTCAAAAGCTGCTTAGAGACGTCCCTCAAGATGTTCTACAACGAGCACTTAAAGGCGCGGATGATGGCCTTAAAGAGAAGATCTTCAATAACATGTCGAAACGTGCGGCTGATATGATGCGCGAAGATATTGAAGCGATGCCACCTGTACGTGTCGCGGATGTGGAATCGGCACAAAAAGAGATTTTGACCATAGCAAGAAAGATGGCAGACAGTGGAGAGTTGATGCTCTCTGGTGGTGCCGACGAGTTCTTGTAATCAACGGGTAAGGTAAATCATGGCTGGAGATAGAAAACGCGGCTTTTTGCGCCCTTCTGAAGACATCACCATGGAGTCTGCACATTCATGGGGACTTCCCGATTACACGTCTCAGACCAATCAGCACGCTCGTGAAACCGCATTAAATTACGATCCAAGCTGGACACCGCTTGATGAGCCAACGCCAGAAGATGCGCCGTTTGAATTAACGGAAGAGCAGATTGAATTGATTAAGCAGGGGGCTTATCAAGAAGGACTGTTCCAAGGCCAGGAAGCTGGGTTTAAGCAAGGTTTTGATAAGGGTAAACAGGAAGGATTAGAAGCGGGTCATCAGGAAGGGCTTGACCTTGGCAAGGCCGAAGGCGTTGCTGCAGGTGAGGAATACATCAAGCAGCAGGTTGAGATATTCATGGGTATGGCAAACCAGTTTGCTCAACCTCTTGAACTGATGAGTAGCCAAGTTGAGAAGCAGCTGGTCGACATGGTGTTGACGTTAGTCAAAGAAGTCGTGCATGTTGAAGTCCAAACCAACCCACAATTTATTCTCGATACAATTAAACAGTCGGTAGAAGTACTCCCTATTGTGGGACACGCTATTACGCTCAAACTACATCCTGCTGACGTGGACATTGTCCGAGCAGCCTATGGTGATCAAGAGCTGGATATTCGTAATTGGCAACTCGTGGTAGAGCCTGCGCTCAATCGTGGTGATGTTCAAATTGAAGCGGGTGAGTCCAGTGTGAGCTACAAGGTGGAAGAGCGAATTCACAGCGTGCTACAAAGCTTTTGTGGCACCAATCGCCACCAAGGTTCGGATTAATGCAAGCGCTCTCTGACCGTCTCGCTCAGTATAAAGTATCAGGGCACAAGTCACGTGCCGTCGCGTCAGGTAAGTTGGTGCGAGTTGTTGGATTAACATTAGAAGCGACGGGCTGCAAAGCGCCCATCGGTAGCTTGTGTAAAGTCGAAACCATGACGGGTGAGATGGAAGCGGAAGTGGTTGGCTTTTCCGGTGAACACCTGTTTTTGATGCCAAGCGAGCAAATCAGTGGCATTTTGCCCGGCGCGAGAGTGACACCAATGACGGCAGAAACTGGCTTACCGGTCGGGATGGAACTGTTAGGCCGTGTTATTGATGGCGTCGGTAATCCATTGGATGGCCTTGGTGAGATATACACTGAGAAACGCGCCTCGTTTAATGCCCAGCCTATTAATCCCCTTGCAAGAAAGCCTATTTCAGAACCGCTAGATGTTGGCCTTAAGGCCATTAATGGCTTGTTAACGGTTGGCAAAGGCCAACGTATCGGCCTATTTGCTGGGTCTGGTGTGGGTAAATCGGTCACTTTGGGCATGATGACTCGTGGCACAACCGCGCAAGTGGTGGTGGTGGGGTTAATTGGTGAGCGTGGACGAGAAGTTAAAGAGTTTATTGAAGAGATTTTAGGTACAACGGGACGTCAACGCTCTGTAGTGGTGGCTGCACCAGCGGATTCATCGCCTTTGATGCGTTTGAAAGGTTGCCAAACGGCGTTGACTATCGCTGAGTACTTTAGAGACCAAGGGCTCGATGTATTGCTATTGATGGACTCATTAACTCGTTTTGCACAAGCGCAGCGTGAGATTGCCTTATCGGTGGGTGAACCCCCTGCAACGAAAGGTTATCCGCCATCGGTGTTTGCCAAGCTGCCAGCGCTTGTTGAGCGAGCAGGCAATGGTGATGACAATCAAGGCTCGATTACTGCGTTTTTCACAGTATTGACCGAAGGTGATGACCTACAAGACCCAATCGCCGATGCCTCACGTGCGATTCTAGATGGTCACATTGTATTATCACGCGAAATGGCAGACGCTGGGCACTATCCCGCGATTGATGTGGAAAAATCAGTGAGTCGTGTCATGCCGCAAATAACCGATGATCAGCATGTATTGATGTCCAAAGCGGTGAGACAGGTGCTGTCTGTGTGCCGCAAGAATCAAGATTTGGTGTCGATTGGGGCATACAAACCGGGGACTGACCCTGCGATTGATAGCGCCTTTACCCTGAAGCCGAAGTTGGATCAATATTTACAGCAAAGCATGAAAGAGACCGTGCCTTACGACATGTGCGTTAACATGCTCAAGCAACTGCTGCAGGTTAATTGACGGTAAGTTATGGACAATGCACTCGACTTTCTTCTTGATCAAGCAAAAGATAACGAGCAACAAGCTGTGTTGGCGCTGAATAAAGCGCGCTCTGAACTCGAAGATTACTACAATCAAGTTAGACAGATAGAGCAGTATCGACTCGATTACTGTAACCAATTGGTGCGCCGTGGAAAGGAAGGGCTGACGGCGAGTGAATACGGACATTTAAACCGATTTCTGACTCAATTGGACGAAACGCTGACTAAGCAAAAAACGGCAGAATCGCACTTCACGCAACAAGTTGAGGATTGCCAAGAGTTTTGGCATAACACGCGTAAGCAGCGGCGGTCGTATGAATGGATGATGGATAAAAAAAGCCAAAGAGAAAGCGCGTATTGCCGATAAAAAGGAGCAACAACAAATGGATGAGTTCTCTAATTTGCTGTTTGCTCGCCGAAAAACTCAGCGTTAAAGTAATTTTTAGTTGAATAATGTGATTAGCTTCAACCGATCAATAGCTTACGCTTGTTACTCAGCGATGCACCTTATTCGCTTTATGTCACGCCAAGCACATCCAATCCTGCCGCTTGTTATCACTTAGGTATAATTATTGCATCATGTCTGCTTATAAAAACTGGCGGCAGTCACTTGCCTCTAATTTTTGTTATCACCACTATTAATGTTGTCATCATCACTATTAATTTTGTTATCACCACTATGTAGGCCCGAATGGAATGAGTCTGTCTGTCTCTAGCAATAATGCGTCACCATCATCGAATCTTAAATCGAGCAACGATTCTGCTTCAGCGAAAGATGCCGTTACGACGTCAGAGGAACCGGGCTTTTTTGATACACTGAAAAGTGCGATATCTGGTGAAAATGCAGATAAAAAACAAAGTGTTGATGGTTCTAGTGCTAAGAAGGGAACATCAGAAAAATCAGTGGCTGATTCTGGCCCGCTTTCCCTCTGATGCCTCCGAGTCAGTAACGGATGGTGAGGGTGAGATTGCACGAGCATCAAGTGAGAATAAAGGATTCGAATCGAACGGCAAAAGTGAGTCGGCTGATAGCGTAAATCAAAACGTAAAGACCCAAACAGAAAGTGAAGAAATCTCATCTTCGGACGTCAAGAAAATGGCGCTGGCGAGTGCTACTGTTGCCTCGGAAGAGGGAGTATCAGCAACGAATTCTGGAAATTTGCCAGCGACTTCACAAGGTAAGTCGTCAGGACACGCTGACACATCAGCACAAGCGACCATGGATGAAAGCTCTCAATTACTGAATCGCTTAAACGAGTCAAACAAAGCCCTGCAAACGCCCCCATTAGAATCGGCTGCCGGGGTGGCGGTCGCGACTGCTAAGGTCAATGAGACCACTGACGCGACTCAAGCATCAGACGATGCTGCGGTGCTAGCGGCTTTCGCGGTAGAATCAGGGCAATCTATGCCAGTGGAATCCGCAACTGGACAGACTTTACCAGCGGAGGCGTTATCCTCAACCGCGATAGCTTCTGCAACTGCGCTTTCTACAACAGCAGCCTCACCGCCAACATCGACATCATCAATCGGAGTAGGGCAAGCGAATAGTACCTTATCTCAGTCAGCAGGTGTGGCAGGGTTAGCAGTGGCTGACGGCAGCGTAAAAAGTGACGGAGCGAATTCTCAAATCGCTTGGTCGCAAACTGATGGAAGCAGTGATGCTAAGCTGGAAGGAAAAGCCGCGATACTTGCCGCAGGCGCCGCGCTGGATAAATCAACGTTAGATAAGCAAGCGGCGTCAGCGTCGAATGGGCTCAATGCAGTACCAACGCCATTATCGCAACCAAATTCACAGCAAGCGCAGCCTTTCCATTCAGCTCACCACGGAACGGCAGCGGCGAGTAATGACGGTGCTAGTGCGCCAGCCGCAGGAACATTAGCTGCAGCGTCAATGCTAGCAGGAAAAGAAACGCCGTCAGCGAGTCCAGTGACGAGTGGAGTCGCACCACCTAATGCGATGGGGGTTGGTCAGACAAACTTGAAAGGCTTGAAACCCAGTCCCGCGTCGAGTAATGAGCCGCTAAACGGTCTGAATCCGGCAGCGACAGCAGGCACAGCATTGGGCACTCAAGCACTACGCGGTGAGCAACCACAAGCGACGACGAACGTACAATCACCGATGGTGCTCACTAAAGAGAATGCCAGCGATCAAGTTTCAGAACGTATTCAGATGATGATGGCGAAGAACCTAAAGCAGGTGGATATTCGCCTTGATCCGCCAGAGTTAGGGCGAATGCAAATTCGCATGACACTCAATAGTGACACCGCGACCGTGCATTTCACCGTTCAGAACCAGCAAACACGAGAGATGGTTGATCAATCAATGCCAAGGCTGCGAGAAATGTTATCGCAGCAAGGTATTCAACTTGCTGATACCTCAGTACAGCAACAAGGTTCTGGTCAACAGCAGCGTCATGCATCGGCGGATGCTCATAACCAAGGTTCAAGTGGCGCTGGTCAGTCTCATGGCGATGTGGACGCTTTAGAGGAAGGGGTCAGTATGAACCTAAATATAGCGAAAAAAGAAGACGGAATCAGTTACTATGCGTAGCGAGTTTATCTCGCTCTGAGCGTTTTATTTAATGAATCAATTCAAAGCGAAACCGCGAGATGTAGGATTGTCTGTATAATCGGCTCAATAACCTCAAGCCGCTTAACTAAAAGTAAATATTGATATGGCAGAAAATATTCAAGAACAACCAAACAGTAAGAAAAAGCTGTTGATTATCATCGTAGCAGTACTCATGCTGTTACTCATTGCTGGCGGCGTGGCGTACTGGCTTTTTGGCGGCGATAGTACGCCTCAACCCCGTTCAACGTCTGTGCAAAACGCCCCTGTTGTGGTGGTCGACCCTATTTCATACGTCAATATCGCGCAACCTTTTGTGTTTAATGTGGCAGGTAAATCTCGTGATCGTATGGTTCAAATTAAAGCTCAACTAATGGTACGCGGTTTGGATAATGAAGAGTTAGCTCGTTATCATTCGCCATTGATTGAGAGTACGTTGTTGTCGACGTTTGCCTCAACGTCCGTTGAGCAGCTAAGAAGTACCAATGGGCGAGTTGAATTACGTGATCAAGCAACCGCCGATATACAGAGCAGCTTGTCTCAAGTGGTCGGAAAGCCCGTGATAGAACGTGTACTCTTTACAGATTTTGTTATCCAGTAGGTAATGTGTGACTGACTTATTAAGCCAAGACGAAATTGATGCACTACTGCATGGCGTAGATGACGTTGATGAGGTAGAAGAAGAACTGGATCAGGATCCTAGTGATGCGGTGCATTTTGACTTCTCTTCCCAAGACCGCATTGTTCGTGGTCGAATGCCAACGCTGGAGCTCATCAACGAACGCTTCGCACGACATATGCGAATTAGCTTATTCAATATGCTAAGAAAGACCGCAGAAGTGTCGATAAACGGCGTTCAAATGATGAAATTTGGCGAATACCAAAACACGCTTTATGTGCCAACTAGTTTGAATATGGTGCGGTTTAGACCGTTAAAAGGTACCGCGTTAATCACCATGGAAGCGCGTCTGGTCTTTATTCTCGTCGAAAACTTTTTTGGTGGAGACGGTCGTTTCCACGCCAAGATTGAAGGCCGAGAGTTTACGCCAACCGAGCGCCGTATTATTCAATTGCTGATGAAAACCGTGTTTGAAGATTATAAAGAAGCATGGTCGCCAGTGATGGGGGTAGAGTTCGAATATTTGGACTCAGAAGTGAACCCAAGCATGGCAAACATTGTTAGTCCGACGGAAGTGATTGTTGTCAGCTCTTTCCACATCGAAGTTGATGGCGGTGGTGGCGACTTCCACGTTGTGATGCCGTATTCGATGGTTGAGCCTATTCGAGAGCTTCTCGATGCGGGGGTGCAGTCGGATAAAATGGAAACTGACGTTCGTTGGAGCAGCGCGTTACGTGAAGAAATTATGGATGTGCCAGTTAACTTTCGCGTGAATTTGTTGGAAAAAGACGTGTCTCTACGCGACTTGATGGAGCTGCAAGTGGGTGACATCATTCCGATTGAAATGCCGGAAAATGCCACCATGTTTGTCGAAGAGTTACCGACATATAGAGTGAAAATGGGAAGAGCGGGAGAGAAAATTGCCGTTCAAATTTCCGAGAAGATTAGACGCCCAGATGTGGTAAAAACGGATTTAGCTTTCCTTGGTAAGGATATTATGGCTGAGCTCGAGCATGTGGACGATGAGAACGAATAAGAGAGTGTAAAAAGTTATGGGCATTACAGACGACCAAAAGTTAGCAGATGAATGGGCAGCCGCACTTGGAGAAGATCCAATGGCCCCCGATATTGACGTAGATGAAGTGCTTGCCGCGCCTTTGGATGAGCTGCAAGATTCCTCGACGCCAATTTCCGAAGATGAGCGCCGCAAGCTCGATACCATCATGGACATTCCTGTGACTATTTCAATGGAAGTAGGGCGTTCGCAAATCAGTATTCGTAACTTACTGCAATTGAACCAAGGGTCGGTGGTTGAATTGGATCGTATCGCGGGGGAGTCATTGGACGTAATGGTCAATGGTACTCTCATTGCCCACGGAGAAGTGGTTGTCGTCAATGATAAATTTGGTATTCGTCTTACCGACGTCATAAGCCAAACCGAGCGCATTAAAAAGTTACGTTAAGCATGAAAATACTCAATTCGATAGTGGTTACCTCCTTGCTATTGTCTGCCTCTGCGCAGGCTTCGCAAGCGCCTACTCAGCTCGCTGGTGGAGAATCTCCGTTTGATCTTGCCGCCACACTGGGGGCTCTTGTACTGGTTGTGATGGTGATTTTGGGACTGGCTTGGTTGCTTAAACGGATGAAAGTACCGTCAATGATCAATCAGCAAGGGCTCAAAATTGTGCGACAAATCCCTGTTGGGACAAAAGAGCGTATCGCGATAGTGGAAGCGGGAGATGAACAATTTCTTGTTGGTATCACCGCGCAATCCATACAGTTGATTTCTAAACTGGAGACGCCACTGACACAGGAAGAAAGCACCCAGCCTGCTTTTGCGGCTCAGTTATCCAAATTGATGAAAAAACAAGGTTAGCATGATGACGATACTGCGCGGAGCGTGCCTTTGTCTGCTCCTTATTTTTGCACCAATATGCGCAGCTGAAGAGGCGTTAGCGACGCCAGTGACGAGCGGTGTAGCACTAGACAGTGGTGTAACGGTTTCGGCGATGCAGAGCGACCAAGGGGCGGCGGGAAGCTCAACGGCGAGTGGTTTTGCGTCTGGGCCAGGTATTCCTGCCTTCACCATGAAGACCAATGCGGATGGCAGCGAAGATTATTCGGTAAACTTACAAATTCTAGCCTTGATGACCATGCTTGGCTTCTTGCCTGCCATGGTCATCTTAATGACGTCATTTACTCGTATCGTTGTGGTCATGTCGATTCTTAGACAAGCGATGGGTTTACAGCAAACGCCTTCTAACCAAGTGATTATTGGTATCGCCATGTTTTTAACCTTATTCATTATGTCGCTTGTGCTGAGTAAGGTGAATGATGAGGCAATTCAGCCTTATTTGAATGAAGAGATTTCAGCCAAACAAGCCTTTGACCAAGCACAAGGCCCAATGAAGGATTTCATGCTGAAACAAACTCGCGTTAAAGACTTAGAAACCTTCGTACACATGTCAGGTTCCACCGCGCAAAATCCAGAAGATGTGTCCCTTGCCGTCTTGATTCCGGCATTCATCACGTCTGAGCTGAAAACCGCGTTCCAAATTGGCTTTATGCTGTTCCTCCCATTTTTAATCATAGACTTGGTGGTAGCGTCGGTCCTGATGGCAATGGGTATGATGATGTTGTCGCCAATGATTGTGTCACTTCCGTTTAAACTTATGTTGTTTGTCTTAGTTGATGGTTGGAATTTGATTCTATCAACCTTGGCCTATACGGCTTTGCGTTGTAGCTGGAGTAATTAAGATGACGCCTGAGCTGTTTGTTGAACTGTTTCGTGATGCTCTGTGGATGGTATTGCTACTGGTTTGCGCCATCGTAGTACCAAGCTTATTGGTTGGCTTAGTGGTGGCGATATTCCAAGCCGCTACCTCGATCAACGAACAAACGTTGAGTTTCCTTCCTAGGCTTGTGGTGACATTACTGGTTTTGATGGGGTTCGCTCATTGGGGGACGCAAATGATGATGGAGTTTTTTTATGAGATCATCGAACGAATCCCTCAGGTTCTTTGGTAACGCCGAGCATGGAATACCCAACGAGCACGGTGATTGAATGGCTAGCTAATTATTTTTGGCCTTATGTGCGAATATCGTCCATGTTAATGGTCATGTCGGTAACAGGGGCCAATTTTGTTTCACCTAGAATTCGTCTGTTTCTTGGTTTAGCCCTCACTCTCGCGGTGATGCCAACATTACCTGCGGTCCCACAAAACATTGAGCTGTTCTCATTCCAAGGCTTCTTGATTGTTGCAGAGCAAATGATCATTGGTATCTCGATGGGCATGGTGACCATTTTTATGGTGCAGACCTTTGTTATGCTCGGGCAGATACTCGGCATGCAATCGAGTCTAGGTTTTGCCTCTATGGTGGATCCTGCCAATGGACAAAGCACACCGCTGTTAGGTCAGTTGTTTATGTTTTTGGCGACTATGTTCTTTTTGGCAACCGATGGTCATCTTAAAATGATTCAATTGGTTGTGATGAGTTTTAAAACTTTGCCCATTGGCAGTGGTCAACTGACTACGGTTGATTTTCGAGAGATGGCAGGCTGGCTAAGCTTAATGTTCAAAACGGCATTGAGTATGGCGATTGCCGGGATTATTGCGCTACTCACGGTTAACTTGTCGTTTGGTGTGATGACTAGAGCCGCCCCGCAACTGAATATTTTTGCATTGGGCTTTACGTTTGCACTGGTAGTGGGCTTGATGATTTGTTGGTATATGCTCGCCGGGCTGTATAGCCATTATCAACTGTACTGGCTAGAAGTTGAGGGGCAAGTATGTCGCTTGATTCGTTTAGCATGTTGAACACGATGATTGGCACTGGCGTGATTATTAGTATGAGCTTACTCATGACGAAAGGGGGCAGACTTGGCTGAGTCAGATGGACAAGAACGCACAGAAGACGCCACGCCCCAGCGGTTAAAGCAGGCGCGTGAAAAAGGCCAGGTTGCGAGATCGAAAGAGCTGGCGTCTGTATCAGTGCTGATGGTAGGGGCTCTGTCCCTGATGATGTTTGGTGAAGGGCTAGCCAAAGCACTTTTTAATACCATGAGTCGATTTTTCACCCTATCACGGGAAGAAATTTACGATCACACTGTGCTATTTGACATCATCATGGGCGTGTTATCTGGGCTTGTTCTGCCGTTAATTCTGATTTTGTTTGTTTTGTTTCTTGCTGCATTAGTAGGCGCGGCTGGTGTTGGCGGTATTAGCTTTTCGGCAGAAGCGGCGATGCCAAAACTGTCTAAAATGAATCCACTCAGCGGTCTAAAGCGCATGGTCGGCATGCAAAGTTGGGTCGAACTGATTAAATCCATTCTCAAAGTATCACTGGTTGCGGGGATGGCTTTTTATTTAGTTAACGCATCACGTGCTGACTTATTTCAACTAAGTGTTGAGGTCTTTCCACAAAACATTTTCCATGCGTTGGATATTCTGCTCAATTTTATATTGCTGATCAGTACCACGTTATTGATTGTGGTGGCGATAGATGTGCCCTTTCAAATTTGGCAGCATGCCGAACAACTCAAAATGACTAAGCAAGAAGTCAAAGATGAGTTTAAAGATACGGAAGGTAAACCGGAAGTAAAAGGCCGTATTCGTATGCTTCAGCGTGAAGCGGCACAACGAAGAATGATGGCGGAAGTCCCAGAGGCAGACGTTATTATTACCAACCCAGAACATTTCTCTGTCGCACTTCGATATAAACAAGGTCAGGATAAAGCCCCCATTGTGGTCGCAAAGGGGATTGATCATATGGCCTTGAAAATACGTGAAGTTGCCCGTGAACATAATATTTATATTGTGCCATCTCCCCCCTTGCTCGTGCGCTGTACCACACATCGGAATTAGAACAAGAGATCCCAGATAGCTTATTTGCCGCCGTGGCGCAGATTCTTGCTTACGTGTATCAATTAAAGCAATATCGTAAAAAAGGCGGGCAGCGACCGACACTGCAAAATGACCAGATTACGATACCGAAAGAGATGCGATATTAATGGCTGCCTTCCGACGCAATGGTACAGCCTTTATGGGGTGTCAAAAAATTGGCTGTCTATAGGTATGCTTCTTGCATGATACAGATCTAATATTTTAATTATGGCGCGCTATGTGCCACCCGCAGTGATGTAGTTGTAATGAAATTAACCTTACCATTTGCCGACAAACTCCCGACGATTCCAAATCGGGCTTTACCTGCTGTCGGCGCGCCAATTATGGTTCTCGCTGCACTGGCAATGATTATATTGCCCATCCCTGCGTTGCTGCTCGATCTCTTTTTTACCTTCAATATTGCCTTGGCGATGGTGGTGTTGCTGGTGTCTGTTTATACCCGTCGTCCACTGGACTTTGCGGCGTTTCCTACTGTACTACTGATTGCGACATTGCTGCGTTTGGCGCTTAACGTTGCCTCAACGCGAGTGGTATTGCTTTATGGTCACGAAGGTAGCGGCGCGGCAGGTAACGTGATTGAAGCGTTTGGTAACGTGGTGATTGGTGGTAACTACGCAGTGGGTCTTGTGGTGTTTATGATCTTGATGATCATTAACTTCATGGTGGTAACCAAAGGTGCAGGGCGTATCTCAGAAGTGAGCGCGCGTTTTACCTTGGATGCGTTACCCGGCAAACAAATGGCCATTGATGCGGATTTAAACGCCGGACTCATTGATCAAGACCAAGCCCGCACACGTCGCTTTGAAGTGACTAAAGAAGCGGACTTTTACGGTTCGATGGATGGTGCCTCGAAGTTTGTAAAAGGGGACGCCATTGCTAGTATCTTGATCCTGTTTCTTAATATCGTTGGTGGTTTGAGCATCGGTATGATGCAGCATTCACTGGGTTTTGGTGAAGCGTTACAAATTTACACGCTCTTAACTATTGGTGATGGTTTGGTTGCACAAATCCCATCGCTGTTACTGTCTATTGCAGCGGCAATTATGGTCACGCGTCAAAATACTGACGAAGATATGGGGCAACAGGTTGTTTTCCAACTGTTTGATAACCCCAAAGCGCTAATGATCACCTCTGGTATTATGTTTGTGATGGGTATTGTACCGGGCATGCCACATTTTGCCTTTCTACTGTTAGCGGTCCTAGCGGGCGGCGGGGCGTACTGGATGACGCGTAAACAGAAGAAAGCGGAAGAGCAGAAAAACTTGCTCAGCAGAATTACAACCTAAAGACCCATCAGCGCCACCAAAAGAGCTGTCGTGGGATGACGTTCATCCGGTTGACGTGATTGGACTAGAGGTCGGCTACCGCTTGATCCCGCTTGTCGATAGAGATCAAGGCGGCGAATTACTGGAGCGAGTCAAAGGGGTACGTAAAAAGCTTTCCCAAGACTTTGGTTTCCTTATTCCCGCGGTACACATTAGAGACAACTTGGAGCTGACCCCAAACTCCTACCGTATTACGCTAATGGGCGTGGCGGTAGGTGAGGCAGAAATCCGCCCAGACCAAGAGCTGGCGATCAACCCAGGTCAGGTATATGGGCTGATTGATGGTGAGCCAACCATTGATCCAGCGTTTGGTCTAGAAGCGGTGTGGATACAAGAAGCGCAGAAAGAGCACGCTCAAGCGCTTGGTTACACCGTTGTAGATTCATCCACAGTGCTCGCCACACATTTGAGCCAGTTGTTAACGAATAACGCAGCGCAGCTGTTGGGCCATGAAGAAGTACAAAACTTACTTGAGCTATTGGGTCGCAGTGCACCCAAGTTGGTTGAAGACTTTGTGCCGGAACAATTACCATTGGGTACCATGGTTAAGGTGTTGCAAAACCTACTTCATGAAGCGATTCCAATTCGAGATATCCGCACCATAGTCCAGACATTGGCTGAATATTCATCAAAGAGTCAAGAACCTGACGTGTTGACTGCCGCTGTGCGTATTGCACTTAAGCGACTAATTGTTCAAGAGATCAATGGTATAGAGCCAGAATTGCCAGTTATTACCTTAATCCCAGAATTGGAACAAATATTGCATCAAACTATGCAAGCAGCGGGTGGTGAGTCAGCGGGTATTGAGCCTGGCTTAGCCGAACGATTACAAGCATCGTTAACACAAGCCACCCAAGAACAAGAATTAAAAGGTGAGGCAGCCGTATTGCTCACATCGGGCGTACTTCGTTCGACGTTAGCTAAATTTGTCAAAAACACGATTCCAAATTTACGAGTGTTGTCTTACCAAGAAATACCTGATGAAAAACAAATACGAATCGTACAGGCGGTTGGAAATTAATGAGTAGTTAGTATTGATTAGTCGATAGTATTGGTTAGTTGATAGAGATAATAGGCGATGGTATTCAATCGCTCTGAATAGCGACTTGCTATTCACTAACGCCGTAGTATGGAAAATGGATGTGACCGTTGAAAATTAAACGATTTTTTGCCAGAGATATGCGACAAGCCTTGCTCCAAGTTAAAGAAGAACTTGGCGCAGAGGCGGTCATCATGTCAAATAAAAAAGTGGCGGGTGGCGTTGAAATCGTTGCCGCGATTGATGGCGATGGTAATCAAGCTGCACCACGTCAAATGAGCAACAAGGCATTATCACCAATTTACGCCGTCTACTCAATCTGGGTATTCAGGTGAGCGTGAATTAAAAGATGATCATGTCAGCTTGAATCAACGTGGTAATGCCAGTACCCCTTCGGTTAGCGATCGCTTTGCAAATATGCTGAAAAACTATCGTGGTGGTTCTGATTCTAATACCCAAGTTCAAGCTGCGAAGCCGACTGATTCGTTGTCAGCCCTGCTAGAACGACAGTCTGAGCGAACTCAATCAATGAGTTCGGCTTACCAAAGTAGCGACCGTTACCAATATACTCAAGACAATCGCCGTGAATCGCACGAGAACCGTGATAGAGCGGGAGAGGAACGAAGCGCGCCTTATTCTTCGTCATCGCGCTCTTACGGCGAGCGAGAATCCGACCCGCGTGCAGTAATGCAACGCCACACGCCTAATCATTTCACATCGGGGCAATCCTCGTCAGAGCGTTCGCCATCGAATCAGACGTCTTCAAGCCACTATTCTTCTTCGAGCAAGCGCGACGGAAAAATTGGCGAAGAGTTAGAGTCGATGAAAGAAGATATGTCTTCTATTCGACGTTTATTAGAGCACCAAGTCTCTGGGCTGATGTGGCAAGAAGTCGAACGTAGAGAACCTCTGCGAGCCATGCTGATCAAACGCTTAGAGCGGATGGGTATTTCACCAGAATTAGCGGATCAACTTGCTTGCTATATTCCAGAAGATACGCCGCCACAAAAAGCTTGGAAGGCATTACTTGCGCTAGTCTCTGATCAGGTAGTGATCAGTAAGCAAGATATCTTACGCCAAGGTGGCATTGTTGCTTTGCTGGGACCAACGGGTGTTGGAAAAACCACGACGGTCGCCAAGTTAGCGGCTCGAGCGGCGATGGAATACGGCTCGGACAATGTCGCTCTTGTTACAACGGATACTTATCGTATCGGTGCTCATGAACAATTGTCCATTTATGGCAGAATTATGGGCTGTCCGGTAAGAGTGGCTAAAGATTCTGAAGAACTGGCCGATGTATTATATCAGTTGAGAAACCGACGCTTAGTCTTAATTGATACCGCAGGTATGGGACAACGAGATGTCCGTCTTTCAGAGCAGTTAGATACTCTGATGCAAGAGAGCGGTGAAATCATTAATAGTTACTTGGTGTTACCTAGCTACGGCACAACGTCAAGTGTTACAAGAAACACTTGACCACTTTAGACGCATCCCTCTCTCGGGCTGCATCATGACCAAGCTCGATGAATCATTGAGTTTGGGTGAGTTTATCAGTGTTGTAGTGCAAAATGCGCTGCCAGTAACGTATATCGCTAATGGGCAACGAGTCCCGGAAGATATTGTTATCGCTCAGCCAAAATACATGGTCGCTAAAGCGAACGAATTACTTGAAAAGTCGACAGAGAATGAACCCCACTTCTGGAACAGCGATATGGAGGGGGTTTAGGTGCAAGCGAATATGACAAATAACATGATACATGACCAAGCTAGTGGACTGAGACGTTTGACTCAGCCAACGTACACAAAGGTAATTTCGGTTACTGGTGGTAAAGGTGGTGTGGGCAAGTCTAACGTAACACTTGGGCTTGCGATTTGTATGGCTCGTCAGGGCAAAAAAGTCATGGTTTTGGATGCGGACTTAGGTCTGGCCAATGTCGACGTAATGCTTGGAATTCGCGCTAAGAGAAACTTAGGGCATGTTCTAGCGGGTGAATGCGATTTACAAGATGCGATTGTGGAAGGTCCACACGGCATCCGTATTATTCCTGCCACCTCAGGCACGCAAAGCATGACAGAATTAAGCCATGCACAACATATCGGTTTGATTCGTGCCTTTGGTACGTTAGAAGATGAGATGGATGTCCTGCTAGTAGATACTGCTGCTTAGTATTTCAGACATGGTGGTGAGTTTTTCTCGCGCGGCACAAGATGTGGTTGTGGTGGTGTGTGATGAACCAACATCGATTACTGATGCCTATGCGTTGATTAAGTTATTGAGCCGAGAGCATCAGGTTCAACGCTTTAAAGTTGTGGCGAATATGGTGCGTAGCTACCGAGAAGGCCGAGAATTATTCGCAAAATTGACACTAGTCACAGAGAGATTCCTCAATGTGAGCCTTGAGTTAGTCGCTTGTATCCCGTTAGATGATAAAGTGCGACAAGCAGTGAAAAGGCAGAAGATTGTTGTGGATGCGTTTCCGCGCTCGCCTGCTGCGTTAGCTTTAAACTCTTTAGCAAACAAAGCGCTAACTTGGCCGATTCCTAAAGTCCCTAGTGGGCATCTAGAATTTTTCGTCGAGCGCTTGCTAAATCGACCTGCAGCACTAGAGGAACCGTTTAGTGAATAAAGCTTTGACCTATGACCAGCATGCCAATTTAAGCGGTCAGCAAGCTTTCTTAGAGAAATACTCAGTATTAGTGAAGCGAATTGCGCACCACTTAATTGGGCGACTGCCGCCGAATGTATTGGTGGAAGATTTGATTCAAGCCAGCATGATCGGCTTGATTGAAGCACAAAAAAACTACGACGGTAGTAAGGGTGCAAGTTTTGAAACGTATGCAGGAATCCGTATACGTGGTGCCATGTTGGATGATATTCGTCGTGGTGATTGGGTACCTAGGTCGGTACACAAGAACAGTCGCGATATTTCGCAAGCCATCTCATTGCTAGAAGTTGAGCTTAATCGAGAGCCAACGGATGCAGAGGTTGCCCAGCATTTAGGCATGAGTTTGACACAATACCATCGTGCATTAACAGATATAAGCTGTTCTCGTTTGGTAGGTATT
This sequence comes from Vibrio sp. GJ43-1, assembly GCF_055808835.1. Classification (NCBI taxonomy): domain Bacteria; kingdom Pseudomonadati; phylum Pseudomonadota; class Gammaproteobacteria; order Vibrionales; family Vibrionaceae; genus Vibrio; species Vibrio sp. GJ43-1. The sequence continues at coordinate 2,771,372 of NZ_CM147884.1, read as the reverse complement.
GAAGATTTAGGCGTTTCAGAGGACTCTGTTTCTGTTGCAACAGACGATGAAGACAATTCGCCATTTCAGGGCGTCGCGGATGATGCATTTCGCGAAGCGTTAATTGAATCGATAAAAACGCTCCCTGAGCGTGAAGCCTTAACGTTATCCCTGTATTATGACGAAGAGTTGAATTTGAAGGAGATAGGTGAAGTATTAGGCGTCAGCGAATCGCGCGTTAGCCAAATACTTAGTCAAACGATGCAGCGTCTTCGAACCAAGCTCAGCGCTTGGACTGATAATAATTAATAATCACTGATCTTGCTTTCAGTGGAGGCAATTTTGAATAAAAACATGAAAATCCTTATTGTTGACGACTTTTCAACAATGCGACGTATTGTCAAAAACCTTCTACGCGACTTGGGCTTTAGCAACACGCTTGAAGCTGATGATGGTTTAACAGCGTTACCTATGCTCAAAAAAGGCGACTTCGACTTTGTGGTGACTGACTGGAATATGCCAGGCATGCAAGGTATCGATCTTCTTCGCCACATTCGAGCAGATGACGAGTTAAAACATTTACCTGTCCTAATGATCACTGCAGAAGCAAAACGCGAGCAGATCATTGAAGCGGCACAAGCAGGTGTCAATGGCTACATTGTTAAACCATTTACTGCTGCAACATTAAAAGAAAAATTAGACAAAATTTTTGAGCGTTTATAACGCGCTCCCATAGCAAAGTGGCTATTTCAGAATGATTTCATTGGAACAAGCTAAGCAACTTGTTGTGCTCCTTGAAGAGCAAAAGCAGCAAGAGGCGGATGAGCTAGTCATGATGATTCAAGGCAGTAGTGAAAGTCGGGTGCTCCAAGAAGTTGGAGCATTGACGCGAGATCTACACGACGCATTAAGCGAATTTAGTATCGATACTCGATTAAACGAGATCGCCAATGACGAAATTCCTGAAGCGCGCGATCGTCTTGAATACGTGATTAATAAAACCGAAGTTTCAGCGAATACGACCATGGATGCGGTTGAGCATTGCTTGCCAATGGCCGATAACCTTCATGGGTGCTTGCTACAAGTTCGTCCACAATGGAATGAACTCATGCATGGACGCGTTGAGCTACAAACATTTAAAGATTTGTGTCACCGGATTGATGACTTACTGACTCAGGTTGAGGGCGATAGCACTGAACTTCGAACGCAGCTAACTAATATCCTCATGGCGCAGGACTTTCAAGACCTTACTGGACAAATCATACGCCGAGTTATCACATTAGTGAGTGAAGTGGAAACAAGGCTTGTGGAAATTTTGAAAGTGTTCAGTGACGAACAACAATCAATAACTACAAAACCAAAGCAGGCACCAGTTGGCGTTGAGGGACCCATTATTAACCCTCACGAGCGAACGGATGCCGTTTCCTCGCAAGACGAAGTCGATGATTTGCTTTCGAGTCTTGGGTTTTAGAGGTGGACTATGAGCTACGAATTAGATGAAGAAATCCTTCAGGACTTTCTAGTGGAAGCGGGTGAAATTCTTGAACTGTTGTCCGAGCAACTGGTTGAGCTAGAGAATAACCCTGAAGATAAAGATCTGCTCAATGCAATATTTAGAGGCTTTCATACTGTTAAAGGTGGCGCAGGGTTTTTAGCGTTGACCGAACTTGTGGATACCTGCCATGGTGCGGAGAATGTGTTTGATATTTTGCGAAATGGCCAAAGAGGCGTTGACGCAAACCTAATGGATACCATGCTTAAAGCATTGGATACCATTAATCATCAGTTTCAGTCGGTACAAAACTCTGAATCTATCACGCCTGCCGATCCTGGTCTTTTAGAAGCGTTACATTGTCTTAGCTCACCAGCGACCAGCAACGAACCTATCGAGGTGCCTCAACCCGCCGCGCCAGTGGCACCGATTGTTGAGGCTATTAGTGAGCCTGCTGCTGTTGAATCAACGTCGATTGATGCTCAAGGCGGCTCAATCGATGATATTACTCAAGATGAATTCGAACGTCTTTTAGATGAACTACACGGCAAAGGCGCTGCGCCTAACCAGAAAAAAACGTGCCTTCTCAGCCAGTTTCGGCCGCCGTTACTTCGGTAGATAAAACGCCGCAAGCGGCTAACGCCAGTTCTTCTGATATTACCGATGATGAATTTGAAAAACTGTTGGATGAACTTCATGGTGTCGGCAAAGGCCCATCATTAGGTGATGCTTCGTCTCAACCTGCTGTCCTCCCGACTGCGACACCAACCCCTTCTCCAGCTTCGCCGCCTTCAGGTGGGGATTTGATGACGGACGAAGAGTTTGAAAAGCTACTGGATGAACTGCATGGTGTGGGCAATGGTCCTTCACCAGAAGAGCTAGAAGCCGCGACGAAACCTGTCTCCGTGTTACAAGAGTCTACCGCGTCTACCGCTGAACTCGCTCCAGCTGGGGTATCGAGCACTGAACGTGCAGTCAGTGTGGCTCCTGCTTCTCATCCAGCGCCGATTTCAGCGCCAGCGATGCAAGAGAAGAAGCTGCCTGCAAATAGCGAAACGAAAGCAACGCCTGTGAAAAAACCACAGGCAGAAGCCAGCGTGCGCGTGGACACGTCTACACTCGATACCATCATGAATATGGTGGGTGAGTTGGTGTTGGTTCGAAACCGATTGGTTAGCCTCGGCCTTAATAGCAACGATGAAGAGATGTCAAAAGCGGTCTCTAATCTTGATGTTGTAACAGCAGACTTGCAAGGCGCGGTAATGAAAACCCGCATGCAGCCCATCAAGAAGGTCTTTGGACGTTTTCCTCGCGTGATTCGCGACCTCGCGCGTAGTCTGAACAAAGACATCGTATTAGTGATGCAAGGTGAAGAAACGGATCTAGATAAGAATTTGGTTGAAGCGTTAGCGGATCCGCTGATTCACTTAGTTCGAAATTCGGTTGACCATGGGATTGAAATGCCAGATGTGCGCGAGCAGTCGGGCAAATCACGCACAGGTACCGTTACCTTGTCTGCGTCACAAGAAGGTGACCATATTGAACTGGCTATCGTCGATGATGGCGGTGGCATGGATCCGGATAAGCTGCGAGCAATTGCGGTTAAACGTGGCATGATGGATGAAGATGCGGCTTCGCGTCTGACCAACAAAGAGTGTTTTAATCTGATATTCATGCCGGGCTTTTCCAGTAAGGAAAAAATCTCCGATATTTCTGGACGCGGCGTAGGGATGGATGTGGTAAAAACCGCGATTAATACCCTAAACGGCTCTATTGATATTGATTCAGAGCTCGGTACGGGGACTAAAATCACCATCAAAGTTCCGCTGACTTTAGCGATTCTACCCACCTTGATGGTAGGCGTTGGCGGCAATCCATTTGCATTGCCGCTTGCGAGCGTTAATGAGATCTTCCACCTTGATTTAAGTCGCACTAACGTCGTTGATGGGCAATTGACGATTATCGTTCGCGACAAATCGATTCCGCTATTCTATTTACAAAACTGGCTAGCTTCCCATGCGGGTCGTGCGGAACAACGCACAGGCCATGGTCATGTGGTGATTGTTCAAATCGGTAGTCAACGTGTCGGTTTTGTTGTTGATACCCTCATTGGCCAAGAAGAAGTGGTGATTAAACCGCTTGATAAGTTATTGCAGGGTACGCCTGGTATGGCGGGCGCAACGATTACCAGTGATGGCCATATTGCTTTAATTTTGGACGTGCCTGATTTACTTAAACAGTACGCCGCAGCATCGCGTATCTGATAAGGAAATCTATGTCGATCAAAGTGTTAGTAGTAGACGATTCAAGTTTTTTTCGTCGTCGAGTCAGTGATATCATTAATGCCGCCCCCCGATTAGAAGTAATCGATGTGGCGGTCAATGGCAAAGAAGCGCTTGAAAAAGCGCTTTCTCTCAAGCCAGACGTTATTACTATGGACATTGAAATGCTCGGTGATGGATGGCATTTCAGCAGTGCGTGAAATCATGGCGAAACAGCCGACGCCCATACTAATGTTTTCATCGCTGACGCATGATGGTGCGAAAGCGACGTTAGATGCATTAGAGGCGGGAGCGTTAGACTTTCTCCCTAAGAAATTCGAAGACATCGCACGAAATAAAGATGAGGCGGTCGCGTTGTTGCAACAACGCGTGCAGCAGATTGCTAGCCGCCGGACTATGATGCGCCGCACACCACTGGTTTCGCGTTCACCAAGAATGTTACCAAGCTCTGCATCTATATCTACATCTACATCTACATCTGCGGCTTCTAGCACGTTAGGTGCGTCATCGCTGAATACTTCCGCTCGTATGGCATCAAATAAGCCTGCTGACTCTGCAATGGCTAAAACAAGCAGCGCTGCTGCTCAAACGCCATTGCAAGCACGCTTTCGCGCGTCGGGTAAGACGTATCAGTTGACGGCTATTGGTACTTCCACTGGCGGGCCTGTTGCATTGCAACGGATTTTAACGCAGTTTCCTAGAAACTATCCGCATCCTATTTTGTTGGTTCAACATATGCCTGCAACGTTTACCGCAGCATTCGCAGCGCGGCTCAATTCGCTGTGCCAAATCACGGTAAAAGAAGCAGCCGATGGTGATGTATTGCAACCGGGTGTTGCATACCTTGCGCCTGGTGGCATGCAAATGATGCTAGAAGGACGTCCGTCAAGTGCCAAATTACGCATCATTGATGGTGGAGAACGGATGAACTATAAGCCGTGTGTAGACGTGACATTCGGTTCTGCCGCTAAGATTTATCACGATAAAGTGCTGTCGGTCATTTTAACCGGCATGGGCGCTGATGGTCGTGAGGGAGCGCGTATGTTAAAAAGTGCTTGAGCTCTACGGTGTGGGCACAAGATGAAGAAAGTTGCGTGGTTTATGGTATGCCTCAAGCCGTTGCTAAAGCGGGGATTTCGACAGAAAACCTGCCGTTAGAGCGAGTAGCTGAGCGTATTCTTGTTGAGTTAAAGAGGCAGTAACATGATTGTATGGAGTGTTGCTAACCAAAAAGGTGGCGTTGGAAAAACAACCAGCACGGTGACGTTGGCGGGTTTACTCGCGCAAAAAGGTCACCGAGTGCTGTTGATTGATACCGATCCACATGCTTCGCTTACCACGTACTTAGGGATGGACTCCGATACGCTACCGCGGAGTCTATTCGACTTGTTCCAGTTGAAAGAGTTTACCGAGACGCGAGTAAAAGCTCTGGTTCATGAAACGAATATCGACAATATTGATGTGATTCCTGCGCACATGTCGCTCGCAACCCTTGACAGAGTCATGGGAAATCGCAGTGGCATGGGGTTAATTCTTAAGCGAGCCCTGTTGACGCTGCGCGATCACTACGACTACGTATTAATCGATTGTCCACCAATACTTGGTGTCATGATGGTGAATGCGTTGGCGGCGAGCGATAGAATATTGATCCCAGTTCAAACGGAATTTTTAGCCATGAAAGGGTTAGAAAGGATGGTCAGAACCTTGGCCATTATGCAAAAGTCTCGCCAGCGCCCGTTTAAAGTGACCATTGTGCCAACCATGTACGATAAGCGAACACGCGCCTCACTGCAGACGTTGACACAATTAAAGCAAGACTACCCGGACCAAGTTTGGAGCTCGGCGGTCCCTATTGATACCAAATTTCGAGATGCCAGCCTTAAGCATTTACCAGCATCGCATTTTGCTGCTGGTAGTCGCGGTGTGTTTGCGTATAAACAACTACTCATCTATTTAGAGAGGCTAGCGATTGATGGCAATGGATGAAGCACCGCTATCCAGCGAACAAGCGCTTGATGATTACTTTAACTCGTTACTTGGCATGGGTGACTTTTCTGAAGACGAGAGTGAATGCCACACCCAAAGTGGCACGAGTTCAAGCGAGAACGCTTCCGTTGAAATAGCGTGTACTGACAACGCGGCCGATGCAGAGCCGAGTGCCGATTTGACGGAGTGCCATGCTGATACAAATTCAGCTGAGTGTCAGGCACCAGTGCTTGATACCGTACATTATGATAGTGCCAAAGAAGAAACCTGTGTTGAAGCAGCAGCAATAGACAAAATGGAGTTTCAGGCTCAACCTAGCATGCATATTGAACCTTCCGTGCATTATGGACGTGATGTTGATTATGATGAACCGCCTAATTTGCAACAGCTTGAAAAGTTGTTTGATGGTATGCGTTCACAGGCAGAAGTTGATACACCTGAAGTGCTTCAGCCTTTATTGCAGTCAGAGCTAGAGCAGTCGGATCTAGAGCAACCGCAGCTAGAGCAGTCTGAACTTGTGCAACCTGAGTTAATACAGCCAGAGTCAGAAATCCAACACTGGGTATTACCAGAAACAGATCATGTGCCTGAGGCGACAAGTGATGTTTATGATGTCACTAGTGAAACCGATAGCGATCTCGTGGTTTCTGAACCAGAGCAAACTATCACAACAGAGAATGTGATTGATCCTCACCAAGCCAGTTTTGGTGGCGGAGATGCCACGGTGTGGCAAAGCACCGAGCGCAGTGAAAATTTCCAAGTATTGTACTTTGCCGTTAATGGCATGACGTTTGCGGTGCCGCTAGATGAGCTAGGTGGTATTCATAAAATGGGCGAGTTAAGCCACTTAATTGGTCGTCCAGCTTGGTATCTCGGCTTACAGTCGAGTAGAGATAGTAAGCTCGATGTGGTGGATACCGCGAAGTGGGTGATGCCCGATGTCTTAACCGACGATGAGTACAAATCGCAATATGAGTACATTGTCATGTTAGGCGAAAGTAATTGGGGCTTGGCATCGACAGAGCTTAAAGGCACCGAACAACTGCGGCCAGAAGCCGTAAGGTGGCGAGAACAATCAGGCAAGCGCCCTTGGTTAGCGGGCATGGTGAAAGAGCAAATGTGTGCGCTAGTTCATGTGTCGGAGCTAATTGGAATGCTAAATGCTGGATTAGATGTTAATTCAGTACAATAACAAGAATTGATGCAATTGCGGTTAATGCCGCAGTTTACATATTGAGAGGAAAATTATGTCTCAGACGATGGATGTAGAACTAAGAAAAGACCAAGCTAATGATGAAGTGTTGCAGTGGGTAACCTTCCAGTTAGAAGAAGAAACGTATGGCATCAATGTAATGCAAGTACGTGAAGTACTTCGTTATACTGAGATTGCGCGCGGTTCCGGGTGCGCCAGATTACGTATTGGGTATTATTAACCTGCGTGGCAACGTTGTCACCGTCATTGATACGCGTGCAAGATTTGGTCTAATGCAAGGTGAAATCACTGACAATACTCGTATTATTGTGATCGAATCTGAGCGCCAAGTTATTGGTATTCTTGTCGACAGCGTAGCGGAAGTGGTGTACTTGCGTTCTTCAGAAATTGATACCACACCAAGTGTTGGCACCGATGAAAGTGCTAAGTTTATCCAAGGTGTCAGTAATCGTGAGGGTAAACTGTTGATCCTAGTTGACTTGAATAAGCTGCTCTCTGAAGATGAGTGGGATGACATGGCTTACCTATAATGCTTGAGTCTTTCCCATTTCAATCACCTCTACTTTGGGTAGGGGTGGTGGCTTTTGTTGTAATCCTTATCTGGCTAGTGAAACTTCATCGTCAGTTGAGTGTGCATAAGAATACCAGTCGTCAGCAGATCCGTCATGCTGACAAAGAGCTGGATAAATGCAATAAGCAACTGTTAGAAGTTCGTTCTGTGCTGGTAGGTTTGGGACAAAAGATTTCCGAGCAAGAAGATATTATTCGTCATTTGACCGAACGCGTTGTTGAGTTAGAAAACATTGATAGCGACGGGCGCTTGTATACGCGCGCCAATAAAATGGTCAAGCTTGGCGCTGATATTAACGAGTTGATTGAAGAGTGCGAACTTCCAAAAGCGGAAGCTGAGTTGATGATGTCACTGCAAAATAAGATTGCAGGAAAAGAAAAAGTGCCGCCACTTAACAAGTCTAGAGCCCAGCCGACTCGATCTCAAATGATGGGTTACCAACCTGCTAAACGCTCACGCTAATTGTTAACAAGTGTATTGATATTAAAGAGATACACTTGTTCATTTCTTTTTATATTCTTAATAAATTCTTACGTTTTCACATTCGTAGTTAAGATGCGGTCTGCTATTCTATTCGTCAGTTTAATGTAAGGACTGGATTCCAATACTACTTTGGTGGTAGTTAAGGGTAGAAATAACAGAGGTTTAGTGTTTGAGCTTAAGTTTCGTGAAGCGAGTTTGATCATTATCCTATTGTCATAATACAGCTATGGTAAGATGAACGCCTTGTCGTCCCAGCCTAAAAACGAATGTTAGAAGTCATAAATTTAACCGCGATTCGAGATGAACGCGTATTGTTCGAAAATTTATCATTTTCGTTACAAACCGGAGACCTAGTGCAAATTGAAGGTCGAAATGGAACCGGAAAAACGACCTTAATGCGTATAGTGGCGGGATTAGGTGATCGAGAAGACGGTGAAATTCGCTGGAATGGTGAAACCATCGAATCAAACCGAGAAGAGTATCACCAAGATCTATTGTTTCTTGGGCATCAAGCCGGTGTTAAACGAGAGTTAACCGCCTTTGAAAACCTGAAGTTTTATCAGTCAATTCACGCTCCTACTACGACACCGGATCAAATATTCCATGCGTTAATGCAGGTGGGGCTTGCTGGTAGGGAAGATGTCCCTGTTGCGCAGCTCTCTGCTGGACAACAGCGTCGAGTGGCGCTAGCGCGTTTGTGGTTGAGTGAACAACCACTATGGATCTTGGATGAGCCATTAACCGCGATTGATAAGCAAGGTGTTAAGGTATTGGAAGATTTGTTTTTAGCGCATGCGAATAAGGGCGGAATTGTCATGCTAACGACTCACCAAGACATGTTTAATGACAACCCTAAACTTAAGAAAATTAAGCTTGGAGAGTAGTATGCTGGCTTCTACGATGAAAATTGTCCGTCGAGAGCTGCTGATTGCTTTCCGACGTCAGGCCGATATTTTCAACCCGTTATGGTTTTTTATTATCGTTATTACCTTGTTTCCGCTGAGTATTGGACCTGAACCGAATCTCTTAGCGCGCATTGCCGCAGGGATTGTGTGGGTGGCCGCATTACTTGCCGCGTTACTATCATTAGAGCGCCTGTTTAAAGACGACTTTCAAGATGGGGCATTAGAGCAGATGATGCTGATGCCCATCCCATTACCTTTGGTGGTGATGGCAAAAATAGTTGCGCACTGGTTACTTACGGGCTTGCCGCTTATATTAATAAGTCCGCTGTTGTCTATTTTATTGTCGTTGGACTTTGACACGTGGTTAGCGGTGGTATTGACCTTGTTAGTGGGTACGCCCACATTGAGCTTTATTGGCGCCATTGGTGTTGCTCTCACCGTTGGACTGCAAAAAGGTGGTGTACTGTTAAGTTTACTCGTGTTACCACTTTATATCCCTATTCTAATATTTGCTACCTCGGCGATTGATGCGGCATCACTAGGTGTTGCGTATAATGGTCAACTTGCGCTACTTGCTGCGATGCTAGCGGGAGCGATGACGTTAACACCATTCGCCATAAGCGCGGCATTGAGAGTGAGCGTTAACTAGAGCACCACTGGAATATAATAACTATCACACAGGCGTCGCCACGTAGAAGTGATGTCGGTAATGTCGTTTTAAAGAGTGAGAAACAATATGTGGAAATGGCTTCATCCTTATGCCAAATCTGAAACCACCTATCAATTATGTGGTCGTTTATTACCGTGGTTTGCCACACTCGCGTTGGTGTGCTTATCAGTTGGTACGGTTTGGGGGCTCGCGTTTGCACCTTCGGACTACCAACAAGGCGACAGTTTTAGGATTATCTATATCCATGTGCCGTCGGCAATTTGGTCGATGGGTGTCTACATGTCAATGGCAATTGCCGCCTTTATTGGCTTGGTTTGGCAAGTGAAACTGTCCAGCATGGCAGCACTCGCGATGGCGCCGATTGGTGCGGTATTTACCTTTATTGCACTTCTGACCGGAGCCGTATGGGGTAAACCCATGTGGGGTGCATGGTGGGTATGGGATGCGCGTCTTACGTCAGAGCTTATTCTACTTTTCCTTTACCTTGGTGTTATCGCGCTTTATCACGCTTTCGATGATCAGAAAACAGCGGCGAAAGCGGCGGGTATCTTAGCGATTGTTGGCGTGGTGAACTTGCCAATTATTCACTTCTCTGTTGAATGGTGGAACACCCTTCATCAAGGGGCGTCCATTACTAAATTTGCCAAACCGTCGATTTCAAGTGACATGCTATGGCCATTATTATTGAACATTTTGGGCTTTGCGTTCTTTTTTGGCACCTTGACGCTAATTCGACTTCGAAATGAAATTATCAGCAAAGAAGGTCACCGCCCGTGGGTGATCGCACTTGCCAACCATCAGCTTAAATCTAGAGGTTAACACCATGCATTTTGATTCAATCGGCGACTTTTTCGCGATGGGCGGATATGCAGGCTACGTTTGGAGCGCATTCGGCATTACTTTTCTATCACTTATTATTTTGCTTTTAACCAGTTTGTCTCGTGGCAAGACGCTTCTTAAAGAGGTGCAAGCCAAAGTAGATCGACAATCGCGTATTGACGCGGCGAAGAATATGGAGAATACACTATGACCCCTAGGCGCAAGAAAAGGCTTGGCATCATCTTGGCTATTTTTATTGGTATCAGTGCTACCGTGGGACTCATTCTTTATGCGTTAAACCAGAATATGGATCTGTTCTATACCCCAACAGAGCTTGTTAATGGCAAACCAGACGGCTCCAAGCCGGAAGTGGGTCAGCGACTACGCATTGGTGGAATGGTCGTGGAAGGATCGGTTAGGCGTGATAATGAATCACTCCGCGTGAGTTTTGATCTTGCTGATGTGGGTCCGAAAGTGACGGTCGTCTATGATGGTATTTTGCCTGATCTGTTCCGAGAGGGTCAGGGCATTGTCGCGCAAGGTGTTCTTGTGGATGCGACGACCATCGAAGCGTTTGAGGTACTGGCAAAGCATGATGAAGAATACATGCCACCTGAAGTTGCAGAAGCGATGAAAAAGACCCACGCGCCACTGGAATACTCTTCTGAACAAAAACAAGGAAGCGGTCAATGATTGCTGAAATTGGGCATTTTGCCCTGATACTGTCGCTGAGCCTTTCGGTTCTGCTCAGTATCTTGCCGCTAATCGGCGCCTCAAGAAACAGCACTATGCTGATGAACACCGCAAGACCGCTGTCTTGGGGGATGTTCTTAATGCTACTCATGTCTTTCGCCATTTTATTATGGGCGTTTTACAGTAACGACTTTACGCTCACCTATGTGGCCAGTAACTCTAATACCATGTTGCCTTGGTATTACCGGTTAACGGCGGTATGGGGTGCTCATGAGGGCTCACTACTGCTTTGGGTATTAATCCAAGCTGGTTGGACAGTGGCGGTTGCGACGTTTAGCCGTGGTATGCCGCAAGAGTCGGTTGCTCGCGTGTTAGCCGTGATGGGTATGATTACTGTCGGTTTCTTGCTGTTTATTATCGTTACCTCGAATCCTTTCTTGCGTACTTTACCTTTCTTCCCAGTGGATGGTCGTGACTTAAACCCATTACTGCAAGATCCCGGTTTGATTATCCATCCGCCAATGCTCTATATGGGTTATGTGGGTTTCTCGGTTGCGTTTTCATTCGCGATTGCATCCTTAATGACTGGTCGTTTGGATACGGCATGGGCAAGATGGTCTCGCCCTTGGACAACCGCCGCGTGGGTATTTCTAACATTGGGTATCGCTCTAGGTTCATGGTGGGCTTACTATGAACTTGGCTGGGGTGGCTGGTGGTTCTGGGATCCAGTAGAGAATGCGTCATTCATGCCTTGGTTGGCGGGTACCGCGTTAATGCACTCATTAGCGGTAACAGAAAAACGCGGCACATTTAAAGCTTGGACAGTATTACTCGCGATTTCAGCATTCTCATTGAGTCTGCTCGGAACCTTCTTAGTGCGCTCAGGTATTTTGGTTTCGGTGCATGCCTTTGCTTCCGATCCATCACGAGGCATGTTCATTTTAGGCTTCCTAGTCTTTGTTATCGGCGGCTCCTTATTGCTGTTCGCGTTGAAAGGCGCATCGGTGCGTGTTCGTGGTAACTTTGATCTTGTCTCTCGTGAAAACGCTTTACTCGGTAATAATATCTTATTGATTGCTGCGTTAGTGGTCGTTCTTATTGGTACACTGCTACCACTGGTTCATAAACAAATCGGTTTGGGTTCCGTGTCGATTGGCGCGCCATTCTTCAACATGTTGTTCACTTGGTTGATGGTACCGTTTGCGTTCTTGCTCGGTATTGGCCCTTTGGTTCGCTGGAAGCGTGACAACTTGTCTAAGCTGGTTAAACCTATGATCATCTCGGGTGTGATCTCCTTGGCGTTCTCGGCCTTGATGGTGGTATTACTGGCTGAGTTCTTCACCAGGTCTTGCGTTCTTAGGTTGGGTAATGGCGATGTGGATCATTACCATGCATGGCTTTGAGCTTCACCAGCGTGCGACGCACCGTCACAGCTTTGTTGAAGGGGTGAAGAAACTGCCTCGCAGCCACTGGGCGATGATCATGGGTCACTTAGGTCTTGCGGTGACGGTGATCGGTATTGCTATGGTGCAAAACTACAGTGTTGAGCGTGATGTACGTCTGGCGCCGGGTGAGCATTACCAAATCAATGATTACGATTTCTACTTCAAAGGCTTACGTGACCACGACGGCCCTAACTACGATGGCTATATTGCTGATTTTGAAATTACCAAAGATGGTAACTACGTCAATACACTGCATGCTGAAAAGCGCTTCTATCGTACGGCTAAATCGATGATGACGGAAGCCGCCATTGATCGCGGCGTTACTCGTGACCTCTATATTGCCATGGGTGAGCAGCTAGATGATGGTCGTTCTTGGGCGATCCGTATCTACCATAAACCGTTTGTTCGTTGGATTTGGCTGGGTGCGATATTCATGTCGATTGGTGGCATCTTAGCCATCAGTGACAAGCGTTACCGCTTCCGTAAGCCAGGTTCGCAAGAGGAGGCGGCGTAATGAATAAGAAGATTCTGTTTATTCCTTTAGTGTTCTTCTTGATTCTAGTGACGGTTTTTGCGGTTCAATTGGGCCGCAACTCGGCAGGTGATGATCCAACGAAGCTTGAGTCGGTATTACTAGGTAAACAAGTACCAGAGTTTCGTTTGGAAGACCTAGTTGAGCCAGGCAAACTCTACGATCAGTCCATCTTTAAAGGCGAGCCACTGCTTCTTAACGTGTGGGCGACATGGTGTCCAACTTGTTATGCAGAGCATCAATATCTCAATGAACTTGCGGCTGATGGCGTTAAGATTATTGGTCTGAACTATAAAGATCAGCGCAATAAAGCGGTGCAATGGCTAGACGAGCTGGGTAACCCATACTTAATTAGCTTGTTTGATGGAGACGGAATGCTCGGTTTAGACCTAGGGGTTTACGGCGCTCCGGAAACCTTCCTTATTGATGCTGATGGCGTGATTCGTTATCGTCATGTCGGTGATGTGAACGCGCGTAACTGGAGTGAAAAACTTCAACCGATGTATCAAGAGATGCTTGAGGAGGCGAAACAATGAAAAAGTGGTTAATCGCTGGCATGTCTGCGTTGATCTTAGCTTTTTCGGTTCACGCAACGATTGAAATTCATGAATTTGATTCAATGGAGCAAGAGCTACAGTTCAAAGAGCTGAGCAATACGCTGCGTTGTCCAAAGTGTCAGAACAACACGATTGGCGACTCCAACGCCGAATTGGCGCAGGACTTGCGCCAAAAAGTGTATGAGATGACAAAAGAAGGCAAGTCAAAGTCAGAGATAGTGGATTACATGATTGCTCGTTACGGTAATTTCGTTACTTACAACCCGCCATTTACACTAGGTACGGCTATTTTATGGGCAGGACCTTTGTCTGTGGTGTTAATTGGTTTTGGTATGATTTTTCTAAGAAGTAGAAAAACCAAAGCGAAGGTTGAGCAACCTGCAGCGCAGTGGAGCGAAGAAAAGGAAGCGGAACTCAACGCTTTGCTGGACGAAAAAAAGACTGAGGATAAGCAATAATGACATTATTTTGGATATCGACTGTCGCATTGGTCGTTGTTGCTTGCTTAATGTTGGCAATTCCCTTGCGAAGCAAGAAGGCCAATATTGACGCGCAGTTGCGTGACGACTTGAACAAAGCCTTATATAAAGACCGTTTGTCCGAATTGGCCATCGAGGATGATGAAGGCTTGGTTGAGAACCAACAAGATTTGGTTTCTGACCTAAAGCAGTCGTTGCTTGATGACATTCCAAAGCAGGACAAACAAGCGCAAAGTCATGTTTCTCCAATGGCCGTGTTCATTCCGTCAGCAATTTTGATTGTGGGTTTGAGCTATGGTATGTACGTTACTTTTGGTGCGACGGACAAAGTGAAAAATTGGCAGGAAGTCTCTGCTAATTTGCCTGAACTATCGAAAAAGCTCATGGCGGGTTCGGCTGAACCAATGACAGAAGACGAAATGCAGGATCTGACTCTTGCCCTTCGTACTCGTCTTCATTATCAGCCGGACGATTCGACAGGTTGGTTGTTACTCGGTCGTATCGCATTGGCCAATCGTGATGTCACGACGGCGACTGATGCGATGGAAAATGCCTATCGATTAGAGCCAAGCAACACCGACGTACAACTTGGTTTTGCGCAAGCATTGATGATGTCTCCAGACGAGATGGATCAAAACCGAGCTCGCGGTTTACTTACCGACCTGATTAAAGAAGATTATGTTGATTTGCGCGTGTTTTCTTTGTTAGCGTTTGATGCGTTTGAACGTGAAGACTTTGCTGGCGCAGCGAGATACTGGGGCATTATGCAGCGCCTAATTGGCCCAGATGACAGTCGCTACGAAATGTTAACGCGAAGCATCGAGAGTGCAGAAGCTCGCCTCGGTGAAACGAGCAAAAAAATGGGTCAGATTAGTGATAATGCTGTTGCCGTGAGTATTACGGTTTCACCAGAAATGGCGGCAAATCCGACCTCATTTTTGATTGTTTCTGCTCATACGGCTGACGGCGCACCAATGCCAGTGGCTGCGGCGAGATACCCTGTTGGCACCTTCCCTCGAACCGTTGTATTAGATGATAAAGACAGCATGATGGAAGGGCGTAAGTTATCTGACCTTGATGGCTTGATGATACGCGCTCGTATTGATAGTGACGGTAATGTCTCGACCCGTGAAGGCGACTGGTACGGTGAAAGCCAACCCGGTAAGCTGGGTGACACGATTGAAGTGAATATTAATCAGCAGTACTGATAAGTTGCAGCAGCAATAAACAATGGCGGTCTTGTTTCATTACGACTGAATAAGCGTCGAAATTTGTGCCGTGATTGTTATGAAATTGCATCTTGGTTGTCACTAAACCTAGAATGCTCGTATACTAGGATGTATACTCATTCAAAGTGGTAACAGTGGCAATCTAGAGCAGTTCTTCTATAAATCATATGGTTATAGAATAAAAAAACAAAATAGCTCAGGTTGCAACGTCTTATGGAAGAGGTTATGCAATCAGCATTAACTAAGCAAAAAGGTGACACTTTTTGCCGTTTTTGTTTCTAGCGTATTTCTAGCGGGGTGCAGTTCAGCACCCAGTGAAGCGGAGCAATCCGTCAACGCTGAAGAAACGTCAATACAGAACACCCCACCATCAGAGAGCAGTGTTACTGCTCAGCCTGAAACTATCGACTCGCCTGAAACTATTGATTCGCCTGAAACTATTGACTCGCCTGAAGTAATAGCGGTAGCCGACCAAGATTCGGACTCCGGTGAAGTACTCAGTGAACCCGAGGCGGATTCCGACGTCTATGACCCTATAGAAGGGTTTAACCGTGTTATGTGGGATATCAACTACGATTATCTCGACCCTTACTTTGTACGCCCCGTATCGCTAGCCTATGTGAACTACACCCCCGATCCCGTTCGTCTTGGCGTACGAAATTTTCTCGCCAATTTAGATGAACCTTTCAGCGCCGTTAACAACGCGGTAATGGGGAATGGGGGCAAAGCGCTTGATCACTTTAATCGTTTTTGGATTAACAGTACCTTAGGTTTACTGGGCTTTATTGATATCGCGTCCGCGGCTGGAATTGAAAAGCGCAACAAAAAAGAGTTTGGCGATGCCATTGGTCACTATGGTGTAGGCCATGGTCCTTACATTATGGTGCCAGGTTATGGACCAACGACAGTACGTTCGTTTGCTGATACGGTTGATGGTTTTTATCCGCCTATCTCGTATCTAAATTTCTGGGCGAGCTTTGGTAAGTGGGCATTGGAAGGGATGGAGAAGCGTGCGCTGTTGGTATCACAAGAAGCCACGCTGGAGCAATCGCCAGATCCTTATGCTTTGACGCGTGATGTTTATATTCAGCGTCAGGACTATAATGCTGAAGTGGCCGACGAAGAGGTTGATGAAGAGCAAGAAGCGTATATCGATGATTACTTAGATGATTTCGAGTAGCGCAGCGCACGATCCTCAACATCGATCTATCGGTTGATGCATTAAAAAACGCCACTCGTAGAGTGGCGTTTTATGATTGAGATGGATACTAGAAGCGGTAGTTTGCTTGGATACCAGCAATCCACACATCACCAGAGATTTCGCCAGTAAACCCACCATATAGCATATCGGCTAGGCCATCAGAGGGAACTCGCGGCTCATCGATAGTCGCTGTTCGCGCCATGATATACGTTAAACCACCATCGATAGTAAACTGCTTACTGAATGCGTAGCTTGCACCCGCACTAAGCCAGGTACGGTCGGTTTCTGGAATGGTGGTAGTGCGGTACTTGTCATCAACTGCTGACATGTCATAAGCGACACCACCACGAAGCGTGATTTTTTTGTTCAGATTATATGTAGTACCAACCGCGAAACGATAACTGTCTTTCCAGTTCTCATCTTTAATCTCAGAGCTTGAGCCGTCGGCAAATTCGGCGGTTAGCTTGTCAAAGCTACTCCATTGTGTCCAGTTAATACTAGAGTGAATCGCCCATTGAGGCGTTAATTGGTGGAATGAAGACAATTCTGCTGTTGCAGGCAGGGCAATGCTGAGTTTTCCATCTTGTTTGCCACTAAAGCTAAAGCCAGCGCCTTCGCCATAGCCATCAAAGTCCATCGTGACTTCAGATTTGTAGGCAAAGCCAATACGGTTAGATTCATTAATCTGCCAAGCTGCACCCAATTGGTAACCCCAAGAAGAATCAGTACCTTCAACGTATTTAAGGTACTCACCTTTAGAAATACCGATTGGGTGATCAGCTGGCGCTGTAGCGCCAATTTTACCTTCTCCGGTTACGAATCTGATACCGCCACCAATGCTTACTGCATCAGTCACTTTGTAACCCAGACTAGTCACGGCTTCTACGGTCATGACCTTAGCTTCGTTACCGTATTGAGTTGCGCCAAAATTACTATCGAGCTCTGTTTCCATACCGTAGTTTGAGCTCAACGCCAAACCGACAAAGTAACGATCATTGAGTTGGTGAGAGAGATACAAGTTAGGCACTGGTGCACTATGAGCAATATCTTTTGCTTCAGTATATCCAGTAGCCGCCGTTCCTTTCACGTCAATATTCGGCTCAACATACAACACGCCACCTGAAATCTGAGTGCCTTCAAGGTACGTCAACATGGCTGGGTTACGCCATTGTGCACTGGCGTTGTCGGCCATAGCCGCTTCGCCTGCGTAAGCGCGACCTAAGCCTGTGCCCGAGTATTCTGCAAGCTGGAAACCAGCAGCGGAAACTTGAGTTGAAGAAAGTAAACCTAGAACCACTGCCATGGAAAGGGGAGTACGTGCTGATATTGTCATTATTGTTCGCTCAATGTTTTCTATTTTGAGCGGCGATTGTATTTTTAGAGTAAATGCTTTAAAACACATTTATCGTAAAAATACGCTTTTTGAAGTTATATATCGCAAATATCACATAGCCATGGTGAATATTCTGGTTGTTAAGGGCTTGTTTCAAAATCTCAGCGTACACTTGTAAGATAATGTGAACCTAAGGTAGGACCAGTTGTGATGAGAATTAGGGCTGGAAGGGTTGTTAATACTGGCGAGGACGCAGTATATAGGTATAAAAAAGGGTCGGAATGACCGACCCTCTCTGTTGCTAGCTTGTTAACGTTGAATGGTTAACTTAGGTAGCCAATTAGAAGCTGTAGCTGTATTGGATACTCGGCTAGGATAGCGTTAGCATGAGTCGTTGCGGTTAAAGTTAACGGACCTGATGTCTCAGTTACTTTTACATCTTTACCCATTAGATAGGTGATACCAAAATCAACGGTATGGTGCTTCTTAAAGCTATATCCGAAACCTAAGCAGAGAGCCATTGGCGATCTGAATCAGGAACTGATATCGATGTGTCTTTGTCTTGCGCTGCTGTGTCATACATGTAACCAGCGCGCAGTGTCCATGCGTCGTTTAGGTAGTATGTACCACCGAGCGCGGCATGATATCCATCTTTCCAGTTATACTCTTTTAGAGGAACGCCACCACTTGTTTCTAGGGTGTCGAATACACTCCAGCCAATCCATTGTAAGCTATAGTGTACAGCGAATTTAGTATCGTTAATTTTGTGGTAACCGGAAAACTCAGCCATATCAGGAAGAGCAAAAAGGATGTTTTGTCCTGGTGTTATATTGGTACCAAGCGGAGAGTATTCTACTGTACCGGATGCTTCAATTTCTGGACTGCGATGATACGACAATCCAAATCGATTATTTTCATTTAGTTCAAATGTAGTACCTAGATTCCAACCAAAGCCAACACCGCTAGCATCAACATTCATCGCAGTATAGCCACCAGCAGCTGGTGACATTTCACGCTTCAATTTACCTGAGCCGCTAATAATATCTAGACCAGCGCCAACGCTCCATTGTTCGTTAATGCGGTATGAAGCCGCGAGAGCATAGTTGATGCTTTGAATTTCAGTTGTACCACCAAATACTTTTGCAAAGTTAGCGTCACCAAAAGAATCATCAAAGTTGTTGTTAGTACCAAAGTTTGAATAGATACCAGCACCGAGTGCCCATTGCTCATTCAAGCGATGAACATAATAGATATTAGGTACAGGTGTGCCACTTGAGTTGTTAGCATCAGGTTCTCCGGCACCAGCACCGCCAATATCTTTAATATCAATACTTGTTTTTATATAGTTCACACCGCCAGAAAACTGATGTGAATCAAACAATGCCATAGCCGCCGCGTTACGTGACATAACTGATGCGTTATCGGCGATAACCGCATCACCAGCAAAAGCACGGCCTAGGCCATAGGTTGCAGATTGAGCGTTTAGTTGGAAGCCAGCAGCTGCCACTTGGTGTGAAGCAAGCGTGAGCGATGACACGGCCACTGCTAAGAGCGTTTTTTTATACAGACGCGAAGTTGTCATTTATATACATCCTTTATGTAATCGCCTCTATGGGCGTTATTGAATTGAGTTAATACTCAATTTTGGGGCTGATCCTAATCGCTAGTATAGGTAATAGAAATCAGACCAGTAAGGAAAAATGGCTAAAAAGTATATAAATGATGTGTATCTGACATGAAATGCATCGAAAATGCTTATATTTAGAGTTTGTACTCTAGAAAATTACATAATTTCGTGGGAATTCACTCGCAAAACAAGCCTTACTGTTAAATAAGGCTTGTTATGTGAGGGTAGGGGTTTATTTTCTGAATTATGCTGCAGGGTTCAGTATATTTTTCAGGTTTTCACCGATTTTAGTGAAGTCTTCCCCTTTTTCGCCGACTAAAATGAAGCTCGCGTCACCCATTGGCTCGACCAGCCCCGACATGCCATCTTTTTGGAAGAGCTTTGCCTGTTCTGTGGGGATCTTAGTAACGAAAAGCGTCACTTTGCCTTTCTCGCCCTGAAACACCATGTGCATCGCATTGGCATCACCAAAGCCACAGTGGTTTAGGTAGTAGACGTGATAAGGGAATTGTTGGCCAATTTGGTAGGCAAAAGGCAGCAATTTTGCATTGATCTGCGCTTCTGACACTTTTTCATCCAAAGGGTCGATAAAGCCCATTTCATCATGCACATGCTGAACAGCGGTTTCAGAGAGTGACGCATGCGCTGTGGACACCGCGACGCTTCCCCAATTAACTTGACCCACCAATAACCCAAACGCAAAGGCAATGGATGCCGCTAGAGATAGTGCTCGCTTACCAAAGTTCACCTTCACAACGTTGCTGCTGGACTGATTGAACAATATCTTGTCTGCTAGGTCATCGGGGACATCGACTTTCATCGCCTGTTCAATACGCGCATCCATCGAAAAAATATCGTCCATAAACTTGGCGTTGGCGTCATTGTCCTGCATCGCTTTTAACAACTCAGGATCTCTTGCCTTCGGTTCGGACATAATGCGACGACGGAATTCTAATTCATCCATTTTGTTGCCCCCTTGGTGATGCGCTAGACTCCATCATATCTTTGAGCTGATTGCGGGCTCTAAACAGTCGGGTCATGACGGTATTTTTGTTTAGGTCGAGTATATCGCCAATCTCTTCGCCACTAAAGCCACCAACGACCTGCAGAAAGAGAGGCTCTCGGTACTCAACATCGAGTTTCATAATCTGTGCCTGAAGCCATTCTTGCTGGTGATGCGGATCGTCGCTGACCTTTGCTTCATTACCGAAATCATCAATATCAACTAAATCAAATTGCTTACGCTCAAAGCGCCTGGCGTTTTCTCGTCTCAATATGGTGATAAGCCACGATTTAGCGGCTTTTTCGTCCTGAAGACTATCTAATGACTTCCAAGCTCGAAGACAGGTTTCTTGAACCAAATCTTCAGCAATGCTTTTGTCTTTGCAAAGCCAATAAGCATAGCGGAATAGATCACGATGATAGGCACGTACAAGTGCTTCGTATTTTCTTTGTTTGTCCATATTCAAGTTGACCGGACTATTCGAAAATTTATTTCGAATTTTTTTTATCACTGACACAGGAGCCCCCGTTTTTGCTCTGTGATTGGAATTTTTGTTACATAAAGCCAGTAAATCCACTCAAAATTGATCTACTGCAAACTTTCGAATGGTGAAGCCGTTATATTAGCTCTTGTCATCTCGTTGGTTTTCGAAACCGACATGTTGAGCAAGATGACACTTCCTTTTGAAGGCTGACTTTACTTTCTCCTAATCAGGAAACTGATTATTTTCAATTGGCGTAAGTTAATTGCTTTATACATTCCGACCACACAACTATTGTGTGGTTTTTTTTGCTTGTTTTTTACCACGCCATGTTTACTTACTGTGATCCACTTCTTTAACCGTTTTCAACCGTTACTTTTGTCATCCTATGTCTTGTTGCTCGAACACGCCGTTATTTTTACTCAAGTGTTTGAATTTTCATATTCAATTTTGGTCGACCATATCACGTAATACAATAAAGACTTGAAGTTTTATTAAACGAATGTTTTAAATTCTTAACATCTTCGTTACAATGGTGTGGTCAGACCTCTTATTGAAAGGATAAACTATGAGCAATCAGGATGTGAGGAAGCTCGACCTTACGACTCGCAATGGCGAAAGAATCGCGATTGTTGCAGGGCTTCGTACTCCCTTCGCAAAACAAAGCACAGAATTTGGTCAGGTTCCAGCTGTCGATCTCGGCAAGATGGTGGTCGCTGAAATGATGGCGAGAACGGATATCGACCCCAAATTGGTGCAGCAAGTGGTGTTTGGTCAAGTGGTGCAGATGCCAGAAGCGCCGAATATCGCTCGTGAGATCGTATTAGGTACCGGGATGGATATCCACACCGACGCTTATAGTGTCACTCGCGCTTGTGCGACCAGCTTCCAAGCAGCGGCCAATGTATGTGAAAGCATTATGTCTGGCACCATCGATGTGGGGATTGCTGGAGGTGCAGACTCATCTTCCGTTTTGCCTATTGGAGTGTCGAAAACCCTGGCGGCAAACTTACTTGCACTTAGTAAAACCAAGACGGTGGGGCAAAAGCTCAGTATTCTCAAAAAGTTGTCTTTCAAGGATCTAATGCCAGTTCCGCCAGCGGTCGCCGAGTATTCAACCGGGATCTCGATGGGGCAAACCGCTGAACAAATGGCGAAATCTCATGGTATCTCTCGCCTAGAGCAAGATGAATTAGCGCATCGCTCGCACTCTTTAGCGTCTCAAGCATGGAAAGAAGGCAAGGTGCGTGACGAAGTCATGACGGCGTTTCCTGAGCCGTATAGAAAATATTTAGATGAAGACAATAACATTCGCCATGATTCGACGCTTGAGGGCTACGCCAAACTGCGTCCGGCTTTTGACCGACAATACGGCACGGTGACGGCGGCAAACAGCACTCCGTTAACGGATGGTGCAGCGGCGATCATGATGATGCGCGAAGGGCGTGCCAAAGAGCTCGGCCTCGAAATTAAAGGTTACATTCGCTCTTACGCGTTTTCTGCGATAGGAGTGCAACAAGACATGTTGATGGGGCCGTCTTATGCCACACCGATGGCGCTAGATAGAGCCGGAATCAAGTTGTCTGACTTAACACTAATAGACATGCATGAGGCGTTTGCTGCGCAAGCGCTATCAAATGTGAAGATGTTTGCCAGTGAGAAGTTTGCCAAGGAAAAGTTAGGCCGTGGTCAAGCGATTGGTGACATTGACATGGATAAGTTTAATGTATTAGGCGGTTCGATCGCCTATGGCCACCCGTTTGCAGCAACGGGGGCAAGAATGATTACTCAGACCTTAAATGAGCTACAGCGAAGAGGCGGCGGATTGGCGTTGAATACGGCATGTGCAGCGGGTGGTCTTGGTGCAGCGATGATTTTGGAGGTGGAATAATGAGTGATCAAAAAGCATTTCAACTAACGATAGACGAACAAAATGTAGCCTGGCTGAGCATTGATGTTCCTAACGAAAAAATGAACACACTGCAAGCGGCATTTGCTGATGAGATGGCCGACGTGTTTGTGCAGTTAGAAGAGAAAAAACCCACGCTAAAAGGACTCATTCTGCATTCATTAAAGCCGGATAATTTTGTCGCTTGGCGCGGATGTTCGTATGCTGGCCGCCTGCACTTCAGCGGAAGAAGCTCAGAGCTTGGCTGCGAAAGGGCAAGAGATGTTTGGGCAATTAGCGGCAATGCCATTTCCTGTGGTTGCGGCGATTCACGGGCCTTGTTTAGGCGGAGGATTGGAGCTGGCATTAGCGTGTGACTATCGCGTGTGTACGGATGCGCCAATCACTAAGCTTGGTTTACCAGAAGTGCAGTTAGGCTTATTGCCCGGCTCGGGTGGTACGCAACGCTTACCAAGGTTAATTGGATTACTTCCTTCGCTCGACCTTATTTTGACCGGAAAGCAGTTACGAGCCAAAAAAGCCAAAAAACTGGGCGTCGTCGACGCCATGGTGCCAGAAACCATTTTATTGGACGTGGCAAAACAGTTATTAGAGAAAGGCAAAAAGCGTAAAGCGAAAAAGCTGTCGAACAAAGAAGTGGTAATGGCGGGTACCGGACTTGGTCGCAAGGTCATCTTTGATCAAGCCACAAAGAAAACGCACGCCAAAACACGCGGCAATTACCCTGCCGCCGACGCCATTTTAGACGTGATTAAATTTGGCTTAGAAAAAGGCATGGAGAAAGGGCTAGAGTACGAAGCGAAACGCTTTGGTGAACTTGTCATGACCTCAGAATCGAATGCGTTACGGTCTATTTTCTTTGCTACAACAGAAATGAAAAAAGAACGTGGTCGTGATGCAACACCAAAATTGGTAACGCGAGCGGTGGTACTTGGTGGTGGTTTGATGGGCGCGGGCATTACCCATGTTTCGGTTAGTAAGGCAAAAGCGTCCGTACGAATTAAGGATGTGGCCAATGAAGGGATACTCAATGCCCTGAATTACAACTACAAGTTGTTGGAGAAAAAACGTAAGCGCCGCATTATTTCTAAGGCTGAATTACAGTCGCAAATGCTACAAATGGCAGGCGGAACGGACTTCACTGGTTTTGATAAAGCCGACATTGTGGTGGAAGCGGTATTTGAAGATTTAGCGCTGAAACAGCAGATGGTCAAAGATGTTGAAACGCATGCACGACCAGACACCATTTTCGCCACCAATACCTCTTCGTTACCTATCAGACAAATCGCAGAACAAGCGGCTAGACCAGAAAATGTGGTGGGCTTACATTATTTTAGTCCAGCTGACAAAATGCCACTAGTGGAAGTGATCCCTCATGAGACGACCTCTGATGAGGCGGTAGCCACCGCAGTGAGCTTCGCTAAGAAGCAAGGTAAAACACCGATTGTGGTGAAAGACCAAGCGGGCTTCTATGTGAACCGTATCTTGGCACCTTATATGAATGAGTCTGCCAATGTCTTGCTTGCGAACGAACCGATTGAAGCTTTAGATAAAGCCCTACTTAACTTTGGTTTCCCGGTCGGGCCGATTACGTTACTGGATGAGGTGGGGGTCGATATCGGCGCTAAGATTATGCCGATCTTGGTGGCAGAACTGGGTCAAAGATTCCAAGGTCCAGATGTGTTTGACCAACTCTTAAACGATGGTCGTAAAGGCAGAAAATCAGGTAAAGGTTTTTATACTTACAAGGGCAAGAAAAAGTCAGTGGATACGTCGGTTTACCGTGTCTTAGGATTAAAACCAGAGGCGAAATTGTCAGAGAATGAAATTGCCATGCGCTGTGTGCTACCGATGCTGAATGAAGCGGTGCGGTGCTTGGATGAAGGCATTATTGAAAGCCCGAGAGACGGTGACATTGGTGCGATTTTCGGTATCGGTTTCCCACCTTTCCTTGGTGGTCCGTTCCGCTATATGGATGCACTGGGTATCACTAAGGTGGTTGAGATGATGAATGACCATGCTCAGAAGCATGGCGATCGATTTGCGCCTTGTGATGGCTTGTTAACTCGTGCGGGTTTGAACGAAACTTTCTATTAAGAGCATCTGTTGTTGCCACTAAACAAACAAAGCCATCAATAATGATGGCTTTGTTATTGTTAACGTGTAGCTTGTTATTTTAGAGCTTGGGTTATTTAGTGCTTGGGCAGTTATCCTAAATCGGTATCTTTTGGTCTGAGTTGGAATTCATCAATAGAACCAATTTCTAAGCCGACATTGAGGCGTGGTGCATCCATGTGGGCTTTGCCTAAGCTGTGCATGATTAAGCGATTGGCGGTTCTCGGTTTGAGTTCATTGACAACAAAGCGAATCATGTCGGCTCGGGTCAGCGTCTTTAACTCCTCCAATACCTTTTCTCGTTGATTAAATTCGGTATCTTTATTGCCTATGGCGACCCAAAGACGTTGAGCCCGCCCGCGAAGCGTCGTGTCTGGCGTGGAAATTTGATTCCAAAGCCCTTTCTTACTGCTGTGCCATTGGTAGTCATCGAGTTCGAATAACACCATGTAAAAGGCATTTAGAAATTCATCAATAGAGCGAATAAGCTCGCTCGGCGCGGCTTTGGGTGATTGCACATACAACACAATACCTGGATGACGATTGAGCGGCATGTTACCAGTGCCCACCATATAGCCAAGTTGCTGCTTGGTTCTGATCTCGTGGAAAAACGTCGCAGACATCAAGTGATTCGCCAGCGTGTACAAGGCGATGCTGCGAGGGGAAACATCATCACATTGGTGATAAACCACAATCGCAGAGTCTTCTTGATCACAGAACATTTCACGTTGGAAGCTGCCATTTTTGCCAAGCATGACCAATGGACGCAGACTTTCTTCGTATTTTTGGTTAGCAAGACGAAGCGCATCTTTGAGTGTCGTGGCGATATCAATGGCACCTTGTCGCTGCCAATCGCCGTAAACAAACATATCGATGTGAAGCTCTGACAAAATAGATTGCACGAAGGCGGGAAGTTCATCGACATCAATGGTTTCTAGTGCTTCTATTAACACTGGGTAGGGTGGATTATTCGGTTGCAGTATGCCACTCATTTGATTGAACAGTTGCGAGATAGGGCGATCTTTGGATGCGTTGTTCCAGCTGCGCAATAACTGAGCTTTAATGCTTTCATAGCGGGCTTGGTTAAATTCACGGCTGGCAAAGCGCTGCAAAATCATATTCAACAGCTGTGGCTGTTTCTTACTGAAGCCAGAAATGGATAATGTGACGCCCCCTTGGTGTGCGTACATATCGTAATTCAAACCTGCGACTTCCGCTTCATAGGTTTCTTCAGACAGCGAATCTAAGAACATTTCCACACATAAGCGAGTCTTAACAATGTTTCTAGGCGTGCTGACAGAATGCGGACTATCTATGGCAATAAATACTACGCCCTTTGGTACGTTGAACTCATGATCTTGTAGGTGCCATAACCTAAAGCCATCGAGATCTTCGAGTAACACCGGAAATTCGTGATTAGATTCCGCTGGGTAACTGGTTAGATCATAAATAATAAAAGGGTTTTTCTTTGGTAAAGAAAACGGCAGGTTGGGTAAGTCTTCGGCAGGCGTTGCGCGTTCAGCGCCTGCAAACATGACTTGCTGCTTATCGGTAAAAGGTGCCACTGAGTAGGGCGTAAAGTACCACTTTGCCGACTTATCAAAGGTCTGCTCTTTCGCAACGACGGTGACTTTGAGGTTACTAGCCGTCAGGTAGTCGCCACACTCACGAAGAAGGGACTCATCATAATCCGCCATTTTGTAGTCACCATACATGATGTCATCGACCTGATAGTTTTGCATGTTCATGACGAGGTGACTGACAAGATCTAATGGCCTAGCGGGTTCTTGAAACTGGAACGCAGACTCCATCACGGCGCGCTTTTCAAGGTGACGCCACTCCTGCATGCCTTGCGTCTTAATTAGCGCAATAAACTGGAAGACGGACGCTATGATGTCATCGGAATGCTTAAGGCCTTGCGGCGTTAAGGTCATGCTGACAGAAAACTCTCGAAAGTTACTCCCTGAAGCGCCCCCTCCCGCAGATAGGGACGTGATCCAGCCTTTGTTTTTTAGATACAACATTAAGCTGCCTTCCCCTTCATGGCCAAGCAAGTTGGCAAAGTAGGAGAGGGGTTTGTTGTGATAATATTGGTTGGTTGCTGGCATTGGGAATGCCAATATGAGTCGACGGATTTCTTTTATCGGTTCAACACGAATGATCTTTTGCGTTTCTTCCGCCGTCATAAACGGGATATCTACTCGCTTATCTTGACGGTGTTGGTTTTTTATCGTGTTGAATTTACTTTCGACCCATTGCTGTAATTCATCCAGCGGGTGGGGACCAATAAGGGCTAATGTCATGAGATCGGCGGAGTATTGCTGCTGGTGGAAATGCAGAATTTCATCGCGTATTGACTGTCCGTTGCGGTCGCTCAGGGTATCGAGATTACCCACGGAAAACTTCGCAAATGGATGCGCAGGATTAATGGTTTCTTTTTGGACTTGATACAGGCGTCGCCCATCATCATGTAATTTCAGTTTATATTCGGAATCAACGGCTTGGCGTTCTTTATCTAGTGCCTCTTCATTGAACAGCGGAGCAGAAAAAAATTGACTAAAACGGTCAAGCCCACGCTCGAAGGCATTGGGATAGATATCGAAGAAAAAACAGGAGTGCTCAGTGCCTGTCCACGCATTGTTCGTGCCCCCATGCTGGTTAACAAAGGATTGAAACTCACCAACCTTTGGGTATTTTTCTGTTCCTAGAAATAACATATGCTCCAAATAATGGGCGAGACCCTCGCGATCATTAGGATCATCGAAGTGACCCACATTCACGGCAAGCGCTACCGCCGACTTTTGAGCCTGCTTATCTTCAATAAGCAGAACTTGCATCGCATTACCCAAGGTGAGGGTGCGATAGGATCGGTTATCGTTTGGACTTAGGTGCACTTATCTTCTCCAGATATACGCGTTTCACTTGGACGACCTTACCAAGTGCTGGCAACGAAAGCGTTGTCTCATTGATCATAATAGCCTGAATTACGTGATTTTTATCTTTTAGTGACTAAGTTATGACCCGGCTCATTTTTGTTACTCACTATATTAATTATCGAGCTGGTAATATAATGAGTAAGTAAAATAATTATGACGTCTAATTTGAGACAAGCAAAAATAAAGTTACAAATATTTTTATTTTACTTATTAAATTGTTAAGAAAGTCGACGCCTTTAGCAAGCCAATTGATATAATTAATTTTTTTATTTTAGAGTAACCGTCTTGTAGAGTCCTGAATACCCACAGGGGCTTACTGATTTGAACAGGTATACGTATGAAAGTTTTTATAATGCGTCACGGAGAAGCAGTTCATTATGCTGCTACCGATGAAGAGAGAGCCTTAACGCCTCATGGCGAACTGTGTTCTCTTTCTGTTGCACGAGCATGTAAGCAGCAAGGTTTTTCATCTTTTGATCATGTGTTGGTGAGCCCTTATCTAAGGGCTCAGCAGACTTGGAATAGGATCAGTGAGGTGTTTACTGCTAAAAAGGTGACAGTGTGTGACGACATCACACCTTATGGTCAAGCTGAGGATGTGGCGGAATACATTGGTGCGTTGAGCAATGTTGAATCCCTGGAGTCAATCTTGCTGGTGTCACATTTGCCTTTAGTGGGATACTTAACCGCGGAGTTAGTGGGTGACATGAACGCGCCTATGTTTCCAACATCAGGATTGGTGTGCGTCGAGTATGATGTAGAAAGAAGACAGGGCGAGTTGCTGTGGCACCTTCACCCTTAAGAACAGTGCCTACTTTTCAGGGATAGAAAGCAGCACGAGCAACGCACCATCGCCACCAAATTCAAGTGGCGCTTGGTGAAATGCCATGACATCAGGGTGTTGTGCGAGCCAAAGTGGCGCTTTTTTCTTGAGTATATGTTTGCCAATGCCGTGCATGACACAGGCACAATGTATGCTTTCTTTGACGCAATGTGCGATCATAGCACCGAGTTCACGCTTAGCTTCTTGCTGCGTCATACCGTGCATATCTAAAAACACATCAGGCACGTACACACCGCGGCGTAATCGCTTCACTTCATAGGTCGATACATCATCCCGAGCGTAACGTGTTGGTCCCTCTTCACTTAGGTGGGGAACAAACTCGTCTGAGAAATAAAATTCAGCGTCAGAAGCTTCTCTGATGGTTCTTTTCGCTTCTTTCTGTTTCTTATTTCGGTTTGGTTGCTGGACTATGGTATCCTGTTGCAACTTTTTTACGCCCTGTACTTCACCCCTAAAAAGGGCGAAATCGTCATCCGCGTCGGTGTCTTTTTGGCTCATTTTTTAGAAACACTCATTGAACTTCGTTATTGGGAAGTATTGTAGCGCTTTTTGGAGGCAATTTTGGATAAGATTTTTGTGGAAGAAGCCGTTTCTGAGCTTCACTCACTTCAAGACTTGATACGCTGGACCGTTAGCCGTTTTAATGCCGCGGGTCTTTTTTACGGACACGGCACAGACAATGCTTGGGATGAAGCCGTTCAGCTTATCTTACCAACGCTTTATTTGCCGATTGATGTCCCGCCGCATGTGTTGAACTCTAGGCTCACTAGTAGCGAGCGCTTGCGTGTGGTTGAAAGAGTAATTCGACGCATCAACGATAGAACGCCAACGGCTTACCTGACTAACAAAGCTTGGTTCTGTGGGCTCGAGTTCTTTGTGGATGAGCGCGTACTCGTGCCACGCTCACCGATTGGTGAGTTAATTGAATCTCAGTTCCAGCCTTGGTTAACAGAAGAGCCAGCGCGTATTATGGATATGTGTACGGGAAGTGGCTGCATTGCTATTGCTTGTGCGCATGCGTTCCCAAATGCCGAAGTGGATGCGATTGATATTTCATCTGACGCACTTGAAGTGGCTGAGCAGAACGTTCAAGACCACGGTCTTGAGCAACAAGTCTTCCCTATTCGTTCGGATTTGTTCCGTGATTTGCCTAAAGATAAGTACAACCTTATCGTGACCAATCCACCTTACGTGGACGAAGAAGACATGAACTCCTTACCAGAAGAGTTTACGCATGAGCCTGAGTTAGGGCTTGCGGCAGGCAGCGATGGTCTAAAACTTGTGCGACGCATCTTGTGTAATGCACCAGATTATCTGACAGATGACGGTATTTTGGTGTGTGAAGTGGGCAACTCAATGGTCCACATGATGGAGCAGTATCCTGAAATTCCGTTTACGTGGATTGAGTTTGCCAACGGTGGTCATGGCGTGTTCATGATAACTCGTGAGCAATTAGTTGCTTGTGCTGATGAGTTTGCTATTTACAAAGACTAAACGAGTCTGAATGGTAACCAAGCCTTATTAGAAAACGCCGCGATGAATATTGCGGCGTTTTTTTGTTTGGGGGTTTACAACGTCTGGCTTTGTCGTCACTATGAAATCACGAAGAACAGACAGGCAGAAGAACAAGCTATTGTATTGAGGCGGGCTTGTTCTAGAAAACAGAGGAAGTAATGGCAGGAAATAGTATCGGACAACACTTTCGAGTGACAACATTCGGAGAGAGCCATGGTATCGCGCTAGGTTGTATCGTTGATGGATGCCCTCCAGGGTTGGAAATTTCAGAAGCTGACCTTCAGGTTGACTTAGATCGCCGTCGTCCAGGCACATCACGTTATACCACTCAACGACGTGAAGCGGATGAAGTTAAGATTCTGTCTGGTGTGTTTGAAGGCCAAACTACAGGGACGTCAATTGGGTTACTGATTGAAAATACCGACCAACGCTCTAAAGATTACTCAGAAATTAAAGATAAATTTCGTCCAGGTCATGCCGATTATACTTACCATCAGAAATACGGCGTACGTGATTATCGTGGTGGCGGTCGTTCTTCTGCACGTGAAACGGCGATGCGTGTTGCCGCAGGTGCGATTGCCAAGCAATATCTAAAGAAAGAATTTGGTGTTGAAGTGCGTGCGTATTTGTCACAAATGGGCGACATCAGCATTGATAAAGTGGACTGGAACGAAATTGAGAACAATGCGTTCTTTTGTCCAGACGCCGATAAGGTGGATGATTTTGACCAACTGATCCGTGCGCTGTTAAAGCAAGGTGACTCAATTGGTGCGAAGCTGCAAGTCGTAGCAACCAACATTCCTGTTGGTTTAGGTGAGCCTATTTTCGACCGATTAGATGCCGATATTGCTCACGCTCTCATGAGTATTAATGCGGTGAAAGGCGTTGAGATTGGCGATGGTTTTGATGTTGTCGGCCAAAAAGGCAGTGAACACCGTGACCCACTCACTCCGCAAGGCTTTAGCAGTAATCATGCTGGTGGTATTTTAGGTGGTATTTCAACGGGTCAAGATATTGTTGCTAGTATTGCCTTGAAACCGACGTCGAGCATTACTGTGCCGGGCGACACGATTACTCGTAGTGGCGAAGCGACGCAGTTGATTACCAAAGGCCGCCATGATCCGTGTGTGGGAATCCGAGCGGTGCCTATCGCCGAAGCAATGTTGGCTATTGTGTTAATGGATCACCTATTGCGCCATCGTGGACAAAACCACGGAGTGACGACGGAAACACCGATTATTTAACGTTATCTCAATTTAAATTCGTTTAATTGTGTACAGAACGCCCTTGGAGATGATCTAAGGGCGTTTTTTTTGTGCCTAATCACGAAACGGTGAATAAAATGGCTCAATGTCTGTCGACATGAAATTAGTCACATAAAAAGTAAGGCTATAGGTTCACACTGTTTACTCCGGTGACAAGGAGGTACTTTTTGAATAGAGGAATCCAAAAAATGACTTGGAAGACGAGCAGGCGGGAAACCGCCGACTCAGAGCTTGACCACGCTTTCAATCATTTAAGGAGTCACTAATGTCAAAATACGAAGTCAGAAATATCGCCGTTGTTGGACAAACAGGAACGGGTAAAACCAGCTTAATTGAACGCTTACTTTTTGAGTCACACTCTAGCAATCACCTTGGCCATGTTGAGGACGGTGATACCATCACCGATTTTGACGATCAGTCAATTCACTATCAGCATAGTGTTGAAGCCACTCCTATCTCATTAAACTGGGATGGTCACCACATCAACCTTATCGATACTCCGGGGCAAGTCGAGCTCTTGGGACGTACACTGAGTGTTTTTCCAGCAGTAGAAGCGACCGCATTGGTGCTCGATGCCAGTACTTCTATTAATCAGGTATCAGAACAGTTGTTTGCTTTTGCCAAGGCGCAAAAGAAATGCCAAATGATAGTGATTAATAAAATTGACGCACATCCAGAGCGTTTGTTGCCATTTCTCGAAGAAATAGAGCAACGCTTTGGTGCTCAATGCTTGCCGATAAACCTTCCTTCACAAAAGCCTGCCGAGGTCGTTGACTGCTACTTTGCCGCCAATATTGAGCAGAAAACCTTGTTTAGCAGTGTGGATGAATCCCATGAGCTTTTAGTGGATCAGGTAGTTGAAGTCGATGAGTCATTGATGGAGCTGTACCTTGAGCAAGGCTCAGAATTAAGCGCTGAACAATTACATGATGCGTTTGAAGAGGCGCTGCGAACCGGGCACGTGATTCCGGTGTGTTTTGTGTCATCCGACACGGGGGCTGGCTGTGAATTATTGTTAAAAACTTTAGCAGAAATTATGCCTATGCCTGATGAAGGCAATCCTCCGTTACTTGAAAAACACGGTAAGCAGGTCGCCATTAACTGTGACCAACGCGATCATACCGTTGCGCATGTTTATAAAATTAGTGTTGACCCTTACCTCGGTAAAATTGCTTACGTCCGGGTATTCCAAGGTGAAATAACCACGGGTAGTCAATTGTATGTTGGGGAAAGCAGCAAAGCGTTTAAAGTCGGGCACCTGTATAATTTACAAGGCAAAAAGCGCCATGAAATTGCTTCTTGTAAAGCCGGGGACCTTTGTGTGTTGGTGAAGGTGGATGAGCTGGCTTTTGATTCACTCATCCATGACTCTCATGACGAAGATGGCATCACATTTAAAACGCTACAGTTTCCAGAATCCATGTATAGCTTAGCGTTGACTCCGAAAAAGCGTGGTGATGAACAAAAACTGTCGGACGTACTGACCAAAATTTTGGCAGAAGACCCATCTTTGAAGCTCGAGCACCGAGCGGCAACCAACGAAACAGTACTCAGTGGTCAAGGTGAGTTTCATTTGACAATCGCCCTTGAAAAAATGGCGACGGTTTATAAGCTAAAAGTCGATACGCATCAACCAAGTGTCGAGTATTTTGAAACCATTACCCGTGAGGCGCAGGCGCAATATCGACATAAAAAACAAAGTGGTGGCGCAGGGCAGTTTGGTGAAGTGCACTTATCGGTGAGACCACTCGAGAGAGGCACAGGGTTCTCATTTGTGAATAAAGTGGTGGGTGGCTCAATACCGACTTCGTTAATTCCGGCTGTTGAAAAAGGCGTTCGCCAAGCTTTAGAGGAAGGCGCGATTTCTGGTAATCCGATCAAAGATATTGAAGTGACCGTACTTGAAGGTAAGCACCATTCGGTGGATTCAAAAGAAATAGCCTTTGTTATTGCCGGAAAAAAAGCATTCTTGGAAGCGGTGCGAGCGGCAGGGCCGATTGTCTTAGAGCCGATTGTTGACTTAGCACTTGAAATACCGATGTCTACAGTAGGGGATGTGACAGGGGATCTTTCTGGGAATCGAGGGCTCATCGTAGGCAGTGAACAAGGAGGATTTACCACGACAAGGCTACAAGCAAAGTCTCCTATTAATGAACTTCAGGATTACTCGCGTCGTTTGAAAGCACTGACGAGGGGGGAAGGACGATTTAGCATGACATTGAGCCACTATGAACCGGCGCCGAGTGCGGTTCAAAATGAGGTGTGCTCTCAGGCTGACTAGCTATTAGTATAGAAATGATAAACGTAACACGTTGATCATCATTAATACGTAAAGCTTACAACGAAAAAGCCCTAGTCACGAATACTAGGGCTTTTCATTTAATGGACGGCTTCTTCACTATCGAGTTTGAAGTTGGGTAAGCGCCATTTAAATCTCACCGCTGCCATACGAAGGGTATAACCCACAACAATGGTCGCGATGGTGGTTGGAAGTGTATCAATACCATATTCCAATAAGCCTAAGTACAAACAAGCAGCAATCACGGAGATAGATGCATACAGCTCTTCATGCAGCACTAGCGGCGTTTGTCTACAAATGAGATCTCTGAGTAAACCACCAAAAACACCAGTGACTAAACCTGAAACGATACAGATAAATGGATGCAACCCCATACTAATACCGACATTGGTACCAATAATCGTAAAGACCACTAAACCAAGTGCATCGAGGCGGATAAAAACGCCTTTAAATTTGATGATCCATTTCGCTAGCCCGGTGGTTAATACACCTGCGACACAGGTAATGACCAAAAATTCAGGGTGCTTAACCCAACCTAAAGGGTAATGCCCAAGCAAAATATCTCGTACGGTACCACCACCAATTGCCGTAGCACTTGCTACTAGCATAACACCGAACCAATCCATGTTACGACGACCTGCAGAGAGTGCGCCTGTCATCGCTTCGGCCGTAATTCCTATAATGTATAAAACACTCAGCAACATGACACGAATCTCAAAAAAATCATGCGATAGTGTAATTGTGAACTGGTCTGTTGACGAATGAAATTTAATGATGTTTTGAGGATTTTCTGATAAAAAAAACTAATGAATAAAGCCTACGTGGTGACAGAAAACAAAAGCGACAGAGAGGCTTTACCTCATCGATAATTCCAGAGACAATACCCCCCTTAATATTTGCAGTATAAAGTAACCATGCACCATCAGTACCAAGATCTTATTCAGATTTTTAATCAGACTTTTTTGAATCTTACAACACGCGCTTAGAGTTAGGTGGGGATGAACCTATTTATCTTCCCGCGAGTGACGACATTGACCACCATCGCATCATTTTTGCTCGTGGTTTCTATGCTTCAGCATTACATGAAATTGCTCATTGGTGCGTGGCTGGTCCGAAACGACGTTTACTCGAAGACTTCGGGTATTGGTATGAACCGGATGGCCGTACTGAACAAGTACAGGCCGAGTTTGAAAAAGTTGAGATTCGTCCTCAAGCCTATGAGTGGATACTTGCGACAAGTGCTGGCTTTCCGTTTACAGTGAGTTGCGACAATTTAAATGGTAACTTTGAACCTGATCGCTTGGTTTTTATGCAAAAAGTAAAAGATGAGGTTGAGCAAATCTTACGTGATGGTTTACCCGTCAGAGTGGCACAGTTATCTAATGCGCTGAGAGACCACTATCAAATTTCAGAATTAAGCAGTGAACAGTTTATTGTTCGTTGAGCCCCTATTAGGACAACAGTTTTATGATTATTGAATACGAAGACATGCTTATCGCTATTATTGATGAGCGAATTCAGAATGCGTCGGACGACGAATTGTTTGCGGGTGGTTATCTACGTGGGCATATTTCTCTTTCTACCGCCGCTTGCGAAGAAGAGGGAATTAACGACGTTGCTTCTCTAAAACTACGAATTCAAGCCAGTTTGGATGAGGCGAAAGCGGAGCTAAGTCCGGCAGACCGAATCATAGTGAACGATCTTTGGGGTGAGCTACAAGCGCTGGTTTAGTCTTATGTTGAGCTAATCTTGTGCAGGTGTCGCCTTGTTCGAAAATTTCGAATGACATAGTGTGATTTTCTTGCTTGTTGATTATCGGTAATGGATTAATCTATATCCATACCGAACGAATAAGAAACCAGTAGAAGGACTCCCTATGAAAGTTATCGCATTTGGTGCAAGTACCAGTGGAACGTCGATTAACAAATTGTTAGCGACGTACGCAGCCAATCAAATTGAAGGGGCGGATGTTGAGGTTTTAGACATCAGTCAATACGACGTTCCTTTGTTTAGTGAAGATAAAGAGAAAGAGATTGGGCAAGCACAAGGTGCTAAGCAATTTTTGGATGATATCGCGCAAGCCGATGCTTTGGTTATTTCGTTTGCAGAGCACAATGGCCATTACCCTGCCGCTTATAAAAATTTGTTTGATTGGGCAACGCGTATTGAGCGTGAAGTTTTTGCGGATAAACCAGCCGTGTATTTGGCAACATCGCCGGGACCTGGTGGAGCGGCGAATGTTTTAGCAGCAGCAACGAACTCAGCACCGTATTTTGGTGGTAATGTAAAAGCGAGCGTATCAGTACCAAGTTTCTACGATAATTTTGATCTCGAAAAAGGTTCAATTAGAAATGAATCTATAGTTGCCGAGATTAAAGCTGCAGTAAATCAGCTAAAATAACCTAGGTGATTAATGAAGGAGGCGCCGACATGCGCCTCTTTTCGTTTTTCTGAACGTATTCTTAATATCAAGCATAGGGCTAGTAAAGCGACTAATAGCTTTCATGACGAAGCTTATGCTCTAATAGCCATAGCTCCCGATTTAATTTCATTTCTCGCTCTCTCTCTTTTTGCGATTCGACCCGAGCTTTATCACACTCCATCCCTTTCGGGTCCACACCTCTATTGATGAGTTCTTGTTCTATTGCTTCGTTGTTGTATTGCGATAACGAAGTACATAGTTGATATGTTCCACGGTGCTCAGGCGCGATTGAGTTGCAGCCAGTGAGGAACAAAAGGGTGATAGCTAGATTATTTTTCATTGTAGCTCGTTTCGGTTGAGAGAAAGTGACGGTTTAGATTCAGACAAGGAACCAATAAGGATTATCTCAGGAAATGAAATTCACAGTGAATAAGGATCCTATGGTTTTATCATAGGGTATGAGGTGAAGTGGTGAGAGGCTCGAGGGCGCAAAGGGAAGTGAAATGAACAGTAGTGGCGTTGATAAAGAAAAGAGAGCCGATTATTGGCTCTCTTTTTTATTACCGATGCTTTAGTGCGTGGAAGCTTATGAGGTTGTCGTTATGCTTTTGGTGATTACCGCTACGATGCTCTACGGAATCGAGCCCTTTGTTGACCGCCTTGGATTTGTTGAAACCAATGACAACCATTACCGTAGCGACAACGATGCAAACTGCTCCAACGCCGACCTGACCTTGGAAGTCGCCTGTCACTGTTAGGGCCTGGGCTAAGATTGGTCCCAACGCTAAGCCTACGGTACCGATTTCTGGACCGTATGAGCTAAAGTAACCTGACTTATCTGTCGTTGCGAGTGCTGTATAGTAACGTGCATACATCATGTTCCATAGCATGATGTAAAGAGTTGAGAAGCCAAGGAATGAAATCGTGTCTTGTGTGCTAGCCATACCAAAACAAACAGCACCATTAATAATACTCAAGGTAACAATAATGGTTGTGTGGCTGAATTTTTTATCAATTACAGCGGTCAAAATACCACCACCAACGGCTAAAACGGATCCGATGGCAAGAACTAAGCCTACATCTTCGGTTGATGCTTGCATGTCCGCGCCAATGAGCTCGATGTAGGGATAGATAATGCCAAGGCTTAAGCTGTACACAAGAAATGCACCGCCAACCCAAATCATGGGAACGACAAAATGCTTCTTATCAATGTTCGCAGAGCTATTGTCGGTAATCTCTTTGTCTTTATCAATTCGCCCATTGTTCGGGAAGAACCAAAATGCTACTAGGCATAAGGCGGAAGCGAACATAAAGAACTGATAGAGCGCATTAAGGCCATAAGTTGCCATTAACTCAGGTATTAAGACGAACCACGTGATTAGCCAAACGTTTAACGCCGCAATCATAAAGCCAAAATTTCGTCCTGGGTTTTTGGTGACACTCATACCGACTAAACCTAGAGAGTAGCCAATACCTTGACCTACGGTACCTGCAATCAGTCGGCTGGTAATGAAACTGTCAAAATCTGGAGCGGTCATACTTAAGTAGTTACCAATAATCAGGGCAAAGGCCGCAAGGTAACCAACATAGCGCCAGTTTGTTCTACGAATTAAAAGCAACGAAAATAGTAAAGAAGAAAGGGCGGTTGCAAGTAATTCATACATGGCGATGCTCTCGATTTGAGCATCGTTCAGTGACATTGCTTCAGCGACACCACCGAGCATGAAGGGTAAAAAGTTAAACGCATTGGGCGCAAACATGACCAGCATTGTGGCGGCAATGATGAGCGCTTTAGAATCAATGGTTCGGGTGGGCCTCAAAAGGTGACTTAACATAGTGTTCTCCTATCCATCCTAGATCAGGATTGTTATCATTATGTTAATAATGAGCTGCTAATAGGATTAACAGTAGTACCCAATTGGGTTACAAGGTTGTTAAGGTTGTGTTTGTTTGATGTTTTTTTATCGAGTGGATACTAAGTGAGACCTAACGGTCTCGCTTAGTATTTACAATATGGTTTCACACTTACAAAGTGGCTTCGTATTTACAGCACGGTTTCGTATTTGCCGGACGATACGTAACAGAGCGAAAAATTAGTTAAGTGCGTAATGGGCAAATTGTGTTCTTAAGTCTTTTTTACTGAGTTTACCCGTTGCGGTATGAGGCAGATCTTTGACGAACACAACAGCATCGGGTATGCAAAGCTTGGCTACTTTGCCGTCAAAGTAGTCCAATAGCTCTTGCTGAGTGACTTCAACTTGATGGGTCACGACAATAAGCAGCGGACGCTCGCCCCATTTAGGATCGGATACACCAATGACCGCGGCTTCTTTCACATCGGGATGACCAACGGCAATGTTTTCTAGTTCAATTGAACTTATCCATTCCCCGCCCGATTTAATCACGTCTTTTGAACGATCGGTGATCATCATATAGCCATTTTTATCTATGCTGGCGACATCTCCGGTATCGAAGTAGCCATTACTGTCTAGTTGCTCACCTTGCTTGTAGTATCCCGAGGCGACCCAAGGGCCTCGTACTTTTACCGAACCGAATTGGTTGCCTGTCCAATCAAGTTCATTGCCCTCCCAATCTTCAATACGGATATCCACACCAAAGACGATTCGACCTTGTTTTAGCTTAGTGGCCATTTGCTGTGCTTGTCCTTGTGCTTTGATACTTGGGGTCAGTTGATTGAATGTGCCAAGAGGGCTCATTTCTGTCATTCCCCAGGCATGATGAACAGAGACATTAAACAGTTCATCAAATTCCGCAATGAGAAGCTCGGGACAAGCGGAGCCTCCGACAACAATTCGGTTTAAGCTAGGCACTTGAGTATCGGTCTTTTTTAAATGTTCTAGTAGTGTCAGCCAAATCACGGGTACGCCAGCGGTCATGGTCACGCCTTCCTCATTAATGAGGTGAGTGAGCGTTTCACCGTCTGCCATTTTAGGTCCAGGGAGAACAAGTTTAGTGCCTGGTCATAGGCGCGCTATAAGCAAGCCCCCATCCGTTTACATGAAACATGGGCACGATAGGCATAACGGTTTCGTCTAATGAGAGGGAAAAAGCATCCGGGAGTGCACTACCCATTGAATGTAAAACGGTAGAACGGTGGCTATATAATACGCCTTTTGGATTGCCTGTTGTCCCTGAGGTATAACACAGTGAGCTTGCTTGGTCTTCTTTGATGTCAGGCCATGTAAACTGCGAGCTTTTATCTTGGATTAACGTCTCATAGTCGATCAGGTCTTCGATATTGTTGGTTGGCAGGTGTTGCGAGTCGGTAAGTGCGATGAACCGAGTCACGGTCGGTAGTTTTTCTTTAAGCTGTTCAATGAGTGGCAGAAAGAAGGGGTCAAAGAAAACGACGGAATCTTCTGCGTGGTTAACGATGTACTCGATTTGTTCCGGAAACAGGCGAGGGTTGACGGTATGTAACACTGCCCCTGAACATGATACGGCGTAATAAAGCTCAAGATGTCGATAGTCATTCCATGCGAGCGTTGCAACTCTATCCCCTTGTTTAATGCCTAAGTCTTGCAAAGCGTTGGCGAGTTGCCTCACTCGCTTAAATGCCTCTTTTAACGTGTAGCGATGGATGGGATTATCATGGGTTATGGATACGACTTCGGTACCACTATTCACTCTTTCAGCATGTCGCATGATTTCCGTGATAGTCAGTTGGCTGTTGATCATCTGTCCCTGCATAGTACGCCTGTTTTGTTATTGATTTGTTAAATATTATGTACATTGTTGCATTGCTTAGTCTGTACCCCAAATTGGGTACGGGATTTGGAGGTGAAGCGTTTTGGTATTATTCGGCGGGGCTATACGGCGGTTGTTCATACAAAATGTGATGCAAAACTGTGATGAGTCCAGTCAAAAAAGGGCATTGCTACTTTTTGGTGTTAATTATATTTGCCAATATGGTTGAAATATCTACTTACATTCATATGTAATCCAGCAGGCAGCGGAGTGACATCAGCGGTTAGTTTACGAGTTATCGGCCGACAAACTAATAGTTCATACGCGACGTTGTAGGGTTTACGAATAGATTGAAAGCGCGTGAATTGAGGTGAATGGTTATTCGTGATACATCCTTAATACAAATGCGGCAATGACGAAAGGAGTGTCTATGTCCTTACCTATGGAAGGTTGGCAAGTGTTCTGTGACAAGTACCCTGGCGTAATAAAAGCCATTGGAGAGACACAGTTTCTGTCTGAGTTATCACAACTTGCTACGAATATAATTGATTACGAAAGCTTGGTGGTGATGGGGTTTAGTCAGGGCAAATCGCCCGTGATGATTTACAACGACTCAGACTATTTCATTGATGAAGTGAAGAATAAAGAGCTGCTCAATACGCTTGTACTTGACCCATTTTACCAGCTCATTCGCGCCGGAACGACAGATGGCGTGTATCGACTTGAAGATATTGCCCCTGATGAGTTTTATACCAGTGACTACTATCAGCAAGTCTATAAGCAAACAGGACTCAAGAAAGAGGTGGGGCTGTTAATTAAATGCTCTGAGGAATTTAACGTTGTCTTGTCGTTAGGTCTTCGCAAGCGAGACTCAGTGGAGTGCGATGAGCGATGCCGCTTGATGAACTACTTTGAGCTCATTCAAGCTGCGGTCAGTAAACACTTTCAAGTTGGTAAGGTAGAAGAGCGTACGATAGGGCACCAACTCAATGACATATTTAGTAACTTCGGCAAAGACTTTTTGAGTGAGAGGGAATGTCAGGTGACCCAACTTGTATTGCAGGGTTACTCGACCAAAGCGATTGCGCCACTATTAGAAGTTAGCACGGAGACCGTTAAAGTGTATCGTAAACGAATACACAACAAGCTAAAGATATCCTCACAGTCGGAG
The DNA here is from genome assembly GCF_055808835.1 of Vibrio sp. GJ43-1. Lineage (NCBI taxonomy): Bacteria > Pseudomonadati > Pseudomonadota > Gammaproteobacteria > Vibrionales > Vibrionaceae > Vibrio > Vibrio sp. GJ43-1. Next base: position 2,730,208 of record NZ_CM147884.1, on the reverse strand, counting down.
TTATTCTCTTTATTTTTGGAAGCCGCCTCTACGGTGCCTTCGGACAGCAATGTTGATCCTTTAACCGTTTACTTTGGTGGTCAGCACGTTCATTAAGCATTCTGCGTGTAACCTGAAAGGGGACTAGCCTTAATGTTAAATATATTTAACATTAAGGCTGTTAAAAAAGAAAGCTATGTGTTTTCTTTGATAACAATCTCCTTATCTGAATTTGCACTTGAGCCGTGCATATGAATCCAGTTATCCCAGTCTTTTTGGTAGTCAAAGGCTGGGTTTTTTTTTGTCAAACATGATGGCATTCTGCGCGCTACATTGTTAAATATAATCACCAATATCGTTTATTCCGCTTAATTTATCTTCAAGACGCTAACTGAGAAAGACGAGTGTGCTCTTCGTCCTATGTCACGAGTTATAGGGTGATAGCAACGTCTTGTTCATGCAGAACTGTGAATTACTGCTACGGAACGCAAAGTAACACCCATTACCTTGTGATAAGCGTCACATTTAGCTTTTTTTGACATTTGATAATGCTGTGTAAAAGGTAGAATGAAAACGAAATGTTAAATTTTATCGTAATTAGTTGGCATGTTTCGCTATTAATTTCGCTAATTTTAGAATTATAAATAGGTTCATAAGGCCAGGAAGCGCATTGTAGTAAATTGTTTGTGCAATTACGCCTTATTCTGGAACGATCTGCTGATTATTCGAGCAAACAGGAGTGTTATGCCATTTTCGTTACAAATTAATGGCAAATTACTTCGAAGGTTGGTAATGTGAACCGCAATCTTTGTATGGGTTTAGATTTTTGTGCTCAAGTTTTGAGCTAAATTAATCTAAAATGCTGTCCGTTCTAGCCCTGTATAAAGACGTCATGGATGCAATAAAAATTACTTGGAGTTAGATGCATGTATAAGAACAAAATCACGCAAGCCCTTCTTCTAGGCGCGAGCATGGCAGTGGCTGCCACCTCTTTTTCTTCGCTTGCCGCAGAAGTTCCCTGCTTAGCGTACAAAACTAGCCGATAAGCAAGAGCTTGTACGTGGTAATGGTACTGAGGTTGCAACACTCGATCCGCATAAATCGCAGGGTGTTCCAGAGTCTCACGTGATTCGTGATCTCCTTGAAGGCCTAGTTAACCAAGATGCAAACGGCAAAACTATCCCTGGTGTTGCTAAGTCTTGGGAAACCGCAGACAACAAAACGTTTGTATTCCATCTTCGTGATGACGCGAAATGGTCAAATGGCGATCCTGTAACGGCGAATGACTTTGTCTTCAGTTTTCAACGCGCTGTCGATCCTAAAACGGCTTCACCATACGCTTGGTATATGGAATACACCAAGATGGCGAATGCTAAAGATATCGTAGCGGGTAAAAAAGATAAGAGTGAGCTGGGTGTTAAAGCACTAGACGAGCATACATTGGAAGTAACGCTTGATACGGCTGTACCATATTTCGTAATGATGATGGGCCACACCACAGTGAAGCCTGTCCATCAAGCAACGGTAGAAAAATTTGGTGACCAGTGGACGAAGCCTGAAAACTTCGTTGGTAATGGTGCATTTGTACCAAACAAGTGGGTTGTGAATGAGCGTCTAGAGCTTGTTAAGAGCGATTCATACTGGGACCAAGGAAACACGGTTCTAACGAAAGTTACCTTCCTACCAATTGAAAACCAAGTAGCGGAAATGAACCGTTTCTTGTCTGGTGAACTGGATTTCACTTATGAAGTGCCAAACGAGCATTTCCGTCGCCTACAAAAAGAGTACCCACAAGATGTCAACATCAAGGGTAACCTATGTACGTATTACTACCAGTTCAATGCCCAGAAAGCACCGTTTAATGATGTGCGAGTTCGTAAAGCGATGTCTTATGCCATGGACCGCGATATCATTTCTAAAGCGATCCTAGGTCAAGGTCAAAAACCAGCGTACTTCCTAACGCCTGAAATTACAGCGGGCTTTGATCCAGTCACTCCAGAATACGGTCAGCTGAGTCAGAAAGAGCGTATTGCTGAAGCAAAACGCCTTCTAGAAGAAGCCGGTTACTCTAAGAGCAACCCTCTAGAATTCGATCTGTTGTACAACACCTCTGAAAACCATAAGAAGATTGCTGTAGCGATTGCTTCAATGTGGAAAAAAGAGCTGGGTATTAACGCGAAACTTGAGAACCAAGAGTGGAAATCTTACCTAGACAGCAAAGATACTCGGTAACTTTGATGTTGCACGTGCTGGCTGGTGTGGTGACTACAACGAAGCCTCTTCATTCTTAACGCTAATGGTAAGTGCAAATACAACTGCAGGTCAGCACTATAAGAGCAAAGACTACGATGCAGTGATTGAGAAAGCACTTAGCTCAACTTCAGAAGATGAGCGCACGAAGCTTTACATCGAAGCTGAGAAGCTCCTAGCGAAAGACATGCCAATTGCACCAATCTATCAGTACGTGACAACTCGTCTCGTATCACCTGAGCTTGGTGGTTACCCTGAAGGTAACGCAGAAGATAAGATCTACTCAAAAGATCTCTACATCAAAGCTAAATAACACCCTATAAAAAATATAACGATATAAGACACTGTGTGTGCGAAAGCACACGCAGGGTCTCTTTTATTTTAAATTGTCACAGACTGGATGGATGAGTTTATGCTTAAATTCATTATGAAACGGATATTTGAAGCAATACCAACCTTGTTGGTATTAATTACCGTCTCTTTTTTCCTGATGCGCTTTGCGCCAGGTAACCCTTTTTCAAGTGAGCGCCCACTTCCACCGGAAGTAATGGCGAACATTGAAGCGAAGTATGGCCTTGATAAGCCAGTGTTCGAACAGTACACCACGTACTTAACGAATATTCTGCAAGGCGACTTCGGCCCTTCTTTTAAATATCAAGACTATACCGTAAATGAGCTGATTGCAGTGGCGCTGCCAGTGTCAGCAAAAGTGGGGCTTATTGCCTTTGTCTTTACTGTGATTATGGGGGTAAGCGTCGGGACTATCGCCGCCTTGAAGCATAATACCTGGCTCGATTACACCATAATGTCGACCGCCATGCTCGGGGTGGTGATGCCATCCTTTGTGTTGGCAACCGGCTTTGATTTATCTATTCTCATTGCACTGGAATTTGTTCCCTGCGGGTGGTTGGCATGATGGCGGAATGCAATACATCGTATTACCAGTTATCGCCATGTCGTTACTTTATGTCGCCACCTTTGCCCGTATTACTCGTGGCAGCATGATAGAAACGCTGAACAGTAACTTTATTCGCACCGCCCGTGCCAAGGGTTTGAGTTACCGTTACATTGTTCTTAAGCATGCCTTAAAACCTGCGCTGTTACTCGGTTGTATCGTATATGGGGCCTGCGTTCGTAGGTATCATTACCGGTTCTGTCGTAGTCGAAACCATCTTCGGCTTACCGGGTATTGGCAAACTCTTTGTTAATGCCGCATTTAACCGCGATTACTCGTTAGTGATGGGCGTGACCATTTTGATTGGTTTCCTCTTCATCCTTTTCAACGCTGTCGTTGATATTTTGCTAGCGATGATTGACCCGAAAATTCGTTACTAAGGGAGTGCGGGAATGATGTTAACGAAAAAAGAAAACTTGGAAGCGATTGAAAATTTTTCCGAGAATTTAGAAATTGAAGGCCGCAGTTTGTGGCAAGACGCCCGTATTCGTTTTATGCGCAACAAAGCGGCAATGGTGAGTCTGTTTATTCTTACACTGATGACGCTGGCGGTTATTTTCTTGCCGATGTTTGCTCAATACGCCTTTGATGATACCGATTGGTATGCCATGCATGCCGCACCAAGTGCCGAGCACTGGTTTGGTACCGACAGTTTAGGCCGTGATCTTTATGTGCGTACCTTAATTGGTGGGCGTATTTCACTGATGGTAGGGGTGTTAGGTGCATTTGTAGCCGTGCTTATCGGTACCCTATATGGTGCGACATCCGGCTTTATTGGCGGACGTGTTGACCGCGTCATGATGCGTATTCTAGAGATCTTATATGCGGTACCTTTCATGTTCCTTGTGATTGTACTGGTGACCTTCTTTGGTCGTAATATTGTTTTAATCTTTGTCGCGATTGGTGCGATAGCTTGGCTGGACATGGCGCGAATTGTTCGTGGTCAAACGTTGAGCTTACGCAGCAAAGAGTTTATTGAAGCAGCACACGTTTCCGGTGTAAGTAACTGGAAAATTATTACAAAACACATCGTTCCGAATGTACTTGGTATTGTTGCGGTTTACTCAACACTACTTATACCAAGCATGATTTTGACGGAATCTTTCCTTTCTTTCCTTGGCTTAGGTGTACAAGAACCCATGACAAGTTGGGGCGCACTTCTTCAAGAAGGCTCTCAAACTATGGAAGTGGCAATCTGGCAATTGATTTACCCAGCCATCTTTATGGTCGTCACTCTGTTCTGTTTCAACTATGTAGGCGATGGTCTTCGTGACGCGCTTGATCCAAAAGACCGATAAGAATTAGAGAAAGGAAGTATTATGAGCTTATTAGATGTCAAAGATCTGCGAGTCGAATTTACCACCCAAGATGGGATAGTGACCGCAGTAAACGATTTGAATTTCTCTTTAAACCAAGGTGAAACCTTAGGTATTGTGGGAGAGTCAGGGTCTGGTAAATCGCAAACGGTATTTGCGATTATGGGACTATTGGCAAAGAACGGTATTATTTCTGGCAGCGCGAAATTTGAAGGTAATGAAATCCTTAACTTGCCAGAAAAAGCACTGAACAAGGTTCGTGCAGAGCAAATCGCGATGATTTTCCAAGACCCAATGACGTCGCTAAACCCTTATATGAAGGTAAGCGACCAATTGATGGAAGTCCTTATGCTTCACAAAGGCATGGGACGATCAGAAGCGTTTGAAGAATCCGTACGGATGCTTGAAGCGGTTAAAATCCCAGAAGCCCGTAAACGTATTACTATGTACCCCCATGAGTTTTCTGGCGGTATGCGTCAACGTGTGATGATCGCAATGGCGCTATTATGCCGTCCAAAGCTGTTGATTGCCGATGAACCGACTACCGCGCTAGATGTGACGGTACAAGCACAGATTATGGATCTATTGAACGAGCTAAAAAGTGAATTCAACACAGCCATTATTATGATCACCCACGATCTTGGTGTCGTGGCAGGATCGTGCGATAAAGTGTTGGTTATGTACGCTGGACGTACTATGGAGTACGGTACGGTTGATGAGATTTTCTATCAGCCGACTCACCCATACGCGGAAGGTCTGCTCAAGGCTATTCCTCGTTTAGATACCGAAGGTGACGTACTACCAACGATTCCAGGCAACCCACCAAACTTGCTACGCTTGCCTACTGGGTGTCCTTACCAAGAGCGATGCCATCGAGTCACTGATCGTTGTCGTAAAGAGGCACCGATATTGACGAGCTTTGGCCAAGACCGCCAACGCGCGTGTTTTTCTGATTGGGAGACGTGGATACGATGAACGCTATGACAGATAATAAACAGTTAATTCTTGATGTTAAAAACCTGAAAGTGCATTTTAGCATTGCATCAAAATCGGCTTGGCCATGGTCAAAGCTGCGCGAATCTAAAAGCCGTTGATGGCGTTGATGTTCATTTGTTTGAAGGCGAAACCTTGGGCGTCGTAGGCGAGTCTGGTTGTGGTAAGTCTACGTTTGCTCGTGCCATTATTGGATTGGTCGAAGCCACCGATGGTGAAGTCATGTGGTTAGGGCAAGACCTCACCAAAATGCAAGCGGTCCAGCGTCGTGAGACTCGTAAAGAAATTCAGATGATTTTCCAAGATCCATTGGCATCACTGAACCCTAGAATGACCGTCGGTGACATCATCGCAGAGCCTTTGCAGACCTTTTACCCTGAATTATCTAAGCAAGAAGTAAAAGATCAGGTGAAGGAGATGATGACGAAAGTAGGGCTATTGCCTAACGTCATCAACCGTTATCCACATGAATTTTCGGGTGGTCAGTGTCAACGTATTGGTATTGCGCGAGCACTGATTCTAAAACCGAAAATGATCATCTGTGACGAGCCTGTTTCTGCGCTTGATGTATCTATACAAGCACAAGTGGTGAACTTGTTGAAGGAGTTACAGACCGAGTTAGGGTTGAGCTTAGTGTTCATTGCGCATGATTTATCGGTAGTGAAGCATATCTCTGATCGCGTGCTTGTAATGTATCTGGGTAATGCAGTAGAACTAGGAGAGGCAGATGCTTTGTTTGCTGACCCTAAGCACCCATATACCAAAGCACTGATGTCGGCAGTACCGATTCCAGATCCTAAGCTTGAACGTAACAAGACGATCCAGATGCTTGAAGGGGACTTGCCGTCGCCTATCAATCCGCCTTCTGGTTGTGTGTTTAGAACTCGTTGCCCGCAAGCGACAGAGCAATGTGCACAGCAAAAGCCGGGGCTTCAAGGAACGGATGTGCATGCCGTGTCGTGTTTGAACGTTTCTGTTTAGTGTCGTGATATAGCGTTATCGGTATAGAGAAATACCGCATAATCGTATACCGATGATACAAGCTAACTCGCTTTTCAGCCTGTGACAGGCCTAAGCGCGACATCAAATTGAGTCGCGCTTTTTTTGTTTCTTCAATTTATTTGAACATCTTCTTTTACTTACCCCACTGAACCTTTGTGAAGGCATTTTCTATACTGTCTTTAACGTAAAGTAAGGAGAGAGCAGATTATGGGCAAATTAGTTGATGGTGTATGGCATGATGTTTGGTATGACACGAAAACCAGTGGCGGTAAATTCGTTCGTGAAGATGCAGGCTTCCGCCATTGGGTCACAAATAATCCCGAGGCAGACTTTCAACCAGAGTCTGGTCGCTACCATCTTTATGTGTCTCTAGCATGCCCTTGGGCGCACCGCACGTTAATCTTTCGTGCACTGAAAGGGCTAGAGTCTCACATCGACGTCACCGTGGTTTGCCCAGATATGTTAGATAAAGGTTGGTCTTTCGGGCTTCCAGAACCTCTGTTTGGGCATAGCCATCTACATCAAATGTATACTCAAGCGAAAGCGGATTACAGTGGGCGTGTCACCGTGCCTGTATTATGGGATAAAAAGACGCAAACCATTGTTAGCAATGAATCATCTGAAATTATTCGTATGTTTAACACAGAGTTCAATGAACTCACGGGTGATGACAAGGATTATTATCCGTTGAAGTTACAAAAACAGATTGATGAGTGGAATGAGTTTGTGTATCCCGCGATCAATAACGGCGTTTATCGTTGTGGCTTTGCGACAACACAAGAAGCATACGAAGAGGCTTACCATGCGTTGTTTTCTGCATTAGATAAAGTGGAGCAGCATCTCGTGACGCACCGCTACTTGGCAGGAGAACAAATAACGGAAGCCGATTGGCGATTGTTTACCACCTTAGTGCGTTTTGATGCCGTTTACGTTGGACATTTTAAATGCAACAAAAAGCGTATTGCCGACTATAAAAATATTCAGGGATACTTAAAAGAGCTGTATCAGGTCAAAGGTATTAAGGAAACGACGGACTTTTATCATATTAAACGTCACTATTACTTCAGCCATGCGGGGATTAACCCGACGCAAGTGGTTCCGTTGGGGCCTGACTTAGATCTTGATACGCCACACGATCGTGATTCACTAAACCCGTTAGGTTAAGATTGGGCGAGTCGATGGGCTGCAGCGATAAAACTAGATACAAAAAAGCCTCCATATGGAGGCTTTCGTCATTCAGGCGTTAAACAAAGATTAACCTTGCTCTTGGCTTGATTGAATTGCTGTTAGAGCGATGGTGTAAACGATATCGTCTACTAGCGCGCCACGTGACAAGTCATTAACTGGTTTACGCATGCCTTGAAGCATTGGACCAATTGACACAAGGTCAGCAGAACGTTGTACCGCTTTGTATGTCGTGTTACCTGTATTTAGGTCAGGGAATACGAATACCGTCGCTTTACCAGCAACAGGAGAGTTAGGCGCTTTAGAAGCGGCAACATTTTCCATGATAGCAGCGTCGTACTGTAGCGGGCCGTCAATGATAAGGTCAGGACGTTTTGCTTGAGCAAGTTTCGTCGCTTCACGTACTTTATCAACATCTGCGCCTTTACCAGATTCACCAGTAGAGTATGAGATCATTGCAACGCGTGGTTCGATACCAAATGCCGTTGCAGAATCTGCAGACTGGATTGCAATCTCTGCAAGCTGTTCAGCCGTTGGATCTGGGTTGATTGCACAGTCACCGTAAACCAATACTTGATCAGGCAGAAGCATGAAGAAGATAGAGGATACGATAGAGGCATCAGGCGCAGTTTTGATGATTTGGAACGGTGGCACGATAGTGTTTGCTGTCGTGTGTACCGCACCAGAAACAAGGCCGTCAACTTCGTCGTTTTCTAGCATCATTGTGCCTAGGAAAACAGAATCTTGAAGTTTTTCACGAGCCACAACTTCTGTCATGCCTTTCGCGCCGCGAAGCTCAACCAAACGAGCGACGTAGTTTTCACGAACCGCATCAGAATCGATAATTTCAACGCCAGCACCAAGCTCTACACCTTGTTGCGCAGCAACACGGCGTATTTCGTCTGGGTTACCAAGAAGAACACATTGTGCAATACCACGCTCTGCACAGATAGCCGCAGCTTTAACGGTACGTGGCTCATCGCCTTCAGGAAGTACAATACGCTTACCCGCTTTACGAGCGAACTCAGTAAGTTGGTAACGGAATGCTGGTGGGCTTAAACGACGAGACTTTTGAGTGCCTTCTGTCATTGATTCAATCCAGTTACCATCTACATGACCAAGCAACGTGATCGTTAATGAATTCGATACGCTCTTTATCATCCGCTGGTACTTCAATGCTAAAGCTTTGAAGGTTCAGAGAAGTCTGCCATGTGTTGCCTTGTGCTTTGAAGATCGGTAGACCAGTATCAAGCGCAGGCTTGATTAGGTCGCTGATTTCAGCTGGAACATCATAGCCGCCAGTCAGTAGGATAGCGCCGATTTCAACACCGTTCATTGCTGCCAGTGCCGCTGCAACGATAACGTCTGGACGGTCTGCGGAAGTCACAAGTAGTGAACCTGGCTTAAAGTGCTCAATCATGTTTGGTAGTGAACGTGCACAGAACGTAATGCTCTTAACGCGACGCGTTGCAATGTCACCTTCATTGATGATTTCAGCATTTAAGTGCTGTGCCATGTCGATAGCACGGGTCGCAATAAGATCGATGCTCCAAGGCACGCAACCTAGCACACGAATTGGACTAGTGTTGAAGATTTCCATCACTTTCAATTCGTTTTGCTTCGCTGTATCTGCATCATCGAAGATTTCAGATAGGTCAGGGCGAGTACGACCTGCTTCATCTACTGGTGCGTTAAGCTTGTTGATGATAACGCCTGAGATGTTTTTGTTCTTAGTGCCACCAAAGTTAGAACAGGCTACTTCAATACGCTCTTTAAGCTGCACTGGGTTGTCTGTGCTTGGAGTCGCAACCATCACGATTTCAGCGCCAAGTGTTGCCGCGATTTCCGCGTTCACTTGGTTAGCAAAAGGGTGCTTACGAGTTGGGACTAGACCTTCGATCAGCGTTACGTCCGCATCTTTGTTGATTTGGTTATAACGTTCAACAACGGTTTCGAGTAGCTCATCCATATTGTCGTTACCGATAAGGTTCTCGGCGACAGACATTTGCAGCGGCGTACCAATTTGCATGTCGCTATTGGCGGCTACGATAGTGGTTGTTAGATCTGGCTGATCGCCACCGCTACGAGGTTGAGCGATAGGCTTGTAAAAAGAAACTTTAACACCTTTACGCTCCATCGCGCGAAGGAGACCCATGCTAACGCTTGTTAGGCCGACGCCTGCGCTAGTAGGGATAAGCATAATAGTACGGGACATTCTTTGAGCACCTCAAACTATATGAAGGGGGATGAAGCTCAGCGTATTAATGCACGTTGAATGGGCAGCGAAATGACTGAGTTCAATAGAAAACTGGCTAACCTATTGGTTAGCCAGTTTGAAAATTAAAGACCTGCTAGGCGCGCAGTATCTTCAGCAATAACTAGCTCTTCATTAGTAGAGATAACCATAGCTGGGATGCGGCTGCTTGCAGTAGTGATAGTACCTTCACCACCGAAACGCGCTTTCAGGTTAGCGTCGCCATCTACTTCGATACCAAATACGCCTAGACGGTTAAGAACCATTTCACGGATTGGTGCAGAGTTTTCACCGATGCCGCCAGTAAATACGATAGCGTCTAGACGACCTTCTAGTGTCGCTGTGTAGCCTGCAACGTATTTTGCAAGGCGGTGACAGAACACGTCCATTGCACGTGTTGCTTCTGCTTTCTCACCGTAGTTGTCTTCAACAAAACGACAGTCAGACGTCACTTCTGTTAGACCTTGTAGACCAGACTCTTTAGTTAGCATGTTGTTGATTTGCTCAACAGAGTAGCCTAGTGCGTCGTGTAGGTGGAAGATGATTGCAGGATCGATGTCACCACAACGAGTACCCATCACAAGACCTTCAAGTGGAGTAAGACCCATTGAAGTATCTACAGACTCACCATTTTTGATAGCACATACAGATGCGCCGTTACCAAGGTGGCAGTTGATGATGTTTAGTTCGTTTGTTGGCTTGCCAAGTAGCTCTGCTGCTTCACGAGCGATAAACAGGTGAGAAGTACCGTGCATGCCGTAACGACGGATACCGTGCTCTTTGTATAGGTTGTACGGAAGTGCGTATAGGTAAGCTTCTTCAGGCATTGTTTGGTGGAATGCTGTGTCAAATACCGCTACGTTTTTCAGTTCAGGGAAGCTGTGCTTCGCAGCTTCAATACCGATGATGTGAGCAGGGTTATGAAGAGGTGCAAATGTTGCAGAGTCTTCGATACCTTTAAGAACGTCATCAGTGATCAGTGCAGATTTAGTGAACTGTTCGCCGCCGTGAACGATACGGTGACCGATCGCGCCAAGGTTCGCTTTAAGCTCAGGCTTAGAAGCAAGAATAGTGTCTACCATGAACGCTAGTGCTTCTTCGTGAGCTGCACCGTTGCCTAGTTGTGCTTCGTGCTTGCCATCAAGTTTCCACTTGATACGTGCTTCAGGAAGGTGAAGACACTCAGCAAGACCTGTTAGGTGCTCGTCACCAGTGGTTGCGTCAACGATAGCGAACTTAAGAGAAGAACTGCCGCAGTTTAGAACTAAAACTAGCTTAGACATTAAAGGTTACCTGTAATTTGTCTGATCCAAGATCAAGGGTATAAATTCTCAAGGCTGAGAAGGTACAAATTGTTACGATTCAGCCTTGATCAAAAATTCTACAATTGCCGTATAATCATAAGCGATTTTCCAAGAAAATCACTTTTGCGTCCTTGCGACGTTCATCTCGTAGTTGCCTTATTCCAAAATAAAGTCAACAATGAGATTGAGGTAGCGCAAAGAATAACGATATTGCGTAATGATAACAAAATAAATTTGAAAGAATATTAACTTTCGTCAATATTTTGCGTTTTTATTTGAATGGTTAAACTTTTTTTAGTGAGGTTGCTGATGAGTGAGAGACTAAGCTTAACTCAGAGTTTAAAAAATGGTCAGAAGTACATGGATACTTGGCCAATGAGAAAAGAGTTAACCCCTCTGTTCCCAGAGCAGCGCATTATTAAGGCGACAAAGTTTGCTGTAAAAGTGATGCCTGCGGTGGCTGCAATCAGCGTGCTGACTCAAATGGTCTTTAATAACGCTCAGGCGATGCCTCAAACTATTGTTATCGCCTTGTTTGCGATTAGCCTGCCTTTACAAGGTATGTGGTGGTTAGGAAACCGTTCACACACCAAGCTTCCCCCTGCTCTGGCCTCGTGGTATCGAGAGTTACATCAAAAAGTGACTGAGACCGGGTACGCACTCGAGCCAGTCAAAGCGAAGCCTCGTTATAAAGAGTTGGCGATTATATTGAATAAAGCGTTTAGGCAACTCGATCGCAGTTCGTTTGACCGTTGGTTTTAGGGAACCCATTGACGCTAAAACCAGCGCCGTAGTACTCAAACGCTGCTAACGTTCAATGAATGTCATTGCCCGCCACCATCCCAACAGCTTGCTAGCGTAGCAAGCTGTTTTTGTTTGCCGCGTAAATCAACATGTTGCTTGAATATTGATTGGCATGAGTCCTCTCAGTCTACGTAGGCTGCTACTTCACATTATTAGAACGAGTGATCGTATAGATGCCCCCTGAGTCGGTGGTGAACCACAAAGCGCCTTGGGTATCTGACGTGATGTCTCGGATCCTTTCATTTAACGTTTCGTAGTAGCGACGCTCTTCTAGTACTTGACCAATTTGGTTGACATCTAACAAGTTGATGTGAGTGAGCTTTAGTGCCCCAATCAATAATTTACCTTCGAGGCGAGGGAAGGTTTGGCTTGGATAAATATACAAAGAGCTGGGCGCAATAGAAGGGATATACACTTTTTTAGGGGCTGATATGCCTTCTTTTTCTGTTGCCTCTCCAACACTAACAGGGCCCCAATACTCTTTGCCGTGTGAGGTGATTGGCCAGCCATAGTTTTGACCTTTTTCAATTAGGTTGAGCTCGTCTCCGCCGCGAGGGCCGTGCTCAATTGCCCAAAGCTGTTGGGTTCTGGGATGATAGGCAATACCTTGTGGATTTCGATGCCCATAGCTGTATATTTCAGGTTGAAAGTTATCATTAGCAATAAAGGGGTTACTCTTTGGAATGCTACCGTCGAGGTTGAGACGAATTATAGTACTGCAGCGTGAGTCGTGGTGTCTTGTCCGTTTTTTCGTACGCCAGCGTCACCGATCGTCATGAAGACAAAGTCATCTCGAATGGCTAACCGACTACCGAAATGCCTACCTGTGGTTACCACCACATTACTCGTGAATATATCTTGCCAGTCGTTCAGCGAATTTTGAACGAGGGTAGCTTTGGCAAGAGTAGGAGATCCGCCATCGCCTTGCGCATTAGGTTTAGCGTAAGTAAAAAAGTACTCATTGTTTTTTTGTGGATTCTTAACCACATCCATTAAGCCGCCTTGGCCGCCGCTATATACCGTTGGAAGTCCACTCACGGGTTTAACTTTGCCAGTATTCGCAGTCAGCGTCACTATACGACCATCACGCAGTGTGATTAATAGCTGATCGGCAGAAATGCTTTCGATGCCCCAGGGCACCCCGGAGAGCTGGGCGACTTTTTTGTATTGGCTACTTTCAAATTCTTTACTGTAGACGCTACTTACTGCCATGGCGAATAAGCCAATAATGATCAGTATGTTGGTTTTCATGTCTTCCCCTTTTTTAAATGACGCTTCTCACCTTTCCGAGCTTTATGGTTTCAAATATAGCCGTGATTACTGATTAGTCACAGGAATGGCTTATCAAGTCGTGAAAGGTTGCGAATGCAAGGGTCGCGTAAAATGTCTCTGGTTATGCTGTACGGATAAAGAGTGCGCACTTTGCTGTACGTGTGCTTGTACGGGATGAGAGAAACATTTCTTAATAATTTGTTTTCATAGCACGTTTGCGAGGTTGAATGTTAATAAGTTCTTTCAATTTGGTAAGGTAACTGGTAGTAATACTAGTTAAATGCAATGGTTAAATTGCATTAAAAACAGAATGTAAAACAAATTTTACACCCTTGTGAGTAAGGGGTTGTCACAGCAAACACAGAAGTACGTTGCTGAATCAAGGAGTCAAGATGAAAGCAAGCAAACTAATTACTACGGCGCTCTTAACGGGTGTCGCGCTGTTGTCTTCAGCAAGCATTATGGCTAAAACAGCGAAAGTCGCTGTTTCACAGATTGTTGAGCATCCAGCGTTAGATGCAACCAGACAAGGACTGGTCGATGGCTTAAAAGCAAACGGCTACGAAGAAGGTAAAAACTTAGAGTTTGATTATAAAACAGCACAAGGTAATCCTGCGATAGCGGTACAAATTGCCCGTCAATTTGTGGGTGAGCGTCCAGATGTACTTGTAGGAATCGCTACGCCAACAGCGCAGGCGTTAGTCTCTGCAACTCGTGATATTCCAGTCGTCTTTACTGCAGTAACGGATCCGGTTGGCGCAAAGTTGGTAAAGCAGCTTGAGCAGCCCGGTAAGAACGTAACGGGGCTTTCTGATTTATCGCCCGTTGATCAACACGTAGAGCTCATTAAAGAGATTATGCCCGACGTCAAAACCATTGGTGTGGTGTACAACCCAGGCGAAGCGAATGCGGTTAGCTTGATGACATTATTAAAAGAAAGCACCAAAAAACATGGCATTGAGTTAGTTGAGGCGACGGCGCTGAAGAGTGCAGACGTACAAACGGCAACTCAAGCGATCGTATCAAAGTCTGACATTATCTATGCCCTTATTGACAACACGGTTGCGAGTGCTATTGAAGGGATGATTGTATCGGCAAACCAAGCGAAGACCCCTGTATTTGGTGCGGCAACCTCTTATGTTGAGCGTGGTGCCGTTGCCAGCCTAGGCTTTGATTATTACCAAATTGGTGTTCAAACTGCTGATTACGTAGCGCAAATTCTGGATGGTAAAGCGCCGGGTGAGTTAGACGTTAAGGTCGCAAAAGGTTCTGATTTGGTGATCAATGCGACAGCTGCGAAAAAACTAGGTCTTACTATTCCTAAAACCGTAATGGATCGCGCAACAAGCGTTAAATAGTTTTATTCCTACCTGGGCCAAGCATTTATGCTTGGCCCTTTTAATAAGCAGAAAAGGAGTTGTTATGTCTGCTTTCGCATTCTTTGGTGCTCTAGAAATTGGTCTGATTTATGGCCTCGTCGCTTTAGGCGTCTACCTCACATTCCGAGTACTTGATTTCCCTGATTTAAGTGTTGATGGCAGTTTCCCTATGGGGGCGGCCGTTGCAGCAACCGCTATTGTATCGGGTGTTAACCCTTGGATCGCTACAGGCATGGCGGTACTTGCAGGTGCAGCAACAGGTTGGGTGACGGCATTCCTGGCTGTTCGCTGTGGTATTTTGCACTTACTGGCGTCTATCTTAACGATGATAGCGGCTTTCTCTATCAATATCCGCATTATGGGCCGTCCGAATATCGCGCTGTTGGGTGAAGAAACCATTTTGACCCCATTCGAGATGATGGGTAACTCGATGTACATTCGACCGCTCGTGGTTGGTGTGTTGGTACTTATTTCAGCGTGGTTTGTTGTTCGCTTACTCAATAGTGATTTTGGCTTAGGGCTGCGAGCGACTGGCGTCAACGCTAGAATGGTGAAAGCGCAGGGGGCAAGCACGGCATTTTATACGTATTTTTGTCTTGCTCTATCAAATGGCTTTGTGGGTTTTGCCGGGGCGTTATTTGCCCAAACCAATAGCTTTGCTGATGTGACATCGGGTGTCGGTACTATTGTTGTTGGATTGGCAGCCGTGATTCTAGGTCAAACTCTTATTCCGGGTCGTAAAATTTGGGTAGCGGTTGTTGCTGTAATCGTCGGTTCAGTGCTGTATCGACTCGCAGTGGCGTTCGCCTTAAGCAGTGGCATGTTCGGGTTGCAAGCATCGGATCTTAACTTGGTCACCGCGGTATTAGTTGCCGCTGCGCTGATAGCGCCGAAGATCAAAGGAAACCTGAAAGCAAAAAAGGTCAGTAAGCCTGTTGAGAATAAAGTGGTTTCAAATTCAGGCAACACGGGGAAAGTAGCATGATTCGATTAGAAGATATTCAAGTCACTTTTAACCCAGGGACCATCTTGGAAAACCGAGCGTTAAGAAGTGTGAATTTAGAAGTACCTGAACATCAGTTTTTAACTGTGATCGGTTCCAACGGGGCGGGTAAATCGACGTTACTCGGCGCTGTGACAGGCGAAACACCCATGGTAGGTGGCCGAGTATTGATTGATGAAATGGACGTAACTCGACAAACGGTGGATCAACGGGCGAATCAATGTGCCCGGGTGTTTCAAGATCCTTTAGCGGGGACTTGTGCTGATTTGACTATTGAAGAGAATATGGCGTTGGCGTATATGCGCGGTAAAAAGCGTGGCTGGAGTATGTCCCTGTCTTCGAAACGTCGTAAGTTGTTTCAAGAGCGCATCAGTATTTTAGGGTTAGGTTTAGAAGATCGTCTTGGTGATAATATCGGCTTGCTGTCAGGAGGCCAGCGTCAAGCGGTCAGCCTTGTGATGGCAACATTATCAGACAGTAAGCTGCTACTCCTTGATGAGCATACCGCAGCATTGGACCCACGTATGGCCGCTTTTATTATCGATCTCACTAAGAAGGTCATTAGTGAGTTTAATTTGACGGTCATGATGGTAACGCACTCAATGAAAGATGCGTTGGCGTGTGGTGATAGAACGGTGATGCTGCATCAAGGGGAGATCGTCCTTGATGTGTCGGGTGAGCAACGCGCTAACATGGGTGTTCCAGATTTGCTGGAAATGTTCTCTAAAGTACGTGGCGAAGAACTGGCGGATGATAGCCTGCTATTGAGCTAGCCGAGCGTGAGTGCGATTAAGCTCTACGCCTAGTCTTCTCCGCCTACTAACTGTGATCCCTCTTCAATTTGAAGGGGGATTTTTTTGTCTACGGAGTTGATTAGAATAGCGTCATCCTAAATCACTGGTAACAAGAGACTTATGAGCACTCCTTATCTCTATCATTCGCAGACTACTGACGGTGTTACTGCACATGCTGATTGTTTACATATTGAACTACTCACCGAAGACTTACCGTTTGAGCGGGTGCTGCTAAGGCATGAACCCGACAATGAAGAGTACCTCATTGACATGGTATCAGGAGAGAAAAAAGGGCGTTTGCGAGTGTGGCAGGCAATACTGCCTCTGAGTCAGGATAAGTCAGTCACTTATTACACCTTTAAAGCGATCTTAGGGCAGGCTCAGTATTGGTTAGATGGTCGTGGCGTGCAAGTAAGGATGCCCGGTAGGGAGTATCACTTTAAATACAATCGAGTCGCCCGACCACCAGAATGGGTGTCTGAGCAGGTCTTCTATCAGATATTCCCGGAACGTTTTTGTAATGGTGATCCGTCTATTGGTGTTGAAGATGGTGAATATCAGTATTTAGGCAAAAATCGACAATCAGTGAAGCGATCGTGGGGAGAACCGGTTGGTCAACATGGCAATACTGGTGCCGTTGAGTTTTACGGTGGTGATTTAGCTAAGCGTACAACAAAAGTTAGATTATTTACAAGCGCTAGGCATTACAACACTGTACCTCAACCCGATCTTCACTTCTTACTCAAACCATAAATATGACACGGTAGACTACTATTCTATTGACCCGAAATTTGGGACTAACCAGCAGTTTGCAACACTATCCGAGGACATCCATCAAAGAGGGATGAAGATCGTACTCGATGCCGTGCTTAATCATACTTCCACTGAGCATGCTTGGTTTGATAAATCACAAACAAGGAACGGTGCCTATGGTTCGGTCAATAGTCCATATCGGGATTATTATTTCTTTAAAGGTCAAAACGATGAGGGCAGTGATAGTTTAGGCTACGTCGGTTGGAAGGGTATTGATACCTTACCCGTGCTGAACTTCAATAATAAACAGGTTCGGGACGCGATTTATCAGAGCGAAGATTCGGTGATCAAACATTGGTTGAAGCCGCCTTACTTGATTGATGGTTGGCGCTTTGATGTGATTCATATGCTAGGGGAAGGCGAAGGGGCGGCGAATAATGCGCACTATGTTACGGCTTTTCGTGAGGCGATGAAATCAGTATCACCGGACTCTTACATGCTTGGGGAACACTTTTTTGAGGCAACGAGCTGGCTACAAGGTGACCAAGAGGATGGCTCGATGAACTATTATGGCTTTGCTCATCCAGTTAGAGCGCTATTGGCGAGCAAAGATATTCAGTTTGATCCGATTGAGCTTGATTGCCGCGATTTTTTGGCGTGGTTACGTGAAGCGAGTGCCAAGCTACCATGGGCGAATCAGCTTTCTCAGCTTAACCAATTAGACAGCCACGATACTGAGCGCTTGTTGACCACATTACAAGGCGATGTGGATAGATTTAAAATCGCGGCACAGCTACTGATGACTTATGTGGGGGCACCTTGTCTATATTACGGGACAGAAGTTGGGTTAGAAGGGAGCCATGATCCTGACAACAGGCGCTGTTTCCCTTGGGATAGAATGGAAAACAATGAATGGCTTGAATACTTTACTAAGCTGATTGCCGCAAGACGCCAGCTACCGGCGTTACAAAAGGGCAGTTTTGTAACGCTATGGGTAGAAGCGGGCGGTTTGATTTATGCGCGAGAATTTAAGGGTAACGTTGTAATCAGTGGTTTTAACCTATCGGATACGCCGATGACCGTTTCGTTACCACTTTGGAAAATTGCGGCCAATTGTAAAGGCTTGCGATGCTGGTGGACGAAAACGCCATGTGATATTGACGCAGATACCCTTACCGTAGAGGTGAAGGGTAAAGCATCTATACTGTTGTTTAACGGATGAAAATATAGCGACAGGCTATCGCGCATCATGCACTTTACTTGTTGTTCACTGAAATTAAAGTTAACGGAAATTGCGGTTAACTGACGTGAAGTGCATCGCGATAGCGTTTGATATCGGCCACAATAGGCGCGGCGGTTTTGTGAATTCGAATCTCGCGGAATAATTCCATGGCTTCTGGGTACTGATTCCGTAAGTAAGCAAACCACTGCTTCACGCGGTTAGGGTAGTACATCCCTTTGTCGCCTTTCATTTCATAGGTGGAGTATTGGATCAAGAGTTCCACTACTTCACTCCACGGCATAGGTGCCTGGTTATGTTTGACCACATTGCCTAGGTTCGGTACGTTAAACGCGCCTCGGCACACCATTAATGAATCGACACCAGTGGTGGCAATGCAGCGTTGACCATCCTCGTAGTTCCAGATTTCACCATTGGCAATTAATGGAATCGAAACGCGCTTGCGTATTTCATTAATGTAATCCCACTTAATTTCACTGGCTTTATATCCGCCCGCTTTGGTGCGAGCATGAACGGCAAGTTCAGCCGCCCCCGCTTGCTCAACAGCATCGACAATTTCAAAGCAATCATCGGGGTTTTCCCAGCCTAGGCGAATCTTGGCGGTTACAGGAACAGTGGGGTCGACTGCATCACGACATGACTTAATGACTTGGTAAATTTGTTCAGGGTGTTGAAGCATTGCGGCGCCGCCGTTGCTCTTATTTACCAGCTTTGCAGGACAGCCAAAATTAAGATCAACGCCTTTCGCGCCCAGCTCCGCAGCAATGACGGCGTTTTCTGCCATCCATTGTGCATGTTGGCCAAGCAATTGGATGTGAATCGGAGTCCCTGATTTAGTTTGCGAACCTTGCGTAAGCTCGGGGCAAATGCGGTGGAAAACATGGTCTGGTAAGCGCTGGTCAACCACACGTACAAATTCTGTGACGCAGAGATCGTAGTCGTTAATCTCAGTCAAAATTTCTCGCATTAAATGGTCTAACACACCTTCCATTGGACCTAAAACAACACGCATAGGGGTACTCTCATTATTCTGGAGCGGGGATTCTATCTGGAAAGCGATCAAGAATCGACCATTGATGTATTGCTAGGGGCGAAATATACTTGCGGCAAACCTAAATACAGAAACCCATATGATGAATCTCATTCAATTACCTAACGGATGGCAAGGCGAGTCGGCAGACTACTTGGAAGGGGCTATTCTTGCCGCAAACTTCACCGTTTCACCATTAGCACCTTCAGAGTGGTTAGCGACGGTTATTGCTGACTATGATAAGCAACAAGAAGAGTGGGTGGTCGCGCATCTGAACGCCCAGTATGCGTATCTAAAAGCCAATCAATACAATGTACTACCGGATTTGGATGATAATCGTGAGCGTCTGGCAGACTTTGCTGAAGGCTTCATGGCAGCGTGGCAACATGTTGAGCCGTTGTGGTTTGAAAAATCGCCAAGTGATGGCACGATCCGAATGCTACAAGCGTTTCTAACCACGCTAATGTTGGCGATTGATGAAAGCCAAACACATGCAGAAATGACGCAGGCAGGCTATGAAACGCTACCTCAGCTTAATGACTTAGCTCCGCAGCTCGATCACATGATTAATGAGATCGCGTTGGCGGCTGATGAAATGATGATTGGTCATCAATCTCAGTCGGTTAATCCATTTAAAGACACAGGCCGTAATGACCCTTGTCCTTGTGGCAGTAGTAAAAAATACAAAAAGTGTTGTGGAAAGTAACGGCGACTTGAGAAATCGAAAAGCCCCCTGTCGTGATACCGCGACAGGGGGCTTTTATTTGGGAGTACATGCTCAGCCGTTACTGAAAACCGCGAGTGCGCGAGCGGGACTGTTTTGCACCTTGAGCCAATACAATAATGGCCAATGCGACCAGGTTACCTGCAAAAATAATGACTAACCATTGCGGCATTGAAAGCGTTAAAAATTGCCACACAACTTTCGAACAATCGCCATAGGCTTCAAACATCCATGGGGCCCATTCGTTAAGTGGCGCCCAATCTGGAAAGGTGACAAAGAGGTCACAAGTTTTAAACGGTGACGGGTTAAACTGATAATCCACATGCTCAAGTGACAATGTTAATCCCTTAACGGCAGCAGCTCCCCATGCAATCAGCCCGGTCCAGCGTAATACCGTATTGTTTGGGTTGATGAGACCGATCGTCGCTGCACCTAAGATGCCAAACATGGCAACACGCTCATAAATGCACATGACACACGGACCTAGCATTAACACATGCTGGAAGAATAACGCGCACAGTTCAAAAATTAACGTGCACGCAAATAATAATGCCCATGATAGGCGTGTCTTGGAAAATGCTTTGATGTTGGAAAGAATCGTCACGGAGTCGTCCTTGAAATAAAAAAAGCTCTGAATACTCAGAGCTTTTTAACGTGGATTAGTTTCACAAGCAACTAAAAATTAATGACCAGATGAGATGGCGGCCTCAATAACCTTACTTGAATTCTCTACAATCCAACCTGCGTCGTAAAACCAAGCCGTCATAGGCTCGAGTAAATACACGATGCCAAACAGACCCACTAATGCCAGAACGACAGTATAAGGCAGTGCCATGATGACCATTTTGCCATACGACAGGCGGATAAGTGGTGCCAGTGCTGAGGTTAATAGGAACAAGAATGCTGCCTGACCATTTGGTGTCGCAACAGAAGGTAGGTTAGTACCGGTGTTGATAGCGACAGCCAGTAAGTCGAACTGGTCGCGAGTAATCAGTCCATCGTTCAGAGCGGCTTTTACTTCGTTGATGTAAACGGTTCCTACAAATACGTTGTCCGAAACCATGGATAGAATACCGTTGGCGACGTAGAACAGCGCCAATTGCGTACCTTTGTCTTCGACATGGAGCACGGCATCGATGATCGGCTTGAATAGGCCTTGGTCGATAATAACGGCAACAATAGAGAAGAATACTGCAAGCAGCGCCGTAAACGGTAAGGCTTCTTCAAAAGCTTTACCCATGGAATGCTCTTCAATGACGCCAGTAAACGCAGTAGCGAGGATAATAACCGATAGACCGATAAGACCCACTGCAGCAAGGTGCATAGCCAGTGCGACAATCAACCAAACGGCGATAGCACCCTGAATCCATAGTTTTGCTACGTCTTGTTTTGTTCTGGTCTTACGTTCTTCACGATCAAAGTCGACTAAGATTTGACGAACGTTATCAGGAAGCTGCGCGCCGTAGCCAAAGACTTTGAATTTTTCAACAAGCGCACATGTTACCAGACCAAGTACAAAGACCGGCGCGGTGACAGGTAGCATGCGAATAATGAACTCACCAAATAACCAACCTGCCTGATCGGCAATAATTAGGTTTTGTGGTTCGCCAACCATTGTCATTACGCCGCCTAATGCTGTACCTACACCTGCGTGCATGAGTAAAGAGCGCAAGAAGGCACGATAATCTTCAAGATCATCACGAGTGAGTTCTGACAGCTCATCATCATGCGTATGGTCATGGGAAGAGCCTGAGCCTTTTCCAGATGCAACCTTATGATAAATAGAGTAAAAGCCAATGGCAACACTGATAACAACGGCGATTACCGTTAGCGCGTCAAGGAAGGCTGATAGGAAGGCTGCGGTAAAACAAAACGCCAAAGAAAGGATCGTCTTAGACTGGATACCCAGTAAGATTTTGGTAAACATGAACAACAACAGTTGTTTCATGAAGTAGATACCTGCCACCATAAATACAAGGAGTAGCAGTACTTCGATGTTGTTTACTATTTCGTGTTTCACCATGGCGGGGCTGGTCATCCCCATAGCAACGGCTTCAATTGCGAGTAATCCGCCGGGTTGCAATGGATAGCACTTGAGCGCCATTGCAAGGGTGAAGATGAACTCAACAACAAGTAGCCAGCCAGCTACAAACGGATCAATCAGGAAAAAAACAATAGGGTTGATAATTAGGAAAGCAATGATCGCTAATTTATACCAATCCGGAGCTTTACCAAGGAAGTTCTTGATGAAAGCCTTTCCTATAGACATCGGCATAGTAATACTCTTATGTAGTTATTAATCGAAAATTACAAGAAGGCGTTAGAGTATTTGAGAGGAGGTTCCAAACAAAATTAAACTATAAAAACTTAGAAAACAAACGTCGTTACACGTGGGCGAAGGCCTTTGTTCACTTGCCAAGTCTCTCAGTTTTTAAGCGCTCCTTGCTTCGACCGCAACTCTACTCTTTGATTGGATATAGTCAACAAAAATTACAATTTCAGGGGTTGATTATTCTAGTTTTTTCCAAAAACGCGATCCATGCAATATAAGTAAAACATGGTTTTATGGTGCCCTAGCATGGTGTTATACGATGCAAGCAATTGTAAAAAACAGGGCTCAACGATAGTAGTTGAAACGAATTGCTTAAAAAAGAAAGTTATTCTTGGGTAAAGCCGCATTTACTTCGGATATAACGTAATAATAACCACGGTGCATAGTAGTGCCGCCTGCTATATCTCGTGGGTCATGAGTATGTGATGGAGTGATTAACACGGGGTGCTTAATGATATTTGCGAGTAATGAATGCTAACCGCTAAAGAAATGTCAATATAGAGTCAATACTCTATATTTTTAATGTTACAGATATAAGTAGTGTAGGTTTACCAATTTCTTGAAGTAGTGGTATGATGAGTTCTATAGTCAAATGAATTAAATAATTGGATAAACCCCATAATGGTGATTAAGGCGAAGAGCCCTGCAGGGTTCGCTGAAAAATATATTATCGAAAGTATCTGGAATGGTCGCTTTCCCCCTGGTTCAATTCTACCTAGCTGAGCGAGAGTTATCAGAACTAATTGGGGTGACAAGGACAACCTTGCGTGAAGTGCTACAGCGGCTTGCTCGCGATGGATGGTTAACAATTCAACATGGTAAGCCAACCAAAGTTAACCAATTTATGGAGACGTCAGGTCTACACATTCTTGATACGTTAATGACATTGGATGCTGGCAACGCGACCTCTATTGTTGAAGACTTATTAGCAGCACGCACAAATATTAGCCCAATATTTATGCGTTACGCGTTTAAAGCGAATAAAGAGAACTCGGAAAGAACCATTGAAGGCATTATTGAGTCTTGTGAAAGCTTGCTAAACGCTGAATCTTGGGATGCCTTCGTAGAAACATCACCATACGAAGATAAAATTCGTCAACATGTGAAAGACGAAACCGAGAAAGATGAAGAGAAGCGCCAGATCGCATTGATCGCTCGTACTTTTAATTTTTACGATTACATGTTGTTCCAACGTTTGGCTTTCCATTCTGGTAACCAAATTTACGGGCTTATCTTTAACGGTTTGAAAAAGCTCTACGATCGTGTAGGAACGTACTACTTCTCCAACCCAGAGGCGAGAATGTTAGCACTGAACTTTTATAAAGATTTACTCGTGATTTGTGAGTCAGGTGATCGTGATCGGCTACTCGTATTGTGATTCGTCAGTATGGCTTGGCAAGTGGCCAAGTATGGAATCAGATGAAAACCACACTACCGACGAGTTTTACGGAAGATGACAGTTAGTTTTTAGTCAGCGTGAGTGATTTTTACGTGATGTAATGCTGACAATAAAAAAACCGCCAATCGGCGGTTTTTTTATTATGGCGAAACGGTGCATTAAATAACGGCGAGTTTAGGTAAAGGTTGATAGAGAGTTTCTGCGAGTTCGCCGATGAGTTCATCATAAATATTCAAAATGGAATCAGAGAGCGCCGAGCTAAGTTGATACATGCTTTCTTTGTCGATGAGTTCTGGAGGGTTAGCGAGTATGGCATCAAGGTCAACCATCGCGACGCCATATATTGGCAAAGGTGCGAGAGTGTGTGAGTGAGTGACAGTCAGTCGATGCAGTTTCTTACGCATAATCTGGCAGTAGTGTAATAGTTGCTGCTTACCTAATGTAGAATCGGATTTTTGAATACACAGTCGTAGCTGAGTCAGGCAGTCTAGGCAATCTATGACGCAATGCCATTTTGTACTATATTCCTTCTCAAGCTCCTCTTTTTCAATATCGATAAGCCATACCACCATAAGGTCATCAATGAGCAATAATAGGTGACGAACCATTTTGCCGTGTACGATTTGGTTTTTACTCACACTAAAATGCGTCCACGAGCGAATCATTAACGCAATATTGTTGTGTAGCACGCGGTACATTGGCTTGTTATTGATATGGGATAGTTGAATAAGCGCCTGGCAGTGTACGTCGATGGCCTGCTCCACCTTGCGCAGTTGTTTAGCTTTTTTCTGATCAAACGCCAGTGAATAATGACTTCCTGAGCGGTGTCGCTGGATTAGGTTGACCAGATCTCTTAGGTGAACAATGAGTTGGTATCGACGTTCTAGCTTGTGGTTATGCCGATATGAATAACGATAGATTAACGCAAGTAGACAAAGTGAGATAAGAATAGAAACTAAGATAAACATAACAATCTCCTGATAGTCGGTGTATCACTTAGTTAATGATTGCAATCGTAATGCCAAATTTTTTTGTCAACAAAATCAAATATTTATATTGCCCTTACTTCCAATCGGCCAAGGAGGCTGTATGCTTATGGTGCAGTTGCACTAAAACTGCTGACTTTGTCATATAAAAAAGCCAACTCGAAAGTTGGCTTTTTGTTTTTACGTGTTGAAGATGGCTTACATGACTCGCATACCCGGCTGTGCGCCTTCGTGCGGTTCTAGAATCCATAGGTCGCTGCCACCAGGGCCAGCCGCTAGAATCATGCCTTCAGACATACCAAATTTCATTTTACGTGGTTTTAGGTTAGCGACCATCACGGTTAGCTTCCCTTCCAGTTCTTCTGGTTTATACGCCGATTTAATACCAGAGAATACCTGACGAGTTTCGCCGCCAATATCCAATTGGAATTTAAGTAGCTTGTTTGCTTTTGGCACTTCTTCGCAAGAGATGATACGTGCAATTCGCATGTCGACTTTTGCAAAGTCATCGAATTCAATCTCTTCAGCGATTGGCTCTTTATCAAGTTCAGTTTGACTGGCTTGTTCTTTTTCCGCTTCCGCTTTTTCCTTTGCAGCCATTTCAATCGCTGCATCTTCTTTCGAGGCTTCTACCATGGCTTCAACCTTTTTCGGGTCAATGCGGTTGAATAAAGCTTTGAACTTAGTAATGTCATGAGCGGTCAACGGAGTTTCAATGCTCTCCCACGTTAACTCTTCATTTAAGAACGCTTCAGTTCTAGAAGCAAGTTCTGGCATCACTGGCTTCAAGTAGGCGATAAGCACTCGGAAAAGGTTGATACCAACAGAGCAGATATCTTGCAGCTCTTGGTCTTTACCTTCTTCTTTAGCGACTACCCATGGGGCTTTCTCATCGACATATTGGTTAGCTTTGTCAGCAAGAGCGGTGATTTCACGAATCGCGCGACCAAATTCACGAGACTCATAGAATGCTCCGATACGGTCAGCCGCTGCGACAAATTCGTTATAAAGCTCAGGTTCGGCAAAATTGTCAGATAGCTTGCCATCAAAACGCTTAGTGATGAAACCAGCATTACGAGATGCTAGGTTAACAATCTTGTTAACAACGTCAGCGTTAACGCGCTGGGTGAAGTCTTCAAGGTTAAGATCTAAGTCATCAATACGGCTGTTTAATTTGGCTGCATAGTAGTAACGCAAGCACTCAGGGTCCAAATGGTTAAGGTAAGTACTCGCCTTAACAAAGGTACCTTTTGATTTCGACATCTTTGCGCCATTTACGGTGACATAACCGTGAACAAACACATTATTTGGTTTACGGAAGCCGGAACCTTCAAGCATTGCAGGCCAGAATAGGCTGTGGAAATAAACAATATCTTTACCGATGAAGTGGTAAAGCTCAGTCGTGCTGTCTTTTTTCCAGTACTCATCGAAGTCTAGGTCGTCGCGCTTGTCACAAAGGTTTTTAAATGAACCCATGTAGCCGATAGGGGCATCAAGCCACACGTAGAAGAATTTATCTTTTTCGCCTGGGATTTCAAAACCAAAGTAAGGCGCATCACGAGAGATGTCCCATTGTTGCAAGCCAGACTCAAACCACTCCTGCATTTTGTTTGCAGTTTCGTTCTGTAGAGAGCCAGAACGTGTCCATTCTTTTAGCATGCTTTCGAATTGAGGCAGGTCAAAGAAGAAGTGCTCTGAGTCTTTCATTACAGGTGTGGCACCAGAGACTGCTGATTTCGGGTTAATCAGCTCTGTAGGGCTGTAGGTTTCGCCACAGTTGTCACAGTTGTCACCGTATTGGTCTTCAGACTTACACTTAGGGCACGTGCCTTTAACAAAACGATCCGGTAAGAACATTTCTTTTTCAGGATCGAACAGTTGAGAAATGGTACGGCTAGAAATAAACCCGTTTTTCTTAAGCTCTAGATAAATATGAGAAGCAAGCTCGCGGTTCTCGTCACTGTGCGTGCTGTGATAGTTATCAAAGCTAATGTCAAAGCCAGCGAAATCTTTTTGGTGCTCTTCGCTAACCGCTGCGATCATTTCTTCTGGCGAGATCCCCATCTGCTGAGCTTTCAGCATGATTGGTGTGCCGTGAGCGTCATCAGCACAAATGAAGTTAACTACGTTGCCACGTAGACGCTGATAGCGTACCCAGATGTCGGCTTGAATGTGTTCAAGCATGTGACCTAGGTGGATTGAGCCATTAGCGTACGGTAGCGCGCAGGTTACCAACAGTTTCCTTGCGGAAAGATTTCTCGGATCGGTTGCCATACTTAATTATCGCTTTCTTATTCAGTGTAAAATATTGGCTAATACTACATGATGCTCGTCGTGACTCCAAGGTATCCCGAGTCAATCCCCTTAACTTTTTTGGGGTTCTGGTTCTGGCAACTCAGTGCTAGTCTTACAGTAATAGCAAATACAAGGAACCCCCTAATGCGCACGTTTGAGTCGAAACAAGAATTTTGTCAATGGCTAGGAGAATTTACAGCGGATAATTTAAAAGTTGGCTGGAGCGAAGTGCCGGAAGTAGTAAAGGTGCTAGCGACAGGTGAGTTTATTATTACGCTGCCCTTTGCTAACCAAACACTTTTAAATGAGTTAGAAGCATGGATCAATACAGCGCAAGAAAGCCAACAGGTTGCGCCGTTCAATTTCTCAGTTTGTTGTTCAACTAAACCCCTAGTTACGACTGTGGCGGCTGAAGTAAAGGGCGTGAAGAATATTATCGCAGTGACGTCGGCAAAAGGTGGTGTAGGTAAATCAACGACGGCGGTCAATCTTGCGCTTGCCATTAGCAAGTTAGGGGCGAAAGTGGGGATTTTGGATGCCGATGTCTATGGGCCGTCGGTACCACTGATGCTTGGTAAAATGGATGCCCACCCTGAGGTTCGTGATGGCAAATGGATGCAACCCGTTGAAGCACACGGCATCTATACCCAGTCGATTGGTTATTTAATTAGTTCTGATGATGCAGCGATTTGGCGCGGTCCAATGGCATCAAAAGCTCTCGCACAGTTATTAAATGAAACAGAATGGCCTGAGTTGGATTATCTGGTCCTTGATATGCCACCAGGTACTGGTGACATTCAATTGACCCTGTCACAGCAAATTCCCGTGACGGCAGCATTAATCGTAACGACGCCTCAAGACTTAGCGTTAGCCGATGCCATAAAAGGGGTGGCGATGTTTGATAAAGTATCGGTGCCAGTGCTGGGCGTGATTGAAAACATGAGTTATCACATCTGTAGCCAGTGTGGCTCGAAAGAGCATATTTTTGGCTCTGGTGGCGCAGAATGGATGGCGTCCAAATTTGGTATTAATCTATTAGCTCAGGTGCCGCTGCATATTGATATTCGTGAGTCAGTGGATAATGGTGCGCCAACGGTAGTGGCCAGTCCTCAAGGTGAGCATGCCGCCATTTATCAAACGTTAGCTGAAAGAGTGTGCGCCGACCTTTATTGGAGCGGTCAAGCCAAACCTGATTCGATTCAATTTACCATGGTTGAGTAGCGTATTTCTAGGTGATTGCGGTAAGGGTGAAAAAAGTAATCGATTGCAAAGTGAAAATTGGTGACGAAAGGTAATATTGAACACCAAATAACTGCGCAATCGTCTAGTATCTAAGGGGTGAAATCCCTATAATTACCCGGTTTTGTCCTCACCACCATATATGTACTAGGTGCAAAGAATGTCTGATAATAATCAATGTGTCATCGTCGGTATCGCTGGCGCTTCTGCTTCTGGAAAAAGTCTCATTGCGAGCACTATCTATAACGAACTGCGCGAAAAAGTGGGCGATCATCAAATTGGTGTGATCACGGAAGATTGTTACTACAACGACCAAAGCCATCTGAGCATGGATGAGCGTGTTAAAACCAACTACGACCACCCAAGTGCGCTTGATCACGACTTATTGTGTGACCATCTAGAGGCGTTGATTCGCGGTGAAGCGGTTGAAGTGCCGGAATATAGCTATTCTGATCATACACGTACGAGCACAACGACGGCATTAACGCCGAAAAAAGTGATCATTCTTGAAGGTATCTTGCTGCTAACGGATCCAAGACTACGTAAGCTGATGCATGCGACTGTCTTTATGGATACACCGTTAGATATTTGCTTGTTGCGTCGTGTGACTCGTGATGTTGAAGAGCGTGGCCGTACAATGGAGTCTGTTCTACAACAATATCAAAAGACCGTTCGCCCTATGTTCATGCAGTTCATTGAACCGTCGAAGCAGTATGCCGATATTATCGTTCCTCGCGGTGGTAAAAACCGTATAGCGATCGACGTACTTAAGGCACATATTGCGAAGTTGCTTAGAGCGTAATTCTTACCGTCAGGCATTTGAATTCTTACGTTACGGTGTTGCAATTTGTTCTATACTGAATGGGTGTGCTCGTAACGTTTAAATTGCTTTATTTTTTAATAAATTAGTGGCACTTTATGTGCCACTTTTTGTTTTTTAGCCTTGCAAGGAAGTTGCCAATGAAAAAACTACTCCTTATTCTCGCCATTCCAATTTTGGTGATAATCGTCGCCATCACTGCACTGGTTGTGTTTGTTAATCCAAATCAGTTTAAACCAATGATCACTGAACAAGTTCAAACACAAACTGGACTTGAGTTGGAAATTAACGGTGACATCAGTTGGCAGTTCTTCCCGTCTCTTGGCTTTGAATTGGGCGAGACGAAACTAAAAAACCCGCAAGGCTTTAACAACCCAAACTTATTTAGCGTAACCCAAGTGGGTGTAAGTATTGCCGTGATGCCAATACTTGATAAGACATTAGAGATTGGTTCAGTAACATTAGATGGTGCGCAAGTGTACCTAGAGACGCTTGCCGACGGCCGCTCTAATTTAGATGCGATAACGGCAGCCAAAGAGGCGACGCCAGAAACCACCACTCAAGACGTGGCAACTCAAACACAAGATGTAAGTGCTACATCGGCTGATGGCTGGAAGATTTCTCTTTCTGGTGTGACGGTTTCCAATGCATTACTCGAAATTTCAGACGCCCAAACGGGAGCCTTGACTAAGCTTTATGATGTTGGTCTAACCGTCTCTGAGTTTGCCGCAGACCAATGGACGACGGCGAAATTTTCAGTCAAAGGTGCAATGGAAGCAAAAGGGCAAGCCGCAACTCAGCAGTTTACTGCCAACGGTACGGCAGATTTTACGTTAAGCCAAGACTTCAGTCGTTACGCGCTGAGAAATATTGAATTTGATGCCACTTTCAATGATGGTGTGAACAAGATTGATAGTGCTCAATTAAAACTTGATACGTTTGAATTTGATAAAGTGAATAACATTAGCTTTGCGCTTCAAGGTATCGTGGCGGACATGGCGTTGAATGCATCAGGTAGTACCGCATTTGAAATCGATAAAGCGATGACAAGGTTAACCTTGAATGCGTTAACACTGGATGCTGCGGTAGAGGGGGAAGCTTTGCCCCAGTCACCAATGAAAGTGGGTATGGCATCAAATTTAGAGTTTGATTTGAAGAAGCAATTTCTCGACTTTGTCTTGCAAAAGTTGACGGTGAATAACATTGCGTTGGATGGGAAAGCGACGGTTCAGCTTGCTGATATTCCTCAAGTGCGTTTTTCACTGCATAGCCCAAATATTGATCTAGACGAATTTTTAGGTCTGGCTCAGTCACAGGAAGCCGCTAAACAGGAAGATAAAACTGCAGCGGGCAGTGGTAGCGAAAAGCCTGCTAACGCGGTAGAAGTTGAGCCGGATCTTAGTGCCTTAAAAGGCTTGGATGTTAAAGGCTCAATTACCATCGATAAATTTAAAGCCGCCAATGCACACATGCAGGCAGTTAAGACGCAATTTTATGTTAACCGTGGTGTGGCGGAGTTAACATCATTTAGTTCAAACCTGTACCAGGGTTCGATTACTGCTAAAGCGAAGCTTGATGCGAGAAAGTCGCCTAACAAGCTATAGCGCAGTGAAAAAAATCAAAGGAGTGAAAGTTCAGCCTTTACTTAAAGACGTTGCGGGTAATGATAAGCTGGAAGGAACGGGTAATATTGATGTCAATATTACTCGGCAAAAGCTTAACTCAGACGGGCATTAAGAAAAATTTGAAGGGAACCATCAAGATCAACTTTGAAGATGGTGCGGTAAATGGCATCAACGTTGCTCAGATGATTCGTGATAATTACGCTCGATTTAAGGGGCAGTCACCAGATGGCAAACAAGGTCCTCAGAAAACGGACTTTAGTGCCATGACGGCAACATTAACTTTGAATAAGGGCGTGGTATCGACCAACAATATGAAGGCCGAGTCACCGCTATTACGTATTAATGGCGAAGGGTCGGCGAATTACATTGATGAGACGGTCGACTTTTTAGTTCGCACCTCTGTAGTCGGAACGTTAGAAGGACAAGGCGGACAAAGTATTACTGAACTGCGTGATGTCACTATTCCGATTAAAGTCACTGGTGCCTGGACACAACCGCAGTTTGCATTGGTCTTTGATGATGTGCTTAAGCAAAAAGCACAAAAAGAAGTGGAACGCGCGACAGAGCGTCTTGGCATCAAAGATGAAAAAACGAAGAAAGCCGTTGATGGTCTTCTGAAGGGGCTATTTAACTAGAGTGATAAGGCTAACCATACGCAGTATAGCGTTGAATGGTTATTAAAAAGCGGTGTCCTTGGACACCGCTTTTTGCTTCTGACAAGTGCTAGATTAACCAATTGCTAAGCATTTAGAGCGAAAAGAATATCCCAGCTAAACAAGCACTCATTAAGTTTGCAAGGGTACCTGCCAATACTGCTTTAAACCCTAAACTTGCCACATCAGAGCGACGCTCTGGCGACATGACACCAATGGAGCCCAGTTGAATGGCAATCGAGCCAATATTTGCGAAGCCGCAGAGCGCAAAAGTAATAATAATTTGGCTGTGTTCAGACAGTGTTGCTTGGTACTTAATAAAGTCGATGAACGCGACAAACTCATTCATGACCACTTTTTGACCAATAAATGAACCTAGCTAGCATCATCTCACTTTGGTCGACGCCAATCAGCCACGCAATGGGGGCAAACACGTACCCAAACAGCAGTTGCAAAGTAATGCCGTCGGCACCAAATAGCTCTGCGATCGATTCAATAGCGGCATTCGCCATTGCGACCACGCTGACAAATGCCACCAGCATTGTACCCACGGCAACGGCGACCTTAACGCCATTCATTGCACCAGATGCAAGCGCATCAATGACGTTGCTTTGATCGTCAGGTGTCTAAGTCTATTGATTGGTGGTCCGCTGGGGTGTGTTGTTCAGGAACAATGAGCTTCGCCATCATAAGAGAACCAGGTGCAGCCATAAAGCTGGCGGCAATCAGATATCGCAGTTCCACGCCTAGTCCGGCATAACCGCCTAATACACTGCCAGCAACCGACGCCATGCCACCTGCCATCACCGCGAATAGTTCTGAGCGAGTCATCGTCGCAAGAAATGGACGGATAAGTAACGGTGACTCACCTTGAGATAGGAAGATGTTACCTGTTGCGACCAGAGATTCGGCTTTGCTGGTACCTAAGAAGCGTTGGATAAGGCCCCCTAAAACACGAATCACGATTTGCATAATACCAAGGTAATACAAAGCGGAGATAAGGGCGCTGATCACAATGATAATTGGTAGAACGCGAACGGCAAAGATAAACCCTTCAGTGGCGAGATCACCAAATAAAAATTGGATACCCACGTCAGAGAAACTCAGGACTTTTGCTACGCCATTGCTCATCGCACCAAGGATGTGTTGACCAAAAGGGATGTACAAGACAAAAGCGGCAAACAGAACTTGCAGTAATAGTGCGCGTAGCACGGTATTCCAGTTAATTGCTTTTCGGTTCTCTGAGAAGATAAAACCAATAGCGATAAGGGAAGCGATGCCAAATAACCCGAAAAGGATAGCGGTCATAGTGGGTATACCTCACGAGCAGTGAGTGTAAACAGCATTGGAGAAGAAGACCAAGACGTTAGCGTCGAGGGTTGCGGAAACCAATCTTGACGATAGGAAAAGAAATATTTGACCATTTTTATACCTTTACAAGCTTTTAAAATTGCAGCTGGTCCAATTCCTTGGGGTCGTTCACAGTTCCTTGGTGACGGCTTGTATTGGTGTATAACTGACGCGAGTGCGCAGCAAACGGTGGGGCAGTATATAGAAAAAAATGAGACTTGCATCTCATTTTTGTGATGGGGAAGGCCGTTTGGTTAATTAATCACCAATCGACGCCTTTTAGTGCTTTAACGCCAGATTCAAAAGCGTGTTTGACATTCTTAACTTCAGAAACCGTATCAGCAAGTTCGATGAGAGTGCGGTGAGCGCCACGGCCCGTGATGATGACCGATTGCATCTTAGGGCGTTCGGTTAGCGCTTCAACCACTTCATCTAAGTCAATATAACCATAGCTGACCATGTAGGTGAGTTCGTCAAATAACACCACATCAATAGTGTCGTCTTTGAGCATACGTTTGCACTCTTGCCACACCAACTGTGCAGCAATCGTATCTGCTTCTTTATTTTGTGTTTCCCAGGTAAAGCCTGTCGCCATGACTTGAAACTCAACACCGAGTTTTTCTAGAAGGTTTCTCTCGCCGTTTGCCCATGTGCCTTTGATGAACTGCGCCACCGCAGCTTTTTTATCGTGACCTACTGCTCGAGCTACAGTGCCAAAGCCTGAGGTTGATTTGCCTTTACCATTGCCAGTAATGATAAGTAGTAGCCCTTTTTCTTCTTGGGCATTGGCAATTTTCTCATCAACATTTTCTTTAACTTTTTGTTGACGAGCTTTGTGTTTTAACTGTTTTTGTTCATCTGACAGTGACATGATTGATTCCCTTTATTAAGCGGCAGCTAACGTTTATTCCATGATAAAGGAATATGAAAAGAAAAAAACAAGAGAATAAATAGGGATATCGGCGCACGGTTAGGCTGGAATCACTTAAAAACTAATACCCACTGCAAAGTGGGTATTAGTTAAATTGAGCTCGTTGGCGTTTTTCATTGTTCTTGTTGCTTGCGGTTATATTCTTTAAGAATCCCGACGAAGTCTTCAAACCCGACAAAGCCCGTCGTCGCAATGGTGTCCGCGACAAAACGAATAGATGAGTTTTCTGTGTCTATGAACTCAAAATTGAGTTCTTGCTCAAAGGCTCGAGCATCGGCTTTATCTCTAAATAAAGGATAAGATAGCGTTGCGTTGGAAGAGGTTAATTCAAACGTTAACACGATCAAATTTGAACGATACTTTTCTTTCATCGTGTTGTAAGGGATCGGCTGCTCTAGTGTTAAAAGCAGTTGGTTTTCTGCTTGGTTTAAAATCAACTGATTATTGTCATTGAAAAACCCGTTTTCGACTGCTTCACCGTTGACGACGTGGACCACAATACCGCGCCCAAGTTCAAGAAGGTGTGTGGTTTCTTGTGCGTGTAAATTAAAGCACGTAAACAACAGAAGTAGGCTGCTAATTATTTTTTTCATGGTTACCTCATTAATAGGGAGGAAGACCTCCCTAAATATTCAGTGGTTAAAATACGTATTCGACACCAACCGATACTTCGTCGTACGAGTCTGACTTCCAACGACGATAAGATAAGTCCTGCGAGCCAGATACTGGCAGTTTGTTGTCACCCATTCTTACGTCTTTTGCTCGAAAATATAGGACGGCAGTTGGGTCAACGTAATACATAGTCTGGAAAGAAATTACATCGTCATCCGTTCCTGATAATGTCTGACCGTTGACGCTGAGTTCCTCATTTTTCGCGTAGCCAAGTTTGAACTGCCAATCTGAAATATCATACATAAATGCGGTTGAGAAGGCATTTTGCTTTTCTTTTCGCCCCGTATCGAGACCAGATGTAACCAACGCATCTTGCCAACGGTATTGGGTAAAGAATGAAATACCGTTGTCGAACCAGCCTTGTAAACTTGCAAGGTAGGTATTGTTGTCCCAAATACGACTATCAGAGGTCTTCGCGGGCGTGCTTCCCGGTTTTTCATAATTGACGGTTTCTTTGGTGTTGCGGTTAATTTCGTACGCACCAGAAATTAAGAAAGGCCCCGCTTTGTAGTGCGCTGCACTACCTTGCCACCACCCTTGGTCCGCGCCAGTCGCCGCTGCTTTTGTTCGGCCATAGCCCACGTCAACAGATGCGCCACGCCATTCAGGCGAGTCCCATCGGATGCTATTGGATGAGCGATCTTGAAATTTGGCACCGCCAATCATACCACCCCAGTCCCAAACATCGCCCATTCCCGGGTTAGCACCTGGCCAGTCGACAATTTCGTACATGGGTGTGAGCACTCGGCCCAAACGAATCTGCCCAAATGAGTCCCAGTCCTCAAAACCTACAAACGTGTCTCGCTCACCCAATCCGCCGCTAGCTTCATGATTTTTATAAGAAGGGTCGACGTAACCCGACTCGATTTGCCAGATAAATAGTGGCTTAAATTTAGCGAATTGTTTACTGCCACGAAAGCCGATACGACTTTCATTGTTGGTTTGAAACCCAGTTAAATTGGGGGAGTTCGCGTACTCCCGAAAGTGAGCTTGTAGGGCGATCTTACCGTACACCTCATATTTCATGCCTGCTTTAATAGCGTCAATATCGATGTTATCGGATGCGATTGCGCCTACTGAAACACAGGTCAGCATTGTTACTGCTAGCTTTTTCATTGTTGATTATCTTTTTTATAAGTTGTTGCCCAAAGTCATCTTTGGGCAACATTGATGGATAGGTGTTGAAATATTAGAGTTTTAGAATGGTGATTCTGCTGCTTCGCTGACCTTGGCGATCGATACTGCGTAGCCACACATCAGTATGAATAGTTGGTAGTGTATCGCTATCGTAATTCAGCCAATTTTGTCCTTGGTTTAGCGAGTACTGAAGTTGGATTCCAGGGAAAGCGCTGTTCATCTCTAATTTGCCGTTGTTTAGGGTTGCTCCTGGAACTGGAAGGCGGTATTGAATACCGACTTTTGCGAGCTTAGCTAACTCTCGTTGACCTAAGATGTTTGCAAAACGATTGAAGTCAGCAGCAAGCGCCTCTTTATTAACCCACTGTGTGTCTTGGGAGTATGTTCTACCGACGGTATACGGGGTTTCCCAGCTGCCTTTGTGCCATGCACGCTCAGCTGCTGCCAAAACGCGAGGGAAAACCATATATTCGTATTGGTCATCCGTTCTTACGGTCTCAGACCATAACTGAGCTGACATGCCATAAAACGCGGGCGCCTCGATTGTGCCTTTGCCTTCAAACCCATTGCCATCTCTATCAAGTGATGTCTCTGCATTTTGAGGTAGGTTTTCCGGCGCAAAAGAGAACATCTTACGAGTGTTGGTTGAGCGCGTTGCCCAGTAGTAGCCACGCTCTTTTGGATCGAATTCGTAAGGGAAATCCATATATAGGTAGTCAGGGTTAGAGATAATAACTTGGTAGCCTTTCTTAGCCCATTCGTACGCAGAGGCGGTGCCGCCCCAATACAAGGTATCCCAGAAATTAACTCGTGTTGTTTCTGTTGCAAAATCGCCTGAATCTGTTGCTGTTTTCAAGCCATCTTGCCACGCTTGAAATTGCCCTACACCTTTATCTTTGGCAATTTGCGCTACGTTTTTAGCAAAATAGCTAGGCAGCTCTTTAACGGACTTTAGAGCGGTATCGGCTAGCAGCTGTTGGCATTTTGGTGACTTTTCAAATGGGTGATGTTCATTACTAAGGTCGATCTCACCTTTTCCAGCCACCTTTTGATCGGCCTGACGGTCTTGGTGTCCACCGAGTAGTTTGATATTTTTCGCTTCATCACCACCGAAATGCCAAGTAGTTAATGGTACGCCAGCTTCACTGTGCATGGCTTGTACTTCAGATATCACTTTTGTGACGAAATGATGTGATGATGCTAAGCAGGGATTAATAAAGCTTTTTCGATCATAGAACTGCACCGTTGTGACGTTTGAGTCATCTTTTGGATCAATGAGGCGGTATTCTTCCGCAAGCTCTACCTTTCCTTGTGCTTTAAAGTCATTGTAACGAGCTTCCATGGCGACAACCGCAGCTCGGGCGTGAGCTGGCATGTCGATTTCGGGTATGACTTCAATATGACGAGCGGCAGCGTAGCGAAGGATTTCAATATAATCCGCGCGGCTAAAGTGACCCGATCCCATATTGTTGCTGTCCGGTCCAGAGCCGAGCTGTGGCAATAGGCATTCGGTTTCGGTTTTATCGAAGCAGCGTTTAGCACCAATATCGGTTAACTCCGGCAACCCAGGGATCTCTAAACGCCATCCTTCATCGTCAGTAAGATGTAAATGAAGTTTATTGAGTTTATAGGCGCTCATTTGGTCGAGCGTTTTGATAATAGCCTGCTTAGAGTGGAAATTACGGGCAACATCGACCATCACACCACGGTATTGATAACGGGGTGCATCGCTTATTTCTAAGTAAGGGATTTGGCTTGGGTCATCAAGATCGATCAGGGAAAATAGAGACTGCATAGCATAATACAAACACGGCGTCGTCATAGCCAAATACGTGAATACCATTTTCATTAATAGTCAGTTTATAGCCACCGCTTACTTGAATTTCTTTAGCAAGCGCCGTTTTATCCACTTCACCATACACACCAACACTGCCCGATTTTGATAGACCGAGTGCTAGAGCTCTTGACTCAATCGCGCTCAGTGTTGCTTGGTCTATTGGTAGCGACGTGAAATCAATACCAGCTCGTATATCAAGGCTTCCATTGCCTTCAATAAGTTGGTGAGGGGTCGGGATAATTTGTTGATTAACTGGCGTTAAAGATAAGTCAGCATTGTTTTGGTAACGAACTTCTGGCGTGACAAGTGTATTGTTGTCCGTCGATACACGTTTTAGTTTTTTCGCTTCAATCGGGGCAACAAATTGGCTCAAATCTTCCGTGTCCATTTGAGTGAGAACTTTAGGCGTTGCATTGTCAGCGCTAACAAACGCACGAGGCATGAAATCAGATTCAAATAGCTGCCAGTATTCACCGATAACAGGAATATCTAAACTCTCACCAGATTCGATGCCTTTGAATGAAGAGGTAGGTTTGATTTCGTAGAGATCGCCTGTAATACGTTGTATTGAGAACTGATCTGTATCCAGCTTTAAGATAATACGCACACTATGAATATAGAGTGACCAGTCTTTGGATTTAATGGCAGTACCGCCGTTGGTTAGGGTCATCGTACTTTGATTACAAAGCGCCCAATCCGCACCAAGCTCCTGGCAAGGTAATCCATTACTGTCGGTCAAGTTGCTATCGACTTGATATTGAATCGATAGGTTTTCCGATAGGGTATCGACAAGAGGCTGAGCGGCAAGGTGGCTCTGTGCTGAACTAGCAAAGCTAATGCTCATTAAAGCGATGGTAATCATACTGCGACGAGGCATGCTATCTCCAAGTTGGGGAATTAAGACGGCGCAAAAGTAACGGCTCACGGAACAGATTTAAATTGACTATTAATTTTGTGTGACATCAATCGTTGTTACAAAGTAAAAAAAATAACAAAACCTTTAATAACAATGATTTATTTGTTTGTGTCGTAAAAGTCACGCTAGATTTTCGTAAGTTTGGCGTAGTTCTCTGGGGTGGTTTTAGGTTTACTTAGGTTAGGGCGGGGCGCATTGAGAGGGTTTGGTAAGTTCTGATTTCTATGAGTGAAATAAATGTGACGTAGGTAGCAAAGCTGCGCGACGTTAAATTTTAAATTAGTGCTATTTTAACGATATTAACGAAAGGATTTTGTTCATAGAGTAAGCAGAATTTCCGGAGTAACCTATGGGTGCACTTTAAAATAAAGAGGAATGCTATGAAACCATCAATTCTAGTTGTATGCATGGGCAACATTTGTCGCTCTCCAACGGGGGAAGCGGTACTGAAAGCTTGTGCTAAAAGGCGAGGTATAGCGGTGGAAGTGGATTCTGCTGGCACGATTGGGTTTCATGAAGGCGCAGCGCCTGATTCAAGAGCAAAAGTAGCGGCTGAGGCGCGAGGTTATAGTTTCGCTGGTATGTCAGCGAGACAGGTCACCGATGAGGATTTTTATCACTTTGATATGATTTTAGCTGCTGATAAAGATAACCTCAGTGACTTAAAGCTAAGGTGTCCTAATCACCTTCAAAGCAAGGTTTCGCTTTTCTTGAGCCATGGCTGCACTGGTGAGACAGAGATACCTGATCCCTATTATGGTGGAGAGCAGGGCTTTGAACGGGTGTTAGATTTAATCGAAGAGGCGGCGGAGCGGGTATTGGATAAACTTGAAAAATAGAAACAGGGTGAATGAAGGTGCTGCTCACTCTAACTTGCGTATAGCTAACTTGCGTATAGCCAACTCGCGCATAGCGTGGTGAACAGCAACTCGATGTGTACTTGTTTGTGGTAGCGTGTTTGCTTGTAATTGTGCGTTGACTACTTACTCATTTCACCACGCAGAACTTCCGACATTTGCGTTTTGATCTGCTCATAAGACAAGTTTTGGCTTAATAAGTAATGCAGTTTGGCAAGTGCGGCCTCTGGCGTCATATCGTATCCGCTGATCACTCCAGAATCTGCTAGTGCACACCCTGTCGCGTAGCCGCCCATATTCACCTTACCTGCCAAGCATTGCGTTAAGTTGACGACGATGACGCCGCGTTCTGATGCTTCTTTTAAGTGCGCTAAAAGCGTCGGGTTTTGCGGCGCGTTACCCACACCAAACGTCAACAAGATCATGGCGTTTACTGGCTGGAGCAGTGTGTTTCGAATCACTTCATGTGAAATGCCAGGGTACATAGTGATCACACCGATAGGTTGGGGTGTGATGTCATGAACGCGGAACTCGCCGTCTGCAGGCTTATTGATTTCTACGCCATTACTTAGCTGAATATTGATCCCTGCTTCAAGTAAAGAAGGCAAGTTAGGCGAAGTAAACGCATTAAAACCGTCAGCGTGTGATTTCGTGCTACGGTTACCACGCATTAGCTGGTTGTTGAAGAATAGCGTCACTTCATTAATTGGGTAGTTGGCAGCAATATGCAGTGCATTCAGTAAGTTGGCTTGACCATCTGAACGAAGCTCTGCTAGAGGGATCTGTGAGCGTAGTAACGATGACTGGCTTACCAAGGTTTTCTAGCATAAATGACAGCGCTGACGCGGTATACGCCATGGTATCGGTGCCGTGCAGAATAACAAAGCCATCGTACTTGTCGTAATTGTCACGAATATCGTCAGCAATCTGCTGCCAATCCGCTGGTGTCATGTCTGAAGAGTCAATCAAAGGATCGTATTCATGGATGGTAAATTCAGGCATTTCTGAACGGTGAAATTCAGGCATGCTGGCTAATTGCTTTTCCATGAAGCCTGCGACTGGGATGTAACCATGGCTGGACTTTTTCATTCCGATGGTTCCGCCAGTATAGGCAATGTAGATGTGCTTTCTTGTCATGACAGACATTACTTTTATGATTTGGACAGGTAGCGGGATTATAGCGGAAACAAACAAAAGAGCCACCGAAATGGCGGCTCTTTACAGCTTAATTGAGTGGTTAAATCTACTTATTTAGTTCTATTCAACATTACAAGTTAAGCATAATACATAATGACCTTTCGGATCATTGAAGCTTTCCACTAGCGAGGCTTGTTGCTGAATTTGTGCAGCGGCTGGCTGTAAGCTAGCCGGGATCCAACTTGAGACATCGTAGCCAAGTGATACTTTCACTTGCTGCATCATTTCTTGCATAAATTGTTGAGCAGGACTAAGTGGCTCTTCAACCCAATACACATCATAGGTTTCTAAATTACCCAGCTCGGCTGCGACCGCGACCGCATCGTCAAAATCACCGATTTGGTCGATAAGACCACGGTCTAATGCGTCTTGCCCTGTCCAAACTCGACCTTGAGCAATGTTATCCACGCCGTCGACGGTCATGTCACGGTTATCGGCAACTAAGGTGATGAAGCGTTTATAACCATTCTCTATGCCCATTTGGAACGCGGCTGACGCGCCTTCGGTGAGCCCCGTGGTCACACCAACACCAGAAAATGGCGATGTCCCCACGCCATCGGTATTGATTCCGATGTTATTGAGTCCTTTTTCAAAGGTAGTAATGACACTAAAGATACCAATAGAGCCTGTGATCGTTGTTGGTTGTGCAATGATTTTGTCGGCACTCATTGAAATCCAGTAGCCACCAGAAGCGGCTAGGCTAGACATAGAGACAACAACGGGTTTGCCAGCCTGCTGTAGGGCCTCGACTTCGTTACGAATGACTTCTGAAGCAAAGGCGCTGCCACCAGGGCTATCCACTCGTAATACCACTGACTTCACTGTGTCGTCTTCTCTTGCTTGTTTAAGCAAGCCAGCAACGGTATCTCCGCCAACGGTTCCTCTAGGCTGTTCACCATCCATAATGGTTCCGCTCGCAACGACAACTGCGACGCTGTCTTGTGGCGCTTGAACATCAAACGGAATCGTCATTTGGTAGTCATAGTAGCCAATGGCATTAAAGCTGCCATCACCATCACTACCGAAGGCATCGATCATGGCTTGGTTAACTTGTTGCTTAGTGGCAAGTTCATCTACGAGACCAAGTTTTTTGGAAAGTGCTGCCAAATCACCATCGACCGACTTTAACTCGGCTAGGAAGGCATCCATTGTGGGCGTTAATACATTTGGAGCGAGTTCTCGGTTGGTCGCGACGTCGTCGACATACGCTTCCCACAACTGAGAAACCCAGCGAGTGGCTGACTCTTTTGCAGCGGGAGACATGTCGTCGCGTAAAAAGGGTTCAACGGCTGACTTGTAGGTACCTACACGGAAAACATGTGTGGTGACATCAAGTTTTTCAAGTAAGGTTTTATAGTACATAGA
The DNA here is from genome assembly GCF_055808835.1 of Vibrio sp. GJ43-1. NCBI lineage: Bacteria > Pseudomonadati > Pseudomonadota > Gammaproteobacteria > Vibrionales > Vibrionaceae > Vibrio > Vibrio sp. GJ43-1. The sequence continues at coordinate 2,688,360 of NZ_CM147884.1, read as the reverse complement.
GTAAGCGCTATAACCTTTGATAAGAACTGCACCATCGGGGGCGAGGTAAACTTTATCGGCATAGCTGGCTAGGTAATATTGGCTCTGATTGTAAAACGATCCGTAGGCGAGTACGGGCTTACCTGTCGCTTTAAACTCGTTAATGGCTTTAGCGATGTAGCGCAATTTAGTTAGGCTAGTTTCAGGCATGTCGCGCAAAGAGAGAACCAGTCCAGTGACATGATCATCGGTAGAGGCATGTCGAATAGTATCGACAATATCAAATAACACGTTCTCTTTCGGCATGTCTTTGCCAAACAAGGAGCCAGTTACGGAGTCCATTGGATTGACGTAACTGCTTTGCTCGACGATAGGGCCAGCAATGTTAAGTACTAACGCAGACTCTTTTTTTACGGCTGGTGTACTGGAATCAACTTGCGTAAAGCCGAAGTACAGCATTGCAATGACGGCAAAGAAGATCAGGTTCACAATCGCTAATCTGGTAAAGTTAATGACTTTCCAGATCCCCTTGAAGATTAAACCAATAAAGCGCACTATTTTTTTCATCATCTCTCCACATCACACGAGGTGAGTGCTTGTATCCCTAAATATCAACTCTTAGTCTAGTGTTACGACCATGAATAAGCTGTATGAATATTGTAATTGTACGTGAATGTGACGACTTTCACCCAATCAAAACGCATCGTCATAAAAACTAAAGACTTATCATCATCGATGAAGTTCAAATAATCAAAAATTATTTTGCGCAATGTTGTAAAAATGTAAACGGCAGTTTGATTTATTAACCTCAGTGTAATAATCTGGTCAGACCACAATTATAAAAGCAAAGTGAAGTCTGCCATGTACCCAAATCTATTAAAACCGCTCGACTTAGGATTCACTCAACTGCGAAATCGCGTCTTGATGGGCTCTATGCACACGGGCCTCGAAGAGCATAAAGAAGGCTTGCAAAAACTCGCTGCGTTCTACGAAGAGCGTGCTAAAGGTGGGGTTGGACTGATAGTCACGGGCGGGTTTTCTCCGAATTTACGTGGTCGCCTTGCGCCATTTGCCGCTGAATTTAGTAAGCCTAAGCATGCAAAAGCTCACAAAGTCGTGACAGAAGCGGTACATAAACATGGCGGCAAGATTGCGTTGCAAATTCTGCATGCAGGTCGCTATGGTTACCATCCTTTTACGCAAAGTGCCTCGAAAATAAAATCCCCTATTTCTCCTTTTACACCAAGTGAAATCAGCAGTCGTCAAATTTGGAAAACCATCGACGCTTACGCAAACAGCGCCGCTTTAGCGCAAAGTGCTTAGCTACGATGGTGTGGAAATTATGGGCTCTGAAGGCTATTTCATTAACCAGTTCATCTGCAAACGTACTAACGTGCGCTATGACGAATGGGGGGCAGCTATGAAAATCGTATCCGCTTAGCAGTAGAAGTGGTTAAGGCTGTGCGAGCTGCCGTGGGTGAAGAGTTTATTATCATTTTCCGCTTGTCGATGCTCGATTTGGTTGAGCAAGGCAGTACATTTGATGAAGTTATTCAGCTCGGGAAAGCACTCGAAGAGGCTGGCGTTACCATTATCAATAGTGGTATTGGTTGGCATGAAGCAAAAGTACCTACTATTGCCACTCAGGTTCCAAGAGCCGCGTTTACTTGGGTGACAGAGAAAGTACGTCCTCACTTAAAAGTGCCAGTCATCACGACAAACCGCATTAATACGCCAGAAGAAGCAGAACGCGTGTTAGCTGCAGGGCATGCGGATATGGTATCGATGGCCAGACCGTTTTTGGCGGATCCTAATTTTGTTAAAAAGGCTGAGCAGAACCAATCGCAGCTAATCAATACCTGTATTGGTTGTAACCAAGCCTGTTTGGATAATGCCTTTAAAGGCAAACGCGCGACGTGTTTGGTTAACCCACAAGCGTGTTACGAAACCGAATTGGTGATTGGCAATGCGGCTCAATCTAAAAACATCGCCGTTGTGGGCGCGGGGCCTGCTGGCCTTGCTTGTGCCACGATGTTAGCCGAGAAAGGTCATTCTGTTGATTTGTTTGAAAAGAGCGATCGTATTGGTGGGCAGTTCCGCTTAGCGATGCAGATTCCGGGCAAAGAAGAATTTCGTGAAACCATCCGTTACTTCGCTAATCGTATCGATGAAACAGGTGTCAAACTGCACTTGGAAACCGAAGCCAATGCTGATTTACTCAAAGAATACGACGAAGTTGTCATGGCCTCAGGGGTAAAACCAAGAATGCCAAAACTGGAAGGCATTGATCATCCAGAAAAAGTTATTGATTATCAAACTCTGATCCGTGACAAAGTGTATGCAGGGGAAAACGTGGCGATTATGGGCGCTGGTGGTATTGGTGTTGATGTCGCTTCGATGTTGACTGAGCCTGTTGGCCATACACTGGATGACTGGTTGCATGAATGGGGTGTCGATACTCAAGTGGAACATCCCGGCGGCTTGTATCCTTTCCCTGATACTGTATCTGACACTAATGTTTGGGTCATGCAGCGTAAGCCAGGCCGTGTTGGTAAAGGCCCTGGAAAAACCACGGGTTGGATCCATAAGAAAACGCTAGAGAAGCGTGGCGTTAATCTGCTGGCAAGTGTCACTTATGAAAAAATTGACGATGAAGGATTACACATTAGCGTCAAAGGTGAACACAAGTTGATTCCAGCCGATAAAGTGATTGTATGTGCGGGTCAAGAATCAGTTAAGCCGTTTGAAGAACAGTGGCCGGATTTTGGCGATAAACTTCATGTGATTGGTGGCGCCGATTACGCAGGTGAGTTAGATGCGGTACGAGCCATTCGACAAGGGGTGGAATTAGCGGCAAAACTGTAACGGCGAAGCATTTGATAATCGTTATCAATAGTGATGTTAACTCGTTGACTATTTGTTATTATTAATCAATATGAGATGAATAATAACATCAAGGATGGTTTATGGACGCTTTAGAACTGCTGCTTAACCGACGCTCGATTGCTCGACTAAGCGATCCGGCTCCAGAAGGGGCGGCATTAGAGAACATCATCAAAGCGGGGCTTCGAGCACCAGATCATGGTGGGTTAACGCCTTGGCGCTTTGTTCTCGCGCAAGGAGAAAGCAGGGCTAAACTGGCAAAAATTTTAGAGGAAGCGGCGGTCAACGCAGGTCGTGAAGAGGTAGTGATTGAGAAGGCGAAAAAAGCGCCGTTTCGAGCTCCGCTCGTCATTACTGTGATCGCCAACGTAACCGAACATGAGAAAGTCCCCGCGTTTGAACAGCATCTCTCTGCTCAGGCTGTGCGGTGCAAGCCATGCAGATGGCGGCAGTGGCGCAGGGGTTCCAGGCATTTTGGCGTTCGGGAAAATGGATGTTTGATGATCATGTTCGTCAGGCGTTCAATGTCAAAGGACAGGACCAGATTGTTGGGTTTCTATATGTTGGTACACCTGGCTGTACGCCAATGAAAGTCCCAGAACGCGATCTATCTAAGTTTGTTGAATTTCTTTAACTGTCTATTTATACAGTTTTTCTTGATTAATAAAGGTAAGCTTGGTTAAGCTTACCTTTTCTTTTATCAGTATATTTCTTATGACACGTCTATTTATTGCAGAGAAACCCAGTTTAGGTCGCGCAATTGCGGCGGCTTTGCCTAATCCTCAGAAAAAGGGAGAGGGCTTTATTCAGTGTGGTAATGGTGATGTGGTGACTTGGTGTATCGGACATCTACTCGAGCAAGTTGAGCCCGATGTTTACGATGACCGATATAAGAAATGGAACATACTCGATCTCCCTATTATCCCAGACCAGTGGCAATTGCGGCCAAGAAAGTCCGCAGCCAAACAACTTTCCGTCGTTAAAAAACTGGTCAAGCAAGCGGATTCTTTAGTGAATGCTGGCGACCCAGATAGAGAAGGGCAATTGCTTGTTGATGAAGTTATCGATTATTGCAAAGTCAGCAAAGCGAAAAAAGACGCTGCACAGAGACTGTTGATTAGCGATCTAAACCTACCTGCTGTTAAGAAAGCTATTGGTGCCATGCGCATGAATAAAGAGTTTGTGCCGTTGTCAGTGTCGGCATTAGCGCGTTCAAGAGCAGACTGGCTGTATGGGATGAATATGTCCCGAGCGTATACTTTACTCGGGCAAAAAGCTGGCTATCAGGGTGTGTTGTCTGTTGGGCGAGTGCAAACGCCAGTATTGGGGCTGGTGGTTCGTCGTGATGACGAAATTGCCAATTTTATCCCTAAGGACTACTTTACTCTGCATGCATTAATCCCATTTCAAGATAGCCAAGACTCGTTTGATATTCGTGCTCGCTGGAAACCAAGTGAAGCGTGTAAGCCATGGCAAGATGAAGAAGGGCGCGTATTGAACCGTAAATTGGTTGAAAACGTGGCGAATCGTATTCAAGGCCAGCCAGCAAAAGTGGTGAAGTCTGAACATAAATCCACTAAGCAAAATGCACCGTTACCGTATTCTTTATCGGCATTGCAAATTGATGCGGCAAAACGCTATAACATGAGCGCTCAGCAGGTGCTGGATGTCTGTCAGGCATTGTATGAAAAACATAAGTTGATTACCTATCCACGCTCTGACTGTCGTTACTTGCCTAACGATCACTTCTATCAAGCTAACGATGTGTTAGCCGCGATTAAAAATAACAGCAAAGCTTATGCTGCCAGTGTTGATAGCGCGGACAGTAGTCGAAAATCCAAAGCTTGGAATAACAGCAAAGTGGATGCGCACCATGCCATTATCCCGACCCCTAAAAAAACCAGTAGCGTACTTTCGAGCTATGAAGAGAATGTTTATGGCTTGATTGCGCGCCAATATGTGATGCAGTTTTATCCACCAGCCGTATACGCAGAAGCAATGCTTGAATTTGATATCCAAGGTGGTCACTTTGTTTCTAAAGGAAAGCGACTTCAAGAGCCGGGATGGCGGGCATTACTTGGCAAGCAATCGGATGACAAAGAGGACGGCGTCGATGCGGTACCACCATTACCTGTAGGTACAGAGCTTGTCTGCCGAGAAGGACTGATTTTAGAGAAAAACCGAACCCCCTAGACACTTTACTGAAGCTACACTGCTACAAGCGATGACAGGCATCGGAAGGTTTGTCGTCGATCCTTCTTTAAAGAAAATACTTAAAGAAACCGATGGTATCGGTACGGAAGCGACGCGGGCGGGTATTTTGGACACGCTATTCAAACGGCAGCTATTAAAGCGTGAAGGCAAGTCGGTACTTGGCTCTCCTGCTGGTAGGGGGTTGGTTTATGCGCTACCGGATGAGTCGACTTACCCTGATATGACCGCACATTGGGAGCATCAGCTACAAGGTATGGCAGAACGAACACATTCCTATTCACCGTTTATGTCGGGTTTGACTGAAAAAATGGATCAGTTAATGCTACGAGTAAAAGAAGGACCTGATGCCGGAGTCACTAAGAAACTTACCTAAAGTTGAAAGACCCGCTTATAAGAAGCGCCGAAAGCCTACGACGAGAAAAAAGCGAAGTAATGGTGTGCTTCGCTTAGTCCTGTTGTTAATTGGAACGTGACATGACGTTGTTTGAAGGGCTAGATGTAGGCTACCAAGGCAGTGCTTTGCCATCAAAATTGAGAAATCGTCCAGAGTCTTCGGTTTGAGCGGATTGAATAACAGAAAATAACCCTTGAGCTGACGTTTGTGTTGAAATCAGCGCATTAGGCCCACCCATTGCGGTTTGTACCCAGCCGGGATGCAATGCTAATACCGTAAAGCCCTGGTTGGTTAAATCGTTACTTAGGCTCTTTACGACCGAGTTGAGTGCCGCTTTCGATGAGCGATAGATATAGCCACCCCTGACGTATTTTCCGTCATGCTGCCTACTTTGGATGATAAACAAATGATTTTTTTAACCGACGAAGCTTGCAGCTTGGGGTAGAGCATCTCGACGAGCTTAAGAGGGGCGATGGTGTTGACTTCAAAAACACGGCGCCACTCTTCGGGATCAGTATGCCCAAGTCCAATGTGGTTTGACTGATCCTTTTTGGGGCCATAATAGCCTGCGTTGTTGATGACGATATCTATCGTTGGGAGCCCCTTTGCAAATGTTGCAACGTCGTCGTATTGGGTGACATCTAACCGATACAGTTGCAAGCGTTGATGCTCTTGCTCAAGGGTCAATAGCTCTTGTGATGTTGATACGGAACGGTAGGTGGCGTGTACTTGGTAGTCTTGTGCGAGAAATTGTTTGGTTAGCGCCAAGCCTATTCCTCTATTTGCACCTGTAATGAGTACGGTTTTCATCTGCTTCTCCTAGCGTTAAGATATGACTATCACTTTGTAGTTAACTAACGATGCCGGACATGCCAGTTCCCTTAATTTATCATCATATCTATTCTGACTTACCACTGCCAGAAGGGCATCGATATCCCATTAATAAATATCGCTTGTTATATCAGGCGATTGACTCTCAATATTTACAGACAGAACTACCGCCCTTTGAGCTATTCGAGCCCATTGCTATTAATGCGACTCAGCTAACCCAAGTACATTGTCCTGATTACATTGACGCGTTACTACAAGGTACGCTTCCTGCGGCAAAAATGCGTCGTATTGGCTTTCCTTGGAGCCAGGCTCTGATTGAACGTACTTTAACGTCTGCTGGTGGAACATGCCTAGCGGTTGAAAAAGCGTTGGGACATGGTGTCGCGATTCACCTTAGTGGCGGATATCATCATGCACACTATGATTATGGCAGCGGATTTTGCTTGGTTAATGACTTAGCATTGGCGGCGCAGCATGCTTTAACGTCGGGAGTAGAAAAAGTACTGATTATTGATAGTGATGTTCATCAAGGAGCTAAGCACCGCGACGCTGATGGCTGATAACCCTCAGGTGGTGACCTTGTCTTTTCATTGTGAGAAAAATTTCCCAGCACGTAAACCCGCCTCAGATTTAGATGTTCCCTTGGTAAAGGGTCTTGGTGATCAGGCATTTTTAGCGACTTTCAAAGAGGTGGTCGACCTTGCATTGCGGCTCCACAATCCAGATTTGGTCATTTACGATGCAGGAGTCGATATTCATATTGACGATGAACTCGGGTATTTGAATATCACGACAGAGGGTATTGCGAAACGCGACGAGTGGATATTGGCTCGCTGCCTCGAAGCGCACATACCTATAGCCTGTGTGATTGGTGGTGGCTATCGGAGCCAACATAGCGATCTCATTCCAGTACATATGAACTTGATCAATGCCGCTAATAAACTTTGGGGACATAAGGTATGAAACACCGTATTCGCGCGGCAGGCATTGCCATCAATGGCGATGAGATTTTGCTACTACGAGTAAAAGATCCCTATTCAGGGGAGTATTGGATACCGCCTGGAGGCGGTTTGGAAAGCTCGGACCAAAGCAGTAAGCATGCCCTCATTAGAGAGTATAAAGAAGAAACCGGGTTGGATGTCGACGTAGGTGAGTTGCTTTTCATTCGTGAATTTCTTGAAACTTCACGTGATACGTATCATGTCGAGTTGTTTTATCAGATTAGCCGTTGGGAGGGTGAGCTGAGTTTGTCAAACTTAGATGGTCTCAATGACCAATCCTATATTCATGCGGTTGAATGGGTACCATTATCTCAATTAGCGTCGATGAAAACTTTTCCGAGTGACATACATGAGAAAATTTTGCCTTTGATTGAACAACAGCTGCACTCTTATCATCTTGGTAGTTTTGTCCAAGGCTGTGATGATGAAGTGAATCGACTGGATTAAGTGAGAAGAGGGCGCTATTATGCTCCGCTTCATAATATAGACGAGTAACCGCTGCGATGAACCGTAAGAAAAAGATCAATCAAATACATAAAGCTAGAATGAAAAAAGCCAACGCAAAGAAGCATACGAGCAATAAGCCTCGTTATATTTCTAAAGCTGACCGCGCAAAAATGGAAGCGGAGCAAGCGGCACTAGATTCGGCGCAAGCAGAAAACACTCAAGAGCAAGACGCGGCTGAACAAGACGCAACCTCTGTTCCTCAGGACAACACTATCGAGTCGTAACGCACAATGTGCACCTTGCTGGCAAGACTCACATCCATGTGTAATAGCAAGCTTGTTATCTATTACACGTAATTTGTTTGCAGCAACTCTCTTTAGTCGTCAATCTCGTCAATACTATCGCATTATTGCTCAGCTCTTAGCTGAGCAATAATGACCGAGGTCTATTTTCGCTGTCTGGTTATATCCGTTCAGTTATATAAACGCACTTTTATCAATGCACTTTTATCAACGCACTTATATCAATCTAGTTAGATAAGCGGATGCGTGTCGGCTTATCGGACTCTAATTGTAAATGGTCGAATGAATCAAGATTATGATGCTTGATCAGGGCCGCTAGATTATCGACATAAGCTTGTCCTCGGGTTGAGTAGTGTGATAATGCCTGTATCAATTGACGACCCGTTAAGTTGTTTTCGCTTCTCAACTGCTTTCGAAGAAGCCACATGTCTTTGTACGCGTCCGTCGTATTGAGATTATGCATATAGCTAGCCGCACCGGCTGAACAAGTTATCAAAAGCAGCCACTTTGACGTGCCCTCCAGGTGTGGTGAGATACTTGCCCCCGCGTGAAGATAGATGTTCACCGTAGAGGTTACTGCCTTCAATTGCGAAATGACTGGTTCCCCAACCGCTTTCATCAATGCCTTGCGCTAGCGCCATCCCTACCGGAATGATGTCCACCTGAAGTAGTAAGTCTTCAATTTTCCCTGACTTGACGTCGTAGTCTTTAAGAAGGCTATCTACCCATTGTCGTTCCGCTTTGCTCCAATTCGTTTGAGGACGTTTCTCAATTGTAAGTAACGTTTGCCTAACGTCGAGAATGTGCTGATTTACCTCGCTAATTGTTGGCAGCAATAGGCGGATGAAACCAGACGTTTTTTGTTTCACTGGAAGCGAGTTTAAGTCATGAGGAAGCGTCTCAACATAGATGGATTCAGTAGCGTGTGAGACTGAGCAAGGCCAGCCAATGTATAGTCATATTGCTCGAATTCTTTGAGCAGCGTTTGGGCTGATTTTAATGTCGTCACCGCAACATCGGGGTAGGGGTGCTGAATTTTATTGGGTGGTGATGGGAAATGGTCAGATGCGATAGCGCGTATTGCCATCATTGATACCAAGAAAAAGATACCTGCGAAGATTTTTTGAATGAAAGACATAAAGCTTGTTCCTTGTTGATAATAGTCCAACCTCAGACTAATCAGATCACCGTAGTATAGACCGGAAAGACAACAAACATATCAATTACAGATTGTATTTATCTCTCTCGAAAATTTTAACCTCGATAGCAAACCGTTGCGCCCGTGATCTTCCTCGAGGCTACTTTGAATGAGTAACACAGTGTTGTGTTTTATCTATTTAAAGGAAGAACTATGGTTAAACAATTATCGGCCATGATGCGAAAAGCCTTGAGCGTATCTAGCACGCTAGTCGTCACATATGGTCTGAGCTTTTCTGCTTTGGCGCTAGTGAACGATCAGACTGAACTACCCGTTATATCGAATACCATTAGTATGAATACTCAACTGATAGCGAGTGGCCTCGTAGAGCAGCAACAATTGGAAGGGGAAACCAACACGCTGTCTTTCTCTGAACCTGGCGCGAGCTTTATAAAGGTTCACTTTAGCCAAGTATCACTGCCTGATGGTGCCGTACTCGAGATTTCGGATCCAGAAAGAGATGAGGTCTACCAGTATAGTCGCACTCACAATACTCCTAGAACATGGGATAGCAACCGAGGAGACGATGGTATTCATCAATTCTATGCGATGTCGATAGAAGGGGATGCCGTTGAAATTCGTTTAGTGGCAAGTAATGTCAAAGAGCAAGCTAGCGTTACGGTTGACTATCTACAAGTGGGCTTGCCCGTTGAGCAAGTAGAGCAGGTCATCAATTTGGGTCCGGCTGGTGAGGAGTCTATCTGTGGCTCGGATAATAAACAACCAGCAGCGTGTTATGCCAATAGCTATAGTAATGAGTATCAACACTCAAAGCCAGTTGCACGCTTGTTGATTGGCGGGCGAAGTTTGTGGCACCGCATGGCGAGTTGGACCTGATAACACCATGATGACAAATAATCACTGTATTGAGTCAGCGGCAGAAGCTGCGAATACAGAGGTATGGTTTAACTATCAGCTAGCAAGTTGCAACGGTGCGAAAGCGTCAACAGTGAAAGTGCAAGCTAATCAACTGTTGGAAACTGGCACAACGTTAGACTACACCTTGTTTAATGTGAACAACTTTGCGGCGATTCAGTCATTCGGATATTTAGGTTTAGATCCTCGTATTCCTTCGCAATCAGAGACTATCTACATACCACAGCATCCCGGAGGACGTTTGAAAGAGCTGGGCGTGGTAATGGATACGTCTGGAACACGATGCCAAGTAGACCAACCTGTCATTGATGGACGAGGCGCTGGCACGGATGCTGGGTATTTATGTGATACTGAAGGAGGTTCATCTGGCTCTCCAGTTGTCGCATTACGCAGTAACAAAGTCATTGCGCTGCATCATTTAGGTGGATGCTATAACAAAGGGGCGCACATTAGTAAAATATGGCCAAAAATCGCCAGCCATTTCCCAGCAGGGATCCCAGATAGCCAAGTGAATAGCGGTGGTACTCAGCAAGCGCCTTTCGCTAAGGCTGATATCCAATGTGAGCAGCGTCAGTGTCGTTTTGATGCCTCTCAGTCATTGGATAGCGATGGGAGCATCGTAACTTACAGCTGGAAGTTTGGCGATGGTTCCACTGCATCATCGCCTACAACGTCGCACAGCTACGCGATTGATGGACAGTACGCGGTAACGCTCACGGTGATCGATAATAGTGGTCTATCGGATGCCGTGACGCAGACCATAGCGGTACAGACGAATACTGGTGGCGGCAGTTGCTCTAACTTGCAAGTTTGGAGCAGTAGTGAGGTGTACCTTGGTGGTGATCGAGTACAGTATGCTGGGCATCAGTATGAAGCGAAGTGGTGGACAAAAGGCGACGATCCTGAGACACATTCATCTCAATGGAGTGTATGGAAGAAAATAGATGCTTGTATCTAAATGAGGTGGTTTTGATGATTTTACGGTGGTTGTCTAAATTCATAATACGCTAGAAAGCAAAAAGCCTGCTGATAATCAGCAGGCTTTTTTAATGTGGCGGAGGGATAGGGATTTGAACCCTAGAAGGGCTATTAACCCTTGCTTAGGTTTTCAAGACCTAGAGTGCTTTCGACCACTCAGCCATCCCTCCGTTGTTGCAGCGTATATTAATGCCCATCTTACTCTTTGTAAACCCTTTTTAATCCAAAAAATACGATTAATCGCTGTTGGGTTAAAAAGTGAGCTTAGATGTCTATTACTTATACAAAACTATCTAAAAACCCCAAGTATTGCTACTTGGGGCTAAATAATGGTCGGATATACTGGATTCGAACCAGTGACCCCCACTCCCCCAGAGTGGTGCGCTACCAAGCTGCGCTAATATCCGATGGGAATAATTTAAACGATCAATTATGCGTTGGTCAACACTATTATAGATATAAACCTTTGTTTTACTGACTTTTGGAGTAGAAACGCTGTAACTCGGTAAAGCCTTGCATCAGTATCGGTAAGCGAGGGTTTTTATCGTCAAGTTTCTGGTAATCTCGATCATAAAGGCTGTAGTTACCAAATTTGTCGACGACCGTGGTGTCATTGTCGGTGATCAACGCCAGCTCTTTTGTATCTCCTGCAATGATCCACTTGCGCTTTCTTTCATCAAACAGGTTACGTCCACTGCTGTAGTTTTTAGCGTTGGTCGAAACACCACTTAAATCCTGCATGATGGTAACGGGGACATCGAGGTGGCTAGTTATATGAGTATAATCCGCCGCCAACTTACCAGGCCAATGTATCACTAAAGGAACCTTTAATTGGTATTGGCTGTAATTAGTATTTGAACCCCAACTGCGGCTTTTTGTTTCATTAAATTCTGTACCATGGTTGGAGGTGAGAATTACAATGGTATTGTCCAGCAACTTTTGGTCGACAAGTGTTTGCAGTATTTTTCCGAATTCAAAATCGGCAGCGCTTGCAGCGGCCGAATAGGCGGCAATGAATTGTTGCTCAGGTGAAAGGTTTGCTTTCACGGGTTGATAGTTGTCAAAACTATCAACCGTAGTCAGTTCTATATAACTAAACCAAGGCTCACTTCCATCGCTAATAAGGGATTGTTGCCAGCGTTCAATTGCTGCGTTATCACTGATGGGGATTTCCGAGGGGGTGCTATCGGTATTTTTCGATATATCAACCCACGGGTAATTCCTAAAAATGGTATCTCGGTAAAGGTCATCTTCGAAGTTGTCACCGCTAAAGAGCTTAAAGGCATACCCTTGTTTTCGCAGTGTCGATAAAAATAACGGCGGCGTACCTTGCGATTTAATGCTACTCGCATAGCTGGTTGGAATACCATACATTAGGCCAAACACACCAAAATCGTCGTTACTTGAGCTGTAATGATTCAAGAAGTTTTGGTTATTTAGCGAAAAACCATAGCTAACAGGCATCACGTCCGGCGACAACATGTCACTTCGTAAATTATTGATACTAACGATCAGCACATTGAGGTTTTCAGAGCGGCGGTTGAACTCAATTTCAGACAGTGGGTAAGAGACGAGATCGACCGAACCTTCATTATCTTTTAATTTTTGTAAGTACTCTTCGCGATCAAGCAGGCCATGCTTTTCCATAAATGACTTGGCAGTCATAGGATAAGAAAGTGGGAAGTTTGCCTTTTGCACAGTAATTGGATTGTAAAAATAGGCATCTGCCCAAATGAAAATCAAATGACTAGATATAAAGCATAGGAAAAACAGCGCCGAAATAGGGCGACCGATGTGAGTGTGCGATAGTTTGCGTTGTTTACGCCATACCCATTCCGACAGCGCAAGTTGCGCGAGGAAAATAGGGGGTAACACAATAAATAGGTGCTGTAGGTCGCTACTGACAGGACTACTTTCATCGCCAAACAACAGCTCCCAAACTACGGGAGACAAGTGTAGATTGATGGTTTGATAAGCTTGAGTATCAATGAGCAGAACCGTTAAGCCGAAAGTGGCAAAACAAACGGCAATTAACCGGAACAGTTTTCGAGATGGAATAATAAACGTCAGCGGGAACAGTATGAGCAAATAGAGTGCAAATACGAGAAACCCAAAGTGACCAACCCATGAGGTCAGAAGATAAATCTGACCAAATAGGGTGTCCGGCCACGGAGACGCGGAAATATAGCGAGTACCTACTAGCATCGCTGCAATGATATTGAAGAACGCGAACCAGTGTCCCCAACCTACGAGTCGGGAGACGCGCTCACCGTATGAATTTCCGCTATCTACCATTTGCCGTTATTGATTCCGTGCCTAAATTAGTATTGTTCTCACGCTTCTACAGAAGAAATCAGAGCTTTAGAGAATTTTTCCGCAATTGCTGCTCGTTGTGAAGGCGCAACATCGTTATTTAAGACATTGGTTGCGATATTTCCTGCAATCATTAGTGAAAGTTCGGCGCCAGCGCCGTGTTTGTCAAGCACTGCTGCGATTTCGGTTAAAATTTGTTCTACTTGTTGGTCGGTATATTTCGATGTAATTGGCATAAAGACTCTGCTAATGATAATGAAAGCGGCTTATGATACCCTACTCTGCATCACAAACGAAACAGCAACGATAATAATTTCACTATGAGTTTGAACCTATCTAACGTTATTTTACACCAGTTAGCGATAAATGAGCAGGAAGAGCTAACCGTCCACTATCGCGATGAACTACTTCCTAATGATAGCGCAACAGAAAACCTTGTGGCTGAACTGCATCGAGTCTTTAATGCAAAGGCGGGTAAGGGCTTTGGTGCATTTAAAAATGACAGTGATTTTCAGGTATGGCTTAACGAGCTAAAAAATGGTGAGAAAGATTTTTATTCGTTCTCTCAAGATAGCGCCCAACGTCTTAAAACCGAGCTTGCCAAGTACCCCTTTGCGGATGCCTAGGCACATTAGTAATGGCACAATATCAGTCGCTTGCTACTGAGTACTTGTTCATTGGTTTATTACCGTCGTATAACAGCTTGCAAATCACCGAAGGTTTGAACATTGGCGCTATTGATTATTTAGATATCGGTAAAATGGATATCGTTGCTCGTATCGATTTGACCAGCTATGACGTTGATAAAAACTCGAATCGTTATTTGACGTACATTAAGGGTCGAGTCGGTCGTAAGGTTGCTGATTTCTTCTTAGATTTCCTGCAGGCTGAAGTTGGATTAGATACCAAACAGCAAAATACAATTTTGATGCAGGCGGTGGAAGACTTCTGTGCTGATGCGCAACTTGATAAAGAAGAGACCGTTAGTTATAAAAAGCAAGTTTACGAGTACTGTAACGAACAGCTTAAAACGGGTGATGAGGTTCAGGTTCGAGAACTGTCTGGAGAGCTACCTGCCAATGAGGGCTCTTCATTTCTTGATTACACGCAAGAGCAGGGCTATGAATTGGAAGAAAGTTTTCCTGCCGATCGCTCAACGGTGCGTAAACTCACTAAGTTTGTTGGTGCGGGCGGTGGTTTGAATCTCAGCTTTGATAGCTTGTTATTAGGTGAGCGCGTCTTTTATGATCCTGAAACAGACACATTGACCATCAAAGGCACACCACCTAATTTGCGAGACCAGTTGAGTCGTAATCGTTAACGTCCTAACATTGTCTTTATAAAGCGTTACGTTTAGGTAGCGCTTTTAGTCTTCGTCATACCAAGGAAGGGCTGTCGTTGTTGAAATATCGTAAGTCTTTATTTCGTGCCACTATTTTTACGTTGTTCGTGTGGGCCATTGTTGTCGCAGTGGTGCTTCGAGTATCGTTTAAAGAAGACCAAGCAACGAAGTTAGTGGATGAAATATCCATTAGTATCGACAAACTTCGCCAAGTTCTATTTATTCCCCAACCCTATCGCTCTAAAGTGACTCAACAGATTGAATTAGACCTGCAGATAATTTACGCACAGACCATGCAGTTAAAGGCGTTAACGCAATCTGATATGTCGTCAGATTTCACTCATATGGTTTATCTTCTAGAGCGATTTGTCGAACAATCGGAGCAGCTTTCTCATGATGAGACACGCCTTCAGGCGTTTGTCTCCAATATGAGTGTAGGACTACCAGCACTCACACCGGAAGGGCAACGTCTTAGCCATAAATTGTCTTCTATTGTATTAGAAACTCTATTTAACGATGCCATGGAAGCGCGTCAGGTGTATCTGAAGTTGGAAAGCATCCAGCAAAGTGCTTACAAGCTTCCCCTTCAGGATCAACAAGCTTTGTTGTTATTAAACTCGAAGGCTTCGGTATTATTGGCTCAGTCTGCGAATACAGCATTTTTGCTTGACCGTGTTGTGAATCACCCTGTAGTGAATGAGTTGGCTCAGCGAAGACTGCAATCAGAGACGTATTTAGGCCACCAGTTAGTCATTATATCGGTCTCGAGTTTGTTGGCGTTGCTGATCTTAGTGTTTATTAGCGCCAGGATGGTGAGGATTGGAAAGTTAGACTTATTAAGCTTACGATCTAGTAAGCGAGGTGGAAGTGAATCGCTTGCTGAAGAGCGTACGGTTAAGGAGCCTTTAAGTGGGCATGTTGAAGGAAGCAGTAAAGCCCTCATACCTGAAGCTCTCACACCTAAAGCGGCGACTCACGATACCGCACTATTGAGCGAGGTTTCTAATGGCCACGATGTGACTCGTGCTAAGAACAATAGCACGACAGCAGAGTGTACGTCTGAGACCGACAGTAATTCTACGTCATTTACTGAAAGTGATAACGAATTGGTAGCGCCTGAAACGCTAAGAGCTGAACAAGTAGCAACGGAAGCATTAACAGAACAAGCATTGAATAAAGCGACGTCGGAAGAAATTGTAAATACTGCCGTTATCAATTTTGCCATGATGTTGAATACATTAGATGGTGATAAAGAGTCAGTCTTGATGCTTCTAGAGGTATTTATTAGTGAGCACCGTGATGACGTTAAACGGTTACAAGCGCTCTTAGATAAGGACCACGAGTCTGCAACACGCATTGCTCATACCCTAAAAGGTGTCTCCGGGAGTATCTATGCAGGGGCTTTGCATCAAGTATCGTCAGAGGTTGAGAAAAAGCTTAAGCAAGCGGAGGTGGTCCCAAACGAACTCATCGAAACATTATCCGAAAAACTCAGTCGAGCGGTCGAGTCAGCAGAAGCTTACATTAAGCGAGAACAATCATAATAATGTCGTCGCAATACTCAAATAATCGACTATAAGTATCAATAGCTAACGTCAATCTGACGGTGCTGAGTTATAATTCATTCTCTTTTATATATGTTTTATTGTTGAGGTTGATTCATGGACATTGTGCGGCTTATTCGCAATGTAGGGCTTTATATCACGCTTGTTTTGTTAGCGGGATGCTCACTTTTAGAAGTGAAGTTAGACAGTCAAACCACACCGTTAACTAAGCAAGAGCTTAATATGAGGCTGATGACTCGAGAGTACAGTCGCGAGTTTTTCACCCAAGTAGAGACCACCGCCGATACCTTAACCACCTTGTACCCAGAATCTGACGTGATTAACCAGTCTTATGTTCTCTTATGGAAAATACACGCGGAAGAAGGGTTGCAACAGGCAGCATTTCAAGTATCGCCAACCGCGGGTTTAATTGACTCTTGGGTATTTACCACGCAGATGGCGAACTTTTTTACCTATGGTGAAGGTCAGTCGCTTTTTGCCAGCCAGGATGCCAAGGCCACATCACAAGCGCTTAGCAAAAATATTGATCAGCTAGCTCAATCATTGTTTAAGGGCGACAGTTATCAAACGAGTAAAACATTTGTTGAGAAATTTGCTCGCTTGCATCCCTTTGAGAATCTGACTTTTGCCAGAACACCGAGCGTATCGTGAATGGCTTAAAGCACAAGGTATTGACGAAAGTGAAGTGGCTTCAACGTTGGGTACTATGCCGGAGGCATTAGCCGATGTGTCAGATAGGCTGGCGCTGATGTCTGAGCAAACACCTAAGCTAATGACGTGGAAAGCGCAACTGATTGCCCTAAACAGCAATGTGAGCGGCAATGATATTCGTGGTGCATTACAAAGTTTCCAGATGAGTGCGGATGCGTTTCAGGATTTTGTGAGCAATAACCCAGAGTATATGCAAGATCTCGCGCAGAAGATGGCGATTGAACTTCAGCCCTTATTAAATGATTTCGATGCTAAGACCCAAGATAAGCTGACGCAGCTAAGTGCAGAGCGCCAAGCGCTAGACATGATGGTGGCTCGAGAAAGGGATGAATTGATAAAAATGGTCGAACGCGAACGTAAAGAGTTAGCGGTATTGGTTAATACTGAGCGTCGCCTGTTTGCCGACGATTTAGATAAGATCTCTCAAGATGTCGTCACGCTTGCCGTCGATAAGTTAATTCAGTTGATTAAGAGTACGATTCTCTATTTTATTTTATTCATATTAGTTATTTTCTTTGCACCGTTGGGCTTGGGTTATTTCCTAGGCAAAAAGGCACAACAGAAGAAGAATATAAGTTTAGATTCTTAAACGCAGAGCCGCTAGCCCGCTCATACGTTGACCGTCGATTTTGCTAACATCGCAGTAATTTTTATAGAATCGACAGTAAACTGGTTGGGTTTGTTAAAAAATTACTCGGATATTTGAAATTGCGCTTGTTTTCTTGTCTCGAAAATTTTATAGATGGGGGAAGCATTTTAAATATCACATGGAGAGTAATTGGATGAGAGTTGGTTTAGTTGGTTGGCGTGGCATGGTTGGATCGGTATTGATGCAGCGCATGGTCGAAGAAAAAGACTTTGATGTAATCGAACCAGTATTTTACAGCACTTCTCAAATTGGTATCCCTGCGCCTAATTTCGGTAAGGATGCAGGACTACTTCAAGATGCCTATAATATTGATAGCCTCAAACAGCTTGACGCTATCATTACCTGCCAAGGCGGTAGCTACACTGAAAAAGTATACCCTGCGCTTAAGCAGGTAGGTTGGAAAGGCTACTGGATTGATGCCGCTTCAACACTTCGTATGGAAAGCGACGCTATTATCACCTTAGATCCAGTTAACTTGACACAAATTCAAGAAGGCATCCATAAAGGTTTGAACACTTTCGTGGGCGGTAACTGTACCGTAAGTCTGATGCTGCTAGGTCTTGGTGGGCTATTTGAGAAGGGCCTAGTTGAGTGGACGAGTGCCATGACCTATCAAGCCGCTTCTGGCGCAGGTGCAAAGAACATGCGCGAGTTGATTGGTCAAATGGGTGTTGTTAATGACGCCGTGACTTCTGAACTGGCTAACCCTGCAAGCTCTATTTTAGATATTGACCGCAAAGTGGCTGACACCATTCGTTCTTCTTCATTCCCAACAGATCAGTTTGGTGTGCCGCTTGCTGGTTCATTAATCCCATGGATTGATGTGAAACGTGAAAATGGACAGAGCAAAGAGGAATGGAAAGCAGGTGTTGAAGCGAACAAAATCTTAGGTTTGCAAGATAATCCGGTCGCCATTGATGGTACGTGCGTGCGAATCGGTGCGATGCGCTGTCACGCGCAAGCATTGACGATCAAACTCAAGCAAGATGTCCCAATGGATGAAGTTGAAGAGATTATCGCTACTCATAACGATTGGGTTAAAGTCATTCCAAATGAGCGCGATATTACGGCTCAAGAGTTAACGCCAGCGAAAGTAACAGGGACGATGTCTATTCCTGTTGGTCGTCTTCGTAAGATGGCAATGGGTAATGATTTCTTAAACGCGTTCACAGTGGGTGACCAACTGTTATGGGGAGCGGCTGAGCCTCTAAGACGTACACTGCGTATTATCCTATCTCAACGATAATCTCTATCGGATACACATTACGCATAAAAAAAGCGCCTTACGGCGCTTTTTTTATGCTCATAATTTAGAAAGCAACGCATTACTCATCAGGATTAATGATCCGTTTATCAGGCTCTGCGAGTTCACTGCCACAGTGTTTGCAAAACAACGCGTCGCTTTCATGGCCTGACTGTGAACAGTTAGGACACTTAACAAGGTTTCGATGCGCGTGCATTTCGTTATTGAGCTCCGCCGTAATTATACCAGTCGGGACGGCAAGAATAGAATAACCAAGTAGCATCGTGAGTGATGCGATGGCTTTACCCAATGGGGTAGCGGGTACTAAGTCGCCGTAGCCGACGGTAGTGATGGTCACAATGGCCCAGTAGATACTTTGCGGTATGCTGGTAAAACCATTTTCAGGACCTTCAATGACAAAAATCAATGAGCCAAAAATGGTGACTAGGATGGCGACACAGCTAAAAAGACCAATATCTTGCGTTTCGCCATTAAAAGTGAGCGCAATAAAATATTGGAATCTTTGAGGTAGCGAACCAGTTTCAGGACTCGGAAAATACGCATGACACGAAGTAAACGTAATACGCCCATGAAGGAAGCACTAGGGAATAGCAACGCGAGATACGTGGGTAAGATGGAGAGTAGGTCTACGACGCCATAGAAACTTTTGGCATAAGCTTTCGGTTTCGGGGAGCAATAGAGTCTTAATAGGTATTCAATAGTAAAAAGAGCCGTAAAAGCATACTCTAATTTTTCTAATGTTCCTCCCCATTCTACCGCAACGTTAGGAAGGGAGTGCACGACTAATACGGTAAGCGACATCAAAATGGCAATGATCAGGGCGACATCAAATGCCCACCCTGCTTTAGTATGGGTACCAAATATGATGATGTAGAGCTTGTGTTTGAATTTATGGTCGGTCATTAGCTGTGTAACAGGCTGAAAAGATTACTTACTATTATATACCGCTCTGACAGTAAAGGGTATTTGGCTCACCAATCGGGAGTAATTAGTGAGCCATTTTGATTAGGCTAACCCAGGGAAAAGAGCACGTAGACCATTTGCCATAAACTCGATGCCAAGAGCGCCAAGGATCAAGCCCATGATACGAGTGATGACGTTGATACCAGTCTGGCCTAAGAAGCGTACAATTAAAGGAGCCGAACGAAATAATAGCCATGAACAGAGTGCAAATAGAGCAATGGTTATAATGATGCCGACAGTCTCTAGCATGTTTGGGTAGCGAGAGCCGTAAACAATGGTGGAGCTGATTGCACCAGGGCAAGCCATCAATGGCATTGCTAGTGGCACAACGCCGATCTGCTCTTTACTCACATACTCAGACTTTTCTTGCTTGTTCTGTTTATCTTCCCCTAATTTCCCCGACATCATCGAAAATGCAATGCTGAGTAATAGTAGGCCGCCAGCGACTCGAAATGAATCGAGTGAAATGCTGAACATATCCAGCAGCACTTGTCCCGCGAGTAGAGAAACAATGAGGATAATCGCCACGGCAATATTTGCTGTAGCCGCGGTTTTATTTTTGTCTTCTGGCGACATATGCCCTGAAAGAGAGACAAAAACAGGCATGATGCCAACAGGGTTAACCGCAGCGACAAGGCCAAGGAAAAACTGTAAGTAGATAGCAAGTTCGATGTTATTCATGTGGATGTTCTTCGACGAAAGAGATTTAAACCTAGCGCTTGACTCAGCACCAATTCAGCACGCGCTAATGTACGTCAAGATATGCTTTTTGGCGAATGAAAAAAACTAACAGATCGCATAAAAAAACGGCAACAATCGTATTCATTTCTGCTGCGTATAAGTTATGAATACTTGTGAAGATTTATGTCTATTTTTAGGCTGGTTCAGGATGGAGGTGTTGGAAAAGTGTTAAGGAAAGCTCAAATTTTAATAAAAAATCAATATGTGATGAATGGAGTGCTTGGTGTGTATATACTATCTGTAGCACGGATCGAGTGGTTTACTTGGAAAAATCGTACGAAAATGAAACTTTTTTACATTTTTACGAAGAACTTTTAAAAAAGTTGTCTGATTGCTACTTTTTTAATCGCTCTGTTTTTGTGGTTTATTTTGTTGTAAAACAGGTAGTTACGTCTGGTTATACTTAATGGTTACTACTAAGTAGGTAAATTACTTTTCAGAACTGATCTGAGTCAATTTTTTCACGTCGTGAAATATTATACTCAGCCATGAAAGCAATTTACTAAGTCGAGTTGAGCTAACGATGAGTGATTCATTAGTCAAACCAGCTAACTTACTAAAAAGTTTTTAATTTTATATTTTTATTTTTAGGAGATTCATTATGCCTGTAACTAATTTGGCTGAACTAGATGCGCTAGTAGCACGTGTTGAAGCAGCACAAAAAGAGTTCGCAACTTACTCTCAAGAGAAAGTTGACGCAATCTTTCGCGCAGCATCACTAGCGGCGAACCAAGCGCGTATCCCTCTAGCTCAACAAGCTGTAGCAGAATCTGGCATGGGTATTGTTGAAGACAAAGTAATTAAAAACCACTTTGCTTCTGAGTTTATCTACAACAAATACAAAGATGAAAAGACATGTGGCATTCTTGAAGAGAACGAAGAATTCGGCACAATGACTATCGCTGAACCTGTTGGTATCATCTGTGGTATCGTTCCAACAACGAACCCAACGTCAACGGCTATCTTCAAATCTCTTATCTCTTTGAAGACTCGTAACGGCATCATCTTCTCACCACACCCACGCGCTAAGAACTCAACAAATGATGCGGCTAAGCTAGTACTAGACGCAGCAGTAGCAGCGGGTGCTCCAAAAGACATCATTGGTTGGATTGACCAGCCTTCAGTTGAGCTTTCTAACGCGCTAATGAAGCATGATGGCATCGCACTTATCCTTGCAACTGGTGGTCCAGGCATGGTTAAAGCAGCATACTCTTCTGGTAAACCAGCAATCGGTGTTGGTGCAGGTAACGTTCCTGTTGTTATCGACGAAACGGCTGACATCAAGCGTGCTGTTGCTTCTGTTCTTATGTCTAAGACATTTGATAACGGCGTAGTTTGTGCTTCTGAGCAAGCAGTTATCGTAATGGACGAAGTCTATGACGAAGTGAAAGAGCGTTTTGCTACTCACAAAGCTCACGTACTAAGTAAAACTGATGCGGACAAAGTTCGTAAAGTACTGCTTATCGATGGCAACCTAAACGCGAAGATTGTAGGTCAACCTGCAACGGCGATTGCTGAAATGGCTGGCGTTAGCGTTCCTGCAGATACTAAGATTCTTGTTGGTGAAGGCATTGGCGAAGTATCTTACGATGACGAGTTTGCTCACGAAAAACTGTCTCCAACGCTAGGTATGTTCCGTGCGTCTTCTTTTGAAAACGCAGTAGCACAAGCTGTGACTATGGTAGAAATTGGCGGTATCGGCCACACATCTGGTCTTTACACTAACCAAGACACTAACGCAGACCGTATTCGTTACTTCGGTGACAAGATGAAGACTGCACGTATTCTTGTAAACATCCCAACTACTCACGGTGGTATCGGTGACCTTTACAACTTTAACGTAGCACCTTCTCTTACTCTTGGTTGTGGTTCATGGGGTGGTAACTCTATCTCTGAGAACGTAGGTCCTAAGCACCTTATCAACAAGAAAACTGTAGCGAAGCGAGCTGAAAATATGTTGTGGCACAAACTACCTAAGTCAATCTACTTCCGTCGTGGTAGCCTTCCAATCGCAATGAGCGATCTAGAAGGTAAGAAACGTGCATTCCTAGTCACTGACCGTTTCCTATTCAATAACGGTTACGCAGACGAAATCGTTAAGCTACTTAAAGCTCAAGGCATTGAAGTTCAAACGTTCTTTGATGTAGAAGCGGATCCAACACTATCTGTTGTTGAGAAAGGTGCTGAAGCAATGAAGAGCTTCCAACCTGACGTTATCCTAGCACTAGGTGGCGGTTCTCCAATGGATGCTGCGAAGATCATGTGGGTAATGTACGAGCACCCAGAAACTCACTTCGAAGAACTCGCAATGCGCTTTATGGACATCCGTAAACGTATCTACAAGTTCCCTAAAATGGGTGAAAAAGCTGAACTAGTATGTATCACAACAACGTCTGGTACAGGTTCTGAAGTAACGCCATTTGCCGTTGTTACTGACGACAAAACAGGGGCTAAGTACCCACTAGCGGATTACGAGCTAACGCCAAACATGGCTATCGTTGATGCGAACCTAGTGATGAACATGCCTAAGTCTCTAACAGCATTTGGTGGTTACGATGCAGTGACTCACGCTCTAGAAGCTTACGTGTCTGTTCTAGCGAACGAATACTCAGATGGTCAAGCTCTTCAAGCACTTAAGATGCTTAAGGAATACCTACCATCAAGCTACGCAAACGGTGCAGCTGACCCAATCGCTCGTGAGAAAGTACATAACGCGGCAACTATCGCTGGTATTGCGTTTGCGAACGCTTTCCTAGGTGTATGTCACTCTATGGCTCACAAAGTGGGTGCAGAGTTCCACGTACCGCACGGTTTAGCTAACGCACTGCTTATCTCTAACGTTGTACGTTACAACGCGAACGATAACCCAACTAAGCAAACGGCATTCTCTCAGTACGCTAGCCCACAAGCTCGTCGTCGTTACGCTGAAGTGGCAGACCACCTAGGTCTAAGCCAAGTTGGTGACCGTACTGCTCAGAAGATTGAACGTCTACTAGCATGGTTGGAAGAACTGAAAATTGCTCTAGATATCCCGCTATCTATTCAAGCTGCTGGTGTACCAGAAGCAGATTTCCTAGCGAAACTAGACCAACTATCTGTTGAAGCGTTCGATGACCAATGTACAGGTGCTAACCCACGTTACCCACTAATCAGTGAGTTGAAAGAAGTACTAACGGCTTCTTACTACGGTAAAGCATTTGTTGAAGGCGAAACCTTCGAAGGTACGACTGTTATTAAAAAAACAGAAGACCAAGTGGCGGCTAAACCTGTAGCAAAAGCAAAGAAACAAAAAGCTGAAGCTTAATTTCGAACGTAGTTTTCGCTAGCACGGATACTGCATCAAAATAAGCAACATCGGGAAAAGATAAAGGCCCCTCTTCGTAAGAAGAGGGGCCTTTTTTTATTGGTTGGAAGGGGCTTCGATATTGTTGCGGCGCACCTTTTCGGTGCTGATTAAGCTTTGGCGTGATAAGGCTTTAATGGTGGCTAAGCCTCGGTGCTGACGACTCTCCCGCTGAAGTAATCGTTGGTGACGATGTACTCGGTGGTGCGGGTGAGCTCATCTTGTATTTCTGCCCAATGCCCAGAAATATTAAAGTTATGGCTTTTCATGGGAATGACGCCACCCACGCGTACATTATGAGGTTCGAGTTCTTTCGCCCAACTCTTAGTAAACCCAGAAACCATTGACATAGTGTTGTCTAAATCGCTTAGGTTCTGATTAGGTTCTTGGGCGACGACATTCACAATCACACCGGACTGTCCTTGAGACATTCTTTCTGCGGCGACTTGTCCAAACATAAATAAACTGGATGCGAGTAATGAGAATTGAGTAATGAACTGTCGCCCAGAAATAGTATCAGTTAAAGACTGTCTTGGTAGTGAAAGCCAATGATTGACGAGTACGTCAGGTACCTTTCCTGACTTCTGTTCAACAGCATTAAATAGCTGCTCGATATTAGGCATTGAAATGTCACTAATTAAGACTTTTTCGACTTGATGTGTCATATCTTTGCAGCGGACATAGGTACTGTGCAGCTTGGAAGCATCGGTGTCACACAGAAAGACATGGGCTCCCAAACGAGAAAAATGAATCGCTAGCATCGCACCTAATGTGAGTACCAAGCAGAGGTAATCAGTACTACCGAGTCTTTAATGATCATAGAATCTCCGAAAATTGGTTTCGGTTAGCCCAAATTGGCGAGGTCAGTGATTTAATAACTTGGTATATAAACTGTGCGTGAGTTGTGAATATCGTCAAGGTTTTGTATATGCGTACGGTTTAATTTGGTTAAATTTGCAGCAAATCACATTGCGTAGTGTACTAATGTTGAGTGTTGCAGTAGTTATCCATATTTTTTAAAGGGTTATAAGCGAACGGAGATTTGATCTTTGCGGTAGGCGGTGGATAGTGTGTTGTACAGCACATCAACTTGTTGCTGATGAGGAGCGCCATGGGTAAGTTGTCTGCGCGTGTGCCCGGACAGGTTTTGGTATACCTCTTCGGTTAAGCCTTGTGTATGCGTTGGTTGGAAGCTTAGTGGTTCAGGGGAACTATAATGGCGCAGTTTGGCGCTGGCGAGACCACCTTGATGAAATTGATGAGCAATGGCAGCCGAGTTATCATAGTCGTCCAGGCTTCCGGATAGCTTTTGTGCGGTAGGGACATCAAATCTTTTCTTTAGTACCGCTTCATCGGTAATGGCAGAGTCAACATCTTCGATCACGGATGTTTCTCGGGAGTCATTGCTGAGCATAGAAAGCAGCAAAGCAAAATCGGCACGTCGACCTTGTACAACAGCACGACTAAGTGATGTTCCACATTGTAATTCGTTGATTAAGTGTGCTTGGTCTAACGTATGAATTTGCATAGTATCCTCGATGGTCAATAGAGTTATCGGCGAGTCGAGGGGGCACTTTAGTATTTTATTATCTAAGTTAATGTTTTCTTACTTAAAGACACAAAAAAGCCTGCGAAAGCAGGCTTAATATCATTAGTTGGAAATACTCGCTTATTGAGCTAGGTTTTTCTCAACGAATGACCAGTTAACAAGTGCCCAGAAACCGTTCATGTAGTCAGGACGAACATTGCGGTAGTCGATGTAGTAAGCGTGTTCCCACAAATCAACCGTCAATAGTGGTGTCACGCCGTCTTCAGTTAGCGGAGTAGCAGCATTTGACGTGTTTACGATGTCTAGCGTGCCATCTGCTTTTTTCACCAACCATGTCCATGAAGAACCAAAGTTGTTGATCGCAGAATCTGTGAACTTAGCTTTGAACTCTTCAAAAGAACCGAATGCAGCGTTGATTGCGTCTGCAACCGCACCAGTTGGTTCACCACCTGCGTTTGGAGCAAGACAGTGCCAGTAGAATGTGTGGTTCCAGATCTGTGCAGCGTTGTTGAAGATACCGCCAGTAGAGGTCTTAACCACTTCTTCTAGTGTTTTGCCTTCAAACTCAGTACCAGGAACAAGGCCATTAAGCTTAACAACATATGTGTTGTGGTGTTTACCGTGGTGGAAATCCAGAGTCTCTGCTGAGATATGTGGTTCTAGTGCGTCTTTCGCGTACGGAAGTGCTGGTAATTCAAATGCCATTGCTCGCTTCTCCATTGAGTGTAGTAAGGGGCTAACCCTATGATTGCTTCCAATTTATTTTATATATGAGTCAAGGTATTGACTGACTGATTGTTATTTTAGCAAGTTTTTACTTTATTAAAAGAGTTATGTCTGATTTTCTTGCATTGTGACCGGGGTCAATAGGCTCGAAATCCTCTTTTAACGCCAAAATTTGCGGCACAAGCTTAACAATTGTGAACGCCATTATAACCTTATAATTATTGTGCTTTTTATTCTGCGCCGATTCGCTAGAATGTGAACACATCCGCAGTACTAGTATTTCGAGGAAGCAATGGAAACTATCGATAAAATCAAACAGCAAATTGAAGAAAACACGATCCTTCTTTACATGAAAGGTTCACCAAAACTACCAAGCTGTGGTTTTTCTTCACAGGCAGCACAAGCTCTAATGGGTTGTGGTGAGAAGTTTGCTTATGTTGATATTCTGCAAAACCCAGATATCCGCGCAGAATTGCCGAGTTACGCGCAATGGCCAACATTCCCACAATTATGGGTTGAAGGTGAGTTAGTTGGTGGTTGTGACATCATCATGGAAATGTTCCAGAAGGGCGAGCTTCAACCTTTAATTAAAGAAGCTGCCGCGCGCAACGCTGGTGATTCAGAGTAATCTATAGTTTGTCTTAGACTTAATATGTTTAAGGTAAATAGTAAAAAGGCTTGGTCATTGACCAAGCCTTTTTTATTGCATTATGTGCGGATAGACAATGGTGTGCCCATGTCTAGATTGCACACACGCTCATTGCATTTAGAGCACCATTGCCGCAATCCATCCAAAGATGATGAGTGGAATGTTGTAGTGAATAAAGGTAGGAACAACCGTTTCCCAAATATGTTCGTGTTGGCCATCAGCATTTAGACCCGATGTTGGACCTAAGGTTGAGTCCGATGCTGGCGAGCCTGCATCACCTAGTGCGGCAGCTGTACCGACCAGCGCTACTGTTGCCATTGGTGAGAAACCAAATGCTAACGCCAGCGGAACATAAATCGTTGCGAGGATTGGAATGGTTGAGAATGAAGAACCAATGCCCATTGTGACGAGTAGTCCAACAATTAGCATAAGTAGCGCCGCGAGTGGCTTGTTATCGCCAATGCTCGTTGATAGCGCTTCTACTAGAGACTCAACACCACTAGGTTTGCTTCATGACCGCGGCGAAGCCTGCAGCGGCAATCATAATAAAGCCGATCATTGCCATCATGTGCACGCCTTTTGTAAACACATCTTGTGTTTCCTTCCAAGCAATTACACCACCAAAAGTGAACACCATGAAGCCAGCAAGCGCACCAATAATCATTGATCCTGACGTGAGCTGTACCGCGAGTGCCATGACAATACCAATCAAGGCAACATAGATGTTTTTCTTGTTGATATGTGTAGGTTCTGGATCCACATGAGTAAGCTCGGTTTCTTGATATTGGCGAGGCTTACGGTAGCTAAAGAACACCGCGGCAAGCAAACCAGTAATCATCCCGATAGCAGGAAGAACCATCGCCATCGGCACTTGGGCAGCGGTGATTGATTCAAGCCCATTGTCATGCAAGTTTTTCAAAAGAATATTGTTTAAGAAGATCCCACCAAATCCAACAGGAAGGATCATGTATGGCGTGACCAATCCAAAAGTCAGTACACAAGCAATAAGGCGTCGGTCAAGTTTCATTTTAGCAAACACGCCCAACAAAGGTGGAATCAAAATTGGAATGAAGGCGATATGCACAGGAACGATATTTTGCGACGATACGGTTACTAAAATAAGGGCTATTAGCACCACATATTTTAAACCAGTAGCGGAAGCCGCATTTTCTTTACCATGGATTCTTTTAATGACGCTTTGTGCTAATAGATCAGTTACGCCTGATTTTGAGATGGCAACCGCAAAGGTCCCAAGCATAGCGTAGCTAAGTGCGATGGTGGCACCGCCACCCAAACCGCCTTCAAAGGCACTGACCGCATCGGTGAGTGACATACCAGAAACGACACCGCCAACAATGGCACTAAATGTCAACGCAACGACAACGTTGACGCGCATTAGTGCTAGCAGCAGCATGATGCAAACGGAAATAACAACAGGATTCATATTAAACTCTAAAAGTTGTGTTTGTATTATTGTTTATCATCGTCAATAAGCGGCCAGCCACCTAGTGCTTTCCACTTGTTAACGATTCGGCAAAATAGCTCAGCGGTTTTCTGAGTATCGTAGAGTGCCGAGTGGGCTTCTTTATTATCAAATTCCATCCCTGCTGTTTTGCAAGCTTTCGCCAAAACGGTTTGACCGAAAGCAAGACCACTTAAGGTAGCGGTATCAAACGTTGCAAAAGGGTGAAAAGGGACACGTTTTAATTTTGAACGTTCATTCGCGGCACTGACAAAACTATGATCGAAGTTAGCATTATGCGCGACCATGATGGCGCGGCTACAATCATGCAGCTTCTGTTCTTTACGAATGACTTTGTAGATTTCTTTTAGCGCTTCTTGCTCGGAAACCGCACCACGAAGTGGACTAAAAGGGTCACGAATACCTATAAACTCTAACGCTTCTTTTTCAAGGTTGGCGCCTTCGAATGGTTCAATGTGGTAGTGTAAAACACTCGCAGGGATAAGATCCCCGGCATCGTCCATTTTTAATGTGATGGCACAGATCTCGAGTAAAGCATCGGTCTTGGCGTTAAATCCAGCCGTCTCTACATCGACAACTACAGGAAAATAGCCACGGAATCGCTTTTTTAAGGTGAGAGCTTCGTTTTCTACAGTCATTTTAGATTTATCAATGGTGACGAAGGTTGCATTATTGCAGATTATTCGCCTATAACATACCTGCTACTGCATTTAATTTAGCCAATATTAGTCGCTATTTATTGAATCTATTCGACAACAGTAATGCTAATGCCCATTATGTGTATTTAATTGATGCTAATGTGCGCATATCAATACTGTAAAAATATGCAAGTAGTGCGTAATTTAATCAGCACTTGCCACTTAAGCGCGGCATCAGTGAAACTGGCTAGATTTTTGCAATGTAAAACAGAGTTAGAATTAATATACAGCATAGCGGCAATCCCGTGCCGCTATGCTGTAAAAGTCGAGTTATTTATCTTTATGAAATTAAAAGCCTTATTCACCTTGCCATTGTTATCTTGCGTACTGGCGCCTCAGGTTGAAGCGGCAATTGAAAAGCGCTATGTGGCCACGCCGACTCAATCTCAATGGGAAATGGTGATGAACACGCCTCTGGAATGTCAGTTGGTGCACCCGATCCCGAATTTTGGAGATGCACAGTTTACCGCTAAAGCAGGTAAGAAAATGAATCTCGACTTTGAACTAAAAATGTTACGTTCAATGGGAGAAACTCGAAATGTCAGCTTGGTTTCTATGCCACCACCATGGCGTCCAGGTGATAGTGCTGACCGTATTTCTAATTTGCAGTTTTTCCGACAATTTAACGGCTATGTGGGTGGACAAGCGGCATGGAGCTTACTCAGTGAACTAGAGAAAGGGCGTTATCCCACGTTCAGTTATCAAGATTGGCAGAGTCGTGATGAGCGTATCGAAGTGTCACTG
The DNA here is from genome assembly GCF_055808835.1 of Vibrio sp. GJ43-1. Classification (NCBI taxonomy): domain Bacteria; kingdom Pseudomonadati; phylum Pseudomonadota; class Gammaproteobacteria; order Vibrionales; family Vibrionaceae; genus Vibrio; species Vibrio sp. GJ43-1. The sequence continues at coordinate 2,658,517 of NZ_CM147884.1, read as the reverse complement.
TCCTCTGTGTTGTTTCAAGCCAAGTACAATGTCTTTAGTGACTGTATCGCCAACCTATTGCCATATAGTTTTGAAGATATCTCGTTTACGATTCTCCATTATGATGCCAATAGTGAACAGCTAAACAAAACATCTCAACATCGCTTGCAACAAATAGCCGAATACGTTCGCTACAATCAAAATATCGATTTGGTTTTAGTGTCTACTTATACAGATGCATCAGAAACAAAGAGTGAGAGTCAGCGATTGTCGGAGAAGCGAGCCACAATACTGCAAGATTACTTCCAATCACTTGGTTTGCCAAAGGATCGAATTCAGGTTCAAGGTTATGGAAAGCGCCGCCCAATTGCAGATAATGCGTCACCAATTGGTAAAGCAAAAAACCAGCGAGTCGTCATTTCTTTTGGTCGAACGGAGGTTTAACCGTCGCCCTCCATTGTCCGATACAGGGTGTGCAGGTGATAGGATATAAATAAGGCGCACTGAGAAGTACGCCTTGATTATCGCTTAGGATTGGTAAGTGAGTTAGCCTTCTAAGCCAGCACTTGCCTGCTTGTTTTGAATCAGTTCAATCATGTAGCCATCAGGATCTTTCACAAACGCGATCTGAGTTGTGCCACCTTTGACAGGGCCCGGCTCACGAGTCACATTGCCGCCTGCTGCTTTAATTGCATCACACGTAGAGTAGATATCATCAACACCAATGGCAATGTGTCCATAAGCAGAGCCTAGTTCGTACTCAGTCACACCCCAGTTATAGGTGAGCTCAATAACGGAACCTTCAGACTCATCACCAAAACCTAAAAATGCGAGTGTGTATTTATACTCGGTATTTTCATTTTTACGTAGTAAGTTCATTCCAATCACATCGCTATAGAAAGAAATCGATTTATCCAGATCTCCTACGCGTAGCATAGTATGTAAAATACGACCGTTTGACATGCATTGCTCCTTAATTGTCTTTGTATAGCCACTACTTGTTTATGTAAACACGATGGTTTGTCGCATCGTTTGGTCTATACGTCGGTTTTGTCTTTAAATTCGCATAAATCTTCGATGATGCAGCTGCCACAGCGTGGCTTTCGAGCTACACAGGTATAGCGACCGTGTAGAATTAACCAGTGGTGAACATCTAGTTTGAATTCTTTCGGTACGACTTTTAATAGTTTGGTCTCGACGTCATCAACGGTTTTACCCATTGCCAACTTAGTGCGATTTGAAACGCGGTAAATATGAGTATCAACGGCGATAGTAGGCCAGCCAAAAGCGGTGTTGAGTACCACGTTTGCGGTTTTACGTCCCACGCCCGGTAGAGCCTCTAAGGCCTCTCGATTCTCAGGAACCACACTGCCATGCTGCTCAATCAATATGCGGCAGGTTTTAATGACGTTTTCTGCTTTTGAATTAAATAAGCCAATCGTCTTTATGTACTCTTTTACTCCGTCGACACCTAAAGCCAATATCGTTTCTGGTGTGTTAGCGATAGGGTAGAGCTTGTCAGTCGCCTTATTTACACTGACGTCGGTGGCTTGCGCTGACAACAGTACTGCGATCAGTAATTCAAAAGGGCTACTCCAGTTGAGCTCTGTTTCAGGTTTAGGGTTATTCTCACGAAGCCTTTCTAGGATTTCTCTTCTTTTTATATTGTTCATGACTTGCTAACTTTTTCTTCCGGTGAATAAACGCTCTGTACTATATATTTGAATCATACATATATTTTGAATCATACATATACGCTGAATTATATCCATAGTCTTTACAATAATGCCCCAAAAATTGGGGCATTATTAAGCGCGATTAGTTGGTGACTCTTGCTCGTTCAATCGTTGGCTTTTCTTGTGTCGGTTGACGCATTGCTATTTTACGATCGATGACGTTTTTAAGGGCAATAAGAAAACCCACGCCGATGAACGCTCCTGGTGGCAGCAGGGCGAGCAAGAATTGGCTATCGAATTGGAATAATTGAATTCTAAGTGCTAACGCCCAGTCACCCAGAAGTAAGTCTGCACCATCAAACAAGGTACCGTTACCTATGATTTCGCGCATTGCGCCTAAAACAACCAGAACCGCAGTCATGCCGAGCCCCATCCATAGCCCGTCAAGTGCGGCTGGCAGAACTTCATTTTTCGAAGCAAAAGCTTCGGCGCGTCCAATGATGATGCAGTTGGTCACGATCAGCGGGATGAAGATGCCAAGTGACAAGTACAATCCATACGCGTAGGCATTCATGAGTAGCTGTACACAGGTTACGAGCGCCGCAATAATCATGACAAAAACCGGGATTCTGACTTCTTTTGGCACATAATCGCGTATGAGCGAGACCGTGACGTTAGAGCCGACTAATACCGCAAGAGTAGCAAGCCCTAAACCAAGCGCATTGGTTATGGTCGAAGAGACCGCTAATAGGGGGCATAAGCCTAACAGCTGAACTAACGCTGGGTTGTTATCCCATAAGCCGTTTTTAGCGAGTTGTTTTGATGTACTCATGATTCATCTCCACAGTTTAGTGGCTGTGTTAATAGACGAGCTTGGTTGGCATTGACAAAACTCACTGTGTTTTTAATCGCTTTGACCACAGCTCGTGGCGTAATCGTCGCTCCAGTGAAGGAGTCAAATTGTCCGCCATCTTTACGTACTGCCCACTCGGACTCATTGTCTTGGGTGACTTGCTTTCCAGCGAAGCCCAATATCCAGTTGGTGATCCTTAAGTCGATCTTATCACCAAGTCCAGGAGTTTCTTGATGTGCCAACACGCGGGACCCTAAGATTACCCCATTTGTATCAATACCAACAATAATACGAATGGCGCCATTGTATCCATCTGGTGCGACGCTTTCGATTGCCATTGCAGTAGGGACGCCCGCTTTGGTTGCGATATAAAGTGGCTGCATAGCGTCACTGCCAAGTAAGGGATCCCGTACTAGCGTACAAGAAGCATAAAGCTCGTTATCATGCAGGTCATGTGGAATAACTTCATTTAACGTTGCCTGCAATTGCGCTCGTTCTTGCGCTAAAATTTGGTCTTTTGTGAGATACTGAGTCAACGCGACCACACATCTAGAGGCACAAGCGAAGATTGCCAGTGTTAGCCCATTTTTACGAATCGAATTTAACATAGTCATTAATGTCCGTAAGTTCTAGGTTTGGTGTAGTAATCAATAAGCGGCACGCACATGTTGGCAAGCAGTACCGCGAAAGCGACGCCATCTGGAAAACCACCCCAGGTACGTATAACAAACACCATCGCACCAATAAACGCGCCGAATATCAATCTTCCCTTGACCGTTGTTGATGCTGAAACAGGATCCGTGGCAATGAAAAACGCCCCTAGCATTGTGGCACCGGATAATAGGTGCATTAATGGTGAAGCCGACTCGCCAGGGAAGACCAGAGCAAACAAACCACTGATTATTACCAACGCACTGAGAAAGGCGACTGGGATATGCCATTGGATAATACGTAGCTTAAGCAGTACCAGTCCGCCAGCCAAATACGCCAGATTTACCCACTCCCAACCGATACCCGCTAAACCCGAAAAGATCGGTTGCTGAAAAATTTCCGTCGCAGTGTAGCTGTTTTTAAATCCAGTTTTTAGCGCATCCAGTGGTGTAGCCATCGTAATGCCATCAATACCGGCTTCTAATTTGCTGTAATGAGTAGCCATCTACGTCAAAGCCAGAAAGATCAGCGAAAACGTATCTTGGAACGTGATTGACTCACCGCTTAGAGAGAGTGGAGTAATCCAGCTGGTCATTTCTACAGGGAATGAAATAAGGAGCACGACATAGGCGACCATCGCGGGGTTAAATGGGTTTTGCCCTAATCCACCGTAAAGATGTTTCGCGATGATAATCGCAAAAATCAAACCAATAGTGACTACCCACCATGGCGACATGGGGGGGATTGCTATCGCTAATAACCACGCCGTGACCAGCGCACTATAATCGTTAAGCGCGCGCTTTGGAGAACGCTTACGAAGTAGCATCACCAATGCTTCAAGTGTTAAGCCTATGATAAGGGCTAAACACAATTGGATAATAGTGCCCCAGCCAAAGAAGTAGCTTTGAGTGAGTAAGCCAGGTAGTGCACACAGTGCCACGCCTTTCATGAGATCAGGGGTGCGCTTGCGATTGTGTGCATGTGGAGAGCTAGCAATAAAGAACGCCACTAGTTGTTCTCCTTGTCTTGTTGTTCATTTTTAATCTTACGTGCCTTTGCACGAGCAATTGCTGCAGCAACAGCGGCTTTTTTCGGGTCATTACTGACCGATTCTACGTCGTCCGGATTCAGGCTGAGTTTCGCTTGGCGCGGCAGGCTGCGTAGGCTTATCTGCTTGCTGCGCTTTGCGTGCTTTTGCACGAGCAACGGCTGCAGCAACAGCGGCTTTTTTCGGGTCATGACTGACCGATTCTGCGTGGTCCGATTCAGGCTGAGTTTCGCTTGGCGCGGCAGGCTGCGTAGGCTTATCTGCTTGCTGCGCTTTACGTGCCTTTGCACGAGCAACGGCTGCGGCAACAGCGGCTTTTTTCGGGTCATGACTGACCGATTCTTCGTTGTCCGATTCAGGCTGAGTTTCGCTTGGCGCGGCAGGCTGCGTAGGCTTATCTGCTTGCTGCGCTTTGCGTGCTTTTGCACGAGCAACGGCTGCAGCAACCGCGGCTTTTTTCGGGTCATGACTGACCGATTCTGCGTGATCCGATTCAGGCTGAGTTTCGCTTGGCGCGGCAGGTTGCGTAGGCTTATCTGCTTGCTGCGCTTTGCGTGCTTTTGCTCGGGCAATTGCCGCAGCAACGGCCGCTTTTTTCGGGTCATGACTGACCGATTCTTCGTTGTCCGATTCAGGCTGAGTTTCGCTTGGCGCGGCAGGCGGCGTAGGCTTATCTGCTTGCTGCGCTTTGCGTGCTTTTGCACGAGCAATTGCCGCAGAGACTGCGGCTTTTTTCGGGTCTGAGTCTATGGTTTGTTCTGGTTGTGATAGTTTTATTTCTGCTTCAGATGCTTGTTGTGCCTTGCGGGCTTTTGCACGAGCAATAGCGTCGGCAACCGCTGATTTTTTATCATCAGATTGAGCGGCATTATCTACAGCAGATTGGCTTGCTTTTCGTTCTCGAGCGAGGCGTTTACGCTCTTCCCTTAACTTCGCCATCTCACTGTTATCCGGCTCTGCGGCATCGGAGGATTTCGCCGCTGCTTGCTTGGCTTTAGCGCGAGCAATGGCCGCTGCCACGGCTGGTTTTACCTCGTCATCTTTAGGTTGAGCTTTTTGTGCTTTAACTCTGGCAATGGCTGCGGCAACCGCGTCATCGCCGCTCGAGGTCGCCATTTGTTTACGACGATCGTCGGCGGCTTTCTTAAAGCGATCTTCTCGCTCAGCTTTATCTCGCTCTAAGCGAGCTTTTCGCTCCTCAAAACGCACTCTTGCACGCTCTGCTGCTTCGGCTTCTTTTGTCCTAGTCCGGATCTCAGCTTTTGCTTGGCGATAGTACTGAACCAGTGGGATTTCGCTTGGGCAAACAAAGGCGCAGGCTCCGCACTCTATACAGTCTTCTGAGGTTTAGTTCTTCACATTTATCGAATTCTTGTGATTTTGCGTACCATTGCAGCTGTTGCGGTAACAGCGAGGCCGGGCAAGCTTCGGCACATTGGCTGCAACGTATGCACGCCATTTCATCTTGGCGTGGGTCAATCTCACGGGAGGTTGGTGCCAAGATACAGTTTGATGTTTTAGTTATTGGCACATTTGCGTGCGGTAGAGTGAATCCCATCATAGGACCACCCATAATCAAGCGTGGTGCTTTTTATCGGCTTTATAACCAAACTCGTCAAGCAGAGATTGCACGGGCGTGCCGATTCTCACCCAAACATTTTGCGGCTGTTTAAAGGCTTTTCCGGTCAGAGTGACTACTCGTTCTAAAAGCGGTTCTGCATTGCAGATAGCACGCTTAATCGCATACGCGGAGCCAATGTTTTGCACCAAAAGACCAATGTCTGCTGGTATACCACCCACAGGAACTTCGAGGTTGGTCAGTATCTTAATTAATTGTTTTTCGCCACCGGACGGGTATTTTGTTGGGATCACGCGAATGACGATATCATCATTTTTGGCCGCAATTTCTAGTGCTTTAATCGCATCTGGCTTGTTATCCTCAATGCCAATGACGGTCAGTTTTGGCTTTAAAATATGTTTGAGGATTCGGATGCCTTCAATCATCATCCTCAGCACAGTCCTGCATGAGTCGGTCATCGGCGGTGATGTAAGGTTCACATTCAGCGGCGTTTAAGATCAGGATGTCTGTTCTTTGTAAACCGGATTGAATTTTTCTTTGCCGTGGGAAAGCCCGCTCCGCCCATACCAGAGATGCCAGCTTGGCGCAGCGCTTCGATAAGTTGCTCTGGTTGCGATAAGTGATAGTCGCTTGAAGGCTCACGCTCGATCCATTGATCTTGACCGTCGGGTTGAATGACGATGCATAAATCAGTCAGTCCAGAAGGGTGGGCGACCGTTCTTGGCTCAATCGCGACCACTTTACCAGATGTTGGTGCGTGTACGGGCAGCATAAACGCTGCGTTCACTTCGGTCAGTGGCTGACCTTTTAATATCTGGCTACCCACCTCAACGAGTAAGTCGCCGGGCTTACCGATGTGTTGCTTAATAGGAATAATCAATTCAACAGGAATTGACGCTCTAGAGATCGCTTGCTTGTTGGATTGTTTTTTATTTTCAGCTGGATGGACTCCACCTGGGAAATCCCATAATGAGCCAGATTGAATTTGTTCAATTAGTGACAACATACCCTACCTACTGCTTACTTGGCTGAGTGTTTGGAGCGGTGACATTGACCACCGGAATGGCGTTAAGTTGCCATTTCCAAGAGTCGACGGTGGTCTGGACAGGAATCATTTCAATACAATCGGTTGGGCAAGGCGCAACACACAGGTCACATCCAGTACATTCATCCTTTTATCACGGTATGCAGCGCTTTTGTGCCGCCGACAATGGCATCAACCGGACAGGCTTGAATGCATTTAGTACAGCCAATGCACATATCTTCATGAATAAACGCGACTTTCTTCAGTGACTTTTCATCATCGTGAGCAGAGTTTTCGACTTCAACCCCCATTAAATCCGCGAGCTTTTCAATGGTTGCTTGACCGCCCGGAGGGCATTTATTGATCGCATCGCCATTTGCGATAGCTTCTGCATAAGGCTTACACCCCGGGTAACCACATTGACCACATTGTGTTTGTGGCAAAAATGGCATCGATCTGTTCGACGATAGGATCCGCTTCTACTTTAAATTTGATGGAGGCGAAACCAAGGATAGCGCCAAAAAAGGCGGCGAGAACGACAATCGCCGCTACTGCAATCATGATCGTCGTCATTACAGTTTCACCAAGCCAGTAAAGCCCATAAAGGCAAGAGACATAAGCCCAGCGGTGATCATGGCGATGGATGCGCCTTTAAAGGGGGCGGGAACATCGGCAGCCGTGATGCGTTCACGCATGGAGGCAAATAGAATTAATACCAATGAAAAACCGACCGCGGCACCAAAACCATAAATAATGGATTCCATGAAGTTGTGATTTTCATTAATGTTGAGTAATGCAACACCTAAGACGGCACAGTTAGTCGTGATAAGCGGCAGGAGAAATACCCAGCAGACGATACAAGGTAGGGCTGGTTTTGTGAACGACCATTTCAGTAAACTGCACAACAACGGCAATGACGAGGATAAAACTCATGGTTCTTAGGTACTGGATACCAAGAGGAATGAGTATGTAAGTTTCGACAAGGTAGGCACACACAGAAGCCAAAGGTGAGGACGAACGTCGTCGCTAACCCCATGCCGATTGCGGTTTCAAGTTTTTTTGATACACCCATGAAAGGGCATAAACCAAGAAATTTTACCAGTACAAAGTTATTGACGAGGACTGTGCCCACAAGCAATAGGAAATATTCGGTCATAATAGTAAGTGTAAAGAGCTCCGATCTGGTTATTATCGTGCTTTTGATGTAGCTAATAACAACCAATGAAAGATAAGGTTTTATTGGTTTGTCGTAAATTTATTGGTTTCTAGCCAATTTGCTGGGCTTCTGGTCAACATTGTGTGCCTCTTGTGAGCAATATGGGTTCTGCCTTAAATGGTTAGCGTTTAGCGATATTGACTTGTTTTACGAGAGGTTGCTCACTTTAGATGTGATGACGTGTGTCAAAGATAGTCGAATTGATTGCACCTAGAACGAAAAAAGCCGCATCAAATGATGCGGCTTTTCGAATTTGGCTCCCCCTGCAAGACTTGAACTTGCGACATACGGATTAACAGTCCGCCGTTCTACCAACTGAACTAAGGGGGAATTGCTTTAGCGCGGCGAATATTAGCGATAGCACGGTTTTGAGTCAATGGTTTTTTCAAAAAAATAAAAACAAAATATTCTTAGAAATATCTTTACTTTCTTGAATGCCTTATCCGCTATGAGATGTTTTTAGTTATCCACCAAAATTGTGGATAAGAGTGTTAATTGTCCGGTACAAAGGTTGATAACTGATATAAATGAAAATAAGGCATGTGAATAACTTACAGGGTGTGTGTTGTAATTTATTGATTCTATTGCTTGTTTTTAGATTGAAAAAATAATTGAGAGAGTTGAGTAATTCTCATAGTTGAGAGAGTTATGAAAATTTGGGGACAAACCGTGGATGAAATTTAGTATCAGCACATGGTAGCTTGGAACAGAAGGGCGATTAATATACCTAAACATGGAGAAAAGCGAGCAAAAGAGTTGCAAAAGTAGCGGAGTAACGGCGACAATATGAGCGGGATAAACAAAGGACCGGTATCATGGCAAAACACTTCGAATTAGTTTCAGACTATCAGCCCTCAGGCGATCAGCCTACTGCCATTGAGCAGTTGCTGGAAGGTCTCGATTCTGGCCTTGCGCATCAAACTTTACTGGGGGTCACGGGGTCGGGTAAGACGTTTACTCTGGCAAATGTAGTCGCAACGGCTCAGCGTCCTGCCATCATCCTTGCTCTAATAAAACACTGGCTGCGCAATTGTATGGTGAGATGAAGGCTTTTTTCCCGAACAACGCGGTAGAGTACTTTGTTTCTTACTATGATTATTACTCAACCAGAAGCGTATGTGCCGACAACGGACACCTTTATTGAAAAAGACTCGTCTGTTAACGCACACATTGAGCAGATGCGTTTGTCTGCAACCAAAGCATTACTTGAACGTAAAGACGCCATTATTGTCGCGTCTGTTTCTGCCATTTATGGCCTTGGTGATCCGCAGTCGTACTTAAAAATGATGCTACACGTGACGCGCGGGATGTGCTGGATCAGCGAGATATTATCCGCCGCCTGGCTGAGCTACAGTATTCACGTAATGATGTCGCATTTGAACGTGGTCAGTTCCGAGTTCGTGGTGAGGTTATTGATGTATTCCCCGCTGAATCTGATCAAGAAGCTGTCCGTATTGAGATGTTCGATGATGAAATCGACTGTATTAGCCTTTTTGACCCGCTCACAGGCGTTGTCGTTCAGCGTGACCTTGCACGGTATACGATTTATCCTAAAACCCACTATGTCACCCCAAGAGAGCGTATTCTTGAAGCGATCGAAGAGATAAAACTAGAACTGAAGTCTCGCCAGGCTTATTTAACGGACAATAATAAATTGCTCGAAGAACAGCGGATTTCGCAGCGTACTCAGTTCGATCTTGAGATGATGAATGAGTTAGGTTTTTGCTCGGGCATTGAGAACTATTCACGTTATTTGAGTGGTCGTGGTGCGAGCCGCCGCCAACACTATTCGATTACTTACCCGCTGATGGCTTACTGATCATCGACGAATCCCACGTGACCGTGCCGCAAATAGGGGCGATGTATAAAGGCGACCGCTCTCGCAAAGAAACGCTAGTCGAATACGGTTTTCGTTTGCCATCGGCGCTGGATAATCGCCCGATGAAGTTTGACGAATTTGAAATGCTGGCACCGCAAACGATTTACGTGTCTGCAACGCCGGGCAATTATGAAATGGAAAAATCCGTGGGTGCAGTGGCCGATCAAGTTGTTCGTCCTACTGGTTTGTTAGATCCAGAACTTGAAGTGAGGCCTGTTGCAACACAAGTGGATGATCTGCTTTCAGAAGCTAAAAAACGAGCGGCGAAAGATGAACAGAGTCTGGTGACGACGTTAACAAAGCGTATGGCGGAAGACGACCGAGTATCTGGAACATGGTGTCCGCGTTCGTTATTTGCACTCTGATATTGATACCGTAGAACGCGTTGAGATTATCCGCGATCTTCGTTTAGGTGTGTTTGATGTGCTTGTCGGTATCAATTTGCTGCGAGAAGGGCTTGATATGCCAGAAGTCTCATTGGTCGCGATTTTGGACGCGGATAAAGAAGGTTTCTTACGCTCTGAACGTTCGCTAATTCAGACGATTGGTCGTGCGGCAAGGCACTTAGAAGGGCGTGCTATTTTGTACGCGGATAAGATCACTAAGTCGATGGAAAAAGCAATGAGCGAAACCAGCCGACGTCGTGAAAAACAGCACGCCTACAATGAACTCAACGGACTGGTTCCAATGGCATTGAAAAGGAATGTTAAAGATATTATGGAGCTGGGCAGCGCAACAAAAGCGCGCAATAAGCAACCGTCTAAGCAAGTGCCATTATCAAAAGTCGCAGAACCATCACAGACTTATGTTGCGATGTCCTCTCAAGACATAGAAAAGAAAATTCTGGCGTTGGAAGCGGAGATGTATCGACATGCTCAGAACCTTGAATTTGAGCAGGCTGCCCAAAAACGCGATGAAATAGAGAAACTTAGAGCACATTTTATTGCGAATAGTTAACAGTGCTCACTATCTTTGGTAGTGTGCTTAAATATCAGTCATATAAATACTGGTCATAGATTGAAATTAGCCCTAGACGTCGTGCTTAGCCTGTACTCGTCTTTCACGATATTAGTTAGGAATTATGCAGCAGATTATTAGTGAGCCTAAATCTCGTTATCTTTTAATGGTAGAAGATACCGCCTCCGTCGCCGCGCTGTATCGCTCATATCTGACACCGCTAGGTATTGATATTAATATCGTCGGCAATGGACGAGATGCCATCCATAGTCTTGCTCACCGCACTCCGGATTTAATACTGCTCGATTTGCGTCTACCGGATATGACCGGAATGGATGTTCTTGATGCCGTTCGCGAAGTGAACCCTAACGTGCCGGTCATTTTTATGACCGCCCATGGTTCCATCGATATCGCTGTGGATGCGATGCAACATGGCGCGCAAGACTTCTTAATCAAACCTTGTGAAGCAGACCGATTGCGTGTCACGGTGAATAATGCGATTCGTAAAGCGTCAAAAAGACGAGACGAACTGAATGAAACCGGTAGTCCAAGTTACCAAGGCTTTATTGGAAGTAGTCAGACAATGCAGGCGGTGTATCGTACTATCGACTCCGCGGCGACCAGCAAAGCCAGTATCTTCATCACTGGTGAAAGTGGCACTGGCAAAGAAGTGTGCGCGGAAGCAATTCACGCCGCCAGTCGACGTGGTGATAAACCATTCATTGCGATTAACTGTGCTGCCATCCCTAAAGATCTGATAGAAAGTGAGTTATTTGGTCACGTTAAAGGTGCATTTACCGGAGCGGCGACCGATCGCCAAGGTGCGGCTGAGCTGGCCGATGGTGGCACGTTGTTTCTTGATGAATTGTGTGAAATGGATTTAGAGCTTCAAACTAAATTGTTGCGTTTTATTCAAACCGGAACTTTTCAAAAAGTCGGCTCGTCACGAATGAAAAAAGTGACGTCCGGTTTGTTTCTGCGACAAACCGAGATCCATGGAAGGAGGTGGAACAAGGGCGTTTTCGTGAAGATCTGTACTATCGGTTATATGTGATACCGCTGCATTTGCCGCCGCTTCGGGAGCGGGGTGAAGATGTCATTGAAATCGCGTACTCATTGCTTGGTTTCATGTCGCACGAGGAAGGTAAGAGCTTTGTTCGTTTTTCTCCTGATGTTATTGATCGGTTTATTCAATATGAATGGCCGGGCAACGTGAGGCAGTTGCAAAATGTCCTGCGTAACGTGGTGGTGCTCAATCAAGGTAAGGAGATTTTATTGGGTATGCTACCTCCGCCGCTCAATATTCCCGTAGAAGTGAAAGTGAAGGCCATTGAGCCTATCGTTAGCACGACTTTTCGACCGCAAGATATTGTTCCGCTATATCAAAGTGAACGAGCGATCATTGAACAAGCGATTGAAGCCTGTGGCGGCAATATCCCAATAGCAGCGGGCTATTTAAGTGTTAGCCCGTCCACTCTTTATAGAAAAATTCAAGCATGGAATGCCAGCGAGAAAAACACATGAATTATATGAATCACGATAAAGTGAAAAAACTAGGTTCTGAAATAGGTATGGATAATCTGCCTATTTTACTTGGCATTTTTACTGGTGAGCTCGTGACTTATCAAACCCAATTAACGACGGGGACACCGAGTGAGAAAGTGATGTGCATGAAAGACATTTCCCATGCGTTAAAAAGCAGTGCGGCGAGTTTTGGTGCAGAGGCGTTATGTGATTTCGCACTCGCTATTGATAGCGAGGCAAAGGGAGAGGCACTAGCGATCAATCAACATCGTATTGATGTCATGCTCACTCATTTACAAGCAACGCATGAGCAATATATCGAATTTTTGAACGGTTTAGATTGAAACGGTTTAGGTTGAATCAAAGGTAGACCTAGATGAAAAGCATCTAGGTCTCACGTTCGCAATCACTTCCGCCAGCGCGGCTTGACTCAGTTGATAGCAGCGAGGTGATAGCGTGTTTCAACTTTTCACGGTCATGGCGCCAATCTCGATTGGGTGAAGCAAGCGGTCGTGTGATGCATGGCCAGTCGTCGATCAGTTCAGGGTGCGCTTCTTCGCCAAGAATAATATCTAGCTTGCGCCCTTGTAATGCGCGCTCGCACCACTCTAGTTTTTGCTTCAACGTCATTCTTCCTGCCGGTCCGTATTCTGGTGACAAGTTCTCAACAAAAACAATTTTCGCATGCTTGTTTTGATTCATTGCCTTGCTAACGTCCGCGAGTAGCAACGGCGGCATGATACTGGTTAAAAAGCTTCCTGGACCAAGGATAATGCAATCCGCTTGCAATATGGCTTCCACCGCTTCTTTTGTTGCGGGCACGATCGGGTCTAAGTCTAAGCGTTGTAAATCTTGCTCCATTTCATCGACGGAGGTTTCACCAGTGACCCAGCTTCCTTCGACCGATAGCGCGGTAAGGTCAGAAGGGTGTTCAGACATGGGAATAATATTCACGTCAACTTTCAGCATGCTTCGGATTAAGTCGATGGCTTCTAACAAGGAACTGACAAGTTATCGAGAGCGGTGAGCATGAGGTTGCCCAGATTGTGACCGTTAAGCTCTCCGGCACCACGAAAGCGGTATTCAAACATCATCGAGCTAAATAGAGGGCTCTGTAATCAACTGATTGATGCAGTTGCGAGTATCGCCCCAAGCTATGCCACCTTGGCAGTCACGGATACGACCAGTGGAGCCACCATTATCGGTTGTAGCAACAATTCCCGCTGCGTTTGAACCAAAATCAGCCAATGCTGCCAACATACGTCCTAGCCCATGACCGCCGCCAATTGCCACGACTTTGTTTGATGAATATATGCTCATCTTATTCTTCTTTTATGATTTATTTTATCTATATAAGATAAGGTAATTTGTTCAACTGATATACTCAGCTACAATAAAAATGATGAATATGTAAGGTTTTTTTACATTAGAGGTAGAAAACCATACTGTAATTGAGTATTTTACTCGTAAAGCTGTCCTCGTGAAAATAGCGAAGATTGCCATAACTCCGAGCCTCTACACGCTAAGTCTTCGCTGGTATAAGCCAAGATACGCCTCTAGAGCCAGTGACAAGTTGTCACCAGGGCAGGATTGGAAATGATCTTGCCTCCCGTATTTGGAAAGGTGTTCCGTGGCGCAACAATTTGAAGATAAATTCCATCGCAAGTTTTATTACTTGCGCTTGTCTGTTACCGATGTGTGTAACTTTAAATGCACTTATTGCCTCCCTGATGGCTATAAGCCGCCCGGTCATAAACGACCGCATTTCTTCTGACGCTTCCAGAAATCAAGCGCGTAGTCACTGCGTTTGCGGACTGTGGTACGTCTAAAGTGAGGATCACTCTATGGTGAGCCTAGTTTAAGAAAAGACTTTCCAGAGATTATCGAAACCGTTGCCAATACGCCAGGTATTGTCAAGGTTGCGACGACGACGAATGGCTATCGTATGGCTAAACAGGTCGATCAATGGCAGAGTGCTGGTCTAACGCACATTAACGTGAGCGTAGATAGTCTTGACCCTCGTATGTTTTATCAAATAACGGGTGAAAATAAGTTCACCGACGTGATGCAAGGTATCGACCAGTGCCCTTGAAATTGGCTACAACCAAGTCAAGGTAAACGTTGTTTTGATGAAAGATCTCAATGCCAAAGAGCTTCCTGCTTTCCCTTCGTTGGATCAAAGATCGTCCTATTCAGTTACGATTCATTGAGCTGATGCAAACGGGTGAGATGGATGACTTATTTCAAAAGCATCATGTATCCGGTGTTGATATTCGAAATCAACTCATTGCTAATGGTTGGATTTTAAAAGCCAGAAGTGAAAACGATGGTCCTGCTCAAGTGTTTGTGCACGCAGACTATCGTGGCGAGATTGGTTTAATCATGCCTTATGAAAAGAACTTTTGTGAAAGCTGCAATCGCCTAAGAGTATCTGCCATGGGCAAACTGCATTTGTGTCTGTTTGGCGAGCATGGCGTAGAGTTACGCGACTTGTTGCAACAAGACACTCAAGAACAGGCATTGATCGAGCGCATTCAAGCGCAACTGCAAACGAAATCAGTGAGTCATTTTCTACAGGATGGAAATTCTGGAATGACACCTCACTTAAGCTCAATTGGCGGCTAGCCTCTAGCCGCTCCATAAATGATAAATAAATTTTGATAGGGTGAACAAATCATGGGTCACGCAGAAAGCAAATTTGTGCCTGCTAACATTGCAGTGTTAACCGTTTCTGACACACGTACAGAAGACAATGATACATCGGGTCGCTATTTAGTTGAGAACTTGCAAGACGCAGGTCATACCCTTGCAGACAAGAAAATTGTTATCGATGATATCTACCAAATTCGCGCCATTGTTTCTCAGTGGATTGCCGACGAATCGGTACAGGCCGTGATGATCACGGGTGGTACAGGGTTTACATCACGTGATAGCACGCCAGAAGCCTTGGTTCCTTTGTTTGATAAGCAAGTGGAAGGTTTTGGTGAGCTATTCCGTCAAGTTTCTTATGAAGAAATTGGGACTTCAACAATCCAATCTCGCGCTATTGCAGGTTTTGCGAATCACACGGTGATTTTTGCGATGCCAGGTTCAACAGGTGCTTGCCGTACTGGTTGGACGAAAATTATTAAGCAGCAGATGGACGCGAGCCACCGCCCTTGTAACTTTATGCCACATCTAAGTATCTAAGGGAGCTGGAATGTCAGAGTTTACTCATATTAATGCGTCAGGCGAAGCCAATATGGTGGACGTTTCTGCCAAAGCAGAAACCGTACGCGAAGCTCGCGCAGAAGCGTTTGTTCACATGGCACCTGAAACATTAAAGATGATTACTTCTGGAAATCATCACAAAGGTGACGTGTTTGCGACTGCCCGTATCGCGGGTATTCAAGCAGCGAAGAAAACATGGGATCTTATTCCGCTATGTCACCCGTTGCTGCTATCCAAGGTTGAAGTTCAACTAGAAGCAATCGAAGCCGAAAACAAAGTTCGTATAGAGTCTGTGTGTAAGCTGGCGGGTAAAACTGGCGTAGAAATGGAAGCCCTCACTGCGGCGTCTGTGGCGGCTTTGACGATCTATGACATGTGTAAAGCTGTGCAGAAAGATATGGTGATCGAGAACGCTTCGCTTACTTGAAAAGACAGGTGGCAAGTCGGGACATTTCAAGGTGGAATCATGATTAAAGTACTGTTTTTTGCACAAACACGCGAGTTGCTAGGTACTGACAGCGTCGAGCTTGAAGGTGAGTTTTCATCCATCGAAGCGGTACGAGCCCATTTAGCCAATCAAGAAGGTAAGTGGTCACTTGCTCTTGAAAGTGGCAAGTTACTGGCTGCGCGTAATCAAGATATTGTTGCGATGACTGAAGCGGTGAAGGATGGTGATGAAATTGCCTTTTTCCTCCTGTAACGGGTGGCTAATATGAATCCTAGAGTAGCAGTACAAGCCGACGACTTTAACGTGGGTGAAGAGTATGATGCATTAGCTCAAGGTACCGCATCAGGCGCTGTGGTCACGTTTGTCGGCAAGGTTCGAGATATGAATCTGGGAGACGATGTCGTGGGGCTGTCACTCGAGCACTATCCAGGTATGACGGAAAAGTCACTGGAAGCGATCTGTGATGAAGCTGAAAACCGTTGGTTACTCAACGGAATCCGTGTGATTCATCGTGTTGGTGATATGGACGCAGGCGATCAAATCGTGTTTGTTGGGGTATCGAGTGCGCATCGTGGTGCGGCGTTTGAAGCGTGCGAGTTTGTGATGGATTATCTGAAAACCAAAGCACCCTTTTGGAAAAAAGAACGCACGACTCAGTCGACGCGCTGGGTTGATTCAAGAGAGTCAGACGCCCAAGCAGCATCAAGATGGCAACAAGAAGATTGAGCCAAAAGCATTAATATCCATGACAAAAAAGGCACGGTTAACCGTGCCTTTTTTGTGCGCGATATTCTTATACGCAACATTCTTATACGCAAGTTTTATGCGCAATGTGTTTATACGCAATAGTAGAGCCTGCCACGCTATTTAAGCGTGGCTAAGTACGCACTAATCACCTGTTGTACACCTTGTTCGGCGTTGCTTGGTGCATTAAATTTTGCGAACGTTTTGACTTTTTCATGGGCGTTGTCGACGGCGTAAGAATGATAGCTAGCTTGCAGCATTTCAACGTCATTAAAGTAATCACCAAAGCTCATGGTTTGTTCGTGCGTAAAGCCAAGCGTTTTTTGGAGATGACGAATCGCTGTACCTTTTGAGGCTTCGACATTCATCACATCAAGCCAGATTTTGGCACTCACCACGACTTGGTGATCATGGCCAAACTCTTGATTTATAGCGGGATATACATGTTGTTCTGTGCCGTCAAAATGACAAATAGCGACCTTAATAAAGTCGTCTTCAACACTGAGTAGATCGGAGACAGATTCACGGCGATGGTAGTATTTCGCCATTTCTTCAAGCGCCTGCTCATCCTGTGTTTCTATATAAGCCGTTCGCTTGCCACAAAGTACAATATGCGCATTAGGAATCTTGCGAACTTCGCTAATAATACGATGAATAGCGTGTTTCTCTATTTCACAGCTGTAAAGCTCTTTACCTTGGTGCATGACCAGTGTGCCGTTTTCAGCGATGAACATCATCTGGTCTTGGATTGGCGCAAAGGTTTCTAATAGGCTGTAGTATTGACGACCTGAAGCCGCACAAAATATGATGCCGTTATCGTTAAGTTGACGATGTAGGTTAAAGAAATCGGTATCAAGTTTTCCTTGTGGGTTAAGCAAGGTCCCGTCCATATCGGAGGCAATAAATTTTATTTCGTTGGTCGGCATTTTTGCTTTCTCATAAAGGGTACGCACGCATTATAGAGTGATTCACTTTTATGGCATAGGGCGTGGGATCAATCGTCGCCATACTATTGGTGACATCGAGACGCTTTGTAAAGAAAGTTTCGATAGTAGGCTGAGTGTTTGATGCCTATCTCAGTGCTGTACTGTCCAGCCCAATTACTGATTTCTGGGTTGACGGCCCATACGTTCATCATGGCTCGGAGTTTAGTATCGGATTTCATCGGAATCGGCAGTCGCTTTGAGTGTCTGACTTTATAGACGACTTGACCATCAATCAACCAGCGGATTGCGCGTCGATTCCACTCAATAGCGTAGGTATGAAAGTCTTCAGCGGCATCAAAATCTAGATAGTGAATATATTCATTTTTCTGTTGGTAATTGTCATCGTTGGTCCAGAAGTTGAATTGAACAAGGTTGGTATTAGAACCGAGAAATTCAATATCAATTTCGTTGTGTAAACCATTGCCCCCGTCAGGTTGGTCATGAGGGCTTACTGAATAAGAAAAAGGCACTGATCACTCCATCCGCTTTGACAGGTTTCATGTCGACTTGAAAGCAACCATTACCATAAAAGTCGAGCGTTCGTATTTCACCGGACACGATATCTAAGTAACCATGACTGTCTTCGGTGTTTTCCAAATGTATAGCCATCCCTTCAGGGCCAAAATCGATTTGGCTATTTTGCCAACGGTTGAGAAACGGAAAGCCATTCTCCCAATCATGAGCGAGAAACCAACGTTGATCGTCGAGTTGATGAAAGTCGTCAGAAAATGGCACTTCAACACCGAATGTCTCGGTTGCAGACAATGAAGTGAGGCCTATAGGTTAAGAGGAGTAGGGATTGCTTTTTCATTGACGATTTCCTTGAGTTGGTTGGCGTTATTCTTCCGTGAACATTAATTAGTGTGACGGTTTTTCCGAGTGTTTGACGTCTAGTTTTTGAGAAAAACGAATAAGATGACGTAACGCAAGCTTACTATTTTCAATATTTGGTTGCTAAGTGACTGTCGAAATGGGCATTTTTAGCGGTGAGTCAAAAATTAGGGTTACGAGTCGCGTTTGCTGAATTACAATCAGGTTATCAGTGTCACTAAACGCAAGATAGGGAATGAACTTGTCGATTATTAAAGAATGTATCAGAACCGTTGGACGAGGCTCACGAGGTCGAGGCCCACTAACGCAGGAACAAGCCAGATTGGTTATGGAGCAATATGTCGAGGGTAAGATCGACGATGATCAAGTGGCGATGTTGTTAATGCTGATTCGAGTGAGAGATGAAACTGCCGAAGAAATCGCAGGTTTTGTGGAGGCACTGAAGCCGAAGAATCATCAGGTACAAGCCGATTTCGACTGGCCACTATACGCAGGTAAGCGAGTTGGCCAAACGTCTGGTAAGCCTTGGCATTTATTGGCTGCAAGTATTCTCGCTGAAAATGGCGTAAAAGTGTTACTCCATGGCGATTTGGATAAAGAAAGTGAGCGTATTCATGCTCGCGATTGCCTGTCGTCACTCAATATCACCAAAGCAGACGACATTGAGCATGCTGGGCAAATGTTAGCGCAGCAAAATATCGCTTATTTACCGTTGAGTCACGTTTCGCCATTAGCGAAGCGAATGCTAGATTGGAAGCATCGTTACGGATTAAGAACGCCTATCAATACAGTGATAAGAGCACTGAACCCGGCAAATGCCCCCTATGGAATGAGAGGCAGCTTTCATCCAGGTTTTCAAGAGTTACATGCACAAATCGAGCACTTACTCGTTCGTCATGCGGGCAGTGAACATGAATACAAGCGTATGTTGTCTTTTAAAGGACAGTCAGGGGAAACGGAGTTTAACCCTAAGGTAAGTCAAACCGTGTGGTGGGTAGAAGGCGATTCGGTGCATTCAACCTATATTGAAGAGACCATGCAGGACAGAGAAGTACCGAAATATTGTCCGTTTGAGACGCCGCAAGAAGAATGGCAACTCATGGCTAATACCGTCGTGGCAACGCTAGCCGCGGCACTGTTCACCATGTCAGGCGATTATTCATTGTCCGTGTCAAAAGCTGAATCGTATTGGTCAGCGTATTGTCGTAACACTTATATGACGGATTTAAGCCAGCCTTTGAAAACGTGCTAAGTCATGAATAGCAGTTTGCCGTATTATTTGAGCAAACGGCTATCTAGGCGCTAGCGGGCTGCCTTCTGAGTAACCAGAGCGCTCGTTTTGGTTACTCGCTATTGTGCCTGCCGTCATGTTCATCGTTTTATTCATTTTCCAAGGAATTAAATGAATGATGCCTAAAATCAGCTTGTTGCAAGTTGATGAAAACTCGCCGCTAATTAGTGCCTTAGCGCTCATGTTTCACTCTAAATGGTCTGACTTTAAGGAGAGTGACTTAGGCATTTCAAATCCAGAAGTGCCATTACCCATTGCTGCAGTATCAGACGGTCAGCTAGTGGGTGGCTTAGCTTTTTCGCTATTTGAAGAGCCGGGATGCACTCATAAAGTCGTTTGGCTTAACGCCGTCTATGTTAGGTGTGACTTCCGTGGGCAAGGAATAGCAAGCCAGTTGATTCGATATGCTCAAAGACAACTCAACCCCTCTAAATCTGGTCTGTATGCATACACAAATGTTCCAGCCCTGTATCAATCACTGGGTTGGTCAGAGGTTGATACAGAGTCGGAGCCAAACCATAAAGTCATGCGCATATCCTGACACTCTCACTGCGGGTTTAACGGGTAGGCGTGGTTGGTCTAAATTATTTTTCCCCCATAGTGTGCCAGAGTAGGATTGAGCCTAATTTCAAACCCTGCAATTTAAGTGACTTTTTCTCATGCAAAAAACTCTATCTATGTGGCAAAATTTGATAATTCACTACAGTTGGTTATTCCGTTGACACCGTCCGACTTACTAGAGAAAAAGGCACCAAGTCATCTTTGTCCAGTCATTCATATTGATGAAGGTGATTTCGTAATTCTCACCCACCAGTTGGCTAGCATACCGACAAAAACTTCTGCGTGAGCCAGTAAACGATTTAAGCACTTTTAGATGAGATCATCGCTGCTATCGACTTTTTGATCACAGGCATATAACGTCGCGTTAGGAGTCTCTCTTAAACACGTCGGAATAGGCACCAGATCAGGTTCTGCGCACCTTTAATATGGGAGAAACTCGGGTGTAGATTTGAGTATCGTGGTGATTCGACCAGATCTGATTGAGCTTTTCCATTACGGTTTTGGCTATTTCATTGACTGGTTGGACAATGGTTGTGAGTTGGTAGCCTTGCCACGCCGCTTGGGGAACATTATCGCAACCAACGATTCGCAACTGTTCTGGCACCGGGATACGAGCAATATCGCGACAGCTGTCTAAGACGCCCATGGCGAGTGCATCTGATGCGCAAAAAATACCGTCAAGATCTCGTATTACTTCTATCTCTCGGATGGCTAACTCAAAACCTGCAGAATAACCGTAGCTTTGTGCGCACAAACGTTGTGGGGTAAAGCCAAGCTGCTCTTCTACGACGCTTTTAAAACCTTGATAGCGTTCATTTGAGGCTGAGCCGTCTTGTCGGCCCGCAATAAATCCTAGCTTTGTTATGCCTAGGCGAATCAAGTGTTCAGCAGCGAGGCGACCAGCTTGAATATTGTCGGTTTGAACAGAGGGAATGATGCCTCGTTCGTCTGCTCGTCCCAGTGTAACAAGAGGCAAAGAGAGCCTTAGGCATTGCTCGAATCCCTCGACTGGGAGAGATCCCGCGACAGCAATTACGCCATCAACTTGATAACCAGAGATGCGTAATATGGCTTGCTCTAAATCTTGCTCGTGCTTAACGTTGAGCAGCATAGGCTGCTTGCCATTTTTCTGAAGTATGTTGGAGAGGACCTCAAACAAATGCGACTGATACGGGTTTGAAAAATCGCTGATCAGTATGGCAACTAAGTTTGACCGTTTTTTTTGTGCTGGGTACTCAAGGTTCGAGCAAAGAAATTGGGTTGGTAGCCCAGTGTCTTTGCTGCCTCAAGAATTCGGTCACGTTTGTCAGCTTGAATGCTCGCACCTTCGGTAAATGCTCTTGAAACGGCTGATCGAGAGACGCCAACATACTCGGCAACATCTAGCGCAGTAACGGCTTTATTCGTGCTATTAATAAACGGACTCCTTTCGAATTTTCTGGTTTATATCGTGGCCACCAAATGGCTGGCACAATTGTTCCAGTCTAGACCCTTGGGCCATGCCCACATTGGGCCAGTATAAGTGGTGGTGAGTGGCGGGGCTACCGCTAAGTCTACTTCGGCGCAGATTAATTGGGCTGCGAGTACATCCCAAATATACACGTGTCCCATGTAGCATCCGTCTAGCTCTCCGCAGGCAACTTGTGTCATTGACCAAGCTGCAGAGCCACTCACACGAACCTGATCGCCGTTCTCAATGAGCCATTCTGTGTTGAATAAGTAGCCTTCGGTAACCTTTGGTTTGTAATTAAGATTGAGCCCAATAACCAGTTCTTTGTGTGAAAGTGGCCTTGGCCTTAAGGGATGGGTCTCTCCATTTTTAATTTCGTAGGCTCCTTGCCCACGACTAGCTGCGACTACTCGCTTTTGTATTGGGTTAGCGATCACGCCAAGACATACGCCGTCTTGGTCTAGGAAGGCGATACTAATAACAAAATCGCCATGCCCATAGAGAAAATTCGTCGTGCCATCAATGGGGTCTATTACCCAGCAAGGAGCGGTTAACTCCCCACCAAGTTCCTCGCCAAAGAAGTGATGCGTGGGATAAACCTGGCTTAGAGCTTGGCGAATGAACTGTTCTACCTCTCGGTCAGCTTCCGATACCCAGTCGTGGTGCCCTTTTGATTCCACTGACAGATGACGTCGATTGTTAAACCATGTCATTGCAATGGTAGCGGCGTCATTAGCAATCTCTATGACGGTGTTTAACATGGTATGAAGATCATCACTTGGTTGAGTTTGATTTGAGCTTGAGAAGTTCGAACCTATTTGATTAAGCGACATTGCTGTTTCTCCAATGATTGATAGCAACCAGAATCTCACCTTCTTTTGCCAGTTCAAACTCAGAACTATGCTGGGTTGCCATTGAAAGCGGCGAGCGCACAGCAGGTTCAATATGATAGAGCTTCCACTGACTACCCGATTTAACTTTAACATCGGAGAGTTGTGTCCATGAACCGTGACTAATATGAGGTGCGATCGTCTCACACTCTGCAAAGACTAGATCGCTCTCGCAGGCCAGCTGTAGACTCTTCCCTGTCAATTGGCCATCACCAGAGTAGAGTAGTTGATGGCCTAGGGAAGAGGTCAAATGCAGGCTCAAATTACTGACGGCATGTTGCGTTGGCGCGGTTTGAGCATCCCACGGTCCAATCGTCGTTAATGTTTCACTCTCACACCATTCAATCTCATAACCCAAGGTATCGACTGGCCAGTGTGCAAAATGAACCAAAGGCTCGATAATCGCCTTTTGTTCACGTTGAACAATGAGTTTGATTGGTCGTGAACGCTGCTTTGAGTCCATCCAATTCAGCAGTGTGGTTAACCCCAAGCAGTGATCGGGGTGCGAGTGGGTAATGTAGATGGCATCGAGTTCATGGCAACTTAAATTGCAGCGAAATAGGGCGGCTGGCACGGTCGGGCCGCAGTCGATTAATAGTGTGAATTCGCTTTGCTTGACGATAACACTGGCGTTGGTGTGCTCTCCATCATAGGCATCTCCAACCCCAAGCGTATGTACCTTAAAATCATGCGGCATGAGAAACCTCTACATCGAATACTCGTTGCTTGTTGTCGTCAAACCAATGTTGCACTGAATCAGGCAGATTGATAGGCAGAGCGTCACCCACGTCATACCGCTCATCACTTTCTACAATGAAGGCTGAACCGTTTAAATGCCCATAATAGAGGCGGGCATACCCAAGCGGCTCCATCACTTCTACGGTCATTGTGCAACTTGGATTATTGGCATCGACACAAACCTGGCTTGGGCGAAGTCCGACAGATGTTGCCCCTTTAGGTGCTAAGCCTTGATGAGTGAGAACTTCATAGGCTTCAGCTGGCAGGAAGTTCATGACTGGCGAACCAATGAATGATGCAACGAATTTGTTCTGTGGCCTGTTATACAGGTCTTCAGGCGTCCCTATTTGCTCAATCATTCCTTTGTTGAGCACCACGATTTTGTCCGCTAGCGTCATGGCTTCAACTTGATCATGGGTTACATAAACCATAGTTGACTTGAGCTTTTGGTGTAACTGTTTCAAGTAAAGGCGCATTTCACTACGCAATTTTGCATCTAGATTAGACAGCGGCTCATCAAATAGGAAAAGCTCTGGATTTCTCACAATGGCTCGGCCAATAGCTACTCTTTGTTTTTGCCCGCCAGAGAGCTCACTTGGTAAACGTTCGAGAAGCGAAGTGAGTTGTAGACTTTCGGCTGTGGATTGCACCTGAGAATCGATGTTCTCTTTGGACTCTCCTGCCATTTTTAGCGGAAAACCAATGTTTTTTTTCACCGTCATGTGCGGGTAGAGGGCGTAGGACTGAAATACCATCGCCACTTCACGCTCAGAAGGGTGTACGCGATTCAAAATCTGCTCGTTGAGAATCATGGTGCCCTTGGTGATACTTTCTAAACCAGCAATCATACGAAGAAGTGTCGATTTACCGCAGCCTGATGGGCCGACAAACACGACAAACTCACCGTCGTTGATGGTTAAGTTGACTTCAGGGATTACGGTATGGTCACCGTAGGTTTTATGGATATTTTTTAGTTGTAGTTTCGTCATGATTAATTCCTTATTTCAGGCCCATCGAAAAGCCGCGCAGTAGATATTTTTGCATATAGCTGGCAAGAAAAAGCATAGGAACAGAGGAGATAATGCCTATCACCATAAGCTCGCCCCACGCAGTGCCGTCTTCTGTCATGAAGTTAGAAATGAACAGCGGGATGGTAAACTTGTCCGGTGTGTGCACGAAAAGAAGTGAGAATAAAAACTCGTTCCATCCCAAAATCATGGCAAAAATAGACGTCGCAACCAGACCTGGGGCACAGAGTGGAAATACAATATATTGAAGACGCTTGAACAAATGAGCGCCATCCATTGAGCCTGCTTC
Organism: Vibrio sp. GJ43-1; assembly: GCF_055808835.1. NCBI lineage: Bacteria > Pseudomonadati > Pseudomonadota > Gammaproteobacteria > Vibrionales > Vibrionaceae > Vibrio > Vibrio sp. GJ43-1. Next base: position 2,633,665 of record NZ_CM147884.1, on the reverse strand, counting down.
TTCAATCTCTAGAGGGACGTCACGAATGAAGCCCAACAGCATCCAAATACAAAAGGGCAGGGTATAAACCTGATACGCCAGTACCAGTCCGAGCTTGCTATTTAGCAATCCTAGTTGGTTCATTAATGAATACAGCGGAATAGCAACCACTATCGGCGGCATCATCTTGATGATTAGAACTGACAACAAAAACAGGGTATCCAGTTTGGCTGGAAAACGGTATCGAACCAACGTATAGGCAGCGAAGAACGCCACAATAACGGAAACGACCGTCGCAGATAGCGATACCAACACCGTGTTACTGATTAGGGTAAATAGATCCCCTTTCCATACCTTTAGAAAGGATTCGATAGTCAGTGTGGAAGGTAATAGCGCTGCACCAGAATGTAAGATTTCCGCAGGCGATTTAAAGGCGGTGCCGAACATCCAAATAATGGGAAGTAAAAACAGACCTAGTTGCAGACCAGACGGAAAAGGTATGAAGGCGTGTATTCATTATTTTCCTCCTTTCATTACGTGTTTGGCGTAGATAAGAGTCATAGAGAGTGAGATAGCAAGCATGACTAGCGATGAGGCGCTCGCCATTCCTAAGTCAAAGAATCGGAAACCATATTTGTAGACAAACATAGATAGCGTTTCGGTGGCGTTCCCTGGGCCTCCTCCTGTCATCACGTAAACCTTGTCAAATAGCTTAAAGGTGTCGATAGAGCGTAGAAGAAAGGCCAGTAATATTTGTTTTTGGATGAGTGGTAAGGTGATGTAGAACGTCGATCTCCAGCCTTTTGCACCATCGACCATTGCGGCTTCGTTGATGTCTTTCGGCACTGATTGCAGTCCAGCGAGAATAATAAGAAATGCCATTGGTGTCCATTGCCAAGTATCAACAATTGCAATGGCAAATAGAGCTAAGTCTGGGTTAAACAGCCATTCTTGTGCAGGCAAACCGATTGACACCAAAACGGCGTTCAGCAGGCCGAAATCATAGTGATACCAAGAGCGCCAGATCGACGAGCAAACCAAGGTGGAGATCATCATCGGGTAGATGATGATGGGCAAGGCAAACCTTCGGCCAGGAAAGTGGCGATGAAACAGCAAGGCTAACGCCAAACCAAGCAGAACCTGAGCGGTTGAGGCAACTAATGTAAAAACGAACGTGTTCTTTATCGCAGCGATAAAGAAGAAGTCATCGAAGAGTTCGTTGAAGTTCGCGAAACCAATAAATTGATAGCCGCCACGTTCGTTATTTAAGCTGAAGAACGCATTGTAAAGCACCGATAAAATTGGGTAGACAGTGAGTAAACCAAGCACGAGTACTGCAGGGAGCAGCAACACAGTGAGCTGGTTACGATTTTCAAACAACATATAAAAGCCTAAAAGCAGCCAGCGGTATCAACGACACTGGTCAATACCGATGACATTCATTATGAGTAATTACGATTTAACGACACGATTGATGCGTGTATGAGCTTGCTTAAGGGCTTGCTCTGCCGTCATTTGCCCCATCATCGCTAACTGTAAGAAGTCACCTAAGATACTTTCAACTTCGGCCCAGTTATGAATTCTAGGGCGCGCCTTACCCGTAGAGAGTGCTTTGGCCTGTTGTGGATACCAACGATACTTGCTCACCACATCGTCATCAAAGTAAATGCTGTTACGCGTTGGAGGCATGCCGTAGTCGAGAGCTAGTGCTTTTTGAATATCGGCGCTGGTTGCAAATTTTAAGAACGCCTCAGCCTCTTGCTTGTTGTTCGAGTCCGAAGGAATGGCGAGCTGCCATATACCAAGCATTGGAGCTGGGCTTCCGACTTCTGCTGGCGGTGCCATGATTTCCATGTCGCCCACAACGTTGGAAACGTTTGCGTTATCTAGGTTAGGCACCCACGCTGGCCACACTTCAATCGCCATTGCCGCAGTGCCTTTTTGTAAGGAATCACGCACTTCATCAGCGTTGTATACATCGACGCCTCTTGGTGCAAACTGCTTCATAGCAAGGAAGGTTTCTAAAGCTTCAACGGCCTCTTTAGAGTCGAGAGTTGAGCGGCCATTCTCGTCGACCACATCAGCGCCATATCCCCATAGTATTGGTAGGAAACCCGTCACGATAGGGTTGCCTTTTACCCCACGAAAAACCACGCCGTTAGTGTCACTTGATTCACTGATGGTTTTTGCTGAATTGAGAACGTCTGTCCATGATGTTGGCTCTGAAAGATCATGCTTTGCAAACTCTGCGCGATTCCATGCGAACATCGCTACATTCCCCACCATAGGCATCGCATAAGCTGGGCCGCTAGCATCTGGATAGCGGCCAATGTCAAATGACGCTTGAACAAAGTCAGTATCCTCTACCGAGCTAGACAGTGGTGCTAACCATTGGTTGGTTAAAAATTCAGGTGCCCACGTATCGTCCATAAGGATCACATCGTAATGACCAGTTTGTTCACGCATGGAAAGAACTGTACTTTCATACAACCCTTTGGTTGGGCGTTTAACCAAGGTTACCTTCGTCTCTGGCGCAACCTTGTTGTACTCACTCACGACAAATTCCATGGCTTCGCCATAGCTGCTATCGCGACTTGCAATTACCAGTTCACTAGCAGTGACTAATGGTGTTATGGCGATAATTGCCGAGGCAATGATTGCTTTTCGGAACATGACGTTCTCCTTTTTTAATAAGTTATGCATGATTGCACGCGTGTTCATTTGATTGGTTGTTAAGTTAGTCTATGAGCATGACAAACCCGTGACGGTGAGATGACCGGAATGTTGATTTTTAGTTACATAGACGAGACAGGTAAGTGTTAGATAGTTATTCTCCTGAATTTTAAGCAGTTTTACGATTTCCTAGAAGATCTCAATGTCTAGAGTTAACTTTCATGCAAGTGCCACGAATGCTTAATAATTAGGCAGTATCTTCGTTGGTAAGTGAATGCGTGTGCAAAAGGAGGAATTATGCGTAACTTGATTGTAGGGGTCGGAGTATTGATGTTATCAGCAACGGCGTTAGGTAATGATCTTAGAGCAAACCATATTGATCCTAATAAAGATAGATTTAGTGATATCTACTATATGCAGCAACACAATACGCAAGATTATGGGGATAGACTAACCGACTGGTTAGACGCTGGTATGGGCGCAATTGAACTCGATATTATTGATAGGGGAAAGTGGGAAAATGAAGCTAAGGGGCCTTACGTTTCTCACAGTATGAACCCGGGTAATAAGAACTGTTCGAATACTGGCGACACTCGCTTAGGACATTGCTTCGATGATGTTATTCAATGGGTCAATGATAATAACCCTGACTATCCCATCGTGATTTTGGTTGATTTAAAAGTGAGTTGGGATCCTGCAGGGGCATGGAATTGGGATGAAGTTGGGATGATTGATCATTGGATAGGGGATTATTTAGGCAGTCATCAATACCGTTTTTCAGATTACTTAAATCATCACTTATTGCCATTGGCTAGACAACATAATCCACAATGGGCAACAAGCCCTTCGAGTAATGTAAGAGCGATGACTAGGGCTTACGATTGGCCACTCGTTCGCGACTTGGCGGGGAAAATCATTGTTGTACTGACCGGAGGTAAAATTGGCTCTAAGAATGAAAACTTCTGGTATGGGTATAATTGGGTTATTGATAATAAAGGTGTGTACCCGTCAACTTTTATGTGCCCAGAAGGGAGTTCGATGGGTCATGTGAAAGTAGGTGGGATGTTAGACGGTTTAAGCAGTGTAGGCTCTCAAAGGTTTATTTGTAACAACATGAGCCAGAGTAAGCATTATCAAAATGTTGCCAATGAAGTGGCAAATAACAACCAGATGATGCATATCTGGGGTAATTCACCCGTACACTCAGAGACGTTTGAATATAATCACATTGCCATTGCACATGGTGTTCAATTCATAAACCGTCAAAAAGATTACCCGAGCCAACTAGAAACGTGGAGTGGTGCAATCCCATTTGTAGGCGTTAGGCGATCATTACCAGGCTTCTTCTCAATTAAAAATAAGAGCAACGGTTTGTGCTTAGATGTGGAGGGGGCAAATTATAAAAATGGCACTCGGGTGGTATCATATCCTTGTACAAACTCGAATAATCAACAGTTTGTTTATACCGCAGAGTCTCAACTGAGGCCAAAAGGGCACTCTAAATATTGCATTGATGTTAAAGGTGGTAAAGCAGGGAATACCAAAGATGTGCACATTTGGGATTGTGATGGCGGAACAAGTGAACGTTGGAGTAGTAAACCCAATGGGAGTTTTACCAATTGGCATAGTTATAGTGGGGGCGACAGGGGGAATGGCTACTGCCTGGATTCCAAAGGCGGAGGTAGTATGACGCCTTACCATATATACTCATGTATGGGCTATAACAGCAACACTCGATTTGAACTAATTCCACAGCCTATGTGGACAGATACTCATCAGTAGTACTACCTAATCATTAGTTGGGCGTGTCACATATAACTGTGGCACGCTGTACTTGGTTTGTAACTGATGAGGGTATTTGGCCAGTTCTCTTGTATGCAATAATTCAAGAAATCTGAATAATCAAAGAGCACAAACGATCGTAACTTGAAATTGCCCGTGCGACCTGAAGTCGTATGAAGCGTTGTTCACCACGAAAAGAGTGAACCATCTGTATCACCAGATGACCCTAGGATTCTGAATAAAGTAGCGAATCCGACAATGTAACGAAACTTAGCCGTTAGGCTTAGTGGGAACAGAATCGTGAGAGAATGTTCCTCCTGAAAACCACAATTCGGGTAAGTGCAAGGGAGTCAGTATGATGAACGTATGTGAATCCATTTAAGGTGCGTTATACGATGAAGCAGCGGAAGTGGTTAATACGCTGTGGCCAAAATGGCAATGAGAGTCGGAAAGGAGTTGGGCATTGCCCTTTCGTGATCAGAGTACTCTCCGCACTAGAGTGGGCATCTAAGCTGACATTTACCTAACATACGGAACAGGGTAAGCCTGTATCACTCCCTATGGGAAAACCTCTGTGGCCGATAGTGGTTCAGGTAGAGGAGGTTGGAAAAAGCGAAGCTGTATTGTAACGATGCAGATACAGACTTGTGTCTGATCACGAAAGTGAGCCCACTTCCAACTGGTCTCCCGTTGCGAGAGAATTTGAAGAACTTTATTCAAGGAGAAATGCAAATGATGATTTCAACCGAGATTAGTACCTCTCCTGACAGCACTCAATGGCAGTCAATCGACTGGAAATCCATTGAGTTGCATGTGTTAAAGCTTCAGATGCGTATCGCAAAGGCAACACGAGAAAGTAAACACGGCAAAGTGAAAGCGTTGCAGTGGACACTGACTCATTCTCGTTCAGCAAAGCTTCTTGCTGTGAAGCGAGTATCACAAAATAAAGGCAGTAAAACGGCTGGAATAGACGGTGTCATCTGGAATACAGATACACGCCGCATGAAAGCAGTCAATCAATTGAGTAGAAAGGCCTATCAAGCCAAACCTCTCAAGCGTATCTACATCCCCAAAAAGAATGGCAAACTCAGACCGCTGGGGATCCCATGCATGATAGACAGAGCGCAGCAAGCACTCCATTTACTTGCATTGGAGCCAGTGTCAGAAACACATGCCGACTCAAACAGTTATGGATTTAGACCTAACCGTAGCACTGCTGACGCCGTCGATCAGTGCTTCAAATGCTTAGCTCTGAAGAAATCTGCAAAATGGGTTCTTGAAGGAGATATTAAATCCTGCTTCGACAAAATTGGGCATCAATGGCTTTTAAACAATATCGCCATTGATAAACGTATGTTGGAACAATGGTTAAAGTCTGGCTTTATGGATAAAGGGCTGTTTTATCGCACCGACGAGGGTACGCCGCAAGGAGGGGTTATATCCCCGACCTTGATGGTAGTGACTCTTGCTGTTCTTGAGAAACCTGCATGAACTCATCAAAAAGCACGCAACAATCCCCGTGAATGATCTTATCAAACTGATAAATCCGAAATTACGGGGTTGGGCTAACTATTACCGTCATTGCGTTGCTAAACAGGTATACGGATATGTTGGGCATAAACTATTCTATGCATTATGGCACTTGGCAACAAGTGTCGTCCACCCGACCTTTGTGAGTTGACATGATCAGTTGCATGATTAAGAGTGAAGTCTCTTGTCATTTAAAGTTATGGGCCTCTATAGAATGGTTTTGACTCAAAAGATGAAGCGTATTATCGCCAAAGTAAGTTTATGCACTATCGCTATCGCTGCTCAGTTTAGTGCGTTCTTTAGTCCAGAGAGAATCATTGGCTACCCGTTTAATTTTGTTTCTTATAATGGGAAGTTTGATACTTATACTTTTTTTGGTCTAGGTTTTCTTATTCACTTATTTTTTGGGTTTTCATTATTTATATCTTCCTTGCAATCATGAAACGGTTGCTTTCAGACTCTAGAGCATAACTACCCAAGTTCTTTGTGTTAGACGAGGGGCAACTACGCGTAGCTCAAAAATATGATATGGCAGAGTTTTGTAACTCGAAAATGTCCAGAAATGTGTCTGTGTGATCTATTTTACTTTGAATTTTAATTCGATTAATGATGGTTTATGGAAGGCCCCTAACGCGTGAACGGTATCAACCCACATCAGGGTGTTACGTGGACTCACGCCAACATCACGAGTCAATAGGCAGCAGCAGCATCATGCTGATGCTGCTTGTACCGCCTGCGTAACATCTTGGTGACCTTACGCTATGCCTTCATAAAGTGCTCTTCTAAGGCTTCACTGTTAGCTTCTGAAAGTAGCGTCATAAACCAGTCAATATCGAGCTCCGAAAGGGTGGTTTTTACCACGAAGGCGCAGTGAAGCGATTGTGATGTCAGGTGTGCCTGTCTAAACCCAAGCGAAGCGTCACTCCCGTCCACCGATAGTGTTTTCTCTCCTTCTATATGCATGTAATCCGTGAGTGCTACGATCAACTGCATTGGGTTTTGCTGCGACGCAATCCGGTACAAATACCCATCGGCGACCTTTTGTTGCGCCCAATAGTCGATATTACTCAGGTTCAAAGCGTGTTGGCTAAAGAGCAGAGCTTCACACCGTTGTGGCCATGCAGATAGGGATACTGGCGTGTGTTTGAATTCAGGTTGACCAGAGTTAACGTCTGAGTTTGGCTCAATGAGCGAACAAGGTTTACCGTTGCTGGCGGTTGAGTTATTCCAATGTATCGGCATAAACAGCTGGTTTGGTGTCATCGCGGTAGAACAATGAACACGGGCTTGAATGGCTGTTTGGTTGTTGTTTATGCTGGCGATGTGCCCATGCTTAACGCCGAAGCGTTGCGCGGTATCGGGATGAACCGTGACATACGGCTCAGGTGAGTGGCTTGCTAGGCTGGTGGACAATCCGGTACGGCTCATGGTGTGCCAATGATCGCGAGCTCGCCCACTATTAAGGATCAGCGGTAAGTCAACAGAGGGGCTACTTTTTGGTGCCTGGTGGCGAACGGCAATAAATTGCGCCCGCTTGTTGGGTGTAAAAAATTGATTATCGCTAAATAAACGTTGGTTGACGATCTCAGATTGTCGCTCCGTGACAGGCCATTGCTGGGGGGACAATCGGCTATAGCCTTTATCATCAAGCGACGTGAGACCAATCAGGTTGAGGTCGCGTTGGCCTGCATCATTGCCGAGTGTTGTCATTGTGGCGTATTCGCTGAAAATTTGTCCTTCATGCAAATAATTAAACGCTGAGGCAAAGCCCATTTTTTTCGCCACCTGACTCATGACCCACCAATCTGGTTTTGCCAGCCCTGGGCTTGGCAGGAGGCGACGTTGGCGTGAAATCCGTCGCTCTGAATTCGTTACGGTACCTGATTTTTCACTCCAACCTTGGGAGGGGAGGATGACATCAGCGAACTGGGTCGTTTCCGTATCTTGGATGCAGTCCGACACGACGACAAACGGACACTGACGCAGTGCTGCTTGGATCTTTTGGCTATCAGGAAGGCTCACTACGGGATTCGTCGCCATGATCCACACCGCTTTGATTTTTCCAGACTCAATAGCATCAAACAGATCAATGGCTTTTAATCCGGGCTTGGTGGCCAGTTGGCTGGTTTGCCAATAATCTTGGATAAGAGATTGGTGCTGCGGGTTATCAAACTCCATGTGACTGGCGAGTGTATTAGCAAGGCCGCCCACTTCTCGACCGCCCATTGCATTTGGCTGACCAGTAACAGAAAAGGGTCCTGCGCCAGGTTTGCCAATTTTCCCCGTCGCTAAGTGGCAGTTAAGTATGGCATTCACTTTGTCAGAGCCTTGGCTGGATTGATTCACGCCTTGAGAGTAGACGGTGACGACCTTTTCAGTCTTGGCAAATAATGTATAGAAACGCTCAAGCTTTTCTAAATCAAGCCCTGTTATCTCTTGGGTGTTTTTCTCCGTGTTAGCCATCTTCAGCGCGGCATCAAAACCGTCGGTATACGCATCGATATAGTCATAATTAAGGCTTTGATGAGTATAAAGATACGCCAATAAACCATTGAACAACGCCACATCGGAGCCAGAGTTAAGGGCTAGGTGCAGATCGGCGATCTCACAGGTGGCCGTTTCTCTTGGGTCAATAACGACAATGTTCATGGCTGGGTTTTGCTGTTTTGCGAGGCGAAGACGCTGAAATAACACAGGATGACACCACGCGAGATTTGAGCCCGTGATGATCACCAGTTCAGCCTGCTCTAGATCGTCGTAACAGATGGGAACCGTATCGGAGCCAAATGCCCGTTTATGGCCTACAACACTCGATGCCATACATAGCCGCGAGTTACTGTCGATATTACCGCTGCCTATGAAGCCTTTCATCAGCTTGTTTGCCACGTAGTAATCTTCGGTAAGCAGTTGTCCTGACACATAGAAGGCGACGGAGTCTGGGCCGTATTGATCAATGGTGCGGGTAAACTGTGTCGCGACATGTTCGGTGATGGTCTCCCAATCACTGATCGTGTCTACGTGTGTCTGATTAGCGATCTCGTTGCGATTCGTGGCTACTTTCGTCTGTGAACGGAAGAGTGGGTAACGTGCTCGTCCATCTTGAATCACCGTTTCACCTAGCGCAATACCTTTGCTACAAAGCTTGCCATAGTTTGATGGATGAGACTTATCCCCTCTTATTTCTAGCAATCCTTTCGCGGTAGGTCGTGCTTCTATTCCACATCCGACGCCACAATACGGGCATGTTGATTTAGTCCAACTACCATCATCCATAACTTTCCCTCTCAGTTCAGAGTTAATCCACTATATGTATAAGAGAGCAAGTTCCGCGCCATATCACTTAAAAGTGCTTCTCTAAGCATTTTTTAAAATAAACGTCATATAAATCATATAGTAACCCATATACCACTAAAGTGGTATATGGGTGTTTTAGGTGAATTGTTGGGATAAAGTTGAGTAGATGCACTGTTTTGGAGGTAAATGCACTAAAAGTGCTCAAAAATCGATGTTGGTTGTATTTTTGGTGACATGTTTCTTATTGGTGGTTTTGCGTGTTTTGTATTTTAAATTGCTGTTTATTAATGTTTTTTTAAATTACTTTCCCTCTTTTTTATGATGTTGGCACTGTCTTTGCTCCAGCCATAGTAGACAAAATGACAGTGAGTCATTGAATGATCATGGAGTGTTATATGAAAGGATTCAGCCATCACGCCACTGTTTCGCTGATTGGTGCAGGTCCGGGAGATCCCGACCTACTAACCATTAAAGCAATGAAAGCGATACAAGCCGCAGACACGATCATATTTGATAATTTGGTCAGCGAGCCGATTCGAGCGCTATTCCCGAGTACCGCAACGTTAATTTTTGTCGGCAAGCAAAAAGGTTGTCACAGTTCGACTCAAGATGAGATCAACCAAACATTATTAGAGCGAGTGAATAGTGGTGAGCGAATCTGCAGAGTTAAAGGAGGAGATTCGTTTGTGTTTGGTCGCGGTGGTGAAGAGATGTTGTGGCTTCGTCAACATGGTATTGACGTTGAGGTCATTCCCGGCATTACGGCGGCGTCGGGTTGCACAACGTATTCGCAAATCCCACTTACCCATCGTGGCTTAGCGCAGGGATGTACATTCATCACCGCGCATGCTGAACATGATTTAGACGTGCATTGGGATGCCTTAGCCAAATTAAATCAAACGCTGGTGATTTATATGGGATTGACTAAGACGCGGCTGATATCCACGGCGCTTATTGACGCTGGCATGGACCCAAATACGCCAGTGGCATTGATTGAAAAAGGTTGCTGTCCTGAACAGCGCACGCTTATCGGAAAATTGGGCGAATTGGACTCACTTAAGCGACAGCATCAGGTGCAGTCGCTCAACCTTGATAGTGATTGGTCAGGTAGTGACGGTAGCAGAAAAAATGCAGTGGTTGGCACAGCGCTCAATCAATGCGGTATCGAATGAGTCAGCAGTCGAGCAGGAACTGCGAAAATTAAAACTGACCGCTTAATATTATTAAAAGGAATGGATGATGAGTAAGCAGAGAATAGTTGTTGTCGGCAATGGAATGGTTGGCCACAAGTTTATTGATTCAATTATTTCGTCTGAAACGGCAGAGTTTCAGGTTATTACATTTTCAGAAGAGCCACGTTTGGCTTACGACCGAGTGCAGCTCACGAGTTATTTTGATGAAGGCAAAGGGGACAGTGATCTGGCACTAACCGATGGCAATTACTACGAAGAAAACGGCATTCAGTTCGTACTCAATGACAAAGTAGTATCACTGGATACCGACGCTAAAACCGTTGTCACGCAAAGTGGTCGACGTGAAGTTTATGACAAGCTGGTATTAGCAACAGGGTCATTTCCGTTTGTGCCACCGATCCCTGGTAATGATCAGGCACATTGCCACGTTTATCGAACCATTGAAGATTTGGATGCCATTGAGGCATCAAGCAAGACGGGAAAAAGTGGCGTAGTGATTGGTGGTGGGTTGCTAGGTTTAGAGGCGGCAAATGCCGTTAAAAATTTAGGTTTAGAAACTCATGTTGTTGAATTTGCCCCTCGTTTAATGGCGGTGCAATTAGATGATGGTGGCGGTGCGTTACTGAAGCGAAAGATTGAAGATCTTGGCGTCACCGTTCATACCCAAAAAGCGACCACAGAGATTGTTGCTGGTAGCCATTCTCGCTATCGCATGAACTTTGCAGATGGTACTCACCTTGAAACGGATGTGATTGTTTTTTCCGCAGGCATCCGCCCACAAGATGAATTGGCAAGGCAGTCGAATATCATGATCGGTGAACGTGGCGGTATCGTGATCGACGATAGTTGCCAAACCAACATCAAAGATGTTTACGCCGTGGGTGAATGTGCATTATGGGATAACAAAATTTTTGGTTTGGTGGCACCCGGTTATCAAATGGCAAAAGTGGCCGCGTCACAAATTTTGAGTGATGGTGAATCGGATTCGTTATTTACTGGCGCAGACATGAGCACCAAGCTCAAGTTGTTAGGTGTGGATGTGGCAAGTATTGGTGAGGTGCATGGTCAAACGCCAGGCGCGCAGTCTTACACTTACAATGACGAAATTGAACAGGTCTATAAACGGTTAATCGTCTCTGAAGATGGCAGTAGAATCGTTGGGGCGGTATTAGTTGGCGACGCGGACGCCTATGGGACGCTGTTGCAGCTTAAACAAAATGATATGCCATTACCAGAAAACCCATCCGTGCTGATTCTACCAAATGTCGCAGACGATAGCGCGACAGGAGTTGGCGTGGATGCATTGCCAGATTCGGCCGTAATCTGTTCTTGTTTTGATGTGACTAAAGGGGACATCAAACAAGCGGTGGCAAGTGGTTGTAATACGATGGCCGCGCTAAAAGAGACAACGAATGCGTCTACGGGTTGTGGCGGTTGTTCCGCTCTTGCCAAACAAGTCCTAGACAGCGAGTTACTTAACCTCGGTGTAGAAGTCAATAACGATATTTGTGAGCACTTTGCTTATTCTCGCCAAGAATTGAGCGACATTGTGCGCGTCAACCAAATCAAAACGTTTGATGATTTACTGGAAACGCACGGCAGTGGGCTTGGCTGCGAGATTTGTAAGCCGACTGTTGGCTCAATATTGGCGTCATTCTGGAATGACTACATTTTGGAAGAGCAGCATATGGAGCTGCAAGACACCAATGATATTTATCTTGGCAACATGCAAAAAGATGGCACTTATTCGGTTGTTCCCCGTATTGCTGGGGGGAAATTACGCCAGATAAGCTAATTGTACTGGGGCAAGTGGCAAAAGACTTTGATTTGTATACCAAGATAACCGGCGGCCAGCGTGTGGACCTGTTTGGTGCTCAATTAAACGAGTTGCCGCTGATTTGGAAGCGATTGGTCGATGCTGGCTTTGAAACAGGTCATGCTTACGGCAAATCCGTGAGAACCGTTAAATCGTGTGTGGGGAGTACATGGTGTCGATACGGCGTGGCAGACAGTGTGGGTTTCGCCATTGACCTTGAGAATCGTTATAAGGGGTTGCGTTCACCCCATAAGCTTAAGTTCGCAGTCTCAGGTTGTACGCGCGAATGTGCAGAAGCTCAGTCAAAAGATATTGGTGTGATTGCCTCAGATAAAGGCTGGAACTTATACGTATGTGGTAACGGTGGTATGCGCCCTCGTCACGCCGATTTATTGGCAACGGATCTCGATGAAGAAACCTTGATACGGTATATCGATCGTGTGTTGATGTTCTATATTCGCACCGCAGATCGTTTGCAACGTACTTCGGTGTGGTTAGAAAATTTAGAAGGAGGCATCGAGTACCTCAAACAAATTATCGTCGACGATAAGCTTAACCTCGCCGAAGAACTTGAAGCCGATATGGCCACCAACGTTGGAAAATATCAATGTGAATGGAAAACCACGCTTGAGAATCCAGAAAAACTAAAACGATTCCAACACTTTATCAATACTGATGAGCTAGATAGTACCTTGCAGTTTGTCAATATTCGTCAACAAAGATTCCCAACGAATAACAAGAAACAAGCGCTCATTCTAGAGCAGCGTATTGATGTGGTTGAAGTGTAACCATGATTATTACGTCATTAGCGAAGCGATTTTGATAGTTAAGGAGAACACGATGAGTCAGTGGTTAACCGTCTGCTCAACAGACGATCTGGTCCCGCACACGGGGGTGTGCGCCAGAGTGGAAGATAAACAAGTCGCGATTTTTTATTGCCAGCGTAGTGATGAGCTGTATGCGCTGTGTAATTACGATCCTTTTGGTCACGCCTATGTGATGTCTCGCGGCATTATGGGGTCATTTGAGGGGCAACCTTGTGTGGCATCGCCCCTTTATAAGCAACATTTTAATTTGCATACTCTGATGTTTGTATTGAGGAGCCAACGGTTACGCTCACGCGCTTTGATGTGAGAGTAAGTGGTAGCGAGGTTCAACTGAAATTACCTATGGCGGCTTAAGTTACCTATGGCGGCTTAAGTTACCTATAGCGGCTTAAGTTATCGATGGCAGCTTAAGTTATTAATAGCCGCTTAAGTTATCCATCACCGCTTAAGCTAGCTATCACAGCATCAGGCGACGTAATCGACTATTTATCAAGGAACTCTGGTTAGTTCGCTGACCAGTAAAAAGGATTTTATTATGGAAAACACTAAGTTCAATCTGTTTTCATTTTCTGGAAAAATGAAAACGCTCCATCTGAGTTGGATGGCCTTCTTTATTACCTTTGTGGTGTGGTTTAACTTTGCACCATTGCTGCAAATGGTGAAAACGTCACTGGGGTTATCGACTCAAGAAATAAAGACGTTATTGATTTTAAACGTCGCGCTTACCATTCCAGCTAGGGTGGTCATTGGCATGCTGACGGATAAGTATGGCCCAAGGCTGGTTTACTCCACTTTACTCGCGGTGTGCTCCATTCCGTGTTTTGTCTTCGCGCTGTCAGATTCGTTTATTCAAGCCGCGATAGCCCGTTTCTTGTTGGGCTTTATTGGTGCAGGGTTTGTTATTGGCATCCGATTGGTGTCGGAATGGTTCCCTCATGATGAGCTGGGTACCGCAGAAGGTATCTACGGTGGCTGGGGTAACTTTGGTTCGGCAGCGGCAGCATTTACGCTCCCGACGCTTGCTTTGATGTTTGGTGGTGAAGATGGCTGGCGTTACGCGGTGGCAATTACAGGTCTGATGAGCTTGTTGTTCTCTGTGGTTTTCTACCGCAGCGTGCAAGATACTCCGAAAGGCTCGACTTACTTTAGACCCAAGCACTTAACCGCGATGGAAGTGACGTCGAAAGGGGATTTCTTCTTTCTGTTGATTATGAAGATCCCTATGTATGCGGCACTGGCTTTACTCGCGTGGAAACTGTCGCCATCAAACATCGGCATGTTGAGTGAAACCGTAGTGAACGCGTTCTATCTTGGCTTGTTCGCTCTGTATGTGTACGAAGTATCTCAAGTATGGAAAGTGAATAAGTCGATATTTTCCAAGCCAGTTCCAGAGATGCACCAATACAAGTTTAAACAAGTTGCCGTTTTAAATGTGCTCTACTTTGCCACATTTGGTTCTGAACTTGCTGTGGTCTCTATGCTGCCGTTATTTTTCTTGGAAACGTTTGAATTAACGCCTGTTCTAGCCGGGATGGTCGCATCGGCTTATGCTTTCATGAATTTGATGTCTCGACCTGGTGGCGGCTGGATTTCAGATAAATTTGGTCGTAAATCGACGCTACTTATTCTTACGGCAGGGCTGGCGGGTGGTTACTTCATGATGGGGCAAGTCGACAGCGAATGGCCACTATGGTTAGCGGTATGTGCGGCGATGGCATGTTCGTTCTTTGTTCAGGCGGGTGAGGGGGCAGTGTTTGCTACGGTGCCACTTATCAAGCGTCGTATGACTGGACAGATTGCAGGTATGACTGGCGCGTATGGCAACGTCGGCGCAGTAGTGTATTTGACGGTATTGTCATTTGTTGATTACCAGACGTTCTTTTATGTCATTGCCGGAACCGCGGTTCTTGGTTTTGTCACGCTCATGTTTATGGAAGAGCCAAGTGGACAAATCGCTGAAGTGAATGAGGATGGCAGTGTGACACTGATTAATGTCTCTCATTAATTCGATATCGGGAGAGAGGGCATTGGCTCATGAGTTTATGAAATCATGTCCTCTCGTTCAAAGGCCTCGCTAGCACGAGGCTTTTGTTCGTATTGCAATTTTATATCCTTATTCAAACAATATCTTTAGCCAAATAATATCCTTAAGCAAATAAGGTTCTCGATACGGCGCGAAAATGATGGAGAAGCCCGATATGGAACATAAAAAGTCGCTATCACTGAGTTATGGTGGCGCATCTTTAACGGGGAAGCGGCAAGAAAACCAAGATGCATTTGTCGTGCGTCATCCTGAGGAAAAATCAGAGCAAGAACTTAAGGGGACCATTGCCTGTATCGCTGACGGTGTGAGTTGCAGTTCTCATGGACAAAAGGCTAGCCATACCAGTGTGATGCAATTTGTGTCTGATTACTATGCGACGCCAGACAGCTGGAGCGTCCAGCATTGTGCCAGCCAAGTGCTGAAATCACTCAATGCTTGGTTGTATGAGTCTGGCGCGAAAGAGGCACTTAGGCACAACGGTTTGGTGACGACATTTAGCAGTGCGATCTTTAAGTCCAATACCGCCCATATTTTTCATGTTGGTGATAGCCGCGTGTACCTATTTCGCGCGGGGGGATTACGCTTGCTGACTCGTGACCACCAAAGAATAAATGGCGGAAAAAATGCGTACTTGACCCGTGCCTTGGGCATGGATACAGCGCTTGAAGTTGACTACCAAACGATAGAATTACACACGGGTGACCAGTTCTTGTTCACCACCGATGGGGTGCATGATGTACTTGATGACAGCGCACTCTGTAAGGTGATGCAGGAGGCTCAGCCCGCTTCAGGGTTTGTGACGGATTTGGAGCACCAGGCGAATCAGCTGTGCCAGCAAGCAATCAAAGCGGGGGGACAAGATAACGCAACGTGTTTGTTTGTGTCGGTAGAGGCGTTGCCGCAATTAACGTTTTTAGAATTTCAACAGCAAACTCTTAACCGTGTATTACCGCCTGCGCTGAAGGTAAATAATCGCATAGACGATTACCGAGTGACTCGAGTCATACATTCGGGCAGTCGCAGTCACGTCTATGAAGTCATAGAAGAGGCCACCGAGCAACGTTATGTGCTTAAAGCGCCCTCCCAACATTACGCCGATGATACCGATACGCTGGTGTGTTTTAGTAATGAATACTGGGTGGGAAGTCGGGTGAATAATCATCGAATTATGAAAATTTATCCTCATACTGAGTCCTCCCCTTATCTCTATCATCTATGTGAGTGGATAGATGGAATAACACTGCGACAGTGGATGTATGACAATCCACAGCCAACATTGCAACAAGTGAGGACGATTATTGATGAACTGATCAAAGCCGTGCGGGTGCTGCAGCGTCTAGATATGGTTCACCGAGACCTCAAACCTGAGAATGTGATGATAAGTGCTGATGGTACGATAAAAATTATCGATTTAGGGGCAGTATCGGTCAAAGGGCTGGAAGAAAGTCAACCAAAACAGAGTGTTGAAAATCCTCTGGGGGCGGCGAATTATATCGCTCCAGAATACTTATCTGGAGAGCCTGCAACAACCGTATCGGATTTGTTTTCCGTAGGAGTGATCAGCTATGAAATGCTATGTGGCGTACTGCCATATAAAGAAGTAACGGCGCTGTCCGTGCAGCAAGCCAGGCATCAAAAGTGGCAATATAGAAGCATGGCAGAACTAAGAGAGGATGTTCCGTTATGGTTCGAGTTAGCAATACAGAAAGCCTGCCACCCGCAAGCCACATCCCGCTACCAAGTGCTTGGAGAGTTTGTCACCGATATTACTTTGCCAAACGCTGCGCTTTTGAAGGCCGTAGAATCCAGACCCTTAATGAAAAAAAGTCCGGTACTGTTTTGGAAAGGTATCGCGGTGCTGTTTGCGCTTATCGCTTTTGTTGAGTTTTTGATACTCATAAAAGATTAATCGCGCGCCATCACGCGATAACGAGAGCGAGTAAACATCGTTATTTCATTTTACTCGCATCAGCTGGTGCTGAGTATGACCAAGTTCAAACACAAGAACTTGAGAACGTTTCATACCTTCCACTTGCTCGAGCATTGTGGACGAATACCCTTTGCGTTTCATCCACTCTAAGGAGGTGTTGAAGCCATCTTCATTAACCACGTAAGACTGATCTTTTAATAGCGATTCAGACACGTGAACCACCCAAATTCGTGAGCGGTACTCAACGGCATCGGCAAGTACAGCGAGTATTTTCTTAAACAATGACAATAATCCTAAACGTGAAACAGAGGCACAGCTTTGAGATTGTTACAAATTTCTTAAAGGGAAGATAGGCAAAGCTGTCGTTTTCGTCTTACGCTTAGGGAAAAGGAGTGACGTTTAGTGAGGCCACATAGGTATCGCCTATGAATAAAATCACTCATTCCGATTTAGCAAAATCGATAAACTAGACGACAATGAAAATAACAAAGTAAGTTATTGGGGATTAAGGAGAACATCATGGAATCTTTAAAAGTAAGAGATTATATGACTCAAAGAGCAATTACGTTTACCGTTGATATGCCATTGAGTGCCGCTTTAGATAAGGTGATGGAATCAAAGCATTTAGGTGGACCTGTCATTGATGAAAACGAAAAAGTCATTGGCTTTATTTCGGAGCAGGATCTTCTAGAGAAGTTGGTAAAGGTCACGTATCACTGTCAAGATACGCATACGGTGGGGGATTGTATGTACAAAGAAGTGCTATCCGTGACACCTGAGATGTCGATCATTGAACTCGCTGATATGATGAAAGTAGGAAAGCCTAAAGTATACCCAGTTATTGATCAGGGGCGTTTAGTTGGCATGATTTCTCGTCGTGATGTGCTTCAGGCGATTGGTAAGAATCTGAAAGAGTGCTTTAAGCATCCGGTGTAGATCATCTTGTTTTCAAATGAATAAATTGGTTTAGTAGGCGCGAGAGCGCCTTATTTTTTGGTAACGGGATACAAAGGATTGTAATGACAGAGCCATCAGCCAAGTTTCTCGAAGGATCGACCATGCGCCATATCTTAGTGATGTCGGGTGCAGGTTCTATTGGGTTAATGTCGTTATTTGTTGTTGACCTGCTCGATATGTTATTCATTAGTATGTTGGGACAAGTTGAGCTCGCCGCCGCGGTGGGGTTCGCTGGCACGTTAACGTTTTTCGCCACATCCGTCTCTATCGGCACGTCAATAGCCATGGGCGCACTGATGTCGAAAGCGATTGGTGCTAAAAATACCGCTTATGCTAAGCAAATAGGCAGTAGTGTCTTAGTCATTGCTTTTGTCATTAGTGCCATTATTACGGCGATAATGTGTGCGTATATTCCCGAACTACTGACTGCTATAGGGGCGGAAGGGCGCGCCCATGAAAGGGCAGAAGCGTATTTATGGATCATCATGCCAAGTAGCCCTTTGATTGCGCTTGGTATGGCAAGTGGTGCGGGTCTGCGCGCTGCGGGTGACGCTAAGCGTTCCATGTGGGCAACGCTCTATGGTGGAATCGTCAATGCAATTTTAGATCCATTGTTCATTTTTGGTTTTGGTTGGAACGTTGAAGGTGCAGCGATTGCATCGGTGATTGCACGTTTTACGGTGTTCTATTTCTCGTTCATGCCTTTACTGCAAGTGCATAAATTGCTCTCCGCGCCGCAAATTAATCAAGTAATCAAAAACAGCCGAGTCATATTAGCCATCGCGTTACCAGCGATCATTGCCAATACGGCAACCCCTATAGGTAATGCGATTGTGACTACGTCTATCGCACAATTTGGTGAAGACTTTGTCGTAGGTTATGCGGTAATTGGTCGTCTGATGCCGGTTTGTTTTGCGGTTATTTTTGCTTTATCTGGTGCGGTAGGTCCAATTATCGGACAAAACTTTGGCGCGCTTAGAATTGATAGGGTAGAAGAAACCCTACGTAACTCATTGATTGTTACCACTACTTACACGATCGTGGTCTGCCTCATTCTTTACCTTGTCAAAGATTATGTCATCGCGGCTTTCTCTTTGACGGGGGACGCTGCCCTAATCGTGGTGACGTTTGCCACTTATGTCGCGATCACGTTTATTTTTAATGGTGCGTTATTTGTGGCGAATACTTCTTTTAATAACCTGGGTCGACCACTCTATTCAACCGCGCTAAATTTAGGTAAAGCGACAGCGGGTACTTTACCGTTTGTTTATCTCGGGGCACATTGGTTTGGTGCATTGGGCGTTCTCTATGGGCAAGCCATTGGTAACATCGTGTTTGGCGTGTTAGGGCTGATTGTTCTTAAGTATCATATTGTGGAACTGAGAAGAACGGGACAATGCCAACAAGACAAAGATCCGAGTTTGACCAGTGTTAACTCCCAGCCTTTCTGTACTCATGATGCGGTCTTAATTGAAGATGTAGCGAAAAATAAACAAGGCACGTCACCGGTTTCGATGATCGACTAATTAATCCTTGACCTTGGAGTTAGCTCCAAGGTTTAAACTGGTATTAACAGATACAGGTTTATGTCAATCAAGGAGATCCTCATGTGTAATAAACATGATGCATGCCGTACTCAAAAAATTAATGCCATTCGCCCAGTGGGGACAAGTTGCAGCGCGCCGACAATCGCGGCGATTTCAGCTAATGAAGAGATCTCATCAGGTTGTTGCTCGACACAAGGTGAGTGCAGCGCGAGTGAACCAGAGGAACCTCATGTTAGTGAGGGAAATCTAGAAACAAATCCGTCTATGCATTCTTGGAAAGTGATTGGAATGGATTGCCCATCTTGTGCTCGCAAGGTGGAATCGGCAATGAGTAAAATTCCAGGAATTGTGAGTGCAAAGGTGCTTTTTGCCACAGAGAAGCTGGTGGTTCGAGTCAATGACCCAGCGTTGGTGTCAGAAGTTGAATCTGCGGTACTGAAAGTCGGTTTTACATTACAGTCGCTCAATGGTGGCTCATCATCCCATACCGTTCAACAACCTATGCCGTCAGGCTGGCGTAAAACCGTATCAGAAAATGCCCATATTTTAGCCATTTCATCTGGAATGCTCATTGCGGCGTTAAGTCGATCTTCTTTTCCTCAATTGAGTGAATGGCTGTTTGTTCTCACCTGCTTGTTAGGGTTAATGCCTATTACGAAGAAAGCGTTTCAGCTAGCAAAGTCAGGCACTCCCTTTGCGATTGAAACACTCATGAGCGTAGCTGCCATAGGGGCACTGTATTTGGGAGAGACAGTAGAAGCTAGGCATGGTTTTGTTACTGTTCTTGATTGGCGAACGTCTTGAATCATTTGCAGCATCGAAAGCAAGAAGTGGCGTACAGGCCTTAATGTCATTAGTGCCCGAAGATGCGACCGTTGTGATAGATGGGGTACGTTCAAAGAAAAGTGCCTCAGAGTTACAGCCTGGCGATATGATTGAAGTCGCACCGGGTGACAGGTTACCAGCTGATGGTGAATTGGTTTCGACTAGTGCTAGCTTCGATGAAAGTGCATTAACCTGATGAGTCTTTGCCTGTTGAACGCCTAATTGGCGACAATGTGATGGCTTAGGTGCTGTGTTGACTGACAAGGTGGTCATATTAAAAGTCACCTCGAAACAAGGTGAAAATGCGATTGACCGGATCTTACATCTCATTGAAGAAGCGGAATCTCGTAAAGCGCCAATTGAACGATTTTTAGATAAATTTAGCCGCTGGTATACGCCGCTTATGATGTTAGTGTCTCTTGCCGTCATCATTACGCCACCGTTGTTGTTTGCCCAGCCATGGGAAACGTGGGTATACCGTGGATTGGCGCTGTTATTGATTGCTTGTCCATGTGCTCTGGTGATCTCCACCCCTGCTGCCATTACGTCTGGTTTAGCCGCGGCAACGCGACGTGGCGCTCTCATTAAAGGTGGTGCCGCGTTAGAGCAACTGGGGAATGTAAAAGCTATCGCCTTTGATAAGACGGGCACATTGACGCTTGGTCGACCTCATGTAACGGATACGATAGCACTGAAGAACTTTACGCAGGACGAGCTACTTAAGGTTGCCGCTGCTATTGAATCGGGTTCTAACCATCCACTCGCGACGTCGTTGGTACGTTATGTTGAAGACAAAGGTCTATCGATTCCAGAAGCCACGGAAAAGAGAGCATTGGTGGGGGTTGGTATTGAAGGGATTGTTCATGAGCGGCATTACGCGTTGCTTGCGCCAAGTAAAGTGACGTTCGAACTTACCGCTGATACGCAGTCACAGATCGCCCTGCTGGAAGATCAAGGCAAAACAGTGGTAGTACTCACCAACCAAAGCACGACTTCAATGAATGAAGGACAGGAACTTGGTCTTATTGCTTGGCGAGATGAAGTAAGGGCTGACGCGGCTGAAGCAGTAGAAAAGTTGGCTAAACTGGGTATTAATACCATCATGCTAACGGGTGACAATGCTCGCAGCGCCCACGCGATTGCCACGCCATTGGGTATGGACTACAAAGCGAGTTTGTTACCTGCCGATAAAGTCGCCTATGTCAATGAGCTGGCTCAGCACCAACGAGTTGCCATGGTCGGCGACGGCATTAATGACGCCCCGGCGATGAAAGCGGCAAACATAGGTATTGCGATGGGAGGGGGAACTGATGTCGCATTAGAAACAGCGGATGCGGCGTTGACTCACAATCGTTTAGCGGAACTTCCAGTGATGGTTGAGCTGTCAAGAGCCACGCTTAATAACATCAAACAGAACGTGACATTAGCATTAGGGCTAAAAGCGGTGTTTTTGGTGACAACCTTGCTTGGGATGACGGGTCTTTGGGTTGCAGTGCTTGCTGACAGTGGTGCGACAGCCATCGTGACCTTAAACGCATTACGTCTACTTAGACATAAATCTAAATTAGACTAAGCTAAGTAGATAATTAGGGTGATGCCCATCTTATTGTGAGGTGGGCGTTTAGTTTTTATGCTAATTATCGGTTGGCGCTCTAAAAAGTGTGATGCCAAACGATTTAATTTGTAATTCAATGCAATTACCTTTCCTAAAGTGTGATCTGTGGGCAGAAAGGCTCACGGTTATCTTATAAGCTTGATCCCATAACTAAGAAATAAGAGGAACCACCCTATGTCCCAAGCTGTTTTCCATTTAGGCGTAAACCAAGATGATCTTCAAGGTGCAACTTTAGCGATTATCCCTGGCGATCCTGCTCGCGTACAAAAAATCGCAGAGTTGATGGATGAGCCTGAATTTTTGGCCAGCCAACGTGAGTACACGGTGTATCGTGCTAAGTTAGACGGTAAGACAGTGGTCGTATGCTCTACTGGTATCGGTGGTCCTTCGACGTCTATTGCGGTTGAAGAATTAGCGCAACTTGGTGTGCGTACTTTCCTTCGCGTAGGGACAACAGGCGCGATTCAACCAGATGTGAATGTGGGTGATATGATCGTAACAACAGGGTCAGTTCGTCTTGATGGCGCAAGCTTACATTTTGCCCCAATGGAATTCCCTGCGGTTGCTGATTTTGATGTAGCGACGGCAATGAAACAAGCCGCTATTGAAGCTGGCTCTACGGTACATACTGGTGTCACGGCTTCAAGTGATACGTTCTACCCAGGTCAAGAGCGCTATGATACGTTTTCTGGACGTGTTGTTCGTCGTTTCCAGGGCTCTATGGATGAATGGCAACAAATGGGTGTGCTTAACTTTGAAATGGAGTCGGCAACCTTGTTGACCATGTGTGCAAGCTCAGGTCTGAAAGCGGGTTGTGTGGCAGGTGTGATCATCAATCGTACGCAAAAAGAAACGCCAGACCATGACACGTTGAAGAAAGCCGAAACGCGTTCAATTAAGATTGTGGTTGAAGCGGCGCGTAAGCTGATTTAGTACTTGAGTTAAAGAAAAAATATTAATAAAGAACCTCCGCTGTGGAGGTTTTTTTGGTCAGAAATACTAGGTATAAAAAAGCCTCTCATTTGAGAGGCTTTTATCAATCAGAGAGTTAGAAGATTAAGCTTTCGCTGTGTTCTTTTCTCGATTTCAGCTTTTGCTTTCTTGAAACGCTCAGGAAGGATTTGCGTAGCAAATACATCTTCAACCGTTTCAGCACGCTTGATTAGTTCAGCTTCGCCGTCTTTAACGAGTACCGTTGCAGGACGTGGAAGAGAGTTGAACTGGCTCGCTTGAGATTCTGCGTAGTGACCCACATCCATGATAGCTAGTACGTCGTTAGGTACTAGAGCTGGCATAGTTGCGCCGCTTTCCCAGATTGATGGGATACAGATAGGACCCGCGATTTCAGTGGTTTTACCAACGAGAGGTTGAGTCATCTTGTTCGCAGGAAGTACCGGGTTCTTAGACTCTTGAGATTCCACTAGCGTTGCTAGGTAAGTAGACGCGTCCACCATGGTGTACGTGTAATCCATCTCTTGGTCATCTTTCACTACGTAAACAGAAGTCAGTAGCGTACCGATGTTACCTGCAATGTAACGGCCAGGTTCTAGCCACAATTGTGGGATCTCGAAACCTTCTTTGTTGAACTCTTCTAACATACCAGTACATACGATTTTCGCGTAGTCTTCGATAGTGTTTGAGTTCATCATGTGCTCTTTGCTACGACACTCTGGCTCACGTTCACGTGGCCAACCGCCGCCTAGATCAACTTGGAAAGGTTGTACGCCACACTCACGAGAGATTTCGATAACGTTGCGTGCGTATTCGCGGTAAAGCGCATCCCAACCTTCAGGTTGCTTAGAGAAACGACCTAGGTGAGTGTGGAAACCGTAGAATTCAAATACATCGATTTCTTTCACGCGGTTAACAATTTTCTTCGCTTCTTCTTTAAGAAGGCCGAATTTAATCCACTTCATTGCACCGATGAAGTTAGGGAACGGGTAAGCATCTGGTTCGAAGTCGTTGAAGAAATCGTCAGGGATCACTTTTAGACGAACGGCGATGCGAACTTTTTCAGTTGGCTTCACTTCGCGAGCGATGCGCTCAACGATTTCAATTTCTTCATAAGAGTCTAGGTGAACCGCGTAGCCGTATTCAATGGCTTTACGGATAGCAAGCTCAGGCTTAACCGTACCGTTAAGTGCAATCGTTTTTGGATCGGCACCAGCGTAGTGAGTCGCTTCCACTTCACCAGGACCAAAACAGTCACCGCCTACGCCTTCTTCGTTACAAATAGCACGAACCGCGAAGTTAGTGTTTGATTTGATAGCAAACATAACGTTTACCAGCTTTGGCCAGTAGTTGCCGAAAGCGTTTTTAACACGACGTAGGTTGTTACGCAGTGTGTCTTCGCTTAGCACGAAAAGCGGGCTACCGTATTGCTCGATAAGGTCAGTGGCTTTACAGCCTCCGATTAGTAGGTCGTCGCCTTGAGTGCTTAGCTCGTCTGTAGGAGTAAGGATGTTCTCTAGACGCTCAGCGTAGTTCATCGTTGCTTTGTGTTCTGCAAGTAACTGTTTTTGCTCGTCAAGAACAGTGCTAAGGCGATTAACGCTTTCTTCTAGGCGGTTTTGATATTTCATCTTCGACCCTTATTGGTAGTCAACTTTATATGTAATGAGATTCAGGCACTTAAGGCCGAACGCTCTTTATTGTTTCGTTGATATTCAGTCTAGAGAAAGTCGCGTTTAAAGCACTTCACTGAGCGTCAATAAATCTTACGCTAAAAGGGGGATTAGAGTTGCAAACAAGAGGTGGGTCATTCACGGGGTGAATGCTTGTGTCGCCTAACACTGAGGTGGTGCTAATAAAAGTGGTGAGCGTAATAGGTATTGGCGGTAAAAGTGGCGAGGTAAATAGCACAGGGGTTAAATACTCTAATAAAGTTACTAGCGTGTTACCTTTATTTATAAGTAACTTACCACCAGTGCTATTGCTGTTACTGGATCGAACCACGTTAATTCTTGTTTTAATATTAATGACGTCATATCGCTTTAATTCAGTGAAAGTGTGACTTGAATAACGATATATAACAGTGATCAATGTTGATTCACCTGAATTATAACGGTTCAAGTGAAGTTACGGTAAAACGTTCAAAAAAATTGACTCTCAGTGAAGTTAAAACCGATACCAAGTGGGCTAAATTAATTCCATCCTTTGAAAGGAATGAAAATTAAGCCGATATATTGCTCCACAGTATTAAGCGCTTTATTCCTGATAAGAATCTATCGAAATAGATAAATAGAGAGCTACATATTGAGCTCGTCTATCTAATTAAAAGGTATCGCCCCTATGTACAATAAAGACTTCTTTATTAAGCAAGCTCAGAAATTCGGTAAAAAGCAACGCATGGTTGTTGCAGCAGCTCACGATGATGCAACATTAGATGCAGCGAATAATGCATTTAAAGAAGGTATGGCTGACGTCATCCTTGTTGGTGAGCGTGCGCTAATCAATGCAGCGGCTGAGAAAGCGAACGTTGACTTGGCTAATTTCGAAATCATTGAAGCTGACGGCCTTGAAGCAACTGCAGCAGCAGCTGTAACAGCAATTGCTGAAGGTAAAGGCGACTTACTAATGAAGGGTCTAATTGACACTTCAATCCTTCTTAAAGAAGTACTTAAAAAGGAACACGGTCTACGTACTGGCAATGTTCTTAGCCACGCAGGCGTACTTTTCAAAGAAGGCGGCGATAGCTTCCACGTATTTACTGATGCAGCAATGAACATTGCTCCAACACTTGAGCAAAAGAAAGGCATCATTAAAAACGCCGTTCAACTTGCACACTCTGTTGGCATCGAAGAGCCAAAAGTAGCGAACCTATGTGCGAAAGAAAAGCCGTACGACAAAATGCCAGCAACGATGGACGCCGCTGAACTTCAAAAAATGAACCAGAATGGTGAAATTGAAGGCTGTATCGTTTCAGGTCCTATCTCTCTAGATATCGCCGTATCTCAGTATGCAGCAAACCTCAAAGGTTGTACCGATGCGGCTGCTTACTCAAGCTGACATTCTAATGGTTCCAAACATCGAAGTAGGCAACGTGTTTGCTAAAGCACTTCAGTACATGGCTGGTTTCAGCATGGCGGGTGTTTTACTTGGTGCTCGTATCCCAGTTGTTCTCGTTTCGCGTGCAGACGGCGAAGCTGAGAAAACCGTTTCTATCGCGCTTGCGTGTTCTGTTGCTGCTCTAAGCCAACAGAAAGAAGCTGCAGAAGTCTCTGCGTAATTACAAATAGAAAGTCACTAATTCAGGTTAACGAAGAAATGAAAATTCTAGCTATCAACCCAGGTTCTACCTCTACAAAAATCGGTGTTTTCGAAGGCACTACTGAGCTTTTCGAAAAAACGCTACGTCACAGCGCTGAAGAATTAGCGCCATTTGGTGCGGTTGTTGCACACCAAAAAGCGTTCCGTAAAGAAGCAATTCTAGCGGCACTTGAAGAAGCTGGCGTTAAAGCGTCTGAGCTTGCAGCGGTAGCATGTCGTGGTGGCGTACTTAAGCCAATCGCTGGTGGTACTTACAAAGTTGAAGATGCTGTAATCGCAGACCTTCTAGAAGCTCAAATCCAACATCCAGCTAGCCTAGCTGCGATCATTGGTAAAGAGATTGCAGACGAGAACGGTATCGACGCGTTCTTCACTGATGCGCCTGTTACTTACGAGCTATCTGAGCTTGCATCTTTCTCTGGCCACAAAGCGATTAAGCGTAAGGGTCGTTTCCACGCACTTAACCAAAAAGCTATCGCTCGCCAGTTCGCTGAAGAGCAAGGCAAAAAGTATGAAGACGTAAACGTCATCGTATGTCACATGGGTGGTGGTATCACTGTTGGGGCTCACATGGGCGGCCAAACTGTTGATGTAAACGACGCAGTTTCTGAAGGTCCTTTCACTCCAGAGCGTTGTGGTGACCTTCCTACTCGTGAGCTTATCGACCTTTGTTTCAGCGGCGAGTACTCGCACGCAGACATGAAAGCATTCATCCAAGGTAAAGGCGGCGCATTTAGCTACACAGGTAGCATCGACATGCGTGAAATCGAAGAGAAAGCAGAAGCTGGCGATGCTGAATTCAAGCTTGTTACTGACGCAATGGCTTACCAAGTGTCTAAGCAAATCGCTTCTATGGGTGCAGTGTTCGGTGGCGAAGCTATCGACGGTATTTTGCTAACGGGCGGCATTGCTTACAGCAAGTACATTACGGCTGAAATCGCTAAGCGTGTTGCTTTCGTAGCACCAGTGAAAACGTACCCAGGTGAAGTAGAGCTAGAAGCGCTTGTACTAGGTACATTGCGTGTAGTAAACGGCGAAGAAGCTGCTCAAACTTACGCGTAATAAAAACTGACGCTTAATAAAATGGCAGCGCTTAATGATTGAGCGACGCCTAACTAAATAAAGATTAGAGCAGGCTCTAGTGCCTGCTCTGCGAAAGTGGACAACCACTTAATACTTTACAGAGGTAATAAACATGTCTTTTGATATCGATAATGCACAAGGTGTATTCACAACTGTTGAAGCTGCAATCGCTGCAACTCACAAAGCTCAAGTAGAATTCTACGCAACTTCAACTAAAGAAGGTCGTGAAGCAATCCTGACTGCTATGCGTGGCGCGGTTCTAGCTAAAGCTGAAGACTTCGCAAAAATGGTTCGTGAAGAAACGAAACTTGGCCGTGTTGAAGACAAAATCGCTAAGCACCAACTGACTGCTGCTAAGACTCCAGGTACTGAAGTTCTAGAAACTAAAGTATGGTCTGGCGACAACGGTATTTCTCTAGAAGAGCGCGCACCATACGGTGTGATTGGCGCGGTTACTCCAGTAACTAACCCAACTGAAACTATCGTTAACAACGCTATCTCTATGCTAGCATCTGGTAACGCAGTAACGTTCAACGTTCACCCATCTTCAAAAGTTGTTTCAGCGGTTATGATCGACATGCTAAACAAAACTATCGTTGAAGCTGGCGGCCCTGCTAACCTAATCACTATGGTTAAAGAGCCGACTCTAGAAACGCTTAACGAAATCGCTAAATCTCCACTAATCAACATGCTTGTTGGTACAGGTGGCCCTGGTCTAGTGAAAGCTATCCTACAATCTGGTAAAAAAGGCATCGGCGCTGGCGCTGGTAACCCACCAGTAATCGTTGATGCTTCTGCTAACCTAGACCTAGCAGCTGCTGGCGTATACGGCGGCGCATCTTTCGATAACAACCTACTTTGTATCGGTGAGAAAGAAGTATTCGTTGAAGACGCAGTGGCTGACGAGTTCCTAGCTAAGCTAGAAGCGACGGGCGCATACGTACTTTCTGCTGAAGAAGCTGAGAAGCTAACGGCACAAATCCTGACTATGGACGAAATTGACGGTGCTAAGCCTTGTACTGCTCAAGAAATCGCTCGCGTATGGCACCCAGTTAAGCAACACGTAGGTCAAGACGCTGGTGAAATCCTTAAGTCTATCGGTGTTGAATCTGATACACGTCTAGCGGTAATGGTTGTTGAGAACGATCACCCACTAGTACACGTTGAGCAAATGATGCCAGTACTTCCAGTGGTTCGTTGTGCAAACATCGACGAAGCTATCGAGCGCGCAGTAGCGGCAGAGCGTGGCAACAAGCACTCTTCTTGCATCTACTCTGGTAACATTGAGAACGTGACTAAGTTTGGTCGTGCAATCAACACAACTATCTTCGCTCACAACGGCCCAACACTATCTGGTGTAGGTTACAACGCTGAAGGTACGTCAACGTTCACTATCGCTGGTCCAACTGGCGAAGGCATCACGAACGCACTGTCTTACACTCGTGCACGTCGTTTTGCTATCGCTCAAGGCGGTCTACGCATCGTTTAATCAATTTACCCCGATTGATGACAACGAAAAAAGCCGAAGCATTTTGCTTCGGCTTTTATCGTTTAAGAGGGGAAGAGCGGTTCTATGGTTCTAGGTTCTAGGTCCTAGGACAGAGTGGTGCCTGGTTCCTAGGTGGTGTCATCTAGAACAAATCGTAAATGCCTTCTTCTATTCCGTCGATCAGTGATTGGCGTGTCTCAACTGTGTGATCATTCGGGCGCGACATCTCGCCAAAACTTTCGAACATACATTCCGTTGGGGTGTTTCACCACAACTAAGTGTTCTTGCCTTAATTGATGCTTTACCAATGTTTCAGGAATAATCGCCCATCCTAAGTTATCAACAACGGCTTCTAATACCTCTTGGTGGTTAGAAAAGCTAATTGTGCTACTTGAAATTGGTCGGAAGTCCTCGTGGATCTCTTCAAATAAATGCGACAAAACGATTTGGCGATGAGCACTAATGTCAGTAGACGTGACGTTATTTAATTGCGCTAAGGGGTGCTTAGGAGAGCAGACCGCCATCATTCGAATTCGATGTAACGAGCGAACTTTGATTTGAGGATCATCACCAGAGCTAAAGACTAACCCGTAGCCAAGTTCGACATGCCCATCTTTTACTAGCGTTGGAATATCCGCGCTTGACGCTTTGATGGCCGTTAGTGATAAATGGGGAAAGTTGTCCGATAGGGCAACGAGCTGCTGACGCCAAAAGGTAGAGGGTAGCGTATCGTCATAGGCAATACGTATTTTGTCGCTGTCCCCTTGGCGAAACTGTTCTGCTTTGGAATATAGGCTTTCCGCCATGTTTAATATATTACGGCAGTCGGGAAGTAAGGCTTGTCCGGCGTCGTTGAGCACGAGCCTATTACGGGTTCTTTCAAATAGTTCAACACCAAGCTCATCTTCTAGACTAGATAGAGCCATGCTTAGTGAAGTGCGGGTCTTGCCCATCATGGTGGCAACTTTGGTTAACGAGCCATGTTCGGCAGTTAATGCAAATACGCGCAGTTTAGTTAGGTTCATAAGGTAGGCTCCAGCCTTAAATGTAGCGATATTCTGATCCGCTACTATTATTTTTATCATCTCTTTTTAGAGTATAGCAATATTGGCACTGAGTGAAGCGTTATGTTGACAGTGGCGTCCGGACCCTATATCACTTTATAGGTAGAGTCACTATGATGAATTTGATTAATAAGCTTACCAATTAAATGGCTATTAATTTGGCTTTGATGATAACGATAAGCGCCGGATTATAAGTTCAAAAAACGAAATTGTTAAGCTTACTTATAAAGTGTAAAAAATGGATTTTTTTTGCGGTTTATTTTTGTCTATTCACACTACATAGTGATTTACCTACGAGGTCTGTAATATGTTGAAAAAACTTGGCTTAGAAGGCTGGTTCTCAGCGCATTTTGCTTATGGCATAGTTCAAATCGTATTTATACCAATGATGGTGCCGTCTTTTATTCTTGCGCGCACGGGGAGTGCGACTCAAGCCAGCCTTGCAATGGGGTTATTTGGTATTGCGGGGTTATTAGCGCCGTTAATTGGTTTAATGGCTGATAAATTTAAAGCACACCGACTCACACAGGCATTAGGCTTGATTGCTTATATGCTAGCGGGTGGTTGTTTTGTCATTGCTGGCGAAAACTTCACGTTCATGGCGGTAGGTTCTGTACTTTTTGGTGCTGGCTCTGCGATTATGCTGATGCTTAACCCAGTATTTATTACCTTTGCTGGTCATGATGCGAAAACAGAAGCTATGAAGCTGGGGCGTATGTCTCAGGTTCTGATTGTTGGCTCTTTGCTTTCTGGTATCGGGCTTGCAGCAGTCACTGACGCAGGCTGGACGTACGAAGCACGTTTCATTGCGATGATTATTGCGGTAGCGGTACTTTTCGTCATCACCATTGCGACTAACAAGGCCGCCGCTCAACGCATTATTGATAATGCAGATGCGATGGCAGCAGAGGCGGCGAAAGAAGACGCACCGAAAGTGAGCTTATTTAAAGTCCTATTTTCTAACTTCGGTCTGTTTTTAGTTGCGGTTGGTATTTTATGTGCTGGCCAAGGGGCATTTCAGGCTCAATATCCAAACTTGATGGAAAATGGCTACGGTGTAGCACAGTCTCTATCTGCAGCAACCTTGTCTGTTGCCGCTGTACTTGGTTTGTTCGTTCTAGTACTTGCTGAAAAATTTGTTGCCAAATATGGCTCTATTAGCTTGTTTAAGCTGTGTGCTGTAATTTCTATCGCGGTGATTGGTGCGCTTTACTTCATTGCTGAAGCCGCTATGGTTCTACCGTACCTCATTCCACTGGCTTTGGTGTTAGTGTACTTACAAGGCATTACTATTACAGATATGATTTCTCCTGCAATCGCAGCTCGTTTAACACTTGTTGGCGGTGGTTACACTCAAGGTTTGATGATGTTCTTTATCTCACTAGGTTTTGGCTTAGGGAGTGTAGTAAGTGGTGTAGCCGTTGATGGTTACGGTTGGTCAGCGCTTCCTCTTGCTATATTAGGATTGACGGTCATTTCTTATATTTGCATCTTGATCGTTGCTAGTAAGCAAAAAAAGCAATTGGCTGATGAGCAAGCAAGTCACCAAGCTACGGCTTAATACTTAATACTTAATAGCTTAATAGCTTAATAGCTTAATAGCTAAGTAGCTTGTGAGAGAAAAGCGTGGTCTTATGACCACGCTTTTTTTGATCTAACGAAGGCATATGCACACCTTTAGGTTAGCAAAGTGTTTTTGGTGTGCAGTTAGTGTTAATTTATCGTTGGATTGTGTTGTGTCGGGGTTGTGGGTTATGTAGGTAACATACTAATCGTACTAGCGCGCTTCCCTCGTGTTACTTCTATGGATAATAAAGACAATTATAATCGCGATCATATAGAAGATGGACCGCTTTGATAGTGGGTCTGAATTAGTATTGTTCGTCATTTTTGTTGTGCGGTTTATTCGCCGTTACCTAAAGTGGACAATGACATTAGAGGTCGTAACATGTTGAAAAAACTCGGTCTAGAAGGGTGGTTTTCTGCCCATTTTGCATACGGTATTGTTCAAATCGTATTTATTCCTATGATGGTTCCATCATTTATTCTGGCCCGGACAGGTAGCGCCACCCAAGCTGGTCTTGCTATGGGCTTGTTTGGTCTTGCGGGTCTATTCGCTCCTCTTATCGGAATTCTCGCCGACAAATTCAAAGCACATCGTTTAGCGCAAGGTTTAGGCCTAGTGTCCTACCTACTGGCAGGTGCAGCTTTTCTGGCAGCAGGTGAAAATTTCGCATTTATGGCGGTGGGTTCGGTGCTATTTGGTACAGGCTCTGCGATTTTGTTGATGCTGAATCCTGTGTTTATCACGTTTGCTGGCTACGATGAAAAAACGGAAGCGATGAAATTGGGCCGAATGGCGCAAACGCTTATTTTTGGTTCTCTGATTTCTGGAGTTGCGTTGGCTGCGGTTACGGGAATGGGTTGGAGTTTTGAATTACGTTTCATTGCGATGATGGTTCTTGTCGCGGTATTGTTGGTTGTAACAATGATGAGCAATAAGCAAGCCGCTCAGCGTATTGTTGATAACGCGGAATTAGTTGCTCAGCAAAATCGTGAAGATGAGGCTGAAAAGGTCGGTTTCTCTAAAGTACTATTTTCTAACTTTGGTTTGTTTTTATTGGCGGTTGGACTGCTATGTGCAGGTCAAGGGGCCTTCCAAGCCCAGTATCCGAATTTGATGGAAAATGCATACAGCGTTGCACAATCAATGTCGGCTGCGAACCTTTCAATTGCATCTGTGCTTGGTCTAATCGTTTTAGTCGGTGCAGAAAAATACGTCACCAAGTTTGGGGCGTTGAGCCTGTTTAAGCTTAGCTGCGTAGTATCGATTGTTGTGATCGCAGGTCTGTACTTTATTGCGGAAGCTGGATTGTCTATTGGTTTTATTATACCACTGGGTCTCGTTTTAGTGTACCTGCAAGGTATTACTGTGACGGATATGATTTCGCCAGCTATTGCCGCTCGACTGACGTTTGTTGGAGGCGGATTTACTCAAGGGTTGATGATGTTCTTCATCTCGCTTGGCTTTGGTTTAGGTAGTGTCGTAAGTGGTATTGCCATCGACGGTTGGGGATGGTCGGCGTTACCTTTCGCCATTCTTGCGCTTACGGTTGCCGCTTATGTGTGTATTCTTATTGTTGGCATTAAGCACAAAGCGACCGCAAAAGTAGAATCTTAAGGTAATCTATTTAAGGCTTAGCCGAGAATCGATGCTTAAAAGTGAAAAAGCTTGGTGATATCACCAAGCTTTTTTATTTGGAGCTTTTTTATTTGGTAATAGATGAAAACATTACGACAACGCTGTTTGTTCGTCTGCACCACCCGCGCCTTTAAACCATAGGCTTAAATGGTGTTTAAGTGACTTGAGTTCGTCAGGGCCAATAAGCGCCAAACCAAGATCTTCTGCTCGAGTAATGTCGTTGTGTCGCAACGGGCGGAAGCTCACCAGCATTGCTCGTGCTTGCAACCCGCCTAATAGATCTCGTAAAGATTCAAGTTTATACAAGGTGTCATCACCATCATCGCGCATGCCTTTGGTTTTACATTCAATGATGTGTAACTTGTTGTTGACCACCGAGGCGACATCAAGCTCATTACGCACTTCTCGCTCGCCCAGTTGACGATAAACTTGAACGTTGAGCGAACGGTCTTGGATGGTTGGCATGTCATCTTGGATCTGCCTCACGGTGCTATGAACCAAGTTTTCTAGCCATTCCCCGTTAGAAAAACGTCTTGCATCTTCACTGATAAACGTGAGTACACCATTCTCGTAAGAGGCGATTTCCAGATCAACCAGATCACTGATGAGCATGTTGAGTTCGCGATACCCTTGTTGTTTATCAGACAGTTCGACATCCAGTTTTTGTTCTTTGCGACATGTCGTCGCTAGGTAGTTAAGGGTGGCTAAGCCCGGGCCTAACTCAAGCGCGTTGCCTGCCCAACGTTCGCCAAGGGCATACAGTTTTTTATCCAGCTGAGGTGGAATATCGTATTCGGTGAACTCACCGCGAGCACCAAACACGGTGAGGTAATCTTTGATAGTGATATGGTCTTGAACTTGTGCGTCTTCCGCGCCTTCCGGGTATAGCCAACACATGCGGTCGCTACTCGGCTCAACAACAAAAATTGGCCAATGGTAAGTTCGGAATACTTCGTAAACAGACAGCAGTCGGTGCCTTAGCCCACAACTGGCATTGAGTTTTACTTCTACGTTTTTTTCTTTCAGTGTTCTCGCGAGTTCAAGTACTGACTGCTTGATTGCAGAGGTGTTGGCAACATTCGGTATTTCGAAAAACTCAGAGGTAATTTCGCGTTGTGCTAGTACGGAATGCAGCCGCTCAAACATGTCAAACTGCGACTTATCACCAATAAATATGATGTGCCGACTTACCGTTCTATCATCTAAAAGTGGGGTGACAAGACGGATAGGGTCTTGGTCAATGATGCCAACATGAACAGCCATAATAATTCCTTCAACGTTTGGCTTGCTGAAGAAGTAGGAGAGAATGACGCCTAAGTCATTAAAAAGTGGAGCAAGCCATACCCAAGATATAACGTCGCTTGATGCAAAAAACAAGGGGCAGGCTTGTCGGAAAGCATGCCCTAGAACAATATTTAACGTGTTTCTTACCAAAATAAGTGTCGTTCTCGATTAAAACGGCGCAAACCTGGTGCGCTGTTGTGTGTTTAACCTCACTTTGGTCGTATCGTTTAAAGCTAAAAGTTTAAAGCTTAAAGCGATGAACAAGCTCTCCTTGTTGGTTTGCAAGGCTTGTCAGGCTTTCGCTTGTCGACGCAATTTGCGACATGGCTTGATAGCTTTCATCGGCGATATGATTGATTTGTTCAATGTTTTGCGCAATGTCTGCTGTTGTTTCACTTTGCTCCGCGGCAGCCTGAGAAATGTGCGTGCTCATTTGGCTAATTTCCATAATCAGCGCCTGAATTTCTTCCATTGCACCATTGGCGCTAGAAGCTTGTTCAACTGAAAGCTCCATATCTTGCATACAACTTTCGATCACCTTTCCAGCACTTTTTGAGCTACTCTGCAAGTTGCTAATCATGGTTTCGATTTCACTGGTAGATTCGGTGGTTTTTTGCGCAAGCACACGGACTTCATCTGCGACAACGGCAAAGCCACGACCTTGCTCTCCTGCTCGTGCCGCTTCTATTGCTGCGTTAAGTGCGAGCAGGTTGGTCTGTTCGGCAATATTACGAATGACATCTAAGATGCTGCCAATGTGGCTGCTCATTTTTTGTAATTCGCCAACCGCTTCCACCGACTCGTTCAGTCTGACTTCAAGTTGGTTAATGGTGCTGATGTTGGTGCTCATAATCTGGCGACCAGATTCAGATGCTGTTTCAACTTGGTGTACTTTTTCTAATGAACTTTGTGCGCTGTTTGCGACCTCTTGTACCGAATGGGACATTTCAGTCATCGCGGTCGCGACATTCGCGGTTTGTTCCCGTTGGGCACTTAATTTATTTTGTGCGTTACTCGAGGTGCTTTGATTGTCACTTGCTGTCACGGTAAGGTTATCTGAGGCGTCGTTTAGTTTAACCAACACATTATGTAGGCTATCCGCCAGTGTATTGATGTGGTTACCTAAACGGCGAAACTCGTTGTTATATTTCACATCTATGCGCTGGGTCATGTCACCTTCGGTCAGGCTCTCCAGTGCTTTCAATGTACTGTTGAGCGGTTGGCGAACGCTTTGTGCAATATGGTACCCAATGCCAATTGCGATGAGAGATACCAGCAAGCCAATGCCGATTGCTTTAATAACGCCTTCGTCGTATACCGTCCCAGCTTCAGACAGTGAATAGTTGAGGTTGGCGGTGGCGGTATCGCTAAAACCGTTGAGTGTGACCATAGCGCCGTCCACTTCTAGGGCGAGGTTCTCAATATTTTGATATAGAGCGGCGCGCGCAATCAGGTAGCTGTTATGCTGGTCAAGTACGCCCCCTTTTTACCCACATCCTTACTAAACTGCTCGACAGATTCATCAAACACTTTTTTTAGTTCTGGCATTTGCGTCACGAGTCCGCGATAAGCGTAGTTTAGGTGCGTGACCGCTTTGCGGTTTTTATCAACGGCTTGCTGAACAAATTCAGTATCACTGCTTGCTAGTGCATCGGACGTAATCAACTCGGCGTCTTTTAATTTAATAAAGTAGCTTTTTGCCATGACTTTGACTGAGATACTTGAAACGTCGTCTACGTACTCTTTCATGCCAACGGACAAATCAGAATGAAGTTTTTGGAAGCGACGGGTTGATTGCTGAACCTGCTCCTGAGCGATAAACATGGATTGATAGTTATCCATGGCTTCTTGCGCTTCTTGTCCATAGCGGGTTTGTACATCACGTAATTCATCAATTCGCGTTTCTAGCTCGGGCACGTTAGCACTGGCTTGTGCGAGTTGCTCTAGTACAGAGCCAAAGACTTCCATGGATTCAGAAAACTCGCTACGTCGCATTGCCATGCGCTCTTCATTTTGTGTGGTGAGAAAGTCTTTAAACGACTTATCGGCAGAAAGCAGCTGAACGCTGGTTTGGTTGGAAAGGGATACCAAAGGTAAAGATGTTTTGGATACGGTGCCAAAGTATTGGTGTATTTGACTCATTCCATTGAGCATTATTGCGATAGTTATAACAAAAAGAATGACGATGAGTGTAAACCCAGCGTACATCCGCCTAACAACTGAACCCTGCATACCTGTTCCCTCTTAGTGTCTTGCAGCAAGTTAAAATAAACAACCTTGGACGCGTTACCTGATGTTCGATTCCCGAACAGAAAGGTACTTGTCTCTCTGTCTCTGATATCTTTATCGTTAGAAATAACAAATACTGAAATATAAATGAGATGCGGTGCTACGTTTTATGACGCACATTGCAAAAATATAACAAAGTGCCGTTTTGTTTACGTTTGTTTGGCGATTTAGCCAATAAATAAGTGCTTTAGAAGCGAATGAAATACAGTAAAAACAATTCCCTATCGATTCGCTTAAAATTGTGATTCTACCGCCCTTAGTGCATACTTCGTTGTAACGGTAAAAACGATAAGCCGAAGCGGCATAATCAGTAATCAATTTGGAGCGTCTTCATGGCTGAAGAAACGATTTTTAGTAAAATAATTCGCAAAGAAATTCCGGCAGATGTTGTTTATCAAGATGACCTCGTTACCGCCTTCAGAGACATCAATCCTCGTGCTCCAAGTCACGTATTGATCATCCCAAATAAGCTTATTCCAACGGTGAATGACGTTGAAGCTGATGATGAAGCGATGATGGGGCGAATGTTTACGGTGGCGAAAAAATTGCACAAGATGAAGGGATTGCGGAAGATGGTTACCGTCTTATCGTTAACTGCAATGCTCATGGTGGGCAAGAGGTTTACCATATTCACATGCATTTAGTGGGTGGCCGCCCGCTAGGCCCGCTGCTACTGAGTTAATTCTTTTAGGCTAAAAGGTTGTGGTGCTTGTTAACTTAATGATCAAGATAGCAAGCACTTGTTGAAATCTAAACTTCATTTGAACGTGTCTATGCTAAAACGTCGTGTTAAACACACTTTGGTTGCTCTCCTCTCTATTAGTCTAACTGCCTGTGCTGGCCTTAGTGCTGGTAACCTATTTAGCCACTACTCCCAGCAAAATTCGGTGGTGTATCAGTCGATAAAAGCCGGGCAATATCAAGATGCCCAAGCGGCATTACCACAAGATATTGTTGCTGGCGATATTCTTGATAATTTTGAAAAAGGCCGTGTCGAGTTTTTAAATGAAGCGTACCCGCAAAGTAAGTCTGCATTGGAGCTCAGTGATAAAGCGGCACGTGTACAGCAAGACAAGGCATTGATTTCTATTTCTGATGCGGCGACAAGTGTTGGGGCGTTAGCGGTTAATGACAATATCACTGAATATGTGCCATCAGACTATGAACTCGGCTTTTTGCATCTTTACTTGGGTTTAAACTATATTAAAAAGAATGATTTAGAAGGTGCTTTAGTTGAAGTTCGCCGTGCAAATCAGGTGCAAGAGCGGGCTAGGCAGTCCAGAGAAAAAGATCTGAGATCGGCTGAAAGCGAACTGAAAAATAAAGGGTTATCGCCAAACCTTGGTTCAGTGCTTTCTCGTTATCCCGATGCGGGCAGTAAACTGCAAGCCGTACAGAATGGATATCTACTGTTTCTCTCTGGCCTTTTATACGAAGCGTCGAATGACTTAAATGGCGCGTACATAGATTATACGCGAGCCTTAGCGGTTGCACCGGATAACCAAGCGGTCGTTGACGCCGTGATGCGTGTGGCAAAGCGCGCCGGAAGAAATCAAGCATTAGCAAAACTGGAAAAACAGTACGGCAAACAAGCGACCATGAAAAATGGAGAGGGCCGAATTGTGGTACTTGAAGAGCGTGGCGTTGTGGCAGCAATGCGAGCTTGGAACTTGTCTTTGCCTGTTTATGACAGTCAAGGTAACACAGCAATATACAGTATTGCGTTGCCTCATTATGTTCCAGCGGTGCGGGCTAAATATTCGGCAATGAGTCTGGATGGTCAAGCGATTAATGGTGATCAATTGGTTGATGTAAACCTGATGGCTCAGCAGCAGCTGACAGAAAATATGCCGAGTATCTTGTTGCGCCAAGCTTTGCGTGTGTATGCCAAAGACCAGATTCGTAAGAACACAGCTAAAGATGACGATGTGGGTAATTTGTTGTTTAATGTATGGAATACGCTAACTGAACAGCCTGATACAAGAAGTTGGCAAACGTTGCCGAATACTGTGAATAGTCATAGTCGCTTTGTTAAAGCAGGAGCGCATACCATCGTTGTCGATGGTCAAGACTATACTTTTGATGTACGAGATAAACAAACCACACTTGTTTGGGTGTCGCGCCAAGGTGGGAATGCCACCATTTGGCATAAACAATTAGGAAGGTTGTAATGAAAAAATGGCTATTGAGCATGGGTATTCTGCTGGTATTGGTAGGCTGCTCATCAAGTAAGACTGCGGGCATCAAAATCGAAGGACAGACTCAAGCTGTGCTCTATGGTGATGAAGCGATGGGTAGCAAGTTTTCTATTGATGATATTTCAACGATCGATACTAATGGGCATGCTCGCGGTATCGTTAAGCTTGCCAATAAAACATCGACTGACCAGATCATTCAATATCGTTTTTATTGGTACGATGAACAAGGTTTAGAAGTGAATACCAAGCAGGCACCTTGGAAGCGGGCAATCTTACGCGGTGATGAAACCATTACCCTGTCTGAGGTGTCTATTAATCCAAATGGCAAAGATTTCCGCGTACAATTGCGCGGAGCAGACAAATAACGTCACTCTAGTTTGTTGGTGAATAGGTTATTGGTGAATAGGTTATTGATGAATAGCTCATGAATGACGAGTTCGGCAACGAATAGGTAAACGTTGTAAAAGTAGCAAGACTAAGGAAAAAACATGAAAAAAAGTATTATTGCTTTGTTGGGTTTAGCCGTGATTCTAGGCGGTTGTTCAAATAAAGTAAGCTATGGTGACTCACAGGCAACAGAAACAACAACGATTGATTTTGGCTCGACGGATCTGCAAAAGATTGGTAGGTGATATGGTCGATAGCATGTTGATGTCCGGCTCTGTATCCGCAATCACAAGAGATTCACGTCCGATTGTATTTGTAGAAAGAATTAAAAACAAAACGACTGAGCACATTGATACAGAATCTATTACCGATAGCATTAGTACCAAAATGTTGAATTCAGGTAAGTTCCGTTTTGTGGATATGGACCGCGTAGAATCAGTTCGCGAACAGCTGAACTTCCAAAATAATGACGAATTAGTGAATCAAAGCACTGCGATTCAATTTGGTAAAATGGTCGGCGCGCAATACATGCTTTACGGAAATTTAAGCAGTATCGTAAAAGAAGCGGGTAGCGACAAAGATGTTTACTACAAGATGACAATGCGTCTAATGGATTTGGAAACGGGTCTTATTGAGTGGGCGGATGAAACAGAGATTCGTAAACAAGAATCCCGCTCTGTACTTGGCTTCTAAGTCGCGCTCTTGTCGATGTTAGATTGGCAGCAGGCTTTACAACAACAGCCAGAACTTGCCCATGCGCAAACTGTGCTTAATGAAGTGCCCTTAGGGCACTTCAGCTTTCTGGCGGGTTAACCAACCGGACATGGAAGATAGCGACCAAAACGCATGGTTGGACGGTTTGGCGTGGTCATACAAGCATAAGTGCTGCATTTGATATCTGCCGAGTCAATGAGCGAAACGTCCTGCAGGCTGTACAAACGTTGCTACCCACTAGCCAAGTCCTTGGTGACAATGCGCACGGAGTGTTGTTGTCGTGGTTAGAGGGGAGGCCGATTTCCTGTGCAGAATTGTCTGCGGAGAGGGTTATCTCGCTATTGGCTCATATTCACACTTTTAGTGGTGATAGCATAGATGGTGACACCATCGGTATCCGGCGATTTGATTACACGGAGAAGGTTGATCACTATTGGCAGCAACTCAATCCAAGTATCTATAAGTCACGTTATCAAGAGCTATACGTTAAGTTACGAATTCCTCCCACGTTCCATTGCAATTACAGTGCGTTATGCCACTTTGATTTTGCTCACCACAATCTCATACATACCGATCAATCAATCGGCGTGATTGATTGGGAGTATTCAGCAATAGCAGACCCAAGGCTCGACCTCGTATTGACGCTTGATATGCTGGATATGGATTATCCCCAAGGGCTTAACTGTTACTTACAGGCGTATGGTCTTAGTGACCAAAATGCGGTGATCGACCGTGAGCAATGGTTAAGTGATATGAAGGCCTGGTCGGCTCACGCTCAGATGATGGCATTGCTTTGGTACGTATTAGCTGCTCAGCTTTGGGGTAATGATGACTTTCTAATCGATGCCGAGTCGATTTATCAACGATTATGCAGAAGTGATCACTGTTTGTAATTTCTCTTTTCTTAAACAACGGAAATTCACTTTTAAATTAGGATGGAAGTGGTAGATTTAAGGAAAGCGTACCAGTAAGGAATGATTGAGAGGTACTATGATTATTTATCTTCATGGCTATGATTCAAGTAGCCCGGGCAACCACGAAAAAGTGTTGCAACTGCAATTTATCGATGATGACGTACGGTTCGTCAATTACAGTACTTTGCATCCTAAGCATGATATGCAGCACTTACTAAAAGAAGTGCATAAATTGGTTGAGCAGTCTGATGACAGTACGCCATTGATCTGTGGTGTTGGGCTTGGTGGCTTTTGGTCTGAGCGTATTGGTTTTTTATGTGGCATTAAGCAAGTCATTTTTAATCCCAATTTACGTCCAGAAATTAACATGCAGGGGCGCATTGACCGCCCAGAAGAATATGAAGACATTGCGACGAAATGTGTAGAAGAGTTCCGCACTAAAAACCGTGGTCAATGTTTAGTGATTCTTTCTAGAAATGATGACATTCATGATAATCAAAAGTCGGCAGATGAACTCCAAAGTTACTACGATGTGATTTGGGATGAAAACGAGCCCCATAAGTTTAAGAAAATATCACAGCACTTACAGGCAATGAAGGCATTTAAAGAGGCATAATACTTCAAAAACTTGTGTCTTAAGAAGATTAGAGCTTAACAACAACCTGGTGTTTACAATTAAAAAGCAGCGATATTCGCTGCTTTTTTTGTGCCCGTTGCATCGATAACCGCTGATAAAGTTCACAGCGACACCCAAATGACTAATAACTCAGCGAATGGAAGTGGAATTGAAAAATAATTCCATTCAATAGTTGCGGACATTAATTTGCTCTATATAATAAATTCACTCTACATTTGTTGATAAATGTCAAAAAAAGTTTAGAGCAAGAAGAAAACTTGCCCGTAAAAACCAGTTTTGTTGGAATTTTAGCCAAAAACGTGAAGTGAAACGGCTGTTGTACCGAATTAGGGTCGCTGAAGACCATGAGCAATTCGCTCATAATGAAAGAATTTTTAGTCGTTCGAGTGACTCGGGCGACTCGCCCCATTTTTCACTTTTTAGAGGATAGCCATTTTGACAAATATTGTTGTTGTAGGCGGAGGCGCAGGCGGATTAGAGCTTGCGACTAAATTAGGCCGCACACTAGGCAGAAAGCGACGAGCGAATATCACGTTAGTGGATCGCAAAGCGAGCCACTTGTGGAAGCCGCTTTTACACGAAGTGGCAACGGGCTCACTAGATGAAGGTGTGGATGCGTTGAGTTACCGAGCGCATGCCAAAAACCACCACTTTGACTTTCAAATGGGGAGTTTAAAGGCCATCGATCGTGAGCAAAAGCGTATTGAGTTAGATGAGCTAAAAGACGAACATGGTGCGTTATTGATGCCTAAGCTCGTGAGATTGACTACGACATTCTAGTACTTGCAATTGGTTCTAAATCCAATGATTTCAACACGCCAGGTGTACGTGATAATTGTATTTTCCTCGATAGCCCAGAGCAAGCACATCGTTTCCGTACGGAAATGAATAACGAATTTCTGAAGCTGCACGCCAAGAATGGTCACGGTACCGTGGATATCGCGATTGTTGGTGCGGGTGCAACAGGCGTGGAGCTATCAGCAGAGCTTCACAATGCGGTGAAAGAGCTGCGTACGTACGGTTTTGGTGATTTAGATTCGAGTAAGCTCAATGTTAACCTTATTGAAGCGGGTGAACGTATTCTACCTGCTCTACCACCACGAATTTCATCGGCTGCGCACTCGGAATTGACCAAGCTTGGTGTTACCGTTCGCACCACCACTATGGTGACACAGGCAGACGAAACGGGCCTGACAACAAAAGATGGCGAGCATATCCCTGCACAAATTATGGTTTGGGCTGCGGGTATTAAAGCACCAGATTTTATGAAAGATATCGCGGGTCTTGAAACGAACCGAATTAACCAGCTAGTGGTGAAAGATACATTACAAACCACCCGTGACGATGATATTTTTGTGATCGGTGATTTGGCGCAGTGCACTCAAGCTGATGGTTCGTTTGTCCCGCCTCGTGCACAAGCGGCACATCAAATGGCCAGTCGAGCGTTTGGTAACATTGTGGCTAAGCTTTCTAGTCGCGAATTAAAAGCTTATCAGTATAGCGATCATGGCTCGTTAGTGTCTCTGAGCCGTTTCTCTACCGTGGGTAGCTTGATGGGTAACCTGACCAAAGGCTCGATGATGGTTGAAGGTCGTATCGCTCGTGTGGTTTATATTTCATTGTATCGTATGCATCAGGTGGCGCTACATGGTGTAATCAAGACAAGCTTGATGATGCTAGTCGGTCGTATTAACCGCGTGCTTAGACCTAATCTCAAGTTACACTAGAGTTGTCGTGGCATAAAAATGTACCGCGTGTCTATTTACATTAGACATGCAGCAATACGATAACCTTGATAAGGCAGTTCATGCACCTGATGCATTGGCTGCCTTATTTTTGGGCGGAATAATGGAGTAGACCTTACCTTGCCTTGGTTGACCATTAAAAATAAAACGGTTGTCGGCGAGGCACTCGTAGGTTGCGCCGACTCTTGTTGCTAATGCTTGGCTCGGTTCATTATAAGGGTCGCAGACAATTTCTAACCGCGTCAGTAATAAGGTTGCAAAACTAAATTCAATTAACGCTTCAAGGCCTTCTTTTGCATACCCTTTAGAGTGCGCTGCATCCGCTAACCAGTAACCTAAGCTACCCATATTAAAGGTATGGTAAAACTCGTTAAGCGCCACCATCCCCACAAATGTATCCGTTTCTCTTTCAAAGAGAGCAAAACCAAATGCGTTGGCTTTTACCCAGTTGAGTCTTGTCGCGGCAATAAAGTCGTGAGCGTCGATATCACTAAACTCACTGTGGCACCAGTCTATCCATTGATGTAGAGAAGGGGAGCGGCGAACGACGTGGGCAAACTCAGCAGCATCACTTAGGGTGAGTAAACGTAAGGCGAGGCGAGGGGTATAAATGGCGTAGTTTGTGTTCATAATTAGGCACGTCAC
Organism: Vibrio sp. GJ43-1; assembly: GCF_055808835.1. Lineage (NCBI taxonomy): Bacteria > Pseudomonadati > Pseudomonadota > Gammaproteobacteria > Vibrionales > Vibrionaceae > Vibrio > Vibrio sp. GJ43-1. The sequence continues at coordinate 2,589,733 of NZ_CM147884.1, read as the reverse complement.
AAATAATAAAAGGCCCAGTTATTGGGCCTTTTATTTCGTTAATTGGTGACTCTTCTTACTTGGATAATCATGCCCAATAGTGGGTGATCCAAGTAGTGAGTTTCGTTACTGCGCATGCGTCGTTTTTGATCAAGGCGGTAGTCTTTCAAGAAGGTTTGCACTTCTGTTTGTACAGCAACGTCTTGTAAGTTACCTGCAATGACATTGCTTTCATCAGCATTCGCGTCGTTTGTTTCAGCAGTAGATCCTGCGACGGCATTTGTCTCAGATGCAACAATGTCACGATTACCTGTGCTAGATTCGGCGATTTGTGTCGGCGCGGCAATAATAACTTCTTTGCTGCTAGGCGCTTTTAAGTCAAGTTGAGTTTCAGCGTATAAGTAATGCTGAACATAGACTTGTAGCTTACCATCAAGCTCATACAGCGGTTTATCAATCGCAACTTCTGTTACACCGTCCACAGGAGAGGAATAACTGTCGTTACTGCCTTTTTCGCTGCCATCAACATTAAAGGTTGAAGAATAGTCTTTACCAGCACGAATGTGGAAGGTGGGGGCATAGGCTTTACTTTGGTCGCCTTGACGCCATGCTTTATGGAAAAGCACTGAGTAACCTGCGTGCTTTTTAAGTTTTTCCACTTCACCTGTCAGCTCATAAGCCGAATAAGGCAACATTTTGACGCCTTTTGATGCACGATAATTAGCGTCACTAATTGCACCACTGCGCTTAAAGTCGATTTGGGCAATGTCATTAGGCCAAGATTCGTTTACTTTTTCAGGATTCACGGCGCGCTTGAAAATGATCACTTCAATATCAAATTGTCGCTGTGCCAAGCTCGGCATAGAGACTAATAGGAGCAGCAGTGGTATCAACTTTTTCATTCTTTCTCCATTGATTAACGCTATCATTGCGTTTAATCACATTATATCAACTAATGTCGGGTGTTGCCGAGACAATTCATGGCTTGTTTGCATACACCCATTAGGCTCTAGCGATCGGCTTACGTATCAATCTAGTTGGCGCTTTAGTACTAGCGACTTGGGGCCTGATTTTTTCAAACTCTTCCAACATATTATTTAGGAAATTAAGTCGCTTACGACGATCCGTCAAGCTTTCTATGAACTTGAACTTGGTTGGCCCTTCCATGGCAAACTTATTAGGCTGTGCTTGTAGCAGTTTAACTAAGAAGGTCGGATCTATGTCAGCATCAGGATAAAATTCAATGTATCCTCCTTTATCGTGCGCTTCCAGTTTTCTGACTTTGAGACCGAAGCGGCGCGTAATTTCATTGCTGAGATAGCCAGAAGATGTTTTGCAGCGTCTGGTAGTAAGCCGAAACGGTCAATCAGTTCAACTTTCAGTTCACTTAGCTCTTCAGCATCAGAGACGCTGGCAATACGCTTGTACATGGAAAGGCGCATGTTGACATCAGGAATGTAGTCATCAGGTAGTAGAGCTGGGATACGAATTTCGACCTCTGTCTGTTCACGCAGTAAATCGTCCAGTGAAGGCTCTTTACCTTCTTTCAGCGCTTCTACGGCTTGTTCAAGCATTTCCATATAAAGCGAGAAACCCACCGATTGAATCTGCCCACTTTGTTCATCGCCAAGTAGTTCACCCGCCCCTCGGATTTCTAAATCGTGGGTGGCAAGGGTAAAGCCAGCCCCCAAATCTTCTAGTGATGCAATGGCATCTAAGCGCTTAATCGCGTCTTTAGTGACGGCTTTTGGATGCGGGGTTAGCAGGTATGCGTAAGCTTGATGATGAGAGCGCCCAACACGGCCACGCAGTTGGTGCAATTGAGCGAGCCCTAAGTTGTCAGCCCTATCCATAATAATGGTGTTGGCGGTTGGAACATCAATACCCGTTTCAATGATCGTCGTACACACCAACAGGTTAAAGCGTTGGTGGTAAAAGTCGTTCATGATGCGCTCAAGTTCACGTTCGCGCATCTGACCGTGAGCGACAGTAATGCGCGCCTCTGGGATCAGTTTTGCTAAATCTTCAGCGACTTTATCGATGGTTTCGACTTGGTTGTGAAGGAAATAGACTTGCCCACCACGCATGATTTCACGCAAGGCGGCTTCGCGCACAATACTGTCATCTTTTTCACGAACAAAGGTTTTGATAGCCAAACGTCGTGCTGGTGGCGTGGCAATAATTGAAAGATCACGCATGCCACTCATTGCCATATTGAGGGTTCTTGGTATCGGTGTTGCCGTTAGAGTAAGAATGTCGACATCGGCACGCATGGCTTTGACTTTTTCTTTTTGGCGTACCCCAAAGCGGTGTTCTTCATCGACGACTAATAGTCCAAGATCATTAAACTTAATGTCATTAGACAACAGTTTATGAGTGCCGACAAGGATATCAATTTTGCCTTCTTTGACATCTTCTAGAATCACTTTTTGTTCTTTCGCCGTTTTGAATCGAGATAACACCTCAACACGAATTGGTTGGTTGGCGAATCGGTCACGGAAGTTTTCAAAATGCTGCTGGGCAAGCAACGTAGTAGGCACCAACACGGCGACTTGCTTATTGTTGTCGGTACAAACAAACGCCGCGCGCATCGCAACTTCCGTTTTACCAAAGCCGACGTCACCACATACTAATCGGTCCATTGCTTTAGGTTGGCACATGTCAGACATCACCGCATTAATCGCCTGCGCCTGGTCTTCAGTTTCCTCGAATGGGAAGCCTGCTTTGAATGTTGCGTATTGGCCTCTATCGAGGCGGAATTTATAGCCCGGTTTAAGTTCGCGTTTGGCATAAACATCAAGCAGCTCGGCGGCGACGTCACGAACTCGCTCAGCCGCTTTACGTCGCGCTTTTGTCCAAGCTTCGCCACCCAACTTGTGAAGCGGGGCGCTGTCTTCTGCTCCACCTGAGTAGCGTCCAATGAGGTTTAGTGACGCTACTGGCACATAGAGTTTTGCTTCATTTTGATACTCTAAGGTCACGTATTCGGTTGTTATACCACCGGCTTCAAGCGTTTGCAGTCCAAGGTAGCGGCCAATGCCATGATCAACGTGCACGACAGGTTGACCCGGTTTTAGTTCGGCAAGATTACGTATGATGGTGTCGCTGTTGACCGAGCGTTTTTCTTTTTTACGGCGCTGTACTACACGGTCACCCAGCATGTCGCTTTCGCAAACGAAAGCGAATCGCTGACCTTGCACAAAGCCGTATTCACAATGACCAATGATTAGGCTGAATTTATCACTGCTGGTCAATGCTGACTGGAGGCTATCGTGCTCTTGAGGGCGCAGTTTAATGCGATGCAATAATTCGTTAAGCGCTTCTCGGCGTCCCTCGGACTCGACAGAGAACACGACCTTACCCGCGTATTGTTCAGTAAATTGACGCACTTGCGCCATGGGTTCTTTTAGTTGGTGTTGAACGCTAATGTCTGGTAGTGGTGTAATGTCCGCATTTTGGCGTCCCGCTTTGGCACTGATTGCGTCGTTACAACAAATAAGTTGAGGATGCTGCTTGAGGTGAGAATAGAACTCATCCTTTTGTTGCCATAGCGCAACAGGCGGCAATAGAGGGCGTAATGGGTCGACTTTTCTCTGCTCATAGCGCTGTTCAACATCTGCAAGGAAATGGTCGATGGAGGCGTCAATGTCACCAACCATAATAAGTTGGGAGTCTTCATTGATGTAGTCAAATAGGGTTTCAGTATGATCAAAAAACAGCGGTTGCCAATACTCGATACCAGCAGGCCAAACGCCTTTAGAGACTTGACTATAGACCGACTCCGGCTCTCTTCGTGCTTCAAATTGTTGACGCCACCTCACTCTAAACGCTTCTATTGCCTCTTTTGTGGTAGGAAACTCATGAGCAGGCAACAGGCGTATTTCATCGATATCATCGATAGAGCGTTGATTTTCTGGATCAAAGGTACGGATCGTATCGATCTCATCATCAAAGAAGTCTATCCGATATGGGGCAGTACTTCCCATTGGATAGAGGTCGAGGATGGATCCTCGGCTGGCGTACTCTCCGGGGCCAAAGACTTGGTCAACTTGGCGGTAGCCTGAGCTTTCAAGTTGTAGGCGAAGCTTCTGTAAAGAGAACAAGTCACCGACTTTGACCATCAGTGTGTACTGAAGTAGAAAGTCTCGCGGCGTTTGTCGTTGTAGTAATGTACTTACAGGAACGATAGTGATACTTGCGCTTTGTTGTGGCAGGGTGTAAAGCTTGGCAATACGATCCGAAATAATATCTTGATGCGGAGAAAAGTTGTCGTAAGGCAAGGTTTCCCAGTCGGGAAATAACCCCACACTTCCCGAGTAAAACTGTTCGATTTCGCCTTGCAATTTAATGGCAAGCTGAGGGTCGGGAACCACCAGTAACGTATGGCTGCTATGCGCTTGCGCATGTTCGCTGATCGCGAGGGCAAGAGATGCACCACGAAGGTTACCGAGTATTTTTTTGTCGCCAGCACCTGACGGCATATTTAGGGGAAGTATAGGAGTTTTGGTCATAGTGATTAGCTTTTGTCTCGATCAAGCGAGCGCTGTCTTAAGAGTTTTTGTTGATGGTACAACGCGGCTTTAATGAGCATGTCTTGATGCTCTTCAAGAATGCGAACGAAGGACAGAGTGATAGTGTAATCTGATTCCGGACGTTCTGAATCTGAGCGTTGTACGTCAGTGACTTCACCGTAGCAATAAATACCGGCGGGTGGTGCGTCTAAAAATAGTTTTACTATTGCTAACTGCCCAATGGTGAGGGGCGTATGACTGCAGTAGGCGACTTCTCCGGCGCCAAATCGCGTCGTGACTTGACGGAAAGCAGGCTCATCTTGTTGGGCTATCATGTAATTAAGCAGCAGATTGAGTTTGGTATTTTGCTGGTCTATGAGCTCTGCAACGTGTTTAAGGTTTTGCTGCTGCAGCTCATGTTTTGCGGCTTCTCGTTGCTGATTGAGCTGGCTAAATTCACAAGAAGCCACAAACGGCGCAGGGATCTGTGCCAGATAACTGTCTAACTCAGGTAGTGTTGCGCCGATTTCCATCGGTTCGATGTTGGCTCGAATTGCGCCGTTTACGGTAAAGAAGTCATTCTGTGACATAGGTAATCCCTGATTAATAGCCTTAATTATCTCTGTGTATCACTGAGTTATCAAGAAATTGCCCTATCAAATCGTTAAAAGTCTGTCATTTAAAACGAAAATCACATTCAGGGCTACAACCTCAGCGCGTTTCTCGTTACATTAGCCTTAGATTTCATTCTTTGGTTGTGTCTATGTTTCACCCATTACCCGTTTTTATCGGATTACGCTACTTACGAGGTCGGTCTGGTGACCGTTTTAGCCGCTTCGTGTCTTATATATCAACCGCCGGAATTACCATCGGGGTGCTGTCTTTGGTGACAGTGCTATCCGTGATGAATGGTTTTGAGGCGCAACTCAAGGGGCGTATCTTAGGCGTGCTTCCTCAGACGGTTATCACCCATTCAAGTGGTACGATAGCTTCAGACCAGGCACCTCCAGCCTTTCTTGGTGACTACCCAACGAGCCAGCCTCCCGTTCCTATTGTACGAAGTGAGGCCGTGGTTCAAAGTCATCAAGGTTTGGCGGCGGTGATGATGCTGGGTATTGAACCTGAGAGTAATGATCCCATTCGGCACCGAATGGTGAGTGGCAGTGTCAATCAACTTAAGGCCGGAGATTATCGGGTGTTACTTGGTCACACGTTGGCACGAGAGCTTGATGTCCAAGTTGGTGACAAAATTCGATTGATGGTGACGAGTGCCAGTCAGTATACGCCACTAGGTCGAATACCGAGTCAGCGAATGTTCACCATCGCGGGCTTGTATAGCACAGGGTCAGACATTGATAGTTCATTGGTGGTCACTCATATATCGGACGCGGCGAAACTTATGCGTTTTAAGCCGGGAGAAGCCAGTGGCTGGCGACTCTTTTTCCAAGACCCATTCGTCGTTTCACGTTTAAGTCAAAACGAACTTCCGGAATCATGGCATTGGAGCGATTGGCGTGAGCAGCGCGGAGAGTTATTCCAAGCGGTAAAAATGGAAAAAAATATGATGGGATTGATGCTAGGGCTGATTATCGGTGTGGCTGCTTTCAATATTATTTCTGCTTTGATCATGGTCGTCATGGAAAAACAAGCTGAGGTAGCGATACTTAAAACCCAAGGCATGTCAGATAGACAAGTGCTGGCGATTTTTATGGTGCAGGGTGCAAGTAGTGGCGCCATTGGTGCGGTCGTGGGAGGGGTTTTAGGCGTATTGATGGCTCAGAATCTAAACGCGTTATTAGATGCGATGGGCGTTGCTCTGTTTAGCTTTGGCGGCCAGTTACCCATCATGATTAACCCGAACCAAATTATTATCGTTGTTGTTGGCGCCGTGCTATTAAGCTTGGCTGCCACTTTATTTCCTTCTTACCGTGCGTCATCCGTAAAACCAGCTGAGGCTTTAAGATATGAGTAGTCCTTTAATCGCTTGCCAGAATATTCGCAAAACTTATCACGATGGAGCGGTGGATACCGAAGTCTTGAAAGGGGTCAGTTTTGAGATTGCTAAAGGGGAGCTGGTATCCATTATCGGTTCATCGGGATCGGGTAAGTCAACCTTGCTTCATGTGCTAGGGGCGCTGGATGATGCTTCGCAGGGTGAGGTTGAATTCTTAGGTCAATCCTTGTTGACGCTTAGTAGTAATCAACAAGCGAAGATCCGCAATCAGCATTTGGGTTTCGTTTACCAGTTTCATCATCTATTGAGTGACTTTACTGCCCTAGAGAATGTGGCGATGCCATTGTTAATTGGTGGCATGAATGTGAAACATGCAAAAGCAGAAGCTCATGACTTATTGGAGCGTGTTGGTTTAGGTCATCGTGTGACGCACCGCCCTTCGGAACTGTCTGGTGGTGAGCGACAACGTGTGGCGATTGCACGAGCATTGGTCAACAAACCTTCGCTGGTGCTAGCTGATGAACCTACGGGTAACTTAGATCATAAAACAGCGCTCGCTATTTATGATTTGATGCGTACTTTAAATAAGGAATACGGCACGGCCTTCTTAGTGGTCACCCATGATAACGAATTAGCGGAAAAAATGGATAAACAGCTTCACATGCAAGATGGTTTATTAATTGATATCGCGCAGAAGTAAGGAATAGACGTGTCATTATCCTTTTTTATTGGTAAACGTTTTAGCCAAGCCAAGCAGCGCAATAGAATGGTGTCTTTTATTTCGATATCGTCAATTGTGGGTATTGCTGTGGGTGTCGCGGTGATTATTGTTGGTTTATCAGCGATGAACGGCTTTGAACGAGAATTAAAAAACCGAGTACTGTCAGTCATCTCTCATGGTGAGTTTGAAGGCGTCAACCAACCGATTGAAGATTGGCAAAAGATGGTCGCCGCTTCAAGTAAGCATGAGCGTGTTGAAGCCGCAGCCCCGTATATTCGTGTTACGGCTCTCGTTGAAAAAGGCAGTCAACTAAAAGCCGTTGAGGTACGTGGGGTCGATCCTAAATTAGAGCAAACCGTGTCTTCATTACCGAGCTTTGTGAACCAGGAAAGCTGGCAAGCGTTTCGTGCCGGAGAGCAGCAAGCTATTTTAGGTAAAGGGGTAGCAGAGCAAGTCAACGCTAAGGTGGGGGACTTTGTGACGTTAATGATCCCGTCGACGAGTGATGCAACCAAAGTGCAGTCACCAAGGCGCGTGCGGGTAAAAGTGACAGGCTTACTGGAGCTTAACGGTCAAATTGATCACAGCTTGGTGATAGTACCGTTGCAAGATGCCCAAAAGTACGTCCGAATGGGGGATAAAGTCACTGGGGTATCGATAAAAGTCGATGATGTTTTTGATGCGCCATTGATTGTTAGACAAGTCGGAAACTCTTTGTCTGAATATGTGTATTTACGAAGTTGGAAGCAAAAATATGGCTTTCTTTATCGTGATATCGAGTTGGTGCGAACCATCATGTATTTAGTCATGGTATTAGTGATTGGCGTGGCTTGTTTTAATATTGTTTCAACGCTGATGATGGCAGTAAAAGATCGCTCTGGAGAAATCGCGATTTTACGAACTATGGGCGCAAGCGACAGTTTGATAAGACGAATTTTTATTTGGCAGGGCGTGTTTTCAGGTGTGGTGGGGAGCATTGTCGGGGGAATGGCGGGCGCCTTACTCGCGGTAAATCTAACGCCAATCGTATCTGCTCTCGAGACGCTCGTTGGCCATCAATTCTTGTCTGGTGATATCTACTTTGTTGATTTCTTACCATCGCAGTTAGTTTGGAGTGATGTGGCATTAGTATCAGGAACCGCGATTGCGTTGAGCCTTGTGGCAACCTGGTACCCAGCATCGAAAGCCAGCCAGCTAAATCCAGCGACGGTGTTAAGTGCCAAGTAATAACAGCGAATAGAGTAGCGAATAAAAAAGGACCTAAGGGTCCTTTTTTGCTAACTGATGTACTTCACAGTTTCATGTTTTTGCTATTTGGCTCATAGGTTGTCGCCACGATTTTGCATCCTAGAGAGCAACGCATTAATTTAGCCCAAATAAACACGCTTTAGAGACTAGCGTAATGAGCGTTGTTGCCAACTTCTCACGACAGAATAACGCCATAAACCGCGGATACCAAAATACCCTGCAATTGACGCGAGCGCTGCGCAAAGTAGGCACCCTAAAAGGAATGGAGGTCCAATGGTCGACATTTGCTCAGAAAGGTACTGCCATGACAATTCAAAATGAAACGGCTGCGTGGGTGTGCTTAAGCAAAATGCACCGACTTTATACGCGAAATAAAATAGCACAGGCATAGTGACTGGGTTACTAATCCAAACCAGCGCGACGGATAACGGTAGGTTTACACCGAATAGAATTGCAAGGCCTGCAGCCATAATCATTTGGCTCGGCAATGGAACGAAAGCCATAAACAAACCAACGGCAAAAGCACCCGCTGCAGAGCGGCGGTTTAAACACCACAGGTTGGGGTTATAGAGGACATTGCCGAATATTTTCAAAGCCTTTTGTCGCTTGATCACTTCGTGATTTGGCATGAAACGTTTGATGAACTTTCTTGGCATAGGGAAACATGACTCTCTTTACAAGCATCACTGTACCTTTGGTTTACACCCTAACTTTAATAAGTGCAACTTTTTGGCCTGTGATGCCGACTATCTATTGGTTGATTCCTGTATCCTTAATCAGTTTCGCCTTGCTGATAAAGCGTCGATTTATATTGTTGACGGGATTCATCGCACTATCCGTGGCATTAATTCAAGGGAATCTTCTCAAGAGCCAAACAGAGGCGCTTTTTCGATTCGGCACAGATATTACCATAAAAGCGCGAGTTGACAGCTATTTTAAACAAATAAGTCAAGGTTATGAGGCGGACGTGACGGTTTTTAGCGTCAACGGTGAGTCGATTAACTTGGTTTATCGACCGAAAATAAAACTTAAGTTTTCTATGCCAGTAGACGTCGGCGCTTGGGTGGTGGCGCCAGTGAGGTTAAAGCGTATTATTGGTGTTAAGAACAGGGTAGGATTTGACAAAGAAAAGTACTATTTTGCTCATGGCTTGCTTGCCCAAGCGAGGGTTGATGATTCGGCTCATAGTATGGTGTCGAGTAAGCGTCACTGGCAGTCGAACATTTACAACCATATATACCGCGCAACATCGACGAGTCATTATCAAGGTTATTACTTAGCGTTGATATTTGGCGACCGTTCTAAATTAACCGCCGAAGATTGGGCCAGTTTGCGCGAAAGTGGACTGTCGCACCTAATGGCGATATCTGGGCTTCATATCGCCATTATTTTTTCCATTGGCGTCTTCGTTGGCCGGGCCGTTGTACTGTTATGTGGTGTGCTATCACGGCAAAGCCAAATTGAGCGTCGAAGTGGCAAGAAGCGATGGTTTGAACAAATAGCGTTATTCATTGCCTCAGAACCTTGGCTAGCGGTTGTCAGTGGTTTTATTTTTGCTGGTTTCTATGGGGCGTTAGCGCATTTCCCCATTCCGACGGTTAGAGCGCTGCTGATGTTGTTGGTGCTCTATATTATTTGCTCTCGAAGCATCAAAGCCGATGCCGTCGCCATGTTACTTTTTAGCGCGGGTCTGGTCCTGACAGTGTTGCCATTTTCATCCGCAAGTATGAGTTTTTGGTTGTCGTATTATGCGGTGAGTGCGTTAGTGGTGTTAGCGGCTTACTTAAGACAACCTCAGTATATTGAAGCAGGGAAGATACGCAGTGGTTTGTTATTTCATATCGGACTGGCGGTGTTGTTTTTGCCATTGTTGATTATTGTGTTTAATGGCGCGTCACTGGGGAGTGCGCTATACAACCTCATTTTTGTGCCCTGGTTCAGCTTTATTGTTATGCCTGCCTTATTGCTAATGACAGTATTTAGCGTAGTCGCAGCAATGATGGGAATCGACGATATTGGCCTCTATGACTTGGTGATGGACCCATTATTATCCGTGGTGATTAAGGCGATGTCTTATTCCAGTTGGTTCTGGGTAGAGTTGGAACCTCATTATGTACTGCCTATTCTATTCGTCATTGCAGCGGGTTTATGCTGGCAATGGGTAACGGAGCGTTGGGTAGCCATCATTGCAGTGATGGCGCTCTTTTTTATGGATAGAGGCAGAGAAAAAGCATCATTTTCGAGTAGTTGTGTTGGATGTCGGTCATGGGCTAGCCGTCATTGTTCAGCAAGGCAATGACGCGGTGGTTTATGATACTGGTATAGAAATGGCGGGGTTTAGCATTGCTCAGCGTCTAATTACCCCCACACTTGCTCAGTTAGGGGTGAACGCACTCGAAGGCATTATCTTGAGTCATGCCGATAATGATCATGCTGGTGGCACCGTAAATTTACAACGGCAATGGCAACCAAAGTGGGTTCGAAAATCGGATGCTGATGCGACGGAGCAACCGTGTATCGCAGGCGAGAAGTGGCAATGGGAGGAGGTAACGTTTGAGGCGCTTTGGCCGCCTAAGCTGGTATCACGTGCTTATAATCCACACTCTTGTGTTGTGCTCATGACTTACGCACCTAAGGGGCAATCTCGTGAGCACCAGGTGCTATTCTGCCAGTGATATTGATCAAATTAGTGAAATCCTGCTCGCTCGTAATCTGCCTTTGCTACATCTAGATGCGATGCTGGTTCCGCATCATGGCAGTAAAACATCGTCGTCGGAATGGCTGTTAAATCGAATTAATACTCAACATGCTATAGCGTCGACGCGTTTTGCTGGGCGATGGAATCTACCCAATCCAGATGTCAAGGCTCGATATTTACAAAATGGCGCCAAATGGTACGACACGGGTTCAGCGGGACAAGTGAATTTGTCATTTAGTGCACAAGAAGTGAGCGCTTTCACTCTCAGAGGCGATAAGCTCGCCCCTTGGTATAGGCAGATGTTAAGAAGCGGAGTAGAATAAAAGAAAATTAAGATGAAAATGATTGAAGAATTATGTCACTAAATCAAGATGAAACCACGCTGCAGACCTTTAAGCGTTTGTGGTTGTATATCCGTGAGTACAAGACTGGGTTGACGGTTGCCATTATCGCGCTTGTGATCAACGCGGCGGCAGATACTTACATGCTTTCTTTGCTGAAACCACTTCTAGATGAAGGGTTTGGTGATGTTGAATCTAATTTTCTTAAAGTATTACCACTGATCATTATTGGCATGATGTTTATACGGGGTTTGAGTGGCTTCGTATCGACGTACTGTTTAAGCTGGGTATCCGGTAATGTGGTGATGCAGTTACGTAGAAAGATATTCAGTCATTTTATGCATATGCTTAGGTTTCCTTTTTTGATAAGGAATCAACGGGTGGATTACTTTCACGTATTACTTATGACTCAGAACAAGTCGCAGGTGCAACGAGCCGCTCTTTGGTGAGTATTGTGCGAGAGGGTGCCAGTATTATTGGGTTGTTGTTCCTGATGTTTTGGAGTAGCTGGCAGTTATCCTTAGTACTGATTGTTGTTGCCCCAGTTGTCGCTTGGGCGATTGGATTTGTATCGAAACGCTTTAGAAAAATCTCCCGCAACATGCAAACCTCGATGGGAGAAATGACCACGTCCGCAGAACAAATGTTAAAAGGGCATAAAGTTGTTTTGACCTATGGTGGTCAAGAGGTTGAAGGCCAACGCTTTGACAGTATGAGCAACCAAATGCGTCAGCAGACCATGAAAATGGTGGCGGCCTCAGCGATTGCCAACCCTGTAATTCAAATGATCGCGTCATTGGCTTTGGTGTCGGTATTGTATTTGGCGAGCTTTGATTCGGTACGCAGCGAATTAACACCAGGTACGTTTACGGTTATTTTTTCGGCCATGTTTTCACTGATGCGCCCACTAAAAGCGTTAACAGGCGTGACCGCTGAATTCCAACGAGGCATGGCAGCGAGCCAAACATTATTTGCGTTGATTGATCTTGATACTGAAAAAGATAACGGCACAACAGAATTACAATCTGTTAAAGGTGACATTAGCGTAAATGATATTACCTTTACCTACCAAGGCACCGAGAAGCCAGCGCTGCGCAATGTCAGTTTTGATTTACCGGCAGGTAAAACTATCGCATTAGTGGGGCGTTCAGGATCAGGCAAAAGTACCATTGCCAATCTGTTCACTCGTTTCTACGATGTTGATAGCGGACATATTGCGCTCGATGGTCACAAAATCGATGACATTAAGCTCACTAATTTGCGTCAACATTTTGCGCTCGTCTCGCAGAACGTCCACTTATTTAACGACACGATTGCTAACAATATCGCTTATGCGGCGCAAGGGAAATATAGCCGTGAAGAAATAGAGCACGCCGCAAAACAAGCCCATGCCATGGAATTTATCGATGGCTTAGAGCATGGTTTGGATACAGTGATTGGTGAAAATGGTGCTAGCCTTTCTGGAGGTCAGCGTCAGCGAATCGCGATTGCACGAGCATTGTTACGGGATGCGCCAGTTCTGATTCTAGATGAGGCGACGTCTGCACTCGATACGGAATCTGAACGTGCGATTCAATCGGCTCTTGATGAATTGCAAAAGGACAAAACGGTCTTGGTCATTGCTCACCGTCTTTCAACTATTGAGGAAGCGGATGAGATTTTAGTTGTCGACGAAGGCGAAATCATAGAGCGCGGCAATCACGCGACATTGATCGCTCATCAAGGCGCTTATGCTCAGCTACACCGTATTCAGTTTGGTGATCATTCGTGATTGAAAAACTTTGGTTCGAACAGCACCCACTGCGTTTTGTTTTGTGGGTGTTGCTATGGCCATTGAGCCACTTGTATGGCGTGATCACGGCAAGGCGCAAGCGGGCTTATCATCAAGGCAAGAAACCGGTTTACCGTTCATCCTTACCTGTTATCGTGGTGGGTAATATTACCGCGGGTGGGAATGGTAAAACACCGATGGTGATCTGGCTGGTAGAGCAGCTCGCCAATCTTGGTTTTAAACCCGGCGTCGTGTCGCGTGGCTACGGTGCTAAGTCCCCACGGTATCCTCTGCGCGTTGATAAGCAGACGTTGACACAGCATTGTGGTGACGAACCAAAATTGATTTTTGAGCGTACTGGTGTACCCGTTATCGTTGATCCTGTTCGATCACATGCCGTGCAAGAATTAGAACGTTTGGGTGTGGATGTGGTGATTACCGACGATGGTTTACAGCATTACGCATTAGACAGAGCATTCGAAATTGTTGTCGTTGATGGACAGCGTCGCTTTGGTAACGAGGCGTTATTACCCATGGGTCCTTTGCGAGAACCGCTTTCTCGACTGCAAGATGTCGATTTGATCGTAACCAATGGCGGGGGCTCACAGCAGGCGAATGAGAAAGTCTTTACCTTAGAGCCAACGTTGGCGGTGAATCTACTATCTGGAAAGAAAGTAGCAGTGAATGAATTGGGTACTCTGGCGGCATTCGCCGGTATTGGACATCCACCACGGTTCTTTGCTACGTTAAATCAATTGGGGGCAAATCTAGCGCGCGAACAGGGCTTTGCCGACCATAAAGATTTTGATAAACAACAGCTTGTTGCATTAGAGCAAGGTGTTGATAATGTCATTATGACAGAAAAAGATGCAGTAAAATGTCGACACTTCGCTCATGAAAATTGGTGGTACTTACCAGTATCTGCAAATTTTACCAACCACGATAGCGAAGAAATACTGATAAAAATTAGAAAGGTTATAGAGAGTTATGGATCATAGACTTCTGGAAATTGTAGCGTGCCCTATTTGCAAAGGTAAGCTGACGTTCGATAAAGACAAACAAGAACTGGTTTGTAAGTTAGACCGACTAGCGTACCCAATTAAGGAAGGCATTCCAGTATTGTTGGAGCCAGAAGCACGAACGATGGCGATGGAAGAGGGGCGATAATGTCATTCACAGTCATTATTCCAGCGCGTTACGAGTCGTCGCGATTACCGGGCAAGCCTCTGGCAGATATTGCGGGTAAGCCGATGATTCAGCATGTTTATGAAAAAGCGATGTTGTCGGGCGCCAAGCGAGTCATTATTGCTACCGATGACCCGCGTGTTGAGCAAGCTGCAAAAAGTTTTGGCGCAGAAGTGTGTATGACCTCTCCAACCCATGAGTCAGGGACAGAGCGTTTGGCTGAAGTGGTTGAATTAATGGCAATAGAACCGGAGCATATTGTTGTTAATGTGCAAGGGGATGAACCTTTAATACCAGCCGAAATTATTGCGCAAGTTGCGAATAATTTGCAGCAAAGCACGGCACCAATGGCGACGTTAGGTGTTCGTATTGAGACCGAGCAAGAAGCGTTCAACCCTAATGCCGTTAAGGTTGTCACGGATGAACAAGGCTATGCGCTGTATTTTAGTCGCGCCACTATTCCGTGGGATCGCGACGCTTATAGCCAAGATCCTAAACAATCACCAGCTCACCCTCTACTTAGACATATTGGTATTTATGCCTATCGTGCTGGGTTCATTAACACTTATGTGTCTTGGGCACCAAGTGTATTAGAGAAAGTGGAATGTTTAGAGCAGCTGAGAGTACTTTGGTACGGTGAAAAAATTCATGTTGATGTGGCGTTACAAGCGCCTCCGGCAGGGGTGGACACACCGGAGGACCTTGAGCATGTTCGTCAGTTAGTGGCTTCGTTAACGGCGGGCGATTCAAACTAAACATTTACACCGTTATGACGTCGTGCCGTTTTCTACGACGCAGTTAACGAATTAGCGCTGGGTGATCGGCAGGAAGTAATTCCCATTCACCCGGCTGCAAATTACTCAGCGTAAACTGCCCCATAGAAGCGCGAATTAGGCGAAGCGTTGGAAAACCAATATTAGCCGTCATTCTACGAACTTGGCGGTTTCGCCCTTCAATTAAGGTAATCGAAAGCCATGTTGTTGGGATATTCGCTCTAAATCTTACCTGCGCGGATTTCGTTCCCAGACATCGGGCGCATCCATACGTGTCACTTTAGCGGGTAGTGTTGGTCCATCTTTAAGTGTCACGCCATCTCTTAGTTTTTGAATATCATCTTCTGACGGAGCCCCGTCAACCTGAACCCAATAAGTTTTTTCCGATTTCGAATTCGGTTGAGTTAAGCGAGCCTGCAAGATGCCGTCGTTAGTTAAAATAAGCAGTCCTTCACTGTCTCGGTCCAGCCTTCCTGCTGCATAAACATCTTTAATAGGGATAAAGTCGGCCAGTGTTTTTCGTCCATCACCATCGGTGAACTGGCTGAGCGTATCAAAAGGCTTGTTAAAAATGATGACCTTTCGCTCAGCAATAGACACTTTTGGTTTCACGTCTTCCGTTTTTCGGCGACGCGATGGTCGACGATGAGAGGATGTCGATTGCCCAGTGGATTGTTTGAAACGTGTTGATTTAGTCGCGGCACGTGACTTAGATGGTTCACGTGTTGTTTTAAATGTCATGTTAACTACCCTGCAAAAATGTAAACAAACTGTGTGCTTTAGTTTTGTCTACCGCTGTTTTGAGCTATCATGAGCGCGCTCAAAAACAGGATTAATGCACAAGATAATAGACTAATTGCTCATTTTTGTTTAATTATAGTTGCTTAGGATTTCGTTTAACTGAACTAAAAGCCTCTGATTGCTTATTTATGCACCACATTGGGTGCAGTATGAGGCTTGTTGGTACAGTTACAACGTTTACGCTGCCTTTTTCGGTATGCGTTAATTGATAAGGGTAACCTTGCCCAATTAGAACGATAGGGAAATTTCATGCCTACAGAAAAGCCGACCATTATTTACACGATTACTGATGAAGCGCCAGCGCTTGCGACGTACTCACTACTACCGATTATTCAGTCATTCACAGCGTCTTCTGGGATTGATGTTGAAACGAGAGATATCTCATTAGCAGGGCGCATTATTGCAAACTTCCCTGACAATTTGAAAGAAGAGCAGCGAATTGGTGATGCGCTTAGTGAGTTAGGTGAATTGGCGACGACGCCAGAAGCAAACATTATCAAACTGCCTAATATCTCAGCTTCTATTCCGCAATTAAAAGCAGCCATTCAAGAGCTACAAGCCAATGGTTATGCGCTACCAGATTACCCAGAAGAGCCTGGCTCAGCTGAGCAAGAAGCGGTGAAAGCAACCTACGATAAGATTAAAGGCAGTGCGGTAAACCCAGTACTCCGAGAGGGTAACTCAGACCGTCGCGCACCATTATCAGTAAAGAACTACGCCAAGAAAAACCCGCATTCAATGGGGGCGTGGTCAAAAGATTCAAAATCCCATGTTGCTAGCATGGCAGATAAAGATTTCTTCGGTAGCGAAAAATCAGTCACGATTGATCAAGCAACGGATGTCAAAATCCAGTTCACCTCTGCTAACGGTGAAGTGTCGATTTTAAAAGAGAAAGTATCATTACTCTCTGGTGAAATTATTGATGCGTCGGTGTTAAATAAGAAGGCACTGGTCGCGTTCTTTGAAGCGCAAATTGCAGAAGCAAAACAGCAAGGTGTTTTACTTTCTCTACACTTGAAAGCGACAATGATGAAGGTGTCAGACCCTGTCATTTTCGGTCATGCAGTTGAAGTGTATTACAAAGAAGTATTCGCAAAGCACGGTGCTCTATTTAATGAGTTAGGTGTCGATGTTCGAAATGGTATTGGTGATGTGTACGCTAAGATTGCGTCACTACCAACGGCGCAAAAAGCAGAAATTGAAGCCGATTTAGCCGCCGTCTACGAGACACAACCCCCGTTAGCGATGGTTGACTCTGATCGAGGTATCACGAACCTTCATGTGCCAAGTGACATCATCGTTGATGCTTCTATGCCCGCAATGCTTCGATCTTCTGGTCAAATGTGGGGACCGGATGGTAAACAGCAAGATACCAAGGCACTGATTCCTGACCGCAGCTATGCAAGCATTTATCAAGCTGTGATTGACTTCTGTAAAGAGAACGGTGCGTTTGATCCTACTACCATGGGTAGTGTGCCAAACGTTGGTTTGATGGCGCAAAAAGCAGAAGAGTACGGTTCGCACGACAAGACGTTTATTCTTGATGGTGAAGGCACTGTGTCTGTTGTTGACGCACAAGGTCAAGTATTGATTGAGCAAGCAGTAGAAGCGGGCGATATCTTCCGTATGTGTCAGGTTAAAGACGCTCCGATTCAAGATTGGGTTAAGCTAGCTGTGACACGTGCTCGTGCGACAGGTGTACCTGCCGTATTTTGGCTAGATGAAGCGCGCGCTCACGATGCAGAGTTGATTAAAAAGGTAAACCAATATTTACCTGACTACGATACGAATGGTTTGGATATTCGCATTCTTGCACCTCTTGAAGCGACCATTTTCTCTCTTGACCGAATTAAACTAGGCCAAGACACCATTTCAGTAACTGGTAACGTGTTACGTGATTACCTGACGGATTTGTTCCCAATTTTAGAATTGGGCACGTCTGCGAAGATGTTGTCGATTGTTCCATTAATGAATGGCGGTGGTTTATTTGAAACTGGCGCTGGCGGTTCCGCGCCTAAGCACGTACAGCAGGTTCAAAAAGAAAATCACCTACGTTGGGACTCTTTAGGTGAGTTCCTCGCGCTAGCAGCGTCTCTAGAGCACTTGAGTACAGTCAGTGGCAACGAACGTGCGAACGTACTGGCTAAAGCGCTGGATCAAGCGACAGGGCAGTTCTTAGACATGAACAAGTCACCGTCACGTAAGGTGGGTGAGTTGGACAACCGTGGTTCACATTACTACTTGGCTCTTTACTGGGCTCAAGCACTGGCGCTACAAACTGAAGATGCAGCACTGGCGAATGAATTTGCTCCAATTGCAGAGCAGCTGGCTTCTAACGAAAGTGTGATTGTTTCTGAACTGAATGCCGCGCAAGGCGTTGTTGGCGATTTAGGTGGGTATTACTTACTTAATGATGCATTGGTGGCACCATTGATGCGACCAAGCGCAACGTTGAATGCTATCGTTTCGTAACCATTTAGGTTCATTAACGATTTAGACAGTTAACGTTCAGCAGTAAAAGCGGCTCCTTTATAGGAGCCGCTTTTTTATTTTGCTGTAATTAATGGTGGTCAAATACTCGAATTGTAAGCCTCGCGTTTTGGACAAGTCGCCAGGATCTCTCGTCGTCCAGATTCTTTTACTTCTTCTAAAATGACATCAAAGCCCCAAAGTCGATAGAGGTGCTTAAGCACTTCGTCGTACCCTTTATCTAATGGAATTCGATTGTGGGGGACATGTTGTAGAGTGAGAGAACGATCACCACGAACATCGACATTATAGACTTGGATGTTGGGCTCTAAGTTGCTGAGGTTATATTGCGCCGCTAACTTTTCACGTATTTTTCGGTAACCCGATTCATCGTGTATAGCCGAAATTTCAATAAAGTTCTTTCTATCATCATCAAGAATAGAAAACAGTTTAAACTCTCGCATTAACTTTGGTGACAGATACTGGCTTATGAAGCTTTCATCTTTAAAGTTATGCATGGCGAAGTGTAAGGACTCCAGCCAATCACTGCCTGCCAAGTCAGGGAACCATTCTTTGTCTTCATCTGTTGGCTCTTCACAGATGCGCTTTATGTCTCTAAACATGGCAAATCCAAGGGCGTATGGATTGATACCGCTAAAGTAAGGGCTGTTATAGGCAGGTTGTGCGACCACACTGGTGTGACTATGCAGAAATTCTAGAATAAATTTGTCGCTGACCAAGCCTTCATCATAGAGATGATTAAGAATCGTGTAGTGCCAGAACGTTGCCCAGCCTTCATTCATAACTTGAGTTTGCTTTTGAGGATAGAAATACTGACTTACCTTTCTGACGATACGAACAATTTCACGTTGCCATGGCTCAAGCAAAGGTGCATTTTTTTCAATGAAATAGAGGATGTTTTCTTGTGGCTCGCTTGGGAATAGAACTTTTTGTTCGGATTCTTTTTCGCGGTTTTTCGGCACAGTGCGCCACAGCTCGTTCACTTGAGATTGTAAATAAGCCTCACGTTGTTGCTGGCGAATGGTTTCTTCCGCCATTGAAATCTTTTCAGGACGCTTATAGCGATCAACACCATAGTTCATTAATGCATGACAAGAATCGAGCGTTCTTTCTACATCTTCAACCCCATACTTTTGTTCGCATTCAGAAATGTAGTTTTTAGCAAATAGTAAATAATCAATAATGGAACTGGCATCCGTCCAAGTTTGAAATAGATAGTTTCCTTTGAAGAATGAGTTATGACCGTAACACGCGTGTGCCATGACTAACGCTTGCATGGTCACTGAGTTTTCTTCCATCAAATAAGCAATACAAGGATCAGAATTGATGACGATTTCATACGCTAAGCCCATTTGACCATGTTTGTAACCTTGCTCAGTCTGTATGAACTTCTTACCGAATGACCAGTGGTTATAGTTGATGGGCATACCAATACTCGAGTAGGCATCCATCATTTGCTCAGATGTGATGACTTCTATTTGATTAGGGTAGGTATCAAGTTTATAAAAGGCCGCGACGCGCTTTATTTCGGTGTGATAGCGTTCAAGCAAATCAAACGTCCAATCTGGACCGTCAGGCAACACTTTTGATGATGTTTTGGCTTTAGTTGTCATAGATACATCTCCCTATGTTGTCTCTTTCTGAAACAATTCCCTAAACACTGGGAAGATATCTTCGACAGAGCGAATATTTTTCATTGCGAAGTTGTCGAAGTCATTTTCGAGTTTTTCATATTCATGCCACAAGGTTTGATGCGTGCGGCGAGTGATCTCGATATAAGAGTAGTACTGGCATGCGGGTAGTAGACTATTGACGAGCAATTCTTTACAGCGTGGCGAGTCATCTGCCCAGTTATCCCCATCAGAAGCTTGAGCGGCATAGATGTTCCATTGTTCAGTAGGGAATCGCTCCTGTACGATTTGTTGCATCAGTTTAAGTGCACTGGATACGATGGTGCCACCTGTCTCTTGCGAGTAGAAAAATTCATGCTCGTCGACTTCTTTGGCTTGTGTGTGGTGGCGGATGAATACCACTTCAACGTTTTCATAAGTGCGAGTAAGGAATAAATAGAGCAACACATAAAAGCGCTTAGCTATGTCCTTTGTGGCCTGATCCATCGAACCTGAGACATCCATCAAACAGAACATGACGGCTTGGCTAGAGGGCACTGGGCGTTTCTCGTAGTTTTTAAAGCGCAAGTCGAAGGTATCAATAAAGGGAACACTTTCAATTTTCTTGCGAAGCTGAGCAATCTCTTCTTTGATACGACGTTCTTCGATGGGCTGAGCGGGTTCGCTCATTTTAATGCTATCGAGTTGCTCGTTTAATTCGTCGATTAAGCGACGTTTACCCGCCGTCATTGCAGTGCGTCTTGCGAGTGATTGCTGTAATGAGCGCACGATGGCAATATTAGAAGGCATCCCGGCAGTTTGATAGCCCGAGCGGTGTGTTTTCCACTCTTTGATTTTGTTAATTTGGTTCTTTTTAAGGTTTGGAAGCGCTAGATCCTCGAAGAGAATGTCGAGATATTCATCTTTGGATATTTGGAAGATAAACTCATCTTGACCCTCACCATCTTGGCTCGCGTCGCCTTGACCTGCACCGCCTCCTTGTCCGCCTTGCGGTGGGCGTTCTATTTTGTCTCCGGTAATAAATTGGTCGTTACCAGGGTGGACCCGCTCCTTCAAGCCGCCTTGGCCTTGATGAAAAATTGGCTCATTGATATCAGTATTGGGGATCGAGACATCTTCACCCGTTTCAGTGTTAGTGATAGAACGGCGGTTGACCGCGTCTGTGACGGACTCTTTGATTTTTTGTTTATGTCTACGTAGGAATCGTTGTCGATTCACCGCGCTTTTATTTTTACCATTTAGGCGTCTATCGATAAATTGCGACATGAGCTGTTACTCCCTGTATTCCTCTCACCAAGCAGAACCCGAGCTTTAGCTCGGGACTGCGTCATAAAGCTCGGTGTATTTAAGAGGACTTACGAACGCGCAAGTACCACTCAGATAGTAACCTTACTTGTTTCTCGGTGTAGCCTTTTTCCATCATACGATTCACGAAGTCATCGTGTTTTCGTTGGTCATCTGATGACGTTTTGGCGTTGAAAGAGATGACGGGAAGGAGTTCTTCAGTATTGGAGAACATTTTCTTCTCGATCACAGTGCGTAATTTTTCGTAACTCGTCCATACCGGATTCGAGCCGTTGTTATTTGCTCTTGCACGTAGTACAAAATTAACGATTTCGTTCCGGAAGTCTTTTGGATTACTGATCCCCGCCGTTTTCTCAATTTTTTCCAGCTCTTCATTAAGAGAAGAGCGGTCAAATAGCTGGCCAGTTTCTGGATCGCGGTATTCTTGGTCTTGAATCCAGAAGTCAGCATACGTCACATAGCGGTCGAAGATATTTTGACCATATTCAGAGTAGGATTCTAAATAGGCGGTTTGAATTTCTTTGCCGATAAATTCTACGTAACGAGGTACCAAGTAACCTTTCAAGAACTCGAGATATTTTTCTCCCACTTCTTGTGGGAACTGCTCTCGTTCAATTTGCTGCTCAATCACGTAGAACAGGTGAACGGGGTTTGCTGCCACTTCAGTCTGGTCGAAGTTAAATACACGGGACAGTATCTTAAACGCAAATCGCGTCGACAGTCCGGACATCCCTTCATCGACACCAGCATAGTCTCGATATTCTTGGTAGCTTTTGGCTTTTGGATCGGTGTCTTTTAATGTTTCACCATCATACACGCGCATTTTAGAGAATAGTGAAGAGTTCTCAGGATCTTTTAGTCGCGAGAGAACACTGAATTGACCCAGCAATTCGAGTGTGCTTGGTGAGCATGGTGCTTTAGTTAACTCACTGTGTTCCAGAAGTTTTTGATAGATTTTTACTTCTTCTGAAACCCTTAAGCAGTACGGAACCTTAACGATATAAACCCTATCTAAAAAGGCTTCGTTATTTTTATTATTTCTAAAGGTTTGCCACTCTGATTCGTTTGAGTGGGCGAGAATCATGCCATCGAAAGGCAATGCTGATAGCCCCTCAGTACCGTTATAATTGCCTTCTTGAGTAGCGGTTAGTAAGGGATGAAGCACCTTAATTGGCGCTTTGAACATCTCTACGAATTCCATCAGACCTTGGTTTGCTCGACATAAAGCGCCTGAATAGCTGTATGCATCGGGATCATCTTGTGAAAAGTGCTCAAGCTGTCGAATATCAACCTTACCCACAAGTGATGAGATATCTTGGTTATTCTCGTCACCTGGTTCGGTTTTAGCGATAGCGACCTGATCGAGAATTGAAGGGCGGACTTTGACGACTTTGAATTTGGTAATATCGCCACCGAAGTCATGCAGTCGCTTAGCGGCCCACGGGGACATGATCGAGCGGACATAGCGTTTTTCAATGCCGTATTCGCTCTTGAGTAAGTCTCCGTCTTCATTGACATCAAAAAGGCAGAATGGATGATCGTTGACAGGGCTGCGTTCACCATTTGCAGATAACACATAAATAGGCATTTTTTGCATTAGTGCTTTGAGCTTTTCTGCTAGTGAAGACTTACCACCACCTACGGGACCAAGAAGATATAGGATTTGTTTGCGTTCTTCTAAGCCTTGGGCGGCATGCTTGAGGTAAGAC
Organism: Vibrio sp. GJ43-1; assembly: GCF_055808835.1. Lineage (NCBI taxonomy): Bacteria > Pseudomonadati > Pseudomonadota > Gammaproteobacteria > Vibrionales > Vibrionaceae > Vibrio > Vibrio sp. GJ43-1. Next base: position 2,566,616 of record NZ_CM147884.1, on the reverse strand, counting down.
ACGATTTGCTCTATGGCGTCTTCCATGCCATAAAAGTCTTCGAATGTTTTGTACCGCGATATAATCCTATTAGAGAATAGGCGACTTAAATGTGGGTCTTGAGCAGTATCGATGATTTCAGGCTCTCCAATAGCAAGCAATAGACGTTCAGCAGCGTTGGCATAAGCACTTTTGTCGTCTTTACATAGACCTAAGAATTCCTGAATTGATAGCTCTTCATCTTTGGCGGCTTCATACCGCGATTGATAATGGTCGAAAATACTCATAGCTGATTCCCCTTAAACCTGCAAAACTGACCGATAACACATAATTAATGCGACTCCATGTCAATTTAAAGACTAGTAGGCTTTTCAGATTTTTGCTTTGCAATTATGTGTTTATTTGTAAATCTTCGATGATGGAGGCAGGAAATGAATAAAAGTCTCAAGTTTGAACATGGGTCTTGATTGTAGGAACGGAAGCTAGGGTAGGAGAACGTAAAACGCCCAGAAATAAGCATTCTGGGCGTTGGCAACGACAGCTTATGTCATTTAAATATGGAGCTAGGCGTTAAAAATCTGCTTAAATTCAGCACTCGACAGGTGGTATTGGCGAGGGCAATTTTTCCATGTGACAAGCATACGACGGTACTTTTCAAGCATCGGCATTTGGCTGTTAAAGTGATGGTCGGCTTTATCAAATTGTGGGTATAGACCTTCTGAGTCGACTAAAAATCGAACATAATGAACGAGCTGCGCTTCACTTGCGATGTCAAAGCCCAAGAACTGTAAGCGACGTTGGTCAACATCTTTACGCTCGTTCTCTGCCAACATTTTATTGGATTCTTGCATCGCATGGTACATTTCTAGGATGTCGATAATCTCACGACATTCATCTTCAACTAAGCAGCCAAATTCTTTGTCCATCTCACGCATTTGCAGCGCGTAGCCACGTTCGACGATAGTTTGCAGTCTTTTGTACTTATTCTCACTCTCAGGGCTCAGTTTTGCCATCAAGTAATATTGGTTTGATAAAATTAGACGTTGAGCGTTAGTCATTTCCATCTTTGGAGCCTCACTAGAATTTGTCTTTATTATAGGTGGCTGAACAAGGTTAGTTCTCTGAATAGCCACATTTGAATGATAGTTAGATTACCAGTTTCCCCCCAAAGAGGAACATGATCTGAGCACGAAATTGAGATAAAAAAACGCGCTTTACGCGCGTTTTTTATTGGGGTAGGTCTGTCGTTAGTACTTAACCACATCGGTATATTGCAAAAGAATATTTTGGATAGTGTCCATGACTTCTTTTGATGGTGGCTGAGTGCCTTCAAGAGGGTAGTCGTAGCCAAGTGCTTCCCATTTATGGGCACCTAATTTGTGGTACGGCAATAGCTCAACTTTTTCGATATTATCCATATCCTTAATGAATTCGCCTAACAGATGCGCTGACTCAGGATCGTCAGTGTAGCCAGGGACGATAACGTAGCGAATCCACGTTTTTTGATTGATTTTGTGTAGGTAACGAGCAAAATCCAGCGTGCGACGGTTGGAAACACCGATGAAGTCTTGGTGTATCTCATCTTTCATATGTTTGATGTCGAGCATGACAAGGTCAGTGGCATCGAGTACTTCGTCAACCACATCAGTGTGCTTACGAATATAACCGTTGGTGTCCAAGCATGTATGAATACCTTCTGCTTGTGCTGCTTTAAAAAAGTCACGCACAAACTCTGGTTGCAGCATTGCTTCACCACCAGAGCAGGTGATACCACCGCCAGAAGCATTCATAAAGTGACGGTACGACTTCGCTTCAGCAATCAATTCATCTACTGAGACTTCTTTACCACCATGTGTATCCCATGTATCACGATTGTGGCAATACATGCAGCGCATAAGACAGCCTTGTAAGAAGACAATGAAACGGATTCCCGGTCCATCGACCGTGCCACAGGATTCGTATGAGTGAATGCGACCAGTAGTTGACATATGCTCTCTCTAATAACTATTTTTACCCGTTATTTTATTACAAAACCCACTTTCACAACAGCAAAACTGGCGATGACATTCATACTCTTGAGCGATGAATGGATCTGCTTGTTGCTCATTGAATAAATATGTTATAGCGTTGTTAACGAAAGTGTCAGTTGTGGTCGCCGTTTTCCAACAAGAACAAAATATGCTGGATTTATCGAGTGTTATACGGTTCGCCACCATTTTAGAAACGGTTGCTGTAAGGGGAATAACATGGAAGTTGCTTTATCTCAAAAACAAAAAACGTCGCTGGCAATGCTCACCCTTTGGGCAGGGTTCATCATATTGGTGAGCTATATTTTTTATGCGCTTACTAGCTTAAACAATAAATATGACAGTCGCTCCGATATGGAGCGGGCAAGTGCACACATGGCATCGACACAAATATTGTTGCTCGATACCGTTAATAGGCGCGCTACGTTGACAGCGGAGGGAAGAGGCGCTTTTGAAACGAGTTTAGCAATGTTGGAACAAAGCGCCGATGTGGATCGCGACTTTCTACAGCGTCACGGATTTGGAGACCAAAATCAGCTAATGACGGTCGCGTTGGCGCGGTTTATTAAAGATCTCGGTCCGTGGATTACGCTCAAATCGGAATTTGGCTTTTCTATGGATGACGGCTTACTGGGTCAGATGCATCAGTATAATGCCAAGATTGATGCTGCGATTAAAGAAACAGGCATGGTAACGTTGACGGCAGACTTTCAAAAGGTGGTGACCAGCATGCAGGACTTTCTGATTGAGTCTAATGCTGAGAATGAAAAAGGCTTCAAGCGAGCACTGGCTAGCTTTATTAATGCATCGAATGCTTACGCCATGTTGGAGTTGTATGAAAAGGAAGTTCAAGCACTTGAGCTTGGCTTTACACGTATTGTGGAATTATCCGCGGGCTTGAATCAATTGGAAGGGCAGTTAGGCGTCGCTCAAGTAGCAACACTAGCGGCTTTTTCAGATGCAGCTGAACTGCTTGGGCAGCAAGCAACCAGTCTTGCCAGTGAGGCTGATAAGGTGTCTGGCATGACACGCATGTCTGTTGGTATCGCTTGTGCGTTATTAGCATTATTCACAACGGCGATCTTTCTCGCCCTAAACATCTCTCTATCTCGCTCACTTAAGCAAACTTTATCAGCACTTAAACAAATTGAGCAGGGAGATTTAACCACTCGGTTGACGATCACTCGTAATCATCGCGATGAATTTAATCAGCTCAAACAAGCAATCAATATTAGCTGCAACAATCTCGGCACATTGGTGGACGGGGTGAAAGAGAATAGTCAGTCATTATCAGCCAGCTCAGAATTACTTGATAGCAGCATCACGCAGCTTGGGCAACATCAGTCTCAAGTGATGGCGCAAACTCAGCAACTTGCATCGGCAACTGAAGAGGTAAGTGTCACGACTCAAGAGATCTCGGGCTCTTTAGAGTATGTCGCCTCGATCAGTAAATCATCGGCAGAGTCGGCACAAGCTGGTGGAGAAGTGATTGTGGAAACGATCGCTTCGTTTGAGCAGGTGGCGAGTATATTGGATGAGGCAGCGGCACATATTGGCCAATTAGAGCAAGCGTCGCAGAAAATCGACTCCGTGATGGACATCATTAATGGGATTGCAGAGCAAACCAACTTATTGGCGCTTAACGCAGCCATTGAAGCAGCAAGAGCGGGTGAGCAAGGACGGGGTTTTGCGGTAGTGGCTGATGAAGTAAGGAGCCTTGCGGTGAGAACCGTTCAAGCGATCGAAGAAATTTCAGACACGATTAACACCATGAAACGTGAAAGCTCGGAGGTCATTCAGTTTATCGCGCAATCCGGTACTTCAATGCAGACCGGGCGCGAACAAGGTAACCAAGCCAAATCGGCACTTGAAGAGATTATGAACAAAGCGCAAGAGGCGAGTGCCCAGACGGAAGTGATATTTTCGTCCGTGAAAGAGCTCGCGATGACGTCTCAGTCGATGGCAAGCAATATGTCGCAAATTAGCGAGTCGATGAGTGACTTAGAGCAGAGCAATCAGCATCTGAAGCAAACCAGTGATGTGGTGGATAAACGTTCTACTGAACTCTATCAAGATTGTGAGCGCTTTAAGACGGTGTAGTGACAACATTTAAATGGGTGACTATTGTCACTATAAAAAATGAGCGCGAACAAATGTGTTCGAGCTCATTTTTTTGGGCTAGGAAAAAGCAAACAGAGACACCCCACCATTGCCGTAAATCGACTTTTTTGCTTCGTTGTATTCGGCTGACTTAGAGGCGATAAAGGTACTTACACCAACGTATTGGTTATACCATGCGATACCCAACGTCGCTTCTGCTTGCCATGGTTGTAGAGTGATGTCGTATGCCTCACTAGGCTCTGGAATGCCAGGGCGATTCCCTTGAATCGTCATATCGTTGAAACGGTATCGAGCTTTTATGCCAAAGTAACTAAACCAGCCGCGCTTAGAAGCGCCAATCATGCCAGCTTTAAACGGGTTTTCTGAATGAATATTCGCTGAGCCAAAATTTCCGCCTAGGTCGGTTCCCCAACGAAACATCGCACTCAGGCGGAAATATCACTTCTAAAATTGCCAATATTGGCTTCGGTTACATTGGATATCTCCCAAGATGTCAAACCAACGGCGGGGACTCGCTTCCAATTTAGGTGAGTGAGGTAACCAAGACTGCCAGCAAATCTGTCCTCGATTTGATACTCCCATCCCTGCGGTTCAGTGGAACCCACAATAGAATGTACGAGTTGTTGAGCTTGATCGGCAAAGGAACTCTCACCCGTTGCACCAACTGTGAGATTAACGCGTTGTGCTTGCTGAGGGTGAAGGCTGATGTAGTTAAATTCGGTATGGAAATAGCCCGCATACGGCCGATCATTTGCAACGGGCTCTGTGGCGTTAATATCTGATGGTGTCCACATTTTGTGACCGAGTTGAACTTCAAATTTGTCTAGTGATGACGCCCCCCAATAGCTAATACTAAGAGGGCGAAAAATTGAATAGGGCGTAATGGAACCAGAGGTATAAGAGAGGAAAATACCATTGGTATAATCTTCATCGGTGCCAAAGACACCGTCGTTGTCGATAGAAAATGAAACGGTTGAGCGTTCGGAAGATAGCGCATGAGTGCTGACTAATAACGGAATGCTCGTCGTTAACAAGGCAAAAGGTATGGCTTTGAGGTAGTTCATCATCGGTCACTCTCTTCAAATACGACGTGTAGAGATGTAATAAGTTAAGACGATAGTGACACGTTTGTGAAGAGGCGGTCAGTGATCATGTAGTGAAAACGTTATCAATGACATAGAGGAAATTGTAAACAATCCTTACTCAATGAGATTGACAGGTCATATCGATCATGATGAGACGACGGGCATAAAAAAACCTCGCCGAAGCGAGGTTTTTATCTCAATTACTATAACACTTATCTATACAGGCTTAGCTGCACAGACAGAGACGTAGTTATAGAGATTCAGTAAACGTACGTGCGATTACGTCTGCTTGCTGCTCTGGTGTCAGAGAGTTAAAGCGAACGGCGTAACCAGATACACGGATGGTTAGCTGAGGGTAATTCTCAGGGTGCTTAACTGCGTCTTCAAGAGTACCGCGGTTAAGAACGTTCACGTTAAGGTGTTGACCACCTTCAATGCCAGCTTCGTGGTGGAAGTAACCATCCATTAGGCCTGCAAGGTTAGCACGTTGGCTGTCTTCTTCTTTACCTAGCGCGTTAGGAACGATAGAGAAAGTGTAAGAGATACCATCTTGTGCGTCAGCGAACGGCAGTTTACCAACAGAAGTCAATGACGCTACCGCACCTTTTTCGTCGCGACCGTGCATTGGGTTAGCACCAGGAGCGAAAGGAGCGCCAGCACGACGACCATCTGGAGTGTTACCTGTCTTCTTACCGTATACCACGTTTGAAGTGATAGTTAGGATAGATTGAGTCGGGATTGCGTCACGGTACATCTTAAGTGAACGAATTTTGCCCATAAACGTAGAAACAAGCTCACATGCGATGTCATCAACGCGTGCATCGTTGTTACCAAATTTAGGGTAATCGCCTTCGATTTCGAAGTCGATTGCAATACCATCTTCGTCACGAACTGGTTTCACTGTTGCGTATTTAATTGCAGACAGAGAGTCAGCAGCAACAGAAAGACCTGCGATACCACATGCCATAGTACGACGAACGTCACGGTCATGTAGTGCCATTAGAGACGCTTCGTAGCTGTACTTATCGTGCATGTAGTGGATGCTGTTTAGCGCAGTCACGTATTGCTTAGCTAGCCAATCCATGAATGTGTCTAGACGACCCATTACGTCATCGTAGTTAAGTACTTCGTCAGTGATCTTGTCGCCAACTGGACCAACTTGCATTTTCAGCTTCTCATCAACACCACCGTTGATTGCATAAAGCATTGTTTTAGCAAGGTTAGCACGAGCACCAAAGAACTGCATTTGCTTACCAACGATCATTGGCGATACACAACAAGCGATCGCGTAATCGTCAGAACCTAGGTCAGGACGCATTAGGTCATCATTTTCGTACTGGATAGAAGACGTATCGATAGATACTTTCGCACAGAACTTCTTGAAGCCTACAGGCAGTTGCTCAGACCAAAGAACCGTGATGTTTGGCTCTGGAGAAGGACCCATAGTGTATAGGCTGTTTAGGAAACGGAAGTTAGTACGTGTTACTAGTGTACGACCGTCGATACCCATACCACCCATTGATTCTGTTGCCCAGATTGGGTCACCAGAGAACAACTCATCGTATTCAGGCGTACGTAGGAAACGAACCATACGTAGCTTCATTACGAAGTGGTCAATCATTTCTTGAGCTTCAACTTCAGTGATTTTGCCAGCAGCAATATCACGCTCGATGAAGATATCTAGGAAAGATGAAGTACGACCTAGAGACATTGCCGCGCCATTTTGTGATTTAACTGCAGCTAGGTAGCCGAAGTAAGTCCACTGGATAGCTTCTTGAGCAGTTTGAGCTGGCTCAGAGATGTCAAAACCGTATTTCTCAGCCATAACTTTAATTTGGCCAAGTGCGCGATGTTGCTCAGAGATTTCTTCACGAAGTTGCATGGTTGCCGCAAGGTCTTCGCCGTTTTCGAAACGCTCTTGAAGAGAAGCAAATTGAGCTTGCTTGTCTTTCATTAGGAAGTTGATACCGTAAAGTGCCACACGACGGTAGTCACCAATGATACGACCACGACCGTATGCATCAGGAAGACCAGTCAGAACACCAGACTTACGACATTTTAGGATATCAGGCGTGTAGATATCGAAAACGCCAGCATTGTGTGTTTTGCGGTATTCAGAGTAGATTTTTGAAACCATAGGGTCAAGAGTACGACCGTATGCTTTACAAGAACCTTCAACCATGCGTACGCCACCGTTAGGGATGATTGCACGCTTAAGTGGCGCTTCAGTTTGAAGACCAACGATAGTTTCTAGATCTTGCTCAATGTAGCCTGCATCGTGTGCAGTGATGGTAGAAATAACAGAAGTATCGAAATCTACAGGCGCTTTAGTTGCGTTCTCCTGCTTGATACCTTCCATTACTTTAGCCCAAAGCTTGTTAGTTGCTTCAGTACCTTCAGAAACTAGGAATTCTTCGTCACCTTCATAAGGTGCATAGTTCTTCTGGATGAAATCACGAACGTTTACTTCGTTTTGCCACTCACCTGCCGCAAAACCTTCCCAAGCTTTAGCAAATTGCTCTGCCATGACATACCTACCTTGTTAGTAGAAAAAACACGTACTGTTCTCGGATATCGAGTGCTCTCCGAATGGAGAGCCAGTACACACATTAATAAAAATATTTATGGTCAATCATAGTACCGGATTAATCATAGATATTGTTATTCATCACGTTGAAATCAAGACTACACTAAAAATTTATTGTAAAACTTAAACTAAATCAATAAAACTTAAAAAAGTTTGATAAAAATTTGGGTAGTGACGCTCACTACCCAAATAAATCACTATATTTTTACAAGAATGCAGGGATTCCGTACTGACCTTCTAGCATACCGACAGCAAGCATTGCTACCAAACATACGACGAATACGCCAACAGGGATCACGATTTTGTCTACAAAAGATAGACGAGATGCACGCTCTTTGTCACCAATGAGTCCATTATTATCTAGGAACATGGTGAGTGCCCAAGCTAGAACAGGGTTAGCAACCACAGCGGCAAAGATACAGATATCTCGGCCGCTTGCGAGTCTTTAGTTTCTCTTACCATCTGCATGCCGGCTTCAAGTAGCGGAAGGAATACACCTACCAACAACGCAACCCGCATAACAGGAGGCCATACCGCAACGTCCATTGGGAAGCCAAGGATTGCTACGATGATACATAAAGAACCAAGTAGAATCGCACCCGCTGGGATAGGACGCTTAGCGATAGCTGCTGGGATCATATAAGTACCCCACGATGATGTGATGTTACCACCACCAACCGCTGTACCGACCATTTGACGAACCGAACACATAGTCATTGTGTCATCAACGTCCATCAGTACTTTTTCAGTCTTACGTGGGTAGTTAAGCTCTTGGAAGATACGGTGACCTAGGAAGTCAGGCGACCACATAGCAACGGCTAGGATTGCAAATGGAAGAGATGCAATGAAGTGCTGCAGATTTGGAAGACCAAGCATCCAACCTTCAGTTTCGCTGCCCCACCAGTAAACAGGGTTTAGATTCGGAAGACCCATTTCAGTTTCAAACGTCAGGTCGAAACCAGCACCTAGACCAAGCGCAATTAGAAGTCCGGTAACGGCACACACTGGGATCGCTAACCAACGCATGTTGATCTTAGCAAGGTAAGCGTAAACGGCGATATTGATACCAAGCACAATCAGACCAACATAACCCATGCTGCCCGCATCAACCGTTGCAGATTGAAGACCGACTGCCCATTCTTGAATTGAACCAATTTGGCTCATGGTTCCGGTAAAACCTAAGAAAATGAGCAAGCCACCGCCGTGGTACCTTGAGAGGTGAGGTTAACCAGTTTTGACCCGCCCTTAAAATAGCTTAAGAGCAAACCAAACACACCAAGAAGGATTGCTAGCGCAAGTGGGTGAGCGCCCGCAAGTGCAATTGAACCAATCAAAGGAATCATTGGGCCGTGGTTACTGGCTAAGTTGGCTCTTGGGTTAAAAAAGCCAGAAGCGAGAATACAGAATAGCAAGGCAGGGATAAGCATCTCTACACGAGCGACTTCGATGGCAAATTCTTTACCAAGGTTCACGTGGTCCCATGCTGCGGTTAAACCATCAGCCCAAGACATCATTACCGCAGAATACATTGCGATAATACCAATAGTACCTGCCAAGGCAGGTACTAAATCTTCGAGTTCAAAACGGAAATCACGGCCAGGAAGGTTTAATCCATAGCGGCGTGGCTTCATGATTTGAAGTTCGTGGTCTAAGTATTCAGAGCGGCTGGCAAACTCAGAAGCAGGACGATGAAGCTCTTGATAGCTTTTGGTCTCAATATCTGAATCAGAATGCGCTTTATTGACGGCGTCTGACATAGATTCCTCATATATAAAAAGTTAGTCGTTTGGTGTTTTAGTCGTTTGGCTTGATAGAAGAATACATTCGCTGAATATGAAAATGGATACTTGCACGCGACTCGCGTGCTTAAGAATAGACGATATCCATTGGTAATAGGCGAATTATTCGTGCTATATCAATGGAGCTGAGTCTAGCAAGCAACGCTAACAGCTTGATTGATCTTGATCACTTTAAGAAATAATGTGAAAGAAAATTACAATCGGCGTGTGAATCTGCGCACTTGGTTAACATTCACCGTAAGTCAATTTCATAACTTAACAATATGAGTCAGGTTTACTAAGTCGAAGTAAAAATAAACGCAAAATAATCTCGTCATTTGGCATATTCCTTGCTTTATATCAGGTAATAGAACGGCATGGCAGCGCTTTGCCGCACAAAAAATCAGCTAGGAAAGAATGATGAAAAAAGAGTAATGTTGCCGCTTGTTGCCGCGATTTCTACAGCAATGGTTGGGTGTGGCGGTGGAGGCGGTGATAGTGGCGGCTCAAATGGGCCAGCACCAATTGTTTATCAATGGCAAATCGTGGATCTTTATTCTGTCGAACGTGCTAAAGTTCAGTCTGGTTGTGCAATTTTTGCCAATGATGAGGCCATTGATGGCAATGTTATAGCTGCCAGAGTGGCAGACCGAAATTTTAGAATTTTATTTCATGACGAAAACGGCAAAGTCCTGGATGATAAGATAATCGACAATATTCCATCTAATGGCATCGTCTCGATTAAAAAAGATGATATCCCACACAATGGTTATGTCGCTCTAGAGGAACTTAGCGGTTTAGTTTCTGGTGAGAGGGAGTCCTATATTTTTGGCGTACAAAAGTCATTGATGCAAAGCATGACGATTGCAGTGAGAAATGAACAACCGAGTGGGAATGCGTGCTTTAGGGGTAGTTTAGCTCTTGAAAATACAGTTAGCCCTGATGCCGTAGTTGCGGTGTCACCCGATAGCTCTGGGGCAACGAGGTTTCAAACAAGTGCTTCAGGGGCGAAGGTCTTAGAAGGGAGCACCTTAATCGACTTGCCTGTTGTTTCGGGACTTCCTGGTATGGAGCGTAAGTTAGTGACAGGCTTCAACCCTACAGGGACAAAATTAAATAGCCTTAGTCATTACGCGATTCTAGAAGGTGGAGATGTGTATGATAAGCAGAGCCCCCATCCCCAAAACCAATTCGTGAGATGACGAGTTCAGATGTTGTTCAATATCCTTTCATAAATTCAAATGTTACTTTGAGCGATTCTAGCTCGGCTAAAGTAGTACTAAATAATGAGATTTATGGCTGGCAACCAATCAATGATGAAACACAAACTTTTTCCTATGTAGCGTCTGAAAAACGATTGTCTAATTGGTCTGCAGAAGTATATGGGAAAACGGGTGTCGATTGGAACTATGTTGGACTATTCCCACTATCTGCAACTGCGGTAACCGTTTCTGCACCGACTGTCACTGATTTTAGTGGAACATCACTTTCTGCTTGTAACTCTGGTTACTGTGTCACGTCCTCATCCTTTAGTCCTAACGACTTTGCGATTCAAAGAACGGCTATCCGTAGTAAAACGAATGAAGATAAGAATTTTTATCAATCTATCTATGGGCTGGCCACTGCGTCTCAAGTCATTTTAGAGAGCCCGACTGAACACGTGCTACCTTCATCGGCAACCGATGCTATCGAAATTGGGCTTGTTGCAGTGACTGAGGCAGATGTTAGCTTTAGTTATTCTGCTCGTTATTTGATGAAGAACTCACTGGATGTGCAAGATAATATTAACAATGGCAGTGCGGGTTATTCAGACTTCAATGGCCGAGTGGTCCTTGAGTCAGATGCGATCTTAGAAGATATCACTATGATGAAAACTAAGCTTTCGTTTGTCACTAATCGAAAAAATTAGCATTTCCTGATATCTAAAAGCTAATACGTAAAAGAGCTTCGTATGATAAATGCGGGCTCTTTTTTTCGTTGAGCGGGGAATAATGGCGTTTTCGTTATCGCTCTTTGTTTGTGTGGAAATATGGTTGCTAGTATTGATTGAACTTTTCAATGAAATGTAAAAAAGGTTGTTATATAGTGGTTTGATGTAGGATTGAGTGACACAGCTGTGGTGGAAGGATACACCCGCATTAGAGCGAGCTCTAGTCGGTGTGAAGCGACGGTGTTAAATCACATGAAGGTGAAGTTTTGAAGGTTGTAAAGGGAACAATAACTCCGTTTTATGCCGTAGGGAGTAAGTGGTGCTAGCAAAAAGAATAATTCCTTGTTTGGATGTCAGAGATGGTCAGGTGGTAAAGGGCGTTCAGTTCCGCAACCATGAAGTCATCGGCGACATTGTTCCTCTGGCGGCGCGTTACGCCGAAGAGGGGGCTGATGAGCTGGTTTTTTATGATATTACCGCGTCAAGTGACGGTCGCGTTGTGGATAAAAGCTGGGTGGCACGAGTTGCAGAAGTCATCGATATTCCATTTTGTGTGGCTGGTGGCATTAAGTCCGCGGAAGACGCGGCGCGTATTTTGGAGTTTGGTGCGGACAAAGTGTCAATCAACTCTCCTGCGTTGGCAAACCCTGGTTTGATAACTGAGCTCGCCGATAAGTTCGGTGTGCAGTGTATTGTTGTGGGTATTGATTCGTATTTTGATAAAGAGACGGGGAAATATCAGGTCTATCAGTTTACCGGAGATGAGTCTCGTACCAAAGCCACTCAATGGGAAACACGCGATTGGGTGCAAGAAGTTCAAAAACGTGGTGCAGGTGAAATTGTACTGAACATGATGAACCAAGACGGCGTACGCAGTGGCTATGATATTACGCAACTTAATATGGTTCGTGAAGTGTGTAAGGTTCCACTGATTGCCTCGGGCGGTGCGGGTGCAATGGCGCACTTTGCTGAAGTCTATCAACAAACTAACGTGGATGGTGCGCTGGCCGCTTCCGTTTTCCACAAGCAAATTATTAATATTGGTGAGCTAAAACAGTATTTAGTTGGCCAAGGTGTGGAGATCCGATTATGAGCGAAACAACAGCCACGCTAAACGAGCGTATTGACTGGGAAAAGATCGACGGAATGGTACCTGCGATTGTTCAGGATTTTCAGTCAAGTCAGGTATTGATGATGGGTTATATGAACCCAGAGGCATTGGATAAAACGCTACAAACGCAACAGGTAACCTTTTTCTCGCGCACCAAGTCTCGTCTTTGGACTAAAGGTGAAACGTCGGGTAACGTATTACAGCTCAAATCGATGTCTTTAGACTGTGACAATGACACCTTATTGGTGAAAGTTGATCCTATCGGTCCCACTTGTCATACAGGAACCACAACGTGTTTCGATGCTGATCAGCAAGAAGAGTCACAAATGGTGTGGCTTCATCAACTTGAGCAGTTGCTCGCTGAACGAAAACATGCCGATCCTGACTCCTCTTATACCGCAAGCCTCTATGCTAGTGGTACCAAGCGTATTTCGCAAAAAGTTGGCGAAGAAGGCGTTGAAGTCGCGCTTGCGGCAACGTCGGGTGACAAGGCGGAGTTAGTCTGTGAATCTGCGGATTTGATTTATCATCTAATGGTTCTGCTTCAAGACCAAGGCCTATCAATGAACGATGTTATTAATAAGTTAAAAGAACGACATAAGTAACAGGTGTGATGTTTCTCAATAAGTCGTGATGGGCGAGTCAATATCATTAGCAACGTAACCCATTAAAAAAGCCCTCTGAAGAGGGCTTTTTTAATGGGTTACGTTGCGTCTTAGCTAGTTTCATCCAGAAGAATGAATATCAGTCGCTATACCTTATAAGAAGGGGGGTGGTGTGTATGTGTCTTCGAGAAATTAATGTCGGCGCGTCTAGTGCGCTATTTTGCCACGTCACCGTCTACAGGAGTGACGGAACTGGCGTGATAGCCCTTTGGGCCTTCTTCTACTTCGTAGGTGACTTGTTGTCCTGCTTTAAGGGTTCGGTACCCGTCCATGTGAATCGTTGAATAGTGTGCAAATATATCGTTGTCGCCGCCTTCTGGACAAATGAATCCAAATCCCTTGGCATTGTTAAACCATTTTACTGTACCTGTAGCCATGCTATACATCCCTCATGCATTTTACTGAAGTCATTCGAAGACACGGTTCACCACTTCACCGTCGACGCTTCTTTGTATGTGACCCAAATCCTTCCTCATCCACAAATCTTGCTCTAGGCGGTTATAAAACCCTGTAAGCCTTTTCCTATGAGCAAGGTTGAGACGAGACAAACTTGTTAAATTTTAGTCACTAATTAACCACTTTAGTCAATCATTAAACTTAGTCAATAAGAATGTCGCATAAATAACCACATATTCTAAACATATGCACTTTGGTTTTAACAATCTCGCAAACTGGTGCTTTTGTTTAGATTTTGATGCTGTATTCTTAATAGAGGAGGAATTGTTTTTGCTACTTGGCTCATATGTGACACACATTAATAGCATTGTTTTGTTTGCAGCGATACAATTGGTGCATTAGTCTCTAATATAGAGATGCTTTTCGAGTGTAAGCATAAAACGCCTTAACGATACTGGGTAATTTTGGGTTTATACAGTCTTTTGAATATTAACGAAAACTCTCAAACATTCTGGCCATGAGTAAAAATTTTGAATGGGTGACTCCAGACTCAGACTTACTGGAGAAAGAAAAAACTAAGGTTAAGCCACCGGGTATGTACCATGTTGTACTTAATAACGATGATTACACCCCGATGGACTTTGTTGTAGAAATCTTGGAACGCTTTTTTTCACTCAACGAAGATAAAGCGACGCAGGTGATGTTACAGGTACATTATGACGGTAAGGCCGTCTGTGGAACGTATACATCCGAAGTCGCCGAAACGAAAGTTGCTCAAGTGACCATGTATTCAAGGGAAAATGAACATCCACTTTTGTGTACCATGGAAAAAGCCTAATTTTCGAATGAATGGCAGCTGTCATTCCTTAGGAGGTACTTATGCTTAACAAAGAATTAGAATCGAGTCTCAACGGCGCATTTGCTCGTGCCCGTGATAAAAGACATGAATTCATGACCGTAGAGCATCTCCTTTTAGCTTTGTTGGAAAATGACTCGGCTAAAGAGGCTTTAACGGCTTGCAGCGCAAATCTTGATACCTTGCGTGAAGAGCTTGACGCATTCATTGACCAAACAACGCCACTCATCCCTGACAACGACGATACTCGTGAAACTCAACCAACATTGAGTTTCCAGAGGGTATTACAGCGCGCAGTCTTTCACGTTCAGTCTTCTGGTCGCAGCGAAGTAACAGGGGCAAACGTATTAGTCGCTATTTTTAGTGAGCAAGAATCTCACGCCGCCTATTTATTGAAGAAAAATGATATCAGTCGCCTAGATATCGTTAACTTCATTTCTCACGGCATTACTAAAAATTCTGGCGCTTCAGACAATGAACCATCAAGCGGTTCATTAGGTGGTGGAAGTGAGCCTGTTGAAGATGCAAATGGCGAAGATCGCCTAGAAAATTTTGCAACTAATTTGAATCAAGTTGCCAAAGACGGCAACATCGATCCTCTTATTGGTCGTGATAAAGAGCTAGAACGTACCGTTCAAGTACTTTGTCGTCGTCGTAAGAACAACCCATTACTTGTAGGTGAGGCCGGAGTAGGTAAAACCGCTATTGCAGAAGGCCTTGCATGGCGCATTGTTGAAGGTCTGGTGCCGGATGTTATTGAAAACTGTGTGATTTACTCGCTCGATATCGGTTCATTATTGGCGGGCACGAAATATCGTGGTGATTTTGAAAAGCGTTTTAAAGCCATTTTGAAACAGCTTGAAAAAGAAGACGACGCCATTCTCTTTATCGATGAAATTCATACTATCATTGGTGCTGGCGCTGCGTCGGGCGGTCAAGTTGACGCGGCTAACCTGATTAAGCCGTTGCTGAGCAGCGGAAAATTGCGTTGTATTGGGTCAACGACGTACCAAGAGTACAGCAATATTTTTGATAAAGAGCGTGCCTTGTCCCGTCGCTTCCAAAAAATTGATGTGGTTGAGCCTTCTCTAGACGACACCACTAAAATTCTTATTGGTTTGAAACCTAAGTATGAAGCCCACCACGAAGTTCGTTATACCAATAAGGCGCTTCGCGCGGCGGTAGAACTTTCGGCGAAATACATTAATGAACGTCATTTACCAGATAAAGCCATTGATGTTATCGATGAGGCTGGTGCCCGTAGCCGACTTGTCCCTGCGAGCCGCCGTAAGAAAACGGTTGGCGTTGCTGATATTGAGTCGATGGTTGCTAAAATGGCGCGTATTCCGGAAAAATCCGTGTCATCGTCAGACAAAGATATTCTGCAAAACCTTGATGAAAAAATGAAGATGCTGGTATTTGGTCAAGATAAAGCCATCGATGTATTGTCAGAAGCCATTAAGATGACGCGTGCTGGATTGGGGAACGATGAACGGCCTGTCGGTTCTTTCTTGTTTGCTGGTCCGACAGGGGTCGGTAAAACAGAAGTCACGGTGCAGTTGTCTAAACTTCTAGGCATTGAATTACTTAGATTTGATATGTCAGAATACGGCGAGCGCCATTCTGTGAGTCGCTTAATCGGAGCCCCTCCAGGTTACGTGGGCTATGATCAAGGCGGGCTATTGACGGATGCGGTGATTAAGCACCCACATTCGGTTGTCTTGCTTGATGAGATTGAAAAAGCCCATCCAGATATTTTTAACTTGCTATTACAGGTTATGGATAATGGTACGCTGACCGATAACAATGGTCGTAAAGCCGACTTCCGTAATGTCATTTTGGTTATGACCAGTAATGTCGGTGTCTCTGAGACTGAAAAGAAATCCATTGGTTTGATTCAGCAAGATCACAAACCAGATGCGATGGGCGCTATCAAACGCGTCTTTACGCCGGAGTTCCGAAACCGTCTTGATGGCATTATCTGGTTCAATAGCTTGGATGATACCGTGATTCACCAAGTCGTCGACAAGTTCATTGTTGAGCTTCAAGCGCAGCTTGATTCTCGTGGCGTATCGTTAGAAGTCTCCGCTGAGGCTCGTGATTGGCTTGCGCTGAAAGGTTACGACAAGACAATGGGCGCACGTCCAATGGGCCGTGTTGTCCAAGACAAGCTGAAGAAACCGTTAGCAAATGAATTGCTCTTTGGTTCACTGGTTGATGGTGGTACGGTTAAGGTTGGCTTGAAAGATGACGACCTAACGTTCGAGTATATTGGCTCTAAGGAAGAAGTGCTTCATTAGCCATAAGGTACTGATTCTTCCTGATATAGGATGAAACTGTAGTGATAAAGCGTGCGATTTCTCGCACGCTTTTTTATTGCCTACGGATAGCGATTAGTGATTATTTAAAGTGGTGGTCTATGGTGAGCAATAATACCGAAGACAGTGGTAGTTGTGACAGCGGTAAGGAGGCATAAGCTGACTTCTCTGCGGGTGTTAAGGCTTATGCAGTAGCTCGCGAGTGATAAATGTGCGTGAGGTATAACGTGGCCGAAATGTTGGTTTTGATGTCACTATTGGCAAGCAAATAGCCACAAAAAACGGAGCCTAAGCTCCGTTTTTTTGTGTTCTGTTAAACGTAGAGATTAACGAGCACGGAAGACGATGCGACCTTTAGATAGGTCGTATGGAGTCATCTCTACAGTTACTTTGTCACCAGTAAGGATACGGATGTAGTTTTTACGCATCTTACCAGAGATGTGGGCTGTAACTACGTGACCGTTTTCTAGTTCAACACGGAACATTGTGTTTGGTAGAGTATCAAGAACAGTGCCTTGTAGCTCAATTACGTCTTCTTTAGCCATTGAATCCTCTTTCGAAATGTGGCGCTTTTAACGGTCTGCATTGTGCCGTTAAAATCTTTATAAGTAAAGTTGTCGCGTATTCTACCCTTGCCACCGCTGATTTACTAGCCTTTGATGACGTTGGAAGCGTGTTTTATAGTTCATAGCAGAGCATTGGTCGATTTGATAGCCTAAATATAACCATTGTTTGCGGTAAAGTTGGCAATATTGCGCTTGAAAAAGCACCGCCAGTGTTCCCAAAGATAAGGGGACGTCTGGGTCAAAAAAAGTGTAAAACGCACTGGCACTATTTTCTAAGATGTCAGTAATTGCAATGCCAATGAGGGTTTCGCCATCATAAATATGGAGAAAGTGCATGGTCATCCAGCCACATTTAGCAAAATCAAAAAATTGCTCCTTTTTAGGCGGGTACATACTACCTGGTTGTATGACGTGCGTTGATATACTTAGCGTAAAGCTCAAACCATCCGTCATCAAGTTCGGTTTTGATCGTCCACGAAATATGCGTAGATTTTGATAAAAGGCGCTTTTGACTACGACTGGTTTTAAATTCGGGGATCGCAATTCTGAGTGCCTGACATGACTGACAATGATCGCATTGTGGTTTATAAATAACGTCGCCACTGCGTCGAAAGCCGTTGGCAAGCAGCATCTCAAAGTGTTCTTCGTCATGGCAGTACTTTTCTAGAACAATGGCAACTCGCTCTTCTTGTTCTTTGATGTAGCTGCATGGCTGATTGGTGGTCAAGCCAATTCGAATTTGTTGTGAGGCCATGTTCATCTGTTGGTCACCTTGGCTCTATTTAGCGTAATGTCCTGTTGTGCGTAACATTCCTTAAGCATGGACGCTTCTCTGCGTTGATGCAAACTATCGATAAATTCCTCGCGAGTTAACTCTATCGCACCAAGTGATTCCAAATGTGGGTTCATGACTTGACAATCAATCAGTGTCCCCCCGTGTTCGACAAAATGCTGGCAAAAATACCATAACGCGATTTTTGACGCATTGGGCTGCAATGAAAACATAGACTCACCGCAAAACACAGTACCAATAGACAACCCATACAGCCCACCAATTAATGTATCGTCTTGCCATACTTCGACGGAGTGGCAGTATCCTCGTTCAGATAGGGCAATGTAAGCATCGCACATGTCTTGATTGAGCCAGGTTTCCTGTGCGGGACGAGTATTCGAGCAATATTTAATGACTTGATCAGTCGCCCTATTCAGAGTCACCCGATATTGCGCTTTATTCTGGTATTTTCTTAAGCTACGTGAAGGTTTAAATCGTTCAGGGATAAAAACTGCCCTAGGGGCCGGGCTCCACCATAGTAGGGGCTCATTAGGTCCAAACCAAGGAAAGACGCCATGATGATAGCCATTTAAGATCCTTTCAGGGTTAAGATCGCCACCAAAAGCGAGCAAACCGTTAGGATCATCGAGGGCCTCAAAAGGAGAGGGGAAATCAAAGTTAGTGCTACTGAGTTCTGGTAAATAAATAGTCATGATAATTAGCTTAGCCGTTCTTGCGTTAATTATACGCTATTTAAGGATGAATATGCCGATTGAATCAGTACTAGCTTGCTAGTACTGATTGCATAAAAGGTAAGCAAAACTCACGGATAAAAGCTGGTGTTTGAGGCATAATTTGGTTAGGCTGCTTTTACGAAGAATAGCAATGGCATTCGTTGTAGGACAGTGGATGCCAGTAAAGGATTAGATTCAATTAATGGAAAGCTTAACACTCCAACCCATCAAAAAAGTCTCCGGAACGGTTAACCTTCCAGGTTCTAAAAGTGTTTCAAACCGCGCGCTACTTTTAGCGGCTTTAGCACAAGGGACAACGACACTCACTAACCTTCTTGATAGTGATGACATTAAGCATATGCTCAATGCCTTAACAGCGTTAGGGGTGAGCTATGACTTGTCAGAAGATAAAAAACAATGCGTAGTGCAAGGCTTAGGTCGTCCTTTTTCGGTTGATCAAATGACGGAGCTATTCTTGGGAAATGCAGGGACAGCAATGCGTCCTTTGGCAGCAGCGCTGTGCCTTGGTCAAGGTGAATACCTACTGACTGGCGAACCAAGAATGAAAGAGCGTCCAATCGGTCATCTTGTTGATGCGCTCGCACAAGTCGGTGCAAAGGTCGAATACCTTGAAAACGTCAATTACCCTCCTCTGAAAATCTATGGCACAGGCTTAGAAGGCGGAAAAGTCACCATTGATGGGTCTATTTCTAGCCAGTTCTTGACGGCATTTTTAATGTCAGCGCCATTTGCAAAATCTGATGTGACGATTGAAATTGTGGGGGAGTTGGTCTCGAAACCTTACATAGACATTACGCTTCACATCATGAAACAGTTTGGCGTCGTGGTTGAAAACGACAACTACCAAACCTTTATCATTCGTTGTGGACAGCAGTACCAATCGCCAGGCCAATTTTTAGTTGAAGGTGACGCTTCATCGGCTTCCTATTTCCTTGCCGCTGCAGCGATAAAGGGCGGAGAAATCAAGGTTACGGGGATTGGAAAAAACAGTATACAAGGTGATATCCACTTTGCTGACGCGTTAGAAAAAATGGGCGCAGAGATAGAGTGGGGCGAGGACTATATTACGTGTCGCAAAGGTGAACTAGTTGGCATCGATATGGATTACAATCATATTCCTGATGCTGCGATGACCATTGCAACAACCGCATTATTTGCAACGGGCAAAACGGTGATCCGCAATGTGTATAACTGGCGTGTCAAAGAAACGGACCGTCTGGCAGCCATGGCGACAGAGCTTAAAAAAGTGGGCGCAAAAGTCGAAGAAGGGGAAGACTATATCATTGTCGAGTACGGTTTCGAAATTAACTCATGCTGAGATTGATACTTATGACGATCATCGAATGGCTATGTGTTTCTCACTTGTCGCGTTAAGCGACACCCCAGTGACAATTAATGATCCTAAATGTACCTCAAAAACGTTCCCGGATTATTTTGATAAGCTGGCAGAATTAAGCCAATAGTAGATTGAAACGTTATTAAGCGCCCTGAAGGGCGCTTAATAACGTTTAGTGTTAACGATGATTTAGTGTTAACGATGATCTAGGTTAACGATGATTTGAGCTAATGATTATTTTAGCGTGAATTCTTTAGAAAGGTGATGGGCAAGATACTTGAACATGTTAAATACTGCTGTCGTATTGGCAGTCGGTAAGCCTTGTTCGTCGAGAAAATAATTTCCTTTAAAAACGAGCACTTCATCTTTTTCATCTACACTGTCTGCACGCATACCGTCTAAATAGTCGTCATGCTCTTGAATTATTTGGTTTGCAATTAGCAATAAATCAAATTCGGAAATACGTTGTTTTTCTGACATATCAATGCTCTCAATCATTAGGCAATTTCCGATAGTGTATGGACGCGCAGCGGGTTTGCAAGTGCTAAGTTGTTGCCTACAATGGCGGATGTTTTGTGATAAGAAACAAATTTTGATTATCAAAGCTAGGCACAATAAGGGTTTGACGTTTACTATGGCGCCTTCGTTTCAATGGGTAGACGAAGTGAGATCGGACATTTGTCGAGCGATTAGAATGTAATTGCAAAAAACAGGTTGATCTTCTTTTGTTCTCGCTCAATAGTAAAAAGAAGCATAAATTTCGAACATCGTGCGATTAACACTCGCAATGTGATATAGGACGTTAGTGTCATTATGGGAAAGTCACTGGTTATAGTGGAGTCACCCGCTAAGGCTAAAACCATCAACAAATACCTGGGTAAAGACTTCGTCGTGAAGTCGAGTGTGGGTCACGTACGTGATTTACCAACTGCAGGTCAAAGTACTGGTAAAAAAGCAGCGGCAGTCTCGACCAAAGGTTTAAGTGTTGAAGAAAAAGCACGAATTAAAAAAGCAAAAGACCAAAAAGCACTGATTAAAAAGATGGGCATCGACCCATACAGCGACTGGGATGCTAATTATCAGATCCTACCTGGAAAAGAAAAGGTCGTTGCAGAACTACAGAAATTAGCGAAAGACGCCGATTACGTCTACCTCGCAACCGATTTGGACCGCGAGGGAGAGGCTATCGCATGGCACCTTCGTGAGATCATCGGTGGCGATGAAGAGCGATATAAACGAGTCGTCTTTAACGAGATTACTAAAAATGCTATCCAGCAGGCCTTTGAGGCACCTGGAGAGCTGAACATGGATGGTGTTAATGCACAACAGGCGCGTCGTTTCCTCGACCGTGTTGTTGGCTTTATGGTATCGCCATTACTGTGGAAGAAAGTCGCACGTGGCTTGTCTGCAGGCCGTGTACAGTCGGTTGCGGTTAAGTTATTGGTAGAAAGGGAGCGTGAAATTAACGCGTTTATTCCAGAAGAGTTTTGGGATATTCATGCCGATACTAAAACCGCCAATAAGACAGACTTCAGATTGCTTGTCGCTCAAAAGGGCGGTAAGGCATTCAAACCAACCAACGAAACAGAAGCAAGCTCAGCGACAGCAGTTCTAGCCAACGCCACGTATGAAGTGTGCAAGCGTGAAGACAGACCGACGCAGAGCAAGCCATCAGCGCCGTATATCACGTCAACACTGCAACAAGCTGCGAGTACTCGTCTTGGTTACGGTGTTAAAAAGACAATGATGTTGGCCCAGCGTCTTTATGAAGGCGGCTACATTACCTATATGCGTACCGATTCGACGAACTTAAGCTCGGAAGCGGTAGAGACAGTGCGAAGCTATATTGATAGTGAGTTTGGCGGTGAGTATCTGCCTGAAAATCCACTGCGTTACGGCAGCAAAGAGGGTGCACAAGAAGCGCACGAAGCGATTCGACCTTCTGACGTCACCGTTAAAGTTGATGACTTACAGGGTATGGAAGCGGACGCCCATAAACTGTACTCATTGATTTGGAATCAGTTCGTTGCGTGTCAAATGACACCAGCTAAATATGATTCAACGACGGTGAGTGTTAAAGCGGATGACTTTACGCTAAAAGCAAAAGGTCGCATTCTTAAGTTTGATGGTTGGACTCGCGTTCAACGCCCTATGGGCAAAAACGAAGATGCAATTTTGCCTGCGGTACAAGTTGGTGACACATTGGATTTAGTCGCTTTAGATCCAAAGCAACACTTTACGAAACCGCCAGCACGTTTTACAGAAGCGGCACTGGTTAAGGAACTTGAGAAGAAGGGTATTGGCCGACCGTCGACGTATGCCTCTATCATTTCGACAATCCAAGACCGTGGCTACGTGAAAGTAGAACAGCGTCGTTTCTACGCTGAAAAAATGGGTGAGATCGTTACTGACCGTCTCAACTATAGCTTTGACGACCTGATGAACTATGACTTCACCGCTCGTATGGAGCAAAAGCTCGATCAAATAGCGGAAGGTGAAACGAATTGGAAAGGCGTTCTTAACGACTTCTTCAACGAATTTACCACGGACCTAGAAAAAGCCGAACTCGACGAAGAGACAGGAGGCATGAAGCCGAACCATATCGTTGAGACCAATATTGAGTGCCCGACATGTTCTCGTACAATGGGTATCCGTACGGCATCAACAGGCGTATTCTTAGGTTGTTCAGGTTACGCTTTACCACCGAAAGAACGTTGTAAAACGACCATCAACCTTGGTGATGAAGAAGGCATAATCAATGTCTTAGAAGAGGATGTTGAAACGGCAGCGTTACGTGCCAAAAAACGTTGTCCTATCTGTGAAACAGCAATGGACGCGTATCTTATCGACGATAAGCGCAAGCTTCACGTTTGTGGTAATAACCCGAACTGTGAAGGCTACGTTGTTGAGCATGGCGAGTTTAAAGTTAAAGGTTATGACGGCCCAACGGTTGAATGTGATAAATGTAACGCTGAAATGGTGCTAAAAAATGGCCGTTTTGGAAAGTACATGGGTTGTACTAACGAGGAATGTAAGAATACTCGTAAGATCCTTAAGAACGGCGAAATAGCGCCGCCTAAAGAAGATCCAGTTCACTTCCCTGAATTACCGTGCGAAAACTCAGATGCCTACTTTGTGCTTCGGGACGGTGCGTCTGGTCTGTTTATGGCAGCGAGTAACTTCCCTAAATCACGTGAAACACGTGCTCCATTGGTGAGTGAACTCGCGAAATATAAAGAGCGAATTTCACCTAAGTTTCATTACTTGGCTGATGCACCAGTAGAAGACCCAGATGGTCGTCCAACAGTGGTTCGTTTTAGCCGTAAGACCAAAGAGAATTATGTTCGTTCAGAAGTAGAAGGTAAGCCTTCAGGTTGGACGGGTATGTTTGTTGATGGTAAATGGGAAATTACCGATAAGCGTAAAAAGCCAAAGAAATAGCTTCTCATCTTACGGATTGAAAACAGCACCTATTAGGTGCTGTTTTTTTTGCCTGAAAAGAGCGGTATCACAAAACGTTTTATAACTTTTATGTATTTGTAAAGCATCTATGTAGAAAGTGTTAATACGATTTAGATCACAATCGGTTGGTGTCTGGGTGACTGAAGTGTTAGTTAAGTGTGATTTTAATGTTGCGCCGCTATGGATAGTTGTGATGTACGCCACGAGTTGCAATGCAATACCGTACAATGACCGATATTGAGATCTTACTAGTTGTAATCTTTTTTCAACACGATAATTTAGATGAAAACCATACGAAGATTATGGTCGAACCGTGCCCCGTTCTAAGGAATATTGGTGGTGCGAATTACTTATTTATAAATGGTATTTCACTTTATATACGATATTCAACGTTTGATTGTCTGATGCCAACATCGACATCGTCATCCGTTAATAATGACGTCAGGCTGAATAACAAAGAAAAGCCTGACAATAATGACAAAGCTGTAAAAACGGAGAATATAATGGCTGGTGTATTAGGAATGATTCTTGCTGGTGGCGAAGGGTCTCGCCTTCGTCCTTTAACTGAGTCTCGCAGTAAGCCTGCAGTGCCTTTTGGAGGGAGTTATCGTCTTATCGATTTCGCCCTTAACAACTTTATCAATGCAGACTTAATGCGTGTTTATGTACTGACACAGTTTAAATCTCAATCCCTGTACCAACATATGAGAAAGGGATGGAACCTAACCGAGCATCACCGACCGATTTATTGACCCTATCCCAGCGCAAATGCGTGATGGTAAGCGGTGGTATGAAGGGACGGCGGATGCCATTTATCAGAATGTTCGTTTTATCGAGTTGGCAAATCCTGAGCATGTTTGTATTTTTGGTTCTGACCATATTTACAAAATGGACATTCGTCAGATGTTAGACTTCCACAAGCGCACTGAAGCTAAGTTAACGGTCTCGGCTTTGCGCATGCCTTTAGCTGAAGCTTCTGAGTTTGGTGTGATTGAAGTGGATGAAAACGGCAAAATGATTGGCTTTGAAGAAAAGCCAGAAAATCCAAAATCGATTCCTGGTCATCCAGACATGGCCTTGGTATCAATGGGTAACTACATCTTTGAAGCTCAGAGTCTATACCATGAGTTACGTATTGATGCGGAGAATGAAGCATCAAGCCACGACTTTGGTAAAGATATTATCCCTAAAATGTTCCCTGAAGGGGACGTGTATGTCTACGATTTCTCCACGAACAAGATTACTAGCTGAAAAAGACACCACGTATTGGCGTGATGTGGGTACGATTGACTCTTATTGGGCGGCACATATGGACTTGCTACAAGAGGACGCTCAGTTTTCATTGTACAACCGTACATGGCCGTTACACACCTATTACCCGCCACTGCCGCCAGCAACGTTTGTTGATGCTGAGCATCAAAAAATTAAAATTACCGATAGCCTAGTGGCAGGTGGTAGTTATGTCCGAGGTTCATCTATTTATCGAGTCAGTACTCGGCTTCAGGAGTAACATTGCTGCTGGTTCTATTGTCAGCGAATCTGTTATCCTAGGCGATGTTAAAATTGGTGCGGGTTGTACTATCAAGCGTACGATTATTGACAAAAATGTAGAAATTGCCCCTGGAACAGTGATCGGTGAAGATTTAGAGTTGGACGCGAAGCGTTTTCATGTTTCTCCAGGTGGCGTAGTAGTCATCAAAAAAGGGACAAAAGTTGGATTCTAAAATGAGAAACATAGATGTATGGTTTCCAGTTTCAGAAGCTCAAGGACTTGTAAAAAGTGGAGGCTTGGCAGATGTTGCCAAGGCTCTGCCTAAAGCATTGCAAGAGCTCGGAAAATCGGTAGCAATTACATTACCTGGCTACCAAACCTTACCGAATAAACACGATTACGAGTGTATCCTCTCTACAGAGCTAGAACACTGGCCACATACGGCTTACCAAGTTAAAAAAACCGAACTTGATGGTGTGGATGTTTACGTTATCGAGTGTGATAAATACTTTGACCGACCTGAACTTTATGCTGAGCACAACCGAGCGTATGCCGATAACGGCGAGCGGTTTGGTTTTTGCGGCTGCTAGCTTAGATGTTTTACCAAAGCTTGGCATTAAACCCGCCGTAGTACATGCGAATGATTGGCACACGAGCTTAGTCCCGTTTTTGCTGAAAACTCGCTACGGGGATGATGAGCGCTTTCGTGATGTAAAATCTGTCCTAACGGTACACAACGCGATCTTTAAGGGTATTTTCTCTTATAGTCAGCTTGAAATTATCCCTGAGCTAAACCTGTCTGGAATGGAATTCTTGCAGTATGGTGAAGGCTGGGTGAGCATGTTGCGAGCGGGTATCGCTTTTGCTGACAAGATCAATGCGGTAAGTCCGAATTATGCCGCGGAGCTGGTGACGCCGTTGGGATCGCATGGGTTAGTTGATGACTTTGTGCATCGTGCGAAAGATCTACACGGTATCGTTAACGGTTGTGATTACTCTGAGTGGGATCCACGAAACGATGAATTTTTGCCTGAGCGTTATGAAGCGAAGCTTTCTAGTATGTTAAAAGGAAAGTTAGCGTCTAAAACGTTGTTGCAACAAGAGTTGAACCTACCACAAGTTGATACGCCAATGGTGGGGATGGTATGTCGTCTGACACACCAAAAAGGCTTTCATTACATTTTGCCAATTTTAGAGAAGTTTCTTAAGAATGATGTGCAAATAGTCATTATTGGAACAGGCGAATCTCAAATAGCCGCCCACCTACGTGATGTAGCATTAGCGCATCCGGATAAATTGGCATTTGTAGAGGCTTATAGCAACCGTTTTGCTCACTTAGTCGAAGCGGGCTCGGAGTTCTTCTTAATGCCATCAGAGTTTGAAGCTTGTGGCCTTAATCAGCTTTATAGTATGGCTTACGGAACGTTGCCGATTATTCGTAAAGTGGGTGGACTAAAAGACACGGTGATTGATTTTGACGATAATCCGTCAGAAGCCACAGGCTTTGGTTTCGATGAACCGTGCCATGATGCATTGTTGATTACGTTGCAAAGAGCATTATTGTTCTATTTGCAGCAACCAGAAGAGATGCATAAGATGCAACTACGTGCAATGGGGCGTGATTTTAGTTGGCTTGAGTCTGCAAAGGATTACAGCAAAATGTATGATATTGCGTTGAATCAAGGTTAATTATTACAATTACTTAAATGTAAAAAGGCGACGTTATGTCGCCTTTTTTAATGATAGAAATCGATGATGAGTTAACACTTGGAAATGATTTTAAATGAAAAAGTGCGGACTTTTTACCTGCATTTACAAGAATTGTGGTAACGTAACGCACACTAATATCACCCTCTAAGAGCCTATGTCTGAGAATCTACTTTTTCATAAAACGTATCCGCATCCCACCAGTAAAGAGTGGGTAGTGTTTGTGCATGGTGCAGGGGAAGCTCGTCAATTTGGTTTAAACAAATTCGAGCCTACAAAGAACATTTCAACCTACTTTTTGTCGACCTACGTGGTCACGGTAAATCAAATCAGCTAATCAAAGGAATCATGGCGAGCGGTTACACTTTTAAAAGCGTCACCGTCGATATACTCAAAGTGCTGGATCATCTTAAAATCCAATCCGCGCACTTTGTTGGCATGTCTCTAGGAACTATCATTGTTCGAAATATCGCGGAGTTATCTGCACATCGAGTTCGCTCTATGGTACTAGGAGGCGCTGTAACGCGTTTTAACACGCGTTCGCAGCTGTTGGTCAACATAGGTAACTGGAGCAAGCACATTATCCCGTACATGTGGTTATATCGCTTGTTTGCCTATATTGTGATGCCACAGCGTGGACAAAAAGAGTCTCGTCATCTGTTTGTTCGTGAAGCCAAAAAATTATGCCAAAAAGAATTTAAGCGCTGGTATACCCTAACGACGGAAGTGAATCCTTTACATCGTTATTTTAAAGACAAAGAACTGCCAATTCCCACGCTCTACTTAATGGGGGACAAAGATTATATGTTTATCCACCCGGTCAAAGAGATGGTGGCAGAGCATAAATCGAGTCGTTTATTAGAGATTGCAGACTGTGGACATGTTTGTAACGTAGAAAAACCCGACGAGTTTAATAAGCATTCCATTGCCTTTATTCAATCGGTCAGTTAATAATTTCTCCTGCTAGGTGCTAGGTGCTAGGTGCTAGGTGCTAGGTGCTAGGTGCTAGGTGCTAGGTGCTGGCAATTCCAACAAGAGCCGAATTGAGCCTCATTAAGTTCATGGCAGGTTGGACAGAGCCAGCTTGCCCCCACGTGTTTGCTGGCTTGTTGTAAGGCGTCTATGAGGAGCTTAGCTTGAGACTCTTGCGTTAGATCCATCAACCAAATAAAGGGCAATGAGCTTTCATCAAATGGGATCTCACCTCTTAATCCAAAGACGCCTTCACCTCTCACTTCACATTGAACACCTTCAGCAGAAAGTTGCTGTTGAATAATGTGTGTTTCGGTTGGGGTGTTGCCGACATAAATCTTCATTTAGTCTCTACCTGGGGCGTTTTGTTTAATTTTGCCATGAACCACTTTGCGATAAGTGGAAACAGCCCTAACAAAGCAAATGAAGCAAGGACGGTAGGGGACACAATTCCAGACAAGCTATCAATATTCGCAAGTTGCGTATCTAAGCATTTAAATATACGGCGGTGCCTGGTAGCATCCCTAGCTGACTGACCAAGTAGTACTTGGAGACACGAATAGGGGTTAAACCCATGAGTAGGTTGATTAAAAAGAATGGAAATACAGGGATAAGCCGCAAAGAGAAAAGGTAGAATGCCCCATCTTTCTCGACGCCATCATTAATCGTCGTAAGCTTTGCACCGAACTGGCGTTGAACCCAATCTCGTAATAGAAACCGACTGCTAAGGAAGGCTAGCGTTGCCCCGATAGTACTTGCAAAGGACACGAGCAAAAGGCTGCTCCAAAATCCAAATAACGCAGCGCCTAAAAGTGTGACAACCGCAGCGCCGGGCACTGAAAATGCTGTAATCGCAATGTATAGGAAGAAATAGGTGAGCGCAGCTGCGACGAAATTCGCGTCAATGTAACTCGCGAGCTCAGCTTGCTGTGCCTTCGCGTTTTCTAATGTTAAGTACTGACCGAATTGCGACCCTAAGAATAGAATGATGGCAACGAAGGCGAATCCCAATAATAATTTTTTACTCATGACTTACTCCATGTAAACAATGCATCTTTAGTATAAGACAGGAGTAGAGCGAATTTACTTTCAAAGACTTATAAAAAAATCAGCGTTAAGCTGATTTTATTTATAAGTCTAATAACGCTAGTTGATGTGGTTAGCGAGTTCGTCTCGTTTTGCTTGTGGAATAACAGACCAATGCGTACCGTTAATCGCCCCTTCTAACGCCCAAAGTAACTCTAGGCCAACACTCGTTGAATGCGTTTTCTGGATAGCTTTGAAGGCTTCCACAGAGCCATGCTCTTGTAGCGAATTAACCGATTCGATACCAGCTTTCTTGAGCATACGCTCTGTAGCAAGGCGGAGGTTCGGTAGGTCCTTTAAGCGATTTGGTTTAGTATCAGACTGCTTTACTTTCTCATCTTTGGCAAAATCCAAGGCTGCACGGGCGTATGACAGAATAACATCTGTATCGTCCCAGCAATCTTCTGGAAGTGCAAAGTACTTAGTAACGACAGGGAATCCACGTTTTTTATATACATAGGGTGTATAGCCCAACTGTTTAAAAGACGCGACTGTTTTTGGGTTGGTTCGGATGTGTAATTTGTTGTTCACTGCTAATGCAAACATTGTTTCGTCAACAAAGATCCCAAATCCACCGAACATGGAGCGAGATTTTACTTTTCCTAGTTGAGCGAACAATTGCATTGAATTTTTTAATACTGGATTGTCCATGCTTATCTTTTCTCGGTGTTATTGATTGTGTCACCAAAATCAGGTCCGAGAGTATAGCAAACAGGTGTCAAATCCTTGTTAGGTCAATAACAAGATTTAATACCTTTGCCATCGGTAACCCCGCTACCTACCAAGTTTGGTTTAGGCCGGAGGCTTTGCGTCCCACCTTTTCAGATGGTTTGCCCTGTGCGTGACTCAAATAGCATAAAGAAAAAAACCATTAACCTGCATGGGTTATTGGTTGAAGTGTGATGTTGCTTCAAAAATTAGAGGGGTATTTGTGCTTGTGAAGTAGCACGAAGTAACAATGCAGATTGGAATTTATGGGAAGAAGATCAAAAAAAGCGCTCAATAGAGCGCTTTTGTCATCATTCTGTCATGTCTTTGACAGAGCTGCGTTCGATTATCTCTGGGTGCATCTCGAATATACGCTTGTCGTGACCTTTATCTTTGATTCGTTCAAGTAGAATCTCAAATGCATTCTTACCAACACGACGTTTTGGTTGGTGAACGGTGGTCAATGGCGGTGAAAAGTACTCGGCCAGTTCGATATTGTCGTAACCAATTACAGATATATCGCCAGGGACGTTTAATCCAAGCTGCTGTAAGCGACTCATTAAGCCTAACGCCATGGTATCGTTAAAACAGAAAACAGCGCTTGGGCGATCCTCCATCGCTGCGATTCGGTTTGCAGCGATGACAGCAGTATCACATTCGAAGTTACCTTCAAAAATACGGTCTTCTTTCATCGTTAAGCCTGCTTCTGTTAAAGCGCGTTGATAACCGACAATGCGCTCTTGGCAAACCGCTTTTTCTAAGTGACCGCTTAAGCAGGCAATATCAGTATGCCCTTTCTCGATAAGGTATTTTGTCGCTAGGTAACCACCTTCTTCCGAGTTGTCGATAATCTTATCTGCTTGCGAGCTTTCCGGACCCCAGTCCATAATCACTTTCGGGATATCTGCGTGGCGGTCAAGCATAGTAAGAAGTTCTTCAGTTAGGTCTGAACACATCACTAAGATGCCATCTACACGTTTTTCTGCCAGCATACGGATGTAGTCGCGTTGTTTTTCATACACGCCACCTAGTGTTACACAGTATCAAGGTATAACCTTGTCGATAGCAATAACTCTCAACCCCATCAATCACCTCAGAGAAAAAGAGGTTGGTTGATTGAGTGACCAACATACCAATTGTCTTTGTCGAGTTACACTTTAAGCTTCTTGCCACCGCACTTGGCGCGTAATTGAGCTCTTCAACTGCAGCATTAACTTTTTCTTGTGTGGCCTCGGCAACAAAACGCGTTTTGTTGATGACGTGAGATACGGTGGTAGTCGAAACGCCAGCTAGGCGGGCGACGTCTTTAATTGTTGCCATAGCTTTTTCCTGTTAGTAACGGCTTTCGTGGTTTTAATTGCATAAAAGTCGTTGCGGTCATGAAGCATTATTTACGAAAAATAAGCGCTTTGTTGTAACGAATGCGTACCGGACACCAATACACTTTGTGAAATGGAGGTTTCAATCAGTACATTTAAGTGGAAACCACATCGTACTAAAGCCTAGCTTTCGCATTTAAACGGCGAATTGTAGTCTTAGTGGCAGACCCTAGCAACGTCTGAACCGACAATTTTGTCTATAAAAGCCAAATTTATATTTGGCTTGTTGATTATTACTACTTTAGCGCGCAGTAACGGTGATTACTCAATACGCAAATATGTGAGGTCTAGCTGACAAAATGCGACGAGTAAATGGGCAACAGACGCATAAAAGCCAAATTCATCGAATTCTTTACATCGTAATTCAAATTTAGGTAGCCACGTCATTAGATGCTGGTCAATAAAGTCAGCTTGCTCAAGCAGAGCGCTATTGATGTGTGCATCAGACTCAAGCTCATTGGAGCGAATAATGAGATTGCCGAGAAAATCCAATTCTATCGCTAAGTGATCGGCAGGTTCATTCAGGTTTTCGGACACGCCGATATTATGTTGTTTGAGAAGAGCTGCCATATCATGTGCAGGCGTGTCATTTAGTAAACCGGATTCACCGATATACATCGACGCGTAGGGGAGCGCACCATGTTTATCTGTTTTTAAAAACAGATCACAAAAGTCAGCAGAGAGCTCAAGTTGAGCATCTTCGCGGGTTTGTAAACGATTGAGCGTGTCGACCAGATTGGCAATAGCCGTGGTTAAAGACGCATTCTCACCCAATCCAGCAAGGAAAGCGCGTATCTCTACACTGTGATATTTTTCTAGCTCTTCTTGTGTTAGCTCTTTAGCAAATAGGCTTGATAGCCACCAATAAATTTCAGCACGTTGTTCGTTAAATGCTTTGATTTCTTGCATTTTATAGTCTCCAAAAGTCTTATCCTCATTTTAGCCAATAAAAATGAACAGCAGTAAGCTAATTGGTGAAAAAATATAGGAACTTGTGAAGATAAATGAATGTGTCGATTGTGGCACGAGAAAATTGGTTTTTAGCCCAAAGGCGACTCGATTAGTGGCGTTGCATATCTTAATCGAGAATAGTTCTTGTCTTTAATCAATAAAAACACGACTTTCGACAATTTAAGATGATGTCGACTAGAATTGTGACTAATTATGAATAGAATGGTCTTGGTCATAACACATTAACAAAAGAAACGGTGCCTATGAGTTATCACGTATTAGTCGTTGAAGACGATATCGTTACACGTAGCAAGTTGTCTGGTTACTTTGAAAGTGAAGGCTACTTAGTAAGCGAAGCGGAAAGCGGGGAAGAGATGCGCCAAGTGCTGCAATCATCCAGTGTCGATCTTGTGATGCTTGATATCAACTTACCGGGTGAAGATGGACTCATGCTGACTCGTGAATTACGCAGTCAATCTGACATTGGTATTATACTGGTGACCGGACGCACTGACAGCATTGATAAAATAGTTGGCTTAGAGATGGGAGCCGATGACTACGTCACCAAACCGTTTGAGTTAAGAGAGCTGCTAGTTAGAGTTAAGAACTTACTGTGGCGAATTTCCCAAGCAAGAAAGCCACCACAAGAGCCTCAAAGTGTTGAAAATGAACATATCGTGCATTTCGGCGATTGGTTGTTTGATAAACAGCGACGCTCGTTAACGTGCAGTGGCGAGCCAGTAAAACTGACAAAAGCGGAATATGAACTATTGGTCGCCTTATCGACGTACCCTAATCAGGTGCTAAGTCGAGAACGTATCCTTAACATGATCAGTCACCGCGTTGACGCACCAAATGATCGTACCATTGATGTGTTAATTCGCCGCATGCGAACGAAAATGGAAATGGATCCTAAGAATCCACAGATTTTCATTACCGTTCACGGTGAAGGTTACATGTTTGCTGGTGATTAGACACTGCAGCTGATTAAGCGCTACAGATGCGCTGACTTATCAAGTATTCCTTATGTAGGCCCGGACGTTGTATTTCGTCCGGGCTTTTTAATGCGAGTAATCTAGATAAATGATGAAATTGATATGCAACACAAGTATTACTTTTGTTAAGTGACTCGTAATCAGGTTCTGGAATGCCTACAGATTCATTTACTCGCTCGTGAGTGCGCTAGCTTGAATAGGCTGTTATGAAAAATTTAGTCGCCCAGGTTGGGTATTAAAAGAGAAAAACTAACGATTAACAGCGATTTATCATAGTTAAGTTCATTTAATACAAGGACAAGTAAATGGATAGGACGAACCCGATAGCCCAAAATAAATTACTGTCTCCAAAGGCAGCGTTGAATCACTACACTGCAACTTCATTATCGCTACTTGTTTTATTTTCGCCCACCGCATTCGCTTATCAGTGTGACAACTTACCGGTATGGAATGCAGAGACAGCGTATAACGGCGGTGCTGAGGTAAAATTCCAATCGAATGCTTATCAAGCGAACTGGTGGAGCCAAAATGCAAATCCAAGCGAAAAATCGGGTAGTTTCCAAGAGTGGACACTGCTCGGGGCGTGTGACGCGAGTGGAGGAAACCAATTACCGACGCTATCAATTCTTTCCCCTGTAGAAGGTGCCAATATAGCGTCTGGTAATACGATTACTTTTCAGGCTGATGCAAGCGATGTTGATGATGCGATTGCCACTGTCGCTTTTGTTGTCAATGGTCAAGTTGTAGCAACAGTAACGTCACCGCCTTATAGCGTAGATTGGCTTGCTACGGTTGGGAGCTACACCCTTGACGTTATTGCCACGGATGAGCGCGGCGCGAAAGCCACGCAGTCGAGATTGTTTTCAGTTTCGGTGACAGAAAATCAACCGCCATCCATCACCTTATCGGCAGACTCGCTATCAGTGACGGTTGATCAGCCAGTGACACTCTCAGCGGCCGCAGATGATGTTGATGGTAGCGTAACCAGTGTTCGTTATGTCGTGGATGGCGTTACGCTCAGCACATTAACCACACCACCATGGACAACGACTTGGACGCCAGCGGCTGTGGGTCAGTTTGCGATACAAGCTATTGCTACTGATGATGGTGGGCTAAGTACTCAGTCACAACTTATTGATATTAACGTTTCGAGTGCAACATCTGGCGGGCAATGTACGACACTGCCGAGTTATGTGGCGGGCAGTCAATACTCGAGTAATGAGCAAGTTAAAAATAATGATGAAGTATACCAGTGTAAAGTGGCAGGCTGGTGTTCATCAAGTTCTGCATGGGCATATGAACCGGGTGTCGGTCAATATTGGCAAGACGCGTGGGATAGTTTAGGCAGTTGCGGATCGTCTCCCGTCGTCAGTATTTTGTCACCGTCGGCAGGACAAGCGGTCTTACTGGGTAGTGATGTTACCATTCAAGCCGACGCAACGGATAGCGATGGCAGCGTCGTCTCTGTAGAGGCCAGTGTGGATGGCATGTCGTTAGGTGCGCTGACACAAGCACCTTATACCTGGTTGTGGAACGTGAACACGTTAACGTCAGCGACAATCAGCATTGTTGCGACGGATGATCAGCAGCGTGAAACTCTGGCTTCAACAACCGTTAATGTTACTGACCAAGTGCTAACCAGCGAAATCATACAGCCTACGTCTGGTAGTATTGTCCCGTTAGATAAACCGGTATATGTAACAGTGTCGGCGCAATCCCTGCAAAGTGACATTGCTAAAGCAGAGCTCTATGTCAACGGACAGTTAGTGGCAACAGATAGCGCAGCACCTTATGAGTTTTCATGGCAGCCAGCAGCTATCGGAGGCTATCAGTTAACGGCCTTAGTATCCGATACTCAAGGTAATCAGGTGGTGTCGAACAGTGTCTCGATCGAAGCGAAATCCATCACGTTGCCTAAGCATAAATTGATCGGCTATTGGCACAACTTTGTTAATGGCTCCGGTTGTCCAATGCCATTGAGTGAGATGTCAAAAGATTGGAACATTATCGATATTGCCTTCGCTGATAACGATCGTAACAGTAATGGCACCGTACATTTTAACCTTTATAACGGTGACATCCGCTCTGACTGTCTACCGATTGACCCGGTGAAATTTAAGCAAGATCTTGCCTCGCTGCAATCAGAGGGTAAAGTTTTTGTATTATCGTTGGGTGGTGCAGAAGGCACTATCACCTTGAATACAGCAGCGGATGAAGCGGCCTTTGTTAGTAGCTTAACGGCTATTATTCAAGAATGGGGCTTTGATGGTTTAGATATCGATCTAGAAAGTGGCTCGAATCTTGTTCACGGTAGTCAAATTCAAGCTCGATTGCCAACGGCGTTGCGAAAAATTCAACAAAATATGGGTCGAGACATGTACCTAACCATGGCACCGGAGCATCCATATGTGCAAGGGGGAATGGTCGCTTACTCGGGTATTTGGGGCGCGTATATTCCTGTTATCGATCAGGTAAGGGACATGCTGAATTTGCTCCATGTCCAGTTGTATAACAATGGCGGCCTCGCCAACCCTTACACGACAGGAGCGGCGGCAGAAGGATCGGTTGACATGATGGTTGCCGCATCCAAAATGCTTACCGAAGGGTTTGAACTCGCGGATGGGTCGATGTTCCAGCCATTGAGAGGTGACCAAGTGGCTATAGGGCTTCCATCGGGTCCTAGTTCAGCGAACTCTGGGCAAGCGCCCATCGCCAATATTGAAGCAGCGCTTGATTGTATGGTTTTACTGCAGCGATGTGGTAGCGTGCAACCAACGAAGTTATCGCCTAATTTTGGTGGAGTAATGACATGGTCTATCAACTGGGATCAACATGATGGCTTCAACTTCTCCGCTCCGGTGAAAGCCAAGCTTAACCAGTTAAATAATAGATAAACGCTCTCGAAAACAAAAAGACCTCATCGTTATGATGAGGTCTTTTTTTATCTTACTAAGGATTACGCCGTCGCTTATTTACCGTTGGCTTGTTCGGTTTTAGGCGCATTATCTACTTCAGAGTGAGTCTCGTCTTCGACAGCAAGAGCATCGTCTACAGCATCAGATTCTAAGACGGTGGGATCGGCAGATGGTGTACCCTCGTTTGCAGCCCAATCACGAAGACGCTGCCACGTTAGCCCCATCGTCTCATGCCAATAGCGTTCTGTTTGCTCAAGATATTGCGCTTTTGGCGTGTATTTTTGCCACGCTTGCTCAATATTTTTTTGCGCCAAAAAGTTAGTCGGGGCAGGATAGGGAACTAATCCCGCAGACTCAAACTCGTACATAGCACGTTGCATGTGACTGGCTGACGTAACAAGCACCATTTTTTTATTTTTAACGAATGACGTTGCCTGTCTTGCCTCTTCCCATGTGTCCTTGGCGCTTTCAAGTAAAATAATGTCGGGTTTAGAGACGCCTAGCGCTAACGCGACTTTTGCCATCATACGAGCTTGACTCACGTCAGTGCCGCCATTGTAGCCAGACAATATCAGCTTCGCCCCTGGGTACATGCGCATCACGCGAATGCCTTCACTAAGGCGTACTAGGGCCGTTCGGCTAAGCTCTGACGTTGGCGGGAGATCGCTGTCGACCACGTGACCACTGCCCAGCACCATGACATAGTCAATGGTCTCGTTTACGGGTAAAAAAGGTTTGTACTGACGCTCTAATGGCATCAGTAAGCGGCTAGACAGAGGCTGGAAGGCGATGAGAAAAATCCCACACAGTGATACAAGAATAACCATGCATCCGATTCTGCGCCTAGCAGTAAACATAATAAGTGCTAGCCCGAGAAAACCTAAGATCAGCATGGCTGGTAAAGGCATTAGTAGGGATGACACGATTTTTTTCAGCTCAAACATAAACTAATAGTCCGAAAAAACACCACTTAACGCTAAAAAAGAGGCTTGCCCCTTTATTCCTGTCACTTATATGACAGAATAGCAGTCCGATTGGCTATCTTAACTCAATAAACTGTGATGCAAGACCGTAATTTCGACGATATCGCCCACAAATTTGCAAAAAATATTTACGGCTCAGAGAAGGGTGAAATCCGCCAAACTATTGTTTGGGAAGACTTAACTCAAGCACTTGCCGTACTGGATGATACTAGAAAAACACTAGAAATATTAGATGCAGGTGGCGGATTGGGACAAGTTTCCCAAAGGATTGCAGCAAGAGGACATAACGTCACACTTTGTGACCTCTCTTCAGAGATGCTCAAGCTAGCGAAATCTGATGTTGAAAAAAAGGGACTACTTTCGCAATATCGCTGGATCCATAGCGCGATTCAACAAATCGATGACCATTTACCACAGCCTGTTGATTTGGCGTTGTTCCACGCGGTAATGGAATGGTTGGCTGACCCTAAATCTGCATTAGAAACCGTGTTAAGGCAAATCAAGCCGGGTGGTATCGCATCGATTATGTTTTATAACCATCATGGATTGGTGTTTAAGAACGTCATTTGTGGCAATATTCCGCATGTACTTAATGGAATGCCGCATCGTAAAAGATTCAAGCTTCAGCCCCAACAGGGACTTAAGCCAGAAGAGGTGTATCAGTGGATTGAAGAAGCAGGATTTGTGATACAAGGCAAATCCGGGATTCGCTCATTCAGTGATTACATCGGCAACATGCAATATATGGGAGACTACACAGCTGAAGAGGTTCTGAAACTGGAACAACAGCTGTGCCGCCAAGAGCCCTATCTCTCAATGGGTCGATACATTCACGTATGGGCACAAAAAAAGAAGAACAGGAAAGATAATGAGTGAGAACACTCTGCCTGCTGGAGAGCAACCTATCGACGAACTTGTCGGATGGGTGAAACAGCATGACTTTTCATTAAACCTGTCAACAGAACGGTTGGCATTTCTCATTTCTATTGCAGTTCTGAGTAATGAAAGATTTGATGAAGAACTGGGCGAAGGCGAACTGCACGACGCGTTCAAGATCGTAACCCAGCAATTTGATGAAACAGGAGACGCATCCGCGTTTCGAGCAAACAACGCCATCAACGAACTGGTAAAACAGAAGCTCATGAGCCGATTTACCAGTGAAGTGACCGATGGTGCGAGTATTTATCGCTTAAGTCCATTAGCAATAGGCATTACAGATTACTACGTTAGGCACCGCGAGTTTTCAAAACTGCGTTTATCGATTCAACTGTCTATGGTTGCTGACGAAATGGCGAAAGCGATCGTTGCGGCTAGAGACGGCGGAACGGTGGGGCATTGGCGTAAAAACGTCTTTGGTGTACTTAAATATTCGGTGGGAGAGATATTTGATCAAATCGATCTTAACCAACGAGTCATGGACGAGCAGCAACAGTTAGTGAAGCAACAAATCGCCGAGCTACTGAATAAAGATTGGCGTGAAGCCATCAATAACTGTGAATCCTTGTTATCAGAGACGTCGGCTAATTTGCGTGAGCTGCAAGATACCTTGCAAGCCATGCGTATGATGAATTGCAAACTCAGATCCTAGATATACAAGAAATCGTTTATGGTGATGATGAGCTTGAATTTGTTGGTGAAGCACTATTTGGACTGCAGATGAAGCTGGATCGCATTATCAGTTGGGGCCAGCAAGCTATCGATCTCTGGATTGGCTACGATCGCCATGTCCACAAATTCATACGTACCGCCATTGATATGGACCAAAACCGTGCCTTCAGCCAAAGGCTGCGTCAGTCGGTCACAGACTACTTTGATGCACCTTGGTATTTAACCTACGCCGATGCAGAGAAGTTGTCCGACTTGCGTGATGACGCTTTGGTCCTTCGTAATGAAGAAGTGACGGGCGCCGTGCCACTGGACGTAGAGTATGAAGAATTCGAGCAAGTGAATGATGAACTTGCCGAGCGCATTGCAGACATGCTGAAAGCGCATAAAGAGCGCGGAGCGGCGATCGACTTAGGGCAAGTCCTACGCGATTACCTAAGCTCACACCCTCAGACTCATCATTTTGATTTAGCAAGAATTGTTGTCGACCAAGCGGTGAGGTTGGGCTATTCCCAGTCTGACTACTCTGCCATCCAACCCGATTGGCAAGCGATTAACGATTTTGGCGCAAAGGTACAAGCAAATGTCATCGACAAATATTGACGAATACATGTCAGAAAAACTGGCAAAAGCAATTACAAACCCATTATTTCCGGCGCTAGACAGCGCGCTTCGTGCAGGTCGCCATATCTCGTCTGAAGATTTGGATAATCATGCGTTATTGTGCGACTTTGAGGTGGAGCTTGCTTCATTCTATCAACGTTACAATACCGAACTTGTCAAAGCTGCTGAAGGCTTCTTTTACCTGCGACCACGTTCAACCACGTTAATTGGACGTAGCGTATTATCTGAACTTGATATGCTCGTCGGTAAAGTGTTGTGTTTTCTTTACCTGAGTCCTGAGCGTTTAGCCCATGAAGGCATTTTTACCAATCAAGAGCTTTATGAAGAACTGTTGTCATTAGCGGATGAGTCTAAGCTGATGCGCTTAGTCACCAACCGAGCAACAGGTTCTGATCTTGATAAAGAAAAGTTGTTTGATAAGGTGAAAACCTCACTCAGAAGACTACGTCGTTTAGGTATGACCATTTCGATCGGCGATACTGGTAAATTTCGCATCAGCGAAGCAGTATTTCGCTTCGGTGCGGACGTTAGACTTGGCGATGATATGCGCGACGCTCAACTTCGTTTGATACGAGATGGGGAAGCGGTAGTGGTTCATGCTAAAGAACCAGAACAACAAAGCCTAATTCCAGCAGAAGAAACGCCAACAGCAGAACGACCAACAAGCACTGAAACAGAGCAAGGAAAAGACGAGGCAGACTTATGATTGAAAGAGGTAAGTATCAATCAATGACCATGATCAACTGGAACGGCTTCTTTGCGCGTACCTTTGATATTGATGGTCTGGTAACCACCTTGTCTGGCGGTAATGGTGCGGGCAAATCGACAGCAATGGCGTCATTTATCACGGCTCTAATTCCAGATCAGAGTCTACTGCACTTTAGAAACACCACCGAAGCGGGTAGTTCGCAAGCATCGCGTGATAAAGGCTTGTACGGTAAGTTACAACCGGGTACCTGTTACTCTGCGCTTGATGTGGTCAACTCTCGTAACCAACGCATTTTGTTTGTGGTTAAATTGCAGCAGGTGGCGGGTCGCGACAAAAAAGTCGACATTAAACCTTTCATTATTCAAGGTTTACCAAGTCATGTTAAACCGACAGATGTCTTAATTGAAAATGTGTCAGACAACCATGCCCGTGTTCGTCAGATCAACGAAGTCAAAGATGTCATCGGCGATATGGAAGGAGTGCAATTTAAAGCCTTCAGCTCGATTGTTGAATACCATTCACAGATGTTTGAATTTGGTGTATTACCGAAGAAGCTGCGTAATAACAGCGATCGTTCTAAATTCTACCGTTTGATCGAAGCATCATTATACGGCGGTATTTCTAGTGCGATTACCCGTTCATTGCGTGACTACTTGTTACCGCAAAACGGCGGAGTGAAAAAAGCCTTCCAAGATATGGAATCGGCGCTGCGCGAAAACCGCATGACATTGGAAGCCATCAAAACAACGCAAGCAGATCGTGATCTATTCAAGCATTTGATCACCGAATCAACCCACTACGTTGCCGCGGATTACATGCGTCATGCCAACGAAAGGCGCAATAAGCTAGAGCAGACATTAGCCTTGCGTGGTGAGTTGTTTGGCTCTCGTCAGAGCTTAATATCACAAAATGATCTGCTGAATAATGTCCAGCAGTCACTGTCCATGCTGGTGGAAAGTGAAGCGGGTTTAGAGCAAGATCATCAAGCGGCACAAGATCATTTGCAGTTGGTGCAAAATGCCCTGCGCCAACAAGAAAAAATCGCCCGCTACCAAGAAGATCTAGAAGAGCTGAATGAGCGTCTAGAAGAACAAGTGATGGTGGTTGAAGAAGCACAAGAGCGTAAATTCATTGCTGAAGAGCAGGCATCGCAATCTGAAGAAGAAGTGGATAGCCTCAAAACACAACTGGCTGATTATCAACAGGCGTTGGATGTACAACAAACGCGAACGCTTCAGTATCAACAAGCGGTACAAGCATTAGAAAAGGCTCGCCAGTTATTAGGCAGCAACGAGCTGGATGAAAGTAACGCAGCGGCGCAACTTAACCGTCTTAAAACGC
This sequence comes from Vibrio sp. GJ43-1, assembly GCF_055808835.1. Taxonomy (NCBI): domain Bacteria; kingdom Pseudomonadati; phylum Pseudomonadota; class Gammaproteobacteria; order Vibrionales; family Vibrionaceae; genus Vibrio; species Vibrio sp. GJ43-1. Next base: position 2,525,405 of record NZ_CM147884.1, on the reverse strand, counting down.
AAGAAGCGACAAGCACCACGAAATTGCTAGAGCTTAAACACCGCGTTGACATGTCTTCGGCAGCGGCAAAACAGTTTGAACTTGCACTATCACTGGTGAAAAAAGTGGTCGGTGACGTCCGTCGTGACCAAGCATCCGATGTGGCGAAAGATCTGCTGAATAATGCTCAGGCGTACCAACAAGTACTGAACGATGAGACTCAGCTGCGCGCTCAATATCGAGATGTAGAAAAAGCACTTGAGCGACAAGCGCAGGCGCAACAACTTCGCACTGACATCGAGCAGCAAGGTATCCAAATCAAGACTGAAATGGATATTGAGCTAGAAGCAGAAAGTCAGCGTGAACGTGTACTCGAAACCGAGCTTAAGTTAGAAACGTTAAAAGAGCAGCAGCGTGATGTTAAACAGCAAGCGCAAGGACACAATGCTGACATCGCTCGTTTGGAAGCTCACGCGCCACAATGGATACGTTCATTCAACGCTTTAGAAGCATTGCGTGAGCAATCAGCACTTGAGTTAGTAGATCGTGCGGATGTGATTGCCTCAATGCAACATATCAATGAGTCTGAGCGCCAAACCGCGACAACAAGAGATACGCTAGCCATTAAGCGTGATGAACTAGAGCGTGAAATTGAGCGCCTTGCATCGCCTGGCGGCTCTAATGATCCTCGTTTAAAAGGGTTAGCGGATACCTTAGGCGGCGTATTGTTGTCTGAAATCTACGATGACATCACGTTGGATGATGCGCCGTATTTCAGTGCAATGTATGGTCCGGCTCGTCATGCGATCGTCGTTTCTAACCTCGATGGTATTAAAGAGAAACTGGTTGAGCTTGATGACTGCCCAGAAGATTTGTACATCATTGAAGGCGACATAGACGCGTTTGATGACAGCACCTTTGATGCCGATGAGCTAGGCGGCGCAGTATGCGTTCAGTTAAATGATCGTCAGTTGCGTTATTCTCGCTTCCCAACCATTCCATTGTTCGGGCGTGCCGCTCGTGAGCAACGTTTAGAGCTGCTTCGAGACCAAAAAGAAGAGACCGTTGAACAGCACGCGAAAGCGGCATTTGATGCACAAAAGCTGCAACGTTTGTATCAAGCATTTAATGCCTTTGTTGCCGAGCACATGCAGTTGGCATTTGACGCGGATCCTGAGCAAGCTATTGCTCAATCTCGAGAGCAGTTAAGTGTATGTAATCGCCAGCTGAATGATTTTAAACAACAAGAGCAGCAGGTTGCCTCACAGTTTAAGCAAGCAAAGCAGACGGTGGTTTTGTTAGATCGCCTGATGATGTCGGCGAGCATTTTGTTTGATGAGACTCTGACAGAACGATTCGATGCATTACGTACGCGCATCGAAGAGTTAAATACCGCGAAGCAGTTTATTTCAGCGCACGGTCAAACTGTGACGCAATTAAGCAATGTTGCTAACGCGCTAGAGAGCGATCCAGAGCAATTTGAAGCGCTGGAAAGTGAATATCAATCGTTGGATAGCGCTTTACAGTCGCTAAAAGGACAAATCTTTGCTGTGGCTGATTTAGCCGAGCGTCGTCCGCACTTTGCTTATGCCGACTCTGTTGAGATGCTGAGTAAAAGCAGTGAGCTGAGTGAGCAATTAAAGACCAAGTTGGTGCAAGCTGAAGACGCTCGTCGTCGTTTACGTGATGGCTTGAAACAAGCTCAAGAGCAATCAAACCAGTACAACCAAGTTATGGCATCGCTTAAGAGTTCATATCAAGCGAAATTAGAGACGGTTCAAGAGTTTAAGATTGAATTGCAAGACTACGGTGTTGTTGCCGATGACACCGCCTTTGAACGTGCTGAAAAGCGCCGTGATGAGCTGCATTTAGCATTGCAAACGTCTCGTACTCGTAAGAGCGAATACGAGAAAACCATTACCGCCACAGAGCTGGAGATGAAGGGGCTCGCTAAGCGTCTGAAAAAAGCTCAAAAAGAGTACGTAGAATTGCGTACCTATGTGGTGGCTGCGAAAGCCTACTGGTGTAGTGTCCTGCGTTTGGCAAAAGAAAATGACGTAGAGCGTCGATTGCATCGTCGTGAGCTGGCGTATTTAAGCGCCAATGAGCTGCGTTCAATGTCGGATAAATCATTAGGGGCGCTGCGTTTAGCTGTCGCGGATAATGAGAATCTTCGTGATGCATTACGTTTATCGGAAGACAATGCCAAACCTGAGCGCAAGGTATTGTTCTATATTGCCGTATACCAACACCTTCGAGAGCGTATTCGCCAAGATATTATTCGTACCGATGATCCGGTTGAAGCTATCGAAGAAATGGAAGTGGAGCTGGCTCGTTTAACCGAAGAGCTGACGCAGCGTGAAAACCGCCTTGCATTAAGTTCTGAGTCTGTTTCAAGCATCATTAAAAAGACCATTCAACGTGAGCAGAACCGCATCCGCATGCTCAACCAAGGGTTGTCTAATATCCACTTTGGACAGGTGAAAGGCGTACGTCTTAACGTTAAAGTTCGTGAAAGTCATGAGCAGCTTCTTGAAGCGCTGACGAGAGAGCACTCGGACTTGTTTGAAACCATGCGCTACACCTTCTCTGAAGCGATGGCGAAGTTGTTCCAACGCGTTAACCCACATATTGATATGGGGCAACGCTCACCACAAGTATTAGGCGAAGAGCTACTTGATTATCGTAATTACCTAGAGCTTAGCGTAGAAGTGAACCGTGGCTCTGATGGTTGGTTACAAGCCGAGTCTGGTGCGCTCTCCACAGGTGAAGCGATCGGTACGGGTCAATCTATCTTATTGATGGTGGTTCAGAGCTGGGAAGAGGAATCAAGACGATTACGCAGTAAAGATATTGTGCCATGTCGTCTCCTGTTCTTAGATGAAGCGGCCCGTTTGGATGCGAAATCTATTGCGACGCTGTTCGAGCTTTGTGATCGCCAAGGAATGCAGCTATTAATTGCCGCGCCAGAAAACATCAGCCCAGAAAAAGGCACCACGTATAAGCTTGTACGTAAAGTGTTTAAAGACCACGAGCATGTACACGTCGTTGGTCTACGCGGTTTTGGTGAGACGAAACAAGCAGAACAGATAAAAGAGCTTGAAGAGCAGATATTAGGCTAAGATCTAATCGGATAAAATAGAGCTAGAAAGAGGCGTGACACGGTAAGGGTCACGCTCTTTTTTTGATAGCCACCTTGTATCTTGAATGGTTTCGTATTTGAATAAAATATCATTATCTACAGTATGTTATCGGCGTTAGCATGTAGGAGTCTGTATGGTCGTATTTAGTATAGTGTCACTCATCGTCTTGGTGGTGTTATTCAATTTTTGGGGCGTCAGAATTCGTCATCAAGGTATGCAACCCATTCCAAGAGATAAGTTCGAAGCCGCTCAACAACGCATTGTGATAACACAGGACGGTCGTCAGGTCGCTTATTGTGTTTACGGCAGTGATGACCCAAACGCGCCAGTTGTTATTAATATGCACGGTTCCGGGTTAGAAGCGGGTTTTGAGCGAGCAACGTATGAGGCGGTTTGTGAGGCGCTAGAGTGTCGAGGGATCGCGATAAGCTTACCCGGTTGCGGGTTTAGTGACGAAAAACCCGGTCGCAGAGTGGTAGATTGGCCTGCTGAAGATTTAGACGCGGTGTTAACCGCGGAACGTATTGGTGAGTTTCATATTACGGGTCATTCGCAAGGGACGCCTCATGCGATGGCGGCGGCTTTACATTTTCAGGAGCGTTGTATTGGTTTAGGCCTTAATGCACCACTATTACCCACGGTACTTTGTGAAGAACTTGGCACAGGGGCGACCATAGGAACGGGAGGGACGCCAACATCGTCAAAGTTAAAACAGGTGACGATGGGCTGGTATTTTTCAGTGTTCCGCATTGTGTTTGGTGTGCTACCAGCCAGCCTCGCCAGTATGCCAATTCGTAAGGGGTTCCCTAAAGTTAACGCCGATAAAGCGCTTATTGAACGCTTTGAAAGTTCGATGCGTCGTTCTGTTGTAAGGGGAACAACCGGGGCGACATGGGAATCAGCGCAAGACACCTGCTTTGACTGGGGTTTTGATGTTAAGAATCTCCAATGTACTAATGCGTGCGTATGGCATTCTGATGATGATTCTGCGATTCCATTTGAACAAGGTAAATGGTTAGCCACACATTTGTCAGCAGACTATAAGCATGAGGCGGAAGGGTATGGTCATATGACGTATTGTGCTGGGCAATACCAAATACCAGAGAAATCGATTGTTGCAGCGCTTCTCAATGGCGCGGCTAAACCCAAGCAAACCTAATGGAAAAAGGGTTGACTTGATAGTCAACCCTTTTGGACGCTTTGACGTGATTTGCTATGCAAGCGCTTCAGTACTAGCGAACTTCGGAATTAACAGTAAGAGGTGCGGCTTTACCATGGCGCTCCCTTAGGCGTTGTAGCATCACCCAGATAACCTAGGCACGATTAAACACCCCAGCACGGTTGCGGCGAGCATGCCGCCGAACGTACTATAACCAACCGCGCGTCGGGCACCGTCACCAGCACCTGTGGCAATGACGAGCGGAATGACACCTAGGATAAAGGAGAACGCAGTCATTAATACGGCTCTAAAGCGCAATTTTGTTGCCGCAATAGCAGCATCGACAATTGACAGCCCTTTAGTTTCACGTAACTCTTTGGCAAATTCGACAATGAGTATGGCATTACGACTTGCCATTCCGACCATCAATACCAAGCCCACTTGCGTGTAGATATTAATATCGCCATCCATTAGCCAAGTGTGGAGCAGGGCACCGAAAATGGCCGTTGGCACACACATAATAATCGCCAGTGGTGTCACCCAAGATTCGTACTGCGCCACAAGGAACAAAAAGGTAAACAACATAGCCATGGCGAACATAATCGGTGCCGCATTGCCTGCTTTTTGCTCTTGGTAGGTTAGCCCTGACCAATCGTATTTGTAGCCTGCAGGTAAGCTTTCATCGGCGATTTTTGCCATGGCTGCTACCGCTTCTCCTGAGCTGTATCCCGGAGCTGCGACACCATTAATCATCAGTGAACTATACAGATTAAAGCGTTCAACCGCTTCTGGGCCCAGCGTATTATTTACTGTAATCAGTGAGTTAAGAGGCACCATCTTTCCATCAAGAGAACGAACGTAAAAACTTGAAATGTCGCTGCTTTTGGCGCGACTGCCGCATTCGGACTGCAAGAATACTTTGTAGTTTCGACCAAACTCTGTGAAGTCATTGACATAAAGACCGCCGAGGTAGGTTTGCAATGTCATATAGACAGACTCAAGGCTTACATTAGTGGCTTTGATTTTGTCTCTATTGAGCTTTACTTCTACTTGAGGTGTATTGGCGCGAAACATGGTGTAAGCCAAGTCAATGGCTGGATGCGCCATCGCTTGTTGCATCAAATTGTCGCCGACTTCAGCTAATGATTGAGATGAGCGTCCCATGGTATCTTCAAGGCGCATTTCAAACCCTGAGTTCATTCCAAGCGCAGGAATAGCGGGAGAAAAGAAGCTAATGATCTCAGCATGCTTGATGGAATCAAGTTTGGTTTGAACGCGCTCCATGATGGCTTTCATGTGCATGGTTGTGTCTTTACGCTGTTGCCAATGGTCAAGGTTAACAATCATCATTGCAGAGTTAGAAGCAGCGGCATTACCAAGTAAGCTAAAACCGGGAGCCGACACGACACTGGACACCCCTTCTTCCGATTGCACAATGTCAATTGCATCACGGGTAATCTGCTCGGTACGTGCAAGCGACGCCGCTTGTGGCAGTTCTACGTTAATGAAAAAGCTGCCAGAATCTTCATCGGGTAGGAAGCCACTTGGCATGTGATAGCCCATCATTACGATGGCCGCAATCATGACGCCAAAGCACGCTATGCTTAGCGCCAAGCGTCTGATCATCAGCGATACCGTCACGCCAAGCCCTGTTGTGGCTTTTTCTAATCCGTGATTGAATGCTTGCAACCATTTGCCGGGCTTAGGGCCGCCGGGGCGCATTAAAATGGCGGCAAGGGCAGGGGTAAGGGTTAAGGCATTTATCGTTGAAATGGCGATAGAAACCGATAGCGTAATACCAAATTGCTGATACAGCTGACCTGTCAGTCCGGGCATCATGGTAACGGGACCAAATACTGCAAACAGCACTAAAGCAGAAGCAAGAATAGGCGCGGTCACTTCTCGCATGGCTTTTAGTGTGGCATCCATTGGTGAAAGATGCTCTTCTGCCATTAAACGTTCAACGTTCTCAACCACAATAATAGCGGCGTCGACAACAGCGCCAATCGACAATACGAGACCAAGCAGTGTCAGCATGTTCATCGACATCCCCATCACTTTCATGGCAGAAAAAGTGGCAATGACAGAGACAGGAATCGCAATCACCGGAATGATGGTGGTGCGCCAATCTTGAAGGAAAACGTACGTTACCGCCGTGACGAGTAGAACCGCAATGATGAGGGTTTCGAACACCTCTGCGATAGAGACTTTAACAAACTCGGTCTGGTTGTATGGAATTGAGTAGTCAATACCTTGCGGAAAGCGTGACTTGAGCTCTTCCATTTTGTTATCAATGCCAGAGGATATATCCAACGCGTTGGCTCCTGGCGCTTGGTAAATCGCAAGTAACGCGGCATCTGATTGGTTATACATCGCTTTGACGATGTACTGTTGAGAACCTAGCTCCACCTTGCCCACGTCCGAAATGCGAACTAATTTACCTTGCTTGTCAGATTTGACCACGATGTCGTCAAACTGTTCGGCGTTACTTAATCGTCCTTCAGTGCGTACCACCATTTGAAACGGTGAAGATTGCTCAGCATAGGGCGCAGCACCCACCATACCAGCAGGGCGGATGACATTCTGCTCGCCAATGGCGGCAGCCACATCTTCAGGTACAATACCAAGGCTTGCCATTTTGAGCGGATCAAGCCAAATACGCATCGCGTATTCCATGTCGCCGATATTACGTACCTTTGAAACCCCAGCCACCCGCGCGAGCTCGTCTTTAATGTTCATGTTGGCGTAGTTGTTGAGAAATAGCCCGTCTTGGCTTTGATCTGGCGAGTGCACCAAAACGGCCATCATAATGTTGGACGCGGTCTTTTCAACTTTGACTCCTGAACGTTTCACTTCTTCAGGTAACTTCGCCATTGCACGGTTGACTCGGTTTTGTACTAATATTTGTGCCTTGTCAGCATCAAAACCGACTTCAAAGGCTACGGTCAGCAAGTAGTTGCCGTCGCCAGCGGATTTAGATTTCATGTAAATCATGCCTTCGACACCGTTAACCTCTTTCTCTATTTCGGTTGCAACGGTATCTCGCAGCACTTCGGCGTTTGCGCCAGTAAATTCCGTGGTCACTTCAATTTCAGGTGGCGCGACATTTGGGTACTGTTCGACGGGGGCATTAAGTAGTGCAACCAGACCGATGATGGTCATCAAGATACTCAGTACGATGGAGAACTTGGGACGACGGATAAAAAATTCAACCATTTGAGTTATCCTTCTTCCGTCATGGCAGCATACACGATGGTTCCCGGTTTCACCTTTTGCAGCCCATCGACAACAATATGTTCGCCCAGCGTCAGGCCTGACTCAACTAAAAAGATATCGCTCAATTGCTGATACCACTTAAAGTACTTTTTTTGCACGGTGGCTTGCGAATCCACGGCATAGACAAAGTGTCCACCTTGATCATATTGAACGGCTTTGCTCGGTACTGACAAAGAAGCAATGGAATCATCAACCACTTCAACGGTGACATATTGTCCCGGTAATAAAAGGAGCTGTGGGTTAGGGAAGTTAAGACGAACGGTGATCGTACCCGTTTCAACATCCACGCGGTTATCGACAAAACCGACTTGGCCTGCGTGAGGGTAGCGAATTCCGTTCGCTAATTTTAGATTGACATCAAAGTCGCTGGCATGGCTTTGATTCAAGATCATTGCTTTTTGAAATTCGGCTAATCCAGAGGTTTCATTGACCGAAATATTGACCCAAGTGGTGTCGAGTTTGACCACGGTTGTTAGCGGCTGTCCTTCAGGTGTGACGATGTCACCTAAGCTGTATTCAGAGTTACTCACGCGGCCCTTAATTGGGCTAGTGATTTGTGTCCAGTCGAGCTCGAGCTGGGCTTTATCAAATTCAGAATTCGCGATTTCATAACTGGCCAACGCGGTGGTGTGCTCAAGTTGAATTTCTTCGAACTCTAGTGGGCTTAATGAGCCTTCACTGTGAAGTTTGCTTGCTCTTGTCAGGGTACGCTTGGCTTGGGCGAGTTGTGCCTTGGTTTTGGCTCGCTCGGCTTTAGCGGCGTTCAATCTAACCTGAAATGGCTTTGGATCCAGCTCATACAATAGCTCGCCTTTTTCCACATCCGCGCCTTCAGACACCGCTTTGTGAATAAGGCGCCCGGATACCAGTGGTCTAATTTGCACATCTTCGGGAGCACGAGTTCGACCGACATATTCGGTGATGGGGAAAGTGTCACTTTGTGATACGGCGATAGTATTCACGCTGACAGGAGACACAGAAGCAACAGTTGCGTTGTCAGTATCACAGCCAAAGAGAAAGGTTAACGAAAATGTTAAGGCTGCATATAGAACGGATTTGGTCATTTAAATCTCCAAGCCACAAAATCCAAAGAGTCATTAAAGCAATTACCATTACTTTATATGTGTAGACCTAATATTTCAGGGTCGTGATTGACGACGAGCTGTGAGACTGTTCATGCTAAGAAACGCAGTGTTGGTCGCACATTATTAGGCGCGGCAAATATAAAGGGTGAGAAGTCGAAGGCGCAGTGAATTAATGCAAATATAAATTTACCTATAGATCAGGCTTTTAGTGTGGTGTTAAGGGTTTGAGCTCGTGGGGTGAGGGTTGTTAACACGCTAACGGATTGTTTTGATAGATTAATGCTTGATTGCCAGGAAGGTTATGGATGGCGTGCTATTGTCTGGGTGAATGCTAAATGGTTTGGTATTTTTGATGTTTTGCAGATAAGTGACTGATACTTAATAATTTACTTGATGTGTGATTTTTTAATGATTCTAGAGGAAAGAAATCGAAAAGTGAGATCTAGCGCAAACATGATGTGGTGTAATCGGTTTGCCAGTACTTTTATCAAAAAAACGGTGGGCAATAACCCACCGTTTTTGTTCTGTTTTACTGGCTACTCGTTATGGTGGCCAAACATTTTTGCCGCATACTCAACACGTTCTTCCGGTGTTGGGTAGTCAAACGGGTTTGGTGTCCCAAGTGATTCAATATGCTGTAGGCGAGGGAGTAAGCCACACCCGTTAGCAATCTGAATGGCTAAGCCAGGACGTGCGTTAAGCTCTAATACCATCGGACCTTCTTCACGGTCAAGCACCATATCGGTACCCATGTAACCAAGCGTTGTCATTTCATACGCGCTAGAGGCAAGTGTCAGCAGACGCTTCCAGTGAGGCACCACCAACGTTGCCAGTTCTTTACCGGTATCAGGATGCAATGTCACGGGTTGGTCATATTGCACCGCACGAACCGCTTTACCGGTTGCGATGTCAATACCTACCCCTACCGCGCCTTGGTGCAAGTTGGCTTTACCGTCAGACATTGAGGTAGAGAGTCGCATCATGGCCATAACGGGGTAGCCTTGGAATACAATGATTCGTACATCAGGCACACCCTCATAACTGAAGCCGTCAAAACAGTCATCAAATTTGATAAGGTTTTCAACGACGGCTACGTCGTTCTTGCCACCAAGAGAGAACAAACCAGCAAGAGCGTTACTGATGTGGCGCTCTACATCGACTTCGTTAATCGTTGCACCAGAGGGTTTAGTGTAAACACCATCTTTGTGCTCAGTGACGACCAATATGCCTTTACCACCACTACCTTGAGCGGGCTTAATCACAAAGCCAGGCCAGTCTTTCACCATCTTGTGAACTTTTTTAACTTCAGCTTGGCTACGAATGACGCCGATAAGGGCAGGCGTTGTTGCGCCTGCTTTTTCAGCGATGATCTTCGTTTGCAGCTTGTCATCAACCAGCGGATACTTAGAGCGATCATTGTACTTACTAATGTAGCTATGATTGCGCTTGTTCATTCCCATAATGCCACGTTCGCGTAGCTTGAACGGACTGGTAATCTTATTCAACATAGATTAGTCCTCCGTCAGAGGTTTGAATCGACGTAGCTCTGTTAGACGGTAACCAGTGTAAGTACCGACCAAAAGAATGGTGCCAAGGATAACCAGTTGCAGCCCGATAAAGTTGAACGTGAGATGCTGAATGTATGGATTGGTCATCGCAACATAAACCATCACTGCCGTTAGCAGAGAACCGCCACCTTGTAGCACAACCTCTTTTACGCCTTCTTCTTCCCACAAAATAGACATACGTTCGATTGTCCAAGAAAGGATAATCATAGGGAAGAAGGTAATGGATAGCCCTTCGGTAAGGCCGATCTTAAAGGCCACTACAGTAAAGACGGAGATAATCAATATAACGGTGATGATTACCGCCGATATTCGGGCAACGAGCAGCAAGTTAAGTTTGGACAGGTAACTTCGAATCACCAAGCCAGTACCAACAATAAGCAAGAAACCGACAATACCCGTGACCAGTTGTGTTTGTACAAACGCCACCGCAATCAATACCGGCATAAAGGTGCCTGATGTTTTCAAGCCAACCAACACTCGCAACAAAACAACGATAAGCGCACCAATTGGGATAAGCATGATGGTCTTAAACATTGCTTGCTCTTCCAGCGGTAGGCTGTGAATCGAGAAGTTAAGTAGGTTGTCAGAATCGACCTTACTGTCGGTGGCTTCTTGAGCACTGACTTCTTGAGCAATCATCGTAAAGTGTACTTTACTGTCTTTACCACCGACCACATCAAGTAATGAAACGTTAGACTCATCCCAGACGAGAAGGTTTTTCTTCTTCTCGCCTTCATTGGCTTCTGGTGCGAAAATCTGCCACTTAGCGCCATCCCAGACTTGGATCATTTGTTGGATGGATTGACGACGGCGACCATCTTCCAGCTCGATGACACCAACCACTTTGCTAGGAATCTCAGCGTACGCTAACAATTTTGCCGCTGCTTGAGTCTTGTTCATCGTATTAAGAATGAGGGCAGAGTTTTGACTATCTACGTCATTGAGGGTTTTGATGAGCTCACGGGTAAACGTGATGTTGTCCGATGAACGACTGTTTGCTCGCTCGATAAGCGCGGTTGCAGCGGCTTCTTCAGGCCCATCGAATGTTGGAATAACGATGTCACCCGTTGGTGGTTCTGAGTTGGCGACGGCTTGGTCATCGACAAGGAATTGAGTTTTGTAGTAGATAGTTTGCGGTCCATGAGCTTCACGAATAGACCATTCTGCTCGTCGACCTGCGTCTGTTTCAACGTAAGAAATGCCGTAACCTGGCGAAGACGCCGACTCACTAATGAGTGTAAAGCCTTCTTGCGTGTATGGCGCGGCTAAAGAGACTTTAGCGGGTTGGCCAGTCGCGTTAAACTCGACTCGGGATTCAATGTCCCAAACTTGACGAGCTTCGCCTGGGGTCCAAGGTACGCCGTAGGTTTCATGTCGAAGGACACTAAGCGCGATACCTATTGCAATCAGCACACCAACTGATAGAAAAAATGGAATACGTGAAGTCATAAACAACCTTATTATTGTAATTTACTGTCCCTGAGAGTGTTATTCAAAAGAGATTCATTCGTTAGAAGAAAGTATATATTGCTGACTAACGTCAACTAAAGCAATATCTTTGATGAATTCTCTTCCTAGTAATATAGGGTGGGTCATTTGAGAGCGATCTGCCAGTGTAAATTGCGCTTTTTCATGGATATTTCCAACACGGATCCACAATTCGATAACGGCGCGACGTTCGGCCTTTTCATTCGTAGATTGACGAATTTTAACATAACGAATAACGGGCGCCTCAATCCAACGCTTGTCTTGTGTTTTCGCTTTGTCATCGAGGAGGTGGAATTTTACCCACTGTTTGCCATCGCGCTCAAAAACTTGAATGTCGATAGCATTAAGAGATGAGGTGACAGCACCCGTATCAACGCGAGCATCGAATCGGCGATTAAGAATATCAAGGTCGACCTTTTCAACCGAACCTAAAACGACAGGCTTAGATGGACTTATATTGCGAGCAGGGGTGGTTTGTTTTTTCGGCTCAGCCAACTTTTCTACGGCTGAGTCTTGGTTGTTTTGCAGTGTTTCGATGCGCTTAGTCAGCGCAATCACTTCAGATTCAAGGCTATCAATATAGTCGCTTTGATTGCTTAGTTGTAGATCCAAATTCGTAAGGCGATTATCAAGGTGTTGTTCGGAGTTCTTGATCGCATTTAAGGTACTTTGGTGAAGTTCTTGGTGGTTTACAGAAGCGCAGCCAGCGAGAAGAGTGATGGCGACAAGCGGTACCAAGCGTTTGTACATCTTAAATCCTAAACAGTTGTGGTAAATTGGAATGAATTGAGGCGGATTTTAACGCATCGAATAGGGAGTGCGATACTCCCTATTGTCAGAGCTGCGTCAGACTTATAAGCCTTTGGTAAATATCATAAGAAATGAGAAGCCAAGTGAATTTAGTTGCTTGGATTGTCAGCGACGAGGATCGCTCTTCGTGGGGCTGGGTAGCCTTCAATCGTCTTTGTTGGATCATTGGGATCCAGATAATCAGGTAAAGAGTTATGCGTCATCCACTCAGTCGTGCGTTGCTCGCCGACTGACGTCACGTTTTCGTCCACAATGCGTACATTCTCAAAGCCTACTTTTTCTAACCACACTTTTAGCGCAGGCGCAGATGGGAAGAAGTAAACGTTGCGCATTTGTGCATAACGGTCAAACGGGACAAGTACGGCGTTTTCATCGCCATCAATCACGAGAGTCTCAAGAATTAACTCGCCACCGGGAACTAACTGGTTTTTGAGCTGGATCAGGTGGTCAAGTGGAGAGCGACGGTGATAGAGCACACCCATGCTAAAAACCGTATCAAAGGCTTCAAGCTCTGGTAGCTGCTCAATTCCTAACGGCAATAAGTGCGCTCGCTGGTCATCGCCCATCAGCTTGCGAATGGCTTCAAACTGGACCAGAAACAGGTGCGATGGGTCGATACCCACACAAAGGCGTGCACCTTCGCCTAGCATGCGCCACATATGGTAGCCATTACCACAGCCAACATCTAAAACTGAGCGATCTTTGAGTGGCGTGATGTGGGGTAATACACGATCCCATTTCCAATCTGAGCGCCACTCAGTGTCAATGTGAATATCATGGACAGTATAAGGCCCTTTGCGCCAAGGGTGGAATGTACGAAGTAGGCTTTCTAGCTTCTTCATTTCACCGACGGGCAGTGCGTCTGAATTGGAAAGCGTGACGCTGGTTTTTAGGTCAATGTTATCCGGAGTACCCGTTTGGATTTTCGCCAAAGCTCGTAGCCAGCGGTCGAAATCGCCATGTTGGGCATTTTGCCAGTCTGTCAATTGTTGAGGAAGAACCGTTAGCCATGGTTGTAAACGCGTGTCTTGGGCAATGAGTTGATAAAAATTTGCAAAGTTAAACATGGGACTCTCGATATATTGACTTATTTGATGGCGAACATAGAACCAAAATTGAAACACTGGAACCAGACTTCAGAGCTACTAAAACCAATGTCATTAAAGCGTTGCTTATGCGTGGCGATAGAATCAGGGCGCATCACGTTTTCAATAGCGCTGCGCTTTTGACTGATTTCGAGCTCGCTATAACCGTTGGCTCGTTTGAAGTCATGGTGAAGGTCGATTAATAACTCATGCGCGGTGTCATCTTCAAAGATGTACTTTTCTGACAAAATTAGAATGCCACCCGGGCGCAGACCTTCATAAATCTTTTCTAGTAGGGTCTGCCTGTCTTCAGGCGATAAGAATTGCAAAGTAAAATTGAGTACAACCACCGATGCATTCTTAATCTCGATGTTGCGGATATCCGCCTCAATCACATCGACAGGCGTATCGGAACGATAGGCGTTAATGTGCAACTTGCAGCGCTCGACCATTGCTGAAGAGTTGTCGACGGCAATAATTTTGCAGCCTTCTTGCTGGATATGGCGACGCATAGAAAGCGTTGCGGCACCAAGAGAGCAGCCAAGATCGTAGACAACAGAATGAGGTTTGGCAAAACGCTCCGCCAACATACCGATAGCAGAAATGATATTGCTATAGCCCGGTACGGAACGTTGAATCATGTCTGGGAAGACTTCAGCCACCCTTTCATCAAACGTAAAATCGCCAATTTTCGCGATAGGGGCAGAGAATATCGTATCTTTGTTTTCCATGTCGTCTCTCTCATTCTGTAGACGTAATAAAAAGGCGCGCATTTTACGCTATTCAAGTGTACTTGTCATTATATGAAGCCATTCTTTACTCACCGTGGCTACAGGTGGTGTGAGTAGGTTGCTCTTATCGATAAAGGTAACCGTTAGTACTTATGACATCGCAATGAGTACTTAAAACATCGCAATCTGATGTTCATCAGCGTTAGGAGGAAAAGACGCTAAAGAGGGCAAAGATATCGGGTGATTGGCACCAGGTACTTGATTGATACCAGGTACTTGTCCTATATGCTGTTGTAACTGCGTATATAATTGCAGCGCCAATTCTGGAGCGTACTGATTATCCGGAGTGTGAATCATGAGATAGGGCTGTTTGCCTTGGGCAATCCATTCTGGCAGTTTGCTCAGCCAGGGTTTGAAAAATGGATTGTTTGCTTCGAGATCGGGATGACCAATAAACCGAATCATGGGGTGTTGCCCAGTAGAAATGGCATGAACCTAGTACTTTGGGCTTGTTATTGTGAGCGTCTATCACTGCTGGTGAGTTGGGTTCAGCGGCAAATACTGGGCGGCTATCCATGATGATTCGATCAATGCCATGCTCAAGTAGCCATTGATTGAGCGCTTTCTCGTGCGGGCCCTTTTGAAAAAAGGCCGGGTGGCGAACTTCCACACCTAATGGCATATCGTTAGGGAAATACTGGCAAAATGATTGCAGAGCAGGGAGATCGTTAGGGCCAAAGCGGCGTGGGAGCTGAATGGTCAGCATGCCCAGCTTTTCTCTTAGCGGTGACATCGTGGCTAAAAATCGTGGAGTGGCGCTTGGCAATGTCTTAGTTGTTGCTCATGGGTAATGGATTTTGGCAGTTTAAACGTAAAGCGAAAGTGTTCGGGTGTCGCTTTATTCCAATTATTCACCGTGTTGTCGCTTGGGGTCGCATAGAATGTCGTGTTGCCTTCTACAGTATGGAATACCGACGCGTAACGCTCGAGCCTTTGGCTCGATTTCGTGCCAGAGCCATAAAACGAATGAAGCCAATCATTATGTGACCACATCGTCAGGCCCAACCGTAAACTTAGCTCACTCATATTACCTTCTACTGCGCTTTTGTTGATATTTTGTCCGTTTAACTAATCAGACTAAGTCTGACGGCAATTAAACACAATAAAACTGTCAAATTAGGTCGATTTTAGACGATTTTCCGAGTATAAATGAACCTTTAATTTTGTATGTGGGTATTGTGGTTGTTTCCATCGCCGCTTCTCGTACAATTTGATTTTAATTAATAATTGGAAATTGGGAAATTCATTATGCGTAGCCATTACTGTGGTCACCTGAACAAGTCCCTTGCAGGACAAACTGTAGATTTGTGCGGCTGGGTTAATCGTCGCCGTGATTTAGGCGGTCTTATCTTTATTGATATGCGAGATCGTGAAGGTATCGTTCAGGTAGTTGTCGATCCAGATATGGCGGATGTGTTCGAATTGGCAAGCCAACTTCGTAACGAATTCTGCATCAAGCTAACGGGCGAAGTTCGCGTTCGTCCAGACAGCCAAGTGAATAAAGACATGGCAACGGGTGAAGTTGAAATTTTGGCGTCTGGCCTAGAAATCATCAACCGTTCTGACGTGCTACCTCTTGATTTCAACCAAACGAATACAGAAGAACAGCGTCTTAAGTACCGTTATATCGATCTTCGTCGCCCAGAGATGAGTGACCGTATTAAGTTACGTGCTAAGGCATCAAGCTTTGTTCGTCGTTTCCTAGATGAAAATGGCTTCCTTGATATCGAAACACCAGTACTGACCAAAGCGACGCCAGAAGGCGCACGTGATTACCTAGTACCAAGTCGTGTTCATAAAGGGTCATTCTACGCATTACCGCAATCACCACAGTTGTTCAAACAGCTGCTAATGATGTCTGGTTTTGACCGTTACTACCAAATCGTTAAGTGTTTCCGTGATGAAGACTTGCGTGCTGACCGTCAACCTGAATTTACTCAAATCGATATCGAAACCTCATTCATGTCGGCTGAGCAAGTTCGTGAGACAACAGAAAAAATGGTTCGCGACATGTGGCAAGAGCTGCTTAACGTTGACCTAGGTGATTTCCCTATCATGCCGTTCTCTGAAGCGATTCGTCGTTTTGGTTCAGATAAGCCTGATTTGCGTAACCCGCTTGAACTTGTTGATATTGCAGATCTAGTAAAAGATGTTGAATTTAAAGTCTTCTCTGGTCCAGCAAATGACGAGAAAGGCCGTGTTGCGGTTATCCGTGTACCAGGTGGCGCATCACTGACTCGTAAGCTCATTGATGGCTACGGTGAGTTTGTTGGCATCTACGGCGCGAAAGGCCTAGCGTGGATGAAAGTGAACGATCGTGCTGCGGGCGCAGAAGGGGTTCAATCGCCAGTGGCTAAATTCCTAAGCGAAGATGTAATCAACGGTATTCTAGAGCGCACTGGTGCAGAATCTGGTGACATCATCTTGTTTGGCGCAGACAAAGCAAACATCGTGGCAGAAGCCATGGGTGCACTACGTCTTAAGCTTGGTAAAGATCTAGAGCTAACCGACAACGCAGCGTGGAAACCACTTTGGGTTATCGACTTCCCAATGTTTGAAGAAGATGATGAAGGGAATCTGCACGCGATGCACCACCCATTCACATCGCCTCTAGGCATGACAGCGGAAGAGCTAAAAGCAAATCCAGCGGCGGCAAATTCAAATGCTTACGATATGGTTATCAATGGCTACGAAGTGGGTGGCGGTTCTGTCCGTATTCACAATGCAGAGATGCAGTCAGCGGTATTTGGTATCTTAGGTATTGACGATGTTGAGCAACGTGAGAAATTTGGTTTCTTACTTGATGCGCTTAAGTACGGTACACCACCTCATGCCGGTCTTGCATTCGGTCTAGACCGTCTAGTGATGCTGTTATGTGGCACAGAAAACATCCGTGATGTGATTGCTTTCCCTAAAACAACCGCGGCGGCGTGTCTATTAACGGACGCACCTAGCCTGGCTAACCCAGCATCGTTAGATGAACTGGCGATTGCAGTGAAAGCAGCAAAGAAAGACGCAGAATAGAAAGTCTTAGCAACGTTGGTAAACGAACATGACCAAGGTTGCTCGCTTTTGATGACTGACTTTCGTCTGTTGCTCTTTTGGCAACATCGATGATAGTGAGTAAAAAGATCCCGCTAAGGCGGGATTTTTTTATCTGATTTACGGATAGTAAAATGAAGTTTAGGTATAGTGAAACAAAGCTTAGGAGCGACAGCGTTGTAATTTATGTCAATTATTCTTGGTATTGATCCCGGATCGCGTATTACGGGCTATGGTGTTATTCGGCAACAGGGCCGACACTTGTATTATCTTGGCAGTGGCTGCATTCGTATGTCCGAAAAAGAGCTGCCCGGACGCTTGAAACAAATTTACGCAGGGGTGAGTGAAATTATCACTCAGTTCCAGCCGGACGTATTTGCGATTGAACAAGTGTTCATGTCGAAAAACGCCGACTCAGCACTCAAACTTGGGCAGGCGAGAGGCAGCGCAATTGTTGCTGCCGTTAATCACGATTTGCCAGTTCACGAATACGCCGCTCGACTGATTAAACAAGCGGTGACGGGCTCGGGTGGTGCCGACAAGGTACAAGTTCAGCATATGGTGATGAGCATGTTAAAGTTGGCAGCAAAACCCCAAGCGGATGCGGCAGATGCGCTGGGAGTGGCGATTTGTCATGCGAACACTAACAAAACACTGATTGCATTAGCGGGCAAAGCCACCGGAGCCAAACGAGGGCGTTATCGTTAGTCAGCGTACGATGGTTAGCGTTAGCTATCACTCTGGCGGTAGCCATTATTCTAACCTTAGCATTTGCATCGCTGATATTAACAAGCTTAACGATAGCTAGCCCACAGTTTCGCGTCAAATCAGAAAAAGCCATTGTTAAATTATTGTTAACTTCTATAATTGGTCCGATGAGTTAAGTCAAAGGACCAAATAACAATGAAAAACAACGTCATATGGCACTACTTTATTTTAGATTCTGATCGCCTAGCGCATATTCAACTCAGAAAAGCAGAGATCACCGCGGTATTTGCCATTGTTGCACTGGTCGTTGGCCTATATAGCGCGATTAAATGGCATGGCAATGGTCATGCTGCGTTGTTTGCCACATCTTTGCTATTAATTTTCCTCGAGTGTGTGTCACTAGCGTTGCTTCGTTGGACTCACGGAATCACCATAGCGCTGAATGTGGGTTTTCTCGGTATGACAAGCCATGCACTCAACATCATTTATCAGAGCGGTGGCATTGTTGATTCTACCCAAGCATTTTGGGCACCGTTGCTTATTGTTGCTTTTTACCTGTCCGCATCACGCATTATGGCGTTAACTTGGAGCGTAGGGATTGTATTGATCATAAGCACGTTGACGTATCTGCACACTAGCGGTTATAGCTTCCCGCAAATACAACTTTCTGCCAGCAAGCACAACATTGAAATCTGGTCAGGGATGATTCTACCGTTATTGGTGATTTGTTTTGCACAAAGCTTTACCTCAAAACAGAAAGAAAGCGCCATTACTCGTGCAGAAAAAGCGCTACAAAATAGTGAGTTACAAGGAGAGAAAGCCACGCAAGGACAAGCGAAATTAGATGCTACCTTCGTGGTTGTTAATGAAAGCGTAGAAGAGCTCGATGGCGTGATACACCACGTAAACACGCAATCGTCTCAGCTTAAAGACAACGTGCAGTCACTCGGGCTAAACAGTGCCTCGCAAGCAAGTGCGGCAGAAGAGATGAGCCAACAGCTAGAACAACTCTCAGCCTTTACGCAAGACTCGGTGGTGTTCATGTCGCAAGTCATGCAACAAACCGAAGCGATAAAAACGCAAGCGGAAAGCAGCAGCGAAATGCTCAACGCATCAACGCAAGCGATCACTAATATCGATAAAAGTAACCAAAAAGTCGTCTCGGTGATGGAGCTTATTACGACCGTGGCGGATCAAACCAATCTACTCGCGTTAAATGCCGCAATTGAAGCTGCGCGAGCGGGGGAGCACGGCCGGGGCTTTGCCGTGGTTGCCGAACAAGTGAGGGAACTGTCTTCTAAAACCAGTAATTCAGTAGAAGAAATTCGTGCGTTAATTGGGGATAGCCAGCGTGAGATTAATTCTGGTCAGCAGACGATCCAAACGACAGTGACGGAATTGAGTCAAATGATCCAACAGGTGCAAGTGATCTCAACGGAAATAAGCGACCTGAGTCAACTGGTCAGCCAGCAGAATCAGGCCATTGGCGAACTGGATCAAGCAAGCAGTGAAGTGGCTCATTCGGTGGCGGACAGCAAGTCGGTTGCCGATGATATTCAAATTATTACCGAGCAGCTCAATCAGCAGATTAATGAAGGAACAGAATTGTCAGAGCGGTTACGTACGGTACTCGCTTAAACACCAACAAAAATACTGTTATTGGCTCATCAGCTCCCTTCTAAAATAACTGGATACCCATCCAGTTATTCTATATCCTAAGTCCTATTACAAATAGCATGAGAAATTAAACTGTGATAGGACGATTACGCGGAATTCTAGTAGAAAAGCAGCCACCTGAGCTCTTAATTGAAGTCGGGGGCGTAGGCTATGAAATTCAAATGCCAATGAGCTGTTTTTATGAATTACCAGAAGTCGGCGAAGAAGCCATCATTTACACACATTTTGTTGTTCGTGAAGATGCTCAGTTGCTATACGGTTTTAATTCTGTCAGCGAAAGAGCCCTATTTAGAGAAGTGATTAAAGCCAATGGCGTGGGCCCTAAACTTGGTTTAGGTATTCTGTCTGGCATGTCAGCGAGCCAGTTTGTTTCTTGTGTTGAACGTGAAGACATTTCTACGCTAGTGAAGCTTCCTGGTGTCGGTAAAAAGACCGCAGAACGTTTAGTGGTTGAAATGAAGGACCGTTTGAAAGGGTGGGGCGCAGGGGATCTGTTTACGCCTGCAACCGATGCTGCACCAATGGATGGGATGGAGTCGTTGCGCTCAGCAAACAGCGCAGAAGATGAAGCAGTCGGCGCTTTGCTTGCTCTTGGCTACAAGTCAGCACAAGCAACAAAAGTTGTCTCGCAAGTAGCGAAACCAGGAATGAGCAGTGAAGCGCTTATTCGTGATGCATTGCGCTCAATGGTGTAAGCTTAGTAGCGATTCAATAGAGATAAAAATATGATTGAAGCCGATCGCCTTATAGCCCCAGAAAATCCCGTTTTTAAAGACGAGGATGTCATTGATAGGGCAATTAGACCAAAAAAGTTAGCCGACTACGAAGGTCAGCAGCATGTTAGTGACCAAATGGAGATCTTCATTAAAGCAGCGCAGCTGCGAAATGAACCGTTGGATCACTTATTGATCTTTGGTCCGCCGGGTTTGGGTAAAACAACTCTTGCTAATATCGTTGCCAATGAGATGGACGTTAATATTCGCACCACGTCTGGTCCGGTGTTAGAAAAAGCTATGTGACTTGGCCGCGTTGTTGACCAACCTTGAAGAAAATGATGTGTTATTTATTGATGAAATACATCGATTAAGCCCAATGGTTGAAGAGATCTTGTACCCAGCGATGGAAGACTATCAGCTAGACATCATGATAGGCGAAGGTCCTGCGGCGCGTTCGATTAAAATTGATCTCCCACCTTTTACTCTCATCGGCGCGACGACCCGAGCAGGGTCCCTAACGTCACCGTTACGTGACCGTTTTGGTATTGTGCAGCGTCTTGAGTACTACAAAATTGCCGATTTGCAGCGCATCGTGCAAAGAAGCGCCGCTTGTCTTAACTTATCAATGGAGCCGGAAGGCGCGTTAGAAATAGCACGTCGTGCGCGTGGTACGCCTCGTATCGCTAATCCTATTGCTTCGCCGAGTTAGAGACTACGCCGAAGTAAAAGGTGATGGGCACATTTGTTCGGATATTGCTGATAAAGCCCTTAACATGCTGGATGTCGATCACCAAGGCTTTGACTATATGGACCGTAAGCTATTGCTCGCCATTATGGAGAAGTTTTCTGGGGACCAGGTTGGTTTAGACAACCTTGCCGCGGCGATTGGTGAAGAAAAAGACACCATTGAAGATGTCATTGAGCCTTATCTCATTCAACAAGGCTACTTGCAGCGTACTCCACGTGGAAGAATTGCGTCAGATCGCGCGTATCTGCATTTTGGTATCGATAAGCCATAACGCTCATTCATTGCAACAATCGATAATTACAAAATCATTTTTTGTTTTTGTTACTACTCATTAGCATGCAGTTAATATAACACTGCATGCTAATGGCGCATTATAGGTGCGCTACCTACCATCATCTTGCTCTATTGATTTTACTATAACCCCTTACTACTAAAGGGTTGCTTCTCGTAATCTGCGCTTTCTCGCTGCTCCCCAATCTCGTTACAAATGCCGACCAAAATTGATCTGTGTCATTGTGATTAAAGATTGTACAATCAACTCCTTGTCTTTATTGATGTAAATCAAAGCACGTTACTAAATAAACCTTTTGAAACTGATTTAATTTAGCAGTAATATTAGCGGCAGCTATATTAGCGCAAGCTTAACAAATAACTAACCATTAGGGTACATATTCGCAACAAGGATGATGCCAAGTCTCAACAAGTTTAATGTGAATTAAACAGTCATCCTTGCCGCTTAATATAAAACGTGTCTTTCAGCCGACACAAAAGGAGTTACCATGATAGATGTAGTGGAGCTGTCGCGATTGCAATTTGCACTCACGGCGATGTATCACTTCTTATTCGTTCCATTGACACTCGGTATGGCGTTTCTTCTCGCTATAATGGAGTCTCTTTATGTAATGACCGACAAGCAAATCTACAAGGACATGACAAAGTTCTGGGGTAAGCTATTCGGTATTAACTTTGCACTTGGTGTTGCCACCGGCTTAACCATGGAGTTCCAATTTGGAACAAACTGGTCGTACTATTCTCACTATGTGGGGGATATCTTCGGTGCGCCACTTGCCATAGAAGCACTGGTTGCCTTCTTCCTAGAGTCCACTTTTGTCGGTCTTTTCTTCTTTGGCTGGGATAGGCTATCTAAACGTCAACACTTAGCAGTAACTTGGCTAGTGGCGTTGGGTTCAAACTTTTCTGCATTGTGGATTCTGGTCGCTAATGGCTGGATGCAACACCCTGTTGGCGCAGAGTTTAACTTTGAAACCATGCGTATGGAAATGGTTAGCTTCGCAGAAGTGGTTCTTAACCCAGTTGCGCAAGTGAAGTTTGTTCATACCGTTGCATCGGGTTATACCGCAGGCGCAATGTTCGTCCTTGGTATCAGTTCATACTACATGCTAAAAGGTCGCGACATGGCATTCGCTCGTCGTTCTTTTGCCATTGCTGCCTCTTTTGGTATGGCTTCAATTTTGTCTGTAATCGTACTGGGTGATGAGTCTGGCTACGAGCTTGGTGATGTTCAAAAAGTGAAATTGGCTGCAATTGAAGCGGAATGGCACACTGAACCAGCACCTAGCGGTATTCACCTTGTTTGGACTACCAAACCAAGAAAAAATGCACACCGACTTTGCCGTTAAGATCCCCTACGTGATGGGTATTATTGCGACGCGTTCTATTGATACGGAAGTAACAGGCCTACGTGATCTCCGTGAAGAGCACGTCGACCGCATTCGTACCTAGCATGTACGCCTACGACCTACTTGAAAAACTTCGTGCTTGTTGATCGTTCTGACGAAAACCTTGCAGCATTTGATGAAGTGAAACAAGACCTCGGTTACGGCTTATTGCTTAAGCGCTATACCGACAATGTTGTTGATGCCACTGAAGATCAAATTCAAGCGGCGGCTGATGACTCAATCCCGACAGTTTGGCCACTATTCTGGTCGTTCCGTATCATGGTAGCGTGTGGTTTCATCATGCTATTCATCTTCGGTGCTGCGTTTGTTCAAACTTGCCGTCAGAAAATCAACCAAAAACCATGGCTTCTTAAAGCCGCGTTATTTGGTATGCCACTACCTTGGATTGCTATTGAAGCTGGTTGGTTTGTCGCCGAATACGGTCGTCAGCCATGGGCGGTGGGTGAAATACTGCCTACTCATGTTGCCGCTTCCGCGTTAACCATGAGCCAACTATGGACATCATTGTTTGCCATTATCGCGCTCTACACCGTGTTCTTAATTGCCGAAGTTTATCTAATGGTGAAATTCGCTCGTAAAGGACCAAGTAGCTTAAAGACGGGTCGTTACCACTTCGAACAGAATGCAAATTCGGTTGAAGATAAAGTTAGCCGTCAAGTAGAAGCGTAAGCAGGGAGAAAAAGAATGTTTGATTACGAAATCTTACGATTTATCTGGTGGGTATTAATTGGCGTGTTATTTGCTGGTTTTGCTATCACCGATGGTTTCGATATGGGTGTGGGTGCCCTAGTACCTGTGATCGGTAAAACGGATACACAGCGTCGTGTCATGATTAACTCTATTGCACCACACTGGGACGGCAACCAAGTTTGGCTAATTACCGCTGGTGGCGCTCTATTTGCTGCTTGGCCTCTTGTTTACGCAACGTCATTTTCAGGTTTCTACTTGGCAATGATCTTAACGCTAGCGGCGTTATGGCTGCGCCCACTGGGTCTTGATTACCGTTCAAAAATTGAAGATCCACGCTGGCGTAACACTTGGGACATCGCGATCTCAATTAGCGGCTTCGTTCCTCCGCTTATCTTTGGTGTGGCGTTTGGTAACTTGCTACAAGGGGTGCCGTTCCAACTTAACGACTTCATGATGTCTACCTATCATGGTTCGTTCTTTGGATTGCTCAACCCGTTTGCGTTGCTTTGTGGCTTGGTCAGTGTGTTTATGATCATTTTGCAAGGCTCAACATGGTTGCAAATGAAAACCACTCTGATGATGTTCACATGCGAGCGCGTAATGTGGCTCAAATGATGGGTCTATTGGTTGTTGCAGCGTTTGTTGCCGCAGGCTTCTGGATTCAAACCCTTGAAGGTTACGTTATTGTCAGTGCTATCGACACTGCAGCGGCGTCGAACCCTCTTAATAAAGAAGTGATCCGTGAAGCGGGCGCTTGGATGAACAACTTCGAAACTTACCCGCTGCTTTGGATCGCTCCAGCTCTGGGTATTGTGATGCCACTGCTTGCGGTGCTTGCGTCACGTTTTGAAAAATGTGCATTAGCGTTTGTTTCATCGAGCCTAGCGAACGGCGGTATTATTTTTACTGCAGGTTTTGCTATGTTCCCATTTGTTATGCCAAGCAGCCTAAACCCAAATCAAAGCCTGACTATGTGGGATTCAACATCAAGTGAATTGACGTTGAACCTGATGACGGGTGTTGCGTTTGTTATGGTGCCAGTGATCCTTAGCTACACAGCTTGGACTTACTACAAAATGTTTGGTCGTCTTGATGACAAGTTCATCGAAGAAAACAAAAACTCACTTTATTAAGGAGCACATAGAATGTGGTATTTTGCTTGGATTTTAGGTGTGCTTCTCGCGTGTGCTTTTGGCATCATCAACGCTTTGTGGTTAGAACATCGCGAAATGATGGATGAAGATGAAGCTGTCGACCAAAATGGTAAACAGATAAAGAAAGATACGGACAAAGACAGTGAGTAATCTCAACGAGACGTTTACGAATGCACATAAGTGGCTAGATAAAACGTGGTTAAAGGCCATAGCATTGCTAATGGGATTTGCACATGTTGGACTATTTATGTGGCGGCCGGACGCCTATGCAGAACAAATTGGTGGCTTCACGCCACTCCTTGGGCTGGCTTTTGTCCTGTCCTTATGTTCGAGCATGGTGTACGGCGTAGGGTTTAAGCCAAGGCTTTGGGTCTGGCAAATTCTATTTAGCCCTTACATCTCGTTAACTGTGCTGAGTTACTTAACGGTAATGTACGTCTTATAAAGATAAAGCCCGAGCTAATGCTCGGGCTTTTGCGTGAATGGAAGCTCACTTAAGTAAGTAATGGATGTTTTCCCCTTGCGGTACTTTCGAATAGGGCAGTTTTATTTTATAAACGCAAGTGAAACGACAAATCTACTCACAACTTCTTCAGTTAAGTGTAAATTTTCGCACTTTATTCAAAAATTATTGTCAGCAGTAATAACAATTCGATCTTCTTACGTTATATTAAGGCACTTACGTTATATTTAGGCACTTGCGCTATATTAAGGCACTTACGCTATAGTAGGGCGTTGTTGTTTCTAGGAAATTATTAGTTTGATTGACTTACCTTCTTATTTTGAGTTCCCTGTCACCGTGTATTACGAAGATACCGATGCGGGG
The DNA here is from genome assembly GCF_055808835.1 of Vibrio sp. GJ43-1. Classification (NCBI taxonomy): domain Bacteria; kingdom Pseudomonadati; phylum Pseudomonadota; class Gammaproteobacteria; order Vibrionales; family Vibrionaceae; genus Vibrio; species Vibrio sp. GJ43-1. The sequence continues at coordinate 2,499,760 of NZ_CM147884.1, read as the reverse complement.
GGCGTGGTTTACCATTCCAACTACCTTAAGTTTTTTGAGCGTGCTCGGACAGAGTTACTTCGCAGCGTTGGAGTTAGCCAGAATTTGCTGTTAGCTGAGCATACCGGATTTGTTGTGCGCCATATGGATATCGACTTTGTTCAAGGTGCTCGGCTAGATGCTCATCTCACGGTAAAAACCGCCGTTTCGGAATTTAAGCGTGCTTCATTAACCTTTCAACAAGAAATAGTCGACGCGGAAGGTGTGACATTCGCGAAAGCACTGGTTAAAGTGGCATGTATTGATAATGTAAAAATGAAGCCGAAGGGCATACCTTCGTCAATCTTATTGGAGTTAAAACGTGAACGCTGAAATTTCGTTTCTGGACCTTTTTCTACAAGCGAGTTTGCTTGTTAAGCTCGTCATGCTGATTTTGCTTGGTATGTCAGTCGTATCATGGGCAATGATCATTAAGCGTAGCAAGGTGTTGACTCAGGCAACGAAAGACTCGGATAGCTTTGAAGACCGATTTTGGTCAGGTGCCGATCTTTCTGTTATTTACCAAGATGTAAAAGAAGCGCAAAGATGACCTCTCTGGTACGGAAGAGATTTTCTACAGCGGCTTTACGGAGTTTTTACGTCTACGTAAATCGAATGCTGACTCCCCTGCGTTTATCATGGAAGGAACAGGGCGTTCTATGCGCGTTGCCGTTGCGCGTGAAGTCGATGATTTGGAAGTGAACCTGCCATTCTTAGCGACCGTGGGCTCTATCAGTCCATATATCGGCTTGTTCGGTACGGTATGGGGTATTATGCATGCCTTTATCGCACTCGGTGAAGTGAAGCAAGCGACACTAGCCATGGTCGCCCCTGGTATTGCCGAAGCGTTGATTGCAACGGCGATGGGTCTATTTGCTGCGATTCCAGCGGTAATGGCGTATAACCGACTCAGCACGAAAGTGGGTAAATTAGAGCATAACTACGCCACATTCTCTGAAGAGTTCCACTCTATCCTGCACCGCCAAGCAATGGCCTGTAAGGAACAGTAATGGCAGGCTATCAACCTAAAAAGAGAAAGCTGACCGCAGAGATAAACGTAGTGCCATACATCGATGTGATGTTGGTGCTGCTGATCATCTTTATGGTGACGTCACCTTTTGTGACACAAGGGGTTGATGTTGAATTACCGAAAACGTCAACCGCGAAGCCTGCTTCTGATTTAGCTGGAGATACAGAATCCAGCTTTATCATCGTTGAAGTCGATCGCGATGGGAATTTTGGACTGAGTGTGAACAACGAAGATGTTCAACGTGGGTTAAGCCTACAAGACATTATTGTCAGAGTACGCGCCGAGCTTTCCATTAACCCTAATTCACCTGTAGCTGTGGGCGGCGATGCCGCAACACCCTATGCAGAAGTGGTTTTATTATTAGATGAATTGAGTCAGGCAGGGATACCAAAAGTTGGCCTACTGACCGATATCAGGGAATAGTCATCGCAGCAGTATGAAGAAAAATAATAAAAAGCAAGCCGCGCGCTACGGAAAGCCAATAACCATTTCTTTATTGGCACACGTGGTGTTGATCGTGGCTTTGCTCTGGGGCACGGATTTCACCATGAAAGAGGCTGAACCAACAGGTATGGTTCAGGCTGTTGTTATTGATCCTGCTCGCGTTCGCCAACAAGCGCAAGAAATTAGAAAACAGCGCGAAACTGCGGCGAAAAAAGAGCAAGACCGATTGGACAAACTGCGCCGTGAGAGTGAGCAATTAGAGCGAAACCGTAAAGCGGAAGAGGAACGAATTCGTAAGCTTAAAGTGCAGCAAGCCAAAGAGGCTCAAGCAACACGAGAAGCGGAAAAACGAGCGAAACGTGAAAAAGAACGCGCGGCAAAAGCGGAAGCGGAACGAAAAACTCAAGAAGCCGCAGTACGTAAAGCCGAACAAGAGCGCTTAGTGAAAGAAGCGGCGATTGTAAAAGCTGAGCAAGAGCGCGTTGAACGAGAGAAAGCCGCGAAGGCAGCGCAAGAAAAAGCGCGTCTTGAAAAAGAAGCGGCTGAAAAGGCCGAGCGCCAGCGCATAGAGAAAGAACAAGCCGCGAAAGCAGCAGCAGAGAAAGCACGCAAAGAGCAAGAGCGCTTAAAGCAGCTTGAGCGTGAAAGACAAGAGCAAGAAGCGGCGATGAATGACATTTTTGCCGGGTTGGAAAGTGAGTCGGAGCAAAATACATCGGCGCGTTCTAACCATGTGACGTCTGAGCTGCAGCGAATGGGGGCAATTTACACCCAGTTGATTCAACAAAAACTGTTGCTAGAGGACAGTTTTCGGGGAAAGCAATGTCGAGTTAATTTACGCTTAATTCCAGCTGGCAATGGTGCGATTGCTGGTGAGGTAAAAGTGCTCGATGGTGATAGCTAGGTTGTGCGCTGCAACGAGACGAGCGATTACACAAGTGGGTACTTTCCCGCTGACAAAAGAAGCCGACGTAAACGCGAAATTAAAAAACATTAATTTGACTGTAGTTCCAGAGTAAAAGGAAGAGCTTGTGATTAAGCGAATATTAATAGGAATGGCATTTTTGTTTAGCGTTACGACGCAAACCGCGAATGCCGCTTTAGAACTGGTCATTACTGACGGTATTGATTCAGCACGCCCAATCGCCATTGTGCCGTTTAAATGGACGGGTGAGGGGAAGTTGCCACAAGATGTCTCTGCGGTTATATCTTCTGACCTCCAGCGCAGTGGTAAATTTAGCCCCGTCGCCACCAGTAAAATGCCACAAACGCCCTATGACGCAGCAGATATCGATTTTGAATCGTGGACACCGATTGGTGTGGATTCATTGCTGACGGGCACCATTGTGAAGAAAGCCGATGGTAACTACGAAATTAGCTATCAATTAGTGGATGTGGTACGCGGTCAGTTAACCGGTGGTCAATCAAAAGCACTTAGCGATGATGGCCAGTTAGTGTTGTCTAACGACCATGTGCTCTTTAAGAAGAAAGCGACGGTTCCTGCGAATCGCCTTCGTGAGTATGCGCACCGAATCTCTGATCTGGTGTATGAAGAGCTGACGGGTGAGCGTGGTGCATTTTTAACTCGCATTGCCTATGTGGTCGTGAACGATAAAGATCAGTATCCGTACCAAATGCGTATCGCCGACTATGACGGCTATAATGAAAAGCTTGTGCTTCGCTCAAAGCAGCCGCTTATGTCTCCAGCGTGGTCACCGGATGGAAAGCGTCTTGCTTACGTGAGCTTCCAAAACGGTCAAGCTGAAATCTTCATCATGAATATCTACACCGAGTAAACGTGAAAAGATTACGTCATTCCCTCGTCACAATGGTGCGCCAAGATTCTCCCCTGACGGAAAATCTCTTGCAATCACTCTGTCGAAGACTGGGCAACTGCATGTATATACACTGAATCTTGAAACAAGAAAATTACGCCAAATAACTAGTGGTCGGTCAAATAATACAGAACCGTACTGGAAACCAGGTGGAAATTCCCTTATTTTTACGTCGGATAGGGGTGGTAACCCTCAGATTTATGAAGTAAATTTGTCTGACGGCAAAACAAAACGAATCACATGGCAGGGTAGTCAGAACCTTGGTGGGCAGATCACCCCCGATGGTCGTTACCTAGTGATGGTTAATCGTTCTAATTCTGGATTTAATCTTGCAAAACAAGACTTAGAGACAGGATCGGTACAGATCCTCACGAAAACACTGCTGGATGAGTCACCAAGCATCGCACCAAATGGTGGCATGGTGATATATAGCTCTATCTATAACAAGACTAACGTTCTTTCAATGGTTTCTATTGATGGACGATTTAAAGCTAGACTACTAGCAACAAACGGGCGTGTTCGAGCGCCTGCATGGTCCCCGTTTTTGTAGCAACTAAAATTTTAGGTTAAGGAAAAAACAATGCAACTAAACAAAGTTTTTAAGGGTTTGCTAATCGCACTACCAGTTCTTGCTATGACAGCTTGTAGTTCAAGTGACGACGCAGCATCTTCAACTGGCGCAGAAACAACGAATCAACAACAAGAAACAACCGTTGTGACTCCAATTGATCAAAACGCACAACTTTCTGAGCAAGAAATGAAAGAGAAAGCGTTGCGTGAAAACCAAACTATTTACTTTGCGTTTGATAACTCAACAATCGCAGGTGACTACGAAGATATGCTTGCAGCACACGCCGCATACCTAAGCAAAGACGCAGCACTTAAAGTGACTATCGAAGGTCACGCTGACGAGCGCGGTACTCCAGAGTACAACATCGCACTTGGCGAGCGTCGTGCACAAGCGGTTGCTAAATACATCCAAGCACTGGGTGTTCAAGCAGATCAAATCTCTATCGTGAGCTACGGCGAAGAGAAACCATTAGTTCTAGGTCAGTCTGACGACGCTTACGCGAAAAACCGTCGCGCTGTTCTAGTTTACTAATTTAAACGGCCACAGAGGTATTCACCTTTATGACAAGTAACATTAAGCGAGCAGTTACGCTTACGTTACTAATGACGGCGCAGCGAGCTCAGTGCTCGCTGCGAAAGCACCGGTTACCGACTTGAGCACTGCAACATCATCTTCAGCGACGGTTGCGTCTGTTGCATCAGCACACGCGGCGACCAACGAAACCGATATTCAACGTTTGGAGCGTTTGCTTCAAAACCGAAATCGAGTGCAGGCGCAAATGCAGCAGCAACTCGATGAAATGACACAAGAGATCTCCACACTTCGCGGTGAATTGGAACGAAACAGCTACAATATGGACCAAATGGTTCAGCGTCAGCGAGAGCTGTTTATCGAAATTGATAAACTTCGTTCCCAAGCGAGCGTAGCTGCGGTCGCACCTGCGGCTAAGGCGGCAGAATCAACGGGTAAATTTAGTACCAATGTTGATGAGCAAACGGCTTACCAAAACGCGGTTGATCTGATTTTGAAAAAACGCGACTACGCGGGCGCGATTGCCGCTTTCAAACAGTTTCAAAAAGACTATCCTGAGTCTACCTTCGCACCTAATACCCATTACTGGCTAGGCCAGCTGTATTTTGCCAAGCGCCAAGACAGCGAAGCTGAAGCGAGTTTTAAAGCCGTACTGGCGTTTAAGGACTCCAACAAGCGTGCAGATGCGTTAGTGAAGTTAGGTGATTTAGCCAAGCGCGGCAACAATGCCACACAAGCGAAACAATACTACCAACAGGTAGTGGATGAATATCCAGCCAGCTCTTCAGCTAAAGTCGCCAAGTCTAATTTGAAATAGACGCTGCCTGCCTTAGTGCCTCTAAGTTAATGGGGAGTACTAAGTTAATGGGTATTACTGAGTTAATAGGTATTACTAAGTTAATAGGTATTACTAAGTTAATAGGTATCACTGAGTTAATCGGTATCACTGAGTCTATGGGCACGATTAAGTCAATTGGTGCCGTTAGGAACGAAAAAGAGAGCTCAACTGGGCTCTCTTTTTGCATCTATCTTAGAAATGCGTTGAACGCTTTGTGAACTATCGAAGCCACCATTGATATTCCTAGCATAATTTTGTCCTCTGGCGCATATCCGTGTACAATACTCGGATTATTTGCAAGTAGCATAGAGCACCCGCTATGAGCCACATCTTAGACTCAATTGATACAATCTACCCATTCCCTCCAAAGCCTGTTGTATTGACGGACAAGGAGAAAGCACAGCATATTGCAACAATTAAAACGTTGTTGCAGGAAAAGGATGCTGTCCTTATTGCCCACTACTATACCGATCCGGAAATCCAAGCGTTAGCTGAGGAAACAGGCGGATTTGTGGGTGACTCTCTAGAAATGGCCAAGTTTGGCAACCGCCATTCAGCCTCTACGCTGATTATTGCTGGCGTTCGTTTTATGGGCGAATCTGCAAAAATTCTCACCCCAGAAAAACGCATTCTAATGCCGACCTTAGAAGCGGAATGTTCATTAGATTTAGGTTGTCCTGAAGACAAGTTTTCTGCGTTTTGTGACGCGCACCCAGACCATACGGTTGTGGTTTATGCCAATACCTCCGCTGCGGTAAAAGCTCGCGCAGATTGGGTTGTCACATCCAGTATTGCTTTGGAAATTGTTGAGCACCTAGACGCGGAAGACAAGCCAATCATTTGGGGACCAGACCGTCACCTAGGCTCTTACATCGCCAACCAAACCGGTGCGGATATGCTGTTGTGGCAAGGCGAGTGTATTGTTCACGATGAATTCTCGGCAAAAGCACTAAAAGACATGAAGTCGGTTTACCCAGAAGCGGCAATTTTGGTGCACCCAGAATCACCAGCCAGCGTGGTTGAACTTGCGGATTGTGTAGGCTCTACCAGCCAGTTAATTAAAGCGGCAAAAGCGCTACCCAATAAGCAACTGATCGTCGCGACTGATAAAGGCATTTTCTTTAAGATGCAACAATTGGTGCCAGAGAAAGAGCTGATTGAAGCACCAACCGCTGGCGCTGGCGCCACGTGTCGCAGCTGTGCGCATTGCCCTTGGATGGCAATGAATGGCTTAAAAGCGATTGAAAGTGCATTAACCGAAGGCGGCGAAGAACACGAAATCTTTGTTGATGAAGCCGTTCGCGTGAAATCACTGATCCCGCTTAACCGCATGCTTGATTTTGCAGAGCAGCTGCAATTGCAGGTGAAAGGCAACGCGTAGCCTTTCATCAGTAATTTGTGATCGAATTTTAAATAAACCAGCCATTTGGCTGGTTTTTTCATATATGCTTATAAGAACGCCATTCAGCATGGTTATGCTAATGGCGAGTTTAATCGCAGTTAAGTTAATAGAAGTACATTAATAACGGTTACGTTAAGAATAGCTTTCCGACACAAGTAAGGAACACTGTGGTCATTTGGTTGCAACTAAGAAAATGGTTTCATTCTCATTTATTTGAACTCAAGCTGAGAAGCCTTGCGACCCTATTAGGGCTGTATGTGCTGCTTTCCTGGGGGCTGTTGTGGTTGAGTGGAGAAACCGACCTCACCGTACCTATTTCCCAGTTTGTATATTTTATGATTGTGACGGCCTCGACAGTGGGGTACGGCGATCTGTCGCCAAGTACCGAGCCTGGTCGCTGGGTAACCGTCCTTTTTATTATCCCTGGTGGTCTTAGCTTGTTCGCCGCTTTACTCGGACGATTAGCGGCATTAGGGCTTGATTATTGGCGCTCAGGACAACTCGGTAGAAGGACAGTAAAAGTGGATCAACACATTTTAATTTTGGGCTGGAATGGACAGCGGACCATGCACCTTATTCGAATGCTTCAACACGAAGAGACGGGACGCAGGCCCATTGTCTTGTGTAGTCGTTCTGATATAGAGAACCCGTTACCCGGAGAGATAGAGTTTGTTAAAGTAAATAGCTATACCGACGGTCGCGAAATGGAGAAGACTAACATTGAGCAGGCGAGCTGCATTTTGATTGACAACCCGGAAGACGACATCACGTTGTCTGCGGCGTTGTATTGCGCCAATCGCAACCCAACCGCGCATTTATTGGTGTACTTTAAAGATGAAGCGCTGAGCGAGCTACTTAGCCAGCATTGTCCTAATTCTGAATGTATCCCGGCTGTGGGGGCGGAGATGTTAGCAAAGGCTGCTGTTGATCCCGGCTCAAGTGCATTACATCAAGAACTGTTGAGCTCGACTCGCGGTATGACACAGTATTCCACCCGCTACCCAGACAGCGCTACAGAAACCAGTGTAGAAGTGCTGTTCCAATGGATGAAGCGAGACTACCAAGCCACATTGATTGCCATTGATGACGGCGCCGGAATTGCGTTAAACCCCGACCTTACTCAAGCAGTACACGCAGGTTGCAAGCTATTTTATATTGCCGACGAACGTATTGAGGACTTTTCTTGGTCGTCGATTCGCTGACGCTAAGAGCCTGCTTTGAATTGTGGTTTCACCCCTTAGCCCTTTCCAATTCTACTCGTAATTGGCGGTGGGGCAGCCTGTGAAGGTAGCCGTTATTTTTCTTTGGTATTCTTTTCGCAGGAAGCGACAATTTCGAAGCAGGGCGTTGGATAGACGGCGGAGTGAAAAAGGTGGAATATATGCACTAATCATAAACCCTCATTGCATGATAGTGATAACCATGGCCAATGTAAAAACCCAAAATATAACTTGATACAAATACCCATTCTGTTTATTATGCGCCCGTTTTTAATAATGAATGAACGTTCATTCATTTGCTTCTGGAATCATTAAATCTATGCGCGTACTTTCTTCGATTGTTTCTGTTACTTTGCTTACTGGCGCAATTTCCGCCCAGGCAGAAGAGACAGTCGCCATTCCTTCTTATGCACAACTGGCTATCGATAAAGCGTCGATGGAGTTTGAACCGGATCTCGCGACCGCTGAGAAAACCGTCGAATCTTATGATCAAGCCGTGGATCGCCTAAAGGACGAACCAGACAGTGACCGCTATGACGACACTATCACCGATTTAAAATACGGCAAAAAACATTATCAAGAAATCAATGGTATGCCGATGTTTAGCTTTTTGGGTGGCCCGGCTTATACACCCGAGCAGGGGTTGTTGGTTGCCGCTGGGGGATTGTACTCTTTCAAAACCACTCGTGAGCAAGAGCAGTTGCAACGTTCAAGTGTCTCCATGTTTGTCATTGGCAATTATGTCGATTCAGAAGTCGGTTATGGACTTCGTGCCAAACACTCTTTGTTTTGGAACAACAACGATATCCAGTTCGAAGGGGCGTGGAATGCGGGGACACAAAGTAAGCACTATTGGGGTGTTGGCTATGATGCGGCGCAAAACTTTGAATCTGGTGATGTGACCCAGTACAAAGCCACTGTGACCAACTATGAAGGGACCTTAACGTTCCGAGTGCATGATAACTGGTTTGCTGGGCCCGCACTGCGAGTCAACTACTTCAACCCTACAACCGTGCCCGATTCGGCGCTGCTTGATGAAAATTTTGCCGAGTTTAAAGACAAGCCATTTACTTGGGGGGTGGGCGCCACCTTGCAATATGACAGTCGCGATGTGGCTGTGAATGCGTGGAGTGGGTCACTTTTCCGTACTGAGGCACTGACATACAGCGAAGCCTTGGGTAGCCAGGCGGACTATCAAAAGTTGGACTTGGAATTTCGACATTTCTATAGCGTTGAAGAAGGTCGTGTGATCGCCCTTCTCAGCCAATACCAGCAGGCTTTTGGTGATGTACCTTACTATGATATGCCAGAGCTTGGTGGCGCTAGCTCTATGCGTGGCTACCATCAAGGCCAGTATCGTGACCGTGTGACGGCCGAAGTTACCGCTGAGTATCGCCATACCTTCCGTCGCAGTGGCGGCGGCTTGTCTGCTCATGGTATGACGCTGTGGAGTGGGGTAGGTGCGGTGGGTAATTCTGCGGAAGACTTAGCCGGGCACGCCATTCTATCTTACGGTGCAGGCTATCGTTACGAGCTGCAACCTAGAATGAACATCCGACTCGACTTAGGTATGGGTAAGCATGGCGCGGCATTTTATTTTAACTTTACAGAAGCGTTTTAACTTTACAGAAGCGTTTTAACGTTACGGAAGCGTTTTAACTTTACAGAAGCGTTTTAACGTTACGGAAGCATCTTAACGTTACGGAAGCGTCTTAACGTTACAGATGCGTTTAAACCGCTCATGAGTCATGCCTAATGAGTTGTTAAGCATGATAGGGGCACTTACTCTTTTATTCGTTTAAGTGCCTTACTCATGTACATACCTAATTAATTTACAATGATTGCCAATCAAGCCCTTCGTTAAGTGAAGTGCTTATGGCTTCTTACCACCAATATTTAACCCCTAAAACTGGAACACCTATTTTGATTAGATTACTAACCATTATGATAGTGCTTTGTGCTCATACCGTATTTAATACCGTTAAGGCCGCAGGCAGTGAGTTAATAGAATAAGTCGAAAGAGAAAAAAACCAAGCGCATTGGAGCGGCTTACCGATTTGGGGGGAGCAAGTTCGTGAAATGGGCTATGAGTTACCTATTCCTGTTGGTTTTGGCGTGTACATGAACTCGCAGGATGTGGAATACATCGCGACCGATGACTTTAAAATTGACGCGACAGGTGGCGTGCTGGGCGGCTTTGGTAAGCCTGCTCATTACGTGGTGCTGGCACTGATGATGTTGCTATCAAAGGAACCGATAAGAGCGTTCAATTGCGAGCCGATGCTTGGGTATTTCCATTTCTCAACATATATGGCTTGGCGGGTTATACAGAAGGCAATAAAGAGATCAGTGCTGACTTATCGAACGCGACTCGCAATGGCAAACCGTTTGGCGTGCCCGCGACGATTCCAATTAATATCGAATATCAAGCCTACAACCTTGGTATTGGTGCCGTAATTGCCACACAAATCGACGTAATTGAGGGCATCAACCCCATTATTATCACCGCAGCGGGCGCAGTGACAAACGCTTGGACAACCACTACCGACAGTACTATTTTGACTAAAATTGGTTCGCTGCGAGTTGGACAACGTTATGATGTCCCGTATGGAAAACTGGCATTGTTATTGGGTTATCAGTATCAAAGTATCGAGCAAAACGTGACGGGTAGCTTAACCAACTTGCAAGTCGGCGGGATTAACCTTGCCGATGAATTGCAGTTCGACGTGGACTTAAAAAGCAAAGAAACCTCCAATATGTCACTGGCGGCGGTGTATGATTTTGGCTATGAAAAAGAATGGAATTTAATGGCGGAATACAGCTTTCTCAATTGGAATCAGCTGATTGTGGCAGTAGGGTATCGGTTTTAGAGTGTGGCTTCTAGGGCGTAGAATGTCGTAAATAAAACAAGCGCGTTATATTACGCGCTTATTTTTGATTAAAGCTGCGGCAGCGAGACTATTGTTGCTCTGCCAAGACCGCGCCTTTCTGCGTGATGCCACACAGCATGATAGGCATGGCATTAAAGATCTCTTCGAACTGCTCTAACCCTTCAATACCTTGGGCTTGAAGCGTGGCAATGGAGGTTTCAGGATCAAACAGCATACTCAGTGACAACAAAACACCGCCCAATAGCGCATTGTCTTCGCTGTTCTCTGGCATTAGCGTTTCCCAGTCATCACGCGCTAACTGCCAGCCTTGCAATACTCCTTCACAGAAATCTTTCGTCTGTTGAGACACAATCTCTGCTTCGTCTAATTGGCAGCCTTCTGGCCAAACCCACTCGCCATCAAGCAGTGCAGGGCGGTACGTGTTCCACAACGCAATGACGGCGTGCGCGTAGCTTTCCAGCTGTTCACCAGACGTGAACGGCGCCACTTCTTCACCGCCCCACAAGAACGGTAGCCATTCTTCTGGAGGTAAGGTATGAGGGGCAGAAGCCATAGATGCGACAAAACCTTGAGTTTGTGCTTCGTTCAATAGTTTTCCATCGAGTTCAGGAAGGGAAAGGATGTCTTTTAATGCCAAAATGATTTACCGTTAAGATGTAAATGATAGTTAATAGTAACAAGCTATCGGTTGATAAAGCTATAGGTCAATATCGTGATCGTCATATTATTAGTGGTAACAGCATAACCAAGACGCACAGACCTACCCATCCGTTGGTGATCGACGTTGTTAACTGTTACTCGCCCGCTCTACAACAAAGGACTGTTTCGCTCGTTATGTTGATCCGAAAATCGTTGAAGAAGAAAAGCATCATTGCGCTAACGATCTATCTGGCCATCTTTATTGCTGTCTTCGGTAGCATTACTTATTGGGTAGTAGAGTCGCCAGTAAGACAGAAGCTGGAAGAAAATCTCGATCTTAAAAACGAGCTCCTTGCATCTGAAATGTCTGCTCCGATGCACAGTTCGGTTGGGGTGCTCAAAAGTGTGGTTGGGTTAGGGCAGGCCATTCAAGATACCCGCGCTTTAGATTCGTCTCTGCGGCAAATTTTCAAGCTTAATGATGGTATTGTTGTCAGTGGCGGTTTGTGGCCAGAACCTTTCTCTGTTAGCGCGAACGAGCGCTTCTCCAGTTTATTTTATAACCGAACGGCCAATGGTGATGTGGATAAAATCGACCTTTGGAACAATCCCGAGGCGCAGGGTTACCATATAGAACCGTGGTACACCTCGGTTTCTGGAAAGCCAGTCAACACCGTAGCGTGGTCTGAAGTGTACATTGACCCCTACACGCATGTGCAAATGATTACGGCCTCTTCCCCGTACTATGTTGATGGCAGCTTTGCTGGGGTAGCCACCGTTGATCTCTCCTTAAATAATCTAATTCGCTTTGTGAAACGGAAGGCCCAAGAGCAAGATCTCGGCATTGTGGTGCGAGACGCCAGCAACCAGGTCATTACCGAATATAACTTTCGTGTTAGCCGAGACGTCTACACCAGCTCACGTAGTTTTGGGGATTTTAATTGGCACTTGGAAGTTGTTAACGCTCGCCGCCTAGTGGCAGATCAAGTGTTTGATATCGTAATGGGCGTAGAACGCGGCATCATTCCGGTGCTACTGATTTGTGTCATGTTTGGCTATTACCTAATTAATCAGTACTTAATAAAGCCTATCGCCATTATCGCCAAAAAAGCCGATGCATCACGTCAAGGCGGCAATATAGACATGCAATATGACAGCCCGGATGAAATTCGCTACCTGATTGATTCCTTTAACCAAAAGACGGTCTATCTTGAACAAGAGCGTATTAAAGCCCAAGCATCTACCAAAGCGAAAACCGCGTTTCTTGCGACTCTATCACATGAAATTCGCACGCCAATGAATGGCGTACTGGGCACCGCTCAGCTGCTACTTAAATCCGATCTCACCATAGAACAACGTAAGCACTTAAAAACACTTTATGGCTCTGGCGAGCATATGATGGCGCTGCTGAATGAAATACTCGACTACTCCAAAATTGAACAAGGCCATCTTGAGCTAGAGAAAAGCCCGTTTCCGCTTAGTTCTATCATTGGCAGCATTCACAGTGTGTACCACACCTTGTGTAATGAAAAAGGGCTGATATTTAATGTACATTCTGACGTCGATGAATCACGTTGGTATGAAGGTGATAAAGCGCGCTTAAGACAAGTGCTGTTTAACCTTTTAAATAATGCTGTGAAGTTTACATCCGAAGGCCAGGTGGACGTGTACTTTAGTGAAGTGACTAAAAACGACAAAAACCAACTCAAAATTAGAGTCAAAGATACAGGCATTGGTATTTCAGATCACGCGCAATCGCGAATATTCAAACCCTTTGAACAAGCAGAATCCAGTACGACACGCCGATTTGGTGGTACAGGGCTTGGGCTGGCAATTGTTCGGGAAATTGTTGGCGGTATGGATGGTGATATCGTCCTCACCAGCCAAGAGGGGCAGGGAACACAATTTGATATTACCTTGCAGCTGGATTGCTGCGAGCCACAAGCTTCAGCCATTCATGTTGAAAGAAAGCTCGATTACCGCGGGTTGAATGTGTTGATAGTGGAAGACAACCGCACCAATACCATCATTATCGAGACTTTCATGCGCAGAAAAGGCTTTACCACCCATAGCGTAGAGAACGGAGAGCTGGCACTGTCGGCCATTACCGAACGCCAGTATGATTTAGTGTTAATGGATAACCACATGCCAGTAATGGATGGTGTGGCCTCTATTTCTGAGATCCGCCATATGGATGGCCCAGAAAAAGACATACCCATCTTTGGCTGTACCGCAGACGTCTTTAAAGAAACCCGAGAGCGCATGTTAGCGGCAGGCGCAGACTTTATCGTGGCAAAACCTATCGACGAGCGCGTATTAGATGATGCGCTGTATCAGTACGCTGGTAAGCTATTTCAATACCAGAGCACGACGCACTCACCAGCCTCCTGAACTCAAACCTCCCAAACTTCAAACTAACCATTATCCGCTAGAGGGCGAACCTCTAGCGGTGCTCCTAGGCTTATATGTGCGCTTGCTATTCCTTTCTCTTTTTATAGATAACGCGTCATAAACATAAATGACGTGCTGCTAGCCGCTGATGACGAGATAACACACAAATATCATACGGGAAGCAACGCCCTTTCTGGTATTTAAGTTACCAAACCATCGCGCCAACTGCCTGATTGTAGGTTGGAAACCACTATTATGTAGTAAAATTACGTAATCTAGTGCTTTAATCTGACTAACCCTTAGTTATTGGTGATTAATTTACCATTTAACTTTAAATACGGAATGTAAAACTAATAAATTGGTGGTTTAATAGCGTGAATTGCTAGTATGCTATTTATGTCTAGTTTATTGGTTTGGTTGTGCCTGAATTTATTAGGTAATTATTCTGTAGGAAAGAAGCGGTGAAACCTAAAGCTCCATTTTGTCTTCGCAACGCAGCAGCAGATACGTTTGCTATGGTTGTATTTTGTTTTGTGTCGGGCATGCTTATTGAAGTGCTTGTGTCGGGTATGACGTTTGAACAATCGCTAGCATCGCGTTTACTGTCTATCCCCGTTAATATTGCCATCGCCATGCCATACGGCTTGTTTCGCGATTGGGCATTAAAGCAAGGTGCCAAAGTATCGAATTCAGGCTTTATGAAAGCCACCGCTGACCTTATCGCTTACGTGGCATTCCAATCGCCAGTGTACGCCGCGATTTTGTTGACAGTTGGCGCATCCACCGAGCAAATCATTACCGCGGTATCGAGTAATGCGTTGGTGTCTTGTGGAATGGGCGTACTGTACGGTTACTTCTTAGATTACTGCCGACGTTGGTTCCGCGTACCGGGTTACTACCACGGCGCGTAATCGCCGAACATTTGATCGAATTAAACAGAAAGTAGGCAAACAATTAAAAAAGAGCGCTTTTTTCCAAGTTTAGGGTTGACCAAGGCACGGATAATCATTAAATTAGCGCTCGTTGGCCAGCAAGGCTGACAAACAAAACGGTGAGTTGTCCGAGTGGCTGAAGGAGCACGCCTGGAAAGTGTGTGTACGGCAACGTACCGAGAGTTCGAATCTCTCACTCACCGCCACATTCAAGTTTAAAGACGCTCTAGAGCGTCTTTTTCTTATCTGAAATATAGGAAATCAATGAGTTAGGGTGTTTTAAAGTCCAATATCGCTCTTTTTCATCCGACACTTTTTGTACTACCTAATGTACCACCAGTCTTTTCTAATGTACCATTAATGAATCAGTGGTACATCGGCTTGTGCCACGGCTGGCTTTTTCGGTGGTACATCATGGCAAAGAAAATAGCACCCTTAACTAACACTCAAGTCAAGCAGGCTAAGGCTTCAGAGAAAGAATATACTTTATCTGATGGTGATGGCTTACAGCTTAAAATCAAGCCCTCTGGTTCGAAAACGTGGGTCTTTAAATACATTAAGCCTTTCACGAAGAATCGTACAAACCTTGGTTTTGGTGTTTATCCTGAAGTTTCTTTGGCTCAAGCAAGAGAGAAAAGAAAACAAGCCAGAGAGCTACTTGCGCAACACGTTGACCCCAAAGTTTATAAAGATGAACAAAGGCTTAAACAACAAGATCAATACAGTAACACTCTACAGGCTGTGACTGAAAATTGGTTTACTATCAAGAAGTCATCGATCACGGAGGGTTACGCTAAGGACATCTGGAGATCTTTAAATCTACATATCTTTCCTTCACTAGGTAAGTATCCAATATCTAGCCTGACAGCACCAATCGTAATTGCAGTTTTGAAAAATGTCGCAAAATCAGGAAATCTAGAGACAGTTAGGCGTTTAGCCCAGCGTTTAAATGAAGTCATGACTTTTGCGGTCAATACCTAAGTCTTATTCATGCAAACCCATTGAGTGGTATTAGAGCAGCATTTGAAAAGCCTGTAGTTAAACATATGGCGACTATAAAGCCTGATGAACTACCCGAGCTGATGCGCACATTGAATGCTTCCAACTTACAAGTAGTGACACGTGCTTTAATTGAATGGCAATTACATACGATGACACGTTCAAATGAAGCGGCTAAAGCTGAATGGTCTGAGATTGATCTAGATAAAAAACTATGGGTTATTCCAGCAGAGCGTATGAAAATGAAACGTGAACATACAGTTCCACTTACAGAGCAGTCATTCGCGATACTGAGCATCTTAGAACGATTTAAACGACCTTATAGCACATATTTATTCCCTTCCAATCGCGATCCCAAAAAACATATTCATACTGAGACTGTAAATAAAGTACTTCGCCGTATTGGGTATCAAAATAAGTTGGTTGCTCACGGCTTTAGAGCATTAGCAAGTACAACGCTTAATGAACAAGAATTTAATCCAGATGTTATTGAAGCTGCATTAGCCCATGTTGACAAAAATGCTGTACGTAAAGCGTATAACCGATCAGAGTACCTAAAACATCGATCAGAACTGATGACCTGGTGGTCGAATCATATAGAGAATGCATCCAAAGGTAGTTTGAGCATTACCAATAACATTATCAATCTAGGTTAGTTTGCAGCGAGAAAGTTTAACTTGATAGATAGGGTGGAATGAGTCATGTTCAAATGTTGGGTTATTTACCCTGCTATTTTTGCTATTAATAGCATTAATAGCCCTCTTTATCGCTAGCTCACAAGGATGATGGTTTGAGATTGAGCAACAAAATTTTCTATAAGTTAAGTGACATTGACACAAAAGTGTCAATGAAAGTTAAGCTGCAAAAGTGTCTTGATATTGGTATTCCGCTGTTAGTTAAAGTACCTGATGGTTACAACGTATGGGCCATCGACAAGGAACTGGATAGACTGACAAGGCAAGATGTTGTTTTAAGCGAAAGTGATTACTCTAGAAAAATCATGCTCATGCATCATCTTTTGGAAGGTGAATATCTCTCGCGCGTAAATCAACCCAAAATTAATACACTTCTTTTAGGTGCATCGACATTAGTTGACGGTGTTGAATATCTACAAGTAACAGAAAGCGATACGAAAAAGCTTTTAGCTTCTGAAAATATTACGACTGATCAATTCAAAGGTGTAGTTGCTTTTGATGAAAAAGAGCAACACTTTGCCTTAAATGAGTCAATACCTGTTCCTCCTTATGACTTTAAGCTTGGGAACAATAATGATCATCCCATAATGCAGAAAATCAAAAGTAGGATGAGTAATTCGCATTTTGTACTTTGTGATAAAGCAACACGTAGTAACAATGATTTTAACTTTCCAATAGGAAGTGAACTCGATTTATCAGTGAGCGTGTTAGAAGTCGTTATTAGAGAAAGTGACGCTTCAACGCTGGTGTTCAACGAGGAAGATTACCAACTAAGTGCATATCACCTGGAACCAGAATATCATGCATCTACCGCACTATTAGAACTGTCGAGGTGTGGGTATGATCTGTGTGTTAAAAACTTACCCGCTGGTTCAGGAGGTCGTGCAAGCTATCTATCAGGCCATTCCAAAAGCTTTAAAGCGAAAGGATGGTATGAGGCTGGTGCCTTTTTGATTAAAGACAGAGACGGGAAGAACTTTAATCGTGTAAAAGAAGTTTATAGCCACCACTGGCTACCAGAAACTAAGCTAAGCAAGGCAAAAGTAAAAGCAATAACGGAAAATGTTTTAGACGAACTACATGACGCTATTGAAACAAATGACGCGTATATTCGTTCAATAGAATTGATTATCAGGCCAGATAAGTACAAACATGTAAAATGTTAAAAGAGTCACAGCCCTTTTGTATAAAGGGCTAGGATGAGTTTTTATGCTCAAAATTCAACGCCACTCCTTTTGGTAACTTCGTCCCTTAATGTTTAATGGCACCTTAAATCAGCTAAGGAGCTATAAATGTTATCTACTCACTCAGAACTTCGTTCAAACCAAATTCTTCGACTCAAAGATGTCATGTTGATGACGGGCCTTTCGCGATCGACTATCTATGACAAACAAAACCCTTCATCAAAACGTTTTGACCCTTCATTTCCTCAGAAAATCAAACTAGGCGCAAGAGCGGTAGGTTGGTTGATGGGATATGCAAACTTGGTTAAATTTGATGAGAAATAACTCTATCGCAGGGCGTGATTAGAGAGGCGGGTATCAATATTTGATCATTTAATGTCGTTATCGATAGGAGTGTGCATGTTAAATCAATTTCCAATTTCGTCGGAGATCTTTCCCATTGTTTCTCCGTCATCATTAATCACTAAAGCCTATATGGAGGCTAAATTTATCACGCAAGCGCCTGATTCGATTGTCTATATGACAGCTATCAGTTCCGTGTCACTTGCATTGCAAGGCGTTATTGATGTAGAAATACCAACGGGGAAAATAAGCCCTGTCTCACTAATGGGGTTAACGATTGCAGAATCAGGAGAGCGTAAATCATCGGTAGAGAATCTATTCACAAAAGGAATCAAATCGTTTCAAAAAGAAAATATTGAATGTTACCAAACACAATTAGATAGGTACCAGATTCAACTTGAGTTACATGAAAAAAAAGTCGCTCGTATAAAAAAGTTAGTCAATTTAGATGATGAACTTGAATGTGAGTCAATGGCAAAGCAGTTACTCGAACTTGAAGAAAAAAAACCAATTAAACCAAAACTCAATTTGCTCACATATGAAGATAGTACTATTGAAGCATTGCTGAGTGGTCTCAGTGAGAATGTTCCGAATGCTTTTCTTGGGTCTAGTGAAGGGGGAGTGTTACTTAACAGCCGAGCGATGTCGCAAACGGCTAGCCTAAATGCAATTTGGAGTGGTGATGATGTTACTGTCAATAGGAAAACAACAGGATCATATACGGTAGAAAGCGCTCGGTTAACCGTTCATATAATGACTCAATCAAGTGCGCTAGATCGCTTTATAAAAAAATCAAAGGATAGTGTGCGTGGTAACGGATTCTTGGCTCGTCTTCTTGTTTGTGCGCCATCATCCAATATCGGCTTTAGACAGTCTACAGGGATAGGTTACTCACGGTATGCGTATACAGGCTTTCTAACGATAAGCTTTATCATTGGCTATCGGAATCCCAAGATATTTCTGATTACACCAATAGAAAAATCGTTCGATTCTCCAATGAAGCTAAAAAAATATGGCAGGATGTTTACAACGATATTGAAGTAAAGATGAGACCTAACGGTATCTTTCAGCAAGTTGCAGATCATGCCTCAAAGTTACCAGAAAATATTGCAAGGTTAGCGGCTTTAATTCATTGCTTTGATGGCGACTTAAATGATGAAATTTCTTCGACGACACTCATCGAATCAATTAATTTAATAAGTTATTTCTCTGGTCAGTTTGTGAAAGTTTTTTCTGCGCCTCCGAAGTGTGCAGTAGATGCCCATAATTTAATGCAATGGTTTATGACGCTTTCAAATTCAGGTATTAGATATATTAAACGAAATGATATTTTTCAATTTGGGCCATATGGGACAAGAAACAAAAAAAATCTAGAACAAGCATTAGAGTATCTAAAACCCAATTATATATTAAGTGAAATTATGATTAAACCAAAGACAAGGGTCGTCGATCTCTTTCCTAACTATCAATATGATGAGGCTAAACTTATTCTTGATTTGGGATTGAAATCATATTCTTGATTTACATTATCTTGCTAATTACCGACGTAATAATGCCGGGTTAATAAGTGAAAAATATAGAAATATAAGTAGGGCAGTTTTTGCATAAGTCCAGAGTAATAAGTTAGTAAAAACCACTAAGTTAAACCTAAAAACAATAAATAGGTATCTATCTATTCCCTAGTTTAGCTGTTGGTTAAGCCAGATTTTCTTGTCGGTTATAGTAATATATATATCTTTTGTTATTATGGATGTTTTATTATTCATTCCTTAAGAATGAAGTGAAGTAGATGTTGTTATTGCTTGTTTTAAATAATAGGTGTTAAGTTGAAATGAATTTAATTAAAATAGGAGTGTTCAATGGTTACCGTGTGATATATAAACATGGTCCATTAATACAAAGAATATTAATGGCGAATGAACTAATGATGGCTAAATCTTTGTCTGATCATAACCGTCTTCTTGTTATGCGCTTTGAGCTGAAGTTTCCTAAAGGTTACTCAGGACCTACTGAGATAATATCGAAGTTTTTGATTCTCTTCGTTTTAAAATTAAGTATGACTTAAGAAGAAAAAAGTAAAAATAGGCATCGTAAAGTTAATTGCAATATTAACTACGTATGGGTGAAAGAGTTGAGTGGTAACGAAGGTTGGCATTACCATGTCGCTCTAGTTCTAAATTACAATGTGTATAAAGGGTTTGGAAAGGTTGGTAGTACTAGAAATAATACCATTAATCGTATTTCAGAGGCTTGGGCGAGTGCAATGAAATGTAAAGTGAATGATGTGAAGGGGTTGGTTCATATTCCAAAGAAAAATCCAGTATATGAATTAAATAAGAACTCCTCCTCATTTTATGACACTTTTTATGCTGTAATGTTTAGGTTAAGTTATTTGGCGAAGTTAAAAACAAAGCCTTATGGTGGTAATGCTAGGGTGCGTTTTTACGGGACGAGTAAGAGTTAACTTTCTGTAGAGTATTTATGGTATATATATGAGTCAGTGAAAAAAAGAGGTATCAAATAACCTCTTTGGGAAGTCAAACTATAGACATTGGATTGCTTTATTGTTTCGTTGTTTCATTTTTGTTGTTATCCACGATTGAATTTCATGATCTACCCAAGCAACAAAGCGAGCGCCTAATGATACGGGGGCGGAAATTTCCCTTCGTTGAGATACTTGTAAAGTGAAGACCGTGATATACCCGTAATCTGAATCACCTCTTTTAATCGCATAAGGCGACTAGTAGTTGGTGGTTGCTCCCGATTTCAGATAATAAGTGCGACATTCATGGAAAGGTGTAGAAGAGGAAGCCAACTGCTGAAAGTGGTACGCTCTTCTCGCCAAAGAAACAAGCAGTACTACCATGAATTATCAGCAGTTGACCGAAGGCAGAAGATACCAGATTTCTGCTCTTTTGGAACGAGGGATTTCAGTTTCTGAAATTGCTAAAACCGTTCAGTGCCATCGCTCTACGGTTTATCGGGAGCTTAAACGCGGCAGCAAATGCAGTCATTATTGCCCAAACGAAGCTCAGGTGTTATCAATCAAAAAACGCACATCAGCGCGTAAATACAGAATACCTCAGGAGCGAGTTGATTTTATCCGCCTCCTTTTAGAAGTAGATTGGAGTCCAGAGCAGATTTCCAGTGTATTGACTAAGGTCGGGGTCGGTGTAAGCCATGAGTGGATCTACCGATTTGTTGCACAGGATAAACGTTTAGGTGGCAAGTTATATCGCCACTTGAGGCAGGGTCACAAGCGGTACCGTCGCGGTAAAAAAGAGAAAGCGCCAGCGATCAAAAATGCTGTTTCTATCGATGATAGACCAAGCATCGTTGACAGTAAGGAGCGATTTGGTGATTGGGAAATCGACACCGTATTAGGTAAGCATGGCACTGGGGCTATGGTGACTATTTTAGAGCGTAAAACACGATTTTACGTGGTGAAGAAAGTGCCATCCAAGTCAGCGGATGATGTCACCAAAGCAACCATAGAACTACTCATGCCTTACAAGGAGCATGTCCATACCATCACAGCAGATAACGGACGAGAGTTTGCTGGTCATGAAACCATCGCAAAGGAGTTGGAGGCTGATGTGTACTTTGCCCACCCTTATAGTTCTTGGGAGCGTGGGGCCAATGAGAATGCTAACGGCCTTTTAAGACAATATGTGAAGAAGGGAACCGACTTAACAACGGTAACAGACAGCGATATTGAATTTGCTTTATCGCGGATAAATTATCGACCGAAAAAATGTTTAGACTTCAAGCAACCAGCGATTGTCTTTAAAGAAATGGCATTGGCTGCTTGATATTGGCGAGTGTCGCACTTCGCAGTTGAATTCGGGCTTAACATTATTCATTTCGTTGTTCATAATACTAACTCCCTAAAGTCATTATCAATGTCATCTTGTGTCACGCCAATGTAGCGCAGCGTGACACCTTCGGAGCTATGGCGAAGCATTCGCATCACTCGTGCAATATCTTTGGTGCTTTTGTATAAGTGGTAGCCTCTGGTCTTTCGCATTGAGTGAGTCCCCAACGGAAAACTAATCTCTTCACCAATCGAAGAAAACGCTTGGCTAACAGCTCGACGACTCAATGGGCTGGCAGCTTTGTTGATGGCTTGTTGGTTTCGATAGGACTGAAATAAATAGATGTGGTGTGGATTCTCCTTTTTAATGCGGTGGATGATTTCTAAACTTCTTGGGTTTAGTGCTATCTGTGCGACTTTCCCCGTTTTAGATTCACGGATGGTTAAACGGTCTTCTTCTATGTCGCTAAACTTAATCGCCAACAAATCAGAAATCCGTAAAGCGAGATTAATACCCACATTCCAGATATCTGACATTTGCTTACTATGCCGTATTTCTAATAGGTGGCCGATGAGCTGGATAGTGTCACGGTTTTTCACCGCTTGAACTTCTGCCATAATGCAGCTTCCTTTTTTCGATGAAAATGATGATAAGAGGAACTTCAAAGCAAGCCTGAAACTAAAAGCCTTGTTCCATAAGGGCTGGCAAGTTCCCAAATTGCTAAAATGGGAACTTGGATGCTTTTCACTTCTCGATGTGCTAAAACGCAAGGTGCTAAAAACATCTGCTCTCTATGTTGAAATCGAGCTCGATGGTAAGTTAACCCTTTCGCTTCGTATTGAAGCAAAAAAGGAGCGTTACGCTCCCTTCCTAATCATTAACAAGCTACAAGCCTAAGGCTTTCGCTGTCTGTTTGTATTCTTGCTCTATTTGAGACTTCACTAATTCTCGCCTTGCCTCAATAGGCGCTCTATCAGAGATGTTCTGAGCGCGTGATTCAACTTGTTTTAGTTGGTTCTCTTTCCACTGGTTGAGGGATTGTTGAATCTGCTCAGCTGTAAGAGTGGCTTTAATCGATTCGACACTGAGCGCATTAATAGCGCTGCCAGCATTCACGTTCATTGAGATGGTTAAAGCAGCTAGTGTGATGATTTTAGTAATGATTGATTTCATGATAATTCTCCAATTGAGATGTATGTGTTAGTTAGGTAAAACTCAACGAAGTGACGACAGGTGAGATAAACGCAAATAGTCTAGATATGGGGTTTTTCTTGTATAATATGCGTTTCAGATTAGGTGGTTTCGATATGACCATACTAAGGGGGCGGCCGTCCCCCTTAACACTGTTCGCCTTAGCTAGAAGCGGTTAATGGCACAATCAATCGTAAAGTACAGTTCTGCCTTGCACACTAACCTAATGGAGTTGAAGTAAGATTAGTGCCCCATGCTTTACACTGATTACGCTATGGCACAACGGAACATGAAAGGGAGTAAGTACCCTGTGGATCCCATTGAATTTGTGAAACAGAGGTAAGGTATCACTGCTTGCGTCACTATCTGTCCGATGCAATCAATTGAGTGACATTGTCTAGTTGTTGTATTGAGCGCTTAAGCTCTGATTTGAGTTGATACTGCTGTAATTGAAAGTCTGATGGGTAATCAAAATGGAAGGTCAGTACTTTAAGCTTAGCAATACAGGTTAAAGGAAGGTCGTCGTAATCGTTGAGGGTGTTTTGATAGATGAGATAAAGCTCACTTGAGGTGGTCGTAATACCGACAGGTGAGATTTGGTCTATCTGCTCACCGGATGTAAGGGTAAGCGTGATTTGTTTTTGATGAACCAGTGCCACTGAAATGGGCTCGAAAAAATCCCCTAGTGCTTTTGGTGCGTTTAGTTCATCAATCACTGCATGTGCTTTGCTTGTGTCTCCTCGTGGTGGTCTCATTCCTGCATAGGAGCGAGGTTGGGCTCGTAACAGACTGAATGCAAAATCAATGGCGTACTCTAAGGATGGTGGGAGTTGCTGGCTAATGGTTGCTTTGGCGAGCTGTAGCAGGACAAGTTCTCTCGCGCCTAAGGTTGGTTGGCTGTACATTCCGCGACTGTAACCAAAAGGTTTACTTCGAGTGTCTTTATCGACATCAAAATAATCGACGATAACATCGAGATTACGTTGTACGCTTCTGATGCCTCGATACATCCCTGCATCCACTAACTCTGCCTGAAGCTGCTTAGCCGTCACCTTTCGACCTTGTGGTATACGTCGATATAACTCAAACACCAATGATAATTGCTCTGTGGTACTGGCTTTATCCCTTGTTGTCATGGTTAGGTCGCTGCTGGTGGTTACTTGATAGAGTGGTAATCATCCTAACGATGGGTGCGTCACTATCTGACCGATGGCGTCTTTAGCTTATCGATATTTTAATCTCGTCATAGGCTCCCATTTGTAAGTAAGCGAGAAAGTTACTTTCCCAGAGAGAGTAGAGCCCCACAATGGACTTATCGTGGCAGCTTTGCCATCCCATAGGGGCAATGAACGTTTGTCCGTTAGCAATATCAAAATCCACATTACGCTCTAGCTCTGGGTAAACGTTGCCCATGTAAGCAAAGTCAGTGAGGTATTGGATTTGATACTGGCTCTCCTCTTCTTTCAAAAGCATGATTTCTACTGGGTGGTATCCACCAGCGTCAGCACTGTAACTGACATCTCGAAAGTTAATGGTGAGGCTTTCACATTCCCTCTTGGTTGGGTTCTGTTTCCAGAAGGTCTCTATTTTGCTTTTCAACAAGTTTTTGAGTTTTTGAGATACGGAGGAGTATGGCGCTGTGATGGTCAGTGTTTGTGGTTTCATGGTCTTCTCCTTTCAATAGTTATCTATTCGATTGGATGATATGTATCTGAGATTGGTTTGAATCGAATATGATCGGGATGGTTGAAGTTAGGAAGGAGCTGCTACTTGAATCGACTGACGATAGTTAATGTCTGTGTATCGAACTGTGATGCCTTTAGGTGATTGATGAATACCTTGAGCCAGCTAATGAAGAGCGAATGTACCTCAGGTCTGTTGAGCTCGCATCGTTGGATGTCTGGTTGATAGAACCATTGGTGTTTGAAGTTAAAATATAGAGATACTTCAACGCTCTCAGCTTCTGGTGTGGGGTAATCAAACGAAGCGATGAATCGCACCTCCCAAGGTTCATTAGGATTAGCTCGTTCAAGCTGTATCTCTATGGGTTGTATCCCGTTTCGGTTGCTGTAGAAGCTTGCGACCTTAAGGTTAAGCGCCATTTGTTTTGTCTCTGTGGGAATGTCATATTGCTCAATTAAGAGCTCGACAAGCTGGTGGAATAGGTCGAGTTTGAAATTACGTTTGATAACACTATTCATAACCAACCTCTCTCAGCAAAAGACACACAGTCACTACCCACAACAATGTGGTCAAGCACTCGCACATCAACGAGTGCTAAAGCATCCTTTAAACGCTCTGTAATGCGCCTATCAGCTTGTGACGGAGTTGCATCACCCGATGGGTGGTTATGACCAAAGATCACCGCAGCCGAGTTGAGTAGTAATCCTTCTTTAACGACTTCTCTTGGATAGACGCTAGCAGCATCAATGGTGCCAAAGAACATCTCTTTGTATTCAATCAACTGGTTTTGATTATCAAGAAACATCACGGCAAACACTTCTCTGTCGTAATGCGCCAGTTTCATCTGTAGATATTGCTTAGTGTTTTCTGGACTTGTGAATGAACCTGCCCGAGAATACTTGGCCGCGAGCATAGTTGCTGCGGCCTCTAGGATTTGACGAAGCTCTGTGGGCTCGTTTGGCGTGTAATGATTTGAATGCATGTACTTTCCTTCTGTGCGTTAAAGGTATGTGCATCCAAGTAATATGTAGCTAAAAAATAATGGAATCCTTCCCCATAGAAGCGGCCCAACCACGCTGGGCCGCTTTAGGTTATGGTTGCTGTTTATCTTGTCGTTTAGCCCAGTTGTAACCGCTCACAACGCCATAGATGAACAACTCGATTAGCGCCTTAGTAGGTTGGTGGGGATTCACTATTCGCCTCCTTGTTGATGTGGTACAAGCCTGCGCCAACGATAAAGCCAGCAATAAAAACAAACGGCATAAGTGCCTCCTGCTTAGTTTGATTTAAGAAAAGTGCATAAATAAATGGAAGCCTACGACTAGCTGGCTTCAGAAAGATAATGTGTGGTTAAAAAAGTTGGAGTCTGGTGATTTACGCAGTGGAGTAAACAAATGCACATTCTCGTTATCTCATGAGTTGAACTAACCGGAATTCATCATGAGATTAATCAAACTAAAAGAAGTAATGACTTTAACGTAAACGCCCCATGAACCCACGGGGCGATATTACTAATGTTTGAAGTTCCAAGGTAGGAGCGCATCGATATCTGGCTCTGCTTTCGCCAACTCTTTCATGCACTTGACCATGTAGTCGTAGAGGATAAGGCCGTTGGCTTTCGCGGTTTCGACGATGCTGTAAAGCATCGCGCTCGCGTCAGCACCATTTTGAGTAGCCGAGAATAACCAGATGGTATGACCTTATATACTAAGACTTTCCTATAGTGCGTTTTTGGAGGTCATCAATATGAAATCTGCCAACTATTCTGCTTACATTGGGCTCGATGTACACAAGGACACTATTGCCGTTGCGGTTGCAAACCCGGAACGACAAGGGAAGTTCGATTCTATGGGAATATTTCTTCAGCAAAAGACTCCGTCATTCGGCTAATGAAGAAGCTCATCAAGCTCCACGGTTCAATTCTTGTCTGTTACGAAGCAGGGCCTACTGGTTATGGCCTATATCGATTGCTGCTCAGCATGAATATAGATTGTACTGTTGTGGCCCCTTCTAGAATTCCTAAGATATCAACCAACAAGATCAAAAATGATCATCGAGATGCTGTTGCTCTCGCTCGACTATTAAGAGCGGGTGAGTTGGTTGATGTCTGGGTTCCCGACATGACACATGAAGCTATGCGTGACCTAGTTAGAGCTAGAAGCTGTGCAAAAAAAGATATCAAGGTTGCTAAGCAACGTATCCAGAGTATTCTTCTGAGAACAGGAAAGCGTTACGAGAAAAAAATGTGGACCGTTCGCCATCGAGTATGGCTCGCAAATCAATCTTTCCCTATCGCTTCCCAGCAAATTGCATACGAGCATTATCGACAGAGCTTAGAGCAAATAGAAAATCGAATAGAGCAACTAGACCAAGAAATTGATCGATTACTCCCCAACTGGTCTTTATACAACCTCGTCAATCAACTACAAGCTTTTAAAGGTGTTGGGCGTACTATCGCTATCTCTGTAGTTGCTGAGCTCGGAGACTTTTCACGATTTAGTAATCCAAAGCAAATTATGGCATTCCTTAGCCTAATACCTGGTGAGCACTCTAGTGGTAATACCACTCGGAAATCCGGAATTACTAAAGCTGGTAATGTTGAGTTAAGACGGCTGCTGTATGAGGCAGCATGGGCTTATAGAAATAATGCGAAGGTCGGTAACTGGCTAGTGACTTACCGTCCCGACAGCGTCTGCCAAGCGGCCAAAGATATTTCTTGGAAGGCCCAGCAAAGGCTGTGCTTTCGCTACCGGAGCTTAGTTGCTAAGGGAAAGAAATCACAAGTCGCCATTACTGCTGTCGCAAGAGAGTTGCTTGGCTTTATGTGGGATATTGCAGTAACTACACAGAGCCAGAGAGCATAAAATTTGCCTGAAAGTGAAGAAGCTCAAGGTGAGTAATCCTCGTCAAGAATTTAAGTCGACCACTTGGTCAGATACTAGCAGCCAGATAGAGGTAAACTCATTACGAAAACCATGTTGGGGCTAAAGATCCCCGAATAAGAGTGTGTATAACCCAAGTAATTGCTGATTCACTTTCAGGCAATTTCAGCGTTGAAAACATGCCTCGTCTCACAGAGGAGAGAGAGGCTTTGTCGAAAAACTTGAAAAAGGTCATAAGAATTTTTCCTGCCAATGACCAGTGGCTTAATTGTGCGTTCAGCGCGATTATTGTCGAGAGATAAGTGGCCATCGTCGATATAGCGAATGAGCTTCGGCCATTGCCCAAGTGTGTACTTTATCGCTTTACCCAGTACGCTAGAGCCTATCACTTTCTGAGTTGTCATCCATTCGTAAAACTCATCCAGTATCGGTTTGGCGTGTATCTGCCGCCCTGCTTTTCGTTTTTCGGCAGAGATGCCTTTCAAGCGTGATTCTATTCCATAGAGCTTTTGGATTTTAGCCAGTGCTTTATCCGCTTTTCCTGACTTGCCTTTTCCTTGAAGCTTCTTAGCATCCATGAACTTACGCCGTGCATGCGCCAAGCAGCCGACATTGGTCACGTGGGGAAGACCGTCATAGGCACCATAGCCATCGGTTTGCAGATAACCACTATAATCCCCTAAAAAGGCAGCAGGGCACGCCCTCGCGCGACTGTTTTGATAGTCGTACAAGGCGATGTTTTTCACATTGGGAAGTGCGGCATCTGGCGAGTCTGCGCCCGAGCAGTAGAGCCACATGTAACACTGTTTATCTTCCATAAGTACATTGAGCGGCGTTTCATCCGCCTGAACCACCACTTGTTCTAGTAGGTGCCTTTTCAAGACCGCATACAGCGGTACGAACTTCTCACTGACTTGAATAATCCACCTTGCCATGGTGGTTCGTGATAGTTCGATACCCGATTGGGTAAACAGCGACTCTTGCCGATACAGCGGCATTGCGTATTGGTATTTGCCAAGGATGATATTGGCAAGCAAGCTTTCTGTCGCGAAGCTCTTAGGGATAATGCTTTGCGGCGCTGGCTTTTGAACGATGCGGTTATTGTCCTCTGTTTGCTCGCACTGGCGGCAAGCATACTTAGGACGAACATATTCCAGCACTTTGAGTACCGCTGGTGAGAACTCCAGCTTTTCACTGCGGTCTTCACCGATTTTATGCAGGCTCTGCTTGCAGCAAGCGCATTGCTTTTCATGGTCGTCTACATCGAGTTCGATAATCTCACGAGGTAAGGTCTTGGGAAGTGGCTTACGTTTACCACGTTTCTTCGTTGTGGTAGTGGTCGTCACCTCAACCTCTTCTTCTTTAGCGGCTTCACATTCCACTTCGTTGAAGAGGTCACCTTGAGATTCATCGTAAGGCTTTAACGCCTCCGAACGTTTCGCGAATTGGCGGTCGAAGGCAAGTTTGAGTTGCTCAAGTAGCGATTGGCGCTCTTGTTTCCACTCGCTTTTCTCTGACATCAGTGCTTTCACCATCGCTTGTAGCTCAGCAACACTTTGACTTTCTGGATTGATATCTGGCGTTTTTTTCATGACATTTATTATACTAAAATCATGTCGTTAACGCGCGGTGAATAAGGCTATAATATCGTTCAAGTCATTGTGAAATCGTTTATTCGAACGGGTTTATGGCCGATAATCGTGAAGCCAGAAAGCAGTCTATCAAGCTCGAATTGCGTCAGGGTAAACACTTCATTTTTCTCTTTTGTAGGCCACTTGTACTTGGCTTTTTCGAGTCGTTTATACCAAAGGGCGAAGCCTGTTTTATCCCAATACAATACTTTGATTTTGTCGCGCTGTTTGTTGGTAAACAAGAACAGTGCGCCACTCCCCAAAGGCAAATCGGTGTCACTTTCGATAATCGCCGCGAGGCCGTTGATGGACTTTCTAAAATCGACGCTTTCACGATAGAGGTAAATCTCAGGAGCGCTCAGCATACGTTTCATGATAGCGCACCAATAAGCTCTGCCAGATAGGCCGCAGGCGTGCCTTGAGGAATACTCAGCTCAACATCATTGACGAGAAGTGTCATGTTGGCCGTTGCGATTTGAGCCTGATACTTCGTTGTCTTTTCGACGACTTCAGCTCTGACAAATCCAACTGGCGTTGGTAGGGCTGAGGTTTGAAGTTGACGCCGTTTTGCGAAGAACGTTGATAAACTCAGTCCGTGCTGCTCGCAGAAAACGCGTTGAGTCATATTGCTGCTTTCATACTGTTGAAAAAGAGCCTGCCATTCCTGGTTAGAACGTCGTTTTGCCATTTTAAAATCTCCTCTTGGTTGGAGATTTGATCTTATTATCCGTGCTTGGCGATTAGAATGTGGGGTTTATGAGGCGCTTACCTTGAGACTTAAGGTTCAGTCTATGATCATCAGCTAAGATTTATAGTTGGAGAGAAAAAATCTCTTTCTCTCCAACTATAAATCTCATTGTAGAGTTCCTTTTCTAACCCGATATTGATAATTTCAGTTGAAGCTATTATCCCTATTTTATCTTGTATTTTTGCATCAGGGTGATTGATCTCCACTAACTTACCGCGCTTCACCTCTTTGTCAATTAACCAAATAGGCAAGGCTGCAAAGCCACTCCCGGAAAGAACTAGATCTTTGATTAACATAAGATTATCAACCTCAATTCGTCTCGTAACCCCCGGAAGCTCCCAAAGTTTTAAAGAGTCTTCCATAGGCATAGAGATAAAAAAATGATCAAGTAAGTCATTGGTTGTAACTGAATCTAAATGCGCGAGAGGGTGTTCCGGATTACACACCGTAGTACATTCGTAATAGCACGCGTAACGTGTGCTAGTAGGTACGGAGTATGAATGCATATAACTTATAATGGCGATATGTAGCTGTTCTTCAGATATCAGTTTTAATAAACTTTCATCCCTTTTTTGTAGGACACTAATGTTAGCTCTAGGGATGAACGACCGACATATATCGATTAATGAAGCTACGTAACTTGTTGGAAGCGCATAGCTAACACCAATCACAAGTTTATCAATTGAACTGTCATTTAGGGACTCTGCCACTACATCAAGTTTGTCTTTCGCAGCCAATAGTCGCTCACTAACCAAAAGTAGTTTTTGACCGGAGGGAGTAAGTTTAATTACAGGTTTACTACGATCAAACAATACAGTGTTCCACTGCTCCTCGAGGCTAGCAATCCACTGGCTTACCTGCACTCGATTTTTGCCCATTTTGTAGGCGGCTTTAGAAATGCTTCCTTGCTGGACAGTTAGAACAAATGCAGTTAATGCAGATAAATTCATGATAATGTTCTAGGCTAAGTGGATACATGATTCTACTACACATACCAAATCAGTAACACATAATTTTAAGTTTTTCCTTTGGATGAGCTTGACCTAGTGTTTTTTTGTTGAGATAACGTAGACTAAATTAATGCTTTACAATTTGTTCGGTTACGTTAATCAGCTGGCTTTCGATTCATGCCAAAAGCCTACTTCAAATTACTAACTAACACTAGTGCAAACCTAGTCTATAAATTAATGTGATCCGCACCAGAAGTTTTGGACACTGAGTTAAGTGAGTATAATCACTAACGAGGTGAACAATGACAACTAAAAAAACACGAATCAAACATGCTCCTGAATTCAAAGCCAGAGCGCTTAAGTTAGCAGGCAAAGTCGGTGTCGCAGCTGCCGCACGACAGTTATCTTCATATGAATCTCAAATCTATAGATGGCGCAAGGCCGTCGAAAAAGACGCGAAAATCAGCGATAGAGAACTCGCCACGGAAAATGCTAAACTCAAACGATTACTGGCTGAGCAAGCTGAAGAGCTAACTTCTTCTTTAATTCACGGATTTCAATTTGCTCAGGCGTCATAGGTGATGCTTTAGAACGGATGATGCATAGACATATGCCGTTAATACGAGAAGTTGCGAATGAATTATCACCCAAAGTAACAACACAAACCGCGATCCACAAAGCCCCATCAATTCCCAGTAATTCGAGTTCGATACAACTGAAGCAACAAAAAAGGGAAAAGCGTTATCAACGATGGTGTCAAGTGAATGACTTTTATAAAACAGGGAGCGGTATTAGAGAAATATCAAGGGTCACAGGGCTGTCACGAGTAACTGTTCGACGATGGATACAGTCGAAAACTTTTCCTGAAATATCAAGTAAACCACCGAGACCTAAGCTCATCGATTCGTGGCATGACTGGCTAGAAAAGCAAATACAAAGCGGCCAATGTAATGCAAGCCAGTTATGGCAAGAAATGCGCGAAGCTGGTTTTACAGGTAGTGTTAGTACAGTGAGGGATGCTGTTTTCAAGCTTCGTAAAGGTAAGGTCTACCCAATGAATATTCTAGCACGCATTCCGTCAGCATCTCGTATCAGCCGATGGTTAACACCTTGGAGAATAATTCGAGGGAAGAAAACTATGCGTCACGATTTATTAATCTGATGTGTGCCAAAGAGCCTCAGTTCAAAACAGCACAAAAGCTCGCTTTAGAGTTCTACAAAATACTTAAAACAAAGAATAGAAAGTCATTAAATCGATGGTTCGATGATGTAAGCGATAGCGAACTTATCGACCTTCAGCGAGTTGCTAGAGGAATGGAGGCAGACTTAGCTGCGGTCAGTGAAGCTGTCGTTAGCCGCTGGAGTAATGGTGTTGTTGAAGGACATGTAAATCGATTGAAGATGTCAAAGCGTCAAATGTACGGTCGTGCAGGATTCGAGCTATTGAGACGTCGAGTGATGAGTCCTTTAGCATGACTTTATGCACCCTAGTTGCGGAAGACCCAATTTAACTGGCGTTGACAGCATCGAACCATAATGTGTGTGATTCATAGACATCCTTTCAACTATACTGGATGTCTATGGACAGAGAAATTCAACAAAGACTACGGTGGGTAAAGGTGTATGAGGAATCTGGTGATGCAGGCTTCGTATGTCGCCGTTGTGGTATTTCCAGACCAACATTACGGAAGTGGGCAAATCGATATAAGCAGGATGGAATCGTTGGTTTGGAAAGCCAAAGCAGGCGACCTCATTTTTCACCAGATAGCAAAATTACTAATGAATTGAGAGCATTGATACTTGGAATGCGCATGAAGCGTAATCTAGGGGCGCGACGTTTGCAAACAGAACTAATTCGGCTTCACCAAATACACCTAAGCACAGCAACTATCCATAAAGTACTATCAGCAGCTTCCGTGAAGCCGATAGTAACTTACCGACGCAAGAAAGACTTCCAAAGATACGAACGGCCAATTCCTGGTGACAGAGTTCAGATGGATACTTGTAAAATAGCGCCAAGGATCTACCAGTACACTGCCATTGATGACTATTCTCGTTATCGGGTTCTAAGGTGCTATTCTCGGCGCACAGCAGCAAATACAGTCGATTTTATTGAACATGTAGTCGAGGAAATGCCATTTCCTATCCAGCGTGTTCAAACGGACTGAGGGCGCGAATTCTTTGCCGATAAAATCCAGAAGCAACTTATGATTTATGGCATCAAGTTTCGCCCCAGCAAGCCTGGTTCCCCTCACTTGAATGGCAAAGTTGAACGCTCTCAGAAAACAGATAAAAGTGAGTTTTATCCGACTATAGATGTTGGTGTTGGGCTGGAAGAGCTGGAAGAGCTGGATCTGTTGCTATCTGAATGGCAGCACTACTACAACTGGGAACGACCACATAGCTCTCTACAAGGCTAAAACCAATTGAAAAGGTTACGGAACTATCTGACCGAACACCTTTATCTGAAGAGGTATATCAGCATTATCGGATATGGAAGAGAGGTTCCAAGAGCAGAATTACAAGCTCGATCTTCAGCTAAGAAATCTCTATAAATCACACAGCTTATCTTTCTCAAGTCCTTGCTGGGCAAGAGGCTTGGTAATGTAGTGGTACGCTTCTTTTGGAGAGTAACTAAGCCTTATAATGACACTAATTTATAAGGAAGAATCCATATCACGAAAAGTTCGAGTTACTCTTACTGAACAGCAAAAACTAGAGTATGCCAAAATGATGGTAGAAGATGGCTATACAAACCAGCAGATACAAGAGATCTCTGGGGCTTGCTCATCAGCGGTTGTTCGATGGAAGCGACAATATAAACAAGAAGTGCTTGGTGTGACGCCAAAAAATAGAGCAGCATTTACCCCCGAACAGCAGCGGATCCAAGAGCTTGAAAAACAATTGGCCAGAGCAAAGCGAGACATTGATATATTAAAAAAAGCGAGCGCCTTGTTCATTCAAAATCACTGAGGCTAGACACGGCCAGACAGTTGAAGAAGGCGTACCCGTATTTTACGGTGACTGAGTTGTGTCGTGTTCTTTCGGTGGCGAGCAGTAGCTTCTATTCTCGGAAGGTTGTCCGCTCGGATGAAACCGCATTACGTGTTCAAATTAAAGACATTGCGCATGAATCTGGTTACACGTATGGCAAACGGAGAATACATAATGAACTGAAAATTACAGGTGAATCAATTAGCTTGGCTAAAGTAGTTAAACTAATGAAGAGCTTGGGTGTTGTTGTCAAATTCCCTAAGAAGAAACACTATTATCCTGATTTTGGTGAAGCATCAATTTATGCGCCTAACCTACTTAAACGACAGTTTAATCCAATGGAGCATAACACTCGCTGGGTAACCGACGTAACCTATATACGCTCTCACCAAGGCTGGAGTTACCTTGCTAGTGTGTTAGATTTAGCGACAAAAGAAGTGGTTGGATACGCACTATCTCAGTCACCAGATACCCAACTAACATTAGCGGCATTAAATGATGCCATTAAGAAAAAATCACCGAAAACGAGTAGGTTAATCGTTCACTCTGACCAAGGCTGCCATTTTAGCTCTCACGCATACAGAGAGCGGTTAAAATCGCTGAATATAACCCAAAGCATGAGCCGCAGAGGGAGTTGTTGGGACAATGCAGTAATGGAACGTTTCTTTCGTTCTCTAAAATCAGAGCATTTAAACCACCTCAAATTCATTAACCACCAGTCAGTGGTCACTGAGACGGAAAGTTATATTCGGTTTTACAATTACAAACGACGTCACAGTGCAATAGACTATCCCACACCTTATGAGATGTACCAGAAAAAGCAAAAAGCGGCTTAGAAAGTCTCCAATAAAACTGGATCATTACATAATCTTGCCCTGGTCCATACTGTTTGATGCTATGTATGTTAATTTGTTATTACTGACCGTTTTAAACGTTAAATTGGGATTAGTGTACTCCTTTTGACAGTAGGTAATCATTTCCTTAGAAATATCTACACCTATGATGTCAACATTATAAGTTTCTTCAAGAAAAGCGGGAAAGAATCCAGGGCCACAACCATAGTCTAAAAACTTTTTACCTTTTGCCAAAATGT
Organism: Vibrio sp. GJ43-1; assembly: GCF_055808835.1. Lineage (NCBI taxonomy): Bacteria > Pseudomonadati > Pseudomonadota > Gammaproteobacteria > Vibrionales > Vibrionaceae > Vibrio > Vibrio sp. GJ43-1. The sequence goes on along the minus strand of NZ_CM147884.1, from coordinate 2,464,811 downwards.
CTCTTCGAGATCTGATGACGCTTTTGTAGCCCATAGATTTCCAGTCAACAGCCATTGTGTGTTTTGAGTAGTCTTCGACAGATTCTTCAGATTCTAGATCTTGATGTATCATTTTTATTTATCCTGTTCAAATGCATTTGTGAAAAGTCGATCTAATACTGTTACTTAGAGCTGAGATTCATGCAAAGAAAGCTGTCTAGCAGCTTTGGCTGCATATTCCGGAACAATCCGGCCACCGATTTCGGCATTATCCGGACACTCATTCCGTTTTAATCCGGACACCATTTCCGGGATAAACCAGGCCAAATTCCCACAAACTCCGGAATCACTGTCCGGTTTGGCGGAAACCCTGTCCGATTACTCCGGAATCCCTTTCTTTTCTCTTTTAAATCAATAGCTCACTATCCTTGTTAGACGATCTAACGTAGCAAGTAAGTGACAGTGCCTAAAAAGAGAACATCTATGACAAACATTAAAGAGGTATTACGCCTCAAATATGAGTGCAATTTGTCGACGAGAAAGATCGCGACATGCGCCCAAGTCAGTCGTTCGACCGTCTCTGAAATATTGCAGCGTTTTGAATACAACAATCTAAGTTGGCCACTTCCTGAAAGTTACTCCGACACCGAGCTGACACACGCGCTATACTTAGATAAAACGACGAGTGACACTAAGGTCATGCTTAACTTCAGTCAGTGTTTTATTGAGCTAAAGCAACCTGGTATGACAAAACAGTTGCTATGGGAGGAGTATGCTGCAGAACATCTAGAGCGCGCTTATCGTTACAGCCAGTACTGTGAGCACTATCGGCGATGGCTCAAGAAACAAAAACGCAGCATGCGGCAAATTCATCTCGCGGGCGACAAGCTGTTTATCGATTACTGCGGACCTACCATCCCAGTCGTGAACCCTGATACCGGTGAAGTTCGTAAAGCGCAGATCTTCGTCGCAACCTTAGGCGCATCCAACTATACCTATCGCATCCAACTATACCTATGTTGAGGCGAGTGAAAGCCAAAGATTAGAACATTGGTTAGAAGCGTACGTAAACGCCTTCGAGCACTTTGGGGAGTCCCTGCGCTTCTGGTGCCTGACAATCTCAAATCCGCCGTCACCAAAACCGATCGCTACGAACCAAAACTAAACGATAGCTATCGTAAGCTTGCCTATCACTATCGTACTGCCGTCATGCCCGCACGACCATATAAACCAAAGGACAAAGCAAAAGCCGAGAATGCTGTACTCATCGTCGAGCGCTGGATCATGATGCGACTTCGCCACCAAACATTCCATACCTTCAAAGAGTTGAACCTCTCAATCCGCGACCTAATGAACTCGCTCAATCAACGCCAGATGAAACAAATAGAGGCAAGCCGAAAAGAGTTGTTCGATACGTTAGATAAACCCGCGCTTAACCCGCTTCCAAAGGATCGCTATCTTTACACCGAGTTCAAGCAAGTCAAAGTGGGTCCCGATTACCACATCGAATACAAAAAGCATTACTACTCAGTACCGCATTAACTCGTTGGCCAACATGTGCACCTTGAAGCCAGCTCCAAACTGATACAGATTTATCACCGAGGCAACTTAGTCGCTCAGCACGCAGCGAGCCAAAAAGAACGCGGACTCAGCACCTACGATGAACATATGCCCAGTAACATCAGCACCAAAAGTGGTCACCCCCCTTGTGTCAGGCTAGTTGTTACTGTTAAAAATTAACCCATCAAAGGGGCGGTAACAGAGGAAACATGTCTCGTTATTCGCAAGAAAGAAAAGAAGCTATCCTGAAAAAGTTGTTACCACCGTTATCTCGCTCTGTGGCCGAAGTAGCAAAAGAAGAAGGCATCAGTGATGCGACACTGTATTATTGGCGTAAACAACTTCGAGAATCAGGAGACGTTGTGCCAAACAGTCATACCCCTTCAGAGCATTGGTCTGTCCAAACTAAGTTAGCCATTGTCGCTGCGACGTTTTCTATGACTGAAAACGAGTTAAGCCAGTACTGTCGTGAAAAAGGACTGTACCCAGAAGAAGTTCAGCAATGGCGCGACGAATGCATGCAAGCGTTTATGTCATCAAAAGAGCGTGAAGCTGAGGCAAAGAAACAAGCCAAAGCTGATAAGCATGAAATCAAAGAATTAAAAAAAGAGCTTCGCTTTAAAGAGAAAGCGTTAGCGGAAACGGCAGCCTTGTTGGTGTTAAGAAAAAAGCTGAGGGCCTTTTACGGGGAAAAGTCCGAGGACGATTAACCTCGACCGATGAAAGGCAAACTATCGTTGCGCTCATCCATGAAGCTCGTCAGAGCGGCAGTCGCTTAGAGCGAGCATGCAATGAAACCGAGATAGATTTACGGACTTATCGCCGCTGGTATCAGCGCGGTAAAGTACAAGCTGATGAGCGACCAACGTCGTTAAGACCTGAGCCTGCTAATAAACTCACGGAGCAGGAGCGGCAAGATATTATTGATATGAGTAATGCGCCTGAATATGCCAGTTTACCGCCAAGCCAGATAGTGCCAACACTGCTGGGTAAAGGCCAGTATATTGCATCTGAAGCCAGCTTTTATCGTGTGTTAAAAGCGGCAGGACAACTTAACCGTAGAGGCCGTCAACGTAGCCGAAAAAAATCATCGAAACCAACAAGCTACACAGCAACAGGTCCAAATCAGGTATTTACCTGGGATATAACGTATCTACCTTCAGGTGTTCGTGGACAACATTATTACCTTTATCTCATTGAAGACATCTACAGTCGAAAAATCGTCGGGTATGACGTCTATGACCGAGAGTGCGGAGAGATGGCATCTCAGCTGCTTCAGCGCACGCTGATGCGGGAGCAATGCTTCAATCAAGCGTTGGTGCTGCACTCAGATAATGGTGCGCCAATGAAATCTTTGACGTTCAAGGCAAAAATGGAGGAGCTTGGCATTACATCATCTTACAGTCGTCCTCGCGTGAGCGATGATAATCCGTATGTTGAGTCACTGTTCCGAACGCTGAAATATGTCCCAAGCTGGCCATCAAAGGGGTTCGAAAGCCTTGAGCGAAGCTATTCTTGGGTAGAAAGCTTTGTAATCTGGTACAACACCGAGCATAAACATAGTCGCCTGAACTACGTGACACGTTCGGAGCGACATAGTGGAAAGGATGCTGAGATTTTAAGGAAAAGAGCAAAGGTGTTGATGGCTCATCGCCAAGCAAAACCAGAGCGTTGGTCAGGTAAAATACGCAACTGCGAACCAATCGGAGAAGTTCGCCTGAACCCAGAAAAAGAAGCTGCTTGATAATTAGTCAAGTAGTGACAACTAGCTTGAAAAACGCCGACCCGCAAGGCTGCTGAATTGGGGAGAAAGGATCGGGCCAGCCACACATAAGGTCGTCGACCACATACTGTCATCGAAACCGCACCCAGCTCAATCCAATCGCAGTACGCTTGGGCTGCTCAACCTAACTAAAAAGTATGGTGACTCGCGTCTTGAGCAAGCGTGCAAAGACGCGCTGCTTGTGAATAAACCTTATCTTCGGCTCATCAAAAACTTGCTTGAAAACCACCGAGAAGGCCGACTCTCTTCATCCCCAGAGGTCACGCCAGACATCCAGCACAGTAACGTGCGCGGCCCCAACAGTTATCACTAGGAGAGCATAATGAACCCAATCAATGACCAACTAAGATCACTACGTCTTGGACATGCCATAAACGCGCTCGAGCAGCAACAAGAGCAACTCCCCACTTACGCAGAGTTAGGCTTCGAAGAGCGGCTCAGTTTACTACTTGAAAGTGAAATACGGGGTCGAAACCACGCTAAGATCCAACGCTTAAAAAGACAAGCCAAGCTTAGAATCGAAGGACAGCCAAGGCAACTCACCTAAAAAGAAGGCCGAGGGTTAAAACGAACCCAAATGAGCGAACTGCTTACCAGCGGCTATTTACACAACAAACAAAACGTTCTGATCACGGGGCCAACAGGGGCAGGAAAAACTTACGTTGCGCGCGCGTTAGCGACTCAGGCGTGTGAACAACTGCATAGCATTCGCTACCACCGACTGAGTCGCTTACTGGATGACTTAAGTTCGGGTCGACTGGATGGAACATACCAAAAACAACTCCAGGCACTCGCGAAAAAAGAGCTGCTGATCCTTGATGACCGGGGTATGGAAAAGCTGAGTGCAGATCATGCAAGTCACTTGTTAGAACTTCTTGAAGATCGGTACCAAACCAGCAGCACAATAATGATCAGTCAATTATCGGTGAAGGAGTGGTACGCCATGATAGGAAACGCCACTGTAGCAGACGCATTACTGGATCGGCTGATACACAACAGCCACCGAATAGAATTAGGAGGAGAATCGATGCGAAAACTGGCGGAATCCGGACAGATAGAGTGAGAGAAAAGCGAGAGATTAGTGGTGTCCGGAATCAGCGGAATACGCATTTGGCCACACCTATCAAATCGGCTAGCTTCAGAGCTTCGGCTTTGAATTCCTCTGTGTGTCGAGTTCGATTCGTTTTCTTAATGGACATTGATTCACCTCGTTAGTGATTTTACTCACTTAACTCGGTGTCCGATAATGCTGGTACGGATCAGTTCTCGATTTAGTTCCATTGAATTACACAACAAAGCCTAACTGAGTATGTGTTCCTGTGATCTGGCTAATCGCTTTGGTTTGGTTCATTCGACTTATGAAGGGGGTGTATCAATTTTGTAACGGTACATGTAATTAACAAGTTTGCCGCTATCTGTCACCATTGAATACGTTGAACATAAGTCATTTTAACATAAATCTTTTAGTTGTCTTCGTAAGGATATAAGGGTGTCTGTAATTTATAAACTTCCCATAAAGAGCCATGATGATAATATTCCGAACTGGATTGCAGAATCTTATCATTACAAGTATCAAAAAATATTTAATTGTGTCATGGAAGTTGTTGGAATAGAGCTCCTGATAGATAATTTATCAGGATTTACTGTCGATATTGACAATTTAAAAGATAATCCCAATGAATCAAAGTTGTTAACTTTGAACTTGTTAAGTAGGTTGTTTTTTTCTTTGAAATATAATGATAGTATCTATATAAGTATACCCACTGTTTTCTTAAATATAGAAAGAAACAATCTAATTGATGCTGACGTTATATGTATGATCGAAAAATGCGACAGAGTAGCGAAAGAAAAAAATTTGAAGTTAGTATTTGAAATTACAGAAAGAATATATGATGTTGATTCAGAAAGTGTCGAAGAAGCGCTTCAATACTTACGAAGGAATAACATATCATTAGCAATTGATGATTTCGATATTTATAAAAATGACTACAGAGAAGAGGAATATGGAAAAGAATACTATCAGTATGTCAAACTTAATTATCCCAAATCCATGTTAGAGTTAGATATTTTAACAAAGTTTATAAAATCAGTACCTACATCAATCAGAGTCATCCTCGAGAGAATTGAAACACTAAGCGATTTTCAAGTTGTCGAAGACATATCGTGGGGATATCAAGGGTTTGCGCTACATGTTTCGGATAGAGCTAACCTATAAATAATTCAATAACCTCTACAATTCCATGTAGGTCAACCAGTCAATATATCACTAGTTTATCCAAGTTTTAAATTAGGGTGTTAAGTAAATAACTATATGAAAACGATTTTTAATATAATAGCACTAGTTGCAGTGTGCTTACTATCTGCTTGTAATTATGAAAAAAGGCATGATTCTGGAGTGGATAATTCTCAAGTCAGGGACATAACTGTGTCACCATCAAGATTAAGCCTAGCAGAAAATAGTAGCTATCAAATGACGGCAGTTGCGTCATACTTCGATGGTGAAATTGTTGATGTAACATCTGAAGTGCATTGGGTTTCAAGTGATGAAGATATTATAAATATCGACAACAGTGGTATGATTACAGCTGTATCCTTGGGAAACACAAATGTAAAAGCAAAACTAGAAAACACTGAAAGCAATAATGTGAATATTAGTGTTTACTCTGATCATATGAGCATTGAAGAAGCACTTATTACTGGTGATGTGAAAGAAATTTCTGATTCAAATGAAATTTATAGCGAAATAGAAAAGATTTTGTCCCTCCCAAATGAAGAACTTGCATTTGCAAAAAAGTACATTTTCAATGGATTTAATATCGACAGCATTAATTGGGTTCCAAATAGGGATGCTATAATCTCTACTCCTTATGAGTTTAGCAAGGAAAACATTGAGTCACTCCTAATATCTAATACAAGCAATAACCATATTTTAGCGTCTATAGGTACTACTGCAAGCTCTAGTAAGTTCGTCCATTTTTTTAATCTTCCTGTTAGTACTCTTAATGGAGCCGATTATAATGAAAGTTTGGAAGCAATCTTTCTTCGTAGCTTAAACTGGCTAAACGACGAAGTTGATATAGAAGGTAGTCATATCACAATAACAGGTGGGAGTAACTACCACACTCACCTTGAATATCAGGAACTCACAAAGTGGCTTGATAATCTAGATAAAAATATAAGTTACAATGAGAACAATACATGTGATGAGGGAAACACACTCTCATGCTACAGAGATTCTAAGTCTTCCTTATTAGTTATATTCGCCATAGGTAAAGATAGGCGAAACCTAAAAGAAATTGTTGAATCAGATATACCTATATTACTTATAACTAGTGGTTCTATAAATGATGCTAATGAAGTGGGGAAATATTTTGGTTTAAAGGCTTCTAAAGATGCTCGCCATGAGTCGATTGGCCTTATAAATTACGTGCCAAAGAAGGAAGATTTGATTCATAATAGAACAAAGTTTCTAGATTTTTCGACAGGTTTAGAAATGATCATTATGACTTCGATATAACTGACTGCTCTGATACTGGTTGTAATAATCCTGCCTACGAAGAACAGTTTTATGATGTTTATAGAGATATTCGGAATAACTTTCAGGAGCAAGTGAACTTGAGAGTTTTGCCTTTTGATGCCGAAAAATCTGCTGGGAGACTATTTAGGTTGGTTATTTTACTGTCTGACTGGTATAGAATGGAGCAAGAATATCCTAAAATCAGCAGTAAATCAAATGGAAGTAGATACAGTATATTGAAAGGGTTAATATCAGATGGATTTGACTATGAATATAGGAGTTTAAATTATCCGAGAAAAGATAGCGGAAACTATAAGAATGAAGAAATAACTATACAACCTAGTGACTACAGTATAGTTTTTAATACATCAAGCACATTTAGAAGTACAGGTTTTTATGCGCCTGCTGGAAAAACAGTAAGGATCACTAGACGAGACGGAAATGAAGCTAGCGCTACAATTCAATTGAATTGGTTTCGAGAGGGTTCGACAAAAGAATGGTCAAACTATAATAGGCCTAAATATCTAAACTCAAAGAGGTACAACCTTGAACAAGGTGAAACAATAGTTATAACTTCTTCTATTGGAGGTAATATTTTTGTTGATAGTAATTTAAATGATGTCGAGATCAAGTTGGATCTTGAGGGAGTGGTCAAACATGCTCGCTTCGATTTAGAATCAGATTATAATATATTTATTCAAAGATTCGATAGTAACGAAGATAATTGGTTCGATATTGTGACTCCATACTATGAGTGGCATGTAAGAAGAGATCGCTTGAAAAACACTCTAACTGGCGACCAAAGCATTTATAAAGGCGAAGAAGGGATGAAGAAATTCTTGGAGTATACAAATCTATACTCTCATAATTATCCTAGAGCTCTGGCTGGTCAGAAAGGTCCAGGAATTGACGAAATAGAGGAAGTTATAACTTTTGTTGACTCTAAAGAGTGGAGTCTCAGGCCGTCGCACATTGTGCAGCATTCAAATAATGATCAACCCGTTTGTGGGGATGGTTGTTCTGGCAACCCAATAGATAGTAATTGGACTGCTGACCCTTTGAGCCATGGTCAGATTCATGAGTTAGGACATAATCTAGAAAAGCCGTTTGCATTCAATCCGCTTAATGTCGGCCACTCGGTAACAAACTGGTACGTCTATTATTCTCAGACTCAGAAAAGCAAAAATGAAGCTCCTGATTACCATATGTGTGACACAGATAGCAGTCATGGACATATAACTAACTACTTAAAAATGAGTAAGTGGTTATCTGAGGCAGATGCTAGTGATAACCACTATGAATATATGAGAAATAAAATTAGTGATAGTAGCAACTACGAGCCGTATCAACTTTCTGAGTTTATAATGACACAAATAATTATGAATGCGGAGAATCAAGGGCCTCTAGATGATGGATGGAATGTCATTCCTAGACTTCATGTACATCACGAAGAGTTTAATAAAGCAAAAAGGAAAGAAGACCTTTGGTTGGAAAAACGTGATAACCTTGGATTTAGTTCATACACACATGACGACGTAAATAACATTCCACACAACGATTATTTGGCAATTGCATACTCAATAGTAAGTGAATTAGATTTCTCTGATTACTTTATGTTTTTAGGCTTTTCATTTGACTATGAGCGTGTTTCTATGCAAATTAATAGGTATGGATTTGGAAAACCTCAAACAGGGTTGTATCTAATTGGTAATAACCTATGCATGCCTCCTTATTTGGCGCGAGAGCTAAGATTGATTAACTCATACGACAATGTCGCCTTAAATAGTAGCGTATCAGCATCGAGTATTCACTGGGAAATGAGCCGTGCGGTTGATGGAAATTATTCTACCCACGCGGAAACCCGAGGTGTTGGAGATGAAGAGTGGGTTGAAGTTGACTTAGGGGTACTTATGATTTAGATGAGATACGCATAACAAACTTCAATCATTATCTATACAAAAAAAGGTTTATCGGTACAAAACTGATTGCACTTGATGATAGAAGAAACATCGTTTACGAATCAGAACGTCTTGCTGATATTAATCATTTTATTACGCCCTCGGGTATTAGCTTAGATAAAGTCAGGTTTATACGACTATATAAGAATAACGAAAGAGATATGAAAGTACAAACGACACAGATAGAAGCAATTATTTATGATGATTAATTTGTATTGCTAATTCTTGATACTTGTAAAGCGTTAACTCTATTGGAGTACATACTGCTGTGGATTTCTGGATAAAAATAGCTCTTATTATTCCGATACTTACTGTTGTGTTTTTACTTGTGAGAAAGAACTATGTTCTAAAATCAAAGATAATGCACCTTAGTAAAAGTAGCAATAAGTTAGTTGAGAGAATAAACATCGATGACAATAAAATTAGGAATTTGGAGAGAGAGCGAGATAAGCTCAATGCTCAATCACGTTTTCTCACCAAAAGGTCGATAAGGTACATGTCAATTATTGAGGAGAAAAACGAAACTTTGAGGAACAAGCAAGACTGTTTGTTAAGTTGTTACTCACGAATCAGGGAGCTAGAGAAGGGAAATCATTCAGATGCGTATAATGAAGAATGATAAATATTTTTCGTAAACTAAAGCAGCCGTTTCTATGTCTGAAATTTTAGAATAGTTCACTCGTATCGAGGGATCTCTGTTGGGTAATAACCGAGCTGGGCAAGCGCTAAAACTGGTCACTCGAAACTGCAAAAATGGCATGTTCCATAAAACACAGGCAGGCGCGAGCATTGCGGATATGATCATTGCGATGATAGCGACGTCGGCCGAAGCGGGTATAAATGTGCTGGATTACTTCGTAAACGCCCCATGAACCCACGGGGCGATATTACTAATGTTTGAAGTTCCAAGGTAGGAGCGCATCGATATCTGGCTCTGCTTTCGCCAACTCTTTCATGCACTTGACCATGTAGTCGTAGAGGATAAGGCCGTTGGCTTTCGCGGTTTCGACGATGCTGTAAAGCATCGCGCTCGCGTCAGCACCATTTTGAGTAGCCGAGAATAACCAATTTTTCCTGCCAATGACCAGTGGCTTAATTGCGCGTTCAGCGCGATTATTGTCGAGAGATAAGTGGCCATCGTCGATATAGCGAATGAGCTTCGGCCATTGCCCAAGTGTGTACTTTATCGCTTTACCCAGTACGCTAGAGCCTATCACTTTCTGAGTTGTCATCCATTCGTAAAACTCATCCAGTATTGGTTTGGCGTGTATCTGCCGCTCTGCTTTTCGTTTTTCGGCAGAGATGCCTTTCAAGCGTGATTCTATTCCATAGAGCTTTTGGATTTTAGCCAGTGCTTTATCCGCTTTTCCTGACTTGCCTTTTCCTTGAAGCTTCTTAGCATCCATGAACTTACGCCGTGCATGCGCCAAGCAGCCGACATTGGTCACGTGGGGAAGACCGTCATAGGCACCATAGCCATCGGTTTGCAGATAACCACTATAATCCCCTAAAAAGGCAGCAGGGCACGCCCTCGCGCGACTGTTTTGATAGTCGTACAAGGCGATGTTTTTCACATTGGGAAGTGCGGCATCTGGCGAGTCTGCGCCCGAGCAGTAGAGCCACATGTAACACTGTTTATCTTCCATAAGTACATTGAGCGGCGTTTCATCCGCCTGAACCACCACTTGTTCTAGTAGGTGCCTTTTCAAGACCGCATACAGCGGTACGAACTTCTCACTGACTTGAATAATCCACCTTGCCATGGTGGTTCGTGATAGTTCGATACCCGATTGGGTAAACAGCGACTCTTGCCGATACAGCGGCATTGCGTATTGGTATTTGCCAAGGATGATATTGGCAAGCAAGCTTTCTGTCGCGAAGCTCTTAGGGATAATGCTTTGCGGCGCTGGCTTTTGAACGATGCGGTTATTGTCCTCTGTTTGCTCGCACTGGCGGCAAGCATACTTAGGACGAACATATTCCAGCACTTTGAGTACCGCTGGTGAGAACTCCAGCTTTTCACTGCGGTCTTCACCGATTTTATGCAGGCTCTGCTTGCAGCAAGCGCATTGCTTTTCATGGTCGTCTACATCGAGTTCGATAATCTCACGAGGTAAGGTCTTGGGAAGTGGCTTACGTTTACCACGTTTCTTCGTTGTGGTAGTGGTCGTCACCTCAACCTCTTCTTCTTTAGCGGCTTCACATTCCACTTCGTTGAAGAGGTCACCTTGAGATTCATCGTAAGGCTTTAACGCCTCCGAACGTTTCGCGAATTGGCGGTCGAAGGCAAGTTTGAGTTGCTCAAGTAGCGATTGGCGCTCTTGTTTCCACTCGCTTTTCTCTGACATCAGTGCTTTCACCATCGCTTGTAGCTCAGCAACACTTTGACTTTCTGGATTGATATCTGGCGTTTTTTTCATGACATTTATTATACTAAAATCATGTCGTTAACGCGCGGTGAATAAGGCTATAATATCGTTCAAGTCATTGTGAAATCGTTTATTCGAACGGGTTTATGGCCGATAATCGTGAAGCCAGAAAGCAGTCTATCAAGCTCGAATTGCGTCAGGGTAAACACTTCATTTTTCTCTTTTGTAGGCCACTTGTACTTGGCTTTTTCGAGTCGTTTATACCAAAGGGCGAAGCCTGTTTTATCCCAATACAATACTTTGATTTTGTCGCGCTGTTTGTTGGTAAACAAGAACAGTGCGCCACTCCCAAAGGCAAATCGGTGTCACTTTCGATAATCGCCGCGAGGCCGTTGATGGACTTTCTAAAATCGACGCTTTCACGATAGAGGTAAATCTCAGGAGCGCTCAGCATACGTTTCATGATAGCGCACCAATAAGCTCTGCCAGATAGGCCGCAGGCGTGCCTTGAGGAATACTCAGCTCAACATCATTGACGAGAAGTGTCATGTTGGCCGTTGCGATTTGAGCCTGATACTTCGTTGTCTTTTCGACGACTTCAGCTCTGACAAATCCAACTGGCGTTGGTAGGGCTGAGGTTTGAAGTTGACGCCGTTTTGCGAAGAACGTTGATAAACTCAGTCCGTGCTGCTCGCAGAAAACGCGTTGAGTCATATTGCTGCTTTCATACTGTTGAAAAAGAGCCTGCCATTCCTGGTTAGAACGTCGTTTTGCCATTTTAAAATCTCCTCTTGGTTGGAGATTTGATCTTATTATCCGTGCTTGGCGATTAGAATGTGGGGTTCATGGGGCGTTTACGATATACGTGATATCTCCCGCCCATTTTTGATTTGGCTCAGTGGCACTGAAGTCTTGAGCCAATAGGTTAGGAGATATCGCTCTAGTATGATTGCTATCGGTCGTGCACTTAAACTTCCGTGCTGCCTTCGCTACCAGACCTTGCCGTTTCATGCTTTGTGATATCGTCTTGATGTTGTGGGGGCTTTTGTCTTCATCCAGAGCTTTCTGAATGCGCCGCGCACCATCGCGTTCCTTACCTTCGACAAAGGCTTGCTTGACTTTACTATCAAGAACGTGACGCGCAAGCTCACGTGAAGTCACCTTTTGTTGTGACGGTGCTTCAACCAGTGATAAAACCCACTTCGAGAGACATCGAGCACCTTACTCATCCGGGTAATGCTGAACAATAGCAAGTGCTCTAGCATAAACTCATAAGACTCTACTTTAGATGCTTGGCGAAGTAGGTTGCCTTTTTTACAATTTCTAGCTCCTCTGCTTGCTCCGCTAGCAGGCGTTTGAGCTTAGCATTCTCAGAAGCCAGTTCTTGCTCTCGGCCACTGATACTGGCGCTGTGCTTTAGCGCCTTTCGCCAAGCGTAAAGCGTAAAGCTGAGATTCATGCAGAGAAAGCTGTCTAGCCGCTTTGGCCACACCTATCAAATCGGCTAGCTTGAGAGCTTCGGCTTTGAATTCTTCTGTGTGTCGAGTTCGTTTCGTTTTCTTAATGGACATTGATTCACCTCGTTAGTGATTTTACTCACTTAACTCGGTGTCCGATACTGCTGGTACGGATTATACAATACAAAGAGTATCAACAGTACACGTAAAATACATATAGAAATAATATTTATTTTCTCTACAATTCATATATAAATCCTATTGTTAGCTATCAGAATGGATTTATAAATTTGATACCACTAGGATTGCTATTTTGTGTAAACATTTACCTTCTTTGTATGACCTGCGCTTCCGATTTTATCTACAGTATCAATGAACCTTTCGAATCCGTTTGGAACTTTAAGCTCATCTTGATGTATTTCGTAACCTACTTTTGCGAATGTACCACACCAAGTAGACTCAATCTCTCTTCTGTTTGCCTCATCCAATAACTCAGCATATTTATCAGTATCTTTCGATGCGTAGCTATAGCCTAATGCTTCACATAGTTTATGGTTAGATAGACTACCTGTAACATCATAGGCTTTCCCGCTTGTACAGCCAAACAATGTAGACAAAATAACGATAGGGATAATATTCTTCATAACAAGGATTTCATTAGTTTTAAATTAAATAGATGTAAAAACCAGCTTAAACCAAACAAGTGAAATATAGTTAATACTTAATTGATTTTCATAGTGCTTCAACGATACTAGCTGGCTTGTCTTTATACAATTTCACCTAGTGTAGTAAAGTGGCTACATTAAGGGGGTACACACCGAAATGGCGTTGTTGATCAAATCAGCTTGAAGATCAACAACGCCATACATCGCTAGCCGTTAGTTTCTAACAGGCATACCTAGTCCTATGACTTTGTTCAGTGCTTTGACACTTGCCTGTGCCTCACAAACTTGAGCGTTATAACATCTCAAGCTTAATTTGCCGCTTGTTAGTCCTTTATATCGGGATATTGCCGTCTCAGAGATTGAGCGATAGTGATAACCAGAATCGACTTTCCAATCCGCTATAGTCCCATTTGTTCATCGCTAGCCGTTAGTTTCTAACAGGCATACCTAGTCCTATGACTTTGTTCAGTGCTTTGACACTTGCCTGTGCCTCACAAACTTGAGCGTTATAACATCTCAAGCTTAATTTGCCGCTTGTTAGTCCTTTATATCGGGATATTGCCGTCTCAGAGATTGAGCGATAGTGATAACCAGAATCGACTTTCCAATCCGCTATAGTCCCATTTGTTCAGAGCTGTTACTGCTTCGTTTCTGGGTAAGCGCCTCATAAACTGTAGTGGCATAGTGAATTTGGTCACTTAGTTAGAGGTGATATCATCACCTCATAAGTTAACAGGTGACACTATGACAAAACGTACAAGACGGTTATTTAGCGCAGAATTTAAGTTAGAAGCAGCGCAGTTAGTTCTAGACCAAAACTACTCAGTGACTGAAGCAGCCCAAGCCATGAACGTGGGTAAATCCACAATGGATAAATGGGTTCGCCAGTTAAGAGAAGAGCGCCAAGGGAAAGCACCGAAAGCTTCACCTATGACCCCTGAGCAAATAGAAATTAGGGAATTAAAAAAGAAACTGGCTCGCCTTGAAGAGCATAATGAAATACTAAAAAAAGCAACGGCTCTGTTGATGTCGGACTCACTGAACAATTCTTGATAATCAAGAAACTCAAGCAGAGCTATAGCGTAAAAACATTATGCGAAGTCTTCAATGTTCATCGAAGTAGTTATAACTATTGGCTAAAACGCCCAGCAGTAATTAATGCTGAAACAGTCAAACTTCGCAGCTTGGTTAGCGAAGCCCATGCTGCGAGTAATGGCTCTTCAGGAGCGAGAACCATTGCTGATATAGTGACAAACCAAGGCATGAATTTAAGCCGTTACCGAGCGGCAAAGCTTATGAAAACACTTGGTTTAGTAAGCTGCCAAGTACCACAACATCGTTACCGAAAATCCTCGCAGGAACATATTGAAGTTCCAAATCACTTAAGTCGACAGTTTGCTGTTACAGCACCAAATGAAGTCTGGGTTGGCGATGTTACGTATATTTGGACGGGTAATCGGTGGATGTATTTAGCGGTCGTTATCGACCTTTTTGCTCGTAAAGTGATTGGTTGGTCGATGTCTTTATCACCTGATAGTCGGCTAACAGGCAAAGCTTTGTCGATGGCTTATGAATCTCGCGGTAAGCCAAAAGATGTCATGTTCCATAGCGATCAAGGTAGTCACTATACCAGTCGTAAATACCGCCAATTACTGTGGCGTTTTCAAATAAAACAGAGTTTATCTCGTCGAGGAAACTGCTGGGATAATGCGCCGATGGAGCGCTTCTTTAGAAGTCTGAAAACGGAATAGGTGCCAACGATGGGTTATCGTAGCTTTGCTGAGGCTCAACAAGAGATCACTCGCTACATCATTGGATATTACTGCCAACTCAGGCCACATCAGTATAACGGTGGTCTAACTCCCAATGAGTCAGAACGATTATATTGGGAAAACTCTAAAACCGTGGCCAATTTTAGTTGACCACAACGAGAGGGAGTGGACGTAACTGATCAGATCGTAGGTTCTGGATTTAGTTCCAATGAATTACGCAACAAAGCCCTTCTGTGCAAATAGGTATCTTATTTTTGTCAGCCTTTTGATCTTAGCGAAGTTTAATACAAAACTTGATAGCTACAATTACAAGTGACTATTTAGTAGAAAAATTTGTTTGACTTTTAAGGTTCATGGTAACTTATCCTTCTCACATTGAGTCCGGTGATTAGTTTTTACTGAAGTAACACCTTTAAATCCTACTTTTGTAATATATATTTTAATCAAAAAGATAGGTGTGATAGTCGAGTCCAGTAGCGGCATCAGAGTCGGTTTTGTTAGTTGATCAAAAATTTAAGTGCCATTAGATGTGCCATTGATTTATTTATTTTTTATTATATTTATGTTATTCAATGTTTTATCGTTGCTTTTCGACTGCCTCACTCACCGCCACATTCTTAAAAAGAGACGCCTTTGGGCGTCTTTTTTTATGCCTGTAAGAAAATTCTGTTTATTTACATCCAGTAACCATCTGTAGCATCTCATCATTTGCGCTGTTGCGGTAGGTATAGTTAAATCCGTCCGCAGTGAGTTTTAATGAATGAGTAAGGGGTAGCCTGTGAATAATTTTAAGTGGAATGCATTTGGTGTGTTAACTCGAGTAGAGAAAACAGACGCCATGGTGTTTATTGAAAATAGTGCAGGGAACGTGCGTAAAATGAGCGTGAAACGCTATAAAGACAGCGCCGATGTTGTGTATGAAAAAGCACAAAACCTAGTAGGGCAGAGCGTAACCATACGAACCAGCCAAAACACCAACAATTGGAGTGTCGATGAGTGGTTTAGTGAGATTGCACCACTATGACTGAACTAGAAACATTACTCTTAGGCACCATCGCGATCCTATGTATGCTATTTGGGTACCTCGCACACCAGCAAAATAAGCGCATCGCAATGCTGGAAAGCGCCCTAAACGAGTCATTAAAGCAAACCTCTTCTGCGGCCATCCAAACCCAGTATCCGACGCCTCCGGTTGCTTGCCCTCGGCAAACCCTGTTTGAGGCATGCATCAATGTAGTCACCCAACATGAACCCGATGATTTTGCTTACTCAGTAAAAAAGGTGTTTCCAGAGCATTTTCAATTTCGCTTCGCGGTATACGGCACTATGGTTGATGACTTGAGTTACTTCCTCGAGGTAAACCCAGCCAATAGATTGGTACTGCTTAGCATGAATGGGCAGAGTGTGAGTACGTTTGCGAGTGTTGAGGAGTTTAGGGAGTGGTTGCGGTAGTGGGGATAATGCCAATCGAGTTTAGCAGGTCGGTCAGCGAATCAATTTCATGTATGAAACGTCAATAAACGTAACGCTGGCTATCAAAAAATGCACTCCCAAAATAGTGAGTTACATCAAAACTCCCCATACTTTTATAGCACTTTCTAGTATTATGCAACCAAGCCCTATACTATGACTTTACTTCAGTCATAGGTTTTAAAAATGTCTATAACATCCTCTTTCTATGAAGAAAATGCAGAGAGTCTTGCAGGGCAATATAACGCCTTACCACCAACAATGGTGCATCATGTATGGGAAAAATATTGGCCAAGTTCTGGCAATGATGTACTCGATATTGGTGCTGGTTCTGGAAGAGATTCCCTGTGGCTGACGACGCGAGGATGTCAGGTTATAGCGTGTGAACCGTGTAATAAGTTGCGTGAAATAGGCGAGGCGCTGACTGGAAAGGATGTCTATTGGAGCGATGACAAGTTGCCCAATCTTGATCGCATTTCGAAGCAAGGCCAGACATTTGATGTCATTTTATTGTCTGCAGTGTGGATGCATATTCCCATTAATTTACGAAAAAGTGCGATCCAGACACTTGGAAGCCTTCTGAAACGTGATGGCATAATTGTTCTTTCGTTGCGCTATGGCCCTTTTAGGGACCGCCGAGAATCTTTTCCAGTATCGGTGACTGAGTTAAAAGAACTCGCGAGTAAGTCGAACTTGACTTTGGTTGACGTGTTTGATGGTGACGACATGCAATGTCGGCAAGAAGTAAGTTGGCAAACTGTTGTCATGCTGAATAAATAATGTATTAAGAGCGAAGGAGTGTCTGGTGCTTGAACTGTATCTGGAAAAGTTCAGAAATCTCAATATGAACAATGCTGGTGGTAGGAAAAGCCCTCATAAGGTGTGCATGCTATTGGCGGTAATAGACCTTATTCATGTGGGTAGTATTGCTAATAATAAAATTCAGTTTAACCAGGCCCTAAAAGATCGATTTACTCACCATTTTAATACCCTTGCCCAAGGTAACGATAAAAACACACCTGAAAACCCGTATTTTCATCTTAGAACTGAAGGGTTTTGGCACCTTAAATATAGTGAGGGTGCGACGGAGCAAAACACTAAACGTTATTCCTCAAAAGCAGTTTCTTATGTTTATCTAGATGATGAGCTTTTCGATTTTATGAAAAGTCACATCGTATCAAACGAGATAAAAGATGCTTTGGTTAGTAATTTATCCGACATAGCGTCTCTTTACTATCAATGGTTATTGGATCTCGGAAAATCGGAGAAAACCGCGAGTAATTATCTGGGGGCGGTTCGGGGCTCAATTTCAAACTGGCTAATGGATGCAAATGAGATTTGTGAGCCTCTAACTGAGGTTAAATCTTATAGAGAGTTCGTACTATTGGACGAAAAAGCTCGAATGCTTGAAACCTTTAAGCAACGCGATAGTAAAGGTAAGGGCATGTATAGTGCTGCGCTGGTTCACTATAATAACTTTTTGGCTGACTTAGCCAAGGTCGATGTTAATGCGGATATACGGCAGGTGATGTCAGATAAGAAGTTAACTGAAACTGAAAAAACTATACTTGTAAATACAAGGGTAGGGCAAGGCAACTTTAGGTCGCAGTTGATCCAGATGTGGGGCGGTTGTGCGTTAACAGGGTATAAGAATACCCAGCTTCTTCTCGCATCACATATCAAACCTTGGCGAGATTCAAACAATGAGGAACGTTTGGATAAATACAATGGATTACTGTTACTTGCGAACTTGGATAAGGCGTTTGACCTAGGTTTTATCTCGTTCGATAATCAAGGCAAGGTGATGATCTCTAAATATCTTGAAAAACCAGAAGTCATTGGTCTTAATGAGTGTATGTCATTTCCAATTGTTAGCCAGCATAAACGTTATTTGGAACACCATCGCGGTATGCTGTTTAAAGGCTTTTGATTCGATACCGATCATTTTTCCCTTTCAGAACTGGGTTTTCACCGCGACTCTAGCCATCCTTTCCCAAAATATTCTTGGCTTTTAGCGCGTTGACTATAGTTATTGATATCGTGTTTCAATACCTTCAAAGGCACAACTATGCTGCTTCTCTCACTTCTGTTCATCGCAGTCATTGGCTTTCTTGCCCAAACCACTGGGCTTTGTATGGTGCGGGGCGTAAAAGAAGCGACAGGCGGTAAGCCAATATTTTTAATTTCAATCCTCTTGAGTGGGGCCTTTGTTTGGTTGGCAGTCGGTGCGGCGTACTTGCTTGGGCAGCCCGTTCGGTTAGACAGTTATTATCCTACTTTACTGTCTGCGGTTGGAGGATTGATTTTTGGTTTAGGTGCGGCTTTTAACGGTGGATGCGGCGTATCAACGATCAGTCGCTTTGCTCGAGGGAAAATAATGATGTTTGCCACCATGTTGGGGTGGCTGGTGTCATGGCTATTATTTGCTGATCTGCTTAGTGGCCACATGGTCAAAGCGTACGTCATATCACCTGTGTTACATATGGGGATTTTAATCATTCTTTCCGCATTGCTACTGGTTGTGGCATTTAAAAGTGAAGCCAAAATACGCAAACTGTGGCTATCCATGTTGGGCATTGGTGTTATGGCGGGCTTAGTTTTTATTTATGAACCACATTGGACTCCGAGCAGCTTACTTAAATCGATGGGATTGTCTGTGTGGAATGGCCATGACGCGAGTTGGCCTAGTGCTGAACGCTTCTATCTGTTTTTATGCCTTGTATTGGGGATGGTCGTTGCGGCAGTGATGACAAAATCCTTTCAATTTGAATTTTCGCGTTTGTCGCGTCTGTTCAAACATTTTTTAGCAGGCCTACTGATGGGAGTTGGCGCAGTAATGGCCAGTGGCGGAAACGATTCGCAGTTATTAGTGGCCTTACCTGCGTTATCTGCAGCAGGAATGGTCACGACGTTATGTATGGTGATTGGAATATTTATTGGTTTGAAGCTTCAAAATGGTAGACCCATTTAAATAAAACACCCTAAGCCAAGCTGGCTTAGGGTGGATAAAGATATCTCAACGGGTAGCGCCCAATGCATGATCGGCTACGTTGCAAATTGTGGCGTTATCGCGCTGTGAATCACTGCGGCTAGGCTTTACAAATCTCGATGATCGTATCGCCCTTATTGATGACTTTTTCCAATTCTTTTGTAATTGGACTATCAGTAAATAAGTGACTGACTTGATCTATTGGGCCTAGTTCAATAGAGCCTTTCGGAATGAACTTACTAGAATCAAGCGCGACCATCACATGACGGGCTGATTTCATGGCCGTTTGAGTGATGAGTGTTTCACTCAGGTCGTACTCTAGTAAGGTCCCATCTACATCAATGGATGCCGCACTGGTAATCAAAAAGTCGAAACGAAAGTTAGAAATAAAATCTAAGGCTTCTGTTCCTACAATGCCACCGTTGAACGCTTTAACTTTGCCACTAGGGATAAGTACGTCAAATGATTTGTTACTGTGAAGCACATTTGCCACACGTAAACTATTGGTAATTACCTGCAAATTACTCTTATTGAGTAGGTGGCTGGCGATCACCTCTGCGGTTGTACCAATGGTAATGAAAACCGTTGAGTTATCCGGAATAATCTCTGCAATACGTTTAGCGATGGCGTTTTTTTGTTCTGTTTCTGAAACCTTACGAACTTCATAGTCTAAGTTTGTTTTGGTTGCAGGAGAACTGGCTCCACCGTGGTGACGTATTACAAGTCGGTCTCCACTAAGCTTCTTAATATCTCGACGAATCGTTTGAGTGGAAACATCGAGCATTTCAGCGAGTTCTTCGACGGTGTAGTAACCTTTGTCGTTAACGAACTGTAATAATTTATCTTGTCTTGGATTAGTCACGATAACCCTTCTTCTTTTTTATTATTTGTTTGCTATATAGTCATCCACTTCTTTTCTGCTAGGAATACCTTGTCGTCCACCCAGCTTCTTACACTTAAGAGCAGCGACGGTATTAGAAAAGACGATAGACTGACGAGTTTCCATACGCTCAGCAACAGCGACAGCAAGTGCGCCATGGAAAACATCTCCGGCACGCCAGTGGTGTCGACAACGTCTACTGTTACGCCTACTTGATGTGCGAGTTTGCCGTTTTCAAGCCAATAACATCCTTTTGAACCGACTGTAACATAAACTTGACCTGATGTCTTTTTCTGAGCGATTTTGAGACCTTCAACAGGGTCGTTAGTTCCAGTGAATTTTTCGAGACCTGGTTCACTAAATGCAACGTGATCGGCAAGTTTTACAAGCTCATCAATGGGTTCCGGTGTGATATCAGCATCTAATACTGACGGAATGCCCAATTTTCTTGCTTGTTCTAGTGCATATTTCGCGCCATCTAACCAGCGAACATCTGTAAGAATTGTGGAATATGTCGAAAAGTCAACATTTTCTAGAGGGGTGGCATCAAGAGATAGAGATTTGTCTTGATAATTCACTATCATTCGTTCGCCTTCGTTATCCACGATGACAGCAGAGAAAGCGGAAGATGCACCTTCAATTTTTATCATTTCTTCAACGCCAACACCGTAACCCGCTAATTCGGTTAGCATGGTATCAGCAACGCCATCGCAGCCAACGCGGCCAATAAAGTCAACATCATGACCAAGTTTCGCAACCGCAACTGATGCTGTGGCAGCAGGCCCTCCGCCAACCTCAAAATAATCGTGTGCAACGTACTTACCCCCAGTCGTTGGGAGTTGGGAAACCAATTGCACTCGGTCTAATACAGTTATACCAACACAAGCTATCGCCATTTTTAATCTCTTATTATTTCAACATCATTGGAAAATAGGGGTGAAATTGTTTTCTACGTTAAGCCGTATAGACCATCGCAGTTAACGGAGAGCCTTTTGGATGCTCATGGCTCCATTATAAGGACAAAAACAGATTCCGATGAGAGTATTCTCACAAAAAGACGATAAATGGACATAAAACAACAAAATGTGACAAATGTTGTAGTTAAAAAATCTCGAATGATTATAGTAATTAGCAATTCAACAATAGAACTAAGGACTTTTTCATGTCAACAGTAGGATTTATCGGTTTAGGTCAAATGGGCAGCCCTATGGCAGCAAACCTTATTAAAGGTGGTCACTCATTACGCGTATTTGATATCAGCGAGACTGCTGTTGAGAAGATGGTTGAGTTAGGAGCTACGGCAGCCACATCCCCAGCGGATGCGGCGTTAGACGTCGAATTTGTGATTACTATGCTACCCAATGGCGCGTTAGTAAAAAATGCTCTTTTTGGTGAGAATGGCGTGACGGAAACATTGGATAAACAAGCATTGCTTATCGACATGTCTACGGTTCATCCTTTTGAAACCGATGCGCTGATTAAAGAGATGTCAGACAAGGGATTTTCAATGATGGAAGCGCTAGGTTGGCCGAACGTCAGACCATGCGATTAAGGGGGAGTTATTGATTCTTGCTTAGCGGTACGTTGCAACAAATCACCACCGCGCAGCCTCTGTTTGATTGCATGGGCTCAGAAACCGTTGATGCTGGCGGACCTGGTAAGGGGATTCGTGTCAAAATCATCAACAATTATATGAGTATTGCTTTGAATGCGCTGTCCGCAGAAGCGGCAACATTGTCGGAAGCGATTGGCCTTAATTTTGATGCAGCACTAAAGGTAATGAGTGGTACGCCAGCAGGTAAAGGACACTTCACAACAACGTGGCCTGGCAAAGTACTGGCTGGAGATCTGAGCCCTGCATTTATGTTAGATCTCGCACATAAAGATCTGGGTATTGCGTTGGACTTGGCTAATCAAGTAAACGTTCCTATGCCGTGTGGCGCTGCATCTCGTGAATTGTATAGCATTGCCCGTGCAGCAGGGCGTGGTCGCCAAGATTGGACGGCAGTATTTGAACAACTGCGTGTTACATCTGGTTTAGAAGCAAAAGTTAAATAATAACTAGAGGCAATAACGTGAAACTAACCGTAGAAAACTGGGGAAAAGTTGATGGCCAAACTGTACCAGTCAAACTCTTTACGTTAGAAAACAATCACGGCATGAAACTTCGTGTGACCAACTATGGTTGTATCGTGACGTCGATTGAAACTCCCGACCGTGACGGTAAACTTGCCGATGTGGTCTTGGGCTATGAGAGTCTTGATAAATACTTAGCGGGTCATCCGTTTTTTGGCGCTATTGCTAGGTCGCTATGCGAATAGAATCAAAGATGGTCGTTACGAGCTGGATGGAGAGGTTTTCCAGTTGGAAACGAATGAAATCCCTACAGGTCAACACCTGCATGGTGGCAGTAAAGGTTTTGATAAACAGGTATGGAATTTTGCGATAGAAGAGCAAGGTGAAGCGACGTACCTGCATTTTAGCCGCGTTTCCCCTCATGGGGAGTCTGGGTTTGGAGGTACGCTTTTGGTCAGCCATACCATAGGTTTAGACGAGCTGAATCAAGTGCACTTCAACTTTAAAGCAGTAACGGATCAGCCAACAGTGATTAACTTGGTCAACCATAGCTACTATAACCTTGGTGGCCATGATTCCGGAACGGTGGATAACCACGAGTTGAAACTTTACTCAGAGTTTTACACTCCCGTTGATGAGAGCATGATCCCGACTGGGGAGATTCGAGCCGTCACTCACAGTGATCTGGATTTTAGTGAGTGCAACAAAGTGGGCGCGCGCGAGTTTGACCATAACTTTGTTCTTAATAACGGCAAGATGGAACGCGGTTATTGCTACGCGGCTGAATTATACGATGCTGACACGGGCAGAACGATGGATGTGCTAACCACCCAACCCGCGGTTCAGTTTTATAACGGCTTTAAATTAGCCAATAAATCATGGATTGGCCGACATGGAAGGAAGTACGAAAACCGTGCAGGATTGTGTTTAGAAACGCAACACTTTCCAGATAGCCCTAATCAACCTCATTTTCCTTCGGTTAGGTTAAACCCGAGTGAGCATTTTGAGGAAAAAACGATCCATCGCTTTGGTGTGAAATAAAGAAGAAAAGCTCATCATTGTATATATCGCAGAATGCGATTAATGGTCTCGTGTGGCTATCACAAACTAATCATTAAAACACTGAATTCAATGCGAGTGGTTGATAACGTCACTTGCAATAAAAAATAATGAGGAAACGCCCAATGAAATGGATTAATACCCGATCCCATAACGCATGGTTAGATATTGAAACCGACAGAATTTTCGAGTTTGGCAGAAACGCGGTCGTGCCAAATGGGTTTGGTTGGATTGGTAATAACGGCAATGTACGTGACGAAATGGGTACGCGCCTATGGATCACCGCTCGTATGTTGCATTGTTATTCGCTCGCGGCTCTGATGGGGCGTCCTGGTGCTTACGATCTTGTGGAGCATGGTATTGCCGCTCTTGAAGGGCCGCTTAAAGATAACACTCATGGTGGGTGGTATGCGACCATTGACAATGAAGGTGAGGGTATTGCTGACTCATCAAAGCAAGGCTACCAACACGCATTTGTACTTTTGGGTGCTGCCAGTGCGGTGACTACAGGTCACCCTCGAGCGCAGGCACTTTTAGATGAAGCTATTGCGGTTTATGAAAAACACTTCTGGGTAGAAGACCGTCAGATGTGCTATGAATCTTGGGACCAAGCGTGGACTGAAACGGAAGATTATCGTGGCGGTAACATGGCCATGCATTCAGTTGAAGCTTTCCTAATTGTTTACGATGTAACACAGGATAAGAAGTGGTTACAGC
This sequence comes from Vibrio sp. GJ43-1, assembly GCF_055808835.1. NCBI lineage: Bacteria > Pseudomonadati > Pseudomonadota > Gammaproteobacteria > Vibrionales > Vibrionaceae > Vibrio > Vibrio sp. GJ43-1. The sequence goes on along the minus strand of NZ_CM147884.1, from coordinate 2,440,560 downwards.
GTGCGCTTAACATCACCGAGTTTATGATCAACAAAACAGCTAAGGGTCTGAGCTACCGTGTGAATGAGCACTTTGATTCCGAGTGGAAACCTCTCCCAGATTACAACAAAGAAACCCCGGCGAGCCACTTCCGTGCGTACGGTGGTACCCCAGGTCACTGGATAGAGTGGGGACGTTTAATTTGTCATTTACGTGCAACGTTGCTAGAGATCGGTGAAGACTGCCCAGAGTGGCTGTTAGAGGATGCGATTGGCCTGTTTGATGCCACAGTGCGAGATGCATGGCATGTGGATGGTGCGCCAGGTTTTGTGTATTCAGTAGACTGGGATGGAAAACCTGTTGTTCGCGAACGTATTCGCTGGGCGCCAGTGGAAGCAATAGGCACCGCTTATGCCTTGTACACAGTAACGGGCGATAAGAAGTATGAAGATTATTATCGTACTTGGTGGGATTACTGTCGTACTTATCTTATTGATTATGATGGTTGCTCATGGTGGCAAGAATTGGACACAAATAATCAAGCTGGTACAAGTAAAGTGTGGGACGGTAAACAGGATATTTACCACTTAATGCACTGTTTAGTGATTCCAAGACTGCCACTGACGCCTGGACTTGCCCCTGCTTTAGCGAAAGGTTTCTTGGATGGAAGTCTAAGTTAACTAACTAATAATTAAATAAAAATAGATAAATAATCTCGAAGAGATGACGGCGTGCGCCGTCATCTCTTTTTTGTATTTGGCTCTAAATCAAGGTCAATGCTCTAATTGTCCCAAGATGTGCTCCAGAGCTCACTTTTGTCCATTTGTGTTTATTTGTGTCATAAAGTGATAACTAACTAACAGAAATGGACGGGTATGGCTGGTAATTTACTACAGTAACGAACAAGCACAGAGGATTACTTAAAATGGCTTATATGTCAGGAAAAACAATGATTCAAGAAGCGTGGAGCAACGGTTATGCAATCGGCGCGTTCACCGCTCACAATTTAGAAACAATCAAAGCTGTGCTATTAGCAGCGCAAAAAGAACAGTCTCCGATCATGCTACAAATTGGTCAAAAGGCCATCAACGAGATTGGCATGAAACCATTACGTGATGCCGTAGATTCACTAATTCAACATCACCAGATTTCAGTTCCAATATGTATTCATTTAGACCACAGCCGTAAGTTCGAGCAATGTATGGAAGCGGCGACGCGTGACTTCCAATCTTTAATGTTTGATGGCTCTGCACTGCCTTTTGAAGACAATATCCGTATTACCCGAGCTGTTGTTGAGGTTGCACATGCGCTGGGTCTTGGTGCAGAAGGTGAAATTGGCAAGATTGGTGGCACTGAAGACGACATTACTGTTGATGAAAAAGACGCGATGATCACCACAGTAGAAGAGGCATTAGATTTTTCTGAGCGTACAGGTGTGGACTACTTGGCTGTTTCAATCGGTACAGCGCATGGTGTTTATAAAACGACACCAGAGCTTAAATTTGACCGTTTGACTGAAATTAAAGACGCAGTGAAAAAGCCAATTGTTCTTCATGGTGGTTCTGGCGTGCCAGATGACCAAGTTGTTGAAGCGGTTAAGCGTGGTGTTGCAAAGATCAACGTTGATACTGAACTGCGCCAAGGCTTTATTAAAGGTGTTCAGGCGCACTGGAAAGAGAATGAGAACGACTTCATTTTAGCGGATGTCATGAATACCGGTATCGCGTCAATGATGGAAGTTGTGCAACACAAAATTCGCCTATTTGGTTCAAATGGCAAAGCGTAAAACAACCACAATGTCCCTTATGTGACATAAACCCTACAAAAAACGACATATTGTTGCTCAGTGTGAAAACACTCACGGTTCAGAATTACTAACTGAGTTATCAATACAAACAGAGTGAACAATATGTCGTTTATATAACAAAAATTATTATTTTTTATGGTGGTTCTATGCTGAAAGCAATGGAAAACGCTTTAAATACGATTAATGCGCCTATAGCGCGCTGGACTGCGAATTTAGCTGGCTTTTTTTGCTAGTGATGACAGTCATCGTATTAGTTCAAGTAGCCTTTCGCTACATTTTAAACACCCCGTTGGGGTGGACAGATGAATCGTCTCGTTTCTTGATGATCTACATGACTTATCTATGCCTGCCCATTATCTATTTGGATGAGCGCAACATCGCGATGACTTTTGTCACAGACAAGCTGAAGGGCACTAGAATCTTCGAATTGTTGGCTGTGTTTGGTCATATTGCGAGCTTGATTCTATTCGGTATATGGATCTACTTCGGATACGCGTTCTTTAAAACTGGCTCTGTAATGGCGGATAGTTTGCCAATTCCCATGTTTGTGGTGTATGCCATTCCACCCGTCATGTTAGCAATCTCATGTCTATTCGCTTTGCAAAAATTACTTGGCGCATTACACAATCTTATTCATTTTGATCCTGCTGAACATCGTGGTTCAGCGGTTGAAGCTGCTGAGTAGAGGTAAGTTATGGTTTCCCCAATTTTCCTACTTTATTTTATGGCATTCCTGTTAATGGGTGTGCCTGTGTTGATGGCCTTAGGTTTATCGCCAATCATCACATTTATACAAAACGACCAAGTACTATTCATCAACATGCTGTATCAGCGCTTGTACTCGGGTTTGGATAACTTCTTATTGCTAGCACTGCCATTCTTTATGCTAGCCGGAGAGTGCATGTCGAGCGGCGGTATTACGCCACGTATTATTTCTTTTGCTCAGACTCGCGTTCAGCACATGCGTGGTGGGCTAGGGCACGTTGTTATTCTTGCTTCTACCATGTTTGGGGCGCTAACTGGCTCTGCCGTAGCGGCGACATCGGCAATCGGTAACATGCTGATTCCTGAAATGTCGAAATATAAATACGACAAAAGCTACTCTGCAGCATTAACGGCAGCAGCAACTGTATTGGGTAACATTATTCCACCGTCTGGACTCATGCTGCTATACGCATTTGTCATGAATACGTCGGTCGCGGCTATGTTCATCGCAGGTATTGTCCCAGGGTTCATCTTTTGTGTTGGCCTTATGTTGGTAAACCGAATGCAAATTCGTAAGTACCCACAGGTTCAAACATTGCCTCGTGCAACAAAACTTGAGCGCAGCCAAAGCTTGAAATTGGCCATTCTTCCTTTGCTTACGCCTGTCATTATTCTAGGCGGTATCTATGGCGGTATCTTTACGCCAACGGAAGCGGCAGCTGTTGCTGTAGCGTATGCGATCTTCTTGTCTGTGTACGTCATCAAGGTAACGAATATTAAAGCGACGTATGCATTGTTTGCCAAAGTGGCAGTCAATGCGGCAGCCGTACTGATTATTGTTGCTGCAGCGAGCGGTTTTGCGTCGGCAATCAGTTTCTCTGGTATTTCGAATACGGTGACTGAGTTCTTCAATAGTATTACTCGTGACCCATTAATGTTGTTCTTCATTATCAACATTTTCTTATTCATCGTTGGCATGTTCTTAGATGCAGGTCCTGCCATCCTAATCTTTGGTCCTATTATTGCGCCAATCATGATTAATGCAGGCGTTGACCCTGTTCACTTTGGCGTTGTGATGTGTGTGAACTTGTCTATTGGTTTAGCTACACCGCCAATGGGGCTGGTGCTCTTTGTTGCCTCTGGGGTGTCTGGAGAGCCATTACAAAAGATCTCAAAGGCGATCATTCCGTTCTTGATTGTGGAGTTCTTGATCATCTTCTTAATCTCATTCTTCCCAGAATTAGTAATAGGCCTACCTAAGCTGTTGGGCGTGATGTAGCGCTGATTTAAAAGAATACGTGAAATAAAAACTTATAAAGATAAAAGGAATATAGAATGAAAAAAACACTACTTGCCGTTGCCGCCACAGCCATACTCGCTTCTAGTGCCGCTTATTCAGCGGACTACAAATTGACGGTACCTCATGTTTCTAACCTTGATAGTTATAACCATCAATCGTTATTGGTGTTTAAAAACTTTGTAGAGTCTCGCTCCAACGGTGCAATTGAAGTTGATATCTATCCTTCAGGTCAGCTGTGTGGTACCGCGAAAGAGTGTATTGCAGGGGTTCAAGCAGGGATGTTTGATTACTTTCAAACAACTATTCCAGAACTAGCGAACTTTTGGCAACCAGTGGGCGCATTTGATTTACCTTACATGCTACCAAATGACCGTGTTGCTGAGTGTGTGTACGATAACGAAGCGTTCGTTAGCGATATTCGTGGTGAACTGCTGAAAAGAGCACCTAATGTACGTCTAATGATGGTATCGAACTCTGGTGGTTGGCGTAATATTGCGACAACCAAGAAGCAGGTAACCACACCTGATGATGTTAAAGGGTTAAAACTTCGTACTGTTCCTGCACGAATCCAGCAAGAGCTGGTTAAAGAGCTGGGTGGCTCGCCAACACCAATCTCTTGGCCTGAAGTCTATACAGCACTTTCGACGGGTGTTGTTGATGGCACGAAAAACGGCATTGTTGATATTGTTCAAAACAAATTCCATGAAAGTTTAGATTACATCATCCTTGATGGTCACGCGTACATGGGGGGAGCTTGGGTGTTCAACGATATGAAATTTAAATCCATGTCTGATGAGCTAAAAGCCGTTCTTATCGATGGTGTAGCCGCGCAAAACCAGTACCTACGCGCGTATCCAAAACATAAAGAATTTGAAGCATATGAACAGTTCCGCAAAGCTGATGGTACGATCTATAACCCAACAGCGGCAGAACGCGCTGAATTCAGAAAAGTCGCAGGCCCAGTTAAGGATTACTTCTTAACGACGGCTGGCAAAGAAGGTGAGAAATGGCTGCAACGTTTTGAAAACGAGATCAAAACGTGTGAAGCGAAAATTGATGCTGATTACAAAGTTCAGTTCAAGTAAATCCTTATTTTCTTAATAAATAAGAACAAAGAATAGGGCGCTTTGGTAACCCCATCGCGCCCTCCTTAAAACTATTTTAGTTCAGGCTTTTTGAATTACATGGGTAACTGAGATGAATTTAATCGTTACAGAGCAAGGCTTTTCCTTGCAACACAAAGGTCGTACCGTTATTGAACATAGCGTATCAACTCCCGCTATCTATCTGGGAATCGGTGAAGGCAATTTTGATATGTATCGTGGTAACTTCGATATCACAGATTATGTGACTGAACGCTTAGCGTTACGTCAATTTAAGGTTGAAACCTTCTCTAATGAAGGAAAAGAGTGTCACTCCATTGGATTTTACTTTGATGGCAAAGAAGTCATCAAGATGATTGTCGGCGAGACAAAAGAGTCACGCCTGAAAGCAGAATTTGAAGCGATCGACAAGCGCTTTAACCGTTTCTGGATGCGAGTGTCAGCAACAGAAGAAGAGCGTGTATTTGGTTGTGGTGAACAGCTGACGTATCTAAATCTACGCGGCAAAAATTTCCCACTTTGGTCGTCGGAGCCGGGTGTGGGTCGTAACAAGAATACTTATGTGACGTGGCAGGCTGATATACACGACAAAGCCGGCGGCGATTACTACACCACAAACTACCCACAGCCGACTTTTGTGTCAGACAAGAAGTACTTCTGCCATTTAGAAACAACAGCGTATGCCGATTTTGACTTTACTAATTCGGACTTCCATGAACTGCAAGCATGGGATATTCCTCAGTATATTTTGTTTGATGCCGAGGATAACTACCCGCAATTGATGACAAACATTACCGGGGTATTTGGACGACAGCCTGAAATGCCAGATTGGGTCCATGATGGTGTAATACTTGGCATCCAAGGTGGCACAGAGATCACCGTAGCAAAAGTTGAGGCGGCTAAGAAAGCAGGTATTAAGGTAGCTAGCGCTTGGTGTCAAGATTGGCAAGGTATCAAGATGACGTCGTTTGGCAAACGCTTGCAATGGGATTGGCAATGGAATAAAGACCTATACCCTAAACTGGACAGCAGAATTCATGAGTTAAAAGCGCAAGGAGTGCGTTTTCTTGGCTACATTAACCCCTATGTCCTGGAAGATTTTCCGCTGTATGATGAAGCGCAGGCGAAAGGGTATTTAGCGACGCAAGAAGACGGGTCGAAGTACGTTGTTGATTTTGGTGAGTTCTATTGCGGTGTGGTTGATTTTACGAGTCCTGAAGCATGTGAATGGTACAAAGGTGTTATTAAGAGCAACATGATCGACTTCGGCCTAGATGGTTGGATGGGCGACTTTGGCGAGTATCTTCCTACAGACTGTTCATTGAGTAATGGGGTGAGCGCTGAAATTGAGCATAATAAATGGCCTTACCGTTGGGCGAAAGTTCAACATGAGGCTATCGAGGAAGCCGATAAAACGGATGACATTCTGTTCTTTATGCGTGCTGGTGGCGCCGGTATCCAAGGTTATTGCCATACGTTGTGGGGCGGAGACCAGTCGGTAGATTGGTGTCTTGATGATGGCCTAGCATCCGTGATTCCAGCGGCACTTTCTTCTGGTTTGATGGGGAATGGGATCCACCATAGTGATATTGGTGGCTATACGACATTACATGGGATGAAGCGCACGAAAGAGCTGTTCCAACGATGGGCTGAAATGGCGGCGTTTACGCCGATCATGAGAAGTCACGAAGGAAACCGTCCTGGCGATAATCATCAATACGACTCAGACGCAGAAACCATGAATCATTTGGCGAAGATGACCAACGTATTTGTTCATCTTAAGCCTTATATCAAGGATGCCGTTGCGCTGAACGCGCAAGAGGGTGTGCCTGTTCAACGTCCTTTGTTTATGCACTATGAGGCAGATGATGTGGCTTACGAGATCAAGTACCAGTATTTATTTGGCCGCGATATTCTTGTTGCCCCTGTCTATAACCAAGGTGAAACCGTGAAGCGCTTATATCTGCCAAACGATACGTGGATTCACGCTTGGAGCGGTGAAGTGTTCGAAGGTGGGTGGGTTGACGTTGATGCCCCGATTGGAAAACCGAGCAGTATTTTATCGACAGGAGTCTTCTTATCGACCATTACTTGATGGGATTAAATGTCTATAATTACAACTAGTTAGAATACAGTTATCATTATAGTTAGAATATAATTTGAAGCCCTGCCGTAGTGCAGGGTTTTTTTGATTTGTTTTAAGTTACATATGTAGACAATAAACAACAAAAAGTGACAGCTTGTGGTTGACGAAGCTCACAAAAGAGTGCAAAATTGCGACATAAATCACAGGTTATTACGCAAATTAAAAGGTACTATAATGAACAACTCAGCAACCATGACGTTAACTCAGCCCGCACAAATCATTGATTCAAAATCAAAAGTTATTCTTCGTGAAACCTTATCTTTAGTGAAAATGGCCGCATCGATAGCGGTACCTTTACTATTACTTTCTCTAGCTTGGGTTTAACACTAAACGTCACGCACACATGGACGTGCGAATTCTCTGTTCTCCGCAGTAAAAAATTTAAAAGCCTTCCTTTTTATATGATCCTAGATTCTAGTGCTGCTTAGGTCACACAGCGTAATACTTAAGGGTCAAATTGCTGTTAATACACAGCAACTCTGACCAAGATCAGTGTTATACAGATTAGTTTTGTTACTCATTCAGGCTGTGAATGCGATCACTCTCCTAACGGGTTTAAGTCAGTAAAATAAGTCATCTGCTCAATGCAGCACATCATGCGCACTACTCATTTCTGTCTCAGATTATCGAGACGAACAATTCTGGTTCATCAATGCTTTCTATAGAAGATAATAAAAAGAAGTGGGAGTTTTTTCAGAAACACCACTGGGTGTCTCCCGAATTTATGCTATCTCCCATCTTAGAGTCGTGGGAGCGCTGTGCTAAACAGTCCAGTCCCTATAATTGGTCAAAACCTCATGTTGCTTCAGGGTATACATTAAAGTCTTTAATCAAGCGTAATGAGCGGGTTATCAGTTGTGCCACTACCGTCATTGAGGATACTTATGATCTTCTTAGAGACGAGGCGGTCATTTTATTTGTCACAGATGACAGTGGCTGTGTGTTGTTTACCATTGGGCATGATGATTTGCTGCGTGAAGTGAATGAGTTAGGCTTTAAAAAAGGCTGCTTTTTTTCTGAAGGTAAAGTAGGCACTAACGCGATTAGCTTAACACTCAATACGCATATGCCTGCAGAAGTATACGCTGCGGCGCATTTTAATCGCCATTTACATCCTTATGCGTCGACCGCCGCGCCAATCTTTGACACCTTAGGTCGTTTGAGAGGCACTATTTCATTACTTAAACGAGCAAAGGAATACAGCAAAGAAAATCACGTGATTATTTCTTCCTGTGCTAAAGAAATTGCCTTACAAATTCATATTCAAAACGAGCAAGAAAGCATGAATCGTTTACTCAATGCACACAATGCAACGCTTGAGTGTATGGATGATGGATTGTTGGCCTGGAACGATGAAAATCGGATTACGATGGCTAATCATCAGGCTGAGCGCTTGCTTAAATTCAAAACGTTGGATGTGATTGAAAAAGACATCTTTTCGGTGGTTCGTTTTGCACCCACTATTTTGCGCAGTATAGAAGACAATAATACTATTCGTCGTAAGCAAACAACGGTAGAGATTAGCGGTGAATTCGTTGAAGCGATTATTACTCTTCGGCCGCTTGTGGATGGGTCTAAATTATTGTTTGTGCACCCGATTGATAAGATAAGAGAACTGGCGCAGCAACAAATCGGGGGGAGCGCCAAATATACCTTTGCTAACTTGAACGTTCAATCTAAAGGTATGAAGCATATCATCACGGTTGCCAAGCGCGCTATAAAGTCCAAGTCTCCCATCCTTATTACTGGTGAAGAAGGGGTAGGAAAGTCCGATTTGGCCATGGCTATTCATAATGAAAGTGATCAAAAAGACGGGCCGTTTATAAGTATTAACTGTCGTTCCTTGACCTCAGAAGCCATGATTCGCGAGATGCTCGGCTACGATGATGAAGATGGGCATGGGCTGCCTTCTAAATTTGAACTCGCCCATAATGGCACTTTGTATCTGGAGAAGATTGAGTACATGAGCCCTGAGCTTCAGGCTGTGATTCTAAAGTTACTTAAAGCCGGCTTGGTAAGCCGAAGCGATAGCCAACGCTTAATCCCAGTGGCTTTTCAGCTGCTCACCAGCACGACATCTGATATTAGTGAGTATGTTGCCCAGCGCTCTTTTGGCCGCCAGTTGTACTATGAAATCTCATCAAATGAGCTCAATATCCCACCGCTTAGAAAGCGGAAAGAGGACATTGAGCATTTGGTGATGATGATGATCAGCAATTATGAAAAACGTCATAATGTCGCCGTTACCATAGAGCGAACCGTGATGGAGGCTCTAGTTCAGTTTAATTGGAAAGGAAATAACTCTGAACTGAAAAGCCGAATGGAACGAATTCTTCTTAATCGTAGTGCCAATATGATTACCCTCGGCGATCTTCCTGAAGAGATTAAGTCGGGTGCTAATGACAGTGCAGCTAAAAATGGCAAACACATATTGACGCTAGAAGACGTGGAAAAAAAAGCCATTATTCAAGCGTGGAACATGTTTGATGGCAAAATGCAGGATATGGCGAAGGCCTTAAATATCGGTCGAACAACGTTATGGAGAAAAGTCCAGAAGTATGGACTGGATGATCTCTGAAAGATTTTTAATTCTTATTCGTGTCATGAATAAAGGCTAGCATTTGCTAGCCTTTTACGTGTTACCAATTCATGGTTACTGCCCTAACTGGTGTGCAGTCAAGATAGCGGCAAACACACTGTCCGCAGTTACCGGGAATGGCATGTTGTGAATCGTCTCACCCTCTGCTGTTGCACCTTCGGCGACTTCGAACAGCTTGTTTTTGTTGATTTCTTTCACGCCCATGTCGAATAGGTTAGTTGGTAGACCGACTTCTTTACAGAAGTTGAGCACCGTATTGATTTCTTCCATCGGTGCATTCTCGAGCACAAGCTGCACAAGAGTACCAAACGCGACTTTTTCACCGTGGTAGAGGTGATGACATTCTTCAAGCTTCGTCAAACCATTATGAATAGCGTGCGCCGCGGCAAGGCCCGAACTTTCAAAACCAATACCACTTAGATAAGTGTTTGCCTCAATGATATTCTCAACGGCTGTGGTACTTACCCCATTCTCAACCGCGACTTTAGCTTTTAGACCATCTTCTAGGAGTGTTTCGTAACACAGTTTTGCCAACGCTTGAGCTGAGCGTGTGGGTGCGCCACCAGCCATTGTTGGTTTGCCAGAAGTCATGTTTGCACGAGCTTCGAAGTAAGTTGACAATGCGTCACCCATACCTGCTACGAGTAGACGAACCGGAGCTCCCGCGATGACTTTCGTGTCCATGACCACCATGTCTGGGTTTTTCGGGAACAATAGGTATTCTGCAAACTCGCCTTCAGGCGTGTAGATGACAGCCAGTGCGCTCGTTGGCGCGTCTGTAGAGGCGATCGTCGGTACCACGACGACAGGGATCTTGGTGAAGAAAGCAACCGACTTAGCGGTATCTAGAGTTTTACCACCACCAATACCTATAATGACGTCGTTTTTCTGAGTGGCACAGATATCAGTCAGTCGGTCAATTTCAACGCGTGAACACTCACCGTTAAACACATCCATCGCGAGCGGCATCTCTTGTTGAGAAAAACTTTCTTTTACTGTGTTACCCACTAGATCGGTAACGAATTCATCAGCGATAGCAAGTGGGTTTGCACCGAGTGCTTTTACATAGCTAGCGATAGCGCCTAATACGTTTTCACCCTGAACATATTTGCTCGGGCTAATAATTATTTTGTCCATTTTTTCAGACCTTCTGTTAATGGTTATTTTTTGTTTCAACGTTGAGCCCATAATAGGTAGAAAATCTTAATTTACTAAGCCATTCCCAAGTGTGAGTGTCGTTTTTATGACATAGCTAGCAAAGCGTGGTTTATCAAGATTATGGTCGGTATTTATACCTTGGAGTAGATCACTAAAAGCTTTTAATATATGGGCTTGTGTTTCAAAGTGGAACAATAAAAAAAGTAAAACGTTTCAATGTGAAACATAAATTATTTTCGTTGTTGCCGACTGTTTTGTTCATATGATGTATTAAAAGTTACATAAGTCCAATTAAACGAACATTAAAATTACAAAAGAGAAAAAGGTATGAAAAAGCTAATCAATAGTGTTGAAGACGTTGTAAAAGAGCAAATGGAAGGGCTTGCTGCCTCTCGCCCGCAATTAAAAGCCAACTACGAACCACGTTATATGTGGCATGAAGAAACCCCAGGGCAAGTTGCCCTTGTTTCAGGTGGCGGTGCAGGTCATGAACCTCTACACATGCGGCTTCATTGGTAAAGGGATGTTGACGGGGGCTTGTCCAGGTGAGGTGTTTACGTCACCAACACCAGACCAAATGTATGAGTGTGGCAATCAAGTAAACACGGGCGAAGGCGTATTGTTCTTCATTAAAAACTACACTGGCGATGTATTGAACTTTGAAACAGCTGTGGAGCTGCTTCACTCTGATGGGATTAAAGTTGGCTCAGTGCTGATTGATGACGATGTAGCGGTGAAAGACAGCCTCTATACCGCTGGACGTCGTGGCGTTGCTGGTACGGTACTGGTTGAAAAGATCGTAGGTGCCGCTGCCGATAAAGGGGATTCGCTAGAGAAATGTGAAGCGCTGGCACATCGTATTAATAATAACTGTCGCTCATTCGGTGTGGCCCTTGATGCGTGTGTGGTTCCAGCTGCAGGCAAACCGTCATTCCAGCTTGCTGACGATGAAGTGGAGTTTGGTGTTGGCATTCACGGTGAGCCGGGTATTGAGCGCATAAAATTCACTAGTGCTGATGAACTGGTTGACAAAATGTTCCTAGAACTTAAAGAAAATATTTCATACAGCCGCACTTTACGTCTTTGGAATCGTGTGGAAGGCGAGTGGGATGAAGTTGAGTCAACGGTTGAAGATTTCGTTACTAATCATGACTACATCGCTATTGTCAATGGGCTTGGTGCAACGCCTGAATCTGAGTTGTACGGTGTCTACAACCGTCTGGCTTATAACTGCGAGAAAGAAGGGTACCGTATCGCCCGTAACCTGGTTGGTAACTATTGTACATCGCTGAACATGGAGGGTGTTTCTATCACACTTCTTAAAACGGACAAAGAGATGCTCGAGTTGTTTGACGCTCCAGTAGATACAGCAGCAATGAAGTGGTAGGCGAGGGGAAACAGATGCAAATTGAAAAACAACATATTATTAACTGGCTAGAGCTTTGCGCCGTAACGTATGAAGATAATCAAGATTTTTTAACGGATCTTGACCGTGATATTGGTGACGCTGACCATGGCTTGAATATGAACCGTGGTTTCAAGAAAGTGAAAGAGACATTACCAAAGGTTGAAAAGCAAAATATTTCAACCATTTTGAAAAATACGGGTATGACGCTGCTTTCAAGCGTTGGTGGTGCAAGCGGACCATTGTACGGGACTCTCTTTATCCGCACGGCAGCATCAGTGGGCAGTCGAGAATCATTGAGCTTCCAAGAGCTGATTGATGATCTTAAGAGCGGGGTAGATGGTGTTATCTCTCGCGGTAAAGCAGAGCAAGGCGACAAGACGATGTGTGACGTCTGGCTACCCGTGCTCAATGAGATGAAAACGTCTTTAGAAAACGGCACGAGCCCAGACCACTTACTTGATGAAATGGTTGAAGTGGCAGAAAAGAGCGCAACTTCAACAATTGAAATGCAAGCGAGGAAAGGGCGCGCAAGTTATTTAGGTGAACGCAGCATTGGTCATCAAGATCCGGGTGCCACGTCATCGTTACTCATGATCAAAGCTTTAAGACAGGCAATTGCAGGGAAGTAAATATGGTAGGCATTGTAGTCGTATCGCATAGTCGCCTATTAGCTGAAGGGGTGGCCGAACTGGCCACTCAAATGACGCAGGGTAAGGCTAATCTCGCGATCGCAGCTGGGATCGATGATCCTGAAAATCCAATTGGTACCGATGCCATCGCAGTCATGAGTGCAATTGAAGAAGTGTGTGACGAGAGTGGTGCCGTTGTGCTAATGGACCTCGGTAGCGCACTACTCAGTACAGAAATGGCGCTAGAGTTACTAGATGATGAGATTCGTAACAAAGTTGTATTGGTTTCCGCTCCTATTGTTGAAGGAACAATGGCGGCATCTGTAGCGGCGGCGGCTGGGCTGCCGATTGATGCGGTTATCGCAGAAGCAAGCAGTGCGCTAGATGTGAAAAAAGAACACCTAGGTGAAGAGATAATAGCCGTTGAAGCAGTTGGGGCTCCTGACTGCATCGTGACTGATACTCACGCGTTAACCTTTAAGTGGCTTGTGAAAAACCCTCACGGTATTCATGCCCGACCCGCCGCGGCCATTGTAGGTTGTGTTGCCCCATTCTCTTGTGATGTTCAGTTAGAGAAAGCAGGGCAACAAGTGAGTGCAAAGAGCCTTAACAGTATTGCTAAACTTGGTGTGCGATGCGGTGACGAAATCACCTTTTACGCCAGTGGCGCAGAGGCGCAACGAGCATTAGATGCGTTTGTTGTTCTGGCGAATCAACATTTTGGTGAAGCAGAGCAAGTCGAAAAAGGGATCGATAACAGTAATGAGTCTGGCGAGGAGCCAATCATCGACACTGATATCGAAGGGGCACTGGCAGGTATCAGTGTGAACGGCGGCATTGTGACCGCACCAGCGATTATCTTCATCCAGGAAATGCCCAATGTTCCAAATCGCGATTTTGTTAACGCCGAGCAAGAAGTTATCAAGGTTGAACGAGCAATTTCAGAGGTTAATCAGCACCTTGAAGCTCAGGCTAAATTGCCGCACGGTGACATTTTTGCTGCCCACGCTATGATGCTTGCCGACCCAGAAATTGCGATGCAAGTTGAGGCAAAAATCGCAGCTGAAGTCATTGCTGAGCAAGCTTGGTTAGAGGTCATGACGGCGTTAGCTGCTCAGTATCAGGCTGCTGACAGTCAGTACATGCGTGAGCGTGAAGCGGATGTCTATGACATCTGCCGCCAGGTGATGATCGTTTTAATCGGTGAAAAGCCTAAAGCGATTACCATCAACGAACCTAGCGTGCTTCTTGCTCGAGATTTGATGCCTTCTGATGTGGCAGGTCTGGATAAGTCGAAAGTGGTGGCGATCTGTTTAAGTGAGGGTGGGAAAACCTCTCACAGTGCAATCCTTGCTCGTGCTATGGGTATTCCAGCCGTTGTCAAAGTGCAAGGTTGCCTGGAGCAGGTAAAAGCGGGCGATGAAATAACCATTGATGGCTTTAGTGGCTTACTTTGGTTTGCGCCGTCAAAGGCGGTGCAAGAAGAGCTTAATGGCAAACGATATGAATGGTTAGCGGCCCAAGAGTTGGCATTGCAACATGCACAAACCAAAGCTGTGACACAAGATGGTATTGAGATTCAAGCTCTTGCCAATATCGGTGGACCTGAAGATATAGAATCGGCGCTTGAAAATGGAGCTGAAGGTGTAGGGCTGTTTCGCACAGAGTTCTTGTTTCAAGACAAAGCCGAACTGCCGACAGAAGAAGAGCAATATGCGGTTTACACACAAATTGCTCGTGCGTTTGGCGACAATCCAATCACGATTCGAAGCCTAGATGTTGGCGGTGACAAGCCTTTGGCAGCATACCCTATGCCTGAAGAGGAAAACCCGTTCTTAGGTCAACGCGGTGTTCGCCTCTGCCTAAAGCATGAAGCGTTGTTTGCAACTCAATTGAGAGCGCTCATTAGAGCTCATGCAGCACAGCCGAACATCCAATTGATGATTCCAATGATTGCGACTGTCGCGGAAGTTCGGGCGGTAAAAGCGTTAATTGCAAAACAGTGTAAAGCGTTAGGAGTCGAGCAAGCGGGGCTATCCGTTGGTATCATGATTGAAGTTCCTGCGGCAGTATTTAATGCCGATGCATTGGCGGCGGAAGTGGATTTCTTCTCTATTGGTACGAATGATCTGACTCAATATGTGATGGCGGCAGACCGAGGGAATACCGAGGTGTCTGAGTTGGTCAACTATTTTGAGCCAGCGGTACTAAAGGCGATTGAATTGACGATACAGTCAGCCAATAAAGCGGGTATTTCAGTCAGCATGTGCGGAGAAATGGCGGGGGACGTCAAAGCGACTCAGTTGTTGATGGAACTTGGCCTTCGTAAGTTCAGTGCCAGCTCAACCTTGCTGCCAGCGTTGAAGCAAACCGTTCGTGCGCTTGAAGCTGTTAGTGCCTAGTGCCTAGAGCAACTTGGCAATGAGAAAAGCCCAAACTTTTTCAGTTTGGGCTTTTTTATTGATGCCATTGTTGTTGAGTGAAACGCGAAACGACAAGTCTCATCACTTGCCTTATCGTTATACAACGGGAGATTAATCGCCTTTTTCTTTGGTCCCTACCGTGCAATGGACCCCTCGTTGAATGAAATACTCCGCGATCTGGTTGACCCGTGTTTGAAAGGTTTGACGTTCAAACTTCAGATCCTTCATTGGATAGGTGAGCCCTAATGAATGATATTTTTCCTCGCCAAGGCGCATAAAGCTTAGAAGTTGCAGCGTTTTCACTTTTCCATTCAATTCATTGACGATGAAATCAGCAGTGGCCTCCATATTGTCATCGTCATCGTTTATCGATGGAATGACTGGGATCCTTAAAATGACCTCTTTATCGAATTGAGACAGGGCTTTTAAGTTGTTGAGTATCTTTCGATTATCGACCCCTGTGTGCTGTTTATGACGTTGACTGTCCATTAACTTGATATCGGAAATAAACAGGTCGGTAAAAGGCAGTAGTTTTTCAATTCGATTCCAATTGGCGAAGAAGCTCGATTCGACACAGGTATGGATGCCTTCTTGTTTACAGAGCTTAAAGAGCTCTAACACAAAGTTACTTTGTAATAGAGGCTCGCCGCCTGAAACGGTCACGCCACCTCCAGAACGTTGATAAAACCCTTTGTCTTTTCGGATCAGTCGCATACATTCATCAATGGACATGGATTGCCCCCATTGTTTGATGGCTTCTGAAGGGCATTCGTCCGCACAAGCAAGGCATGACGAGCATTGGTCTCGAGCTACTTTTTGAACGCTGGCATCGGAAAAGATAAGCGCATTAGGGGAAGGACAGACATCAAGACATGAACCACAGTGCTGGCTGGTGATGCATTTGTTATGAAAAACACCGACTTCGGTGCGTCGGTTAAAGCTCTCGGGGTTTCCACACCAATCACAGCGCAGCGGACATCCTTTGAGAAAAAACTCAGTGCGAATACCCGGACCATCGTGCAGGGTAAATCGTTGTACGTTTAGAACGGTTGCTAGGTTTGACACAAATAACCTCGGTATCGTGGGTAGGTGGGCGCAAAGCACCCACCTCATTGACACTATTAGTGTGTGTTGACTAGAACCTAAGTTCTGTTCGCTGAATTAAGTCGTCTTGCAGTGGTTTGCCAAGTTCGACGAAGTAAGCGCTGTATCCCGCGACACGAACCAACATATCTCGATAAAGTTCAGGGTTCTTTTGCGCTGATTTCATTTTCTCAGAGCTCATGATGTTGAACTGAACGTGCATGCCTTGTTTGGATATGTATTCGTCAATAAAGCTGCCAAGTATGTCTCTCCCCTCAATGCCTGATACCGCATCTTCAGGGAATCTGAGGTTGAGTAGCGTGCCGTTAGTCGCGAGACTGTGATCAACTTTGGTCACAGAATTCACGATTGCGGTCGGGCCGTGAATATCATGAGAGCCTCCAGCGGTATGAACTGGTCCCATGTTGTCAGAGATAGGCTCTTTGTTTTTACGGCCATCAAGCGTGGCATTGGTATAAAGTCCCATCCCTACATTGGCATTTACGGTATACACCCCTGGGCTAAATTTACCGCCTCGTGGGTTCTCTCGTCCTTTGATATGGCGACAGTAGCACTCAAACATAAACGCAAATAGCGCGTCCGCTTCATCAATATCGTTGCCATAATGAGGGATCTTCGAGCTATTGATGAGCGCGTACAGCTTTTCGTAGCCCACCCAGTTATGTTTAACCGCATCGAGAAGTTGGGCAGCCAGGTGTACTTCTTATCGTCAAAAACTAACTTTTTAATTGTGGCTAATGAATCGGCGCAGGTCGCGATTCCAGCCGCTTGTGGCGCCGTACCATTGTATTTCGCACCTCCAGCGGTCATATCGCGCCCTGACTCAATGCAGCCTTCGAAGAACGCTGAAATGTAGGGGGTTGGTTTGATCATTCGATGGATTTTGTCAGTGACGTTTAGACAGCTACACAACTGATCACACCAATACGCGAACTGCTTGTCGACACTGGCCAATACCTCATCAAATGTCTTGTAGGTTTCCAAGCTGCCAGTATCGGGCCCCAACTGCATACCTGCATTTGGGCCCGAAAGAATGCGGCCGCCATTGATGACCATTTCCATCATTTTTGCGGTGTTGACATACCCCGCGTCAAGCCAACCGTGCTCTTTACCGGGAATGGTAGGTTCAACACAACCGACCACGGCATAATCACGAGCTTCTTGTAATGTGACACCTTTTCCCTGCATGGCTTTAATTGCTGGACCGTCATTGAAGAGCTTAGGGTGTCCGTAACCAGCACGGATACACTCGATGGTCTTGATTTTTAGCTCGTAAGGCGTGTTTTCATGCATCCTCAAACAAACCCAGGGATTCATCATTCTGGTATGCGCGGAAGCTTCTAGCATTAGCATGGTTAGGTCATTGGTGGCGTCTTGCCCGGCTTCGTCAACGCCGCCTATGGTAAGACTTTCTCCGCCAAAACCACGCCCATTACGCACTTTCACCGTGCCTTTGTCTTTTAACTTCGTTGGGTTGTTCATTTTGACATAAAGCACTTCAATCAATTCGAGAATGAAGGCTTTTGGCACACCACGTTCGTTGATGTCTTTTTGATAAAAGGGCAATAACCACTGATCCATACGACCATAAGAAATGGAATGACCATTGCCTTCAATTTGAGTGAGTGTGACTGCAAAGTTAAATAGCTGGACCGCCTGCCAAAAGCTCTTTGGAACACCTCCGGAAATCTGATAGCAGTTCGTTGACATCGTTTCTAGTTCTTGTTTTCTTATAGGGTCGGACTCTTCTTTAGCCAACGTGTTGGCAAGACTTGCATAACGCGAAATGTACGTTTTTGCTGCTTCAAGCGTGATAATGGTTGCTTTGTAGTAATCTCTCTTGTCACAGAAGTCAGGGTCTTGTTTTGATAATTTGGAAAATGACGTTCTTGTCTGCTCTAAGATCCCATCGTAGCCCAGCGTCATAAGCTTTTTGAAATCCATGGCAAAGTGACCGATGCCAGCAAAATGATAGTTGTTGGTTTGAAATACTTTCTCTCCCATATGGGAGCCTTTCTTTTGGTCTTCATCCAAATGTGCAGTGATGATTTCGTTGGCACTTTTCCCTTTCCAATACGCACATAACTCGAGGATTTCGGCTCGATCCTCATCATTGCGAATATAGAACTGGTCGTTACTGCGCTCCTCAAACGGGGCATGCGTGATCTCGTCAATGATCCAGTCCGCTGAAAACTCGGGATAGATCGGAGAGGCCTTAGCGGGCGCCGCGATCTCACCCGCGATTAAGTCTTGTTCGTAAATGTATAAGGTACTGTGATGAAGAATGTTTTCAAACGCGTAGGCGCACTGGAGTATACGAGGTACTGCTTCGTATCTTTTATACGCTTCAGTGACCAACCGAAGCCTTTCAACGTCAATATCGTAGGATCGATTGAGGAAGGTTTGTCGTAAATAATTGACACGAGGGTAGGGAGACCAGTCTTCATGTCCAACCTTGTAGCCCAAACCATAGATCTTATCGAACTCGTCGACTCCTTTTGCCAGAGTATGAGCGCTCGCCTTTATGCTAAATATGCTTTCATTTCCTGCTTGGAAGTTCTCCATTGTTTACCTCTCAAATTTTAAAGCGTTAATAATGTATGAAAATGATGAAATTCTTGGAGTCGTTTGTTGGTTACCCGTTTCGATAGAAAAGCGGATACTTTGGTCAAATTGAGCCAAGGGCGACCAGATTGACGACGGCTTTCTTGCTGGTTATCTAAGCTTTTGCTGACTATCTAAGTGGAATGGTCCAAATTAACCGCCTATGGGAGGGTCTTACGTTAGGACAATATCTAAAATTGGTAAGTGAGCTAGGTGCAAATCATATTGTTTTGTGTTTGTATGAATACTTACATTATACGAAGGGTTTTAAGTATATCTGAGAAAAATATCACAAGTGTGAAAGTAAATTTACATAAAACAACAAAATGTGACATGTATAATGGTTATTTAATCTGTGGAGTTTATAGTGTGCTTAACCTTCTTCCGCTAAGTAATAGGACATATGGACACCACTTTACTATTCGTTTCGCTGATCATTGCATTGGCTGGCTTTACTCAAGGATTGACGGGGTTTGGTTCGGCACTTGTGTCAGTACCACTACTCTCTTTTATCGTTGGCGCGCAAACTGCTGTGCCAATTGCTGGGATTTTTGGCTGGTTAGTCACGCTACCGATCGTGTGGAAAATGCGTCATTCTATCCAAAGACAAACAGGGCTAATTCTTTTTGCTGGTTCTGTGCCTGCATCTTTTGTTGGCGCAAAACTGTTGGCCACTATGCCTTCTCATTACATTCTTTTAACGATGGGAGTGGTGCTAGTTGCTTCTAGCTTACATTCATTGCTCTCCACTAAACCTTTGTTTAAGAAGACATCTATTCCAGTGACGGTGGGAGCGGGTTTCACTTCTGGCGTTTTGGGGGCAAGCGTAGGTGAGTCAGGTCCTCCCGTTATCGCATATACGTCAATGCAGCCGTGGACGGCTGATCAGACGAAATCAACATTAGCGTTTTTCTTTATGTTGCAAAT
The DNA here is from genome assembly GCF_055808835.1 of Vibrio sp. GJ43-1. Taxonomy (NCBI): domain Bacteria; kingdom Pseudomonadati; phylum Pseudomonadota; class Gammaproteobacteria; order Vibrionales; family Vibrionaceae; genus Vibrio; species Vibrio sp. GJ43-1. Next base: position 2,420,668 of record NZ_CM147884.1, on the reverse strand, counting down.
GATTGGTGCCAATGTCAGTTTTTGGAATGAAGGGCTGATCACCGCAGAAGTTTTGTCGTTGGTGATGTCTGCAATGCCTGCGTTTATCATTGGTTTAACGGGCGGCATGATTGGCTATCACTTTCTGCATAAATACAAAATTGATTACCATCGAATTGTTCATATTTTCTTGTTAGTGATTGGTTGTATGCTGGTGGTAAAAAATGTTCATTTTTAACAAGTGTTGCTATGTAGGTATTGACTTGGAAAATCTAAGGGACTTATCTGAGTGAACTCATTCTTCATTGAATACCTACACGCAAAAAAGCGCCCATTGGGCGCTTTTTATCATAAGTTCAGTACGTCGTGTTAGTACTGATCGCTAAGTGACTTACTTGGTTTTTTCGCTGCTTTTGCCGCTTTAGCATAGCTAGGCGTTTTGGCTACTTTGCGCTTAGATGGCGCTTTTTTCGCTGCTGGCTTCGCCATTTTCTTTTCAATCTCAGCTTTTGCTTTTACAAAACGCTCTGGAAGGATTTGCGTGGCAAATACGTCTTCTACTGTTTCAGCACGTTTGATTAGCTCAGCTTCGCCGTCTTTAACCAGTACCGTTGCAGGGCGTGGCAGTGAGTTGAACTGGCTTGCTTGAGACTCTGCGTAGTGACCCACATCCATGATAGCCAGTACGTCATTTGGTACCAGCTTAGGCATGCGTGCGCCGCTTTCCCAGATTGATGGGATGCAGATAGGGCCTGCGATTTCAGTGGTTCTATCAACAAGCGGTTGTGTCATCTTGTTCGCTGGAAGCACTGGGTTCTTAGACTCTTGAGATTCCACTAGCGTTGCTAGGTAAGTCGACGCGTCTACCATGGTGTACGTGTAGTCCATCTCTTGGTCATCTTTCACCACGTAGACAGACGTTAGCAGTGTACCGATGTTACCAGCGATGTAACGGCCAGGTTCTAACCACAGTTGTGGGACTTCAAAGCCTTCTTTGTTGAACTCTTCAAGCATACTCGGCACAGACGATTTTCGCGTAGTCTTCGATAGTGTTTGAGTTCATCATGTGCTCTTTGCTACGACACTCTGGCTCACGCTCACGTGGCCAACCGCCGCCTAGGTCACATTGGAAAGGTTGCACGCCACACTCACGAGAGATCTCAATGATGTTACGTGCGTATTCACGGTAAAGCGCATCCCAACCTTCAGGTTGCTTAGAGAAACGACCTAGGTGAGTGTGGAAACCGTAGAATTCAAATACATCGATTTCTTTCACGCGGTTAACAATCTTCTTCGCTTCTTCTTTAAGAAGGCCGAATTTAATCCATTTCATCGCGCCGATGAAGTTAGGGAACGGGTATGCGTCTGGTTCGAAGTCGTTGAAGAAATCTTCTGGGATAACTTTTAGACGAACGGCGATGCGAACTTTTTCAGTTGGCTTCACTTCGCGAGCGATACGCTCAACGATTTCAATTTCTTCATAAGAATCTAGGTGAACCGCGTAGCCGTATTCAATTGCTTTACGGATAGCAAGCTCAGGCTTAACCGTACCGTTAAGTGCAATCGTTTTTGGGTCGGCACCAGCGTAGTGAGTCGCTTCCACTTCACCAGGACCAAAACAGTCACCGCCTACGCCTTCTTCGTTACAAATAGCACGAACCGCGAAGTTAGTGTTTGATTTGATAGCAAACATAACGTTTACTAAGCTTTGGCCAGTAGTTGCCGAAAGCGTTCTTAACACGACGTAGGTTGTTACGCAGTGTGTCTTCGCTTAGTACGAATAGCGGGCTACCGTATTGCTCGATAAGATCAGAGGCTTTGCAACCGCCGATGTATAAGTCGTCGCCTTGAGTGCTTAGCTCGTCAGTAGGAGTAAGAATATTTTCGAGGCGTTCAGCATAGTTTTGGTTCGCTTTATGCTCGTCCAACAGTTGTTGCTGAGTCTCTAAAATAGTGCTCAGTTGCTTTACAGATTCTTCTAAAAGCGCATGATTTTTCATATTCGTTCCTCACGAGATCGTTTCAATTGGTAGGCATGCTGTTTGTAAGCATTGCTTGATGACCACTAGTTTATCTGGCGGCTAAAAACTCAACACGTCACTCAGGGTCAATTAATCTTACGCTTGGTGTTAACGCTATGAATAATCGCTGTTTTATTGTTCTGGACACCAAAATGATTGAGTAGCGGCACCCTAGGTGACAGCAAAGCGCTAGGGTTATTTACGTAACTTACATCGCCCTTCAAATAGACGCTACCGGGCAGGTCAGTGAGGTAAGGTGCTGATCTTTAGATACACATTGAATTTGCGAAGGGGGAGTCAAGTAACATGCTTGATAAAGTTCGGGTTCTTGGTCAAATAAGCTGACGCCCAGTGACAGTGTTCTGGTGAATAATCAGGTTAGATTATAGCCGTTTGAGAAGACGCTGTGAGTCCGACGACGCTTTCCCCTGTAGGCCGAGTCCGACTAAATAAAATCTCAGCGAATAAGTTGAAGAGAGATAAAACTATTTCTGGCTCTTCGAAGTACCCAATTTTACGAGGTCATCATCATGTCTTTTGATATCAATAACGCTAAAGGTGTATTCGCGACAGTGGACGCTGCGATTGAAGCAACCCACAAAGCTCAACAAGAGTTTTATGTGAACTCTACGAAAGAAGATCGCGAAGCCATTATTGTTGCTATTCGTGGCGCAGTGTTAGCGCGTGCAGAAGACTTCGCGAAGATGGTACGTGAAGAGACGAAATTAGGCCGCGTTGAAGACAAAATCGCTAAGCATCACCTAACGGCGATGAAAACGCCTGGTACTGAAATTTTAGATACAGAAGTATGGTCGGGCGACAACGGCATCTCTTTGGGTGAGCGCGCACCATACGGTGTGATTGGCGCAGTAACGCCAGTGACTAACCCAACAGAAACCATTGTGAATAACGCTATCTCTATGTTAGCGGGTGGTAACGCAGTGACGTTTAACGTTCACCCTTCTTCTAAAGTGGTGTCTGCGGTCATGATTGACATGCTAAACACGGCGATCGTTGAAGCGGGCGGCCCAGAAAACCTTATCACTATGGTGAAAGAGCCAACGCTAGAAACACTAAACGAAATCGCTAAATCACCGCTTATCAACATGTTGGTTGGCACGGGTGGTCCGGGTCTTGTTAAAGCTATCCTACAATCGGGTAAGAAAGGTATTGGCGCTGGCGCAGGTAACCCACCTGTCATTGTCGACGCTTCTGCTAACCTAGACCTTGCTGCTGCTGGCGTATACGGTGGCGCATCGTTTGATAACAACTTATTGTGTATCGGTGAGAAAGAAGTCTTTGTTGAAGAGTCTGTGGCGGATGCATTCTTAGACAAGCTAGAAGAAGTTGGCGCTTACGTTCTATCAGCAGAAGAAGCAGAGAAGCTAACCGAGCAAATTCTAACGCTTGATGAATTTGAAGGCGCTAAGCCTTGTACTGCGCATGAAATCGCACGCGTGTGGCACCCGGTGAAGCAGCATGTTGGTCAAGACGCTGGCGACATCCTGAAGTCTATTGGTGTTGAATCGGATACTCGTCTTGCGGTTATGCTTGTTGAGAATGATCACCCACTTGTACACGTTGAGCAAATGATGCCAGTACTGCCAGTGGTTATCTGTAAAGATATCGATGAAGCGGTTGAGCGCGCTGTCGCTGCAGAGCGTGGTAACAAGCATTCTTCTTGCATCTACTCAGGTAACATTGACAACGTGACTAAGTTTGGTCGCGCGGTTAACACCACTATCTTTGCGCACAATGGCCCAACACTCTCTGGTGTGGGTTACAACGCAGAAGGCACGTCAACGTTCACGATAGCAGGCCCAACAGGTGAAGGCATCACCAATGCGCTGTCTTACACGCGTGCTCGTCGTTTTGCTATCGCTCAAGGCGGTCTACGTATCGTTTAATGGTTCGATTTACCGTTTTAAAAAAGACGCCTTTTGGCGTCTTTTTTTGTGCCTAAAAGTGGTCTGTTTGGAAGAGCAATCTGCGCAGAGGCTGTCATATCAGAGTCTGATTATGCCGTATCCAACAGTGATGACATGCTGACCTTAGATAGCAATGCATAAGGCAATAAGGTGAATATCATGCAAAATAAACTTAACGAAACAACGGCAACCGATATTTGGGTTGGCTCTGAGTGGGGCGTGCTCAAGGAAGTGATCATTGGTCGGGTTGATCAGCTCGCATACCCGACAATTAGTAAAGCGTTGGCTGCCCGTATGGGGATATTCAATAAGCCAGATCGCGATAAGATTCTGGCTAACGCAGGAAAGCCGTACGCCGAAGCCGATCCCGTGCGCTTTAAGAAAATTCTAAAAGAAGTCGAAGACTGGGTTAATCTGCTTGAAGGTCGCGGTATTAAGGTGCATCGACCAAGGCTACTAACAGCAGAAGAATTACAATATAAAGAGCCCGGTGTTGGGGCGCTGTTTGTCAAAGACCCTCTCTCTGTTGTCGGCAAGGTGGTGATAGAAGGGGCTAATCGTTTTCCTATGCGCCATAAAGATGTGTTTACTTATCGTCATATTCTTAACGAGCGTATTAGCGGCACTGACGCCAAATGGGTAACCATACCAACCCCTCAAACGGACACCCATTGCGTAGAAGGTGGCAAAGGCCCATTTTTGACAGGTGGTGATGTGTTTGTCATGGGGAACAACAACGTGTTGCTTGGTTATAATGGTGTCGATTCGAATATGCTAGGGCTGCAATGGGCGGCTGATCTATTGAGTTCAGAAGGGTGGACGGTACATTTTGTTGAATACAGCCCGGAAGTGATGCACTTAGATTGCTGTCTCTCTTTACCTAGAGAAGGGTTAGCGTTGGTGTGTCGTGATGCTTTTCCAAATGGTCTACCGGAACTGATTAAAGATTGGGATATCGTGGACTGCACGTTAGAAGAAGCACGCATAGATGCCTGTAATGGTTTGCCGCTTGGCGAAGGTGTTTACGCGATGTCACCAGAGTTTGCCCATATTGGTAAGCAGTTAGAAGCCAAAGGTATTGAAGTCCTTTACTCGGATATGACGGAAACCAACCACGCGACTGGTGGTGGTATGCGTTGCAGCCACGCTGCGTTGGTGAGAGAGGACTAGCCAACGGAATCTCATGGTTAATGGTGTCGCTACTGGTCATAGTGAGCTGATATATCATGAGCCATATTTTGATAAAAATATGATAAGTACATAGAGTTAGACAGGGTATAGAAAAAAAGGTTAGCCTATTGATAGGCTAACCTTTTTTGTTTTTAGCTCGCTTGATAACAGTGAAGACATAGCCATGATATTTATCTTCGCGCTTACATATCATGGGGCGATAGTCTGGTTAGGCTTCGTTTCGCTTGCGGCTCACCAAATGGTTAGAGGCCGCCGCCGCAAGCAAAGCGCCACCAATAACGAGTGTTTGGTAATAGGCAGGTACCAGCGTTAGCATACCGACAGTCAGCGTCATGATGATCAGCGCGCCTACAAACGAACGTAATACCTTTCCTTCGCCGCCACTAAAAGCGGTGCCACCAATGAGAACCACCAAAATGGCCGTCAGCTCCATGCCATCGCCAGACAGTGGATCACCTAAAGACATGAAACTAGAACGTGCAATCCCAGCAAGTGCGGCCGTTGCCCCTACTATGGCGTATAAGCTAAACACCACAAGCCCGGTTTTAATGCCAGAAAGCTTAGCCGCGGTTGGGTTACCACCTGTTGCCGCCGCGTACTTGCCAAGTAATGAGCGGTTTTGCAGGATGATTAATAACGCGGTGACGCCCACGGCAACCCAAAATGCCATCGGCAGACCAAGTAATACAGCATCACGACCATAGTCGTTGAACCATGCTGGCATTTTTAAGTCGCCTATTGATTTGATGGCGGACACCCCATCTTGTACTAACAGTAACGCTATGCCTTTGTACAAACTGAGCGTAATCAGTGTGGCAATCACTGGGGTGATATTAAACTTCACCACCAATAAGCCATTAAATGCCCCCAGTAATACGCCACAAAAAACAGTAATGGAAAATGCCGCCCAAAAAGGCACGCCATTAATGGCCAGTAGCGCGTAGATAACCGCAGTGAGGCCCATGGTGCTGCCAACCGATAAATCGATATAACCCGAGACCATAAGTAACGTAAATGCGCCAGCCAAGACTAAAATGGGCGCAGACACACGCAGAATATTGATGACATTTTTCTTATAGAGAAAGTTGCCACGTTCAAACAACGCATATTGTTCTAGGTTGATGCTACTTAAGAAAATAACGATCGCCGCCAGTACAAAATAGATATAGTAATTGGCAATAAATTTAACCAGTTGTCCACTAAACGTGGGCGCCATACTCAGTGATTTAGTTGAATCAGACATAACCCTCACCTTCCTTATTTATTTCTGAGGGACAGCGCCCATGTTTGCGCGGTGATCGCTAGAAATACCGCGACCGCTTTAAGAATGAATTGCCAATCTGGCGAGAGTGTTAACCCGGTCGCTGCCGAGGTCACCACGGCTAAAATAATAGCGCCGAAGAACATGCCAATAACCGAGCCGAATCCACCTGCTATCGCTATTCCGCCAAGTAGTGCAATCACTAATGCATCAAATTCCATTAAAAGCCCTCGATTAGAAAAGCCAGATTTGAATTCTGAAGACAATAAAACGCCTACAATGCCTGCGATCAACGCGCTAAACAGATACAAGTAAGTGATGTGTTTAGCGTTATCGATGCCAGACAGCTTTGCCGCTTCTGGGTTGGCGCCAATCCAGTAGGTGATGCGACCAAAGACGGTCTTGCGCTCAATAAAGATTGCGACGAAGAAGAGTATTAACATGAATAACACAGGGAACTGCATAGAGGTATCGAACACTTTTAGATTGCCCAGCACACCAAATTCTTCGGGAAGGTTAGTATTACGTTGCGAGCCTTGGGTGATGACTTGTGCGATACCGCGTGCGACCATCATTGTGCCTAAGGTGACAATGATTGACGGGATGCGGAACTTCACCACAAACAGCGCATTGAGTCCGCCGATGGCGAGTGCCCCTAGTAGTGCCCCGACAATGGCCATCCAATAGGGTAAGCCAAGCCCGGTTGATAGCGCAGAGCCGCCACCAATGGCTTGTGCAAACCAAACCGATAGTACTCCTGAAAGTGCCACAATACCGCCAACGGAGAGGTCAAAGTTGCCCGAAACAAGCAAGAAAGAAACGCCAACCCCAAGCGATATGACCGCCCAGTTATTGGTGATTAAATTCAACATGTTTTGAACTTGGAAGAAGTTAGGTACAAAAGCAGAGGCCACTAAAAAGAGTCCGATAGCGACAAAGGCAACCAGTAAGGTAATGTACATTTGGTCGCTTGTCCGTCGATATTCGACGGGAGAGGGATTACGCTTAACCGACGTGTTCATTATACTGCCTCCTCAAGGCCACCCGTGGCGGCATTCAAAATATAGTTTGTGTCTACATTGGGTCCGTTTTGAATCTCTGAAACCAGCGCGCCATCGTAGAGCAAGAAAATCCGGTCACACACGCCAAGGATCTCTTCAAGCTCTGTGGAAAATACTGCGACCGAATTGCCTTCGTCGGCTAAGTTTTTGACTAAATCATAAATTTCTTTCTTGGCACCAACGTCAACACCGCGTGTAGGCTCGTCGAGCAGTAGTAACTTGGCTTGAGAAAAAAGACATTTGGCGATCACGACTTTTTGTTGGTTGCCGCCGGACAGTTTTTCAGTATGTTTTTCGATAGAGCTGGTCGCGATAGACAGCTTCTCAACATAGTCCATGGCGGCGTTGAGCTCATCGTTTTCTCTAAATACGCCAAAATCGGACATTCGCGGTAAGTTCATCACCGGAATATTTTCGCGAATGGTTAAGTTGGTGAATAGACCTTGCGTTCGGCGTTCTTCGGGTACTAACGCAATACCTGCGGCAATGGCTTCTTTTGGTGAGTTGCCGACGTCTTTTCCGTTGAGACGAATGGTGCCAGATACTTTATCGGCACCAAAAATTGCGCGGGCAATTTCTGTTTTGCCAGCGCCAACTAGCCCATAAAATCCGACGATTTCCCCTTTTTTAATATCAAACGACACATTTTTCAGTCGATGATTATTGAGGCGTTGCGCCGCTAAAAATACGTCATTGGTAATGGCGTCACGAGGAGAAGTAATCATGCATGATGCTACGACCGATCATCATATCAATCAGCTCGGCTCGTCCTTTGACTTCAGGCATCGGCTTTGTCGCGATGTGTTTGCCATCGCGCATCACCGTTACTTGATCACCCAAGGCGAGAATCTCATCGAGTTTGTGAGAAATGTAAATCACTGTCACGCTTTGCTCTTGCAGACGTCGAATAACAGTAAATAGCCTTTCGACTTCTCTTTCAGAAAGAGCAGCGGTGGGCTCATCCATAATAATAACGTTGGCACCCGATGACGCGGCGCGTGCGATTTCGATGATCTGTTTTTGCGCCACACCCAAGGTTGATACGCGCGCATAGGGATCAATGGAAGGTTCGATAGTGGCAAGTGTATCGATGACTCGGTGCTCAAGATCGGATTTAATGAGGAAACCAAATCGACTTTGTTCCATGCCTAACGTCAGATTCTCAAGCACCGTTAGTTCGTCTACCACATGCAGCTCTTGAAATAGGGTCGCAATGCCAGATTCACGTGCAGATTGAGTACCCGTTGGCTTGTAATCTCGGCCATTGACTTTCATCGTACCCTGAGTGGGTTGTATGGCACCTGTTATCATTTTGACTAACGTTGATTTACCAAGCACCATTTTCGCCAATTAAACAATGAACGGTACTTCGCTCAATGGAAAAGCTAACGTCATTCACCGCCCTCACACCGGGGTAGTCTTTAATAAGCCCTTCAATAGACAGAGCGGGTGTTGAATTGTGACTATTCAAGATGATCTCTCCTTCAGTTGCTTCCCGTTCTTACTGCTTGCTTAAAGACAAGGCAGATGAAGTCGGTCTTTCCTTAACACTGAGATTTTGAATATATGAAAAGAACCAAGGCCGACCGTTCTACGACCGACCTTGGGTGAAGTTTAGTTGCTAAATTGAGCGTCAAGCCATTGTTCTGCATCAGGTTTTGGCATTGACCAATATGAGATGGTATACGCCTTGTAGAAGAACTCCTGCGCTTCAGCTTGAGTGGGTTTAACTTTCTTATTGATGACGTCCATCACCAAGTCGATACGACCGCGAGCGGTTTCAATGGGTGGTAGCCCCATAGACACTTTTAGGCTCGATTCTGGATCGTAGATTTGACCAAACTCAACCGAGTCAAAATCCACACTCGCCACAATCTCAGTAACCGAACTTACCATCTTTAAACTTACCGCGACCGAGTTGTGATAAGCCAGCCATTGTGCCTACTGTTAAGTTAGACGCTTCGGAGTAAATGAGGTTAACTTCTGGTTGTTGAGTTAGAAGGTCAACTACGATTTGTTTGGCCGCTTCTTGACCGCCACTGGCATCTAGAGCCCCTAAGTTTTTCGCGGTAGGATCCACCGATAACACACCTTCGGCAAATGGATTTGTTCGACCTGAGCTGACTTCTGTGTGGTTAGGCCAACCGAGTTGAACCATGACAATAGGCTTATCCGGGTTAGCTTGTTTCCACGCTTTTGCCATTTGCGCGCCCATATCAAACGACACCGTTGCTTCATCACTACGTGCCGTTGGAATGCCTGTCGCGGTAATTGGGCTAAAGAAAGAGGTCATTGCGATGTTCTCTTCTAGAGCTTCTTCCACGCCTGGCGTTGCGGCTTCGCCATCCCAAATATGTAAAGAGGCGCCATCAAACGCACCCGCTGCGACTTGGTCGACGTTTTGCGTCATCACGGCAGAATCGGCTTTACCATCGAAGATGACCACTTCTGCACCATACTTCTCTTTTGCATAACGTTTGGCTTCCGTCGCTTGAGATTGGTGAAAAACATTCGACAAGTCGGAAACGAAAAATGCGATTCGTTCATTCGCTTGTGTTGTGGCAGCTAGGCTTGAAGCGACAATAATACTCGTAGTAATAAGTCCCTTATTAAATATCTTTTTCAAAGTCACTGACTTCATAATTTTCTCCATTTTTTATTGGGTATTCACTCGTCGTCTTAGGAGCAACTGCTGCTTTGCTTTGGAAAAACACCTTTGGCTTTAGCAAGCTATGTTTTGTCTTTTATCAGCAGTAAGCAGCACAACACGTTGTTCTTGATGATGTGAATTATCTTTCAGACTGTTGAAATATATTTCACGTGTTAAAAGGTAGTGAACAAAATGTAATACGGTCAATCCCATATCGATACAATACGTATCATTTTGGTTGTTATTTGTGATCTTCCGCACTTAAATCATCAAAACGATACGTTTGGTATCATTTTAACTTGTAAAAGTTGTTTTCTATGATTACTTTTTACTCAGATGAAATAAATTTCACATTCCGTTAACTAAGATTCTCTAGATATTAGGGTTCTCTAGATATTAAGGTTCTCCAGATACTAAGAATCTCTAGATAAAGAGCCGTCAAAGTTAGGGTGTGAGGTGTTACTCAAGATGAGATGACGTTATTAAAGACGCGATAGAGTTAATGATGAAGTCAATAAAGATAGGGATATGACGATGAACGAACGTGACGACATATTAAGACAAACTGCAAAGGTTCTGACACTGCGTTATATGGAAAATCGCAGTCAATCAGATATTGCAAAGCAGCTTGGGTTGTCCACGGCAAAAGTGAATCGAGTCATAAAACAGGCCCATGATGACGGCTTGGTTGAAATTACCTTAAAACTTCCTCAGGAACGAACGCACACCCTTGAGCAGCGTTTAATTGAACATTTCCGTATTAAGACGGCGGTGATTCAACCGAGTCTTAGCCAAGATGATGAAGTCGTGACACGCCAAGTGGCACAGGCGGCGGGGGAATTACTGATCGAAACCATTAAACCAGATAGCGTTATTTGCATTAGTGCAGGCAAAACCATGGCGCAGATTGTCGATCAAATAAAACCGATGAGTTTCCCAAAAGTTCGCGTTGTACGCAAGCAGCAGGGGGATTCAGGGTCATCACTTCACCGATGTGAATTATCTTGCGAGCAAACTTGCAGAAAAGCTGGGAGGAACCAGTACTCAGTTACACGCTCCACTGTTTGTTGATACCGACGAGCAGCGAACCATCTTAATGGAGATGCGTAGCGTAAAGGAAGTACTCGATTTAGCACGTAGCGCTGATATTGCTTTAGTCGGTATAGGGTCGGTGGCCAGTGAAAGTGACAGTTATTATGATTTACGATCGCTCAGTGGCCATGAAACAGAGCTAATGATCAGTGCGCAATGTAAAGGTGAAGTGTTAGCGCATCTTTATGATGTGCACGGAGATAAATGCGCAGAGCATATTAATCAAAAATTGATTGGTCTTAATTTACAAGAGCTTAGCAATATTGAGCACAGTTTTGGTGTGGCGGCTACGCGATCTAAAGTGTCGGCTGTGTTGGCGGCTTTAAGAGGCGGGCTGATTAATGGACTGGTCTCAGATGAAGACACGGTCGCCAGTGTTTTAGAACAAGCAGAATAGGGAATGAACATGCAAACAAGAGAAATTGGTCAGTCAGGAATTGAAGCCTCCGTCATCGGTTTAGGAACGTGGGCAATGGGCGGTTGGATGTGGGGAGGGACGGATGAAAAAGCCTCTATCGATGCCATTCACGCTTCATTAGATAATGGGGTTTCCCTGATTGATACGGCAGCTAAACTTATGGGTTAGGGGTGTCTGAAGAATTGGTGGGTAAAGCCATTAAAGGGCGACGAGACCAAGTGGTCCTAGCGACGAAGTGTGGGCTGGTATGGCACACCAATAAGGGGAATCATTTCTTTGATGAAAATGGCAAGCCTGTCCATCGCTACCTCGGCGCGGATGCCATTCAACATGAAGTTGAACAGAGCCTAAAACGTCTTCAAACCGACTATCTCGATTTGTACATTACGCATTGGCAGGATCCAACCACGCCAGTTGAAGAAACCATGGAGGCATTACTCGCGCTAAAAAAGCTAAGCAAAATCCGCGCGATTGGCATCAGTAACGCCAATCAAATCGATCTAGAGCAATATCAACACAGTGGTGTGGTGGATGCGGTTCAGGAAAAATACAACTTGATTGAGCGTCAGTTGGAAAAAACGCTATTGCCGAGCACTATTCAGAGCAACGTCTCTTGCCTGAGTTATTCTTCTCTCGCCATGGGCTTACTGAGCGGAAAGGTCACACCAGAGCGTCTATTTGCCATAGTGATGACCAACGTATTACTGACCCTATGTTTACCGTCGAAAATCGTCGTTGGGTACAAAAATTTTGTCAGTCTATCGAGCCGATCGCCCGCCAAAAAAATGTCAGTGTCGCACAGCTCGTGATTGCAGCAACATTGCAGCAACCGGGCATTACTTATGCGTTGTGTGGCGCGCGTAATGCTGCACAAGCGATTGAAAATGCGGCAGCAGGCAGCGTGGTGTTATCCCAAGAGGAAATAAAATTCATTGATGCCAAATCTCATGAGTTTTTTGGTGAATTGGAATTGGCGTAGTAAGGCTATGTTATAGCGCTGGTTCTATATGGTGCTGATGTTAAAACGCGGGCTTTATTGAGTGGATGTCACAGAGCAAGGTTCAAGGTATAGGGACAAGGAAGCATGGACGCAAAAACCGTTGGCAGGGAGCAACAATGAAGAGTAGCGCAGAAGCCTTTAGGCAATTAACCGATAACGATGAGTTTGAAGTCGTCGTGATTGGCGGTGGAATTAATGGTATCAGTGTATTTCGTGAGCTTGCGCTGCAGGGCGTAAAAGTTTTATTGGTAGAAAAGGATGACTTTTGCTCCAAGGCCAGTGCGGCACCGTCGCGGATGATTCACGGGGGATTACGCTATTTAGAAAATGGTGAGTTTGGTTTGGTCAAAGAAGCGTTATATGAACGAAATCGACTGCTCGACAATGCGCCACACTTTGTTGCTCCTTTGCAAACCACCATTCCTATCTATTCGACATGGTCAGGGTTGTTTGATGGGTTATTCAAGTTTCTTGGTTTAAAAGACAAGCCGTCTCAGCGTGGCTCCGTGGTGATTAAATTAGGGCTGAGTTTGTATGACTGGTTCACCAAACGTGACCAATTGATGCCCAATCACAAAATGCACTCTGCGAGATCAACGGATCAGCGCTGGCCAATGATGGCTGCTAGGGCGAAAAGCAGTGCTACGTACTTTGATGCATGGATTCGTTCACCTGAACGGTTAGCCATAGAGCTGATACAGGAGGGGGTAGAGGCTGGTGGAATCGCGTTGAACTACTGCAAGGTTGCACAGTTTGAAAACGGTGAGTTATCCGTTGAAAGCGAGAAGTTGGCGGAGTCCGTTACCATCACTACAGGGCACATCGTTAATGCCACTGGGGCTTGGGTAGATTTCACCAACGGGTTATTGGCGGCACCAAGCCAATATATGCAAGGGACGAAAGGTTCTCATATTATTGTTGATAACCCTGAACTGCTGGCAGAGCTCGATGACAATATGCTGTTTTATGAAAACAGCGAAGGTCGTGTTTGCATTTTATTCCCGTATTTTGACAAGGTCTTAGTGGGATCGACAGATATCCCCGTCAGTGACCCAGAGTCAGTGCGCTGTACGGATGAAGAAATAGATTACATCTTAGATTCCCTAAGAGGGGTTCTACCTAAGCTAACGATTAGCAAAGAGCAAATCGTCTATCAGTTTTGTGGCGTAAGACCGTTGCCGTCAGTTAACACATCCACGACAGGGCAAATTCCCCGTAGCCACTCGGTTAAAAAAGACAAGGTGGACGGCGTCCACATTCTTTCGCTGATTGGCGGGAAGTGGACAACGTTTCGCGCTTTCGGTGAAGAAGTCGCAGACGACTTACTCACATCGTTAGCAAAGCAAAGACAATGCAGCACCAAGCAAAAAGCCATTGGTGGTGGTATTGGTTACCCTGTCACCAAGGCGGCTCAGCAAGACTACATTGATGAGTTGGTCGCAAAACACCCTCAGTATTCTCGTCAACAAATTAAGACTTGGTTTCAGCGTTATGGCACTCACAGTGCGACATTACTGGCTTGGCTTGAAGGCTTCAATGATGCCGCTTTTATTTCGTTGCCATCGTATACAAAAGGCGAGATGAGTTACATCTTGGCACATGAGTCTGTCTCGACCACGTTAGATGTATTGCTACGTCGCACCTCTATTGCTATCGAAGGCCAGCTATCCCAACACAGCTTTGATGAAGTATCAGACTTTGTTGCTGACTATTTTTCTTGGCAGCAAAGTGAGCGCGATTTAGATCGAACTCGAAGTAAACAAGTGCTATTGCAGTTCCATGGTGTGACGTTAGATGTTGTCGCGCCCCCAGAAAATGCAATTGCCACCTACCGTTACGGAAAATGAACAATTACTAGATGGAGAAGAGTATGTATTTAACCAGTAAAGTCAGGATGAATCGCCTGTTTAAACAAGGACGTTGCCTAGACGTTGCTATTGATCACGGTGTCTGCAATGAGCCATCGTTTTTAGATGGACTTGAAGATATGTCATCTGTGGTTAACCAGCTCGTTGAGGCAAGACCTGATGCGATTCAGATGAATGCTGGCCAAGCCGATCTGTTGCAAAACGTAGACGGTAAAGACAAGCCTGCGTTAGTGATGCGCATTGATTTAGGTAATCCATACAATGCCGAGCGCCATCGCCATATGTGGGCGCTGTTACAAAATTCAGAGCAGCCTTTGATTCAGGCGCTTCAAATGGATGCCGCGTGCGTGGTCGTGAATCTCTTTATGCTGCCTGATGAGCCAGACTTATTTAAACAATGTGTGGCGAACATTAGCCGAGTTAAAGCGGAATGTGAGAAGTATGGGATGCCGCTTATGGTTGAGCCTTTGGTGATGCAACCCAATAGGCAAGGTCAGGCTTATATGGTGGATGGCGATTGCGAAAAAATTGTAACGCTCGTGCGTATGGCTCGCGAGTTAGGTGCCGATATTATCAAAGCGGATCCTACTGCGCAGGCGGATGATTTCCATAAAGTGGTGGAAGCGGCGCGTTGTCCGGTACTCGTTCGCGGGGGAGGTCGTGAAGATATAGAGTCTGTGTTTAGTAAAGCACGAGCACTGCTCGACCAAGGCGCTCTGGGTATGGTGTATGGACGTAATATTTATCAACACCCGAACCCAAGCCGCGTGGTTGATGCGTTGATGGCAATGATTCACAACGACGCATCCACGACAGATGCAATGAATATCTATATTGGTGATAAATAGTCAGTTTAGGAGGGGGATAAGATGTCATACGCAATAGGAATAGATTGTGGTAACACCGCGATAAAGGCGGCGCTATTTGATGAAAATGGTCATGAAATAGCGACGGTCGCGAGCAATTATCCGACTCATATCCCCAGCCCCGATTATACCGAAGCAGACATGAATGAATGTTGGCAGATCTGTGCCAACGTTATCGCCAATCTCATTGAGAAAGCACGGCATTGATAACGAACAGATTGCTGCAATAGGCACGAGTGGGCATGGCAATGGATTGTATCTACTCGATCATGAATACTCACCATTGCTTGCGATCAAATCGTTGGATAATCGCGCAGAAAAATTGGTACAAGCGCTGCAACAATCGACGTCTTTCCACGCAATTAAAACCAGAAACCGTCAAGGTGTATGGTCATCGCAAACGGCGACACTGTTACTTTGGTTAAAGCAGCATCAACCCAGCGTATATCAGCAAATTGGTCAGGTGTTATTTTGCAAAGACTTCGTTAACTATAACCTTACGGGTGAGTGTGCAACCGAATGGGGGGACATTACCGCGTCGGGCTTGTTTGATTTCGAGCGTGATGAAATTTCAGATGAATTGCTCGATTACTATGACCTTATGGATATTCGCAGCAAACTGCCAGCAATCTATGAAAGCCACCAGGTGATAGGTCAGGTCACAGATAGCGCAGCCAGTGTCACGGCACTCAAAGCGGGTACGCCTGTCATTGCCGGATTGTTTGATGTGGTCGCTTGTGCTTACGGTTGCGAGGCCAGTCAAATTGGTGCGACGTCTGTGGTGGCGGGAACGTGGAATATTAATCAGGTTGTGACGGCTTCGTTGCCTCCTGCGAATATCTTCATGGCGTGCAAGTTTTCTAAAGACCGTTATTTGGCGATTGAGTCCAGTACCTGTTCGGCCTCAAATCTAGAATGGCTGGTTGAGCGTTTCTTCTCTGATAAAAGAGCCCGTGAAGCGGAGTCGGGCACTACTATTTTCGAACAGTTTAATCGTCAGCTCGAAGACGTTGAACTGACCCATTCTCTGCCAATCTTTCATCCCTATCTATATGGGTCAACCCATCAAGATAACCAATCCGCCAATTTGTTTGGACTTAAAGGCTGGCATCAAGAGATACACATCGTTTACGCCTTTTATGAGGGGATCGTTTTTGCTCATCTTGAACATATTGAGCGCTTACGAGAGACCGGGTATCAAGTAGATCGTATTGCAATAAGTGGCGGGGCATCGAGAAGTCAGTATTGGTGTCAGCTATTTGCCGATGTGCTAGGCGTTACCGTCATCCCTGGTGGCTGCGATGAAGTGGGCGCAAAAGGGGTCGCGATGTTAGCGCTTGCGAGCGTAGCGAATACCGATAAAAGTGATAAGCGCGCTCAAGCAGATCAAGTGACTCAACGACGATTTGAGCCAAACCACAAGCGTGGCGAATTTTTTGCGGCGCGATACCGAAAATATGGCTTGCTAAGAGACGCGCTGACCTTGTTAAGCTAATCACGAGCGAATAAATAACGCTAATTCTAGTTCAACCACGATATTACGGTGGTGGGGTCATTACGCCCAGAATATGGATTTTCAAATAATGATACATATTGTATCGATATAAATTATGAGGTGAGTTATGAGTCAATCTATTGTTTTACCGAAGTTTTTGGAAGTGGGTGAGGGCGCCACGAAGCGAACAGGAGAGATTGCGCTTCAGCTTGGTTGCCAGCGAGTCATGATTGTGTCCGATCCCGTGATGAAAACGCTTGGGCAAGTCGAGCAACTTAAGTCGATAGTCAATCAAGCTGGCGTGGAGGCTGATGTGTTTACCGATACGATTCCTGAGCCGACGGAAGCGTCGATATTGCCAGCAGTCAGTAAGGTCATCGATGGTCGTTATGATGGGGTGATTGCGTTGGGTGGAGGGAGTGTTATCGACAGCGCCAAAGCCATTGCTTTGTTGGCCCAATACCAAGGGCGAATTCGTGATTACTGCGTACCTAATATCGTTACGTCTCCCATCATGCCGCTTATTGCTATTCCAACTACGGCTGGAGCCAAACTCTGAAGTAACCAAAGTGACCATTATTACCGATGAGTCTAATGATGAAAAATTGCTGTGTATGGGACCTGGCCTAATTCCTTCCGCTGCTATTATCGATTTCACTCTAACCATGACAGCCCCAGAACGCATCACGGCAGATACGGGAATTGATGCACTGACGCATGCCATTGAAGCCTATGTCAGCGGAAAATCGGGTTTGTTTACCGACCAGCAAGCGTTGTTGGCGATGAAGCTCATCGCGCCAAACTTACGTGAAGCGGTAAATAACCCAGATAACAAAAACGCAAAAGAGCAGATGATGCTCGGTGCGACATTAGCGGGTATTGCCTTCTCTAATGCCTCTGTTGCGCTGGTGCATGGTATGAGTCGTCCGATTGGCGCGCATTTTCATGTGCCTCATGGCATGAGTAACGCCATGTTATTGCCAACGGTGACCGAATATTCCATCCCTGCTGCGAAAACTCGATACGCCGAGTGTGCTCGCGCGATGGGAGTGGTTGATGCCTCAACCAATGAAGATGATGCGGTGAAGGCATTATTGAAAGAACTGAAACAAATCAACCAAGACCTGTCTGTCCCTTCGATGCGTGACTTTGGTATCGATAAACAGGAGTTTTGGTCAAATCTCGACATCATGTCCGAACAAGCATTGGCGTCCGGTTCGCCCAATAACAACCCAAGAATTCCAGATAAAGAGGCCGTTATCGAGCTATACAAAGCGGCGTG
The DNA here is from genome assembly GCF_055808835.1 of Vibrio sp. GJ43-1. Classification (NCBI taxonomy): domain Bacteria; kingdom Pseudomonadati; phylum Pseudomonadota; class Gammaproteobacteria; order Vibrionales; family Vibrionaceae; genus Vibrio; species Vibrio sp. GJ43-1. Next base: position 2,402,556 of record NZ_CM147884.1, on the reverse strand, counting down.
GTAACTGTTTCTATGTCCAGGTAATAGTTTCTATGTCCAGGTAATTGTGTCTATGTCCAATAGTCCAATCCCAAATGAGCCCATTTCAAGTTAAGCCTAAAAATACAGACAAGGAAGACAAAATGATCAGCAATTTCATAAACAACCAACGTGTTGAAAGTCAGTCAGAAAGGCAGCAGCCAGTGTTTGACCCCGCCACAGGGCAAGTACAAGACCACGTTGTGCTCAGTTCCCGTAATGAGGTCACGCAAGCTATCTCAGACGCAGAGGCGGCTCTGCATTCTTGGTCGACAACAACGCCACTTAACCGATCTCGAGTGATGTTTAAATTCAAAGCGTTACTTGAGGAAAATCGTGAGGAACTGGCCAATATCATCAGCCGTGAACACGGTAAAGTGTTTAGTGATGCGTTAGGAGAAATTACCCGCGGTTTAGAAGTCGTTGAGTTTGCATGCGGCATTCCCCATCTACAAAAAGGGGAGCACAGCTTAAATGTCGGCACTGGTGTGGACTCGCACTCTCAAATGATGCCATTGGGTGTGGTGGCTGGTATTTCTCCTTTCAATTTTCCAGTGATGGTACCGATGTGGATGTTTCCTATCGCCATTGCGATAAGCAATACCTTTATTCTTAAACCGTCAGAGAAAAACCCTTCTGCGCCATTGTTTCTTGCTGAATTACTTAAACAAGCGGGTTTACCTGACGGGGTGTTTAATGTGGTGCAAGGCGATAAAGAAGCCGTAGATACACTACTTCAAGATGCGCGAGTACAAGCCGTGAGCTTTGTTGGCTCAACCCCAATTGCTGAATATATCTATTCGGAAGGCGCAAAATATGGCAAGCGAGTGCAAGCCTTAGGTGGTGCAAAAAACCATATGGTGGTGATGCCTGACGCGGATATTGATGGCGCAGTCAATGCATTAATGGGGGCAGCGTATGGCGCCGCGGGGGAGCGTTGCATGGCGATTTCGGTTGCCGTTGCCGTAGGCAAAGAAACAGGGGATGCCTTAGGTCGCCATCTGCAGGATAAACTCGCCACGCTCAAGGTTGGACCTGGTTACGGCCAGTCGGTTGAAAACGACATGGGGCCGCTTATCACCAAAGAACATAAACAAAAAGTCTGTGGTTACATCCAAAAAGGGGTCGAGCAAGGCGCGAGTGTATTGGTGGATGGTCGAGACTTGGAGCTGGCGAAATCCAGTGACGGTTTTTTCGTTGGTGGGACGTTATTCGACAATGTCACCACGGACATGACGGTGTACCAAGAAGAGATATTTGGTCCGGTATTGTGCATTGTTCGAGTCGACAGTTATCAAGAGGCGTTGAAGATCATCAATGACCACGAGTATGGCAATGGGACGGCCATTTTCACTGCCGACGGTGATACCGCGCGTGATTTTAGCACCAATGTTCAAATCGGTATGGTGGGGGTTAATGTCCCAATTCCTGTGCCTATGGCCTTCCATAGCTTTGGCGGCTGGAAACGTTCATTATTTGGACCACTTCATATGCATGGCCCAGATGGCGTTCGATTCTTTACTCGAATGAAAACCATCACCACTCGCTGGCCTGAGTCTGATGTCAAAGTTGGCTCAAAAGAGGCGACCCAATCACAAGCCGAATTCGTCATGCCGACTATGAAATAGCGAGATAACGCATTGACGTGATGAGGGGTGCGGTAGGTTTGCTTAAATTGAGTTAGCGGTCACTAGATTGGCTAATTGAGTTTGGATTGAATCGGTTGGCGATCCTGTCCTCTTCATGTTTTTAAGTGCTCACTTTTCGTAGAAAAGTGAGCTTTGTTTAGTGACCATAAAAACAAGGAGAAGGCGATGAAAGCCATTAGCTTGATCAAGTCCCTTAGCTTAATAAAGTCCCTTAGCTTAAAACCAGCCATTAGTCTGGATAAGTCTAAAGAGACGTGGCGTCGCCCTGTTGTAAGCAGTGTTTTAGCGGGGTTATTCAGTACCTCGTTTATTGCCGCAGCGTATGCTGCACAAGGACCCGGCTTAGGTAATCTAAGTTATGGTTCATCTGAAGCATTTACTCATGTATCGAGTCCGCTTGTCGATGATACCACCAACTTTTTGCCACCTGATTACCCTGGACGAAAACATTACGGTGTCAACGTTATGACCATGCTTAATGGTTATATGGTTGGTGTATTTGCCCCCGACAGTGGCGGTGGCCCCGGTGGGTGGATTGCGCTGGATGTCTCTAACCCAAAATCCATGCAGTTAGTGAAAACGGTGTATGAGCCAGATTTAGCTAATTTGAACCGCACTGGAGATGGATTAAGAACGGCTGAGTTTAGAGAGCCACATTCGTTTGGTTTAGGTGAAAACAATACGATTGCTATTCAGACGGGTAAGGGTATTGAAATCTGGGATTGGTCTGATGTTGCAAACCCAATTCGCTTATCAAAGCTCGCGATATCAGGGGTGAACTTTGGTGATTATAACAATGTGTCGTGGCAACTTTTCTGGCAAGCACCTTACCTTTATATCGCTCGTGGTAATGCTGGGCTCAGTATCGTTAACACCAGCGACATGAGCAATCCCACATTAGTGAAAACGGTCGCAAACTCTGAACTGGGTGGCTTTAATATTGGACCATTGTTTGCGTTGGGTAACCGTATGTTTATCTCAAGCATGGAAGGGACGGCAGGTTTCTCTATGCTGAATATCGATGATCCAGTCAATCCCACGTTAGTGAAGACGGTGAATCGACTTCCTGAAAAATACTATGCGTCCTGTTGGGATGGCAAATACGCCTATTTTGGTGCTCGAAGTACCAATGATGCATTGCGCGTTTATGATACGACCACCAACCCAATGAGTTTGGTTAACGAAAAGCTTACTGGCTTTGAAAACCTTTACTGCAACGTGCAAGACAATAAATTGTTTCTGGGTAATCAAGACGACATCGCGGTGTTAGATGTGAGTGATATCAATAACATTCGCGAGCTAGGGCGAAGTTCTCTTAATGCGACGAGCAGTAACACCGATCATGGGCAAGTGTTTCCATTTGGTAACCTAGTCTGGGTGGGGAATGACCATGGGTCGGGAAGTGGGCTGATTGCTCATCAAAGTACCGCCGACCAGGTGCCGCCTTATATTTCTGCGGCCAATCCAGCGATTGATTCGACCTTGCAACCACTATCAACCCGGATTGGTGTTGCACTGTCAGACAGTGTGCTAATGGAATCAGTCAATAGTAGTTCATTTACCGTAACAAAAATTGGCAGTGTGACACCCCTTCAAGGCCAATACAGCACCAACTTAGGTTTTGTTCACTTCACTCCATCGCAAAGCCTAGAGGCGGATAGCATTTATGAAGTTGTGCTTGAAGGAATCGAAGACTTTGCTGGCAATCCAATGGCGCGCACTGAGTATCGATTTGCTACAGGCTCTCAAGTCGGGCATGACGTTTCGGTGTCGGCGAACGATAAAGTGACGTTAGGCCGTAGCGTGAGTGTTTCTGCCTCAACCGTCCCTTTGCTAGGCGGCACTGTAGAGTATTCGTGGAACTTTGGTGATGGAGGGAATTCGACGCCGTTCTCTGCGAGTGGGAATGCTGATTATGTGTATGGTCAGCCGAATCATTGGTCGGCAGTTGTGACGATTAAAGAAACCACGGTTGATGGGGTATTTGAAAGTAGCCAATCGGTGCCGATTACGGTGTACCGAGAGCCAACCGCTACCTCACCCACTGCCTCCTCTACTATTGTTGAGTCGGCAGGCCAAGTGGTGGTGGTCAATGAAGATAATGACACGATAAGTGCGATCAGTAATGTGGCGCCTTATGCTAAGTTGTGGGAAACCGCAGTCGGTGATCAGCCAAGAACCTTGGCGGTAGCACCTAATGGCAATCTCTGGGTGGTGAATCAAGTAGACGCTACGATTTCTATCGTGACTAACGCCGGACTATTTGTTGAAAATATTACTCTGCCACGCGGCTCACAACCCTATGGTATTGCCTTCTCCCCAGATGGAAGCAACGCTTTTGTTTCTCTTCAAGCAAGTGGCCAACTGGTTAAAATTGACCCAAGTTCGAAAAGTATCGTGGCGACGGCTGACGTGGGGCATAGCGCTCGTGGATTAGCGATAGACAGTGCTTCTTCTCGGGTTTTAGTGACCCGCTTTATTTCTCCGCAATCTAACGCTGAAGTGGTTGCTGTTGATGCCTCAACAATGACCGTTGACCAGAGTTACCTCATTAGCAAAGATACCACCACGGTTGATGGACCAGACAGAAGCCGAGGCATTGCGAATTACCTAGGTTCGGTAGCGATTTCTCCTGATGGCTACAGTGCTTGGTTACCATCCAACAAAGCTAACGTCGATCGCGGTGCGTATCTTGAGGGGGATGACGCGAAAGCGTTAACCTTTGAGACGACGGTAAGGGCGGTCGTGAATAGACTCGATCTTAATACCAATACAGTGATGGCGAATGCGCTTGATATCGATGACCGAGCGCAACCCAAAGCCGCCGTATTTAGTGATATTGGCGACTTGGTTTTTATTGCTGTTGAAGGTCAAAATAGTATTGAAATTCGTAATACCTTTAATCTAAATCGAGCGGGGGAGATTTTCGATACCGGGCTTGCACCACGTGGATTATTGCTATCTGGCTCAACACTATTTGTCCATAACTTTATGTCAAGAACGGTGTCTGTCCACGATGTCACCACCTTTCTTTCTGACCGAGGTGATATTTCAACACTCGCTCAGGTTTCGGTTGTGGCTAATGAAGCGTTACATCCAAGAGTATTGCGAGGGAAACAAATATTCTATAACGCCGCCGATGCCAGAATGACGCAAGATGGCTATATTTCTTGCGCAAGTTGTCACGCTGATGGCGATAGTGATCATCGAGTATGGGATTTCACAGATCGAGGTGAGGGGCTAAGAAATACTGTCTCACTTCTAGGTAAAACAGGGACTGGTAACGGTCGAGTGCATTGGACTGCCAATTTCGATGAGATTCAAGATTTTGAAAACGATATCCGTTATGCGTTTGGTGGACGCGGCTTTATGGTGGATGCCTTGTTTACTCTGGCAGAAAACCCTCTAGGCGTATCTAAATCGGGCAAAAGTGAAGACTTAGATAACTTGGCGTTCTATGTGAGCAGCTTAAACCAATTTCCGAAAAGTCCGCATCGAGAGCCTTCGGGTTTATTGACGGCTGATGCATTGACTGGCGAAGCATTGTTTAGTTCGAAAAGTTGCGATAGCTGTCACTCTGGCGTGTATTTTACCGACATGCAGCGACATGATGTTGGCACCATTGAAGCGTCATCAGGGCAAGGTATCAATGCTCCGTTAGCTGGAGTTGGCTTTGATACTCCAAGTCTTATTGGGGTTTGGAGTAGTGCGCCGTACTTCCATAACGGACAGGCTGCGACACTCGATGATGTATTGCAAATCGGGACACAGCATACGGTGTCCAATAGTACCGAAAGAGCAGCACTTGTCGCATATCTTGAGCAGATTGAATATGAAGGGCCAGACATTGTCGTCCCAGAGCCGCCACAAGCGACAGCTTATACCTACTTAAGTGACTTAAATGAATCAGCGGCAACGAATGGTTGGGGGCCGATCGAGAAAGATACCAGCGTAGGGGAAAATGCCGCAGGAGATGGGCAAGTAATCTCTATTGGGGGGAGTGAATTTAAAAAAGGCCTTGGTGTTCATGCCCATTCTGAAATTACCTATAGTCTGACCGGAGGCAATTACGACCAGTTCACGGCTTTTATTGGCGTGGATGATGAAACGGGCAGTTCAGGTTCGGTGGTCTTTGAAGTGTGGCTTGACGGCGTCATGGCCTACCAAAGTAGTATTCTACGTGGTAGCGATGTCGCTGAGTATGTGGCAGTGAATATAAGTAGTAGCGCGCAAGAGTTAAAGCTGGTGGTAAGCGATGCGGGTGATGGCGTTGGCAGTGATCATGGTTCTTGGGGAGATGCAAAGCTGCGTACCCCTAGTGATGGTACTAGCTCCGCAGTTCCTGGTCTGTTTTATGGCACGCTTTCTGGCAATATCAATGATACGGATCCCAATCCTAAATCCGCCATTACAACCAACTTGAGTGAAACCGAAGATGCCATTGCAGGCAATACTACAGAGGTGTATCTCGGTTATATCTACGATGCTGATGGGCAAATTTCGTTTAGTGAGAACAACGATGACAAGACGCGCCTTTGGATAGATGGCCAATTGGTATTAAGTAGCGATTTATGGAGTGACAGAGTATCCACTGCTAACCTGAACCTTGCTCCTGGATGGCATCAGTTCGAACTCAGATTGAGTAACGGAAGTGGAGGGAATGGACCTCATAATGGGTTTGCCTTTGCGTATGATCCCGATGGTGGAACCAATTGGATTCATCCATCGGATAATGGCACTGGTCACTTATTTATGACCGAAGACCCGGGTAGCAACCCAACGCCGTCAACGTTGATTTATTTGAGTGACCTACAAGAGGACTCGTCGACTAACGGTTGGGGGACGTTTGAAAAAGATATGAGTAATGGAGAGCAAGCCACGCAGGACGGAACGACAATCTCGATTGGTGGGCAAAGCTTTGCTAAAGGGCTTGGTGTTCATGCCAATGCTATCATTAGTTATCCCCTGCCTGCGGGTCAGTACCGTCGTTTCTCAGCCAATATTGGCATTGATGATGAAGTGGGTAATAAAGGCTCGGTCGTGTTCCAAGTGGAATTGGATGGTGTGTTGTATTATCAAAGCGCAACCCTCACGGGAACGGATGGTGTCGAGGTCGTGTCAGTTGATATCCCAGCCGATGCGACGTCTCTGACTCTCAAAGTAAACGATGCCGGTGATGGTAACGGGCACGACCATGCGAGCTGGGGGAACGCTGCACTTCTTCAAAACTAAACTCACGAGGGCTTGCTTAGGTAAGCCCTCGTTTTTATTTTATCTACATACGACGGTTGTTGATTAGAGCGAGTATTGATTAGATCAAGAGCGGATTAGAGCAAGTGTTAAGTTGCACTTACTGAACAAAAGCAATAGGCTATCTAGAGCATATTGAATACCGTTCAAGGAAGAATTCAGTTTTATGGCAACCTCTAACTCGGCAACCTCTCATTCGTCAAAATCCAGCTCAGAAAAAGCGCACTCAGTAAATGCAACCAAAGGGTCGACTTTAGAGCGAGTGCTGCAAGTGGTAGCGGTTGTTGCCAAAAGTCGTGGTCAGCTCAATAGAGAATCAATAGCAGAGCAGCTTTCTATGCCGATTGCCTCTGCCAATAAACTAATCAATCAGCTTATTTCATTAGGCCACCTGCAAGAAAACATCATCGGTCGAGTGATCGCAGGCCCCAACCTCCAATCGTTATCGCATGATATTTTAAAGAATCAGCGTTTTTCTGAGCAGCGCACATCGGTGCTGCAAGATTTATCTGACCGTATCGGTGAAACGTGTGGAATCTCAGTGCCGAATGGCATCGAGATGGTTTATTTCGAACGCGTGAATTGCAACTGGCCGTTGCAAATTAACTTGGCAGAAGGCAGCTTAGCACCGATTGCGGCTTCAGCCTCTGGCAAACTGTATCTTTCATCGCTTGATAGTACAATTCGCGAAAACGTTGTACAGCATATGGGACTAACGGAATACACGCCGAAAACCATCACTCACGAAGGTCTTTTTCTTGAAGAGCTAGCACGTATTTCTGAACAGGGATTTGGTGAAGACAACGAAGAATTTGTCGATGGCATGGTTGCTATATCGGTACCTATTGGTTCTGATGAACTCAGCTTTGGTTACTTGTTTTGCCACGCCCCGAGCTTTCGTACTTCGTTAGAGAAGTTAAAAACGTATCGACCAGAATTGCAGTCTGCGGCGAAAGAGATATTGGATTTTACTTTAGAGGAACTAAAGCGAGGTCAAGCGTAGCATCTTTGATGTGCATGGTATTACTCTTGCTTTATACTGCTTACTGCTTACTGCTTACTGCTTACTGCTTACTGCTTACTGCTTACTGCCTAGTAGGTACTGAATCAACTACAGCTGCGCTTTTCAATCCTGCAATTTAGTCATCTTTGCGATCCGCCGACAACTTCATATCTTGATAAACGGCTTCTAAACTTTGTTGCGCGATACGTAAAATAGGTAAGTAGTTTTCAAGCTCAGTGACGCTCTTACGGCTTTTCGGACAATGACAGAATAATGCGGCCATAAAGTGGCCGAATTGATCATAAAGCGGCAGTGCAATGGCCACCATGCCATCAATAAATTCTTCATCATCGACACTGTAACCACGTCGTTGAATGGTATTGAGCTCTTTTTTAAGGCTCTGGTTATCGACGATGGTGTTTTTCGCGCATTGAGAGAGCTCTAACTTACTTAAAACACGGCGAAGCTGCGGCGGTGTCAGCGTACTCAAAAATAACTTACCACTTGCTGATGCCCATAGCGGGGTTGGAAAACCAACAGGGATAACGATTTGCAGTGGCCAGTTGGTTTGGATGCGATCGTAATACACCATATGTGGGCTCGGGTCGTCGTTGGCAAGCGCCAGACCACAGGTTTCTTCAAGTTTACGTGATAGACCATGCAGTATTGCTTGGCGTTGTAACTTGTGCTGATTGGTCAATCTTACGTCCAACGCAATCGACAGCATTTGGGAACCGGGATAGAAATGACCACGTTCATCCAGTTGAACGTAGTTGGCTTCTTCAAGCTGTTGAAGTAAACGATGGCAAGTGGGCTTTGGAATACCAGACTCAAAGATGATATCAGAGGCTGCAATAGGGCTCTTTGCTTCACCAATACGCTCAATAACGTTGATAAGACGATCAACTGAATTTACTTTTTCTGACACCTTTATTTCCTTTTAATGGCGAGCCCTAAAATAACATCTGACAATAATGTGTCACTGTGTGCCATGTGGGCAGAAGCGCTTTATAGTCCCAGAGTCTTCACTGACTTTCAACTGGTTAGCGGTTCGATCGTGTGGTTCAAATGAGGTAATGCGATCGAATTAATCAAATATTCTTCTCGTCCTGTGGTTGGAGAGTCCATCATTAACAATTGTCCTGATAAAGGATATTGGCTTCTGTCTTGATCGGTGAGTTCAAAACTCGCGGTGGTGATGAATAAAGTGTCGAAGTTGTCACCTCCAAACGTACAACGAGTCGCGTGTTTTACTGGAAGGTTGATTTCGCCAATCCGTGTGGCAACGCCAATCTGTTGAGAGTCCGCGGTATAATAAGAGACCATGCCACCATCCCAATGACAGATATATAGGTTACCTTGACGATCGACGCTCAGTCCGTCTGGATACCCTTGGTTTTCGTTAAACTCGATAAAAACAGCTTTGCCGAGAATTCGACTCATGCTTTCATCTAATTGGTATTCATATACTTTCCGCTGAAACATGTTGGAACAGTAAGCGCGTTTTAGTATGGGGTTGAATGCAATACCGTTAGCCACACTAAATCCCGTGTCCATTTCTTTCGTCACGCTATCAGTTAATTGATAGAGCTTCCCATCAGGTGCGTCAAGCTGGGTATGATTCATAGATCCAAACCATAAAGTGCCAGTTGGTGAGGTTACGGCATCGTTAAGGTGGAGGTGAGCGGTCGAAAAACAGGGATTGGCAATAGGCGTCAATTTTTCAAAGTTCATTGAGCAGTAAAACAGCCCCTGCTTACTTGCGCAGACCCATCCATTGTCATCGCAACGGGCAATAGCAGTAATATCGAATGGAACATTAAATGTCGTGACTGCGCTGGTGTGGAGCACGTATTCGTAGATTACCCGACCTGCAGCTTCTATCCAAACGACGCTCTTGGTGTCGGATTTCCATATAGGGGATTCACCAATGGTTGTCATAATTCCTTTTAGCGGTTGCATTATCAATCTCACTATACTGATACTTATTGTATCAATATAGCTAATTTTATATTTATGGCAAGCTTGATTGGAGAATGTGCGAAGCCGCGCAGAGCGAAAATATGGGATGACAAGTAATGCGCCAAGTGAATGCGTGATAACAACGAAATAACGCGAATGACCATAGCGATATGAGTTGTCTATATGGCGGGTAAGCGATCTCTCACAAAGTTGTAATCCTAAATGAATTTTTGGGGGAGTGAAATCGCCCTGACGATATGTATTATTTTGTTTTATAAGGATTAATTTCAAAGTGATACGATATAACTGTTTTTTTACAATCTACTAACAAGCAAAAGAGGGGGTTGTCGTTATTATATCTCTTGTCGACAGGATGACGACCATGGTGGAACAGGAATTGCTTAAGGATTGAGCCTCTTCAGGATGAAGAGATGGCTTTAAAAGGAAAAAAGCCAAGAACGGAATTCGTAAAGGATATTGAAAGGAAGCTGTTTTACAAGGATGAGTAGCGCTCTAAGGAAGGCAGTGGAAAACTTCTGGATGAAGTGATGGGATCGCATTGAAATGATGCAAAGGACACCACTTAAGGATTGAGTGAGGCAGGCTAACGAGGACTGTTAGTCGGTTAGGACAACCAAAGTTGGACACCGCTAGGATGGCGATGAATGGAATAAGCTAACGGAGTTTAGCACTACTATCATGGACTGATGCAGGGAGCACCATTAAGTAGCTGGACTGCTGCGAGTAAACGTTATGACCCCGATGACCGCAAGGTCTCGGGGTTTTTCTTTGTCTGTTATTTTTAACAGAGTGGTTTGGATGTTTCAATGCGGTTGGGTTTGTTATTCTAGCAATAAAAAGTACGATAGATGTCATTCAACGCAGTGACTCAAAGAGACCGACTTTATGCTCAACTATATTGAACCTGTATTTCGACCGCCTTCCGAGTGGAAATCGCTAATACTGCAAGTGACGAATGGCTGCAGTCATAATCGATGTACGTTTTGTGATATGTACACTCAGCCACAGAAGAAATTCCGACCTAAAAAGCTAGAAGAAATTGAGCAAGAGTTACAAGCGATCGCTCAATCTGGCGCTCGAGTGCATCGGGTCTTCCTAGCTGATGGTGATGCCATGACATTACCGTTCCATCGTTTGCAAGCAATCTGTCAACTTATCAATCAAACCCTGCCTCAGGTGCAACGCATTTCCAGTTATTGTTTGCCGCGCAACTTAACGAATAAGACGGTAGAGCAATTAACTGAATTGCGGGCGTTAGGATTGAGCTTAATGTATATCGGTTGTGAAAGTGGTGATGATGAAGTCTTACAAAAAGTACAAAAAGGAGAGACTTTTGATTCATCATTAGCCGCGCTTAACAAAATCAAAGCGGCGGGAATGAAAAGTTCGGTGATGATTTTGAATGGTCTTGGCGGTGCTAATTTAAGTAAGCAGCATGCGTTGAACTCCGCCAAATTGATGAATGCTGCTCAACCAGACTATCTGTCAACCTTGGTGGTCTCATTTCCATTAGGGGACAAGCGTGTTGCTGCAGGTTTTGATGGTGAGTTTCGCCAATTGACCCAACCCGAGCTGTTTAGTGAAATTCAGCTATTACTCACAAATCTAACCTTAGAAAAGACGATTTTTCGCTCTGATCACGCGTCCAATTACTTGGTGTTGAAAGGTATTCTGGGGCGGGATAAGCAAGCTTTGTTGCAAAAAGTTGAGTTAGCCATTAATCACCCCGATCAGATTCCACTGCGTCAGGAATGGCAGCGAGGTTTGTAGGTGAGAGAGTTTTACTTACTGTTATGTCGGTTTTTACACCGCCCTTTTTTAAGGGCTGTGTTGCGTTAATTGCCCTGTATTTCCTGTTAAGTCATTGATCTTTTAAGTTGATGTGTTTTCTTTCTGATTGTTATTTCGTTAATTTTACAATCTGTTTTTTGTAAAATTGACAGTGTGAAAATTTCGTTGTGAAATTGTTACTTAAAAAGCGCTATGCTGTTTAACAAGCAATAACGTAGACGAGAGACAAGCGTTGAGGGTACTTGCTTAAGGTGTTATCCATTAGCTTTGAAGGAATAGACTATGAATATGCAGACATTCGATAAAACAGAACAAAACAACCCACATAATTTTATCGCTGAAGCCGTGTTTGCCGTGGAAATGGTCAAATCCAACGAGCAGACACAAAAACAAATAAAAGCGAAACAGCTTCTTGATACGTTGTTTCCACTGGAAAATGGATCTCATGAAGATGTAGTCAGTTATGAAATCGACTACCGCCATGTACAGGCTTACTTTAAAAATGGTCAGCACAGTGGTCTAAAGCACGCTAGACGCTTTGTTGCTTATGCTTAGGTGATAAATGCTCACCAGATTCCATTTTACTTCGAGACGAAAGCGGTACTCATGTTGAAGTGACGATGGGTCGCCGTACAGGAACTGGGCGCCTTGAATTAGTTGCTATTGATGATGTTCAACTTGAAACTTGTACCACGTTTGGACAAGCGGAAGGGCATAATGGCACAGGACTTCGTCATTGGGTAAGTTTGGTTAAAGGGGATGAAAAGTGTCGCCCGAAAGCCAGCAATGAAGACAAAGAATACACCGCGAAAAACGGTGAAGATTACAGCTTAGGGTTTGCGTTCTCCTTCTAATATTTATTCAATCTATTGCTATGTTGTTTCATAAGGAGCCAAAGAATCTTTTTCTGGCTCCTTTCTTTGGTTTGTTTTCTTTGTTTATTACCAACGCTTTTGCCAGAGGATTAGTGTTGAAGAGCAATAACAAAGCAAAGACGTTGATTAATCAGTTGCATGTTGGACTTTTGTTGTGAAACCATTAAATGTGAAGGTTGATGTATAAAAAGTAATCTTAGTGTCTCGGTTGAAATGTTTTATTTATCTAAGGATGGCTATTAACAGTTTGATCTTTAATTCATTTTTATTGTTTTTGCTCATTCGTATCCAGATGCGGAAGGAGGTTGATTTTTGTTCAGGTTTCAAACTAAGTATCAGCTGGGTCCCCTGAAGTTTACGCATTGTTAAATCTCCTAATCACATCGACATGTCCGGCCATCTTCCTGTATTCTCGCACTTATTAAAAAACGCCGTGTTTCGTCCGTCATTTTCACAGTTTCAGGAACCCATATCGTGACCGATTATGTAACCATTGATATACCTTTTGAATCACGATATCAGTGTTGGTTTTGTGGCGAACCTAGCAATGGGACGTTGCGGTGTCCTCAGTCTGGTGGTCATGCTCAGCTAAATGGCCTTGAGCTGCCAGTGTGTACCGAATGCGTATCTTTTGTAGACAAACGTTCCGATATGACGATTTGGCCACTTCGTCTACATATTAAAGACCGTCTTCTTAATAAATATGCGAAACACCTTGGTATCGGTGTAATTTGGACTAAAGAAGAGCTAGAGCAGTCGCAATTAGAAGGGGCGATTTTTGAAGGTTTTCGAGCCAGCGCGTGGAAAATGTATGAAATAGCTCGTGAAAGAATTGATTTCCAAGGCTGGGCATTGACAGTGGATGGTAACGCCGTTGAGTCATTGGATGACACCTTCTTTTTTGAGTTTCAAGGCACTCGGTTTCTAAGTGTCGAGTCAGCGGCGGCTTACTATGTTAAATCTGAAGGGCTAGATGAATCGTTGTTGTTAGGGTTGCTCGATATTCTTGGTAAGGAGCAGTTTGAATACGGTTTACGAATTACACGGTTAAATCCAAGGCCGACAAAAAAACGAAGAAACCAATTGCTACGTGAGGTGGAGCAACAACGCAGAGAAACAGACAGAGTCGCAACTCTATCAAACTCGCGGGTGAATGATGTGGATATTGGTGCGATTCGACTAGGTTGTATTGAACAGTGCAGTGATTGAAGTTGAAGCTATCACATGGGTGATGGGACGGGCAATCACGACACTTAATGAACTGTCGCGCTTTGAAGATTGCTTTTTCGAAGAGCATGAGCACTTAGGTGGCCCGAGAGCGTTTCAATTGTTTGATAGTATTCAATTATATTTGCAGGCCCGTGAGGATCAAACGTGGGCTGAAAAGTTAGATCCAATACGGTCTTTTTGGTCTCAATTATGCTGCTAGTGTCGTGTTTTTTAGCCTCAATATTTACCCTCTCCTAATGGTGACACGACCATGGTTTTGCCGTGTGGGTTAGATGATCATCATCAACCCGAGTGTGCTTAAAGGAGCAGAATTGGTACATTGAGTGTAAATGATCGATTGAACAAGAACTTAACCGCTGATGACAGCCTGCCACAACATCCCATACATGCCCCCTCTATGACAAACCCATACACGTAAAGACCTGCCTTTTATTTGTGTTTTTTATAATATTTACGTCTATATTTTAAAGGCTTATATATCGCATTGATATTTACAGAGAATTGACGTACTGCCGTTTAGTCTCGAGTTTATTTTGCGTAAAGTTCACAGCCAAAAACATAACAGCGATACGAAAGATATCCGGGAGTCAGTTCAGCCAATGCTAACAACAATCTTAAGTTTTGATCGAGAAGGGGTAAGCGCCTCGGAGGTAGAGCGTTCACACCGAATGGCGGGTATCTGGTGCTTCGTGTATGCGGTTGCATGGGCTTTAGTTTCTTATCAACTCGATCCTGCCGTACCTTATGATGCGGTTGAAGCCTTAAACTGGGCTAGCAACGGTGAGTGGGGGAGCCCAAACAACCCGTGGTTCGTTGGGTTTTTTGCTCGTGTTCTTCTCGTGTCTCCTTCAACCGAGTTTGCCTCTGCGTTTTGGTATGTCGGTCATTTCAGTGTGATTGCTTTAGGTATGCTAGGTTGTTACCGATTGGCGTACAAACTAACCGATTCCGTCGCTCTAGCATGGTTGGGGCTATTAACGCTGAATCTTTCTGGTGTCATTAACTTTGAGGCAATCCCATATAACGACAATTACTTGTTGTTTGGCTCTTGGTCATGGTTATTGTTGATGTTTACCAAAGCGGTATACGAGAATCCAAAGTGGTGGCTTCCTTTTGGTATTTTGGCTGGTTGCTCTGCAATGGCGAAATACACCACTTTCGCGCCAGTCGCGATGGTATTTATTGTGAGCCTAGCAGTACCAAGTGTACGTAAGGCGTGGAAGCAACCGATGTTTTATGCAGGTATTGCGGCGTTTATTGCTCTAGTACTGCCAAACTTCTTCTGGTTATTTGCTAATAACTTCTCTTCACTTAAATGGGTCAGCGGGCAGGTGTCGGCCCAGTTAAGCCCTGGTAGTTGGTTGGCACTGCTTTCTGTGTTTTATCCATTTATTCTGCTAGCTGGCCTGTTGGGGAAGAACGCGTTTCGCTTGCGATCTTCCATTCCGGAGAAAGTGTGGTTAAACACATTTGTATTACTTGCGCCGTTAATTGTCATCATGGGTTGGTTCACCTTCCATAAAGGTGGACGTTTGGTGGAATGGTTACACCCATTCTTCATGCCTGCACCTGCTGTGTTAGTGGCTTATTTATCAACGCAAATTCACGGTCAACTGCGCGGGGCTTTTAAAGTCCTGTCTGTTATGGCGCTAGTGATTATTACCGGTTATGCGTCGGTGATGATCTTTAACGTGAAGAATGCTGGCCAAGACTTTATTGGTATTAAGACACTGAGCAATCAAGCAAAGCAGTATTGGGATGAAAATAGCGACTCAGAGCTTACGTTAGTGGGCGGCAGTGAGCTTTCTGAATGGCTGACGTTTTATATCGCGCCACATCCAAAAATGAGTAATCAATGGAATAACGACACGTTACCCAACGTTTATAACCGCCACATCACTGCAGATAAAATTCGTGAGCAAGGTGTGCTGCTACTCGGTTATGCCGGACAAGGTTGTCATGATGGGTCGTTTTCTCGATTCACTAATGAATGGCCTCAGTTTGCCGTTGATGTTCAAAAAGAAGTGATATTTCAAGACTCACCACAAGAGCCAGAAGAGCCGATCTGTATTGGTGTGGTAAAGCCGCAGTAAATCGATGCAATAGCGGCATGAATACTGACAGAGAATAGATACGGAAAGTAAAAATGGCTCGTTTAAATAACGAGCCATTTTTGTATCTATGGATTCTTCAGTTCCTTGCTAACGGTATTGAGCGCGTGTCTTCGTGCAGTTTTTAAGGATGAAGCTTTAAAGGAGGAAGCCGTCTGTTTAGGTGTGTGTTTACGCGACGCGGATCCCTTCTAAGTGTTGCTGGCATTGCTGTCTAGCGGTGGAAAAAAACGCTTGCAGGTAATGCTTGTCTTTTTCGCTGTGTCTAACCGCCGCATACAACCTTCGCCAGAGTCCTTCGCCAAGTGGTTTACTGGTAATTAACCCTTGTCTTGAGAATTCGCTCACCGCCCAATTTGGTAGCGCTGCCACCCCAAGGCCTGCAGAGACCATTTGAATCAGCATTAAGGTATTGTCTGCTTGTTTCCATCGTTGTGGTTCTACCCCTGCAGGGGTAAGGAAGTGCTTCACAATGTCGAGACGCTGCTTCTGCACTGGGTAAGTGAGCAACGTTTGGTCGGCAATGTCATTGGGTTCAATGCGATCTTTCTCGGCTAGAGGGTGTGAAATTGATGTCACCAAGCGCATTTCAAAATCGAATAAGGCTTCGTAGTGCACTTCTGATCGTGGTTGGATATCGGAGGTAATAACAAGGTCGAGTTCGCCTGCGACTAATGCAGGTAGAGGCTCAAAGCCAAAACCAGACGAAAAATCTAACTCCACGTGTGGCCAAGCAAGCTGATATTCTTTGAGTGCTGGCATGAGCCATTGAAAGCAAGAGTGGCAGTCAATCGCCATGTGTAGACGACCATGTATATCTTCTCTTAATCCCGCTAATTCGCCTTCTGCTTGCGCGAATCTCGGTAATATTTCATTGGCGAGCTTTAACAAAATCTCGCCCTCTGAAGTAAATTTCACCGGGCGAGTTTTTCGAATAAACAGCGGGGCACTGATCCTTGTTTCTAGATCTTTAAGTTGATGGGAGAGTGCGGACTGAGTCAGGTGTAGTGAGGTTGCTGTCGCAGTAAGCGACCCTGTATCCCGCAATGTTGCTAATGTTTTTAGATGCTTAAGCTCTATCATGACTGTCCCTAATCTTTATCCCTGTGGACTAACTTAACGCGATTTCTTCTATAAGTAAACGTCTAGACGGCTATAACTCATTCCTAATGGTGTTGAAAATAATTCATAATCAAGGTGAATTAATTGGAGTTGTTTCATATTGGGTGGTGCGGGATAGTTTAGACATCTGGACTGCTTAATAAGGACTACCATCATGACAACCACACATATTTTGGGTTACCCACGAGTTGGTGAAAAACGCGAGCTGAAATTTGCACTTGAACAATATTGGAAAGGTGCGACTGACGTGAAAGAACTGCAACAAGTGGCGGCTGGGATTCGTAAAAAGAACTGGTCACTTCAGAAAAATAACGAGCTGTCGTTTGCTACGGTGGGTGATTTCGCTTGGTATGACCATGTATTAGGAACAAGCTTGTTGTTGGGTCATGTCCCTAAGCGCCATCAACGGGGCTTCCCTGATCTTGATACGCTATTTCGCGTTGGTAGAGGCCAGTCGCAAGCCAGTTGTGGGTGCTCAGGTGAAGCCGCATCAGACATGACCAAATGGTTTAACACTAACTATCATTACATCGTGCCGGAATTCACTGCCGATGATAAGTTTGAATTGAGCTGGACTCAGTTATTTGATGAGATTAGTGAAGCGAAGCAGCAAGGTCATAATGTTAAGCCAGTATTGCTTGGGCCGTTGAGTTATTTGTACCTTGGTAAAGAAGTAGAAGAGGGCTTTGACCGATTAGCGCTGCTGCCAAGACTGCTTACCGCTTACCAAGCTATTTTCACCAAATTTGAAAAGTTGGGTGTGGAATGGGTACAGATTGATGAACCTATATTGGCGCTTGAGCTTGAGCCCAAGTGGTTAGATAGTTTTAAACTGGCCTATCAAGTCATTAGAAGCGATGTAAAGGTGCTACTCACTACGTATTTTGATTCTATTGTTGATGTACTACCAACCATTACCAAGTTGGATGTTGATGGCCTACATATTGATTTAGCGGCCGCGCCTGAGCAACTTAATGACGTCGTGAAAGCATTGCCAAGCCAATGGGTGCTATCTGCCGGTGTGATCAATGGTCGCAATGTTTGGCGAGCGAATCTTCATAGTAAGCTGAATGGTTTACGTGATGCGAAACAGCAACTGGGTGAGCGACTCTGGATAGCAACGTCGTGTTCTTTGTTACACAGCCCGGTAGATTTAGACCTTGAGACTAAATTATCGGAAGAAACGAAAAACTGGTTTGCTTTTGCTAAACAAAAAGTGGCGGAGGTCAGTTGGCTCTCTAGGGCGCTTGAAGGCGATGAAAAAGCGGTTGAATATTGTGCTCAGTACAGTCAGCCAATTATTGACCGTGAGCTCTCTACTTGGGTCAATAAGGCAAGTGTTCAGCAGAGACTCGCTGGGTTGAACGCGAACGATGCCAAACGTAGTGCGGTGTACGCAGAGCGTGCTCATCACCAAAAAGAAGTACTTCAACTGCCATTGCTGCCAACGACCACGATTGGCTCATTCCCACAAACCAGTGAAGTTAGGCAAACTCGGGCCGCGTTTAAGCGAGGTGACATTACGTCAGCACAATATAAAACGGCGATTCAAGGGTTCATCCAAGACACCGTGAAGCGTCAAGAGGAGATAGGCTTGGACGTGCTGGTTCATGGTGAAGCTGAACGTAACGATATGGTGGAATATTTTGCAGAAAATTTGTCTGGTTTTCAAACCACGCAATTTGGTTGGGTACAGAGCTATGGCTCACGTTGTGTAAAGCTGAGCCATTGTCGTTGCTGATATCGAGCGTGAAGCCCCAATGACGGTGGATTGGACTTGCTATGCGCAGTCGTTAACGGAAAAACCGATGAAAGGGATGTTAACCGGATCGGTCTCCATCTTATGCTGGACGTTCCCGCGTGAAGATGTGACGAGAGAAACCATTACCAATCAGTTGGCGTTTGCTTTGCAAGATGAAGTGTCCGATCTTCAAGCCGCGGGCATCAATATCATTCAGATTGATGAACCCGCTATTCGCGAGGGGTTACCGTTAAAAACCAGAGATCATGCAGAGTACTTAGACTGGGCGGTAAATGCTTTTAAAGTTTCAGCGGCCAGTGCGAAGCCTGAAACTCAAATACACACACACATGTGCTACAGCGAATTCAACGAAATCATTGATTCGGTCGCCGCTTTGGATGCTGACGTAATTACTATTGAAACGTCTCGTTCCAATATGGAACTGCTAAATGCGTTTGAAGCCTTTAATTACCCCAATGAAATTGGTCCAGGTGTCTATGATATTCATTCACCTAACGTGCCTGACGTGGAATGGATTGAGCAGTTAATTGAAAAAGCGGCGACACGTATTCCGGTCGAACGTTTATGGGTAAACCCAGATTGCGGGCTGAAAACGCGTAACTGGCAAGAGACGGAAACGTCGTTGAAGCATCTAGTGGAAGCCGCGAAGCGTTTACGTACGACACTGGTATAGCGAGGTTTCGGTCATGCTTATATCGTAAAATTAAAAACGGCTTGCATCTGCAAGCCGTTTTTATTGGTATTTCAAACACGCCATTAAGCAAGCTTATTAGCTATTAGCTATTAGTCATTAGCTCGTTAAGCATTTCGCCAACCGTCTTATTTTGTTGCGGGTTGAGCAGCAGACTTGGACGGTTGGTTACAATATTGCTTAGTCACGACTTGGTCGACCATCATTTGTCCGCGAGTATTCCGCATCATAATGCGATAAGTCAGCCCTAAGTCGAGATTGGCTTTCACTTCCCTGTCGGTACAGTAAAAGTTCATGCTGTTATGCAAGACTTCATCAATAGGCTTAGCACCACGAGCATCCGTGTTATAGAGCATCATAATCTCAACCATGCCTTTATTCGCGGAAGCTTTCATGATGGAAAGAGGACCATGCTCGATCGGTAAACCAGAAGATAAAATACTGGCTCGGCTTTGCGCGAGCATTTCTAACTGACGTTGCTCATCGTCACCTTTGCTTGAACAGCCAGCAAGTGAGGTAAGGGCAGCAAGTGATAACCAGATGACGCGACTTTTTAAAAGAGATTTCATGATATTAGAATACTTTTTTAAAAGGTTTTACGATGACGTTTTGGTACACGCCAGCATCGATATACGGGTCACTGTCGGCCCACGCTTGTGCATCTGCTAAAGAGTTAAACTCTGCGATGACGGTGGAACCAGTAAAACCTGCATCGCCTGGGTTATCGCTGTCAATAGTACAGCATTGGCCCCGCAGTTAACAGGCGTCCTTCATCTTGAAGTTGTTGCAGCCTAGCGAGGTGTTGAGGACGAACACTCATACGTTTCTCAAGTGAGTTCTCTACGTCTTGAGAAAAATGACATACCACATATTTGGTTCCTTCAAATCATTAAGTCGTGACAAATGGTGCGGTTATATCGTTAGCGATGGGTCGTTCCGCTCTTTGACGACGGAAACGTAACTTGGCTTTTGCTAACGTACAGAGAAAAATAACGCGCACGATACCTATGGCTATACGATGTCACTTTTTAGCGTAAAAGTCATCGTCCACTGATGCTTAATTTGGATTAATTGGACGTGGTCTCCCATTTCCGTCAATGGCGACGTAATGAAATGTTCCTTCGCAGACTTGATAACGCTCGCCAACACCTTCTACCGTCACTGGTTTAACCCAAACCTCAAGGTTAATAGACATTGAGGTGTTGCCGATTTTTGTGCACTCGCCATAGCAGCAAACCACATCACCTACTTTTACTGGATGTTTAAATGTGATGCCTGATACGGACACCGTGGCGATTCGACCGTGAGAGATTTCTTTTGCAAGAATACCGCCAGCTAAGTCGAGTTGAGACATGATCCAGCCGCCAAAGATGTCACCGTTAGCGTTGGTGTTTTCCGGCATTGCCAGCGTTCGGATGATTAACTGACCTTTAGGAGTGGTCGTAATTGTATTTGTCATGATGATAAGCTTCCAAAAGCAAAACAGCGACCCTAAGGTCGCTGCAATTCAGATATGGTGCGGAGTATACAAAATCCGCACAGCGAATCAAGACATGTGATCTTCATTCTCATTTTTGGTTGGTTTACCGTCTTCGTCTTTTGGCATGTATTTGTAGATGTAGACACAGGTTTACAACCGTAAAGCCGAGCGTGGCAGCTAATAGACCAAAGACTTTAAAGTTCACCCATACATCGAGTGGAAACTCATAAGCGACATATACGTTTAGGCCTGCACAAAACGAGAAGAACGCTACCCAAGCCCAAGTCACTTTCGCCCAGACGTGATCAGGTAAGGTAATTTCTTTGCCAAGCATGCCTTTAATAGCGCTACGGCCAATGGCATGGCTGACTGCTAGACCAATTGCAAAAATAGTGTACACGATGGTGACTTTCCACTTAATGAAATTGTCATCGTGTAAGAAGATAGTCATGCCACCAAATACCGCGACCATTAGGAAGGTGATGACCTGCATCTTTTCTACTTTTTTATAAAGGAAGTAGGTTAAGACAATTTGTACTGCTGTCGCAGCAATGAGTGCGCCTGTTGCGACATAGATGTCCTGCATTTTATACAGCACAAAGAAAATAATCAGGGGAATAAAATCAATAAGTTGCTTCATGTTTCTTGCAAACCTTGCAGTAATAATTGACGACAGTGTAACCAAAACTTAAAGAATACAAAACCATTTGAGACAATTAGAAACAATAACGTTCCGCCATTAGCCCTTTACCACGATAAAGTAAATGGCACGTCGTTAAAATAAAGAGAGGGGCCGCTTATACCTAGCGAACCAGTATCACGCCAAATGAAGAGAAATTAACTAGAACGAATGGTAATCAAAGGCAATGCGCCATCACCTTTGATTGTTTTGATTAGTGCGTGATTGTTTTGATTAGTGCGTGATTGTTTTGATTAGTGCGCGATTGTTTTGATTAGTGCACGATAGGTTTGATTATTGCGCGATAGGTTTTTAAGTCCCGAAATGGAAGCGTATTGCGGCGGGTGTAAGTCTTGTGGTTTGATTTGCACTCGTGCATCACTGGCCCGGCAAACGCCATCAGTATCGCCGCCATTGGCTCGAACGTATTTGTGAAGCCCGGCAAGTCCTTCTTTGTAATAGGAGTCCAATTTGCCGCGATAACCATAGTACGTGCACTTGTCATAGCCCCAGCCATACATATAGTCAGCCAATGCTTGTGCAAAACTCCGATTACCATCAAACCATGATGCACTGTTACAGTTATAGCACTTAATTTTACCTGTAAAGGTTTTAGGTAGTCCATTCTCCTTTAGACGATCCACGACAAACCGATGGCCAACTTTTGTTCCCCAACTTTTTGCCATAGAAATACTTTCTGTACCGGGGAAACCATGACCCCGAATATAAATTTGGTCGTCATTGGCGATATTCACCAGATCGGGCACTTTCACTCCAGGTTGATACCACACTTGAATCGCTTCTTTTTGTTTTTCTGTCCATAAATGTTGAATCCATCGATGGTTTTTTCGTCTTGTTAGGCTGGTGGCGTAAGTGCCATGTTCGTCTTGATAGTCACCGTATTCTAGCCATGCTCTAGCATCCGTTGTGGGCGTGGGCATGTAAAAAATGATTTTTCCCATAGTGTCCTCGAGTTCCTTTCCTAAACATTCTGTTATCGACCGATGAAATACCTTTGAACCTTAATGACGCATTTCAAGGTGCTGTAAAGCTGTAGTTCGATAACAGTGGTTTGTTAACCATAGTAGAAGACGAGCTGGTTATACGAATTGGGCAGATAATGAAAATCTAGAGTTGATCGTAAGTCTTTGATTAATTGTTGTTTAATGAACTTATTGTAAAGGTTGGATGAGCGATTTTTTTGCGTTTCATTGTAATCTGCGACTTATGCCACGCAATAAGCGCAACCGTATCTCTATTGAAAGGCTGATATTACCCGCAACATGAGGGCGAAAAGAATGGCGTTCGATCTGGCGTTAAACTTAATGGTGTGTACGATATTTTATATTATTGTGTACAATTTGGCCTTTGGATATCTACAATGTAGTGGTGTCTTTTATAGGAGAGCGTAAATGGATGTGGTCAAGATAGGGATTGTCGACAGAGTACTAATGAATGTGAGTATGAATTGGAAGCTTATGATACCGAGTGTGGTTGCCTGTTTAGTGATAGGCATCGCTGCACTATATATCGTAATGACAACGGAGGCGTTGACGTATAACGATCAGATGTTAGTTACCGTGTTGTTGTTGTCTATGTTGATGAATTTTGCGTTGTCATGGCTGATAAAAAACAGCATCTTACCATTATTGCAACATGTGAAAATCGTAATGAATGCGGTTAACGGCGGCGACATAGAGGCTCGAATTGGTTTTTCGGGTTCTGATGAGTTTGGTCAAATAGGTGAAGCGACGGATGCAACATTGGATAAATTAGTCACGTTGTTAAAAGACATGTCTGAGGCGGTCAGTGAACTTAGAAAACTGTCTTACAACCTCGATGGTTTATCTGCTGACACCTTGAGGAATGTTAAAAATCAAAGTGAGTATGTGGATCAAACCGCGGCAGAAATTAGGAAAATGGCTCAGGCAGCTGAGTGTAATACTCACAGCGCCTCAACGGCGCTTGTCTCAATTGAGTCGCTTTCGAGTAGTCTTCAAGTGGTGCGCAAGAATATTTCGAGCATCGCTAACGGTGTACAAGGTCTTACTGCTGATTCTAAGGTCGTATCTAATGCTAGTCAGCAGATGATGATAGCGGTTGAAAAGGCGAGTCGATCCGTCGCATTAATAGAGAAGATTTCAGATCAAACCAATCTGCTAGCATTGAATGCAGCAATAGAGGCGGCGAGGGCAGGTGAATTGGGGCGTGGCTTTTCCGTGGTTGCAGAGCAGGTTCGTGAATTGTCGGAAACCTCGCGTTGCTCGGTGTTAGACATTAAAGACATCAATCAAGAGTTGATGCACGTCTCTGACGCTCTTAAATCGAGAATTGAGCAGAGTAATCACAAGATTACGGCACTGATGTCGCGTTGCAGTGAGTCGGAAGTGAAGTTTGTTGAGATTTCCGATGATATTGGTCAACTTGTTCATTTTGGCCGCGCAGTCAAAGCCCAATCCGAACAGCTCTCTGAGTTAACGAATAATAATGCTCAGCGCCTAAGTTTATCTAAAACTAAACTGAAGGATTGCGTGAACAATATTGAGCAAAGCGTGGACTACAAAAATACCTTACTTACCTTATCGACAAACATGGACAATATGATTGCGCGGGTATGAATGTGAGACTGCTCTAGTGCGAAATTGGATAGGGTAGGCATTAAAAAGCCGATCGAATTTCGACCGAGCTTTGGGTTCTATCATGACTACTTTTTGGTTTAATAAAGCAGTACGTTTGTTTTAGATGTTTACGCTTCTTGTTGCTTTAGTTCTGTCGCATTCGCTTCTTCTTCAACAAGCGCATCAACGATAACAGCACAAGCGGCGTCGCCAGTGATGTTAAGCGCAGTACGGATCATATCGAAGATACGGTCAAGAGCGAACAGAAGTGGTAGCCCTTCAATTGGAATGCCTGCTGCAAGCAATACGGCAACCACTAGGAACGAAGGACCTGGAACACCCGCTTGCCCTACGGCACCAAGTGTTGATGTCACGATGATTGCGACGTACGCGCCCATTGATAAATCAATGTTGAACAGCTGAGCAAAGAAAATAGCAACCAAGCCGTAGTAAATCGCATTACCAGACATGTTAATCGTTGCACCTAGCGGCAGAACAAAAGAGGCTGTTGAGTTACGTACACCTAGCTCTTTCTCACATGCTTCCATTGTGACAGGAAGTGTTGCCATAGAAGAGGCTGTCGATAGGGCAACCGCTTGTGGCTTCTTCATTACGCTAAGGAATGTTTTAGCTGACGTTTTGGTGAACACTTGGATAAGTAATGGGTAAACCACAAAACCAAATATCAAAATCGCTGCGGTGTAAACCACGAACAGTTTGAACACAACCATTAGGGCGCCAAAACCAAATGTACCCACAGCTTCAGCCATTAGACCAAATACGCCAATTGGAGCAATGATCATGACTTTGTTGATCATCCAAACCATGACATCAACAATTGAATTTACGCCGTTAAGAAGAGGGTCGCGCTTTGATACTTCAAGCTTTGATAAACCAATACCAAAGAATAAGCAGAAAACGAGAATTTGCAGGATGTTTGCTTCATTCAGTGATTGGAAAACGTTGGTCGGGATCATACCGGTTAGGGTCGCCCAGAAAGAAGGTAGATCACCTTTTGAAGCGTATTCAGTAGAGAACATGCCTTCGATACCAGCGGTGTCGATGTTGACGCCTGGTTCGAAAATTTCACCCATGAATAGAGCCAGTGCAACAGCAAGTGCTGAAGTCAGGCCAAAAAACGCCAGCGTAGTAGCGCCAACTTTGCCTGCGTTACTACTGTTACCTAGTCCAGCCGCACCAGAAATAAGTGCTACTGCAACCAGTGGAATAACGAGCATTTTAATTAAATTGATGAAAATGGTACCGAGCGGTGCAAACATCGCCGCTGACTGACCCATCATTGCCCCTATTACGGTGCCGAGAATCATCGCGATAACGACTTGGACACCGATATTTTTTATCATTGACTTGTCTTTTAACACTTCCTTAACCTCTGTGCTGTAAAATTTTAATATCCCAGTATAGTCTTCCATTAGAACGGAAAATGTCAGACTATTATTTCGAGTGATTTTTTACACTTTATTAGCACTCTTAGCAACTGTTAGAAAACGAATAATGCAGAATAATGCACAAAGTGAGTACCAAGTGGCGAATTTACCATCGATCGCAAACGTTTGCGTTGAGCTCTTGTCATGGGAGCGTGAGAAAAGATACAAAGCTTGAATGGGTTGATAAGTTGGAATGTAAAAAAAGGTTGCACGCAAGTGCAACCTTTATGAACTGATAACAATTAACTTAGTGTTGAGTAGCTGCTTTCATTGATGCAACAAATTCACTGAGTTCAGTAAGCATTTTTGTTGGGCTCTCGAGGTTACGCTCGATAGTTTTGACTACCGCCGAACCTGAAATGGCACCCGCTGCGCCTGCGGCAAGCGCATCTTTAACTTGCTGCGGTTCAGAGATACCAAAGCCTAGTAATGACGGTGGAGCGTCATGTTTGATCAATTTGTCTAATTGCGTGGTCATTGGCATATTGGCTTTGGTTTCAGTACCTGTCACGCCAGCGCGAGACAGTAAGTAGGTGTAACCTCCACCGAGCTCAGCGACTTGCTTGATCGTGTCTTCTGTCGCTGTTGGAGGTGCAATAAAGATAGGGTGTACACCATGTTTATGCGCTGCTGCAACAAACTCTTTACTTTCATTAGTTGGTACATCGGCAATGAGTACGGAGTCTACGCCAACGGCAGCGCACTGTTGGTAAAACGCATCAACACCTTTTGAGTACACTAAGTTGGCGTACATAAGCAGACCAATAGGCAGTTCCGGGTACTTGCTGCGGATTTTCGCAATCAAATCAAAGCAGATAGGTGGCGTGGTTTTCGCCTTAAGCGCGCGGATGTTCGCCCCTTGAATGGTTGGACCATCGGCTTGAGGATCGGAAAATGGCATACCTAGTTCAAGTGCATCGGCACCTGCATCGACAAGGGTTTCCATGATCTGTAAAGACAGCTCAGGATTGGGATCACCAATGGTCACGAATGGGACAAAAGCGCCTTGTTTTTTTTCTGCTAGGCGACGAAACATGTCTTGATAACGGTCCATTATAGCGCTCCTTTTTCTTTCAAAATGTCATGTACCGTAAAGATATCTTTGTCTCCACGACCTGAGAGGTTTACCACTAACAATTGTTCTTTTTCTGGTTCATCGTGCGCCATTTTCAACGCGTATGCGAGTGCGTGAGACGACTCTAGAGCCGGAATGATACCTTCCTGACGAGCAAGAATTTGGAAGGCCTCTAGTGCTTCATCATCGGTAATTGCGCCATACTCAGCACGACCAATGGCGTTTAGGTGAGCGTGTTGCGGACCAACAGATGGGAAATCAAGTCCCGCAGATACCGAATAAGACTCTTCAATCTGACCATGAGGGTCCTGCATTAATGGCGCTTTCATGCCAAAGAATATGCCAGTCGTGCCGTGCTTAAGTGGTGCACCATGTTGGTCGGTATCAATACCAAGCCCTGCAGGCTCAACACCGATCAGACGAACTGACTCTTCTTCGATGAAGTCAGCAAACATACCAATAGCATTTGAGCCACCACCAACACAGGCGATGACGGCGTCTGGCAAGCGGCCTTCACGTGCTAAAATTTGATGTTTGGTTTCTTCACCAATCATGCGTTGAAATTCACGCACTATGGTTGGGAATGGGTGCGGCCCCGCTGCCGTTCCGAGTAGGTAATGCGCGTCTTCGTAGCTGGCAGACCAATCACGTAGAGCTTCGTTACAGGCGTCTTTTAGTGTGGCGGAGCCGGAGTGCACAGGAATCACTTCCGCGCCCATTAAACGCATACGGAAAACGTTCGGGTTTTGACGCTCAACGTCTTTAGCCCCCATATAAACGCGGCACTTAAGACCGAGCAAGGCACAGGCTAGAGCGGTGGCGACGCCATGTTGACCTGCACCGGTTTCTGCGATGATTTCTTTTTTCCCCATGCGCTTTGCGAGTAACGCTTGACCAAGCACTTGGTTGGTTTTATGCGCGCCACCGTGTAACAGATCTTCACGTTTTAGGTACAATTTTGTTTTTGTCCCTTTCGTTAAGTTGCGCGTAAGCGTTAATGCGGTTGGGCGTCCAGCGTATTCTTGCAGCAGTCCCATGAATTCCGCCTGAAATTCATCGTCCTCCTGTGCATCAATGAAAGCTTGTTCAAGTTGATCAAGCGCAGGTACAAGAATTTGTGGTACGAACTGCCCACCATATTCGCCAAAATAGGCATCCAATTTCGCCATGGTTGTTTCCTCTCTTTAATTCTGGTGACTCGCTGGTGAGCAAGTATTAGTAATCTCTTAATAGTGCGAAGGCTTTGTTCAGTTTATCGATGTCTTTTTTACCCGGTGCAGATTCCACACCAGAGTTTAGATCCAGTCCGATACAGCCCAATTTACTTGCTTGCTTGATGTTGTCTGGAGACAAACCTCCGGCAAGCATAATGTCGTTAGTATTGTTAAGGAGTTGCCAATCAAAGCGTTGACCCGTTCCACCTGTTTGCTCACCGACTTGTGCATCAAGCAAATGTCGGTCGGCATGGATTGCGGTTAGATCAGGCAGTACATCTTTGACGCCATGCGCTTTCCAAATAGCAATGCCAGCTTGCAATTGAGGTTTTAGCGCATCAATGTAAGCTTGGTCTTCATCACCATGCAACTGAACTGCAGATAGACTCAAATCATTAGCAGTACGAGCTACGCTGTCGACGTCATGATTTTGGAACACGCCCACATATTCTAGTGGCGCGCCACTCATGACCATTCGAGCCGCTTCAAAATCTACATAACGAGGTGACTTTTCAACAAAAATCAATCCACCTTTAACAGCGCCAGCTTGATACGCTTTTGCTGCATCATCGGCGTGGGTTAACCCGCAGACTTTATTCTCACCAAGTAGTACTTTGCGTACAGCCAACTCAAGGTTGTCTTCGGCCATTAACGAACTGCCAATTAAAAAGCCTGTTGCGTAGTGTGAAAGGTCACGAACTTGCTGGTTATTATAGATGCCTGATTCAGAGATAATGATGGTCCCAGCGGGTAGCTTGGGAGCGAGCTCTTTGGTTCTATCTAAATTAACCGATAAATCACGTAAGTTGCGATTGTTAATGCCAACCACTTTGGCTTGCAACTTGATGGCACGCTCGAGCTCTTGTTCATTACTCACTTCGGTAAGAATACCTAGGTCGAGTGAGTCGGCAACCGCGGCTAATTCACGATACTCGTCATCATTGAGCACCGATAGCATTAAGAGAATAGCATCGGCTTGATAATGGCGAGCAAGATAGACTTGGTACGTATCCACCATAAAATCTTTGCAGATGACTGGCTGCTTAACTTGACCACGAACTTGTGGCAAGAAGTCAAAGTTGCCTTGGAAATACTTTTCGTCTGTTAGCACTGATATCGCGCTCGCATGGTTATTGTAAACCGAGGCGATATAGTCTAGATCAAAGTCGTCTCTGATTAGTCCTTTAGATGGCGATGCTTTTTTACATTCTAGAATGAACGCGGTTTTTCCCGTTGAAAGGGCGTCATAAAAAGATCGATCAGAGGGCGTTAATTGCGCCTTAAAGCTCTCAAGCGGCTGTGACTGTTTGCGGGCTTCTACCCAAACTCGTTTGTCGTCGACGATTTTTGCTAGTACCGTTTCCATTGCTAGTTCCTATTTCTTAACCGCGCGCTGCGAGTTGTTTTACAAGCTCGTAAGCCTTACCAGAATTCATGGCGTCGATCGCTTGTTGTGCGTTTGCTTTTAAATCTTCAAAGCCAAAAAGCTTCATGAGTAGTGCGACGTTAACGGCAACCGCGCCTAGCTGAGCCTCTGTTCCCTTACCGGTCAGCATATTGGTAATGATGGCGCGATTTTCTTCTGGCTCGCCACCTTTGATTGCTTCGAGAGGGTGTCGGTTCACGCCAAAATCTTCAGGCGTTAATGTGTATTCGGTGATGACGCCATCTTTTATTTCCGCGACTAATGTATCGCCATGAATGGCCACTTCGTCAAGCCCGCTACCATGGACAACAGCCGCACGTTTCATTCCCATTTGTAGCATGGTCTCAGCGATGGGGCGAACCAGTTTCGCGTCGTAAACGCCCATCAGCTCGATGTTGGGACGGGCAGGGTTGATGAGCGGCCCTAAGATATTAAACAGTGTTCGTGTTTTCATGGTTTGGCGAACCGACATCGCGTGTTTCACGCCACCGTGATATTGCGGAGCAAACAGGAATGCCACGCCTAAGTCGTCTACGGCTTGGCGAGTATCTTCTGGGCTCATGGCGAGGTTGATGCCAAACGAGTCAAGTAAGTCAGATGACCCAGACTTGCTTGAGACGCCGCGGTTACCGTGTTTCGCTACCTTTAAGCCACAGGCTGCAGCAACAAATGCGGCTGTCGTGGAGATATTAATCGTATTCGAGCCGTCTCCGCCTGTGCCGACAATGTCGGCAAAGTCGTAGTCTGGTCGAGGAAAAGCTTTGGCATTAGCAAGTAACGCTTTCGCTGCTCCTGCAATTTCGTCAGGTGTCTCACCTTTGATTTTAAGCGCCGTTAGAGCCGCTGCCATAAGAATAGGGTCAAGTTCACCTTTAATAATGGTGTCAAACAACTCTTGGCTCTCTTGCTGACTAAGCGAGAGCTGGTCGTAAAGTTTGTTGATGATATTTTCCATAATTACGATTCCTTAAATTTATGAGTTATTTGAGTTAACGAAGTGAACCCGCTCTTGCCCAATCGATGGCATTGGCCAGTAATGCCGCACCATGTGTTGTCATGATGGATTCTGGGTGAAATTGAAAGCCACAAATGCGGTCTTGCTCGTTGGCAATCGACATCACTAGTCCATCCACTTCTGCGGTAATAGCAAGGCTATCAGGCACGTGAGTCGCCACGAGCGAGTGATAGCGTGCGATGGCGAGAGGAGAGGGCAGTCCGCTGTAAATAGCGTGGTTATCATGCGCCATCATTGAGGTTTTACCGTGAATGATTTCACCCGCGCCTGCCACGGTGCCACCGTAAGCCTCTACCAACGCCTGATGTCCTAGGCAAATGCCGATCATTGGCACTTTGCCTTTGAGTTGCTGAATTAAAGCGGGCATACAGCCAGCTTCTGATGGTGCGCCAGGTCCAGGCGATAATACGACAACTGCGTCTGTTAACTTTAGTACTGCGTCGGCAATGGTTTGCGCCGCGATGTGGTTACGATAAATGGTTACGTTGTGGCCTAAACTGCGAAATTGATCCACTAGGTTGTATGTGAACGAATCGAAGTTATCGACAAAGACGATGTTTGCTTTATCTGTCGAGCAAACATTGGTCAGATTTGAAGTGTTAGATTGGTCGCTCATACGTGTCTACCCCTGATGCGCGGTTTTGATAGCGGAAATCACGGCTTGTGCTTTGCCACGGGTTTCATCGGCTTCTGCTTGTGGATCAGAATCAAATACGACGCCAGCTCCAGCTTGTACTTGTGCGATGCCGTCTTCTACGTAGGCTGCACGAATAACGATACAGGTATCCATATCACCGACGCCATTCATGTAGCCGACAGCGCCGCCATAACTGCCTCGAGTCTGACCTTCCACCTGGCGAATGAGTTGCATCGCACGAATTTTTGGTGCGCCCGTTAGCGTGCCCATGTTCATGCAGGCTTGATAGCCATGCAGCGCGTCAAGATCGAGACGCAGTTGACCGACGACACGAGAGACCAAGTGCATCACATGGCTATAACGGTCGGTTTGTAGCAAGCTTGCAACGTGGCGAGTGCCCGGTTCGGAAATACGAGCTACGTCATTTCTTGCCAAATCGACGAGCATCATATGCTCGGCATTTTCTTTCATATCACAACGAAGCTCTAACTCCATGCGGCTATCGAGATCTTGGTTGATCGAGCCATCAGGGTTTTTGCCGCGGCGACGTGTTCCGGCGATTGGGTAGATTTCGATCTGATTGCTTTGCGAACAATATTTCAAGGCACTTTCCGGTGAAGCACCAAAAAGCGTAAACAACTCGTCTTGCATGTAAAACATGTAAGGACTTGGGTTACTTCTTTTGAGCTCTTTATAAGCCACTAGAGGTGAGGGGCAAGGAAGTGTGAAACGTCGCGAAGGCACGACTTGGAAAATATCGCCGCGTACGACGTATTCTTTTAGATCTCGTACCGTTTGGCAAAAGTCTTCATCTGAGACACTGGCGACTTCTTGATTGTCTTTGACAACTTGTGCGGTAGGCAGTGCTTTAAGGTTGTTGCATTGTTGGCTGATGTCTTGAATACGCGCACGAATACGAGCAAGTTCGTTGTCGTCATGATTGAAGAGGGTGGTCTGTAGGTCGCATGATTCTTTTTGGTGATCGACAACAAGCAGGCTCTCAGCAACATAAAAGACGTAGTCAGGGCAGCGATTGGACTGCTTGGCGTTACCTAAAGGTTCAAATTGAGCAACGAGGTCGTACGCGAATAAACCACCCATGAAAATCGCATTTTTGTTTAATCCGCTAACGTCAAAGCTGTGTTGAACTAATCTCAATGCATCGAATGAAGACGCTTCACGCAGTCGGGAGTCTTCATCAAGTTGGTCATCGGGCATCTCAAAATGCACGGTCAGCGTTGTTTTGCTCAGTGTGTAATGAATACCAGAGGATAAGTTACCAGCTAAAATGACCAGTAAATTTTCACCATTTGTCGTTAAGGCTTCATAACGGACAATGTGTTCTTCACAAATAATACGAACGGCGGAGTCGACGATCAATAAACTTTGTAGATCTTGTTTTGAGTCAATTTCGGCGGACTCAAGCAGTAGGCTGTCGGTTTTGTTTTCACAAAGCGTGTGAAAAGTGCTGTCGGGTCTTTTGAATAAGGGACTTGTAGTGAAAGTACCTCTAAACGACCTTGTTTTTGAATAGTAATGGCTTTGTTCACAAAACCTCCTCTCTTCATCAATCTGCTTTAGCAGTATCTACCCTGAAAACTATGTGTTCCATACTCGCACAATTAAAACGTTTGCCCAACGTTGAATCTGCCCAAATTGCCGCATAGTTAATCAGTTAAACCAAAAAATAAAAAAGCCCACTCATTTGAGTGGGCTAGTATTAAATCTACTTATCTTTTACGCACGTAAAAAAGCCCACTTGGAATCATTCCATGTGCGCCACCAATTTCCCGCAGAGCGTTTAACTGCGATTTGGGGTTTTTGGATTGGGTCAATTTCTTGTACCATACGTGCATTACTCTAATTCTGTACCTGCGTACTAGTTAACTAGTTCGGGGTGTGAAAGTCAACCGATATTAAAAATAAAATGAAGATAGATCTACACAGTCACACAACGGCATCAGATGGTCGTCTCTCTGTTGAAGAGCTTTTAGAGCGAGCGATTGAATTTAGTGTGAAAATTATCGCCATCACCGATCACGATACGTTGGATGCATTGCCAGAAGCTAAGCGTCTAATTGAGGAGCATGAATGGCCGATTGAGCTGGTGAATGGCATTGAAGTTTCAACCGTTTGGCAAAATAAAGACATTCACATTGTTGGCTTAGGTGTGGCGCTCGATAACGAGGCGCTTTTAACGCTTATCGCCGCGCAAAAAGCAAGACGGGCAGAGCGCGCTGAGTTAATGGCACAGCGGTTGGAAAAAGCGACGCGTCCGGGTGTACTGGAAGAGGTGCAGGTGATGGCGGGTGGTGCACCAATTACACGCTCTCATTTTGCTAAGTGGATTGTTGAAAACGGGTACGCCAAGAATATGCAGCAGGTATTTAAGAAGTACCTCACTCGAAACAATACCGGGTATGTGCCGCCTAACTGGTGCACGATGAGTGAAGCTGTCGATGCCATTCACGCTGCAGGTGGTGTGGCTGTGCTTGCGCATCCAGGCCGCTATCAGCTTACGGCCAAGTGGTTAAAACGGCTACTTGCTGCATTTTCAGAAGCGGGTGGAGACGCTATGGAAGTGGCGTTACCACAACAAAGTATGCAAGAAAGACGCAACCTTGCAGATTATGCGATACAATACAATCTATTAGCTTCTCAAGGTTCCGACTTTCATTATCAATCGCCTTGGACGGAACTGGGTCGAAACTTATGGCTGCCATCGGGCGTAGAGCCAGTATGGGATCGTCTATCATTACAAACGGCAACAAGGCTCGAAAGTCAGAGTGCCGACAATTAGTATTATTTAAGCTCTTGATGTGGAACAACAAGGAAAGTTGTGCCGAGAGTATTTAGCTGAAGGAATAACAATGAGCCAATTTTTTTATGTACACCCAGATAACCCTCAAGCGCGCTTGATCAGTCAAGCCGTTGCGATTGTTCGTAATGGGGGAGTGATCATTTACCCAACAGATTCAGGGTATGCACTGGGTTGCCAGCTTGAAAACAAACAAGCACTTGAGCGGATCTGTCAGATTCGTCGTCTTGATGACAAACATAATTTTACACTTTTGTGCCGTGATTTGTCGGAAATTTCGCTTTATGCACGCGTCGATAATACGGCGTTTCGTTTGCTAAAAAACAACACGCCAGGTCCGTTTACTTTTATCTTCAAAGGCACAAAAGAAGTACCGCGTCGCTTAATGAACCCCAAGCGAAAGACGATTGGTATTCGCGTGCCGGATAATAGAATTGCCCTTGATCTGCTTGAAGCCTTGGGCGAGCCACTGATGTCGACGTCATTGATTCTTCCGGGTAATGACATAACCGAGTCGGATCCAGAAGACATCCGTGACAAACTCGAGCATGCCGTTGATGTTATTTTGAACGGCGGTTACTTGGGTGAGCAACCGACCACGGTTATTGATTTTAGCGATGATGAACCAAAAGTTCTCCGTGTCGGTGCTGGCGATCCTGCACCATTCGAATAAACATCGAACCAGATGGTGTGATGAAATAACCTGAGAAACTTGGTGATTCTAGCCAGTTTCTCTGCGATAATACGCGACCGCGATTTTGACGATCGCAATATCTGGTTTCGACGTCTGTGAAGACGACATTATAGGTAGGTAGATGAGCGAAAAATTACAAAAAGTGCTTGCCCGCGCAGGCCACGGCTCACGTCGTGAACTTGAAACATTGATCAAGTCAGGACGAGTGAGTGTCAACGGTCAGGTTGCAAAATTGGGTGAGCGCCTTGAAGACGACAGTGCGATCATTCGTATTGACGGGCATACTGTATCGGCTAAAGCACAAGAAGAAGTGGTTTGTCGAGTATTGGCGTATTACAAGCCCGAAGGTGAGCTTTGTACACGTCACGATCCTGAAGGTCGTCGTACGGTATTTGATCGCCTGCCAAAAATCCGCGGTTCACGTTGGATTTCAGTTGGTCGTCTTGATGCAAACACATCGGGTCTTTTGTTGTTTACTACCGATGGTGAACTAGCAAACCGCTTGATGCACCCAAGTCGCCAAGTTGAACGTGAATACCTCGTTCGTGTGTTTGGTGATGTGACTGAAAGCAAAATTCGTAACCTAGTTCACGGCGTAAAACTTGAAGACGGCATGGCACGTTTTGAAGATGTTGTGTATGCGGGTGGCGAAGGTATGAACCACACCTTCTACGTTGCGATTAACGAAGGTAGAAACCGTGAAGTACGTCGCTTGTGGGAATCACAAGAGACGACTGTAAGCCGTTTGAAACGTGTTCGTTACGGTGATATCTACCTAGATAAAAAACTGCCTCGTGGTGGTTGGACTGAACTGACGCTAAAAGACGTGAACTACTTACGTGAATTGGTAGAGCTAAAACCTGAAAAAGAAACGCTTCTTGATCAGAACAGCGCGAACACTTCTCGCCAGCGTGAGCGCTCTCGCAGTCAAAAAATCCGTCGTGCGGTTCGCCGTCACGAAGAGCGCGTTAGTACTCCGTCAAAAGGTCGCAGCAACCAACAACGTCGCAACAAAAAGAGTGCTGGTGAAGCGGGTTCTCGTGCGAAAACCGGACGTCGCTAATTGCTAACGCTATCACTTCTTACGTCGTTAAGAGAGTGAAACAAATTATAAAAGGCCCGTTAGTGAAACTAACGGGCCTTTTTTGTTGATATCTTGATAGCGTTTACCTTAGGCCTAGTTAGTTGGACACGCGTATTTTAAGCGATGACCTAAAAATACGCCTCCATCAGCATTAGCGATAAACAGGCTTCTTATTGAAATGGCTCTCGACCATTCGCTGCGTCACAATATGCTGAGGCTTAGTGAGAATGTCTTGTGTGTCGCCGTATTCAACCACGTCACCTTCATGCATCACCATCACTTTGTCCGTAATGTGTTTTACGATGCCTAAATGCTGTGATACGTAGACAAAAGCTACGCCCATTTCTTCTTGTAGTTCTAGAAATAGGTTAATAATTTGCGATCGCATCGCCATATCCAAGCCATTGAGTGCTTCGTCAGCGACGATGATAGAAGGCTGCAAGATGAGTGCCCGTGCCAAACAAATACGTTGCTTTTGGCCTGTGGCAAGCATCTGTGGATAAAAGTAAGCGTGCTCTGGTAGCAAGCCAACTCGTACTAGGGTGTCTTTGACACGTCGCATTCTCGCTTCTGGTGGCATGTTAGTATTTCGTTTCAGTGGCCCTTCCAGAATGCGACCAATTTGTATTCTTGGATTCAAAGAGGTATTAGGATCTTGGAAAATCATGCGGATAAGCTTACAGCGCGTGGAGTAGTCCTTATGCTCTAGCAAGTCACCATTGACGCGTATTTCTCCGGCTGTTGGTCTCGACAACGCCTGCTAGCATACGAGCAAGCGTAGATTTACCTGAGCCATTCTTGCCAATAAAACCAATGGTTTGACCTGCTTCTAGGCTAAAGCTGACGGGCTTAACCGCATGCTGAATTTTCTTCTGAAAAGCTTTGAACGAGTCACAAAGTCCTTTTTAAGTCCTGTGACTTCTAACAATGCACTCATGCTTTTTTCTCCGTATTCAGCGGGAAGTGACAGCTGTATTTATGGTTCTTGACTCGTTTGACGGGTGGAATTTCAACACACTGCCTTTGCGCGTAAGGACAGCGAGGGCCGAGTCGGCAGCCTATCGGCAAATGCTGAAGTGGTGGAATGGAACCTGGCAAAGATTGTAGCTTCTCTTTATGCGGGATCCAGTCACCGAAGTCAGGCATCGCTTTCAATAAGGCGACGGTATAAGGGTGCTTGGGCATGTCCAAGATCTTTTGGTATCAGCAGACTCAACGGACTGGCCGCAATACATGACGGTAATACGCGTTGCCCATTGGGTAATGGTGGTGAGGTCATGGCCAATGAGGATCAGAGTGGTGTTATGGAGCTGATTCATACGGCTCAATAAACGTAAAATCTGCGACTGAGTGATAGGGTCTAAGTCGTTAGTCGGTTCATCGGCAATCAATAACTTGGGCTTAGCGGCGATCGCCATAGCAATCATGATTTTTTGACACTCACCATCGGTGAGCTCATACGGATAGCTGTGCATGACACGAGTATGCTCTTTAATGCCGACCTTATGTAACAGGGCAATAGCTTGCTTTTTACGCCATTTAAATCGCTCCCACCACTTTCCATCGAAGGAGCGTGAAGGAATCGATTCAATAAGCTGGCGACCCACTTCTTCTGATGGGTCTAGGCAGGTAGACGGTTCTTGGAAAATCATCGCCACATCACGGGCGATGACGCGACGTCTTTCCCGTGGCGTGAGTTGTAATAGGTCGATGTTACCAAGACGCATACGATCGGCAGACACCCGCCAGTTGTCTTTGCATACGCCAACGATCGCTTTGGCAACTAAGCTTTTTCCGGAGCCAGACTCGCCAACGAGACCGCGAATTTCCCCATCATTAATGGTAAAACTCATTCTGTCGACGGCTTTAACTAATCCTTGTGGGGTTTCAATTTCGATAGTCAAATGACGAATATCTAATACAGGCATTATTCCACTCCCGCGTTTAACGCGCTGCGCACGCCTTCGCCAACGATGTTGATGACGACAACCACACATAAAATGGCTAGGCCGGGTAAGACCACA
Source organism: Vibrio sp. GJ43-1 (assembly GCF_055808835.1). Taxonomy (NCBI): domain Bacteria; kingdom Pseudomonadati; phylum Pseudomonadota; class Gammaproteobacteria; order Vibrionales; family Vibrionaceae; genus Vibrio; species Vibrio sp. GJ43-1. The sequence goes on along the minus strand of NZ_CM147884.1, from coordinate 2,364,859 downwards.
GTCCAAGGTGCGAGATAAAGAAGCTCGGCGGCATCACCTAATACCGCTCCCCATTCACTGCTAGGGGCTTGAGCACCTAGCCCCAAAAAGCCAAGGGCGGTAATGTCTAAAATTGCGATGGATAGCGCGAAGGTGAATTCGGCGGCAATAATGGACAGAATATTAGGCAAAATCGAGTTCCACAATAAGTAGAAGTCATTGGCCCCGTCGAGACGAGCCGCCATGATGTAGTCTTTTTCTACTTCGGTGTGCACCGCTACATAAACGGTACGAACAAAGCGCGGGATTAGGGCTAGGCAGATAGCAAGCAGGATGTTGTATTCGCCAGGACCTAAAAATGCCACAAAAATGATGGCGAGTAACAGCGATGGAATTGACATCACGGTATCAAGAAGGTGGTTCAAGATACTGGATAGTAAGCCCTTTGTCATACCCGCTAAAATACCGATAAAGCAGCCCACTAACGCTGAAATAACGGTAATAATGACCGCTGCACCGAAGGATAGGCGAGAGCCATCGATAATTCGAGAAAGGATGTCACGACCTAAATCATCGGTACCAAAAAAGAACTCGACCGTCCCCGCAGGATCCCAAGATGGCGGAATAAGCAGAAAAGAGCTTTGCTCCATTGGGTCATATGGAGCGAGCCATGGCGAGGCGAGCGTGATGAGAATGATTAGCCCAAAACACCATAGCCCAAACATGGATAGGCTATTACTTCGATAGCTTCGCCAAAAGCGTTCGAGTTGGGTTGGAATGCGTTCTTCCTGATAGATGTTATCTGACAGCATACCATTCCTTCCTAACTAACGGGTTGATCATCGCGCCGATAATATCGGACAAGATACTTGCCGCAAGCACAATGGTCGCAACCACCATTACGCCAGCTTGTATTGATGCATAATCCTGACTTGATAGCGCATCTAAGAGCCAACGACCGATACCCGGCCAGTTAAAAATGGATTCCGTCATAATCGCGAGGGTAATCATGCTCGACAGCTGAACACCTAATTTCGGTATTATTGGCGGTATGGCGTTACGAAGAACGTGCTCTATCACGATCTCGTAATTGGATAAACCTTTGATCCGCGCGGCTCGGATGTAGTTTTGTGCCATCACTTCTGTCACGGAGGTGCGCATCATTCGTATCACTTGCATCGTCGGAGATAGCGCCAGTACGAAACAAGGCAGAATCATATGCTCGATAACGCTTTGCAGCGCTTCGCGTCGGTATGGTCCATCCGAGAGCAAGGCATCGATCAACGCAAAACCAGTCACATGGTCGATTTCATAGAGTAAGTCATAGCGACCAGCGACCGGGAACCATTGAAAATTAAGTGAAAAATACATAATCATCAACAGTGCAATCCAAAATAGAGGGGCAGCGTAGCCCACCATCGATGAAAAAGAGATGATGTTATCGAGCCACTTGCCTTTTTTCATACCTGCGATGGTGCCTGCAGGAATGCCGATAAATACGGAGATGGTAAAAGCGGCAAAGCACAGTTCTAACGTGGCAGGCAGGACGGCGGTCAACTCATCAATGATTGGGACAACCAGCTTTCGTTAATCCAAAATCTAGCTTTGTGAGTTGCCCAACATAGTGGATCCAGCCTTGGAAAAACGTTTGGTTTGCCCAAAAGGAGTCGGGCTCTAAGCGCAGCAAGTTATAGCCGACCAACGTTAGGATAAGCAAAGTGATGACAAACAAATTGAGGCGGCGAATCGCATACCAGAACATCTATTTTAACCTCACTACTTGGTCAAACGGCTGGGCGTTAAATGGGCTTGTGCGAAAGCCGGTCAGATCATCATTGTGCGCTTGATATTTTTGTCCATGCGCAATAGGAATGACCGGGACTTGTTCGAACAGAATGTTCTGAGCTTGTCGATATAAGTTAACACGGTAGCGTGGTTCGCTTACTTCAAGAGCGAGATCGAGTAAAAAATCAAAGTCGTCATTACACCACATTGAAAGGTTCAGTCCTTCCCGTTTCGATGAGCAAGACAACAGGGGTCTTAAGTAGTTATCGGGATCACCAGTATTGCCGACCCAACCCGTAAGTAATAAATCGACTTCTTGGATGTTAGCTAACTCAATTCGGTCTACACGTTCATCGGTTAACAGATTCAATGTGACGCCGACATCGGCAAGATTTGCTTGGATAAGCTCCGCCGTTTTTCTCGGACTTGGGTTATATACTCGAGGCTCAAGTGGCACCGCCATTGTGAGCTCTAAGCCTTTGTCATAGCCTGCGTCGCGAAGTAGCGCCATGGCATAATTGCGGTCATAGCGAACTTGAGTTTGATCTTTTTGATAGGCCCAAGAGCTTGGTGGTAAGAGCGTATAGGCTTTTTCACCGCTGTCGTAGTAGACCGCTTCGAGAATATTGTCACGGTTGATTGCTAAATTAAGGGCCTTTCTCACGCGTTGGTCACTGAGCGCTGGATGCTGGGTATTGAGTGCGATAAATGACACGTTCATCGCAGGCTTTGCTTGCAGTACGACAGAATCTTCTTTAAGAATAATGGGTATTTGACTCGATACTGGTGAATTGAGAACATCACACTCACCACGTAATAACTTAGCCAACGCACCAGCCCCTCGGTGGGAGATGTCGAAAACAACTTGGTCCATTTCAACGGGACCGCGCCAGTATTTGTTATGACGCTTTAAGCGCACTAAATCGGCGACTTGGTACTCATCGAGATAGAATGGACCTGTCCCTACAGGGTGTGTGTCGAGATTGAGCTTGTTCTCTTCCTGCTGCAATATTTTACCGTATTCTGCGGAGAATATGGGAGCGTGGGCGGTCGAAATATTAGATAAGAAGGAGTTGTCTGGTTTCGAAAGCGTGAATTGAACCGTGTGATCATCAATAGCAATAACACGGGTGACCAGCGAAGCAAAGTTGATGCCAGCAAACCATGGATACACGCTGCCACCCACTTGGTGATAAGGGTGGTCAGTATCTAAAATACGCTCAAAACTGAACACCACATCGTCAGCATTGAGCGTTCGAGTTGGGGTAAACCAATCTGTGGTATGAAATTCAACATTATCACGCAGATTAAAGGTGTAGACGGTACCGCTTTCATCGACCGTCCAGCTTTTTGCCAAATTGGGTACTGGCTGATGAGTCCCTGAATTTAGCGTGAGTAGCGTGTCATATAATTGAGGCGCGATCGCTTCGACAGTAATGCCACCGTCGACTAATTGAGGGTTAAATGTACTCGGGCGACCTTGGTCGCAGTACACGAAACCGTCCTGTCGAACTTTTGTATGGTCGATCGTATCCTCACAGCCAGCGACTAGCGCAATGCTGCAAAGTGTAATGGATAGTTTTAGTAATGCCTTCATAAACACGCTACATTCATTTTAGTGAACGTAATATCTGTATTGAGAACAGAGTAATTTACCACTAATTTGATTGTTAAACCAATAACGACAAGTAGTTATCGACGATTTTATTTATTTTAATGGTGACTCTTTGAGCGCTTTCATATGAGTTTGTGCTTTCTAACCAGCCCTCTTAGCTGATCATAGCTTAAGCTCAGCATTTTAGCGGCGGTTCTTTGGTTGTATTGTGCTTGCTCTAATGCTGCGCGAATAACAATGATGGCTTGTTCTTCTTTCCAAGATTTAAAATCAATCGGAAAGGTCAGGTTATCAATGAGCGGTGCTGAGGATGCCTGCTAGGGGGCATTAACGGATGTCACTGCTTGGGTGAGTTTCTCCGATGCGGTGTGTTCTGACGTTTCGTCCGCATCTGTAGCAGGCTCTTTTGCTGAGTTTAATGTCGGAAACTCGTTGCTAAACGGATTAAAAGTGAGCGAATGGATAGGGTGTGAGTTCGTACCGTGCTGATAGACAGCACGTTCGATGACATTCTTGAGTTCACGAACATTTCCTGGCCATGGGTATTCATGAATGCTGCGCCAAGCTTGGGAACTGAAACCGACAAATAGAGGTAGACTTAGTTCACGGCACATCTTTATTGCAAAGTGCTCGGCCAGCAGCGCAATGTCTTCTTGGCGGGCTCTTAGCGGTGGAAGCTGAATGACATCAAAGGCCAGCCTATCCAATAAGTCCGCTCTGAATTTTCCTTTTTGCGCCAAGGCTGGCAGATCTTCATTGGTGGCGCACACTAACCTTACGTTGGCTTCTAATGCTTTTGCTCCGCCGACACGCTCATATTGACCATATTCAATGACGCGCAATAGCTTCTCTTGAACCGATAGCGGCGTCGTGGCCAATTCATCTAAGAACAGTGTGCCATTTTCGGCACGTTCGAATCGCCCAAGGTGGCGCCCTTTTGCGCCTGTAAATGCACCAGACTCGTGGCCAAATAACTCAGAGTCGATTAACCCATCGCTCAATGTCGAGCAGTTAAGTGAAATCAGAGGGTGATCCCAGCGTGTGGATAGGTAATGAAGACGCTGGGCAATGAGCTCCTTCCCAGTTCCTCTTTCACCAATGACCAGCACGGGGCGATTAATGGGAGCCAGCCTTGAAACTTTATCGAGAACGGCTAAAAAGCTTGGAGACTCGCCAATGAGGTTTTGCGCCATGTTACAGTCCTTAGATGTGGTTTTTTTACCAACTATTGGTGAATCATATTAGCAGTCTACTAATAAAATGCGAATGATTGAGCTAACATATTGTTAATGTAGGCTTTGTAAAACTGGCATGAAACTTGGATTGTCTTAGGTGGCACATGATTGAATGATGACACCACGTGATTTTTTTAGGAGATGTATTATGGGTATTTTTTCTCGTTTCGCTGATATCGTAAATTCTAACGTTAGCGCTCTTTTAGACAAGGCAGAGGATCCGGAGAAAATGATTCGCCTGATCATCCAAGAAATGGAAGACACCTTGGTGGAAGTTCGCACTAACTCGGCAAAGGCCATAGCGGATAAAAAAGAATTGGCTCGCAAGGTCAAAGCATTAGAAGAGCAAGTGCTTGAATGGCAACATAAAGCGACGTTAGCACTGACTAAGCAAAGAGAAGAACTGGCTCGTGCGGCGTTGATTGAAAAGCAAAAAGTAGAGAAAATTGTTAAAGGTTTGCATGATGAACAAACATTGGTCGAAGAAACGATTGATAAGCTGACTAATGAAATCAGTAAACTTGAATCAAAAATTATGGAAACACGCTCTAAGCAGCAAGCACTTATGATTCGTTCACAGACCGCTAATAACCGTCGTGATGTGCAAAAACACCTGCATACGAGTCGCACTCATGAATCGATGGCGAAATTTGAACAGTACTCACGTAAAGTAGATGAACTGGAAGCCGAGGCAGATCTGTATGCCAATAGCGGCAATGCTAAGTCATTAGATCAAGAGTTTGCTGAGCTACAAGCGCAAGACGAAATAGACCAAGAACTGGCTAAGCTCAAAGAGCAGATGAATAAAAATAAATAGGAGACGAATATGTCGACATTTCTCATTGCTGGACCCGTTATTGTATTTCTAATATTCGTGGCGCCGCTATGGTTGTTCCTTCATTACCGAAGCAAGCGTAAGTCCGAATCTGGGTTGTCTTCAAAAGAGTTCGAGAAGCTACAAGCGTTGTCAGCGAGAGCGGAAAATATGCAGCGCCGTGTTGAGAGTCTAGAGCGAATCTTAGATGCGGAGTCACCTAAGTGGAGGCAAAATTATGATGCATAAAGACCTATATAAGGACCCGATCAACGGCAAGCTCACAGGGGTCTGTGCCGGGATTGCGAATTATTTTGGTGTCGAGGTATGGTTAGTTCGGATTTTGGTTATTTCCGCCGCTTTGCTAGGAGGAAGCTTCTTAGTGTTATTGGCTTATGTCGCAATGAGTTTGATGTTAGAGAAGCAGCCAGATAATTTTGTTGAAGAGCTTAGGTCGAAACAAGAGCACTCGCTCAAAAGTAAGCCTTGGAAGCAGGGGCAAAATGCCAAAGACTTACTCAATACTATTGAAAACGACATGGATAAAATGGAAGGGTCGCTTCGTAGTATGGAGGCCTACGTTACCTCGGATGCGTATGCCGTGAATCGAGAGTTTAGTAAGTTGTAGGCGATGTTGAAATAATGCTAAAGCCCAGTTGTCTTCGGTTACTGGGTTTTTTGTTGCCTGTTAAGAATAATACTGAACAATAAATCACCAGTTAATTGATAAAATTTATTAATAATTAGTCACTTGCTGGCAGAGCGGTGTGCTCTAGACTATCTTTTTAACTACGAGTTAAACAGGGTAGTTAGAAATGAACATGAAGTGGTCAGCATTATTTTTAGTGGTAGCAGTGCTTAGTGCATGTGGCAAAGCTCCCCTCCCATTCCCGAGCCGGAATCTCGCCCGGCAAAATTATTTTCGGTATCGGTTGGAAATAGTCAATTCGAGCGTTCATTTCCTGCAACGTCTGAAGCGGGCGATAAAGCGGTGCTGGCGTTTAGAGTGCCCGGGCAATTAGAACAAATAGCGGTGCGCTCGGGCCAGACAGTAAACAAGGGCGACTTACTTGCCAGCCTTAATCCCGACGAATATCTCCTATTAGAAAAACAAGCAAAAGCAAATTTTAGGCTTGCAGATGTGCAGTATCAGCGAGCGCTAAAGTTACGTAAAGAAAAAGTGGTATCTGAGCAAGATTATGATCAAGCCAATGCCAATATGAAGTCTGCCCGAGCGAGCTGGTCGCAAGCCAAAGCGAACCTAAGTTACGCTCAATTAGTCGCACCGTACGATGGCACCATCTCGATTATTCCTGCCGATAACTTTGAATATATTCAAGCTAAAGAAGGGGTTATGAATATTCAGTCTAATCAGCTGCTCAAGGTCATATTCCAATTGCCGGATTACCTACTTAATCGCTTTCAAGGTAAAAATCAGATTGATGCATCCATGGCGTTTGATGCGTTTCCAAGTAACCAATATGAGCTGACTTTTCAAGAGATTGATACGGAAGCAGATCCTAAAACGGGCAGTTATAAAGTAACGATGGTCATGGAGAGACCGACTGATATCGGTATTTTGCCTGGTATGGCAGGGCAAGTTAGCGTGATTGCCAAGAGTGAAGCGGCGACGGTGATTCCGGTGTCTGCCTTGTTTGTCGAAAATGATAAGCAATGCGTGTGGAAGGTGGGTGACGATGGGATTGTTGAGAAGGTGGCGGTGGAGCTCAATGAAAAAAGACAAGTAATCACCGGGCTTGAAGATGGTGACAAGATCGTCATTTCAGGTGTTCAAGGAATAGAAGCGGGCATTAAGGTTCGTGAGTGGATTAAGGAAAGAGGGCTATGATGATGAATGTTCGCCTCGTTAGTCTACTTACTATCGCTGTGCTGCTAGCTGGTTGCGATAAAGCGCTTGCGAGAAGCAAGAAATGAAATTCCGAAGGTGAGAACGACAACGATCAGTAAAGCTGAGCTAAAAGATAAGTTGTACTTTCCAGCATTAGCAACCGCGGCAGATCGCTCGCATTTGAGTTTTCGAGTACCGGGAGAGATCAATAGCATCACGCTTAAAGAAGGGGATTTTGTAAAAAAAGGCGATATTCTCGCCACCCTCGACCCAACGGATTACAAGCTAGATGTTGATAATGCCCAGGCTCGCTTCTCGGTTATTGACAGCCAGTATCGCTTAGTCGAGTCCATTGGTGAAAAAAGGACTGTTGGCGAAGTCACAATTTGATGAAATAGCGGCGCAGCGTGCTTATGCAAGAGCAGAGCTAGAGTTGGCTCAGTTAAGGTTGTCGTTTACTCAGTTGCTTGCACCTGTGGATGGCGTTATTTCAAGGGTGTCCGCGGAGCAATTTGAAAATGTCCAAATTGGCCAGCAAGTCGTGAATATTCATAGCGTTGAGGAGGTGGAAATTATTATGCAGATGCCTGATAGTTTCTCGCTAAATCAGCCTAAAAGTAACGATATAAGCCACATTGGGGCGCTTGTGCGAGTACCTTCTGGCAACGAATATGAAGCGCAGCTAAAAGAGTTTACTACTGAACCGGATCCTGCGCTTGGTACGTTTACCGCCACCTTAGTGATGCCAATGCCTGCGACGGAATTTGTTTTGGATGGCATGGCTGTGGATGTCACCTCCAAGGCGAAAGATGTCGGACTCAAGTTGGACTTGGGGGTGAGTGTTCCGATTGAGTCGGTGTTTAACCAAGATGGCGATGGATTGGGCGATCTTGAAAAATATGTCTGGGTTGTCTCTGATGATGGAAACAGGGCAACGGTAAGCAAGCAAAAGGTACTCACAGGTAAAGTCTCTCGTTCTACCATTCAAATATTAGATGGAATAGAGAGTAATGATCAGATAGTCATTGCAGGTATTGCCCGATTACGTGACGGCATGGAAGTGGAAGTTCTCGCGCAGGAGGCGAACTAATGAGCCAAGAAGAAAAGAAGTCTTTGCCTCAAAGTGATGATGATATCACGGGTGTAGCCGCCTATTTTATTCGTAACAAAGTGGTCAGTTGGATGGTTTCGCTGATTTTCCTTATTGGAGGTGTATCCGCCTTTTTTGGCTTAGGACGCTTGGAAGATCCTGCCTTTACCATTAAAGATGCCATGGTGGTCACCTCTTATCCGGGGGCGACACCGCAACAAGTTGAAGAAGAAGTGACTTATCCCATAGAAAAAGCGATTCAACAGCTGACCTATGTCGATGAAATCAATTCAATCTCCAGCCGTGGTTTGTCTCAAATAACCGTCACCATGAAAAATAACTATGGGCCTGATGATTTACCGCAAATTTGGGATGAGTTACGCCGAAAAGTGAATGACTTAAAGGGGTCATTACCACCAGGCGTCAACGACCCAACGGTAATAGACGACTTTGGTGATGTCTATGGCGTATTACTGGCGTTAACAGGCGAGGGGTACAGCTATAAAGAAATTTCTGATTATGTGGATTACTTGCGGCGGGAGCTCGAACTTATTGATGGTGTCAGTAAAGTGTCGGTGACGGGGCAGCAGCAAGAACAAGTCTTTATTGAAATTTCGATTAAACGAATTAGTGCTTTAGGCATTGCGCCCAGTACGATTTTTAATTTGCTGCAAACGCAGAATGTGGTGTCTAACGCAGGCGCGACTCGCATTGGTAGTGAGTATATTCGTATTCAGCCAACGGGTGAATTTACCGATGTCAGTGAACTCGGCGATTTAATTTTAACAGAAGGTGGAGCTGATGGGCTCATCTATCTAAAAGATGTGGCTGACATTAAACGCGGCTTTATCGAAGTGCCGACGAATATCATCAACTTTAATGGCCAAGTGGCGTTGAATGTGGGGGTATCATTTGCGACAGGGGTGAATGTAGTAGAGGTTGGAGAGCGGTTTGACCGACGACTAGCAGAGCTTAAGTTTCAGCAACCTGTTGGCATCGAGATCGCAGAGGTGTATAGCCAACCAAAGGAAGTGGACAAGTCCGTTCGTGGTTTTGTCGTGAGTTTGGGGCAGGCCGTTGCGATTGTTATTATCGTTCTGCTGTTTTTTATGGGGTTGCGATCGGGCTTATTGATCGGTTTGATCTTGTTACTGACGGTACTTGGCACCTTTATTTTCATGCAATACATGGCGATTGATTTGCAGCGAATCTCATTGGGTGCCTTGGTGATCGCGTTAGGGATGCTGGTAGATAATGCCATAGTGGTGGTTGAAGGGATATTAATCGGTACACAGCGAGGGAAGACGCGGCTTCAAGCCGCGACAGACATTGTCACTCAAACTAAGTGGCCATTATTAGGCGCGACGGTGATTGCAGTCACCGCATTTGCGCCGATTGGCTTGTCGCAAGATTCTGCTTAGTGAGTACTGTGGCACCTTGTTCACAGTATTGCTTATTTCTCTGATGTTAAGTTGGTTTACGGCAATTTCGCTTACGCCATTTTTTGCAGACATGTTCTTTAAAGGTCAGAAAATCAAAGGGGGCGAAGACGGTGGAGAGGGCAGTGATCCCTATAATGGCATTGTCTTTGTGATGTATCGAAAGTTTCTGGAATTTTGTATGCACCGCGCTTGGTTAACCGTCGCTTTTCTCATTGTTTGTCTTGGTGGAAGTTTATACGGGTTTACTTTAGTGAAGCAGTCCTTCTTCCCTGCATCGACAACGCCGATGTTTCAAGTGGATGTTTGGCTACCGGAAGGTACGGACATTCGAGCGACCAATACTAAGTTAAAAGTATTGGAAAATTGGATAGCGGAACAACCGGAAACGGACCACATCACGACGACAGCAGGTAAAGGCTTACAGCGCTTCATGCTGACTTACGCGCCCGAAAAGAGTTATGCCGCCTATGGTGAAATCACCACAAGAGCGAAAAGTTACGAGCAACTCCAACCTTTAATGAATCGTTTTAGAGATTATGTCGATAGCACTTTCCCTGAGATCAATTATAAGCTTAAACAGATTGAACTTGGTCCTGGTGGAGGGGCGAAGATTGAGGCGCGCATTATCGGTTCGGACCCAACGGTATTACGTGGTATTGCGACTCAAGTCATGGATATTATGTACGCCGATCCTGGCGCATTTAATATTCGTCATGATTGGCGAGAGAGAACCAAAGTACTTGAACCAGTATTTAATGAAAGCCAAGCAAGACGCTACGGTATTACTAAGTCTGATGTTGATGATGTGTTGATGATGTCCTTTTCTGGGAAATCGGTTGGGCTATATCGCGACGGAACAACGCTTATGCCTATCGTCGCCCGCCTCCCTGATGACGAGCGGGTGGATATCCGTAATATTGAGGGTATGATGATATGGAGCCCAGCTCTGTCCGAGTTTATCCCATTCCAGCAAGTGACTCAGGGTTATGATGTTCGCTGGGAGGATCCAATCATTGTGCGCAAGAACCGCAAGCGCATGTTGACGGTGATGGCGGATCCTGATCTTCTTGGTGAAGAAACCGCAGCAACATTACAAAAACGTATTCAGCCTCAGATTGAGGCCATAGCGCTTCCACCTGGCTATTTCTTGGAGTGGGGGGGAATATGAGTCATCCGGAGACGCGCAGGCGTCACTGTTCCAAACGATGCCAATGGGCTACTTGTTTATGTTCCTGATCACTATATTTCTGTTCAATGCCGTGAAAGAGGCGTTGATTGTGTGGTTGACGGTACCGCTTGCCATTATTGGTGTTACCACTGGGTTACTGGCGTTGAATACTCCGTTTGGCTTTATGGCATTACTGGGTTTTCTCAGCTTATCAGGAATGGTTTTGAAAAATGGTATCGTACTACTCGATCAGATAGAAATTGAGATTAAATCGGGTAAAGAAGCGTATTACGCGGTCGTTGATGCGGCGTTGAGTCGTGTTCGTCCGGTGTGTATGGCGGCCATCACAACGATATTGGGTATGATTCCATTATTGCCAGATATCTTTTTTAAACCGATGGCGGTCACCATTATGTTCGGGCTTGGGTTTGCGACGGTACTGACGTTGATTGTTGTCCCAGTGCTGTATCGATTGTTCCACCGCGTTAACGTCATGTAATGACAGATATGCTGTGGTAGGAAGTCTCAATCTCGGTATTTATCGGAAATTAACACTCTAAATGGCATGCTGTCACCCGCTGCGGTGACAGCATTTTTGTAATACTGATAACAATAAGGATGTGAGTATGTGCAAGCGTTGTCCGTGGTTAGATGAAACAAAGAGTGACTATGTCGAATATCACGATAACGAATGGGGTGTGCTTAGGTATTTGATGATAAAACGCTATTTGAGTTTTTGGTTCTTGAATCGGCTCAAGCAGGCCTAAGTTGGTACACGATATTGAAACGACGTGAAGGCTATCAACGCGCTTTTGCCGATTTTGATGTTGAGAAAGTAGCGCAGTTTTCCCCACAAGAGGAAGAGCAGCTCATGCAAGATACGGGCATTATTCGTAATAGGTTAAAAATCAAATCGACCGTCACGAATGCCCAACGCTTTATTCAGATTCAACAAGAGTTTGGTTCGTTTAGTCAATACCTATGGTCATATGTTGAACATGCGGTCATCGTCAATAACTGGCAGTGTTTAGAAGACTATCCTGCCACGTCACCTGTATCGGACGCTTTGAGTAAGGATTTGAAAAGGCGTGGCTTTAAATTTGTCGGCTCTACCATTATTTATGCCTACCTTCAGGCCGCGGGCTTGATCAACGACCATAGCCAACAATGCTACCGCCGCCAACAAATCATCGATAGCTACTCATCACTAGGGGTGAAATACGTTATGTCTAATCAATAACGATTGGCGAGTGGTTAGCCATATTAATCCGAGTGATAGCTATTCGTGGTAGCAGTAACAGCAGTAACAGCAGTAACAGCAGTAACGCGAATAGCGATAGTTATTGAGTGACGCTGTCACCTTCGTGTGGAGTAGATAGAAGCGGTTTAATCAAGCGTGTTATAGTGTTGAAAATAGTGTGGAAAAAATGTCGGACAAGACGAAGGATAATATGGAAAAATTTTCCTCTATTTACGCTCGTGCTTCAGAGCGTAAAGGCGGTGACGATGCGTTGGAGTCTCTGCTTACCAAGCCCCTTACGCGAGCAGAATTATTGGCGATATCGGATGATAGATGGCTCGCTGCGTTTACAATGAAGGTGTTCCAATGCGGTATCTCATGGCAAGTGGTGCGTAATAAATGGGATAACTTTGAAGACGTATTTTTCCAGTTTCGAGTCGAGCCGTTATTGATGTTGTCAGATGAACACTGGGAGCAAAAAGCCCAAGACCCGCGCATTATTCGACATCTGACCAAGGTGATGTCGATTCCTAGCAACGCGAGAATGATTCAATCTGCTCGTTTTGAGCATGCTTCTTTCGCCGAGATGGTGTCTAACTGGCCTGCGGATTCTGTGACGGAGCTGTGGCTGCATTTGAAAAAACATGGCGCCCGATTAGGGGGAAATACCGGACCTTATGCATTGCGTCAGCTTGGTGTTGACACGTTTATTTTGTCCTCGGATGTAGAAGGTTATCTGAGAAACACAAAAGTGCTGGATTCAGGAAGAGGAACAAAACGGGCGCTTAAGGCGGCCAATGTGGCTTTTGCAGAGTGGCAGCAAGAGTCAGGGCGATCGCTGTCAGAAATTAGCCAAATCATAGCCTATGGTTTTGGAGAAAACAGGGTCTAACTTGTTCATCTATAGGGCGTAAGTTCTGCAATTTCAAGCCGCTGTTCTATTAGCTGTTTATACGGATAAAGAAAACCATCGCAGAGGCGATGGTTTTGAAGAGTCAGCATACTGCGGAGACGGTTAAGACTCCAAAATAACACGAGTGTCTTCACTGAGCGCTTCTAATTCATTGGCTATATCGGCAATTTTCATTGCTTGCGGGATTTTAAGGGCGATATTTGCGGTGAATAAGCTCGAGCTAATGCCGCCGCCGCCAGCTAGGAAGACTCGCTGGCAGTCCATGTCTAAAATGCGAATATCTTGTGCGTCGAGGTATTGAGTAATTTCATTCACAATACTGGCTCGATCGTTAGCATCCAATCTTAGGTGATAAATAGTTTCTTGATCGTGGATATGTCTTTCGGTATCGGTGATCTGAACCGTGAGATTAGTATGATCTTCAAAAGCTCGTTTGACGATGGCTTGATTTTCGCTAGGAAGCTCGACTTTGATGACGGCCGCAACATGATCTTCGAGGAAGTTCACTTTACTCACCAACCATTTTCCACCATTTTCATGAGTAATCGCGGCTAAGTTTTTGATGGTGGCTGGGGTGGCTTGACCGACAAAGCTGACGATGAAAGTAGTACTGCTCATAAGATTCCCTCCACGGGTTTAAAACCGATAACTAATTGAATAGTTAATTCCAGTTTAGATGTAAAACAGTTCCGCCGCATGATGAACGTCAAGTATTCACTCTAAAACTAAAACAAGATCATTGAACTGTAATTAGGCGCACAATTTACATGGTTTTTATTTGGTCAACAAAGAGTTAGCTATAATACCCTTCTTGTCGCAGATCTAATTTACCGTTCTCTGACATTTAATAACTAGACCGACCGGTTTGTTTTGGTTATTGTGTGATTACTTTCTTAGGAGGATAACCATATCGTAACGATGAGTTGGATTGGCAAATCCGCGGAATAATACCATCTTAGGGTACCGGATATGGTCTACTGGATGTCACGAAGTGCTCACTAAATACGGGGATCCAGAACTCAATTATGTGTACCAACACGGGCAACAAATATTTCATCATATTGAGCCAATTATCGGACATATACTTAAGCCAAATAGTGTGGTGAAAACCGCATGTACATTGAATGGGTGGCAATATGGATAGTTATTTACTACTGGGCTTGGCCATGGCTTTGCTTAGTATTTGGAAAACATACTCTGGTCCGGCATTAGCAGGCTTTGTTGGTTTTAGTTATCCTGAAATGTTGTTGTTTAATGTGCTTCCAGCATTGATGGCAGGCTGTTTTGGATGGTTTATTGGGCGATATTCCTTTTATCTTTATGCAAGAAAGAACTTTCATCCTCATAGGCCTAAGCTGAGGCGCTTTGTTGCGGCATGGAAAAGATACGGCAATAAAACAATGGCGACACTTGCTCCTGTTCTAGTTGGCATTCCATTGTATACCTTGGTCGCAAGGCGGCTTAGACAAGATCGAGTGACAACCTTCATTTTATTGTCATCGTCTATTTTGTGTTGGAGTGGCTTGAGCTATAGCCTCGTCAATGCATTAGATCTCAGTACACACTTCAATCTACAAGGCTTGCTCACACAGATAGGGCTTTGAGTTAACTTACTTTATTAAATCTGAAAGTTTGCTTTATGGATACCAGCAACTAGTCTGTAAGAGCAAGCAGGAGTCGCAACATGACACATACACAAAAGTTCTTGTTAATGGCGGTACTTGGGCTAATCCCAATTGCTTTAATGTATGGGTTGGTACCTAGTATCACCTTACCTTTCCTGTTTGATATTGATGCATCACCGACGAATGTGAGTCATATCTTTCGTGCTGTAATGGGGCTTTATCTTGCATTGGCGGTCTATTGGCTGATGGGGGCTTTCGGGACACCA
This sequence comes from Vibrio sp. GJ43-1, assembly GCF_055808835.1. NCBI lineage: Bacteria > Pseudomonadati > Pseudomonadota > Gammaproteobacteria > Vibrionales > Vibrionaceae > Vibrio > Vibrio sp. GJ43-1. The sequence goes on along the minus strand of NZ_CM147884.1, from coordinate 2,349,838 downwards.
AAAATGGCGCGCTCTGCACTACAAAGTCTGATTGTCTTTATGTGGGGGCTGGGTTTAGGTCGTGTTATAAGCATGGTCGTTGATGGGATACCAAATGGGCTGTTAGTCGTATATCTTCTCCTCGAAATAGGATTTGGAGTGGTAGGGATTGTGCTTCTCCAAAAAGATGATTTTAAAATCAAACGTGTCGCATGAATAGTGTCGTATGAATAATGTCGCGTGAATATATTAGGAGGCAGGATGCACCGTATATTAATGAAATGGTTAGTGGTGAGTTTATTGGGCTTGAGTTCATTTGTGAATGCGAATGAAAAGCCACCAAATATCTTTGTTATTTTTACTGATGATATCGGTATCTCTAACCTAAGTGCTTACCATCGGGGGTTAATGAGTAGTGAGACGCCCAATATTGATAGTATTGCCGAGAAAGGGATGTTGCTGACGGACTATTATGCTCAGCCTTCTTGCACCGCAGGGCGCTCAGCATTTATTACCGGACAGTTTCCCGTTCGTACCTAGGCATGCATACTGTTGGCCTTCCAGGTAGTCCAGTAGGGCTGAATGCTGAAACTCCGACACTGCCGGAAATACTGAAAACCTTTGGCTATACAACGGGTCAGTTTGGTAAGAACCATTTAGGTGACCGAGATGAAGTGCTACCAACAATGAATGGTTTCGATGAATATTGGGGCTGGCTATACCATCTTAATGCGATGGAATACACCGAAGATCCTGATTGGCCAAAAGACGAAGCGTTCCAGAAATTTGCACCACGGAATGTGATTCATTCCAAGTCAGATGGCAAGGGTGGACAAACCATCAAAGATGATGGACCTTTGACCATCGAACGCATGCGTACTTTAGACGATGAGGTTAATAAACATACGATCAACTTCATTGAAAATGCGGTGAAACAAGACAAACCTTTTTTCACTTGGTATTGCCCGTCAAGAGGCCATGTTTGGACCCACTTGTCCCCAGAATACGAAGCCATGCTTGGACAAAACGGTTGGGGCTTGCAAGAAGTTGTGATGAAAGACCTTGATGATCATGTCGGTGAGATGCTTGCCAAATTAGAAGAGTTGGGCGTGGCCGATAACACGATTGTGATCTTTACGGCGGATAATGGGCCAGAAATCATGACTTGGCCTGATGGTGGTATGACGCCATTTCACGGTGAAAAAGGCTCGACATGGGAAGGGGGGTTCGTGCGCCTCTGATCGTGAGCTGGCCAGGTAAGATTCCAGCCGGACAAATACACAACGGCATGTTTGACGGTATGGATTGGTTACCTACGCTTGTTGAAGCGGCGGGGGGACCAAGCGATCTTAAACAACAAATGCTGACTGGTTATGAAGGCTTTAAAGCGCATTTGGATGGTTACAATCAAACAGCAATGCTAACCGAGTTAGCTCCGTCAAACCGTAAAGAGATCATATACTACGAGCGTGATCGACTCCAAGCGGTTCGGGTTGGTGATTGGAAAGCTCACTTTGTGGTGCAAAACCACGGTTGGAGTGGACCGAAAGAAGAACTCAACGCACCGCTGCTGTTTAATCTACGTCGTGACCCTTACGAGCGTGCTGCCGAGGAGTCTGGTATGTACATCAACTGGATGGGTAAGAAAATGTGGGCGTTTGGTCCCGCTCAGGCGACGGTACAGCAACACTTAGAGAGCTTTAAAGAGTGGCCTCCTGTCACTTTTGAGCCGGATGCGGTGGATGTATCCGGAATAGGGCGCTAAATGGTTGTTAATTAGCTTAGTTATTAAAGGGCTGCTTGCAGCCCTTATTTTATCAGTAACTTAGTTTCGGTCATGGCTTGCTCTAAGTGCGTTCGGTCTTTTTGCATGGCGCACAGTAGTGTGGCACCTAGCCACTTAGCATAAAGTGTTCGCGAAGCCATGTAAGGGTTTTCAATGGTCAGCAGACCTTGCTCGTTGCCAGATGTGAAGTAACCCGCCATACGATTGATGACCTTCTCTGCGCCATTATCTAACTCGGCTTGCATGCTCGATGATGTTCCAGATATTTCTCCGGACAATTTCACCACCAAACATTTGATCTGAAAGTCCTCAGTCACTTTTGATTCTGACCAGAACTCGAAATAACGTATCGCTCGCTGTTCAAAGGTGATGGAGCTGTCTTCAAGATATTGACTGAGCGTGTTTAGATGGTCCTTAAAATAGTCCTCTAATAACTGACGACCGAAATCTTCCTTCGATTTGAAATGGTGGTAGAAAGAGCCTTTCGTCGCGTTCGCTTGTTGAATGATCTTCATAATACCAATACCAGCAAATCCGTGTTCGCTAATGAGCTCAAACCCAGCGTTGAGAAGTGTTTGTTTTAAATCAGCCATAAGTCCACCATTTGTTGCAATCGGTGACTATTGTAACCCTGAACAAACAGACCGTACAGTCTAGTAGCGTTAGCATCGTTAATCGGGTGATTTGCCACGAAATCGCTATTGCTATTTCAACAACTCATGTCATCCTTATGGAAAAACCTACAAGGAGAGATCATGCTTAAAATTGCAATGTTGAGTACTGGTGAAGAAGTATTGTATGGCGATATTGTTGATACCAATGCTGCATGGCTCAGCCGTCTATTTTATGAGCATGGGTTTTCCATGTCGAAGCGCTCAACGGTAGGAGATCAGCGAACTGCATTGCTACAAGAGATGGTCATGCTGAGTTTGAATTTGGATGTGGTGATTGTCAATGGTGGCTTGGGCCCTACGTCTGACGATCTCACGGCTGAAGTGGCTGCCGAAGCCGCGGATCAACCTTTGGTGTTGAACCAAGATTGGTTGGAGACGCTGACAGCTTTTTATGCTCAACGTGGTAAATCCATGCCTGACAGCAATATCAAACAAGCGATGTTGCCTGAGGGAGCAGTGGTAGTCGATAACCCAATTGGCACCGCGTGTGGCTTTAAAATGATGATCAATGATTGCCTGTTTTACTTTACCCCTGGTGTGCCAAGCGAATTTAAAAAGATGGCAACAGAGCAAATATTACCAGATTTGAAGCGACAGTTTGGACAGTCAGCGGGCCGAGATTGTCGCCGTTTGTACACGTTTGGCCTTTCCGAGTCAGGTATCGCAGATACCTTGTCTGTAATTGCTTTGCCAGACGGCTATGAGCTTGGTTATCGTTCGTACCTACCTTTTATTGAAGTAAAGCTCTTTGGTCCTTCTCAAGATGTAGAGAAGGGCGTGCGCCTCCTCGCGATGATAGAGAAATTACTGCATCAAAATGTGGTCAGTGTTGATGAGCCAATGTTGTCTCGTATTAGCCACCTAGTGGATACTCATAAGCCGACGCTCGCCATATCTGAACATGCGACTAAAGGGTACTTGTCGGCATGGCTACAAGATGATGAGTCATTAGCTCAGTATTGCGGTGCAACATGGATACTAGGTGACAAGACGTCTTCACCTTTGACGAAAGAAGGTGAACCTCTAGGTGCAGTCCTTGCATTGGCTGCTGCGACAAAAAGCAATTGCGAGGCAGATATTGCTTTGGCGACGGGAAAGTTTGAGTCGGGTGTATTTTCAGTTGCGATTGCGACACCGAAAGGAGAGTGGGGACAGATTCTCCAATTACAGCGCAAGTATAGCTCGAAGGATGTAAAAACGATCATTGCTACGGTCGCTGGGGACATGTTACGACGTTACTTAGATGGCAAGCCAATGTTTCCCGATTATGGCTACGTGAATCGTAAAGAGGAGATCTACGTGCCTTCTAGTGTGCTGTAAGGGCCGGGTAAGTTAGACTTTTTCTGGTCCGTATAGCCCTCATGAAAGTTATTCAATTAAGTGCGTATATACCAATTGGTTATCACTATATAAATATAAGATCTATGTCACAGTATATTGATCTTAAAGCAAAAGTTCAGATTCTCATTTTTGAGAGTAGCTCTTCTTAAAAAATTGATTAGAATCAATGTTCACTCTGGAAACAGTGGTGTCTAGGGAGGAAGCAATGATTCAACAATCAAAGATTCGTGTGGTATACCAAGTCGCAAATGAGAAGATCATGTTAGGCGAAGCCTTTAGTAAAACATGCGGTGATATTGCGGCGATGTGGTTGAAAGCACCGATGGAAGACCTTTTGTCTGATGAAGAAGGATTTAAGATTTCACTTTATGATGATGGTGGTCGTCACGTAGCGGATAAAGCCGTCTCGATGGGTACCGCCGATAGCATTCTAGCGACGGTTGATTAGCCGTCTACATCGTATTTTCTCTTTTAAGCCGGTTTATTAAACCGGCTTTTCTTTTTGTAGTGGCATGCTCAGCCATTTATTTCTGCCCTTTTCTTATTACCTCTGCTGTCTGACACCTATCGTAGGTTCGTGATCTATAGCGAATGATAAGCCAGTAGTTATTAACTAATGCATTCATCAAATGTGATCTATTTTGTGCTTTTGCTCTAATTTTAATCACAATTATAAATCATGGCTCATACTCGATGTAACACGTCTATTACGGTTAGAGTATGAAGTTATTATGAGTGCATCATCGCTGGTGGAAATCGAAAGCCTATTTAACGATAACGGGGAACCAGAATTTGGTCACCTTACTGCTATCCCTAAATACCTTGGTTTAGAACGTTTTGTGTATCGCACCACAATGGACAAAACGGCAAATCGCTTGGCGAAGTATTTTCATTATAAGCAGTTTCAATTTGTCAGTATTAGTACGCCAGATTACATCATAGGGGTGGCGATGGCTGACATACGTTACCTTGGCAACAGTTTCTATTATGTCTATGACATTGCCACTAATGAGCTTATAGAGGCGAAAACAATCCAACCCTTGGGCTATCGCTATCAGTTAATGCCTTCGCCATGGCAAAGCATCAGCTATTTTAACGCCTTGGGAACACGGATTGAAATCGAGGAGGGGTTATGGCGGGTCACGGTTGATTCTGAGTTACTTGGTATGGACATCACATTGACCCCTCCAAGCTTGGGAACAGGCCCGCTCATGCTGTGTACGCCTACGGGCTATTCAGGCTGGACGTATACACAAAAACACAATGCTTTGGCAGTAACAGGCCATATAAAGGTGCAAGGTAAAGCGCTTGATGTGTCGACTTGTCTTGCTGGTTATGATTTTTCTGCAGGCTATATGAGGCAAGAGACCAGTTGGCGCTGGGCAAGTCTTAATGCGATGGTCAATGAGCGTCGAATCGGTGTAAATCTAGCGGCTGGTGTCAACGAAACAGGGGCAACAGAAAACACGTTATGGATCGATGGACAACGTTATCTACTTAATGGTGTGCATTTTGATTTTGATCGGTTGGACTCGAATAAACCATGGCGGATCTATGGGGATGACGGTGCCATCGATCTGACCTTTCGACCCCTTCAATTAAGGTCAGAAAAGCTCAACTTTGGGCTATTGAAGAGCAATTTTCGCCAGTATGTCGGTTACTTTTCCGGTGTATTAACGGATCTGGAAGGTAATCATTATCCATTAGACCGTGTGCTCGGTTTGACGGAAGATCATTATGCAAAATGGTAAGGAGAACTTAGCGTGACTGATATCGTTGATAACCCAGAGTGGCTATTACTGCTGCTTGCCCCTGTTTTTATTGCAATGATGGCACTTGAATATGCATTTGGGCAGCGTGCAGGGCGGTTACCTAAGTCGGGTCATTATTCGTTAAAAGAGCTCATGTGCAATTTTAGCTTGGCCGGGTTGCATCAGTTGTCTGATCTGCTTGCGGGTCTACTTATTTCCTATTTATATTTGAGTGTATTTGGCTGGCGCTTGTTTGATATAGAAATGTCGCTATCAACGTTTTTATTACTGATGATTTTGCAGGATTTTTTCTATTATTGGTTCCATAGAGCGAGTCATCGAGTTCGTTGGATGTGGGCGGCACATGTTGTTCATCATAGCTCGGAGGGCATGAATTTTAGTACGGCCTTTAGACAGAGCCTAATGTACCCATTAGCCGGGATGTGGTTATTCTGGTTGCCACTGATTGTCATAGGATTTGACCCTAAGTGGGTAGTGTTCGTTGTGCTGTTGAATTTGGGGTTACAGTTTTTCGTGCATACTCAATGGATCAAGCGTCTCGGTTGGTTGGAATGGGTGTTTAATACGCCTTCGCATCATCGTGTTCATCATGGCCGGAATTCGCAATACATCGATAAAAATTATGCCGGAGTGCTGATAGTCTGGGACCGGATATTTGGCACGTTTGAGCCTGAAGTGGAGACGGTAAGATATGGCATCAGCAAGCCAGTCGAGAGCTTTAATCCCATTACAGTGACATTTGCCGAGTGGAAAGACATGTGGCGGGATGTTATTGCACCAGACAAAACGTTAAAGCAACGGCTTACTACCATGCTATCGCCGCCGAATGATAACAAATAAGGCAATTAGGGTCGCTGGTATAGAACAAAATTAACGACAGATTTAAATGAGCGGCAATAAAAAACGGCTCATGAAGAGCCGTTTAAAGAGGAGGGAGCTTGTTTATGCTCGCTTCTTCACTTGATGCGCAATATCGCCGAGTTCAATATTCGTTTTCGCCCGACAGATACAAGGTAATATTTCATTACTTTTTGTGTAAGCCATTGCAAACCCTACGTATTCCACTTCTCCAGAAACCAACGTACAGCGGCAAGCGCCACAATGACCGTCTCGGCAGTTGTACTCTGGTTCTAACCCCGCTTGTTCTAGGGTCTCTAAGACCGTATTAGAAGGGTTAGATTCAATGGTCGTGATAGCGTTTATCTTAATGGTTGGCATTAAAGTTCGAAGTCCTCGAAGTCGTTCGCACTTACTTCATTATCAATTTGACCAACAAGATAAGAACTAATTTCGGCTTCTTGAGGGGCAACTTGAACATTATCTGAAGATAACCAAGCGTTAATCCAAGGGATCGGGTTCGATGTCGCTTCCGGATATGCCACACCCAAGCCAACAGCTTGCATACGCACGTTAGTGATGTACTCTACGTATTGGCATAGGATATCTTTGTTCAAGCCAATCATTGAACCATCTTTGAATAGGTATTCAGCCCATTCTTTTTCTTGTTCTGCTGCGTCTTTAAACAGGTCGAAACAGTCTTGCTTGCACTCTTCTGCAATTTGCATGAATGAGAAATCATCCTGGCCATTACGAAGAATGTTAACCATGTGCTGCGTGCCAGTAAGGTGCAATGCTTCATCACGTGCAATCAGCTTAATGATTTTTGCGTTACCTTCCATCAGCTCGCGCTCCGCAAAAGCAAATGAACAAGCAAAACTTACGTAGAAACGAATCGCTTCCAACGCGTTCACTGACATCAAGCAAAGGTAGAGTTTTTTCTTAAGCTCATACAGGCTAACGTTAACTTCGTCACCATTCAGAACGTGCGTACCTTCGCCGTAGCGGTGGTAGTCATTTGTTGCTTGAATGAGGTCGTCGTAGTAGTGCGCAATGTCTTTAGCACGCTTTAAAATGTGCTCATTTTCCACGATGTCGTCAAAGACGACACTTGGATCATTGACAATATTGCGAATGATGTGTGTATAGGAGCGAGAGTGGATCGTTTCAGAGAACGACCATGTCTCAATCCAAGTTTCAAGCTCTGGAAGTGACACCAATGGTAAAAGCGCCACGTTAGGGCTACGACCTTGAATTGAATCCAGTAACGTTTGATATTTCAAGTTACTGATGAAAATGTGCTTTTCATGTTCTGGTAGCTTGTTGTAGTCGATACGATCGCTGGATACGTCAACTTCTTCTGGTCGCCAGAAAAAGGAAAGCTGTTTCTCGATCAACTTTTCGAAAATCTCGAATTTTTGTTGGTCATAACGCGCTACGTTGACTATATTGGCCTAAGAACATTGGTTCTTTTAGGGCGTTATTTTTTGTTTGAGTAAAAGTACTGTAAGCCATGGTGCTGCAATCCTTTTTAGCCCCTTCGCTAAGGAAAGGGCTGTGTTACTAATTTGTCGTATGAACGGTTAAATCTTACAACCGCCGCCTGCACAATCATCTTCTTGTTCAACCACCACGCCTTTATCGCCTTGGTCATCTTTTGCACCGTCTCGGGTGTTATGATAGTACAGAGTTTTTACACCGAACTTATAGGCAGTCAGAAGGTCTTGAAGTAATTTCTTCATCGGAACCTTACCGCTGTCATAGACGCTTGGGTCGTAGTTTGTGTTAGCTGAGATAGCTTGGTCAACAAACTTTTGCATGATGCCCACAAGGTGCAGATAACCGTCGTTGTTGCCAATCTCCCAAAGTAACTCGTAGTTCTCTTTAAGATTGACAAAATCAGGCACAACTTGCTTCAAAATACCATCTTTAGAGGCTTTTACTGAAACGTAGCCACGAGGCGGCTCAATGCCATTGGTCGCATTTGAAATTTGAGATGACGTCTCTGACGGCATAAGTGCAGTCAATGTTGAGTTTCTAAGGCCAAACTCCATGATTTCTTCGCGGAGTTTATCCCAATCGTAATGCAGTGGCTCGTCACATAAAGAGTTGATATCACTCTTGTAAGTGTCGATAGGCAACAAACCTTTCGCGTAGTTGGTTTCGTTAAATAGAGGGCAACGACCTTGCTCTTTCGATAACTCAACAGACGCCTTCAATAGGTGATATTGAATCGCTTCAAACGTGCGGTGTGTCAGATTATTCGCTGACCCGTCTGAGTACTTGACACCATTTTTCGCTAAGTAGTAAGCGTAGTTAATCACACCAACCCCTAACGTACGGCGGTTCATAGTGGACTTGTACGCTGCTGGTAGCGGGTAATCTTGGTAGTCGAGCAGTGCGTCTAACGCACGAACCACAAGGTTAGAAAGCTCAGCAAGATCATCAAGTTCATTGATGGCGCCAAGGTTAAATGCAGACAGAGTACAAAGTGCGATTTCGCCTTCGTCATCTTCTACATTTTTGAGCGGTTTCGTTGGTAGTGCGATTTCTAAACAAAGATTAGATTGACGCACTGGTGCAACTTTTGAGTCAAATGGGCTGTGTGTATTACAGTGATCGACATTCTGAATGTAGATACGACCCGTTGAAGCACGCTCTTGCATCAGCAAGGAGAAAAGTTCTACCGCTTTAACCGTTTCTTTTTTGATTGAAGGGTCGTTTTCGTATTGAACATATAAGCGCTCAAATTCGTCTTGATCTTCAAAGAATGCGTCGTATAAACCCGGTACGTCAGACGGCGAGAACAAGGTGATATTGCCACCTTTTACAAGACGTGAGTACATCAGCTTGTTGAGCTGAACACCGTAGTCCATATGACGTACACGGTTTTCTTCAACACCACGGTTGTTCTTTAGTACAAGTAGTGATTGAACTTCACCATGCCACATTGGATAGAACACCGTTGCTGCACCGCCACGAACACCACCTTGAGAGCAACATTTTACTGCTGTTTGGAAGTATTTGTAGAAAGGAATACAGCCAGTGTGGAAGGCTTCGCCGCCACGGATTTCCGAACCTAGAGCACGAATACGGCCTGCATTGATACCAATGCCAGCTCGCTGTGAAACGTAACGAACAATAGAGCTTGCTGTCGCGTTAATAGAATCTAGGCTGTCACCACACTCAATCAGTACGCAAGAGCTGAACTGACGGGTAGGAGTACGTACACCAGACATAATCGGTGTAGGTAGAGAAATTTTGAAGGTCGAAGTTGCATCGTAGAATCGCTTGATATAATCCAAACGCGTTTCTTTTGGATATTTTGCGAACAAACAAGCGGCAACCAAAATGTACAAGAACTGTGCACTTTCAAAGATTTGACCCGTTACGCGGTTTTGCACGAAGTACTTACCTTCCAGCTGTTTAACAGCGGCGTAGGAGAAATCGTGATCGCGCGTGTGGTCAATATAGCTATCGAGCTCATCAAATTCAGCTTTGGTATAGTCAACAAGAAGGTGCTTGTCGTATTTACCTGCTTCAACCATCTTAGACACTTGGTCAAATAGCGTTGGTGGCTCGTACTGGCCATACGCTTTTTTACGAAGGTGGAAGATAGCTAAGCGAGCAGATAAGTATTGATAATCTGGTGTCTCTTCTGAAATAAGATCTGCCGCTGACTTAATGATGGTCTCGTGAATATCAGACGTTGTTATCCCGTCGTAAAACTGGATATGAGCTTTTAACTCTACTTGTGAGACTGATACGTTTTGAAGACCTTCTGCAGCCCATGCGATAACACGGTGAATCTTCTCAAGATCGATAGTTTCTTTGCGGCCATTACGTTTGGTAACGGTTAGTTGCTGGTTCATTCTGAGGTGTTCCCTAACAAAACAATATGAAGTCTTGCTTTTATGAAATTTTGTTGAGTCTTAGCGATGACTTCGTGATCCAAGTCGCCCTATGGCTTTTTGTTGTTAACACAAGATATAGGGGTAATTTGCATTCCGGCTTACAAGATAGTGCTATAAGCCAAAATTTTCAAGTTCACATATTTGTTTGAACTGTGGATAAGCAGGGGACAGAAAAAAACAGTTAGTAGACACTAACCATTGAAGATAGAGCAGACTTAGCGGTGAAATTTGCGTGCTAGCAAAACGGTTTTCTTTTAACCATTTCAAAAAAAATTCCTTGATCTTTGATAATTTCTGGACGGTATTGAGTAGATAATTAAAAGTGCGATATTAGGCTGCAAAACGCACAGGTTTGTCTTGTTTTTGTAGCGTATTTGTGTCGAAAAATTAACGTGGTTAACCTTGTGCAATGCAAGGGTTTGGTCGTGAGATTTTTGTAGTAGGTCGGGATAGAGAGATGATACTAGATGTAGTGTCAACTATTGAAAAGTATGCTTAGTGTCGCCCTTAGAAAACGACAGGGCGTCAAGCTGGCATCGTGTAGGGAAACGAGCGCAAGACTATCATGATTGGGCATCACGATTGGAGCGCTCATTAGCCAAAGAGTAGAAGGTGAACTCTACCCTTTGTGCTTATGACAATCGACTACTTGGCTTTTTCTGTGTAGACAATGTAGTTGACGTCGACACGCTTACCGAGCTTATAGCTGTCTGTTAGTGGATTGTACTGAAGGCCAGTGATTCCTTTTTCAACCAACTCTGTCCTGTCGACCATTTTTATCAACTCCGATGGCTTGATAAATTTTTCGTGGTCGTGAGTCCCATCCGGCACAATCTTAAGAAGTTTTTCTGCGCCTACAATGGCAAATAGATAAGACTGTAGATTACGATTCAGCGTTGAGAAAAAGACTTGTCCGCCGGGCTTTACAAGTTTTGCGCATGAAGCAATGACAGATGCGGGGTCTGGGACATGTTCTAGCATTTCCATGCAGGTTACCACGTCGTATTCACTCGGCATGCTCACTCGCATGTTGCTCGACAGTACTTTGAACATAAGTGAGTTTGGCGCCAGTCTCCAACGCATGCAATCTTGCAACTTCTAGGGGCTCCTTGCCCATATCTAGGCTTAGTAACTGTTGCGCCTTGGACCGCCATACTTTCGGCGAGTATGCCGCCGCCACAGCCCACATCGAGGACTTTTTTGCCAAACAGCCCATTGGCATTTTCAAGAACATAATTAAGTCGTAATGGGTTAATTTGATGAAGAGGTTTGAATTCACCCTCCAGATCCCACCAGCGGCTTGCCATGTCTTCAAACTTTTTGATTTCGTCTAAATCGACGTTTTGGTGCTTATCCATACTGAGCAATGCCTATTTCCAATTTTCCGTCGAGTATACCGCAAATTTTTTTACTACGAATACCATGAAGTGGGTTTATGTGTTTTTGGCTACCTTGGCAAATTTCAGCCAAATAGTGGCGGTTTTTGCACCACTTCTCAATGTGATGGTTTGGAAATGTGCAAATAGTGGACAGTTGAATCGTAACAAAGGTCACAACATGATAAAAGCCGCGTGAAAGTGATGCCGAACCACGTATTATTGTGTTATATTTTCTGACCTTATACGTATCGAATATACGATCAATATATAGAGGAATGTTAGCTCTATGAGCGATCTAGCTAAAGAGATCACGCCCGTAAATATAGAAGATGAGCTGAGAGGCTCTTACCTCGACTACGCGATGTCAGTCATCGTTGGTCGTGCTCTTCCTGACGTGCGTGATGGCCTAAAACCAGTGCACCGTCGTGTTTTATTCGCGATGAACGTGCTAGGCAATGATTGGAACAAAGCATACAAAAAATCTGCTCGTGTAGTAGGCGATGTTATTGGTAAATATCACCCACATGGTGATAGTGCAGTTTACGAATCGATTGTTCGTATGGCACAGCCATTCTCGCTTCGTTACATGCTGGTCGATGGCCAAGGTAACTTTGGCTCGGTCGATGGTGATTCAGCAGCGGCCATGCGTTACACCGAAGTACGTATGTCGAAAATTGCTGGCGAACTGTTGGCAGACCTTGATAAAGAGACGGTTGATTACGTTCCCAACTATGATGGGACCGAGCAAATCCCTGCAGTATTACCAACAAAGATCCCTAACCTATTGGTTAACGGTGCGTCTGGTATCGCGGTAGGTATGGCAACAAATATTCCACCACATAACTTAAATGAAGTGATTGATGGATGTTTGGCCTTTATTGCTAATGAAGAGATTACGATTGACGAGCTCATGGATTACATCCCTGGGCCTGACTTCCCGACAGCGGCGTTAATCAGTGGCCGTAAAGGCATCATTGATGCGTACAAAACGGGTCGTGGTAAAGTGTATATGCGCTCGAAAGCGGATATTGAAGTAGAGAAAAATGGTAAAGAAACCATTATCGTTACTGAAATCCCGTATCAAGTGAACAAAGCACGTCTGATTGAAAAAATTGCTGAACTTGTTAAAGACAAGAAAGTAGAAGGCATTAGTGCACTGCGTGATGAGTCGGATAAAGACGGCATGCGCATTGTTATCGAATGTAAGCGTGATGCTGTGGGTGAGGTTGTTCTTAATAACCTTTATTCGCAAACTCAATTGCAAACGACATTTGGTATCAACATGGTTGCGCTTAACAACGGCCAACCACAGCTTTTCAACCTGAAAGAAATGTTGAAGTGCTTCGTTGATCACCGTCGTGAAGTCGTAACGCGTCGTACTATCTTCGAACTGAAGAAAGCACGTGACCGTGCTCATATCCTTGAAGCTTTATCTCTTGCATTAGCGAACATCGATGAAATCATTGAACTGATTCGTAACGCACCAACGCCAGCGGAAGCGAAAGTTGGTCTTGTGGCACGTGGTTGGGAGTTGGGTAATGTTGCTTCTATGCTTGAAAGAGCGGGAACTGACGCTGCTCGTCCTGATTGGCTGGAAGATGAATACGGCATCCGTGATGGTCTTTACTACCTAACAGAGCAACAAGCACAAGCGATTCTGGAACTTCGTCTACACCGTCTAACCTAGGTCTAGAGCATGAGAAGATTCTTGATGAATATAAAGCGCTTCTAGAAGAAATTGCCGAATTGCTGCACATTTTGGGTAGCACAGAGCGCTTGATGGAAGTGATTCGTGAAGAGCTTGAATTAGTTCAAGCGACTTACGGCGATGCGCGTCGTAGTGAAATTACTGCCGCTGTGCACGATATTGATATGGAAGAGCTAATTGCTCGTGAAGATGTGGTCGTGACCCTATCTCACGAAGGCTATGTGAAATATCAAATCCTAAGCGACTACGAAGCTCAACGTCGTGGTGGTAAAGGTAAGAGCGCCACTAAGATGAAGGAAGAGGATTACATCGAGCGTCTGCTTGTTGCGAATACTCATGACAATATCTTGTGCTTCTCTACTCGCGGTAAAACGTACCGTCTGAAAGTGTATCAACTGCCTCTAGCGAGCCGTGCTGCACGTGGTAAGCCTATTGTTAACCTACTTCCATTGGAAGAAGGCGAGCGTATTACTGCTATTCTGCCAGTCAGCGAATTTAGTCCAGAGAAGTTCATCTTCATGGCGACGGGCGACGGTACGGTTAAGAAGACGTCGTTGGATCAATTCTCTAACGTGCGCTCGAATGGCTTAATTGCTGTTAACTTGCGTGATGATGATTCATTGATTGGCGTTGATATTACCAATGGCGATAGCGACATCATGTTGTTCTCTAAAGCGGGTAAAGTGGTTCGCTTTAGTGAAGATAAAGTTCGTGCTATGGGACGTACTGCAGCAGGTGTTCGTGGTATGAAGCTCGCTGATGATGACCAAGTCGTGTCGTTGATTGTTCCTTCAAACGAAGGTGATATTTTAACGGTAACGAAAAATGGTTACGGTAAGCGAACTGAGCTTGCAGAATACCCTACTAAGGGTCGAGCAACTCAAGGCGTTGTGTCTATCAAAGTTTCAGAGCGAAATGGCCCTGTAGTTGGTGCGGTTCAAGTTGAACTTGGCGACGAAATGATGATGATCACTGATGCAGGTACGTTAGTTCGTACACGCGTTGCGGAAGTAAGCCAAGTTGGCCGAAATACGCAAGGTGTGACACTGATTAGAACGGCGGATGATGAATCAGTGGTTGGTCTTCAACGCATTGATGAAGTAGAAGAAGCTGACTTACCTGAAGGAGAAGTTCTTGAAGGTGAAGAAGCAGCGACTACTGCACCTGTAGAGGAAGCGCCACAAGTGGATGCGGAACCTAAAGACGAAGCAGGCGATGAAGAGTAATCTTCTAAGCTAAGATCTTCTGAAGTAAGATAAGAAAAAGCCGAGCTATGCTCGGCTTTTTTGTGTCTATCGTATTTTGGAGCCTAGATGCAGTTATCTAGTTAAGACAGCCGTTCTAGATTAATCGTAGATGACAATTAATCTAGAGGCTGGGATCGCGTTACAGGATACGAGCTCTAAAACTGCGCCCTTTCATTTTGCCGTTCTCAATCTTACCGTGTGCTTTTTTAGCAATCTTTTTCTCAACCGCAACAAATGACGCCATAGGGAACATGTTGATTTTACCAATCTGTGCACCTTGAATGGTTTTGTCGCCCGTTAGCGCACCAAGAATATCACCTGGACGTAGCTTTTGCTTTTTACCACCAGATACTTGGATCGTGACCATTTTTGCCTGATAAGGTTGATTTGATGATTGTGCTGGTAATTGACTAGGCTCAATCGGCATATCAAGATATTCATCGATGAGTGCCACACGATGCATTTCATTGCTGCTAAAGAAGCTAAACGCAAGCCCTTTGTTACCAGCTCGGCCAGTACGGCCAATACGGTGAACATGGACTTCTGGGTCTCGTGACAATTCATAGTTAAACACGGCATCGAGGTTATCGACATCGAGTCCACGCGCAGCAACATCCGTTGCTACTAGGACGGTAACACTTTTGTTCGCAAACTGAACCAATGCGCGGTCGCGTTCTTTTTGCTCTAAGTCGCCATGAAGGTCAATGACGCTAAAGCCGCGGTGATGAAGCTCATCGGCAACATTTTGAACTTCTTTCTTAGTGTTACAGAATACAACAGCGGACTCAGGTTGGTGAGTCAGTAGCAAGTTCTCTAATGCATTATCTCGGTCTTCATGCGAATCTAATTTGTAGAAGAACTGTTGGATACTGCTGTGATCATGCTTGCTTTCAACTTTAACCACTTCTGGTTTATTCATGATGCGAGAAGCAATCGCTTCAATTTGCTTAGGGAACGTTGCGCTAAAGAGCAAGGTTTGACGCTCTTTTGGTACTTCGCTAATAATCGCGTCTAATGCGTCCTGGAAGCCCATATCCAGCATGCGATCGGCTTCATCTAGTACTAGAGTGTTTAATTCGCTTAGGTCAATTCGGCCTCTTTCTAAGTGGTCAAGAATACGACCAGGTGTGCCTACTAGGATGTGCGCGCCGTGCTCCAGTGAACCGATTTGAGGACCCATAGGCGTACCACCACATAAGGTCAGTACCTTAATGTTGTGAATAGAACGAGCAAGGTTACGAATTTCTTTTGCAACTTGGTCTGCAAGCTCACGAGTAGGGCACAGCACGAGTGATTGCACTCGAAAGCGTTTAACGCGCAGGTTAGAGAGTAATCCAAGACCAAATGCAGCTGTTTTACCTGAACCGGTTTTTCCCTGACCGATAACGTCTTTACCATCAAGAATCAGAGGCAGCGATTGTGCTTGAATTTCCGTCATGTTAGTAAAGCCAAGTCCTTCCAAATTGCTTAATAAAGAAGGGGATAGATTTAAGGTAGAGAAAGTGGAACTGTTCAAGAGCGATCCTTAGTGGTCATAGGGCAAGGGGGTATTATCAACATATCTGTCTGGGATACCAGCAGAAAGTGAATTTGATATCACTGAGAGATGTATTTTTATGCGAGCTTAATCAATCGTTGGCTATAGAAAGAGTCATATAGCAGGCAACAAGGCATGGCTACAATAGGGGGGATATGCTATGACTCTTTAGAGAGAATCATAGCATTGATGCTTAACAAGCCGAATATATTGGCCACGTTATTGAGGCTTAGATGAATACTACTCTGAAATAGGTTGAGCGGTTCTCATCCAGTCACGATACGCGTCTGCCCCATCTTCGCCTTCTGCTGGTGACCAAGAAGCAAAGTCTTGCGGTTGTGTTGGAAGGTAAGCCCCTTCCTTGATTTCTAACCCAACCGTGCCTTCACTCATACAAGCATAGCCATGCCATGTACCTGGCGGAATTTCAATCGCACGGTTAGTATCAGGAGAAAGACTATGACGCTGAGTTAACTGGCCTTCGTCGTTAAAAATCAACAAATCAAGCTGACCTTTTAGCACCAAGAACAATTCCCATTTATGGGATTCACTATGGCGATGTGGGCGCATATAGGTATCGGGTTCTGTTGATATGAATAAACGCTGTACGTTCGCGTCTAGTTGCTCGTGTAAATTATGGTGGCTGCGTTGGCGAGGTGCTAATTTTGCGTTGTTTGAAAACGTATCAAAGTCTTGATTACTGATTATTTTTAACATTGCGAGGCTCTGTAAAGTGAACTATACCGCGTATTCTAAAGCTTTGAGCAAAATGTGCAGCAACAAAATTTACATTGTCATGTTTCTATTTAAATCGATTCTAACCTAGTGGCACCAAAGTGTGATTATGATTCCAGTTTGATCGAATTAAAGTGTACGAAAACGTCATGATGCTATTATCATTTTATGATTACAGATTAACCAGTTACGATGGTGGATAACGCAGTGGAAGCAGCAATTAACCAGTTAAAAAAGGACTTTTACGCTCACCTAAAGTCGTATCAGGAACCGAAAGCAGCAAATGGCTTTAAAACCCTTTCTATTTTAACTCAAGACGAACTAGCCGAGCTTGAAAATGTTTGGATTCAATTGGCAGTTTGGAAACAGACGCAGGCATAAAGCTCACCGCTTTCGCTCAATTTAATGACTGCGATTTCATTGTTAAAGCGATAATTCAACCATTAGACGACACGATCAAACAGGTAACATTGTTATAACCCTAGGTGGAAGCACTTAGGGTTTTTTAGTGTCTTCACACTACGGATTGTTATATTATAACAACTGTTATAATAAAGTTATCATTGAAAACTCAGTGACCAACCCCCATAGTCAAGGGTAGAGTGTAGTGTGAACTGGCTAAGACGACATTGATATTGGCCTAAAAAATCAAGTGAGAGAAGTTATGGCGGAAGTACGAGCCAGAATAGAATTAAAAGTTGGACTTAATAGTGATATCCAAGCTGAGATGCTTTCCTTTCGTGGACTTAGCACAGACAAAGAGCACGTTGCGCTAATCTTTAAGCGCGTTGATCAGCAACAAGATATCCCTTTGGTGAGAATGCACTCGGAATGTTTAACTGGCGATGTCTTCCACTCATCTCGTTGCGATTGTGGAGAGCAGTTGGAAGAAACCATACAAAAAATGGGTGCTGAAGGCGGCATTATTCTATATCTACGCCAAGAAGGGCGAGGTATTGGTTTATATAATAAGCTTGATGCCTATAAGCTGCAGTCGGAAGGTATGAATACCTATGAAGCCAATAATCATCTAGGTTTTGGCGATGATCTTCGAGACTTTTCTGAAGCAGCGCAAATGCTACAAGCGCTGGGTATGGATGCGATTAAATTGGTCACGAATAATCCGAAGAAAGTCCGTGAGCTTCAAGAGCATGGCATCACTATTAAAGAGGTCGTGAACACAAACGCTCATGTAAAAGACGGTAACGAAAGTTACTTAAAAGCGAAAGTGTCTCATGGTAAGCACAATCTGAAATTCTGACCATGCGTTTTTAATTTGTTAAGAAACCTCACGAAAGTGGGGTTTTTTTGTATTAGTCATTGAAAATAAATTGTAACTGAGTATTATTGCCCATTGATAGTGTTAATGATAATAATTCGCACTACACAATAATAATTATGCTCAACAAGGATGCTTCAATGAATGTAACCACTTTTGTGAAGAGTGCAGTGGCTGCCTCTCTAGTACTGACTTCAACGACTGCGTTATCGGCAGTTTCGCAACAACAAGTCGTCGAACATTACGCCGATTTAGCCCACGCCGTTTTCTCCGATGCCGTCATTACGGCTAAATCGTTAGACACCTCTATTAACACTTTTTTAGCCAACCCTTCAGAAAAAGGCTTGTCTGACGTAAAACAAGCATGGATCGCCTCTCGCGTACCTTATCAACAAACGGAAGTATTTCGATTCGGTAATGCCGTCGTTGATGACTGGGAAGGGCAACTTAACGCTTGGCCGCTGGATGAAGGTCTGATTGATTATGTTAGCTCAGACTACCAATACGAATTAGGTAATGATGGTGCGCAAGCCAATATTGTGGCGAATGAAAGCCTAACAATCGGTGCAAACACGCTCGATACTAAAGCGATTACACCGGCATTGATTGCCGATTTGAACGAAGTCGGTGGCTCAGAAGCGAATGTTGCTTCGGGTTATCATGCCATTGAGTTTTTGTTGTGGGGACAAGATCTTAACGGCACAAATGCGGGTGCTGGTGAGCGTCCTTACACGGATTATGTAGTGGGTGAAGGCTGTAGCAACGGCAATTGTGCGCGACGTGCTGAGTATTTACAGGCGGCGTCTAGCTTGTTAATTCAAGATTTGGCATGGATGGAAAAACAGTGGTCGGATTCAGAGAAAAATAATTACCGCGCGACGCTGTTGGCAGATAAACCAGTTAACGGCGTGAGAAAAATGTTGTTCGGTATGGGCTCGTTATCGCTGGGTGAACTGGCAGGAGAGCGTATGAAAGTGGCATTAGAAGCAAACTCGACTGAAGATGAGCACGATTGCTTCTCGGATAATACTCACAACTCACATTACTACAATGAGCAAGGTATCTACAACGTGTATACCGGAACGTATGTACGTACCAATGGGACTTTAGTTGTCGGTCCAAGCATCGCGGATCTTGTTGCACAAAAAGATAAGATGGCCGCGAAAGAAATTCAAAAGCAGTTCGACGTGACTCGTGCTCAAGTTGGTCAACTGGTTTCTTCTGCTGAAAACGATAACCAACATTTTGATCAGCTTATCGCATCAAACAACCCTCAAGGTAATAAATTGGTCAACGATACGATCGTCGCGCTAGTCGCGCAGACCGTAGCTCTATTGAGCGTGCAGCTGGAATTATTGGCATCACAAGCTTAAATCCTGATACGGCAGATCATGACTTTTAGTCTCTCTAAGTTCTCGTTAGTGTTTCACAGATAATAATAAAAAAGGGGGATGAACCCCCTTTGTTGATCAGATATGAGTGAGTGTTGAATGTTGAAAATATTATTGCCCACCACCTTTGCCATGATGTCTTTATTGAGCTATGCCGAGCAGCCAATTAGCAAGTATTCTGGTGGTAAAACGACCGTTAATAAGCAAGGTGCTAACGCGTTTTCTCTTCCCGCGGCAAATCTACCGATGAGTAAGCGGTTGGATTTTAGCGTGGGAAACAGTTTCTTCCGGAACCCTTGGGTTCAAGCGCCCGCATCAACCGATGCAAGAGATGGCCTTGGTCCACTATTTAATACCAATGGTTGTCAAAACTGCCACATTAAAGATGGAAGAGGGCATCCACCTGAGGCAAATGATCAGCATGCAGTTTCAATGTTGGTACGGTTAAGTATACCCGCCAAAACAGAAGCACAGAAAAGTCAAATTAAGCGCTCAGGGGTAATCCCAGAGCCCACATATGGTGGTCAGCTGCAAGATTTCGCTTTGCCTAACATGACGCCAGAAGGCCAGATAAACATTACGTATAGCGAGTTCCCTGTTCAATTTAACGATGGAACGACGGTTCTTCTCCGTAAACCAAACTTAAAGATTGTCGAGTTAGCTTATGGCGATATGCATCCAGACGTGATGATGTCTGCAAGAGTGGCACCACCTATGATTGGCCTTGGGTTGTTGGAATCCATACCTGAATCAACAATTCTAGAAATGGCAAAACAACAAGCTAAAGATGGTTCGACGGTTTCAGGTAAACCTAATTATGTCCTTGATGTGCGGACACAAACAATGGCACTAGGTCGTTTTGGTTGGAAGGCTGGGCAACCAAATTTGATGCAGCAGAATGCCGCTGCATTTCAAGGAGACCTTGGTCTTACAAGTACGCTATTTACCTCCGAAAACTGTTCGTCACAGCAAGATGTTTGCCATGATGGAGTGAGTGGCGGAACACCAGAAGTGAGCGACAAAATTCTAAACTTTGTTGAATTTTATAGTCAACATTTAGCCGTACCAAGCCGCAGAAATACTCAAGATCCACAAGTGATTGAAGGGCAAACTCTCTTTACTCAAGTTGGTTGTGAGAGTTGTCATCGAACCAATATTCAAACTGGTACTCGAAATAACTTACCCGCATTATCGGCGCAAAGGATTCATCCTTATACCGATATGTTGTTGCATGATATGGGGGAAGGGTTAGCGGATAATCGTCCTGAATATGCCGCGACAGGTCAAGAGTGGCGAACGCCGCCGTTATGGGGTATTGGTTATACCGAAGAAGTAAATGGGCACACGTATTTTCTTCATGACGGGCGAGCAAGAAACTTAACCGAAGCCATTGTGTGGCATGGTGGTGAAGCAAAAGCAACACAGCAGAATTTCTTGGCACTAAGTGGTAAAGAGCGTCAGGCGTTGATTGCGTTTTTGAACTCATTATAAGGAAATGTGATGAAATACCATGTATCGATTATGGGTCTATTAACGATGATGTCGTCAGCTCTTTTAGTAGGCTGCGGCGCGACAAGCGAGGTGCACCAGAGTGCATCTTCTCCGTTCGAACCTCTTCAGCCCGAACAGACACAGCATGTTAGCCAACATGTTTATGAACTTGAGCACCAATCTGCTGTTAATTTTTACCTCGCAATGGGCAATTTGCATCAGCAGTCTCAAGCATATTGCCAGCAAAATGAGGCGATCGATTCTGTTGAGCGAGCATGGCAGAAAGGGATGGAGCAATGGATGTGGTTGCAGGGGCAAGAAAGAGGTCCCACCCAAGCGTTAGAACAAAATTGGAATATTCAGTTTTGGCCAGATAAAAAAAACACGACGGGACGAAAAATGACGCACGCGAGTCTACGTGAGCACTGGTCTGTTGCTGCGATAAAAGATGAGAGTGTCACGGTACAGGGATTAGGTGCCGTAGAATGGCTACTATCTGATCCAAAATCCAATTTGGAAACCAACCCATCATCAAGCTGCTCACTACTTATTGCCATAACGGGGGCATTAACCGAGCGTTCGGCAACCATCGTGCAGGCATGGTCGGTAAACCCGTGGAGCACATTAGATGACAAAGCTTGGACGACTGAATATTTGGCCCTGCTGACCAATCAGTTAGATTACAGCATGAAAAAGTTGTCGAGACCTTTAGCAAAAATAGGCGCAGCAAAGCCGTATTTTTCTGAATCTTGGCGCTCTCAGACATCAATGATGCACTTACGAGCCAATATAGAAGCGTTGCAGTCGCTTTATTTGGCCAATGGGCAGGGACTTGACTTGATACTCCGTGAATCGGGGTCATCTGAACTGGCAATGAGTATTGAACGTCAGTTTAGGTTCATCTTGGACACTTGGCCCGAGTCCACCAGCCTTTTTGAGTTACTGCAAAGCAAAAATGGCTACCGAATTGTGCTCAGCCAATATAACAAACTTGAGCAGCTTAGATATTTAATGAGTGAAGAAGCGGCGATAAAATTAGGCGTAGTGATAGGGTTTAATGCAACGGATGGCGATTGATTTAACTAAGAGAAATCTAATACGGTTAGGTGCGATGGGGGTCATTGCCCCCAGTTGGTTAGCGGGTTGCAGTACGGCCAATTCTTGCGTGCAAGATAAGCAGCGTACTCCCCAACTTATTGGTGGTTCAATTCGTCACAATGGGGAGTTTGACGTCGTCATCGCTGCAAGTGGAACCCAACCTATTCATCAATTACCACTGCCAGGTCGCGGACACGGTGTGGCGATTCATCCTCATCAACCGCTGGCAGTCATGTTTGGTCGACGGCCTGGCACTTATGCCATGGTATTTAACTACCAATCAGGTCAAATGGAGTCTTTGCTCTTAGCGCCCAAGCAGCGCCACTTTTATGGTCACGGTGTTTTTTCTTCTTGTGGTCAGTGGCTGTATGCAACGGAGGGAGAACGCTCATCTAGCCGCGGTATTATTGGCGTATACGACACACAGCGCGGCTATAACAAAATCGACGAATTCACCTGGTTTTGGTGTAGGCCCACATGAAGTCATTGTGATGGCGGATGGAACTTTAGCGGTTGGGGTGGGGGGCGTGCATACTGATGGACGTACGCCGCTAAACTTAACCACGATGCGGCCGAGTTTGGTGTACCTAAGTGCTACGGGTGAACTGTTAGAGCAGGTGAGTCTAACCGATCATCGAAAAAGTATTCGTCACCTGGCTCACGATGGTGATGAGGTAGTGCTGACCGGGCAGCAATATCGCGGCGAAGCCGATTTTTATGTCCCGCTTGTCGCATTGCACAAGCGAGGGCAACCGATGCAAGAGTTAGGCGGAGAGCCGGAAGACTGGGCCAGATTTAACCATTATATTGCCAGCATAGCGGCTAATAAACACCATATTGTCGCCACTTCACCTAGAGGTAATTGCTATGGAATTTGGGATAAAGAGAGTATGAATTTGTTACAAATCAATGTGCTGCCAGATGCGTCAGGTGTTGTGGTTAAAGATGGTCAATTTTTTATTAGTTCAGGTGCGGGAAAAGTTGTGAAAATAGCCCCTGATTTGACAGTGAAAATGATGGGCTCCCCAACACAGTGGGATAACCACTGGCAGATGATCACATAAATGAGACGGACGGGAGTTGCTAGTAAATTAGTCATGTTGAGACGGTGAGATCTGCCATACTTAAACTCTAGAGAGAGGGAGTGGCTAGATGTCAAAGCAGTTATTTACCGTAGTGACGGCAGGAGTTGTGTGCGCAATAGCAGCACAGGTGTGGGCTGCGCCCGATCAAGATATCAATGAAAGGGATGCGGTCTCCGCGATTGCGTCTAACGTTCAGCCTGCCTATTACGACCAGCGTAGTACACCCTTAACGCCCACCTTATCTTCATCCATATCCACAAAACCAGCGACTGAAGTGTTGTTGTATGCTTCGTTAGTTGATTACATTTATAACGAAACGAGTCGTCAAAATATTTGGTCCAACAATGAGCTCAACGCACAGTTAACCCTGCAATTAGAAATGGTTAATTTGGCAGGTTTCAGTCCTTTATTTGAGCTTCGAGTAAAACACATGCAGTCTTTGTATCAGTCGGGGGCATCTAACGAATACGATCGTGCCGCGACAGATACTTTATTGCTTTACATCAGCTATATTGCTGCTGTGCCAGATCTCGGTAAACAGTGGTACTTTTCCGAAAGTTTAATTGAGGCATTGCCAAGACCGTCGGCAACCGAAGTCCATCAATTGTTGCTTGCAATTGAGAACAACACGTTGGCCAATTATTTGCTGTCGTTGTCGCCGCCAATGCTGCAACAGTCAGGTTTTGAAAATGTCTATATTGATCTATTGGCTAAGTCCCAAGTAGAGCTGACTGCTTACGAGCAGGTAGGGCTAACCCGAAAAGGGGATAGAATTGAGCCTGATCCCTATATTCATTTGTTAGACCTAGCTCGCAGATTCTGATATTTATGTTGAAGTAAGAGAAGATGGGAAGTTTGACCACTCTTTAGAGTCCGCTATCAAGGAGTTTCAGAGACTCTATGGTCTTGAAGACGATGGTATTATTGGACCTAATACATTGCATTGGTTAAATAAACCCGCACAAGAAAAATTAAGAGTGTTAGCACTAAATGCAGAACGTTCACGCCTTTGGCCTCAGCAGCGCGAGCATATCATCTTGGTTAATGTGCCTAGCTTTGAGCTCAAGTATTGGGGCAAAGGTGAACCCCGTTTTGAATCGAGAGTCATTGTCGGGCGGTTAACTCGTCAAACCCCGATATTTGCAACGAAGATGGATTCGTTGATCGTGAACCCGACATGGAATGTACCGTGGAAGATCATGGTAAAAGACATCATCCCTAAAGTTAAAAATGATCCTACGTATCTGTTTTCACAGCGCATCGAAATTCTAGAGGGTTGGCATAACCGAGTCACTGTCGACCCAACAATGATCGATTGGAAAGAAGTTCAGCCTAAACAGTTTCCTTATAGAATGAGGCAACAAGCTTAGTGAGTCGAATGCACTCGGGCAGTATAAGTTTAATACGCCCAATGAGCGGGCTATTTTTCTTCACGATACGCCCGGGAAGCAGTTGTTCAACGAAAGTAGCCGAGCTTACAGTTCAGGCTGTATCCGAGTTGAGCATGCCGATAAGTTTGCACAGGTATTGCTAGAACATCAGGGTAAACTACTTGATGATTTATCAACATATCGAGCCAATAAAGCCATTTCGTTTAGAACCAGAATTCCTGTCCATATCATCTATCAAACGGCGTGGCTTGAAGATGGCAAGGCGCATTTCCGGGCCGACGTGTATCAGTATGACAATAGAAGAGGGGGCGTCACTGAAACGGCGTTGATTAAAAACGAGAGAGGGCAGTAACTGACTTGTCATCGCTTATAGACAATGTCATAGTCTCGCTACTTTTTTTGAATAGTAGGATTTCCGATGAGTCTTAAGTATCAAGTCGTGCCCGTGACGTCTTTTGCACAGAATTGTTCCATTGTTTGGTGTGATGAAACCATGAAAGGTGTGTTGATTGATCCAGGCGGAGACATTGAACAACTGCAAGTGCTTATCGAAGAGCTTGGTGTTCAAGTAGAACAATTGGTGCTTACCCATGGGCATCTTGATCACGTGGGTGGGACCGAGCCGCTTTCAAAGGCACTTGGCGTAGAGATTGTTGGTCCACATAAAGCCGATAATTTTTGGCTGCAAGGTTTAGAGAATCAGAGCCAAATGTTTGGGTTCCCGTTGACGAAAGCTTTTGAACCTAATCAATGGCTTGATGATGGAGACGTTATTACATTTGGCAATCAGTCCCTAAACGTCATTCATACGCCAGGTCATACTCCAGGCCACGTTGTACTGTTTAACAATGATGCGAAACAAGCGTTTGTTGGCGATGTGCTGTTCAAAGGTGGTATCGGTCGAACGGATTTCCCACAGGGTAACTACGAAACGTTGATCCAGTCGATCAAAGGTAAGTTATGGCCTTTAGGTAATGACGTAGCTTTTGTTCCTGGGCATGGACCAGAGTCGACCTTTGGTCATGAAAGAGTATCAAACCCATTTGTTGCTGATGAGATGCCGCTTTACTGAGCACTAAGCTAATTTTCGTTTATAAAATGGCATGATTACGATTCGAACATGTCACGATCCGCTGCTGCTAAGTAGCGGCGGGTCAGTCCTACAAATTCCTCCCCACTTCTGTCCAAATCTGCTTCCGAAATAAAAATATCGTAACCAAAGAACTCGCGTTGATACGTCATACGATTGGCGAGCATTGCCATAAGACCGTGATACTCACAACCATCGGTATCGATAAATGGTGTGGAATCTAGCACGATGTCTTCAAAGGTCGTCTGTGGCGATGTTTGCTGAAGTCCAAGATAAAGCAACGCGCGCTGGCTAAGCAGCAAGTCAGTCGCGATGCGTGGACAAATAGCGTTGAGGTAAGCTTGGTAATTGTTAATTCGTAAACCAATCCAGGGAAGTGGGGTATGCCAACCATCGTGATGGTGACTGCAAATCCCAATACGTTCGATGTCCGACCAACGAAGTGCCCAGCCACCTTTAAACATATGTTGCTGAAAATGGGTTGCGGTTAACGTAAAAGTGACTCGACTCTTTACTAAGGTGTAGTAGGTGAAGCTTAGGGCGATGACGAGTAAAATAACCACAAGAAGCGACAGTTGCCAATTCGGTGAAAAAAGTACGATGGCAAACCCTACGAGCGCCGCGATAGCGGCACTTTTACGCAGTATGGGTGAATGCCAAGAGTAATGGTGATTACTAATGTGGATAGTGTCCATATATTATAAGTCGTGACCTTAATTACAAAAAGAAGTCATGCGCATGAGGTTATAGGATGCCCTCAAAATGTCATTGTTATTGTTTAAATAATAGCCATAAACGTTGAAAGTCGGCATTTTTCGTGACGCTTTGTGTCATGCCTCTACAAAAGTGGTCAAAATTTTGGTATAAAACGCGCTTCAAATTTTGACCACTGCTTACAGCGCAGTGAAATGGAGAGAAAACTCAATGAAACTTGCTCATAAGCGCAAAGTGCAATCAAAATTGCAAAAGCGCATTAAAGCGGTAGTTGCGAATACAGCAGCTGCAACAAAAACAGAAAAGCCTGTTGTAGCAAAAGCATCTGTAGCAAAAGAAGCTGTAGTGAAACAAGCGCTGCAGTAGCTAAAAAAGCACCTGTCGCTGAAAAAGCAACTGCGACAAAAAAAGTGGAAGTAGCATTAACTCCTAAGCAGCAACAAGTATTGGATATTGTTGTAAAGCACGCCGACGGTATTAATCCTAAAGGGATTGGTCAAGAAGCAGGCCAAGAAGACGCTAAAGCAGCATCTTGGGCAACGGGTGCTCTTAAGAAGTTACTAGAAGAAGGCTTAGTTGCGAAAGAGCAGCTTGCTGGTAATAAAGTGATCTACAAAGCGCAGTAATGCCTCACTTTATTAAGATCAAAAAAGCCCCGAATTAGGGGCTTTTTTGATCTTGTTGTGCCAGTAGCTGAGCCCATTTACATCTATTGCTCGAACGCCGTATCTAAACGGAGCGTTATTCCCCAGACCTATACCTGCCATTTTTTCTGACCCTTTAATTGTTATCAATATTGTTGCTTATCCTATTGTCTATGCCGCCTCGTTTTGGGGGGGCTTGTTAGTGTTTGTTGTGAGTTACGTAGCATTTCTGTAATTTTCAGCAAGGGTAAATACGTACGTAATCACTCGTTATAGAAATTGTCGAGATTTTTTAAAGTACTGAAATATGGTTATAAATATAATTGAACATTTAATCTCCTACGTATTATTACGTAATACCAAGGTCGAACTTGCGAGTGAGTAGGGATGAGGATGCGTGGTCGCACGAATACAAGATATTGATAATTAGATTCATAGTTACCTTGAACGTGAAACTTGGGGTGTTCGGATGTCACTCCATATAAGAAACTACTCAAGGAACTGAAAATGAGTTTAATCAAGAAATCAGTCACTCGTGCATTAAAAAGTACCGCTATTGTAGCGGCAACGTGTTTAGCCTTTGTTGCCACAACGGCAAGCGCGGCAGATAAAGTATACCGCCTTAAACTTGCAGAGACGTGGGGGCCTAATTTCCCTATTTTTGGCGATGCGACAAAAAATATGGCTAAGATGGCTGAAGAAATGTCGAATGGTCGACTGCAAATTCGTATCGACTCGTCAAACAAACATAAAGCGCCTTTCGGTGTTTTTGATATGGTGAAGTCTGGCCAATACGATATGGGTCACTCGGCGTCTTACTACTGGAAAGGTAAAGTACCCAACACACTGTATTTCACGACGATGCCCTTTGGTATGACTGCACCAGAGCAGTATGCGTGGTTTTACCATGGCGGTGGTATGGAGTTGATGGAAAAAGTCTACTCGCCACATAATATGATGTCATTCCCAGGTGGCAATACCGACGTACAGATGGGCGGCTGGTTTCAAAAAGAAATCAATAGTGTTGAAGACCTACAAGGTTTGAAGATGCGTATTCCGGGTTTCGCTGGTGAAATTCTGGCAGAAGTTGGAGCAAAACCAACGAATATCGCATCGGGCGAGCTTTATACGTCTCTAGAACGACGTACAATCGATGCGCTTGAATGGGTTGGACCTTCGTTGGATCTTCGCATGGGTTTCCACAAAATCGCGCCATACTACTATACAGGGTGGCATGAACCTGCAACGGAACTTCAATTCCTTGTGAATAAACGCACATGGAATAAGTTACCCGATGACCTGAAAGCTATCCTACAAATCGCTATGAAAACAGCCGCGTACGATATGTATATCCAGTCTACTCATGAAAGTGGTAAAAACTGGGCGACAATCCAATCGGATTACCCTGATATTAAAGTGAAGGATTTCCCACGCGAAGTTATCGATGCACTGCGTGATGCGAATGATAAGTTGCTCAAAGAGCATGCTGAAAAAGATGCAACAGCGAAAGAGATTCAAATGTCTCAAGCTGCTTATCTCGAGCAGGTTCGTTCATGGACTGATATTGCTACGAAAGCTTACCTCAATAAATTTGATGATTAATCATTCTGAAGTGGCGCTTAGCGCCACTTCTTTTATCGATGATTACTGAATTCAAATTACACCTAATTAATTTTTATAAAGATAGATGACGAGATGGCCAATGAACGAAGCGTTCGTCATCAAACTTTATTTTACGATGTCTATTTTTGAATACTTACGCACTCTACACATAAATAAAACTATATGAGTGCGGGATGGAGTCTGGTATGCGAAGCCTAATTTATATAGAGAGACTGTTTAACAAAGTCAGCGATGTGCTGGGAGTTGTGTCGAGTCTTTTATTTTTATTACTACTTGCAAATGTCGTGTACGACGTGGTGATGCGTTATGTATTTAATGACGTGTCGATTGCATTTCAAGAGATGGAATGGCATCTATTTTCAGCGGTATTTTTACTTGGCGTTCCCTACGCAATTAAAGCTGGAGGCCATGTGAGAGTTGACGTATTTTACGAGCGATTATCGGTAAAAGCACGCGCGATCATCGATTTGATCGGTACGTTTGTGTTTCTTTTCCCATTCTGTTTATTGGTGGCATGGTTCGGTATTGATTTTGCCAAAGAAAGCTTTGCACTGGGCGAGACGTCAGGTGATCCTGGAGGCTTACCATACCGTTGGGTTATTAAAGCCATGATCCCTCTTTCCTTCTTCTTTATGGCGGTCAGTGGAGTCGGGCTAGTGCTCCATTCTCTAAATAAGCTGGTTAACCCTCATTTGATATACGCCAATTCAACCGACTCTAAAGAATAAGGATTGTTTCTATGATCGGCATAGTCATGTTTTTTGTAGCGCTGTTTGCGCTACTGTTAGGATTTCCTGTGGCCTTCACGTTTGGAGGCATCGCGCTGATATTTGGCGTGTGGGCAGAAGGCATCGAAATGTTCGCGTTCATGCCATATCGAATCCAGTCCATTATGGAAAATACCGTTTTAATGGCGGTACCGCTATTTGTTTTTATGGGCTTAGTTTTACAAAAAACTAAGCTAGCAGAGCAACTGCTAGAGTCCATGGGGCGTTTATTTGGTGGTGTGCGTGGTGGTATTGCGATATCAACGGTATTAGTGGGGGCGCTACTCGCAGCGTCGACAGGAGTTGTTGGCGCTTCGGTTGTGGCGATGGGGCTTATCTCTCTACCAGTTATGTTGAAGTACAATTACGATAAAGGGTTAGCGTGCGGTACTATTTGTGCGTCAGGAACATTGGGGCAAATCATTCCGCCTTCGATAGTATTAATCCTTCTTGGCGATGTACTTGGTGTGCCAGTTGGTGACTTGTTTCAGGCGGCAATTTGGCCAGGGTTAGTGTTAGTGGGAGCTTATGTTTTATATATCCTGATCTATGCAAAACTTAACCCAGAAGCGGCGCAGCCCATTCCTAGAGATGAGTCCATTTCACGCAGTCAAGAAGTAAGAACGGCGCTAAAAGCCATTATTCCGCCTCTAGCCTTGATTGTGATTGTTCTGGGTTCAATATTCGCTGGTGTGGCAACCCCAACAGAATCTGCGGCACTGGGTGGCGCAGGGGCGATTTTATTGTCGTTGGCTTATGGTCAGTTTAATTTTCGTATGCTTTACGAAGCATCAAAAGAGACCGTCAAGGTTACGGCGATGGTGTTCGCCATTCTATTGGGCGCAACTGCGTTTTCGATGGCGTTTACCTATACTGGTGGCGACATGCTGGTGGAAGAATGGATGTTGTCCATTCCAGGAGAGAAGTGGGGTTTCCTCATTATCACCATGCTGGTGATTTTGATTCTAGGTTTCTTCATCGACTTTGTGGAAATCTGTTTCATTATTGTTCCGATGATTGCACCCGTTGCTGAGATCATGGGCATCAATATGACGTGGTTTGCCATACTCGTCGCGATGAATTTACAGACATCGTTCTTAACGCCGCCATTTGGTTTTAGCTTGTTCTATTTGAAAGGGGTGGCGCCGAATGGCGTGACGACAAGAGATATATACCGTGGGGTTATGCCGTTTATTGCTATTCAAATCCTAGTGTTAGCGTCACTGTTAGTGTTCCCATCCTTCTATGGAATGTGATCTAATTACCGTTGTGGCGTAAGGAAGTTCATTTATTTGACCGCCGTGGTAATGTGTCTTACGGGATGCATTGCCTTTATCGGCGGCTGCAGTTAGAAGGGACTTCTATGCCACTCAAAGCAAAACTGATCTTATTGACGTTACTGCCGTTAGTGATATTGACGGCTAGCGTGAGTTGGATTGCCCTCCATCAAGCCAAATCCTTTGGCGAAAAAGAAATCGAGATCTTCCGAGAGAGTCTAATTCGTTCGAAAGAGTCAGCGTTGAAGGACAGCGTAGAGCTTGCATTTGATGCTATCGAATACGCTTATAACGATCCGGATCTTTCTGAATCAGAAGCGAAGGCCCAAGTTCGAGAAATTCTAGACCGCTTACGTTACGGCACGGACGGCTACTTTTTTGCCTACGATAAGACAGGCACCAATCTTGTTCACCCCATACAGCCAGAGCTGGTGGGACGAAACCTTCTTAAGCTACAAGACCAAGACGGCAATTACCTAATAGAAACATTGCTGTTCCAAGCTCAAGCGGGCGGAGGATTCCATCAATATTTATGGCAGAAACCGTCGACTGGCGAAACGGTAACTAAGTTGAGCTACGCAGCGTGGTTAGACAAGTGGGAATGGATGATTGGCACCGGACTTTATATTGAGGATGTGGCTAGGGAGGTCGCGCTACTTCGAGCCGCCATCGATAAAAATATTGAAACCACGATGTTTTCTATTGTGACGATTTTTGCGGTGACGGTGGCGGTTATTATTGTGCTTACCTTAGCAGTGAATTGGCATGAGCATAAATTAGCCGATAAGAACTTAAAAGAGCTGGCACATAAAACAGTGATGTTTCAAGAAGACGAAAGAAAGCACTTGGCTAGAGAATTACATGATGGGGTCAACCAGCTGCTGGTTTCGAGTAAGTGTCACTTAGAGTTAATGGATACCAAGGATATTGATGTACGTTCCATTGGACACTTGAGTAAGTCTCTATCGTCATTATCAGAAGCGATTATTGAAGTGAGACGAATCTCACATCATCTTAGACCGAGCGCCTTGGACGATATCGGGCTGGAAGCTGCCATTTCAAGTTTGCTCCAAGACTTCAAAACCTACTCTCACGCGAATACAGAACTGGTGCTTGATACACAAGCATCTAAACTTAAATCAGAGGTGGCAACGACCTTATATCGTGTTGTACAAGAATCACTGAATAATATAGAAAAGCATGCAGATGCGACGCAAGTTACGGTGTTTCTAAAGCAGTTTGGTAGTGTGTTGCAATTAATGATTCGTGATAATGGCATTGGTTTTGATGTGACCAATGCACTGGCAGCACGCGGAATCGGTTTGCGTAATATGAGAGAGCGTGTTGAGTTTATTGGTGGTGAGTTTGAATTACTGAGTGATTATGGAAGCGGAACAGAAATCACAGTCTTGCTGAAGTTAGAAGGAACGGAATAATGGATGAACCGATCAAAGTGGTGATAGTGGATGATCATCAAGTGGTTTTGGAAGGTTTCATCGCTCGGCTAGAGCGAGAACCCGATATTGAGGTGATTGCAACGGCAAGTAATGGGCTTGAGGCGGTAGACGTGGTCAAATCGTACCAGCCTGACGTGGTACTAATGGACGTGAGTATGCCTATTATGAATGGCATAGAAGCGACACAGCTATTGAAAGAAGAACGTCCTGAAACCAAAGTGCTTATGCTCACGATGCATGATAATCGTGAATATATTATGAAAGTGATGCAGGCAGGGGCTGTGGGCTATATGTTAAAGGAAATATCGGCAGAAAAAATGGTTCAAGCCATCAAAACGGTGAAGCAAGGGTCTACGTATTTTTGTGAGTCTGTTACGCAAACGTTATTTTCACAAGAGGTGTCACCAGCACAGAGCAAGACTAATCCATTGAGTCGTAGAGAAGAGTCGGTGTTGAAATTAGTCGCACAAGGAAGTAGCAGCAAGAAAATAGCGCAGATGCTCGATATATCTTATCGTACAGTAGAAACTCATAGGCAGAACATTAAACACAAGTTGGACTTGCACTCGACGGCTGAATTGGCAAAGTACGCACTGGAACATGGTTTGGGATAGGGCAGAGTGTGGACACTATTGATATTAATGGTGGCGCTTGATAAAAAAGACCCGCAAAAGCGGGTCTTAACGTATTTAAATCGTGATAGCGTTACGCGTAGCTGTGTTGGTGCACTTGAAGTTCAGTACGCATACCTTTTAATAGGCTCACACACATTACTAGCAGAATAATTGTAAATGGTAACGCCGTAGAGATTGCACCAGCTTGCAGTGCTTGAATCGCCTCTGTACCACCTACCCATAACAGTACCGCTGCAATAGCACCTTCAATTGTCGCCCAGAAGACTCGCTGTGGTACTGGTGCATCCACTTTACCACCTGAGGTGATGCTGTCGATAACCAGTGAGGCTGAGTCTGATGAAGTAATGAAGAACACCATAATCAAGATGATAGAGATAACCGATAAAACGGTGCTCATCGGCAAAGCTTCGTATGCATAGAACAGTGATAGCGTTAAATCTGTCAGCCCATTTTGTCCGAGCTCTCCGACTTGGTTAATCACTTGATCAATGGCCATACCACCAAACGCTGCCATCCAAAATAATGTGATGGTGGTCGGGATGATAATAACGGCTGTCAGGAATTCACGTACAGTGCGACCTTTAGAAACGCGCGCAATGAACATGCCAACACAAGGGGACCATGAAATCCACCACGCCCAGTAGAATACTGTCCAACCGTGCATCCATGCTTCGTCTTCACGACCATGAGGGTTACTTAGCGGGATAATATTCTCAACGTAGCCGACAATCGTAGTTCCTAATGAGCCAAAGAATGTGGCAATCGAGGCAACAATGACGACAATCAAAAGGACAAAAGCAATAAGGATGTTGGTATTACTTAGTAGCTTTACACCACCATCAATACCACGAACTACAGAAAAGATCGCCAATGCGGTGACAAACGCGATAACGACAAGTTGTAATGTTGTACCTGCTTCGACACCAAATACGTGGCCAATGCCGCTTGCGGCTTGCTGCGCACCTAAACCTAATGAGGTTGCAAGGCCAAACAGAGTCGCGAGAACGGCCAGAATATCAATGATGTGGCCAAACCAACCCCATGTTCTATCCCCTAACAGTGGGTAGAATACCGAGCGCATTGAAAGAGGAAGGCCTTTATTAAAGGCAAAGAATGCCATTGAAAGCGCAACAACGGCGTACATGGACCATGGATGAATACCCCAATGGAACATAGTCGCGCCCAGCGCTACTTTACGCGCTTCCTCAGTATAAGCTTCAACGCCAAGAGGCGTCTCATACCAACCAGTGAAGTAGGCAACAGGTTCTGCTACCCCCCAAAACATCAGGCCAATACCCATGCCGCTCAAGCAAATAGCATCGCAATCCAGGATAGGGTTGAATGGTCAGGTTTTGCACTTGCACCACCAATACGGATTTTTCCGTAAGGAGACAAGACAAGGCCAAGGCAGAAAATCACAAAGATATTGCCAGCCCACATAAATAGGTTGTCGAATGCGCCAATAATTTGCCATTTAGCGCCATCAAGTGTGGCTTTGGCGGTGGCAGGGTCTACGACGAGAAGGGCGACGAGAAACAGTACGATGAGTGCTGCGCTGGTGCCGAAGACAGGGTTATGAACATCAAACCCCCATTTTTGGACATTATCTTGCCCAACAGTATAGTCAGTATTTTCAATACTATACTTGTCCTTAGTATTATTCATCATTCCTCTGATACTACTTAGAGCTCTAACTAAAATTCGGGCGAATACTAACAAAAGTAATTATAAATGGGAAGATATTCATTGTTTTGCTCGCATTTTGGGCTATTTTTAATGGACAAACTGTATAGAGTACTAACGGTTTTAACTCTAATGAAATGGGCTGTTTTTTCTGTGTTTTTATCGGTAAAATAACGCCCGTAAACTTAAGTGCGACCGAGGGTTGCAGTCCATTATTAAGGGAGTGTGCAAGCGCACCTTTTTAAACACTAATAATGAGTCAATGGTGGTCGCGATCGGTTTATAGGTGTGATTGAGATGCATCATCGGTATGAATGTGTTAAAACGCAGGGATTAACAGATAATCGCTAATTTGGAATAAAGAATTGGAAAAACACGAAGAAGTGCTCGTGGCGATACGTCAAGTAATAAGAGCCATCGACTTGCATTCGAAAAAATTAAAAAAGAGTGCGGACTCACTGGACCGCAACTGGTGCTGATGAAGGCAATCAGGGAAAAAGGGAATGTAACCATTCGTGAGTTATCGAATTATACCAATGTTAGTCAGGCGACAGCGACGACTATTATCGACCGACTAGAGCTGAACGATTATGTAAGACGTGAACGAAGTCATCAAGACAAGCGAAAAGTTCATGCAGTTTTAACAGAAAAAGGCACTGAAGTGCTTGATAGCGCCCCTTTGCCACTCCAAGACAGCTTCGTACAGAAATTTCAAAGTCTTGAGGCGTGGGAACAAACCTTGTTGTTATCTTCTATCCAAAGAATATCATCGATGATGAATGCGGAAGGCATCGATGCTGCGCCAGTATTACAAATCGATGCGATAGCAAAAAACTAGCGTCGTTTAATCGCGAAAATAATACATTGAGCCCATATTACTGGAAAAGTACGATGGGCTTTTTTGTACGCGTAAGTTAGCAATTAACAGGGCCGATTTTCGTATCAATAATTTGACATCTAAATAGTCTATACTTTGCGGTAGTCGACGATGGATAACGTGCTAATGGCAAAGACTGTATGATAAATCAGACATTTTTTGCTAAACTGAAACTTTCGTAGCACTAATAGTTGAGTGATAGCCCAGTCTGTGTCATGCGGATATTTGGTATTACTTAGTACAAAAAATATTTTGATGGATAGCAGTTCGTCAGGGTGAGGAACGATGACAAAAGGTATTGATAAGTACAGTATTGACAGTACTGACTATACAATTGGACAAGATAATGTTCAAAAATGGGGATTCGACGTGCATAACCCAGTATTTGGGTGGAGTGCAGGTTTTATTGCGTTATTACTAGTACTGGCTGTGGTGGTTGATGCTGAGACAGCAAAAAGTGCGTTAGACGGTATTAAATGGCAGATCATTAATAAGTTTGACTGGCTATTTATGTGGGCGGGCAATATTTTTGTCATCTTCTGTTTGGGTCTGATTGTTTCTCCATTTGGTAAAATACGCTTAGGCGGCAAAGATGCCACGGCGGATTATTCATTTATGTCTTGGCTGGCGATGTTATTCGCTGCAGGTATGGGCATTGGCCTTATGTTCTGGAGTGTTGCCGAACCAGTGGCTTACTTTACGGGGTGGTATGAAACCCCGCTAGGCGTAGCAGCAAACACAGAGCAGGCTCGCGAGCTTGCGATGGGCGCCACTATGTTCCACTGGGGGTTACACCCATGGGCGATCTACGGTGTTGTTGCCTTATCTCTAGCGTTCTTTACCTACAATAAAGGTTTACCTCTATCGATGCGCTCTGTGTTCTATCCTATTTTAGGGGATAGAGCTTGGGGCTGGGCTGGGCATATCATTGATATTCTAGCCGTTCTTGCGACTTTGTTTGGTTTAGCTACGTCACTTGGTTTAGGCGCACAGCAGGCAGCAAGTGGTATTCACCATGTCTTCGGTGTTGAATCTGGCATGACGTTGCAGGTGATCGTGATTGCCGTTGTCACTTTGCTCGCCGTTGTTTCGGTATTACGTGGCATTGATGGCGGTGTTAAGGTCATCAGTAACATCAATATGATCGTTGCGTTTATTTTATTGGCGTTAGTGGCTTTAATTGGCTATGCGGTAACGTTCGCCTCGATCCCTGATACGTTGTTCGCTTATTTGAAAAACATCGTACCACTAAGTAATCCTCATGGTCGTGATGATGAAGCGTGGATGCACGGTTGGACAGTATTCTATTGGGCTTGGTGGATTTCATGGTCCCCATTCGTTGGTATGTTTATTGCTCGCGTTTCTAAGGGACGTACAGTAAGGCAGTTCATTACTGCGGTACTTATTGTTCCGACATCCGTGACGATTATTTGGATGTCTGTATTTGGCGGCCTTGCCATTGACCAAGTGGTTAATCAAGTGGGTACGCTGGGTGCAAATGGCTTGCGTGATGTACCATTGGCCATGTTTGAAATGTTTGATGCGCTACCAATGGGCACGTTACTGTCTGTCATTGCGGTGATCCTTGTTTTGGTGTTCTTTATTACGTCTTCGGATTCCGGTTCTTTGGTGATCGACAGCATTACCGCGGGTGGTAAAATTGATGCGCCTGTTATTCAGCGTGTATTTTGGGCCTTTATGGAAGGGGCTATTGCGGTTGCGTTATTGTGGATTGGTGGTAGCGAAGCCATCCAAGCATTGCAAGCGGGTGCTATTTCATCAGCGTTGCCATTTACCTTTATATTACTGGCAATGTGTGTGAGTCTACTTATGGGTATGAAAACAGAACGCACATAGTGAACAGCATCTATAGGTATGTTGATGTGTGTAAATTCTAAATAACGTAAAAAGGGCAGCTAAGGCTGCTCTTTTTTTGATCTAATCGATGTTCTTCTACGTTAAATTTTCCTATTTATTCTTATAAACTGATATTTAATTTGTTATGTTCCGCTTCTGAAATCTTATATTACACGTCCCCAGTGCTCTTACTTGCTCAGCCTGTTCTCTATATCGAGGTGATAAAAAGTTACCGATAAAAAGCATCATAAAATCATATGGTTAATGTGAAGTTTTAGCATGGGTGTTAAAAGTGGGGGAATGAGAGAATGCTTGGCTTACTGAGGTCAAAAATGTGACTCGATTGGTTGCGGTTCGCATAGGCATAATTTTGGCGGAAATGAAAAGCTAGACAAAATATTGACGGTCGATTTTGCATCGGAATTTGGATATTATCTGCCCGCAGTACTTTTCATGACTAACATGATTAATTAACTATTAAGTTACTAAAAGAATAATAACCGATGAAATTATCTCTAAAGCAAAAAACTCATTACAGCAATGTTGTCTGCTGTACTATTGATGGCCGTCGTATTAACCATCTTGTCTGCGCAACAACTTTCAACACAGACGCATGATGCAATCTCGAGTCGTGCGAATAACGTATCGCTTGCGGCAGTAGAAGGAATAGAAAATTGGATCGGAGTGAGAAAGGACATTGCGACCGCTTTTAATCCATTCTCCGAAGTAGAAGATAAAGTACCCTACCTAAAACAAGCACGTGTCGCTGGTGGCTTTGACGACATCTTTTTGGGGACTCCAGATGGTGGAATGTATCGTTCTCACCCAGAGCGTAACAGAGCCGATTACGATCCTAGAACGCGCCCTTGGTATCAGGATGCAGCGTCTGCCAATAAACAGATTATTACTGAGGCATATCAAGATGCCATTACCAATGCTTTGCTGGTGACCATCGCTGAACCTGTAAAGAAAAATGGTCGCTTAGTTGGCATCGTTGGTGCCGATGTATTAATTGATCAGTTAGTGCAAGACGTCATTAGTTTGAACGTGGGACATAATGCCAGCGCGATGTTGATTGACTTGTCGAATAATACCTTCCTTGCCCACCAAAATACCTCGTTGTTATTAAAGTCAATGACGGAGCTAAGTCCCGAATTGACGACGTCTGCTATCAGTGAGCTCGCGTCTCGTGGTGAGATGACGGAAGTCGCGATTCAAGGCGTGGAGAAAATGTTGTACTTCACTAAGGTTCCTGAGACTAATTGGGTACTGGCGGTAGAGTTAGATAAACAAACCGAACTGGCGAAACTGAACAGCGCGCTTACGCAGCTAATACTTACCTCAGTTGTCATCGTTATTTTCGTTGCCGCCATCGCCTCTTGGATGGTGAGCTTCCTTATTAATGATTTAGCGCGAGTGTCTAAAGCACTGGCAGAAATCGCGTCTGGTGAAGGGGATTTAACCAGCCGCCTAGAACCAAGAAGCCACGATGAGGTGGGACAATTAGCTCGCAACTTCAACACGTTTGTTAGTTACATGCACGAAACGATTATGAAGCTTACCGATGTGTCGGTCGCCTTGTCAGAACAAGCGAAAGATACCGCGACTCATGCGCGAGTTCGTAGTCAACGTATTCAAACGCAACAAGACGAAATCAATATGGTTGCTACAGCAATCAATGAGATGGCAGCGGCGACGCAAGAAATTGCCAATAATGCTGATATGACTGCGAATAACTCTTCTGAGGCGGTAGAGGCAAGCAACCACGGTGCGGGTCAAGTATCAGCGACCCAACATTCAATTCAGAATCTGGCTCAAGAAGTGGATGTCGCAACCGCAGTGATTCGCGAGCTTGAAGTTCATGGTAGTAGCATCAACACCATCTTGTCGACGATCCAAGGTATTGCCGAGCAAACGAATTTGCTTGCTCTTAACGCAGCAATTGAAGCCGCGCGAGCGGGTGAGCAAGGTCGGGGTTTTGCTGTGGTTGCTGATGAAGTACGTGTGTTGAGCCAACGCACTCATGCGTCTACGCAAGAGATTCAGCAAACTATTGAGACACTGCAAGCCACAACGGGTAAAGCGGTCGGTATTGTGAATGATAGCCGCGGCTTAGCCGAAACCAGCGTGGATGATGCCAACAGTGCAGCAGCAAGCTTGACTCAAATCTTATCGGCGGTGGGGCAAATCAGTGATATGGCAACGCAAATCGCGACGGCGGCAGAAGAGCAAGCCTCTGTGACCTCAGAGATCACTCGCAATACTCAGGGCATCCGCGATGTTTCCGATGAGTTAGCCGAAGAAGCGCATGAAGCAGCTCAACAAGCGGTAGAGTTGTCAGAGCTGTCGCAGAAGCTAGGTCGCGAGATTGGTCGATTCAAAATTTAGTAAGTTAACGCGCTAATTTAGAACCCTCAAAAAGGCTCATCAGAGCCTTTTTTTATTGGTGTGTACCGTCCTAAATAAGTGTCTGCCTCTGATAATGGGCGACAGCGTTGCTTGTGTCTATATCCAGATATCGTTGAGCACGGCTTTTTCATCATAGTGATAAGCCAGCTGGGCTTGAAGTAGCTCTGCGGTAGCAACGGCATCCGTTAACGCATGATGGGGTGGGTAGTCAGGCAGTCCATAGCGACGGCGAGTTTGTCCTAAGCGAACTGAGTCCGCTTGTTTGCCTTTCAACATATTGATTACACCAGCGGTAGCGCGCTTTTGGTAAACGGATTCAATTTGCATTGTGTCGACGACAGGAAACTCAATGCCTTCACCAATCATGCCCTTCAACGCATCATCAAAGAAACCACGTTCAATGGGATTGTAGTGCACCACGATGATATGCCCTGCCAACGAGTCCAACACATCGCCAAGAATGTCTTTGAATTTTGGTGCGTCTAAGATGTCATTATGAGTGATACCATGGATGACCACCGACTCTTCTTCTAGGATTGCCTTAGGCCTGACCGTCCAGTGCTTAGCGGCATTGAGTCGTATCCTTGAGGTGGTGAAAGGCACAAGGCCAATTGAGAGGATGCCATCTTTCTCTGGGTTTAACCCTGTTGTTTCAAAATCTAGAGCAACAAATGATACGTCTTTGAGCAGTGTATCGCTGTTGGGCAACCCTTTAGCGTAAAACGCCTGCAGACGCTCATCCTGAGCGCGACCCGCTAGCGTCTTAAACTTGCTTTGCCATTGTACACTAGGCGCACTAAATAGTTTTTTAATCATAATTCACACTCACCATTTAGACGGACTCTATTTGAAATTGTTGTTAGCTTGATAGCGAAATTTTAGGAAATTTTGACCATTACTCAAGACTTGGAACGCATCTTTGAGATTACGGCGTTCGAAGTCGGACAAGTTCTCAGGCTCAATGTTGTTATCTGGGGCGATCCCCATCTGAACATCCATTGCTTGGTGGCTGATACGAACCATTGAGATGAATTCCATGGCATCTTTCAAATCACGCGCGCGCCCCTTTGGCAGTATACCCGCGTCGTGGATGTCATCTAAGCGCTCGAAAGAGTTAGTAGAACGAGAACCAACCGCTAACGCATGGACACGTATTAAATCAGCCAATGGCGCTGTACCGCGACGTTTTAGGTTGATGGAGTTGTTGTGCTGCCCATCCTTTTCCATCACAAAATCTTTGAAAAAGCCTAATGGAGGTGTGCGATTTAGCGCATTTCGCGCCAAGCAAGCCAGAAAACGGTTATTTCTTCTCGCTCTTCGGACGATAAAGCTATTGAGCTGCTCTGCCCATTTGAGTTTGCCGTAAACCCCATCCAAATCGAAAAAGATCGACGCATTGAGTAACGCTTTCGGGTTTGGATCATCAATCCAATCAGAGAAGCACGCTTCCCATTCTTTTCTCGTCATGCGCCATTCCGGGTTCGTTGCCATAATGTCACCACTGCAGTAGGTATAACCACAATCGGCAAGCGCATCACAAATAAAGGTCGAGAAGGCTTTAAAGTAAGCGCCGTGTTTCTCTTCGTCGTAGCTGTCGTCAAGAATGATGGCATTGTCTTGGTCGGTGACCATGAGTTGTTCATCGCGTCCCATGGAGCCAAGTGCCAGGAAGCAATAAGGAATAGGGGCGTGACCTAACTCTTCTTCAGCAAGTTCAATGATACGTTGTTTAAAGCTGCGGCCAATAACCGACATTGCCGTGCCGACCATGTGTGCATTGGCGTCTTCATTAACTAAGCGAACGAAACTGTCGCGAACTTGATCAGACAGCTGCTTAAGCTCCTCAACCGACTGTTGCTGGAAGATACTACTCACTAGCAGTAGTGAGTTTTGGGACTCGTAACGAACGATATCGGACGTTTCGATGACACCAAGAGGAATTTTGTTTTTTACAACGGGTAGATGATGGACGTTATAGCGCAGCATGATAAGCATCGCTTCGTACACATAGGCGTTGTGATCGAGTGAAATAAGGTCGGTAGACATCACGGAAGCCACTTCATCTTGTGGGCTTAGGTTTTGTGCTAACACTCGCGTACAAAGGTCTCTATCGGTAATGATACCAACGATGGGTGAGGAATCGTCTTCATCGTTTTCGGTGATATCCGGATTGAGAATGAGCAGGGATGAGACTTGTTCGTCGGCCATTTGTTTTGCCGCTTCTTGAATGGTTCTATGCCGATCGATGGTGGCAGGTTCACCAGTAAGTAGCGTTCGGACTTTTGATGTGGTGAGGTCGTTAGTGTTGCTATTGTTGGAGACGGTTTGTCTTAGCCTGACTCTGTCTTCAACTTCAACAAAATCGGCAAACGAATCAAATTTGTCGTAGAGCTCCTGGAATACGTCTGCGGATAAGCAATAAACAA
Organism: Vibrio sp. GJ43-1; assembly: GCF_055808835.1. NCBI lineage: Bacteria > Pseudomonadati > Pseudomonadota > Gammaproteobacteria > Vibrionales > Vibrionaceae > Vibrio > Vibrio sp. GJ43-1. The sequence continues at coordinate 2,307,735 of NZ_CM147884.1, read as the reverse complement.
GGGTGTCTTCGACCGCCTTGGCTGGAAAGCGAACTTTATTATTTGTTAGCAGACCCATTTGCCCAAAGAGATCGCCTTCATCCAATCGGTTGTATAGCTCGCCCTTACGACGGTATACCTCGACTACGCCACTTCTGACCATATAGAGGTCATTGATCTCATCACCAAAATGTATGATGGGTGTATCTTGGCGATAGTAGGCTATCTCAATATGCTGAGATGCGTACAAAATGGTCTCTTCTGGTAATTCATCAAAAGGAGGGTAGCTGGCGAGAAAGTGTTGGATCTCTATGAGTTCTGCGTCCATGTGCGGCCTTAGGTACTATTTAAATGTAATTACGTACTATCTAAATGTAATCATGATGGCTTAATAGTACACGCAGAAACGAAAAAGGTCAGCCGAAGCTGACCTTTATTTTATCTAGCACAAGCGCTAACACGTTGATTATTAAACCAGTGAATACGCTAAATGACAAGCGTACTCGCGCTTAAGTGTGCCGGGTTATATGGTTATAAAACGGCTGCGATGCCTTTACATAATGGTGTCATGTTAGACTTTGTCATACCCGCAACACTGATACGTCCAGAGCCAACAATGTAGATAGCAAATTCGTCTTTCAAACGGTTTACTTGCTCTTTAGACAGGCCAGAGAAAGAGAACATGCCATTTTGGCGCTCGATAAAGCTAAAGTCGGCATCCACACCTTCTGTTTTTAGTGTCTCAACAAACAGGCCACGCATTTCTTGAATACGATCACGCATTTCAGCGACTTCGTTTTCCCATTCCGCACGAAGCGCTTCATCGTTAAGAATGTATGTGACAACCGCAGCGCCGTGAGCGGGTGGGTTAGAATAGATTGAGCGAATGATGCCTTTTTTACTTGTGAGAAGGCTGTCGTTGCGATTTCTTCAGACGCGGCAACAAGAGTGAAGGCGCCTACACGCTCATTGTACAGACCGAAGTTCTTTGAAAATGAACTCGCGACGAGAATTTCTTTATTGTATTTAGCAAAGGTGCGCAGGCCTTGTGCATCCTCTTCAACGCCTTTTGCAAAGCCTTGGTATGCAAAGTCGAATAATGGGATCAGACCTTTGTCCGCTACCAGTTTTGCTAATTGCTCCCACTCAGCTGGAGTAGGGTCGATGCCAGTTGGGTTGTGGCAGCAGCCATGCAGCAAAACAATGTCGCCTGCAGCGGCTTGCTCTAAATCAGCCACCATGCCAGCGAAGTCTTTGTCTTTTGTTTCTGAGTTGTAGTAGCGGTATTGAGCCGTTTCAATACCTGCAGCAGCGAATACGCCGTTGTGGTTCGCCCATGTTGGATTGCTGATCCAGATCTTAGCGCTGCTAAGTTGGCGTTTAATAAACTCGCCAGCCACACGAAGTGCGCCAGTGCCACCCGGAGCTTGTGCGGTTTTTGCCAATTTTTCGCTAACTATCGCTGAATCAGCACCGAATAGCAGTTTTTGTACAGCTAAACCATACTCAGCGGTGCCTTCAATCGTCAGGTAAGATTTTGTTTTTTCATTTTCTAGCAATGCTGCTTCAGCTTTTTTTACTGTCGCAAGAACAGGGGTTTGGCCTTGCTCATTTTTGTAGATACCAACGCCGAGGTTAATTTTTTCTGCACGAGTGTCTTTTTTAAACTCTTCAGTGAGGCCAAGTATAGGGTCAGCGGGTGCAGCTACAACTTTTTCAAACATAATCTTCATCCATGTTAATTGAAGGGGCAAATGTGAACATATTTTGTGACGATAACAGCCTATTTATACCTCTGTAGGCCATACGTGACAACCAGATTAAAGAAGAAAACAGAAAATTAGTTTGATTTGAAGCAGAAAAGGGCGCTAATTCGTTCTTTTTGTAATTTTGAAGCGGAAACGATTGCTAATGTCGCGAGTAATAATGGGATCCCAAACGCCAATTTGGCTTTTGGGATCAAGGAGGTGGTTATTTTTTTAGATTGATTTCTGATTCGTGCGCTTGAGTTTCAATGTCTGGATGTTGAGTAAGTTTTGATTCAACCCAGGCATTCAAATGTTGAAGTACAGCCGAAATTGCGTGAGCTTTTGATGGGGTTTCAGTTTCTTCAACGTTAAGCTCAACTTTTCTGTGAAGCCCCATTTCATCTTCTGCCACGTGAAGCCAGTCAGGGTGCCAGTAGTATGGTTGACCGTTCGTGGCTTCCCATTTATGCACACCGTTGGACTCACCTCGATATTGAATATCAGATTCGGTAAATTTGCTCATCGTTAACACCTTCTATTCTGTCAGCTGCGCTGCTGAGTTTGAATTACTGTCTTGTTGTTTTAAATATAGTGCTGGCGAAGAAAGAAACCAAGTCGAATGATGGATTGAAAATGAAACGTAAGGGTGCAGAAATGTAAGGTGAAATAGCGGTACATAAGGGAAGGGGCTGTATGAGCTTTGAGTGAGCGGGTGTAAAAAAGGTCACCCTGAGGTGACCTGATTATTATGTGTAAACCCGGCTTAGAAGTTAGCTGAGCGCGGCGTACGTGGGAATGGAATCACGTCACGAACGTTGCCCATACCTGTTACGTAAGACACTAGACGCTCAAAGCCAAGTCCGAAACCTGCGTGAGGCACTGTGCCGTATTTACGGAGATCGCGGTACCAGCTCATGTGCTCAGGGTCGATGCCCATAGCAATCATGCGCTCATCTAGAATATCTAGACGCTCTTCACGTTGTGCACCACCGATGATTTCACCAATACCTGGTGCAAGTACATCCATGGCCGCAACCGTTTTGCCGTCGTCGTTTAAGCGCATGTAGAAAGCTTTGATATCTTTCGGGTAGTTCTTAACGATAACGGGCGCTTTGAAGTGCTCTTCAGCTAGGTAGCGCTCATGTTCAGAAGACATGTCGATGCCCCACTCAACGTCGAACTCAAATTTCTTACCAGAATCTAGTAGGATTTGGATGGCGTCAGTGTAGTCAACTTGTGCGAAATCAGCGTCAACGAATTGCTCTAGACGAGTGATGGCTTGTTTGTCGATACGAGATGCAAAGAACTCAAGGTCATCGCGACGTTCTTCAAGAACGGCTGCAAAGACGTACTTAAGCATGTCTTCTGCCAGTTTTGCAGCGTCGTCTAGATCAGCAAAGGCAATCTCAGGCTCTACCATCCAGAATTCAGCTAGGTGGCGGCTTGTATTTGAGTTTTCAGCACGGAAAGTAGGACCAAATGTGTACACTTTGCTTAGTGCACAAGCGTAAGCTTCAGCATTAAGTTGACCAGATACCGTTAGGAACGTCTCTTTGCCGAAGAAATCTTCGTTGAAGTCCACTTTGCCTGCTTCAGTGCGAGGTAGGTTTTCCATGTCTAGCGTTGATACGCGGAACATCTCACCGGCACCTTCCGCATCAGAAGCCGTGATAAGTGGCGCTGAAGTCCAGAAGAAACCCTGTTCGTGGTAGAAGCGGTGAATCGCTTGAGATAGACAGTTACGTACTCGAGCGACTGCGCCGATCACGTTAGTGCGTGGACGAAGGTGCGCCACTTCACGAAGGTACTCAATAGAATGACGAGTCTTAGCCATTGGGTACGTGTCTGCGTCTTCAACCCAGCCAACGACTTTAACGTCAGTGGCTGCGAGTTCGAAGTCTTGACCTTTTGCAGGAGATTCAACAATCTTACCCGTTACTTCAACAGAACAGCCAGTGGTTAGCTTAAGCACTTCGTCGTCGTAATTATTAAGATTATTAGGGACCACGGCCTGAATCGGGTCGAAACAAGAGCCGTCGTAAATGGCAAGGAAAGAGATTCCAGCTTTGGAATCACGACGTGAACGGATCCAGCCGCGAACAGTTACTTCACTGTCTACCGCAAGCTTGCCGCCGAGTACGTCTGTTACAGGCGCGTAAGTCATGTTATTCATCTTCTCCATGGAGGTAAAAAACCACTCAATGCTTATTACTTAAAATAAGTGTGTGTTGCTTAAAATATAAGCGCGACATTGAGTGGAGTATAAATTTCTTTTCAAACGGATATATTACCTGTCAATTTTCTTGGTTCAACCTTTATTGTGGTTAATGAGCCTTTATTGTGGCTATTCAATACAAATTGATTAAGTAATGTCTCCAATTGATGAGAAAGCTGTTGCAAATCCATGCTAATTTGATGAGTTTGTGTCGCGGCTCCAGAAGTTTCGTTTGCGTGTTCAGTGATTACAACGGTTTTCTGCCCGACACTCGCGCTAGTTTGACGGTTAGCTTGTATCTGAGTTTGCACCTGATTGGCGATGTGCGTCGTAGATTCGATTTGCTCGACAACGGTCTGCATCTTACTGGCTAAGGCTTGGACCTCATCAGCACGTTGATGGGCAGTGTTTGAAACCTTGTTAACGGCTTGTACCGAAAAACTACTGCCTTGTTGGAATTTGGCAATTATCGTTTCTATATCGCTGGTAGCTTCGGTGGTTCGGCTTGCTAGTGAGCGGACTTCATCGGCGACAACGGCAAACCCTCGGCCTTGTTCACCCGCTCTTGCCGCTTCGATAGCTGCGTTTAAAGCAAGTAGGTTTGTTTGGTCTGCAATGCCTTTAATCGTCGATAGAATTGCGGAAACTTGTTCGGTTTGCTCGTTAAGCTCTGAGATATGTGTGGATACTTGACCGATGTCTTGAACCAAAGATTCGATATCCGCGCTGGCGTTTTGTGCTTCTGCGCTACTGACTTTGGTGAGTTCGCAAGTTTGTTGCATAAGTTCAGAAGCTCGCTCTGTGGCTTCACTTACGGTACTTTGTTGTTGCTCTAATAGTTGCATGCTGTTTTCAACAGCCGCCGTTTCGTCGAGCTGCCTCTTAGCGGTTTTCTCATTGTTTTGGGCAATATCTGTTAGCTTGTCAGCATTGCCGCTGACGGTCTTCGCCGTTGACTGTACTTTATTTAAACTCTCGGAAACCGTATCTAGAAACGCGTTTATATCGTTAGTTAGATCGCCAACTTCGTCATTTTGGTGTTGAGATAGGCGTATAGAGAGATCTTTACTGCCGCTGACTCGGTTCATAAATCGAGATGTCGTTTGAACCAGGTGCCACAATAAATCGGCGAGCAATGAAAATGGTGCACAAGTAACCGATAAAAGCGATGGCAGCCATGATGCCGACAGCAATTGCGGTGCGCTTATTAATTAAGCCGTTCACTTGATTTAAGTTGTACTCAATCCGGATGGCGCCAAGCACTTCCCCTTCCTGTGTCATGTGGCAGGTAATACAGTTAGTGCCGCGATAGTCAGCACTGGCTTTCATTGGTAGGGCGACCACTAAGCCATTCCCCCATTCTGCTTTAAAGGGCTCCAATACGGTCTCACCAAGTAACGCGCGTTTATCGATATCATCAATAGGGACTTGGTTTGCTAATCCTGCGCCATAGAGCTTACTGACAGCATCACCACGCAGCACTCTTACCGTTTCTATATTCTCCTGTGCTAACGCCTTATTTCTTAGTGTTTCTTTTTGCGCCATGGTGCCAGTAAGCATCATCATATTTAAGCTGTCAAAGTAGTTACCAGCCTTGTCATGGAGTTGTTCACCGAGTACGGAATAAATGAGCTCACGTTGTTGATTATATTGGTACGTAGTGGAGGTGATCACAACGGTGCCAAATACTAAGATAAGCGCGATAAGTAGTTTATTAGTTATTGTAAGTCGCATAATTATGTTTGTTAAAAAGTTGGGCTGACAGCGTGAATGGTAAGTTAATTTCAATAGGTGAGAAAAGTTGAATCTTCGTAAAACCTCGCAAAGCTCATGGTTTTTATTGCAACTCGTACTATTTCTGAGAATTGGAGCAATCTATGGTCAAGCACTCGTTAGTGACTGAATAAACAACTAAAAGGATAGATAGGCGAGCTTGATGGGTTGACGGCTGGCATTAGGTGTTCATGTAATCTTAATCAGCTTCTGACGGTTTACTGACAGGAGGGAACGGCCATAAGCGTAAAACGAGAGTATATGTAACTAAATGTATTTACTCATGCCTTCTCACTCTCTTGAATCGAAAACGGTCGATGACAACATTACCTTGAATAAACGTTTTTTTAGACCACTGACGTTTGCATTGTTACTGAGTCTCTCGTCGTTCTACTTATGGACGCTATATCTTGCCGCCCATCCTAATGTGACGGTTGCTTACCAAACTTATTATATCGACAAGAAAACCCTTTATTGGGCGAAAGCAAATTCAACAATGTTGTGGCCGAGATCTGGTGTTGTGGCAGCCAGTGAAAAGTCGCCCTATTTGAGTCGCGCGGGTTGGGCAAACAAAGCGACTGGGGATGGTAGGGACATGCTTCATTCTGGGGGGCTGTTTTTTAATTTCCCCCAGTTACCAGTGGGACCAGTGCGAGTTCAACTGTCCTTGTCAAAATCGATTACAGAAGCTAGGTTTACCTGTCGTTGGGGCAGGGTAATAAAATTAAATTGCTACCGCTAGGTATTGAAACATTAGAAGCCATTATCCCCGTAGGCGTGATTGATGGCAGCGCGCCGCTTCAACATTGGCAAATTGAAACGCGAGCGAGCTTAACCATTAAACAGATTTCAATACAGGAATTAACATCATGAAGCAAAATAACGATTTTACCTTATCAATATTGGTTCCTGTCTATAACGAAGAAAGGTCCATTGCACCCTTTATACAAACCTTATATTCGTCGCTAGATTCAATTAAAGCAAACCTTGATGTTGTTTTTGTCAATGATGGTAGCAGCGATAACACAAGGCTCGCGATAGAGGCGGTAATGGCTTCGGATAGTCAAGTGAGCTTAGTCAACTTAGCCCGTAATTTTGGTAAAGAAGCCGCAATGACGGCAGGGCTAGATTACGTAAAAGGCGATGCTTGCGTCATTATGGACGTGGATTTGCAAGACCCACCTGACGTGATTTTAGAGTTTGTCGAGTTATGGCAAACCAAACAGTGGGATACCATCTATGGCGTTAGAGTCGATCGCTCAAAAGATACCTGGTTTAAGCGACTGACTGCTGGTGGCTTTTATCGCTTTTTTAACTGGGTTACATCAGAAACAAAGATCCCAGAAAATGCTGGGGATTTCCGTTTGATCGACCGTGTCGTGATTGATGCATTACGCCAACTCCCAGAGCGCAATCGTTTTATGAAAGGGCTGATGGCGTGGTCAGCATTTCGCTCAACAGGCGTGCAATTTCAACGGCCAAAACGCCATTGCGGTGAAACGAAATTTAACTACTGGAAATTGTGGAATTTTGCTGTTGACGGCATTTTTAGTTTTACGGCGTGGCCGTTAAGAATTTGGGGGTTTATTGGCTGTGCCATTTCTTGTTTGGCCTTCGTGTTTATGTTGAAGATTATCATTGGTGCGACGTTTTTTGATGTCAAAACGCCAGGCTATGCGTCCACGATTAGCGTTGTACTGTTTCTTGGCGGTATTCAACTTATTTCGTTGGGTATTATCGGTGGTTACATTAGCCGAATGTATCGAGAGTTGAAGCAACGTCCTATATACCTTGTCGAAGGGGTCTATGGGCGGTATGGGAACGAACAAGGCTCGCAGGGCATGAATCTAGACCAATCTAACCATCAAGTTAAAAAGGCGAGTTAATCTAATGCAACATGAACAGCCTTCTCTGACCCTATCAAAGCAGCAATGGTTGACGATACTTCTTGCTATTATCGTGAGCCGAACAGTGTTCTATAGTTTGGGGTTGATAGGTGCCCACGCGTATAACCCAGAATCAATGACAAATATGGATGTTTGGCAGCAGATTTGTCGTTTCGACTGCATGTGGTTCCAAAGAATCGCCGATGACGGGTATGCGATCATCCCAAGTTATATGAAAGGGGGTAATGCGGCGAATTGGGCGTTCATGCCAGTATCACCGTATTTGGGCAAGTGGATGTCGATACTTGTCGGTGATACGAATCTTGGCTTGATAGTGATGTCGAATCTTACCTTTATCGCCAGTATTGTTGTGTTTGTGATGGCACTCAAGCAACGGTTATTTAGTAAAGATACTCAAGATACGGCTATTTGGTTGATGTGTTTTTCACCTTATACCGTCTATTCGTTATCGGGTTACTCAGAGCCTTTGTATATTGCGCTTGTTAGCGGTGTTTTTATTGCGTGCTATCGGAAAAACTGGTGGCTTGTTGGACTGCTTGGGTTAATCGCGGCAGTAACGCGTAATTTAGGTGTTATGTTGGTTTTCTCTGTTCTGATTGTTGGTGTGCAGGCGTATGGTGCATCAAGTTTTGTGCGGTTAAAAAGCAATGCGTTGTCAGTTATCGTCGCTATTTGGTTAATTCCACTGGGATTCTTTGCGTATATGGCTTTCCTTCACTTTCATATGGGGGATGCCTTAGCGTTTGGTCATATTCAAGTTGCTTGGGGAGAGTCTTTAGTAACCCTGTGGATTGGCTTATTTATGGTGTGGAGACTGGCGGGGCCAAACTTTACTTGGTTATCGTGTCTCTAATAGGACTCACACTTAACGGTTATTTATTCTTTAAAAAACGTTATGCAGAAGCCGTGTTTATGCTTATCAATTTGCTTATTCCTCTTTCATCGGGTGTGAATGCCATGCCAAGGTATTTGTTTGGTCTTTATCCAACTTACTTGGCGATATGTATGCTACTCGAACGGTTTCCGACAGCAAGGATGCCAACACTGCTGGTCAGTTCGGCTGTTTCGACCTTTATCACTATTGGTTTTTTCTCTAACGTATTCTTTACTGTATAACTTGAGATACTGCTCGCTTTTCAGTAGGATTGCGTGTCATTTTTTACCAGAGATACCCTATGAAAACTGAGTTGTATAAAGAGTTCATGTTTGAAGCTGCTCACCATCTTCCCCATGTGCCAGAAGGGCATAAATGCGGACGTTTACATGGGCACTCTTTTTTGGTGCGTCTCTATGTTGAAGGTGAAGTAGATCCACACACTGGTTGGGTGATTGATTTTTCTGAAATAAAAGCGGCATTCAAGCCAATCTATAACCGCCTTGATCACTACTATTTGAACGATATTGAAGGGTTAGAGAATCCAACAAGTGAAGTGCTAGCAAAGTGGATTTGGGAACAGCTCAAGCCAAGCTTGCCATTGCTAAGTAAAGTAGAAATTAAAGAGACGTGCACGGCAGGTTGTATTTATATCGGTGAGTAGGTCGATAAATGTATTGATATGCTATTAAGCAAATAAAAAACCGAAGCTGATGCTTCGGTTTTTTGTTTTCACTGGTAAATTGTTGGGTTTAGCACACAACTTTAATCGCTAGACCACCTTGCGAGGTTTCACGGTACTTAGCATTCATGTCTTTACCTGTTTCAAGCATCGTCTCAATCACTTTGTCTAAAGAGACACGTGGTGCTGAGGCGCGGCGAAGTGCCATGCGAGTTGAATTAATGGCTTTAACCGCAGCGATGCCGTTACGCTCAATACACGGTACTTGTACTTGGCCCGCCACAGGGTCACAAGTGAGCCCTAGGTTGTGTTCCATCGCGATTTCGGCCGCCATACATACTTGCTCAGGGCTTCCCCCATAAGCTCGGCAAGACCCGCTGCCGCCATGGAGCAAGCAACGCCCACTTCACCCTGACAGCCAACCTCAGCGCCAGAAATAGAAGCGTTCTGTTTATATAAACCACCGACTGCACCTGAAGCCGCAAAGTAGCGAATATAATCTTTTTCAGTCACGGTTTGGATAAACTTATCGTAATACGCGAGTACCGCTGGAATGATGCCACACGCACCATTGGTTGGCGCGGTCACTACACGGCCACCAGCAGCATTTTCTTCATTAACTGCAAACGCATACATGTTCACCCAGTCTACAACAGCCATCGGATCGGTTGTTGTTTTTTCTGAAGTGATTAACTGTTGGCGTAATGCCGATGCACGACGAGGCACTCGCAATGGACCTGGCAAAATACCTTCTGTATTCATACCGCGTTCCATACATTCACGCATGGTTTTCCAGATGTTGGCAAAGTAGCTGCGAACTTCGTCATCAGAGTACATTGCATGTTCATTGGCCATGACAAGGGTACTAATAGACAAGCCGTGTTCTTTACATTGGTTGATCAACTCTTCAGCGGTGTTAAATTCGTACGGTGCTTTGATTGCTGATGTTTCTTCTTTACCGAAATGCTCTTCGTCGACAATGAAACCACCGCCGATCGAGTAGTACGTTTTTGAGTAAGCCACTTCTTCATCTATCCAAGCATGAATTTGCATGCCGTTTTCGTGGAGCGATAAATTTGAAGAGTGAAAGTTCATTCCGCCATCGCGTGGAAATGACACCGTATGGCAATGCATGCCAACGGGAAGACGCTCAGTTTCTTCTACGCGCGCAATAAAGTTAGGAATGGAGTCGATATCTACCTTTTCAGGTGAGTTACCAGCCAAGCCCATAATAATTGCAATATCTGTGTGGTGACCTTTCCCTGTCAGTGATAGTGATCCATAAACATCTACGGTAATTTTGGTGATGTCACGTAATTTGCCCATTGAACGTAAGTCATCAATAAACTCTTTACCTGCCTTCATTGGACCCACTGTGTGCGAGCTTGAAGGACCAACACCAATTTTATAGATATCGAAAACACTGATCATACTGATTTACCTCTAGCAAAGCCCCCTCTAATGAGGAGGCTTATATTATTGTTATAGGTTGTTTATTTTTTTAATTGATGGAGTCAATTAAAAAGCGCCGTAGATTACAGAAGTAATTGCCGCAATACCACAAACTGCTGTAAAAATTTGTACAGGAGCAGAGGTTTTCAACTTAGCCATTGCTGGTACTTTACGCATTGCAAACACAGGCATTAGGAACAGGATAGCCGCAATCATTGGTGCGCCCATTGTTTCAATCATGCCAAGGATGCTTGGGTTGATGATAGAAACAATCCAAGTAGTGATAACAATGAATAACAAAGACGCTTTTTCAAGTTTCTTAACTGGCATTGCAGAGCGTGATTTGCCCAGACCAACCAAACCTTCATGAGCACCTAGGAAGTGACCAAAGTAGCTTGATGTAATTGCAGCAAAGGCAACGATTGGGCCAAGGTAAGAAATCAGTGGAGATTCATGAACGTTTGCTAAGTAAGATAGTACGCTGATGTTTTGTTCTTGTGCTGTCGCAAGCTGCTCTGGTGACAGAGACAACACAACAGAGAATACGAAGAACATAACAAAGCCCATAAGCATTGTTGCAGCACCGCCAGTGATCATGTCTGTTTTCTTAACGGCATCGTCACCGTAGACACGACGCTGTTCTTTAGAGAACTGGCTGATAATTGGGCTGTGGTTGAATGAGAATACAATGATAGGGATTGCAAGCCAGATAACTGCTGGCATTGTGCCCCAGTCTGGGCTAACGCTAACCATTGAAGTATTCCAATCAGGGATTAGGTAAAGTGAAAGCGCGAGTAAGATCGCAACCAGTGGGTATACCATCACTGAGGTTGCTTTTAGCATAAGCTCTTTACCAAACACCACACCACACGTCATCGCTGCGATTAAACAACCTGACAGTAACCAGCGAGGGATAGATTCCATACCCATTTGGTTTACTAGGAATGAATCAACGGTATTGGTAATACCTACACCGTAAATTAGAACGATAGGGTAAATGGCGAAAAAGTAAGCAAAGGTAATAAGGTTTGCGCCAGTTTTACCGAAATGCTCTTCTACCGTATCGGTAATATCTGCATCTGGGTTTTTAGCTGAAAGAACAAAACGCGCTAAACTTTTGTGTGCGAACCAAGTCATTGGCGCAGCAATTAGCGCTAAGATAACTAATGGCCAAAAACCACCAGCACCCGCTTTAATTGGTAGAAAAAGTACACCTACACTAACTGCAGTACCGAAAAGTGATAAAGCCCAAGTGAAATCTTTATAATTCCACTTAGATGAAGTGCGGCTTGTAGCCGTAGAAGTTGAAGTAGTCATTAAGTTTTACTCATTTTGGGAACAGGAAATAAGTCGGGAGGAGTTTGCAATGTTTTTACTTGTAAAAATTAGATCTAGGTCATGGTTTGGGTGGGTCTATTGATTGTACTGATGAATTCGTTAGTTGGCTCACGTTTTTTCTGTGCTACAGATTAGATTACCTATCTATGGCATTAGTTAATCTAATCCGATATTGCGTAAACGATTGCTTTTTATTGCGGGATTGTGCGGCTATTGTTGCATGGGGTAACGCTATTGTTGCGAGAGTTGAGTTTGTAAACTTTGAATAATTTGCGCGGTCACTCCCCATATGAAGTGGGATTGATAAGGGATCGCGAGAACACGATGATTCTTTCCATCGATGTTAAAACGATGTGTTGCCATGTTAGCGGTATGAGCAAGAAATTCTAATGGCACTTCAAAAAGGTAGTCGACCTCATTTTTATCCAGTTTAGGTTGATAGTTCGGATCGACAAAGGCAATAACGGGTGTCACTTGGAAGCGGCTGATAGTGAGAAGATCGGGCAAATGACCGATGATGTTTACTTCATCATAGCGAAGGCCTATTTCTTCTTCTGCTTCTCTAAGAGCTGTAAAATGTGCATTGGGATCGCTAGGCTCTACTTTTCCACCGGGAAAGCTAATTTGACCCGGATGGTGCTTAAGGTGAGCGGCTCTTTTAGTCAAAATGACCTGTAATCGCCCTTGTCGCTCAACGAGGCCGATGAGCACACTAGCAGACCGCAGTGATACATGTTGCAAGTGGGCTGAACGCTGCTTTGATTCCGGGTGGTAGTCGGACAGTTGATGAAGTTGAAAGCGTTGTAGGAATTCAAGCCTAGTCATTGTGACTTACGATACTGACGCTAAATATTCATTAATTTGGTTTTTTATCACCTGCATTTCTTCAATAACAAAGTTTATGTCTTCAACATTAGGGGACTGGTTGTTACGAGTTGTTCCTTCAATCGCCTCTAGTTTATCAACAGCTTTGGTCTCACCAAAGCTCGCTAAGATACCTTTTAAAGAATGAGCGGTGATAAAGAGTTCCCCCCAATTTTGTGTTTGGTAAAGGTGTTGGACCGTTTCTGCGCCATTTTCATGTTCTTCCATAAATGCCATAAACACTGCAGCGATGATGTCTTCGTCATTATCCATGTAGCTGCGTAATACTTCGAAATCAATCATTCTAAGATCCTTCTACGATTCTATGGGTAGTTTTACTCTGGTTAACGTTTACTTTTCAACTTCATACAGTTACAAAATAGTACAGCTCACAAGAAAATGAAAATAGAAACTGCATTGGTTTCTTAAAATCAACCCTCATCTAAACTCGTTAGTTTTCCAGGGCGAGAATCTAATACTTTACTACTAGTTTTATCGCTAATTTGCTTATTCTTTGGTATTAAACTTTGATGCATGGAATAAACCTGCCTATGCTTATTTGTGCGGCGATTCTTACAAATAATTAACAAACGTGATCGTTGCTTTGATGTCGGAGAATGCAATAAGGAGCATGTGATGGGTACACGGATAGAAGGCTCAAGTCTAAGAGATACAAACAAGGACTATACCGAAAAAAGTACCGACTTTTACTCGAAGTACATCAGTGATGTTGTGGGGATTGACTTACTTACACCCGAGCAAGAATTTCATTATGCAACATTGGCTCGAAGTGGTGAAAAGTCCGCAAGGGATGTGCTGATTGAATCTAATTTAAGACTTGTCGTAAAAATAGCCAGGGGTTACACCAAGCGAGGGCTGAGTAATCATACAATCTTAGATCTGATTGAAGAAGGGAATCTAGGGCTGATGAAGGCGGTAGACAAATTTGACCCTGATAAAGGGTTTCGTTTTAGTACGTACGCCGTGTGGTGGATACGTGAAAGTATCGAGTCTTCTTTGATGAATACCGGGAGAACGGTTCGATTACCTGTTCATGTCATTAAAGAAATAAATCGTTTATCTAAACAGACCAATAAAATGAGCGCCGATTTAAAGCGCGCACCTTCAGTGAAAGAAATTGCGGCCAAAGCAGACAAGTCGCAAAATCACATTAGTGAATTGATTCATATGAGTGGTTTTATCGAGTCTAGCTCTTCAGTAGATACTATCGATAAAGCGTATTTGTCACTGGATAACTGTCGATCAGAGGCAATACCTGAGCCTTATGAGGTCTGTTATGATGAAAAATTACTGAATAACCTAGAGCAAGTCATCATGACACTACCAGACAAATATAAGGATATTGTCATTCATCGTTTTGGCTTGTTTGGCAAAGAAATCCTTACTTTAGAAGCACTCGGTGAAAAATATGGGTTGTCGAAAGAGCGAGTACGACAACTGCAGCAAGAAGGGGTGGCAAAGCTTCAAACTAAACTCAAGTTTGATGGTTGGATTAACTAAAGGTAATGAGCCTATAGTTTCAGCGGGGAGTCGTGATACGGCGAGGGTGGTATGAACGTTGGCGTAGACCGAGCCGTCCCCCAAACGCTTCACTAAAAATGCATACTTTGCAGAAAAACCCGTTTATTTATGGCAGCTGCACGCCCGTAGGAATCGTCTTTAAGTGCCTGCACCCCAGTCAATAAACATGTTAGCTAACACCCGTCACCTCGTTCTTCGTCGTTATTACTGTACTGAGTAACGTCCTTTTGAATCGGCTAGTAATCTTAACAGGCGCTCTCGACTTGTTGATGCTGTCATCGTCGTTAAGATACGCTCGAATGCTGCTCGATAAACTCTATTTTTCAGTACAAACAACAATGTGGTCTCTACTTTCTTTAAGCGAGCACTTTCTTGTTGGTTACTGTCTCCCAGGCTGTTTGCGGTGACTAAAGGTAGATAGGCCGTGTCATACCACGCGGACAGCATTTCTCTCATCTCTATTTCTTCAAGAGGGATGTCTGCGTGATCCAATTCACGGTCAGTTGGAGGGAATTGGATATATTGAGTGTCCAGTTTGTCGGTAACGAACTTATACATAAAAATCATATGGTTGACCTTTTAACACGATATTAACACGCTCAGCACAATATCTCTGTTGATATCCTAGTCATTAATGAGTTGTCTCACAAAAGCGCCACGTCAATTTATGGAAGAAAGCAATCACCAACGAGCTGTGAATCTTGTGAGTGCTTGTGGAGCAAGTAGGTAAGATATCGACACTCAAGTGAATCACTATTCCACATTGAAATAACGCGTTTTACGGCAAAAAAATACGCTTTGCATTTCATTAGTCTATTTAGTGTACGGGTTAGTCGTTCAAATGTCATTTTGCTATCAAGAAACTCTGATGGCAATTGTCTTGAATGCTGAAGTGGTAAAAACCCTGTTTCGTACCAACATAACAAGATATCCCTAATCTCAATCTCTTCTTCCGGCACCTCTTTTTCACTTAAGCGCCTCAAAGGAGGGGAAGAAATATAATGATCGTCATATATATCAGACACATAAATATAGTTCATCACACGTTCTCGTTAAGCTTGGGATATCACTAAACTAGGAGTGTTTTTGATTGATTCAAGTGAGTTATTGATAAAGTAGAATTTTGTTAAAGGAACGAGATGAACGTCACACAGTCGGTTGAATCTCTGACATCAAGAGCTCTTACCCCTCTCGGTCATTAGGGAACTCAAATAGGAAGTTGAGTGGGCTTGGCTTGATTTTTTACGCATTTTTCCTAGTTTGAAAGTAGGCTTATTCGACTTGATGCAACACTGTTCTCATACAATAGTTTTTATCTATCAGATTTTATACAGTGCGTTTGACACAACATTATAATATATAACGTTTTATAAGAGAGACGTCATGGTAGCAAGCACAAAGAGTAAAGGAAAAATATTCTGGACCGAAGCACTGTCCGATATGGCGTATGTCATATCGACGGCGGCATTTTGGCAGAAGCTACTGTCGCTCGATGGCATTCGTGACCACGTACAAGCCCCCTCATTAGAGACAATCAATCAATTGCAGAGCCTAATCCGAAATGTAGAGTTCAGTGGCAAACCGGAAGCCACATCGGTAGCGCTACGAACTGCGGAAGCGGATGTAATGATCGTCAAGTTTGAAGTTTATCTGGTACTTGATGGCAAGATTAAGGGTTGTGCCACCGTACTTTCAAAGGCAATCGACTCCATTAGTGTACTCACTCTTATTGAGCAGCTACTCGATGAACGAATGGGGGAGTGATGATCGCAAACCATAACCATGACGTTATCTTTGTGAATGAAACGCTGTGTCAGCAACATTCAGTCTCCGCCATTACGATGCTGGGACACAACATCACCGACATTAGTTTATTCCATCAAAATCGTGCGCATATTGAAGCATTCAAACAAGCCATTACTTGCTCTGATAAATGGCAAGGTGCAATGGCGACACGGTCTAAAGACAATAAAACGATGCTCGAAATGGTGAATGTGCGACAAATTCAATTAGTCAATTCTCAGAGTTTGTACATCTATACGTTTCGTACTGACTTTGATCTTCGAGGTCGCAGCTCGATGTCCAGCGATGGTATGGACATCTCCAAACGTGTACTTGATGAAATGTCTTTTCGTAAAAAAGCGCAGGATTTATCTCACCGTACCGATAAGTTTGTAGTATTGGCTTTTCAACCCAGTTTTTATTCTGGTCTTGAACAGGCATCACGTGACAAAGTGTTACTCGCACTGAGTGATTTTCATAATAAAGAGAGCTTTGGTTATTTAGGCAATAATACATTTCTAGTCCTAATTAGGACTAGAAATACCGATGGGCAGAACTTACTTACGATAAACACCAGCGTTGGGCAGTTTTTTGCTGGTCTTAGGGCGTATTTAGAGGACCACTTAATTAAAGATATCTCTGAAGGGAAAATCGGGGTAGCCCTTCATGGAGGGAATAAAGATAGTGTCGATGAAGTGATCTCACAGTCATTGCAAGCAATGTATGCCCATGAAGTAGGAACGAGCAATATTAACTTTTATGATGAAACGTTGATCAAAGCGAATATTAGAAGGCGGCACTTAGAGCGCTTGTTAATTGACGCGATTAGAGATAAGGACATTGATGTTAACTTTCAGCCTATTGTAGATTTGTCGACAGGAAAAGTGGCCAAATTGGAAGCGTTATGTCGGTTTAGGTTTGAAGGTATAAATTATACCGTTCAGGAGGTGATTTACTTAGCGGAAGAGCTAAAGCTCATTTCAGAGCTTGACCTTATAGTTGCTGAGCGAGCGATAGAGGAATTGCTAAAGATTCAAGCAACAAGAGCTGAAGCCGTGTCGATCTCTCTAAACTGTTCACTTGCAGAGTCAGGAGAGTATTCTGAACATCTCTATGATATTTTTGAGCTGATCAATTCGTCGTTGATTGATAATGGTCTCGTCACAATTGAAATAACCGAAACGTCCTATTTTACCAATAACAGTAAAAACGAAACATTAATAGAAACCATTCGGTCATCGGGTGTCAAAATAGCGGTGGACGATTTTGGTACGGGAAATGCATCATTTTCTTACTTTAGTGATTTCGACTTTGATGAATTGAAAATTGATAAAAAATTCATTTCAAACATTCAGGATAGTAAGCAGAAATACTTCGCGGTAAAAATGTTAGCGCAGTTATCACATGATTTGAATATTAAAGTGGTGGCGGAAGGTGTTGAAACCGAAGCTGAGTTAGAAGTACTAACAAATATTGGTATTGACTACATTCAGGGCTATTTGTTTTATCGTCCGATGACGCCGCATCAGGTGAAGGGATTACTCTCTAACTCTACAGAGAGGGTCATGTGCTGATATGACATACTTTGAATCGATATCGCCCCCTTTGAGAATGCGGCAGATACCAGGACGATAGTGCAACTTCCCTGCGGCATGTTTGTGTTTACCGAGCAGTATTTATTTTCTGAGAGCATTGCATTAAACCAGCTATCTCCGGAGCTTGTTGTATGTGAGCACTCAGGTGGAGTATTAAAAGACTTTGGCCATGGGATATATGGCTTCATTCCTACCGATGGGTTTACTGGCGAGATTCACTTACGTTGTATGGTAGAGGGCGTTGTTATCGGTGTCGACTGCCACCTTATTCATCGTGTTCATAGACACGTTCCCGAGCAATTTAGTCGTATAAACTCCCAAAAACCGACATTTTCTTATTCAATATTAAGTGATCATTCGGTATTTATATCTAAGCGGCAGTTTGCTGATGCGTTAGGAGTACTCAGTATCAGTCAGTGACCATTTGCGTATTATGACGGTATCGAGCCCGTCTTTGGGTTATACGGTTAAACAAACCGCGCAGTATTGTGTTGTAATGCAAGATTATGCGGACCGAGGTATAACGCCTCGACGTTGCATACTCGATGTGTCCTTGTTTAACGTAACCCAGAAAACACTAATTCAGCAAAGGCTCGTGGTTGACGTTACCTTGTTTTCAACCGTTATCCCGCAGCGATTGCTATTTCCATCATCGGCCAGTCGCTGTACGTTTGAGCAACGGCAATTGTTAGAAAATACCGACCAGTTGGCGAGTCCCATTTTGTTTGTTGAGGCGTTGTATTCTTTGGTTCAGGGGGCGATATTCGAACCACAACCAAGCGGCGCATTTGAAATAAATTACGCTAACTTGGTTGGAAAGGTTCCCGATCTGCTTTTATATAATATTTCAGATGCGGTAGATATGGTTGGGGTTGGCGTTGCTATACCGGGTGAGAATGACAGCAATATTGCCAGACTGAGTCATACAATGAAAAAGTGGTGTGCAATTGAAATTAATAAGTCTGATCTACGGAGTGCAATTGCAACACCAAATGTTGATGGCGATACGGTTAATTTAGATTATTCCGACAGGCTTGCAGTACAGAAATCGTGTACTGATATTTTTAGACTCACCATTCCTAATAATGGAACAGGACGTGAAAAAATCTCGGTCAGGCCATCTTACTCTTGTGAGTCGGACGCCTTATTGTCCTTTGAACTGATTTTTATGCCTAATCTCGTTTACCAAAACTGTGTAAAAAGGCAGGAAGAAAATCATTGGCAAGTCTGTCGACGTGAAATTGAACAATTAGTGAGTCAACGCACATCCAAGAAAATTCGAGACGTTGATTTGAGTTGTCACCAGGCTCTTATTACCGCAAATAGTACCAACTTTTGTTCAGTGTGGACGAGTGAATCGGCTGACCAAATTAGTTTAAATTTGACTGTGAGCTTTGATGATGGCTCGATTGGTTTTTCTTCCATAACAATCTAACTCGTACCAGTGAACAACGTTATTACTTACGTCAATAGTATTGATTTATCGTGATATTCTTCTAATACTTTTACTGTGGAAGAATAATAGTGACACATTCAAACGGCAAGCAAGGAGAACGTAGATGAAAGGAATTATCTTTACTGAGTTCATGGAGTTGGTTGAAGAAAAGTTTGGTTTGGATGTTTTGGATGATGTCCTCGAAATGTCAGGGGATGAGGGGATATATACCTCGGTGGGCAGTTATGACCATAGAGATTTGGTGAAACTCATTGTGAATCTAAGTAAAAAAACCAATATTGATCCCGCAACATTGCAACAGGTTTTCGGTCAAACCGTCTTTAATGCGTTGTTACGGTCATTACCTAATAATGCAGGGATCAATAACAGTGACTCTACGTTTCAATTTATTCGCCATGTAGAAAACTATATTCATGTGGAAGTGAAAAAGTTGTATGCCGACGCACAGCCGCCGAAGTTTCATTTTATTAGTGAAAATGAATCCGAAATGGTGATGGATTATGAGAGCGCACGATGCATGTCGCACGTTTGCTTGGGTTTGATCGAAGGATGTGCGAATCATTTTGGTGAAACAATAGAGGTTAATATGGTCCCACAAACAGACGACAATAGTGTGGTTCGCTTTCATTTGACGCTATCTTGAGAACCCTATGCCTAGTCAAGCAGCAATCGAAAGAAAACTAAAGCGTGAAAAGGCTGCCCGTCAGGCCGCTGAGAAGTTATTGGAAGAAAAAAGCCTTGAGTTGTTCTATGCCAATCAGAAACTTGAAGTGGCACTTAAGCAAGTCGAGCAGCGCTCAGAAGCGAGCTTTAAACGTATAGAGTTACAGCAGCGCGTTGAAAAAATATTGATTTACTTTGGTCGGTTGTTTTTGCGAACGAATATTGATGATGTATTACTGCTCGATGTGGTCAAGCAACTGGATGAAATCTCTGAAAGTATAGAATGTTCTATTACGTTAGCCCCTGATACTTTACCTTCATTAAAGTTACCTTCTTATGTCTCAGGTCTTCCTAGAGTCATACTGGAAGGGGATGCGCATATCAACACGAGTATCCCAATCGAGGTGGAGCAAAAACAAATTGGTTCAATTAATTTGATCGTGCCTCAATCCTCAGTCGATATGGGCTTTGTTCATAGCCAAATGTCCTTGGTTGGTGAGTTACTATCAAGTTCAATTTATCGTAATCTGATCACCCTTCGCTTAGTTGAATCGAAAGAGCGAGCAGAAGCGTCTGAGCGAGCGACTCGAGAGTTTTTGGCGATGATAAACCATGAGCTTAGAACGCCACTTAATGGCTTGTTAGGCAGTGTTGAGCTATTAGCCGATACCAAGCTTACTGACTCGCAAAAAGACCTGCACCAAAACCTAAGCCAATCAGGCTTGATGCTGCGCACCATTATTAATGACCTTCTCGATTTCAGTAAGATTAATGCCGGGATGTTAGAGCTGATTGATTCTGAATTTCGTTGGTACAATATCGACAGTATGCTGAAAAGTATTTTTGATCACAAAACAACAGAGAAACAACTGAACTTTAGTATCGACGCACAATGCTTAGATGACAAAATCATATGTGCCGATCAGGAGCGCTTGACTCAGGTTCTGGTTAATCTGCTAGGAAATGCGGTTAAGTTCACCGATCGTGGGCATGTCCACTTGAACATTGAAGAAGAAAATGGGAACTACGTGTTCCGTATTTCTGATACTGGTATTGGGATTAGTGACTCTGCTCAAGAAAAATTGTTTCAGCCGTTTACTCAAGCCGATCGTTCGAGCTCAAGAAACTATGAAGGAACGGGCTTGGGTCTGGCGATTTGTAAACGTTTAGTCGAATTAATGGGTGGCAGCATCTCCCTGAGCAGTGAATTAGGGGTTGGTACGGTCTTTAAAGTGGTTTTGCCGCTTAACGTTGAAACGGCTGAAATCCATTCGCAAAGAGTAGAGAACGGAGCGTCAGCATCCTTTGATTTATCAACAATGAAAGTGCTGGTTGTTGATGATATTAAGCTTAATCAAGTCATTATTACGAAGATGCTAAGTAAATTGGCGATTTCCCATGATGTGGCCGTGAATGGTGTTGAAGCGGTTGACTGTGCAAGAAAGCGTCAGTATGACCTTATTTTTATGGACTGCCGTATGCCAGTCATGGATGGATTTGAGGCTACCCGAATATTGCGTGCCGAGCAGTATCAAAACCCTATCGTGGCATTGACTGCTGGCACGACAAGGGAAGAAAGGCAAACATGCTTTGATGTAGGGATGGACGATATTTTGTCCAAACCCTATACCGCAAAAGATCTCGTAAAAACGCTGACGAAATGGAACCCTAACTTAGCTTAATTGAATATAGAAGACAGTGGCCGAATAAAGTGGGGTTACAGGATAGGTAGGATTTTAGCTAGCTTATCAAAGGTCTCTTGATACTCTGCTTCGCATTGACTATCGGCAACAATTCCGCCCCCCGCCCAAGCGTGAAGTTTACCTTCATAGGCTGCTAACGTTCTAATCGTAATACTCGTATCCATGACGCCATGAGCGCTGATATAGCCAATACTGCCGCAGTATATATGCCGACGGTGAGGTTCCAATTCTTCAATTATTTCCATGGCCCGAATTTTAGGCGCACCGGTAATTGACCCCCGGGAAAGCTCGCTCTTAATAGGTCAATGGCGTTGAACCTGTCATCTAGCGTCGCGGTAATCGTACTGACTAAGTGGTGAACGGCGGGAAAGCTCTCAATAGCAAACAGCTTGGGTACTTTGACGCTACCTGGTTTGGCAACGCGACCAATATCATTGCGAAGTAAATCGACGATCATCAAGTTCTCGGCTTGGTCCTTTTCTGCATTTACTAACTCAACCGCATTCGCTTGGTCTTGCTTTGAATCAAGGCTGCGTGGACGTGTTCCTTTGATTGGTTTCGTCTCAATTTGTTTGTCGTTAACCTGTAAGAAACGCTCTGGCGATACGCTCAATACAGCAATGTCGTCTAGACGAATAAAAGCGCTAAAAGGGGCTTGGTTTTGTTGGTCAAGTTTCAGGAAAGCTTGCCACTCACTACCTTGATAATCGGCTTGCCAGCGTTGAGCGAGGTTAATTTGGTAGCAATCTCCCGCTTGCAGGTATTGCTGAACCGCTGAAAATTTAGTTGCGTAATCAGTGTGGCACATGTTGGTCAGCCAGTCCGATGTTCGCGTAAACGGCGCAATTGGTGCTGTTTTCTGAGCTTGCAGCCACTTAAGTTTCTCATTGGCGTGACGACCAATGACGACCGCTTCTTTGTCTTGATGATCGACAATCAGAGCCCAGTCGTAAATGCCTACCGCCATATCTGGCGCATGAATATCATGACGTGACAATTCAGGAAGGTCTTCAACTCGTCGTCCTAGGTCATAGGCAAAGTAGCCTAGTGCCCCCCTAGAAACGGCCATTTTGAATCGTAATTTATCGGACCAATATGGTCTTGAATGGCGCTTTCAACTAAGAGAAAGGGGTCTTGCTGACTGTGGCTAACAATGGTTTCTTGTCTTGAGTGGCTAGGGTCTATCACTGCATCATGCGTCAATGTGGTTGTTGAATCGTGAGTGACTAATGTGGCTATTGGATTACTGACGAGAATATCAAATCGGCCATTTTCATGATTCAAAGATGAAGATTTAAGCAACATCGACCAAGGCTGAGCTTCAATCGCGGCAAAGTAGTGTTTGGCAAGATCTTCTTGATAAGGAACGTCAAGGAATTGAATAGGTTGCAGTTCTTTTGTATTCATTTGTGTAAATTGTGACAGAAACGTTGTCGCACACGTGGCGCATAGAGGAAAGCAAGAGTATCATATTTTCACAATAAAAAGTTGGACATTTATCCTTGAATTTAATGGGGTTTAGCCTGTTATAAACAAGGAAATAGTTTATTAGAAGTCCGTCTTACAGGAAGCAATTAGAATAAAGAGGTATTCAATGGCGATTATTCGTAAAGAAGACGTAATCAGTAGTGTCGCTGATGCATTGCAGTACATCTCGTACTATCACCCTCTCGATTTTGTTCAGGCGTTGGACAAAGCGTATCAAAAAGAAGAGAGCCAAGCGGCAAAAGATGCGATTGCACAGATTTTGATCAACTCTCGAATGTCTGCGGAAGGTCATCGACCAATTTGCCAAGATACGGGTATTGTGACGTGTTTTGTTAACATTGGTATGAATGTCCAATGGGAGTCAGATCTTACCGTCCAACAGATGGTCGATGAAGGGGTGCGACAAGCTTATACGAATCCAGATAACCCGTTGCGCGCTTCAGTGCTCGCCGATCCTGCCTAGGTAAGCGAATTAATACCAAAGACAACACACCCGCAGTAGTACACATTAATATGGTACCAGGTGATAAAGTAGAAATTCAGATTGCGGCGAAAGGCGGCGGTTCAGAGAACAAAACGAAAATGGTGATGCTAAACCCATCAGATGACGTTGCGGAGTGGGTAGAAAAAACCTTGCCGACAATGGGCGCAGGTTGGTGTCCTCCGGGTATGCTTGGAATAGGGATTGGTGGTACCGCAGAAAAAGCGGCGGTACTAGCCAAAGAATCGCTGATGGAGCATATCGATATTCAAGAGCTTATTGATAAAGGTGCCGAAAACGCAGAAGAAGAACTTCGACTCGATATTTTTAACCGTGTGAATAAACTTGGTATTGGTGCTCAAGGCTTAGGCGGATTGACGACGGTTGTTGATGTGAAAATCAAAACCGCGCCGACGCATGCCGCTTCCAAGCCCGTCTGTCTTATCCCCAATTGTGCCGCAACGCGTCATGTCCATTTTACTCTTGATGGAAGTGGTCCTGCTGAACTTACGCCACCTAAATTGGAAGAGTGGCCGGATATTACTTGGGAAGCGGGCGCGAATACGCGTCGTGTGAACCTCGATGACGTAACAAAAGAAGACGTTCAAGAATGGAAAACCGGCGAAACGGTTCTGCTTTCTGGCAAAATTCTGACGGGTCGCGACGCGGCGCATAAGCGCATTCAAGGGATGTTAGAAAGTGGTGAAGGTTTACCTGCAGGCGTGGACTTTAAAGGCAAATTCATTTACTACGTTGGTCCTGTTGATGCCGTGGGTGATGAAGCTGTTGGTCCGGCAGGACCGACGACTTCGACGCGTATGGATAAGTTTACCGATATGATGCTCAATGACACTGGCATCATGGGAATGATTGGT
Source organism: Vibrio sp. GJ43-1 (assembly GCF_055808835.1). NCBI lineage: Bacteria > Pseudomonadati > Pseudomonadota > Gammaproteobacteria > Vibrionales > Vibrionaceae > Vibrio > Vibrio sp. GJ43-1. Next base: position 2,283,318 of record NZ_CM147884.1, on the reverse strand, counting down.
AAAGCAGAACGTGGACCGAGCGACCGTTCAATCCATTAAAGAGCACAAAGCGGTGTATCTAATGGCGGTGGGTGGTGCTGCATATCTCGTCGCTAAAGCGATTAAGAAAGCTCGTGTTGTGGCGTTTGAAGATCTCGGTATGGAAGCGATTTATGAGTTTGAAGTTGAAGATATGCTTAGGTCACGGTTGCGGTTGACTCAACAGGGGCGAATGCTCACCAAATTGGACCAAATACTTGGAAAGTGAAAATTGCTGAGGCTGAAAGCGCATCATAGACGGAAAATAATAAGAGGGTATGTGCAGACATATTCTCTTTTTTATCTATAATTCAGCAGTATACTGAAAAAATAACGAAGGAGAGCGCGCGAATGCCTCGATTTATACAAATATTACAAATTGCAGTACTGCTCATCGTCGGTTTTTTTGTTGGCTACGATCTGATCTTTCATGGTGTCAGCATCTTCAATGAGAAGTATGTAACGATGGTCTGTGTATTGACTGCGCTTCTTGAAATTGCACTCTTCGTTATCTACAAATTGATCGAAGACGATTAAGCGAAATCCTACGCTTTTTTTATTAAAACCTCTGACTATGACGAAAACCTCTGAATAATTTCAGGGGTTTTTTGTTCATGTTTCGTTAATCTCGTATAGTACATACTGTCACCTCGTTATTTATTTGGAGTTCGTTGAATGAGCCGAATAGGTCAAGAAGTATCCGATCTTTTACACCGCAGTATGGACTCTCATGTAAGAGTTGCGGTTACTCGGTTTGTCTCGCGCGGGGAAAACCGCGTTCATTACTTCGTTAGTTAACCAATTACTTCACACGTCGACTCATGACAATTTGCCGTTACTTGATTGCGCGCGAGACGGACGATTGATCGGCGCAAAGCGTGTCCCTCAATCTAACTTAATGGTTCCTCGCTTCGCTTATGACGAGGCTGTGAGTCAATTGCTCTCGACGCCGCCTAGTTGGCCGGAGCCAACACGTGATGTGAGTGAGATACGTTTAGCGGTTAAGTACAAGCCCGCTAAAGGGGCAAAACGGCTAGTGAGCAAAACATCGACACTTTATATTGATGTTATTGATTATCCTGGCGAGTGGTTACTAGACCTACCGTTACTCGATCTTACGTTTGAGCAGTGGAGTGAGCTACAGTTTGACAATCTTACTGGGATTCGTCGTGAATGTGCGCAAGATTGGCTGACAACGCTTGATCAGTTTGACGCGAATGGCGAAGAGAACGAAAAGGTCATCGCTGACATTGCTGATAGCTTTACTCAATACTTATACACGTGCAAAGCACGCGGACTTCATTGGGTACAACCAGGACGTTTTGTTCTGCCGGGTGAGTTAAAAGGTGCACCAGTATTGCAGTTTTTTCCTTGTCATGCGCCGTCAGAGAAAGTGGTAAAGACAAGTGGTTATGCCATGCTCAAACGTCGTTATGAAGAGTATCAAACCAAAGTAGTGAAACAGTTCTATAAGAACCACTTTTCTACCTTTGATCGTCAGATTGTGCTGGTGGATTGCCTGCAGCCTCTCATGGCAAGTTCAGAAGCCTTTCACGATATGAAAGGTGCGTTGCAACAAATTATGAAGAGCTTTCGCTATGGACAGAGCAATTTGCTTCGTCGTGTGTTTTCGTCTCGAATTGACAAAATCTTGTTTGCTGCCACGAAAGCTGATCATGTCACACCCGAGCAGCATAATAACTTAGTCAGTTTGTTGCAGCAGATGGTTCATCCCGCTTGGCAAGAAACGGCCTTTGAAAACATCGACATGAGTTGTATGAGTGTGGCGTCCATCCTCGCGACAGAGGCGGGGTTTGTCGGGAAAAGTACCGAAAATATGCCAGCACTGCGAGGGACAACATTGGCAGGCGACCCGATGACGCTTTATCCGGGGGATGTACCAGCAAAGCTGCCAAAACCAGAGTATTGGCAAAATAATCGATTTGAATTTACGGCATTTAGGCCTCTTGAGCACGACCCGGATACCCCTTGTCGCCATATACGAATAGATAAAGCATTGCAGTATTTAATTGGAGATAAACTTCGATGAATGACATAAAAGGGCGGAAAGTTTTCGCCGAAGATGAACCGACACTTGATAAGTCTTTAGAGGTGAATAGTCAGGCGTTATTTGAGGCACAAGACACCTTTGTTCCTTCGGTTCCGGAACTATCCGATGACTTGGAAGATAAAGAATTAGAACAAGTCGTCAAAGGGAGCGGTAAGAAAGGATGGTTGGCAAGCTCATTGCTGATCGTATTTACTGGGCTCGTTGGTTGGCAAGCAGTTGATAATGTCGTAACTGCAATCAATACCGGTGACTGGCTATCGCTGGGCTGGTCTGGGTTAGTGACAGCCATCGCCGCTTTAGGAATTGGAGCTTTCGGCAAAGAGTTGTACAAACTTAGAAAACTGAAAGATCATTTCTCTGCTCAAGAACAAGCAGAAGCAATTATTGACAATGATGGTGTGGGACAAGGACAAGCCTTCTGCCAGCAACTGGCTCAAGAAGCGGGTATTCAACCAGAGCACCCAGCGTTTGACCGTTGGAAAAACAGTGTTCATAGTGCACATAGCGATGCTGAAATACTCAACATGTATCAATCTATGGTGATAAAGGAACAGGACAAACAAGCGCTGACAACCGTCTCTAAGTTATCGGGAGAAGCGGCATTATTGGTGGCGTTAAGCCCATTGGCCATTGCCGACATGTTATTGATAGCATGGCGAAACTTTAGAATGATTGATCAGTTATCTGCGGTTTATGGCGTCGAGTTGGGTTATTGGTCTCGTTTAAAGCTGTTTAAATTGGTGCTAGTGAATATTGCACTGGCTGGTGCGAGTGAGCTTGCGATTGAATCGAGTGCTGATCTTTTGTCGTTAAATATCGCAGAGAAGCTCTCAGCTAGGGCGGGACAAGGCATTGGTGTGGGGTTGATCACGGCTCGATTAGGGCTTAAAACGATGGCGTTAATGCGGCCAATACCGTTTCCAGAACAAGACAAACCAAGGTTGAGTACTATTAAAACCTCTGTGATATCTCGTCTAAAAGAAAAACTCACATCATAGTGAACCTATCTCTTTGGTAGTAACACTGCCACAAATCTAATGGATCCCCTGAGCCCAATTTGGGGGATCGTTAACGAATACCGTGTTCGCGTAACCGCTTATACATAGTATTCCTACTGACGTTTAAAACCTTTGCCGTCGCGGAAATGTTCCGCCCTTGCGCCTCATACACTGATAGCCAATCATCAGGCGGGCTGTCTAGTGTTTGCGGAATAATACGTTCAGGAGAAGAGATGAGAGACGGCTCCAAATCACTTAAAAAATCATCGGGAAGGTGCTCTATCGTAATGGTATCAGTATCTGACATCGCCACTGCAATCTGAATCACACTCACCATTTGTCGTATATTGCCGGGCCATGGATGTGCTTTAAATAGTGCCAATACATCAAAACTTAAGCGGGGTAAGGACTCAGAGAGCGAGTACCTGCGCAGTAGGAAGGCGATCACGGCTTCTTTGTCAGTGCGTTCTCTCAATGGTGGGATGGTGATATTTAACCCGGTGACTCGATAGTATAAATCTTGTCGAAAAGTACCTTGGTCCACATCCAGTTTAAGATGACGGTTGGTTGCCGAAACAAGTTTAAAATCAACTGGGTAAGAAGACGTGGAACCTAAAGGTGTGACCTGTCTTTCTTGCAAGACCCGTAATAACCTCGCTTGGACATTCATCGGCATATCACCGAGCTCATCTAGAAACAATGTGCCTTTGTCGGCTTTTCTAATAAGACCAATATAGCCTTGCGTATGCGCGCCAGTAAATGCCCCTTTTTCGTACCCAAATAATTCAGACTCCACCAGTTCAGAGGGTATCGCTGCGCAGTTAACCGCAATCAAAGGTGCATTTTTTCGTGCGCTGGACTGATGGAGGGCATTCACAAACACCTCTTTACCAACGCCTGTCTCCCCATGAATCAATATCGGAATGTCAGTATGCAGAATTCGGCTTGCCTGACTGATTGCTTTAGCCAATCGGGGATCGCCCATATTGATTCCAGCGAGATCAAGAGGCGCATCGGTGGTCGTTTGTGGTGGTGTAGGAGTGCTGGTTCGGTAATCAAGTCGTCGAGCTTTTGGCTGCGTAGGAGGAAGCACAATGGCGAACACCCGAGATTGACTCAGCGATGAGACCGGAAACGGCGTAAAAGCAGGATGTGACATGACATGATTCAGTTTAGCATCAAAAATTTGCTCAAATCGCTGCAGGGCAAGGTTTTTACCTAATACGACTTCGGCTCTGCGATTCGCTGAAACGATAATGCCATCCTCGTTGAACACAAGTAATGAAGACCATTGACTATCAATATTGTCGGGGGATGAATTGAACCAAAATAAGTAGTGCTCATGTTGGAAGCGGCTGGCAATGAGCTGGTTTTCGATGGCTTGAGACATCAGTTTGACCATACCTAATGTATGGGCTGTCGGCATATACGCATCACTTGAAATGGACAATACCCCGGTGAGCCGACGATCGGCATCAAATAACGGCGCGGCCGATCCTGCCATAAAGCGATTGGACGCGAGAAAATGCTCATCTCTAAAAACTTGCACAACAGAGCCTGTTTGTAACGCCGTTCCTATTGCATTTGTTCCTATTAGACTTTCTTTCCAGTGTACGCCATTTTTAAAGACATTCGGTTGCTGACGACTAAAAAAATGTTGTTCCCCCCAGCTGTTGAGTACTTGACCTTGAGGGTTGGCGAGCGAGATCAAGCAATTGCTGTTGGCGAGCAGACTGTCATAAAACGGCAGCACTTTTTGCTGAGTGGTATGAATCAAACTGGCACTTTGTTCTTCAATGTGCGAAAAAGGCTGCCCGGTTGTCATTTCAATGATGGGCGTACTGGAATGGGAAAGCCCCGCTTCGCGGCATCGTCGCCATGATTTCTCTATGATTGTTTTGTGAATATTGTCCATGCCATTACTTACGCCATTTTTAGAGTGGAAACACTAAAGGTTCGTATGCGAACAAAAATGTTCACTAATTGCTCAAACAACATATCATTCCAGTGAACACTCTGAACACAAAATGTTAACAATTGTTACTTGGATCAAGAAAATAAACAGTGGGTAAATTTGAGTAACAACAGTGTCTTAGTAATTTATTCTATTACTCTTCAATGGCTTGTATCTACAAATGTAATATTTATGTTACTAATTTAATTTGTTGGCACAACTCTCGCATTATTGAGCAATATCGAAAGTTATTGTTTGGGAATGTAGGAGTTACTCGTGTCGCTAACACTTGAGCAGGTAAGCAAAATTGTTGATGGAGAAACTCATATCTCCAATATCAACCTTACGTTTGAACCCGGGTCGTTTAATGTTCTGTTGGGACGTACGTTAGCAGGAAAAACTTCGCTAATGCGTCTTATTGCGGGTTTGGATCAACCCACGTCGGGAAGAATTGAGGTGAACGGTGTGGATGTCACTGGGGTGTCAGTTCGCGACAGAAACATCTCTATGGTCTATCAGCAATTTATTAACTACCCCAATTTAACGGTATTCGAAAATATCGCCTCACCGCTACGATTAGCCGGAACGCCAAAGAAAGATATTCAAGAGCGCGTTTATGCGACCGCTGAGATGCTGCGTATTACTGAGCACTTAAACAAACATCCCTTAGCACTATCGGGTGGCCAGCAGCAACGTACTGCGATGGCGCGGGCGTTGGTTAAAGACGCAGAAATCATTTTGTTTGATGAGCCGCTTGTCAACTTGGACTATAAGTTGCGTGAAGAGTTGCGACAGGAAATGAGAGAGTTATTCAAGACGCGCCACACCATTGCCATTTATGCCACAACAGAACCTAATGAAGCGCTTGCATTAGGCGGGACGACCACAATATTGCATGAAGGAAGTGTCGTACAAACCGGCATCACACCGCAGGTCTACCATCAACCAGATAACATCGTCTCCGCCACGTTGTTTAGTGAGCCTCCCATAAACTTATTGCCTGGAGATGTGACGGACAGTGAAGTTACGTTTGATCAGAGCGCCCATTTTGCGCTTAACCAGTCGCTTAGCCAGTTACCTAAAGATCGCTACAACTTTGGTATCAGACCGAGTCATCTCAGTTTATTGCCGAAAAATGATGATGATGTTGAGCTGACGGTTCAAGTTGAAGTGGCTGAGATTAGTGGCTCTGAAACTTTTTTACACGTGCGTAACATGCATTTTGATTTAGTGCTTCATTTGGCTGGGGTGCACAGCTATGAAGTGGATGAAACGATCAAGATCTATATTCCCATTCACAAATTCTACGTATTCGGCATGGATGAGAAGCTCATTCATGCGCCTATCAATGATGTGCGAGGACGATAACCATGGTGCAAATTACGCTCAAATCACTCGCTCATACCTACGATAAATCGCCAGATGCTAATTCGACCTATGCCATTCAAGAAATGAATCATGTTTGGAAGAAAGGGGGAGCTTATGCGCTACTGGGGCCGTCTGGTTGCGGTAAATCCACGCTTCTAAACATCATCTCCGGATTGATGAGCCCTTCACAGGGGGAAGTCTTGTTTGATGACCTAAAAGTCAATGAATTGCGCCCACAAGATAGAAATATTGCTCAGGTTTTTCAGTTCCCAGTTATCTACGACACCATGACCGTCTATGAAAATTTGGCCTTTCCGCTGAAGAATATGAAGGTTCACAAGGCCAAAATTCACTCTAAGGTTACGGAAATTGCAGACATTCTTGAGCTAACAAATGTGTTGTCAAAAAAAGCGCAGCACTTAACGGCGGATGAAAAGCAAAAAGTATCAATGGGACGAGGCCTGGTACGTGATGATGTGTCCGCGATTTTGTTCGACGAACCTCTCACCGTGATCGACCCGCAATTAAAATGGAAGCTGCGTCGTAAGCTCAAGCAGATCCATCAACAGTTCAACATCACCATGGTCTATGTAACACACGATCAATTAGAAGCTTCGACATTCGCTGATGAAATCGCAGTGATGTACGACGGAAAAATCGTGCAATTTGGGACGCCAAGGGACTTGTTTGAGCGACCTAACCACACGTTTGTTGGCTATTTTATTGGTAGCCCAGGCATGAACTTGATGTCGGTAGAGCCAACACAGCATGGCGTGTCATTTGACAATGTTGAGATACCGCTATCAAAAGGATTCCGAGAGGTTATTGCCGAAACGGCCAGCGACAACATTAAGATCGGCATTCGGCCCGAATTTGTACACGTATGGGAAAAGGAAACACCGAGTGCGCTGGTCTCTCGTGTGGAGCATGTTGAAGATTTAGGTACGTATAAAATTCTGACACTTAAGCTTGGAACGCAGCAAATAAAAGCACGTCTTCAAGAAGATCAGTTGGTCCCGAAAGACATTGCTTACATCAGTTTTCCAGAGCAATGGACCATGTTGTACGTGAACGAATATTTGGTGAAGGTAGGAGAAAACCAATGAATAAAGTAACGAACAATAAGGCTTGGTTTCTGGTACTCCCAGTATTTGTTTTGGTGGCCTTTAGCGCCATTGTTCCTTTAATGACCGTGGTGAACTACTCACTACAGGATATTTTTGATGCTAATACGGCGTATTTTGTTGGTACAGAGTGGTACCGTGAAATGCTCAATGATGAACGCTTACATGGGGCGCTATTGAGGCAGTTCGGGTTTACCTTTACGGTGTTATTGATTGAAGTTCCGCTCGGAATTATTGTGGCATTGACGATGCCAACAAAAGGGAAGTGGTCGGCATTTTGTTTGATAATTCTCGCCGTGCCGTTGTTGATTCCGCTCAATGTGGTGGGCACCATTTGGCAGATCTTTGGACGGGCTGATATTGGGCTGTTAGGTTGGTCGCTCAACAACCTAGGGATTAACTACAACTATGCGGGTAACCCTATTGACGCATGGCTGACGGTTATCTTAATGGACGTTTGGCACTGGACTTCATTGATTGCGCTGTTGTGTTACTCGGGGCTAAGAGCCATTCCAGATGCTTACTATCAAGCGGCCAATATCGATAGAGCGTCAACATGGTCAATCATACGTTATATTCAACTGCCTAAGCTGAAGAGCGTCTTGCTTATCGGTGTCCTAATTCGCTTTATGGACAGTTTTATGATCTATACCGAGCCGTTTGTTCTTACTTGATGGGGGCCGGGTAACTCGACGACGTTTCTAAGCCAAACGCTCACACAGATGGCCATTGGTCAATTTGATATTGGGCCCGCCGCGGCATTCTCTATTATTTACTTCTTAATTATATTGCTGGTCAGTTGGTTGTTTTATACCGCAATGACGCACGGTGAAAACAAATAAAGGAAGGTACAATGACTAAATCTAAATATACGCGATATACACAAATAGTGGGGCTATCATTTTATATTGTGTGCTTAATGCTGCCGATCTATTGGTTGCTTAATATGTCATTCAAAGAAAATCAAGAAATATTGGGTGGTTTGAGTTTTTGGCCAGAGGCGTGGACGTTTAACAACTACGCGACGATATTTTCTGACCCTACTTGGTATATGGGTTATGTGAATTCCGTTATCTACGTAGTGATGAATATGTGTATTACACTGCTCGTCGCGTTACCTGCAGCCTATGCATTCTCACGTTATAAATTCATTGGTGATAAGCACTTATTCTTTTGGCTTTTAACTAACAGGATGGCACCACCTGCCGTGTTTTTGTTGCCCTTCTTTCAGCTGTATTCTTCGGTAGGGTTGTTTGACACGCATATTGCAGTAGCGCTAGCTCATTGTTTATTTAATGTCCCTCTTGCTGTGTGGATATTGGAAGGCTTCATGTCTGGGGTCCCAAGAGAAATTGATGAGACCGCCTATATTGATGGCTATAGTTTCCCCAAATTTTTCGCGAAAATATTCTTACCAATGATTCGCTCTGGGATTGGTGTGACGGCATTTTTCTGCTTTATGTTTAGCTGGGTCGAACTGCTGTTGGCTCGGACATTAACGTCGGTGGATGCAAAGCCAATCTCTGCTGTTATGACGAGAACGGTCAGTGCTTCGGGCATTGACTGGGGAGTGTTGGCTGCCGCTGGCGTACTAACGATTTTACCCGGAATACTTGTAATTTGGTTTGTACGAAACCATGTGGCGAAAGGGTTTGCATTGGGTCGAGTTTAACAGGAGAAGTATGATGAATTGGATGGCATGGACAACACCATCAGCGATGTTTTTTTTAGGGATAGCGTCGATTCTATTAACGATGACAATACTGGAAGTGAAATCACCCTGTATTGAAAGAAAAGGATTTTTGCCGATCAGTACCACTCGAGGAGACAGGCTTTTTATTGGACTACTCAGCGCCGCTTATATTCATTTAGGATTTATCGGCGCAACCGAACTGTCTATTTGGGTTCCATTTTCAATTTCGATTTTGTGGCTGAGCACGGTATTGAAATGGGGGTGAATAAATTCATTTCATGAAATTAGTCATTCGTTATTGTCTAGATAAAAATGAGATGGCTAATGACCAATAGGAATGAATATTTTAACAAATAAGTTTAACTGAAATTATCTGCATCGCCAACTGACGGTGCTGCTAATGCTGTAATAACCGACACAGGCACAACGTTTATAGAAAGGTGATTGGAACTGTGTCCATTAATTGCGTAGTAAGTTGTAACGTAAACACTCAAAAACGGAGTAAAATAATAATGAAAAAGGATATAAATAAACCTTATCTCGCCACGTGCATCTCATTGTCATTAATGTTTGCGGCGTTGTCACCAAAGGCTTATGCAGATATGGCGGCAGCGAAGAAGTGGATGGATGAAGAGTTTACGCCATCAACGCTAAGTACTGATGAGCAAACTAAAGAAATGCAATGGTTTATTGATGCTGCAAAACCGTTTCAAGGAATGGAAATTAATGTTGCTTCAGAAACGATCACCACCCATGAATATGAAGCGAAAGTGCTGGCGAAGGCTTTCTATGAAATTACCGGAATTAAGGTTAATCACGACTTGATTCAGGAAGGGGATGTGGTCGAAAAATTGCAGACCCAGATGCAAACGGATCGAAATATCTATGATGGTTATATTAATGATTCGGATTTGATTGGTACTCATGTTCGCTATGGCAAAGTGGTTCCTATTTCGGACTTTATTGCGGGTGAAGGCAAAAGTGTGACTAACCCGTACCTCGATCTCCCTGACTTTATTGGCATCGACTTTACTACCGAGCCCCGATGGCAAAATCTATCAATTGCCGGATCAACAATTTGCTAACCTTTATTGGTTCCGTGCCGATTGGTTTGAACGCGATGATCTTAAAGCCAAATTCAAAGAGATATATGGCTATGAGTTAGGAGTGCCGTTGAATTGGTCTGCTTATGAAGACATCGCTGAGTTCTTCAGTGAAAAAGTTAAAATGATCGATGGGGAGCGCGTATACGGACACATGGATTATGGAAAAAAAGATCCATCATTAGGCTGGCGCTTTACCGACTCGTGGTTCTCAATGGCAGGGGCAGGTGACAAAGGGCTACCTAATGGCTTACCAGTGGATGAGTGGGGTATTCGATTGGAAGGGTGTAGCCCTGTTGGGTCGGATGTGGCTCGAGGTGGCGCAACCAATGGCCCTGCTGCCGTTTATGCTACGACAAAATACGTAGATTGGCTGAAGCAGTACGCGCCACCAGAAGCTCAAGGTATGACCTTCGGTGAAGCTGGCCCAGTACCTGCTCAGGGGTCCATCGCGCAGCAAATATTTTGGTATACTGCATTTACGGCTGATATGACCAAACCAGGGCTACCAGTTGTCAATGAAGATGGGACACCGAAATGGCGCATGGCACCTTCTCCCAAAGGACCATACTGGGAAGAAGGGATGAAATTGGGCTACCAAGATGCGGGTTCTTGGACGTTCTTGAACAGTACACCACTTGATCGCCGTCAAGCGGCGTGGTTGTATGCTCAGTTTGTGGTGTCGAAGTCAGTGAGCTTAAAGAAAACATTAGTGGGGTTAACGCCAATTCGTGAGTCGGATATTAACTCACAAGCCATGACAGATGCTGCACCGAAGCTAGGTGGTCTCGTTGAGTTCTATCGCAGCGATGCGCGCAAGCAATGGACGCCTACTGGAACTAACGTTCCTGATTATCCGAAACTGGCGCAACTTTGGTGGCAATATGTTTCTGAAGCGGCAAGTGGCGAGAAAACGCCTCAGCAAGCGTTAGATGGACTCGCAGCAGCGCAAGATAAAGTGCTCAAACGTTTAGAGCGTAGCGGCGTACAGGGAGAGTGTGGTCCTAAACTCAATGAGAAAAAAGGCAGAGAATATTGGTTAGCCCAACCGGGATCTCCTAAAGCTAAATTGGCCAATGAGAAGCCACAAGGTAAGACGATTGCGTATCAAGATCTGATTGCTAAGTAGTATGACTCACAATATGTTCTGAAAAAGGCGGCCAGGCTGTGGGCCGCCTTTCTTATTTTTACCTATGTCAACAAAACACTACTCGCACGGCGGTGCAAGGTGAATAAGCGCAAGTCCCCCTTGTGACGTTTCACGATATTTCTTATGCATGTCTTTTCCCGTTTGGTACATCGTCTCGATCACTTTATCTAGCGAGATAAGGCATTTGCTGGTGCGCTTTAGTGCCATGCGAGAGGCGTTAATTGCCTTCATTGCACCCATCGCATTTCGTTCGATACATGGCACTTGAACCAAACCGCCAATTGGGTCACAGGTCATGCCAAGTGAGTGCTCCATGGCAATTTCCGCCGCAATACAGATTTGCTCGTTACTGCCACCACGAAGCGCGGTTAAGCCTGCAGCAGCCATGGACGATGAAACACCGACTTCGCCTTGACAACCCACTTCAGCACCAGAGATTGAGGCATTGGTCTTGTACAAAATACCGATAGCACCAGAGACGGCAAGAAAGTCTTTCAACTGTTTTGTGTCGAGCTCTTTAATAAAGCGATGGTAATACATCAATACCGCCGGAATTACACCCGCGGCACCATTGGTCGGGGAGGTGACCACTTGTCCACCCGCCGCGTTTTCTTCGCTTACCGCAAACGCAAACAGGTTAATCCAGTCTAGGATTTCCATTGGGTCATTTTCTATGGCCGCATTGGCTTCTAATTTTTTCAGTAGATTCGGCGCACGACGAGTGACATTAAGGCCACCGTCTAAGATTCCTTCGGTTTCAAAGCCACGCTCCATGCAACGCATCATGACGCGCCAGATTTGTTCTGCCTTGGCGTCGATGTCTTCCATACTCGTGAATGACACCTCATTACGAAGAATGAAGCCGCCTAAGCTCATGCCACTTTTCTCTGCTTTCTCAAGCATCTCATCCGCACTAGAAAACGGAAACTCAACCTCTGTTGTTTGGGTTTTTTTGCCGAATTTTAGTTCGTCCTCGGTCGCGATAAATCCGCCACCAATGGAATAGTAGGTTTCGAAAGCCAGGCGGTTTCCGTCGGCATCAAAAGCTGAAATAGTCATGCCATTTTCATGTAATGGCAGGTTCTCTTCGTGGAAGATAATGTCTTTCTTGAAGTTGAAATTGATATTATGTTCACCAGACAGCGCCAGCTTACCTTCTTTAATCGCGGCGCGCATCGCTTCATTGGCACTGGTGATTTTAATAGTGTCAGGTTTGTTACCCAATAATCCGAGGATAGTTGCGCGGTCGGTATGATGACCAATGCCAGTGAGCGAAAGCGAACCATATAAATCGACTTGAATTCGATCGACGCTGTCTAGCGCAGACGTAAGTAGTTGAGTAAATTCATATCCGGCGATCATAGGCCCATTGGTATGGGAACTTGAGGGGCCGACGCCGATTTTGTAGATTTCGAAAATTGAAAGCATATTGACTGTCTCACTGTTTCTTATAGCTATTCGTCGATTGACCTTTCTATTATATTGTTAAAATTTGGATTTTATTATTATTTGTTTGTAAATTTTGGCAACGGTTTGATTTTCCTCTAGCCAGAGCCCTTAAGTCGCATGGAATGTGCTGTTTCTAATGAGTTCAGTTTTATATGGTGAGTGAAACGTTTGCGGTCTAGTGGTCAGATGTCATAAATTGAGTGAATTTGCCTATTATTTGGATAGGTAAAAGTTATTTTCTTTTTGTCTAGCACGCTGTTAACATTGCGTCCGCTAAACAATTGCCCCCATTGTCTAAGGAAAAAAGATGGTAATCCCTGAAAACAGCAGCATCGTTATTTTTGGTGCTTCAGGTGATCTGACTTACCGTAAGTTGATCCCTGCACTTTACCATTTGTTTGCCAGCAAACAGCTGCCAAAATCATTCGCTATTCTTGGTGTAAGCCGCACAAAATACAGTGACGAGTCTTATAGAGAAAAGCTTAAAAAGTCATTGCAAGAAATGGAGAAAACGGAACCGGAAACGCTAGAAGCATTCTGCAACCACCTTCATTATCAAGCGATTGATACATCGGATACTCAAGATTACGCAAAACTGGCAACCCGTCTTGATGACGTTGCCAACCAGTATGGTTTTGAACAACGTAATACGCTTTTCTATTTGGCGACACCGCCAAGCCTTTACAGCATTATTCCTGCAAGTCTAGCGGCTCACGGTCTTAACAGTGAAGCGGATGGCTGGAAGCGTCTTATTATCGAAAAACCATTTGGCTACGATCTTGCTTCTGCTCGTAAATTAGATAAAGAGATTCATGAGCATTTCCAAGAGCATCAAATCTACCGTATCGACCACTACTTAGGTAAAGAAACGGTTCAAAACCTGCTGGTTTTGCGTTTCTCGAATGCGATGTTTGAACCACTTTGGAACCATCAGTATGTGGATTATGTCGAAATCACTGGCGCTGAGTTCCTTGGTGTAGAAGAACGTGGTGGTTACTACGACGGTTCTGGCGCAGTTCGTGACATGTTCCAAAACCACTTGTTGCAAGTTTTAGCAATGGTGGGCATGGAGTCGCCAGCGCAAATCAATGCCGATGCTATTCGTAATGAAGTAGTAAAAGTGCTGCAGTGTCTTCGTCCGTTATCTGATGATGACTTACGCGACAACCTCGTACTAGGGCAGTATACCGAGTCCAATGTACGCGGACAGTTTCTACCGAGTTACCGAGACGAACATGGCGTCGCGGACGATTCAAGAACGGAAACGTACGTGGGCCTTAAAATGTTTATCGACAACTGGCGTTGGAATGGTGTGCCATTTTACGTTCGGTCTGGTAAGCGTTTGCCTACACGTGTGACTGAAGTCGTGATTCACTTCAAACAAACACCACATCCTGTTTTTGGCAAAAATGCACCTGAGAACAAGCTCATTATTCGTATTCAGCCAGATGAAGGCATTCAAATGAGTTTTGGCTTGAAAGAGCCCGGTGCTGGGTTTAACGCCAAAGAAGTGAAGATGAATTTCCACTACGCTTCATTGCAAGAGACTCAGATGCTAACCGCATACGAACGCTTATTGTTGGATGCGCTGAATGGTGATGCCACGCTATTTGCCCGCAGCGATGCCGTAGAAGCATGCTGGGAGTTTGTTCAGCCAATCTTAGATTATAAGCAGGGACCGCAAGCGTTGTATGGCTATGCATGTGGCACTTGGGGACCAAAAGAGTGCGACAAGTTATTGCATGACGACGGCCGAGCTTGGCGCTTCCCATGTAAAAACCTCACAGACACAGACTATTGTGAGCTGTAAACTTAAATAAAATTAACGATCAGAGCCGTTTGCTTTGGTTGTATGAAGTTAAATAAAACTTAATCGCAGCAAGTTAAGTTGCCGAATTGATGGAGAGAATGATGAAAGGTGATATTGGTGTTATTGGTTTGGCCGTAATGGGTCAGAACCTTATCCTAAACATGAACGATCACGGCTTTAAAGTTGTGGCGCATAACCGTACTGCTGCCAAAGTTGATGAATTTTTACAAGGTCCTGCGAAAGGGACGAACATTGTTGGTGCTTACTCTCTAGAAGAGCTAGTTGAGAAGCTAGAAGCGCCACGTAAAGTGATGCTTATGGTCCGTGCTGGTGACGTTGTAGATACGTTTATCGAAAACCTAATCCCGCTTCTAGACAAGGGTGACATCATCATTGATGGTGGTAACACTAACTACCCAGATACCAACCGCCGTGTCGCGCATTGTCGTGAGAAAGGTATTCACTTTATCGGTACTGGTGTATCTGGTGGTGAAGAAGGTGCACGTTTTGGTCCTTCAATCATGCCAGGTGGTGCGGCTGAAGCTTGGGAAGCGGTTAAGCCAATCTTCCAAGGTATCTCTGCAAAAACTGACGCTGGTGAGCCTTGTTGTGACTGGGTTGGTAACGACGGTGCAGGCCACTTCGTTAAGATGGTACACAACGGCATCGAATACGGTGACATGCAGCTTATCACGGAAGCGTACCAGTTCATGAAAGATGGCCTAGGTATGTCTTCTGACGAGATGCAAGCAGTATTCGCTGACTGGAACAAGACTGAGCTAGACAGCTACCTAGTTGAAATCACAGCTGACATCCTTGGCTACAAAGATGAAGACGGCGAAGCTTTAGTTGAGAAGATCCTCGACACGGCTGGCCAAAAAGGTACTGGTAAGTGGACGGGTATTAACGCACTAGATCTAGGTATTCCTCTAACACTAATCTCTGAGTCTGTATTCTCTCGTTGTCTATCTGCACTGAAAGACCAACGTGTTGAAGCTGAAGCATTGTTTGAGAAGACAATCACTCCAGTTGAAGGCGACAAGCAAGAGTGGGTTGATGCACTACGCCAAGCACTACTGGCTTCTAAAATTATTTCTTACGCTCAAGGTTTCATGCTAATGCGTGAAGCGTCGAACGAAAATGGTTGGGATCTAAACTACGGTAACGTTGCGCTAATGTGGCGTGGCGGTTGTATCATCCGTTCTGCTTTCCTAGGCAACATCCGTGATGCGTACGAAGCAAACCCAGACATCGCCTTCCTAGGTTCTGATGAGTACTTCAAGAACATCCTACAAAGCAGCCTAGCAGCGTGGCGTAAGGTTTCTGCGAAGTCACTAGAGTCTGGTATCCCAATGCCATGTACTATCTCTGCACTTTCGTTCCTAGACGGTTACACAACCGCTCGTCTTCCAGCGAACCTTCTGCAAGCTCAACGTGACTACTTCGGTGCTCACACTTACGAGCGCACAGACCGTCCACGTGGTGAGTTCTTCCACACAAACTGGATCGAGTACTGGTGGCGATACAGCGTCAACGACATACGACGTTTAACAAGCCTCTCTAAGTAAAAAAAGGATACCGACTGGTATCCTTTTTTATTATCTACTATTCGTTTTTTAGTATGGTATCTACCTTACTTTTTCATCATTTTCGCTAAATCAGCGAACGGGTTATGAGTGGCACCTTCATGCTCATCTTGACCCGGTTTGACTTCACTGCCGTAACGATCGTGGTCGGTGTACTTTGAGTGCTCATGATCGTGGCAATACAGACACAAGAGTTCCCAGTTGCTGCCGTCGTTGGGATTGTTCGTATGGTCGTGATCTTTATGGTGAACCGTAAGTTCACGAAGGTTTGAATAAACAAACTCACGAGCGCAGTTACCACATACCCATGGGTAGAGCTTTAATGCTTTTTCGCGGTAGCCGCTTTCTTGGCGTGCATACGCCGAGCTAGAACCCGTGTAATCAGAAGACATAGTAAATCCTTCGTTTTTTCAATGTAAATACTAACGTTAATTTTATCATATTAATGCAGGGTTGAGGCGATGTCACCGTTAGCCCCATCTCATTATTGCTGATTATTCTTAGTTTTTTTATTCTCAGGGACTTGGCTCTTTGGGTCTTTAAGCGTGTGAAATCCGGAGTAAATACGAGTGAATGTGGTAAACCAGCAAGCGCAGCCGAAAACATAAGCAATAATGGCAAAATGTTGCGGGAATAAACAAAACAGCACGAAGCAAGCAATGGTTTCAGTGCCTTCGGTTAGTCCACTCATATAGTATAAGGATTTGTGCTGATAAACTGGGTTTTCTATGCCCTGTTTTCCTGCCATTACAGCAAACGCCAAAAAGCTTGAACCAGTACCGATAAAAGAGAAAATAAGAAACGCGCCAGCGATGGCATTGCTTTCAGGGTTGGCAACAACAAATCCGAAAGGGATGAGAGAATAAAACAAAAAATCGAGGCTAATATCGAGAAAACCACCCGCATCCGAGATACCTTGAATACGTGCGAGTGCGCCGTCCAACCCGTCACAGATCCGATTGAGTAAGATGAACATCAGTGCGACAGTATACTGTTCCAATGCCAAGGCGGGGAAGGCTAGACAGCCGAGAGCAAAGCCGAACAGGGTGATCTGATTTGCCGTGATATCGAAATGATTGAGTGCGTCGGCGCATTTTGACAACGGCCAGCGTATAACCTTAATACTGAGTCTATCAAGCATGTGTGTGAGCCTCCCATGGCCAAGTATAGACTCGGCTATTTAATGGAATGTCGTCCTTGTCGTGAGTAACCATTAACGCGGGAATATTGGCGTCATGTAATTGCGTGACCACCCAGTCTCGAAATTGGCTGCGTAACGCCTTATCAAGTTTACTAAAAGGCTCGTCAAGTAGCGCGACTTTTGGCTTTGCAAGCAACATTCTTGTTAAGCTGATTCGTGCACGTTGTCCGCCTGATAACTGTTCAGGGTAATGGTGGGCAAGTTGTGTCAGCGTTATGGCATTAAGCGCGCTTAATGCCTCTTTTTTGCGGTCTTTGCCTTTTATTGCATTGGGAAGTGCAAATGCCAAGTTTTCCCAAACATTAAGGTGAGGGAATAGCAGATCATCTTGAAATAATATGCCGACACGCCTTTCATGGGGAGCGAGAGCATCCATAGCCTGATCGTTTAGAATAACGCGTCCAGTGTATGTGAATTCAGCACTTAGGTGCCCAGCGACAGCATCGAGCAGCGTTGATTTCCCACAACCACTCGGGCCCATTAAGGTCACAATTTCTCCCGGTTGAATCGAGATGTTGCAATTAGAAAACAGCACCTCGCCATCACTCTTACAGATGGTGAGGTTTTCTAGAGAAAGCGTCATTGAGTCGTAATCCTTTTACTCGAACCTTTCGATAACGAGTATTTAACCGACTGACCAGTATGGCCAGAGTAAAAAAGAGTAGTGGAAGCAGGGCTTGGAAAAGCGCATAAATGGCGGTGACACGGCGGTCAAAACCGCTCGACAGCGCAACCGCTTCGGTGGTGACGGTAGAAATGCGCCCCGCCCCGAGAACCAGTGTTGGCAGGTATTGAGCTAAACTGACACTCATTCCAACTGCCCAAGCAAAGATGATGGCAGGCAGTAACTGTGGCAGTTTTACGTGCATCCAGGTGTAAACAGGGCCCTTGCCAAGGCTTAGTGACACTTGAGTTAATTTTTCATTGTAACTGCGCCAGGGGCCATCTAATGAAAGATACACAAAGGGAAAAGCAAAAAACACATGAGACCAACAGACCCAGAATGCGTAACTGCCATCGCTGACAACCAGCGTCATAATTTGTAATCCGAACAAAATGCTTAACTGTGGAATCAGCATAGGGATGGCAATGACATATCCCGGGATTTGCCATCGATAACGGAGTCGATATTCATGGCCAATCACTGCAAAGAAAAGGGCAAGAGTGGCAGAGACCAAAGCGATGGATAAACTTTGCGACAAAACGTCGAGTACACCGTGCCATTCATATTGCCAAAATCGTAAGGTAAAACGGCTTGGTAAAATATCAGGAAAGCGCCACCGCAGGGCAAAGCTCCAAGTGATTATAAGCGGAACAATGGTAAGCGAAAGCGTGATGATGGCTAGAATAATCGCTCTGCCGGGGAGGCGAGGCGCCTTGCGCCCAGAATATTGCCATTGCTTTGCATAGCTGCAGATTGCGTGTTCGATTAGTCTGGCTAGCAGGATGAAAAGTGACGCCATCATAAATAACATGACGGCGCCTGCTGAAGCGCGAGGCAACAGCTGTAGATCGGGGTCATTGAACCACTGCCAAACCAGTACGGCAAAGGTCGGTGGGTTAGTTGGACCAAGTACTAACGCCGCATCAACGACGGATAAGCTGTATGCGATGACGGCAAGTATGGGGAAACGCATTTTGTTAAACCATTGAGGCATGATGACCTTCCACCATGTCGCATGATGACGATAGCCTAACGCCGACGCGACTTTTATCGTTTCCTGAACTTTAAGCTGTTTAACAATAGGGATACTCATTAGGAGTAGAAAAGGCACTTCTTTTAAGGCCAGCATGAGCGTTAGACCCGCACCATATGGGTCTTTAATAAGCCAAGCGCGAGCCTCGGCGTCGGAATGTAGGTTGATGTCGAAAAACTCGATGAGCATGCGAATACCAAATCCAGTTGGCGCAAATAAAAACGCGAACCCGATGGCGAAAGCCACATGCGGCATAGCAAGCAGCGGAGACAGTGCCAGTTCGATTTTGTTCCAGATTGGACGATTCCAGCAGGACTCTAAGATAAAAAAGGTCAACGCGCAGGCAAGGTAGCTGCTGACGAGTGTCGTGAATAAGGTCAGCAATAGCGACGTTTCAACGCCTTGCCAGACGAATACTTGGCTAAATCCATCCAAAGAAAATGCATGCAGGTTCAATGGTGGAATGTAGCCAAGTGATGCCACCACCACACCCAGCAATCCGGGTATGGTTGGTAGTATGCAGACAACGACTAATAGGCCGTACAACAGTCTTAGCATCGTGAACTAGCTACCATAACGCTTTAGCCACTCTTGTTCGAGAGCGGCTTGCCAACTTGGATGCGGTTCTGCTACCGACTTGAATTGCTGACTTTTGGCAGCGGAGCCTTGTAAATACTGCGTTTCTAGCACTGAAGGGTCGCCCCATACGGTAATGTCACCCTTGCGAGACTGTGCTTCTGGGCTGAGTAGGAAGTTGATGGCAACCTGTGCGCCTGCTTGTGCCTTTGCATTCCATGGAATTGCAAGAAAGTGAATGTTAGATAGTGCACCATTATCGAAAGCGTAGACGGCGGTGGTTTCGCTTAATGTGCCGCTTTCTTGAGCAGAAAAAACCGCATTGGGGTTAAACGTAATCGCTAAATCAAGCTGCCCATCATCAAGCAACTGTAGCGTTTCAGCGGTACCTGCCGGGAATTGTTTGCCGCCACGCCAAGCGACCTTATGAAATGCGTCGAGATACGCCCATAGTGGTTGAGTGACGCCGAGCAAAGTCCGCCTCCGCAACAGGTTTTGCTAAAGACGGATCATTTTCAGTTAACTCAATCAGTAATGATTTTAAGAAGCTGGTGCCATGGAACTCTGGTGGTTTAGGGTAGCTGAGTTTGCCGGGATACGCTTGTGCGTAGTTGAGCATTTCTGAGTATGAAGTTGGTGGATTGTTGAGCGTCGCTGTATCATGGATATAAACCAGTTGACCCACTCCCCAAGGTGCTTCAAGTCCGTCGGTTGGTACTGAAAAATCAATATCGATAGGTAATGATTTATCGACATATTGCCAACTTGGTAGTGATGTGACAAATGGACCATGAAGAAGTGCATTTTCTTTCATGGACTTAAAGTTCTCGCCATTGATCCACACCATATCAACACTGCCGTTTTTATTCTTCCCTGCGGCTTTCTCGGCTAATAATCGCGCACTGGTTTCAGCGATATCCGTGACTTTAACATGATTAAATGTGACACCATATTGCTGTTGGATTTGTTGCCCAGCCCATTGCAAATAGCGGTTGATTTCTTGGCTCCCCCCATGCATGGAAGTAGACTGTCTGTCCCTTCGCTTCTTTTACTACCGCGCTCCAGCTGATATCGGAGGAATTGCTTTGCGATGTATTGGTATCTTGTGCGTAGAGTTGAAAAGGCGCAAGACCGAGGATAGTGCTCAATGCAAAACTGCTGAATGTCTTTTTATTCATTTTATCATCCATTGTGAATAGGGTGGCAAACCATGCCGAATTGTTACTAAAAGATACTAAAGGTTAGTGTGTCAGAATCAATAGTGAGTTTGCTTTCAGATCAACACACACGCAAAATTCTTAAAAATCATGAAGCTTATGACACTCGACCGGACAAAATTGGAATAAATTTCAATGATATTGTTTATTTATAGCAGAGATGAGTGAAAGCACGTTTGTACGGTGGGAGATGAGATTGGGTAGACTATAATGCCGTGATCATTTCACGGCATTTTAATGGTTAGGCTAATTGTTATTTTTAACCAGTCCATTACGCATGAGACCGCGTCTGACGCTGTGGCACAGTTTTCCAAAACGACGCAGTTCTTCAAAATTAGGTGTGATGCCGCGATCTAGTGCTGACTCCCAATAACTCACTTCCGTTTCAACCAATTCCAATAGTTTTTTGGGACAGCCTATGCATGAGTTATCAGGGCCACATTTGAATGTGGACTCATCGTATAGCGGCAGTTCAGCTTTTACTTGAGTAATGAGCGTTTTAGTCGCCTCGGTTAAGTTGGGCTTACGACAAATGCTGGGCTTGCAAGAAATAAGCGTACTGGTGGCCGCGTTATGATTGGCTTTATTGTTAAGTTGCTGATTAACAATATTGATTTTGTGGTCTGTTTGAGTGTGCATAGCGAGCCCAAGAATAGGAGAGGCGCGATGCTATTGCATAAGGAACGTGGAATATATGCCTCGAAATGAGTAATCAAACAGGAGTTTGATCTGTCTCAATTTTGAGTAATTTGTAAATAATGGCAAGCCAATGATTCGAATTTTATGAAATACACGCTTCAATATAGAAGATTACGGTTTATTTATGTCGATATCTTTTACGTCGGCAGTTAACCAACAGGACAGTTAGTCAAACATTAAAATGTGATGAGCACGAGAGCATTAAATGTCAGTCAGTTTGAGCCATGTAAGTTTAAGCCGATAGATGCGGAACGGATGCCGTAAGAGGTGATAAGGAAGTGATTGATAAGAGTACACTCAATTTGAATAGTGCAATATTGAAACTATTTGATGTAACGTCAGTACCGACGATCATCACCGACTCGTCAGGTAAGCTTGACTATGTTAATCAAGCGCTGCTGAGTCTATTGGGTTATACCCGAACTGAAATTATGTCTGATCACGTCGTGATTACTCATCCAGATGATAGAGAGCTTAATAAGGTTATTCGTAGAAAACTCGACCAGCATCCTAATGAAGCGGTAGAGATTAAAAAACGTTACCAACATAAGCAAGGGCATATTATTTATGCGTTGCTTTGTATTGTAGCCCAGCGCGATGAGGATGGTTTGGTGACGCAGTTTATCGCTCAAATTCGTGATCTATCAATCGAACGTCAGTCTCAGGCTGGCGAGCTGCTATTGGAGCAACTGGTACTCAAGTCAAACGATGCCATTTATGTGGTGGACCCCGCCTCAGGACAAATTCTCAACTGTAATGAGCTCGCCTATCAGCGCTTAGGTTACTCTAAGGCTGAAATGCTGCGTTTAAGCGTGCCAGACATTAATCCGTTGTTTACTCCCTCTTTGTCATGGAAAGATCATGTATCTAGCATGAAGGTAGAGCGCAACAAATATATTGAAGCGACGCATAGAAGAAAAGATGGTACCGAGCTACCTGTAGAAGCAAGTGTCAATATGGTAGAGCATAATGGGTCTTGTTACTTATTGGCGGTGGTTAGGGATATCTCGGAGCGCAAAGCCCGAGAGATGAAAGTTATCGAAGAGCAGAACCTAGATCCATTAACTAACTTACCTAACCGTCGATTACTTGATCGCCGTTTGCAAACCCTCATCAACGATAGCGAAAGCTTTACTCAATCGATAGCCTTTCTTTATTTGGATGTCGATAATTTCAAATTTATCAATGATCAATATGGTCATACGACGGGCGACGAAATCCTAATAGAATTGGCGCGACGAATTAATGATTTTACTCGTCAGTCAGACATTATCGCGAGGCTAGGAGGCGATGAATTTCTTGTTGTGATGAAAGGAATTAAAAACCAGCCCCATGCTCGAAGTATCGCTGAACATTTGTTACAAGTTTTTTCTCACCGCTTTAAGACCAGTGACGGTAAAGAGATTGATGTGAGCTTAAGTATTGGTGTGACGCTGTGTAAAGAGTCGCAGTGGTGCACAACAGATGCGATTGCGATAGCGGACAGAGCCATGTATTTAGCTAAAAAGCAGGCTGGCTCGGCGATTGCGTACTTAGATTGCCAATAAGATCGTTGCACCTAGCTTAAAATGTTTCCTTTGGGTGATTTCATTCCACGAAAGCACGCCATTTTCTCTAGCGCCGACCTAAACCCTGCTACTTTGTCTCTTCGCATTTTTCCAACACTTGACGTCGTAATAAATCTTACAAAAAAACCATGTGAAATAACTGATTTTCAACTAATTTGATGAGAGGGGACTCATTTATCTGCTCCATTCAGAACTCGATGACTTTATAACATCAAGCGATGCCGCATTTCCTCTATCGAAAACCAGTGGAGCAACCATAATTTAAGGAGTAAGTGAGATGAATAAATCATTGTCACTGCTATTAGCATCTATGACTTTGTGTTCGTCTGCTACCGCTTATGCGTTGGTGACACCAAACCCACCAACATTAAATGCGAAAGGCTATGTGCTGATGGACTACCAATCTGGCGCAATTTTAGTGGGTAAGAATCAAGATGGAGCGTTAGCACCTGCAAGCCTGACAAAACTGATGACGGCTTACGTCGTGGGCAAAGAAATTGAATCAGGGCGAACATCTTGGGACAGTAAAGTCGCCGTGAGTGAAAATGCGTGGTCGGTAAAATTCCCAGATTCGTCCAAAATGTTCATTAAGCCTGGTGACAACGTCACAGTAGCAGATTTGATGCGAGGACTGATCATACAATCTGGTAACGACGCCGCTGTTGCGTTAGCTGAACACGTAGCGGGCACAGAGAGTGGTTTTGTCGCATTAATGAATCAATGGGCACTGTCGCTGGGAATGAGCAGTACAGAGTTTATCAACGCCCACGGACTTGATGGTGAAGGGATTCATACTACGCCACAAAATATGGCCATCTTGATGCAACGTATCATTGAAGACGTACCAGAGGTTTACGAGCTGTACTCGGAAAAACGCTTTGTTTGGGCGGATATTAAGCAATATAACCGAAACCGTTTATTGTGGGACAACTCACTCAATGTGGACGGCGGGAAAACGGGGTATACATCAGAGGCTGGTTACAGTTTGGTTAGCTCTGCGACAGAAGGGCAGATGCGATTGATTTCTGTTGTGATGGGGACGCCAAGTAAACAAACGCGAGTAGAGGCGTCCAGACAGTTGCTTAATTACGGTTTCCGCTTCTATGAAACCGACCAGTTGGCGGTAGCCGAT
Organism: Vibrio sp. GJ43-1; assembly: GCF_055808835.1. Classification (NCBI taxonomy): domain Bacteria; kingdom Pseudomonadati; phylum Pseudomonadota; class Gammaproteobacteria; order Vibrionales; family Vibrionaceae; genus Vibrio; species Vibrio sp. GJ43-1. Next base: position 2,258,904 of record NZ_CM147884.1, on the reverse strand, counting down.
AGTGATGAGCGCTCGGTCCGAATCTGGAAAGGCGAGGGCAAGAATCTCTCGGTCGGCTTTGAACAAGATGTCTACGCCACGTATGTGCGAGGGAAAGGCAGAGAGCTGTCGAAAGAAGTGGAGATCTATGCGCCGCTTATCGCACCAGTAAAACAAGGCGATATTGTTGGCAGTGTGACGTGGCGAGTGGGCGTTGAAGAGATCATGACGGAGCCGCTCGTAGCGAAGTCGAGTATTGAGCAAGGTTCGTTTTTTACACGTCTCATTGATACGGTGGTGCTTTGGTTTAAGTCGTTGTTTTCAGATACTAAATCATTGTGGGAGGGCTAACAATTTCACCGTAAAATAAAAATCTGGAACCAAAAAAAAGCCCAAACCAAGTGTGGTTTGGGCACATACAAATATAGGAGTTTATAAGAAAAAAGCAGCATTGCCGCCAGTAATGAAAAATCAGTGGAAATGTGTTCATCGGTTCATTACTGACTGCATAATAATAGACCCCCTCTTTTGCGTTAGTTCCCTTTTCCTTTCAAAAAAATCAAACAAATTTCTTTTTGTAACCGTTTGATGTTCCGTGACCTTTTTTACCGCTGGTCTAACCAGTTTTGAATTCTTTGATGTTAATCACTTGTTATATTGCTGTTGCAGGGGTATATTCAAACATATGTTTTATACGGATGATTGAAATGGCAAAGATAACCACCAAAGACAAAATCTTAGATGTAGCCGAGGTATTGTTTGCCGAACAGGGCTTTAACGACACATCCCTGCGTACGATTACCAGCAAAGCGAATGTGAACTTGGCATCGGTCAACTATCATTTCGGTGATAAAAAAACGTTAGTAAGAGCGGTATTGAATCGTTATCTAGAAGCCTTTATGCCAGCAGTAGAAAAAGCGTTGTATGAGCTTAATGATCGCGACACGTACACGATGGAAGAAGTGTTTGTTGCACTGAAGCAGCCGTTGTTGAGTTTGAATCAAGTAAAGCCGAATGGCGCCAGTCGCTTCATGTTGTTAGTGGGTCGTGGCTATACCGATGTTCAAGGGCATTTACGCTGGTTTATTACCACGCGTTACACCGAAACCTTGGCAATGTTTACTCAATCGGTGTTAAAGGCGAATACTCAGTTAACCCCCGAAACGCTGTTTTGGCGGTTGCATTTCACCCTAGGAACGTGTGTTTTTACTATGGCTTCAAGTCAAGCCCTTTCAGAAATAGCATACAGTTCATTTGAAAGAAATGTCGATGCCGAAGTGATCATCGATCAAATTATTCCGTACTTGGCTGCAGGTGTCGCTGCTGAATAGCCAAGATGGTTAACTTGAGTTTTTTATTTTGAACTCGACAATTGTTTACGTGTTTCCCTTTTCAACCATGGTTGAAAGGGCTGTACCTCAAAGTTTGTACCCTAAATAATTATTTTAAAAACAAGACAAATTGTGAACAAAAGGATAGGTAACATGAGCTCTCTAAGAAGAAAATGGGTAAGTGACCCAGCGTTTAAAATGTTTAAAAAGTACTGCCACCACTATCCGCAACAGAGCGTGAGGCCATGGAAGCGGGCAGTGTTTGGTGGGATGGTGAGCTGTTCTCTGGAACGCCTAACTTTAAAACACTACATCAATACCCCAAGCCTTCTCTAACGGCGGAAGAGCAGTCGTTTATGGACAACGAGCTTGAAACGCTACTGGCGATGCTTGATGACTATAAAATTGTCACGGAAGATCGTGATCTTCCGAAAGACGTGTGGGACTTTTTACGCAAAGAACGTTTCTTCTCACTGATTATTTCCAAAGAATATGGCGGTCGTGAATTTTCTTCATTAGCGAACTCAACGATAGTGACCAAAATTGCAACGCGAAGCATTAGTGCGGCTGTGTCGGTAATGGTTCCTAACTCGTTGGGCCCCGGTGAGCTATTGTCCCATTACGGAACACAAGAGCAAAAAGACTACTGGCTACCACGTCTTGCAGACGGAACGGATATTCCGTGTTTCGCATTGACGGGCCCAGAAGCTGGCTCCGATGCGGGTGGTATCCCAGATAAAGGTATTGTGTGTTATGGCGAGCATGAAGGTAAAGAAGTACTTGGTATCCGCCTTAACTGGAACAAGCGCTACATCACCCTTGCCCCTGTTGCGACGGTATTAGGCTTAGCCTTTAAACTTCATGATCCTGACCAACTGATGGGTGAGAAAGAAGATTTAGGTATTACCTGTGCATTGATTCCAGCAAACCATAAAGGGGTGGAAATTGGTGAGCGCCATGATCCTATTCATCTTGCCTTTATGAATGGTCCAACACGTGGTAACGATGTATTTATTCCTATGGATTGGCTGATTGGCGGCGCTGATTACGCAGGTCGTGGATGGCGTATGCTGGTGGAATGTTTGTCAGCAGGGCGTGGTATTTCATTGCCAGCATTGGGCACGGCAATTGGTCACCTCACAACACGAACGACCGGGGCGTATGCCTATGTGCGTAAGCAATTTGGCATGTCGATTGGTAAGTTTGAAGGGGTGGCAGAGGCCATGGGCCGTATTGGCGGTTTGACGTACCTGCTTGAAGCCACGCGTACCATGACCACAACTTCGCTTGATATGGGTGAAAAGCCAGGCATTGTCACTGCGATTGCGAAATACCACATGACGGAGATGGCGCGTACCATTCTAAATGACTCCATGGATATTCATGCAGGGCGAGCGATTCAAGATGGCCCTATGAACTATTTAGCCTCCAGTTATCTTGGGATCCCAGTAGCCATTACGGTGGAAGGGGCGAACATTTTAACCCGTAACTTAATGATCTTTGGTCAAGGTGCCACACGTTGTCATCCTTACGTGTTAAAAGAGATGGAAGCGGCAGCAAACCCAGATGAAAAGCAGGGGTCGGCGGACTTTGATAAGTTACTATTCAAGCACATTGGCCACGCGACGAAAAATACCTTTGGCGCATTTGGTGCGGCGTTAACAGGCTCCGCTTTTGTTGGGGCGTACATGAGTGGCCCAACGAAGCGCTACTATAAAGATCTGACAAGGCTTAGCAAAGCCTTAGCGGTAAGTGCGGATTTTGCCATGCTAACGCTTGGTGGTGACCTAAAACGAAAAGAGACGATCTCAGCGCGTTTAGGTGATGGATTGGCGTATTTGTTCATGGCTTCTGCGGCGTTGAAAAAGTATGAAGATGATGGTCGTCAGCGTGCGGATCTAGACTTTGTCCACTATGCGGTTCAGCACTGTATGCATCATGCCGCGACGTCTTTGAATGAAGCGTATCGCAACTTCCCGGCACGTTGGGCAGGACGTACTTTAAAAGGATTGTTATTCCCAATTGGTAATCACTTTGAAAAACCGTCGGATGATATTGGTCTGAATATCGCCAAAGCGATGATGATTCCGGGTGCGCAGCGTGATCGATTAACTCAGCTTTGTTACATCGGACCTAAAGAAGATGACAAAATCGGCTTAATGGAGAGCGCTTTCATTGCGATGTTCGACATTCAAGATCTGGAGAAGAAACTATTCAAAGGTGTAAAAGAGGGCAAGGTAGCGAAAAAAGGTTTGCTCAACGAGCGCTTGGCTCAAGCTCTGGAAGCGGGTGTGTTGACACAAGAAGAAGTCGACAAAATCAACGCAGCGGACGCATTGCGTTATAAAGCGATTCAGGTGGATCACTTTAGCCATGATTTGAGAGAGGTTAGAACACACAGTGAAAATAAGCCTAAGTTAAATAGTGTGGCCTAATCACTGAATCCTGCCGAGGATAACTCCGCTCGGTGCGAGAAACGTAACCAGTAAATCAAAGAAGGGCGCTTATGCGCTCTTCTTTTGATCTCAATAAAAGAGTCTTTTGCTCTGAAAGTGCTCCAACCACTTAGAAATTAAGGGGTTTTGACAGAAATAAGATGCGATTTGTCTTTGAACCTTTTATCCTAACAAGGATTTTTTGAGGAACTGAATATGATCATCAAACCCCGAATTCGTGGATTTATCTGTACTACTACTCACCCAGTAGGTTGTGAAGCTAACGTAAAAGAACAAATTGCTTATACCAAAGCGCAAGGCCCAATCGCTAATGCACCAAAGCGTGTACTTGTCGTTGGTTCTTCTAGTGGTTACGGCCTTTCTTCTCGTATCGCTGCGGCATTTGGTGGTGGTGCGTCAACAATCGGCGTATTTTTCGAAAAGCCAGCGACTGAGCGCAAGCCAGAGTACTGCGGGTTACTACAACTCGGCAGCATTTGAAAAGTTGGCGAAAGAAGAAGGCCTGTATGCAAAAAGCATTAACGGTGATGCCTTCTCTCACGAAGCAAAACAAAAAGTTATCGATCTGATTAAAGAAGACCTTGGTCAAATTGATATGGTGGTTTACTCACTAGCATCGCCAGTGCGTAAGTTACCGGATACGCGGTGAGCTAATTCGTTCATCGCTAAAACCAATTGGCGAGACGTACACGTCTACCGCGGTTGACACTAACTCTGACACGATTATTGAAGCAAGCGTTGAGCCTGCAACAGAAGAAGAGATCAAAGATACCGTTACCGTTATGGGTGGCGAGGATTGGGAATTGTGGGTTAACGCACTGTCTGATGCTGGTGTCTTGGCTCGATGGCTGTAAGACTGTCGCTTACTCATACATTGGTACAGAGCTAACGTGGCCAATCTACTGGGAAGGCGCATTGGGTAAAGCGAAAATGGACTTAGACCGTGCTGCGTCTGAGCTAAACGCTAAGCTTGCAGAAAAGGGCGGCAGTGCAAACGTTGCTGTGCTTAAATCTGTTGTGACTCAAGCAAGTTCAGCAATCCCTGTTATGCCATTATATATCGCGATGGTCTTTAAGAAGATGCGCGAAGAAGGTATTCATGAAGGTTGTATGGAACAGATCCACCGTATGTTCTCACAGCGTCTATATAAAGAAGACGGCACAGCACCTGAAGTAGACGACAAAAACCGTCTGCGCCTTGATGACTGGGAACTGCGCGAAGACATTCAGAAGCACTGTGAGGCACTATGGCCACAGATTACTTCTGAAAACTTGAAAGAGCTAACGGATTACGTTGAGTACAAAGAAGAGTTCTTGAAGCTATTTGGCTTTGGTGTGGAAGGCGTAGACTATGAAGCGGATATCTCTCCACTTGTAGAGTTTGACGTTATCGACCTATAAATAGTGAATTGGCGAGTATAAAACCGAAGAAGGAAGCCTAGTGCTTCCTTCTTTTTTTATTCACTATGTACCTTATTCACTATGTACCTTATTCGCTATGTACCTTATTCAGCATTCACCTTATTCGCCGTGCACCTTAATATCATCGAGTCGCTGTCCGTTCGCCAGTTGAATAATCGCCGTTGCTTCTGAGTTGAAATGGTTGTTTTCATCGTGCATGTTATCAATTTCAATCACTTCACTTCCTAGTAGAAGGTGTCCATCGCGATAGACATTGGCGTGGCCGTTTTTATTGAGTCTGACGTAATAATCTAAAGTATCCATACTGTTCACCTAAATGCCGTTTACTTGAATGGGTAAGGCGTTGCCAAAGACGTTTAACGCTCACACTATTAAAACGCTTACACTACTAATAATAGGAAAACTGGTTGGTAATTCAATCTTCATTATTATGTCATTGACTCGTCATATGAAGACGCCGGACAGTAAAAATGTGACGAGAGATAGAATTCGATTGTTATTTAACACTCATTAGTTACAATGTCGCACTGCGCTAAAGCGTGCATCTGTATTTGCACTCAATACCGCAACTCTCTCTATAAATAGTGACAGTCTTACCCTGCGTAAGGTTGTTAATCATTAATGCAAGTCTTGCTTGGTGTGCAAGACCACTGTAATAGGATTATACATGCCTGTAATTACTCTTCCTGACGGCAGTCAGCGTTCATTTGATGCCCCTGTTTCTACTCTAGATGTTGCCCTTTCTATCGGTCCTGGTTTAGCGAAAGCAACCATTGCTGGCCGTGTAGATGGCGAACGTGTAGATGCTTGTGATCTCATCGAAAATGATGCAAGCCTAGAAATCATCACGGCAAAAGATGAAGACGGTCTAGAGATCGTTCGTCACTCTTGTGCTCACTTATTGGGACATGCGATTAAGCAATTGTACCCAGACGTAAAAATGGCGATTGGTCCTACGATCGACAATGGCTTTTATTACGATATCGATCTAGAAGAATCTCTAACACAAGATGATATAGAGAAGATCGAAAAGCGCATGAAAGAGCTTGCTAAAACCAAATATCAAGTGGTTAAGAAAAAAGTAAGCTGGCAAGAAGCGCGCGACGCATTTGAAAGCCGCGGCGAAACTTACAAAATTGAAATCTTGGATGAAAACGTCTCTAAAGATGATCGTCCAGGTTTATACCATCACGAAGAATACATCGACATGTGTCGTGGTCCACATGTGCCAAACATGAGCTTCTGCCAGCACTTTAAACTGCTGAACGTAGCAGGCGCATACTGGCGTGGTAACAGCGACAACAAGATGTTGCAACGTATCTATGGTACGGCATTCCACGACAAGAAAGCACTGAAGGCGCATCTAACACGCCTAGAAGAAGCAGCGAAGCGTGACCACCGTAAAATTGGTAAACATCTGGACTTGTTCCACATGCAGCAAGAAGCACCGGGTATGGTGTTCTGGCACCACAATGGTTGGTCTATCTTCCGTGATCTTGAAGTCTTTGTTCGTGAGAAGCTAACAGAATACGATTACCAAGAAGTAAAAGGCCCATTGATGATGGACCGCGTACTTTGGGAGCGTTCTGGCCACTGGGACAAATATGCAGAAGCGATGTTTACGACCTCTTCAGAGAACCGTGAATACGCTATCAAACCAATGAACTGTCCTGGTCACGTCCAGATCTTTAACCAAGGTCTTAAGTCGTACCGTGATTTACCGTTGCGTATGGCTGAGTTTGGCTCTTGTCACCGTAATGAGCCGTCTGGTGCCTTGCACGGCATTATGCGTGTTCGTGGCTTTACACAAGATGATGCACACGTATTCTGTACCGAGCAGCAAGTTCAGCAAGAAGTGAAATCTTGTATTGAAATGGTCTACGATACATACCAGACGTTTGGTTTTGACAATATCGTTGTTAAGCTATCTACGCGTCCTGAAAAACGTGTTGGTTCTGATGAAATGTGGGACCGTGCAGAGTCGGATTTAGAGCTTGCGCTTAAATCTATGGACATCGCATACGAGATTCAAGAAGGCGAGGGTGCATTTTATGGACCTAAAATTGAATTTACTTTGCATGATTGTTTGGACCGAGCTTGGCAATGTGGTACAGTGCAGCTCGATTTTGCACTACCAGAGCGTTTAGGGGCAACTTACGTAGGCGAAGATAACGAGCGTCACACGCCAGTTATGATTCACCGCGCGATTTTAGGTTCACTAGAGCGCTTTATTGGTATTCTAATTGAAGAATATGCAGGCTTCTTCCCAACATGGTTAGCTCCAGAGCAAGCTGTTGTTATGGGAATTACTGACAAACAGTCTGAATATGTTCAAGAAATTACGAAAAAACTGCAAAAAAGTGGAATTAGAGCCAAAGCGGACTTGAGAAATGAGAAGATTGGCTTTAAAATCCGCGAACATACTTTGAAACGTGTACCGTATATGCTTGTTTGTGGCGACCAAGAAATGGAAGCTGGAGAAATTGCAGTACGTACTCGTAAGGGCAACGATTTAGGTAAATTTAAAGTGGATGACTTTATCGCATACATCCAAGCCGAAATCGCAAGCCGTAAGCTCAATCTGGAGGAATAACCTATTAAAGGCGGAAGACGTGGCCAACAACCGAGCCAAACAAAACCAGCACCGTTTAAACGGTGAGATTCGTGGCATTCGTGAAGTTCGTCTAACAGGTGCAGATGGTGAACCTGTTGGTGTCGTTCTGATTCAAGAAGCGCTAGATGCAGCTGTAGAAGCTGGTATGGATCTCGTAGAGATCAGCCCTAACGCCGAGCCACCAGTTTGTCGTGTGATGGACTATGGTAAGTTCCTCTTTGAAAAGAGCAAAGCTGCTAAAGAGCAGAAGAAAAAGCAAAAACAGGTTCAGATTAAGGAAATAAAATTCCGTCCTGGAACTGATATTGGAGACTATCAGGTAAAACTACGCAACCTGACTGGTTTCCTTGAAGACGGCAACAAAGTGAAGGTAACAATTCGCTTCCGTGGCCGCGAAATGGCTCACCAAGACATCGGTGTTGACGTTCTACATCGTTTGAAAGCGGATACTGAAGAATTTGCAGTAGTCGAATCTTTCCCAACGAGAATTGAAGGTCGCCAGATGATCATGGTGTTGGCCCCTAAGAAGAAGTAATTTACGGCTTGCAAGTAATATAACCTTGCCGTCCCTTTCTAAAGAAGGAAACGGTAGGGTTTTATTCGCCTAATTACTATTGTTTAATTAACTCAACAATGCGGAGTTCTTCATCATGCCTAAGATGAAATCCAACAAAGGTGCAGCTAAGCGTTTTAAGAAAACAGCTGGTGGTATCAAATTTAAGCACGCTGGTAAACGTCACATCCTGACTAAGCGTACTACTAAGAACAAGCGTCAACTACGTCCGAATGCAATTCTTCCTAAATGTGAAGTTGCTGCAGTTCTACGTATGTTGCCATACGCTTAATTCTTTTTAGTTTATCAATCGTTTAGTTTAGGAGAGACATAATGCCTCGCGTAAAACGTGGTGTACAAGCTCGTGCACGTCATAAGAAAGTTCTAAAACAAGCTAAAGGTTACTACGGAGCACGTTCACGTGTTTACCGCGTAGCTTTCCAAGCTGTTACTAAAGCAGGTCAATACGCTTACCGTGACCGTCGCAACAAGAAACGTCAATTCCGTCAACTGTGGATTGCACGTATCAACGCGGCTTCTCGTCAAAATGGTCTATCTTACAGCCGTTTCATCAACGGTCTTAAGAAAGCATCTATCGAGATCGATCGTAAGATCCTTGCTGATATCGCTGTATTCGACAAAGCTGCATTTGCAGTTCTAGTTGAAAAAGCGAAAGCTGCTCTTTAATTAGCAGTTTAGATCTTTGATAAAGGAGAGCATTTGCTCTCCTTTTTTATTGCCTAAATTTTATTGCCTACAGTAAGTTGGATAGTGGGCTTTTTACTCCACTAGCGCCACGATTCACTACATGAGTATATATCTGGGTGGTTTTAATATCCGTATGGCCAAGTTGTTCTTGAACTGTGCGAATATCTGCACCACTTTCGAGAAGGTGAGTTGCAAAGGAATGTCGCAAAGTGTGACAGCTTACCGACTTACTGATACCCGCCTTTTTTACCGCTTGTTTGACGACTTTTTGAAGGCTCGTCTCATTAATATGATGACGATAGAGCCGCTTTGATGCAGGATCAACGGCCAATCGTAGCGAAGGGAATAAATACTGCCAGTTAAGTTCTTTGTTAGAGTTGGGGTATTTCGTTGCTAATGCATTAGGTAAAAACACACCTGAGTATTCTTTTTGCTTAAGATCTTGCTGCCAAAGCTTCATGACATTTTTTTGCTGTAGTTCGATTGCTTGCAATAGCTCTTTTAGCCAATGTAACAATACGGTTTTTATTACCTTTAGCTCGCCATATCCTAAGTGCACCATATTCAAAATCAATATCTTGATATCTAAGCCTTAAACACTCCATTAAACGCAGTCCAGAGCCATACATCAGTTGTGTCGGTAGCAAATAGTTAGCGGGAATGTTTTCTAATAGCTTTGTGACTTCCTTCGTTGTTAGAACCGTAGGCAGTTTTTTTCCTTTATGTGATTTTTTGAATTGAATATCTAACTCAATCGGGTTTCCAATTATGTGTTTATATAAGAATACTAAAGCATTGAGAGCGACAGCTTGGCTACGAGCCGCTAGGTTTCGACTCGTCACTAGATATGAAAGAAAGTCCTCGACATCTTTGCTATTAAGATCGCGAGGATGCTTCTTGTTATGGTAGACAATGTATTGAACTATCCAGGTAAGGTAAGCATCAATGGTTCGCTCTGAATAATGCCTAGCACGCATAAATTCACGAATGTAATTCATAAAAGGAGATTTCATCGGCACTACCTTAAGTACTGTTTATACATACAGTTTATCAGTTTAGGCGTAAGATCCGAACTTAGACGGAAAAATTCAAGCTTTTGTGATGAGCAACAAGTTTAATACTACTTAGCTAACTGATTTTTCAGTAATAATACTCTAACATAGACCAATTCTATGATTATAGAAGGCGGTAGCGTGCGAGAAAGTGCGGAATAGGTCCGTCTATAAAGCGTTAGGAGTTTCGGGTAACTTATATGAACTGGACAATTTTAATTGCAATTGCTGGTTGGCTCTTAGCCATTCTTCAATTTGTATTTACCTTCAGGGAAGCTAAAGATAAAAATGAAGCTGAGTTGCTAGAAAAGACTCTCAATTATTTTAATCAAAGTGCTCAAGCCAGAGCAATAGGCATTAGTTTAGTCGAGGGAGTTTGGCTTAAGCGAAAGAAGAATTTGAGTATAATTTTACCTGTTCTCACTGCTCAAGTTTTGTATTTGCTCACCCAAGAGAAACTTGAAGCTCAAGAACATAGAAACATTTTTAGGCTTCTATTTTTAATTGAAAAATTATTGCCATATGCGACTGAAAGGCATACAGAACTTGCTGAAATATCAGAAGCACTAATGTGGGGCGCACAAAGCAATAGCGTATCTAATATGTCACTACGGAGTTGGTACAAAAGGTTTAATGGCGATACTGACATGTGGGATGCGGAGATTGAAAACTCCTAACAAACGGTTCAAGTGGATTCGTAACGCTTGGCACTTTTGGTGTCAATTTTGGCTCATGTGATTACGGATTTTAAATTTAGTTCGGTGTTGCGTCACTCACCACTTAACCGGGCGTTATGTTTCTCTCACTAGTGTCAATTGAGGAGTCCTATCGTGGAAATTTCAGATTACATTTCAATCCTAGCTTTAATGTTGGCTTTGATATCGGTTTTGTATACACGTTGGACTTGGTCGGAAGCTAAAAAAGCAAACGAAATATCTCGGCTTAATTCACTCCTTACTCTGAAACAACATTACTCAGATCTAGAACTGCGTGAACATGAGAAGTCTAAGGCTTGGCTCGACGGAAAAAGTACAAAAGTCAGTGATGGATATACAGAGGCTTGCGCGGTTGCTGCTGCAGAGTATCAACAAAAGTATAGAGAAGTGAGTGCTGAGGTAGAGAGGCTAAAGCCTGAGTTATTGAGCAACGAAACATAACAAATTGTTCAAGCAGACAGCTAACGTTTGGCGATTTTGGTTTGGTTGAGTTTAGTGATTACGGTGGCTTTGTTTGGGTGTAGTGGTAGTTAGCTGCTACTTAACAAGGCGTTATGCCCTTTGGAGGGGAGTTTATGTCTATACCTAAGAAATCAATATTGAGCGAGTATTCAAAAAACTCATATTTCTGTGATAGCTTTTCGAAAAAAATAGCATATAACAACCAATCTGCTATTGAAGTGTTTCTAGAAATAGCAGCTCAAACTCCTACTTGGATTGCCTTTCTGATGTCTATGAGAAACTCAGTTGTATCAAAACTCGGTTTAAAAGACTTGGGTGGTCTACAAGATCTCCCCCGAGATAAATTAGCTTCAGAATATGTAGTAGGTGAACGAGTCGGTATTTTTACACTGGTCAGTTCAACTGCGAACGAAGTTGTATTAGAAGACTGTGATAAACATCTTGATGTTCGAGTTTCTTTTCTTGTTGAACCTGAAGGGAAAACCGCAATTGTTCACGCCAATACCGTGGTTCATGTGAATAACGTGTTTGGTAAGGTCTATATGTTCTTCGTCACTCCATTTCATAAAATAATAGTACCTAGTTCCCTGAAAGGTTTAGAGCGGGCATAACAAATTGTTCAAGCAGACAGCTAACTGTCGGCGATTTTGGTTTGACTTGAGTTTAGTGATTACGGTGGTCTTGTTTGAGTGTGGTGGTAGTTAGCTGCTACTTAACAAGGCGTTATACGTTTAAGGAGAAACGATGATAATCATCTACGGAATTAGAGATAGACTAAATCCAATTAAGGCAAAGTTATCTGATGTTATTCAGTCTTGTATGACTGATATATTGACGCTTCCAGCTAGTAAGCGTGCTCATCGAATTGTTCCGCTCGATAAAGAAGACTTCTATTTTCCTGCCGATAGAAGTGACTCATATACAGTAATCGAGATTAACATGATGGAAGGTAGGAAACCGGATACTAAGAAAGCATTAATTAAAGAACTTTTCAATCGAATTGAAACTGAGCTAGGTATTTCGCCAGTGGACATTGAAATCACAATCAAAGAGCAACCAGCACATTGTTGGGGTTTTCGTGGCATGACAGGGGATGAGGCGCAGGATCTCAAATATCGGGTCAACGTATAACAAATTGCTCAAGTCGACAGCTAACGCTCGGCGATTTTGGTTTGGTTGAGTTCAGTGATTACGTGGCTTTGCTCGGGTGTTGTGTTCGTTAGCTGCAACTTAGCAAGGCGTTAGGTGCTCAGAGGAAATAATGAATTCAAAGGAAGTTGTCCTAGCTTTTTGGGATGCAATGAAAACTAATGATTTTGCCAAAGCAAGTGAATGGCTAAGCCCCAATTTTGAAGGTTTCTGGCCTCAATCAGGTGAGCTCATCACTGGTAGATGTAACTTTACTTCTATCAACTCTTTCTACCCTGCAAACGGTATTTGGGAGTTTGAAGTACACTCGGTGGTTTGCGATGGTGCAACAGTTGTGACTGATGTTTCAATTACAGATAGCGTCCAAAAAGCGCGTGCTATCACTTTCCATACCGTTGAAGATGGACTAATCAGTAAGCAAAAAGAGTTTTGGCCAGACCCAATGGAAGCGCAAGAATGGCGAAGCCAGTGGGTAAAGGTTGTGGAAGAATAGGCAACGCACCTAACAAACTACTCAAGTGGACGCCATAAGCTTGGCGGTTTTGGTTTGAAGTTAAGTGCACTTGGAAAGTCGGTCGTAAGCGCCACTTAGCAGGGCGTTAGGCTTCCATGACGAACACTCGTACATTTCGGCTAGAAAACCTTATTTTTCAAACAACTATTTCTATATAATGACGTCAAATCGTAAAATGATGGGGTTTTGAGTGAGCACGATAATGATTCCAGCGCTTTTAGTAATTCTAAGCGCTGCTCTGAGAGGGCTGATAGTAAACAAAAAGGGGACAATGTACATTGCTGGAGATATAGGCATTGGCTTGCCTGTGGACTTAACATTTGCAGCACTTTCTATCATTCTTTCAGCAAGCTTATTGAATGATACATGGGTAGGTAATCAACCTGGTTTGATTTTGATTTTGTTTACAACAGCAGTCATTCAGTTGGGCTTTTTGTTTACTCCATGTAAAGGCTACCGTGATAGTGGAGAAAACGGAAAAGCGTTTGGGTTATGGTTCATAAATATACTAATAACCTTTGGTGTTTATAGTTTTATTACCTTGGGGGTAATTAAGTAATGGGTGAATTAACATCGATTCAGTTTTTAGTAATGTTTGGTTTGCTTATTGCGTTATTGTCGTTGGCAATGGGAGCTTACTTTTTCTTTTACAATCAAAAAGGCATTCTCGTTACGACGAAGAGAAAAAGAAAGTTGAGTTAGATCTTTTGAGGCACAACTTGGAACTTCAAGTGTACGAACTTAATGAGCGTACTCAGAAGAATGCGGATAAATGGAAAGACACTTTCCACCTTCAAATTGACGGCAATAATAACCCTCAAACAGGAAAGCAACTTCAGTTAAATGGCTTTCTTAAGTCCGCTGGTATAAAAGAATCTGATTTAGTCGAAGATGATTTTGTATTCGTACTAACACCATTTCATAGTAAATATGACTCTGTCTATGAAAGCATTAAATCGGTTTGTGATAGTTCAGATATTCGCTGTATTCGGGGAGATGAGCAAAATTTCAAGGGTGACATATTCTCTCATGTTCTAACGAATATAGTAAAAGCAAAAGTAATTGTGGCTAACTTAGGGGGACGCAACCCTAACGTCCTATATGAGCTTGGTATTGCACATGCACTGGACAAGACAACGATTATGGTTTCCGAACTTACAGATGATCTCCCTGTCGACATTAAGTCAAAGCGGATTGTTACATATGACACCATTGACGAATTAGATAAAAAGCTTCCAATAGAGTTGCTTAAGGCAATGAAGTAAGCCTAACAAAGCAATTAAGTCGGATTCTGTAGTTGACCCGATCTAGTGGACACCTTCAATTGTAATTGGAGGTGTTTATGCCAGCTTATAAATCAGGTAAAAAAACTCAACAATATCTCACGGAATTTAAGGTAACTGCCGTCCGACTTTCGCTTCGAGAAGGAGCTACAGTTAAAAGCGTGGCGCTATCATTGGATATCCACCCTTATATGCTTTCTAAATGGCGAAAGGACTATAGAGAAGGGGTTATTTTGGAAGATAAACGTAAGAAAAGGACTAAGATCCCGAGTCAGAAAACTGAGTCTAGTCGGATTGCAGAGCTTGAACGTCAGAACGAACAACTTAAGCTCGAGAATGACTTGCTAAAAAAGTGGCAACGATTCGTTGCCCAAGAAAATCGACAAAATTCCGATTCATAGCCCATTACAAAACGCGTTATTCCATTGTATTGATGTGTCGTTTTCTATCTGTTTCCAAGTCGGGTTACTACGCATGGCTTGATAGAGAGCCAAGCCGCTACGATCAAGAAGAGCAGGCTTTGAAGAAGCGCATAATTAAAGTGTTTACTCAGAGTCGAGAGACTTACGGTAGTCCACGAGTTCATGCAGAGCTGAGGCGCCAAGGAGTTTTGGTTAGCCGCAAGCGTGTGGCTCGGATCATGAGAGAGCAAGGGCTGAGAGCGCGAAGTTATCGTATTTACATAAAAATGGCCAAGCTACATCGGTTCTATCAATCGATTAAGAATATTAAAAAAGACACACCAAAACCAACGGCAGTTAATCAACAATGGTCTGGAGATCTAACGTATATAAAGCAAGGTAAACGTTGGATGTATCTAGCGGTCGTTATCGACCTTTACTCGCGTAAAATCGTCGGTTGGTCGCTTGGTAGTAAGAAGAGTACACAGCTAACGATGAGTTCGTTGAGAATGGCAATTAGAAATCGAAAGCCACAAGAGCGCTTATTGTTTCATACCGACAGAGGCTCTGAATATCGAGCCCATGAAGTTCAAGCTTTATTATCAAAAAATGGAATTGTCCCAAGTATGAATCGTCCAGGTTATTGCACTGATAATGCGGAGGTAGAGTCGTTCTTCCATACACTCAAAGGCGACATAATTAGGAAAAATAGCTTTAAAAGTGAGAAGCAGCTTAGAGATAAACTTGCTTATTATATCCAGCATTTTTATAACCGTTATAGACTGCACTCAAGTCTTGGATATCGAACCCCACATGAATATGAAGTAGCGACGGGTTAAAGATAATAGGGTGTCCATTTTATCGGGTGAAGATCATTCATGAACGCGTGCCAACTCGCTTACGCTCAAGCATGGCACACGTTCATTCACCGCTTATTGCGGCGTTATGTGGCAGGAGGCTACGTGCAGTTCACATATAGGGAAACAACACCAAGCGATAAGGATTTTTCAAATCTAGTAGCAGAGTTGAGTTCAGAGCTTAGAGCTCTTACATCAGACTCTGGCGAGAATTCATTCCATGCGGATTCTTTTAGTTTGGATACTGACATTTGTTTAGTCATCTATCAAAGTGAAAAAGCTGTCGCATGCGGTTCATTTCGTAAGCATGACAGTGATACCTGTGAGTTGAAGCGAATGTACTCAAAGTACCGAGGAGCGGGTAGTTATCTAATCACCCAGCTTGAGAGTTGTGCGGTGATCAAAGGTTACAAGCGCTCAGTACTTTCAACACGCAAGGTCAATGACAATGCAGTGTGTTTCTACGAGCGACATGGTTACTCAAAAGTTAGCGCTTATGGAAAATACGTCCATGCAAGCAAGTCTGTTTGTTTGGGCAAGTCGTTAGCCACATAACAAACTACTCAAGTGGACGCCATAAGCTTGGCGGTTTTGGTTTGAAGTTAAGTGCGCTTGGTAAGTTAATCGTCAGCGCCACTTAGCAGGGCGTTATGCCCTTTGGAGGGGAGTTTATGTCTATACCTAAGAAATCAATATTGAGCGAGTATTCAAAAAACTCATATTTCTGTGATAGCTTTTCGAAAAAAATAGCATATAACAACCAATCTGCTATTGAAGTGTTTCTAGAAATAGCAGCTCAAACTCCTACTTGGATTGCCTTTCTGATGTCTATGAGAAACTCAGTTGTATCAAAACTCGGTTTAAAAGACTTGGGTGGTCTACAAGATCTCCCCCGAGATAAATTAGCTTCAGAATATGTAGTAGGTGAACGAGTCGGTATTTTTACACTGGTCAGTTCAACTGCGAACGAAGTTGTATTAGAAGACTGTGATAAACATCTTGATGTTCGAGTTTCTTTTCTTGTTGAACCTGAAGGGAAAACCGCAATTGTTCACGCCAATACCGTGGTTCATGTGAATAACGTGTTTGGTAAGGTCTATATGTTCTTCGTCACTCCATTTCATAAAATAATAGTACCTAGTTCCCTGAAAGGTTTAGAGCGGGCATAACAAATTGTTCAAGCAGACAGCTAACTGTCGGCGATTTTGGTTTGACTTGAGTTTAGTGATTACGGTGGTCTTGTTTGAGTGTGGTGGTAGTTAGCTGCTACTTAACAAGGCGTTAGTTGCACTTAGAAATTTAGTGGTCAAATCATTGTCCCTTTAGCTATGTAGCTACAAGCCCCAATGCTTAACTTTCTTTCCGGTGGCAGCGCGAAAGAGTCATTCGCTTTCGCAATCGAGGTTTCGCGGAACGGCTTTTTTTGTCCGTCCGTGAGCAACGGAAGTAACATCGTCCTCAATCCATTTTTCAGTGACTTCTGTGGTTTCTTTTTCGCGCCAACTCGCATTAATCGAAATATATCAGTTCTGTCAGCTATCAAGTATGGCTTGGTGATAGTAATTTAGCTTGCGGCAAGCAATGAGCATCTTTGGTGCAAATAAGAGAGTAGGGGCGTAGGCAACTAACAAACTACTCAAGTGGACGCCATAAGCTTGGCGGTTTTGGTTTGAGGTTAAGTGTGCTTGGTAAGTTGGTCGTCAGCGCCACTTAGCAGGGCGTTATGGCTCTCGAGATTTAATATCAATAAACTCACATTCAGCAATGAGTTATTTGTCGAGTATCCCATTTATTATTTACAGGTTTTCAAATATGCGTGACTCATTAAGACGCAAAGTCATTGAAGTTTGCCAAAAGAAACTAGATCAAAAGGGTGAGAACGTAGGCGTATCGTTTTACGCATTTTTCGCCAACAAAAATGATGACCCTGAGTTGCTAATGGAAGCGGCGACGTGGTGGATACAAGAGCACAAACTTGATCATTTCGAGAAAGCCAAGAAGATAAAGACAATGGTTGAGGCAGGGCAGTAAAGCCTTTGCTGACAGTCCAAGCCATAACAAATTGTTCAAGCAGACAGCTAACAGTCGGCGATTTTGGTTTGAATTGGGTTTAGTGATTACGGTGGCTTTGCTTGAGTGCAGTGGCAGTTAGCTGCTACTTAACAAGGCGTTAACTGCTTGGAGGAATCATGAGATTAGAGCTCCCGGATTTTTTAATTGAAGTGATGGGCTCTCGTTTGTACCAAATTGAAGTTGGTAGCTTTTCGCTCAAACAGAAGTCTGACTCTTACGGCAATCATCTAGAGACAGAGTTAGGTCAATTATGTTCATCTAAAGATGAGGTTCTGCGTTGTACTGAAGCTCTCAAAAGTGATTTTGTGCCTGATGGTTATTATGGCAGCTCTGAGTTAAGTGGTTATCCTGGTGAGATTTGCGACATTACAGACTTTTCTAAGATAGTCTGTTTTGGCTATTCATCTGATGGCGCACCTTTTTGTTTAGATTTTCGCGACGGTTGTGAACCATCCATAATTTGGTGGGACGACGTCTATTGGCGACGTATTTCTCCAAATTTTAAGTGTTTTATGGAACTCTTTGAGGTACGCAGTTAACAATCTGTTTAAGAGTGATTCGCAACGCGTGGCATTTTTACTATGCATTGCATTTGGTGTTTAAGGTGGTATGCGGAAGCATCGGTATTGCGTTGCTCACACCTTAACAGGGCGTTAGTTGCACTTAGAAATTTAGTGGTCAAATCATTGTCTTTTTAGCTATGCAGCGACAAGCCCCACTGCTTAACTTTCTTTCCGGTGGCAGCGCGAAAGCGTCATTCGCTTTAGCCCTCGAGGTTTCGCGGCACTGCTTTTTTTGTCCGTCCGTGGGCAACGAAAGTCACATCTTCCTCAACCCGTTTTTCAGTGACTTCGGTGGGTTCTTTTTCGCGCCAACTCGCATTTATCGAAATATGTCAGTTCTGTCAGCTATCAAGCACGGCGTGGCGATAGTAATTTAGTTTGCGGCAAGCAATGAGCATCTTGGTGCAAATAAGAAAATAGGGGCGTAGGCAACTAACAAACTACTCAAGTGGACGCCATAAGCTTGGCGGTTTTGGTTTGAAGTTTAGTGCGCTTGATAAGTTAATCGTCAGCGCCACTTAGCAGGGCGTTAGTTGCACTTAGAAATTTAGTGGTCAAATCGTTGTCCCTTTAGCTATGCAGTGACAAGCCCCACTGCTTAACTTTCTTTCCGGTGGCAGCGCGAAAGCGTCATTCGCTTTAGCCCTCGAGGTTTCGCGGAACTGCTTTTTGTGCCCGTCCGTGAGCAACGAAAGTAACATCTTCCTCAACCCGTTTTTCAGTGACTTCAGTGGTTTCTTTTTCGCGCCAACTCGCATTAACCGAAAGATGTCAGTTCTGTCAGCTATCAAGTACGGCGTGGTGATAGTAATTTGGTTTACAGCAAGCAATGAGCATCTTGGTGCAAATAAAAGAATAGGGGCGTAGGCAACTAACAAACTACTCAAGTGGACGCCATAAGCTTGGCGGTTTTGGTTTGAAGTTAAGTGTGCTTGGTAAGTTAATCGTTAGCGCCACTTAGCAGGGCGTTAGGTGAAAGAAAATAGGAAAATCAAAGCAAAATGATAAATAAGATAATTTCCAATTTTTATAGTAATACGAAGTTCAGTTCTGATAACGAAGTAGCGTTATTCAGAAAATTCGCGTTAGCTATTCAAGCTGAATCTAGTGCGACGTTTATTGATGAGACTCATGGTGGTGGTGTATGTAATGTAAGTTTCATAAGCCCTACAAATAAAAATGAGACTTGTGAAATTTCTGACTTGTTGATTATTTCACATTCCCAGTTGCGAAACGAGTGGAGAGCAACGTTTTGGCAAGCCAAAAAACAAGGTGTATCAAAATGGATAAATGTTGCACAAGACGGTTCTCAACTTGATTTTAAAGGTCAATTTAATCAATGGGATTTACTTAGTCGTAGACCTGAAGTGACTGGCGTTAAAGGTTTTCATCCACCAAAAGATATTCTTAGTGGCTTTAGTTCTCCTTCTATTGGTACATACGGTGTTTTCTATGAGAAAGGTGGTTGTATAGAACTTGCTCACTCAATAGCTGAATTCATATCTTGCCCATCTCCAGCCACTAAAAGCCCGACTCTGGCCATTAATGGTTATCTTTCAAAATACTCGATGTACGAGCAAGAAATGATCAATACATTGACTTTAAAAGGTTTTCTCGATGGTTTGTTTGACTTTAAAATAGGAGCAAAACTTAATAGCACCGAGAGTACTCATCGCTGGTTATTAGAACGTGTTCGTGGGAAATTGAAATCACAAGAAAAGCTACCCTTCGAAAACCATATAGAACATATTGAAGAGTTTCTAAACAATGATGTGTCAGACATAATCGAGTTTGATGACTTTAATGCTGGCTTATCCATTTTGTTGGTGAATACAGACGGTGAAAAGTCACCTAACAAACGCTTCAAGAGGGATTCGTAAACGCGTGCCGACTCGCTTTGCTCAAACATGGCACACGTTCACTCACCCCTTAAGCGGGCGTTATGCATACTATTTAGTTTTGGAGAACCAAATTGAAAGGAAGCTGTTTGTGCGGTGATGTTTCGTTTGAACTGTTGAGCGAACTACCGTCCATCTATCAATGCCATTGTTCCCTATGTCGAAAAGTTTCAGGTTCTTCGTCTAATTCCGCACTGATAGTAAAAGCGTCTAATTTCAGATGGTGCTCGGGTGAGCATTTAATTAAATCCTATTCCACCAAATCAGGCTTCAAGTCGGAGTTCTGTACTCAATGTGGTAGTCCAGTTCCTAATTTAACTACCAGTAGTGACTCATATTGGGTACCAGCAGGCTTAATAACAGGTGCTACTAATACAAGTGTATCGGCACATGTTTTTGTTAGCTCAAGAGCTGATTGGGATGAGGGTTTCTTAAGTGACAATATCCCTAAATTCGAGAAGATGCCGCTGTGAGCGACCAACGGGGTACGTTTCGTGGAGACGTATGCATAACAAGTTGTTCAAGCAGACAGCTAACGTTTGGTGATTTTGGTTTGGTTGAGTTAAGTGATTACGGTGGCTTTGTTCGAGTGTAGTGGCAGTTAGCTGCTACTTAACAAGGCGTTAGGTGCTCATCAATCAAAAGGAATTGAACACAATGGTTACATGTTACGTTCGGTATATTATCGACCCTTTCAAAGTATCTGAGTTTGAAGAGTATGCAAAAATGTGGATACCGTTGGTTACCCGATTAGGTGGGCAGCATAACGGGTATTTTCTACCTTCAGAGGGTGAAAATAACGTAGCTCTAGCGCTATTTACTTTTCCAAGTCTAGCGGACTACGAGGCGTACCGTAATAAGTCACTAGCTGATAGTGAGTGTATTAAAGCATTTAAGTTTGCAGACGATACACGCTGTGTTTTAAGTGTAGAACGTAGTTTCTTTAGACCAGTGTTTAACTGATAGTACGCACCTAACAATCGCTTCAAGTTGATTCGTAACGCTTGGCGGTTTTGGTGTTAATTTTGGTTTGGGTGATTACGGTTTAAAATTCGGCTTCAGTGGTGCGTAACTCACAACTTAAGCGGGCGTTAGAATTTTAGGTAAGTATTATGTTTGAAGAGTTTGATGTTGGGGTACTTGAAGATCCCGAATATAAAGAAGATGCAGTTAGAGAAGATATTGTAGCTCCGTTGTTACGTCGACTTGGTTACAAAGTCAGAGGCGAGCATAAGATGATACGAAGTCGCTCATTAACGCATCCTTACGTTTATATCGGAACGAAAAAGCATAAAGTTTCTATAATTCCGGATTACTTACTGGAAGTAAATAGTAATGAGTATCGCTGGGTTTTAGATGCAAAAGCTCCTCAACAAGACATACTCAAAGGTAAAAATGTTGAACAAGCCTTTAGTTATGCAATTCACCCTAATGTGCGAGCGGAAAAATATGCATTGTGTAATGGTAAAGAAATTGCTGTTTTTGATGTAAATAAAATGGAGCCAATACTGCATCTAAATATATCCAATTGGGAAAAGAATTGGTTAGAGATAGAAAAAGTCCTTAGCCCGACAGCTTTCACAAAACCTCATTTATTTAACTTCAAACCTGATTTTGGGCTTTATATGAAAAAGCTTGGTGCAAAGAGTGGGATATTCCATTCTTTTATTCCAATTGGTTTGCCGATGATAACTAAGGTTGAAGATGGTTTATACACTGCGTGCGTCAATGTCGGTTGGGGAGATGACTACTTGGCTACATCCTTTGATTTTGACACAGATAGGTTTCATCAGTTGCTCTCTATTTTGCCTGAAACTTTATCAACTAAAATATCAGAAGCTTTAACAAGACAACCTTACTCGATTGTTTTGAAAATGGATGATGCTCCTTTGGTAAATGTGCATGCAGTTCTTGGTGATGAAGTTCATGCCAATGAAAATGAAGAGTACTCCCCATTGTGGGTAACAGAGTTCTCCAGATAAAATTCTAACAAACGCTTTAAGTTGATTCGTAACGCTCGGTGCTTTTGGTGTCAATTTTGGGTTTATGTGATTATGGTGTCCACGTGAAGTTCAATGGGGCGTAACTCACAACTTAAGCGTGCGTTAGCACTCAGAGGAGAAACAGGATGTTTATCGCAGTCTATGAGTTTGAAATTCGTGATGGAACGGAATCAAGGTTCCGCGAAGCATGGCTCGAAGTAACAAAGTCAATCTACCAGCATTGTGGCAGTTTTGGTTCTCGTCTTCATCGTTCAGATAAGCCAAATGTAATGGTAGGTTATGCCCAATGGCCAAGTCGGGAGCAATGGGAAAAAGACCATCAATTCACAGATGAGCTCTTGAAATCTCACGCAAGGAAATGCGTGAGTGTTTAGTGAAATCAAGTACCGTTTATAAACTCGAAGTCAGCGATGACTTTTTGCAAACTTCTTTGGCGGAAAAGTGCTAACAAATTGTTCAAGCAGACAGCTAACGTTTGGCGATTTTGGTTTGGTTGAATTTAGTGATTACGGTGGCTTTGTTTGGGTGTAGTGGTAGTTAGCTGCTACTTAACAAGGCGTTATACGTTTAAGGAGAAACGATGATAATCATCTACGGAATTAGAGATAGACTAAATCCAATTAAGGCAAAGTTATCTGATGTTATTCAGTCTTGTATGACTGATATATTGACGCTTCCAGCTAGTAAGCGTGCTCATCGAATTGTTCCGCTCGATAAAGAAGACTTCTATTTTCCTGCCGATAGAAGTGACTCATATACAGTAATCGAGATTAACATGATGGAAGGTAGGAAACCGGATACTAAGAAAGCATTAATTAAAGAACTTTTCAATCGAATTGAAACTGAGCTAGGTATTTCGCCAGTGGACATTGAAATCACAATCAAAGAGCAACCAGCACATTGTTGGGGTTTTCGTGGCATGACAGGGGATGAGGCGCAGGATCTCAAATATCGGGTCAACGTATAACAAATTGCTCAAGTCGACAGCTAACGCTCGGCGATTTTGGTTTGGTTGAGTTCAGTGATTACGTGGCTTTGCTCGGGTGTTGTGTTCGTTAGCTGCAACTTAGCAAGGCGTTAGGCATCATGGAGGATGCATGATAATTAGAGAAATAGTTGAGTCCGATATTCAGCAAATGGTGGCTATTTATAACCACTACGTCGAAACTACATCTGTGTCGTTTGAAGAAACACCGATCAACGCTGCGACATTAAAAGAGCGAATTGAAATTGTTACCTCGGCAGGTTTACCTTGGCTTGTCGCCGAAACCAACGGACAAATTGAAGGTTATGCTTATGCTGGCCAATGGAACAAACGTTCCGCATATAAATATACCGTTGAACCCTCTATATATATTGCCGTTAACAACATTGGTAAAGGGATTGGTAAAGCTCTGTACACCTATTTACTCGCTTCCTTAAAAAGTAAAGGCATTAAAAATGCTATAGGTGTAATCGCCCTACCAAACCCAAGCAGTATTGCATTACATGAGAGTGTGGGCTTTAAAAAAGGTTGGCGAGTTTGACCGAATCGGAGTTAAGTTTGGGCAAGAAGTTTCCGTTGGGTACTGGCAACTAGCCCTAGATGCCTAACAAGCGCTTCAAGTTGATTCGTAACGCTTGGCGGTTTTGGTGGGAATTTTGGTTTGTGTGATTACGGTTTAAAATTTGGCTTCAGTGGTGCGTAACTCACAACTTAAGCGTGCGTTATGTTTCAACGAGGAAATGATGGAATATCAAGGAAGTTGTCATTGTGGAGAAGTTCAGTTTTCAGTTGAAGCTCCCGAAGTTATTGAGGCTGACTTATGCAATTGCTCAATATGTAAAAAGTCAGGCTTTCTTCATTTGATAGTACCTAACTCGAAATTTTCTTGTTGAAGGGACAGGATTGTTTAAGTACTTACACGTTTAATACGAATGTCGCTAAGCACTTTTTCTGTACCACATGTGGTTGTAAGCCTCTTCTACATTCCGCGCTCAAACCCCGATGGAGTGGACGTGAATATCAATTGTATCGACACTCCAATTTCAAAGGTTGTGGTATCGGAGTTTGACGGGAGAGAGTGGGAGCAACATGCCCACAAACTCGCCCACAAGAGCAAAGAAACATAACAAATTGTTCAAGCAGACAGCTAACAGTCGGCGATTTTGGTTTGGTTGAGTTTAGTGATTACGGTGGCTTTGTTTGGGTGTGGTGGCAGTTAGCTGCTACTTAACAAGGCGTTATATGCCTCTTGAGTTTTGATGAATAAAAGGAATTTCAATGATTTTAAATCATGTCTCCGTTGGAGTTAAAAATATCGAATCAGCAGTGAATTTCTACGACGCTGTGTTTGAAGCTCTATCTATTAATCGAACGCACCTAATTGAAGGTGTCGCGGCAGCTTACGGCACCAACTTCGAGTTTTGGGTTGGTCTACCGTCGGAAGGTAATGTGTCAAATGGTAATGGAACTCACATAGCCTTTAATGCTTGCAATCAAGAGGCAGTTGATAACTTTTACGCAATAGCCATTAAGTTAGGTGCAATATGCGAAGGGAAGCCAGGTTTACGCCCTGAGTATGGAGAAAGCTACTACGCTGCTTTTGTCCGAGACCTTGATGGTAACAAGATAGAAGCGGTTTCAATGTAGTAAGTCGTAAGGCATATAACAAATGCTTCAAGTGGATTCGTAACGCTTGGCAATTTTGGTGTAACTGTCGGCTTATGTGTTTACGGTGGTCAATTTAAGTTTGGTGGTGCGTCACTCACCACTTAAGTAGGCGTTAGGTGCTCATCAATCAAAAGGAATTGAACACAATGGTTACATGTTACGTTCGGTATATTATCGACCCTTTCAAAGTATCTGAGTTTGAAGAGTATGCAAAAATGTGGATACCGTTGGTTACCCGATTAGGTGGGCAGCATAACGGGTATTTTCTACCTTCAGAGGGTGAAAATAACGTAGCTCTAGCGCTATTTACTTTTCCAAGTCTAGCGGACTACGAGGCGTACCGTAATAAGTCACTAGCTGATAGTGAGTGTATTAAAGCATTTAAGTTTGCAGACGATACACGCTGTGTTTTAAGTGTAGAACGTAGTTTCTTTAGACCAGTGTTTAACTGATAGTACGCACCTAACAATCGCTTCAAGTTGATTCGTAACGCTTGGCGGTTTTGGTGTTAATTTTGGTTTGGGTGATTACGGTTTAAAATTCGGCTTCAGTGGTGCGTAACTCACAACTTAAGCGGGCGTTATGTGTTTTATCGAGGGGTATTATGGAAACTTATGAGCTTGTAAAAAAAGCGACCTCCTTAGCTAAGTCTAAGAAATTTGATGATGCAATACTTCTTTTGAATCAGCTCTTTGATTCCGATGATGTATCAGATGCGGAAGTAATTAAGGTAATTCCTTATTATCAAAAAGCTGGGCGATATAATGAGCTGAGGGAGCATTGTGAAGTTACTTTGATCCCCAAAGTTGTCAATATTAATAAGAAAACATTCAGTCACAAGTGTAAGGAAATTCAACTAGCATTTATAAATCTGAGTATATATAAAATCTACAATAAACTAGCTTTGTGTGCAAAGCGTGAAAAACTAAACTCTGATGTTATTGAGTTTAAAGCCAAAGAGAGTCTGCATTACCAAGTTTATGAAACTAACTTAGCTAACGGTGAAAAATCAGAACTCAATAAAGAGTACTTTGAGTTTATAGACCTTTGGGGAGCTGATGAAAGTCAGTGGCCAGAAACATTTAAGAAAAAGTTCGCCGTGTATTCAAACACATAACAAGCGCTTTAAACGGAACGTCAACAGTTGGCTATTGTTCGTTCCTCACAAATTTTAGCCAACAATTTCTGTCCGCTGAAGCGGGCGTTAGGTGATAGAGAAATCCGAAAACACTCTCTAAATGGAGTATCAAATGTATAAAGGATCTTGTCTTTGTGGTGCTGTAAAATTTGAAGTTTCAGGTGCTCTTGAAACAACGGATGCTTGCCATTGTAATCAGTGTCGAAAATGGACAGGACACTTTTTGGCTAGTGCTGAGGTGCCGCGTGATTCATTATCAATTTATGGGTCTGAAAACCTATCTTGGCACCACTCATCTGAAAAAGTTAGACGAGGATTTTGTTCGAAGTGTGGTTCATCTTTGTTCTTTGATCCCCTTGATACAGGCAAACACCATTGGACAGGCATATCTCTGGGAGCATTTGATACGCCAACAGGGACAAGTCTTGGGCAACATATCTTTGTTGCTGAGAAGGGGGATTACTATGAAATCACCGATGGTCTTCCTCAAAATGAGCACTGAAAAAATCACCTAACAAAGGCATCAAGGTGACACGTTACACTCGGCGGTTTTGGTATGGAGTTCAGTGCGCTTGGCCTGCTCGGTGTTGGTGCACCTTATGCCCGGCGTTAGTTGCACTTAGAAATTTAGTGGTCAAATCATTGTCCCTTTAGCTATGCAGCGACAAGCCCCACTGCTTAACTTTCTTTCCGGTGGCAGCGCGAAAGCGTCATTCGCTTTAGCCCTCGAGGTTTCGCGGAACTGCTTTTTGTGTCCGTCCGTGAGCAACGAAAGTAACATCTTCCTCAATCCGTTTTTCAGTGACTTCGGTGCGGTCTTTTTCGCGCCAACTCGCATTAATCGAAAGATGTCAGTTCTGTCAGCTATCAAGCACGGCGTGGTGATAGTAATTTAGCTAACGGCAAGCAGTCAGCACCTTGGTGCAAATAAAAGAATAGGGGCGTAGGCAACTAACAAACTACTCAAGTGGACGCCATAAGCTTGGCGGTTTTGGTATGAAGTTTAGTGCGCTTGGTAAGTTAATCGTCAGCGCCACTTAGCAGGGCGTTAGTTGCATGAGTCACCATTGTTGGAGATTAAAGTGTATATCAAGGAAGCATCTCAATTGTCTGGTGCAACACAAAGAGCAATTAGGCTATATGAATCGCTAGGTTTACTGAGTGTTTCACGTTCAGGAAAGTATAGAGTGTACTCGGATACTAATATCAACCTTATAAAGATGATCAAGGAAGCACAAACTCTTGGAATTAAGCTTTCTGAAATAGTGAACTTGAAAGATGGAAACGATGACTTCGATTGGGCTGTAGTAAGAGATTTTTTAACTGGGAAGCAACAAGATGTTGAGTGTCAGATCCGACAGCTTGAAGTGCAAAGAGAAAAAATCTTGAAATATCGGCAGTCGATTGATGTGTGCGTAAAGGGGTTGACTCTGACCTTTAGGTAAGACCTTAAACTGTACTTTTCTTCACTATGGATGTTTATCTTATGAAAAAAGTACTGGTTATAAATGCTAACCCAAAGAACCAAAGTTTCTGTAAGTCTCTAGCGAACAAATACGCTCTTGAAGCCGCTTTGACACATGACGTCAAACTGCTTCATGTTAGTGAGATGGATTTCGAAATCAGCTTAGACAGAGGGTACGACACATCACCCGTGTTAGAGAAAGATCTATTGTACTTTCAAGAACTAATTTTGTGGTCAGAGCACATTGTAATCGTAACACCTGTTTGGTGGGGAACTTTGCCAGCAAAATTTAAAGGACTAATTGATAGAGTATTTCTGCCAAACTTTGCCTTTAAATATGTCGATGGTAAGGCGTTCCCTGAGAAGTTGCTTTTAGGGCGAAGTTCAGAGCTCTATATTACATTGGATACACCACCATTTTGGTATAAGTATTTCAAAGGCAATGCAATTTATAAACAATTAAAAAAGTCAATCCTTGATTTCTCTGGTATAAAAAATCACTCGGCTACCTACTTTGGCCCAGTTGTAGGATCAAGTTCTGAGACAAGGCAGAAATGGCTAAGTAAAGTTTCTAAACAAGCGGGTAAGCTCCTATAAATTATACCTATGTGAAAAATGCAACTAACAAACGGTTCAAGTGGATTCGTAACGCTCGGCATTTTTTGCGTCAATTTGGGGTTGTGTGATTACGGTGGTTTAAATTTGGTTCGGTGGTGCGTTACTCACCACTTAACCGGGCGTTATGTACTTTCACGGAGAAATGGATTTGAACACTTCAGTTGTACATGTAGATATAAGACAAGGCGTACACTACATACTATTTAAGACCTTATTTGATGAGTATTCGTCAAAACTATCAGCAGAAATAGATCCTAATACTGTAAAGAATTTATTTGAGCTGCCATATTTTCATGGTTTTCTCTGTTTCTTTGAAAATCAGCCAGCGGGATTTGCTGTCTGTTTTGAATCTTACTCCACATATCGAGCAAAGAAAGTTATCAATATTCACGATTTCATGGTGTCTGATAACTTTCGAGGTCAGGGTGTAGGTAAAGTTCTACTTCATGGTATAGAGCGGTATTGCCAAGAGTGTGGTGTTCTTAAAATAACTCTGGAAGTCGATGACGAAAATACAGTTGCGAAAAGGCTTTATCGCTCCTGTGACTTTAAAGACTACCAAGTTGAACAAAAGGGCTTACAGCATTGGCAGAAATATCTGCGATAGCAAGTACATAACAAACTGCTTAAGTGGACGCCATAAGCTTGGCGGTTTTGGTTTGAAGTTAAGTGCGCTTGGAAAGTTAATCGTTAGCGCCACTTAGCAGGGCGTTAACTGCTTGGAGGAATCATGAGATTAGAGCTTCCGGATTTTTTAATTGAAGTGATGGGCTCTCGTTTGTACCAAATTGAAGTTGGTAGCTTTTCGCTCAAACAGAAGTCTGACTCTTACGGCAATCATCTAGAGACAGAGTTAGGTCAATTATGTTCATCTAAAGATGAGGTTCTGCGTTGTACTGAAGCTCTCAAAAGTGATTTTGTGCCTGATGGTTATTATGGCAGCTCTGAGTTAAGTGGTTATCCTGGTGAGATTTGCGACATTACAGACTTTTCTAAGATAGTCTGTTTTGGCTATTCATCTGATGGCGCACCTTTTTGTTTAGATTTTCGCGACGGTTGTGAACCACCCATAATTTTGTGGGACGACGTCTATTGGCGACGTATTTCTCCAAATTTTAAGTGTTTTATGGAACTCTTTGAGGTACGCAGTTAACAATCTGTTTAAGAGTGATTCGCAACGCGTGGCATTTTTACTATGCGTTGGTTTAAGTGATTAAGGTGGTTTACGGCAGCATCGGCATTGCGTTGCTCACACCTTAACAGGGCGTTAGTTGCACTTAGAAATTTAGTGGTCAAATCATTGTCTTTTTAGCTATGCAGCGACAAGCCCCACTGCTTAACGTTCTTTCCGGTGGCAGCGCGAAAGAGTCATTCGCTTTAGCCCTCGAGGTTTCGCGGAACTGCTTTTTGTGCCCGTCCGTGAGCAACGAAAGTAACATCTTCCTCAACCCGTTTTTCAGTGACTTCAGTGGTTTCTTTTTCGCGCCAACTCGCATTAACCGAAAGATGTCAGTTCTGTCAGCTATCAAGTACGGCGTGGTGATAGTAATTTGGTTTACAGCAAGCAATGAGCATCTTGGTGCAAATAAAAGAATAGGGGCGTAGGCAACTAACAAACTACTCAAGTGGACGCCATAAGCTTGGCGGTTTTGGTTTGAAGTTAAGTGCGCTTGGTAAGTTAATTGTTAGCGCCACTTAGCAGGGCGTTAGCACTCAGAGGAGAAACAGGATGTTTATCGCAGTCTATGAGTTTGAAATTCGTGATGGAACGGAATCAAGGTTTCGCGAAGCATGGCTTGAAGTAACAAAGTCAATCTACCAGCATTGTGGCAGCTTTGGTTCTCGTCTTCATCGTTCAGACAAGCTAAATGTAATGGTAGGTTATGCCCAATGGCCAAGTCGTGATCAATGGGAAAAAGACCATCAATTCACAAATAAACTCTTCGAGATCTCACGTAAGGAAATGCGTGAGTGTCTAGTTAAATCAAATACTGTTTATAAACTTGAAGTTAGTGATGACTTCCTACAAACCTCGCTGGCAGTCGAGTGCTAACAAACTGCTCAAGTGGACGCGTAACGTATCGCGGTTTTGGTTTGAAATTATGAGTGTTTGGTAAAGTTAGTCGTCAGCGCCACTTAGCAGGGCGTTAGGTGCTCATCAATCAAAAGGAATTGAACACAATGGTTACATGTTACGTTCGGTATATTATCGACCCTTTCAAAGTATCTGAGTTTGAAGAGTATGCAAAAATGTGGATACCGTTGGTTACCCGATTAGGTGGGCAGCATAACGGGTATTTTCTACCTTCAGAGGGTGCAAATAACGTAGCTCTAGCGCTATTTACTTTTCCAAGTCTAGCGGACTACGAGGCGTACCGTAATAAGTCACTAGCTGATAGTGAGTGTATTAAAGCATTTAAGTTTGCAGACGATACACGCTGTGTTTTAAGTGTAGAACGTAGTTTCTTTAGACCAGTGTTTAACTGATAGTACGCACCTAACAATCGCTTCAAGTTGATTCGTAACGCTTGGCGGTTTTGGTGTTAATTTTGGTTTGGGTGATTACGGTTTAAAATTCGGCTTCAGTGGTGCGTAACTCACAACTTAAGCGGGCGTTATATGCCTCTTGAGTTTTGATGAATAAAAGGAATTTCAATGATTTTAAATCATGTCTCCGTTGGAGTTAAAAATATCGAATCAGCAGTGAATTTCTACGACGCTGTGTTTGAAACTCTATCTATTAATCGAACGCACCTAATTGAAGGTGTCGCGGCAGCTTACGGTACCAACTTCGAGTTTTGGGTTGGTCTACCGTCGGAAGGTTATGCGTCAAATTGTAATGGAACTCACATAGCCTTTAATGCTTGCAATCAAGAGGCAGTTGATAACTTTTACGCAATAGCCGTTAAGTTAGGTGCAATATGCGAAGGGAAGCCCGGTTTACGTCCGGAGTATGGAGAAAGCTACTACGCTGCTTTCGTCCGAGACCTTGATGGTAACAAGATAGAAGCGGTTTCAATGTAGTAAGTCGTAAGGCATATAACAAATGCTTCAAGTGGATTCGTAACGCTTGGCAATTTTGGTGTAACTGTCGGCTTATGTGTTTACGGTGGTCAATTTAAGTTTGGTGGTGCGTCACTCACCACTTAAGCAGGCGTTATGCCTCCGGGAGTCTCAGGGAAAATAGACAATGGAATTAAGACCCACCAGATCCGAAGAACAATTTCTTAGCTTGGGATACAACCGATTCTATGATCTTTTCGATGAGGTCATGGCTGATGAATTTTGGGATAAAGGCTCTCGCTATAGGTTTAGCAGACTATCGAGTGTTTTTGCTGTTTACGCTGAAATCTTGTCATATGAACCATTCCGATATGTTCTTGAAGCTTTGAAACTAAAACGCCCTCCAATGGAGTCGGAGATTGGTGGTCCTATGTTTAAGTTCGTTCGCAATATATTGGCTCACTTCCCCTTTTTCGACACATGGGATGATGTTTGGGTTAGTAGAGAGCTTGTAAACTGGCAACGAGAGGGGCTAACAATCGACAAGTTCCTCAAAAAATACGCTGGCTCTAAAGAGGTTAAATATCGATTCTGGGAGTCAGATAAAAAACGAATGACCTACATGAGCATAAAATTCCCTCTAGAGTATGGTGAAAATAGAATCTACCTAAAGGATATGGTCACAGAAAAAGACGGTGTGAAGTTCTGTTTAATCATGATGCATCAAATTCTAAATACTCAAGTAGAGTCCGTGGGTGAAAAGGGCATAACAAGTGCTTCAAGTGGATTCGTAACGCTTGGCAATTTTGGTGTAACTGTCGGCTTATGTGTTTACGGTGGTCGTTTAAGTTTTATGGTGCGTTACTCACCACTTAAGCAGGCGTTAGTTGCACTTAGAAATTTAGTGGTCAAATCATTGTCCCTTTAGCTATGTAGCTACAAGCCCCACTGCTTAACGTTCTTTCCGGTGGCAGTACCAATTAGTCGTTCGCTTTAGCCCTCGAGGTTTCGCGGCACTGCTTTTTGTGTCCGTCCGTGGGCAACGAAAGTCACATCTTCCTCAATCCGTTTTTCAGTGACTTCGGTGCGGTCTTTTTCGCGCCAACTCGCATTAACCGAAAGATGTCAGTTCTGTCAGCTATCAAGTACGGCGTGGTGATATTAATTTGGTTTACAGCAAGCAATGAGCATCTTGGTGCAAATAAAAGAATAGGGGCGTAGGCAACTAACAAACTACTCAAGTGGACGCCATAAGCTTGGCGGTTTTGGTTTGAAGTTAAGTGCGCTTGGTAAGTTAATCATTAGCGCCACTTAGCAGGGCGTTAGTTGCACTTAGAAATTTGGTGGTCAAATCATTGTCCCTTTAGCTATGTAGCGACAAGCCCCACTGCTTTACTTTCTCTCCGGTGGCAGCGCCAGTTAGCCGTTCGCTTTAGCCCTCGAGGTTTCGCGGAACTGCTTTTTGTGTCCGTCCGTGTGCAACGGAAGTAACATCTTCCTTAATCCGTTTTTCAGTGACTTCGGTGGGGTCTTTTTCGCGCCAACTCGCATTAATCGAAAGATGTCAGTTCTGTCAGCTATCAAATACGGCGTGGTGATAGTAATTTGTTTTACAGCAAGCAGTTAGCGCCTTGGTGCAAACAAGAGAATAGGGGCGTAGGCAACTAACAAACTACTCAAGTGGACGCCATAAGCTTGGCGGTTTTGGTTTGAAGTTAAGTGCGCTTGGTAAGTTAATTGTTAGCGCCACTTAGCAGGGCGTTAGCAGTTCAAGGAGAACACAATGATTGAAAGGAAGTGTGGTGTCTATCAAGGCAGAAATAAGTCCTCAGCATATAAAGATTTGGTATGGACGGTAGCAACATCATCAGACACTTCTTTTGACATAGTAGGTCAAACTAAACTGACGCTAGAGACGATAGAACAAAACCTTGAAGAGCTAGGTTCTGATAAAACTCAAATAGTAAGTGCACAGGTGTTTATCGCGAATATGCCTGATAAACCTAAAATGGATAAAGTCTGGTGTGAGTGGTTGAGTGAAAACCCAGAACACTGGCCTCAGCGAGCGTGCCTAGGTGTTGCGTTAGAAGGTGACATACTTATTGAAGTCACAGTAACGGCGGTAAGACGTTAGAACACTGCTAACAAACGCTTCAAGTTGATTCGTAACGCTTGGCGGTTTTGGCGTTAATTTTGGTTTGGGTGATTACGGTTTAAAATTTGGCTTCAGTGGTGCGTAACTCACAACTTAAGCGGGCGTTATACGCTTTTTGAGTTCATCGATAAAAGGGATTGGTTGTGGAGATAATTCGAGGCAAAGCGTTTGTCGCTGAGCGAGCGTGGGGTGCTAAAGACATAGCATGTATGAATGGCATTACCACTCGATTGCATTGGACAGATCAACCATATAAGTGGCATACAAATGATGGTGAAGAGGTTTTTGTTGTCTTAGATGGTTCAGTAGAAATGTTTTACAAAGAGAACGGTTCAGAAAAGTCGACTCTGCTATATGTAGGTGACATTTTCTATGCGTCTGTTGGCACCGAGCATGTGGCTCATCCAGTTGGTGTTGCAAGGGTGCTAGTAGTAGAGAGCGAAGGTAGCGTATAACAAATTGCTCAAGTAGACAGCTAACGCTCGGCGATTTTGGTTTGGTTGAGTTCAGTGATTACGTGGCTTTGCTCGGGCGTTGCGTTCGTTAGCTGCAACTTAGCAAGGCGTTAGAAAGGTTGCTGGAACATAAAGCAAATGGTAGTAATTGGTTCGTCGTTCGCTGATGCGGAGAGCACAATCTAAGCATCAAATTCGTGTTGGTCATCGCAGTTTCTTTGGTGTTGTCGCCATTTAGTTTTGGCGCAAGGGTAATATGCCATTGTATTTGGTCACATCCAACTCGTTGTTCTAGTGGCAATTACCTTCACCGAGAGTTATACGGGTAGCTTGTTCTAGCAAACCTCAAGTGTAAACAATGTTGAAAGTATGCTCTAGTTAAGAGCAACGTGCAGCAACCCAGTTGCTTTGAGTTTAACGGCAGTAGTTGCTTTGTCAGTGTTGTAAGACGTTCGTTCACGGCGAGTGAGTTTCTAACAAGTTACTCAAACGGACGCCATACGCTTGGCGGTTTTGGTTTGGAGTTGCGTGCGCTTGGTTAGTTAGTCGCAAGCGCCGCTTAGTAAGGCGTTATATTTTCGAGGCTGATATGAGCAATTTTAGTTTTTTACTTAATGCTGATGGGAAGGGGAAGGTTGTAATCGGCTCTTATCAAGAGAGTTTTATAGCTGAATTAAGTTTCTGGAGCATTGATGATTACTTTGAACACTGGAGAACAGCGGAGGACGTATTAAAGAGAGGAAGTGCTGTATCATTTATAGTATCAATAACCGATCCCGAGAATAGTAATTTTATTCGTTCATGGGTTTGCTACCCTCTAGGGCATGAATTAGTGTTTCAAGAACATATCATATTTTTAGATGACTTAGATGTGCCGTTTAATGTTAGTCAACCTCACAAAAATGTACAGCCATATGAAGCTACAACGGAAGAAGGTGACAAGATTTCAGAGTGGCGTATAGAAATATAACAAGGCGTTTAAGGCAGATTCGCAACGCTCGGCATTTTCAGTTTAAGTCGAATTTTGTGTTTACGGTGCAATGGTTTAGGTTGGGTGGTGGCGTCGCTCACTACTTAACGCGGCGTTAGCTTTCACGGTTTAGTTTATTGGTGTACGGGTTCATCGTTCTAGCTTTACATCTGCTCGTCAGTGCCAAATCGCAAAACCGCGCGTGCTGTTTCTTTTACTTGGAAAGGGCTTCAATCAAATTTGTGCACGGTGCACTTGGTTGTCAGCTTCAGCGCTAGAGCCGTGAGTTGCCTTTAAGTAACGCCATCTTTGGCAGCAAGTTGGTGGAAAGTTCAATGCTTCTGCATTGGGTGCGTTGGCGGCGTCGGTTTTGGAGCGTTTCTTTAAAATCTTGGTGCCAAACGTCGGCTACATCGCACGCAAAAAGCTAACAAATTGCTCAAGCAGACAGCTAACGTTCGTCGATTTTGGTTTGAATTGAGTTTAGTGATTATGGTGGCTTTGCTTGAGTGTCGTGGCGGTTAGCTGCAACTTAGCAAGGCGTTATGTTTTAAGGAGAAAACTTGGCATCTTCAATTAATATTAGCTTGGCTCAAGTTCCAGTGTTCAAAGAGGATATTGTCGCAAATATTGAGCAACACCTTGTTGCGATAGAAGCGTCAGTATCGCTTGGTGCCGACTTGGTGGTGTTTCCTGAATTGTCATTGACGGGCTACGAGTTAAAATCCTTAGCAAAGTTAGCTCTAGGCAAATTACCTTCTAATTTTTCGCACCTATCTCAAGCTGCGAGTAAGCACAATATTTCGGTTATCGTTGGTTGTCCGCTTGTTTCTGGCGACTCCCTAAAACCATCTATTGGCGCTGTGGTTTGCCATCCTGATGGTAACGTCGAATTTTACGATAAACAGCACCTGCATGACGGTGAGCATGAGTATTGTTCATCGGGCTCTGAAGATTATTTTCTAACTATCAAAGGTTATAAAGTTGCGTTGGCAATTTGTGCTGATTTCTCATGCCCTGAACACGCTGAAAGAGCCAAACGGTTGGGTGCTGACGTTTATTTAGTGAGTGCTCTGATTTCGACAGCGGGCTATTCTACTGATGCTAAGTTGCTCTCCGACATTGCCGCTACTAATGGCATGCCTGTACTGCTAAGTAATCATATTTCACCAACGGGTGGCTGGTCGGTTTGTGGCAACAACGCTGTATGGAATAATGAAGGCAAATTGGTTACGAGTTCAGAGTCCGTAGAGGAATGTGTTGTATTGTGTACTATCACGTTTAGTACAGTGGGCGCTTCAAAACATAACAAGGCGCTCAATTTGACAGCTAACGCGTGGCATTTTCAGTTTGGTTGAGTTTTGTGATTACTGTGGTTAGGTTGAGTGCAGTGTTGCGTTAGCTGCAACTTAGCTTAGCGTTAGTTGCACTCAGAAATTTAGTGGTCAAATCATTGTCTCTTTAGCTATGCAGCGACAA
Organism: Vibrio sp. GJ43-1; assembly: GCF_055808835.1. NCBI lineage: Bacteria > Pseudomonadati > Pseudomonadota > Gammaproteobacteria > Vibrionales > Vibrionaceae > Vibrio > Vibrio sp. GJ43-1. The sequence continues at coordinate 2,222,934 of NZ_CM147884.1, read as the reverse complement.
GCCCCACCGCTTAACTTTCTTTCCGGTGGCAGCACCAATTAGTCGTTCGCTTTAGCCATCGAGGTTTCGCGGCACTGCTTTTTTTGTCCGTCCGTGGGCAACGAAAGTCACATCTTCCTCAACCCGTTTTTCAGTGACTTCGGTGGGGTCTTTTTCGCGCCAACTCGCATTTATCGAAATATGTCAGTTCTGTCAGCTATCAAGCACGGCGTGGTGGTTGCGGCAAGCAATGAGCACCTTGGTGCAAATAAGAGAATAGGGCGTAGGCAACTAACAAACTACTCAAGTGGACGCCATAAGCTTGGCGGTTTTGGTTTGAAGTTAAGTGCGCTTGGTAAGTTAATCGTTAGCGCCACTTAGCAGGGCGTTAGTTGCACTTAGAAATTTAGTGGTCAAATCATTGTCCCTTCAGCTATGCAGTGACAAGCCCCACTGCTTAACTTTCTTTCCGGTGGCAGCGTGAAAGCGTCATTCGCTTTAGTCCTCGAGGTTTCGCGGAACTGCTTTTGGTGTCCGTCCGTGGGCAACGAAAGTCACATCTTCCTCAACCCGTTTTTCAGTGACTTCGGTGGGGTCTTTTTCGCGCCAACTCGCATTTATCGAAATATGTCAGTTCTGTCAGCTATCAAGCACGGCGTGGTGGTAGTAATTTAGTTTGCGGCAAGCAATGAGCACCTTGGTGCAAATAAGAGAATAGGGCGTAGGCAACTAACAAACTACTCAAGTGGACGCCATAAGCTTGGCGGTTTTGGTTTGAAGTTAAGTGCGCTTGGTAAGTTAATCGTTAGCGCCACTTAGCAGGGCGTTAGCTCTCTTATGAATTTCATCACAAAGTCAAAAGTTGTGGTGGATTTGACGTTCTCGGTAGCAATTGATTCAGAGGGTATTATGAACACGAGGTTTTGCGAAAATGTGGGAAGGACACTGAACACAAAGAGGCTATGAAGCAAAAGCCATCGAAATACGGCAAGTCCAAAAAGAACAGTTCAAAGCATTTTTAGATGGCTTCTTTAGTGGTTCCGCAGCTTCTTTACCTGGAGGTGCTTCTTTAGAGTTAACTGACAGGTATGTTGTTTGTACTATTTGTGGCAAAGCAACCATAGAAAATCATGGTCAAGAATTTCAATAGCTTATGCGATATAAAGAGAGCTAACAAATTGTTCAAGCAGACAGCTAACGTTTGGCGATTTAGGTTTGGTTGAGTTTAGTGATTAAGGTGGTTTTGTTTGAGTGTAGTGGAAGTTAGCTGCTACTTAACAAAGCGTTAAGTATCAAAGGTAGTTCCGTGGAATATAAAGAAATCTACAAATCCATATCTTCAGATGACGTAGAGTCTAGAAATGACTTTATGTGTGATTTTGAAAGTGAGATATCTGAGCTATCTGAAGTGTTTTCAGGTGCATTCAAATTGCTAGAGGCATCACCATGTCACAATGATAGCTCTACAAGAGCATCTACGGTCTCAGGGTATTTGTCTTTAGCTATTGAGTCAGCTGTTACAGCGACTCAACTTCTCGTTTTAGGGCGTGTTGCTCCTGCTGGCAATAGTATGCGTATATCCTACGAGTCCCTTTGCTATTCTGCACTTTTGAAAAAAGAAGTTGAGTTATCAGTACCTAATGGTAAGCACAAATTTGATTTTTATAAGGACTACCTAAATCAATCTGCACATACTAAAGCACACAAGGTCATTGATTTGGTCGTAAAGAACAAGGAGCTACTTGGTTTGAATCAAGGTGGTGTCGAGTTCCTTGTTGGTGCAAAGAGCTTTTACAATGGTTATAGCCACTCATCATTCTTGCTACTGCACTCGAAAATCAAACCCTCAACTAGACAATTGTACGTTGCAGGAGGGTATGAAAAGGAGCGTTACGATTTGTTCTCAGAACACCTCAAATTCATTAATAGATACAGCAAGAACTTAGACGGTTGGATCAAGGCTGTGGCGTACAATGCTACTTAACAAACGGTTCAAGTGGATTCGTAACGCTCGGCACTTTTGGCGTCAATTTTGGCTTGTGTGATTACGGTGCTTAAATTTGGTTCGGTGGTGGGTCACTCACCACTTAACCGGGCGTTATAACTTGTCTGTCCAATTACACTTATTGAGGGGAATTATATACTCTTCCCAATTGTCTAACATTTTTTATGTTCAAATATTGAGGCTGCGATGAATTTTCTCCGTAAGTATAAAATAAGCGTCCTTTTCTGTATCAGCGGTATTTTGTGTAAAATTGCTTATAACATCATCGGTTCATCCATAGATGAGAACGGTTTTTTAGTAGAGCCATTTGGGTTCATTCCTTTATTTTGGTTTTTTCAGCTACTGGCGTTGGTGGCTTTGGTTGTCACCTTCGTCAAACATAGAAAGGCTCAGTAAACAGGATAGCTAAGCCACAAGCACACGAGGATGCTTCGTTATAACAAACAGCTTAAGTGGACGCCATAAGCTTGGCGGGTTTGGTTTGAAGTTACGTGTGCGTGGCAAGTTAATCGTTAGCGCCACTTAGCAGGGCGTTATATTTTTCACATTAGTAATTGGTATTTATGGACTATTTAGAAATTTTAAAATTGATGAGCAGTGCGACAATTGTTCTATCTGCTATAGGTTATGTGATAAAAAAAGTCATTGATTATTGTGTTAATAAATCAATCGAGGACTATAAATCAAAACTCGCTTTTAATAGTAAAAAAAGAGAACAAGCTGCATTGGTTGCAGAGCTTCTATCTGAATGGGTAAAAAAGCCAGTAGATAAGTCGAGATTAAACAGGTTAACCTGGGAGGCGACATTATGGCTACCCGAAGATGAAGTTCAAGAGTTACATAAATTGTTGTCTCACAATAAAAAGTCGCCTTCAACTAAACAGTTTTTAATTAATGTCCGAGAAGTGATCCAAGGAGATGGTACTAAATTAAAGGCAAGTGATGTCGTTAACTTTTAGGAAAATATAACAAATTGTTCAAGAGTGATTCGGCACGCGTGGCATTTTTACTATGCGTTGGTTTTAGTGTTTAAGGTGTTATACGGGAGCTTCGGTATGCGTGCCTCACACCTTAACAAGGCGTTAGTTGCACTTAGAAATTTAGTGGTCAAATCATTGTCCCTTTAACTATGCAGCGACAAGCCCCACTGCTTAACTTTCTTTCCGGTGGCAGCGCGAAAGAGTCATTCGCTTTAGCCCTCGAGGTTTAGCGAAACTGCTTTTTGTGTCCGTCCGTGAGCAACGAAAGTCACATCTTCCTCAACCCGTTTTTTGGTGACTTCGGTGGTGTCTTTTTCGCGCCAACTCGCATTACTCGAAATATGTCAGTTCTGTCAGCTATCAAGTACGGTTTGGTGATAGTAATTTGGTTTACAGCAACCAATGAGCATCTTGGTGCAAATAAAAGAATAGGGGCGTAGGCAACTAACAAACTACTCAAGTGGACGCCATAAGCTTGGCGGTTTTGGTTTGAAGTTAAGTGCGCTTGGTAAGTTAATCATTAGCGCCACTTAGCAGGGCGTTAGGCGCAAACGTACAACAAGGAAAGTGTATGAATTTAAATCAAGTAACCTTGGCGGTTCATGATATGGAATTGGCGGTCAAGTTTTATACAAAGCTTGGCTTGAATCAAATTGTTGGTGACGAGTATTATGCTCGGTTTTCCTTTCCTGATGGTGATGCAACTTTGTCAGTCTATCTAGACACGGAAAAACAAGGCTTAGATTGTCGCGGTGTAGTTTACTTCGAGCATGAAAAACTGGATGAACTCGTTATGCATCTTAAGTCTGAAGGTATCGAATTCACTCATGAGCCAACAATGCAAAGTTATCTTTGGAAAGAAGCTGCATTAACTGACCCGTCCGGCAATAAAATCAAACTGTATTGGGCTGGCGAAAATCGGTTAAACCCACCGTGGAAGCTTGAGGCCAGGGCCTAACAAGTGCTTCAAGCAGATTCGTAACGCTTGGTACTTTTAGCGTTAATTTAGGCTTGAGTGATTACGGCGTAAAACTTAGCTTGAGTGGTACGTTACTCACCACTTAAGCAGGCGTTACATGCCCATTCCCGTGACCGCAATGTGCTAAGTGTATGCTGCATTCTTATTGGTCATCTAGTTTTATTGCGCAAAAGTGCATAAAGTTGATGTCGGCAAGGTGATTTCATCATAGAATCAGCGTATTAATTAAAGTTAGTAACTGTAATAGTAAGTAAAGAACTTATGATTCGTTTAGTCAGTATAAAAAATTTCCGATCTCATTCAAACTCAGGTAGCTCCAATCGAGGAAATTACTACTTTTGTTGGGCAAAATGATGCTGGGAAGTCGAACATTCTTCGTGCGTTAAATTTATTTTTTAATGGCGAAACTGACCACAAAACAACATACAACTTCAAGTCTGATTTTAACATTAACGCAAAGACGTATAAACAGCGAGCTAAAGAAGTTGTTATTGAATTAGGTTTGAAGTTGCCGAAAACTTACCGAAGAGATGGTTTCCCAGATACTGTTTATTGGAAAAAAGTGTGGCGAGAAAGTGGAGAGCACACAGATGGAGAAGAAATTAAATACTGTGTGATAAATAATAATAGATTTACAAAGAAACAAGACTTTCCACCGAGAAGTAAAATAAAGTCACTATTGGAAAATATAAATTTCATATACGTACCTGCAATAAAGGACAAGAGTTTTTTTACCGACCTTCAAGGCAAAATATATGATGTACTTGCTCAAACTGCAGAAAGTGGACTCCACTCATCAGCGAATAGTTTTGAGAAAAAAATCAAGAAAGAGTTTACAGAGCTGTTACAGGCTATTGATGGAACATTTAATAATAATAATTCTATCTCGTTACCGCAAAATCTTAGGAGTATCTTTGAAACGCTAGAATTTAACGCAAATAATATTCCTCTCTCACGAAGAGGTGATGGTGTTAAAATTCGACATATACCTTCAATGCTTAGATTTATTGGTGATAAAAGTGGGAATCGACATAAAACTCTAATTACTCCACAAATTTGGGGGTTTGAAGAACCTGAAAATAATGTAGAGTTTTCATCTTGCTTTGCACTTAATAAACAATTTATAGAAGCAGCGAAAAATAATATACAGGTTATCCTAACAACGCACTCTCCCGCTATTTATAATATAGGCCAAGGTATAGAAGGTATCTCTAACTTGAAATCAACTCGTTTTCACGTTAGTAAATGCGAAAATACAGGTACGACAGAGTTAAATATTATTGATGATGAAAACTTGCACCAAAAGTTAGGTTTTATGCCGTTGATTGCCCCTATTATTGCAGAGCAAGAGCGAAAATGGTTTGAAGAGAAAGCAAAACAAGAAGATATAATTTCATCTCTGGAACGTGAATTGCAATCAGAGAAAAAGCATAGATTGTTTGTAGAGGGTAAGTCAGATAAGGCGATATTTTCAAAGGTAATTGAAGTGTATTTCCCTGATTTAAAAGATAAAGTTCACTTCGATTTAAAAGGTAATAATTGCGCTAATTCAGCCACAGATAAAGCGAAGGCTTTTCATTTAGTACAAAAGCATAACAAGGAAGAATACAAACTAAAAGGTGCTCTGATCTTAGATAACGATCCTGCTGGCATTGAGTGTAAATCAATAATTGATATGTTCCTTAAAGATAGTAAATCAAGTAATATTAAGGTTACTTTAATACCAAAGCCTCCGCAGGTTTTCAATTTGCTGAAAAAGGGGTTTGCTGTAGTTGCTGATCTAGAATCATGTTTGCCTGAACATATATGGCGTCATGCTCTGGAGAATAACTGGCTAGAAGAAAGACTGCCATTGGCTAAAAAGTTCTCAGAACAAAAGATGACTGAGCTGTTTAACTCGCACAGCAATCCTCAGGATCTGATTTTCCAGCAATCTGAATTTGATCAATTACTCATAAATTACTCATTCACAACTAAAGGAAAGGAGTGTATGAGTAAACATATAAGCGCTATGGATGTTGAGTCTTTGAAAGAACAATCGACTCTTGCGAACTTTATGCCCTTATTTCAAAAAATAAACGATTTTATAATCACTTAAAGCTCAACTACGCTAGGCATATAACAAAGCAATCAAGGTGATGCGTTACACTCGGCGGTTTTAGTACGGAATTCGGTGTGCTTTGCTAGTTCAGTGGGGCGCACCTTATTGCAGGCGTTATGAGGCTTATGGAAATAAAAATAGAACCTGTATTGCTGAGTGATTTCGAAGAGGTTTTTGCTACGGTAAAGAGAGGTTTGTTTGATCACGTTGACGCAGTCTTTGGTTGGGATGACCAATTTCAACGTCACCGACTAAAAACAGAATATGAGACTGATTGGTTTCACTGGCTCTACGTTGATAATAAACGTGCTGGTTTGTTGTGTTTTAAATCTTATAACGACGCGCTCCATGTGCACTTTCTTGTCATTGAGGCTTCTTATCAAGGTAGGCAAATTGGCGCTACTGTCATGACAATGGTTCATGATCAAGCAATCACAGAGATTAAGCAGCAAGTAACACTCTCAAGCTTTAAGCGTAACCTGAGGGCAATATCTTTCTATGAGAGTCTCGGATACGAAGTAGTGGACACCGATGAAAATTTTGTTTCTTTGGTGTGGCGGGTCGCCTCATAACAAGTTACTCAAACGGACGCCATACGCTTGGCGCTTTTGGTTAGAAGTTATGTGCGTTTGGTAAGTTAGTCGTAAGCGCCGTTTAGTAAAGCGTTATAAGCTTCGAGGAAAATTATGGAAAGTATCATCAAACAAGCAATTGAATTGCGGAAACAGGATAAGTATCAAGAGTCGAGAGCTTTGCTAAAAACGCTGCTAAACGATGAAACTTATTCTGCTAAAGCTCACTTGCAAATTGCTTGGTCATACGACAACGAAGGTAAAGAGCAAGAAGCAATTACTCATTATCAGTCATCTCTTTCAGGTCTCTTATCGTCGGTAGAAAGGTTTGATGCTTTGTTCGGGCTAGCGAGTACCTATCGAAGTCTGGGCATGTATTCTGAGGCGTTAAGCTATTTTGAGCAAACTCTAAGAGAGTACCCTAGTTCTATTGAAGTTCAGCCTTTCTATGCCATGTGTCTTTACAACTTGGGGCGCCATAAAGAAGCAACATCATTATTACTCGATCTTTTAGTATCAACCACGAACAGTGATGCAATTAAAGAGTATCAGCGAGCTATTTCTTTATACGCAGAAGATTTAGATAGAACGTGGTAAAACGAAACACGCGTATAACAAACGCTTTAAGTGCGATTCGTAAACGTGTGCCGAACTCGCTATCGCTCAAACATGGCACACGTTCACTCACGCCTTAAGCGGGCGTTAGCTTTCACGGTTTAGTTTATTGGTGTACGGGTTCATCGTTCTAGCTTTACACCTGTTCTTTAATGGAAACCTCACATCTCTTGTGTGCTTTTTCTTTGCTACTGAGTTATTTACGTTTAATTGAAAATTGGCGTATGTGGTTGTTGGCTTAGTGGCAAACTTTGAGTTGCCTCTGAGTTTCGTCAACTCAGGCTACGAATTTTTGGACAGTTCAACTCTGTCCCGTCATGTTGGTCGTTGGTTTTGAGGGGAGAGCGTTACTTCAACATCTCGGTGAGCAACGCAGGCTTTATCGCACGAAAAAGCTAACAAACTGCTTAAGTGGACGCCATAAGCTTGGCGGTTTTGGCTTGAAGTTAAGTGCGCTTGGTAAGTTAATCGTTAGCGCCACTTAGCAGGGCGTTAGCTATTTTTGAGGTAGTGATGAAAGTAGTAGAAATATTAAGCTTTATCTTGTTGGTGCAATGTTTCAATGTTTTCGCAGAAGAGTTGAAGCTTCCGGCCTGTCCTAGTCTCCCTAAATTGGAAACGGAAGTTTACTTTTATGTTGATGAAAGTGTGCTTAATGAGTATTCAAAGAAATTTGTGGATTCAAAAATAAACACTTGGATTAGCTACTCAAATCTTACGTTAAATAACTCATGTGTCCCTATAAAAAGAAAAGTTACAAAAGTAGAGTACGTTTCAAACATAGACAGCTCTTGGTTTCAAGATGTAGATGCCGCGAAGAACCTCCTAAATTACTATTCTGTGTATGAAATTCCAGAAAATAACAGTTCTGGTGTTCCAATCTTTAAGGCGATTTTGTTTTCTAATGCGGCTGACAGTTTTAAATCTCAATGGTGTGGGGTTGCATCGAGGAGCGCCAACTATTTTGTGATTGGTCTAAATTGTCATGATAGCGTTATGGAGCATGAAATAGGTCATTTAAGTGGTGCCAATCATGATATGAAAACAACACTTGAGTCGAATCCAAAGTTTGATATGGATGCTTTTGCTAAGTATACATTTCCGTATAAAAATGAGACGTATAGCTTTGGGGCTACATGCTCTGGTCGAGGCACAGTTATGTCTTATGAAAAAGACATAATTCCTGCATATTCTAGCCCAGATATAAGTGTTGATGGTAATGTTTGCGGTAATGAGCTTACGGCTAATAACGCGCAAGTTCTTCGTAACTTTGCGAAAAAATATGCGTCTAAATAGGAACATAGCTAACAAACGCTTCAAGCGGATTCGTAACGCTTGGCAATTTTGGTGTAACTGTTGGCTTATGCGTTTACGGTGGTCAATTTAAGTTTGGTGGTGCGTTACTCACCACTTAAGCAAGCGTTAGCAGTTCAAGGAGAACACAATGATTGAAAGGAAGTGTGGTGTCTATCAAGGCAGAAATAAGTCCTCAGCATATAAAGATTTGGTATGGACGGTAGCAACATCATCAGACACCTCTTTTGACATAGTAGGTCAAACTAAACTGACGCTAGAGACGATAGAACAAAACCTTGAAGAGCTAGGTTCTGATAAAACTCAAATAGTAAGTGCACAGGTGTTTATCGCGAATATGCCTGATAAACCTAAAATGGATAAAGTCTGGTGTGAGTGGTTGGGTGAAAACCCAGAACACTGGCCTCAGCGAGCGTGCCTAGGTGTTGCGTTAGAAGGTGACATACTTATTGAAGTCACAGTAACGGCGGTAAGACGTTAGAACACTGCTAACAAACGCTTCAAGTTGATTCGTAACGCTTGGTGGTTTTGGCGTTAATTTTGTTTTGGGTGATTACGGTTTAAAATTTGGCTTCAGTGGTGCGTAACTCACAACTTAAGCGGGCGTTATGTGCATGGAGGCATAGTGAACATAGGTATCTACATTTATGATCAGGCAGAAGTTCTTGATTTCGCAGGTCCATTTGAAGTTTTCAGTACAGCTAAGCGGCTTGGTGCTGATAGTCTAAACGTTTTCTTAGTTTCAGAGAGTTCCAAATCAGTTGTAGCTCGTGGCGGCTTCAATGTGTTGCCTGATTACTCGTTACAGGATCACCCTCACATAGATTTACTCGTTGTTGTAGGTGGTGTGCACACTGATGAAATGTGTAAGTTAGATATCCTAGCTTGGTTGGCTTCGGTAGTTCCTCTCGCATCTGAAGTCGCGTCAGTTTGTACTGGTGTATTTCTTTTAGCTCAAGCAGGTGTGATAAAAGGTTCAACGGTGACGACTCACTGGGAAGATATTCCTGATTTAGCTACCCAGTTTCCAGATTTAAATGTTGTTAGCAACCAACGCTGGGTAGCATCTGGAAAGTTAACCACTTCTGGTGGCATATCTGCTGGTATCGATATGAGTTTATATTTGGTATCAAAACATTTTGGCAAGCAATTTGCTGAAAGGGTGGCAAGACAAATGGATTACAACTGGCAAGAATGCACATAACAAACGCTTCAAGTTGATTCGTAACGCTCGGCACTTTTGGCGTTAATTTTGGCTTAAGTGATTACGGAGTCCAAGTTAAGTTCAGTGGTGCGTCACTCACCACTTAAGCAGGGCGTTATATTTTAGGAAAGTTATGGAAACTCCAAAGTTCGATGGCTGGGTAAGCTTTAAAGACTATAAAAGTTTGGGATCTTTAAATTTACCTGGTGTTTATGTATTAGCTCATTTTTCGAGCGTGCCTGTTAGGTTTCATGATATTAATTCGAAGAACGTAGTTTATGTAGGAGAGACTACTAGGCAGACGCTTGCAAAGCGCTTGTATCAATTTAGCCGCTCAGCTTTTTTTAGAAAACGAGGTCACAGCGGAGGTTGGACATATTCAGAGTTGTGTTTGGATTCTGAAGTTCAAAAGTATCCTCCTGATAATTTATATGTTGCAGTGCTGCCTGTAAATAAGCCTGAAAAAGAAAGTCGAGCTTATATTAAGCTTGTTGAACGTTTGATTATTTGGGAGTTTTATCAAAAGAATGAGGACTACCCATTATGCAATACGGCATGAAAATATAACAAGAGACTATGGCGTCAATCGTTAATTATTGGTGCTGCTCTCGTCTCACATAACCCATCTCTCAGCATAGAATTGAGAGTCACAACCATCTTTCTCATACAAGCAACTATTGCTCCTTTTCTAGGTTTACCGACGGCAAGTAATCGTCCAGAAGCTGCTTTGTAAATAGGGCTGCATTGTCTCGCTGACATCTTGCCATGTACATGACGGTCCGAACTTGAGCCTATCCACTCTGTACTACTCGCTTGCCCAATGGTGAGCACTAGAGCAAGTCCCCATACCGATAAGGTAGAGATGTAAATTGGTGAATGTGTCTAAGAGTTTGTTCTTTTTAAGAGTTTTGCGTAGGACGTACTTGCCATATGCATCAGCGCCGTGAATACTGAACACATTCTTGGCGAAGTCAATGCCAATAGTTTGAATGCTGGACATAGTAGCCTACAGTTCTTTTGCGTGTATTGAGTAAATATGGCACGCAGAGTGTCGGGTAGAGGGAGTCATATCATTCGCTAGACCTCAGTACTTTGCGTAGTTAGGGAAAGGAGCCAGAACTAACATAAATAGTCTGTTTAGGTTCACAGCTTTTGTTAACTATTTTATAGAGTTACGCATTGATGTTTATGGAGGGTTTCTGATGGGGACTATAATTGGTTTCGTAATTTTAGCTGTTGTAGATTGGTATCTTGTTCGTAAAACGGGGTTTCATATTCATCAATGGGTTTCTAGAAAGTATGAAGCGTATTTACAGGGCAAGGAAAACAATAAATAGTGTTTGCTTAATATAGCGATTACACAGGCATAATAAGGCGCTTAGTATTTGTAAGTGCAAGATACATGACACAAGGATACCGATGGAAGAGCTTCAAGGCGGACGCAAAGGTCAGATCTTTCGTTCAAATACTATGATTTATCGACCACGTGGCAAGTGGTCTGAAACCATACATTGCTTATTATCGCATATCGCTAAACGTGGCTTTCATGCAGCGCCTCAGCCTTATGGTTTCGATGGTAAAGGCAATGAAATGCTGTCTTATATCGACGGTGATGTTTTCAATTATCCGCTGAAAGGTCGCATTGCTACGACTCAAGCACTGACTTCTGCGGCTAAACTTCTTCGTTTATACCATGATGCATCTAGCTCGTTTTTATCAAAGTATTCGAATGAAACATTAGCGTGGCCGCTCCCTAGTAGAGAGCCAATGGAAGTGGTCTGTCACGGAGACTATGCGCCATATAATGTTTCACTGTCCGGCTCAGAAACGGTGGGTATTATCGACTTTGATACTGCGCATCCCGCGCCGAGAGTTTGGGATATTGCTTATGCTGTGTATTGCTGGGCTCCATTCAAAACGCATGAATATGATGCGATGGGGAACATAGAGTCTCAGTCTATACGAGCCAAACAGTTTTGCGATGCTTATGGTTTGCTTGACGTCGATCGTCGGGTTTTAGTGAAAGCAATGACTGACAGAATTCAAGCTTTGGTAGACCATATGCACAATGAAGCGAGTAATGGTAACCAAGCTTTTATTGAAAATATCGAAGATGGGCATCACTTGGCTTACCGAGCAGACATTCAATATGTCAAAATCCATGGGCCGTATATTACCAATATATTGTTGGGTGAAAGTGTGTATAACAAGTAAGTTAACGGCGACTCTGTAGTTGATCCGAGACGAGCGGGTATTTTCAGTTCCATATTGGATTTGTGTTTAAAGCGCAATATTTTAGTGTTAGGTCTATGGAGGGCCCTGTGACTATTACAGCAATAATGACTTTATCTATTGCAATGATCCTATCAGCTGCAATACCGGGGCCTAGTGTACTCGCCGTGGCATCTCGTTCGGTATCTTATGGCTGGAAGCAGGGGCTTCTCGTGGTACTTGGCGTGCTTTTCGCAGATTATGTGTTTATTTTTCTTGCGCTTATGGGGCTATCCGTAGTTTCAACTTTGCTCGGTGAGTTTGCGAACGTGTTGAAATACATTGGTGCTGCGTATCTTTTTTGGCTTGCTTATAAAACTTGGTCTGACAGCGGCGATTCAAATTTTAGAGAAACCAATAACAATGGTTCAAGTGTCGTCGCTGGTTTATTGATGACTCTTTCTAATCCTAAGGCCATTCTATTTTATATGGGCTTTTTCCCTGCATTCGTAGATTTGCAATCCATTAGTGTGATTGACGTGCTCTCAATCATTATAATATCGACATTATCCGTTGGTGGCGTATTAAGCGGTTATGCCATCGTGGCGTCTAAAGCGGGAGGGCTACTGAAGGGTAACCACTCAAAGGTATGGTTAAATAGGATTTCAGGCAGTGTATTGGCAGCGTGTGGTACAGCGTTAATAGTTAAGACATAACCAATTATTTAAGTGGAACCGTAAAGCTTGGCGGATTTGGTTGGAATCTGCGTGAGATTGTTAGTATCAGTCGTCAGCGCTAGGTATTAAGTCGGGAATGGGCGCGTAAAGGGAAATTTATGATAAAAATTATGGCTAGAGTAATGGTGGTGCTGTTTGTAATTGCAGTGATTGGTGCCATTGGAATGGCGTTTTTGCAAGTTTATGTGCGGTTTAAAGGGGCCGAGCAAGATGCTATTGCTCAAACTTATATTAAAGATGTGGTTTGGAGCTTTAATACAGAGGACCTAAGCGAATTTAAACAGCACCTTCACCCGGAGCTTGTCGAATATTTGGAGACTAAAGAAGGGGCTCAAGCAATATCGTTACTAAGTAACATGGGGTCGCTTAAAACGATCGAAGAATCAAAGTGGGTATCTTCGAAATCAGCCGCTTCGACGGCTAAAGGTCAGTATGAGCTCTCTAACTATGAAGTTCAAGCTACTTTTGAAAATGGAAAAGGGGTAGTAAAGGTATCGACTATTCCAAATGGCGATGGATACTATGTGACCAATTTTCAGATATTTTCAAACCACTTTGCCACGCTTATGTCGTCACATTGAGCTTTATAAGAAAATATATGTATTTTTCCCCAAGTGTTGAACGATAAAGCTGGCTTTGAATTTAAGGGATATAAAGTCTGCCAACAAAAAAACACGCAATGATTGAGAGAGAAATCGACGAGTTAAAAATTAAAAAAAGCGCGTATTAAGAATTATCGGAATTCCATTGAGAGATGTATTTACGGCCTTGACTCTGACCTATAGGTTAGAGTTTACACTGAACTTTCTTAATCAGTATGGATAGTAAAGTGTATGAAAAAGGTACTAGTGATCAACGCGAATCCAAAGCGTGCAAGTCTATGTAAATCATTGGCTGAAGAATATGTTGCTGCTGCAACAGGCAAGCATGAAGTGCAACAAATTGACATCCGAGATTTAAACTTCGAGCTCAGTTTAAATGATGGTTACGACAAGACTGTTGCATTAGAGCCAGATTTAGTCGATTTTCAGAGCAAGATAAAATGGGCTGAGCATGCTCGAAGGCTGAAGGTGAGTATGTCGCAGAGATGGTTTTAGTCTATCAAGATGGTCGGTTTTTGGTCGATCATGTCATGGTGTTCTAATGTGATAACTTAATGGCTCAACACGCAGAGTGCCTTAAGTAAGTGTCACTCTTACGTCAATTAGTGGTGATGAGTGACCCATCGCAATGTACATAATGACCAATTCGTTATATTGACGTTGTAATAACCGACCTGGTAGTAACGATATGAATGAATTTGAAAAGATGTGCCTTGGTATTGAGTATGACGCCTACAGCCCAGAGTTCGATATTTTAAGAAAACGAGCATTCGACCTATTGCAAAGTATCAATCAACGACAGTTTGAGCCTGCAAGGCCATATGTCGAACAGTTGTTGAAACAATTGGGTGAGAATAGTGTTGTTTGCCCACCATTTTTATGTGAATACGGCAAAACTATTTCAATTGGTGAAAATACCTATATCAATATGGGTGTGACGATGTTGGATAACGCTCCCATAAGTATTGGTAATAACGTACTCGTCGGTCCAAGTACTCAGTTTTACACGCCAACGCATTCTCTTGATTATCGTGATCGTCGAAAATGGGAGGTGCAATGTCTGCCGATTACTGTTGAAGATGATGTCTGGATTGGTGGCAATGTTGTGATCTGCCAAGGTGTGACGATTGGAGCCCGTTCGGTTATCGCCGCAGGTTCAGTCGTCACTAAAGACGTTGAGCCAGACTCTTTATTTGGTGGTACACCAGCAAAATTCATTAAAACTCTCAACACATAGCTTAAGGGATTAGGTGTGGTGGATGCACGGTTTGGAAGGGGAAAGAGCTCTAATTATTGAGCTCTTTTGAATAGACACTACACGTGAACGACGAGTTGTTCGTCTTCAGAAATGACTAAGCTGGCTTTATTCTGCTCAATTAATTGCGCGGCATATGAAGGTGTAACAGCTTGGATTTTTCCTTCAGTTCTTAGAGTTAACGCTTCCCAAGCCTGATCTCTATATTTGCCAGCTTGAGTATATTGAATAAGTACTTTCATTTTTTCCACTTCATGTGATTAACGTGCTACTAACAGTAGTGGGTTTGTGATAGTTGCGCATCTGTTAAATATGAAACATAAGTTTAACCAAATGTAAGGTGCGGACAAAGTAAGGTGGTCACGGCGCGTATCATTACTCAGACAAGCGCTTTATGGCACGGGTACATTTATTGATATTGCTGGAGGCAGATAATAGCATTCACTATTCACTATTCACTATTCACTATTCACTATTCACTATTCACTATTCACTATGCATGAGATAACTAAGTGATGAGCCCAATTAACAAGGCTTTGGTAACAGTTTGTCAAAACCTTCGTTTTCTCACAGAGTGCGAGTGAAGCATTCAGTATGATAGTAATTAATGGTCCTGATTTTCAGGATTGAATATGGAGATTATATGCTAGGAAAGCACCAAGACGCTTATGGCGCATTTTATCGTTCGACTCATAATAACGATCATTTAGATACCAAAACCGAGTTATTAGTGGGTTTATCTGCCGCAATGGCAATGAATTGCTTGCCTTGTACTCGTTATTATTTACTTGAAGCCAAAAAGGCGGGAATAACGAAAGGCGAAATATCAGATGTGACGGCAAAAGTGATGGCGGTTGCTGCTGGTCAGAAGAAGCTACAGATGCAAGAAGTCTTGGAAAAATACCATATTGATATCGATAAATTTTCGTAATGCCAGTGTTGTAATCGGCCAGATAAAGGAAACGGTGCTCGCGGCGTTATAGGTTTATATATTTGTAGATTTCTTCGTGCCTGTCCTGTTTGGCGTGAGGCGAGTAACGACGTACATACCGATGAATCACAGTGAGATGACGATGTCCAAGATTTTCATTTTTATAACGCTCTCCAATGCTGCTTCATTACTATTGGTGTTTCTATTTCAGCTGACAACGGGATTGGTTAGGCTCAACTTTGCTAGTGATTATGCTTTCTATACTATGTTAATTTTGTTTGGGCTTGGCGCGTTTTTTTCTTTTTCTGGTCATAAAGTTGGTTACAGTGACCCCAATAATGTTGTTGGCGTCGCGGCTAGTCAATTAATAGAAAATACAGATCCTAAGTCTTATATTGTCACCAAATTAGTACGTACAACGCTAAGTACAAAATTTTTCCTTGTTTATGTATTTCCGTTGGTATTTTGTGTTTTATATTAGCTTTTCTGTGCTAAATCGCTGTTTCGTTTTGCCGTAAATCCTAATGGTAAAGTACGAATGGCTTTGTTCGGCCCCGTGACGGTTGAGTAGGTTTGGGAGAATGTGACTATTAGAAGTAATATAGATGATTAGAGACAATTAGGATGTATCGTAAATTAACAAAATCCATTTCAATGTATGCAGGGCTTCCTCACTCTGTTTATTATATTGCAATAGCGCGAGCTATTTTAGGAATGGGCAATTTTATTATCCCATTTTTGGTGCTATTGCTTACCGAAAAGCTGGGTTATAGCGCAACCGTCGCCGGTCTCTTTGGCTATGCTGGTGACCGCCGCATTCTTAATGGGCGGATTTATTGGTGGAAAGCTCTCTGATCATTTTGGTCATAAGAGGGTTATGGTTGTCGGTGAAGGTGTTGGGTCACTATTTCTGATGATATGTGGTTTCTATCCTGAATCTGTCACTTTAGTGCCCACCTTGTTATTGATGGCGTATTTCTGTCTTGGTATAGCCCTTCCCGCGAGTAATGCGCTAGTGGCCGATCTCTCTTCGCCTACTAATCGAGACGCTGTCATATCATTGAGTTACCTGACTTACAATTTAGGCTCTGCAGTTGGGCCGATCATCGCCGGGTATCTTTTTTGGGCACATACTCGCTGGATTTATTGGGGTAATGGGATAGCGACCTTGGTCGGTATAGCCGTTGTAGCTATGTTGGTTAAAGTCCCTCAAATAGAGCATGCAATTGGGAATAGTGATCTTGAAAAACCCGTTGAAGGGACGGTTTGGTCTGTGCTCAGAGAGCGCCCAAGATTGATTGTTTTTACGTTGTTATGTGGATTGTTGTGGTTTGCGTTAAATCAAATGACGATGGCGAGTCCGCTCTACCTCAGCGCTCTTTACGGTGCTGATGGCCCGGTTATATTTGGCCAGCTTATGACATTCGCTTGTGTCGTGGTTGTGATTTTGACACCTTGGTTGATCACACTAACGTCGTCGAAAACAGAAACGATGAGTTTAGTCTATGCAGGGTTTATGTTTGCGTTGGGCTACGCGTTAATTATGGGAGCCTCGAACATCCCCGTAATTTTTGTCGCTTGGTTTTTCTTGTCGGCTGGTGAAGTGCTGTTATTGACAAAGGAAGGGGTGTATTTGGCGAATCAATCCCCTGTTAGCCATAGGGGACGGATTCAAGGCGTACTAATGACAATGCGCAGTGTGTTACTGATGCCAAGCTTCATTCTAGTCGGTTATTCCATTGATGAGTTTGGGTATGAGTTTACGTGGTATGGGGTGATTTTGGTTGCGTTGTTAGCGGTGGCAGGTTTCATTAGAATGAACGGAAAAGAAAAACCATCGAGGGAAAAAGTATGTTTGTGATGGAAGTGGATGACAACTTAGATCTGGCGTTAGTGGAGCCCAAGTTTGCTCAGTTGTATTTGGATATTGTCGTTTGTGAACGTGATTACTTATCTCAGTGGTTAGCTTGGCCGATACTCGCCCATGATGAGGCTTTTTTCTTAGGTTTTATTCAACGTTCGTTGCACGATTATGCTGAAGGGAAATCTATGACTTGCGCGATGATTTGGCAAGGTAAAGTGGTTGGCAATACTAGCTTTAACACCATTAATCGGAGTTTAAAAAAGGTTGAGATTGGGTATTGGCTTAGTGCGGAGTATCAAGGCAACGGTATTGTCACAAAATCAGTGGCTAAACTGATAGAGATCGCTTTTTTAGAGTTAGCGATGGAAAAAGTGGAAATATCGGCTGCGATAGAGAATGAGGCTAGTCGAGGTGTCGCTGAACGTTTAGGTTTCGTACATGAAGGAACTATTACCCGTAGTGAGAACTTGAACGGTAGAATTATTGATCATGCGGTTTATGGTCTAAGCCGAACAGCATGGGCTTTACATAGACATTGAGCCCATGTCGCCTGCAGTTGTAGCGGGATAATTTGATGATTTGTAGGGGGAGGCGACATCATGAAGTCAAACGAAATACTGATTCGAGATATCCAGCAATGTTCAGTTTGCATTGATTCGTTGCCTTTAGGCCCTAACCCTATTATTCAAATGAGTGAGACGTCGCGAATTCTTATTGCTGGTCAAGCGCCAGGAAAGCGCGTGCATGAAACCGGATTGCCATTTAATGACCCAAGTGGTGAACGATTAAGGGAGTGGCTGGGTGTCTCTAAGGAGACGTTTTATAACCCTGACTGCTTTGCCATTGTACCCATGGGGTTTTGCTACCCAGGGACAGGAAAAACAGGGGATTTACCGCCTAAACCAATTTGCGCCGCGACGTGGCGAGCGTTAGTGTTGGCGTCATTACCTAATGTCGAGCTAACCCTTGTGATTGGTCAGTATGCGATGGCTTATCACCTCCCTTCGTCGCGTAAGACTTTGACAGAAGTCGTCAGTCACTGGCAAGACTATTGGCCTGATGTGCTGCCATTACCTCATCCAAGCCCTAGAAATAATCGATGGTTAAAGCGCAACCCGTGGTTTAAAGATACGGTGATTCCACGGCTTCGACAGAGAGTGACAGAAGTGTTAACTCATAATTAGTTGATGGGTAAAATAAGATAACTTTAATATGGGAACGAAAATGACAGCATCTATTAAACAGCAGATTGGTAATGTGGCATTAGTTGTTGAGAGTTACGACGATGCTATCGAGTTCTATACAAAAAAACTGCAATTCACAGTTGTTGAAGACACCGATTTAGGAGGGGGCAAGCGTTGGGTGCAAATTTCGCCACCTAATTCAGACGGAACCAATCTGTTACTTGCGCAAGCAAGTGGTGAGCATCAGCGCCAGGCTGTAGGCAATCAAAGTGGTGGCCGTGTGTTTCTATTTTTACAAACGAATGATTTTTGGCGAGATTATGAATTAATGAAGCATAACGGCGTGGTGTTTCATGAAGCTCCTCGTGAAGAAGAGTATGGTATTGTTGTGGTTTTTGAAGACTTATACGGAAATAAGTGGGACTTATTACAGCTTGCTCATTGAGCTTAACTAATGATCATAAAGACGGATTACGAGTTAACCGTGTTGTTATGGGGGTACTTAGCGTGATACATGAAGGTACTTTCGCTTAGATAACCATGATTCTAGTATATTTAAGCGAAAGACAAATCATCAATAGACTCTATTCTATGATGGGAATGTTCAGGGTGTTACGCACAACACTTTTTATATTTTTTGCCACTGCCGCACAAACATGGATCGTTACGGTTCGGTGTTTTCTCAAATGTCGTGGTTTTTGGCTTATTAAGTAGCGTTTCAAGCTCAACGATATTTTCTTCAGCTGATGCATCAAGGGTAATGTTGGCGACAATCTCAGCTTCTGCCAACTGCAGTTCCACTTCCGTTTGGCGTTCTGCAGTATTCACCACGATTGAGATTGGCGCTTCGTCCGTGCCTGCTTTTACGTCACGATTTACGTTGTAGCCAGACATAACATGATTGTGTCTGGTATCGATTCGACCTTTAAAAAACAACTTTGACATTGGAGACTCGCTTACAAATGGGGGAGTGATATCACTAGGGCGGCGATTATACCGATATCTAGCCATTGATAAAGTAACAATGCGAGTGAAGCGATGTTATCGATCATGAAAGCGTTGGTATTATAAGAAATGTATAAGCGTCATTGCCGATTGGATTAGGATGACCGCATCTGTAATTTAATTAAGACAATAATGAGGATAGACGTGTCAAAAGTAATATTGAAAGGCCACATTGTCGTGCCAATTGAAACGAGAAAAGAGGTGGTAGAGGCGTTAGTGATTCATAAAAAACTGACACTTAAAGAAGAAGGGTGTTTAGTTTTTGAGGTAGAGCCAGATGAGCACGACCAAGCTCGCTTTCATGTTTATGAAGAGTTCCGTGATCGCTTTGCATTTGAACGTCATCAAGCTCGTGTTAAAGCCTCTGAATGGGGTAAGGTGACCGTTAATGTGATAAGGCACTACCAAATTATTGAGTAATACCGATAAGACAAAGTTTAAGGTATTATGCGCATCACTATAGATTGCAGAATTATTGATCGCAGAATTTTATGACCATTCAAATACAGAACATCACAGAAGAATCGGAAGTGACTTGTTCAAACTGTCACGCTTGCTGTTGCCGCTTGGAAGTGATGATCATTACTGATACCTATGTTCCCGAAGAACATATTGCTTATGATCAATGGGGAGCGGAAACGATGTTACGGTTGGATGACGGTTGGTGTTCGGCGCTTGATCGTGAGACTTACATGTGCACGATCTATGAAAATCGACCTTGGATATGTCGTGAGTTTGAAATGGGTTCATATGAATGCAAGGTGGAGCGTAAAGAACAGATGCCCTAACATATGTTGGTTAAGACCCCGTCTGAACCCATTCCAGCATCATTCAAATTACAGGCTTAATGATCCCACTTACACAAGCGATGCCAGGTAAGTGGGTTGGTCGTATACGATGATAATCTCGCCATTCGACACCCGATTCTATGATCAAGTGGTACTTAGTGCTGCACACCCTGTCTATTCCCATACGCTGTTCTATCTAAGCTTTTGCAACATACGGTTCTTTCCATCATACCAAATGTGTTCATATACCCGATTACCTCTAAATACCCGATGACCTCTATATCCATGCAACGTTTCTAATTAGAGCAAGTCAATCTTAGCGGATTAAATGTTATCGCTATAACGGCTGTACAGTTCTGATAGCGTTTTGGGCTTGCGCGATGATTGGCTGTGATGACCTTGATATTCTGAGAGGATAGCCTGTCTATGCGCTTCAGCCGACTGAACAAAACTCGGATCAGCCATTGCTTGTTTACGCAGCTCATTGATTCGATCTAGTCTTTCTTGCAACATAACAACACCTCGCTAAATACTGTATGTACAATCAGTATATTTCATGGCTGTATAAATATCCAGTACTCGGTGAATTTAGTGAGACTACGTTTCGAGAAAGGCTCGTTGATTAGCGTTGTATACCGAAATGATAAAGATGACAGAGCAAAAACGGATGATAGGGAATGGGCAGCAGAGTAAGCGCTGAAGACTACGCTCATTATTATGCATAGCGTATGGGTGCGGTTATTGGCGGGTTTACTCAGTAGCGATTTGTCAGAATCAGAAAAAACAGTCACTAATGTAAGAACGCCGTTTCCAAGTCCGTCATTTCATCGTCAAAAAGGTGCTCAATTTGTGTTGAATTGTTGGTGGAATCGCTGCTTTTTAGACATGTCTGTCAATTTTTGTACGTAAACACTTATTTTTATGTGATGAACATCAAATTAATGTCATCCAAAAGATGATTAACAAATAACCGTTGTGGGCGGTTTCATACCAATTAGTCAGCAAAGCTGACAATCGTATCATAGCCCGTACTCACGAATATTAATGCAAATATGTTTGTTGTTCTATTCAGTTAACATACTGATTCTCTGCTGTTTTATTTGGGCTTTACTCACTATCGAATGGTTGATTAGGTAACGAGAAACACGGTTTGATCCCATTTGCGGGTGTTATGTGGTATCTGGCAAGCATTTTTTTTCAAGCTATTTGTTACAATTTGTAGCACATTCACCTTGCATGTATAGTCTCCGGCCAGTTGATAAACGATGTTCGTAAGAACAGAACAGATGGAGATCTATAACAATGGTCACAAATGATGCAGTAATAATGGGTATGCTTGCCTTAATCTTGGGTGGGGTATTCATTACGGAAAGCAGCCAGAATCCGTTTTGGAAAAAATTCTATACTTTTGTTCCTGGCTTATTGCTTTGCTACTTCGTCCCATCATTGTTGAACACGACCTAGTGTCATTGACGGTTCAAGTTCAAATTTATATTTTGTCGCGAGTCGCTACCTTCTTCCAGGCGCGCTCGTATTATTGATTGTCTCTGCGGACTTAAGAAAGATCTTTGGTTTGGGATCAAAAGCAATCATTATGTTTTTAACCGGGACACTCGGTATCATCATCGGCGGTCCTATTGCATTGCTGATTATCAATGCGGTGAATCCAGACTTAGTCGCGGGTGATGTATGGCGTGGTCTAACGACCGTTGCGGGATCTTGGATTGGCGGCGGTGCAAACCAAGCAGCGATGAAAGAGGTCTTTGAGGTCGATGACAAGCTGTTTTCTGCGATGATTACCGTTGACGTTATCTGCGCTAATATTTGGATGGCAATTTTACTGATAATGGCGGGTCGTCAAAAGAAAGTTGACGCTTGGTTAAAAGCGGACACGTCTTCTATTGATGAGCTTAAAGAAACCGTCGCACATTATGAAAAAGAGAACGCAAGACCCATTACGACTACCGACATGATGAAAGTCGTGGCGATTGCCTTTGGTCTAACTGGTCTAGCACACTTCTTCGCCGACTTAATTGCGCCGTGGATTGAGACTAATGCTCCGGAGCTAGCGAAATACAGCTTAACGTCTGGTTTCTTTTGGTTAATTGTGTTGGTGACTACGTTTGCACTTATCGCCTCAACCTTTAAAAGCGCGCGCACCTTAGAGCACGCTTAGGTGCATCAAAAATTGGTTCTGCATTTATTTATATCCTAGTCGCTACTATTGGTATGCAAATGGATGTCACTGCCATACTGGATAACCCAGGTTACTTCTTTATTGGTATTACTTGGTTAACTATTCATGCTGTGTTGATGATTGGTGTTGCTAAGCTAATTCGTGCTCCGTTGTTCTTTATGGCAGTGGGCAGCCAAGCCAACGTTGGTGGTGCGGCGTCTGCGCCAGTCGTTGCTGCTGCGTTCCATCCTGCACTAGCGCCAGTAGGCATTTTGATGGCGGTACTCGGTTATGCACTGGGTACATATGGTGCGTATATCTGCGGCATTATTATGCAGGCAGCGGTGAGCGTTGTTGGTTAGATTTCCCCGTTCTCTAATATCGGTTAGAGTCGGAGCAAGCTAAGATTGATTAAGGGTAATACCGTTTGGTGTTACCCTTTTTTGTCTGAGTCGCTGTTTCAAGGTTGATTAATTATTCAATTGAGAGAGAATGCTAGCCTAATTTATGCGTTCACAAGCAGGGAGGCTTATGAAACCTCAAGTGTTACCCCACAATCCCAATTTTTCTTCTGGACCATGCGCGAAACGCCCTGGTTACGATATTAACCGTCTTAATCTTGCAACATTAGGTCGTTCTCACCGATCTTCTGTCGGTAAGGCTGCGCTTTCAGAAGCAATTCAACAAACCAAATTGATCCTCGGCATTCCGGATGATTATCGAGTGGGTATCGTCCCAGCTTCTGATACCTACAGGCGATGGAAATGGTGATGTGGTCGATGTTGGGGCAACGTGCGATTGATGTCTTCTATTGGGAGTCATTTGGCGCAGGTTGGCTCAATGATATTGTAAAACAGCTTAAACTTAGCGATGTGAATGCGTATTCGGCGGAGTATGGTCAACTGCCTGATTTATCGCAAGCTAACCCTGAAAATGACGTACTGTTTACGTGGAATGGTACAACGTCGGGCGTAAAGGTTCCTAATGGAGATTGGATTAGTGAATCAAGAACAGGGTTGACGATTTGTGATGCGACGTCGGCCGTTTTTGCGATGGAGATGCCATGGGAAAAACTGGACGTCACCACGTTTAGTTGGCAGAAGGTGCTCGGTGGTGAAGGGGCTCATGGTGTGGTTGTACTGAGTCCAAAGGCGATTAAGCGACTCGAGTCTTATCAGCCACCTTGGCCGTTACCTAAAATCTTTAGAATGACGCAATCTGGCAAAGTCA
The DNA here is from genome assembly GCF_055808835.1 of Vibrio sp. GJ43-1. Classification (NCBI taxonomy): domain Bacteria; kingdom Pseudomonadati; phylum Pseudomonadota; class Gammaproteobacteria; order Vibrionales; family Vibrionaceae; genus Vibrio; species Vibrio sp. GJ43-1. Next base: position 2,199,202 of record NZ_CM147884.1, on the reverse strand, counting down.
TAGAAGGTTTATTTAGTGGGGCGACGATTAATACACCGTCCATGTTGTGTGTCGCAGATTATCTTGATGCACTAAGCTGGGTATCCGATATTGGTGGTGTGAGTGCTGCTATTGAAAAGTCGCACGCAAATTTAGCGGTATTGACCAACTATGTCGCCTCTCGGCCTTGGATTCACTTTTTGGCTAAGGAAGAAACTCAGCGTTCAAACACTAGTGTTTGTTTTACATTAGATGCGAGTGAAGCCCAAATCAAAGCGATGGTCGCTTTATTAGATAAGGAAATGGCGGGGTACGATATTGGTGCATACAAAGATGCGCCATCAGGATTGCGAATTTGGGCGGGTGCAACGGTTGAGAGCCGAGATCTAGAAGCATTACTGCCTTGGCTTGACTGGGCGTATCAGCAAGTGACCCAATAACGATTTCACCTAATCCATTATTAAAACGTCGGCTGCATAGCGCAGCAAGAGAGTGTGAAAAGGGCAGCTAACTAAGGAGGCTGCCCTTTTTTGAATGGATAAACCGTCTACTTATGGTCGAGAACGGCAGATTTCTTTTGATCGTAGCGAGTCTTCATTTTTAGTGCAACATTCACCAAGTAGATTAGCACTGGAACTTCAATCAGTGGACCAATGACGCCCGCAAAGGCTTGATCTGAGCTAATCCCGAAGACTGCGATTGATACAGCAATCGCTAACTCAAAATTGTTGCCTGTCGCCGTAAACGCAATGGAGGCATTTTTGTCGTAAGGGATGCCCAATCTTTTACCGATGAAGAAACTAATGAAAAACATCGAGATAAAATAGATGGTCAGTGGGATGGCAATTCGCACCACATCCATCGGCAATTCAACAATCATTTCTCCTTTAAGACTGAACATCAAGACAATGGTTGCCAGTAACGCGATGAGTGTTAAGGGCGAAATTTTCGGGATGAATACGGTGTTGTACCAGTGCTCACCTTTCATAGATACAAGGATTTTACGGCTTAAGAACCCAGCGATAAACGGAATGCCAAGGTAAATTAGTACACTGTGCGCGATGTCAATCATGGAAATATCGACGACCATGCCTTCATAGCCAAAGACAGGAGGAAGGACACTGATAAAAAGCCATGCCATAAAGCTGTAGCTGAGAATTTGGAATGCACTGTTTAATGCAACGAGCGCAGCCCCGTATTCTTTGTTACCACCGCCAATATCATTCCAAACTAATACCATGGCAACGCAACGAGCCAGACCGATTAAAATAATACCAACCATATAGCCAGGATGATCCCCCAAGAACACTAAAGCCAGTACAAACATTAATATAGGACCGACAATCCAGTTCATGATCAGTGACAGTGTAATGGCTCGCTTGTCTTTCATGGTCGCCCCGAGCAAGCGGTAATCGACTTTAGCCAGAGGAGGATACATCATGACAATAAGCCCAATCGCTAGGGGGATGTTCGTGCTTCCGACGGTGACAGCTTCGTTCCATTGTTCAATTTGTGGGAACTGAATCCCTAGAAAAACACCGATCGCCATAGCAGAAAAAATCCACACGGTTAGGTATCTGTCTAAAAAGCTCATGGTTGGTTTCATGGTTCTCTCCGTTATCGTTTATCGTCGAATAACGATTTTAAATGGTTAAGTTATACAGTAGGCGACATGTCGGTGTAAGTGTCATGACGTCGCGTTTATGGCTTAGAGCCAGCATGCTTGAGGATTAATTTAGGATGTTCTTGCTCATTGCATCATAGCTTGCAAAGGCATCTCTATTTATGCGGTAACACATTTTAGGTGGAATGGATTCTGCACTAATAAAACCCGCGAGTCGCAATATGCGCAGATGCTCGGAAACCGTTGATTGGGCAAGACCAAGCTGAGATACCAAATCGCTGTTTAAGCAACCACCGGATTTATCCAATATGGACAGAATACTGATGATTCGAATTCTTGCCGGGTGTGAGAGTGCTTTGCACATCGCAGCAAACTGGTGTTCATCCTGCTCTCTTTCCGCCGTTGGAGTAAAGTCGGTTTGCAGAGTGGGTTGGCAAGTCGAGGTCATCAGGTATCTCTAATCGTTAAAAGACGATTAATGGTAGGCGGAATAATAAGAGAGGTCAATGGTTTATTTTCGTCATATCAGCAGAGTTAAGAGCAGGGTGCTAAATAACATTATTATTTAGCGAGTTAGTGTCTGGGTTTTAAATGATGGCTTTCCATGCTGTACGAGGCGTTGTTAACAATGCTCCCTCACTAGCGGTTAGCTTTTCAAGCTTCAACAGTTAGATAACAAAAGATTATGATTTTCAAAATTAATGATAATTATACACTTGTCGTAGTGCCGTTAAAATAGAGTGTATGAATTTGGTAACGTTTTACGGTTGGTGCTTTCACCACTTAAACGTCTTGATAGAGAATGACGAAAATGAAAATCCTGCACACTATGTTACGAGTAGCCAACCTTGAAAAGTCCATCGAGTTTTATACCCAAGTGTTGGGGATGTCGGTATTAGATAGAACCGACAATAAAGATTACCGCTACACATTGGTATTTGTCGGGTATCCAGGACAACCAAGCAGTTCGACGATTGAATTGACGTTTAATTGGGATACTAACCAATACGAAATGGGCAATGCCTTTGGTCACATCGCGCTTGGAACGGATGATATCTATGCCATGTGCGACGCGATTAAGCAGCAAGGCGGTCAAGTTACTCGTGAGCCCGGTCCGGTAAAAGGTGGCAGTACCCACATCGCTTTTGTCGTTGACCCAGACGGCTACCAAATTGAATTGATCCAAGTTAACTAAAGGAAATCATAATGAAAGACACGTTATTTCAACCGTTACAACTTGGTTCTCTTACACTAAAGAATCGTATCGTCATGCCTCCGATGACGCGTTCACGTGCCACACAACCAGGCAACGTCGCCAATGATATGATGGCGACATATTATGCACAGCGCGCCAGTGCAGGGTTGATAGTTGCAGAAGGCACTCAAATTCACCCTCAAGGTCAAGGCTATGCTTGGACTCCGGGGATTTACTCGCCTGAACAAATTGCAGGCTGGAAAAAGGTAACGAGTGCGGTACATGACAACGGCGGCGTTATTTTTGCTCAACTCTGGCATGTCGGCCGTGTGACTCACCCAGATAATATCGGTGGTGAACAACCTATTTCTTCTTCAGCGATTAAAGCTGAGAACGTAAAAGTATTTATTGACAATGGAACGCAAGCGCCGGGGTTTGTGGACGTTGTCGAACCGCGAGCCATGACCAAATCTGATATTTTGAATGTCATTGGCCAGTATCGTCAAGCTGCCGTCAATGCATTAGAAGCGGGGTTTGATGGTATTGAACTTCACGCTGCTAACGGATACTTAATTAATCAATTCATTGACTCAGAAGCCAATAACCGTACGGATGAGTATGGTGGTTCTGTAGAAAATCGTTTGCGCTTTATGCGTGAAGTCGTCGAAGCCATGATTGATGCGATTGGGGCTGAGCGAGTAGGTGTTCGCCTTGCACCATTTACATCGCTAAATGGTACGGTGGATGCGAATCCAGTGGAAACGTATACCGCGGCAGCAGCGTTGTTGAATGAGCTGAATGTTGTGTACTTACACATTGCTGAAGTGGATTGGGACGATGCACCGGGCACGCCAGTTGCTTTTAAGCAAGCGGTACGTGATACGTTTAAAGGTGTTCTCATTTATGCAGGGCGTTATAACGCAGAAAGCGCGGAGCAAGCGATAGAGGAAGGCATGACCGATCTGGTTGGTTTTGGTCGTCCTTTTGTTGCGAACCCGGATTTACCCGCGCGAATTCAGCATCAATATCCGCTAGCAGAGCATGACCACAATACGTTGTTTGGTGGCAATGAAGAAGGTCTGAATGATTACCCAGAGTATGGAAAGTAACTTCAGATAATGAGCATTGCATAATGCAGTGAATGAAAACCGCACGGCTACCGTGCGGTTTTGTCGTTTATGCGTCCGAAAAAAAGATTTTTGAATAGGGATTGAAGTTTTTTTATCAAGGAGCGAATTAACATCGTATACTACGCTTGATATTACCACTGTACTGTAGGACTCCCATGTCATTAGAAGAACAACAAAATAACCCTCTCCATGGTCTAAAACTTGAGGAGATGGTGACTGAACTTGTTGATTATTATGGGTGGGACATTTTGGACGCAGCGATGCGTATGAACTGTTTTCACACCAACCCGTCTATCGCTAGTAGCGTGAAGTACTTGAAAAAAACAGAATGGGCACGAGAAAAGGTGGAAATCTTCTATCTTTCTCGTTTCAAGCGTATGCCTAAACCAAGAGAGGATGAATATGACATCCCACCTCGTAAGCGTACCTTTGCGATTGGTATTGAGCCCAAGGAGCCAATGCAGTTGACGGTTGAATCTATTCATGCGTCACAAGCTAAAGCGGCATCAACGTATAAAGCACGTACGTCAGGTGGTCGCCATCGGGGTCGTTAATCGGTCGATTCGGTGAAAGCCAAAACGTTTCAGGTAGCAGGGAAAGCACCTGATTACGATTCTGGTAACCTAATGCGAGTGAATTAATTCGTTGTGTAGTGCGTCTAGCGCCTTGCTCCGATCTTACTCCCTTCCTTCATCCTAGTCTTGCAAAGACACATCTTCTTGCTCCTCACTGCTTATACCAAATTACCCGGGCTAAATATTTAGAACGCCAACAGGGTTTGATGCGTTTATAAAACCATCGAATGTGGTTACCAAGGGATTTCACTGCCATCAAAGCTAAAGAATTTTCCGGTATCACTTGGTGTGACCGTATTGATTAACGCCACCAACTTCTTGGCCACAAAGCTTGGAGCAAAGAGTTTGTGTCTCGGAACCTTATTTTGGAATGGCATGGACAGAGCGGTATCCGCGGTCCCAGGATGAAAAGAGAACACACAACAGCTCGGGTTTTTGTACTGCCACTCAATGCTAATCGTTTTAATCGCCATATTTAACGCAGCCTTAGAGCAACGATAGCTGATCCATCCGCCAAGTTGATTATCCTCAATACTGCCAATGCGCGCTGAAAGCGCGATAAAGTAAGTTGACTTTTTTGAACGCAGAGATTGAGCAAAGTGTTTTGCCAGAAGCAGGGTAGACGTGGTGTTGAGTTGTATATTCTTATTGAAGAAACTAGGGTCAAATTGGCACACGGATTTTTCTGGTAGGTATTTTTGATGCTGATGCTGATGCTGATGCTGATGCTGTGGATCACGTTGGTGCAAAAACCCACCGCATTGATCACCACATCGATGTTTGAAACGGCTTTCGCTAAAGCCTGGATGTGCCGTTCCGAAGTCACATCGACTTGATGCCAGATGAGTTTGGTCGATACAAACTTGGGTAAGTGTTGACAGAAAGTCGCGTAAACCATGGTTGTGTGACTTGCAGAAAGAAAGTGCTTTACTAAAGCCAATCCTATTCCGCCGGAGCCTCCAACAATGAGTATGTTCATTTTTGCCTCCTAGTTTATCTATGTCGAATCCCGACGACATGATTTCTACGCAGTATCTGACTATATGAGGCAATGAGTGTGGAAATAAAGTTGCTGACGCTTTTGGTTCCGGCTTTATGCTATCATCGCCGTTACTTCCACTCCATGAGACACGTAAGTGATAGGCATTTTTAGTCTATGGCGAGCGATAGTCGCAGACGATACTAATTTAGATGAAGCCCAATAATTCTAACGTCAAACATCTTCTCCCATTCATAACGGATATCAGTGACTACACGCTGCCGATCGCCTTTACTTTTCCATATTATTATACGCCACACCCTTTAGCTGACATTGCAATGACTGAGCTGCAAGACTACCTTGAAACACAAACCGAGTGGTCACATGACTTTACGCAACGGGGAATGATGTTTGGTGTGTTAGTGGTGAAAAATGATGTGGGTGACATCGGTTACTTGTCATCATTTTGTGACGAAGTCACGGAGTCGAACGGTAATCATTTTTCCCCAGAGTTTTTTGTTGATGCGATTGCTAATGTCGATATGTCAAAAATACAACGCTTTGAGCGTCAGCTTATGTCACTTAAACTCGATATTCGTAAGCTAAAAAATTCGAAGAATTACATACAACTAAAGCAATCTTTACAGGAACAACGACTAGAGTCCGAGCGGCAGATCGCAGAACAACAGCAGCGTAACATCGAGGCGAAAGCAGAGCGGAAGCAGCAAAGGCGGGACATGGAAAGTCACCTTGGGCAATCTATCGATGAAGCCAGTTTGCAGAGCTTTATTCATGAGCTAGGTGCGCAAAGTAGCCGAGAGAAAAGAGCGTTTAAGGCGCTAAAGCAACAATGGCAGAGTCAAATTGCCGCTCTTGATGAACAATTAGAGCAAGAGCAATGCAAGATAGTAAGAATGGAAACCGAATATGCAAGGTTGCAGAGATCGTTTAATATTCAACAGCAGAAATCTTGCCAGTTTTTAAATCGAGCAGGGGTCAAAAAAAGCCTGTACGAGCTGTTTGAACAACCGAATCAAAGTGATGCTCAACAGCCTCTTTCACATTCGTCTGAACAAAATTTGCCTAAATTACTGCAAGCGGCCTTTTTGCAAAACCTTACACCGCTCGCGTTAGGTGAGTTCTGGTGGGGCGCAGCGCCTTATGAGCAGATTCGGCAACACAAAAACGTATACCCGGTTTGTCAAAGTAAGTGTTTTGAAGTGTTGCAGCACATGTTGGAAGGTCTAGTGATAGATCCTAGCCCGCTCGAGCAGACCCCGTCATACGATAAATCATTAGAGATTGTCTATGAAGATGATGTGCTGGTGGTCGTCAATAAGCCCGCCGAATTTTTATCCGTTTCTGGCAAGTATATTAGTGATTCGGTACAAGCTCGAATGCAAGCAAGATACCCACATGCCACAGGGCCTTTGATTGTTCATCGTTTAGATATGTCGACGTCTGGCTTGCTGGTGCTCACTCTTTCCGCTGAAGCCAATAAGCATGTACAGAAGCAATTTATTGAACGCCGAGTAGAAAAGCGTTATACCGCATTACTTGAAGGCAAGATCCAACAGGATACGGGGGTGATCACGTTACCACTTCGGGGTGACTTGTCGGATAGGCCAAGACAAATGGTGTGTCATGAACAAGGTCGAGTGGCGGAAACCACGTATCGGGTGATCGATGTCATCGACAACCGAACCAAAATTCACTTATTTCCAAAGACAGGGCGAACCCATCAATTACGGGTGCATTGTGCTCATCAAGCTTCGGTCTAAATACGCCAATTGTTGGCGATGACTTGTATGGGTTTAAGGATTCGCGTTTGCATCTCCACGCTGGGTATTTGAAATTTCAACACCCAAGTACTGGAAATACGATGGAGTTCGAAGTCACCGCCGATTTTTAGTATTAAATCGAAACACCAAGGCAGTGCTATTTATGTCGATAAAGCGAGCACTGCTGGTCCCCAATACTTGGCGTTCGTAAAGCTAGTTTTAACAACGCATTGATTTTAATGAATTTTAACTTTTCTATTAATCCTGTATTTCTGCGAGTAGCGCGACACCAAAATCAAAAAATGAACCACAGTAGTTCTTTTTAAACGCCATTCATCACTTGAAGTTATCAATACTTGATCTATAACAATATAAGCAAATGGTTTATATGCATGCGAGCGCAATTAAACTATTTGATTATTGTTTTTACTGTCAATAGTGAGGGTGTGCCGTTATCGTCATATTTGCAAAACTCCCAATTAAATTTAACGTACCAGGGCTAGTCGCTGAGTGTCGCCAATTAAGTAATGATGATTGGGTCAGTCATGTCAATCAAGCTGCTTATTTGGGTGGTTGGGATGTGTTACCTATGCGCGTATTGCAGAAATATGCGTCAGCGCATCCCATTCTACAGAGCTTTTCCATTGAGGGGGATGGTCGGTGGGAAAATGGTAGTGTCATGGAACGCTGTCCGAACATTTCTGCTTTGCTCGCGCGAATTCACGCGCCTATTCAATCGGTTCGCTTAATGCGCCTTCATCCCCGTTCTCATGTTTTGCCTCACCGTGATAAGAGCCTGTCGTTAGAGCATGGAGAGGTACGTTTGCATATTCCCATTACAGGTGATGAAGGGGTGGATTTCTTCGTTAGTGATCAAAGAGTGCCGATGGCGAAAGGAGAGGTTTGGTATATCAATGCAGACCAAGAGCACCAAGTCGTGAATCAAAGTGAGCATCCAAGAATTAATCTCGTGATCGACTGTAAAGTCTCACCGTGGTTGAGAAAACAGATAGCCGAAAGCCATGAAATGAGCCAGATGACATTATGTCAGTGAGTGTGGTGTCTAGCCAGCCGCAAGTCGATACTTTAGCGGGGAGTTTCGGGTCAATTGGTGGTATCGCTATATCAGCTGATCAGGCTGACAAATGTTTAAAGGAATACACACGAGCCCAAGTGTTCTTTAAAGGCATTTAGCCATCACATTATTGGAAGTGGAATAGAAAGATAAGGATAGGGTAAGTGAAGGAAGTAGGCATATTATCTCAGAAATTGACACTCACAGATCAACGCCAATCATTATTGGGCTTTGCTGAGCCCAAAGTGGATCCGTTATTGCAGCACTCCATTCGCGAGCAGCTAAAAGCGTTGACGACTGAAAAATTGACGGATTGTCAGCGACGAGCCAACCTATGCGAAAGCATGAACTTAGTTGTTGCTGCATTGCTACAGCAAGAGACAGCGAAGCACGAAGTTCTCACGAAAATTTTCCAAGAACTGTATGAACACGCGTTGCAATCCATGGCTAAGGCGGACATCTCGCAGCAGAACCTAACCCATGAATACCTGAGTCCTACAGGGTATGTAATGTCGCCTTTAAACGGTCGCACAACAATCAAAGATATTTATCGCCTGCATCGTTTTATCAGAGGAATAGATAAGGCGATTACGGCTCGACTAAAAAACGATACTGTTATCCGTATTCTTTATCCGGCGTGTGGCCCGTTTGCTCCGTTGCTCTTACCATTAATTCAGTATTATCGAAGCCATAACCTAGCCACCGAACAGCAGATCCAAATCACTCTTGTCGACGTCCAGCCCGGTGCCATTCAAGCGGTGACCCAACTGGTTTCTGATCTTTCTATTCAAGGTTTTATTGAAACTATTGTTGAAGCTGATGCCACAGTTTATAAGCCTGAACAAACGTTTGACCTTTTAATTTTGGAAGCGATGCAGCATGGCTTTACCAAAGAGGGGCAGTTGAGCATAGCCAAGCACTTAATTCAATTTCTGAGTGTTGATGGTGTGTTGATCCCTCAGCAAATATCCGTGCAAGCCATGATGGTGCATGGAGAGAATGAATTTAACCAGCAGTGGCAGGGTTCCGCATTTTCTCATTCGACAAATCTTGATAATGAAGCGGTTCGAGATCGTGTCGAGCTGGGTGAAATTTTCCGAATTAACAAATCGAATTTGTTGGCGTTAGAAGAGGTGACACTTCCTTCGCAAGTCAAAATGGTTAAAGCAAATCGTATCTCGTTGCCAACGGGTATTGAAGATATGAAAGACAGGATTTTGGCTATTTATGCCACGTTGAATGTTTATTCAAACGAATTCATTCGCGAGTATGATTCAGGAATTACTCACCCCAAACCCGATATGACGTTCTACGTAGATACCCCCCTAGAACACCGCAACCTGAACATTTTTTGACGTTTAGTGGCGATGACGTTCAGTTTTATTATCAACTGACTGGTTTGCCCGGTTTTGTTGCATTACAAGCGGATTAGGAGGCGTGGTTATGGAACCCAAATTTGCAATATTTACTGGCAGTAGCATGGCGATACCGATGATTTCAGCTTTGCAACAAAGACAGCAACTCGCTTGTGTGGTGTTGCCTGACGGTGAGAACAACCCAGATTTATCGCAACTCACTCAAGTGCTTGCTCAGAGTGGTATACAAGTAATTCAATATCAAAACGGTAATGAAGCCGACTTGGTTGCGCAGCTCGACGGTGTGCGCGCCAACGCTGGGCTGGCTTTCTTTTTCAGGCATAAATTTACTGATACTGCTATTCACTATCTTGGCGACAAGTTTTTCAACTTACACCCAGGCAACTTACCCAGCTACAGAGGCCCATCACCGATCTATTGGCAAATACGAAATGGTGAACAAGAACTCTTTCTTACCCTACATCGAATAGATCACGACTACGATACCTGGCGATATTGGTGCGCAATTAATTGTCAATATTCATCCCTTTGACACCCTACTTAGCGTGAGCCAAAAAGTCGCGCAATCTGCCCCTTATTTACTGTGTGATTTTATTGATGCTTGGCGAGAGGGGAGGATTGAGTGGTGTGCTCAAACCCAACAAGAGGTATCGAGTTCATGGCAGGCTAAACGGGTAGAGAGTGACGACTTGGTTATTGATTGGCTCCAGCATAGCAGCAAGGTGGTGGTAGATATGGCACGGGCGGGCAACCCTCTTTATGGGGGAGCGTTGACTGAGTCTGCTTATGGGCAATTTCAATTACTGCAGGCAACCGCAGTTGACGGTGTTTTTGTTGGGATTAAAGCCGGAACGGTGGTTGAGGTGAGTTTAACGGCAGGGCTGGTTGTACAGACTATTGATGGGCAAGTACGGATAGATATTGTGTCTACGCCTCAGGGAGTAATGAGTGGATATCGCTTTGCGCAGCTTTGGCAGATTAATGCGGGTAGTGAGCTGGGTGCTTCGGCTTGCCGATAATGAGATGAGCAGAAAAATGTAATGGTCTTGCGGATTGAATTCGCGATGAGTGATTCAAACACAGTGATAAGGATATAACGATGGCAACGGAACCATTTTTAGGAACAATGATGCCTTTTGGCGGCGACTTTACCATTCGTGGTTGGGCGATGTGTAGAGGCGCATTACTGGATATAAATCAAAACCAAGCACTTTATGCCGTACTCGGAACGTACTACGGCGGAGATGGTCGAGTCAATATGGGGCTGCCAGATTTGCAAGGTCGTAGCCCAGTTGGTTTTGGTGTCCGCCCAGGAGGGTATCGCTACTTACTGGGTACTGCTCAAGGAAGAGAAGAAATAACGTTAGCGGAGCGTGATTTACCTCGGCATACCCACGACGCAACATTTAGTCCAAGTGGCAGTGTACCAGTAACCGCGAGTTTTAGTGTTGTTGCGAGCGGAAGTGGCACCAATGAACCCACAAGTGATAGCTACCTTGGCGCGAATAGTGGAGCCTCTATGTATTATACGCCAAGCTTTGGTGACCCGACATTAACTGAAATTAAGGGGCTTGAAGTATCTGGTGGAGGTAGCAATGGTGGGACAGTTGACGTTGCGCATACAGGGGCAGCCACAGCCAGAATTAATGTTCTAAACCCTCAATTGGCAGTGAATTGGCTTATGGCCATAAATGGTGTATTTCCTACTCGGAATTGATGTTGAATGTAGAGAGTGTTGAAACGTTCTGATGGCAAGAGGTCAAAGTGAACGTTGAAGCACTCGAATGAAAAGATGTATCTATTGGAGTATGGACAGGAAGACAATGGAGTTAAGGATGATTCGAAAGCAAGCAGAATACCCGCGTAGGGTAGCACTACTTTTAGTGCTGTTTTTATTGGGTATGACTTGCTCAAGCAGTGCGTTATCTAGCACGTTTACATTTGACGAGAGCAGTGGCCAGGGGACACCAACCCTCACTAAGACGGTTGATGGTGTGACATTTACAGCGACGCAGTCAAATGGAAACGACATCAATGTTAACATGGGTTTTTTACACCCAATGGTTTCATTACAAGTAAGTGATACGTGGACAATAGCGTTTGACTCACCATTGAGTATTAGCCAGTTTCAGATAGGTCAATTCGCGGCAGCAGATAGCAATGGGAGTTATATTTTTACTCCTGATAACGGAAGTGCGGTCAGTATTAGTAGTAATCATGAGGACTTAAATGACGGTCTTGCGATTTTAATCGTGGACGATTGGACATCGGTAAGTTCTATTATTATGAGTGTCGATACTATTGATAACCATCGTGTTGGTATCAACAATATAGAATTTAGCATCGCTGTGGCGGCAGACATTACGCCTCCTTTATTCGAAAATGTGACTCCCAGCTTAAGTTCAGTCTCAAATTCAGGTGCTTCGCTATCCATCGATCTTGATGAAGATGGTACCGCGTACTACGTTGTCGTCGCTGATGCTTCCACTGCGCCTACAAGCAGTCAAGTAAAAGCGGGGCAGGATGCATCGGGAAACAGCGCACTCACGTCTGGCTCAATGATCACAACGAGTACCGTCGGCTTGGCGACGATTAATGGCTTAAATGATGGTGACAAGTACGATGTGTACGTTGTTGCCCAAGATAATGCGAATAACCTACAAACATCACCGACTACACTTGATCTGGCAACACTCGATACTGCTCCTAATGTTTCCTCCATTACGGTTTCAGGGTCGCCTGCATCAAACGCGACGAGCATAGACTTTATCGTCAATTTTTCCGACTCCGTGGAGAATATTTCGACAGATGATTTCACAGCGAAACTAGGCGGTGCAGTCAGTGCAGGGCTGTCGGTCTCTTCTGTGTCTGCAAGTTCCGGTAATACGGTGAAAGTGACGGTGGCAGTGAATAATGTTGCAGGAGACGTCCGACTTGATTTAAACGGCAATACCAACATAGCTGATGAGAGCAGCAATACTCCTGCGGCTTATAGCGCAGGAGCGACTCATACAACCGATGCTACAGTTCCTACGGTAACCTCTATTGCCCGTAAAACGCCAAACACTGAGTCCACGAACGTCGATAGCTTACTGTGGACCATCAGTTTTTCTGAAGCGGTGAGTAACATTGATACCAGTGACTTCGTTGTTTCCGGTACCACTGCAACCATTAATAACGTGTCAGTAAGCTCTGGTGCCAGTGTGGATGTGACCGTGTCGGGTGGCAATTTATCCACTGTGGATGGAACCGTTGCGCTAGCACTTTCTGACAGTAATGATGTTATTGATGCTGGTGGAAACGCTATCTCCGTGCGCACTCCAACAGGCGTTAATGAAAGTTACAGTCTGGATAATTCTGCGCCGAGTTTCAGTCCTGTATCTGATAGCAGCAACGGGAAATACAAAGCAGGTGACGCTGTCACTATTAGTGCTGGGTTGGGCGAAGCAGGCTTAACGGTCACCGCTAATTTATCAGTCCTTGATAGTGACTTTGCTACTGATGTCGCGCTTAGTAACCTTGGCAATAATACGTACTCGGTCACCACGCCAGCGCTAAACCTTCAAAGTAATATGCAAGAAGGCAGCGGTATCACGGTGACCATTACCGCAAGTGACGCGCTAGGCAATCAATCGACGGACAGTTCTTTATCCTTATGGCTAGATAAGACAGCCCCAACTTTTAATGCTTCGGGCTCTACTCCGTTAGATAATGCAAACGGGATCGCGGTTGCCAATAATCTCGAGCTAGACTTTAGTGAAGCGGTGGCGCTTGTTGCGACTAAAACCATCCAACTTTATGACGTGACCAATTCCGCGATTTTCGAAACCTACACCGTTGATGATACCGCTTCTGCGACAGGATCATTAGGGGGGACGCTAACACGCTCCGGTGACACGTTGACCATCAACCCTAGCAGTGATTTTTTGGTTGGTACTGAGTATGCGCTGGTGGTGGATTCAGAGGCTATTATTGATGGTGTCGGTAATGCTTTTGCTGGGATCTCGGATTATGCCGTCTACAATTTTGTGACGCTTCCAGAGCTTTCCATTAGCGTTGCTCAAAGTAATATTATTGAAAACGCGGGCGTAACGACCTATACGGTTGCATTGCTGGATGGCAAAGGTAATCCATTTACTGCCACTGAAGCGTTGATCATTGATATTCAGTTTACCGGTGTCGCGACGCTGGTGGACGATTATACCGTTACTGGCTTGAATGGCTCTAACCAAATTACGGTTGATCAAGGTAATTCATCGGCCACCTTCAGCGTTACCGCTGTGTATGACGATGCGGTGGATGATAATGGAGAAACGATTATTGCAAGCCTTGATTCAGTATCGTCAGGCGTTGCAAACATAGGCAGTGGTAGTAGTGCCACGGTCACGATTAATCAAAACTCGGTACCTGTATTTGCAGGGCTCGATTCGACACCTGCGTATACCGAAAATGGTTCGGCGGTAGTGATTGACAATGACGTAACTATCTCGGACGCGGAATTAGATGCACTTAACTCGGGAAGCGGCAATTATGATGGCGCTTCTCTTACTATTTCACGCAGTAGTGGTGCTAGCAGTAACGATGTGTTTGGTCATTCGGGTCTAGTGGGGGCATTAACCGAGGGAGGAAATCTCACCTACAATGGTGTCGTTGTGGGTACGGTGACGGTCAATAGTAATGGCTCGCTAACGTTGACCTTTAATAGCAGTGCTAGCTCGGCCATTGTTGATGGCGTGCTGCAAAGTATTACTTATGAGAACAACGCGAACGAACCTGCCAGTTCTGTTTCTCTGAAATTTGTATTTAATGATGGGTTAGAAACCACTTCGGGATCGAATCTCGTTGTTGCGTCGATCACTGAAATCAACGATGCTCCCACACTTACTGCGCTTGGTCTTAATCCCGAATTTATAGAGGGAGGCAGTGCCGCGCAAGTATTTAGTGGCAGTAGTGTCAGCACCGTTGAGGCGAATCAAAACATTAATGGATTGACGATGACCGTCAGCAATGTGTCCGATAGTGGCGCAGAAAAATTGTCGGTCGATGGGGTCAGTATCATTCTTGATTCGGGACAGTCTGGCACGACATCAAGTGGCTTAAGCTATACGGTATCGGTTGAGTCGCAAATTGCGACGTTAACGTTAACTGGTGGGTCACTGACCGAAGCTGAATCTCAATCGCTCGTCGATTCAATTACTTATCAAAATGACAGTCATGATCCGAATACAAGTAGTAATCGTACTGTATCCCTCACTAATATTTCGGAATCAGGGAGTGAGAACACTAAGTCTAACTTAGCTATTGCTTCAGCGGTAACGATAACCGCCGTTGATGATGAGCCGACAATTACCGCTAACGCGCAAAATCCTACCTATAACGAAGGGGCATCTGCGAGTTTACTCTATTCTTCGTCAGTCATTGATACGATCGAGAGTGATCAGTCACTGACCGGAGCAACGTTTACAGTGTCAGGGGTCGTTGATATTGGTAGTGAAGCGATGGTTGTCGATGCTACGGAGGTGTTATTAAGTGATGGACAAACAGGGACAACGGCGTACAACAGCGTCAATTATACCGTGTCATTATCGGGAAGTGTAGCAACCGTTATTCTATCGAACGTTAATGGAACCGTGACGCAAGCGCAGTTATTACTTGATAATTTGGCATACATCAATACGTCGGATGATCCAACGGAAGGTGACCGCGTTATTACACTTACTCAGATTACGGATAGCGGCTCTCTAACCGAGTGATAATGATAATGTGAACGACACCTTGACGTTGGCTTCAACAGCAGCAGTGAAAGCGGTTAATGACGAGCCAACATTAGTGTTAACACCACAAAATCCAACGTTCACAGAAAATAGCACATCGGTTTCACTGTACGCATCTTCTACGTTGAGCACTGTAGAAACAGGGCAATCAGTTAAAGCGTTGGCATTGAGTGTTGCGAATGTAGTGAACGGAAGCCGTGAATACCTAATTGTTGATGGTGAGGATATCGCACTGGTAGATGGTACGGTAGGCATTACTCAAAGCAATAGCTTCCAATATCTAGTGCTGCAAGTGGGAGAGTTACTGCTTGTAACCGTTCAAAAAGAAGACTCTGAGGCCGCCTATCAAACCCTTCTTGATTCTGTGCAATATAAATACGAGGCAGAGGACATTACATCGGGCTCTCGAACGGTTGCGGTATACGGATTAACGGATAACGGGCAAAAACAGAATGGAGGAGACGATAGCAATACGCAGCTGAATTTATCTGCAACAGTGACAGTGGTTGGCGTGAATGATGATCCAACTATTACTATTAGCTCCACGCTCACCACTGACGAAGACAACAATCAAACCTTGAGCTTTAGCTTTAGCGATGTGGATGGCGACACGGTGACCGCGAGTGAGAAAACCGCGCCAAGTCACGGCGCGATAGCCATCACAGGCGAGGACATTGTCTATACGCCAGAGGCTAACTTCAATGGCAGTGACAGCTTCACTATTACGCTCACTGATGGTAATGGTTTCACCACTGATAAAACGGTGAATGTCACCGTTGATAGCGTCAATGATGAGCCAACCATCACCATTAGTTCCACGCTCACCACCGACGAAGACAACAACCAAACCTTGAGCTTTAGCTTTAGCGATGTGGATGGCGACACGGTGACCGCGAGTGAGAAAACCGCGCCAAGTCACGGCGCGATAGCCATCACAGGTGAAGACATTGTCTATACGCCAGAGGCTAACTTTAACGGCAGTGACAGTTTCACCATCACCCTGACCGATGGTAATGGATTCACCACTGATAAAACGGTGAATGTGACGGTCGATAGCGTCAATGATGAGCCAACCATTACCATTAGTTCCACGCTCACCACTGACGAAGACAACAACCAAACCTTGAGCTTTAGCTTCAGCGATGTGGATGGCGACACGGTGACGGCGAGTGAGAAAACCACCAAGTCACGGCGCGATAGCGATCACTGGCGAGGACATTGTCTACACGCCAGAGGCTAACTTCAACGGCAGTGACAGTTTCACGATTACGCTGACCGATGGTAATGGATTCACCACGGATAAAACGGTGAATGTGACGGTCGATAGCGTCAATGATGAGCCAACCATTACCATTAGTTCCACGCTCACCACTGACGAAGACAATAACCAAACCTTAAGCTTTAGCTTTAGCGATGTGGATGGCGACACGGTGACCGCGAGTGAGAAAACCGCGCCAAGTCACGGCGCGATAGCCATCACAGGTGAAGACATTGTCTATACGCCAGAGGCTAACTTTAACGGCAGTGACAGTTTCACCATCACCCTGACCGATGGTAATGGATTCACCACGGATAAAACGGTGAATGTGACGGTCGATAGCATCAATGATGAGCCGACGATCACCATTAGCTCAACGCTCACCACCGACGAAGACAACAACCAAACCTTGAGCTTTAGCTTTAGCGATGTGGATGGCGACACGGTGACAGCGAGCGAGAAAACCGAGCCCAAGTCACGGCGCGATAGCGATCACAGGCGAGGACATTGTCTATACGCCAGAGGCTAACTTTAACGGCAGTGACAGTTTCACCATCACCCTGACCGATGGTAATGGATTCACCACGGATAAAACGGTGAATGTGACGGTCGATAGCATCAATGATGAGCCGACGATCACCATTAGCTCCACGCTCACTACCGACGAAGACAACAACCAAACCTTGAGCTTTAGCTTCAGTGATGTAGATGGCGACACGGTGACGGCGAGAGAGAAAACCGCGCCAAGCCACGGGGCGATAGCCATCACAGGTGAAGACATTGTTTATACGCCAGAGGCTAACTTCAACGGCAGTGACAGTTTCACTATTACGCTGACCGATGGTAATGGATTCACCACGGATAAAACGGTGAATGTGACGGTCGATAGCGTCAATGATGAGCCGACGATCACCATTAGCTCCACGCTCACCACCGACGAAGACAACAACCAAACCTTGAGCTTTAGCTTTAGCGATGTGGATGGCGACACGGTGACAGCGAGCGAGAAAACCGCGCCAAGTCACGGGGCGATAGCGATCACAGGCGAGGACATTGTCTATACGCCAGAGGCTAACTTTAACGGCAGTGACAGTTTCACCATCACCCTGACCGATGGTAATGGATTCACCACGGATAAAACGGTGAATGTGACGGTCGATAGCATCAATGATGAGCCGACGATCACCATTAGCTCAACGCTCACCACCGACGAAGACAACAACCAAACCTTGAGCTTTAGCTTCAGTGATGTAGATGGCGACACGGTGACGGCGAGAGAGAAAACCGCGCCAAGCCACGGGGCGATAGCCATCACAGGTGAAGACATTGTTTATACGCCAGAGGCTAACTTCAACGGCAGTGACAGTTTCACTATTACGCTGACCGATGGTAATGGGTTCACCACCGACAAAACCGTTAACGTTACCGTTGATAGCATCAATGATGAGCCGACGATCACCATTAGCTCAACGCTCACCACTGACGAAGACAACAACCAAACCTTGAGCTTTAGCTTCAGTGATGTGGATGGCGACACGGTGACGGCGAGTGAGAAAACCGCGCCGAGTCATGGCGCGATAGCCATCACAGGTGAAGACATTGTCTATACGCCAGAGGCTAACTTTAACGGCAGTGACAGTTTCACCATCACCCTGACCGATGGTAATGGATTCACCACGGATAAAACGGTGAATGTCACCGTCGATAGCGTCAATGATGAGCCGACGATCACCATTAGCTCTACGCTCACCACCGACGAAGATAACAACCAAACCTTGAGCTTTAGCTTCAGTGATGTGGATGGCGACACGGTGACGGCGAGTGAGAAAACCGCGCCGAGTCATGGCGCGATAGCCATCACAGGTGAAGACATTGTCTATACGCCAGAGGCTAACTTTAACGGCAGTGACAGTTTCACCATCACGCTGACCGATGGTAATGGGTTCACCACCGACAAAACCGTTAATGTTACCGTTGATAGCGTCAATGATGAGCCAACCATCACCATTAGCTCTACGCTCACCACTGACGAAGACAATAACCAAACCTTAAGCTTTAGCTTTAGCGATGTGGATGGCGACACGGTGACGGCGAGCGAGAAAACCGCGCCAAGTCACGGCGCGATAGCCATCACAGGTGAAGACATTGTCTATACGCCAGAGGCTAACTTTAACGGCAGTGACAGTTTCACCATCACCCTGACCGATGGTAATGGATTCACCACTGATAAAACGGTGAATGTGACGGTCGATAGCATCAATGATGAGCCGACGATTACCATTAGTTCTACGCTGGTGACAAATGAAGATATCGATGGAACGTTAACTTATACCTTTGACGATATTGATGGCGATGTTGTGAGTGCTAGTGAGAAGCGAGCGCCGGAATATGGTTCGATATCTATTAACGGGACAAGTATTGTCTATACACCGACCAATAATTACAACGGCAACGATAGCTTTACGATCACATTGACTGACGATAGTGGTTATCAGTATGACCATATCGTTGAAGTGACCGTCAATACGGTAAATGACGAGCCTATCGTTGAAAATGAAGTGCTGAGTATGGGGCAAACCTCTGAAGGTATTTATCAGTTCAGTGTTCTTGATAACGATGTAGATCCAGATGCGGATAGCTTGTCTATCGCTTGGGTAATATCGGATGAAGGGTTAGTCAGCATCAATAATAATCAAATTGTATTAGAGCTCGATCATAATGGATTGGTGGCGATCAAATATGGTGTGACCGATGGGAATGGGGCGCAAGTTATTGGTCAGGTTCAGCTTGAAATCATCGCCAACGGAGGGCCTGAAATCACGGCGCCGAATGATGTGGAGGTTAATGCGACTGGCCTCTTTACTAAGGTCGACTTAGGGGTGGCGATGGCCGAGAATGCGAGCGGTGAGCAACTTGCCGTTACACTTGTTAATAGCGATACGTTTTTTGAGCCAGGCGTGCATAAAGTGTTCTGGAAAGCCACCGATGCATATGGCGAACAAGCGCAGGATCATCAGATCGTCACTGTTCATCCATTGGTATCGATAGGAAAAGATGATGGGGTCGCTGAAGGTAGCCGTCAAACGATCAAAATATACTTGAACGGAATCGCCGCACATTATCCCGTCACCGTTCCGTTTACGGTTGGAGGCTCGGCAAATCAAGAAGACCATGATCTGGTGGCGAGTGAATTTATCATTTATGAAGGGACCGAAGGCGAGGTAACGTTCAATATCTTTGATGATGGACAAACGGAAGGTGATGAGACGGTGACAGTAATGTTGGATGATTCATTTAACTTGGGCAGTAAGTCGACCTATACATTGACCGTGTATGAGTCGAATGTCCCACCAGAAGTGACGTTATCTATCAAACAAGATAATCAAATTCGTTCAGTACAGTCTAAGTCTGGTGGCAATATTATTATTGCCGCGACAGTCTCAGATCCCAATTCGGAAGACACTCATAGCTATCACTGGATTAATGATAGAGCAGAGATTGCGAATGTTAGCGTGCTAGACAGCCAGTTCGAATTTGACCCGAGCGAAATGGCGGTAGGGGTATACCAAATTAGCTTACAAGTGACGGATAGTGCCAATGGTAGTGTAAAGGTTCCTGCTTATGTTGAAGTGGTTGAAGTGCTGACATCACTAGGTATGGAGGATAGTGATGGTGATTTAATTCCCGACGTGCAGGAAGGATATTCAGATTTAGACAATGACGGTATTCCAGATTTTCAAGATGCCATCGGTGAGTGTAACGTTATCCAACAATACGCTTTAGAGTCTGAAAACTACTTAGTGGAAGGCGATTCCGGAGTGTGCTTGCGCAAAGGATCAACCATTGCAGAAAGTCAATCAGGAGGCGCATTGCTGATGGGCTCGGAGCTACCGGAAGATAGTAGTGCGAATAACGTTGGCGGTGTGTTTGATTACATCGCTTATGGATTACCAGAAGCGGGTCAGAGCTATCAAATAGTGATCCCTCAGCGCTTACCTGTGCCTAGTGATGCCGTTTATCGGAAATACAATGACGTGGATGGCTGGAAGGATTTTTATCTTGATGACAACAATGTTGTCGCTTCTACACATGGCTATGAAGGTTATTGTCCGCCACCTGGAGATGATGCTTGGCAGGTAGGATTAACGGAAGGTCATTGGTGTGTTCAGCTTACTATTCAAGACGGCGGACCAAATGATGATGACGCCACCGCCAACGGAACTATTGTTGATCCGGGAGGCGTTGCGACACTGTCACAAAATCATTTACCTGTCGCTAGCAATGATGCTGCGAGTGTTGTCATGGGCGGTACTGTACGAGTGGATGTTCTTGGAAATGACAGCGATGTTGATCAAGACAACTTAACACTCACTGGGGTGAGCGCTAATTTCGGCGAGGTGTCGATTATAAATGATGCAATATCGTACCAAGCGCCTACAACCTTTTATGGTGAGGATGAAATTGAATATAGCGTGAGTGATGGTAACGGCGGTACCGCGTATGCGAAAGTTGCCGTGAGCGTAAATCTGCGAAGCAACCGGAAACGCTTATAACTCCGCTAGTGGTGGTTCATTTGGGGGATTATTGCTGGGTCTTGTTTCGTTTGTGGCTCTGCTACGAAGGAAGCAAGCAGGGTTGTTAGTGCTCTCGTTTTACATCGTGTGTTCACCGCATGCGGTAGCGGATTGGTATGTAAAAGGTGAATTAGGACAAAGCAGAGCTGAAGACCGATTATCGGAAGATATTCAAGTGGTAAGCCTAGAGGATACGGATGTTGCTTGGTCATTTGGGGTTGGGTATCGATTTGATTCTGACTGGGCGTTGCAAATGAGTTACGTTAATTTGGGGCAATCCAGTGCGACATTAAGCGCGGATGCGAATACAACGCCTGAAGAGTATCATTCGAAAGTGTCTCAAGCGACACCTGCACTGGGGAATGGAGTAAGCCTCGGTGTGGATTATGCGTTTTGGTCTAATGAATGGGTGAGTGTCAATGCTGCTGCTGGTGCTTATGCGTGGAAAACCGATTTTACCAGTGAGTATCAGAATAAGACCATCACATCGAGTGAGACAGGCATTGACCCTTATCTAGGCGTTTCATTTAACGGCAAGGTAACGAGCCAGTTTTCGGTCGGTGTTCAGGCGACTCGATATTTTATTCGCCTTAATGACGTGACTGTTTATGGCGCAGTTATGGAGTATAGCTTTGCTCAGTAATAATGCCTCTTATCGTATAAGCGCCCCTGACGAGCACTAGCCATGGTGCGATAATTATCGACGGCATAAAAAGAGGGAGTAGATCGCGATTGGTCTGCTCTTTTTTATGGACTAAATAATATGCATTGACTCCCCGCCATAGGCTAAATGTTCACATTAATTATGAATGCAGCGTTTTTACTTGACACGAAAATCGCGTGCTAGCGTTGCGAATGAGTTAAATTTTTACAAAAACGATAAAATAAAATAAATGTAATTATTTTCATGATGTTATAAGTCATTAGCGGCTGTTTGTTGATGTGCGATCGATTGGTTGCTTCAATGTTCCTTTGACTTCTTATGTGTTAAATGTAATTTTATTTTTAATTGAACGTTCAATTAAAAAACATTCAGGTAACATTTATGCCAAAAATAGGAATGCCAGAGATCCGTCGCCCACAACTTGTAGAGGCAACAATGGCCGTGATTGATGAGGTAGGGTTGTCCGGTGCGAGTGTCGCATTAATCAGCCGAAAAGCAGGCGTGTCAGCCGGTATTATCAATCATTATTTTGGTGGTAAACATGGTTTATTAGAAGAAACCATGCGCTCGGTATTGCGTCAGCTCTCTGCTACGTCAATCAAACATTTAAGCGCGGTTGATGGCCAAGATGTGAGTGCCAGAGTGAAAGCCATTGTGGCGGCTAACTTCGATGGCTACCAAGTCGAAAGTAAGGTGACAAAAACCTGGCTCGCTTTTTGGGCGCAGTCAATGCATGACAAGGATCTTTATCGACTTCAACGTGTCAATGAACGTCGCTTATTGTCACACCTGCGTCGAGAGTTAAAGCATGCGTTGCCTGATCAACAGGCAAAGTTTGTCGCGCAAGGTATTGCGGCATTGATCGACGGTATTTGGCTACGCGGCGCACTTAATCCACAAGGTATTTGTGCCCAAAACGCACAGCTGATTATTTCAGATTATCTCGAAAAGCAGCTACCCCCAACGCCACTGCATCAAGTGTAATTGGACGGTTTACGTCACATTAGATGAATTATCAAGGAACATGGACATCAATGAAGTCTCTCTATATTCACGGTAAGAACGCACAAGCCTCATCAAACGAAACCTTTCTAACGCGTAACCCAGCAACGGGCGAACCATTAGCGGAATTAGAACAAGCGAGTGTCCAAGACGTTGATCGCGCAGTAGATTCAGCGAAACAAGGTTTCAAAAATATGGTCGTCAATGAGTGGCATGGAGCGAGGGCGAATTTTGATGCGCGCTGTCATGTTACTCCGCGAACGCAACGATGAACTTGCCGCACTGGAAGTACAAGATACAGGTAAGCCTATTCAAGAAGCGATGGAAGTAGATATCGCGACGGGCGCAGACGTTATTGAATATTACGCTGGGCTGGCATCGAGTATTCAGGGCCAACAACAAGATCTAGGTCATGGTCAGTTTTTCTACACTCGCCGAGAGCCTCTGGGTGTGTGTGCGGGTATCGGCGCATGGAATTATCCTATTCAAATCGCCATGTGGAAATCCGCACCCGCTCTTGCTGCGGGTAATGCAATGGTCTTCAAGCCTTCAGAAGAAACGCCTTTATCGGTGCTGAAATTGGCCGAAATTTATACCGAAGCGGGCGTGCCTGATGGCGTATTTAATGTGGTTCAAGGGGACTATCGCGTTGGGCAGTGTCTTTCTCGTCATCCTGATATCGCGAAAGTTTCCTTTACTGGGGAGTCAGGTACTGGGAAAAAAGTCATGGCAGACGCAGCGGGGACGTTGAAAGATGTGACCATGGAATTAGGCGGTAAATCACCACTAATTGTGTTTGGTGATGCCAAGTTAGATAACGCAGTGTCCGCCGCCATGCTAGCCAATTTTTATACCCAAGGTGAAGTTTGTACCAATGGCACACGCGTGTTTGTTCATGATTCACTCTACGATGAGTTTCTTGAGCAGCTGACTCAAAGAACGCGGAAGCTGGTCATTGGGAATCCAGCGGATATGACGACTCAAATAGGTGCGTTAATTTCCGCTGAGCATTTGGAAAAAGTATTGGGATTTATTGAAGCGGGTAAAGTGTCGGGAGCGAGATTGGTTTGCGGGGGGCGCGTGAAACAAGCCATGGCTTAGATAAAGGCTATTTTGTTCAACCGACAATCTTTGCTGATTGCACCGATGACATGCCCCAAGTCCAAGAGGAAATATTTGGTCCTGTGATGTCTGTGCTGCGTTTTTCAGATGAAGATGAAGTGATTCGCCGTGCCAATGATACTCAGTATGGGTTAGCCGCGGGTCTGTTTACGCAAAACCTGTCGCGAGCACATCGCGTGATTGCGCAAATAGAAGCCGGGATTTGCTGGGTGAATACGTGGGGAGGTTCTCCGGCCGAAATGCCTGTGGGTGGATACAAGCAGTCTGGAATTGGCCGTGAAAATGGTATCGAAACGCTTAATCACTATACCCAGAATAAGAGCGTTATGATCGAACTCGGCGATCTGGAATGTCCTTATGAATAGAAAATCTGCATCTTCACTAAGAAGGTCCGCTGAGTCGTAATGCGCATTCTTACAATTGAATTCAAAGGGAAGGGAAATGAATACCAAGTATGACTACATCATTGTCGGAGCAGGCTCGGCTGGCTGTGTGTTAGCCGATAGGCTTAGTGCGTCGGGTGAGCATCGCGTGCTGTTGCTTGAGGCAGGAGGCAGTGATAAGAGTATTTTTATTCAAATGCCTACGGCACTGTCCTATCCAATGAACAGTGACAAATACGCATGGCAATTTGAAACGCAGCCAGAAGCTGGCTTAGAGGCTCGCCGTTTACATTGCCCTCGTGGACGAGTGTTGGGTGGCAGTTCATCCATCAACGGCATGGTGTATGTAAGAGGTCATGCTTGTGACTTTGATGAGTGGCATGAGCAAGGCGCAACAGGTTGGAGTTATCAAGAGTGTTTGCCCTATTTTCGTCGTGCTGAATCATGGATGGGTGGAGAAGATGCCTACCGTGGCGTGGATGGCCCTGTTGGAACCTGCAATGGTAATAATATGACACTGAATCCGCTGTATGACGCATTTATTGATGCGGGGCAGCAAGCGGGGTATCCAAAGACCGACGACTACAATGGTTATCAGCAAGAAGGTTTTGGCCCAATGCACATGACGGTAGACAAAGGTGTGCGAGCATCCACATCCAACGCTTACTTACGCCGGGCAATGAAACGTCCTAATGTGACGCTCAAAACAGGTGTCGTCACTCGACGAGTCCTATTGCAAGATAAGCAAGCTGTTGGTGTTGAGATAGAGAAAAACGGTCGTGTTGAATCACTATTTGTTAATAAGGAAGTGTTGCTTTGCGCAGGCTCTGTTGGTTCAGTACAGCTGTTACAATTATCGGGAATTGGACCCAAACAGGTGCTAGAGCATGCTGGTATTGACGTTGAGGTTGATTTACCTGGCGTGGGCGAAAACCTACAAGATCATTTAGAAATCTACTTTCAATACGCGTGCCATCAACCAATTACCTTAAACAGTAAACTTGGTTTAATTAGCAAAGGCTTGATTGGCACTCGCTGGGTATTGCGAAGGGATGGATTAGGCGCGACGAACCACTTCGAGTCGTGCGCGTTTATTCGTTCACGCGCAGGGCTAAAGTGGCCAAATCTGCAATATCACTTTCTACCTGCAGCAATGCGATACGATGGCCAAGCGGCGTTCTCTGGGCATGGTTTTCAAGTACATGTAGGGCCGAATAAGCCGCAAAGTCGTGGTCGGATTTTTGTCACATCAAATGATCCTCATCAAAAACCACACATTGAATTTAACTATATCAGTACAGAACAAGATAAACAGGATTGGCGAGACTGCATTCGTCTCACTCGAGAAATTTTAGCTCAACCAGCGATGGACGCGTACCGTGGCGAAGAAATTCAACCTGGTAGTGATGTGACGAGTGATGACGCGATTGATGCTTGGGTTCGTCAAAATGTTGAAAGCGCCTATCATCCGTCATGCTCATGTAAAATGGGCGCAGATAACGACGCGATGGCGGTACTTAATCCCGAGTGCCAAGTTCGCCACGTTGGGGCCTTACGCGTGGTCGACTCATCGGTGTTTCCCACCATTCCGAACGGAAATTTGAATGCGCCAACGATCATGGTGGCAGAAAAAATTGCGGACGTAATCTTAAATCAAACGCCGCTCAATAAGTCTCAAGCACCGACATGGATTGCGCCCAATTGGCAAACGACGCAGCGTCTTGGCGTTGCTAAACGTCCAATGTTCCCCTGACATAATCCAGCGAACCACCTCTACTGAGTTAACACCAATATTATCACTCTAAATCATGTAATAGGGCGCGTTTGTGCGTGTCCTAAGGGTTGCGACAACCTAAAAAATGGTCGTTTATTACGGCCGAACGCATGTAAATGCTCAATAACAGCCATGCTTAATACTGAAACCGTCGCAAATAAAAAGGGAAAATAAAAGTCATGAAGACGAACAATCACAAGTCAAACGTAAGAAAAAAGACATGCGTTAAAAATAGCGCACTACGAAGCAGTACATTGTTACTGACGCTCGCGGCTTCTTCTGTGTACGCCAATCAATGTGAGACCGTGCGTTTCTCGGATGTGGGCTGGACAGACATTACGGCGACGACCGCCGTCACGACTCAGGTGCTTAAAGGCCTGGGGTATCAAACGTCTACCCAATTGCTGTCGGTACCAGTGACGTATTCTTCCATGGCGAACCAAGACATTGATGTGTTTTTGGGCAACTGGATGCCAACGATGGAAGCCGACATTGCGAAATACCATCAAGACGGGTCAGTTGAAACGGTGAGAGCTAATTTGGAAGGAGCGAAATACACCCTTGCCGTACCTAAATATGTCTACGAAGCTTGGCTGTTCGCAGTTTTGCCGATTTAAGTAAGTTTGAAGACGAGCTTCGTGGACGTATTTACGGTATAGAACCTGGGAATGACGGCAATCGTCTTATTCAGGACATGATCGATAAGAATGCTTTTGATTTAAAGGCGTTTCGTCTAGTTGAATCCAGCGAAGCAGGCATGATGTCACAAGTAAAACGTGCGGTGAAGCGCGAGCAGTGGATCGCCTTTCTAGGCTGGGCACCGCACCCGATGAACAGTAACTTTGACATGGTGTATTTGGACGGTGGCGATGACTACTTTGGCCCTAATTATGGTGGTGCCAGCGTGTACACCAATGTCCGCCAAAACTATTTACAAGAGTGCAGCAACGTGGGTCAACTATTACAAAACTTAAGCTTTAGCCTTGAAATGGAAAATGAGCTGATGGGCAGCATACTTAACGACAATGCGAAGCCAGATGCCGCGGCAAAAGCGTGGTTAAAAGCCAACCCAGAAGTGCTTAATCAATGGTTAAAAAAGGTCACGACGCGTGATGGTGCTGATGCAACCCAAGCAGTAAAAGCGTATTTAGACATTTAATCGAACGGATCACGTTCGCGACTGCGGTTATGAATAATCGCAGTCGCCCAAAACTAGGGAGACTGATTCTGCCTAGTTATTTAAATAAAAGACCATTAAGGAGTAACAGTGGACTTTATTACAGAGCATAAGATCCCGCTTGGCGATTGGATGGCAACCTTTGTTGATTGGCTAACTTATAACGCGGCCGGATTTTTTGACTCGTTATCCTATGGTTTGGAATCAATGATCATGATGTTGGTGGATTTATTTAAGTGGTTTCCACCGTCCGTACCCATTGTCATGACGGCGTTGATCGCGTGGTTCCTTCACCGTAGTTTATCACTGGTCATATTCGTGGTCGCGGCATTACTGCTCATCATGAACTTAGGTTATTGGCAAGAAATGCTAGAAACGTTCGTTCTTGTGCTGACTGCTACGGCAATCTCGGTGCTCGTTGGGGTGCCTATTGGGATCATTGCCGCGCATAAACCATGGTTATATACCGTTCTAAGACCAATCCTAGATTTAATGCAAACCATACCCACTTTCGTTTATCTCATTCCAACGTTGGTGCTTTTTGGGCTCGGCGTAGTCCCTGGACTTATTTCTACCATCATCTTTGCCATTGCAGCGCCAATCCGTTTGACCTATTTAGGGATCAGCCGAGTTCCGGAAGAGCTCGTTGAAGCGGGTAAAGCGTTCGGAGCGAGCCGAATGAAGCTGTTATTCAACGTCGAGCTTCCCGCAGCAATGCCAAACATCATGGCAGGAATCACCCAATGCATCATGCTGTCACTATCAATGGTCGTCATTTCGGCGTTAGTTGGGGCTGATGGCCTTGGTAAGCCAGTCGTACGAGCACTTAACACCGTCAATGTCGCACAAGGTTTTGAAGCAGGTCTTGCGATTGTCTTGGTCGCGATAATTTTGGATCGCTTGTGTAAAACACCAAAAAGTCATAATCGGGAAGGATAACGATGAGTGTCATTAGTATTAGAAATTTAGATGTGGTGTTTGGGGCTCAATCCGCAGTCTCTTTTGATATGTTGGATAGGGGTAAAAGCCGTCAGGAGATTATTGATGCAACCGGCGATATTGTTGGGGTGCATGATGTCAGCTTGAACATAGAAAAAGGCGAGATCTGCGTATTAATGGGATTATCAGGTTCGGGAAAATCGAGCTTACTGCGTGCCATTAATGGTTTGAATACGGTGAGTCGAGGCGCTCTAGTGGTGGATGACGGGGAGCAGAAGATCGATTTGGCGAACTGTGATAGCGCAGAGCTGAAGCATTTACGAACCAACTGCATTTCAATGGTATTTCAGAAATTTGCGCTCATGCCGTGGTTGTCGGTCATTGATAACGCGGCCTTTGGCTTGAAAATGCAAGGTGTAGATAAAGCTGAGCGCCGTCGCCGCGCGCAAGAATGTTTAGACATGGTCGGCTTGGCCGAGTGGCAAGACAGCTTTCCACATGAACTGTCTGGCGGAATGCAGCAGCGGGTTGGTTTAGCGCGAGCATTTACGATGGACAGCGATATTCTTTTAATGGATGAGCCTTTTTCTGCGCTTGACCCGCTTATTCGTAGCCAGCTCCAAGATGAACTATTGGAACTGCAGAGGAAGCTAAACAAAACGATTGTTTTTGTTAGTCATGATTTAGATGAAGCACTCAAACTCGGCAACAATATTGCCATAATGGAATCAGGTCGGCTGATTCAACACGGTAAACCGGAAGAGATTGTACTTAACCCCAATACGGACTATGTAGCGGAGTTTGTGGCTCATACGAATCCACTCAATGTACTTTGTGGACGCTCACTAATGACTCAAGCGGAGACAATGGACGTGCAAGATGGTGAATTGGTACTCAGTCACCATGAGCAAACATTTGTCGGCACCAACGAGCAGGGACAAGTGACCTCCGTGACACGCCGGGGAAAATCGTTACCATTGCAGGTTTGGGAAGATGGTAATTGCCTTGAAACATTACAACAGGATGACCAAGTGATCACGAGCCCAGATATTTCAATGCGTGAAGGCCTAGAGATTCGCTATCGGACTGGGCAGCCAGTACTGCTAGCGGATAATGGAACACTGGTTGGCGTATTGGCGGATAACGATTTCTACCATGCTTTATTGGGTAAACACTTCACTGCTTCAGTGAGTGCATAAAGTAAACTCACCGTCTCGGTTATGGTGGTGGCGGTGGGCTTTCTGACAGAGTGCTGAATTTGCGGCAAGGCATAGCCAGTGATGGTGTTTTGTCTCCATTGGTGAGCAAAGCGCTTCACAGAACATGGGGTGATGGTAGAATGCACGTCTACTTGATTTAATAGAACCTATGAGGTGGTACTATGAACCCGATTCTAGCAATTTTAAAAGAAAATAATATCAGTGATAAGCAGGTCAGTGAACTGTTTCAAACCTTAACTCAAAATCCACTTGCCGCAATGGCAACGATCGGTCAATTGGGACTTCCTCAAGAGCAACTGCAACAGCTGATGACACAAGTCATGCAAAACCCCGCTTTGATTAAAGAAGCGGTTGAAGAGTTGGGGTTAGACTTTGCTAAAGTGGAAGCGGCAAAAGCTCAATTGAATCAACAATAGTAATGGTTTAAGTGTTGAGATATTGAATAAGAGCGTAGCAGCGTTGAGTTAATCGATGCCTCTACGACTCTTTAAAGACAACGCTTTGAAAATAAAATGTGCCGCTTTACTTATTTCTAAAACCTCTTTACTGTTCTATTAAAATTAACCTTATCAATAAAGTAATAACTCTAATTTGTGTTGGTTAATCTGACGCTTTTGCATTTCCTGCTCGTTACGGTTTTAAACGATTAAGCTACGATCTTGATGGAAAATTACTTTTCATTTATAGATTAATAGGCGGTCGTACTATTTGCGTCACAAATTTGACGTAATAGAGTTCTTCTTTCAATAAAGCACTATTTTATGTTCAACGATTTTTTTTCATTAAGTTATGAGCTACTTCTCGTTATCATCCCAATTCGTTAGGAGTTACTTCTCCAATATCAATGGAAATTTAAGGAAATAATGATATGTCAGTCGCCATTCAACAAGCAGATTCAAGTAGTCGATTTTTGGCATATTCAACGATTGATTGTGCAGTATTTGCAGAGTTTGAGTTTAAAGTTCAGCCGATAGTCCACCCTATGAGTGCAACGGTGTACGCTTATGAGGTGCTTACTCAAGTCAGCGATTGTAGTGGCGAGCAAATCAGTGGTGAAGATTTTTTTCCCAGATCAATGATCAGTTTCTTCAACGACTCATGTTTGCTCAGCTTGATTACTATAGGGATTATATAAAGAAATACGATACGTTGATGTCATTTAATCTCCCCTTTCCTGTTTGAATAACGACCATTTTGTCAACAATTTGCTCGCTGTCTTGGACTTTCCAATCGCGATTGAAATTACTTGTACACAGTTATCGTTGAGCCATCAAGCGTTGGCAAAAAACATCAAAAAATTAAGGCATCATGGTGTCGAGTTTTGGTTAGATGATTATTGCCACAAAGACAGAAGTAAGACACATGCATTACAGTATTTTACATGGGACGTGATTAAACTCGATAAATCCTATTTGCTCTATCATGATAATGACGAAATTATTAATATGCTTGCTGAATTGTTAAGCTTATATGCACCTAGGCTTATTATTGAAGGTGTGGAAACCGCGATTCAAAGGAAAATGCACTTAATGGAACATGTCTACATGCAAGGTTATTACTATTACTACCCAACTAGTATTGATAACTTAATTCCCCTGCTGGAAGAAAAAAACAATCGTAGTCCTAACTCTGATATTCGACAAAAAAAGAATCGTCCATCCATGTCACTCGCAGTAGGTTTAGCCATTGAATAGCGTAGAGGGGTTGTTTCGTTCAATTCGATTTCGGAGTGCAACGTTAACCTCATCTAATCTAGTGACAAAACATAATTTGGTTATGGTCGAGAATGCGAAAGGTTTCATTTGTATCAATGGAAAAATGCATGAGAGTATGGGCTCCACAGTTATATTTATTCCAGCGTACTCTAATGTTGGTATTTCACTTAGTGCTGTCGATACCGACCTAACGATTAATATGCATCGGTTTTCTATTGAAGAGAATGATTTTCGACCACTCATTAATAGTTTTGATATTGTTGGGATAAGAAGCAATAAATCTAGTAATGAATTGGAAATTATAGATGGCTTTAGATCGGCTCTATTCATATCATCTAATATGAATGATAGTTATGCCTTGTATTCGTTATTTTCAATGACGATGATTCAATATATTCGGCGTGCTTCTAATAATGAGCTGGTTAATATTATCTCTTTTCCTCACGAGATAGATCGTATAGCCAATGCCATGAGGATGGACATTACTAGAAAGTGGTCTGCAGATGAATTAAGTCAATCAGCTGATATGAGCTTTACGCAGTTAAACAGAGTGTTATATAAAGAAGGTATTACTTTTAGTCAACTGCTAAATATTATTAGGTTGAAGCACTCTCTCAAATTGCTTTATGGTGGTAACTCAATCAAAACCAGTGCGTATAACAGTGGTTTTGATTGTCCAAATTATTATAGTAGGGTATTTAAAAAATACTATGGGTTTAGTCCTAGTGAGTTTAGAAAAAGTAAAGAAATTTCAAGAATGGTGCCAGAGTTAACACTTTAATTTGGTCGCGCATTAGGGAGGTAATACTCTCTAGTATTACTGTGTGTCGACCGTACGGTGTATCTGTAACATTGTCATTGTCATTGTCATTGTCGTTAACTCGTTGGCGTTTTTATCATGTAAGCAACGATGGAAATCTATTGCTATATGAGATAGATAACGCGTAACTATGCTGTTACGAAGGCTTTTATGTGACTAGATATATTGATGTGCTGACGCCTTTAAGGAATATAAGGGAGGAGTGAACTTCCATGCTGCTATGTCTCCAACCTATATTCCTTTCAACTATCTGGCTGTGTTCATGAAAGCCTGTGTGTCAAATTCTACACTCTACACTCTACACTCTACACTCCACACTCGTTACACCGCTTCATCATGAAGTGGTCTAGGTGCTAATCTCAGCGATCGAACATCGGCAAGTCACGTATATACTTTAGCGAGCATTCGATGGAGGCTACATGCAAACACTTACCTTATTTTATGATGGAACATGCCCATTATGTAAAAAAGAAATGGCTGCACTTAGAAAACACGATATTTATAAAAGAATTGATACGGTGGACATTTTCAGTGAAGATTTTCATGACTATCCACAGATTGATCCAAAAAAAGCGAATACCATTTTACATGCTATCGATGAAAGTGGGCGCCTTTGGTTGGGACTTGATGCAGTTTACCATGCGTGGAATTTAGTTGGCAAAGGGTGGATGTATGCGCCGTCACGTTGGCGTTTGATCAAGCCTACTGCAGACAAGCTTTATTACTACTTTGCTAGGAATCGTTATCAGATTTCACTTTGGCTCACAGGAAAATCGCGCTGTAGTAACGGGTCCTGCTCTCGATAAGGAGAAGTCATTTTGGTGATGGCGACGGAGTGGCTGTAGCGTGGAATTATTTGAATGAGTAAACCTTAATCAACATCAAGAAGCAAAAGTCTCTCTACAAAAGTAGAGAATGCCGACTTTGAACTGTATATTGCGCATATCGGCGTACGAAGCGTAGTTTGTCTTCGACTATAAAAATATAAAGAGTGTACATTGGAACTATTAAACATCGATTGTTTGGGTAAGTCTCTTCGTTTAGAAGGATCTATGGCAGGTTGGCAGCAACTTTTTTGGGGGGAGAGGTGGTCTCGGTTATTCCAGCTTCGACAGATTATCAGGGGATAAAAGAACACCAGTTTCAACTCTCAGTGCAACCCGCTCAACCAGTCGCCTCTTTGGACGCGAATATGGACACCTCGGTCGCGCAATCTATTACCGTGAAGTTAGTTACTGACTTAACTTGGCAGCCCTTTACTATTCGTTACCAACTGTTTGTTAATGACGAACAAGTGACAGAAGGCGATAGAAACACAAAAGATATTGAACAACAGGTCCCGGTCACACCGCTTGAAAAACAGAACAAGCTGAGCGTCATCGGTTTGGCATCGTTGGGATTTAAGTTGCTGAAAAGCGCTAAAGTGATCAAAGTTGTTCTGATGGGAGCGAGCGTTGCGGCTTACTCTTGGTTGTTTTCTCTGCAGTTTGCATTAGCGCTGATTGCGTGTTTGGTTTTCCATGAGTATGGGCATATTCGCGCCATGAAGTACTTCGGGATGAAAACTAAAGGAATATATTTAATTCCATTCATGGGCGGACTCGCGCTCAGCGATGAAAGGATTAATACCCGGTGGCAAGATGTGGTGATCTCCATTATGGGCCCAACGTTTGGTTTGTTTATGTCGTTACTGTCTTTAGTGGCGTACTGGATCACAGGAGCGGATATCTTTGCCGGACTTGCTGCGTTTAATGCGCTACTCAATCTGTTCAATTTGCTGCCCATTCTGCCGCTTGATGGCGGACATATTTTAAAAAGCATCAGTTTTTCCATGAATTCTCTAATTGGGCTTGTCATGTGTATTGCTGGAGCGGCTTTTGGTATCTATCTAAGTTACACGCTGAACCTGACTCTTTTAGGGTTGATGCTGCTGATAGGGAGTGTCGAAATAGGCTTTGAGTGGCGAGCTCGACATTACAGTCATTTATTGCCGCTTGATCGCTCTGGACAGATTGTCTCTGCGGTTTGGTATGCGACTACCGTAGCGAGCTTAGTCGGTATTATTTGGTACTTGGCGGGCTCGGGCGACGACATGCTGGGGCTCCCTCTATTGATCCTACAGAGCTAACTTTCTTTCCTTCAGACAAAGGGCCTTAACATGGCCTTTTCAATCTTAGAGCCGTAATTACTTTGTCTTGATGGTGATTTCATTTGTTGTAATCAACAGGTGGAATCACCAGTATTTCTCGCCAAATTACACGCGAATCATTGCGCATGATCACATAGGTTTGTGCCATTAATCCATGTTTATATTAAGGCTATTAACATGGTTTTAAATTAGTTGTTACATAGCGAGTATCGTGAGTGGTAATAATAGTGTGATCTAGGTAGAATACGCCCTCAAAAAATGACAAGTCTAGCAAGTGAGCACTTTCGAATGAGCAGAAAAATTGAGTTATTGGCACCGGGCGGCGATGTAGAAGCCATCAAAGCAGCAATCGTTGCAGGCGCGAATGCCGTCTATTGTGGGTTGGACACTTTTAATGCTCGTAACCGAGCGTCGAACTTATCGCTTGATGAGTTAAATGGTGTCATTCGCCTCGCTCATGAATATGGCTGTGAGGTGTTCCTTACTCTGAATGTCGTTCTTCTTGAGTATGAGATTAAGAGCATTGTTAAGCTGCTTAATCAATTAGTGAACACGAAAGTTGATGGCATTATTGTTCAAGATTTAGGCTTGTTTGATTTGGTCAAGAAGCATTTCCCAACGTTAGACGTTCATGCTTCTACGCAGCTAACAACGCACAATGAAGGTCAAATTAAGTTCCTTTCTAAAATTGGTGCAACCCGCGTAAACCTGTCTCGCGAGTTAAATTTACCTGAAATAAAAATGCTGACGCAAGTGGCTCATGACCATGATGTTTTGACCGAAGTGTTTGTGCATGGTGCGCTGTGTATCGCGTTCTCTGGACAATGTTATTCAAGTTCAGTGAGTGTGGGTAACTCAGGAAACCGTGGTCGTTGTAGCCAAGCGTGTCGTGATGAGTATGAAATTACCAATGCGGGCAACAAATTCCCACTTAACTTAAAAGACAACTCGGCCTATTACGATTTACCAGAATTGGTTGATGCAAAAGTTGATTCATTGAAAGTTGAAGGCCGCATTAAAGGCGCGCACTACGTTTACACTGTGACTGATACATGGCGTAAACAGATTGATAGCTTTGTCGAAAAGGGGCTATTGATTGAAGACGACTCTAACTTGCACAAGGTATTTAACCGTGACTTTACTAACTCTTTCTTAAAAGGCAATTTAACGAAAGACATGTTTATCGACAACCCTCGTGATAACAGCGCTAACTATGCAGCTGAAAAGCAAGGGGCGATATCGGTTGTTCAGATCCAAGAAGTGAACAGTGAACTTCATGCGGATAAGAACGTGCTCGGCCAAGAAATGCGAGAAAAAATCGAGTTCTTAGACATTCGTAAA
Organism: Vibrio sp. GJ43-1; assembly: GCF_055808835.1. NCBI lineage: Bacteria > Pseudomonadati > Pseudomonadota > Gammaproteobacteria > Vibrionales > Vibrionaceae > Vibrio > Vibrio sp. GJ43-1. The sequence continues at coordinate 2,163,576 of NZ_CM147884.1, read as the reverse complement.
ACACCTGTTACGTTAGTCTTTAGCGCTAAAGTGGGTCAACCGTTAACAGTGACGGTGAACTCTGATGCAGAAAGCTTTGCTGTGACATCGACATCGATTTTATCCGCTGCCGATGAGAAGTCGATTACTCAAGAGTTCTTACAGAAACGTTTTAAATCTCTTAAAAGTGCTGTTCATACTATTGAATCTTATGATTTCTCAGCTGTTGATGCGAACCTTTCCATTCCGTTTAGAGAAGTATCGGTAGTTAAAGATGAGATTGACTTTATTTTGAATGGCTCGGTAGCCGTCGTTAAACATGTCGATGTGCCAGCGTTGGAGAAGTTTGCAAAAGTGAACGACAAGCCGACGTTGTCAATGTTGATTGCCGATGAAAAAGATCTGCATTTATGCGATGTGACAGATGCTGATATTTACTTCAAATTGCCTGAAAGCTTCAAAAAGCGTAACAATAAATATATTGATATTCTTGCCGCTAACCCACGATTGATTCCTTGGTTCCCTGCTGTATTGATTGGTAAAGATTACGATGAAGCGGTACGTGTGTTAGAAGAAGTAAAACCAGCACGTATTGTGACTAATAACACGGGTATCGCGTATAAGGCCTACGAGATGGGTATTGAATGGGTGGCAGGTCCATTTATGAACACCACAAACTCCCACGCGCTTATTACATTAAAAGAAGAGTTGAACTGTGCGGGTGCGTTTATCTCTAACGAAATTAATCATGGCCAGATTCGTCATATTTCTCGTCCTGAAAACTTTAAGCTTTTCTACAGTATTTATCATCCAATTCTGATGATGACGAGCCGTCAGTGTTTCTTCCAACGCACAGTGGGTTGTAACAAGGCCGCGATAGAAGATGGCTGTATGCTTAAGTGTGAAAAAGCGACAACCATTACTAATGTGAAAGGTATCTCGTTTGCCGTTGATAAGCAGAAGGGCGGCTATCCAAGTATCTATAATCATGAACAATTCTTAAACTACGATATTGTGAATGACTTGTCTGGATTGTTTGACGAGTTCTTTATCGATCTGACTAATATCGGTGCGGGTTCAAAAGAGCGACAAGATAAAGTTGAGTTGATCAAACACTTCGAAGGTTTACTGGCGGGTGTTGAGGGCTCTCAACAACAGTTAGACCGTTTAGTTGAAGTTCGCACTAACGCTCAGTATGTGCAAGGGCTATAAGAAAGGGCTCGAGAAGCAAAACGGACGGGTTGTCGGTATTGTCTTATGTCCTAGTTCCTAGCGTGAGTGATGGCGATAACGACGAAGTCTTATAGAGCCCCTAATCAGAGTTGTCTGTTTGGGGGCTTTTTTGTGGTGAGTTAAGCTGTTATTAACGCTCTAACGGTTTGAATTGCAACTCGACCAGTCGTTGATATAGCTCGCAACTTTTAAACAGTGATTGATGATTCCCCACATCAACTAACTGTCCGTGCTCGAGTACCGCAATATTATCTGCATGTTGGATCGTTGATAATCGATGGGCTATGATAATGGTCGTTCTTCCCCGCATTAAGGCTTCAAGAGCTTGTTGTACATGGTGCTCACTTTCACTATCTAATGCGCTGGTCGCTTCGTCGAGTAGCAGTATATTTGGATCTTTTAAAATTGCGCGCGCGATGGCAATGCGTTGTCGTTGTCCTCCAGACAGCCTAACTCCTCGTTCTCCCAGAAAACTATGATACCCCTCGGGCAGGTTGATAATAAACTCGTGCGCATGGGCTTTTTTTGCAGCTTCAATCACTTGTTCGTCAGTGGCATTTGGGTTGCCATAACGTATATTATGGAAGACATCATGACTAAATAGGGCAGGTTGCTGAGGGACTAGCGCCATTTGTTTGCGTAGTTCGATGGGGTCAAAGTCACGAACGTCCAAGCCTCCTAATGTGATGGAACCTTGTTGAGGATCGTAAAAGCGTTGCAATAGTTCAAACAAGGTAGTTTTCCCAGCGCCAGAAGGACCGACTAACGCCAATACCTTGCCTTCTTCGGCATGCAACGTTAAATGGCGCGTGGCTCGGTTCGTCGGGTCTAGAAGGGTAGTGGAACGTAACGTCATCAAAATGGACATCAGAAGACAGAACCTGACTCGTTAGAGCGTGGTTTATTGGCGCTATGATGTGGCTTTCCACTTGTAAAATCTCAATTAGCCTTTCAGTGGCACCTGCGGCGCGCTGCAGTTCTCCTAATACTTCGGAGATGGTCGCAAGTGAAGAGGCCACCATGATGGCGTAGAAAACAAACGCGCCAAGATCGCCTGCCGACATTGTGCCATTAATCACGTCACTTCCGCCGACCCAAAGCATGCCAGCAATCGCACTAAACACAATGACGATGACACCAGAGATCAAAATTGCCCGCTGTTTCACTCGTTGACGGCCAATTTCGTAGGCCTTTTCAACCTCTTTGGCGAACGCCGACCGTTCTTGTGCTTCATGACTATAGCTTTGCACAGTCTTAATATGCTCGATGGCTTCTCCTGCATAGCTACCAACATCGGCCATGGAGTCTTGGCTTTGACGAGATAATGCACGCACTCGTCGACCATATAATAAAATCGGGATTAGTATAAAAGGAACGGAAGCTAAAACAATCAGTGTTAATTTAATGTTGGTGGCAAACAACATGACAATCGCACCGATACACATGAGCGCACTGCGCATAGCCATTGAAAATGATGAACCAATGATACTTTGCAGTAAGGTCGTATCCGTTGTGATACGGGACATGATATCCCCACTACTATTGGTCTCGAAGTAACTGGGGTGCAGGGTGATAACATGGTTAAACACCGCCAAACGGATATCGGCGCTGACGCGCTCTCCAACTGAAGAGACCAAATAAAATCGGAAAAATGTGCCGATAGAAATGAGTAAAGTCACGATAAGAATGAACTGGATCGCGTACCCAAGATCTTGTATTGACTGTTGAGAAAACCCTTCGTCAATCAAGATTCGGACACCATGACCGACAGACAGCGTTAACGAGGCAGTAAAGACCAGCGCTACTAATGCTGCGATGACTTTCCATTTATAGGGGCGGATAAATGCCATCAATTCAAACAAAATTCCCAGATTTTTGCTCTTTGGCTGAGCGGGAGTTTTGGCAACATTAACGGTGTTGGTAGATGCATCAGAAGATTGCATAGCGCGCCTTTTATACTGTCTTTGTTAGATAAGTTATTGGGGTGAAAGCCTTAAATAGCAAGTTCTAATTAACGGTTACTAATACAACGTTGATTTTGAACCCCAACGCTTATTGTGCAACACTAGTGTCAACAAGAGGAACCGTCATGAACGACTCTCATGTTTATAGCGATGAACTTCTTTCGGGTGAATGAGGCTCAGAACGGCCTTACTATGGGTGGCTTTAATATAAAAGTGGATATGAGATATGCCCTTGCAGGATGTAAAACCGTATGCGATGCCCATACTGTATTCATTGCAGCACTGCCCCTATGCAATGCGAGCACGAATCGCGATATTTAGATCGCAGCAGAGGGTGCTAATTAGAGCGATTAAGCTTAACAATAAACCTGAAGAGATGTTGTTAGCATCACCAAAGGGCAGTGTCCCTGTTTTGGTGGTAGGGCAAACCGTGCTTGAAGAAAGTTTGGAGATCATGTTGTGGGCGTTAGCCCAAGGCGATCCCGATGATTTACTTAACGTGATACAACCTCCATCATTACGAGAGATGCTCGGTCTGATTAGCCAATTTGAAGCAGAATTTGTCCCAGCGTTAGAGGCCTACAGCTGCGCAAAGCGATATCATGATGACAATTTAGAAGCTTGCCGTCAGCGCTGTGAAATTGTGCTATCCACACTAGAACAAAGGCTGTCAATGCATTCGTTTTTATTTTCAGAGTCTGAAAGTATACTCGATATCGCCATTATGCCTTTCGTTCGAAAATTTGCTCGTATTGAACGGCAGTGGTATTTGCAAAGCCCTTACCCGAATTTACGTCGTTGGCTGGACAGCTACTTGCAAAGTCGTATGTTTTCTAAAGTAATGGCAAAACATGAGTTGTGGTTAGAAAACCGACTCGACCTATATTTTGGTGATGATATCAATGCGAGACGTTAGATCTTGTTTATCTGCGTTTTAGTTTCCGTCCATCACGAATGTTGAGTGTCATTAGAGTTAAGTTGGTAAACCCCGCAACCAATTCGGTGATTTGCACAATATAAAAGGTGGTATCAAATTGTCCAAGTTGCGCAAGGTGATGCAAATAGACGGCGCAAGGTAGCAGCACAAATAGCCCATTTATAGCGATAAATGGCATGCGCTTTTTCTTATTACCAATTGGACTAGAGACCACTTTGGGCGCCATCTTATTACCTGTTATTCCGGTGATAGCCATAGTAGGGATGAGTAGCCAAACCGCGTATAAAATAAAGGTTTTGACAGCTAAAATACTGTCAGTTGAAGCAAATAATTCGACGAATAAAGTGCTAAGGAAAAACGTCAGAATAATGCTAAAGCCAGTAATGGCTGCGATACGATGGATTATAGGTAGAGGGAATGTCATAACGTCGCCTTGTCGTTGTGGTGTACAGCTGAATAGATGAACTGGTCTAGATTTACTCAATATTCTCTAATCATACACAAGAATTGCTGCGTACGCAATGGTTGCATCTGCATCTTTTGTGCTGTGTCGGTCTGAGAAAACGGCGATTTGTAGGGTATAGCTGACACAAGGCGTGTTTCATTTAAGTAACCAAAGATTGCGTACAGGTATTCATTTTGTGAGCTTTTTAGATGTAAGTGAAAAATTCATTCACAAAATCAATACCTTCTGAAAATGTGGTTTATACTAATTTAGATAACTAGTGTGCAGTGAATGTGATTTTATAGAGGCTGGGTTTTAGGGCGGGCGAGTAATACGTTAGGCTCACCGTTAGAAATACATCAATGAAACCCAATGGGACGAGCAAAGTTCGCCCTTTATTCTATAGAATCATTCAGTTACGAATCCCCTTACGGTATGAGGATTGAAACCCTTATACTTTGCCTAACATCCTATGCAACGAGAGCTTTTTTCGCTTATGAACACAAAACGAGCCCTAAAAATTGCAGAAGACGGCTATGCACCATTATTTAAAGCCACGGACTTTTTGCTCATAAACTTATCTTTAGCAATGATTATTAATATGACGTTTGTTGGTGAGACAGCCATTGACGTAGCGGCTACTTTTTTTGTCGCGACGTTCTTTTTGTTGTTTGGTGAGTATTGCCACTTATACCGTACTCACATTCGTCGACGCCTTGATTCTTCAATTATTCGCCTTATCGCGACGGCTTTTCTCACTTTGATTGCGATGGAAATTGTTAAATATAACGTAGAGGATTTAGCGGGAAGTCGAATAAGTCATTTTCGTGATGGTTTGTATTATATCTGGTTTTCCAGCGCGATATTATCCACCATTTTAATTCGAGTGATTGCCTTTACGATCTACCGACAGTGTTTTAAAAAATACAAGAAGGTAAAGCGAATCGCGATTGTCGGCTTGTCGCCAGCAGCGATAGCCTTGGAAAAACAACTGCTGACTTTCTATCGGCGTCAGGACATTGAAATTGAACTGTATGATGACCGAAGAGAAGAACGATTTGGCTACATGATTAAGTCTCGCTACGTAGGCAAAGTCGATGTGCTGGTTGAAAAGGCGCAACACAACCAAATCGATGAAGTGTATATCGCATTACCTATGGTCGCCAAAGCACGAATAATCAACTGCCTAACGCTTCTTTCTGATACCACCGTTGATACTTTTATGGTGCCTGATTTATACAGCTATAACCTCTCTGCCTCGCAATTTAAGTCTGTTGGTAATGTTCAAACGCTAAGTATTTTCGGCACACCATTTGATGGAATCGGTGGTGTGATTAAGCGTGTTGAAGATATTGCTTTGGCAAGTCTCATTTTACTCGTTATTACTCCAGTGCTTGCGTCCGTCGCGGTCGGCGTGAAATTAAGTTCTAAAGGTCCTATTTTGTTTAAACAAGATCGCTATGGTCTGGGCGGTAAAAAAATAAAGGTATGGAAATTTCGTTCTATGAATGTGATGGAGAACGGAGAGGATTTCAAACAGGCAACGCAATCGGACCCACGAGTGACTAAGTTTGGTGCGTTTATTCGTCGCACATCATTAGATGAGCTTCCGCAGTTTTTCAATGTGTTACAAGGTTCAATGTCTATCGTCGGACCGAGACCTCATGCTGTTGCACATAATGAGCAGTACCGAAAGATCGTCTCTAACTACATGATTAGGCATAAAATAAAGCCAGGGATAACAGGTTGGGCACAAATTAATGGCTATCGTGGGGAGACAGAAACCGTCGATAAAATGAGTAAGCGGGTTCAGTATGACATCGTTTATTTGCAGAATTGGTCGCTTTGGTTAGACATAAAAATCGTATTTCTGACGGTATTTAAAGGGTTTGTTAGTGAAAAGGCGTACTAGCCTATTAAGTATCAGTACTGTGATTTCACTCGGTTTGGTGAGTCACCTTTGTCACGCTGAGCTTACTCCCAAGTCGCATATTACGGTAGCGGGTATTGATGTGCAGTCACAGGTCGGCGTTGAGTATGGTCAAGATTCAAACGTGACATACCAAATTAACCCTATGAACGAGGTTGACTCCGCTTATACAAGGGTAATGCCTTATTTGCGTGCGGTAGGTGAGCGTGGAGAGGACCGGTATATGTTGGTGTACTCTGGTGATTATTCTCGCTATGACACTGCAAGCGATGATGATTACAGCGATCACTTTTTAATGTTTCAATCTTCGTTGAGGTTTGGCCTTAAGCATGGTGTTGATTGGTTTATCCAACAAGACTGGGCCCATGAAGAAAGAGGCACGGAGCTAACGGAAGGTTTCACTCCTACTCAATTTAATGCTTTCGGGGTGACAACACCGTTACAAAATCAGTTCCTAAACAGCGAATTACGATATAGCTATGGGGCGCCTGAGGGGCGAGGGAAATTAGACGTTGCTTGGCAAATTAAAGACATAACGTTTGATAATCTGGATGATGTACAAGGTGCGGATAGTGACTTTTATCATTATGTCAAAGAGCAAGAGTGGCAAGAAAATACCATCACGGCTGAGCTATTTGATCAGTACTCATCGCGTACACGGTTTCGATATAGTCTCATTAGCAATTTACGCAAATACGAGACAAATCCGGGTAAAAACTCTACCGAGCATTATGCTCTTGTCGGTTTGAAGTCTCATAGAACTGGAAAGCTGATAGTCGAGGCCGATGTGGCGTGGTTGTATAAACGCTTTCCGAATAACAGCGAAGCACAATCCTTCAGCGGTTTAAATTGGGACGCCAATATTAACTGGCAACCAGTCAAACATTCAGAATGGTCGCTTTATGGTTGGCGAAGAGTCAAAGATCCAACGGAAGAAGGTGGTTATATTCTTCATACTAAAGTCGGTGTGTCGTGGAAACATCATTGGTGGGTTAAGCGGTTAAGTACTACGTTTGATTATGGGCGAGAAGCGGATAATTATCGGATACAACAGAACGATAGAAAGGATGATTTGGATATTGCGTCGTTCACCTTAGGGTATGATTTTCGGCCATCGATTCGGCTTGAGTTGAACTACCAATTTGCCCGCAAACGTTCGAATTACGACGAAGTGTTGTTTTTTATTGGCGATAGTTCTCAGCGCCCCGTGATACGCCAGCTTGGTTATGACAAAAATACAATTGGATTGACACTAAAGGTACAGATTTAGAGATGAAGAAGATAAAACTACTGCTTGTAGGTTGCTGCGTGTTTATTAGTAGTATTTGTTTCACTGCAACTGCAACTGCAACTGAGGCTACTACAGTGTCTGAGAAAGGCGTGCCAATTGCTGCACCGATGGCACAAGATAACAGTCATCAGACTCATGCAGCGTCAACACAGAGCGAGACTCGAGAGTATCTTTTAGGGCCTGGAGACATGATACGTATCTGGGTCTATGGGGAGAAAGAAATGTCTATGTCTTTGAAAATAGGTAAGCGTGGCGCTATTAATTTCCCTTACATTGGTTTAGTACAGCTTTCTGGAAGAACGACAGATGTGGTTGAGCATGACATTGAAACCCGTTTGAAAGCAGGGTTTGTCCGATCGCCAATGGTGACGGTCACCATGGAAGCGTTCCGCAAATTTTTCCTTCTTGGGGAAGTTGAAAATCCGAATGGCTATGAATATGAGCCGCAACTCACGGTTGAACAAGCGATCGCGATGGCTGGTGGCTTCACCGACAGGGCAGACAGAGGTGATATCAATATTCGCCCGTCGGGGCAAAAAGAAATGATTAAGAAAGTCGACATGACCCATCCGGTGTACCCCGGTGATGTTGTTATTGTCGAGCAAAGCTTTTTCTAAGGTGAGTAAATTAATGGTAGAACGTGGTCAACCCCTAGAAAGCAACGTTAACTTTGCGCCGTTTCTAACCGCGCTGAAAACTCATGGGCTTAAGTTAATACTGATTACAGCAGTAGTCACAGGGTTAAGTCTGCCAGTGATTTGGTCGATGACGGCTAAATACGTATCAACAGCGACGGTGTTGATCAAAGCGCAGGTAGATAATGCCTCACCGATCGAGCCTATCGAAAATTACGACTCTGCTCGCTCTCAGTACTATGAAACGCAGTTTAACCTTATGCAATCCAGAGTCGTGTTGGTCAAAGCGGTCGAAGCGCTAGAGTTACAACAAAATGAACAGTTTAATGGGTCAACATTAGCGAATAACGGCGATTGGACATTGCCTAGAGAGCAGCGCATTAGTCATGCGGTGAAAGAGCTGCAGCGTCATTTGACGTTTACTTCAGTGCGTTTAACTCAATTGGTTTATGTGTCTTATGAATCGGCGGATGCACAACAAGCTTCAATGCTCGCGAATGGGGTGGCACAAGCGTTTATTGACTATACGGTAGAACAAAAAATAGCAAAGACCCAGCAAGCTAAGCTTTGGAATCAGCAACAGCTTAATGTATTGAAACAGCAAATTCGTCAGCAAAAGCAAGAAATAGATGCATTCTTACAAAGCGAAGGCCTACTAACTTTCCGTGGTGTCGATGGCTTTGAAACAGAAGAACTCGGTATTATTACCAATAAATTGGCAGATGCCAAAGAGAGGCGTTTAGCTGCGCAAGCCAATTACGAGTTAGTGAATAAATATATGAAAGGTAACACGGCTGATCTCACGTCGCTGCCGGATTTTTCTTCTCACCCTCAGCTACAAGATCTGAGAATTGCACTGATACAAGCAAAAAGAAAATTGTCTGATCTCAATCGACGATACGGACCGAAATACATCAAGGTTCTTGAAGCTAACGCTGAAATTGAGGTGATTCAGAAACAAACCGTACAGTTGCTTGATGAGTTAAAGCTAGGGCTTCAACAAAAATATCAAGCTGATCTCATAAAAGAAAATCACTATAAAGCCTTACTGGCGCTGCATAAAAAGGACTTTTTTGCACTTGCTGACAAGCGTGAGCGATATGATGGTTTGATGGCCGATCTTAATCAAAAGCAATCGTTGTATGAGCAATTGTATTTACGTACGACTGAGCATGAGCTTAATACGACGTATAGGGAGCAAGACGCACAAATTTATGACCCAGCGGTGATCAGCGAGCGTCCAGCCAAGCCCAATAAACCGTTATTGGTCGTGATGATAAGCATTATGACAATGATAATTGGTGCTCTGATTGTCATCATTCGAGCTGCGACCAAGCAAACAATAACAACACTGGCAGAATTGAAAGCAAAGCTAGGCTTGGTTCCACTAACAGATATGCCCACATTTACGAGTGAGCCGATGTCGGCATGGGCGCTAAGTAAGCAAATTCGTGCTAATCAATATGCGAAGGAGATTGGAAATGGTGCGTATACGGCCTTGTCTTTAGCTCATCCAAATAGTCAATGCATTGGCGTCGTATCGTCGTATCGTCAAGAAGGGGTCACGACGACGGCATTGTTGTTAGCTTCTGCGGTGAGTGAAGTGAAGCCAACCTTATTGCTTGATTTGGATTATCGTCGAGAAAGAGAGTTCGCTAGGGATCTTATAGCGGACAGTCATAACGCGCCCGTTAAGTTTAACGACAAAGAACCAGTGGCCGGATTTAGTCAATTAGTGTTGAGTCACTCGAACTCGATGCAAAGAGATGCAAAAAACCGCTCTTCATCACTCGATATCGATCAGATTGTTATGCCAATATCGCCGGGGCTGTCTTACCTTGCTCCGGGTGATCTGGATGAATCGCCATTAACTTTTTTGCTCGTTTAGAGTGTGAGTCAGTATTGTTGTCACTTTGTCAGCGATTCGAGACTGTCGTAATCAAACTCCCTGCGTTGAATGATAGCAAGGATGCACAGCTTCTCTTACGTTTCTTAGACAGCCTAGTGGTCGTGGTTAAATCTGAGCAACATACCGCCAATGATATAAGACAACAACTGAATAAGCTGTCGCCGTTGTTAAACAAACCTGCTTTCGGTGTACTTAATCAAGTGAGTGACGACTTGGTTGTTGGTGAAGAGTCTCTGCGTTTTATTGCTCAGGGTAGTGTGGATATACTTAAGCATGAGGCGTCTTAGTGAGTTTGCTTAAAAGCATTTCAACTATTGCGACATCATCGATCCTATCTCAGTTAATTGGGGCAGGTTCGATATGGTTGATATCGCACTGGTATGGGATGTCGGAAGTGGGCTCATACGCGCTAACGTACAGTATTGCCTTAATAGGCGCGCAAGTTTGTACATTAGCATCGCAGCTACTCTTACCAAAACAACAACCTCATGCGCTAGGGCAGAATGTATCATTTTGCTTGCTGTTTAGTGTTTGTACTTCGTTCGTGTACTCCCTTGGCATTGCATGGTTTTTCGACCGTCCAATTCTTCAAATACTGATGTTAACGTTGGCGCACGCATGGGTTTTGATCTCTGAGAACCTACTGCTTAGAGAAGAGAAAATGAAGTCACTCGCCTTACAAAGAACGTCGATCTCGATGTTAGTGTTGCTACTCATTTTTGTCAGCGAAGACTTAACGACATTCTACTGGGCTTGGGGGGCATCATTGTTAGTCTACATGCTGCTATGTATTGCTTATTTGCTGCCAAAGAATGCGATCAATAGGAAGCAGTTCTCGTTGTCGTCGTTGTCATTGTTTATACGTAAGCACCAACATCATATCGCCAAAGTTGGGAGTGCTGAAGTTTTGGCAATGGTGAATAACAATTTACCAGTAATTCTCATTAACGTGTGGTTTAGCCCTGTTGTAGCTTACTATTACGCTGTCGTTAGCCGATTTTGCTTGGCACCTATTGTGATTGTGGGTAATGCAGTTAGAAATTCTATTTTTTCCAGTTGGTCCGTCGACTTTCGTCATAATCAATTTAATTACGCTGAATTTGCCAAGGTGCGCCGATTACTCTTTGCATTGGGGACGATAGCAGTGCTCGGTGTCTCCATTTTCTACCCTGTGGTTATGCAACTTGGCTTTAGTGCTGAGTGGGTCGCGTCAGTGCCAACGTCTCGCTATATGTTACCGTACTTGTTTATGGCGCTAGCAGTATGCCCATTGACGGTACTTGAATTGGTCTATGGGTCGCCAACGTATTTCCTTCGTATTCAATGTGAACAACTTGCAGTGGTGTTATTGGCTTTTGGTGCGCTTCCTTATTTTGTTAGTGATTATGCGTATTCGGTTATTGCTTTTGCAGTGCTATCTTCGATGCGATACCTGTTTATTTATTTCAAAGTAAATAAAACGGCAGTGAAACTTCGTCACACGATGGAGGTTACTTGAAGGTCAATAATGGGCGGTTCTTACAGGGTTACACCTTCGTTACATTAGTCGTTTGTGGGCTTGTGCAGTATTTAACAGGGGTAGGGGCCGTACTTTGGCTGCCGTTCGTTGCTGCCTTTGCAATGCTGTTGCTGCTATTGATGCAAACTAACTATGAGGCGGCTAAGTTAGATAATACAGAAACGGTACTCGCCGTATTGCTGGTTGGTGCTTATACGTTAATCTTAGCGTCGACAGTACTACAAAATGGGCTAACGGTGACCATTGTCGGTTGGAAAAATGAACTCGCACTGTCGCTTATTTTTCTGTGTTTACTGTTGGGATTTATCCGTGAATCTCAGCTCTACCGCGCCGTTCAAGTGTTGTATGGGATTTTCTATCTACAGTTTCCGGTTATCTTGTATCAGATTTTAGTTGTCGTTCCGCAGCGTGTGGCTGTTAAAGGTGAATTCGAAAAATGGGACTCTGTCGTCGGGACGTTCGGCGGCGATCCTATGGGGGGCGGAAACACGGCTGCGTTAGGGCTGTTCTGCTTACTTGTCATGCTCCTGAAGTTATCTGAATTTAGACACGGTGTAATCAGCCGACTTAACATGATCCTGCATATTGTCGCCGCGTTTATTTTGTGTGTCCTTGGCGAAGTAAAGTTCGTCATTTTACTCGCTCCTATACTTTTAATCTTTGTTTGGCTATGCCCCAGTTATGTTTATGGTGTTAAGCAAAAGGATATTAAGAAAGTGCTTCTTATGGTTGGGGCTATGGGGTTGTTGGTTGTGTTGGCGATAGTTGTCCTTGCCGCTTCGTATGCGACAGCTTTTGATACCGACCCTGACCACAGCGCACTAAAAGTGTTTTGGGACTCGTTAGAATACATATATGACTCGAATTATGTGTTACCAACGGGAGAACTAGGGCGGATGACCACGCTATTTTTTTGGTTGGAAAATAGTCAGCTGTATGGATGGTCCAACGTGTGGTTTGGCTATGGATTAAATGCTACCAATCACGGCAGCTCAGTCGCTCCCGGTTTCTTAAATCAAATATTTAATGTGCTTCTGGATTCTACATCGTTAAGTATGATGCTGTGGGAGTTCGGTATCGTAGGGCTAGTGCTATTTTTATGCCCCATTTTATTAGCAATAAAGGTGTCGATACCCAAGGAAACACTGATTCGAGAGCAGTTATCGACGCAAGATATCCAGCTACTTTCCTGGCAACCTGCTGTTTATTGCCTTTGGTTTTGCCAGTTTATTAAGCTTGCCTTACAGCCAAATTTTAATGTTAGTGCCTATGTTGCAGTTCCTCTTCTATTTTTCACTTGGCGCGAGCCTAGTTATCCGCAAGTCTGTTATTCAATCGGGAGCAAGATTATGAGCTCTTTGCCTAGTATTACCGTGATTATCAAAACACTCAATGAACAAGATGGCATTGCCGCAACGATTAAAAGCGTTCAACGCCAACTTGAGAATTATCAATACCACGTCATTGTTGCTGATAGCTTATCCAATGATGACACGCAAAAAATCGCGTTGGAAAACGGTGCTAAAGTTGTGACGTTAGTCAACGCGAATGATCGTTGTTGCGGTGTAGGGCATCAACTCGGTTATTTATATAGCGAGGGCGACTACTTACTGTTATTGGATGGCGATATGCGTTTGCAGGACGGGTTCATCGATGCGGCGATAGCATTTCTGGAAACAGAGCCGAGTTACGCTGGGGTCGCGGGAACGGTTGAAATGGATGAAGCGACGAGTTACGAATTTAAATCTCGTCAGCAAAGGCACCACAAAATCTATCCTATTGGTGATTGCAGTCATCTAGCTGGCGGTGGGGTGTATCGAGCGAGCGCCGTGAATGATATCGGTTATCTTACGCATCGTACATTGCATGCCTATGAAGAGGCAGAGCTTGGCATGAGGCTCCAGTGTGCGGGTTATAAATTGCGCCGTTTGGATACGCCGTTTTTTCACCATACCTCTTATGATATGCCGACGCTAATGCTATTGCGCTACCGATGGAAGCGTGGTTATTTGTTTGCCTCAGGCGAATTACTAAAGAGTGCGTTTGGAAAAGCGTATTTTCGACAAGCTGTGAGTGTGGTTCGCAATGAGCTGATCTTTGCTTGTTATCTTGCTTGGTTAATTTTGGTTTTATTGGTGGGCAACGGTTCAGTGTTGGTTATTAGCCTTTTGCCACTGATGTTGTTCTTTGCAATGAAAGTATTTAAAAACCGTTCGATAAAGGATGGGGTGCTGAGTGTTGTTAATTTGACCGTCTTCTCAGCGGGATTGGTCAATGGCTTGTTATCCCCTATCAAAGATCCGAACCAAGCGCCGCAACATAAAGTGCTAGAGCGAGAAGCGTCATGAAAGTGTTAGTGGTGAATAAGTTTTTTTTCTTAAAAGGAGGCGCGGAAACGGTCTTTTTTCAAGAAAGAGACATGTTGATAGAGCGAGGGTTTTCGGTTATCGATTTTTCAATGATTCACAATGACAATTTAGCGTCTGACTACAGCGCTAGTTTTGTCGATAATGTGGATTATCACGCCAACGCGAGTTTATTCGGCGCGTTGAAAACCGCAGTGCGGTTTGTGCATAACACCGAAGCGTGTGAAAAGCTTTCGGAATTGATTGCCACTGAACAGCCCGATATCGTCCATTTTCACAACATTTATCATCAACTGACGCCTTCAATCATTAAGATCGCTAAACAAGCTGGGTGTAAAACGGTACTCACGGCTCATGATACTAAAATCGCTTGTCCTAGCTATACCATGTATAGAGATGGACATACCTGTGAAGCGTGTTTACAAGGCAGTGTGTTTAACGCGTTAAAGTATCGATGCCAGCAAGGGTCATGGTTTAAAAGTGGTTTACTTGTTGCAGAAGCCTTGTATCAATCGCTCGCTAAAAACTATCAATGCCTAGATGTAATCGTGTCACCTAGCCAGTTTTTAGCCAATATTATTTGCCGTAAGCTCCCCAATAGTAGAATTGAGGTCATTGTGAATGGCATTGATGAGAATGTTAATCAGCAAGATGTCGCTGATCATCGATATTTCTTGTATTTAGGGCGATTAAGTCAGGAAAAAGGCGTCGCAACAATGGTTGCAGCTTACGAGCAGTCTAACCAATCGATCCCATTAAAAATCGCGGGAACCGGGCCGCTTGCTGACGCCTTGTCTGGTAGGAAGAACAAGGTTGAGTGGCTTGGCTTTAAAACGGGTGAGGCGTTGCATTTGCTCATTAAACAAGCCAGTGCTGTCATTGTTCCTTCTGAATGTTATGAAAACTGCTCGATGTCGGTTCTTGAAGCAATGGCGTATGGTAAGCCTATTATTGGCGCCAATATCGGTGGCATCCCTGAGCAAGTTCGAGATGGAAAGGAAGGGCGTTTATTTGAAGCAGGTAATGTCCATGCTCTTGCCTGTGTGATGGATGAATTTGCGATACGTCCGGAGCTGACAAAGTACTACGGTGAACAAGCAAGGCAACGGTTAGAGACGCATTATTCATTGAGCTCTCATCATCGACAGTTGGTCGATTTGTACCAACGTTTATTGGGTGAACAATCATGAAAGTAACCGTATTAGGGACACGTGGCATTCCGGATGTATTAGGGGGCGTCGAAACACATTGCCAGCACCTTTATCCTCTTATTGTTGAACAAGGATTTGAGGTAGAGGTTATCGCACGCTCGCCTTATGTCTCTTACAAAGCCGCGAGTTATAAGGGGGTTAAGACCAAAGCATTGTGGGCACCTAAAAAAACCTCATTGGAGGCTATTGTTCATTCCACTATTGCGGCAGCTTCTACCTTAACTGATGGCTCGAATGTGGTACATGTTCATGCGATAGGTCCAGGGTTAGTCGTGCCATTGCTACGTCTAATGGGGAAGAAAGTGGTATTCACCCACCATGGCCCTGATTATCAGCGTGAAAAATGGGGGAGGTTAGCAAAGATTGTTTTGAAGCTTGGTGAACGTTTAGCTGTTAAATATGCCAACGAAGTCATTGTTATATCAGAAGTGATTAATGATCTTATTAAGCAATCTTATCAACGAGATGATGCAAAACTCATTTATAATGGCGTTAACTCTGCCAAAGCTCTGCCATCGGATGTCGTACAATCTACATTAGAGCGCTATCAGTTATCTGCTCGAGGCTATATGGTCGCAGTAGGTCGTTTTGTAGAAGAAAAAGGCTTTCATGATCTTATACAGGCATACAAAAAATCCAAGCTTGATATGCCTCTCGTATTGATAGGGGATACTGATCATGAAAGTGATTACAGTCGCGCATTAAAACAGGCCGCGAAGGAGATACCTGGTGTGATCCTGACAGGCTTTCTAAAGGGAGAGGCGCTACAAGTGGTCTTTTCTCAAGCTAAGTTATTCGTCATGCCTTCTTATCATGAAGGTTTGCCTATTGCACTGCTGGAGGCGATGTCGTATTCCTTACCTGTGGTGGTGAGTGATATTGCACCAAATTGTGCGGTTGAACTTGGATCTGATTGCTACTTTTCCGTCAAAAATATCGATGAATTATCGCAGGCAATTCAGCAAAGGTGTGTGATGCCGCGACAAGATTACCAACACTTTTTAGCGCGATATGACTGGCATAAAATCGCTCATCAAACGGTGGGTGTTTACAACAAAACGTTGGGAATTGAGCGTGACTAATCATCTTAATAAAAGTAGTGACTCGGATGAGCCTGATAAGAGCCGGGCAGTGACTCAATTTTACCGAGTTTTACAGCAAGAAACGCAACAAAGCTTAAGCGAAGAGCAAAAGCAAGCCATTGAAAAAGCGGTGAATCAAGTTGGTTTGGTCGCAAAGCATTCGGTTGATATTCGCAAAAGCTTTCCTTGGTTCGGTAAGCGCTACTATGTGGTGGTGCTGAGTGGGCGAGATCGCCGTGCGGCGGCCCGTCAAGGCGAGTCGAAATGGATAGTCTACGCAACGACAGCATTGATCACCACGTTTGTTCTTGCGGGTGGGGTGCTCGTGTTGCTGGCATTGTATTTATTAAAGTCTGCGCTGGGTATTGACTTGTTCGAGAACTTTTCACTAGGAATCTGGGATTGGTTTCAATCATTGTAAGGATTGAGTGGGAGCGTTAAATGACAGGAAATAAACAAGGTCAATGGTCCGCTAAGCGGTGGTTAGGTTTATTATCATTATTGTACCCCGTTACTTTCCAAGCTTACGCTGTCGATGAGCTCGAGAAAGTCACATCGATCGTGGGACTTAACACGCCCGTCACCAATCCGGGTATGGGGGTTGAAACTTTCCACGATGGGTGGGGCACCGTCTTAACGCTAGAGCAATACCCTGTGTCAGGAATGGGATACTACCGGTATTATTGGAGTGAACTCGAGCCACGCGAAGGTGAATACAATTTTACTCTCATTGATGACTTGCTGGAAAATAACACGAAGCAATCACGGCGAGTCGCGTTGCGCTTTATGGCTCTAGATGAACCGTTTTCAGGTACAAAAATCCCACAATGGCTTATCAAAAAAGGTGTTGCAGGGCAGTGGGTTGAAAATGGCAAAACCTTTGTGGCTAATCTTGACGATCCAATATATATCGCCTACGTCGAAAAGTTACTCAGCGCTTTTGGAGAGCGTTACGATAATGACTCACGGCTTGCTCAGGTTGATATTGGCATCGTGGGCTCCTGGGGCGAGTGGCATAACAGCAACTTTCCTGAACTGGAGCCACTGCATAGTAAGTATTCATATCAGCAGTTAAATAAGTACGTCGATCTGCATTTTTCAGCGTTTCCAACTACTGCAAAATTAATGCTGATAAGCGGAGGTTCCTCTCTCGCATACGCGATTGAAAAAGGTTCAGGGTGGCGTGCCGATTGTTGGGGCGATTGGCATAATTTTTCCCCGACTTGGAGTCATATGAACGATGACTACCCGTATCGTATTCAGCAAGTAAAACAGCAGACGCCGTTATTTGATACCGCTTGGCAGCGTAAGCCTGTTAGTTTTGAAGTGTGTGGGGACATGCATGGCTGGTGGGCTACGCAACAATACACCCGAAATCAAGTGACAGCGTCACTCGATTGGGCAATTAGCCAGCATGCGAGTAGCCTAAATTTGAAATCGACACCCATTCCTGAGCAGTACCGCGATTTATTAGATAAGGCACTGCTAAAAATTGGCTATCGCTTTCGAGTTGATACGATTCGTCATTCTAGTTCCGTGTCGGCGGGGCAAGAGTTCGCACTGGAAACTCATATTTTTAACGATGGTGTGGCACCAACCTATCAACCTTATTATGCGTATTATCGATTAGTTAATAGCAGTGATGAGGTGGTGTCTGTTGTAGAAGACACGACAAGCACTGAGACTTGGCTTCCAGGGTTATATCAATCCACAGTGAACATGGTGTTGCCTAAAGGGATAAAGGTAGGTCATTATTTTGTCGAAATGGCTGTGAGCGAAAGCCGTGATAGTCAGCCTTTGAATCTCGCCAACGTGGGACAGCAACCGGATGGATGGTATCGCTTAAGCGAAGTCGTTGTTAAAGCATCACAGTGAGAATGACGATAGAAGTCGTCGCTATATAGCGACGGTATGTCGACAAAATAGGGATTTTTTCTGATTTTATTAACGGCTACGGGCGGAAATAGACTAATATACCCGGCTATTATTTTAGCCTGAGCCCTTTACATCAATGAGCACTATCACAACCCCAGCCAACTTTACTGAACTTGGCCTTATTCCACCGCTATTAGCCCGACTAACTGAGCTGGAATACCAACAGCCAACACCCATTCAGGCGCAAGCGATACCAAGTGTTTTAGCTGGACGTGATCTCATTGCTGGGGCCAATACCGGCTCAGGTAAAACGGCGACCTTTGCTTTACCGCTATTGCAGCAATTGCATGAAGAAAAGCCGTCGATGAGCAAAACTGCGAAAGGCAATTATGTCTCGGGCCTTATACTCGTCCCAACTCGTGAACTGGCTAAACAAGTTGCGGACACGATTCGCTCTTATGCCGTGTACTTTAATGGCGCGATCAAAACCGTTGCCGTGTTTGGTGGGGTGTCGGCCAACACGCAAATGCTTTCGCTGCGCGGTGGCACAGATATTCTTGTCGCAACCCCAGGTCGACTACTGGATCTCATTTCAAGCAACGCGATTAAACTCGATAAGGTCAAAACGCTAGTGCTTGATGAAGCTGACCGAATGCTAAGCCTTGGTTTTACCGATGAACTCACAAAATTGTTGGCGCTCGTACCACAGAGTAAGCAAACCTTATTGTTCTCAGCAACGTTCCCTGAACAAGTTCAGACTTTAACTCAAGGCTTGTTGAACAACCCAGTTGAAATCCAATTGCAAAGTGCCGATGCCAGCACTTTAGTACAACGCGTATTCTCTGTGAACAGAGGTGAGAAAACAGCGGTTCTTGCGCACTTGATTCAACAGAACCAGTGGCGACAAGCCCTCATATTTGTCAATGCTAAAAACGCCTGTAATCACCTTGCTGAAAAGCTATCGAAACGCGGCATTACCGCAGAGGTATTTCATGGTGACAAAGGTCAGGGCGCTCGTAGCCGAGTACTTGAAGCCTTTAAAGCAGGTGAGATTGAAGTACTCATTGCCACCGATATCGCCGCGCGTGGTTTAGATATTGAAAAATTACCCGTAGTGATCAACTTTGATTTGCCAAGAAGCCCGGCAGACTACATGCACCGTATTGGTCGAAGCGGTCGAGCTGGAGAAGTGGGTCTAGCATTGTCACTGATTGATTACGAAGATTACCATCACTTCAAAATTATTGAGAAAAAGAACAAAATTCGTCTAGAACGGGAAGAAGTCGCTGGCTTTGAAGTTGAAGAGGAGTTTAAAGAAGAATACCTTCAGTTAAACAAACCAATGGCCAAGCCTGCTGGCACTGGCAAGAAAAAGAACAAGCGTAGCTAGTTTGGTAAATAGGTGACTGGCGAGTAAACGTCATTTCGCTTAAATCATGCTTATTGAACGAATAAACCCGGCGATATCGCCGGGTTTATTCGTTTCTATACGGGTGGAGTCTAATCTCGAATGATCATCTGCTCACGCTCAGGACCAACAGATACCATACGAACGGGTACACCCATCAGTTCTTCAATACGAGTGACATAGTCTTGAGCACCTTTAGGTAAGCTCTCGAAAGTACGGCAGCCTGTAATGTCCTGTTCCCAACCCTGCATATTTTCATAGACAGGTTTAAGCGCAGCAGTTTGAGGCCAAATTGGGTTCTCCGTATGTTCACCGTCATACGCGACACAAATTTTTAAATCCTTAAGGCCAGTCAAGCAGTCGATTTTGGTTAGTGCAATTTCCGTTGCCGCTTGGAGTTCCACGCCATTTTTGGTGGCGACAGCGTCAAAGAATCCCATGTCGCGAGGGCGACCAGTAGTAGCACCGTATTCATTCGCGCTTTCGCGGAAGTTGTCTTGCTCTTCCATTGCAGTCACCAGCGTACCCGTGCCGACTGAAGAGCTAAAGGCTTTGGCTACCGCAATAACTCGCTCTGGTCGTAGTGCAGGTAATCCACTGCCAATACCAGCATAAGCGGCAGTCACATTGGAGGACGTCGTCCAAGGGTACTCACCATAAACCAAATCGCGACCAGCCCCTAATTGAGCTTCAAAAAGTAAGTTTGCGTCTTTGGCTTGCAGCGCTTTTAGTGGCTCTGTTACGTTGCAGATAAATGGACGCCAAGATTTCGTCACTTCTAGCAACCATTCCGTGATTTCTTTTGCGCTTTGAGAGTAGTCACAGTTAGGGTAAAGCGCTTTAAGTTGAGGCATTTTCCAGTCGAGCATAAATTGTAGGCGCTGCTCAAGGACGTCTGGTTGCTTCAGCCAACCAACAAGAATGCCTTTTTTCATAACTCGGTCACCATAGGCTGGCGCAATACCTTGCCGAGTGGATCCGTAAGCCGCATCACCTAAGCGTTGTTCCTCTAGCGTATCTTCAAGCGCGTGAAGAGGAAGACAAAGTGTCGCGCGATCTGAAATGCACAGATTAACGTTCACACCTGCCGATTCTACTTCGGCGATTTCTTCGCTAAGCGCGGCTGGGCTGATCACCATGCCAGGGCCGAGTACAGCGGTACAATTAGGATTAAAAATGCCGCTTGGAAGTTGGTGTAATTTGAACGTACCAAAATCATTGACGACGGTATGACCTGCATTGTTACCGCCTTGAAAGCGAATACTTGCAGACGCATTTGCTGCTAAAAAGTCAACGATACGGCCTTTACCTTCATCACCCCAGTTAGCACCCACAACAACAATAGACGACATAATACTTCTCCTAATTGATTAGGGAATCAGCTTAATCTTGTAGAGTGAATAAGAAAAATTAATTATAATTATTAGCTTGATAAGAAACTCATATGGGGAGAGTTCGTTTCCTCAAACTAAATCTGTGTCCAAACGGCACGCAATGGAAGCGGAACATGTTAGATATTCATTGGCTCAAAACGTTTGTGGTACTCGCTGAATACCAGCATTTCGGTAAAGCTGCGAATGCATTGCACATGACCCAGCCCAATGTAAGCTTGCACCTGAAGCAGCTTGAACAGACGACGGGCGTAAAATTGTTGGATAGAAACCCTTTTCATTTAACACAGGCAGGCCAGCGATTGTTGGAAAGTAGCAAAAAGACACTTCAGGAATTGCAGGTCTGCCAAGCCGATCTCACAGCGCTTAATGACTTAAATCGCGGCACCATTACGATTGCAGCGAGTGATATTATTTCTAGGATGCTACTGATAGAAGCGTTTAAGCTGTTTAAAGAGGCCTATCCTGGAATGGATCTGGTTCTCCTTAATACGACGTCTTCACAGGCTTCAGCGCGCGTTAAAAGCGCGGAGGCAGACTTAGGATTTGTTATCTCTCAGAAGCAAACTCAACCCTTACATTTTGTCGAGCTTCAACAAGTAAAATGGGTCGCTTTTGGTCATGGTTTTGAACAACACATTAAAGACCAGAGCGAGCTCACGCTTATTCTTCTTGGGCATGATACACGAACGCGAGATCTGATTGATGAAGCGCTGCCAAAATTAAATTTGTCAAACTATCGAGTGATGGAGGTGGGGAGCGTAGACGCACAAATTGATTGGGCTGAAGCGGGGTTTGGTGTGGCGATTGTCCCAGAATTTGCTTTATCAACGAAGCGTAATACGCAAACCACAGTGACACCTTTACCAGACTTTCCCACAACCAGTCTGGGGTATATTGTTCGGCAAAATCAAATTTTGTCCAAAGCGATCAAGCAGCTCTTACAATGGGTTGGATACGACAGTGTAGTGGATAAATAGAACCTAAATATTGTTTGTATAGTGATGGTTGATTAATAAAATACGTCGATAGGGTTCGCTATTTTTATGGAATATGTCAATAATACACGAGATGCTTAAGTGCCGTTTTCGTTTTCCAAACGATTCATCATGACTCTAGGTGTTGGTTAGCAAGCTCAGGCAATTTCTCTTCATAACAGCGCACATGATTAAATAAGCTTACATGACTAAAAGACAGTTTATCGCGCACTATGTGCGTATGAATCGCAAGTCGTACACGCTCGCGATTATTTTCATTTTTCTCGTTAATTGGCTTCAAGTTGAAATCCCGCGCTACATTCAGTTGGCGATCGACCTTATTGATGATGCGAGTAATGTTGGGCACCAGCAACTTCAGACTTATGTTGGCGTCGTGGTTGGCATGTCGGTGGCGATGGTGTTGGTTCGTATTTTATCCAGAATGTATGCGTTAAACCCAGGGAGGGTGACGGAAGCGGCGCTTAAAAATACGTTGTTGGAGAAGTTGAATCGCCTACCGAATAGCTATCACGAAAAGTTTGCGTCAGGACGGCTCATTTCGATCATTAACAATGACGTGATGGGTATTCGACTCTTATTTGGCATCGGTTTCTTGCAATTTTTTAATACCATGTTCGCGTTGTCACTCACTCCTGTCTACATGTGGCGGATCTCGCCAGAGTTAACATTGTATTCCATTCTTCCTATTTCCATCGCGTTTGTGATTTTCCGTGTCGGTTTCATCCGTATGAAGGCACTCCATATGGAGCATATGAATCGGCTACAAAACTTGTCGGCGCAACTGATGAGCTATTTATCGGGCGTTGATTTAATTAAAAGCCAGCAGATGTCTGGTTGGGTATCGGCAGAAATGGAGAAGCTCAACCAACAATTACTGCGTTGCCGCTTGCGCATTACGCGTATTCAAGTTTTCTTCATGCCAGTGTTGGATTACGCGAATGACTTGATGAAGATCCTCATTCTTGGTTTAGGTGGCTACATGCTGATGAATCAAGCATTGACGCTGGGTGAGATAACCGCATTTTTGACCTACTCCGTGCTACTAGCGATGCCATTAATGCAACTCGGACGAATCGCAACAGTGTATCAGCGGGGGATTGTGGGGATTCAAAGTGCACAAACTATTCTGAATGCGGAAGTGCCAGCTAATGATCAATCCGAGCTTTCCGCTACGGACGTTGAATCACTGAAAGGACAAACCTTTTCTGTTCGAAATCTTAGCTTTCAGTATCAAGGAGAAACCCGCAGGGTGCTTGATGACATCAGTTTTGATATTCCAGCAGGTAAAAAAGTGGGGATTTTGGGCGGTATTGGCGCAGGGAAAACAACATTAGTGAATTGCTTGAATCACCATCTCGATGTACCCAAAAGTACGGTTTTTCTCGGCGACAAAGATGTGACTGGCATCTCCCGCAGCGATTTAAGGCGTTATGTTAAAACGGTCACTCAAGACCCGTACTTATTTTCAGCAACTGTTGAAGAAAACATTCGTTTTGGCAGTCCGCACGCCGATGTGGCAAAGCAGCAAGTAGATGAAGTTTTGGAGTTGAGTCAGCTAGCGTCAGATGTTGCGCGCCTTGAAAACGGCGATCAAACGTTAGTAGGTGAGAAGGGAATTATGCTTTCCGGTGGTCAAAAGCAGAGGCTGAGCATTGCTCGCGCGCTGCTTGAACCTGCCGATCTTATTATTATGGATAACGTGCTTTCAGCGGTGGATTATGAAACCGAGAGAAAAATTTTGGACGCATTGTTTCAACGCTTAGCGCATCAATCTGTATTAGTGGTCTCTCATCGAGTGAATGCGTTGGAATACATGGACGAAATTATTGTACTCAATGAAGGAAAAATTATCGCTAAAGGTGACCACATAACGCTGTTGGCGACCTGTCCCTATTACAAGGAAACCTGGCTATTGCAGCAACATGAAGCGGAGACCTCAGTATGTTAAAAGGGGTGGACATAAAGTATTTAAAGCACTTTTTTAAGTTTGCTAAGAAATACAAAAAGACCGCGATGATTGGAATCGCAATGCTTCCGCTCTCGGTCATGACGAGTTTGTTGTTCCCATGGCTTATTATTCAAGTGATTGATGTACAGCTGAGTCAAAATGATCTTAGTGGCTTATTGCAATATGTGGCTTATCTCGTCATTGTGCTAATTGCGAGTTACGTCGTGGATACGACGTATTCGTATAACCTTCGGAAAACGGGCCAGCATACGATTACCGACATGCGCTCGGTATTATTTGAACGAGTACTTAAGCTTCCACGCCGCTATTTCGATACCACGCCTGCGGGTGTCACTCTCTCCCGTCTCACTAGTGACTTAGAGACCATCGGAGAAACATTCGTTCAGTCTGTTGTCGGGCTGGTAAAAGACTCGATCAATACCATCGCATTGCTCGTGATGATGCTTTTCATTGATTGGAGGCTGACGTTAATTGTATTGGTGGTGATGCCACCTGTGATGTATCTGACGGTGCGAGTGAGAAACAAGTTACGTGCGATGCATAAAATCACGCGCTCAGCGCTGGCGAGAGGGATTGGGTTTTTGCAAGAAGTGCTGTTCGGCATGGATACGGTTCAGATGTATCGTGCGGAAAAGCAGGTGGAAAAAAATATCATGGCCATATTGATGAATTCTTAGTGGCTCAAAAGAAAATCAACAAGTATGACGCCATCTTGTTTTCTTTTATCTCTGGAGTAACGTCCATTACCATTGCGTTGATGATTTGGTACGGTTCTGAGCAAGTATTGCAAGGTACGCTGACATTAGGCGTGCTGATTGCGTTTATTAACACGTTAGAGAAAGTGTTTGTGCCAATTCGCGATTTCACTTCTCAAATTGCGTCGATTCAAAGCTCGTTCGCGGCATTTGATCATATTGAAGAGCTTTTTACGGAGCGAACGGAAGAGGAGGGGCGGAATTTACTTCCCGGTCATAAGGTTGAGAAGCCGTTGAAAACGTTCCGTCGTTTAGAATTTAACAACGTCAGTTTTCGCTATAAACCAGACTCGCCGTACGTGTTGAAAAATGTATCGTTTGTGTTGGAAAAAGGACACCAGATTGCGCTAGTGGGGGCAACGGGTTCGGGTAAATCAACGATCATGCGCTTGATATCGAAAACCTATCAAGATTATGAAGGCAGCATCTTATTAAATGGTATTGAATTATCGAAGATTTCTGCAGATGACACTGCGCATCTTTTTTCAATGATGATGCAAGATGTCCATTTATTTGAAGAGAGTATTCAGTTTAACATTGCGTTGGGCAAAACCGAGTATTTGTCGTGAGCAAGTAGAGCAGGCCGCACAATATGTCTATGCCGACAAGTTTATCGCACAACTTCCCAATAGCTATGATTTTATGCTCGACAAAAACGGTTCAAATCTGTCGGTAGGACAAACTCAGTTGGTCTCGTTCGCACGCGCGATTGCGCAAGGCGGGCAGGTGATGATGTTAGATGAAGCGACCAGCTCGGTAGACTCGATTACGGAAGATCTCATCCAAAAAGCGATGCAACGTTTGTTTAAAGAAAAGACGGTTATCGCCATCGCGCACCGTTTAAGTACTATCAGACATTCGGACAAGATTCTGGTGTTAGAGCAGGGGCAGATTGCTGAGCAAGGTAATCATCGTGAGTTGGTGGCTCTTAATGGCATCTACGCAGGTTTATTGAATGAATCGATTGTGGTCCCCCAAGAATCTGAGTGCCTAATCGTTCGTTAGCATTGATGTTGGAGTTTAAGATAAAACAGCGAGAATAATTAGCAAAATTGCTTTCTATATCCTTAACTTAATGGAAGGTTTTGAAGTTAGGATTGGAAGAATGACGGATAAGAGAAACGAACTCGCCAATAGTCAAGATAAAACGGAATTAACGGGCTCACGTTCGTCTGCGTCCCCTCGCCATGATAAGCTACCGCAACGGAAGAAAAAACGTCGCCTTTTTAGTACGTTACGTTATCAGGTTAGTCTTCCTCCAGCACTGAGCCTTATTTTACCGTCTTTAGCGAGTCATCACGCGAGCGCGAACGTTGACCTGGAGTCAGACAGTGAACGTTCAAATGCAAAAGTGGATAACAACGCTGACAAGGTTTCGTTGAGCCAGACGGAACGAAGTGTTGACTTATCGTCATCAGAAGTCGCCACCTCTGAAACGCAAGCGTCAGTGGACAAGGAGGGCGTAGCTCTGCCAAGCCGGAGACTCGAACTCCACCATTATCCAATGCATGTGTCGACGCACGCCAGTTTGCTCACTCGCACCGGAACGACGTCTACTTCATTATCGAACTCGCAAGTCACACCTCTGGTGATGACGCCATCCGATAATACACATGCACAACATTCGAATTCCACTTATCAACCTGTGTTTGTTAAACCAGACATTCAAAACCAAAACATCTCGATAAAAGAAGATGACCACTTACTGCATGGACAGTTATCAGCGACAGACAAAAACGTAGGAGAGACGATCCGTTTTACCAGCGCAGTAATGGTAGATGGTTTTACTCTCAATCCGGATGGTTCTTTTACGTTTGACCCAAGTAACAACGCCTATCAAAGCTTAAAAGAGGGGGAAGTCGATCATTTAACGGTCCCTGTGACTGTCACGGATTCGTCCGGTCTTCAATCGCATGCGAATTTTGTAATTAAAATCACCAAGCACCAATGATGTTGCTCAGGTTACGGGGCAAATTACAGGCCAATTAAAGGAAGACGTTAACGTTAATGCTGCGGGTTTGCTAACGGTTAATGGCCAAGTGTTCGTGCAGGATGCCGATCATGGGGAGTCCCATACTATTGCAGAAGTAGTTAATGGACAATTTGGGGCGCTCACCATTGATGAGCATGGCCATTGGCGCTATCAAGTTGATAATAGTTTGGGCGCTGTTCAGCAGTTAAACTCGAAACAACAGTTAACCGAAGTTATCACGATTCACACCGCAGACCACACAAGCCAGCAAATCCAAATCGTCATTGGTGGTCGTGATGATAATGCCGTTATTTCTGGTATCGATTCTGGGAATGTGGTTGAAGATCTCAACGTTATTAATGGCAGTTTGAAGACGACTGGCGATCTACATGTTGTCGATGCCGATAAAGGAGAGGCTCATTTTTTGCCGCAGTTACTGGTCGGTCAATATGGTAATTTGACGATAGATAGCAATGGACATTGGTACTTTGAGGCAAGCAATCAGCAATCGATTATCCAGCAAATGGGTAAGGGAGATGAGCTTAGAGAGGCGTTTACGGTTTCGTCGGTAGATGGAACGACACATCAAATACATGTCGAGATCGATGGTGTCAACGACCTGCCTCATATGATTGGCCAGTCACAAACCGTCAAAGAAGACGGGGCGGTGTTTAACGGCCAAATGGTTGCCACCGATGTTGACCACGACTTACTCACGTTCACCACTTCTCATCCCATTGACGGGCTAACGTTTAATGCCGATGGCAGCTACACCTTTGATCCAAGTCATACGTCCTATCAGCACCTCGCGAAAGGGGATACGCAAGTGGTGACCACCACGGTGACGGTCACCGACAGCGCAGGTGGGACTCACGATGAAGAATTGAAATTCACCATTGAAGGTACGAACGACCTGCCGACCATGAGTGGCCAATCTCAAACCCTCAAAGAAGACGGAGTGGTGTTTAACGGCCAGATGGTCGCGACGGATATTGACCACGACTTACTGACCTTTAGAACTTCCCATCCAATTGACGGGCTAACCTTTAATACCGATGGTAGTTACACCTTTGATCCAAGCCATTCGTCCTATCAGCACCTTGCGAAAGGGGATACGCAAGTGGTGACCACCACGGTGACGGTCACCGACAGCGCGGGTGGTACTCATCGAGAAGAATTGAAGTTCACCATTCAAGGCAGTAACGATTTGCCGACCATGACCGGTCAGTCTCAAACCCTCAAAGAAGACGGGGCGGTGTTTAACGGCCAAATGGTTGCAACGGATGTTGACCATGACTTACTGACGTTCACCACTTCTCATCCTATTGACGGGTTAACGTTTAATACCGATGGCAGTTACACCTTTGATCCGAGCCACGCTTCGTATCAGTACTTATCAAAGGGAGATACGCAAGTCGTGACCACCACGGTGACGGTCACTGATAGCGCGGGCGGCTCTCATCGAGAAGAATTGAAATTCACCATTGAAGGTACGAACGATTTGCCGACCATGAGTGGCCAATCACAAACACTCAAAGAAGACGGGGCGGTATTTAACGGCCAGATGGTTGCGACGGATATTGACCATGATTTACTGACCTTTAAAACTTCCCACCCAATTGACGGGCTAACGTTTAATGCCGATGGCAGCTACACGTTCGATCCAAGCCATACGTCCTATCAGCACCTTGCGAAAGGGGATACGCAAGTCGTGACCACCACGGTGACGGTCACTGATAGCGCGGGCGGCTCTCATCGAGAAGAATTGAAATTCACCATTGAAGGTATGAACGATTTGCCGACCATGAGTGGCCAATCTCAAACCCTCAAAGAAGACGGGGCGGTATTTAACGGCCAAATGGTTGCGACGGATGTTGACCACGACTTACTCACGTTCACCACTTCTCATCCAATTGATGGGTTAACGTTTAATACCGATGGTAGTTACACCTTTGATCCAAGCCACGCCTCGTATCAGCACTTATCGAAGGGGGATACACAAGTCGTAACGACGACTGTCACAGTCACTGACAGCGCGGGCGGTACTCACGATGAAGAATTGAAATTCACCATTCAAGGTACGAATGATTTGCCGACCATGACTGGTCAATCTCAAACCCTCAAAGAAGACGGGGCGGTGTTTAACGGCCAAATGGTTGCGACGGATGTTGACCACGACTTACTCACGTTCACCACTTCTCATCCAATTGATGGGTTAACGTTTAATACCGATGGTAGTTACACGTTCGATCCAAGCCACGCCTCGTATCAGCACTTATCGAAGGGGGATACACAAGTCGTAACGACGACTGTCACAGTCACTGACAGCGCGGGCGGTACTCACGATGAAGAATTGAAATTCACCATTCAAGGTACGAATGATTTGCCGACCATGAGTGGCCAATCACAAACCCTCAAAGAAGACGGGGCGGTATTTAACGGCCAAATGGTTGCGACGGATGTTGACCATGATTTACTGACCTTCACCACTTCCCATCCTATTGACGGGTTAACGTTTAATACCGATGGCAGCTACACGTTCGATCCAAGCCATACGTCCTATCAGCACCTTGCGAAAGGGGATACGCAAGTGGTGACCACCACGGTGACGGTCACCGACAGCGCGGGTGGTACTCATCGAGAAGAATTGAAGTTCATCATTCAAGGCAGTAACGATTTGCCGACCATGACTGGTCAGTCTCAAACCCTCAAAGAAGACGGGGCGGTGTTTAACGGCCAAATGGTTGCAACGGATGTTGACCATGACTTACTGACCTTCAAAGCTTCTCATCCCATTGATGGGCTAACCTTTAATACCGATGGCAGTTACACGTTCGACCCAAGCCATGCCTCGTATCAGCACTTATCGAAGGGGGATACACAAGTCGTAACGACGACTGTCACAGTCACTGACAGCGCGGGCGGTATTCACGATGAAGAATTGAAATTCACCATTGAAGGTACGAACGATTTGCCGACCATGAGTGGCCAATCACAAACCGTCAAAGAAGACGGGGCGGTATTTAACGGCCAAATGGTTGCGACGGATGTTGACCACGACTTACTCAGGTTCAACACTTCTCATCCCATTGACGGGTTAACGTTTAATACCGATGGTAGTTACACCTTTGATCCAAGTCATACGTCCTATCAGCACCTCGCGAAAGGGGATACGCAAGTGGTGACCACCACGGTGACGGTCACCGACAGCGCGGGTGGTACTCATCGAGAAGAATTGAAGTTCATCATTCAAGGCAGTAACGATTTGCCGACCATGACTGGTCAGTCTCAAACCCTCAAAGAAGACGGGGCGGTGTTTAACGGCCAAATGGTTGCAACGGATGTTGACCATGACTTACTGACCTTCAAAGCTTCTCATCCCATTGATGGGCTAACCTTTAATACCGATGGCAGTTACACGTTCGACCCAAGCCATGCCTCGTATCAGCACTTATCGAAGGGGGATACACAAGTCGTAACGACGACTGTCACAGTCACTGACAGCGCGGGCGGTATTCACGATGAAGAATTGAAATTCACCATTGAAGGTACGAATGATTTGCCGACCATGACTGGTCAATCTCAAACCCTCAAAGAAGACGGAGTGGTGTTTAACGGCCAGATGGTCGCGACGGATATTGACCACGACTTACTGACCTTTAGAACTTCCCATCCAATTGACGGGCTAACCTTTAATACCGATGGTAGTTACACCTTTGATCCAAGCCATTCGTCCTATCAGCACCTTGCGAAAGGGGATACGCAAGTGGTGACCACCACGGTGACGGTTACCGACAGCGCGGGTGGCTCTCATCGAGAAGAATTGAAATTCACCATTGAAGGTACGAACGATTTGCCGACCATGAGTGGCCAATCTCAAACCCTCAAAGAAGACGGAGCGGTGTTTAACGGCCAGATGGTTGCGACGGATGTTGACCATGATTTACTGACCTTTAAAACTTCCCACCCAATTGACGGGCTAACGTTTAATGCCGATGGCAGCTACACGTTCGATCCAAGCCATACGTCCTATCAGCACCTTGCGAAAGGGGATACGCAAGTCGTGACCACCACGGTGACGGTCACTGATAGCGCGGGCGGCTCTCATCGAGAAGAATTGAAATTCACCATTGAAGGTACGAACGATTTGCCAACCATGATTGGCCAGTCACAAACCCTCAAAGAAGACGGAGCGGTATTTAACGGCCAAATGGTTGCGACGGATGTTGACCACGACTTACTCACGTTCACCACTTCTCATCCAATTGATGGGTTAACGTTTAATACCGATGGTAGTTACACCTTTGATCCAAGCCACGCCTCGTATCAGCATCTTGGAGAAGGGAGCAGCCAAGTCGTTAGAACGATGGTAACCGTCACAGATACGGCAGGTGGAACCGATCAACAAGAGCTTGTCATCACGGTTTCTGGTACCAACGATGCGCCAACTGTCCAACAGATACACCGTCAATTTACCGAA
Organism: Vibrio sp. GJ43-1; assembly: GCF_055808835.1. NCBI lineage: Bacteria > Pseudomonadati > Pseudomonadota > Gammaproteobacteria > Vibrionales > Vibrionaceae > Vibrio > Vibrio sp. GJ43-1. The sequence continues at coordinate 2,132,227 of NZ_CM147884.1, read as the reverse complement.
GATCAATTAACACACCTAGATATTAACTTACTGACCGGATCGCAAGATATAGAAGGCGATACGTTGAGTGTAGGGAATCAATTTCAAGTTAAAATTGATGGTCAGATTTCGGGGTTGCCTTCCGGGTTTAGCATTGTGAACGGGCATCTGAAAATTGATCCATCCAGTCAACGATTTCAACATTTAGCGCAGGGTGAAACATCCACTTTTGAACTGCTATATCACGTCTCCGACAGTCACGGGGCAAGTACACCACAAAGTACGATTGTTGATATAGTAGGCACTGACGATAAAGCGAACTTAGCGTCTAGTGCCATTAATATCCAAGAACATACAGCAGAGCAAACCTTCAGGTCTGTGAGTCATGTATCAGGAAAATTACAACTCACTGATGTGGATACGAGTGATCATCCTGCGTTTATCGATGGTGGCTATCAAGCCAGTTCAAGACTAGGTGTGTTCGCGTTGCAATCGGATGGCACCTACGATTACTTTCTTCAGGGTAACTACGTTAAAGGGACGAATGCGCAAAAAACGGTCGCGGCCCTTAAAGCGGGCGAATCAATAACTGAGACATTCCAAATCAAGACGGCAGATGGACAAACGAAACCGGTCACGGTGACGATTCATGGTGAAGAAGACAGTGCTCGTATTATTGTCGACATGGGGACTTTAAATAACGCAATTGATGAAGACCATCTCACATCTCCAGCGTATCCAACCGAGTTATTCCAAACTGGTCACCTTAGCGTTATTGACCCTGATCATGACGATAACGCCCTCAAACCTCAAACCATTACAACATCAAAGGGTGGTACATTCCTCATCACTGAAGGAGGGATGTGGCAATACCACATAGACAATAGCCTTGCTGCTGTTCAAACATTAGGCGCCGGAGAGAGCTTTACTGAGCAGATCACGGTTGAATCTAAAGATGGCTCTGCGCATAAGGTCATTTCGGTTACCGTGCATGGCACTAATGATAACCCTGATGTTTCATCGGCAGTGACCTTACCGCAAGGCCATGAAGATAACCCTTATGTTATTCACGCATCGAGCCTGATTGCCAATGCAAGCGATACGGATGCCAACGACATAGGGCAACTTCATCCTGCGCATGTACAAGCATTGAAAGCTGATGGGACATCCGCCGGAACCGTGGTTGATAATCGCAATGGTACGTTTACGTTTACGCCAGAAAAAGATTATAACGGACACGTTGAGTTTAAGTACGATGTGCAAGACGTGCATGGTGGAAGCACGGCGGCGAGTGCGAATGTGGCATTGGCACCAGTCGCAGATAATGCCCAAATTGGATATGCTGCAATTGATCACCGTCAAAGTGGCGTGACAGAGGATCGCAGTTATATTGATACACACGATAATTTGCATTTCGACGGGCGCTTAACTATCACTGATCCTGATGCAGGGGAAGGCTATTTTGACATCAACCTTGGCAGTCAAACCTATCAAGGGATTGGTTACGACACCAAGCTAGGTGGGCATGTTCTTCTTCTGCGAAATGGCGAATATACATATACAATTCGCGATCATCAGCCTTTGGTTCAAGCACTTAAAGAAGGTGAAGTGATTACGGATGAGTGCGTGGTTCGAGCGAAAGATGGCACGACCTTTACGATTGAAGTCAATATCCACGGTACCAATGATGCACCAGTTCTGAGAGCCCAAACTCAGACTGTCACCGAGGATGGGTTGGCTTTAAGTGGACAAATGCAAGGGACAGATATTGACCATGATGCGACACTCCGTTATTCCATTGCGAACTCTGTCGCCGGGCTTACGTTTAATAAAGATGGGTCGTATACGTTTGACCCATCGAATCAAGCATACCAACACCTAAAGTCAGGTGAACTCGATACCCTTACTATTCCCGTCACACTCACCGATGAGCACGGCGCTACCGCGACAGAGAATTTAGTTATCAAGATTACTGGCAGCAATGACGCGGCTGTTATTTCTGGCTCTGATACGGGTGATTTACACGAAAATCATGGCTATAAAAATGCAGGGTTTGATTACACTGATCGCTCGCCTGACTATGCTCATGGCAACATTGCGAAGCTCTGGAATGACGACATTCACATTGATGGTAAGCTTACGATTACGGATGCTGACCAAGGACAAAGTGAATTCGATACACGTAATCTTGGTCAATATAGCGGTCAGTATGGTCAGCTTATCCTGCAAAAAGACGGAAGTTGGTCGTACTTTATTTCAGCAGGGCAAGATGCGGTAGGTCGAAAAATTGACCACCTTGGTGAAGGGCAGCAGTTTACTGATTCGATTGTCGTTAAAGCGCTAGATGGAACGACGCATACAATTGTTGTGACGATACATGGTGATAACGATAGACCATATTGCACGTCAGAAGTGACGTTAACCCCTGGTATTGAAGATACGTCGCAAATTATTAGTGTCGCGGATTTGCTAAGTCATAGCATTGATGTTGATGAAAATGATGCGGGTAAATTATCTATTACTCATTTACATGCCGATAATGGCTCACTTCAAGATAATCACGATGGGACATTTACGTTTACACCCGGCAAAGATTACAACGGACAGGTTCATTTTAGTTACGACGTAATAGATGCGCATGGCGGAGTGACTTCAACGGGTGCATCTGTCCAAATCGCAGCGGTTTCGGATGCCGCTCAGATTACGGCAGTAGGAGATACACTCAAAGAAGATCATGTCCAGCTTGGTTCCACCAACCTTCATTCAGAAGGGAATTTTCATGTGACCGATCCGGATGGTGTGTCAGAGTCCTTTTTCGCGACGACTTATCTTGGTATGAATGCTTTTTATAAAGGGACGTTAGGGGGAACGCTTCAGGTCAATAAAGGCGGTCACTATTTCTATAATGTGAGTAACTACAACGTTGACCACTTAAGAGATGGTGAGGTTATTAAAGACTTATTTACCATTAAAAGTGCTGATGGCACAACGAAGCAAGTTGAGTTTACGATTCAGGGAACAAGCGACAAACCAACCATTGCTCAAGCAAGTTTGCATCATTATATGTTTGAAGATGCAAAAGTGCTGCATGGTACGCTGTATGGCATCGACCCAGATCTCGGCGACCAACAAACGTTAACGTATAGTGCAATGGGGGCGACGGCTGGCTTTACGTTACATTCTGATGGGCGTTATACATTCGACCCATCCGATAAAGCTTATCAACACAATTCGTTGTCATCCGGGCGTGATGAACACGTGATTGTTGCCGTTAAAGTCACCGATAGTGAAGGGTTGTTCACTATCCAAAATTTGCGATTAAGCATTATTCCACAAAACGACGCGCCTACCGTCACCAGTTCAATTTCCCTTACGTCTGGTCATGAGGACCAAGTAATCGTGTTACGCAGTGCCGCCTTATTAGCTCACGCTACCGATGTGGATGATTACGATAGACTTAGCGTGACAGGTTTACAGGTGGATCACGGTGTGGTCACCGACAATCATGATGGGACGTTTACCTTTGTTCCCAAGAAAAACTACAACGGAGCGGTGAAGTTTACTTATGACGTTACTGATAACCATGGTGCGTCGACTCACACCGATGCCTCATTAACATTAACGCCTGTCGATGATAGAACCGAATTCACGGGTATACATCATGGTGTAGCAACAGAAGATGTCGCGACCTCAATGAGTACCCATGTCAACATACTTGATGCGGTTGATTGGCAGGCGCTACAGATAACCGATGTTGATAGTACGAATAACCAGGTGACGGTGGAATTTTCAGGCAAGCAATACATATGGGATCTTGGCCACGATCTCGATGTGACGACGCCTTATGGTACGTTCCAGTTTCATACCATCACAAGTGGTCCCCACAAGGGTGAGCATGCATGGAGTTATATTGGTGACAACAACAATAGTGATGTTCAAGGCCTAAAAGGTGGTGAGTCCATTCACGAATCCATTAAGTTGATTGCAAAAGACGGCACAGAATTCCCCATTCAGGTTGAAGTTAAAGGCACCGAAGATGGAGTGGTGATCGACTCGACCAGTGAGCTGGGGCATGTGACGGAGAATGCTCAAACGGGCGCGTCCGTCAGTGGTCAGCTCAATGCGCATGATGCGGACATACACGACCAAGTACATTGGACGGCAACGCCAGCTGCCGGGACATCGGGAAGCTATGGGACGTTCCATGTTGATGCTTCCGGTCATTGGCACTATTCGGTCGATCAAGGCTTAGCGACAACACTCGGTGCGGGTGATGAGAGGTGGGAGTATTTTAATGTCGAAGCGGTATCAAGTGATGGTAGTCATGTGAGTAAGAAAGTGGCTGTGGTGGTGCATGGGCATAACGATAACCCAACGGTCACCACGGATGTCATCTTGAGTCCGGGAACAGAAGATAAAACAATTCATCTATCGCCTGCGGATCTACTTGCCCATGCTGCTAATGTTGATATTAATGACCGTGGATGGCTACGTGTCGCTAATTTAATCACTGACCACGGTAAGATCACAACCAATCCTGATGGGTCTTTCACCTTCACCCCAGAGACGGATTATAACGGCGTTGTTAACTTTGATTATGATGTGGTGGAGCGTCACGGTGGCAGTACGCCCGCCCATGCTTCCGTCTTTCTGCAAGCGGTGAATGACTTGCCAGTGATTCAAGGGGACATCTCAGGTTCGGTAGTTGAGCAAGGTATAGATGCTCAAGGTGTTGGTATTGGAACGGCATCGGTACAGGGTATTTTAACATCGACCGATCCAGATACGGGTGACACTATCGTTTGGAGTACGGCCTCACAGACCAGTGCCTATGGCAGCTTAACGATTGATCAACATGGTCAGTGGCACTATCAACTTAATGATGCTAGTCCAAGCGTTCAACAATTGGCTCATGGCATTACCGTTCAGGACGCGTTTGTTGTTACTGCGACCGATCGTTCCGGTATTGCGGTACAACAAATCGTCACTGTTGACGTTCATGGCAGCAATGATGGTGCCTCCATAGATGGACATGCGACGTCGTCTCTTAGTTATGATTTAACCGAAGACTCGGTAACGTCTACGTTAATGGGGCATTTACAGTTAGTGGATGTCGATAGTGGTGAAGATCAGTTTTTACCGCTCCACCAGTTGGCTGGGACCTATGGTCACTTAACGCTGGATGGCAACGGCGACTGGTCTTACACACTGGACAACCAACTAACAGCGACCAATGCGTTGCATGTAGGGCAGACCGTTACTGACCATTTCACTGTGCAATCCCCTGACGGTACGGCATCAAAGACCATTACCGTTAACGTACATGGTCATGATGATTTACCAACACTCACGGTAAATGAAGGCGACGGTCAACATAGTTTAGATTTATTTGCAGGGATTAAAGCTCAGGCAATACAAGGCATCCAATACTCAGCAGATGGGGTTCATTTCACTCATACACCGCCAGCGGGCTTCTCGCTCGCAGCTGATGGCCACACACTCCAAGTTGATGTATCGGGTAGCCACTATGACCACCTAGCGACAGGGGTGAAACAATCGATCTATATTAACTATGATCTAGTGGAAGGCGCGGGTAGCGGTGCGCCTGTTTCTCATCAACATGGATTAGTGGAAGTGATCGGTACGAGCGATGCCCCTATCATTCATAACTTTTCTCCACGTGCCAACCAGTTCTCTGGGCCAATTAATGGCAATGTGTTGTCGGGTGCGACGGACGCGGATGATGGTGCCCATTTAACGCTTCATGATATTCAGTATAAGGAAGGGGGACGTTACCATGAACTTCTTCCTGGTCAGTCACATACCATTGTTAATGTTGGCACATTGAGTATTGAAGCCAATGGCGATTACACATTTACGCCGGAACCGACATTTACGGGCAGCGTTCCGGCTATGTGGTATCGCGTGGTCGATACGACCGATAGCCAAAATATACAAACACAACGCACCCTTCATATTTCGATTGATGCGAATCATCAGCCGACGGTAACCGCACTGTCGGCAAGCTTTAATGAAGATACCGATCTTATCATTTCTGCTTCAGACTTTGGCTATACGGACCGTGACTCAGATGCGCTTCATTCTATTACTATTACTCATACACCGGACGCTTCGCATGGTCATCTCATTTTGGATGGTCACGTAATAACCGATGGTAGCGCTATTTTGGCCGCTGATGTGGCTAGACTGATTTTTAGGCCAGTGGCTAACTATAATGGCTCAGCCACTTTTAGTTATACTGCGAATGACGGTCATTCGGATTCATCAGAACAGCATGCTCAATTAACCATTACTTCCGTAAATGATGCTCCGGCTATTCACTTAGCACCCGTCACACCACTTACTCGGCGTGGTCACTCAAACGGATGTGGATGTGGGCGACACGCACCAGTTTAGTGTCGGCCTTTCGGCGGGCAATTTTGGTACGCTAACCGTTGATCCAGATAGCGGTGTCTATCAATATGTGCCGAATGGGCAGATTACGGGTATGCGCTATGACCAAGGGACGGGTCACTATACTGGCCAAGATACCTTTGAAGTTACAGTGACGGATAAGGCTGGGGAGAGCGCTTCTTTATTCGTTACCTTTAATGTGGATGGAACGGTAACGGCCCCAGTGGTGTCGGGTCAAGCGCCTAGCGTTGCAACGCATATCAATTCACAACCAACCGTCACGCATAGCATGCCAAACATGTTGCTTGCCGCGCATCAAGTCACGAATCATGTCACGGTTGATCTTGCCTCCACCAGCGATAGCGGCCGTTCGCATAGTGATAATTTAACCAACGACGAGACGCCTACCATCAGCGGCCATACCGATATTCCTTTCTCCAAAGTCAATATTTATGACGGTTCCAAAGTGGTGGGGAGTGGTTATTCGGATGCCCATGGTCACTATCAGGTTGATAGCTCTTTACTGAGTAACGGAGTGCATAACATCAGTGCGATAGCGTTGGCGCCGGGCAGTGTCGTCCCCGTGATGTCTTCGCGGTTTGCCATCACTATCGATACTCATGCACCTGCCCCAACGATTTCGGTGGATACGGTGACCCGTGACAACGTTATTAGCGCTTCCGAGTCACAGTCTGTTATTGCCATCACTGGCTTATCGTCTGGTGACGCTCATCAAGGTGACATTGTCACCTTGTCGGTTGGAAGGCATAGCTACACTGGCCAAATAGATGCAACGGGACATTATAGTATTGATGTACCTGGCGCGGAGTTGGAAAAGGTTTCGAAACTTAACGTGAGCATTTCAACAACGGATGCGGCGGGTAATACGGCGACGACGTCGTTGGAACATCACTATGATGTTGATACAAGTGTAGGCAGTCCAACCATCAGCTTTGAAAATCCGGGGGCCGATAACCTGTATAGTAAAGCGGAAATCGCGCATGGCGCTGCTGGTACGATTACCGCCACTATCCACGCGGCATCAGATGCAAAAGTGGGTGAACACCTTAACGTTAATGGTGTGGATCATGTATTAGATGCGCAATCTATTCAGCATGGTGTCAATGTAGAAGTGGCACCGAATAGCGTCGTTAAAGCCGTGATGACCGATGAACATGGGAACGTAAACTCAGCGATTAATGTTGCCGCTGGAGCGAAACCAGAGCCGATAGTGGTGACAGCCCCATCAGGAAGCCATCACATTAGTGCCTCTCTCGGGGCGCCTGTATTAATGCCGACTTCCCAACCCGTGCCAACCGCGCAACAAGGATGGAAGATCCTCGTAAACGGGCATTATCACACGACTTATACCAGTCAATGGGGAACCTTGTCGATAGACCCGAAAACAGGGGATTTGAGTTATCAGGAACATGCTAATGTTCACACTGGCCCCCATGGTTCAGCCCAGAATGTTGGCGTGCATGCTGATCATTTTGAAATCGCCCTTCAGGGCTCTCATCAAGATGACGTATTACTGCATGTCCAAGTGAGTATTTTAAGTCATGGACCCGGTCATAGTGGTAAGTTAACGTTAGGATCGGAGGTGTTAGACATGACAGTAACGCCCGTCATCTCTCATAATCCGCCACCGCCACCACCCGCTCCCCATGTATTGGCGGATGAACCTATGCAAGATTCAGAGAACACGGTGTTCGATAGTATGACGATCATGTCGGAGTTGGGTATTCATAAGGGCATGGTTGAGGATGACTCACATCATCAGCCTGATTCTGTTCATCACTACATGGATAAGTTGGGTATTAGCAATGAGCATCATCAAAATACCTCTCCCGGCGTTCAGACGGCGTTGCCTGATGATATAGATGTGGTTCTTAATGATGATGAACAGAATAAGGTCGACACTGGTCATGCTGATTCTCATCACGATGTCCACTCTGGTGTGGAGCACCTTCATGATGCAGATACGGATCATCTGCACGATGACCCGACATTACCGGATGATCTCAATAGCTAATATCAACAAATCGCGAATTTCAATAATTAGCCATAATAAAAATGCCCTTAATGAATAAGGGCATTTTTGTTTGTCTTAATCAAGGTTATTGGTCTGGTTTGATTAAGATAGCACGTCGTTTTTATAGAACTAGTTTTCTCCCTCGAGCATGATGGCTAGCGCTCACCAAATGCGCGACTCACATTGGTGAATATGGGCTTCCATAAATATTGGAACACGGTTTTTTCATAGGTGGTAATGTCGACTTCGCCCGTCATGCCCGGTAAAATCGCGAATTTCTCAGGGTTATCTCGAAAGAACGGCTTTTCAACGGCAATCGTCACCTCATAGAAAATATTGCCTTTTTCATCTTTTCTGGTGGTAGGGGAAATCGATTCTACAACGCCTTGTAGGGCACCAAATCGACTGTAATCGTAGGCATCTATTTTAACGCGAGCATGTTGCCCTTCACTGACAAAGCCGATATCTCTGGGGGAAAGCTTGGCTCTAAAGTCTGCGACACCACCGATAGGCACAATCTCAACAACTGTGCCCCCGGGCTGAATAACGGTACCAACTCTTGTACTTGGTATGCTCTGTACGAGCCCTTGAAGAGGGGAGGTAAGTACGGTGTTAGTGAGTTTTGCTTCACCTGAGCGGACCCTTGCTTTCAAAGCTGATAGTTGGGAGGCCGCTTTGGAGCGTTGGTCAGCTACTTCAACTTTCGCTTCTGCAAGTAGTTGAGTGATTTTTTCATCATTAGAATCGGCTTGCTTAAGAAGTAAGGCATTTTTACCGCGCGCCTCTTCAATTTGCTGCTCTATAGACGCCACCTTTTGTTGCATCTCCAATACTCTCAAACGAGAAATGTTACCACTTTTAAGACCTTTCTGAAGGATCACCAATTCTTGCTTAGACGCGCTTAATTGACGTTCATAGGCTGGAATGGCGTTGTCGGTGGTACGAAGCTGCTCTGCGATTTGCTCCGCTTCTTTTTCTAAGACAATGCGTTTTTGATAATAGAGTGCGATTTGAGCGCTGCGTTGGGCACGTTGTTCTGCCACTAATTCAGGGTAGCGTGCTTGATATTGTGCGAAATCAGGCTCGCGCTCATCGATAAGCGACGACAATCTCTCGATTGTTAGGTTTAACGATGCTGATTGGGCTTTGAGTTCTTCTAGTGCGGTGGTTTGAAAAGTGGCGTCGAACTCTACGAGGACTTGTCCAGCTTCCACTAAATCGCCTTCTTGGACTGAAATGGTCTTTAATTTCCCGCCAATATCACTTTGAATAATCTGGCGTTCACCTTCTGGAATTACGGTACCTTGTGCTTTTGCTATTTCATCCACTTGCGTTAGCGCTGACCAAGCAACGAAAGCAATGACACACAATGCGATGGCATAGGTAGTAATAGAGAGAAGTCTTTTAGTTTGCTGTGATTCTATTGCTTCAGCGTATTGAGGATTACTCATTAGCAACGCCCTCCATAGTGTTGTCATGTGGTGTGGCTTCTGCCGTTTGTTCTTCAGCAAGAGGTCCGAAATAGGCGACGCTGCCTTGGTTAAGAACCAGAACTTTATCAGCAAGTTTAATTAACTCAGGATCTTGTGAACTATAAAGAATGGTTGATTTGCCGCGTTTTATGTCTAAAAAAAGCTTAAATAATTCAACAGATTTTGGCGATAAATCATGCAATGGATTATCGAGTAGGTATAAAGGGTAGTGTATGGCAAGTGCCTTTGCGGCAATGAGCATTCGCGCCTCAAAGCGTGAGAGTAAATCGTACATTGTCGCTGGCCAGAACTCCGTCAGTTGTGTATCAAGCCCAGCGGGTAAGGATTCAAACCAATCTTTGCCACTAAGCCTGTTTTATGGCGTTCACTATCTCGGAATCTTTGATAAGTTGCTTGTCGGAAAACCAATCTCGAATGTTAGTAAGCAGTACTTCTGGGTGTGATGCTTTATAAAACATCCAGTGTCGATAGAGCAGCGGTGCGTACTGGCTTAAATTAATGCCATTGATGTTAACAATGCCATTTTGAATGGGTTGAAAGCTGGCAATAGTATCAATAAGGCTCGTTTTACCGCTGTTTGATGGACCCGTAATGGCAACAATTTCTCCAGGTTCAATTATCGCACTGATGCCACTTAGGGCGGGTTTGGCTTGATTAGCGTAGCGGAGTGTTATTTGGTCTAGCTCAATTTGCGGCGCCGATTCAGGAAGATCATGATGCTGATATCGGTAAGCTTCCTCAGAGTTTAGTGTCAGTGTTCGGTTGATTGTTAATTGTGTTTGTTGGATTTGCTGAAGGCGAAGCGCGCTATTCGCGAGTGTTTGCGCAGGACCGGTGACGCGAGAAATAAGCATCATCGTCGCAATCAGCCCACCCGCAGACATGACTTGATTGAAAATTAACTCGATACCTAACCCTACCACTGCGATGGTTGAAATCACCCCAATGGCATAATAAATCGAGGTATATTTCGCTTGATGTACGGTTTGTTTGAAGCCGTTCTTAGTGGCGAGATGATTCGCTCGATCAAATCGAGTGAGCCAGCCGTCGACTAAATGACTACTTCTCATGTAACCAAGTTGGCTCGATAATTCTGCAATTAAGGTTTGCCTATTTGTCCCTGAAATAGTGGATTGATTGGCTTTAAGCGCCGAGTTTTTAATGCTGCTTGTTGCCACGAGGTAGTAAAGAATAAGCGATACAATAGGGACGATAACAAGCCATCCACCGAGCGCCGCAATAGCGATTAAAAAAATTAACACAAATGGGATGTCGAATAGCGCATTACCGAGCGGTCCGGCTAAGACTCCGGATATTCTTTCGGCAAACCCCATCTGACTGACTTGGCTTTGTTGGGGCGTTAATTTACAGACATCGTAACTACCCGTGAGTAGTTTTTTAATTAGCGCATCGGATATTTCACGGCTTATTCGGTTTGCTACAGTGGCAAGAGTTTGGCTACGTAGTACTCTGAGTAGCCATAGCATGAAAAATAAAATCCCCGCCCCAATTGCGATGCCTTGCAGTTCGTGGGCAGCGTCACCTCCAATGACGTGATCATAGATTGACATGGTAATGAACGGAATCGCTAGTGCAAATAAATTCGCGAACAAACTGGCGAGAGCGACCTTGGGGATCACGGCTTTGTAACTGTCTAAACGAGACCCCATCCAGTTGGCATCGGGTTTATCTGGTGGTGTGTCTTCCAATAAGATAGCTAACTTGAAGCGCTTAAGCGTTTTTGAATCAAACGGCTGTCGAGTATTTATACATTCTAAGGTTTGATTATTGAGTTGAGCAACAACGAATTCATCATCGTTGACCAATACCGCCACTTTAAATGCATTGGCGTTGAGTTGCTCTTGAGTGCTGATGATACGATAGGGGACATTAAGGCGATCAAGCATACTCAAATAGTCTTCGAGGTTATTGAGCCCATTTTCTTTCACCCATTGATGGGCGAAAACATCAATATTACTGCTGACCTCTAACACCCTTAGTGACTTCAATGATGCACTTTCTAACTCATTCATTCGTCACTCCTTCTTGTGCTGCCAGTGGACGTTCTAGTCGTAAACTTTCAGTGCATAGGTTGGTAAATATAGGATTGAAGCTGACTAACAAGACCAGCCTGCCGTTGTTTGCTTCTTGCTGCAGGACGTTGGCGAGTTTCGGCCATGTGTCGATGTCTAAATCAAGTTCAGGTGTGTCGATACATATAACCGAAGTTGGGCGGGCAAGTTGAAAACAAATATTGATAAGGCGAATACTGCTATGACTAAGTGGAATGGTCGGTAGTTCCCCAAGCTTGGTTTCTAGTCCGTCTGGGAGTTGAGTCAGCACGTCGTACAGCCCAAGGGATTGACAATAACTTAAGGCCTGCTCTGATAATTCGGGTTTGAAGCCACATAAATTGTCTAATATCGATCCGTGCAAGATAGATGATCGTGATCCGATGTATGACGTTCTTTTTAAGCGAGAAAACTCTTCGACGTTTGTGTCGTTAAACGCGATGTTGCCCGAATGTCCCGGGCTGACTCCAGCAGCAATAGTCAGAAATTGACTGGCCGCTTCTTTATCGACGCAGATCGCTTGGCAGACTGTACCAGCAGGTAAATGTGCATCGACTTGGTAGTGTTTTGAAAAACGAGAGATGACTAAAGCTTTGAAGTGCAGGGATGCCAGTTTCTCTGATGCGGTGGACTCTTCAGCTCTTGAGGGAGAGAGGGATAAAAGGGCTTTGACGCTTTGAATCGATGTTTGCATATTCGCATAGCGGATATTCAGATTGGTTAGAGCGCTGAGCGGTGCTACTGCTCGGCCTGCTAATATGGAACAGGCCGCTAATCCCCCGGTGGTCAAGTCTCCTGAAAGTACATGAGAAGCCCCAGCAATAACGAGAATAACAGAGGTGCCTAAGGAAGCGAGGTAGATGCATTCTTGTGCCAACGCGTTTTTTCTCTCGTCTTCTGCAATTGTCAGTCGATGTGCTTGGTTAATTCCTTTGTACGCGCTAAACGCTTTGTATTCATTGGCTTGTCGTTTAATGCCTAAAATATTTCTGTATAGGTTGAGTAAGAATCCTGCGCGCGCATCTTCTGATTTGGCATGTTGCAGGCTTCGTTGTTTTGCTCTTGCCCCAGATAACCACACAAACCCAAAAGTGACCGACCAAACAACAATGGGAACGGCAACCAATGCCCCCCCACGTAGTAAACCAAAAACAAAAATAGTAGCGCAAAAGGAATATCTATGAGTCCTGACAATAACCCCCCTGAATATAGGTCTTTGATTTTGGCGATGGAATCGAGGCCATTTTGGACGCCGCCCACTTTGAGCTGTTTTATCTCATTGACAGGCGAGGTAGCGAGCGCACGAACGGTGTCTGAATAGCGTTGTTGCTCCATCATTGAGGATTCTGCCGCGAGAACACGAGAGCGCACATATCGCAACAATGCATCTAGCAAGACGGCAAGCGTTGCGCCTGCGAGCAATAAAGTTGCGGTGCCGTAACTTTGGTTCGGTATGATCCGGTCGTAAATCTGCAAAACCGTAAGAGGGACGGCAAGTGAGAGTATATTGATCAGCACAGAAGGAACTAACACTTTTTTTATGCCATGAACGCCTGCTGAGAATGTCGTATCCATACTTAACTCATTTCTTATCCATTTAGATTAAGACTCGGACAAAAAACACGATATTTCAAACAGTAACAGTAAATAATTTTCATAAGGGATCGTCGATGACGTGCGTCGTCCTTATGACATGGTTTACAGGGAATACGAAAGGGGCCATAACGGTTGAATAGTAATTAATATAAGTGTTAATTATTTGTAACTATCGTGTCATAAATGCCGGGCATGATAGCGGCCATAATATCAATATGGCCATTTGAATGGCCTTTTCTTCAATAGAAAGGAAGTCACTGTGAAGCTATTTAACCAAAACCATGACCAGCGTCCGTTAGATTGTGAACCTGAATTCAATAAATTTGTTGATGCGGCAATGTCTCGTCGACGTTTTTTAAAGGCAACGGGGGCGGCTGGCACAGTTGGTTTTTTTGCAGCCAGTCCCGTTAGTCAAGCTATTGCAAATACGAAACCCAGCCAGTCATCGCTATTGGGTTTTGACGCGATCGCTATTTCTACCGCGGATACGATAGAGGTGCCAGAGGGCTACCAAGCGGATGTATTGATTTCATGGGGTGATGCGATTAAGAAGGGGGCGCCAGCCTTTAGCCAGTCCAATGACGCCAAAGCGCAGGAGATGCAATTTGGTGACAATAATGACGGCATGACTTTTTTTCTGATTTCAGATGATCGCGCAGTGCTTGCTGTAAACAACGAGTACACCAATAACGAGTACTTGTATCAACATCAAGGTAAGAACATTTCTGCAGACGACGTACGCAAGGGGCAGGCGGCTCACGGCGTCTCTGTTGTTGAACTGAAGAAGACAAATGGCCAGTGGCAAGTCAATCTTGAAGGGCGCTTAAACCGACGAGTTACGGCGTTTACTGAAATGGAAATGACCAGGTATAGCCGCAGGACACGATCTGTTAAAAACCAATGTCGATAAGTCAGGTAAGGCAATACTCGGTACCTTCAACAACTGTGCGAATGGACAAACACCGTGGGGCACGTACCTTACGTGTGAAGAGAATTTTAACGGCTATTTTGCAGATACCTCCGATAATCCATTGTCAGAAAGCAATCAGCGTTATGGCCTAGGTAAGAAAGACCGAGGCTACGATTGGTATAAGTACGATACTCGCTTTGATATGGCACAAGAGCCCAATGAACCGCATCGCCATGGTTGGGTGGTTGAAATTGATCCAATGAATCCTAATTCAACCCCTAAGAAGCGCAGTGCACTTGGACGCTTTAAACACGAAAATGCCGCACTTACGATTAATGATGATGGACACGCTGTGGTTTATCTTGGCGATGATGAGCGTGGCGAGCACCTTTATAAATTTGTCTCAAAGAATAAGTATGTGCCTGGCGCAGATTCCAATCGAGATCTCCTTGAAGAGGGGACGCTATACGTGGCTAAATTTGAAGGCACAGAAGGTGAGCTCAATGGTAAAGGTCAGTGGTTAGCGCTGACGTGGGGTAAAAACGGACTCACGCCTGAGAATGGATTTCCTGATGCCGCATCAGTGATGATTTTTGCGCGCATGGCTGCAACACAAGTAGGCGCGACAACGATGGATCGCCCGGAGTGGGTCGCGGTTCATCCAAGTAATAAATCGGTCTTCTGTACGTTGACGAACAACAAGCATCGTGGTGTTAAAGCGTCGCAACCGATTAATGCGGTGAATCCACGTGAGAAAAACCCTTACGGACACATTGTTCGTTGGAACCCAATGAATGGTGATCATGCATCAGAGCGATTTGAATGGGATATTTATGTCTTGGCAGGCAATCCAGACGTTCATCAATCGGGGTTAATGGCGGGTAGCAGTAATATAAACAAAGACAATATGTTTAATAGCCCAGATGGCATTGGCTTTGATATGGCAGGGCGCTTATGGATTCAGACCGATGGTAAATACTCCAATAAAGGAGACTTTGCAGGGATGGGAAATAACCAGATGCTGTGTAGTGATCCACAAACGGGTGAGATTCGCCGTTTCTTAACGGGTCCAATCGCGTGTGAAATCACCGGGCTCACTTTTTCACCGGATCACAAAACTATGTTTGTCGGAGTTCAACACCCCGGAGAAGACTTAGCACCGTCACATTTCCCAGATGGAGGAAACACCGTACCACGCTCATCGGTTATGATGATTACGCGTAAAGATGGGGGTGTCATCGGTGCGTAATTCATAACGCGAAAGTTAAGTCAAAAGGAGGCAAGTGTGTCTCCTTTTTTGTGGGTGGTAACGTCGGATGTTGAGGGTATTTGAGTCATGGTTGTTGCGTAATAAGCCATCCAGTCATTAGGGCGTAAGGAATAAACGATTAACGATAAATACTCTCGATAGGTCTATTTGGACCGTTTTGAGGTTTGCTTAATGACGCTCAGAATTGCCTGTGCCATTTCGTCTATGGGGAGTTCTTGCAATACCGCTCCTATTTTTTTTGCCTCACGTGGCATGCCGTAGACAACACTACTTTTTTCATCTTGAGCGAAGGTTTTTGCGCCAGCTTGTTTCATTTTCAATAAACCTGCCGCCCCATCTTTGCCCATGCCAGTTAGAATCACTCCGACACCTAACGTCTTGATGTTTTCAGCAATGGATTCAAACAATACATCAATGGAGGGCTTATGCAGGTTGACAGGTTGCCCTTCACTTAAAATGGTGTAATACACTCCTGCACGTTTTTGGACAAGAAGATGAGTATTTCCTGGAGCAATATACGCATGACCCGACCGAATTATTTGGTCGTGTTGCGCTTCTTGAACCTTAATGGCGCATAAACCTTGTAGACGGGCAGCAAATGAATGAGTAAACCCCGGGGGCATATGTTGAGCAATGACGATACCGGGACAGTCAGTGGGTAGACCTTTTAAGAGCAGAGTAATTGCTTCCGTCCCTCCTGTTGATGCGCCGATTGCTATCAGGTGATGAGTGACATCCCCGAGAGATGGTTTATTGTTTGGAGGGCTAACGGCTGATTTAGCAACTGATTTAATGGTGTTAGTCAATGGAGAGGATTTCTGTTGCTCATATTTAAAGTGTACCGCGGCGTGTTTGAGCTGTTTAATCACTGATATTGCGAATGCCTCAAAGTTGGGGTCTTGTGATTGATGCACGTGGGGTTTGGCAAGACAGGACATGGCGCCAAGTTTTAGTGCTTGTTGTGCGATTGAAGGGTTTCTGTCAATGAGCTTTGAGATAATCACAACAGGCATTGGGCGAAGTGTCATTATTTTATCTAAAAAATCCAGTCCATTCATACCGTCAAGTTCAATGGCGAGAGTAACAACATCTGGTTCAATACGTTTTATCAGGGCTCTTGCTTGCTTTGCATCATGGGCGATAGCTGCGACCGTCATATTGGCTTGGCTGCTTATGATTCTATTTAGAACTTCGCACGTTTCATGACAAGAGTCGGTGATGATTACTTTTAATGGCATAATCACACTCGCGTATACGTCGTTTGCCGTAGCAATACAAACTGGTTCTGATGATCAGGAAAATTCTCCGAGTGACCCAGAAACAGCAGAGAGCCTGCCGAGTAAATAGTGAGCAAATTTATTCAAAAGAGAACGTTGAGTATTTTTGTCAAAATAAATCATTACATTTCGGCAAAAAATCGCCTGAAATTGACTATTCATTGGCCATTGTCTATCCATCAAATTCAAACGCTTAAAGTGGACAAGTGCTTTAATTTCCGGCTTGATTTCGTACGTATTATTGTGTTTATGAGCAATAAAAAACTGATGCATTTGCTTTTCCGTGACACGCTCAAGTTGGTCTGGTGTGTAATGCCCTTTTCTGGCGATGGATAGAACATGCGTGTTGAGATCGGTGGCCAATATTTTTACTGGAGGTTTACTTGTCCCAAATACTTCAACCATTGTCATAGCGATACTGTAGGCCTCTTCACTAGGTGGAACAGGCTGAGCACCAAATCCTCACAGGTTCCGTTATCGTTGTGTGCACAAAGTGCTCATTAACATAGGCTTTCAATAACTCAAAGTGATAGTGTTCCCTAAAAAGTAGGTCAAGTTAGTGGTAAGAGCATTGACGAAATATTCCCATTCAGTATGGCTATTGTCACCCAACATCTTAATATACTGGGCGAAATTTGAGAGTTTATTTGCCCTTACACGACCAATTAAGCGATTGTATACAAGATTCTTTTTATTCTTGTGTAATGAAATGCCCACCCGGTTATACACTAACGAGGCAATAGCGTTAAAGTCCGCTTCTGTATAGTCAAGTTGAGCGTTAATTAACATCAAAACTCAGACCAATCGCTGTCATCAGCATGGTTATGAGAGCCTAGTGCTACGTGCATACTTCTCTCACCAAAATGGGATTCACTGGCTACATGCTGAGGGGGAGTTGCTGTTCACCCGTATCAAATGCTGCCACGTAAACGGCAAGATTAGCGACTTGTTCTTCTAGTGAACTAGCCGCGGCCGAGCCTTCTTCGACTAGGGCTGAGTTTTGTTGTGTGACATCATCGACTTCCAAAATTGATCGGGTAACTTGATCAATCCCAACACTTTGTTCAACAGAGGCTTGGGTAATTTCCTCAATCAATTGCGCGACTTCTTGAATTGAAATGACCACGCTAGAGATTGAGTCACCAGCCTGGGTCGCCAGTTTTGAGCCTACCTCAATCTTGCGTACTGACGAATTGATCAGACTTTTTACTTCTTTTGCCGCAGCGGCAGAACGCTGAGCCAAGTTACGAACTTCGGTCGCCACAACGGCAAAACCCCGACCTTGTTCACCTGCACGTGCGGCCTCAACCGCGGCATTTAGAGCCAGAATATTGGTTTGGAAGGCAATGCTGTCGATAACTGAAATAATGTTCATGACTTCTTGTGAACTGGTATGAATATCGGACATATTTTCAACCACTTGCTTCACGACCTCGCCACCTTTGAGCGCATTTGCCGACGTGTCTTTTGCTAAGCGGTTCGCTTGTTTGGAGTGTTCAGAATTTTGCTTAACGGTAATAGTGAGCTCTTCCATGCTGGATGAGGTGACCTCAAGGCTACGCGCTTGTTTTTCAGTTCTCTGTGCTAGATCTATATTACCAATCGCTATTTCTTTAGTGGCAGTGTTGATGGTGTCGGCAGAAATCTTTATATGCAGAATCATCTCTTTCAATTTGGTGACCGTTAAATTGGAGCTTGTTTTGAGTTCTCCAAAGGCGCCTGAATAGTCGGCTGTAATTTTTGACGTCAGATCGCCCTTTGCCAAGGAAGAGAGGACGGTAACGATATCGGTTAGACTGACTTCACTGATTTCTAATAGGCGGTTCATATTGCCGCAAAGCATAGTGAAAAAGGTGTTTTTCCCGTCTAGAGCCATGCGCTGAGAAAAGTCCCCTTCAACCGCGGATTGAATGACATGTTCAATTTCTTTTTCGACGCCTATTTCGGCAGTTCGATCGACCCATTCAGTCACATAGCCAATTTGCTTCCCAGCTTCATCGATAACAGGGTTACTGATGATGTTAAATATTCTGCCATTAATATCGATTTCTTGATTTTTTTCCACCTCAACCGTTTGCTGAGTGTCGTGCTTATCTTGTTGGTTAATTTTGATTAGATTAAGGTCGTTGATGTTGACACCTAATAATTCATTAGTATCAAAATCCGGTGAGTAGGCTTTCAACTCCGCTTCTGCGTGTTTGAACATATTGATGATTGATGGGTTAACATAGATGATGATATTGTCACTATCTACAATCATCATGTTAGTACTTACGTTATCAAGGGCAATCTTGATACGCATTGCCGCCCTTGCTTTTTGACGAACGCTTCCTATTTCGATGGTTCGATCGGCCCATTCGGTAACATAGCCAATTTGTTTTCCGGACTCATCAATAACAGGGTTACTGACGATGTTAAATATTCTGCCATTAATGTCGATTTCTTGAGTTTGTTCAACTTCAATGGTTTGCGGAGTGTCATGTCCACCTTGTTGATAATTGTTTGAGAGTCGGTTTTGCTGATGGATGGTGACTAAATTAAGGTCGTTGATATTCACACCTAATAATCTATTGACATCAAAATCAGGTGAATAGGCTTTTAGTTCTTTTTCAGCTTGCGTGAACATATCGATGATCGATGGGTTAACGTAGATGATGGTGTTGTCGTTATCTACAATCATCATGTTAGTACTCACGTTATCAAGGGCAATTTTAATACGCGTCGCTGCGATGGCCTTTTGACGGACGCTTTCCATATTATACGCTAACTGTACTTTCATTATTTTTAGCGATTGTAGTACTTGTCCAATTTCATCATTTTTTTCAATGTTAATCTCAAAGAGATAGTCTTTTTTAACAAGGCGAGTAAAGTAACGTCGAATATCACTTAATCTAGAGTTAATATCTCGGTTGAAGATAAAGGCGAAGATTAGATACGCGATAATGCAAAGTAGGGTAATAATGGATGAGAGCGCGACTTCAAACCAAAAAACGTACTTGCTTTCTTCATAAATATCAATGGATTGTTGTCGGTTTTCTAAAATAAGGTCACCAATAGACTGTTCGTAAGCCAAAATCTCCGTTACGGAGGCGAGGATGAGAGAGCGGAAGTCAGCATTACTACGCCTGCTTTCGTCACTAGAAGATAAAGTCGAATAAATGTCTAATAGTGATGTGGCAGCTAACTGATCGCTTTGTTCGGCGATGATTCGGTATCTCTCGATTTCCGAGGTATGTTCTAAGTCAAATTTATCGATCAGGTTAGTGGTAATTTGCTTAAGTGTTAAGGCATTGTCTTTAAGCGTTTTACTGATATTGAGATGTTTTTCGAAGTCATCGGTTAGCAGCAAGGATTGCAGCAATAGTCGATTTTCTATCCACAGTTTATCGATGGTGAGTAAACGGCTGTACGATTCAATGTGGTTGTTATAAAGGTGTTCAACCGCTTCTTTTTCAGTGTATGAACTGTGTATACCGATGCCGAGCACGGTGAAAAGAGATATCGTTGCGATTAATACTAAACCGAATAGACGTTGTTTGATGCTGAGTGCGTTAATTGAGTTAACATGCTGCTTTTTAACCACTTTTCCACGCTTGATGACGAGATCACCCTGTTCTCCTTCGTTGAATTGTGAATATTGAATCTTTACTTTTTCTAGGTCGACTTTATTAGGCATTGAGCGAACGGACATAAAACCGAGTTGAACCCCATCTTTGTATAATGGGGTTACATCGGATTTCACCCAATAATATCCACCGTTTTTTTGGCGGTTCTTGATAATACCTGACCAGCAATTCCCTAAATTGATTTCTCGCCAAAAGTCTTTGAATACTTCTTTAGGCATATCTGGATGGCGGACGATGTTATGCGGGCTACCTAATAGCTCGTCTCGCGAATACCCACTGACTCGAACAAAATTATCGTCAGCATAGGTAATTTTCCCTGACATGTCAGTCGTCGAGACGAGTATTTCATTTTCCTGAATGAGGTATTCTCTATCTTCATTATTCATGATCATGACCTTTCTTAGTTTCATGAGCTGGCGAGCTGTCAGTTTCAATCTGGTTAAATAGCGCCATATCTTGGCTGCTCATTAATTTTTTTATGTGAATCAAGATGAGCATTAACTCATTTTGCGAGGCAAGCCCTTTAATGTATTTTGTGTCTAATGCACTGGCAAAATCGGGGGAGGCTGCACATCGACCGTGTCGAGTAATAGCACATCCGCGACACTATCCACGACAATACCGACAATGCGTTCATCAATATTTAAGATAATAACAACGGTCATGTCATGGTACGTAATATCAGACAATTTAAACTTAATACGCATATCTACTATGGGTATAACCACACCACGTAAATTCATTACACCCTTAATATAAGGTGGCATATTGGCGATAGCGGTGACTTGGCCATAGGTTCTGATCTCTTGGACAGTGAGAATATCAATGCCGTAGTACTCTTGACCGAGCCAAAAAGTGAGGTACTCTTTAGCGACCGTCTTGATACTGTTGCCTGAATTGTTTTCGATGCTCGATGTCATGATATGTTCCGTGTCGATTGTCATCTATCCATTTAAAACTGTGTATACCAAGCGCTACATTGGTTGTTCAAAAATAAGCATTAATAACATACTAGGAAATGGAGACGTGAGTTCTTGTTAGAGTGTGAAAAAATTAGCGCTGCCTGACTAAATCGGCAACATCTAAAATGAGCGAAACACGCCCGTCGCCCATAATGGTGGCACCGGAAATACAAGGGATCTTACGAAAGTTGTTTTCTAAATTTTTAAGAACGACTTGCTGTTGCCCAATTAAGCTGTCGACAAACAATGCAATTATTTTGTTGCCATGCTCTAACAGTACGACAATACCTTCATGCAGTTCTGTTACGTCCGTATCCAGATTGAAAAACTTATGCAGTCGAAGGATGGGCACGTATTCGTCATGAACTCTGATCATGGTTTCGCCGCTGTTGAGTTTTTTAAGATCATCGATATTGGGTTGAATTGACTCAACAATATAGGTTAGGGGAATAATATAGACATGTTCTCCCACACAGATAGACATCCCTTCTAATATTGCTAAGGTTAGGGGGAGTTGAATGGACATTTTTGTCCCAACCCCCAGTGTTGAACTAATTTCGACAGTGCCACCCATACTGGAGATATTGCGTTTCACCACATCCATACCTACGCCACGACCTGATACGGTAGTAACTTGCTCAGCGGTTGAGAAACCGGCTAGAAAAGATCAGCTGAAAGATGTCTTGAACATTCATGTTTTGAGGCAAGTGCATACCATTTTTCTGAGCTTTTTCTACGATTTTTTTGGGGTCAATGCCCAACCCGTCATCTTCAACATGCACAATGACATCACCACCGCGGTAGACCGCTGAGAGTTTTATTGTGCCTTGCACAGGATTTATTTGCTTTGGTTCTTTCTTCGGGGGATTCAATACCATGATCGATACTATTTCGTATTAAATGGGTCAGAGGGTCCACCAGTTTTTCCAATAAGCCTTTATCGAGCTGGGTTTGTTCGCCTTCTATAATCAACCTGATATCTTTATTTAACGAATTAGATAAGTCGCGCACGATCCGAGGAAAACGACCGAAAACGGTGCCTATCGGCATCATTCGCACAGACATGACGGAAGCTTGCAGGTCACGAGTATTGCTTTCTAATTGGTTAAGTCGTGCGGCTAATAACTCGTTAGCGTCCAACCCAAGATCAAAGGTCAGTTTTTGTAACATAGATTGCGTGATGATGAGCTCACCAACTTGATTGATAAGCTGATCCACTTTTTGTGTACTGACTCGAATCGAAGAAGCCTCGTGTTGCTTGCTTCGAAGTCGAGGGTTCGAACTTCTCTTTCGTTGAGCAGCGTTATTCGGTTCTTTCGGCACTGGTTGATGGCTTGGTATTGAATCTTGCGATGACGTGTTGTTTGGTGGATTATTGCTCAATGTTTCGCTACTTGAATCTTGTGCGCGGTGATGCCATCGTTTAATGATGTCATCGACAAGATTGGCTTTGATGGGTTTAACTAAATAATCGTTCATTCCTGTTTGTAGGCATTTTTGTTTTTCTTCTTCACCGACCATAGCGGTCATTGCGATGATTGTAATACCTTGGTGCACGTCACTAAGCGAGACCTTCTCTTATGGCTCGGGTTGCTTGGTAACCATCCATTATGGGCATTTGACAATCAAGTAAAATGAATTGATAAGGCTCATTGAGTGCGGCATTTAGACTGTCTAACGCTTGTTGGCCATTTTCTGCGATATCCACAAAGGAATATCCCAGTTTACTCAAAGTGAAACTGGCGACTTTTTGAATCACTTTACTGTCTTCGACCAGTAGGATCTTCAGAGCGGATTTTTCTGAATCAGAAAGATCATGCAGGTTCGAAGAAGGAGGTGTATACGCTGGGTCGGCGGCTATCGGCGGTTTGGCCGAACAGTCTTCTTTGGACGTCGGGGAAGAAGGGAGTGAACTGAAGTGGTTTAATGCTTCACAGACTTGCTTTATGTGTTCATTTGAAACCTCCTCTTCATCATCAAATTGATGGGCAGCTTTCAACGACTCAAGTACGTCTCTGGCTTGCAAGAATACATCAACCATTGTTCGTTGTAATGATATCTGCCCCGTTCGAAGTTGGTCCAATAGGTTTTCGAGAATGTGCGTTACGTGGGATATGTCATCAAAACCAAAAATCCCGGCACCGCCTTTAATTGAATGTACGGCTCTAAAAATGGCGTCTAATACCTCTGATGAGACGGACTCGTTGCCACTTTCATTCATTTCTAGCAGCAGCGACTCCATCTCTTCAAGATGTTCGGTCATCTCTTCAAAAAAGATTTTCTCAAACTGTTGGGCAGAACCGGACATAGTGTCTCTCTATCAATAACCGTATAATGGGTAGCGTTCTAAATACCTATTTTGTGACACTGACAAAATAATAAATAGAGCGTGTTAGAAAGCAGTATGGGAAGGAATGATGGGCTTTCAACTATTTAAGCAGGTTATATTTGATATAATGAACCTCCACATGTAAGCGCCCAGCTCACGGGTGAGCAAAGGCATAATTCGAGTTAGTCGGCATGCCTTTTACATGGCGTAATCACACTCACGTATAGAGAATATTGCCAATATTCGTCCTCCAACGATTAATTAAACGATGGTATGCGAGGGTCTATTAATACAATAATTGCGCGCTTATACACTCGCGTTAACGCCAACTTTGATAGAATAAAATTGAGTATTCATCAACGTCAGAATTCAGACCAATCGTTGTCATCATCATGGTTATGCGACGCTGTTGTTACATAGGCATTCTTTTCTCCAAGGTTTGATTCACTGCCACTATTTTGGCTGGAGAGCCTCTGCTCACCCGTATCAAATGCGGCAACATAAATAGCAAGATTGGCGACTTGCTCTTCTAGGGAGCTAGCGGCTGCGGAACCTTCTTCAACCAAGGCTGAATTCTGCTGTGTGACGTCATCGACTTCTAAAATGGCTCGGGTAACTTGATCAATCCCAACACTTTGTTCAACTGAGGCTTGGGTGATTTCCTCAATCAATTGCGCGACTTCTTGAATTGAAACGACTACGCTAGAGATTGATTCGCCTGCCTGGGTCGCGAGTTTAGAACCTATTTCAATTTTGCGTACAGAGGAGTTGATCAGACTTTCTACTTCTTTTGCTGCGGCAGCGGAACGCTGAGCCAAGTTACGAACTTCGGTCGCCACAACAGCAAACCCCCGACCTTGTTCACCTGCACGTGCCGCCTCAACGGCGGCATTAAGAGCCAGAATATTGGTTTGAAAGGCAATGCTGTCGATAACTGAAATAATGTTCATGACTTCTTGTGAGCTGGTATGAATGTCAGCCATGTTTTCCACCACTTGCGTCACGACTTCGCCACCTTTAAGCGCATTCACCGATGTCTCTTTTGCCAAGTGATTCGCTTGCTTGGAGTGTTCAGAATTTTGTTTAACGGTGATAGTGAGTTCTTCCATACTGGATGAAGTGACCTCAAGGCTGCGCGCTTGTTTTTCAGTTCTCTGTGCTAGATCTATATTACCAATCGCTATTTCTTTAGTGGCAGTGTTGATGGTGTCGGCAGAAATTTTTATATGCAGAATCATTTCTTTCAATTTGGTGACCGTTAAATTGGAGCTTGTTTTGAGTTCACCAAATGCGCCTGAATAATCTGCAGTAATTTGCGAGGTAAGATCGCCTTTCGCTAAAGAGGAGAGGACGGCAACGATATCGGTTAAGCTCACTTCACTGATTTCTAATAGGCGATTCATATTGCCGCAAAGCATCGTGAAAAAAGTATTTTTTCCGTCCAGAGCCATGCGCTGAGAAAAGTCACCTTCGACCGCTGATTGAATGACATGTTCAATTTCCTTTTCGACGCCTATTTCCGCGGTTCGATCTACCCATTCAGTCACATAGCCAATTTGTTTCCCGGACTCATCAATGACAGGGTTACTGACGATGTTAAATATTCTGCCATTAATGTCGATTTCTTGAGTTTGTTCAACCCCAGCAGTATGCGGGATATCATGCCCACTTTGTTGGTAATTATTTGAATGTCGATTTTTCTGATGTATAGTGACTAAATTAAGGTCGTTGATATTTAAGCCCAATAATCCTTTGGCATCAAAATCGGCTGAATAACTTTTTAATTCTTTTTCGGCTTGTGTGAACATACCAATAATCGACGGGTTAACATAGATGATGGTGTTGTCGTTATCTACAATCATCATGTTAGTACTCACGTTATCAAGGGCAATTTTAATACGCGTCGCTGCGATGGCCTTTTGACGAACGCTTTCCATATTATACGCTAACTGTACTTTCATTATTTTTAGTGATTGTAATACTTGTCCAATTTCATCATTTTTTTCAACGTTAATCTCAAAGAGATAGTCTTTTTTAACAAGGCGAGTAAAGTAACGTCGAATATCACTTAATCTAGAGTTAATATCTCGGTTGAAGATAAAGGCAAAGATTAGATACGCGACAATGAAAAATAGCGTAATAACTGACGATAGCGCGACTTCAAGCCAAAAAACGTACTTGCTTTCTTCATAAATCTCATGAGATTGCTGTCGGTTTTCTAAAATAAGCTCGCCAATGGACTGTTCGTAAGTTGAAATCTCAGATATGAACGCGAGGATGAGTGAGCGAAAGTCAGCATTACTGCGCTGACTTTCGTCACTAGAAGATAACGTTGAATAAACCTCTACTAGTGATGTGGCAGCTAACCGATCGCTTTGTTCGGCGATGATGTGGTATTTCTCGATTTTAGAGTTATGTTCTAAGTCAAATTTATCGATCAGGCTAGCAGTAATTTGCTTTAGTGTTAAGGCATTGTCTTTAAGCGTTTGGCTGATATTAGTGTATTGTTCCAAGTCATTAGTTACGGTTAGGGGTTGCAACAATAGTCGATTTTCAGCCCACAGTTTATCGATGGCGAGTAGATGGGAATAAGATTCAATGTGGCTGTTATAAAGGTGTTCAACTGCTTCTTTTTCAGTGTATGAACTGTGTATACCGATGCCGAGCACGGTGAAAAGAGATATCGTAGCGATCAATACTAAACCGAATAGACGTTGTTTGATGGTAAGCGCATTAAGTGAGTGTGCGTTTTGTTTTTTAACCACTTTCCCACGTTTGATGACGAGATCACCCTGTTCACCTTCTTTGAATAGTGAGTATTGAATCTTTATTTTTTCTAGATCAACCTTATTAGGTATTGAGCGAACGGACATAAAACCAAGTTGAACCCCATCTTTGTATAAAGGGGTCACATCGGATTTTACCCAATAATATCCACCGCTTTTTTGTCGGTTCTTGATAATACCTGACCAGCAATTCCCTAAGTTAATTTCTCGCCAAAAATCTTCGAATACCTCTTTAGGCATATCTGGATGGCGGACGATGTTATGCGGGCTACCTAATAGCTCGTCTCGTGAATACCCACTGACTCGAACGAAATTATCGTCAGCATAGGTAATGTTCCCTGACATGTCAGTCGTCGAGACGAGTATTTCATTTTCCTGAATGAGGTATTCTCTATCTTCATTGTTCATGATCATGACCTTTCTTAGTTTCATGAGCTGGCGAGCTGTCAGTTTCAATTTGGTTAAATAGCGCCATATCTTGGCTGCTCATTAATTTATTTATGTGAATCAAGATGAGCATCAACTCATTTTGTGACGCAAGCCCTTTAATGTATTTTGTGTCTAATGCACTGGCAAAATCAGGGGGAGGCTGCACATCGACCGTGTCGAGCAATAGCACATCTGCGACACTATCTACGACAATACCGACAATGCGTTCATCAATATTTAAGATAATAACAACGGTCATGTCATGGTACGTAATATCAGACAATTTAAACTTAATACGCATATCTACAATGGGTATAACCACACCACGTAAATTCATTACGCCCTTAATATAAGCGGGCATATTGGCGATAGCGGTGACTTGGCCATAAGTTCTGATCTCTTGGACAGTGAGAATATCAATGCCGTAGTACTCTTGACCTAGCCAGAACGTGAGGTATTCGTTGGCTACCGCTTTTATATTGTTGCCTGAATTGTTCTTGATGCTTGATGTCATGGTAAGTTCCGCGTTTACTAGCGTTTATAATCTGAAATACTGATAAAAAAGTGAGTAGAGCCTGTTAGGAAGCAGTATGGTAAGGAATGCTTGTCTTTCAAATAATTCCGAGCATTTTAGTTGTGTTTGAGAAGGGAACTCTGCCGCTAAAAATGATAGAGTCCTAATTGTCGCTATAGGCTTTTATCCATTTAATTGAACCAATAACTTCTATTAAATCGCGCCGTCGTCTTCTTCATACTTTAAGATCTTAGTGGTTAAGGAAGGCGACAATCAACGAGCAAGGAGAGTTAATGCTTAATTCTGAAACAGCGAAAGCGGTGATCGATCATGCACTTTTTTTGGGGGCTGATTTCGCCGAATTATTCGTTGAACATCATCAAACTAGCACTGTCCAGATTGCGTCAAGCGAAGTGGACAAAGTCAATTCAGGTATCGATTTTGGTATTGGTATCCGTCTTTTTTTCGGTTACAAAGTACTTTACGGTTACACCAACAGCACAAATGAAGCGGAATTAAAACGCGTTACGTCGCTGCTGGCTGCAAAAGATAAACGCGATCAAATCGCCTCTGCGGGTACCTTGAACCTAAATCGCTATCCACTTCAACATCGTTGCCGCCTACCTTTGGGAAAAGACGCGAACCTAGATTCAAAGATTGAATTTCTACTTAACGTTGATCAGGCAACGCGTTCTGAAAGTGAATACATCAGCCAATTTATTGGCAGCGTACTGCAGCGTGAACAACAGGTTTCTATCTTTAATTCTGACGGTCTGCATGTGGATGATACTCGTCACTACATTCGTGTCGCGGGAAATACGGTTGCGCAGAAAGATAACGAGCAATCTTCAGGTTCGGAAGGCCCTGGTGCGCTAGCTGGTTGGGAATTTAGTGAGCAACTGGATGCGAGGGAGCTTGGTCAAACCATCGCCCAGCAAGCATTGGTGAAGTTGGGAGCGGATGCGTGTCCATCAGGCGAAATGCCAGTAGTGATAGGCAATGGTTTTGGTGGTGTTATCTTCCATGAAGCATGTGGTCACTTGCTTGAAACCACGTCGGTTGCGAAAAAGGCCTCGGTATTTCATGACAAAATGGGTGAAATGATTGCGAACAGCGCGGTTAATGCGGTGGATGATGGCACGATGACCAACGAGTGGGGATCCATTCATGTTGACGATGAAGGCATGCCAACGCAGCGTACCCAACTCATTAAAGACGGTAAGCTCTCCAGTTTTATGGTCGATAAAATGGGAGGCCTGAAGACGGGCTATGAGCCGACCGGATCTGGACGTCGCCAAAACTACAAATTCGCCCCGACATCACGGATGCGTAATACTTTCATTGAAGAAGGAAAACATTCGCTCGATGAGATGCTGGCGGGAATAGAGCGCGGTATTTACGCGAAAAAAATGGGTGGTGGCTCTGTGCAACCGGGAACGGGCGAATTTAACTTTGCTGTTCGCGAAGCCTATTTGATCGAAAATGGCAAAATTACCAAGCCTTTAAAAACGGCAACACTGATTAGTACCGGACCAAAAGTACTGCAAGAAATTAGCATGGTCGGCAAAGACATGGCACTTGCCCCTGGTATGTGTGGCTCGGTGAGTGGCGCGGTGCCAACAACGGTCGGTCAGCCTTCGCTGAAAGTGGACAATATCTTAGTTGGAGGCGGTAACTAATGAGTCAAGAACGGATGAGTCAAGAACAAATGAGCCAGCAACAAACACTTATTAATTCGATTGATCACGTGCTGTCTGAAGCGAAACGTCAAGGGGCTGAAGCTGATGTCATTGTTAATCGCAATAGCAGCTTTTCTCTTAAAGCGAACCAAGGTCAGCTAGATGAGTATAAGGTGAGCTCAAGTCAAGTACTGGGGGTGCGAGTGGTAAAAGACGCTCGGGTAGCAACCAGTTACTCAGAGTCACTAGAGCAGCCAAGCCTAGATTTAATGCTAACGAATGCCTTACAAAGTGCGCGTTTCTCTAAGCAAGATGGGCATCAAAGTATTCGCTGCGTAGAGAGCGTAATTACAACGGATATCGCGGAAATTGCTCAACAAGACACCACGTCAGTAGATGAAAAAATCGCGCTGTCCTTAGCACTGGAGCAAGGTGTTGTTTCGCGTCCTTATGCGACCAGTTCCCCTTACAACGGCTACAGTGACGGTGAAGCGCAACTGATCATTGCCAATACTCAAGGGACAATGTGTCAGCACTTTGAGCGTTCATTTAGTTGCTATGCGTATACGCTGTTTGAAAAAGACGGCAAACAATCTATGGCAGGTAAGGTGTCGGTAGGTCGTCGTTTTGACGAGTTAGACGCAGCATTCTGCATTGATGAGGGTTATAACCTTGCTCGGGATTTAATTGAAGGCGCTCCCGTTGCTACGGGTAATTACTCTGCAATTTTTAACGTTAATGCGTTAAGCAGCCTATTTGCTGCCTTTGGCAGTGCGTTTTCCGGTGTCAGCGCAATGAAAGGTATCACGCCACTCGCTGACAAGCTTGGACAATCTGTGGCGAGTGAGTTGATTACATTAACGGACGCTGCGTATATGCCGAACGGTATGGCCATTGCCGCTTTTGATAGTGAAGGGTTTGCCACTCAAGATAATATTCTTATCGCCGATGGTCGGTTGAATACGTTACTGCATAACAGCCAAACCGCAAGTTACTTAGGCGCAACGTCAACGGCAAGTGCGTCTCGTGGAGCCAAGTCGAGCTTAGATGTATCCGCTAATCATAAACTTATAGCATCAGGTAACAGCAGCGTCTCAGAGGTAAAAGCTGGCGAATATTTGGAGCTTGTTGAATTACAAGGCGTGCATTCCGGGGCGGACGCGGTCAGTGGTGATTTCTCATTTGGTGCGAGTGGCTTCTTATGTAGAGATGGCGAACGTGTTCAGCCCGTACGCGGCATCACGGTTGCAGGGAATTTCTATAAAATGTTGAAAGAAGTAGAAGCGGTAGGGGAGATTCAGCTTATCAACGATAGCCGTACTTTTTTTGCGCCTGATATTCGTTTTGCTCGCTTAAGTATTGGCGGTAAATAGCGAGTTATTGCGCGATGTTAGTTACCTAGAGGGGCTCGGTTGAGTCCCTTTTTTATTGTCGTGATTGATGTGGTTTGCCAGTTGACTCGCCTTTATCCCACCTGTTTCTATTTTGAATGCGCCCTCAGCTTTTCACGTTCTCGTCACAACTCTCTTCAAAAATCTAAATTGGCAAACCAAGTGTTATGTTATAACATAACACTTGGTTTGGTTGATGTTTGCGCGCTTGGCTGTCCGTCGAGTTTTAACATCTGTATGATTATGAGAGAAATATGAATCAGGAAAAAATATTTGTCACCGTGCTGTCTGGTTTTCTTGGAGCAGGCAAAACAACGGTTCTTAGTCATATCCTTAATAATCGTCAAGGAAAGCGAGTCGCCGTGATTGTTAATGATATGAGTGAAATCAATATCGACTCTGCAATGGTTAAGAATGAAGTTTCACTGGATTACCAACAAGAGAAACTGGTGGAAATGAGCAACGGATGTATCTGTTGCACGTTGCGCGAAGATTTACTGCTTGAGGTGAGTCGCCTTGCAAAAGAGGGACGGTTCGACAATCTTGTTATTGAGTCTACTGGGATTGCAGAGCCGCTTCCTGTGGCAGAAACGTTTACTTTTACCGATGGCGAAGGAGAGTCTCTTTCTGATATCGCGACATTAGACACCATGGTAACGGTTGTGGATGCGGTTAACTTCTTACATGACTATGAAGCCGCACAGGATCTGCAAGAGACTGAACAGCATCTTGGTGAAGACGATGAACGCAGTGTCACGGATTTACTTATTGAACAGGTTGAATTTGCTGACGTACTTTTAATCAGTAAAGTAGATCTTGTTTCTCAGGACGATGTCGCAAGACTCACCGCAATCCTAACCATGTTGAATACCAGAGCCCGTATCATTCCAATTTGTAATGGCAAGGTAGATATTGGCGAGGTATTGAATACTGGTCGGTTTAATTTTGAGCAGGCACAATCCGCACCGGGTTGGCTAAAAGAGCTAAGGGGTGAGCATATACCTGAAACGGAAGAGTACGGTATTGGTAGTTTTAGTTACCGAGCTCGCCGTCCATTTCATCCAGAAAAATTTCATGATTTTCTTCATGATACCGAACGATTTGGTAAGCTAATTCGCTCAAAGGGTTACTTTTGGTTAGCTTCCCGCCCAGAGTTCGCCGGGCAGTGGAGCCAAGCTGGAGGCATTGGCAACCATGGTTTTGCTGGGTTGTTTTGGAAGGCTACGCCGACAAATCAATGGCCCACAGATCCCGAAATTCTTAAAGACATTCAACAAAGTTGGGTAGAACCCTTTGGTGATATGCGACAGGAATTAGTGTTTATTGGTCAGGGTCTTGATCAAGTCGCAATGACTCAAGCTCTCGATGAATGCTTATTAAATGAACAAGAAATGTCGGCCGGAGAATCCCATTGGTTGACGCTATCGGACCCGTTTCCTAGCTGGGAGGCAGAGGCATGAGTATAAGCCGCTTGAACATAAGTGCTACAGAGATAAATACTTTAGAGCCAGCCAATATCGTTAGTGCAACGTCTTTACTAGCCAAAGCGACACAGCCAACCGTTCTTTCCGATATTTATAAACAAGACCATAATCTCGCGGTATGGCAACGTTCATTACTAGGCAACGTTAACTCAATCTATTGATGAAATGCTTAAAAATGGCGTTGCGTTATCTGTGGTGCAAACGGTGACACCAGATACTACCGCTGCTTGGCTTCGAAACAAATTGTCTGACCATTCATGCGCAGATGAACTGAGTCAGGATATTGCGTTAATTGTTGATATGTTTTGTTGTCTGTTCGACGTAAACGAAGCAGGGCTGCGACTCACCACACTTGATAGCCCAATGTGTCCAAAATTTCATGTAGATCATTTACCATGCCGCTTAGTCACAACCTATGCGGGTGCGGCAACCCAGTGGTTACGTAACGAGGATGTTGATCGCAGCAAATTAGGGGCGGGCAGTGTTGGTTTACCCGATCACCAATCAGGTTTGTATCAAAATACAAATGCTATCAACCAAATAGAACGCGGTGACGTTGCCTTACTAAAAGGCAGTGGTTGGCAAGGAAATGAAGACACAGGGCTAGTGCATCGATCGCCAGAAGCGACGCCAGACCAACGTCGATTGCTACTCACGTTAGACTTGAGGTAGCGAAAATGCGAAATATCGACGGCATCATTGCACACGTAGAGCGAACCTGTAAGTCGAGAGGAAAGCAGTTAACGTCTAAACGTAAATTAGTACTGCACGCTTTAGTTAATGCCAATAAAGCCTTATCTGCTTACCAATTGGTGGACTATTGTAAAGAGCATTTGGCTCAGAATATTCAGGCGATGTCGGTCTATCGTATTTTGGATTTTTTAGAGAGTGAACAGTTAGTTCATAAACTGAGTGTGTCCAATAAATATATCGTTTGCTCACGCATCCTTTGTGACCACGAGCATGGTATCGCTCAGTTTTTAATTTGCTCAAAGTGTGAAAAAATTAGCGAGCAAGCTATTGATTCAGCAACGATAAACGGTCTCCAATCTCAAGCAAGGCAGGAAGGGTTTACCGTTGTCAGCCCTCAAATTGAGATTAACTGCGTGTGTGATGACTGCGCAAAATAAAGAGTGCTTGCAGAGCTGTAATATAAGTATCTATTGTTTGCCAGTTGCCAGTTGCCAGTTGCCAGTTGCCAGTTGCCAGTATGCTTTTCATTTATCCTCCAATTACGAAAAAATGACTATGATAAGAAGAAATCCAACCGGACACTTACCTGAGGTGTCAGAATCCGCCTTTATCGATCCCACTGCGATTATTTGCGGCAAAGTGATCATTGAAGCGAATGTTTTCATTGGACCTTATGCTGTGATTCGCGCTGACGAGGTTAACGACAAGGGGGAAATGGACGCGATTGTGATAAAGCAAGATACCAATATTCAAGATGGCGTCGTGATTCACTCAAAATCGGGGGCGGCGGTCATCATTGGCGAACGTTCATCCATTGCTCATCGCTCTATTATCCATGGCCCCTGCGAAGTGTGTGATGATGTGTTTATTGGTTTTAATTCCGTGGTGTTTAATGCGGTCATTGGTAGTGGCTGCGTGATTCGTCATAACTGTGTGGTGGACGGGTTAGACCTGCCAGCGCGTTTTCATGTCCCCCCTATGACCAATATTGGTACAGGCTTCGATTTAAACAGCATTTCTAAAGTACCACCTGAGTATTCCGCCTTTTCTGAGTCTGTGGTTTCCGCGAACCATACCCTAGTGCAAGGCTATAGGAGAATCGCCAATGAGCTCTGATAAACAAGCTATTTCAGCGGTTCCAACCAATATCATTACTGGTTTTCTGGGTGTAGGTAAAACATCGGCCATTGTAGAATTAATGGAACACAAACCAAAGGATGAACGCTGGGCGATTTTGGTTAATGAGTTCGGCGAAATCGGTGTTGATGGCAGTTTACTGCAGGGCCAGAAAAACGCAGAGCAGCGCGTATTTATTCGTGAAGTTCCCGGTGGGTGCATGTGCTGCACGGCAGGCTTACCGATGCAAATTGCACTGAGTCAATTACTGTCAGAAGCTCGACCTGACCGATTATTAATCGAACCTACGGGACTTGGGCACCCTAAAGAAGTGTTACAAGTGCTATCGACAGAGCACTATCGAAACGTCCTGTCATTGCAAAAGAATGTTACTCTTGTGGATGCGCGTCAATTATCCGATAGCCGCTATACCAGTAATGAAACGTTCAATCAGCAGATTGCCATTGCCGATACGGTCGTTGGTAATAAAATCGATCTCTATCAACCAGGCGACGCGGAAAAACTGCAAGCGTACGTTGCAGACGTCGGTCGCCCGATGACAAAGGTGATATTTACGCAACATGGCGCTATTCCATTTGCAGACTTTGAGGGCGATACCAGCATTCATGAGCACCCACCCCATGCTCACCACCACGGGCACAGTAAACCACTTGCCTCTGAATTACCGATGCCTGAAAGTGGCCTTATTAAAGCGACCAACCAAGGGGAGGGGTTTGAAAGTGTTGGCTGGAAATTTTCACCCAACAAACACTTTGACCGTAAGCGATTAATTAACCTTTTGATTGGGCTGGATGTCGAAAGAATGAAAGCGGTATTTATTACGAAAGACGGCATCTTTGGTTATAACATGACGGTAGATGGACTCACCGAAGTGGAATTAAATGAAAGTACTGAGAGCCGAATAGAGGTTATTTCTGACCACGTGGATTCAGCGCTAGAAACTCAGTTAATTCAATGTGTAGTAAATTAATGTTATCAATGAAGCATGTCACCAGCGGCTTCGTAACGCTAGCTGGTGACATACTGGACTGAAGTTAGCTTGTCAGTTATGAGAGCTAGCTCAAGAGTTCGTTTCGAACAATATCTGCGCCCGCTTTTAGTGCTCTTAGCTTGGCTGTTGCAATAGAGCGGGATAAAGGTGCCATACCACAGTTAGTGCAAGGGTAGAGGTTTTCAGCATCCACAAACTTAAGCGCGTGCCGTAAAGTATCTGCGACTTCTTCTGGAGTTTCAATTGACTCGGTGGCGACATCAATAGCACCGACCATGACCTTTTTACCTCGGATCAGTTCAAGTAACTCCATTGGGACATGAGAGTTATGGCATTCTAGCGAGATAATATCGATGTTTGATTGTTGTAACTTAGGAAACACGGCTTCGTATTGTCGCCACTCAGAACCCAACGTTTTTTTCCAATCGGTATTGGCTTTTATGCCATAGCCATAACAAATGTGTACTGCGGTTTCACATTTCAATCCTTCGATGGCTCGCTCTAGAGTCGCAATACCCCAATCATTAACCTCGTCAAAAAAGACATTAAAGGCGGGCTCATCAAATTGAATAATATCGACACCAGCGGCTTCGAGTTCTTTGGCTTCTTGATTAAGAATTTTCGCAAATTCCCAAGCAAGCTTCTCGCGGCTTTTGTAGTGGTCATCAAATAGCGTGTCTATCATGGTCATTGGACCTGGCAGCGCCCACTTTATTGGTTGCTTGGTTTGTTGACGTAATAGTTTAGCATCGTCGACAAATACGGGCTTTTGACGAGAAACCTCGCCAACGACGGTAGGGACACTCGCGTCATAGCGATCACGTATTTTAACGGTTTTACGCTTTTCAAAGTCAACACCGTTGAGGTGCTCGATAAATGTCGTGACGAAGTGTTGACGTGTTTGTTCACCATCGCTGACGATATCAATCCCAGCGTATTGCTGCTCTTGTAAGGACACACGTAAGGCGTCGTGTTTACCGTCAGTTAATTCGCTTCCTTGCAACTTCCATGGTGACCAAAGCGTCTTTGGTTGAGCGAGCCAAGACGGTTTAGGCAAACTGCCAGCTGTTGAAGTGGGTAATAGTTTTTTCATAATCAATGCCGCTTAGATTTCGTTCATTAAAGAAAATTTTGAGCAGACCACTGCTCAAGTACAATGTTATAGGGCTTAATAAAGTGTTCTTCAGCAAACCTCCCTTGATCAATCGCCAGCTGACTTCGCTCACCTCTGTCATACACGATTTGAGTTAATGAGTGGTCTTGGTTTTTTAAGTTTGGTTGATAGCATTGTCCCGCAGCAGCATTGGCATTATAGATTTCAGGACGGTAGATTTTTTGGAACGTGCCCATCGTGCTAATCGTGCTAATGAGTTCAAGATTGGTATAATCATTGAGTAGATCACCAAAGAAATAGAAAGCGAACGGAGCAACACTGTTTGCTGGCATAAAATAGCGAACCTGGAGTCCCATTTTTTTGAAATATTGCTCCGTCAACGACGTATCATTTGGCTCATATTCAAACCCAAGCACGGGATGTTGATTTTCCGTGCGGTAATAGGTCTTGTTGTCAGAAACACTCAGACATATTACTGGTGGCTTATTAAAGTTTTCTTGATAAGTCGGGGAATTGACGAAATGCTTAAATAATTTCCCGTGTAACTCACCAAAGTTATCAGGAACACTAAATTGTGGTTGATCTTTATTATGGTTAAGGAGTAAGACGCTAAAGTCATAATCTCGCACATAGGAGGAGAAGTTGTTTCCTACTATTCCTTCGCTGCGCTCATTCGTTTTATGGTCGATAATATTTGTTTTTAAAACTTCAATTGAAGGAAATGCCTGACCCGTACCTTCAATATCTAAATCAACCGAAATGATCTCTAGTTCAATAGAGTAACGCTCCGCACTAGGGTTGTCCCAGCTAGCTAAGGCATTGAAACTATTGTTAATCATCTTTAACGCATTACGTAAGTTTTCTTGTCGGTTGCGTCCCCTCGCTAGATTAGCAAAGTTGGTTGTGATACGAGTGTTGTCAGAAGGCTGATAATTTTCATCGAGACAAGTACTCTTAATCGTAAAATAAAACTGTGTATTTTCTGTGTTCATAATGACTTATTGTCCCAAATGAGTGTCTAAAATTAATGCTGTTTCGTCTCGAATAGTTTTAATGAAAGCGTGCTATGACCGGAATAACATTAATGTGATGCTGTATAGAAATTGTTGCTTAAGGAATTTATACGGATATTAATGGATGATGAAAAATGCTTTTACTTCACATTCAATATGAATAATTTTCATGATGAATACTGTTTGAAACTATTTTGTTTTGAAATTAGTATTGTTCGTCGGCTATATGTTTTCTTAAATAAAATAAACCTCATTTTTGTGCGGTTTATTTTTGCATACTTATTATCACATTAATTAAAGAGATAAACGGATGAGTGAAACGCTGTTGTTAGTAATGTACTGCTTACTTCTAGGAAGTGGTGTTGGCTTTTTAGCTGGGCTGCTAGGCATAGGAGGAGGACTGATTATCGTGCCAGTACTGAGTAGTATTTTATTGCACTTTAATGTTTTGCCTTCAGACCAAGTGGTCGTCGCGGCAATTGCTACTTCCTTAACGTCAATCTTATTTACCTCTACCTCTTCCGCACTTGCTCATCATAAAAACGGTAATGTACCGTGGGACCTAGCTCCTTGGGTCATGATAGGGGTGGCAATTGGTGCATTAATTAGCGGCTTTTTGGCCACGCTTTTGCCAGAACAAGTCGTTCGCTTAGTCTTTGCGGTAAGCGTGGTGCTCATCGCGTTAAAGATGTTGTTGAGCAGTAAAAGTGACACAACGAAACAACGAACTATTCCCAACAAAACTGTGCTAACGGCCCTTACTACAATAACGGGTGGTCTGTCTGCCATGATTGGGATTGGGGGTGGGGCACTGTTAGTGCCGTTATTGACGTTTTTTTCGGTCAATATGAAAAAGGCCATAGGTTGTGCGTCTGCATGTGGAATTGTCATCGCACTATTTGGTTCTATCGGGTATATCACTGCTGGTAGCCGAGACTTAGCTCTAGCCGATGGATTTGTGGGGTTTGTCTATTTACTGCGGCGCTATTAGGCATTGTATCGACATCTTGGTTTACAGCCCCATTAGGTGCCAAAGCAACCCAGCACTTGCCCGTGTCGACAATTAAAAAGATCTTTGCTGCATTGTTGTTGGTCATTGCTGTGAATATGGCGGCGAGTTAAGTTCGCCGTACTGTCTGCGAAGGTGTAGGGGTGAATGATATGTCTGTGACAACTCAGCAGTGCTTATGAAACAATGTGTTAGCTGGTTAATTTTTGGCACTTATGGGCCATGTTATCCTGCTTTTTCCTATCAAAGATGAAACCTTCGATTCTACCTATTGCGCAAGCAAACGTTTACGTGTATTTTCTCGCCACTTAAATTTTTACTAACATTTTGTTGGGTCGCTATTGAACGGCTGAGACCCAATAGAAACGAGGAATAGGCATGACCGAGATTACATCAACTGCAACGGGTAGTTGGCTCAATAATTTCTTTTTGATTTCACAACGTGGAAGTAACGTTCGTCAAGAGGTTGTTGCAGGTCTTACGACATTTTTGGCGATGGTATATTCGGTTATTGTTGTCCCTAGCATGCTGGGTGTGGCGGGTTTCGACCAAGGTTCTGTTTTTATCGCCACGTGTTTGGTGGCGGCGTTTGGTTCAATGTTGATGGGGTTTTGGGCCAACCTACCCATGGCCATTGGTTGTGCCATCTCATTAACGGCGTTTACCGCTTTTAGCTTAGTGTTGGGGCAGGGCGTTTCAATGCGGTTGCATTGGGTGCGGTATTCTTAATGGGGGTTATTTTTACCGCCATTACCGTTACAGGCGTGCGCCAGTGGATTCTAACTAACCTTCCTGAAGGGATTGCTCACGGTACGGGTATTGGCATTGGCTTATTCCTGCTATTAATCGCGGCAAGTGGTGTTGGCCTAGTAATCAAAAACCCAGTAGAGGGATTGCCAGTCACGTTAGGTGAGTTCACTTCGTTTCCTGTGATCATGTCTATGCTGGGTCTTGCCGCTATTTTTGGACTTGAAAAGCGTCAGGTTCCTGGTGGCATTCTTTTTGTTATTGTTGCGATTTCTGTGTTCGGCCTGATTTTTGATCCTGCTGTGCAATATCAGGGATTTTTCGCGTTACCTAGCATTGGAGGTGAGGGCTCTCTGATGGGGACGATGGACATCATGGGGGCACTCAATCCAATCGTTCTACCGAGTGTGTTGGCCTTGGTCATGACCGCTATTTTTGACGCCACTGGCACAATTCGAGCAGTAGCGGGTCAAGCCAATCTGCTTGATAAAGACGGCAATATTATTGATGGCGGTAAAGCGCTAACCTCAGATTCGGTGTCGAGTATCGTTTCTGGTGCGGTGGGTGGTGCGCCTGCAGCCGTTTATATTGAATCAGCCGCGGGTACGGCGGCTGGTGGTAAAGCCGGTCTTACCGCCGTCGTGGTAGGTGTGCTGTTCCTGTTTCTATTATTCTTAGCGCCAATTAGTTATTTAGTGCCAGCATACGCAACAGCACCTGCGTTAATGTACGTGGGATTACTGATGCTAGGTAACGTACGTAAACTGAATTTTGATGATTCAGTTGATGCATTATCAGGTTTGGTGTGTGCAGTATTCATTGTTCTAATCGGTAACATCGTAACAGGCATCATGCTGGGTTTCTTGTGCCTCGTTGTTGGCCGTCTTTTCTCTGGCGAATGGAAGAAACTGAATCTGGGTATTGTGCTTATTACCCTAGTGTTAGTTGTTTTCTATGCAGGTGGTTGGGCTATCTAACGTCTCCTATCAGTAAATATAGTTGCTATGCCCAGTCAATTGACTGGGCATTTTTGTGTGTATTACTAAGTAAAAATGCCCGCGTTTTGAAAGGGTGGTAGGTATCACGAAAGCCATATTTAGGAGGTGATGGAAACTAACTCGTTTATGTAACAATCGGTGTTAGCCTCGCTACTTATACGAGTGTTGATTATTGATCTTTTCCCAAATGAAAATAATGTCGACGTTAGATCGCTAGATAGACGGACATATATTTTGTTGGTAGAGTGCACTCTCGCGGCTGCACATAAATTTCAGTCAACTTTAGAGAAAACCCAATGATTGTAGAAAATGTGCTTCCTGAAAATTACGCAGAAATGCTTAATGTTTGGGAAAATTCAGTCCGAGCGACTCATGACTTCATAACAGAAGAAGATATTGAGTTTTTTAAACCAATTATCATTAAGCAGGCTTTTCCCGCTGTCACTTTAAGATGTGTGAAAAATGAAAGTGGTTCAATTCAAGGTTTCGTGGGTAACCACGACTCAAAGATTGAAATGCTTTTCATCTCAAACGAGGTAAGAGGGCAAGGCATAGGTAAGAGACTACTGCAATACGCAATTGAGCAGTTAGGTGCAACCAAAGTCGATGTAAATGAACAAAACCCACAGGCAGTAGGTTTCTACGATCATATGGGGTTCAAAGTCGTTTCGCGCTCGCCACTTGATGATATGGGAAAACCCTTTCCAATTCTGCATATGACACTTTAAGCTCGGTTTGTCGTAACCAAGTTTGTTAGAAGAAACGCCTAAAGCTAATAACTTTGGGCGTTTCCGTATCCGCGATCGTTGCTTTGACTTGACTCACTTTTGCCCCAAAGTGTTTTAGAGCACGTTAATTATCTTCCTCGTTAATAGTGTTTCATCATTATTTTTTCTATGGGTAAACTATTTCAATAGTTGAACTTCAAAACGGTAACTGTTAGGTTATTTGTATGAAATACATATCAAGTACCACATCATTCTTCTTCTGGTGGCGCTCTAATTAGAGCGGCACGGAATTCTTACATTCTTAAGCTGCTGGGAGGTAGCTAAGACTGTAATTTCTTTTGTATCTCCAGTAGCGATCTATTTTAACTAGGAGATATAACATGAATACAAAGCAACATAATGATAAACCAGAAATCATCTTGACTGGTGATAGAGCTACAGGTTCTTTGCATCTCGGTCATTACGTCGGTTCATTAAAGCAGCGCATAGCTTTACAGGCAGATCATGAGCAAACGATCCTCGTTGCTGACATGCAAGGTCTTACTGATAATGCTCACAATCCAAAAAAAGTATCATCTAATATTCTAAATGTCGTTGCTGATTATCTGGCTGTTGGTATCGACCCCTCTAAAACCACTATTTGCCTTCAATCACAACTCCCAGCCCTCGCTGAGTTGACTATGTATTACAGTAACCTCGTAACTATCAGTCGGCTAGAACGAAATCCGACCGTTAAAAGTGAAATACAAAACAAAGGGTTCGAACGCTCTATACCAGCAGGTTTTCTAACATACCCTATATCTCAAGCGGCTGATATAACTGGGTTTAATGCATCTTTAGTTCCAGTAGGAGATGACCAGTTACCAATGCTTGAACAAACTAATGAGATTGTGAGAAAGGTTAATTCACTAGCGGGGCGCAATGTTTTAAGTGAGTGTCGACCTTTATTAAGTAATGCATCACGGCTTCCTAGTACAGATGGAAAAAATAAGATGTCTAAGTCGATGGGCAATGCTATTAATCTCGGGGCTACTGAAAAAGAAATATCCGCAGCTGTAAAATTGATGTATACCGATCCCAACCACCTAAAGGTCGAAGACCCCGGCAAGATTGAGGGAAATGTTGTGTTTACCTATCTTGATGCTTTTCATTCTGATCAGGAATACGTCAAGCAGTTAAAAGAACACTATAGACGTGGGGGGCTTGGCGACGGCACAACGAAAAAGGTACTGGAAGAGTGCCTGCAGGAAACGCTTCGACCAATAAGAGATAGAAGAAGACAGTTTTTGAATGATAAAGCTCAACTGGTTGATATTTTAGTCAAGGGAAGCCAAGTATCTAGAGCAAAAACATCGGAAGTGCTGTTCAATGTTAAGGACATTTTTGGTCTGAATCTTTTCTGAATATCATTTTCAAAGTCAGCTTCTAGAAGTTCATTAGTTGATTATCCGGAAGCTGATTTTATAAGTATGATAATTTAATTCATGCAATCAAAGTAGAAATAGCAAAAGCCGGTAACACATTTTTGTCCAGAGGTGTTATGTGCACGGAATCAATACTCCTTTAGGGACACCAGCGCGTGAGTCCTCAGCTCAAAAATAATTGTGC
Source organism: Vibrio sp. GJ43-1 (assembly GCF_055808835.1). Classification (NCBI taxonomy): domain Bacteria; kingdom Pseudomonadati; phylum Pseudomonadota; class Gammaproteobacteria; order Vibrionales; family Vibrionaceae; genus Vibrio; species Vibrio sp. GJ43-1. Next base: position 2,089,943 of record NZ_CM147884.1, on the reverse strand, counting down.
TCCAAAATCATGTTGATAGTAAAACGACAATACCCACGAGATCAGATATCCAGTGGGCATTGATAATGTCTATTTAGTGAGTGAGAGAATTACTCGTAATCAGAAGCGTAAGTGTCTTCGTAAGAGTGAGAGTAGAACTCAAATAGGTTACCAAACGGGTCTTCTAGGTACACCATTTGTGCTTGCTTAGAATCATCTTCTGGGTGATAACGGTGGATATCCATGCGTACTTTACCGCCAAACTCTTCTACACGCTTGATTGCTGATTCAAATTGTTCTTTTGGTAGTTGCAGACAGAAGTGGAAGATACCTAGGCGAGAGAAGTCAACGTTGTGACGCTCTTCACGGTCAACCATTTCGAACATTTCAACACCAATACCATCTGTTGTGACTAGGTGAGCGATGTTGAAACCTTTGAAGCCTTCACCGAATACCGCGATACACATACGACCGATTGCAGATTCGCGCTCTTCGATTACCTTAGTGTTATTCATTACAACGCGAAGGCCTAGTGCTTTAGTATAGAACTCTACCGCTTTGTCCATGTCGCCAACCATGATACCTACGTGATTCATTTTCATAACTTTCTCCAAAAAGTAATTTGATTATTTGTTTCGTGTTTCGCTTTGATGTGGAGAAGTATAGGAGAGAAAAGTGAATTTAAAAAATTATCATTGGTTATAAAAATGATAATTAAAATTTATGATTGGGTGTTAACACAGCTTTGTATTAATAAATTTAAGCTGGATACAATTATGTTCATAAGTGAGTTGAATGAATAGATCGGCAAGATGGTTCTGTCCAAGTACCTAAACACAAGATAAAGGCAGTTACTTACCACCACAAAAAGTAACCGTCATTCTTTTGAAAGACTGGAATCTTGCTAAGCGTATTATCGGGAATTCATTTCCATTTAAAGCGAGTCATGTGTCTGGGAAGCCCCTCGTTTTCAAGAGGATGATGACCGGAATAGAACAAACGCTATTTGGACCACAGTGACAAAGTATTGGGTTACTTAAAGGGCAAGATTGGGGGAGGGCGCATAGGAGTGAATACAAGTCATGTGAGTACGGTATATTGTCACGATAGTGATCTTTCGTGTTCTCACTTTTACCTGTTTAGCTCCTAAGGCTATGACCAATCGAAATGTTACTCGATTTTCTAAGCCCCAGAAACGGTGAAGCCCCGATGTTGGTAGCATCGGGGTTTCGAATTTCTTTAGATTACTTAGTTGGTAAGACTGAGAATCTTTTTATGCAAAAGGCTGGATTTAATCCAACTAATTCCTTGGTAGGGAATTAGATGCGGATGAAGTCCATGTGCTCAACTTTTGGCTTGAACGCGTGACGTTGAACGTCTTGCGGCTTAACCTTAACTTCTGCGCCGTCAATCAATAGAGTGATTGCTTCGTAGAACTCAGGCTTGTCCATTTGGTTGATCACTTCATCGTGCGTAAGCGCGATAGAGATCGGTGCTGCTTCACCACCGTAGATGATTGCTGGGAATTTGCCAGCGTGACGTAGGCGGCGGCTCGCACCCTTACCTAGTTCAGTACGTACTACTGCTTCGAATTTCATAGTATTTACTCTCAAATAGTAAAATTAATAAATATCGTTCTAATCTTAGCGACCTAGTTAGAACATAGAACGCTTTGAAGTATCTTAAGATACTCTCAAAACGAGCGCGGATACTAACATCCAATAGTCATCTGAGCAATAGTTTGAAGCCAAGATTGACTGATTTTTTAGTCCTTTACGGCTTGTAGGGTAAGGGTTGCTTGTAAACCACCCAATTTGCTTGCAGAAAGGACTAATTCTCCTCGGTAACCATGTGCCATCTCGCTGACAATGTTAAGCCCCAAAGCCGGTGCCTGGTGTCGTTTCATCCAAGCGAACACCGCGTTTTATCACACTGCGACATTGTTCTTCTGGGATGCCGATGCCGTCATCTTCGATGATGATCTGAATCATGTTGTCGCTTAATGTGGCTGAATGTACTCGAACCAGGCTCTTTCCCCACTTATAAGCATTTTCTATTAAGTTACCGAGCATTTCGTCTAAGTCGGTTTTCTCAACAGAAACGAATAGCTCAGTATCAAGTTCATTGATGAGTATGATCTCACGCTCAGCATAGACTTTATCGAATGCCAGAGAAATGGCATCCACGCGTTCACTGGGATTTGATTTTACCGATAAGATGTTCATTGCACTCAAGCCATGCGAGCACGTCCTAAATGATAATCTATCTGTGATTGAATTTGCAGTAATGCAGGGGCGAGCCTATCACGGTCTTCTTCGCTTAGATTGGCTTGTTCATTTTTAAGGATAGAAAGCGGTGTTTTTAGTGCGTGGGAGAGATTACCAGCATGATTACGGGCTCTGGCAAGTAGCTCTTGATAGTGAAAAATGAGCGCATTGAGGTCGTTGACGAGTGGGGCTATTTCTTTCGGGTACTGTTCATCTAACGACTGGCGTTCGCCATTTCTTAACATCTTAAGTTCTTTTTGCATTTTAGTTAGCGGTCGTAGAGACCAGCTAACTTGGGCAACAACAAGGCTAAGGATGCCGACGACCATAATGCCCAATAACACCCAAACTTGATTGGTGAGAACATGCAGCGCTTTATCGATGGGCGCTTCATCTTGGGCAATTAGTATAGTGACGCCGTCACTAATGTCGGGAAGAAAAATGGTCCGTTTAATGGTGACGAGCTTTTCGTCTTTGGCGCCGTAGTATGACGTGGTGTGAGCGCGTTCTTCTTCTGAGATGTTTTTATCCCAAAGTGAACGAGAACGCAGTGTGTCGGAATCGGTGTTAATACGCCAGTACAGCCCGCTGTAGGGTTGATTAAAACGCGGGTCGGAGAGGCGAGCCGTTAGCACGAGATTACCTTGTTTGTTGGTTTCAAGGTTGGCGGCTATTTCGTCCATGGAACGACCTAACTGAGTTTCTAAATCTTGAACCAAGTATTCTCGTACCAAGCCGGGAATCATAATACCCGCTGCAATCGTCATGACAGATAGCCACAATGTTGCGGCCAGTAGTAAGCGAGTTTTTAAGCTGAGTTTTTTAAACTCAGCTTTTATTGCCGAAGTTCGGGTCGTTGATGCATCTGTGTTAGGCATTCAGTTGATACCCTAGTCCTCTAACCGTTTTAATGATTTTCGGTGATATTTTTTTACGAATCCGACCGATAAACACTTCAACAGTATTGGAATCACGATCAAAATCTTGCTTATAAATGTGCTCGACAAGCTCTGTTCGTGAGATGACTTTCTCTGCGTTGTGCATGAAATACGCAACGACTTTATATTCTAGCGCCGTTAAGCTTACCGCTTGGCCTTGCCACATGACTTTAGACGAGCGAGTGTCGAGGCTAAGATCACCAATTTGCATAACGGGAGAGGCGTTTCCAGAAGCACGACGCAATTGCGCTCGAATACGGGCAATCAGCTCCACCATTTCGAATGGCTTGGTTAAATAGTCATCGGCGCCAGCATTTAGACCTTCAACACGTTGGCTTAATGTATCTCGGGCACTAAGGATAACGACAGGCGTATTGATGTTTTCATCTCGGATCCCTTTAAGAACGGTGAGTCCGTCAATTTTGGGTAGACCAAGATCAAGAACAATGACATCCCACTCTTCTGATGTTGCACGATAGAGAGCATCAATACCATCTTGTGAGAGTTCCGGTACCCAGCCCGCATTTTCTAATGTGTTTAAAATTTGTTCACCCAACTTTGGGTCGTCTTCGACTACGAGAATTTTCATGAATATCGTCTCTTATAATTTATATAAGCTTGGTATTATTTTTTGATGACTTGTTGAAGGTTATGGCCTTTTATTTCCATTAACTCAAGTGTCGTCGCGTTATATTCGACTTTGATAATATCTTGATTATGCATCAATTTTAGCTCATAAACCCATGCATCGTCGTCTTCTTCTAACTCTACTTTAATGACTCGGCCATTCAGGTCGTTTTCTACAGTCGCGAACAGCTCAGAAAAAGGTTTGATTAAGCCTCTTTGAACGGCGTCATATACCTCTTCTTGGTCTTCATCAAACTCGACATGTGCGCCGCCTGTTTCAACGTCTTGCACGAGCTCATGACCATTGGGTGAGTCTGACAAAAATGCAGCGTGAGCAGTAATTGGAGCCATCCAAAATAAAGAAAGCGCGAATACAGGCAATAAAGATGTCGAAAATCGTCGGTTTCGTTGAACGTGCATGACTCTCACCTATGATTGGGGTTAATGGTTACTCTACCGCAAAGTATAGAGTTTTCAATATGAATAGAAGCTGAATACCGTTACTTCAATTCGTCCGAAAAAATCTTATCGCGTAACTTCCAAAATCGGCCACTTTTTCTCGCAATGATAAACGTAGGAAGACGGAAACGATGCTGATTATTGACGATTTTAGTTGGTGATGTGGCGTCAAATTCGCGGTGTTTATCGGCGAGATGCGGTCGTACAAACTTCGCCAAAAATAACGCTTTTTGTTTTTTGGTATTGAGGGACCAGAATTCGCTCACTTGAGCGTCGTTCTCACCAATGTAGGCAATGCGTAGGCTATTTTTTCCTTTGTCATCTTTATGAACAGAAAGCTGCATGTCGACACATTCAAATACTAAGGCATCTTTAAGGCTAAGTGCCTCTTTTAGTTTTTTGTCTGGATCAACCAGTGTGGCATCGCATTCATGACAAATTCGCGCGGCAATGTCGTTGTCAGCGCCACATTCATTGCAATACTTAGCCCTAAAGCGATAGTTGCAGTGTTCGCGTTCTTTGGTTTCTTCGTCGGTGAAGTAGCCTTGGCATTTACGGCCAAAATGCTCAAGCAAGAAGCCGTTAGCATCCAATTTCCCCCAAAAGTTATTGTTAAACCCACAGGCAGGGCAAGGGATGGTAATTATTTCAGAGTCGCTATCGGGTTTAGGGTTGCCAATTTCCGGTTGATATAAATCGTAGGTATTACTCAGCATAATCTAGAACTAAACACTCGGTTTTTCCTTCAGAGAGCCTTAGCCCGCGACCAACAATTTGTTGATATAAACCGACAGATTCGGTTGGTCTAAGAATCGCAATGAGGTCAACATGGGGAGCATCGAAGCCCGTGGTTAACACAGAAACATTCACCAAATATTTAAGCCGTTTTTCTTTGAAGTCATTGATGATGCTGTCTCGCTCGGGAGTTGGTGTATCACCAATCACAATTTGGCTGCCTTGCTTAGGTAGAAGCGATAGGATTTCTTGCGCGTGACGAACCGTGGCGGCAAAGATCATGATGCCTTGCTTATCTTCACTGTAACGAATAATTTGCTCGATAATCTGTGGCGTCGCGCGTTTAGATTGTTCGATAACTAAGTCAAGTTCCGATTCTTTGTATTTCCCCATGCTCGTAGGCTTGAGTTGTGAGAAGTCGTAGCTTAGCACGGGCGCATCAATGAGTTTGGCGGGCGTTAAAAACCCTTCATCAAGCAAGTACTGAATAGGAAGCTCGAATATACAATCTTTAAAGAAGCGAGGTTCGTCGCTACGTACTAAGCCCTTGGTATGGTATTGATAAATCCAACCCACGCCAAGCCGATAGGGGGTAGCAGTAAGACCGAGAATTTTGATGCCGGGATTAATTTCACTTAAATGCGTAATGACTTTTTGGTAGCTAGAGGTTTTTACTTCAGGGACACGGTGACATTCATCAATCACCAATAGTGAAAATTGGTTGGCAAAGTGTTCAAGGTTTCGAACAACAGATTGAACGGAAGCAAAGACCACTTGCTCTGAGGTTTCTTTTCGTCCTAATCCGGCAGAAAAAATGGATCCGGTGAGTCCATAGCCTTCATATTTGGCGTGATTTTGTTCGACTAACTCTTTGACGTGCGCCAGCACCAACACACGCCCACGAGCTAATCGAGCCAAGTCAGCGATAACGAGGCTTTTTCCGGCTCCAGTGGGTAAGACAATGACCGCTGGCGTGTCGTTTTTGCGAAAATAATGCACGACCGCTTTTACGGAGTCGGCTTGATATGGACGAAGTGTGTACATATGAGTGAGTTTGACTCTACATCTGAATGAAAAGCCCATATAATAGCGAACTTAACCAGATTGAGGTATTCATGCGTTTAGATAAATTTTTGTGTGATTCGCTAGGTGTCACCCGTAGAGAGGCAACCATCCTTTTACGCAAAGGGGAAGTGACCGTTAACGGCGAGAAAAAAAGAGTGGTTCCGTTAAGGTTACTGAGCAGTGCTGCGTCGAGTGGCAAGAGCGTGAAATTACGGTTACAGGCCCTCGTTACATTATGCTCTACAAGCCTGAAGGGTTTGTGTGTTCTCATGAAGATGGATCAAATCAAACGGCCTTTGAGCTGCTTGATGAAATTAAAATGGACGCGCTACATTTTGCTGGGCGTTTAGATGTGGATACCACCGGCCTTGTTCTGATTACAGATGACGGTCAATGGTCACATAGAATTACTTCACCAAAACACAAATGCGAAAAAACCTATCGCGTGTGGCTTGATGAGCCAGTTGAAGAGGATTATGTCGAGAAGTTTAAAGAAGGCATTCAGCTTCGCAGTGAAAAAGGACTAACGTTACCTGCTCACTTAGAAGTGAGAGCAGAAAAAGAAGTGCTGCTAACGATTCATGAAGGTAAATATCATCAGGTGAAGCGTATGTTTGCTGCGCTTGGCAATAAAGTAGAAGCCCTGCACCGTGAACGAATTGGTGAAATTGAGTTGGATGAAGAGTTAGAGCTTGGTGAGTATCGTTACCTGACTCAAGAAGAAGTGGACTCAATCTGGAAAAAGTAACAAACGAGAATGTGTTGTTGCTGCAATGAATTCGTCCTTCCTATCATTGTAGCGTTCGTAATAAGTGTTATGCCTTTTCATGAGTATGGCACTTATTATATTGTTAGTATCTGCATGTAATGACTTGCTGCTACCCACGGGTAACCCATAGCACTAGAGTAAACCTCTATAACAGATAACAACAAATAACAGATAACAACAAATGGTTAACTCAATTCGGAGTGATTGAGTTGTTGAGTGTATTTGACAGCAAGGAGTGCTGAAAAATAACGCCATAACCTAGGAGCTATATGAGTTCTGAATCGCGATCGTCCCCCGAAACACCTCAATTGGGCTTACTATTATTTTTAGTATTAGGCGCAATAGGGGCGTTGACACCACTCGCCATCGATATGTACTTACCTGCGATGCCTGCTATTGCCAAAGATTTTGGCGTTAATGCTGGTGCAGTACAAATCACGCTAACGGTCTACACTGCCTGGCTTTGCCCTTGGTCAGCTTTTACATGGTCCACTGGCCGACAGTTTTGGTCGTAGACCGATTTTGCTGTTTGGGGTGTTCTTTTTTGGTATTGCTTCTGCGGTGAGCGCGACAACAACGAGTATCGAGTCGCTGACGTTAGTGCGAACGGCGCAAGGATTTGCTGGAGCCGCTGCTGCCGTTATTATTCAAGCCATTGTGAGAGACATGTTCGACAAAGAAGACTTTGCTCGCACTATGTCGTTTGTCACATTGGTGATTACCTTAGCGCCGTTAGTCGCGCCAATGATAGGCGGTCATTTGGCGATTTGGTTTGGCTGGCGCTCGATCTTTTGGTTGCTAACGGCATTCTCGGTCGTCGTTATTGCTGCGGTACTATGGAAAATCCCAGAAACGCTAGCACCGGAAAATCGTCAACCTTTACGATTTAGAACTACCCTTAAAAATTATGCCCGCTTGTGTAAAAACCCAGTGGCTATGGGGTTAATGTTTTCCGGCGCCTTTTCATTTGCTGGTATGTTTGCCTTTTTGACCGCAGGTTCCTTCGTTTACATCGATATTTACGGAGTCACGCCAGATCAATTTGGCTATTTGTTCGGTTTGAACATCGTGACGATGATCATTATGACTAGTATTAATGGTCGTTTGGTTAAAAAAGTGGGGCTTCATGGCATGCTAAAGTTTGGTCTAAGCGTGCAACTGTTTGCCGGACTAGGATTATTAGCAAGTGGCTTTTTGGATTTGGGTATCTGGGGAATTGTGCCATTTGTGATGCTATTTATTGGGACGTTGTCTACGATTGGTAGTAACTCTATGGGGCTGTTGCTTAGTGGCTACCCAACGATGGCAGGCACCGCTTCTTCCCTCGCAGGAACGTTGAGATTTGGTACTGGTTCGGTGGTAGGCGCAATTGTTGCGACGCTCCCAGCAGGAACAGTTTGGCCAATGATTGTATTAATGACCATTTGTTCGGTATTATCCGCTAAGCTTATATTGGACACTAGGAAAAAAAGCATAATGTCTGAGTATTATTCAGAAATTCAAAACGTAGTAAACAGTGCACTTGAAGAACTCACTCAAGGGCATCAAAGTGGAAAGGTCATTGATTCACCAACGTCAAACAACCTGTTTTTACTACGTTGGGTCACGAAAAGTATTAAATCGCAGCGTTTTCATAAAGTGGTTGCGCCAGATATCATTCGTTGGCAAAAAATGGGGCGCTCTAAAGGCAATGATGCCATGTTAGAGTCTACTTTTCGTCGTATAGCCGCTTACTACAGTGAATTTTTTGGCAGCGAAACTAAAGTCGTCACTGACGCGATGATCGAAGCGTTCCTAGAGCAAATGGAGCAGGCGGATTGGGGCGTCACTACATCAGAAATCCTAACGGATGGAAGTAAGGTGCAATTCTTTACCGACGGTCAAAACTCATTTGCCTTGTGCGCAAATCAGTGTGATGACTGCTTTGATGGTGAGAAATTAGTTAAACCGATGAGTTGGTTTGTTCGTGGCAATCATGCTGAGTTTATTACTAAAGCGTATGAAGCGGGCTTTATGCTGCACAAACGTACCGATTACAAATCCAAGGTTAAATACCATGGCGAATACTTGGTGTATCCAATGAACCAAGGGCCTCAATTGGTCGAGATCCCTTTGTCTTTTGTCGCCAAATAATACGGTTAGAATGACACTATAATTATACACAATGGTTAAAAAGGTGCGCTCAAGCCTATCTGTTGTGAATACAAAGGCCTAGCGACTTCGCTAGGCCTTTGTTGTAAATGGCGTCTGCATGACCGTTAACGGCTGAGTCGTGGTTCAAATCCTCCCCAGCATGTGAAGGGTAAGGCAGGGTGTCAAGCAACCCGCTGTTGGTTGTAGGTCGTAACCGGAGTAATTAGGCGATAGCCAATATCAACTTTGATCACTTCTTTTGCCACGATGGCTTGACTAATATAACGCCCTACGGTGTTGCGAGACATATTCAGTAATGATGCCAGCGTGCTGATGTTCAATGGGATTGAGCCATCACTGGTCACATCGGTAATGGCTTGCATCGCGAGTTGTATTTTTAATTGCGTGTTCTTTTCTCCACGAAGCCGAAACAGCGTTAAACAAAATCGTTGTTTTTTTGCTAATGATAGATTGAGCATTTTTGAAAACGCACAGCACGTGTCTAATAGTGTTTCGACCACAGGAAAAGGCAGTGTTAAGACTTTACAGTCCGTCATCGCTTGAATGTCAGATTGAGTACTTTGCCCCAATATCAGTGGGACATCATTAATCACAATACCCGGCGTAATCAGGTTATAACTCAGTGTGGTTCCTTCATCGATGGTGGGACAGAACCCAAGCACGCCTCGTAAGGGAACAATAATTTCATTGGTTGGCTGATCCTGAAAGCATAGAAACTTACCTTTTGGAATCGTCACCACTAGACCTTTCTCTATTAGCTTGTCTGCTAATGCTCTTGTTGCGTGATAGTGGCTTTGAAGGGCATGTTGAACGTTCATTAACGGCCTTTGATCTGGTCATTGCCTATAGCCTATATCTTAGGAAAGGCTGATAGCCCTATAGGGCGGGTGTGCTGTGATTATAATTCGTTGATACAGTGAGATGTATCGAGTTGTGGTTATATGAAATATAACCACAACTTATGTATTGTGGAGCTTGATTGACGTTGATCACACGAAAACGAAATGCTTACGGATTTTATGGTTATTTAGTTATGTTGCACTGAGAGTGCAAAGTGGTAGGGGGTTTTTGGCTAGGATGGGCGCAATTTTAATAATTGAGTCCCCATCGATGAAAAAAACAATTTAACCATCGCGTTACTCGCTGTATTTTCCTCTTCTTCATTTGCAGGGGGCATCTTGCTTCATGAAGTGGCGACGTTTGATAGTGTCTCTTCTGCTGGTGTGGGGAACGTTTCTAACCGTATTGATGCTAGCGCCGCCATTACGAGCCCTGCGGGGTTAACGGCGATAACCGAGTCTAGTTTGTCTGTAGGGGCTCAATACCTAGATGCCTACACTGAGCACAATGGTAAAAATGAGGGTGGTGACTCCCTTTCTAGCAATGGTAAAACTCGCTCATTGGTCCCGAGCCTAGCGTACGCTCAGCGTGTCAATGACAGTTGGGTGCTGGGTGCCTCGCTACATGGCGATGGCGGTCTAGGTATGGATTACACTGGCGGACTAATTGGCTATGAACAGATTAATTCCATCTCACAAGAGGCGTTAAATCTACACCTTTCCGCAGGCTATCAAGCTAGCGATAATTTGTCGCTAGGTGGGGCTGTGGTGGTTCAGCATTTGATGACCTCTATCGACTCTACTGCCAATGCTCACATTGACAATGAAGGTAATTCAACCGCGGCAAGCTTTATGTTGTCTGCCATGTACGATCTTTCTGAGTCGACTTTCTTGTCGGCCAACTATAAGCACCGTGTTAAGCATGATTTGAGTGATATTGGCGTACCCAGCTTAGACGCATATTTAGATTCAGCAACGTGGCCCTCGCGATTTGACTTAGGTGTACAGCACAAAATTTCTGAACAACTGACGTTTAAAGCCATGACTGGTGTAGAGCTGTGGTCTGATTTCGATGATAAAGCCAATGATGTGTACAGCGTCGGTACTGCGTTAGCGTATTCTCAAAGTGACTGGACCTACCAAGCGGGTTTACGTTACGACTCGAAAATGTATGACGTTGAAAATATGACGCCTGCTTTGCCGATAGGCCCTAATTGGTCATTAGGTCTTGGGGCTGAGAAAACTCGTTCCAACGGTGACCGTATTGGTATTGCCTATCAATACCGCCATTTGGGTACGCAAGATGTTAATTATAGTGTCGCAGGGACTGAATATTTTACAGGCAGTGTAGATACCAATCGAATTCACGTTATTAGCGTCAGTTACGCGTACTAGTCGATAAAGCACTGTAGACAGGATTCAAGAGAGAATCTGTTAACGGTAAAGCCCTTCACTGAGTGAGGGGCGTTTTTGTTTTTGTACCAAGGTATATGAGAAAGAAATCTGTAATGAGAGAAAAATCAGCGCTCCATAATGTGACGTTTGTGTTCCGCTATATGCTTAAAACTGTTGGGTTTGGCGTGGTGTTCGCCTTGCTGGTTGCAACTGGTGTATCTGCGGATGAAAAACACCACGAAGATCCGACCAAAATTGTCACCAAAGTGGGGGCGGGGTATTCAGACTCTTCGTTTGTTTCAGGTTCCATTGGTTTAGATGACGCGAGAATGCTTAATGCTCGCTATAACGAAACCGTATGAGTGGAGATTGGGTGGATCGTGGTTATTTGAGTTAGGAATCGTCAATTTTAATTTCAGCCGTACCGACTATGAGCACGAGAGCTATAGAAACAATTACAGTATAGGGACATACATACCGCTGAGTTATTTTGATATTGCTCCTGCGGGATGGATGCTTTTTCCTATGGCTGGCTATAGTTATAACGATGGGGAAATGGCAGTACCGTCAGAAGAGGTTGAAAATGAATTTGTGCTCATGCGTAGCCAAACACATGGCGCGTACTTAGGGATGTTTGGTGTTCGTCCTATTGAGGACTCAGATTGGAGTGTGCTGAGCTTTGCTGGTGGTTCGATGGGTTCGAACAACTATCGCAGTTACTGGGGTGGATTGGGACTCAGTTATAAGCTTAGCCGTCATACCTCGTTTAACTTCTTTGGCGTGTTAGCCGAAGACGATTATGGCACTAATAATAAGCTGGCAGGGTCGGTAAGTTACGAATTTTAGTCGTTTAAAAGGAACGGCGGTTTATGATGATTAATAAACGCCGCCGTTCCTTTGTTTGCTTATTGAACTTAGTCTTACTGAGTTTAGTGCTTATTGTCGTTATTGCTTATTGTCGTTATTGCTTATTGACGTTATTGTTTATTGACGTTATTGCTTAATAAGTTGCAGTCCAACTGGCAGTGCGTCACCGAATACCCGTTTGGAATCGGATTCAGATAAGGTTTGAATCTCAGAAACTAACGATAGCCAGCTATCTGGTGCTTTACTTTGGCGAAGCTTGGTTAACACTTGTTCGCGATAGTCGTCTGCGATGTCGAGCGAGCGATCGCCAGTTTTACGGCACATTAAAACACAAGCAAAACCAATCATTGACTCTTTTGACCAATCGAGCGCAAGCAATTTTGGTAACCATTGCTCAACTTGTTCTCTGGCAATAACATTGTGTTGGCTGCCATAGAGCGGTGTGCGTGAACCCAAGCGACCCAATGCCCAACAGTGAGCTTGCAAGAACTGTGGTTGGTTAATGATCTTACTTAAATACCAACTGGCCAGTAGCACTTTGTCATCCACATAGAGGTTTTCTAAACTTGCGGATAAACGAACCATGGCTTCATAGCCCTTATCCTTAGCGGTTTGGAACGACTTAGCATTTTTCATGGCTCCAGGGTGGAGATATTTTGCTATATCACTCAGGATAACTTCTTGTTGTTCTTCATTCAGTCCTCCAGAAACACGGCGCCAGAAGACCCACCAATCACTCCAACCTTGGTTATTTTGGAACTGGATCCCTTGTTGATAAACGCCCCATAGTTGCTCCATGCGCCAAGAGTCTGTCGCGTCCCCAAAGCCAGGGCGCATGCAAAAACCCGTCAGACGTAACCAGTTTTTCTCATGTTGTTCAGAGCGGCGGCGACGCTTACGACCAAGAGTAAAGGTATCGACTAGTGAACGAAGAGAGTGGAAGTCCCACGCTTCTTTCTTACCCAGTTTCTTTTCTAGTTCTTTGCCTAGCGTTTTTATTTCTTTGGTGTCGGCACTATTTTTATTGCCACTGTAGAGTCGAGAAACCAGCGCTTGAGAAGCTTCTAACCCCGGGTGAGCATTGACTTGCTCCTGATCGGCTTGCTTATTGCGTACTTCAAACTCAAGCTCCCATCGCTGTTGTTCATCGCTGACGCTAACACACTCAACTTTAAGCGTCCCCACTTCTGTGAGTTGGCAGGCAAGCTGAACTTCAACCCGCTGCTTTTGGTTTTCTGCAAGAGTGATATTGTCACCCTGTAACGTATTAATGTAGGGCGGAAGCGGTGAAAACTGGTCAGGGTCAATGTTGACCAAAATACCATTTTGGACTTTTTGATGCTGCCCAAAGAAATCATGGGTTGAGGTTAGCAGGTTAAACCTTACTGGCTCTCCCAAAGTCAGCGAGAATCGGCGGCCAGAAAGACGGATTTCTTGTCCTTCATCGGTGCCTTTAGCGAGCAAACACAGAGCTTGCCCGGATTTGTTTTTTTCTTGTAAGTGTAGAAAGTAAGAGCGAGCGCTGCCGCCGCCGATCTTGAGCTGTGCACCGCGTCGAGCTTTCGCAAATGCCACCGCACCAAGAGCAACAGACCAATCGGGGTGGGGGTTATTGAGCAACGTGATTGGAGCGCCTTTCCAGCCCTCAATAAGATCAACCATTCTTCTGGTGATCAGTGGGCTGTTAAATACGCCCCCATTTAATAAGATCCCAACTGGAATTGCCGGGTCACGACCGTCGCGCAATGCTTCTTTAGCCACTTCTTGGTGAAGGTGCAAGAATTCAGAAACGTGTTTACTCACGGCTGGGTCGGCGACATAAGGTAAGCCAAACTCGACCACGGCACTGCGTTTTTTATCAGGAAGCTCACCAAATGACGTGGTAGGGAAAAATCCATCTAAAGCAATACGATGGACCTCTTCCTTGTTAATAGCGACGCTTTTTGTGCCACCAATCAGACGTGATCCGCTGCCGAGCATGGTGATTTTCATTTCTTCAGGCGCGGAGTCAGACAGTAAGGTTTCTTTGGCCTTCCGGGTTTGTTGAATGAGCTTGGTCAAACTGGCCGCATTGAGTTTTTTACTTTGATTGAATCGTTGCTCTGCCATATGGGCGAGGGCGAGGTCAAGATTGTCTCCCCCCAGCATTAGGTGTTCGCCAACGCCAATCCTGTTCAGTTGTAGATTGTCATCCTCATCATGTTTAGCTTCAATGAGACTTAAATCGGTGGTACCACCGCCGACATCGCACACCAGCATAAGGGGTATTTGCGCGAGTTCTTGGGAAGCCGTTTCTTTATGTCTCGAATACCAGTCGTAACACACGGCTTGAGGCTCTTCGAGCAAGTGAACGCGTGGTAGACCCGCACGTTTTGCCGCATCTAACGTGAGTTTTCGCGCAGTTTCATCGAATGAAGCAGGGACGGTGATGACGACATCTTGATCTTCTAATTTATTGTAGTGATGACGATGGTTCCATGCTTGACGAATGTGGTTGAGGTAACTGGCGCTGGCAATAACCAGCTGAGACTTTTTCCACATCTGGAGCGCCTGCCCAAGGTAAAATATCGTCTTCGCGGTCAACGCCTTGATGTGACAGCCAGCTCTTAGCGCTGGAGACTTGGCGTCCCTCGACTTTAGCACCAAGTTCACGTGCCCATTCACCAATGATGACTCTAGCAAGATCGCCAGAGACGGTTGAGTGTTCCCAAGGCAGAGTTAAGTCGGCATCAGATATTTGTTGTAATGCAGGATGATAGCGAAAAGACGGCAGGAGTGGCTTTCTCACGACCTCTCCTGGCCCCACCAGCTGGTCGATTTCAAACAGTTCTACAGGGGCGTTCGATAGGTCATCTTGAATTTCACAAAACGCGACAACGGTATTGGTTGTACCTAAATCGATACCGACTAAATATTGAGAAGAGGCCATGATACGCTCCAATCAGGTAAGGAGAAGAGACAAACGGCACTAAAAAGTGCCGTTTGAAATAGAGGTTTATCAGAATACAAATCTGTTCAGCCTAACACTAAACATCTTCGCGCACGTCAAACTCGACATGCCATTTCTGACCGTTATCTGATGCGATTGCTTCGAGATATAACGTTCCTAACTCGGTAACTCGAGAAGATAGGGTAACAGGTACGACTTCGCCACTGCTTCTCCCTTCTGATACTGGCAGAGTGACTTGAATTTCAGGTAGCTCTTCTAACTCTTCTGGTTTCCAGTAATCAAGATGCAAGCCAGCATCGTCCTCACGACGTATTGTCGAACCAAAGAATTGGAAGTGAACGGGTTGTCCGATCACTAAACCAAACTCTTGGCTTGGTACGTCGACACTGCTGCCTTCTTCCATACCAAATGGAGCAACACAAAGCGCTTCCATTGGTGGAGCCATGCCAGGAATAGCAGGCATCGCGCTCTCAATACCAATGTAGTAGCTGGATGCGATACCACCACGAATACGAACGCCTTGTCCACGACGAACACTGCCATAGTAAGCTGCGCCACTTGCAACAGCTAGGTCTAAGTCGAGCCCAGTTAACATTTTAGCCGAACTTGCATTAGCAGAGGTCAACCAACTATTAATCGTACTAAAGAGACGGTCTGACAACAGAGACGACTTAAGTACGCCACCATTGAATAACACGGCAGTAGGCTTGATAAACTCAGGTTCTGCTGGCATGCCAGGCATACTCGGCAAACGCTTGATCCGCAGCGTTGCTCTGACGACTTAAAAATGCAGCAATGTGGCGAGTAACGGCGGCATCTTGCGCGTAGGGCAAGCCCATTTGCGTCAATGCGCCACGAGAGCGTTGCACAGGGTGCTCTTGAATACCCACCTGTGGGAAGAAGCCATCCACGAGAGTTTGCTGCACTTCTTGTTGAGTCAGT
Source organism: Vibrio sp. GJ43-1 (assembly GCF_055808835.1). Lineage (NCBI taxonomy): Bacteria > Pseudomonadati > Pseudomonadota > Gammaproteobacteria > Vibrionales > Vibrionaceae > Vibrio > Vibrio sp. GJ43-1. The sequence goes on along the minus strand of NZ_CM147884.1, from coordinate 2,073,957 downwards.
TCGGTTTTTAATGTTGCGCCAAGCAGTTTAGAGCCACGGCTAGGAACAACAATCGGTACCGATTGAAGCTCTGCATCGTTAAGTAGGGCTTCTTTGGCATCACGACAAGCGTGCGTCATCGCTTGAACTTGCCAAGGCTGTAACTCTTTGCCATCTTGCGCAAGCTTCATCTTAAGGCGATAAGCTAAAGCGAGATCCATATTGTCACCGCCAAGCAAGATATGCTCACCGACCGCGACACGCTCTAAGTTCAAGTTACCGTCGTTTTCTGTTACGGCAACCAATGATAAATCGGTAGTACCACCACCCACATCAACCACTAATACAATGTCGCCGACTTCAACTTCATCACGCCATGCGTCATTGCTATTATCAATCCAGCTATAAAGTGCCGCTTGTGGCTCTTCAAGAAGCGTTAAATGCATTAGGCCAACATTACGAGCCGCTTCAGCGGTAAGATCGCGAGCGGCTGGGTCGAATGATGCAGGCACCGTGATCGTCACGTCCTGCTCTTCTAGCAAAGCCTCAGGGTGGGCATGGTTCCAAGTATTTTTAAGGTGCTCAAGGTACAGTTCGGTGACACGTAAAGGTGACACTTTTGTCACTTCTTCTGGGCTACCTTGTGGCAAAAAGTCTTCGCGGCGATTCACACCACCGTGGCAAAGCCAAGATTTTGCACTGGCGACCAAACGGATCGGTGTTTTTGATCCAAGGTTACGGGCAATGGCGCCGACAAGCGCGCTTGGGTGCTCTGTCCAAGGAAGCGTTCTTGAACCATGACCGAGCTCATGCTCATGCGGTTGATACAAGAATGAACCTAATTGGTTTAAATTCTCAACGGTACCCGGAGAGGTTAATTGAGGAATCGCCATCACTTCAACGGAGGCATTTTCATCTTGTGCGTCAACAAATGACATGACGCAATGTGTGGTACCAAGGTCGATACCAACACTGTACTTAGCGTTGTGATCCATTATAGTTCTACCTCAGCATAGGTGCGATAATCGACGCATCGTAGTTTTCTGAAAGTTTCGGTAGGTTAACGTTATCTGCTTTCCAACCTTTATGAACGAGGATACCAGAGAATGGTGCTGAGCCCGTCACGTTGCCAGTTAGACGAATCGCTTGCGGATTAAAGCCTTCTTCAATTGTTAAGCGAGATTCTTCGTCTTCACTGCGAATAGGAGAAAGGACAAAGTAATCACCAATCACTTTTTTACCGCCAGAGTGAACAACACGTGCTGCTGCACCCACTTCTTCATCAGAGAAGGACGTAAGGTCTTCTTGTAAGAAGTCGATAATGCGCGCTTCTTGCTGCATGAGAGAAAGTAACTGCATAGCAGAATCTGTTGATGCAGTAGCAAGCTTGGATTCAACTTCTACTACTTTCTCAACCACTTTTTCGACTTCTACAATTTTCTCAACTTCAACGATTTTCTCTACAGGTTTTTCAACCTCAATAATCTTTTCGATAGGTTTCTCTACCACTTTTTCAACAACTTTGCTTTTGCGTGAAACGGCAATAGCGAGTAACAAAACGCTCGATGCGGCGAGGCCTGCATGCAGCATGTCGAAGGTGGTAGGAATAACATTTAGATCGAAGGTCATAGGGGATTCTCTATGTGTCTGTCATTAGTTGCTAACTTTGGGGCGAAGTCTAGCATAATCAAGGCTCTTAGCGCGATGGTTTCGCAATAATGTCATTTGAAAGTGAGTTTGTTGGTGAAGATTACAGCAGATAGTTGTGTTTTATTAATTTTAAGTGATCTTTGCTGTTTTTTTGCACGCAAATATTAGGGGCGACAAAAAACTGATGTAAAATCCGATGCATAGACTAGAAGTCTACGTCGGGAAAATGGCGCATATTTTTAGTTTTGAGTGGTATTGTTATGAAAATAACGACACTGACATCAGAAAAAACAGATCCTAAATCTGAAAACAATAAAAGAGTCAGTAATGCAGTACGTCAGAATGGGCAAAGGATTAAACAGGGAAGACCGTGGTGTAAAACGGTATTCAGTGGTCGTGTTTTCTATAGGGATTGCGATTACAATTTTTATTACGCATCTTGTATATAAAGGACAGCAGCAATTATCCAAATCTAACTTCGACTTTTTGGTGCAGAATCAGGCGGAGAATATAAAAGAACTCGTTATGTTAGACGTGAGTTTAATCGGCTCCGGTGCGGGCTTTTATCATGCGACTTCGCCAGATTCGTGGAACAGCTTTTCATCGTTTGCTCGACCCATTATAGCGGGCTCAAGTAGCTTGATCGCTATGCAATGGATGAAAAAGGTTTACCCAGAACAGATTGATTCACATGTTGCTAGGGTAAAGGAGCACTTTCCCAATTACGAAATTTATACGGTGCCGAAAGATCAACCAGTGACGATGGGCTACATTCTAGACAATGATGAGCCGATTTATGTTGCCAGTGATATCTACCCAGTTAATACCGCAAATCTTCGGGCGTTAGGGTATTACTCTTCGAGAGAGCGAGTTCGTCGTGTTATTACCAACACCATTAAAACAGGTCAACCAAGCTTATCTGATAAAATTCGGTTATTGCAGGATGGTTTTGACCGTTCGCTTCCAAAGCAGGGAATGTTGGTTTACCACCCTGTGTTTGAGCCTGGACGGAAAGAGTTACGGGGTGTAGTCATTGGCGTGATTCGCACCACGGCTTATTTTCAACAAATTGTTGCAAGGACCGCAATTGGTCAAGCGGTGGGCATTCAAGTCGTCGACATGGGGTTTGATGCTGAAGATGACCCTATTATGTATCGTAACCAATCATGGGACAGCATCAATGGCGACGTGGATGCTGTCGTCATCGATTTATATGACCGACAATGGAGTATTGAGTTTAAGCGTGGCAGTGGTATTTCCGCGAATGATTCATTTATCCTGTTGTGTGTTGCTTCTGGTGGCTTCATTATTTCGATGTTGCTTGGTTATGTCGTACAATTGATGCTGCGTGAACAACGTCGTTTGACCAAGTTGGTCAAACGGCGGACAAAGGATTTACAATATTTAGTTGAGCGGGATCCCCTGACAGAGGTCTATAATCGACGGGCGTTTAACCGTTTGGCCGAGTACCACATTGCGTGTCATAAGCCTTTTTCTCTCGCAATCATTGATGTCGATTCATTTAAACAAATTAACGATCAATACGGTCACGTGGTGGGTGATGAAATACTCATACAAGTGGCGGTTCACATTAAAGAGAACACGTATCCAGACGATATGTTATTCCGTCTTGGCGGGGATGAGTTTGCCGTGATTAGTCGTTGTATTGACTACGCGCCGTTGCAACGTTACCTAGACGGTATATGTGAGAGTGTTCGACTATTAGAATGGCCTGGTATCGATAAAACATTTAACTGCACATTAAGTATTGGTGCAGCGGTTTATCGAGGCGAGTCTTTGGAGAAGTTACTAAACCGTGCCGATGAACAACTTTATATCAGTAAAGAACAAGGGCGAGATAAAGCCAATATTGTTTGATTCTAAAGCAGTTAAACCAGGGGCTATCGAGCTTTAGGCGATTTTGCGCTACACTTCGAGCCGTTGTTTATTATAAAGCCTATATCATTATGAATTATAACCGAGTCGTTTGTTTTGACCTTGAAATGTGCTGCTGGAATGTGGACGGTGTAGGTACGACGGGTGAAATTATTGAAGTAGGGTTGGCTGAGATCGATCTTGTTACTCAGCAAGTGGTGAAGCGAGCGCAATACTACGTTAAACCAGAGAAGGACGAAGTGTCTTTGTTTTGTGCGGAACTGACCGAGTATCACACCGCGTAAAGTCGAGAAACAAGGCCGCCCCCTTGCTGCTGTTGTACAATCAATGGTAAAGAACTTTGGCGGCCCAAATAAGATTTATGCGGCATGGGGACGAGATGACCATATTTTGTTCAATGAATGTCGAGAAAAAGGCATTACGCCGCCATTCAAAGAGTTTGTTAACCTTGCCACACTTTATCGCATGCAAAATCGCTTAAAAGAAAAGCGCATCGGACACAAAGCGGCGCAAGAAGCAAAAGGAATTGAGTGGGAGGGGCGTCAGCACTCGGGTTACGTTGATGCCTATAATCTAGCAAAACTTGCGCTGACTATGCTGTAAGGCCTTCCTTCGGTTTTATGTAGAGAGCGGTTAGATTACAAAAAGCTTCAGGTAAACAGAGACGGCTTACCTGAAGCTGTTTATTGGTCTTTTCAACTAATGGTCTTTTCAACTAATTATTTATCGATGACTTGAATTTTCGCACGAATAAACTCACTATGATCGACGTAGAGCAGTTCGGCGACTTTACGAATCACCGCATCCTCTTGAGGGTCGATCACACCATCGGCATTCGCCACTTCCCACATTGCTTTAATCAGTTCAAAGCGTTTCTCTTGAGATAATTCACGTAACCCTGAAGTAAAGTCGTATAAAGAGACCGACTCTTTCACTTTCAGTTTCGCTTGTTCGATAAGCAAGTTGGTTTCTTCATCAGATAGCGCCAGTAGGCGAGAGATCAAAGAACGCTTCGCTTGCTCTTCTTGTTCATCAACTTGGTGATCGGCACTGGATACTTCACATAGCAATGATGCGATCGCAAGGTTGGGGCTGACCGTTTGATTTTGGGATAAGTCACTGCCTTCAATGAGCTGCTTGAATATAGAGGTGATGGACGTAAACATAGCGGTTCCTCTTTTGATGCCTAATCATAAATACTCTAATCACTAATACATAGTGGCGCTTACAAAAGAACTCAAGTGTAAAGCGCCAGAGAATGGATGTTATTTCGTTTTAGAGACGATTTTTGTTTCAGAGAAAGCTTGCGCGTTAGAGGCCGTTTCAGGGAAATGAGTTTCGCTTCCGTCACCATGTACGACGGATATTTCTTTTGGTTTTCCGTCTTTATTCAGTTTTAACCGCCCGATACCGCTGCGATTAACAAGGTGATGGCAGGCTGAAGGGCTAGGGTGTCGCTTAAACACTTTTAGTCGCTTTCGCTTAGTGAACCAGTTAAGCGGTGAACGAGGCGTGTACAACCAAGCATCAAGAGTAGCAAAGAGACTGAGTAGCGGTTCAGGAAACTCGTTTTTGATGCCACTACACGTGATCTGATAGATGTGAGAATCTGTTTCTCTGTAGCGAAGTGCGATGTCATACACGAAAGAATAGTGAACATCACCCGATAAAATGACGAAGTTTTTTGGTGTTTTTGAATGCGTGAAAATAGATAGCAAGGTGTTGGCGCTACCGGGATGCGCCATCCAGTTTTCCGCATCGATGACTAAGGGGTGACCCGCGATGGTGGCGAGTCGTTGCATGGTTTCAATAAACTTCACGCCAAACATAGGGGCGGCAGACACGACGATCACTGATTCCTGATTGAGTAATTCATGTTGGAATTCAACTAACGCTTCCCAGTCCATAAGACCTGACGGTTTATTTAGATTGGATTCTGAGCGCCATCGTCGGGTTCGAGTATCGAGTACGACGACTTTGGGGTGGCTATCGGTGGTAAAATGCCAGCGCTCATATCTAAAAAGCTGATAACTCACTTTTTCAAGGGCTTCGCAGTTAAATACTGCAGGGTTAGAGGTGTCTGTATTAAGGCTAGATTGATTAAGGCTAGATTGTGTTGGATCTGGGACAAACAGTGTCGCCAATGTGTCGTGCCAGTCTGCATGATAAATTTTAGGATCGTTACCCCAAGCCTGGCAAAGCAAGTAGGCTAGCATGCCATTGCCGATAATTTGCCTAGAAAATGGGTGCTCGTAAGCGGCTTTTTCCCATCCTACCGTTAGATTCCAGTCATCGGTAATATCATGGTCATCAAAAATCATGTAGGTAGGAATATGTGCTAATACACGCCTGACTCGTGATAAACCGTCAACGAACTTCAAGAGATGGTGCTTTTCTTTTTCCCATTGACGCTGAAAGCGTCGTGACAATGGTTGCCCGTTGACCTCGAAATTGGCTTCTTCTAACCGATTAATATTGATGTGTTTCCAAAGCTCTGGTGACCAAACTAATAAGTACATAGCAATAAACTCAGAGAAGGTTATAAGGTGGTTATAACAGTCTTTGGAGCTAAAAATGGCTTTAGAACTAGACTTGGACCAAAAAGATGACGATGGGGTATGAGGCAGTAAACCCTCTCTACCATAAAGCTGCTTGGGGTGCTGGTAAAGCTGTTGGCTATCGGCAATGTCACCTGAGCCTGAGAACGCTTCTCCCGGCAAATCGAGCAATGTGATGACTTGATGAATGGCATCAAGCATAGGACCAGCGACGTGGTCTGCGTAGATTTGGTCCCCATTGAGCAATAGCATATCGGGTTGTTCTTCAACTTGTCGATTGAGTTGCTCATCTATGGCTAGAAGGCTGTCGTTACTTGAGTGGTGCGGGTTTCGGCATGATCCGTGAAGAACGTGGTCTGCTTTAGTCGAGACCATGAACTCAATGTTATCGTGTGCGGCGTAGCGCAAATTGTTATCAATAACACTGTTACCGATATCGTCTAAGTAAACGTCGTAACTAAGACTTACATTGGGTTCGAGTTTGATAGGGATATGACACTGGATAATCCATAACTTTGAACTGACTTGATAGCTCTGTTCGTAGGAAACAGGGAAGTAGCGAGGATTTTTTTGCTTTAAGCAAATCACTAATCGTTTTGGGTTAACCGACGATGCCATCCATAATGAAAACTCATGTGGGTTAACTCGTCGTAAAATAGGACCCGCAACGAGCGGTGCAATTGGCTGTGCTTGAGTTTGATTTATCGTCATGCACAGACCTCGCTCGACGATAAATCTGTCGCGCTCGACCCTTCAAATGGCGTACTTTGGCTCTCTACCTCCATTGACTCTAACAATTCCACGAAGTCACTGCTGGAAAGCTCATGCCCCACTAGGAAAAAGCCCAATAGCGCATCGGCGGTGGCTGTGGAAGAGTCATTTTGGCCAAGGATATCTGTGATTCGTGAGCGCAATAAGTCAATTTCATGATCAACAAATCCGCGACCTTCGATTCCCTCTTCGCCTTCATCGGGCGCGTTATCGAATTCAAGGAATAAAAGGTCGTTGTCGAGTTCAGTGTGAATAAGTCGTTCAGGGAGCCACTTTTCACCAGTAACAACATGGCATTCTTTATCATCAGGCAAAGAATCGAGAACTTTTTTAAATTTGATACTTTCACGATTAGTCTAAATAGTGGAAACTATGCCTCCGATAACCTGTGGTGATTAATTAGCCGTTAAGCTACTCACAATTTCGTGACATATAAATTCAATAAAACTAATAATATAACAACTCTTCTTCTATGCGGTAGCGGTTGTTAGTATATTTGACATTTCGTTTGCCAAGCTTGGTGACGTGAATGCAGTTTGTTCAAGCGTAACCTACTCTATAGCACTAAATATTGCACAAAATTGATAATCCGGTTGGAGACACAGTAAGACATGATAAAGAAAAATCTCGCGTTGGGACTTGTTACTATTTTAGGTAGCACCACAGTAGCAAACGCAGCGCAAGAGGCAGAGTGGGGCATCGCAGCAGTTTGGCGTACAGCCAACATTCCGTTTGCGACACAAAGCCAAGACTCAACAGTCAGCACGTTCATTCCAATGATGTACTTTAAGAATGATTATGTCTTTCTCGATGGTATGACAGCGGGAGCGCATCTTTATAAAGCAGACGACAACCAATTCGAAGTGAACGCGATCTCACGATTACGCTTTATAGATATCCCTGCAGGTGAGCAAAATGCGGCTCGTGGCGATACTCTCGATTATGGTTTGCAACTACGTTATAACATCGATGACACGTGGCACCTTGATACCGAACTTATGACCGATTATGACTATAACAAACATGCGAATCTAAGATTGCAAGGTACGCTTGATTATGGTGATCTTGAACTTAAGCCGAATGTGACACTGCGTTATAAAGACTCTGGCTTTAATACTGAGTACTACGGTTCATACAATGGTCAAAGCCAAGATATCAACGGCGCTTTCGATTATGCAATGGGTGTTGATGCTAAGTATCACTTGGTTTCAAACCTTTATATGCTTGGTGCAACGAATATTCGTATGCTGGATAACTCGGCTTATCATTCCGATGTGATTAAAGAGCGCTTTGAAGGCGAGGTGTATTTAGGATTCGGTTTCTTTAACGAGAAGAAAAAATCGACTTCTAAAGCTAAACAGCACAGTCGTGATATCAGTACTAAACCGTATGTACGTGTCGCTCATGGTTATGCGTCGCCATCGGACATGGGGGATATTCTGACATTTAATGGGAAACGTGACCCGTATAACAACCAAGTGACGTCGGTTTTTTACGGTCATCCGCTGACAGATGAGTTGTTTGGTTTACCTCTTGATATCTATTTTAGCCCGGGTTATGCCCATCATTGGAGCTCGGAAGTACAAGATACGGGTAACGAATTTGTGGCATTAATTAAGGCTTACTATACATTCAACTGGCCTGTAAAAATGCGACTTGGTGTGGGTAATGGTGTGTCATATATCGACAATATTACCTATATTGAACAGCAAGAAATGGACAAGAAAGAAAAGACGGCAAGCCACGTGATGAATTACATTGACATCTCTTATGACGTCAACATAGGCTCTATCTTTAGAAAACCCGAATGGGAAAGCTTGTGGCTAGGTTACTCGTTGCATCACCGCAGTGCGATCTTTGAAGCATCATCGCAGTTCGGCCGAATCAAAGGCGGCAGCAACTATAGTACCGTTTATCTTCAGTACGATTTCTAACCTTTTGCTGTTGAAGCCGCGAGTTTGTGTTAAAACATGTGGCCTCTAAGCTTATAAGCCTCGCGAAAGCGGGGCTTTTTATTATGTCTGAGTTAACGCAAACACCGAGCTGTGCTACAATCCCGCCAGTTTGTAAATCGAAAATTGAACTAGGAAATGTTTTGACTTCCTCTCTCTCTGAAAACAATAACAACAACCCGACGGCCAAAGCAAATAACGCGCATTCACTAAAAAAAGCACTGAATGAGTGCATGATTCGCGACCGTTTTCGTCTCCATAAGCGCATTTCTGGCGCGAGTCGCATTAAAAATGAACAATCAAAAGCGGCGGTTTTCGACGAAATAGCGATGGATATTGCTAAGTCTATGATGCAGGCGCAACAGCGCGGTACCCATAAAGCGACCATTAATTACCCTGAGTTGTTGCCAGTCAGCCAAAAGAAAGACGATATCGCTAAAGCAATCCTAGAGAATCAAGTGGTGATTGTTGCAGGTGAAACGGGCTCAGGTAAAACCACGCAGCTACCAAAAATCTGTTCCGAATTAGGTCGAGGCAAGTTTGGACTTATTGGCCACACTCAACCACGTCGACTTGCTGCACGTTCGGTTGCCAACCGTATTGCGGAAGAAATGGAATCGCCACTTGGTGAGTTTGTCGGCTATAAAGTTCGATTTAACGACCAAATCTCGGATAGTACCCAAATTAAATTAATGACGGACGGTATCTTACTGGCTGAGATCCAACATGACCGTTATTTAAATCAGTATGACACTATCATCATCGATGAAGCGCACGAACGTAGCCTTAACATCGACTTTATTTTGGGCTACTTGCGAGAGTTATTGCCAAAGCGCCCAGATTTAAAAATCATCATTACCTCAGCCACGATCGACCCAGAGCGTTTTTCAAAACACTTTAACGACGCGCCTATTATTGAAGTGTCGGGTAGAACCTATCCGGTGGATACCCGTTATCGTCCATTACGTGGAGAAGATGATGCTGACCGCGACCAGCTAGAAGGCATCTTTGAAGCGGTTGATGAATTGTGTGATGAAGGGTTAGGCGACATTCTTATCTTTATGAATGGCGAACGCGAAATCCGAGATACTGCGGATGCGCTGAACAAAAGAAACCTACGAGATACTGAAATTGTGCCTTTGTACGCGCGATTATCTTCGGGTGAGCAAAACAAGATTTTCCAGTCTCATACTGGTCGCCGTATTGTACTTGCGACTAACGTAGCTGAAACGTCGCTTACCGTTCCTGGAATTCGTTATGTTATCGATCCGGGAACCGCGAGAATTAGCCGCTATAGTTACCGTACTAAAGTACAGCGACTGCCAATCGAGGACATTTCTCAAGCGAGCGCTAATCAGCGAAAAGGTCGTTGTGGACGTGTGGCTGAAGGTATTTGTATTCGCCTTTATTCAGAAGAAGATTTTGAATCTCGCGCTGAGTTTACCGATCCAGAGATATTACGAACGAATCTAGCGTCTGTTATTTTGCAAATGACCGCATTAGGGCTTGGCGATATCGATGCTTTCCCGTTCGTTGAGGTACCTGACAAACGTAATGTTCAAGACGGTATACGCTTGCTCGAAGAGTTAGGGGCAATTAACGACAAAGCGAAAGATCCTCGTAAGCGACTTACGTCAATTGGACGTAAACTCGCCAAGCTACCTATCGATCCTCGACTAGGGCGGATGGTGCTTGAAGCACCAAGACTCGGTTGTTTAAAAGAAATTATGGTGATTGCATCGGCTTTGTCGATTCAAGATCCCCGCGAAAGACCGAGTGATAAGCAGCAGTCATCGGATGATAAGCATCGCCGATTCTTTGATAAAGAATCCGACTTTATGGCGTTTGTGAATCTGTGGGATTACATTCAAACCAAACAGAAAGAGCTATCGGGCAACCAATTTAGACGTCATTGTAAGACTGACTTTCTTAATTATTTGCGTGTTCGTGAATGGCAAGATGTCTATTTCCAAATCCATCAAGCCATGCGCGAAATGGACGCTAAGTTAAACCAGGAGCTCAAGCAAACGAGCAGTCCGTTCATATGGCTTTGCTTGTGGGATTGCTGTCTCACATCGGTGTAAAAGACCAAGAGAAAAACGAGTATCAAGGCGCCCGTAATGCTCGTTTTCATATTTTCCCGGGCTCTGGTTTGTTTAAGAAGCAGCCGAAATGGATCATGTCGGCGGAATTGGTTGAAACGTCTAAGCTGTGGGGGCGAATTATCGCCAAAATCCAGCCAGAGTGGATTGAACCGTTAGCCAAGCACTTGGTGAAAACCAGCTATAGCGAACCCCATTGGTCGAAGAAACAAGCTGCGGTCATGGCGCATGAGAAAGTGATGTTATATGGCATTCCTATCGTACCAAAACGCTTGGTTAACTATAGCCAGATTGACCCTGTGGTCAGCCGAGAAATTTTCATTCGCAGTGCTTTAGTAGAAGGAGAGTGGGAGACAAAACACGCTTTCTTTAAACAAAACCGTAAGCTGCTGCAAGAAGTAGAAGAGCTCGAACACAAATCTCGTCGTCGCGATATCTTGGTTGATGATGATGAATTGTTTGACTTTTACGACCAGCGTGTTGATACCGATGTTGTATCCGGAAAGCATTTTGACACGTGGTGGAAAAAAGTCAGTAAGACGAATAAAGATCTACTGAACTTTGAAAAAGAGCAGCTGTTTAAAGGGGATGCTAGTCACGTTACGGAGTTGGATTATCCGAACTTTTGGCATCAAGGTGACTTTAAGCTCAAGCTCAGCTATCAGTTTGAACCGGGTGAAGACAACGATGGTGTGACAGTACACATCCCACTGCCGATATTAAACCAAATCGATAGTGAAGGGTTTGACTGGCAAATTCCTGGGTTACGACATGAACTGATTGTAAGTTTAATTAAGTCATTACCAAAAACGGTAAGAAAAAACTTTGTTCCAGCACCTAACTACGCCGATGCTTTTTTAGCACGTACCAAGGTTATGGAAGCGCCGCTGTTGGATTCGCTAGAAAAAGAGCTGCGCCGTATGACGGGCGTTGAAATTCTTCGCGAACAGTGGAATCTGACCCAACTAACGGATCATCTAAAGATCACTTTTAGAGCCGTTGATCACCGCAATCGTAAGCTTAAAGAAAATCGCGATCTGTTTGAATTGAAAGAAAGCCTAAAAGACAAAGTACAAGCAACATTGTCAAAAGTGGCCGATGACGATATTGAACAACAAGGTCTCCACACATGGAGCTTTGGCGAGTTACCTAAAGTGTATTCGCAAAAACGTGGTGGCTTTGATGTGAAGGCTTATCCTGCGCTGGTGGATAAGAAAGACAGTGTCGAGATTAAACTGTTCGAGACAGAAGTAGAGCAAGAGCTTGTGATGAAAGAAGGGCAGCGTCGATTGGTGTTGCTTAATGTCCCTTCCCCCATTAAATACTTACATACCAATTTGCCTAATAAGTCAAAGTTGGGCTTGTATTTCAATCCATATGGCAAAGTCTTAGATTTGATTGATGACTGCATATCCTGTGGTATTGATAAGTTGATTGAAGAGCAGGGCGGTCTGGTTTGGGATTCAGAAAAATTTGATGCGCTGAAAGAGCACGTTCGCGCTGAGTTAGATGAAACCGTGGTGGATATCGCCCAGCAAGTAGAGACGATTCTAACCACGGCGTTTAACTTGAACAAAAAGTTAAAAGGGCGTGTGGATTTGTCGATGGCGTTTGCGTTATCTGATATCAAAGCACAGATTGAAGGGCTGATATTTAAAGGCTTTGCTACCGAGTGTGGTTGGAAGCGATTACCTGATATCTTGCGGTATTTACGTGCAATTGAACGTCGAATGGAGAAACTTCCCATTGATCCAAACCGAGACAGAATGCACATGCTCAAAGTGGAATCGGTCACCCAAGATTACAAAGAGTTACTGAATAAAATTCCAAAGGGCATGAAAATACCCGAAAATGTCAAAGAAGTTCGTTGGATGATTGAAGAACTAAGAGTCAGTTTCTTTGCTCAACAACTTGGAACACCTTATCCGGTCTCCGATAAGCGAGTTCGTAATGCCATTGACGCATGTTAGTCACAGAAAACGTGAATAGTTAGACAAATAACAGCTCAATACCATGGAATTCAAGAAGTTTTACCAAAATTTGAAACGAAGGGATTCCTCTTAAGATAGGGTATGTGATATATAAAGCTCCGCGGTGGCTTTTATTGGATTCACCGCTATTTCATAAACAAGAAGGTTTACAATGAAAAAGACACTTTTAGCGCTTGCGCTTGTTGGTGCATCGACGTCGGCATTTGCTGACGCGTGGTTATACGGTGGTGTTTCTGCAGGTCGTGCTGACTACAATAACAACAGCGACACACCAATGGGTTTCCATGTTGGTACAGGTATTCTACCAATTATTGGTATTGAAGCGGGTTACTGGAAGCACGGTAATTTCGATATCAATGACCAAAACAAAGGCAATGGTTATGCAGAGCTAGGCTCTTGGTATGCAGCGCTTAAACCAAGCATCGATATTGGTCCGGTTCAGCTGTACGCAAAAGGTGGTCTGCACTATTACAACGCGGATTATAAAAACGGTCTAAGCAACCAAAGCAGCGACAACGGTACTGACTTTATGTACGGTGTTGGTGCTGAGTACTTTGTGACAGACATGCTTTCTGTGGGCGCGAGCTGGCAGCGTTTCAATGGTGTAAAAACCATTGCAAACAGTAAAGACCTAGATAGTTTCACTATCAACGCAACGCTTCACATCTTCTAAGATAGTGTGATAGACGTATGAATCTTAAAAAAGCGACCGAAGGTCGCTTTTTTAATGTCTGTGAATAGGTTTTAGCTCGACGTTATCTACGATTCGTCGTCGAGTGTTGTAACCTCAGAATCCTTGTCATTTTCTAATATTTTTTCACCAACAATGACAACCTCACCTGTTTCTTCATCAAGATATGCGCCAATTGGTTGTGGTGCTTCGTACAGATACTCGTAACAAACGCGCGCCTCCACTACTCCAGAGTTTTTATTTCCTTCGGTCGCAATCGCGCCATCTCGGTTCTGTTCAAGCCATTCATTGGCGGCCGCTCGTAGTGGTTCTTCGGCGGTATAGGAAAAGAGACCTTCGTTGTTGTAACACACCAGAATTTGATGCTTTTCTTTGTTACGGTTTGGAGCCACTAAATATTGGCTACCGTCTGATGAATTAAAATAGACATCGTTGGAAGTGACGTCGTAGTTGATCATTTGAGAAACTTCTTTCGCCATGTTGTACACAGAGCAGCCAGATAAAGAGGCGGTGAAGAGGGTGGCTAGCAGTAATTTATTCATTCATATGTTCTCTATAGGAGACCATCCGTGTCTTGGTAAGTCCTTGCTTTAAATTGATAATATGAATGGTATATCAGGTTGCTTTTCTAGAGATGTTTAAAGGGATTAGCAATGAGTGCAAACAAGAAGGTAGGGCTATTGCATAAGGGGACGTTAAGGCTCAAACGGTGTGAGCCTTAACAAAGAAAGGATGAGAGAGGTTAGAACTTGTAGCCGACAGTTAGTGACAGTTGGTCAGTGTTCAAATTATTTACGTTATAAAAGTCATAGCGTAAATCGGTATACAAACCCATATCGATGTTCGCTCGTACGCCAAACCCACCCATCAATGATGTTTCTTTATTTGAAAATGTTTTACCATTACTACGAGTTTGTGTTTCATTGGCACGAATGAGACCGACTGCACCATAGGGCTTGATCGCCCAGCCGTCTAGCGTAAACATGTAACCAAGGTCGGTATCTATTTTGTAATTACTGCCGTCAATTTCTAGATTACCTGTTTTTCCATTATTGTTCTGGTATGAAGCGTTGATGCCCACAATGCGGTTAATGTCATAGCCATATTCAAGCTTGATACCGTCACCCCAATCAAGGCCGCTGTTATCAATAACGAGGTCTGTGTTTGAATAACCAAGCCCGACACGATGACCAGATACGTCAGTGTTGTTTGAAGCAAAAGCCTGTGCTGCGGCAGAAAAAGCGAAGATTGCTGGAAGAATAAATTTGCTAAACGTCATAGTCTTAGAACCTTAGTGGTGGTAGCGTCCGTTCTAATTTGTCCCTGATAGTGTTCGATTATGTATTAAACGTTTAACTATCGTTTAATACTGAAAAGTTGTAGGTAGCGTGTGACTAGCTTTGTGTGTCAGTGTGATCTTTTGACTCAGTCTTGTTGGATTCAGTTTCAGCAAGTTGTGCTTCTAGCTCTTTGATTCTAATCTCAGCTTCTAGCTCAGCGACCCGTTTTTCTGCGTCACTTCTATGATCTTGAGATACGCCATCCGCCAGGACTTGCGTGTCACTAGATGAGCGTGAATCATCAAGGTCTTTCATTGACCCCGCCACGCCACCTGCCACGCCACCTGCGACTGCGCCCTTTGCGGCTAAGCCAGCGTCCGCCGTGTGAGCGCTCCCATCGTCGCGCCGAGTAAAACCCCACCTGCGGCGCCGCGATTGCGTGCTGCATTTTCGTTGTCTGAATCAAAGGCGGGTGAAGAGCATCCTGCAAGCACCATCAAGGTAGCTGTCACCATAGCGGCTTTAGTATGCTTGATTGTTAATGTCATTCTCGATCTCACTCTGTGTTGTTGGGACGAGGTAAATATTACGAGATGATTCAGTCTGTGAGAATTGATTCGTTGTTATTAGTCTGATAACCAAATGGAATCAGACTAAGAATACCCATCTATTATGGTGGCTAAAGGATTCCAGTCTTATGGATGCGCATAAGACTGAGAACGAATTACCAACTAGGCGTTTCAAATTCGCTTAAGAGAAAGTCTAGAAAAAGGCGAATTCGCTTGGGTTGATACTGCTTGACTGACATAGACGACATTTAAATCGCTACTGGATGCAGAATTTGACGCGGTGAAGTTAACTCGATAGTCACTTAAAACCACCTGTAATTTATCGCTATTAATGTCCTGTTGAACATCTAATAGGGACTTTAGTGCGATGCCATAACCGTCTAATGCCCAGTGACGTATCACTTCACCATCATCAGAAAAACGACGGGGTTGAACTGCGACTGACTGATGGGCATCACCCTGGCGAAAGTGCCATCGAGTGAGTTCTTCATGGCTTCGTAACATGGCGAGACAGTGATGGTCTGTGAGTTCCGACGGGGTAGTGGGTATGCCATGCTTGCGAAGGTATTCTGGGGATGCACAAAGAACACGTTGACTTGATGCAAGCCGTCGCGAGATGAGGTTACTGTCAGCCAGCTCGCCATAACGAATGACAATATCAATACCAGACTCCGTGATATTGGTGAGTGTATCGTTGAGATATAAATGAGGGATGACATTTGGGTACTGTTGGCAAAATGATGTGAGTATTGGCAGAATAGCTTGCCGTCCAATATCGCTAGGGGCGGCTATTTTAAGGGTTCCTTTGACCTCATTCAAACCACTTTGAAGCAAGCTTTCCGCTTCATTTACATTATTAATAATCTCTAGACTCGACTGATAGTAGAGTGCTCCAGAATCGGTTAATGATAGATGGCGTGTGCTTCGGTTAAGTAACTTAACTCCGTATCTTTGCTCTAAGGCTTTCAATCGCGAGGTCACTGTGGCGGGAGACAAGCCCAGTTCTCGCCCCGCAGCGGCTAACCCTTTGTGTTTGACGATGCTAACGAACATTGTCATATCTGCAAACTTATCCATAGTGACTCCCACTTACTGTCAATCTAACACGCTATTAGGCTTATTATTTAGTTTAACCGAATAATGAATTCAAAATTAAGGTAATTATCAAATTAAATGGAATATATAGAATAGAGGGCATCAATTATTACCCAATTGGAGTCGTGGTATCACGTGCTCCATAGCGATGAAGAGAGTGTAAGTATGAATAACAACAAGATGCCCATGCAGGTATGGATATTGACGCTTGCTGCGTTTGCCATTGGTACTGCAGAGTTTGTGATAGCTGGTATTTTGCCGCAAATCGCTCAGTCATTGTCGATCACTGAAGGGCAGGCTTAGCTATTTGATTAGTGCTTATGCATTAGCGATTGTATTTGGAGGGCCCATACTGACGATATATTTGGCTCGATTTAATAAAAAGGCGGTTCTCGCCAGTTTAATGGTGCTGTTTATCTTCGGTAACCTAATGTCTGCGTTTGCGGTTAATTACCATGTTCTTATGTGGAGCCGAGTGATCACAGGGTTAGTGCAAGGCCCTTTTTATGGCATTGGTGCTGTTGTGGCGACCAGTTTAGTGTCGGAAAAATTAGCAGGCCGTGCTGTGGGCCAGATGTTTGCAGGTCTTACGTTAGCTAACGTCCTAGGGGTACCAGGAGGCACATGGATTGGTTTGGAATTTGGTTGGCATGTTACGTTTCTAGTGGTCGCGGGTTTTGGACTCGTCGCAATGGTGTTCATTTTGTCCGGCATTCAATCAACTGGGCATGGAGAGACTAAAAGTAGCGCAATGCAATTGAAAGCCTTTAAAAACCCAATGTTGTTAATGAGCTTGGCAATTACCGTGTTTGCTTGGTCGGGTTTTATGACGTTATATGGCTATATCGCACCGATAGCTATGCACGTGACTGGATTTAGTGAAGACGCTGTAACATGGATCTTGGTTGTCGTTGGGGTGGGTCTGATTGTTGGTAATACGTTAGGTGGCCGTTCATCTGATCATAATTTACAAAAGGCATCGATTTTTTGGGTTATAGCAATGATAGCGTCGTTAGTTTTAGTCGGGCTTGCCGTTAATAATCAGTGGCTATTTGTGGCCGCGGCTTTCGTATTCGGTGTTGCCTCTTTTGCCAATGTACCCACCATGCAATTACGTGTCATGAATCATGGTGGCGACGGTCAAGAGTTAGCGGCGACGGCTAATATATCCGCGTTTAACTTAGCGAATGCTTTTGGTGGTGTGTTAGGCGGTGTCGTCATCGATAGCCAAGTGGGTGCAGGCATGATCCCTTTTGCTGCTATTGTGGTTCCGGTCATCGGATTGGGATTGATTCTATTTGCAAATCGACGAGAAAATCACTTTTCCGCAGCGTCGCAAGCTTAATGAAAACACAACGGCATTGCATAGTGTAGACAAGGTATGACGTAGCATTACACAGACACTCCGCACTAAATGATACAGTACATGTGATTAAATAATGGACATGGAACGGCGATGAAATCATTAGCAAGCTTACTCATTATCATTTCTGGCGTCACGACTGCCGCTGAATTTTCTCCGGCAAAGGAACCTGTCGATGGATGCCCAGGACCTTTCTTTGTGAAGAAAGCACGGGTGTTTGATGCTGTGACAATTTGTGCAACAAAGGATGTGACAACTACAAAGTTAGAGTATGCCGCTAACGTCACTGCACAGTGGTTAGACAATGATCAGGATGGTAACGTCGACGAACCACGACTACTCCCGCATCTACGTCAAAACCATGCGACTTTGGTGATGTCAGATGATGGAATGACTGATCGCGCCATCGAACAGTTAGCGCCATACTTCGACACTATGGTATTACAGGACCTTGCTGCGAGTGAAACGAATCCAACTGGCGCCAGAGATGCGTCGCAGGAAGAAATTCATCATCTGATTGCCAATGCGGGTTGGCAATCTATGTTGCCATCAGTTTTCAGTGACAAAGCGACCGTGCAAAGCAAGCTTCGACAACAATGGCAGTATGCGGAGAAGTCCGGCTACTACCGTTACGAAGATCCGACGTGCGACAACGCGTGTAAAACGACGGAGTTTTTTTATTTAGCTACCGCGGCGTATTTGGAGTCGAGTGTGGACTTAACTAGCGATGAGATGCGCTTAAAGAATCGCCAAGAACTGCAACACTCTTTACCAGACATAGTCAGTATTTTTGAATCACAGCAGTACCATTATCCGCTGCTTCAGTGGCCGAATGGTCGATATCCTGTGTTATCGACAATACGTTATACTGGCCAAGGATTCAGAGACTAAGGAACTGACTTCAAACTCGTATCGATGTTAAGCTAATAACTTGCGAATTCGGCGCGTAGAATGGAAGAAGGAATAGCATTTGATTAGGGAAGCAACACCAGACGATTGTGTTAATCTCGCGGTGCTATCGATTAAAGTATGGCTAACTACTTATGCGACTGACGGTATTCGTAAGGAATATTCTCAACATGTGCTTGCTACATTCAGTGAAGATTATTTCTTGAATCTGTTGGTAAACCCAAATTACGAACTGTTGGTCAGTGTGCATGATGGTGTACTGCAAGGTTTTGTTTTGGTCAACCTAGGCTCCCGTTTTAAAAACGACAGCTATGGGTTTGAAATTGAAAAACTGTATGTCGATGACATATTTTCAGGAAAAGGTTTGGGCCGTAAGCTGTTAAAAGAAGTCGCGCTAAAGTTTGGTTCACGCTTTTGGTTATATACCTGGGTAGAGAACGCTTCGAATGGGTTCTATCAACATTTAGGTTTTTCTCGAGTAGGGCGCATCACATTAGACTTTCATGGCTTGGTTGTCGAAAACCATGTCTACAGCTCGGTGAACGCAGCAGCACCACGTGTTAATGATATATAGCCTTGTTAGCCATCCTGTCGCTACTATTCCCTGTACTCCTAACACCCCAGTTTATGTTTAATTAGACTTTGTCTAACGCCATAATTAATCCTAATGTTGTACAAAGGCATCGCATTTCTAAAGCACATTGTGTTTTAGAAATGAAACCTTGGATTCGCTGGTGCATTATTATTACATAATCGTAATAATTAATTTCAATTTGGTGGGATTATCAAAGATTGGTAATTATCTATACTAAGCCCATCAAAACGAAACAGCGAGTGAGCACACTCTTCGTTCGCGTTATGCGGCGTCTATTTTTATCGCTCATTTTACTGTCCCGAAGTAAACAAAAAGGAAAACCCAATGGCACTTGAAATTAAACCAGGTCAAACATCAATTAAATCAAAAGCTATGGTAGCTTGGGCTGCTGGCGAACCACTAAAAATGGAAGAAGTTGACGTACAACTTCCTAAAGCGGGCGAGGTACTTGTTCGTATCGTGGCAACGGGTGTATGCCATACTGACGCGTTTACGCTTTCTGGCGACGATCCAGAAGGGATCTTCCCATCAATTTTAGGTCACGAAGGTGGCGGTATTGTTGAAATGATCGGTGAAGGTGTGACTAGCGTTTCCGTTGGCGACCATGTTATTCCTCTATATACCGCAGAATGTGGTGTGTGTAAGTTCTGTACTTCTGGCAAAACAAACTTATGCCAAGCGGTGCGTGAAACGCAAGGTCAAGGCCTAATGCCAGACGGCACAAGCCGCTTCTCTATTAATGGCGAAACAATTTTCCATTACATGGGTTGTTCTACATTCTCTGAATACACAGTACTTCCAGAAATTTCATTAGCGAAAGTCGCTAAAGAAGCGCCACTTGAAGAAGTCTGTCTGCTTGGTTGTGGTGTCACAACGGGGATGGGTGCTGTGCTAAACACGGCTAAAGTACAACAAGGCGATACGGTTGCGGTATTTGGTCTTGGTGGTATTGGCCTTTCTGCCATTATCGGTGCACGTATGGCGGGCGCAAAAACAATCATCGGTGTAGACATTAATGAAAGCAAGTTTGAGCTAGCGAAACAGCTTGGCGCGACTGACTGCATTAACCCAATGAAGTTTGATAAGCCAATCCAAGAAGTGATTGTTGACATGACGGATGGCGGTGTTGACTACTCGTTTGAGTGTATCGGTAATGTTAACGTGATGCGTCAAGCACTTGAGTGCTGTCACAAAGGGTGGGGCGAATCTGTCATTATCGGTGTGGCTGGCGCGGGTCAAGAGATCTCCACGCGTCCATTCCAACTGGTTACTCGGTCGTGTATGGCGTGGTTCTGCTTTCGGTGGCGTGAAAGGCCGCTCAGAGCTACCTGAAATCGTTAACCGCTACATGGCAGGTGAGTTTGGTCTTCAAGAGTTCATCACTCATACCATGGGTCTACAAGATGTAAACGAAGCGTTTGAATTGATGCACAAAGGTGAGTCAATCCGTACCGTTCTACATATGGATAAGTAAAGGTAGTGTTGACCTAGGGTAAAGCCATACTAGGTTACAAGATTAGTGATAAATGATGTGTCTAGCGCCTCTGTTGTTTAACAGAGGCGCTTTTTTTTGTGTTGTACTGGCTTTTTCTGTCCTGTCCTGTTCTGTTCTAATTCACTCCAATTAAGCCAATCGTTGGTAATATTTTGATTGTCTGATTTTTTCGAAACTCCCCGGAAACTGCACGGCACAACACAATATAAATGTAACTATTTGATATGAAAGTTCTGTTATCTGAGCGGTCACCTGAATCATAGGTAAGTTATTTTTGAAACGTAAAGCCCAAACCCTACAATTAACCACAATTAAATCATGGATATAAAGGAGATCACCTATGAGTGCTTTGGAAAAACTGCACGTTCGCGAACACGAATCTGCTGTCAATTCGCTGAATCATAAACTTAACGCTCTGGATACTAGTCTGGGTATGGGTAGAACTGAAAAGGTTCTAACCTCATCCCTCAACTTAGAACTGTTTGAACGAAGTCAGGCTATTTCTGCGTGGAGTTGGTCTCGAGGCTTCGGCAATAAAGAATAGAGCGACTTCCGTTAAATGCTCTTCATAAGTCACCGAAAGGGTCGGGCTAACTATGACTAAAATATACAGTGATCTTGGTAGCGTATGAGATTGAATTGCTTAAAAGAGCTGGCCTATGACATAGTGGCCGACCCTTTCGGGATGCTTATTTCCTATCTAACTTATGTCGTTGGCATTATGTGTCTCAGCTTCTCGGTCTCAATTTTTGTGACCGACCGAGCGATTGATAGTTATTATTCGACAAGCGAAAACTTAGTTCGACTTCAGACTAATTTTAACCTGCCCAACGGTGATGTCGTTCGCTCCTCTATGGCTCCTTTTCCTGCGTATCACGCAATAAAAGAAAGCTCTATGGTTGAAGGTGCGAGCTTTCTTGGAAATCCAAGAGTCACTCTTAAAAGTGACACCACTACCACCACTACTCGCGACTTATATACAGCGAGCGATAATTTCTTTTCGTTGATAAATCCATTTACCACGGTACCTCCTCGACTTAAAGATAACGAGATAATCATTACACCTGAGTTTAATAGAGACTACCTGGGTTTTGATGAGCCAAAGGGAAAAGTGATTCATGTGGAGAGCATTGGCTTGTTCACCATCAAAGACGTGTTATCAATCAGGGAGGACACGTCGTTTAGAGTCGGAGCGATTGTCAATCATAGTGCTCTCTGGGACAATTATTACCACGGTGTGTCACACAACTGGTACGACGTTGCTATTTACTTGTTTGCTCAGCTTAGCGAAGCCAATGCATTATCATCAGCAATGTTGTCTGACTTTGTTAGCCAGAATGCCCCCAATCTTCCGGGCGCACCTTTTACAGCCCAAGAGTTTATCGATCTGCAGGCAAACCCAGTATCACAGATACACTATGACTTGGGGTTGCCAGACGATATCCATAACACCATTTCCAAAGCGACGTTAAACATCATTTATATGGTTGGATTCATTGTCGCTTGCTGTACTGTGGCTTGCTATTTTTGTTTAAGCTCTATTTCACTGACAAAGAAATTGCAGAGTTTAAAGGTAAAGTTGTCCGTTGGGTGCTGCTCATCGCAGGCGCTGTTTGATGTCCTTAGTTATCAATTGTTGTTTTTATCATTTTGTTTTATCTCAGCCCAAATCCTCAGTATTGTTATCCAGCAGCAATTCGACCTTTCCCCACAAGTTCAATACCTTATTGCCCAAAACGTAACGACGATAACTTATGTTTTTGTTGGCCTTGTGACCGTTACCTTATTGTATGAAAGCATCATTAGTTATCGCGTTATTCGTAGTGTCAGTCACAACATTACGACCACTCGATACGAGAAAACGGCGCACTGGTCATCAAACCACCTTCTCTTGGGTATTCAAATTCTCATTTCCGGTATTATGGTCAGCTTAGGTTTGGCAAGCTACATTGAAAATGAGCGCCTGTTAAAAACCGACTATGGCTACCAATCTGATCGACATGCGGTATTAGAAATAGCGCAAAGCGCGAACAATACACCTGTTACATCCATACCTAGCGCTATTCAGCAAGACATAGAATTTGTCGCAACCAGTAGTTGGCGACCATTTGATAAATCGAGAATTTCCTTGGGCCTACAGCATGGAATGCAAACCAATGAAGACGAATTTATATCAACAAACGCAATGTATGCAGGCCCTGATATTCATCATGTATTGGGGGTAGAAACACTGGCAGGGCATCGCTCTGCTGTTGAAGTTAACCCAAAAGAGTTTGAATACAATGCCATTGTTACGGAGAGCTTTGCTCGGCAGTTTGGGTTTACTCAATTTGAGAAACTCATTAACCATCGTTTTAACTTTACGTTTGATTCGACCCCGTACGCTTTTACTGTCACAAAAGTGATCCAGAACTTTGAACTCGGAGAGCTGAGTGAGTCTCCGCTAGCGACCGCAATTCTGATAACAGATCAACCCCAGCGATATGTAATTGCAGCGTTTAAAACCGAGCACGACCTAGCGAGCAAACTAGTCAAATTTCAACATAGTTACCCCGGCGCCTCAAAAGGGATCTTGCTTGAACAACTGCAGCGTGAATATTTTGACGAACAGATCCAAATTGGCGGTGTTCTACGAGGATTGATCGCAGTTTGTATTGCATTGCTTGTGATGACTTCTCTGCTGGTAGGCTTATCAGAAACACAAAAGTTGAGTCGAATATTGGCCATTATGGAAGCGATGGGCGCGCATAAGACAATGAATGTTCTATTTTTGCTCAAACGACTCACACTGCCCAGTTTGATAGCAGCGATTGCCGCTTTGTGGATAGGAACGTTAGCGTCTAAAAATGTTATTCCGCTTCCAGCGTATGAGTCAAACATTGTGATTTTCTATTCTGGTTTTTCCATCACTGTGCTTGCTTTGTTTGCCGCCGTCATTTCTGTCGCCGTGTACTTAATATCTCACCGAAAATTTAATCGAGCTCACCTAGAATAGATAAGCTATGGACACTTATATTCCTCAAAAACGTATTCACCTCAAGTCATGGTTTGTCCTTCTTTCCATTACTTTGCTCATTGCGATGTTAGTTTGGTTAGCTTGGAAGTTTCGACCTAATAATGAAACTATTCGCGTTCCAGATACCGCCGTGGCCATGCATCACGTCACAAGATCAGTGGTCAGTGAAACGATTCACGCCCGAGCCATCGCCATCCCTAGCAGTAGTCACGTTCTTACTGCTTTGTCCGGTGGAAATGTCACCCAGATCAATAGGACTGCGTCAGAGTCGGTACAAAAAGGAGACGTGATTGCAGAGCTCAGCAATCATAATCTTGTCATGGAAACTTCGTCTCGAATTTCGTTCATCGCTGAGCAGATCTCAAATCTGCGTAGCCTGAAATTGGCCATAGAAAGTCAGCAACTCAACAGCCAGCTTGATTACAGTGAGGCGAAATACAATATGAACATACTGTCTAGAGAGTTAGCTAAAAAACGAATCATCTCTAGCTCTGGCTACATTGAAGAGAATCAAATCCACAATTTAACCGACAAGCTGGAACACTGGCAGACAAGATACAACCTGCTACGTGAATTCCTAGGTTCGGAAATGAAAGCGTCGTCACAACACGTACAAGTAATTGATACCTCCATCGAGGAGCTATTTGAGCTGAAAGCCCTCGTTTCACAGGGGCTAGATCAGTTGGTCATACGGTCTCCCTTTAATGGTGTGGTCTCAGAGCTAGATATTAAAATAGGGCAGAATATTGCTACGGGACAAACCATTGGGCTAGTTGACCAGCCAAGCACCTATCATTTGGAAGCACAAATTGGTGAATATTATTTGCACCAAATTCATGACACATCATTGGTTATAGCAACGATCGATGGCAAGCCATATGCTCTCACAGTCAAACAGACTTCTAAGCTCGTTAAAAATGGCAAATTCAAGGTCAAGTTTGAATTTAAAGATCTCAAACCTGACACCCTCACTCGGGGTCAATCTATCGCGGTGAATATTCAAACCACTTCGCCAGATAAAGCTTTCATTACCCAAGAAAAAGCCATCGTCAACGAAGGTGGACATCAATACCTCTATCATTTCGATCCAGCGACTCGGATCGCTGTGCGCTCAAAGGTAAAAGCTCGCTGCAGCTAGGTAATAAGCAAGTCGAGCTGTTTGAGGGGGTAGACCGCGAAATGATCGTGATTACTCTCAATAACAACACCTACACTCACTCTGCATTTATAAAGGTTGCCGCTAATGATTGAACTGGCTAACGCGACGAAACATTTCCAAACCGATACGGTTCGTACCACTGCTCTAAATGATATTGATTTGACGATAAATAATCATGAGTTTGTCTCTATCATGGGTCCGTCTGGTAGCGGAAAGTCAACATTGCTTAATGTTTTAGGACTTTTTGAAGCGTTAGATCAGGGCTCATATACATTGGATGAGCATCAGGTGTCTCGAATGAGCAACACCAAGATAGTAAGGGTTCGAAGAGCGACATTGGGTTACGTTTTTCAATCTTTCAACCTAATCCCGCACCTATCGTCACTTGAAAACGTTGAACTTCCTCTGTTGTATCGAGGATACAAACCAGTGCAAGCCAAATCGATGGCCAAGAAAAGTTTGCAAGATATTCAACTTGGTCACCGATTGAACCACAAGCCTTTCCAACTTTCAGGCGGGCAACAGCAACGCGTCGCCATTGCAAGGGCCTGTGTTAGTCAGCCCAAACTGATTCTTGCGGACGAACCTACGGGTAACCTTGATAGTGAATCCGGTAAGGTCGTGCTCGAAACTTTGCGCAAGATTTATCACAACGGGGCAACCATTGTCATGGTGACGCACTCAAACCACGCGGCGAATTACGGTACTAAACAACTGACTATGCATGATGGTGAAATCGTAGAGGAAAGAGTTAACACATGGCAATAGATAATAGGCTAATTGACCCTGACAACCTTATCGCACTGGCAAATAAGGACTATAAAAAGCTTGCAGCCCATATCATAGGGTCTACCCCAAAGGAAAACATGCTATCAGTCGACGAAGTGATAGCGTTTGACAGAATTAATCAGGATGTTACGTCGTCACGCGCGGTAACAGGTAATAAACTCGTGGCAATCGTTAAGGTGACACGTAAGTGCAATCTACGTTGTAAATACTGTGTCTCGTGGTCAGACCGACCGGATGCAACCATGAGTTTCTCAACTGTGGTTACTATGGTCAAACGGCTTTTGTCTACGCCTAATATTCAGCGCTTTGAGTTTATTTGGCATGGTGGCGAAGTCACCTTATTAAAACCAGAATTTTTCAGAAAACTCATTTGGGTTCAACAGACACTGAAAACCCCAAACCAACAGATATCTAATAGCATTCAGACTAACGCGCTCAGTATGTCAAATGAATGGGTCACCTTTATAAAAGGCATTGGGCTTCCGGTAGGCGTCAGTTTTGATGGTTCGCCAGCTATAAATGATCGTCGACGTGTTGATATTAATGGTAGAGGCTGTAGTGACAGGATAATCCGAACGCTCAATAAACTTAAGCAGCATCATATTCAATATGGTGCGCTGATGGTGGTCGATAGAGAAATAACGACGTGTGAAATTACCCCTATGTTAAGTAACCTTGTTGCCGCCCAAATAGATAATGTCGAGTTCTTAAACTATGTACCGAGCAATACACAAACTTCGGACATCGAGCAAGACAAACGATTTATCACCTACAGAGAATACATTTCGTTTCTTAGCGCAGTATTCAAAATATGGTGGCAGTCATTCAGAGACGAGCTTTCCATCCCATTGTTTGAAGATATTGTTGCCTACCTGACTCAGGAAACCTCGCAACATTCTCAATGTTATTGGGATCAGAATTGCGCTCGAGAAATCATCACCGTAGAGCCTAATGGCGATATTACAGCTTGCGACAAGTACCTTGGCACTCCGGGCTCGGTTTATGGCTCGATATTAAAACACGATTTGGCAACGCTTTATGAGCAGTCAGAGTTTCACAACGATATGATAGTAGAAGAGCAACAAAGTTTACGCGCACTCAAATCATGTGAATGGTTTCAGTTTTGCCGTGGCGGGTGTTCTCATGACAGGATTAACTCTCTAAAGTACGATAGTAAAGCCAGTAAGACCTGCTGTGGGTCAAGGGAGCTATTCAATACCGTCGCTAAATATGCTTCTTTAGCGCGAGAGGCGTGATTTACAAACCCCGACGACGGCTAGACCAAAACGTGTGAAGAACCATAGTGCCTCATCTTTCTGATGGGGCATTTTTATATCTATAGAAGGTTCGACAAAGATCCGCATATTTTGAAATGAGTGAGATCACGTTCCGTTGTTGCAGGCAAATGATATGCGTTTTGTTATTACCTAAGTGGATATCAGTCATGAGAACTAATGATTTCCAGTAATATCATAAACAGGTAACAATACGATTAAGAAATGCGTTGTTTTATCAACTCAATAATAGTTCAACTTACTCAAGGATAGACATCGTGGCTAAATTCAAAGCGGTAAAAATGTTTCGCTGTTTTGGGTTTGTCTGTGTCGCCTTGTTGCAACACAAATAAGGTATGCATTATGAAAAAACTATTAATAACCGTACTTACTCTTGGTTTTACTGGTTCAGCGTTCGCAGCAGTAGGAGGTACAGACAGTTTTACTGGTGAAAACGGCCTTAAATATTTTGAAGACAAAAGCGCTTCATCTGAGGTTGTGACGGTACGAAACTATGCACAAGCTGAGTCTGAGCGTAACTTCTTAATCCAACAGGAGCGCGTTGGCATTAACAATTGGCTGCACTACCGTGAACCTACCCCAGTTGATAAGCAGAATGTGGTTCGCATGCAAAAAGACACACTGTACTCGACCATTTTAGTCGATACGACGAAGGGCGCTGAGATTACGCTTCCTGCTGTTGAGAAAGGGCGTTACCTGTCATTACAGCAAGTCGATGGGAATCACTTTACTCGTCATCTAGCTTACGGGGGAACTGAACCCAACGTAGTCGAGATCAAAGGGTCTACACCGTACGTATGGATAGTCGTTCGCTTAGGTACCGATGCGACAGAAGCTGACATGGAAAAAATGCGCGAGGTACAAAACAACCTAGTGCTTAAAGCGGGTTCCGCAGTACCTTTCGTCCCTGTGAACTACGAGACTAAGTCATTTGAAGCGACTCATCACGAACTGTTGGTCAGCGCTTCGAAAGGGATTAACAGTTTTAATATGTTTGGCGCGTCCGATGAAGTTGATGCTTATAAGCACTCAATTGGTGCCGCTATGGGCTGGGCTGGCGCTAACACCGTAGATAACGTCTATCAAGCGGCCAAACAAAACACCAATATGCAGTGTCAGGTCCTTACTTTCGATGACCCTAAGAACGGCGCATTCTGGTCACTTACCGTGTACAACAAAGACATCTACATGTTTTCAGAGAACGCGAGTTTGAACTCTTATACCGCCGAACCTAATGCCGATGGAACATTTACCATCCACTTTGGTTGTGAAGGTAAGAAGAACAATATTGATATTAACAACGACACAGGCGCCTGGAACTTAATGATGCGTCATTACCAACCTAGTGAGATTGTTAAATCTGGAGACTTCAACGTGTTAGATGATTTGAAAGTACTAGATGACTAGAAAGTACTCGATGACTCAAGAGGCGACATGATTTTGAAAGTGGGTGGTAAATAAAGCCACCCACTTTTGTTCTGGGTGAAAGTAATGAAAAAACGAAAATTAGCATTATTGGTGGTGACTATTGTGTCACTGTCTGCACTCGCTAAAGATGTAGATATGAGCGACCCAACGGCAGTGTACTCAAGCGTAGGCGGTACCTTGTCTCAGAATTACGGCGCTAACGGTGAAGAGACAAACGGCGACGTCTCTGTTGGTGTGGGTTGGGGTAAAAATCTATTATCTATCGAGTCCAAAGATAGTTTGGATAGCATCAACACTCGTTACGCTCGAATGGGAGTAGTTGGTGATCTTGGGGTGTACTTTGACAATACGATAACCACTGCCAAGGTACTAGGTGAGGAGGAGTACCATGGCTATACAGCATCTTTAGGCGCAATTTATTCTCTAAAACTTAACGACACCCTACAATTATACCCAATCGTGACTATTGGCAGTGCAGGTGAGTTGGGCGGAAGCCATCACAGAGCAATTTACACCGTCGGAAGTTATAATCGTATACAACTGGGCAATGGCTGGTCAGTCGGTCTAGACCCATTCTATACGGTGGTTGATGGAGAGAAAGAGGATAGTTTTAAATTCGATACTTTTGTTAGCTATCAATACAAGAGCCACCAATTCCGACTTGGCACCACAAACCAGTGGCAGCAAGCGGAAGAGTACGATTACAGTACATCGATAGAAACAGGTGGCGAGGTTTATTTCAAATACAAATATGCGTTCTAGCGCAGAAAACGCACTCCCTAAATGCAACGCTAGATACGCTAACCATTAGCTTTATAGGGCGTTTAGTAAACGTCATCAGTTAGGTAATTTGAGTACGAACCGCCCTACAAACGTAGCTATTGTGATGGGGAGCAATAGCTACGCTGTTATCTTCACCTTATAAATAACGATTTCGGAGGTGATTCTCAAAATGATGTGGGTTAAGGGTATCGCCAGTTGCCTGTTTAACTAATTCGTCTGTGGTTAAGAGGCTCGCTTTGCTCCAGATATTGTCAGACAACCAAGTAAAGATTGGCGATAGTTCCCCTGAGCGAATGGCGTCATCTACATCCACGGTTTTCTTCATCGCTGCCATAAACTGAGCCGCGTACATGGCCCCAAGTGTATAAGATGGGAAATAGCCAAATGCGCCGTCTGTCCAATGGATATCCTGCATACAGCCATCTTTATAGTTATCTTTTGTCGATAAGCCTAGATATTGCTGCATTTTGTTATCCCAAAGTTCAGGAATATCTTTATAGCTAATTTTACCGTTCATTAAATCGCGCTCGATTTCGTAACGTAGGATGACATGAGCGGGGTAGGTCAACTCATCCGCGTCTACGCGAATATAACCGGGCTGAACGCGGGTGTAGATTTTCTTCAAATTGTTTGCTTCAAAGACGGATGGGTCATTGCCTTTAAAATGTTGGCGTGCAAGTGGCGCAAGGTTAGCAATAAATGGGTCACTACGCCCCAGCTGCATTTCAAAAAACAGCGATTGAGATTCGTGAATGCCCATAGAGCGAGCTTGCCCAGCTAAGCAAACCAGCCCATTGTCGAGGCAAGCCTTGCTCATAACGAGCGTGACCCGTTTCATGGACAATTCCCATTAGAGATTGCACGAAATCTTGTTCGTCATAGCGAGTGGTAATACGAACGTCTTCCGGCACTCCGCCACAAAATGGGTGAGAACTAATATCGAGTCGGCCATGTTCAAAGTCAAAGTTTAGTAACGACATTACCTCTAGGCCTAGCGCATTTTGCGCTGAGGTAGAATAGCTTTCATTACTAGTATGAACGGATTCTTGTTTTTGTTTGTCTTGAACTTGTTGGGTTAGTTCTGGTAACCATGAAGTCAAATCACCAAAAATACTATTTAGCTGCTCAGAATTGACGCCTGGTTCATAGATGTCCAGCATAGCATCGTACGGTGTTAGGCCAGCTACCTCACCACGAATTTGCGCTTCTTGCTGTGAAAGGTTGACCACTTCTTCGAAGTTGTTACAAAAACCAGACCAATCGTTCGCCCCACGCTGCGTTCGCCAAGCGTGTTCACATTTTGAGCTAAGCCAACGATTTAGCTTTGACCAAGTCTTCCGGCACTACGGTACTTAGCTGCCATTGCCTTTTCATTTCTCTTAAGCTGGCATGCTCAGGCGCAGAGAGATTTTCGTCTTGGGCTTGGTTAATTAAGTCAGAAAGGTGTGGGGCGGTAGACAGTTGGTGGATGTGTAAGGACAATTGCGCCATGGCTTCAGAGCGAGCTTGGTTGCCTCCTGAAGGCATCATCGCGGCAGCGTCCCATCCACAAATTGCAGAGAGATGATTATAATTTGCTATTGTTTTGTAATGTTCAACGAGTTTATTGTAGTTTTCCATGTTACGTAACCTTCCAAGCGAACGATATTACTACGTTAACATCTACAATGGACTACGAAAAGATTAAGCTAACGGGAGGCTTGTTTTTACAACAAAATCGTTGTTCTATTCGATTCGCTAGTGGCTATTTTTCATCGCTTGAGTCAAAATCCTGTTTGACCTTGATGAACACGAAACAGTGGATGTTATGTATTTTCTAAATGTAGAAGCTTTTCTCGTCGCGATTGTTATCCTCACTATGACCCCCGGACTTGATACAGCGTTGGTTATCAGAAATACCTCGAGAGGCGGCTTTCACGATGGTGTCATCACAAGCTTAGGTATTTGCCTTGGGCTATTTGTCCACGCGACGTTCTCTGCGTTGGGCATTTCTGTCATATTGACACAATCTGCAGAGCTGTTTTCGCTCGTGAAGGGCGTTGGGGCGGCATATTTAATATGGCTTGGGATTTCAAGTATACGAGCGCTAAAGGGAGCAAAAGGAGTAGACGTTGCCGACATAGCATCACAAGCACTAGGGACGTCTAAGTCTCTTAGAGAAGGCTTTCTCTCCAATGTATTAAACCCTAAAACAGCGGTGTTCTATTTGGCCTTTCTGCCTCAGTTTATTAACCCCGAATATTCACCGTTTGCACAATCTATGGCGATGGCGGCGATTCATTTTGTCATCGCGATGCTTTGGCAGTGCAGTTTATCTGGGATGCTTAACTCGGCTAAATCGCTGCTTAAAAGTGGTCGATTTATGCGTTGGATGGAAGGGACCACCGGGGTGGTTCTTATTGCTTTAGGGGTTAAATTACTTCTCGAAGAACCTCAACTTTAACAATAGTTTTTGTCGTGCGCACGAAACCTTATTAAGATTGCTGTTTCACTCGCTGTAGCGACTGGCCAATAGTGAGCAGTTTACGCTGAGTTACAGACGGTGAATTAAGTATATACTCGTCAAAACACTGATAAGACAACTTCTCTTCATTGATTTCTTTACAGTAATTTCTTGCTTCTAGATTATGCTGGTATAACGCACGTTCGCTTGCCAGTTGATCTTGCGCAGCGCAACCAGTAAGAAGTGCAAAGATGAAGGCTATTGGTAGTAACTTAAACATACGACCCTAATTGAATGATTTGATTAACGATATAGTAATCATCTATAGAGTAGTTAGTTGCCATTTCACGCCAAAAGTTCCATGGACTTAAGGTTTTTTCTACGGGTAATATCTTAATTGAATTTAAATAGAGTTGTTGCACATGTGGAGAAGCGATAAGTGACAGAAGAACGGGGAGATCTAACTTAATCGCGACGAGTGTCGCCACAATTAAGTTAGATGGCATGCGTTACATGGTTATTGCGGTTTTTTGCCTACACCATGGTTTTCTTTTTGAGCGAGTGTCAATTTGGTAAAACCAAGTTTACGAAAGTGATTGTCTCTGTAGTTACGTACTGACTTGGTATCAGAGATCGCTTCGATTTGTTGCTCCATTTTTAGGAACTCAGTCAGATCAATACCTTCAGCTTCTGCCACCGCTTCATGGATGTTGCGATGCTGTTGATAAGAAAACGTTAGTGTTTTGTCTTCGTCTTTATATGTGTAAAGAATGGTACGAGCCATAATTTGCTACCTGCTGAAAATTTTACGCTAGATTCTGCCTTGAAGTGGGACGATTGTCACGCTTTCCATAGGTTTTTACTGTATCGATATTTGGAGAAATCTCAATGAGACAGTTGGCTTCACTCATTGAGCGTAAAATCCCTGAACCTTGTTTGCCAGTTGTACGCACGGTTAACTGACCGGTCTCTTCATTCATGGTGTACACACCTCGGCTAAATTCGGTGCGGCCTTGGCGTGAACGAAGCGGCATTTCAGCAACCGCACTTGCTTTAAAGGGCAAGAACTGCTGGATACCCTGCATTTTTCTAATGGCGGGTTCAACAAAGTTAATGAACGAGACCATCACGGCGACAGGATTCCCCGGCAAGCCGAAAAACGGTTTACCATTAATATGGCCGAAGGCGAGGGGGCGACCGGGTCTCATGTTTATGCGCCAAAAATCAACATTACCGCTTTTTTCAAGTACATCTTTGATAAAGTCGGCATCACCAACAGAGACTCCACCAGAAGTGACCACGAGATCCGCTGACTCACTGGCATTTAAGATAGCGGCTTCCATGACCGATTTGTCATCTTCAAGAATTCCGAGATCGACAATATCGCAACCGAGTTTTTGAAGCATTGCCATAATGGTAAAACGGTTCGAATCATAGATAGAATTTGCTTTTAAAGGGCTGCCAGGCGCCTGTACTTCATCGCCAGTAGAAAAGACGGCGACGTTAAGTTTACGTTTTACTTCAACCTGGCCAAATCCAAGTGATCCTATCATGCCAAGCTCTGGGGCTTCGATTAAGGTACCTTTCTCAAACACCGATTGTCCGATGGCAAGATCTTCGCCAGCTTGTCTGACATTTTGACCAGGTGTAATAGCAGCATTACCAAAAGAAACTTTGCTGTTAGCGTGCGTTGCTTGCTCACGCATGACTACCGTATCGGCCCCTTTTGGCATTGGCGCGCCCGTCATGATTTGAGCCGCCTGACCTTGCTGCAATGTACCGTCAAACGCGTGACCTGCCATGATGCTAGCAACCACATCAAATTGCTGCTGACCATTGTTTTCAGTTGGTAAATCTTCAGCACGCAGTGCAAATCCGTCCATTGCTGAGTTGGTGTAGGCTGGTACGTTAATAGGGGAAACGATATCTTGCGCGAGTACGCGGCCATACGCTGACATGAGCTCGACATTTTCAGTCATTGCTGCTGATGAAACTGCCTCTAGTATTTTCTGCTGTCCTTGTTTGACCGACAGTAAGGCAGGCGACAGCGTATCGCAGCAACTTGCTGGTGCTTCAGTTTTTGCAGCTGGCGCTAGGTATTCGATGATAAATTGAGAGATAGCATCTAAGTCGTTAATGTCCATAGTGGGTAATGGCACGTCGAGCACACTATCACTAGCGATGGCAATAATATTCTCGTCACTGGGATGAAGCCAAGGTTTACTCAATTCTTTCCGGTTCAGCTCTATCTTCGGAAACGCGATATTCTTACATCCTTCCACCAATATCACGTCGAGTGCTTTATGGTCAAAACGGGAGAGTAAGTGTTCGAAGTTCGCTTCTTCCTCTGGCGTCTCTGTCATTAAGGCATGACGATAACGGGAAGAGATTAACATTTGGCTCGCGCCAGCTTTACGCAAGCGATAGCTATCTTTACCGGGTTTATCGACATCAAAATTGTGGTGTGCGTGTTTGAGAACACCAATTTTAAGCCCAGTTGCGGTTAATTTCGGCAATAAGGCTTCTAATAATGTTGTTTTACCTGTGCCGCTGTAGGCAGCAAAACCGAGAAGTGGAATGTTGTTGATAGTTTTTATGGTCATAACAAACTCTAATTTCGATGGTTTTTGTAAGTCGCTCTGTAGGAAGGAAACGTTAGCCATTACGTTGGGCAGAAGTCCTTCTTTTTGAACCGACGTAGGTTTATTCAGTTTTTGAGTTAATCAAAGAAGGTTTTGCTCAATGGTTCGCTGCCAAGCGAGCAAGTTCTTCTGGTGTATTAAGGTTAACAAAGCAGTCAGGCGAGTCAGAAAAGTCGACATAATCGGTGTGGCAATCTTTATAAAGGAGGATGATTTTTCGGTCGCCTCGCTCTAAAAATGCTTCTAACTTGGGAAGAACACGTCGATGGAAAAGGGTAAATACGGGCTGGTGATACTCCCCGTCATGTGCCACAAGGATATCGGAATCTGTTGTGACGTTGTCACAAAATCGACGGATGAGTGACGCGTCGATAAAGGGGCTGTCGCAAGGCACAAAGCCAACCCAATCATGCTTTGCTGCCAGAAGACCTGCGTGAATGCCGCCTAAAGGACCCGGATAGTCGGGGAAGGTGTCGCTAATTACAGGGGCATACTGTGAGTAGTGGTCGTGGTTCCGGTTTGCATTAATGGTAATGTCATCGGTTTGAGACGATAGTCGCTGTAATACATGCTCAATTAACGGTTTACCATTGAACTCGATGAGCCCTTTGTCATTTCCGCCCATGCGTGAGGCTTGTCCTCCAGCGAGGATAACCCAACTAGTCTGCGCTGGTTGCAGCATAAGTACTCTCTTGATTGATATTCGCGTGTTTGATGGCGCTTTTATTGACGCTGCTTTTATCAATTACTTGCAGCAATGGCGATTCTATCAAGGTACAGTCTTTTATCCACCACTGTTTTCGACATAGAGCGGTGAGCCTATTCGCTTGATGGCTTGTAACGACGATGCTTGACCCCAAGTCCAGAAGATCCTGTGCCATGGTTACTAAACGCTCTATCGACTCTTGATCAAGGGACGCACTAGGTTCATCCATGAGTAAAATCGAAGGCTTGAGTACCCAAGCCCTTGCCATTGCCACACGCTGTTTTTCACCTCCAGACAAAACAGAAACATGTTCGTCAGCAAGCGTTTCTAGCCCGACAAGTCGCAGTGCGGCGATAACATCGGCTCGTTTGTCGTGGGCATTTTGTCGTCGGTGCTTTAAACCGTAAACGACGTTTTGATAGACTGTTCCATCAAATAAGTAGGCAGACTGATGCAAATAGATGACATCCTTCCGACCAGCACCAGAGCATAAACGGTTAAAAAAACCACCTTGCTTAGGGGTAATGACACCGCTACTCGGCTTTAATAGTCCCGCTAAAATTTTAAGTAGTGTCGTTTTACCCACGCCATTTGCTCCTTTGAGATAGACGGCGTCATTGGGACCAATACTCAACTCAGGAATATGGAAAAGCACGCGAGTATTGAATCGCATGGAAATCTGCTTAGCTTTTAATTGTATTGTCATTATTCTTGTAATCCTAAAGCAGAGCCTTTGAATAAGTATAGTGGTTGAATGATAATTCGTAGCCACCTTCGAGCCCTGAATGTTCCGATGCTTCAGCATTATGCTGTTTACGTAATACGTTACTCATTAAACAACGAGTTGTGACTAGAAGGTAAGGTGTTGCTAGTGGGTTCGTAGCACGCCTTTGCCTCTCATGGACGACAGCATAAAGTTTAAAACTAACGCCAGAAGTAATAGGACAATCCCTAACGCTACACCTTGAGCAAACGCGCCTTTATGACTTTCCATTGCGATAGCGGTAGGGATATTTCTAGTGAGTCCCATAATATTTCCCCCAACCATCATTGAGCATCCCACTTCTGTGACGATGCGGGAAAACCCTGCAACGACCGCAGCGAGTAATGGAAAACGAGACTCCCAAATCAGCGTCATCAACGTGCGAGTTCTCGACACCCCTAGAGTAATGGATGTTTCCATTGCTCTTCGGTCAGTGCTTTGTAAAGCACCGTGCATCATAGAAACCAGAACTGGAAAGCAAATTAGCATTTGCCCGACTATCATCGCTTTTTGGGTAAATAGCATTTGCCAGTCCCCTAATGGGCCTGAGCGTGACAGCAGCATGTAAAGCAATAATCCAATGACCACAGTAGGGATAGCTTGTAGCGTATTAACTAAAGATAACAGCATCCATTTACCGGGGAAGTTACTATAGGCGAGTAGATAAGAAAATAAGATAGCTGAGCAAGACCACCAAAGAGACAGCGGAAATAGAGACACTAAAAGAGACCGCGACAATTTTCCACAGCTCTCGGTCTAGGCTAAATAGGAGGCCAAAGGCCTCCATTGTGGTTTCAGTAATACTCATTAACTATTGGGTGTCTCTGCATTCGCCACAAACAACTGTTCGCCCATTTTGCGATAGCTGTTAATCATTGTCTGGCCTTTATCTGAAATTAACCACTGACTTAAAGCCTTCGCGCCCTCTGTGTTTAACGTAGGAAAGCGAGATGGGTTAACCAAAATCACTTGGTAAGGGTTAAACAGCTGCTTGTCTCCTTCAAAGAGCACTGCTAAATCGAGTTTAGCTTGATAGGCGAGCCACGTGCCACGGTCAGTCATAGTATAGCCCTGCATCTCTGAGGCCATATTGAGCGTTGGTCCCATGCCTTGTCCAACCGAACGGTAACCGCCAAAGTTTGGCTCAATATTTGTTTGTTGCCAAATTTGCAGCTCTTTTTTGTGTGTACCTGAGTCATCGCCTCGTGAGATGAAAATAGCGTTAGTTTTTGCGATGCTATCGAAGACTTGGTCGATGCTTTTTTGATCATGTATGTCTGCTGGATCTTTTTCAGGACCGACGATAACAAAATCGTTGTACATCACTTTGTGGGGTTCGATGCCGTAACCAGCTTTTACAAAGGCCGCCTCAGCTTTAGGGGCGTGAGTCATGACTAGGTCTACATCGCCATTTTCGCCCATTCGAAGGGATTTTCCGGTACCAGCGGCAATAATATCGACTTGGTATCCTGTTTCCTTCGTAAATTCAGGCAGTAGGTAGTCTAATAAACCAGAATGATAAGTGCTTGTGGTGGTCGCTAGTCTAACGTGAGGTAGTTCACTCTGAGGTGCTTCTGCATAAGCCGATACAGAAAGTGTTGCCAAGGAAAGGGCTGAAACCATCAAATGAGGGAGCTTCATAATAGTATCCATTTTTGTATATTTTTATAGGAGAGCGTAATGCTCCGGGTGACGTAGCATGTTAAGCAAAGACAATGCCATAATTTTTATAGGAAAAAAGTGGCAAAGTGCGACATTTTGCTAAATTTTTGTCACGGTAAACTACAATTAGTTTGAGCTGGGACAAAATGTCGCAATTTTAATAAGGATGTTTTGACTCATGTTGGTACACTCTGTCCCAAATAGGAATAATAACAAGTATTTATGGCATTCTTTGACTCTTCAGAAAACTCTCAAGCGCAAGCTTCCCCTTATCTTGCCTTCTCAGCTCTTGTCGTGGACGATGAAGTTGGTATGCAAGCCGTACTGAAAAAGGCGTTAGGCAAAGCTTTTGGTCATGTTGAAACCGCAGGAAGTGTAGAGGAAGCGGAAGCGTTACGCCTTCAAAATCACTATGATTTGATTATCCTTGATATAAATTTGCCGGGACGATCAGGGATTGAGTGGGAAGAAGCATTTAATGATGCTGACCGTAAGGCGGACATTATATTCATGACTGGATACGCGGACCTAGAGGTCGCCATCAGTGCGCTTAAGTTAGGGGCATCGGATTTTATTTTGAAGCCATTTAACCTTCAGCAAATGCTTCAAGCCGTGAGTCGTTGTATGGACAAGCGGTCCGCTGAACGTGTCACCGCCGCGCTAAGTCACGATATAAACCGCCGTGTGTCGAAGGAGCTTATCGGTTCTTCCATCAAAACAACACAACTTAAGCAGTTGATTAGTCAGTTTGCGCCTTCAAAGGCATCGGTGCTGATTGAGGGCGAGTCAGGGACGGGTAAAGAATTAGTGGCAAGAGGGCTGCATGATGCCAGTAAACGTAAGGGGCCTTACGTAGCGATTAACTGTGGTGCTTTAGCACCAGAGCTACTTGAAAGTGAACTCTTTGGTCATACGGCAGGTGCGTTTACTGGCGCTAAGAAGAGCCGAGAAGGGTTATTTAGAGTGGCGAGCGGTGGCACTTTGTTTCTAGACGAAATCGGAGAAATGCCGCTAGCTATGCAAGCCTCATTGCTAAGAGTGCTTGAGCAACGCACTGTGAGACCCGTGGGTACCGAGCGAGAAATCAGTGTGGATGTACGAATCGTCGCGGCCACGAACCGAAACCTACAACAAGAAGTTGAAGACGGCAAATTTAGGCAAGACCTGTTCTATCGTTTAAACGTGTTAAAGATCGAGGTGCCAGCATTGCGTACGCGACTCAGTGACTTAAACGAATTAGTGCCTTATCTGACAAGAATGTTAGCCAAAGAGTTGGGCGTTGTGGAGCCAAACTGGGCGCATGAAGATATGTATGCCATGCAAGATTATGATTGGCCAGGCAACGTGCGCGAACTTAAGAATATGCTAGAACGTTGTATATTGCTCAATAAGCCACCAGCGCATTACTTTAGAGAGCTGAATGGTCCAGCGGTCAGCGCTGCAATTACGTTATCGTCCAATGATATCACTACGCTACCTGCGACAAGCGGAGCTGGTGAGTTGCAATTTGGTTACCCTGATTCATGGTCACTAAAAGATGTCGAGAAAGCTCACATCCAACAAGTAATGGATTCCCATTCGGGTAATAAATCTGCCGCGTCGCGTGACTTGGGAGTCGCAAGGAAAACCTTGGAGCGTAAGTATAAAGAATGGGATGAAAGTAGGTCGTCGAATGAGGATTAACAGTTATTTAGTCAGTCGATGGCGATTTCG
This sequence comes from Vibrio sp. GJ43-1, assembly GCF_055808835.1. NCBI lineage: Bacteria > Pseudomonadati > Pseudomonadota > Gammaproteobacteria > Vibrionales > Vibrionaceae > Vibrio > Vibrio sp. GJ43-1. Next base: position 2,034,662 of record NZ_CM147884.1, on the reverse strand, counting down.
CACTCAAACGATGGTGCGTTATCGATTATTGTTTCTTACGTCAGCGCCTATTGTTCTTACCTTAATAGCCATGTTTGCGATTACGGCCTACTGGTCTATTCACTATACGTGGCAGAGTGCATTGGTTGATGTTGGAGAACGGCTGAATATTGTTACCGATAAATTGGATAGTTTGCAACACGAGCAGCATGAACACTTACAGGCGTTTTCCGAGTCGTATGAATTTAGAACGCGCCTTTCGCATATTCAGTCTGCTCAAGAGTTTGATGAGTGGGTTAAGCGACAAAATACTCGGTATCAACTCGATTTTTTACGTTGGATTCCGATTCAAAGTTTGTCCGATGTAAACGACGGTGATAATGCACCTGCTGCCACTCGTCAGTACCAAGCAATGGCCAGTTATCAATCTTTTTTCGATGTATTGAAACGTGAAGATGCGTTTGCTTTAGAACCCCAAATCGCGGAACACTCAGAGGTTCGCCATCAATCTACGCAAATGTTAGAAACTCGCTCACTTGTTAGTCGTTCTGTGGTCGTTATATTTGATGATAGCAGCCAAGTGGTTGGCTATCTCGATGGCGGAGTGTTACTCAATAACAATTTTGAGTTGGTTGATGGTATTCGAGACACGATTTATCCAGAAACAAGCCTAGCTCGTCACGTTAAAGGGACGGTCACAATCTTTTTAGAAGATTTACGGGTGGCGACCAATGTACCGATTGAAGCGTCATATCAAGGTCGAAGAGCAATAGGCACTGTCGTTTCTGAAGAGGTACGGCAGCGTGTCCTAGAAAAAGGGCAGCGTTGGATCGATAAGGCTTACGTCTATGATACCTGGTATATAGCGGGCTATGACGCACTGCGTGACCGTGATAATAACATTATCGGTATTACTTATACTGGGTATCGTGCTTGGCCACTACTCAAAACCTATTTAACCAATGTCGGTGAAGTTACCGCAATCATTGTTGCTATTTTGTTGTTGTCTGGATTTATTGTTTACCGTGGTGCGCGGGGTCTTTTTAAGCCAATTGAACAAATACATCGAGTGGTCAAAATGGTACAACTTGGTAAGGATGAAGAGCGCATTGGTGATATTGGGCTAGATAGTCAGCATGAGCTAAGTCAGCTTGCTCGGCAATTCGACAACATGCTTAATCAGCTGCAATATCGCAACGAGCAAATTCAAGAAGCCGCTCATGAGCTAGAAGCTAAAGTGGCGTCAAGAACTGCGAGTTTGAAGGACAAAACTGAGCAGCTAGAGCTGCATATTCACTTGTTGAATCAAACCAAAGATAAGCTCATTGTTAATGAAAAACTGGCGGCTTTGGGGGAGCTAACGGCAGGGATTGCTCATGAAATTAATAACCCTACCGCGGTTATTCTTGGCAATGTGGAACTCTTAAAGTTTGAGCTTGGTGATGATGTTAGCGCTGTTGAAGAAGAGGTGGACGCGATCTTAGTGCAGATTGACCGCATTCGAAACATTACCCGAAGTTTACTGCAGTATAGCCGACAAGGTGGCGTGCAAGATGAAGTGACCTGGCAGCACGTTAACCCCATTGTCGATGAGAGTGTGACTCTCGTTCGTACGGGTTCTAAGAAGCGAGATGTCGAATTTTACGTGGACTTACATGCGAAAACACCAGTAGAAATTAACCGTCACCAATTGCTGCAAATTTTGGTTAACCTGCAAATGAACGCGATACATGCGATGCAGGGTAAGGGGCGTCTTACAGTATTAAGTGAAGACTGGATTGAAGGAAGCGAAAAAATTGGCGCATTAATTCATATTATCGATGAAGGTTGTGGCATTTCAGATGCTAATTTGAAGCGAATCTTCGACCCATTTTTTACCACTAAGCGCGACGGTACCGGATTGGGTTTATCCGTATCGCAAAGTATTTTGAGTCAAACAGGTGGTGAGATAAAAGTAAAATCCGAGCTAGGTAAAGGAAGCCAATTTACCTTGTACTTACCAAATAAAACCGATCATCATCTATTAGTTAGCAGTTAGCAGTTAGCAGTTAGCAGTTAGCAGTTAGCAGTTAGCAGTTAGTAGCTATATCAATACAATGGCTATTCATGTTGAATGTTGCATTTCCTTACTCTGTTGGTGAACTAAAGAGGAATGTTAATGCGACATTGAGGAGATTAATTACCATTTTATGCCGTTAATGAAATAACAGCCTATTACAGAATTTGGGTAATCCGTCTTATTGTCGGCATAGGAGAGTCTAAGGTTGATGTTGGAGCTAACTTAGGCTCAAAATCGATTTTTGATACAACCTTGGAGTAAGCCCACTGATCCGCTTAAATGCTCGCGAAAAGTGAGAAATATCAGAGTACCCGAGTTGGTTGGCAACATGGGTTAGAGACAGTTCTTCAGCCATCATTTCTACCGCAACGGTAAACAGAAGATTATCCTTTATATGCCGAAAGTTGGTTTTTTCGTCGTGTAAGCGTCGCTGTAGCGTACGTGGCGTCATCCTTAATAATTTGGCAGCTTGTTCAAGTGTTAGATTATGTTCACGAACATAAGGCAGTAATGAAGTAAATACTTTATCAGTAAAATTCGCGTGCCATGTGACTAAAGGTTCTTGAAACTGAACATCTTGGCTGGAAATCTTGACTGGTTGCTTGAGGATACTGTCATCAATCCAAATTGCCATTTTGTCGTTGCCAACAAAGTATTGTATCTCTTTACCCACTGTCGACTGGAATACGTCGGCATTTATCGATTGGGTCTTCACTTGCTTTGGTGTCCAATTTGTCTTGGTTAGTGCTCTGATAAATTCAATCGAATACATTAACGCAAAAACTTCCGACCATAAGTACAGACCATTCTCTTCAAAAGGTTTATATCGAAAGTACCAGACTCTGCCGTGAACCTCTTCAACGCCAGTTGTCGTGCCAACGGCATCGTATTGATAGATAGCGTTTGAAGAGATCAGAGCTTCTTTAACCGTCGTACATTCTTGAAACGCACCAAGTAATTTGGGAACCAACTTTTGTCTAATCGCCAGTTTAAGTAACTCGCCAAAATTGGTTGTACCTAATTGATGCGCCGACAAAAATAGCAATCGGCGAATGGGCTCAACGGGTAAAAACTCGCTGTCTAAATCGCGGAGGTCGGGTGGTAACCCTGACTCATGAATAAGCTGGTGGGCGTCGTAATGGTTTTCTGCAAGCAGTTCGATGATGATCCGTGCGTAGCCCGATTTAATCATGGGTACGGATTCTGTATTTTTTGTATCACTGGGCGTCGATGTCATCCGGTGTGTTCCTTTTACTCATTTTCTACATTCGTTTCTATAAGCATCGGGTGATTGGCGCAATATGGCAAGTTTTTTCAGGCAATTATTTTATCCTTTATCATAACGAAAACCAGTGTTATCAATGGTCGGAATGGTCACAAAAACATAGTTTTTTCAATGTATTACTGTTGAAAACTGGTTTGTTTAGTCTATATATAGTGGTAGAAAAATTGTTGAAGGTTGTAGCAAGGAAGACAAAATGAGTAAAGAAATTGAGCCAAAATGTGATGCCGAAGAGCAGGTGTCGGATAAGGACGCAGAGCAAGCGAATCAAGAAGGGCAAAACAGCCAGCAGCGAGTAAGAAAAGTCACCAATTTGCTTCTTGGAGTCGTCGCCCTATCAGTAATCGTGAGTATTGCGTCAGATCGGATAATTCCTACAACTGATAATGCGCGAGTCAAAGGCTATGTGGTTCCAATTAAGCCACAGGTGTCTGGTCAGGTGACGGATATACTGGTGAGGCCTAATCAATTGGTCGCAGAAGGGGACGTCTTAGCCACTCTTAACCCTGTTGATTATGAAATTGCGGTAAAAAAAGCTGAACAGGACTTAGCTATCGCAGGTCAGAATGTTGGGGCTCAAACGGCATCAATCGCTGCGGCGCAAGCCCGACTTACGAGTGCTTCAGTTGAAAAAGACAATGTTGAACTGCAAACCCGGCGTGTACTTGCTATGGCGGAAAAGGGAGTCATTTCAGTTTCTGAAGCGGACAAGTCTCGTGCTGCATTGGCAAGAGCCCGTGCGAATGTCCAAAATGCGCAAGCCGATCTTGATAAAGCGAATAAACAATTAGGCAGTGCTGGAGAAGAAAACAGTCAAATCAAAGCAGCGTTGTTGGCGTTAGAAAAAGCTCAACTTGATTTAGCGCGAACAACCGTTCGCGCTCCTACGAATGGCGGCGTGTCTAACTTCAGTCTATCGGAAGGCTTTTACGCCACCGCTGGGCAGCCAATGATGACGTTTATTTCTACAGACTCAATTTGGATTGAAGCGTATTTCAGAGAAAATAGTTTAGGCAATATTCAAGCAGGTGATGAGGTAGAAATAGCCTTAGATTTTGCTCCGGGAAAAGTAGTTAAAGGCGCAGTTTCAAGTGTGGATTGGGGCGTAGATTGGGGTCAAAGCAATCAAGCTGGGAAATTAGCGCAAGCAAATAATCAAGCTAGGCTGGCTGCGTCAAACACAAATGCTACCAGTCATGATTGAATTTAATCCAGAAGATACCAAAGGGCAGTTGCGAATTGGCGGTCAAGCGGATGTTGTTGTTTATACTGGCGACAACGTGATATTCAATAGCCTTGGCAAATTATGGATTCGAGTGGTCAGTTGGATGTCTTATGTCAGATAACGTTGAATCAACAGCTCTTGCTCCTGAGTCGGTAGCTTGGTGTTTAGAAACCCGCATTCTACGTTTTGCGCTTGGTGTAGGGCTCGCGACCTTTTTAGCGTCTTGGATTGATTGGCCGCTAGCATTCATTACCCCGATCTTTACGGCTAAGTTTCTCTTTGAGAAAAAGGTTATGACTAAAGACGTGGTGTACGAATTGCTACTGGCTATGATTGTTACCGTAGCCATTGGTATTGCATTGAGTATGGGTTTTTCTCATTACCCGCTACCATTACTTATTGGGGTAGGTGGCTTGATGACCCTTGGCTACTATCTATTCTTGGATCCTAAGTGGAATCTATTTGCTACGATTTTGCTAATGGCGGTACTCATGTTGCCATTTATGGCAATAGACAGCCCTGCTGTTGCGGTTTTTCTTGGGTTCGGACTCAGTGCATCGGGTGCAGTGGCGGTCGGTGTATTTGCGCTTGTGCATATCTATCTTCCAGAGAAAGAAACCATGAAAGCCACAGAAGTGAGCCCAGGGATGACTGAGGAGTTTCGTTGGTTTTCAGCAATACGAGCTTCAATCATTGCCCTTCCTGTCGTGGTATTTTTCTTTGTCTTTCAAATCTCTGAAGCGCTATTGTCAATGATATTTATAGCACTGTTATCTCTTATGATTACCGGTGACAAGTCCATTAAACTCGGCGTATTTTTGCTAATAAGCAATGCGATCGGTGGTGTGATTGCCATCGGCGTGTTTAGTGTGCTTGCGCTGGTTCCATCAATGTTTTTCTATACGCTTTGTATTAGTCTAATGGCGATCATGTTCGGAACAAAAATGTATATGGAGCCTGCGAAAGCGCCAATATACAGCACGGCATTTAACACCGCGTTAGTGCTGATTGGCACAACAATGATGAGTTCTGGTGCTATTGATGAAAAAATGTGGATCCGATTAGGGTTACTGCTCATTGTGGCAATATACATGATCATTGCCGCGTACTTCATTGAAACGAGAGATTGGAAATTATTAAAGTTCCATGGGCAGATGATGAAGACTAGCCGTGAGTGTCAATAAAGAAATGATAAGAGATTGATGATTGGTCAGATCAGAACGGTAGTTGCGATCTACTGATAATCTTAGCCCTGCCGTTAACAGATAAATAACAAAATCTTGTGTCGAAATATGATACGCAAAGCGGCCAAATACTTGGCGTTTATTGTTTAGAAGGCATAACGTTAAAACAGAAATGTAGGCACTCTCGACGCTACTAGCGTCTGAAGGCAGCCGATCGTTAAGCCTCTCATTTATTGCACTACGTGACTAAGAGGAGAGGCAATTAAAACATATATGCCCAGCCAATCATTGGGCCTTTTTGGGTCACATCTAATTCTACCGGACCGTTTGTACTGTCGGTCGTATTTTTGAAGGTTTAGATATCGATAGCCGAACCAGAGGTTATTGTGCTTACTAAAACTATAGGTCCCGGCAAGATTGAGTCCTCGGTTTATATCGTTGTCACCAGCAATACCCGCATCCACTGTTAAGCTTAACCCCCAGTTGTTGCCAAAGTGATGGGCATACTTTAAGCCAATCAGCCAGTCGAATTGGTGGGAACTGGATGTGATGGTACCGTTTTTATCATTCCAAAATGGACGGTCACTGTTGGCGCCTACTTTCACATCAATTTTACTGTAGACATGACGCACTCCAGTCAGTAGCACTAAACCATGCGTGACTTCATAACCCGCGAACACATCGTTCAACGACATGTGAGCACTCAGGTCAACATTGAAACTGGGAACGATAACCCCGGGCTGAGTATCCGTATCGTTTTTGACATGAAGATAATTTGCTCTGACGCCGAGTAGCCACCTGTCTTTTTGAGCATAGAAATCCCCCATTAAACCGAAGTTTAAGTTGCTAACAATGTTGTCAAAAGGGATGTCGATATCAATCTTGTCGTTTGCAGGACCCGTTGTGCCCGTTATACTCGGTGCCCATAACATCGGAAATACGACAAGAAACTCCCATTCTTCGTCTTTATCCGTTGCCATCAAAGGCGATGACGTGAGCAATGCTGCTACCACTATAGTTTGTCCTAAAAAACGCATTCCTATTCCTTTAAGTACGTTTATATTTTTATAATTGTGTGGGTATAACGTTTGTATCGATCTTTGCATCTCGCACGCTACTCTATCGTGCGGTTGTGATTCTGCACCGCAATTTGTGGCGCATTAATATTGTGTTTACGAAATTCATCAATCACACGTAAGGTAATATCCGTTTCGAAGAGTTTTTCATACGCGGTGTCTACAACATACGCTTTACAGGTGAGTTGTACCGCTAAGTAATTGTCAGTAATCGTTTGTTTGACTAATACCGTAACAGGTTTAGGCAAATGAATATAGCGACTAGACGACGCTGCTTCCTGAATTAAGTTACGCGCCATGACAATGTCTTCATTCATGCCAACGTAGAACGGAATGACGACTTGCATATCTAATGCACCATAGTTACCGCTGACCGTGACTTCGTTAAGAAATTTGTTGTTAGGGATGGTAATGATGTCATCGTTCAATGTCCGCATTCGAACCGAACGTAATCCAATGGTAGTAATATCCCCGTAGTTACCTTCAAATGTGACGCGGTCACCAACCTGAAAAGGGCGGTCAATCATAACGGTCAGCCCGGCGATGAAAGAAGCAGCAAGGTCTTTTAATGCAAAGCCTACAGACACTGCGAGTGTGCCACCAATGAGGGCAAGTATATGGTCATTAATTCGAAAACTCAGCATGAATACAACCAAGCCAGCGGTCATGTAGATAAAGAACTGCAAAAATGACTGCAGTTTTTGTAGCAACATCCGATATTGAACGAACTGCCCGCCAATACTCTCTACCATCGAATTCATAAATTTAATGAGTACCCAAGTGCCCATCATAATAAGAATGCTGAATATAACGCCAGACCAACGAATCAAATTGGTAAACTGGGTAATATTTTCGACAGATGCGATCGCTTCCTCAGCATTAACTGCACTAGAAAGTAGCAGTAGGGCGATAACGTATAGCCATTTATTCATAAGAGAAAGCCCTGTTATTTAACGAGTAAATGTTGACGGTCTAGAACATTAGTAATGTGTCTAAACCAGTGATCGGAGACCCGCGCTTTATCTTCAGCCCACTCAATATAACCTCGACTTTGAAAATAACGTAAGGTGCCAATGACTTCCGATATTGTCAGCTGTGTACAGTCAGAAAGGTCATCGGGTGACGCGGCTTCTAATTGCACAATCGAGCGCAGGATGGCAAGCATAGGTTTGGGCATTTTTTCTAACTCCTCTGATTCTGGAGCATGAAAAAGTCGCACAACAACATGACCGTTAGTTTTATCTCTTCTTAAAGATAACCTGAAAAAGCGTAATGCAACGGTTGGGTTACCATCGGAATAATGCCAAAGGATGCGATAGAAGCCTTGTCTCGCGCGTTCCTCTTCCGTTTCGCTGTCGTTGTCCCATTGTTTTGGTACCACGAGGCCATCAAAACTCAATGGATTCTCTATCTGTTGGTTTATACGCGTATCCAGTAACTGATGAATTTGTGTTTCGCTCCAGCGAGGTAGAAAGGCGACCCAGTCAAACAACAATCGCTCGCCCCGCGCTCGGTCTACAAAGCGCCAGCTCGCTTTCTCGATGGCAAAGACAGCGCGATGGTTTTTCTTTGAGCGGCGGAGCAGGTTAGTGAAGCGAATCAGGTCGTTGAGGCCGCCCACTTTGGGTTTTACTAACCTTTGGCAATTATCAATCGCAATAAGATATGGGATCTCGCTCTTACGCAAAAGCGTGAGTATCTTCACCTCGCTAGTCTCAGGCTCTAACCCCAAACTGATGGCCAGTTCAACCAATAACTCGCTGTAACCTGCCAATGGACAATTGATATAGATGGGTTCAGCATTTTTGGTTTTACCTAATAATTGCTGAAGCAAGCGAGTCGCACCTACACCACGTTCGCCTGTAATGACACAAATGGCTGGATTGTCGGTGAGCAAATATTGCGACAGTTGTTTTATTTCATTCTTGGCGTAATCCACTAGCGGGCTTTCTTCATTACCTGGAAGAATATACTTAAAAGCGTCGTCACCGCGGACTCGAACTAAACTATGGTCGCCTTTACTGCCTGTTTGTTTGGCCACTTCAATTTTGAATAGATAGGTCAATGCTTGATTAAAAAAGGTATTTCTTGATAGTAACCCAATGGAACGATTCTTTAAGTGGTGAAAAGTTAGCCAAATCGTCGCAATAGTAGTGGCAATAATACCCAAGAAGAACGTGTCTTTTTTTCTTGATGCCCAAACGACAATGAGTGGTTTCTCTGTAACACGTTCTAATGATTGAAAGACGGTGGGCTTCCACATCATCAAGACGGTCACGGTAATAAATGCAAACCAAAATGAAAATAAGCTGTATATCCAGTAATAAATGGTGCCTTTACCTAGTGTCTCAGAAGAAATTTGCAGTACCACGCCTAGCCAAAATAAAACTCCAGACATAACGGCGTATGGTTGAGAGCCGTAATGCAACGATAACCGGGCTGGAAGCCATACTATTGCGATGAGCAAACTCCAAAATAAAGCTAATGGCAATGGATCCACCGAGTACCCACCACGTAAAAATCTCCAGATAAATGAGATGCTCGAGCGCATCTATGCTACTTAACACTCGTAGAGAGAGTGTGAGCGCAATTAACCAAGCAATTGCACGACTCGCTCGACCGATGTACCAAATGATGCGAACCCAAATAGGGGGCTTAGACATGTTGGATGCAACGTGCTGCTTAAACTGCTCAAACAAACGTTTCTGATTGGCTAGCCACCACATTAATAATGAGTAGATAAAAAAGACTTTGAGTGCTGCCCAGATAACAGGAATTGGCGATATAAAAATTTCTTTTACGAGTGTTTTAATGCTGATGAATTGCAAAAAAACAAAGTACTCTGCGTTTAACGTAGTGAGCTTGAGCTCTTGCTTAAATTGAGTCACGCCATCAGGACCGAACCCAGTCAGTTGTTCTCTAGTACGAGAGGATGCTAAGTCGAGTAAGCGTTGCTTACTAAGACTCAAACTTCCCAGCGTCAAATAGTGATTCTGAACGCTTAACCAGCGTTCGTCTTTTTCTGTCGACGCGTGGCGGTAGTCCTTCAAAGATGATTCAAACGCACGAATTTCATCATCTTGCAGTTCTAATGTTACTGACAACAACCGTCGAACTTTAGCTTGCTCAGAGGGTGTTAAGAATAATGGGTTAGAAAATGCAGCGACTTCCTTCTCCATATCAACCGCGGTTTGAGATAGAGCAGGGAGAGTCTCATCTTGAAATTCCCACTTAGCTATTGCGTGAGAACAAAAAAGAGACATAAGTAACGATAGTGTAATGATGAGCTTTTTCATGATTCTGCACACTGCCTGTAACTGACTGTATAAATAGGTATTGTCATAGTTATATAGTGTAGTTACCGTAATCGCACTTCGCCCATTTTGGCAGTAGAAAATTGAAAATGCCGAGAATATGTATTAGAAATGAATAGTTCGTGGCCACTTTGTCAGTAAAAGCTTTAACTTTACCGAAAAAAGCTAAGGGCGACGCCACTTTGTTACTTGCAACCTAGGCAAACTCCCTGTACGGTTGCGCAGTTTTGTTCACTTTCAAAGGTATTGCTTGTGCTTTCAACCGCTAACATCACTCAACAGTTCGGCGCTAAACCACTGTTTGAAAATATTTCTGTCAAATTTGGTGACGGTAACCGTTATGGCCTAATTGGTGCAAACGGCTGTGGTAAATCCACATTTATGAAAATTCTAAGCGGTGAGCTTGAGCAATCTGGCGGGACGGTATCTTGCGATCCTAACGAACGAGTGGCAAAGCTGAACCAAGACCAATTTGCTTATGAAGCATTCTCTGTTATTGATACCGTTATCATGGGTCATAAAGAGCTATGGGAAATAAAGAAAGAACGTGACCGCATCTACTCTTTAGCAGAGATGAGCGAAGAAGATGGTATGAAAGTGGCCGATCTTGAGGTTGAGTTTGCAGAACTTGATGGCTACATGGCGGAATCTAAAGCAGGTGAATTATTACTGGCTGTTGGTATCCCTCTGGATCAACACTATGGCCTAATGAGCGAAGTCGCTCCAGGCTGGAAACTTCGTGTACTATTGGCTCAAGTTTTATTTGCTGACCCGCATATCATGCTACTTGACGAACCAACGAACAACTTGGATATGGATACTATCCGTTGGTTGGAGCAAACGCTAAACCAGCGCAACTGTACCATGATCATTATCTCGCACGACCGTCACTTCTTAAACAGTGTCTGTACGCACATGGCTGATCTAGATTACGGTGAGTTACGCCTTTACCCTGGTAATTACGATGAGTACATGTTTGCTGCGACTCAAGCTCGTGAGCGTCTATTGTCGGATAACGCAAAGAAAAAAGCGCAAATTGCGGAGCTTCAAACGTTCGTTTCTCGATTTTCTGCTAACGCTTCAAAAGCAAAACAAGCGACGTCTCGTGCTAAGCAAATTGACAAGATTCAGCTGGATGAAGTGAAAGCGTCTAGCCGTCAAAACCCATTCATTCGCTTTGAACAAGAGAAAGAACTATTCCGTAACGCGCTGATTGTTGAAGAACTGTCTAACGGCTTTGATGACGGTATGCTTTGGTCTGACTTCAATGCGATTTTTGAAGTCGGTGAGCGCGTTGCGATTATTGGCGAGAATGGTGTGGGTAAAACAACATTACTTAACACGCTTGCTGGCGCATTAGAGCAAAAATCAGGCACGTACAAATGGTCGGAAAACTCTAACATTGGTTACTACGCTCAAGATCACGCCCACGATTTTGCTGAAGATCTCAATCTAACCGATTGGATGGGGCAATGGCGTCAAGAAGGCGATGACGAGCAAGTGGTTCGTAGCTTCTTAGGTCGTATGCTATTTAGCCAAGATGACATTAAAAAATCAGTGAAAGTTCTGTCTGGTGGTGAGCAAGGTCGTATGCTTCTAGGCAAATTAATGATGCATAAACCAAACATGTTGTTGATGGATGAACCAACAAACCACATGGATATGGAATCGATTGAGTCACTAAACTTGGCGCTTGAGAACTATAAAGGTACATTGTTATTCGTATCGCACGACAGACAGTTCGTATCGTCTTTGGCGACGCGTATCCTTGAAATCAAAGATAACAAGATCAATGATTTTAAAGGAACGTATGAAGAATTTTTGAAAATGCGTGGTGATGCGTAAACTTGAGAGTGTTTATCGATACTTAGACGTTTAAAAACACTGAGTACCGTCGACCAATCAAAAGCAAAAAGGCAGCCCATATATATATGGGCTGCCTTTTTTACAACGTTAGGTTTAACCAGAGGGGCTACTTCGGCAGTTTAGTGCGGTATGAAGATTCGGATCGCGTTAGCAAAGATCTTATAATCGAACGCCTAAGTTCCGACGCATAAGTTCTAACGTCTAAGCTGTAAGGTATCATTTTTAAGGTATCAGTTACTTTGCACCCTTCACATCAAAATCGATCTTGTCGCTACCAGTGAATACTTGGAAACGCAGTCCTTTGGCTCTTGCAATGGTGGTAATGCCAAACTGTTTGGCTAGGTCTAATCCCATCTGTGTCACACCAGAGCGAGATAAAAGCACCGAGATCCCCATTTGTGCGACTTTAATGACCATTTCTGATGTGAGTCGTCCTGTGGTGTAAAAAATTTTATCATCGCTCGGTTTCTTCGTTAAGCCACATTTCGCCCGCTAACGTATCAACCGCATTGTGACGGCCCACATCTTCGACGAATGACAGAACTTGGTTATTTTGACAAATAGCACATCCATGCACAGCGCCCGCCTTTTTATACGTATCATTAAAGTGGGTGAGCGCTTCGAGTGTGGCATAAATTTGTGATTGTTTTAATGGCGTTTGCGGAACCTGATAACCATCAAGTTGCTTCATGACGTTGCCATACATCGTGCCTTGCCCACAACCAGAGGTAACGGTTTTTTTCTTTAGTGCTTCATCGAGAAAGTCGGTATTTTCTTTAGTAATCACTGCTGCAGAATGGGTTTCCCAATCGATAATGAGTGACTCGATGGCGTTAGGATCAGACAAGAAGCCCTGATTTTTCAGGTAACCTAGTACTAAAGAGTCGGGTCTAGAACCTAGAGTCATTAACGTGACGATTTCTTTCCAATTAAGCATCACGGTAAGCGGACGTTCGCAGGCGATTTGCTTGACCAGCTTTTCACCATATTCGTCAACGACTTCAACTTCCATGGTTTGCAAAGGATTTTCGCTTGTTCTAATAATATTTGGCTTTACCACGCAATATGTCCTTTTGTTCGACTGTAGTAGCGGTTAAGAAGAGCAACCAACTCAACCTATTGGCTTGATTATTGCTTCGTAATCAGTAATTAGCAACTCAGTTAATGATAAAAGCAAATTAAATGCCAATGACTGACACGATGACATAATAAGTTATTGAATGGTCATAAGGTATAGTAAATCACCAGTCTTCACCGTTGTATGTATACCAATCCAAGAAGAGATTTCGATGTTACCGAAAAAAAATGACGATCAATGGCCACTACAAATTGATGTTGTTGCCACAGAAAAACAAGTCGGTCGCTGGATGACCACCCAACGAGAACTTAATGGATTTGGTCTTTCTGATATTGATGTCAGCCGACCTTATTCCTTGTTAGAGCTGTATAAAGATGAACGCACTGACTATCGTTTTAACCTAAGTTCTCAATCACCAAAATTGTTTGTTGTCTTCGATAATCATGACGAGTCGGATGTGACGCCTATTCTGGTTACTGCCTCTCAAGGGGTGGCAGGATCGTTCATGGATGGAGATTACTTAGTCCTGTCCAATGATATGCCGTTACCAATACAAGCTTGGATGGAAGCGTTTATAGGTCGGCACGGGGAATTACTAGAAGTGCGCCGTAAAAAGCGTAAAGGTGCGGGGCGTTCAAGTGAAAAATAGTTTCCTTTCCCGTTGGTCTCAACGAAAGTTAGACGCAGATAAAGATATCACATCTACGCCAACCCATTTAGAACAACAAAACGATGACGATCAAATACTTGCTGATAAACAATTAGTCAGAGATGACTCTGAACGTAATGGGTCTGAACGTAATAGTTTTGAAAATGATCGTTCCATAGATGCAAACACAGCGCCTGCGCATCTACAAGATGACAACGACCCAAAACCTAGTCAGGCGATGGTGGAAAATACCGACGCACTCGACACTGAAAATCAAGATGCTAGTCAGACAAGTGATGAATCTGAAGGGGAGGTCGAGGACATGCCGGTTGAGTCACTTACCATGTCGGAATTAATGACCAAAACCGGTCTCGACAAAGCAGCAAAAAAAGCCGCGCTGCGTAAGATGTTTCTTAGCCCTGAATTTAATGTTGTCGATCGACTTAATGATTATGATCATGACTATGCTGCAGTTAAGCCGCTTGCCGCGGGTGTTGCTGAAACGCTGAGAGAATGGGTGAATAAGGTAGAAGAGCTTGAGAGTGACCCCACTAACCCTGAAAGCGCAGGGGAGAATAAAGACGGTAATGTGGTCGCGCTCGATGATGAAAATGTCAGTGACGAACAAGGGGCAAGACGAGAGGATGCCCTTGAAGCGGAACACGATAACGACGCAGAGGATGAGCTTCAGCAAACGAAATCAGAAAACGTAACAGATGTTGATACGAGCTCATGTGCTTCTAATGTTAATGTGAAATAAAGGTTGAAACTCGTGACGGTGGGTGCGCGGCTAAAGACTAACCGCTTGATTGAGACAATATTTACCACACAAAAAATAGGTACATTTTGTCTTAGTGATAACATCATATAACTAAGACAAATTGTCTCACTCTGATAAATCGAACCAATAAACAGTACTAAATGAATCGATTTATCCTGCTCACTGGAGCGAAATACTGAGTCATTTAGCCATATTTGTCCATTTTCCGGCAAATCGGCTTTAAAATAGTGAGTAGTTTTAGTTGGAACAATAATTGCAATTTGTATCAACAGTGACGATTTAACGTCAAAGCGATGAGGCAAAGACCTCTGCACTGGAAGATGCAATGATAAAAAAATTATTAGAAGAATCGACAACTGAAAACGGGCTGGCTCGCCTTTATGCGTTTGAAAATACCGTAGAACTTGCCAATCTCATTCCTCCTACTGTTAGCTATGAAAGCCAAGGCGATACGTTGATTGTCGGACCGACGGCGATTATAACCAGCACAGCAGAGCAGCTCACGGCGATGCATTCACTTACGCTGCTGTCGACCGACGGCGTAACAAGTGACAAGTACCCAAATTTATATTTTGCGGACAGCGTTGAGATTTCCGGTTTCCTGGGCACATTTACCGTTAACGTTCAAAATCATGCGCAAACTATCAACCTTGCGGAAGTATCAGTAGGGCGAGATTGTTTTGATGTTGTGTTGGACCATACCCTTAACGGCTGCATGTCTGAGCAAGTCCCTGTTCCCGGTTTCTATCCGGTTGGAAGAGGCTATCCTTCTCTAGCTGAGGCTTTAGAGGTTATCCCAACACTAATGGGAACCTTTGATAAGCCGAAGTACTTCCGTTTGGATACCGACTTGTGCGCACACAGTTCGCGCGGTGTTAAAGGGTGTGAACGCTGTGTCGATGCGTGTCCTGCTGGTGCGTTATCAAGTGAAGGCAACGATAAGATTGGTCATAAAATTGAGATCAATCCGTATCTGTGTCAAGGCGTAGGAACGTGTGCCACGGCTTGTCCAACAGAAGCGATTCATTACGCACTCCCAACACCGAAAGAAACGCAAAAGTTCATAGAGCGAACGTTAGCGAATTATCACAATAAAGGTGGTAAAGACGCCATTATTCTTGTTTGTAGTTCCAGACACGAGACTTATAACGTCATGGCACTGAGAGCGTTACCCGACAATGTTATCCCCGTCGTTGTGGAAGAGTTACCTTCGGTGGGAATTGACACTTGGTTCGCTGCACTGGTTAACGGCGCGACGCAAGTGTTGTTTGCAGCCAGTCGTCATATGCCCGAAACCATTCAAACCGTGCTTAATCGTGAAGTGGGTATGGCACAGTTATTACTCGAGAATCTAGGGCTCGCTCGAGAAACCATTGATGTCTTATATCTAGAATCGCTGCGCGAAGGATTGCCAACATTAGTGACCACGTCACTTGGTGTGAATGTTGGCGATGTGCAAGGTGATAAACGACAACGCCTTTACACCTCTCTTGACGCGTTGGCCTCTCAACGTTCCGTCATTGAAACCATCCAAGTGCTTCCTTCTACTGCGCCATTTGGCACGGTGAATTGTGAGACGGATAAATGCACATTGTGTATGGCGTGTGTTGCGGTTTGCCCAACGAAAGCGCTACATAATACTGGCGATAGACCTGCTCTTGATTTTATTGAGCAAGACTGTGTGCAATGCGGAATGTGCGAAAAGGCTTGTCCTGAATCGGCTTTATCTCTCTCTCAACAGGTCAACTGGGATCAAGAATCTCGTCAAAATGTTGTTGCCCTGCATGAAGAAAAGGCCGCTGAATGTTTACGTTGTGGGAAGCCATTTGCACCGCAATCTATGATTACTATGCTGCAAAATAAGTTACGCGGTCACTCTCATTTTTCTGACGACATGTCCTTGCGCCGTATCGCTATGTGCGAAGACTGCCGAGTCGTGGATGTATTTGAATCAATGGCTGAAAACCCAGAACAACAATTAAAAATTTAGGAGTCGATGTTGATGGAAGAGCAACATGATGAAATGCGCAGCGACATTTATCTCTTGATTTCGACGCTGTGTCGCCAAGCGCCAGATAGAGACCTATTGGAATTTTTAGCTCACCTTGAAATTGAAAGTGGCATCAATCAAATGACGTCGGCATGGCAGGACTTATCTGCCGCTGCCAAAGTAGCACAGGTCAGCGCACTTGAAGATGAGTATCAAGATTTGTTTATTGGTATTGGTAAGGGTGAAATTGTGCCGTTTGCGTCTTGGCATCTAACAGGCTCGTTAATGGAGAAGCCACTCGCGGCCGTAAGGCAATCACTAACGCAATTAGGGTTAGAACGAGAGGAAGGTGTCAAGGAGCCGGAAGATCATATTGCCGCGATAAGTGAAGTGATGGCGGCGTTAATTGAACAACAGAGTGAACCTGAAGCAAAGGCATTTTTTAACCAACACCTTGCTACGTGGTATGGCGCGCTTTGTCGCCAAATGGAATCAGCATCCAGTGCTCAGTTTTATAAGGCTGTCGCGGTATTGATGGCGGCGTTTTTCGACGTAGAGCAGGTGAGGTATGCAACCAGTCCGGTGTCTACCAAAGCAAAAATGAAAATTGATGTAAAGAACATTACCACTAAGTAATGACCGTTTAATCGTTAGTCAGTTAGGCGTGAGACTTAACTTAACTTAACTATTCAGCTTACTAGAGATATCTGTACTTATTAAGTACAAGGCATCCACTCAGGGAGCAAACTATGAGCAAGCAAAACAAGCAAGATGAACAGAGCACGTGCAATGAAAGCCGACGTAATCTATTAAAAGGATTGACGACGGCGGCAGTTGCGGGTGCCGTTATTACTGGCACTGCCCATGCAGCAAGCAGTGACGTCACTGATACACCGTTGGACGAAAGTACCAAGAAAACGGGATATCGTGAAACGCAACACGTGAAAGATTACTACGACACACTTTAAGGAGCGAACCAATGAAACTGACAAAACGCTCCAATACTGTGAGCAAAAATGAAAACAAGCTTGGCATCAGTCGCCGAACGTTTATGCGTAGCTCTACGCTTGCGGCAGGTGGTGCCGTCGCCGGAGCGTATGTCTTCGCGCCAGGGATGATTAAAAAAGCGCAAGCTCAATCGGTTGATCCTGAAGCGAAAACCGAGATAAAACGTACAATATGTTCACACTGCTCGGTCGGGTGTGGTGTGTACGCTGAAGTTCAAAATGGTGTGTGGACGGGTCAAGAACCGAGCATTCGACCACCCATTTAATGCTGGTGGGCACTGTGCTAAGGGCGCAGCTTTACGTGAGCATGGCCATGGTGAGCGACGTCTAAAATACCCGATGAAGCTTGAAGGCGGAAAATGGAAGAAGCTGACTTGGGATGAAGCCATCGAAGAGATTGGCAGCAAAGTCTTAGAAATCCGCGAAGAATCAGGCCCTGATTCTGTGTATTGGCTGGGCAGTGCTAAGCACAACAATGAACAAGCGTATATGTTCAGAAAAATGGCGTCTCTATGGGGCACAAACAACGTCGATCACCAAGCGCGTATTTGTCACTCCACCACTGTATCAGGTGTAGCAAACACTTGGGGTTATGGCGCGATGACCAATTCTTTCAATGACATGCATAACTGTAAGTCTATGCTATTCATTGGCTCAAACCCTGCCGAAGCACACCCTGTTGCCATGCAGCATATCCTGATAGCCAAAGAGAAAAACGGTTGTAAAATTGTTGTTGCGGATCCAAGACGT
Source organism: Vibrio sp. GJ43-1 (assembly GCF_055808835.1). Taxonomy (NCBI): domain Bacteria; kingdom Pseudomonadati; phylum Pseudomonadota; class Gammaproteobacteria; order Vibrionales; family Vibrionaceae; genus Vibrio; species Vibrio sp. GJ43-1. The sequence goes on along the minus strand of NZ_CM147884.1, from coordinate 2,016,422 downwards.
ACGCGTACAGCAGCGAAGTCAGATCATTATTGCTCATTAAGACCCGGTACGGATGTTGCGTTTATCTGGGGCTTGCTATGGCACATTTTTGCGAATAAATGGGAAGACCAGGAATTTATTCGCCAACGTGTGTATGGCATGGATGAGATTCGACAAGAGGTTGCCAAGTGGACACCAGAAGAGGTTGAGCGCGTGACTGGTGTAAGCGAAGCCGACGTATACAAAGCCGCCAAACTACTGTCTGACAATCGTCCGGGTAGTATTATTTGGTGTATGGGCGGTACTCAGCACACTACCGGTAACAACAATACGCGTGCTTACTGTGTACTTGAACTTGCACTAGGTAATATAGGTAAGTCTGGTGGCGGGGCGAATATTTTCCGTGGTCACGACAACGTACAAGGCGCGACTGACCTTGGCGTCCTTTCTCATACGCTTCCTGGTTACTATGGCTTAGCGGATGGATCATGGAAGCACTGGGCGAAAGTCTGGGATGTGGATTACGAGTGGATCAAAGGACGATTTGATCCAAACGAGTATCGCGGTAAAAAGCCAATGAATAACATGGGCATTCCTGTGTCGCGTTGGATTGATGGCGTACTTGAAAATAAAGAAAACATTGAACAGAACGATAACATTCGCGCCATGTTCTATTGGGGGCATGCGGTTAACTCGCAAACCCGTGGCGTCGAAATGAGAAAAGCGATGTCAAAACTCGACATGATGGTGATTGTCGACCCATATCCAACGCATGCTGCAGTAATGAATGACCGAACAGACGGTGTGTATTTATTACCAGCAACCACTCAGTTTGAAACCTACGGTTCCGTTACGGCTTCAAATCGCTCGCTTCAATGGCGCGATCAAGTTATTGAGCCACTGTTTGACTCGAAACCTGATCACGAAATCATGTATCTGCTGACTAAAAAATTAGGGTTTGCGGATCAGTTATTTAAAAACGTTAAAGTTGAAAATAACCAGCTCGATGATTGAAGACATCACTCGCGAGTTTAATAAAGGTATGTGGACGATTGGCTACACAGGACAAAGCCCTGAGCGATTAAAAGCCCACCAACAAAACTGGCATATTTTCAATAAAACAACATTGGAAGCCGAGGGCGGTGTCGCCAACGGCGAAACCTATGGCTTGCCATGGCCGTGTTGGGGTACGCCAGAAATGAAGCACCCAGGTACTCATATCCTTTACGACACATCAAAACCGGTCGCATTGGGTGGGGGTAACTTCCGTGCTCGATTTGGTGTGGAGTTTGAAGGTGATAGCTTGCTGGCTGAAGACAGTTATTCTTTGGGTTGTGAAATTGAAGATGGTTACCCAGAGTTTACCGATAAGCTGATTAAACAGCTTGGTTGGTGGGGTGATTTAACGCCGGAAGAGCAAGCCGCTGCCGAAGGTAAAAACTGGAAAACTGACTTATCGGGTGGTATCCAGCGTGTTGCGGTACTTCACGGATGTATGCCATTTGGTAATGCCAAAGCCCGTGCGATTGTGTGGACGTTCCCAGATCGAGTTCCTCTGCACCGAGAACCTCTGTATACGCCTCGTCGAGATTTAGTGGCTGACTACCCAACGTGGGATGACAGTGAGTCTATCTACCGTTTACCAACCTTGTATAAGTCTATCCAAGACCAAGACAAATCGGGAGAGTATCCGATTGTGTTGACGTCTGGACGCTTGGTTGAATATGAAGGTGGGGGTGAAGAGACGCGTTCTAACCCGTGGCTTGCTGAGCTGCAGCGTGAAATGTTTGTTGAAGTGAACCCGAAAGACGCCAATGACATCGGATTCAAAGATGGTGACATGGTATGGGTTGAAGGCGCGGAAAAAGGGAGAATTAAGGTTAAAGCCATGGTGACGCGACGTGTTAAACCGGGTTTAGCGTTTCTTCCTTTCCACTTTGGCGGTAAGTTCCAGGGTGAAGATCTTCGTTCTAAATACCCTAAGGGAAGCGATCCCTATGTCATAGGTGAGGCCGCGAATACTGCCACCACTTATGGCTATGATCCGGTGACGCAAATGCAAGAAACAAAAGTCACTCTCTGTAATATCAAGAAAGCGTAAGGAGTCATAACATGGCTAGAATGAAATTCCTTTGTGACACCAAGCGTTGTATTGACTGTAACGGCTGTGTCACGGCATGTAAAAATGAAAATGATGAGGCGCTCGAATGGGGTATTCAACGTCGTCGAGTGGTCACGTTAAATGATGGTGAACCGGGTGAAAACTCCATTTCGGTGGCTTGTATGCACTGTACCGATGCACCTTGTATGGCGGTGTGCCCTGCAGACTGCTTCGAGCATACAGAAGACGGCATCGTGCTTCACAATAAAGATCTCTGTATTGGCTGCGGTTACTGTCTGTTTGCCTGTCCGTTTGGTGCGCCACAGTTTCCCAAGCAAGCTTCATTTGGTGAACGTGGCAAAATGGATAAGTGTACGTTCTGTGCTGGCGGGCCTGAAACGGAAGACAATTCCGAAGAAGAACGAGCTAAGTACGGTGCCAACCGTATTGCAGAAGGCAAACTGCCTATGTGTGCTTCACTATGTTCAACCAAAGCACTGCTGGCTGGAGATGCGGAAAAAGTCTCTGACATATTCCGTCAACGCGTAGTTGAGCGTGGCGCAAAAAATGCGGGTTGGAGCGACGGGCACGATCTGTCTTACGATGCAACTAAGAGCTAATGGAGACTCGTATGCTAAGTACGCTTAGAAACCAAGCTCTTGCAATGCTGCCAGTATTGGCAGCATTGCTGCTAATGTTGTCGTTTGGAGTAAGAGCAGAAGAGAGCAAAAATGACAAAGTAGTGCAAAGTGAAATGGTCCAGTTAGCTAGGTGCTGATTATTGGCGTGCCGTTAAAGATGGGGTGGAAGGCACCACCACGTCGGCATCTCCTGAGCATGGCGTACTGATAAGCACACCAGGTGAAACCTGGTTTGTTTTGAAAGAAAAGTGGATGTCACCTGCTGCTGCAGTTGCAATCTTTGGCAGTATCTCGATGGTAGTACTGATGTACTTTATCGTTGGGCCACTGAAATTGAGTGCGGCGCGAACGGGGAAAAAGGTCAAGCGCTGGTCGAGAATGGACCGTGCGCTCCACTGGAGCATGGCGTTTACTTTTCTCACTCTTGCATTTAGTGGCTTAATGCTGGTGTACGGTAAGCACTTTATGAAACCGTATGTGCCGACAGAGCTATGGGGTTGGACGATTTATATTGCCAAGCAATACCATAACTATATGGGTCCATTGTTTTTCATTCTACTTTTCGCTGTTTTATTTAAGTGGTGGAGAAAGTCTATCTTTAATAAGACGGACGTACAGTGGTTTATGAAGCTTGGTGGTATGGTTGGCAAGCATAAAGGAACGCACCCATCTGCGGGCTTCTCTAATGGTGGTGAAAAGGCGATTTATTGGCTGCTTATCTGTTTTGGCGCCATTGCCGCTGTGAGTGGATTGATCTTAGACTTCCCAATTTTCGGGCAAACTCGACGTGATATGGAACTATCAAATTTAGTGCACATGTTCTCTGCGCTTATTTTAATTTGTGGTTTTGTGTTCCATATCTATATTGGCCTCTTTGGCATGGAAGGCGCGTTAGAAGGAATGGTCACTGGCGAAGTCGATGAAACATGGGCAAAAGAGCATCACGATTTGTGGTTTGAGGAAGTGAAAAACTCAGAGAGTGACCCAGAAGAGTCGGCGACGAATTCTCATGCGAGCTCTGCGACAACTCAATCTGACAGTAAGCTGACTTAAGGGAGTATCGACTATTATGCAGCAACAACATAAAGGCATTTGGGTTGCGTACATCTTAAGCCTCTTTACGCCTTTTACTTTGCTTATTTCTGGCGTTATTGCCATTGTTTACGCAGGGTATAGGTTGGATAAAGGGGAAGACACTGATGTCGTCAACTCACATTATTACGGATTAATAAGAACGTTTTTTCTAAACTTAACCTTCTTTGTCGTATTAATTGTCACCGTTGCCACCTCGAATGGATTGCTGAAAGGCGTGACTCATTATTGGTATAAAGCGACGTGGCTTGATCAAATAGCCAACGTGATTCCATATATTGGAATGGTGTTTGCCGCGATTGCTATTCTAGTGTGGATAGTTCGAATGTTTAAAGGAATGGATATGCTAAAGCGTAATATTCCCATGACGTTTGATAAAGGTCCTCAACTGATCGATACAACGCAATAAACGCAGCGACTCTAGATTAGAAAAGAACAAATCCCATGTTTCGAAAGCAACATGGGATTTTTTCTCTATCCATACCTATACCTGCCAATGTGTTTAGCATGCCTCTAAGACAACGCGTCACCAATCAACTAACCGATCAATCAACCAATTAATTAACTGATTTGCTACATTGTAGTGCGCACGAATTTGGTGCTTATCACTAATATGGTGCAAATTATTATCATTTGATGAGTGGCTTAAAAAATAAGTTTCTTTTAATGATCATTTAAATCATAAGGTTATATTGCATTGGTTTGAGGGTGACTTTTGGAACGGTTCTTGCTGATATCACACCATGTAAATTTTAAGCACCAATATGGTGTGATGAAAATGTTATGAAGCACAGTAATGATGCTTTACATGGGAATATGGTTTAAAGGAGTAATAGATACATGACCCCTTCGGTAGAACAGGTACATGGCGCAGTACAAACGCTCACACAAAGCTCTGATACGCTCTTCTTATTACTAGGAGCGATTATGGTGTTTTTAATGCACGCAGGCTTTGCTTTTCTTGAAGTAGGAACCGTGAGGAATAAGAACCAAGTTAATGCGTTAGTGAAAATACTTGCTGATTTTGGTGTTTCAGCCATTGCTTATTTCTTTATAGGGTATTGGGTTGCTTATGGCGGTACATTTTTCGCTGATGCGGAAACGCTATCGCAAGGAAATGGCTATGAGTTAGTTAAGTTCTTCTTCTTATTAACATTTGCAGCGGCGATACCAGCAATAGTTTCCGGAGGCATCGCGGAACGCGCTCGATTTTATCCAATACTTTTAGCGACATTTTTTACCGTTGGTTTAGTGTACCCATTTTTTGAAGGTATGATTTGGAACGGAAATTTTGGGTTTCAAGGGTGGCTTGAAGCAACATTTGGCGCTGGGTTCCATGACTTCGCTGGCTCGGTTGTGGTGCACGGTGTTGGTGGTTGGATAGCGTTAGTTGCGGTTATCTTTCTAGGTATGAGGAGAGGGCGTATTAGAGCGGGGAAACACACTAACTTTGCTCCTTCTAATATTCCGTTCTTAGCCTTAGGTGCGTGGATACTCAGCGTAGGGTGGTTTGGCTTCAATGTTATGTCAGCACAAGCGTTAGAAGGCATCAGTGGGCTTGTGGCCATGAACTCTTTAATGGCGATGGTTGGAGGAATTTTGGCTGCACTTATCGTCGGTAAAAACGATCCTGGTTTTATTCATAATGGTCCGTTAGCGGGTCTTGTTGCAATTTGTGCTGGCTCGGATCTTATGCACCCAATCGGTGCTCTGATCAACCGGTTCAATTGCTGGTGCTCTGTTTGTTTGGGTATTTACCTATCTACAGAATAAAACAAAAATTGACGATGTATTGGGTGTATGGCCATTACATGGTTTATGTGGTGCTTGGGGGGGATTGCTGCAGGTATCTTTGGTCAAAGTGCGCTAGGTGGACTAGGGGGCGTGAGCTTTGTCTCGCAATTGGTTGGTACGTTTGCTGGAATTGCTATTGCACTTGTCGGTGCGTTGATTGTTTATGGTGTATTAGACAAGCTTACGGGTTTAAGGCTATCTGAAGAAGATGAGTTTAACGGCGCAGACTTGGCTATTCATAAGATTTCGTCAACCAGTGACGATTAGATAACTGAGTTACACAGGCAATTACTATAAAAAGAGGTGTCGATAGATGCCTCTTTTGCGATCTCCCGCCCAGTGTACATGTGCGTTAGAATTTTCTGCGTAAAACTCATAAATAATGCTTTTAAATCAATGGCATTAGACTATGGTCTAAGGGGCAAAACTAGGGGGACTGAAGTAATCCATGTTATTCTTGTGGTATAGATTACGTCAGAACAAGGATGGTTATGAACTTCCCCTATAAAAATATTGTGATATTAACGGGTGCAGGCATCTCAGCTGAATCGGGAATACAAACATTTCGGACGCAGGATGGACTATGGGAAAACCACAGAATAGAAGATGTGGCTACGCCGGAAGGCTTTGCTCGCGACCCGGATTTAGTTCAAACCTTCTATAACCAAAGGCGTAAAAAACTTCAGTTACCTAGCATCCTTCCCAATGCTGCTCACATAGCTTTAGGCCAACTTGAACGCGATCTTCATGGTTCCGTTACCGTCATTACTCAAAATATCGATAATCTTCACGAGCGTGGTGGAAGTGATAATGTTATTCATATGCATGGTGAACTTCTGAAGGCGCGCTGTTCAGAATCAGGGCAAGTAATAGACATGAAAGACGATGTGATGACTGGAGATTTGTGCCATTGCTGTCAATTACCCAGCCAGATTCGCCCACATATTGTTTGGTTTGGCGAGATGCCTTTAAAAATGGGCGATATCTATTCAGCATTAGAGGCCGCTGACCTGTTCATTTCTATTGGTACTTCCGGTGTCGTATACCCAGCCGCCGGGTTTGTGCACGATGCAAAAATGCACGGCGCTCATACTATTGAAATTAATCTTGAACCAAGTGCCGTTCAAAGTGAATTTGAAGAAAAGCGGTATGGTAAAGCCAGTCAAGAGGTACCAAAACTCGTTAGGGAGCTTCTTGCCTTGCAAACTCAAGATCACGAGACGTCATCGTAAACCCCTGCAATAGGATTCCGATACATTATTGAAGCGGTGGGAACAGATAGAAAAAGCGCTCACTTTCGAGAGCTTTTAATTAGAAGTAATAAGGGAAATAAGCAGGCTTATTTCCCTTATTCGTGTTATCTAAGCTTAATTATCAACTTTAAGCTTTTGGAAGTATTCTTCGTAAAGCGCACCTGCTTCACCGACTTCATCTTGCCACGTACCTGAATCCATCACCTCTTGTGGTGGGAAGACATTTTTGTCTTCGGCGAACTCTTTTGGTAGCAGTGGGTAAGCGGTTTTAACTAGAGTGTAGGGTAACCAATTTCTAATGCGATTTTCGCCGCATTTTCTGGGCGAAGTAGGAAGTCTATCATCTTATGAGCGGCTTCAATATTCTTCGCGCCTGATGGAATTGCTAGGCTATCCATCCAAAAAATCGTGCCTTTTTCAGGCCAAACGATTTCAATCGATGCCCCTTCTTGGCGAGCCATATAAGCGGAGCCATTCCAAAGCATACCCAGTGATACCTCACCAGCTAAATATGGGTTAGCAGGGAAGTCAGAGTTAAATACCAACACATTCGGAACAAGCTTACGCAGTTCTTCGTAAGCGGCTTTGATTTCTTCTGGATTTGTCGTGTTTGGAGAATAACCCAGCTTTGTTAACGCAATATGGAAGACTTCACGAGAGTCATCCATCATCATCAACTGACCTTCCCATTTCTGGTCCCACAAATCGTCCCAGCTTTTAACGGCCGACTTATCAAGCATGTCAGTATTGACGCCAATGCCTGTTGCGCCCCAAATGTAAGGGATAGAAAAGTTATTATCAGGGTCAAAAGGTTTGTCTAAGTAGTTGGCATCAAGATCTTGAAAGTGCGATAGCTGTTCTTTATCTATTTGTTGCAGCATGCCTTCTTTACGCATCTTTGAAACGAAATACGTTGAAGGAACCACTAAATCATAACCTGAGCCTTGAGTTTTTAACTTAGCATACATGCTTTCGTTAGACTCGTAGGTTGAATAGATGACTTTAATCCCTGTTTCTTTAGTAAAGTCCTCTAATACTTCACTTGGAATGTACTCAGACCAGTTGTAGAAATAGAGTTCTTCGTTGGCAGCAAACGCCGGGGTAGTGAAGAGAGTCGCCGCACAAAGGGCGCTAGCATACAGTTTGCTTTTCATTACTTTTCCGTTTGTATTTTATTAACAAAGAGCCATAGAAGGCATGACAATTTGATGATGTCTTAGCAAGCAACATCAAATTACTTTGGACGTCATAAATAATTTGACGCAAGTCACAAGATTATATCAGTGATTGAAAGATATCTCTATGTGGCTGTTTACAAAAAACAAACGTTTGGAAGGTTATAAGGGATCTATTAATAAAAAAGGTGGCTGATGCCACCTTTAGTTAAGGATGTAGGTAAACTACTGCCCAGCTTTTAGCTTCATGAAATAATCTTCGTAAGCGACCGTTTTATCACCAACTGAATCTTGCCACTCAACTCGGTCTAAATCTTCCTGAGAAGGGAATAGGGCTGGTTCATGCTTGAACTTGTCGTTTGACGCCTTGACTGCCGTTAAGTAACCGGTGTCATTGGAGATTTGTTCTGCAATATCAGGGCGCAGTAAGAAATCAATCATCTTGTGAGCCGCTTCTATGTTAGTTGCACCTGAACTGATAGCAAAGTTGTCAACCCAACCAATACCGCCTTCTTTCGGGAAAACAAGCTGTAAAGGCACGCCTTCTTTCTGAGCCGCGGCTGCAGACCCGTTCCATAACATGCCCAAGCCGACTTCGCCAGACATATACGGTGACCCAGGATTGTCAGAGTTAAATACCAGTACATTTGGCATTAGTTTTTGAAGTTCAGCGTATGCCTCATCAATCTGGGCTTGATCCGTTGTGTTGCCCGAGTAACCCAGTTTACGCAAAGCGATATGGAACACCTCGCGGGTATCATCCATCATCATTAACTGACCTTCTAGTTCTGGTTTCCATAAATCTGCCCAGCTAGTAAAGTCATTGGGATCATACATATCGGTATTTACGGCAAGGCTGAGTAATCGCGACAACATGAGGAATCGAATAATCGTTATTTGGGTCATACGGTTTATCTAGATAATTGCTATCAAGGTTACCGAAGTTACTAAGTTTGCTCTTATCGATTTTTTGTAGCATCCCTTCATCGCGCATTTTCGCGACGAAGTAAGTAGACGGAACGACAAGATCATAACCTTTATTATGTGTCTTCAACTTAGCATAAAGTGTCTCATTAGACTCATAAGTCGAATAGATGACCTTTATACTCGGTTTCTTCAGTGAACTGCTCGAGGATGTTACTGTTGATGTACGGTCCCCAGTTCATGAAGACTAATTGTTGCTCTTTTGCACTAACCATGCCTGATGCAAGAGAAAGTGCACATGCACTACCAGCTAATAAAGTAGCCCATTTTTTCATTGACGTAAGCTCCAAACAAACGCTGCCATAATGGCATAGATAAAAAAGCAGAGTGACGGCGTCACTCTGCTCTCACTTTTAAATTTGACGACCGTTACTTAATTTTTTCGCGTGCGAGAAACTGCGAAGTCATGACTAAAGCCAGTGACACAATCAACATGATAGTTGCTAGGGCATTGACCTCCGGAGAAATACCCACCTTAACCATAGAGTAGATCTTCAGCGGTAAAATTTCGTAAGTCGGCCCAGTAACAAACGAGCTCACAATGACATCGTCAAGAGATAATGTAAAACTTAGCAACCAACCGCCAGCCACTGCAGGCTTAGCCAGTGGGAGAATAATCTGCTTTAGGATTGTCCATTCACTTGCACCAAGATCTTTTGCCGCTTCTAACATTTTGACATCGAAGCCTTTTAAGCGGCTATAAACGGTGACAACAACAAACGGCAAACAAAACGTAATATGCGCAACCAGCAGGGTCAAGAAACCAAGTTGAACACCCATTACCAAGAAAATAGCGAGCAATGAAATAGCCATCACAATGTCAGGAGACATCATAACAATAAACAATAGTCCGCTAACCGCTTGCTTACCTTTAAATTGGTAGCGAAACAACGCCACTGCAGTCAAACTGCCAATTAACGTTGCTGCCGTCGCGGAAAACACGGCGACATTAATCGAATGCCAAGCCGCTTGCATAAGGCTGTCGTTATTGAATAGTGCGTGATACCACTTCGTGGTGAGACCACCCCATTTCATACCGAATTTATTGGCATTAAAGGAGTTAGCAATCAAGACAATGATTGGTAAGTACAAAAATGCATAAACTAATGTCATGAAACCAAATTTAGCAGTGCGACCCATTATTCGAGCTCCACTTTACGGTTTAATAATTTACCTGCTCGATAGTAGGCATAGAGCATCACAGCCATAGCGGTTGTTAAAGCAATACTGGTTGCGGCACCAAATGGCCAATCCCTTGCGTTGAGAATCTGGCTCTTAATCACGTTACCAATGAGTAGGTTTTTCGCTCCACCAAGCAAATCGGCAATATAGAACATGCCTAGTGCTGGCAATAGCACCAACAAACACCCACCAATAATACCTGGCATCGTTAGCGGCAAAATTACTTTGGTAATAGTTTGCCATTTACTCGCACCTAAATCTTTCGCCGCTTCTATGTAAGTATGATCCAACTTCTCTAGTGCAGAGTAGAGTGGGAGAATCATAAAAGGCAGCAAAATATAGACTAAGCCGATCATGACGGCTGTTTCCGTATACATAATACGGAGTGGCTTATCAATAATATCGAGTGCCAGTAGCCCTTTATTCAATATGCCCTGAGTTCCTAGGACAATTTTCAAGCCATAAGTTCGAATTAGAGAGTTAGTCCAAAACGGTACAATGACGAGGAACAGCATAAAAGGGCGCCACTTTTCTGGCATCTTTGCAACGATATAGGCAAACGGATAGCCAATAACAAGGCAAATTAAGGTCGCAACGATCGCCATATAGAACGAATGCAGTACCACTTTGGCGTACAAAGGGTCCAACAGACGGGCGTAGTTGTTAAGCGTAAACGTCATCTCAATGAGATTAGCTTCGTCTCGAGTTAAAAAGCTTGTGCCAATGATCATCACATTTGGGATCAATACAAACAGTACTAACCAGCCAACGATTAATGTGATGATGGCATTTTGTAAATTAAATTTCTTGCTCATCTTTTAATACCACTTCCCAGCTTTCAACCCAAGTAACGGCAACTTTTTGACCCAAAGAATGGTCAACATCAGGATCATCTTCATTGAAGAATTCACTAACCATTACGCGCATTCCAGATTCAAGTTCTACTACTGAATCAAGCGTCATACCTTTGTAGGTACGTTCAGCAACGTGGCCAACAATACCTTTGGTTTCAGACTCTTTAATTTCTTCAATTCTTAAGTCTTCTGGGCGAAGTAATACTTGTAATTTCTCACCGTCTACACAAGGCTGATCGTGATAAACAATGCATTCTTGGCCTTCAATTATTGCTTGAATGCGTTTGTCATCAATACGTTGATTGACGGTCGCATTAAAGACATTAATCTCACCGATAAAGCGCGCAACGAACAAGTTTTTAGGCTCTTCGTAAATTTCGCGTGGTGACCCGTCTTGCTCTATCACACCGTCGCGCATAACAATGATACGGTCAGACATGGATAGCGCTTCTTCTTGGTCGTGTGTAACGAAGATAAAGGTAATCCCTAGCTGACGTTGTAATTGTTTAAGCTCAATTTGCATTTGCTTGCGTAGTTTGTAATCAAGCGCTGATAACGATTCGTCGAGTAGTAATACTTTAGGCTTGTTCACCACAGCTCGCGCAATCGCGATACGTTGTTGCTGACCACCTGAAAGTTGATGAGGCTTACGCTGCGCCATTTTTTCCAATCGAACCATTTTGAGCGCTTCTGTTACTCGTGGTTCAATCTCTGCACTCGGAACTTTTTGCATCCGCAGGCCAAACGCGACGTTCTCAAATACCGTCATGTGTGGGAATAGGGCGTAGCTTTGGAAGACGGTATTGACATGCCTTTGCTCAGCAGGAACTTCGGTGACATCTTGGTCTGCAAGACTAATAGAACCGCTATCTACAGTTTCAAAGCCTGCAATCATTCGAAGTACGGTTGTTTTACCGCAACCTGAAGGACCTAAGATAGTGAGAAACTCACCATGATTAACGTTTAAGTCTAGATTTGCGATGATTTCCTTACCATCGAAACTTTTACTTACACCAGATAGCTGTACGACTGGTGTTCCTACTGATTGTTTAGCGTTCAATGTCTGCTTATCTCCACCTTGGCCGTTTGGTTTTTCATGGCCTGTTGCGATACACGATTAAGGCGCGCATCATAATCACCAATGGGGTGAAATCAAAGCACTTTTTATCTTGAAACAAAAAAAATTTCGCAGGTAAAACTAAACATTATTTACCATACTTGTTTCAGAAAGCTTCAAGATGAAAATTTCACCTTATCAAGTGGTTAATTATTATCCAAAAAGATAATAAATCAAGCTTATTAGCGTGATAATCATTGCGTGATGCCGCTATAATGGCGCAGCCTTTTTAACGGAAAAATAGACGTTCGCACTCTTAAGTGTGACATGGAAAAACTATGAAAAATGATTTTGAAAGAGACTTCAATTTAGGTGGCAGTATTGAGCGAGCGGTATCGGGTCAGTATGAACTGAAAGCTTACGACATATTTCAAGAGGCATGGAAGCAAACCATGAAGCACTTCATGTCGTTTTCTCCGGCGATCATTGCGCTTATTTTTGTTCAGCTAGGTATCTTTTATGTCGCGTTAAAACTTCAGCTTGGTGACCCCGGGCTTATCTTACAAGCCTTCCAGGATCCATCGTTGCTTGATGAGCGAATTTTTCAAGCTATTTTCGTTGCCAACTTCAGTTACGAAGTCGTCAGTGCCCCGTTTTACGCTAGTGTATCGTTAATGGCGATGAGCCACGCCTGTGGGTTAACCACGAAGTCTCGTCATATCGCAAAGGGTTTGCAATTTACCGTACCAGTCATTATTGCAACGTTAGCAAGCCTTGTATTGCAGGGTGTGGTTGGGATGATGTTGCCGTTTATCTCTATGTATTTGTCACTTGCGTTTAGTCAGTCAATTTTACTTATTTGTGAAAAACGCATTCCACCAATGCAATCGCTTTTGCTCTCGTTGCGTGCAGTAAATAAGAAAATTTTTGTTCTCGCGGGTATCTATACGTTAATGATGTTGATGTTTATCGTCGGCGCCATGTTCTACGGCGTAGGGTTAATTTTTGTTTTGCCGTTTTTCTTCCACGTGAAAGGTATTATATATCGAGAAATGTTTGGTATTAAACTTCAAATAACAGCGAATCAAGACGATGATAGCGATGGCGGTCAGGGGCGACCACCACGCGACAACGATCATAGCAATGACAACGATAAACCTAACAAAAATCCAGAGGTTTTCGATGCGTAAGTCGCATAAGTTAGTGGCAGCGGCTGTGCTGCTGTCGGGTAGTACTTTTTGGTATCTTAATCAAGAAAATGAAAGTTACGACGGCAATGATGTTTCAGACACTGCACTCACGCCAATCTCTGACTCACCACCTGACATCGGCGCCATTACGGATATTACAGAAAAGAAACAAACGTTTTTCGATTACTTAAGACCGGGTGTAGCTATTGAAAATGCCCGGATAGTCAAAGAACGTAAGCGAATTTTGCAATTGCAACAGGCACTTGACGAGCAGTCGCTTACGTATGAACAAATCGAAACCGCAAAGCGAATAGGGCGATTATACAATTTAGAGCCGAAAGAGGTGACCTACGAGTGGGTAGAGCAAATTCTACAACGCGTCGACGTGTTACCAGAATCACTGGTGTTAACCCAAGCGGCAAACGAATCTGCATGGGGAACATCTCGCTTTGCAAAAGAAGCCAACAACTACTTTGGTCAATGGTGTTATAGCAACGGGTGTGGTCTCGTGCCCCTTCAGCGCGGAGAAGGAAAAACTCATGAGGTTGCGAAGTTTTCTTCTCCTCAGCAATCTATTCATGGTTACTTTATGAATGTGAATAGAAACAATGCTTACAGTGATCTGCGAGCGATACGCAAACAATTACGAGAGAGCGGAGCATCACCATTAACGGAAGTGTCCGCATTGGCGATGACAAATGGCTTGCTTCGCTACTCTGAGCGCGGTGAGGCATACGTCAAAGACTTACAAGCGATGATTCGCCATAATGAAGAATTCTGGACATCAAAATAACACTATGAAAAAAGTAGCCAATTTAGCCTTACTTGGTCTGTTCGCGGGCGTATTAGCCATGCCAGCAACAGCGCAAGAATATCGTTTTACTTATTCTAAACTCTATTCTCAAATGAAGAACAATATCAAAGAAGGGCATGAGGACGTTAAAGTCGGATTCTTCTTTGTCGACGCCCAAAGCCAACAATTGTGTAATATTGAAAAAGCTTGGATGGAGAAAGAGGAAAAGTACGAAGAATTAAAAACCAGTGAATATAACGAGTTGCTGGTTCCATTAGATGGTAACTTAAAGCAGGCGAACCCGTTAGTCTACATACACACACCGCCCATGAAACAATGTGACTTTTCTATGGTCGTGATGACTAAAGAACCGCTATCCGGAAAGGTGTCTTATCAAGATGTTGCGAACCTTCTGCCGCAAATGCAGACGATGCTTGCAGACCTTGGTGGCATGTTTTCTGGGTGGTTTACCGCTGATGTCACTGGGCTCACGTTAGAGTTTGCTGAACAGGAAAATGGACGTATTGAGCTATCCGGTGGCGATTTTATTGAAATTTCTAACGGTAAAGCTCAGGTCTTGCTTGAAGAAATAGGCAAAAACGGATTCATGCAGCTTCCTTCTAAAACCAGTCGAGTATTACCCTACATTCCTAGTGCAAATTAACCGCATTGGTGAGCCAGAAACTCACCGATGTCGCTAATTAACCGATAAAACAGGCGAGTGATAGATTTACTATTGCTTTGCTTGTTTTCACACTCTGTAAAACAAAGTATAATCCGCGCCCTATAACGCATCCGGCGGCCAATGACCGTCGAACTAGTCGGTAGTATGAGAAATTGCAATGAATCAAAAAGATACCAGAAAAGACACACTTGAATTCAACAAACTCCAAAAACGTCTTAGGAGAAATGTTGGTAATGCCATCATAGATTACAACATGATTGAAGAGAATGATGTGGTAATGGCATGTATCAGTGGTGGTAAAGACTCATTTGCGATGCTTGATATCTTACTACGATTGAAAGAAGCGGCCCCGATTCACTTTGATGTTGTGGCGGTGAATCTAGACCAAAAACAACCTGGCTTTCCAGAGCACATTTTGCCTGAGTACTTTGAAACGCTAAATATTCCTTATTACATCGTTGATAAAGATACCTACTCCGTCGTGAAAGAGAAAATTCCAGAAGGTAAAACAACCTGCGGTTTATGCTCACGCTTGCGTCGTGGCACTCTGTATTCGTTTGCAGAAAAAATTGGCGCGACTAAAATTGCACTTGGTCATCACCTAGACGATATTGTGGAAACGATGTTTTTAAATATGTTCCACGGAGCACGTTTAAAGGCTATGCCGCCTAAACTTCGTTCTGATGACGGTCGCAATGTGGTCATTCGTCCGCTGACCTATTGTCGTGAGACTGACTTAATTCAGTATGCTGAACATAAAGAATTCCCAATTATTCCATGTAATCTTTGTGGCTCGCAAGAAAATTTGCAACGCCAGAGCATTAAAGCAATGCTGATTGATTGGGATAAGAAAACACCGGGTCGAGTAGAAAAGATTTTCAAGTCGATTCAGAATGTCAGCCCAAGCCAATTAGCGGATAAAGATTTATTTGATTTCGAAAACCTGCCAATTGATAGGGAAGGAGAGCGAGCTCAATACGGATTTAACGAAGCTGAAATTTCATCGTCAAACATTGATGAGTCGATGTTTATCAACGTGGCGAATATCTAACACGTGATCTCAAACTCATTCGCTTGCGAACCGCCCTTTACAAAGTATTAAAAAAGCCCCACGAGTGGGGCTTTTTGCTAACGGCCTGCTGGATTGATGGTCCTTAACCCAATAGCTTACTTACTCTTCATTTGGTGCTAATGGACTGATATAGCCATCAGGTTTAAGTGCGAGCACGTCACTATTAATTTTATCGATGACATGTTCCGCAGTATTGCCGATAAAAACAGCAGACAGCCCTGTACGCCCCGTTGTACCCAAGATAACCATTGCCGCGTCGAGTTTTTTTGCCACTTCAGGAATGATATCTTCAGGTAACCCTTGCTCCACAATGGTTTGCTCTTCGGCATATCCATGTTTCTGACGCAGCGCTTTCATCGCAGTGAGGTGGTGACCTCTTACTGCATCTGTGTAAGTTGCAGGGTCAAACTCTGGCAATTCTATCGTGATATTTGCGGGTGTTACCGGATAGGAATTAACAAGGTAACCTGTTGCGCCTAAACGCTCCGTCAAGCTGTCAAGTTGTTGAATCATGCAATCATTAAGATCAATGTGTGTTGGATTTTCAGAACCAACATGAACGGAAGCCACAATATTAGCGTTGGCTGGCCAATCTGAGTTTTTCACTAATAGCACCGGGGCTGGGCATTTTCTAATAAGGTGCCAATCGGTAGGGGTGAAAATGACGGATTCTAATATGTCATGTTTACGCGTCGCCTTGATAACAATGTCGTGGCTATCTTCAAATACTTTTTCGATGATAGCGACGTAAGGGCGATTGTGCCAAACGACTTTGATTTCCAAATCGAAACTGTCATCAGTAAACGGTTCAGCAAGTGTTTTCATCCATTCTTCACGCTGTTGAATAACACCACGGCGCATGGCGTCTCTTTCATCATGAGAAAGCATTGATGTCATGTCATAAGAGAAATCATAAATGGAGAGAAAAATGATATCCGACTTCTTGAGCGGCTTTTCTTTGCAAGCTGTACAGCACGAACAAGAGCAGGTTGCTCTTCGCTATTTAAATTAGCAACGACGAGAATGTTATTGTATATGCTCATAGAGTCTCCTTACCAAAATGGTAACTTCGTTCACTTAACTTTAGCGCACTTAGGAGAATCTTTTTAGAGAAAGTAAGGGGTTAGGGGGAGAAATTTGAAGTGGCTCATCAAAGAGCCACTAAGTAAGCAATAAAGTAAGCCAAAGACTACTCTTTAGATACACTCTACCATTTCCATCAACGCATCATGGTCGATAATGGTGATGTACTTACCTTTCACACTCAGGACTTCTGATTTCTGAAAGCGACCAAGTAGACGACTGATCGTTTCTACTGTTAATCCCAGATAATTACCAATGTCGCCACGAGTCATAGTCAGGCGAAATTCTCGTGGGCTGAAGCCGCGCTGAGAAAAGCGAGTGGATAAATTATAAAGAAACGCGGCTAGACGTTCTTCCGCATTTTTCTTTGACAACAAGAGAATCATCTCTTGGTCACCTTTAATTTCATTCGACATCAAACGCATGATTTGTTGACGCAACTTCGGCATTTTGCCTGAAAGGTCGTCTAAGATTTCATACGGTATTTCACATACCATTGATGTTTCTAGTGCTTGAGCAAAACTTGGATGCTCATCGTCAGTGATCGCATCAAATCCGACGAGGTCGCCTGCTAGATGAAACGCAGTAATCTGTTCATCACCTTGCTCTGTAATGGTGTAACTTTTAATGGTTCCAGAGCGAATCGCGTAAAGAGACTTTAGTTCATCGCCAGCTTTAAACAGCTCTTGACCCTTTTGGATGGGTTTTTTACGTTCAATAATTTGATCAAGTTGATCCAGCTCTGCTTCGTTCAAAGTGAACGGGATGCACAGTTGACTAATACTACAATCTTGACAATGGATGGCACAGCCACCTGACTGAATTCGTTTTGCTGCAGGTTTTTCAGAAATCATAACAACCTATCACTATTTGATGTACATCAATATTTTATCATTCCTTACCTCTAAAGGGTAGCTAAAAAATCAATGATAAAACAATCATCTATTAGTTTGCGTTAAAAATAGTCACCGCATCGTAACCTGTATATAAACCATATATCAGTATAGAAAGTGCGGCTATATTGCGAAATTTAACTGAATTTTGCAGGGATTGTAGTTTAGCGGCGCTACTGCCAACTAGCAGCATGGCGGGCAGAGTGCCCAAACCAAATGCAAGCATAGTCATACCGCCCCCAAAGGCACTTCCAGAGACAGCAGCCCAGGTAAGCGTTGAATAAACGAGTCCACATGGAAGCCATCCCCAAAGAAAACCAAACGGGATCGCGTAGCTTGAATGTTTAAGAGGAAGGAGCTTGTTCGCTAGAGGTGAAATACTCTTCCATAATAGTTGTCCCAATTTTTCCACTTTCAACAAGCCATTCCACCAACGCCCAACATAGAGCGCGAGTAAGATCATGAATAGTGCCGCGAGAATTCGTAAAAATGAAAGCGCGTGGTTAAATTGAGATAACGTTGCAATCCCTGCAATCATTCCACCAACCACACTACCTATCATTACGTAGCTAATCAATCGACCAAGATTGTAGTTTATGATGAGTAAGGTAGGGGTTTTATGCGGTTGCCCAATAGATAACAATGACGCTATACCACCGCACATTCCCATACAGTGGCCTGCACCTAATAGCCCAATAGTAAAAGCCCCTAAAAGATCAAGTGTCACGCTGGTCTTCTTCTTTTTTGTTCGGTTGTTTTTCTGTTGTGACGTCTTCATCAAACAGAATGTTATGCCCTTGACGCTCCAGGTCTTCAAACTGTTCGCTTTTGACTGCCCAAAGAAAAATGCCTACCGCCACACAGACAAGTACGATAGCGATAGGGATTAATATATACAGACTTTCCATACTATTGGTCTTCTTTTAGTAAGCGTAGCGAATTAGAGACAACGATAATCGAACTTGCTGACATACCGACAACAGCAATATATGGCGCGACCAGTCCAGCTACGGCAAGAGGAAGGATCAATAGATTATATCCCAAAGACCACGCCAAATTCTCTCTAATAATTTTTCTTGTTTGAATCGCCAGCTTACGCGCGGCTAACAATCGGTCTAAACGATCGCTTAATAACACTAAATCAGCAGACGCTTTAGCGACATCGGTACCACCACCCATAGCAACAGAGAGGTGGGCACCTGCAAGAGTAGGGGCATCGTTAATGCCATCACCAATCATTAAGGTAACATCATTAGCATCCACAGAATTTAAGAACGCTAGTTTGTCACTCGGGGACGCACTCGCCACAATAGAAGTGATACCAATTTCTTCTGCAACAGGCTCTGCATTAGTTAACGTATCACCGATAAGAAGCGTGGTTTTTATACCCGCCACATGCATTTTCTCAATGAAATCTTTGGCTTCTTTTCGGATCGGATCCCGGTAATTAAAGCTGGCAATATGTTGACCATCTATCGACAAGTAAACGGTATTTTGGGCGTCGTCTGCTTGCCCTAAAACAAACTGAGCGTTACCGATTTTTATCTGCGTGTTATTCCACTGTCCCGTCAGCCCTGATCCAATGACATTTTCGACTTGGCTTACTTGTGTATCTGTCCCACAAGAAGGTACTTTGTCGTTATAAACCTTAAAGGCGCGGGCAATGGGGTGATTAGCATGGCTCTCCAACGATGCCGCTAATGAAAGGACAACGGCTTCAGAATAGTCTGCAAATAAGATGGTCTTTGAAATTTCAATATCGCCATGCGTAAGCGTTCCTGTTTTATCAACAATCAGGTGATTCACTTTACACAAGGTTTCAAAAACATGGCCACGGCGAGACAAGATACCTAGCGAGCCCATCCTAGAACTTGAACACGTAATTGCCGTGGGTGTAGCAAGAGATAATGCACAAGGGCAGGTTGCGACAAGGACGGACAACATTATCCAGAACGCATCGTCAGGCTTACTTTGATGCCAGTAAAACCAAGTGAGCGCGGCAATAACAAGAATAATCGCGACAAAGTATCTTGCGACGATGTCCGCTATTTCAGCAATTTTAGGTTTGCTTAGCTGCGCTTCATCTTGTAATCGCACAATACTTGAAATCATTGAATCTGCTTTGCTGCTGCGAACTTCAAGATCAAACGCTTCGTCACCGTTTAAAGTGCCTGCATACACCGTATCGTGCTGATGTTTGACAACAGGTAAAGATTCACCTGTAAGCATCGATTCATCGACGTGGATTCGACCTTTCAAAACAAGACCATCGGCTGGAATATGCTCTCCTGGCAAAACACGGACTTGGTCACCGACTTGCAATGATTTAACTGGGATTTGCTCGCCATCGAGCTTTATTGCAATAGCGGGAATGAGTTTGAGAAGGTTGCCACTGGCTGCTGCGGCTTTGCGTCGTGCGCGCATCTCGAGGTATCGACCAACCAGCAAAAAGAAAGTGAACATTGAAATGGATTCAAAAAACACTTCGCCTTGTTCGGTTACTGTTGCGACTAAACTTGCGACATAAGCAAAAATAAGCGCAATGGAAACGGGAACATCCATTCCCAGCGTTCTTCCTTTTATGCTTCGCCAAGCATTCAAATAAAAAGGTAACGCTGAATACAGTAAAACAGGTGTCGCAAATATTAAGCTCACCCATCGGAAGTAACTTTTAAACTCTGGCTCTAAACTACCGAATACTTCTAAATACAGTGCCACTGCCAACATCATGACTTGCATGGTCGCTAATCCGGCGATGCCAAGGCGATAGAGGTACTGCTTCATTGTTTGGTGATACGCGGCTTCTTGTTTATCCGCCTCGAATGGCGCGGCTTTGTAGCCTAATTCATGGATTGCAGATAAAAGCGTACTGAGTTTGGATTGGGTACTATCCCATTTCAAAAGTGCACGATTGGTGGTGGTGTTGACACGAATGGACATCATGCCAGGTTCAGTCGCCATTCGTTTTTCTATAAGCCACGCGCACGCGGCACATGAAACACCTTCGATAGAGAGGGTGACTTCTTTTTCATTTTCTTGGCTACGAACAAACTCGCCCTGTATGTCTTCATTGTCGTAATGAATGAGCGCTTTTAATTGTTCAGGTACCAAGTCGGCTTTTTCCGCTGGTGCGGTACGGTATTGGTAATACGACACCAAGCCACTATCAACGATGGTTTGCGCCACACTCTCACAGCCGGGGCAGCACATGTCTCGGTCTTCTTCGAGAATGTGTACGCAAAAATTCGTGTTGACTGGTACTTCTTCACCGCAGTGATAACACGATTTACACATAGTTAGTCTATTAATACTGGTTCAGAGGAAGGGAAGGTAACACGGCCTTGAATCATCCACGCTTTATCGTGTGGCTGTAGTTCAACAAACCAAGGGCCCTGCATATCATGATCTAAGGTTAATCGGTAGATACCTTTAGCATCTGCCGTTAATAGTTTTTCAAAGTCTTGGTCGGGTAAAGTGCGATGTGTAAACGTGGTGGTTAAAGCAGGAAAGTGGTCCAACTCCCCCTTTTCGAAAGCGATAATAACGACGTTTTTATCAGAAGAGATTGAAGCGTTTAGTTTGAGGTCGCGGGCGACATTGACTTTAGTAATATCGACATTTATCCCTTTGCCTTTCTTATAGTAATCCTCAGCGACTAGGTCTACAGAGTTTTGGGAAAAATCAGTACCACGTATAGCGTACCAACAACAACAGAGAGTGGCAGCGCGATTAGAAACCACGGCCAGAATTGTTTATACCAAGGCTTTACCATAAAAAAGTTCTCAACAGCTGACTAAGAAAGAGGTTATAAATTATCTAGAAAAGACAGCCCCTTACAAGGGGCTGTTATTGAAATGTTACTTATTTTTCAGAATTGCTTAGGCTCCAGACATAGGCAGAAACAAGTTGAACTTTTTCTTCACCTAAAATGTCTTTCCACGCTGGCATTACGCCTGAACGACCGTTCATAACAGTTTCAGTTACGTCTGCACGTGAGTCACCAAATAACCAATCTTGGTCGGTTAAGTCTGGTGCACCAACAGCAGGGTTACCCTTACCATCAGTACCATGACACGCTGCACAGACGACAAAGCGTGATTTACCCGCTTCCGCTTCACGAGCATTTACTTTACGCCCAGATAAGCTGAGAGTATAGCTAACTACTTCGCGAACACCGTCTTCGCCTAATGCGTCTTTCCAGCCCGGCATCTGACCAATACGACCATGCATTATGGTGGTAACGATAGCCTGCGGCTCTCCGCCATACAACCACGCGTTGTCGGTTAGGTTAGGGAAACCTTTCTGACCACGAGCCGAAGAACCATGACACTGAGAACAGTTTTGCAAGTATAAACGCTGACCAACCTTAATCGCTTCGCTATCTGCTGCAATCTCCGGAATAGGGCGTAGACCACCATCAGATGTTTTTGCTAAACGGTTAAATGCTTCACCGAAGTAGGTTTCTGCATCACCAAGCTCTTTCGCATACTGATCCAACTGCTTATTTGCTGTTGATGCGGCAACCGATGATCTCGATTCTTCAATTGACTGCACAGTTTGGTCTGAACTTGTCCAGCCTAAAAGACCTTTGAAGTTACCTAGACCTGGGTAGAGTGCCAAGTAAATCGCAGAAAAAACAAATGTACCAATGAACAGGTATGTCCACCATTTCGGTAGCGGGTTGTTTAGCTCACGAATACCATCGTATTCGTGACCCATGTCTGCACCTTCTTCTACGCCCATTTTGTCACGTAGACACCAAATGAGTAGGGCGGCGCAACCAAGCAACGTACCGATAGTGATGACAATAATGAATAGACTCCAAAATGTAGTCATTATTTAATCACTCCTTCTTTTTCGGAGGTAGTTGGTTGTTCATCAGCAAATACTAGGTTTGCTGCTTCATCAAACCGACTTTTACGATTTTTACCGTAAGCCCACCAAACAATACCAATAAAACAACCAAACAAAACTACGGTCCAAATACTGTGAATAGTACCGATATCCATAATTTCCTCCTTATTTCATTGCGTGGCCAAGAGACTGAAGATAAGCAATGATGGCATCCATCTCTGTCTTACCTTTAACATCGCTCTCAGCGCTCGCAATTTGCTCATCCGTGTACGGAACACCAAATTGATTACGGAAGATTTCAAGTTTCTTCTGTGTCAATTTACCGTCCAACTCGTTTTCCGCCAACCAAGGGAAGCCTGGCATATTGGATTCTGGAACCAATTCACGTGGATCAATCAAGTGAACACGATGCCATTCATCAGAATAACGATCGCCAACACGAGCGAGATCAGGTCCAGTACGTTTTGAACCCCAAAGGAAAGGGTGTTCCCAAACGCTTTCACCAGCAACAGAGTAGTGACCGTAGCGCTCTGTTTCTGAACGGAACGGGCGAATCATTTGACTGTGGCATACATTACAACCTTCACGGATGTAAATATCGCGACCTTCCATCTCTAATGCGCTGTAAACACGTAAGTTCTTCACAGGTTCTGTTGTTTGCTTTTGGAACATTAGCGGAACAATCTCTACGAGAGCCCCTAAACTAATAGCGAAAACAATCAAAATAGCCAGTAAGCCTACGTTGCGTTCAACGATTTCATGGCGATTTTTCGAATTTGAGCTCATTCTCTAATCTCCTTATGCTGATTGAGGGATAGCTTTAAGGCTACCTTTCTCTGCAGTAATCGTTTTGTATGCGTTGTAAGCCAACAAGAACATACCCGAAAGGAAAATCAAACCGCCAATGAAACGAACTGTGTAGAACGGGTAAGAGGCTTGAACAGATTCCACGAAGCTGTACGTCAATGTGCCGTCTGAGTTAACTGCACGCCACATTAGGCCTTGCATAACACCTGAAATCCACATCGCAACGATATAAAGAACCGTACCGATTGTTGCCAACCAGAAGTGAGTGTTAATAAGGCCTACAGAGTACATACGTTCTTGACCAAATAACTTTGGAATCAAGTGGTATACCGCACCAATAGAAACCATCGCAACCCAACCTAATGCGCCAGAGTGTACGTGACCAATGGTCCAGTCTGTGTAATGCGATAGGGCGTTAACCGTTTTGATTGCCATCATTGGGCCTTCGAATGTCGACATACCATAAAATGATAGTGAGACAACCAAGAAGCGTAGAATTGGGTCATAACGTAGTTTATGCCAAGCACCAGATAGCGTCATAATACCGTTGATCATACCACCCCAAGATGGAGCGAATAGAACCAATGACATCACCATACCTAGTGATTGTGTCCAGTCTGGAAGCGCCGTGTAATGAAGGTGGTGAGGACCAGCCCAGATATACAACGAAACCAATGCCCAAAAGTGAACAATCGATAGACGGTAAGAGTAAACCGGACGCTCTGCTTGCTTAGGGACGAAGTAGTACATCATTCCCAAGAAACCAGCGGTAAGAAGGAAACCTACTGCGTTATGTCCATACCACCATTGCACCATGGCATCGACGGCTCCGGAATAAGCGGAATAAGACTTACCTAATGAGACGGGTACAGCCAAACTATTCACAATGTGCAGGACGGCAACGGTGATAATAAATGCACCGAAGAACCAGTTAGCGACGTAAATATGTGAAGTTTTGCGCTTTATAAGTGTTCCAAAGAAGACGATAGCGTAAGACACCCACACAATAGCGATGGCGATATCGATAGGCCACTCTAATTCTGCGTATTCTTTACCAGAGGTGTAACCCAAAGGCAGAGTAATAGCCGCAGCTAAAATGATTGCTTGCCATCCCCAAAAAGTGAATGGGACAAGAGGTCCTCCAAATAATCTAGTTTGACAGGTACGCTGCACAACGTAATAAGACGTTGCAAACAGAGCACTGGTACCAAATGCAAAAATTACCGCATTAGTATGTAACGGACGTAAACGGCTATACGTCAACCACGGCGTATCAAAGTTGAGCTGTGGCCAAACTAATTGAGCGGCAATTAAAACGCCTACTGCCATACCAACAATACCCCAGAGAATGGTCACTAAAGTGAACTGGCGTACTACGGTATAGTTGTAAACTTGTTCAAGCTGCTTTTCCTGGCTCATTAACATGCTTCCAATTTATAATTAACTATACTTTACTTCCAACACGACTCATGTCGTAATGCTACCCAAACGCGCAATAGAACTAACGCTTTTTCAAAACGTTACTTCCCTTGTAGGTTTTAACAAAAAGTAGCATTTTCAAGCGACAATAATACTGCAATTAACAATTTAAGAACAGGGCAGTAACCTTACTCTTGGTCTGGTTTATGTCCATTTATTTCAAAACTTTGAAGTTTGTTACACGGAGAACGCCCATAATGGCAGCTGAAAAATTAACAAAAGGCAGGCTTGGTCAAATTATCATCATGATGATGGTGTTAATTGCCGCATTTACGTACAGAACGGTCACGTACGAAGTGTCGAATACGCAGGTCTGCGAATTTTCTTCCGGATGTGAGGTGAAATTACAAGAGAAACTGGTTGTTTTTATGTATCAAGATTCAACAAATACGTTAATGCTCACAAAACCAGAAGAATTAACAGTTAAAGCCTCAATTGTTGGTAAAAACGATGTATTACTAACCGATAAAAGTGAAATAGCCGAAACACAAATCCCAATGGATATTATTATCACCGACCAAGATGAACATACCGTTAAAATACAGCTACAATAGCTCGCAATATCAAGCGGGAAAACAAACGACATCGCCTAAATAACGGTGTATTAGACTAGCCGAATCTTACTTTTACTTACCCCTAGTTAACGTCATTCGCTCCAATTATGCTGCTAGCTTCCGCTGTGTTATTCATGTTAACTAAGCTTGCAACTGCATTTTTCTTATAATTGGAACTCTATTTTTAATGTCAATGCTGTCCCATGGCATTCATCACTTTGTCAGGCGCACCGAAATACTTCTGTGATCCGTCTTTTTCCAGTAGCAAGCAGAACGTAGAGCTAGAAATAAGAGCAGGATCGACCGTTGTAAAAATGACTGTCTTATGGCGCAGTGTTCCCGCAAATAGTTGATTAATGTATGTCACATGTTCACTCTCCACGCCCACTAAAGGCTCATCAATCACGATGATGTTTTGACTGGTATCAGCGAGCCCAATCGCAAGGCGTAACCGTTGCATTAAACCAGAGGGAAGGTTGGCTAAAAAGTCAGCGCTAATCATCGTCCCCAAACCTTCAGGAAAAACCTTGTCTAAACCAAGAAGTGCAAAGGACTGAGACATTTGCTCTCTTGAAATGACACCATTGTGCAAAATGTAGTTCGATTCAATAGACCCTTCATAAAGGTGAAGATCAAAAGGGATGTAGTTGATCCCTTTGCGATATCTAAAGCTATTAAATTGCTTTATGTTGTGACCATCAAGAAGGATGGACCCTTGATAGCGAGGTTCTAGCCCTGTGAGCAACATCAATAATGTCGTTTTACCACTTCCCGCTGGACCAGATATAGCCACCTTACTCCCAGGTGCTATCTTAAAACTAAGATTAGTCAACCCAGTCGCAGCACCCGGGTAGCGATGTACTAGCCCGTTAACTGATATCTGACCATCAAACTGCCGGATAGGTGGGCTCTTCTCAATGGATGATTTATCATCGTCTAGCGACATGAGTGCATTGATCTGAGCTGTAGAAGATTGGATGGTTTTAAATTTAGCTAACGAGTTATAGATCCCCATGATCGGCCCCAACGCTTTCCAGACTAGAATTACGGTCGCCAACATCGCCCCTGCGTTTGTCGTCCCATCCATTACGCTGATAACAGCTGTCACAATCGCGGCGGTTCCGATAGCTTGAATGAGCCCACCCCCATCGCTTGTATTTTGCTATTTGTCGTAGAAACAAAGGCGGCATCAGAAGAGCTTTGTTCGTGGGCGGCTTTAAATCGAGATTGGATGATTCTAAGTAACGGCAAACCTTGTAGCGTTGTTATGCCCCTTAATAACTCATTCCATTGATAAGAAACCATGGCATTGGCTCTGGAGCTTTTCGATGTCGCTTGAGTATAGAGATATCGAGAGTAGAGACAAAATACAATCATCAATAGAATGCCCACTAAAACCGTCAACGCGGCATAGCCAGACAAAATGGTAATTGCGACAATAAATAGCACGACAAACGGAAGGTCAAAATAACTAAGTGTGGATTCTGCGGTTACAAGCTTGCGAAATTGATCTATATCTTTGAGTCGTGCCATCTGTGAGGATACACACGGCTGATGATGTCATTGAATAAGGGAGCCAAAGTAGTTTAGCGATAACATTACGTGATATATGAACCGCGAGGTCTTGACCTGAAGTTGCGAGTACCTTCATTCTCACTCTTCGGAAGATATATTCAGAAAATGCCAAAAACAGCGCAAACGATGTGAGCCAGTATAGGGTGGGGATGGAGCTAGAAGATAGGGCGAAATTATAAACCCCCATGATGAAGAACGGCTGTAATGCGCTCAGTATATTAATCACAAGAGACAGGAAGACTAAGCTCTTAAACTCATTGTTATAACGATAAAAAGCGTATTTTATCCAGTTGGATTTATCTTGTGACTCTGGCGGAGGCTCTCGAAAAAGCTTGGAGTATTCCGATACTACGGTGATCGCAAACGGTACATCAACAAGTGATACGGTAACGGTATTATTGTTTCGATAGTCGAAGAGTACACCTTCACCATTGTCTATAGACATAAGTACAGCGGAGAATTTCTCTAACTCAATAAAACATGGAAAATGAATATCTTTATCGGCTAAATCTGACGCACTTGAATAATGAGTTGTCCGACATTGATACCCAAGCCTCGAAAGAGTGAGTTCGAACCCGTTTTGATCGACTTCACCAGGTGTAAAAGCATCGGATAAAATTTCTGGCGTTCCCTCCCACTCTAAAGAGATCAGTGTGTAAGCAAGACCACGCAACAGAGGAGACTCTGCATAACGATGCTCAAACTCTTCAGATTCGAAGTCTTTGAGGCGTTGGCCGACATTATTAAAATCGATAAGGATAGTCATTAGCTTGCAAACTCCTTTGTCAACTTAATGGACTTCACGCCATGGGCTTCATGATTGATTTTGTTACTGATAATAATGAGGAACTGTGATGTTGCTTTAGGGACGAGCATTGATACAACACGAGTGGCAAACTCTTGGTCGTAAACACTATCAATATCATCAAGGACTAACACTTTTTTCTGGCATAGCATGGCACGAATGATAAGTAGCGCATATTGCACTTGTCTTGATAGGGGGATGGTATTACTTCCTTTTAGCTGGGTATAAAACCCGGACTCCAATGCATCGATTTCATTTTTGACGGAAAGACCTTTGCATAAGGTAAACGCTGCCCCATTTAGCATAGGACGGAAGCAGGTTAAGTTGTCAATAATAGAACCTTCCACAAAACTGCTGTTTTTATCTATTCGGTGTACGCTATCTCGCCAAGATTGGTAATGTAACGCGTTTATCTCTTTCGTCCCAACTCGGATGACCGTATGTTCGCACTGAGTATCGCGCGTTAAACAGCGCGTTAGATGACTTTTCCCAGTACCCGATCGTCCTTTTAAGATGATTGGCTGTCCTTTTTGGAAAATAATTCTCTGGTTGCTGCCAAGTTCAACTTCAATGCTTTTAGGATCAGGGTTATTGGGAAGGTTAAGAGACTGACTAATGTGACCAGGTTGGTGTTGTTCACTATTAAGTTCATTAGGATTATCTCCATCCGTCATACGTGCATTGTTTTGAACGGTATGGGGGGATACGTCAACGTTCTTGCTATTATCACTACTATGATGTTGAAGCGATAAAATTTCGGCAATGTCGGTAATCTGCATTTTATTGGTCTTCCAGCGACCTAGCGTGCGCATCATCTGCTGATAAGGACCAAAATATCGATTGGTCAGCATAATAATCGCCGCCATCACACCCTGACTTGCTTCGAGCTCAATGACGGAAATAGCAAGGAGCACAACGACAACCGCGATAGATAACTGCTGAATGAGTGTAAGTGTTAAGTTGAATTGGGATTCTAAGTTTTCGTATGCAATATTTTTGTTTTCACGCGTCCGAATCATCTCCGTCATCAAACTCTCTAAACGGTACTCCATCGTGCGGCTCTTATTGTCTAATGGACGAGACACAATTTCGATGATTTTAGAGTTGGTTAACCCTTCAATTTCTGACTTTTCTCTAAGCGCGGTGACTTTTCGTGAAGAGATGGACAATGATGCGCCCCACAATAGTATTGACGCCGCAATAAGTGTTAACCCAGCTCCCGCATTGATTAGGCTAATGATGACGATAGTAATAACGCTGACCATTGCATTTATCGATGCTCGAACCACTTCACCGCCAAAAAAGCTTTTTAACTCGGGAATAGTCGCTACACGCTCCAAATATTGCCCTGGTTCTAGTTTGTTAAACTGTGGGATCTGCGCGAGGCAAATGGCTTGAAAGACTTTGTTCGTTAACTAGCTCTCGAAGTTTTTCATCAAAGAAGTCGTAATCACTTCTTCTTGGTTTTTTAATAAGTAATCGAGATAGATAGCGATAAGGATAATCGCAAACAAAACAAATAATGTGTCCTTGGCTTGATTGGGCAGCACTCGGTCAAAAATAATAAGAATCGAAAAAGGAAGGACAAGTGCAAACAAGGTCGACATAATCGTAGAAAACACGAGATAAAGCTTATCTATCCATGTAATTTGCTGTGAAAAATACTCTGTCTTCATTGCTCTTTCCTATTCATTCATACCCCAAAGCAAATCACCTCGTTCATTTTGCTATCTTGAACGATTCAATTACTCATCATTAAAAACATGCCGATTTTCCGGCTGGGATTTCTTTAGTTCTTAAGGTGCTCAGGGATAATGTCCTGGTGACGAATCGTCGACTCGTTATCCATCATTAACATGATTTTCTCCACGCTAAGTGGTGATAGATTGCCAACAAGCCGATCAAGTTTGATGGATTCGATGACATAGTCATACTTAGCACTTTCATAATCGCGAATACTGTTAAACAACTTACTCTCAGCGGAGAGTAAGTCAGTGATAGTCCGTGTTCCCAAGCTGTGTGCACGCTTAATGCCTTTGTAGGAAGAGTAGTTTGCTTTAATGATGGTCTCGTAGGTAAACACAGATTGAGAAAAGTCATTGATGTTAAGAATGGAGGTCTCAACATCGTTCTTAACGGTATTTTGGCTATCGGTTAACAGCAAATCGTTACGTTCGATAGTTTTCTTATTTTTTTGATAGGCGTAATAGTCTGAACCGCCCGTTGTGATCGGCACGGTAAGCACCAACCCTAATGAGCGGTCATCACTGATGCCGTAGCATTTGGATTCGATGAAAGGTCAAAGTTATTTGTGTCTTCATGTCGATAACTAGCGTTAGCTGACAAGTTAGGGGTAAAGTTTGACCCCGTTTCTTTTAATGTACGAAAGCTTCGCTCCAGCGTTTTTTGAGACAAGATAATGTCGTTGTTGAACTTCATTGCCTGACCAAGTAAATCGGTTTGTTTGTCGAATGGTATCTCGGTTAAGAGGACTTGGCTCTTCAGGTCTTGAGATGGAATTAATGGGTATTGTGTGAGTAAAGACAGGCGGTTTAAAATGACTTCTTTGTCTTTGTGTAAGCTTCTTAATCGGTTGGCGATACCTTCTTTTTGAGCAACCACTTCATACAATTCACTTGCTGCAACGTTACCCAACGACACATTTCGATTCATTTGTGTTAACTAAGCTCATAGAAGACTCCAGCTCTGCTTTTGTTGCTCTCGTTTTCGCACCATTTTTTAAGTATTCAAAGTACTGGGCCGTGATTTGCTCGATTATCTCCTGGGTTTTGGCTTCATTCTTTACCTCTTCAATGGAGAGGTCTAGTTTACTTGTACCATAAGCATAAATATCAGAAAGATTGAAGAGGGTTTGGCTCAAGGAAATACCATAGCCATGATCATTATAAGCGCTCTCGTTATCACTAATGCCGCTCAAGCGTGTGGACGACGAGTTCCATGTTGTCTTGACGTCCGCTGATATTGTGGGGAGAAAATTAGAGCGGCTCACATCAATATTGTACGCGCTCTCTTCAACCCCTTTGCGACTGGCGATCAGCGAGACATTATTGTTCAAACCCACTTGCACCGCTTCTAACACGGTTGAAGAAGCCGCCGGGAATGAGTATATCAACCCACAAATCACGCTAATTAAGCTTTTGAAATGCCACATACTTCTTGATCACCTTGATAATTTCATCGCTTTTATAGGGTTTGCTAATGACGTAATCCATACCCGCCTCTATACACGCTTTATGCTCGGCCACACTGGTTAAAGCTGTCGCGCCAATAATAGTAGAAGGGGTCGTTAAATTACTGTCACTTTCATGCTTACGAATAAGTTTTGTTGCTTCAATACCGCCCATACCCGGCATAATACAGTCCATGAAAATGATGTCTGCCCGTTGATTTCTAACCCAATCTACAGCGTCAGACCCATCGCCAACCGTATCGGCTTGATACTCTTGTTTCATTAGAATTCGCTTTAAGAGGAACTGTTGAACTTTATCGTCCTCAACAATTAAGAATGAGCTATTTTCAAGCGTCTCTTCTACAGATTCAGCTTCCAGTGCTTCGGTAAGGTTAGGAATGAATTCATGAGGCAGTGCTAAGCGTGAAGAATACTTTATCTACGTATTCAAACGCACCATGTACATCTTCAGCATGCGTTGCCAGTAAAAAGAGCTTTGTTTTAGCAGCCTTGAGTCTAGCGCCTAACGTTTTACTAAAGGATTCTATTTGAATGCCTTCTATTAGATCAGAGATAATGATCGCGTCGACATCCGATGAATCAGATGTGATGCGAAACAACTCATTGGGGTCGTTGCAAAGGGTTACTTGGGCACCATGGCTCGTTAGCTGCGTACTCAATAGATCAAGTGCCAGCTTCCCTTGGCTACAAACCACGATATGTCGCTGTTTAAGTTGCTGGGATTTGGATGTTTGGAAATCTTGAGCCTCGATATCAAGCTCTAATTCATACCGACGCTGTTGGCCTGATTCATACCAATGAGAATCAAAATAACTAATGTTATTGAGTATCGAGAGGGTCCACTCATCATTTGACGTGGTGGTTTCATTGCGTTCAGACCAATGTAGAGAATCAATTTTTCTCTGATCTACATTCAGATGAGTTAAAAAGGTAATGGATAAGGTGATACGTGTTTTATCTACATTTTCAGCGCTTTCTGATGTCACTCGAAACAAGACGTGCTTGTCGTTTTGAATTTGCATCGCACTAGATAGTTTTAGAAACAATATCCAAAATAGGCTTGTTTGATGACCCACTACATGGAGCGGTAGGTTCGAGTTAAAGTCACATTCGATCAATCGGCTTTCACGGTGCAGCTTACTTTTAAGATGAACGGTCAATTCAGATAAAACGTCAAGAAAAGAAAAGCTACTACTGCTTTTATCACGTCCCTGCGATAACAATCTATTATAGTTCTCTGCAAGGTCAGAGAGAGTATCCGCCGCGGAAGTAATGTCTTTTGCTAATACGGCACGGCTGTCTTCTGAATCTTGCACAAGATATTGAATACCGCCTTTTATCGTGCTCGTGATACCGCGTATTTCATAACCGATTAAACCATATAGTTGTTGATTTAAATCTGCATCTTGCTGTTGTCGATCAACCTTTTCAAATACCGTGCGCAATTTGGAGTAAATGTTGCGCTCAATAGGGTCTAGGGACACGTTATTTAAAATGCTGTCAACTTGATTCGAGTCTAGTGTATCAAGACGGTTTGATAACGACAGAAAGCTATCATTGATTGAACGTCTATTTCGTGCCGTTTTCTTGAGCCTATACCAACCACCTAATACAACGAAAATGGCGATCAAAGCGATGAAAGGGGATAAGAGAAACATCGTATCAATACTAGAGCGAAGTTCATTGACGACACGTTCATGTTCAACATAAAACAAATCATCAAAACGATTACGAATTTCGACGTAATCTCGGCTTAATGCTTCTCGTAGTTGTTGATAGTCGTTTGGCAAATGGTCCTCTTTCGCCAAAAATCGTAATACTGCCAGTTCTAATTGACTGTACTCGACTGCGCCGACTAAACTCAGCTGAGATTTATCAGAGGAAGCAAGTGACTTAAACTCATTTAGCGCACTCATTAATCCATTAAGGCTGCTTTTAGCTTCATCGCAGTTTGACCCTTGAATACAAACATCGAGTGAAATCACGGTTGCTTCTAACTGCTGTGTTAATACTTTACTTTGTTGAATAAGTGGCGTTTCAAAATCTTGTTTGTTGGGAGCGGAAAGATAGAAGCGGGCACCTAGCCATACACCGACCGATGTCAGTATCATCAGAGCTAAGATCCCTAACTTAATAACGGGAAAAGTATAAATTTGATATTTCGGCTTCATAGTTTATTCATCATCCGTATTATCTTTCATCAAATGCATCGTCAATGGCAGACATAACCGGTTTTGCTGCGTACTCAATGACTCGACGATCACCCGTTTTAATGTCTGCAGTGAACTCCATGTAAGGGGATAAGCTGTATTTAGTGCCTGACTTTTCTAGGAAATCATCATCAATAATGATTTTGGCAAGATAATACTCCGCATCTTCTTCTTCATAAGAAGAGCGACTGATAGAGGCAATTTTTCCAGAAATGAAGCCATATTTAGAAAAGTTGTAGGTATCAAACTTTAGCTTCACTTGCTGACCAACCTCGACGAATCCCATTTCTTTTCTCGGAATTTTTGCTTCACCGTGCAATTGGTTATCAAGTGGCGATATATCAGCGATACTTTCACCTGGGGGAATCACGGCAGAACGAAAGTTGAAGTGAATTTTGTCTACCACACCATCAACGGGGGCGTACACGATCAATCGATCAACCTTATCTGAAAGTTGCGGTCGTTGGATCTGTTTAATACTTAGCTCTTTTTCGGCTTGAATAATCTGAGCTTGGTATTCTGAATTTCGGTTGACGATTAAATCATTTAGTTGTTTGTCTAAACGCGTTAACTGAAAACTTTCAGTCATGATGGATTCGTCGAGATTTTCTATTTCCCGGACCATATTCGACTCTTGCACTTGCATATTTAGCACGTCGACATATGACCCCATCTCTTCTTTGTAAAGCGTTTGTTTAATCGTTAGTTGCTTACGAATGAGCTTAAGTTGATTGAGAGAACTTTGCTTACGGCGCTTCATCGACTGCACTAGGTTTTGTTTATGCTCAATATCGTGCTTGATCAAGGTTTCACTCGAGCGGTTCTTACTGCTTTCTTGCTGCCAAGCTTGTTGATTTAACGAGACTAACTTCGGAAAGCTGGAGTAACTTGAAAAGTCAGGTTGAATATTGGTGATTAGACCTTGATAGCGAAGTCGATCCATTTCCAATTGAGTAATTTCAGAATCGGTTGTTGAGAGCAGGGAGTTTCTGTCCAACGACTTCAATTTGGCGATAGGCTGACCTTCATAAACCACATCCCCGGGTTTAACGAGTAATTCGTCAAGGATTCCTCCTTCTAGATGTTGAACTCTTTCAATATCAGAATCTAAAAGCAGCTCCCCTCGAGATGACACAACAATGTCGATACGCGCTTGAGATGCAATTAGCAACAATACGATAGCAATTAAGAACGTTAACAGCAGTGTCTTATGAACAGACGTCATGGCACTTTTGATCTTAATTTCGTCTACGTAGGCATTATCAGATACGGAGGCGTTTTGAATCAAAGCGCTGCGGATATGTTTTTCTATGCTATTTTTGCTCACATTATCTACCTTGAATCAGCAATAAACTAAAGGCTATGCAAATACGCAAAGTGACGTACCGTTTTCACATCGACTATTAATAACTAGCTAAGGATATAACTGGATAATTTTCAAAGATAATTTCGGGAGGTTCCCTACATTTGTCACAAAAACAAGCTGTTGTTTAAAAAAATATCAAACGTAGAGTCGATGACTCGTAAACTTTTCTACTAATCATAATTTCATTTACTAGTCTTAGTGAAGTAATTGATATGCAATAGATAGTGATGCTTTGGAGGCTGTGATGGTAGATAGCAACGAGAATAATCCACTCAATGATGCGGTAGAACAAGTTAACACTAGCGATGAAAACGTCGGTCAACAACAAGGGCAACAAAACCAACAAAGTACCATCGCTACTACCATCGCGACCGGAGCTGAAACCGCTGATGCCGCCGATGAAATAAATGAAGCGCTTAATGCGAATCCGTCAGCCGCTGGTGGTAATGAACAAGAATCAGAGCAGCAAGCTGTACAAGGTGAAGGGAGTGAGAGCACGAATACCGCGACACAACCGGAATCATCAAATGTCATTGAAGGCGATGCAGCGAATACACCGAGCCAGGGTACAGAAGCTCCAGAGTCTAATTCCGTAGGTGCCAGGTGCACAGTCAGTCGGAGGAGATACGACGCAATCAGGCTCCGCTGGTGGTCAAAGTGCTCAGGGCCAAACGGAGCCTCTTAACCAAACTAATGGCGCAGCACCATCCGCTTCCACTCAAGCAGAACCAAGTACTCAAACGTCCAGTGAAGAATTTGAAGTTAATGTTTTAGATCAACAGTCTCTCGCACAGTCACAGCAAGATGACTCTTTTGATTCAAGAACGACAGAAAGCACATTCGAGGTTCAAATTGACAACGTGAATGATGCAGCGGTCGTCGAAGGTATGGAATACACCGTATTAGAAGACGGGCTATTAAGTTTTACAGCCGCCGATCTATTAGCGAGCGCTTCAGATATTGATGGTGATTCACTTTCAATATCTGATGTTAGCTACGGAGGAACAGACGGTGTCTTAACCAACTTAGGTGGTGGTACCTATACCTTTGCCCCGAATGAAAACTTTAACGGCAGCATTTCATTAAGCTACGGCGTCTCAGATGGTACTGTTGTTACTGATAGTACCATCGACGTCGTTGTTGAATCCGTCAACGATCTGCCTGTGTTTGGGACTGCGTCCTATACCGTTGACGAAGATAACACGCTGATCTTCAATGAAGACCAACTGTTGTCGAGCGCCTCAGATGTTGAAGGCGATGTATCATTGGTTGGCGTGAGCTATGACGGTACCGACGGGATTTTCACCGTTAATAACGATGGCACATGTAGCTTTGCTCCTAATGAAAACTTCAATGGCACAGTGACGCTGGACATTGTTATTGAGGATGAAGATGGCGCTCAGGTCGCCGCTACTTTTGATGTCAATGTGTTGGCGGTCAACGATGCGCCCGTGAGCGGGGACATTGCTTACACCTTAGACGAAGATGGCAACATTACCCTGTCACAAAACCAACTTTTGTCTCAAGCCAGTGATATAGACGGGGATGATTTAACCGCCAGCAACGTCACGGTTGCCGAGCAATGCAACGGTACTGGATAACCAAGATGGTTCGTTTACCATCACCCCTGATGCCGACTTTAACGGCAATATTGATGTCTCGTTTGATATCTCTGATGGCGATGCCACCGTTCAAGCAACGGGTGGATTAACCGTTAACCCTGTTAATGACTTACCGACCACTGACACTGTCACTGCGAGCGTCGATGAAGACAACAGTATCATCGTCAACCAAGCACAGTTACTCGCCAATGCGGCCGATATTGAAGGGGATGCACTAACCGCGGACAACTTATCCGCGACGAACGCCACCATTGCCGATAATGGCGATGGCACCTTTACCATCACCCCGGAGGCTAACTTTAACGGCCTAATTGATGTGTCTTACGACATCAGCGATGGCAGCACACCTGTCGCGGGCAATTTGGCGCTCACCGTCGACCCAGTGAACGACGCGCCAATCATTTCAGCCGATGTACCGATTACGATTGAAGAAGATGGCTCGTATACCGTCACTCAACAAGAGTTGTTGCAATTTGCCACTGACATTGAAGATGACGACATGACCGCCATCATTGGTGAGCAAGGTGAAGCGACAACCGTATCTGGTACGGTGCTTAACGCAGAAGATGGTCAGCCTGTTGTTGGGGCGGATGTGACGTTAAGCGATGCTGTGGGTAATTCGCAAACCGTGCAAACCGACGCGCAAGGTCAATATACTGTCAGTGGCTCTGTCTTTGAACAAGGCAGCATTACTATTGAACAAGAAGGCGCTATCACCAATAGCTTCCTTGTGCCTGCTTAGGTGAAACTACCGATAGTGGCGTGATTTCATTGTCGGAGGTACTCGATTCTACAGACATGCGTATTGTAGTGACATGGGGGGCGTCGCCACGTGATATGGACAACCACTTATGGCTTTATGATACGGATACAGGCGCCGAACTAGACCATATTTTCTATCAAGATATGAGCCATAACTTGAGCGGGGGGACGGTTCAACAAGACGTTGATGACACCAATGGTCATGGTCCTGAAACCATCACAATTCCGAACTATCAAGATGCCAATATGCATTACTCGGTACACAACTACACCAATCGTAGTTGGGATGTGGATGGTGTAGAAGATGTGCAAGTACAAGTATTTGTCGGTGATACATTGGTTCAAACCTTCGCTCCAGAGCTTCCAGAAAACATCAGTGGCGATCACTGGCATGTGTTTGACGTCGTAGATGGCATTGTGGTACCAAGTCAAGAGGTTGGGGGGCAAACCGCGTTTACCTTACCGACCAGTGAAGAGGCGGCCAATGCTGAAAATGGTGTTGATATTGCTGCGCTGTTTGACGTCGATGAAGGGACAGACGGAGGCGGTGGCACTGATAGTGGTGACAACGTCACCATTGGCGATATTAATATGCCAAATGGTGTCATCACCGATAATGGCGATGGCACATATACCATCACACCGGATGAAAACTTTAATGGTGAGTTTGAAATTAACTACACCGTTGATGATGGTAATGGTGGGGTATCGCCAGCACAATTGGATGTCACCGTCACCGCCGTTAATGATGCGGCCGTAATTTATGACCAAAGTTACAGCATGGATGAAGATGGTACGCTCACCATTACAGATGCCGAACTCTTGGTGGGCGCGACTGATATCGATGGCGATATATTAAGTGTTGCTTAGGTGTTCATTATGAGGGCACGGATGGCGTGCTAACCTCTCATGGTGATGGGACCCATACCTTTACGCCAAATGAAAACTTTAATGGTGCGCTCAATCTTAGCTTTGATGTGACAGATGGAACCGAACTCTCTAGTGCAAGTATTGAGATTGCCGTTGCCGCAGTAAATGATGCACCGATCGCCGGGTCCACCTCCTATTCTGTTAACGAAGAAGGCATCATTGATATTACTGCTGAGCAGCTTCTTGCCAATTCAAGTGATGTCGATGGCGAGCAAGTATCGCTAGAATCAGTCACATATTCTGGCAGTGACGGTATTTTTGCGGTGCACGAAAATGGTACTTATTACTTTGCGCCAAATGAAAACTTTGATGGTGAGGTAGAGCTGCAAGTCGTGGTTATCGATGAATCTGGTACAACTGCCACGACAACTGCAAATATTGATGTGATTGCTGTTAACGATACACCTAGTTGTAACAGGGCCTGTCTCGTACCAAGTTAACGAAGACAATTCAATCACTCTGTCACAGCAGCAGCTCTTAATCCATGCTTCAGATATCGATGGCGATCAGTTAATCGCGGACAATTTGTATATTGAAGCATTTGGCAGTGTCACTGACAACGAAGATGGTACGTTTACCATCACTCCTGCTGATAACTTTAATGGACCGCTATCACTAAGTTTTGATGTCTCTGATGGTAGCGAAACGATCGCCACGGCCATAAACCTTACTGTTGATCCTGTTAATGATCCGGTTGTAGCACGAGATGATATTAACTTATCCAGTGCCGACCCAATGA
Source organism: Vibrio sp. GJ43-1 (assembly GCF_055808835.1). Taxonomy (NCBI): domain Bacteria; kingdom Pseudomonadati; phylum Pseudomonadota; class Gammaproteobacteria; order Vibrionales; family Vibrionaceae; genus Vibrio; species Vibrio sp. GJ43-1. Next base: position 1,977,680 of record NZ_CM147884.1, on the reverse strand, counting down.
TTCGCCTCGATGTGGCGCCAGAACACGGCGCAGTTCAATATCTAGATGACAATGGGGAGTGGGCTGATATGGTGATTGGCTTGGAATACCCAGCCGACACTGAAGTTCAATTTGTACCAAATACGACAGAAATTCAAGCCGACACTAGGGATATTCGTGTCGGTAGCTTTGATAGTGATGAAAATAGCCCTGGTTTTGATGGTACGGCAGCAACGAGCGATTGGGGTGACGTTCAAGGTGACACTGCAATCTACACGGAAGACGGTGTTGTCATTACCACAGTTGTTAGCGAAGGTTCTCTCGCAGCATGGAATGGTCCTAACAGTCATATTGGGGCTGGAATTGGCAACCAATCCAGCAGTGGTTTGAGTGAAGATGAAACTTTAACGGTAACGGTTGAAGGTGAAGACGTTAACCAAATTACTTTCCAGCTCGACGGATTAGGGGGTATTTTGACGAAAGCAGCTCTCAGGCAACCCAAGTTAATATCCGCGCGTTCGACGTTGAAGGTAACTTGATTAGTACACAAGGAGGCTATCGGGATTCGGGCGAATATGAAGACACATACTCCTTCACCACGGATGTACCGGTTCACCAGTTTGAATTAGGGACAACTGGTGGTCATGGCACCTATGTGGTCCAAAATATGACGGTTTCCAGAACCATGTCAGAAGAGATTCATCTGACGACCATCCAAGGTGATGGCAGTGAGGTGACAAATTCGCTGCAACTTGATCTTAACCACAGTACTGCCAACGATACCTTAAACGTCACTGAACAACTGGTAGAAATTGACGGCACCATCACCTCAAGAGCAATCGATGTGGAAGAAGATGGCGTGCTCACACTTCAAGCCAGTGATCTTTTAGTCAATGACTCTGATATTGATGGTGACGAGCTCACGTTAGTGAGTGTAGAGGTCAGCGATGATACTCATGGCAGTGTGTCCTTAGATGAAAATGGTCAAATTCAATTCACTCCTGAAGCGGATTTTAACGGGCAAACGTCTTTTGACTATACCGTAACTGATGGAAATGGTTCATTCGATACCGCCACTGTTTTTGTTAACGTCACACCTGTAAATGATGCACCGACCGCCAATGATTTACCGTTCACTATTCAGGAAGATGGATCGTTGTTGTTTAGTAACGCAGATATTCTGTTAGCGACATCTGATATTGATGGTGATGAACTGACAGTCGAGAGCGTGGGTTATGAAGGTACGGAAGGGGTATTTACTCACAATGGGGAAGGCAACTATACCTTCGTTCCCAATGAAAACTTCCATGGAGAGTTGACCCTTAGTTATTCTGTCACGGATGGCGCCGAATCGAGCCAAGCGAATATTGGCGTAACTGTAGAATCCGTCAACGATCTGCCTGTGTTTGGGACTGCGTCCTATACCGTTGACGAAGATAACACGTTGATCTTCAATGAAGACCAACTGTTGTCGAGCGCCTCAGATGTTGAAGGCGATGTATCATTGGTTGGCGTGAGCTATGACGGTACCGACGGGATTTTCACCGTTAATAACGATGGCACATGCAGCTTTGCTCCTAATGAAAACTTCAATGGCACAGTGACGCTGGACATTGTTATTGAGGATGAAGATGGCGCTCAGGTCGCCGCTACTTTTGATGTCAATGTGTTGGCCGTCAACGATGCGCCCGTGAGCGGGGACATTGCTTACACCTTAGATGAAGATGGCAACATTACCCTGTCACAAAACCAACTTTTGTCTCAAGCCAGTGATGTAGACGGGGATGATTTAACCGCCAGCAACGTCACGGTTGCTTAAGCAATGCAACGGTACTGGATAACCAAGATGGTTCGTTTACCATCACCCCTGATGCCGACTTTAACGGCAATATTGATGTCTCGTTTGATATCTCTGATGGCGATGCCACCGTTCAAGCAACGGGTGGATTAACCGTTAACCCTGTTAATGACTTACCGACCACTGACACGGTCACTGCGAGCGTCGATGAAGACAACAGTATCATCGTCAACCAAGCACAGTTACTCGCCAATGCGGCTGATATTGAAGGGGATGCACTAACCGCGGACAACTTATCCGCGACGAACGCCACCATTGCCGATAATGGCGATGGCACCTTTACCATCACCCCGGATGCTAACTTTAACGGCCTAATTGATGTGTCTTACGACATCAGCGATGGCAGCACACCTGTCGCGGGCAATTTGGCGCTCACCGTCGACCCAGTGAACGACGCGCCAATCATTTCAGCCGATGTACCGATTACGATTGAAGAAGATGGCTCGTATACCGTCACTCAACAAGAGTTGTTGCAATTTGCCACTGACATTGAAGATGACGACATGACCGCCATCATTGGTGAGCAAGGTGAAGCGACAACCGTATCAGGTACGGTGCTTAACGCAGAAGATGGTCAGCCTGTTGTTGGGGCGGATGTGACGTTAAGCGATGCTGTGGGTAATTCGCAAACCGTGCAAACCGACGCGCAAGGTCAATATACTGTCAGTGGCTCTGTCTTTGAACAAGGCAGCATTACTATTGAACAAGAAGGCGCTATCACCAATAGCTTCCTGGTGCCTGCTAGGTGAAACCACCGATAGTGGCGTGATTTCACTGTCGGAGGTACTCGATTCTACAGACATGCGTATTGTAGTGACATGGGGGGCGTCGCCACGTGATATGGACAACCACTTATGGCTTTATGATACGGATACAGGCGCCGAACTAGACCATATTTTCTATCAAGATATGAGCCATAACTTGAGCGGGGGGACGGTTCAACAAGACGTTGATGACACCAATGGTCATGGTCCTGAAACCATCACAATTCCGAACTATCAAGATGCCAATATGCATTACTCGGTACACAACTACACCAATCGTAGTTGGGATGTGGATGGTGTAGAAGATGTGCAAGTACAAGTATTTGTCGGTGATACATTGGTTCAAACCTTCGCTCCAGAGCTTCCAGAAAACATCAGTGGCGATCACTGGCATGTGTTTGACGTCGTAGATGGCATTGTGGTACCAAGTCAAGAGGTTGGGGGGCAAACCGCGTTTACCTTACCGACCAGTGAAGAGGCGGCCAATGCTGAAAATGGTGTTGATATTGCGGCGCTGTTTGACGTCGATGAAGGGACAGATGGAGGCGGTGGCACTGATGGTGGTGACAACGTCACTATTGGCGATATTAATATGCCAAATGGTGTCATCACCGATAATGGCGATGGCACATATACCATCACACCGGATGAAAACTTTAATGGTGAATTTGAAATTAACTACACCGTTGATGATGGTAATGGTGGGGTATCGCCTGCACAATTGGATGTCACCGTCACCGCCGTTAATGATGCGGCCGTAATTTATGACCAAAGTTACAGCATGGATGAAGATGGTACGCTCACCATTACAGATGCCGAACTCTTGGTGGGCGCGACCGATATCGATGGCGATATATTAAGTGTTGCCGAAGTGTTCATTATGAGGGCACGGATGGCGTGCTAACCTCTCATGGTGATGGGACCCATACCTTTACGCCAAATGAAAACTTTAATGGTGCGCTCAATCTTAGCTTTGATGTGACAGATGGAACCGAACTCTCCACTGGCAATATTGATATTGCCGTGACAGCGGTCGATGATGCTCCAATTGTAAGTGGCCCGCTGTCTTACAGCGTCGATGAAGATGGGGCCATCACATTGTCACAAGCACAATTGTTAGCCAATTCCACCGATGTCGATGGAGACGCACTCACTGCGAGTGTCGATTCTGCACTCAACGCTACCGTCACCGCTAATGAAAATGGCTCATATACGCTCACGCCCGATGCCGATTTTTCCGGTGAGATAACGTTCAACATGAATGTGTCTGATGGGCAGACTATTGTAGCCTCAGATATAGCGTTAACCGTTGATGCCGTTGCGGACGCACCAACGTTGACCATTACCGACGGCGATGGGCAAGCTATTGGAGCTGACGGAATAGTTATTGACCCAGATGATACGATAGAGCTCAATATTTCAGGGGCCGTCACTGATCTCGATGGTTCTGAAATGCTATCCGTATCGGCATCTGGTATTCCTGAAGGATCAGTGATTCGATATGACAGTGATACGGTTCTAAACGACCAAAGTAATGGTCTCACAAGTTATGTAGATAGTGAAATAACTGTGACATTTGAAGGAGAGGGAGCAGGATACCTCAATACGGTCGGCTACTATAAAGTAGATGAAAATGGGCAGATACAAGATGTAGAAGTCGTGTATGAAAATGCCTCACAACTTGGAGGTGGTGGTGAGCTGATTCCAGGCCAGTCATCGTTTAGTTTCGACCTGGAACAAGGCGAAAGCTTCAATCTCTTTGTGATACCAAATGGATTTAACCACAATGATTTTAACGCACTGGGTGAGGGGCAGTTTGAATTCAGGGATACAGACGGAAATCAAGCTACCACCAGTTCAACTGATCCTCAATTGGTGTTTGTTAACGCCAATGGCGATGAAACCGTGATTCAAAGCCAAAATGGTGATGCCGTGTTCCACGGTGGTACGAGCCCTAACCTTAACCAAGATGGTATTGATCATACTAGAACCTACTTCAACGAAAATGATGAATTGGTTTATGGTATCGAGGATATGTATAACGGGGGAGATCGTGATTATGATGATTTCTTGTTCACCATTGATTTGGGTGAAGTAAACAGTAGCATCTATCAAGGTGAAGTGACGGTTGATACATCCGAAGCTATTATTCTGCCCACTGTCGCTTTGCTAGAACCTATATCCATCGACTTACTAGGTTGACTATAGCGGCGAATTTGATATCCAAATAGACGCGACCTCAACAGAATTATCGAATAACGACGCAGAAACAACGTCACAATCAATCCATGTTGATGCCCGTGAGCACGCTCCAGAGTCTACGCCAATTTTCTCATCGGTTGATGAAGATGGAAGTGTGGTAGTAACACAAGAAATGCTGTTAGAAAATGCCACGGATCTTAACGGCGATATATTGACCGCGAGCAATGTACAAAGCAACGACCCTAATGCCTCAGTTGTTGATAATAATGACGGCACATATACCATCACTCCAAGTGACAACTTTAACGGTGATCTCGCGCTGACCTATAGCATCAGTGATGGCGAATTTTCAACGGAGAATACCCTCAACCTCAGTGTGAATGCCGTCAATGACGCACCAACATCAGAAAATGTTGAGCTTGTAGGTACTGAAGACGAAAGTATTCTAATATCGCAAGAGGACTTGCTTGTTCACGCTGTCGATATCGAGGATGACGACCTGACTGCGAATGATCTTCAAATTGATCCTTCATTTGGTGATTTAATTGATAATCAAAACGGCACGTGGACATTCACGCCAGCAGAAAACTTAAATGGTGATGTTCCATTTACCTTTAAAGTAGACGATGGCGTTGATGGTACTCAAGTCTCGGGGAACATTAACCTAGCAGAGGTAAATGATGCACCTGACGCTCCAACGGTCACATACTCGACAGATGAAGACCAAGTATTGGTGGTCGATCCTGCATTTATCCTCTCTCAAGCTTCTGATATTGATAATGACTCGCTTTCCCTAGAAAGCTTAACTGTGCGATCTCCGGAAAATGCAACGTTGCAACAGCAGCCTGACGGACTTTACCATTTAGTGACCAGTCAAGATTTTAATGGACTCGTTGAGCTAGATTACATTGTTTCAGATGGAGAACTGAGTGCACAAGGCTCCGTGAATGTGGACGTTATTCCAGTAAATGATGAACCATTTACCGTGGGTAATGCCTTCTTGACGACCAATGAAGACGACGCCTTTACCTTTGACACCTCTGATATGCTCGATCTCTTCGGAGATATCGACACAACAGAGCTGGTTATTTCTCGAGTCATTGTAGCGGATAATGAAGATGGCGGTAGCGTCACTGACAATGGCGACGGGACATGGACATTTACTCCTACTAGTGATTTTGCGGGATTATCGGAATTACAAGTGATCGCATCAGACGGCGAGTTTGAAACCGCCTTAGACGTGCCTGTTTATGTAAGACCGGTTAGCCGATGGCGCGGTCATCACAACAGCACATGATGGACCACTAGTGTTTGATGAAGACACAACCGGTTACTTAAACTTAGATGTTAATCTTATTGATGATTCAGAGCAACTGAGCAACCTCGTCATGACGGGTTATCCGGTCGGCTTTACGCTCAGTGACGGCAGTAACGTCATTGACATTACTGAGGAAGGACAATTAATCAATATTACCAATTGGGATATTGATAATCTACAAATGACGCCTCCCGATGATTTTCATGGCAATTTCTTCGTCACCGTGACAGCAACCACCGTCGATTATGGCGATGAATCTAACGACCAGCCTGAGCAGCCAGTAGGTGGTGACTTCAATGTCGTATCTGGTGAAGAACTGGTTATTAGTCATGACGACCTTATTGCCATTGCACAAAATGTCGAAGCAGAGCAGGGTGATGACGTTCAACTCGTACACTTAGTCGACCCATCTCAAGGAAGCTTAATTGACAATGACGATGGTACTTGGACCTTCAGCCCTGCACCCGGTTTTTCTGGTAACGTTGACTTGGCTTATGTCATTGAAAAAGAGGGCATTCTATACGATGAACAAAGTGATATCGGTGTCTTTGATTCTAGTGAGTCACTTACTAGCTCTCCAACTATAGACGCTATCGCTAATACCGATATCAATGAAAGTGAACCCCTAACGTTTACTGACGACGATATGCTTGCGACGATTAGCTCTGAGGATAATCACGATCTAAGTATCGAATCCGTTTCTTTACTCGCGGGAGAAGGACTGATTGAATCAAACGGGCAGGGTAATTATCAATTTACTCCAGCAGAAGGTTACACAGGTCAAGCTCAGGTTGGATTTGTTGCTAGCGATGGAGAAAATAGTGTTCAAAGTCACTTTAATATTGGTGTTGATAATGAAGTTGCCGTGAGCCAAACACTTGCTCAAGCTGATGATGGATCAATTGAAATTAGTGGAGCTAACGTTTTAGCTAACTTAGGCTTAGACGACTCGACATTAATTGATCTAGATTATACTGGAGATCAAGGAGCCCTAATTTCAAATGGAAACGATATGTGGACGTTCTGGCCAGATGACGGATTTGAAGGGAATATCGATCTTAGTGCTGGAGTTGTAGATAGCGCTGGAGCGGAACAAGCGTATACAACAAGCTTGACGGTAGAGACTGAGGAAGCGCAAGTGCAGCCAGTTGATACACAGAGTGCGAGCGTAAGTGACGAAGTAGATTCAGGCATTGAAAGCTCTGTTGATATAACGGCAGCACCTGGTGATGAAGTGGAAATTAGCGCTCCAGACGAGGTTACATCCGTCGATGGCGTCGATTACATCACGGTGACAAATCTACCCGAAGGTGCAGAAATCAATGGCGCATTAAGTGATGGTGAAGGTGGTTACACAATATCAGGTGACTTAAGTCAATCTGTCACACTAGCACTCGACGATCAATATGAGGGCTCTGCGAATCTTTCGTTCCAAGGGTTTGATGATTTAGATGCTCCGGTAGAAGGTGCAACAGCAACGCTCGACCTTGATATTGATGAACAATATTCGATGCAAGCTTCAAGTCAGCAAAACCAAGACACGTCATCATTACAGCAAGCGAATGGTGGTGATTGGACACAGAGTGACAATACACAGGTGGATGTAGACTTTACCGATGATACTGGTAGCTTTGGCACTGATGATAATTCAGGCACAAGCACACAATCAGATGTGGATGACAATTTAGTTTAGTCATCCAAAAGCAATGGCTTAATTCGAACTAAGCCATTGCTTGAATCTCTTGATTTCTAATAATCACATTAACTTAAACGTAGATTAAGTTAATGTGATTATTAGGTATTTTATGGTAAATAGCGTTATTGTTAAATACACAAAGAAAGCACAGCACCCAATGTAGCAGGGAACAACTGAGCACTAGGTTAATCTTACTATCTCGGGACCAATTTAACATAAGATAGATAATACGCACTGAGATACCAGTTCTTGAGTGCTAGAATACGCCACAGTTAAACCACCTAAAGCCATGGAAATCCTAGAGATTCCAAGGCTCTCAAACTTTTTTGCTATTGCTGCCCAAGTCGCTTGTCCTTCGACAGTTTTGCATTTATCAGCAGCTAACTGAATTAACACGATTTCTTTATCCGCGCCTACATGGTCAGCTAACAAAAGCGCTTCTTTTTCAGTTAGATAGCGTCTTCCTTGTCTGATATCAGATAACTTTTGGGTGCTTATCTGCAAATCATGCGCTATCTGCTTGTCTTGTGTGTACTTGTTTGCGTGTTTATACGCATCTAATAGTTCATTTATTTGCATTTTCACAATCCTCCGAAATCCTAGTTTAGCTCATCAAGCCGCATTTTTGCGTATTTACAAAACGCAAATTCGCGTATTTACTATGTGTGTACTCCGCAAATTCGCGTACTAACCGTTTTGAATGTTGGCTGTTCGCTTTCATCCAAAACAACAACTGAGACCCATTAATCATGACTGAACCCCAAGTTATTTACTACGACCTTATGCCTGACTACACGGTGTCTGTGCTCGTAAAAGGTTTTGAAGATTGGGATCTCTTTAAATCTTTCTCAAACCTTGAAGCTTGGGCTGTCTCTGAGTTTGGTCAATACGAACTCGTGTCCATTACCAATACGACCTATCAAGAACGCTTCGACATGGGAGTATTCGAATGAACACGGCTAAAAAAATCATCGAGAAATTCGAACATAGCTAAACCAGAACAAGTTCACATCGACTTTCTGTGCTTCACGTTCTCGGTTAAAGACTTGCGTCATTGCCACACGGCTTACAGCAATTTAGCCAACGCACCTAAGCACGGAACCGTATTACCACAGCTAAAGTTACGTGAAAAATCACTGTTACAGCGTCACGCTAGAGCACCTAAGTTCCCTGCTCCACCTGAGTTCAATCCGACGCTAGCCAAGACCACACAAGACATTGAGAGCTATACCGCTGCATTCCAAGTTATCTATCGCGAGTATCTTGAGCGTTGTTTGGTCATCTTCACCAATCAAGTGCTTGGGCTTTCAATGTCTGCGCCTCGTGGTCTGGGTTTTCAATACTATAGCGACTCCATGAAGCTCACGTGCAAAGACGGTGAAGACTTCTGCGGCTTCATTGGTATCGGCGGAAATAACGATACCGTACATTTCCAGATTAACGGCACTGGTTGTAAGCACGTTTTCGACCGTCGCCAACCTTGGGCGATTCATGATTGGTTATCTAACGTGCTTGGTGTTCAAACCTTAGCGCGTGTTGACTTAGCGTATGACGATTACGACGGTCTTTTTGATTGCGAATACGCTCGTAAAGCATGGCATGACGATGCATTTCGCACCGCAGCTCGCGGTCGTGGCCCGAAGCTCTCTATCGGTCACGACATTGAAAAAATGGATGAAAACGGCAACCCCGTTTACAGCAAAGAGCAATATTCCATTGGCTCGCGAACGTCTCGCGTGTACTGGCGAATCTATAACAAAGCCCTTGAGCAGAACTTGGCGAACACTGGCCTAAGTTGGTATCGCTCAGAGGTTGAACTGAAAAAGTGGAACATTGACGTTCTACTCAATCCATCGGGCGCGTTCGCGGCTATCAATGCGTTTGCAGCGTCCATTGCGGTATCAGAGCCGTTCAATACCAAACCTGTGCCATCGAAAAAAGCCGCATGTGACCTACTCACTTCTGCTTTTTGGATGCGCAGACAGTACGGAAAAATCCTAAACAGCTTTATCGAATTCCATGATGGTGACATTGAAACTGCCATTGGTCAGCTCATTCGAGACGGCAAAAAATACACCTTTCCCGATACCTACGGGAAGTTAGTCGAACACATATTGGAGAATTAACAATGGCTACAGTTTTTGTATTAGGCATGGACATCGTTTGGAACTCATTTCGCGGTGACAGCGCTCAACTGAATATCTCGCGTCCACTGCGTGAAATTAACACCGACAAGTACAAGCGTCGCACCATTGGTGAGTCTGGTGACGTCAACGAAAAATGGGATCAAGTGTTAGCCGTTGACTACCAATACGCGCTCAAACTCGAAAAAACGGGCGCGTTGGTTCCTCGTCGTGAGTATGAACTGCGACTTGAAATCAACCCACTTGATCCTTTGGCTGGTGCCATTGTGACCGAACTGATTCCAGTGGATGAGGAAATCAAAAAGCATTTCCAACAGTCCCTTAAGGCTTAGTCATGCAGTGCCTAGTTAACGGACAACTCACCCAAGACACCATCATGACTTGTAAAGGTCACGTCTTACTTGAGCCTGTTGACGTGATGGCGGTGCAATCTTTTGACCAAGAACTCTATCTCGAAGTATCGGGATACCTACTTCTCTCATTCCTCATTGGTCACGGTACAGGCCGTGTCGTTCGATGGATGGGAAAAGTCTAAACCTCAAAAACACACTCTATAAGGAAATTGATTATGAAAAAACAACTACTTGCCCTTGCTACTTCTGCGTTCGTATCGGTTAACGCGTTCGCCGTCGATTACACAGCAGAAATTGGCACAGCCGTGAGCGAATCACAAACCAACGTTACTGCCGTGGTGCTTGGTGTGATTTCCGTTGCGGCTGTTGGCTTTGGTGCGGGTCTATTGGTGAAGTGGCTCGGTCGATAACGTGTACTCGATACAGCCCGAAATCATCTTTGGAATCTCCTCCTCGATGGCCTTTATTTACGGGTTTGTATCGGGGATACAGTCACACTAAACCAAACTGAACTTAGGAGAAAAGGCGCTTAATAGCGTCTTTTGTTTCACTATGAGATTGATATTAATCTTCGCCCTTTTATTTTCTGCTTTTTCTGCTTTTTCTGGTGTTGTAGATAAATCTAATAATATCGGTGGTCATCCATTTGACATATCTGCCGATCAAACAGCTTTTGCTAAGAACTGCTCATACTTTGATGACCAATTTCAACCGGACTCAGGATGGATGTTTTACGACGCTCTAATCCGTTATCATACGCCCCCATACAGACATTTGCTGTGCAGATTCTATTTTGTTAAAAACGGCAACAATAAATATAACAACAAAGAAGTCAGGATAGAGAATGCAATTGAGTACGGCTGTCCTGTTACTCACCCTATTGAAACTTCTGACGGTCGTTGCACTGATAATGCCACTCCATCATGTTCCGATGAAGAGACACAAAAAGCGATTCAAGCTGATCAATATGCTTGCCAAACAGGTAATCCTGACACCAATTATTTTGACACCAATTTCTCTTATTCCTGCACTAATACCGACACAGGATTTGATTACACTAACAACTGCGACTACCCATCAAACGGTTGCTTCGTAAACTGCGGTGATAACACCGACGAAACGCCTATTTGTAATCCTGCAACTGAAAACTGCCAATTACCTCCGCCAACAGAACCACCAACAGATAACGGCGATGGCAACAACAATGGCTCTGGCGGTAATGGCGGTGGCTCAGGAACGCCAAATGAATCCCTTTGTGACCGCCAACCAGAACTCTGCGAATCACCGGAGCCTGACGACAAAGACCACGGATGTAAAGCGCCACCGGAAGCGCCTTGGCTCTGTGACACACCCGATGCCAAACCGGAAACACCGGGCGGCGTAAACCCCAACCCTGATAACAGCGGCGTACAAGTCGAAGCCCAAAACGAAACCACTCAGGCCATTCGGGATTTAAACAAAACTAATCAGCAAACGCTTGAACAGCTTAACCACCTTGGAGATCTTATCGACCAAGGTAATGAGAGCAATGACAACTACAACACCGGAATCTTAGGTGCAAATGAAACCACAGCCGATAATACTGGATTGATACTCGATGCCATTAATAGCGGCCTTGGCACTGCGAATGATTTATTGGGGACAGAGTTTTGTGAACTCAACTCAAATCACATCGATTGCCAGGCTAAACAGCCCTTTGGAAAGTTACCAACCATTGATGATAAAAGCCCGTTAGCGGATGTGCTATCACCGGAGGCGATTACACAATTGAAAACAGATTCCCAAGACCTACGCGATCAAATCAAAGCCAAGTTTAAACAGTTCTCAAGTGAGTTATCCGTGACCACGTCACTCCCATCGTCAGGGCAAATCAACAACCCAGAACTCTCATTAACCCAAGCAGGCCGGAGCGTTCAGGTGAAAAACACCTATTGGAATGATAACGCTGGACTGATATCAGGGGCGATTTTAGCCATGTCAGCCTTAATCGCCTTTTCTATTGTTTTAAGGAGGAAATAACTCATGAAAATCGCGCTTGTTTTAATGGTGCTCACCTACTCTACTTTCTCACTGGCCGCCACGCCTGAAGAAGAAAACGGCATGCTCACTTACGTGTTCGATACCTTCGATTACGTTAGCGAGTTCTTTCACCATGCACCCACCATGCTAGAAAGCTTCTTTGCTTACGTCATTGAATACTGCGTCATGATTTCACTCAAGTTAAAGCTCGAAGCCTTAGAATTTTCTTATGGTGTCGCCGTCTCCATGCTACAGAACTTAAGCTTTGATTCTCTACTTAACGATGCTTTTGCCAACCTAAGCGCTGAGCATCGAAACATCATTGGCGCTTACGGGATTGGGGCAGGCATCACGCGCATTGTTGAAGCCATGACGACACGCTTTGTCATGGATTTTATGGGGATGTAATCATGGCTATCATTATTCGTCACGGTGGCAACGGCTCCTACAAAACCGCAACAGCGGTCTGGTATGACTTACTACCTGCGCTTCGCTCTGGTCGCATTGTCGTGACCAACATTCAAGGCATTGCCACGGTTAACGAAATTGAATCCAGACTCGGTGAACGCTTCCCCCCATCAGCACAAATCATCAAGGTTTACTCGCTCACCGAGAAAGGCCGCAACATGTGGCAAAACTTCTATAACTGGATGCCAATGGGCGCGTTCATCCTCATTGATGAAATGCAGAACATCTTCAATAAAACCGTTGGCTTTGACATGGCCAAGAACCAATTCCAAGGTATTGATCCTTTTTTGGATCATCTTCCTGCATGGTATCCCGATTTCTACCGACGTAACCTTGAAAGCTATCGTCCCAATGAAGACGACATCGATACCGATGATTTAGGCGAAACACTGTTAGATGACAACGGCCTGATACGTCTACCACCTACCTTTGAAGAAAGTATGTCTCGTCATCGTCACTTCAATTGGGACATCACCTTTGTTACGCCTGAGATTAAGAACATTCCAATGGACGTTCGCGGCTGTGCTGAGCTGGCGATACACCACAAAAGCAAAGACTCGGTATTCTTCACTAAACGTAAGCCAAGACTGTTTGAACATGATCCAAAATCAACCAGCGTTAAACCTGCAAAAGACGACTACACCACAACCCAAAAAGTACCCATTGCCGTTCACCTGCTTTACAAGTCAACCGTCACCGGAAAAACCACCAAATCCGGCGCGGCCAGTAACCCATTTCTCTCCATCAAAATCATTGGCATCTTGCTTATCACAATTGCCTCATTCATAGGATTAGGAGTATCCGTTTATGACATTCTCACTCGTGGTGATAACGATAGCTTATCGACTGAGCAAACTACTCAAGCCCTGCCTGATACTACTGACACCACTCAAACCACTACTCAAGTTAATGCGTCGCCTAGTTCCCAAGCTAACGAGTCTGATTCGATACCTAATGATACGTATCAGCCTGTTCATAGCGATATCGATAACGCTCCGAATGATAAGCCGAGGTTTAATCATGGCGACATAGAATCGCCAGCCAATGTTTGGCCGTATCCAGTGCAACACCTCTACGTCTCATCCGTTGTTGTCCGAGTGGATGCGCCCAACGTCTACACCACAGTGCTGTTCAAACAAGTCTATCCCGATGGGACTGAAGGCTATGTGAATGATGCCCTGCTTGAACAAATCGGCTACACGTTCGACGTGCTCGACTACTGCCTAGTGAACATCACTTATCAGTCCCATACCAAACTCGTCGCCTGTGATAGTCGGCCTACCCAACACAACATAGAAACCGCTCAAGCTGAGCCGACACCAGAGCCGCAACCCAACCAACTTGATGAAGCACAGAGCCTATTACCTATCAGCACCATATAGATAGCAAAGCATCCATTTAGCCAGGAACACTCGAGACAAATCTGCAATCAAAACTGTCCCTGGCACGCATCGAGTATTAAGGAAGAATGATGGCAATTACCATAAGAGACACCGAGCAACACCAAGACATGCTCGACCAAATAAAGACACTCACCAAGCAAACCACCATGTCAGGCGCATTGATTAAAGCGGGATACGCTGCAATCAAATACAACGAACTGAGTGAGCGCCAAAGCAAAGAAATACAGACACTCTACGCAGAGCTGAGGCAACTAAAATCCAAGATAACCACCTTCAACAACGCACTGGAGAATCTCAAGTTGTAACGACAAAAGTGGACAAAAACACGGGGATTGAAATAAACTGTATATACATACAGTATTTTAAGGTGACGTATGTTTAGGTCTATACAGGTACGGTCAAACTACCGGATTGACCGCATCAACGAACACGGTGCGCTAGATTCAAGCAAACGAGAAGACGGCAACATCAACGCCTTGCTCAAAAGTGGCAGTACACACAGCGCCCCTTTTGGCGGCTTTATTGAAGCAGGAAACTTAATAGGATTGCCTAAGGTCAAGCTCGCGAACATAGCAGCGCTATGCGAAGACCTCGAAGCAGACAAGCCCACGTACAACATTCCCAAAGACCACTTTGTGGTCGGTACGTATTTAGAGCAACGGCTATTCATTCTACTCAAGAACGGAGAGCCACAACACTTCATCGACCACAACGTAGAGCTAGAAGGCAAGAATACCGTTGTGAGCTTGTTCTGAAATCAAGCTCGTTCTGGATTGAAGCAAAGCATTGCTGCATTCCAGAATGAGCCGACAAGCGGAACAACAGCCAACCATCAGCACCAAACCAAATCCGCGCGTCAGCAAACGCAAAAAAGCCGAACTCTATACAGAGTCCGGCTTTCTCACTTCCAAGGGCAGCAAGCAAAAGTTGCCAAAGGATGTAATCAGCATAACCTTGCACTATCTGGTGTGTGAAATGTTAAAAGCGCACGTTTGAAGAAACTCGCAAACCATCCAACTCTATTATCAGACACAAAACGTATCATTTGAACCAATGCCACAATTACGAGTTGAACAGCACTCGAACGGAGCGACGCTGAGCGGAGGCCGAGTGATGTGAGACGAAGAATTGGAGTATGTCATGTGATGACATACCAGTACGTCAAAAAATGACAAACTCACAACAAGCGCCAGCTCAACAAGCTTAAGTTCCTAAACTAACGTGAGTGGCCCGACAGGGATAAGGGCGCCCACCGATCAAAAAATTGGGCATGACTGCCCCAACCCGCCCGAAACCAAAGCTCCCCATGAAGAAGACGCAAAACCCCTACCTTCCTGCAAAGCCAGCCTTGCAGAGAGCTGAAACGAAAACGGCGAGTTAAGCAACAGCAACCCAAAGAAGGAGCAACGATAGAGAAAAGGCTTTTGATTGCGATTGAAGCGAGCGCGGAAGCGTCAAACCCCCGTACCTGTATTACGGGGGTAAATTCGACTATTTATCATCGTTCAAGACAAATTTTGAAAAAAAATACATAACTATTTTGCTGATTGTCTTAAATCCAAATAGAATTTGTTGAAGTCTCTATGCAATCAGTTCATCATAAGCTCCAGATTATATACTTGGAATTAAAGGCTTTTTCACTTTGCGACGGCATTTTGTGAAACTCGATAGATGAGGTTAAATTTATGTTTGATATGGTAATGCAGTTTATAGAAGCTAACTACCAATGGTTATTTTCTGGTCTAGGGATAGCTGTAGTAGGCGTGATGTTCAAGAAGAAACTTTCATCTTCAAACAAGGTGACTCAAAAAGACATAATTGCAGGTGGTGATGTAATTGGTAGAGATAAAAAGTAATCAAAATGTTTGAAAAAAACCGAGTTGTACAAAAACAAATCACGGCGGATAAGGTCATAGGCCGTGATGATAAAAGTACTCACAATCATTTTTACAATAGCGCTGTAATTTATCGTGAGGATCTTGTTCTACGGCGTTTGCTTCAAGAACATGAAGAAGAAAAAAGTCTGACCCAAACTACGACTGCTTCACCGAAGAGTTGAATAATTTTTTCAGAACTAAGCATGTAGAAAACTTGCGAGACTTAAGAGAAAAACTTAACGATGGTGATAGAGAATACCTCATAAAAACCGCCATTGCGTCTAAAGAAAAAGTCACTAAAAAAATCAATCAGTTTGCTCTGTATAAGTCAGCTCAAGATGTTTATACGTACCTTCTTGCAAATATACGAACCACTTTTAAGCATCGAATAGAAGGACGAATT
Source organism: Vibrio sp. GJ43-1 (assembly GCF_055808835.1). NCBI lineage: Bacteria > Pseudomonadati > Pseudomonadota > Gammaproteobacteria > Vibrionales > Vibrionaceae > Vibrio > Vibrio sp. GJ43-1. The sequence continues at coordinate 1,961,196 of NZ_CM147884.1, read as the reverse complement.
AAATCTGGCAAGTTCGAAAATTATGAAATCGATGACCTTGTGACAGAGCATATCATTGACCCATTTTTTCACAACGTCCAGGGCTCTAGCTTATATATAGATATAGACGAATTATATGGGCTACTATACCTATTGACAGGAAACTGTCATATAGATTGGGATTAACATGATTACTTATCACCACAAAAATGACATTTTTCATTGTATGTTCAGATTGTTGTCGATTCTTAAGATTCTTGATGGTAAATCAATAGAGATTGAAAGAATGAAAATGATAGATTTTTATTTTTCATTTCCTCATTTAATGGCCAATACAACCATGCCCAGAATGGCGGGGATAGCAAAATTAAAGAAAGACGCACAAACCTTCGAAATCCCGTATGAATCGTTACCAAGTAAAAGAATACTATTTTCTGAGATGGGTGACTTTCAATCCCAAGCGCTGGACATACTCCGTTCAAAAGAAATAGTTAATATCGACAAAGAAGGTCTGATATCCGGCTCATCAGGTTTAGATGATAGCGCTATAAGTGAGTTAATGAACAATAATACGTTCACATCCAAAAGTTACTATAAAGCGTTAGTAAGTATATTTATGAAGTGTGAACTTTATGGAGACAAAGGGTTAAAGTACAAAACAGGACTTATGGAATATCGATATGACGCAGTATAAACCTTATATAATAATAAATAGATTGGTAGTCACCAGTGGTAGTAGTGTTGCCTACGATGAAAAATTCCATCATGGCGTCAATATAATTAGAGGTAAGAACAGTTCTGGTAAGTCTACTATCGCTGATTTTATTTTTTATTCTCTGGGTGGGGAGCTAACGAAGTGGAAGGAAGAAGCAGCTTCTTGCAGTCACACATATGTTGAAGTTTCCCTAAGTGGAAGCGTCTTTACATTAAGACGCGAGATACGTGAGTCGTCAAAAACAGGAATGGATATCATTGCTGGCACCTACGAAGATTCAAAGTTAGCTCCTATAATTAATTGGTTACGATACCCTTACTCAGCGACTGAGAAAAAGAGCAGTTTTTACCAAATTCTTTTCAAAGAACTCGGTATTCCTTACACGAAGTCTGACCCTTCTAACAGCTTAACGCTCCATCAATTACTCCGACTAATGTACGTTGATCAGATGACATCTTTAGATAGACTCTTCAAATTTGATCGTTTTGATACTGCCAACAAGCGTAAAGCAATTGGAGAGCTTTTGATCGGTTTGTCCGACATCAGTCTTTATGAGTTTCGTGTTCGGTTGCATAAGTTGGACAAAGACCTTACAAAAATTGTAGATGATATAAAAACACTACACCGATTTTTCGGCCAAGAAATACATACAGCACAAGAATTTGAAGGTCAGATATTCCAAAAAAACGTAGAACTTGAACTTCTAGAGCAACAACTTAAGGCATCGACCTATAAAGATGAAATTGAAGATAGTAATAGAACAAATGACCTCCGGCGTACTATTACTTCCTTAAGAACCAAAATTAAAGAGCTTGAGAGTAGACGCCTGGCTACAAGTTTCGAGCTCACTGATTCCGAAAGATTCGTAAAATCGTTATTGGGTCGATTGACAGCATTGGCTGACTCATCTCGTACGATTGACGCGTTATCTAATATAGGTTTCAAATATTGCCCTTCATGTTTCTCCCCTACTAAACCTGCACTTGCGTCTCATTGCGGACTTTGCGGAGTCGATGAGTTAGCAAACGAAGAGGCATTTGACCCAACGTTCAAAATAAGAAAGGAAATCGAGTTTCAACTCGCTGAGTCCAATTTCATGATTGAATCTAGACAAAAAGATTTGGTTGAAATCGAAAGTGAGCTTGAGATGCACAACACGACATTGATTCAGCAAAAGTCGCTTTTGAGAGTGATGGAAGAACCTATGCGGGAGATCAATCAAGCGACTAGGGAAACGCTAATTCAAATAGGTGAACTCTCCAAAGAAATACAACAGCTAGCAAGCTCTAAGCTTAAGTTTAGTAATTTGTATGAGTTGTATGAGCAACGCGACTCAATTCAAACTGAATACAATGAGCTAAAGGACAAAGTTCAGCGTCTTGAGGCTAAACTCTCTTGGGGCATGAGACGTAAGAAACAAATGATATCCGATAACGCGATGGCTATCATTCATGCTGATTTGAACCACGAAGAAGCGTTTAAGGAAGCAGAAAGCATCGAATTTGACTTTGGAGAGGACCGCGTTTCAGTCGACGACCGAGTGCTTTTTTCTGCTAGTTCGATGGTCTATTTGAAAAATGCGTTTAGATTGGCATTATTCGAAGCTTCTTGTTCTGATGAGACATTCTTATACCCACGATTTTTGTTAATGGATAACATAGAAGATAAAGGGATGGAGCCAGAAAGAAGTCACACATTTCAACATGAAATAATTAGGGTGTCATCTAACATATCTGTTCCGCATCAGGTGATCTTCACTACATCTATGATTGATAACTCTCTAAATAACAGTTCATACTGCGTTGGAGATTTTTATAGTGATGAAAACAAAACATTGAAGGTAACAACACATAATCGTTAGGTTGCAGCAAGCGTTCCAAGATTAGTAATCTTTTATTTTAGCAATCGCTCTCGACAGTTTAAGAAGCTTGTTTGTAGTTTTAATTTCAAGTTCCGAACCTATCTCGATTAACGCTATACCAGTTAAAATTTGCTGTGCACTTACCATCTGGCCAGTTGGTAAGTGCAACTTCTCCCCGACCATTTCAAAACCTTCCCATGAATCACCAATCCCAAGTTCTCGATTTGCGTACATCCTGATTAAGCGTCTACACTCAGGTGGTATCGGTTCCCCCTTATCCCACGCTTGAACATCCTTTAAGGTTTTGAAGCATAATTTTGCCGTCATCTCAGGCGAAACCCCACACTTCATTTGCCTAAAAATGTAGTTATCCGTAATACTTAAGTATCTCATCTTTATACCTTTCTTTATTGAAAAGCACATTAATACGCGACACTGTCACGTTAGATACCTGTCAGTTTATGCAACTATCAATATCGCCAATGATAGTTGCACTCACCACCCACTCTTTCGATTATGTCTTTAAGGCTTGGAACGGAGTTCGTTCAACTTCCTCGCAATCCTCGCTATCTTGCTGCTAACTTTAATGTCAGGATGCGCTCCTAGCTCAAGTAACGCCATCGCTAATATGATTTGCTGAGGTTGCACCAACTGGCCTGTAGGCAAGCACAGGCGGTCTCCTACCATGTAAAATCCATCCCACTTTTCTTCATCCGAAAGTTCCCTCTTACGGTACAATCTGACGAGTCTTTTATACTCTGGAGGGATACAACCACTGCTTTTCCATTTCTCGACCGTAGTCACAGATTTAAAACAAATTTTTGCTACACTTTCCACGGTCAAATCTTCAAAAATCCGCAGAGTTTTATGTTTTTGGTAAGTACCTAACTTATTGTAAGTAAACCGCATAAAACCACCAAACTTCCTAATTATGTACTTAGTCAACACTATTTAACTTAAGGTCGGATAATACGCACTACTGTATCTAAATTTAACATCTGCATTCCTAGCGTGAATTCTTATCAACCTCTGATTATAAGTTGTTGATATGCTCTCGAAAAAATTCCACATTTATCTTTTCACACCCTTGGCGACTCATACAATCCCAGTGGCTTACTTCCATCACTGCTGCACATTATGCAGCGTTCGGTACATACACTTCTAACAGCCGCAAATTGGGCGAAAAAAATAATTTCGTCTCCCTTCAAATTTGTGAGGCACTTCATGTTTTATGAGTCATTCAAAACGCTTTACTGGCGTGAGTTTTCATCCGTTCGTCAAGGCGCTGAGTTTTTTCACGTTAATGTTGCCACCGTTCGTCGCTGGCTTGATGGCACTGTTGCGATCAATCCCATGGCTGAAAAGCTGCTCATCGTAAAATCACTTGGCTATTTACCCAATGACATGCGTTGGCGTGGTTTTCGGGTTGATGAATCTCGGGCTGTGTTGATTACGCCCACCGGACGTGAATTCAGTCCCAAGGAATTGGAGTCTTTTGGGCATTGGCGTGATGAGTATCAGCAATTGATTGAGTTACACTGTCACATAGACAGTGTAACGTTCTATCCGGCTAAAGAGAATGTGCTGCCGTTTCGAGGTGGGCGCCGCATGAACGCGGCGCCTTGGGTTCCTACTAAATATAAGTAGGTTTCCCCGCATATTCTATTATTACCAACATTACTAGGTTTCTTTCCCAAAGAAATTATCTCGTGTTGCTACTATTAGTTTTCTATTAATACGTTCGTCTGCTTGATAATTTAGCATATCAATTTTCTTTGAAATTTTGACGCATAACCAGATTAGTTTAGTTATTCTCTCTAAGTTCTCCTCTGATTGAGCATCAAACTCGTCGATATTTGCACACGCACATGATACCAAGTAGCCGAACCCTTGCATCAAGCTAACAATTTCCAACTTTAGCTCAATAATCGTTTGGGCTTTGTATCTTCCTAAGACACTAGCATCTTCATCACTAATATATGTCTTAGCATCAATAACATTTTGGGAAGATTGACGAACAGAGTCTAAAATGTGGTCGACTAACTCTTCTGGTCTTCGTCCAAGTTGTCGGATAAATTTATCCTTTTCAAAGGGAATGTCAGAATCACCAGATAGTATAGAGTCTTTAATGCTAGTTACATCTTTTTTTACACGGTTTTCTAGTTCAATAAGTTCTGCACCTGTACACCCTTTTCTGACTAGGTCATTAGCCTCTTTATTCCATTGAACTCCCTTCTCGAAGATATGACAATATTCATAATTTTCATGAACTAGTCGATAGTAATAGTAAAGATATGCCTTTAACCTAACTGCAATTTCTCGTTGTCGTAATGCTTTTTTATATGAGGCACTTATAACCAAGAGCAAAGCTCCAACAATAAATGACAATATTATTCTTTCTATGGTCATACTTGATTCCTAAAATGTTTGTAAATCACGTTTCATTTGAACTATTAGCTTATTTCTTATAGTGATATTTTCATGATTCAGTTGATTAAACTGCTGTGAATAGTCTTTCTCTGCTTTAGTCGATAAATTGCCACTGGCACTTGTTAAAGCATGGACTAATGAACTCGTGCGTTCATTTGTAGTTTTCATGTTGTTCAAGAGTTCATCTATAAGAGACTCTGTCTCACTTGAAGAGCTTAACCGCAATTGATTAGACTGATTTTTTAATTGCGTAAAAGCATCAGTTAAGTCTGTAGTTATCAACATTATTTCTTTGAATAGACACGCTGAAGCATCCACAAGATCGTTTCCATCACTTACATTTTTGAAGTATGTAAATATTGCAGGTTGAATTTTTTCGTCGAGTAGCTTTTTCTCTCTCAGTTGATATGTATCTAATTCGCTACAAAATTTAGCGTACATATCTCGCATGTCTTGATATTGAAACCTACGATGCTCTATCTCTAAGGTGTGGTCCCTTTTTAGTGCCTCTAAATCTTTAGCGACTCTGAGATTATTTTTTGCTTTTGTTGTTCTATGTCTTGTATATCTTGACGTAAAGCCCGATTCTTACCTTTTTGATTTACGTAAGCCATAACGTAACCCGATGTCGCCCCGATTATCATGCCAATCAACCATGCGTAATCTTGCATATCGCTCCCTTCTTTAAGTATAGATGCCACATATAGTGCTAATCATGCAATTGCACATCAATATATTGAATGATTAAATGTGAAGTGCGAAGTGAAAGTATTGATATAGATCAATTTTCGGTAGTTGGCGTGCAATAATAATTCAGTCTAACTGATGTTGATCTCATAATGGGGGGTACAAAAAAGCCGAACCCTATCAAAGAGTTCGGCTTTTATCCCATAGGCAGCAAGCAAAAGTTGCCAAAGGATGTATTTAGCTTAAACGGTCATGCTTGGTGTGAAAACCGTTAACAGTCAGGGTTTGAAGTGACTCGCGCCCTATCCTACTTTGTTGCTTTGCTGTCCAACTTCACTTTCGTTTCAATGAGTTCCAGGTTTGCTCATACCAGTAGGCCCCCTTTAAGAACATCACTTTCTGAGTAATAACGACCAACGTCCATAATCGACATGGTGTGGCAACATCTTGGCAAGCAGCTATTCATTGAAAGAGTTTGAAGATTACCACGTTGTGATTGCTCTCATATAAAGTCCTTATTCGGATGGACTATTTTATCCAAAGACAAATAGTTATAGTGCATTAGGGTGTTGTCCTTTGTGGTAGACTTATCTACTCAGATGGTCGTTATCTAATCAACATTCCAACGATTTAATTAATGACCTCTAGCTTCACTCGTACTATATCTGCAAGGTAAATATAAGATACAACTAAAACACAGATGCCATTAAGAAGCTAGATCAATACTATTTACACGCCCGATAAATAAGGCTAAAGCGATCAATATAAATCAAATAAATGTAAGAGTGGCGAACCAATGATAATTCAATAGACTATACAAATACCTTAGAAGAAATAAATTAAATGTGAGAATGGTGATTGTTATTTATAAATTTTTATTCGCTATTTTTAACCTTACCCCTTTACACAAATTAAAAATTCATTACTCTAACTAACAGGAAATAACACTATTTAAATAAATAGAAATGGAGCATTCTATGACACTGCCTTTAATGTGGTTTGAAACAAGTTACACCCGTATTAAAAAATGGGATACTGAGGGGCTTTCTCTCTTAGAAGCAGAGACAGCGCTAGATACCTACCTAACTGAAAACAACCCTATTTCGCTTGAAATGGCGGACTATGTAGCTGAAAACTGGACATGCAGAAGGATACAAATGCTTGATTCAGATGCGCGCCGCACCCTAATGAAGATATGGGATGAAAGAGAAATTGCAGCACAAGGCTAATGCAGAAATAAAGATGGTAGCAGCCTAGCTGCTACCTAGACTTCTTACGCCCTTTAGATTTAAAACTTTGGAACGGGAATACATTACGTATTTTTTGCTGGCTTTTCTTATTAATCTCTTTAGAGAATTTTAGCGTCATTCCAGAACGAGTTTGATATACCTTCAAAGTACCAGAAATATTATCCCTTTCAGCGATATCTTTAAGGTTATGGCTAAATGAAGGTGGAATATGCCCTTTAATATTCGTGATTTTACCATCAGTAACTTGCACGGTAAGTACTGGGCGATCAATCGCGACTAACCAAAATACTAATACAGCGCCGATCAAAATTACATATAGCATTTACGTCTCCTTCCTTGTTAATCATCACCGAGCAGTTTACTCAAATCTTGTTTTAAGCTACTGACCGTTTTAGTCGCTTTTTCACTTCGTGACGCTTCACTCAGTAGATATTCAATCGCCTCTGATAGCGTGCATCCCAATTCATTTGCTCGATATGACAGTTTCTCCCAGACTCGATAGTCCAAATCAATCGACTTTTTCTTCGTGTGCACCTGTTCTGCGTTATAATGACGTTTTCTTTTTGCGCGGATGGCTTGCTTGAGTTTATTGTCGACTTCCAATGACATATGTTCACTGATCCAATCTAAGACCAATGTAGGCTCGTATTCAATGGCTTTTAGTTGTGAAATAGCCTGCTCTATCTCACTCGTATCGACATACCGAGTGATGTTTTCTCCATCTCGGTGTTTTTTTGACAAGTATTGCCACTTCCAACCACACTCTAGATTTTCAAGTTGTTGGTATTTCATTAAAAATTGCCTCTACATTGGTTAGAGTGACAGCGTAACCCACCTTCTTTACAATCTCAACAATTGTCCATTCAAAGTGAGAATCAAATCTCGTTGATTTACGTGCTATTGACTAACTTTAGTCGTGAAATCGTTGTATACTCCATGCAAATCTAAACTAAGCTCTCAAATAATGAATCCAGTCCTTTGGCAAGATGCCTGCCCGCTCTACACCGATTTTCAATCTACTCTAGATAACGTTGCAACCAGCGAAGGGAAATCCCTGTTCGATTTACAACCTCGTTTGCGACAAACGCTTCAGTACTTTGTCTCTCCGGCTTGTTTTTCTAAAGTACTAGTGATCAAAGATGGTGGCAGCCTTACCTATCGCGAGCTTGTCGCTAACGAGTTGCGCCGCCTTGGAAAGCATGTTGTGGTTAGTGCAGATGTTCGCTCAGAAACATTGTTTGACCAATATCAAGTCACCACTGGTAATGTGGAGTCCAAAAAGGGCCTCATTCATCAGGCTGACTCTGGTGTTCTGATCACATCAACGAACACCGTATTGTCTACGTTAGTGAGCTGGACCAATACCAAAGCCCTACTACAGGGAGCTCAATTAGAAGCGACACCAGTGAGTCAGGTCAATGCCAATATTGAGCAACCTAGCTACAGCTCAGAATTCAAACTGATTATTATCGGTGATAGAGAGCAACTCGCAGAGTTTGATTATCTAGAAGCTGAGTTTAGATCAGGATTCATGCAATACACTGAGCTAGAAAGTGACTATAAATTAAATATTGAATCAGTTGCGCCGTATCTAAGCTTTGTTAAGCAACTGATGGTGGATAATTTACCAAACCATACACTTGACTCATCGGGTTACCTGCGCTTGCTACAAGCTGGAGCGAGAGAAACCGAAGATAAGCAGTATGTGCCATTATCATTAGATTGGCACCTGGCTTTGCTAGGAGAAGCATCTTCTTATAGTGATACTGGTGTTATTAACGAAGACCATATCGAGTCTGCGATAATGGCAAAACGCTATAGAGAGGCGTATTTACTGGCTGCGAGCTGTCGATGATATTTTAGAAGGCCAAGTGGTCATCGAAACTCAAGGCAAGCAAATTGGACAAGTTAACGGCTTAACGGTTATCGATATGCCAGGCCATCCACTCTCTTATGGCGAGCCAGCGCGTATCTCCTGTGTGGTTCACTTTGGTGATGGTGATATTTCTGATGTCGAACGAAAGGTCGAACTTGGGGGTAACATTCACGCCAAAGGTATGATGATCATGCAAGCGTTCGTCAGCACAGAACTCAATTTAGATGCTCCGTTGCCCTATTCTGCTTCTATTGTTTTTGAACAATCATATTGTGAAGTAGACGGTGACAGTGCTTCATTAGCTGAGCTGTGTTCTTTAGTCAGCGCCCTTTCTGGATACCCAATTGACCAACAGATTGCCGTCACCGAGTGCGGTCGATCAATTTGGCCGAGTTCAGGCGGTCGGCGGCCTGAATGAAAAGGTCGAAGGATTTTACAATGTTTGTAAACATCAAGGTTTTACAGGTAAGCAAGGCGTTATTCTACCAAAAACAAATGTTCAGCACCTGGCGTTGAGCAAAGAAGTTGTCAATAGCATTAAAAATGGCCAATTTCACATCTGGGCAGTGTCTCATGTCGTGGAAGTGATCCCTTTACTGCTAGGTAAACCATTTAAAAGTGAATCAGAAGAAAGCGTGTTAAGTAAGATAGCAGAACGCATTGAAAACTTTGAAAAACTTGAACTACCAGAAACCTTGTTAGAAAAGGTAAGAAACTGGTTTGTTTAGTCGTGGTCGGAGTTGTTTGGCGTACACGTGTTCACTAATATGCTCATATCAAATATTGGAGTGATTTTAAAAATGCAAAACAGACGTGATTCGTATACTCGTGAAGATCTTTTAGCTTCGAGCCGTGGTGAACTATTTGGTGAAGGCTACCCTCAGCTACCCGCTCCAAATATGTTAATGATGGATCGTGTTACCAGAATGTCAGAAACAGAAGGTGATTTCGGTAAAGGTCTTGTTGTCGCTGAGCTAGATATCACACCAGATCTTTGGTTTTTCGATTGTCACTTTATCGGTGACCCTGTTATGCCTGGCTGTCTAGGCTTAGACGCAATGTGGCAACTAGTTGGATTTTACCTAGGTTGGATCGGCGGCGAAGGCAAAGGCCGTGCTTTAGGTGTTGGCGAACTTAAATTTCAGGGCCAAGTACTTCCTACTGCCAAAAAAGTTACGTACGAACTGCACCTAAAACGTGTTGTGAACCGTAAACTCGTCATGGGTATCGCAGATGGCCGCGTACTTGTGGACGGTAAAGAGATTTACGTAGCAAAAGACCTTAAAGTTGGATTGTTTAAAGACACTTCGTCTTTTTAAGTCAGAGTTTATTTAAAACGGCATCATTGCCGTTTTATTTTTCATCAAACTAATTAGTTATAGTGCGTTAAGTAAGTTAAAAGAAGGACCTCATGTGAGATCCTTCTTTTAACTTACTTAACTGCTCCCGACTACTTGAAAAGCCCTGACTGTCTGTCATCTCTCGCATCACGCCAACCACCAAGCCAATAGGACTTAGCATCCATTTGTTGGTATGGGCAAGTTTCCATAGATTTACCGTTCAATCCGGCTTTATAGCCTTGCGATTGAGCTCGATCTAAACGGTCACGCTTTTGTCTCTTCATAGTGCGGTCCTCGCTATACAAAACTGGCGGCTAGCCAGCCTTCTAATATTAAAGATTGATGGAGTTTTTATGACTCCTCAATAATAATTGCTCAATTTGTAGCAGAACTCAAGACGTAAAAAAGCCCGAATACATGCTAATAAATTCGGGCTTTTCTTTATAGCGAACTATTTGTTACGGCGTAACCCTAAGAAGCCTAAGAAAATCATAGCCATCCAACCTAAGCTACCGCCCTTACGTTCTACCTAGGTGGCGCTTCAATGGCACGCGGAGTAATTGAACGTTCGTTTGCATTTGAGATCGGGATCAACTTAACTGCGACGACTTTTTCAGTAGTCTGCCCATTACCACAATATGAGTTGTGTCCGGTCGTGTCATAACCTTGGGCCGTAGGACACTTAATCGCGGTGGCAGCGATGACACCATCATCGTTAATATCAGCGGCATCGATAATACGATATTTGTTGTTTTCGGCACTAAATGTGCCTCCATTGGTTAAATCATCCAGTAACCAAGGTTTATTTTGAAAAACGTCTCTTCTCTTAACCATATCAGGGTTATTAGCATCAACAACGGTGTACGGGTATATGAACCCGCGCTGGCGACGCTTTTTACCATAGAACTCGGTAGCTTGCTCAGCATCAACTGCACCAACAATTTCATTGAAATTGTTAATTGCGCCCGTCTTACCACCTACACCACGGAAGAAAATACCGCTGTTACCGTTCAGCTCATCAAAATATGAAGCCGATGCACCACCACCATCGTTAACTTGTGCCAAAAACATTCGGTTCGCAGCCGCACCATTTTCACGTTTGTCGCCGCGTCGCTTTGCTTCGCCAATCAACACAAGTTGTTCATTGATATCAGTCGCTACAGAGTTAGTGTAGACATAATCATCGCCGTCTTTAATCCGCGAGCGGCTCACTATTGATGGTGACCACGCATTTCCGGCGGATATCGCGTTTCCGTTAGGGCTAAATACTGTCGCTTCGACAAATACATTACTGCCGTCTTGATAGCTATTCATACCGACAAGAACGGGCTTTCCGGTAAATGCCGTTGCGTTCGCACTGATTACGGCCGCTCTTGCACTACCTTGCATCGCTTTTTTATCAACATTACGAGAAGTACCGTTATTCCAACCAGATATAGGGCTAACGGTAGCTCCATCAGCAGACCAAACAGCCGCTTTTGACGCAAAAGCAAAGTTCTGACATTCACGCTTTGCCGCAGGATCATCGCCTGACAAGCAATTATTTAGGTCGCCACCCCAATTTTTATTGTCATCATTGTAATCAAATGGACCTACTGCAGCGCTACCCACGTAGTAGGTACCAGTATTGTCAGTAAACGAGTCCCACGCCATAGTGCGACCCATCTGAGTGGTAATTTGCTTCTCTTGATCACTACCATTATCAGCAAGTGGCTTTAGCATAGTGGTATTTGTACCATCGTAAACGTAGCCACGTTGACGATAGGCCGTAGCTAAATTACCCGATCCAAGCTTATAGTATCCAGAGCTAGTAGTTCCGATTGTTCTTTGACCATCTGTGGAATTAACCACCGTATTTTCTGAGTTTATTTCAGGGCTAGAAATGCCCCCAGGCTTATAATCGGATTTTGGTTGAACGTCGATCTTGTTAGCGATTGACGTTCCTTTGAAAACTTGAGCATTGGAGTAATAATGCTCTTCACCGGGTATGTCATCCCAACCGCGCTCAGATGGGGTAAGGAATGCGTCACGTTCACGTCTTAGCCCACCATAAGAACTAAAACTACGCCACATTTTGTCCGTCCAAGCTGGGTCGCACGTTTGGTATCCTAATTCAGAGCGACAGTAATCGCGATTTCGTCCCCAATCTGTGTAATAAAAACTGACGTCCATATTGAACGGTACTTCATCACGATAAGAGAAGCCTTCTGAACCATTCCTAGAGTCACCGTAAAGCATGTAATCTGGGCATGTGTCACTTTCGGTAAAGCACCCCATTGACATCGCAGTAAGATCTCGAGATGTCTTTTGAACCGCAGAACCATAGAACTCTGTGTACTGCGCATCATAAATACCACTACTGCTAATGCTCGCTGTCGGGTCTATTTCGACAATCTGATACAAAGCAGCATTTGCAGTGGTCGCAGCGAATACGCTTGCGGCCACCATTGAAATTTTAAATTTTGTACAACTCATTTAGGCTAACTTTCCTGTTGCATTGCTTCTAGCTCTTCCCATCGCTCGAAAGCAACGTCCAACTCTTGCTCTTTAGCAGAGAGTTTATCTAATATTGGTTGAGTCTCATCAACGGGTTTTGAGAAAAATTCGGCACTATTCACAACTTCTTGTAATGAACCCAACTCTTCTTCTAACTGCTCGAGCAGCGCTGGTAGCGCTTCAAGCTCTCTTTGCAGTTTATACGACAGCTTTTTCGGTTTAGAGTTCACAGCACTCGTACTCTTTTTAGGTTCAACCGCTGCTTTTTCGACCGTCTTTACGGGTTCTAACTCACGTCTGGCATTTTTAACCTGTAAACGCTGCTGTTGTGCATCATGATAACCGCCAACAAACTCTTCAATAACCCCTTCACCTTCAAAAATCCAGCTCGTGGTCACAGTATTATCAACAAATTGACGATCGTGACTCACTAGAAGCAACGTACCTTGGTAGTTACCAAGTAAATCTTCGAGTAACTCTAACGTTTCGATATCAAGATCGTTAGTTGGCTCATCCAGAATCAACAGGTTATTGGGTTTTAAGAAAATACGCGCTAATAACAAACGGTTTTTCTCACCACCAGATAAGGCTTTTACCGGAGTGCGAGCACGCTTAGGGGCAAACAAGAAATCTTGCAAATAGCTCAGGGCATGTCGTTCTCGACCACCCACTGTTACTTCTTGCTTACCATCGGCTAAGTTGTCGATTACTGTTTTTTCTGGATCAAGCAATTCTCGGTATTGGTCAAAGTACGCCACTTCCAGTTTAGTACCACACTTCAATTTACCTGAAGATGGTTGCAGCTTATCAAGCAACAACTTAATTAATGTACTCTTACCGCAGCCATTGGGGCCAATCAACGCGATACGGTCACCTCTCATGATATTAAACGAGAAGTCCTTAACGATTGTCTTACCTTCGATATCATAGCTGAGATTTTCGGCTTCGAAGACAATCTTACCTGAACGAACACCATCGTCGACTTTCAGGTTAACCTTGCCCTGTACTTCACGTCGGTCGCTTCTTTCTTCGCGAAGTTTCTTCAGAGCTCGGACTCGACCTTCATTACGTGTACGACGCGCCTTTATCCCCTGACGAATCCACACTTCTTCTTGTGCGAGCTTCTTGTCAAACTCAGCATTTTGCATTTCCTCTACACGCAGTGCTTCTTCTTTCTCAATTAAGTACTGATCATAGCGTCCAGGATAAGAGACCAACTGACCGCGATCTAAATCGACAATGCGCGTCGCCATAGAGCTAATAAACGCTCGGTCGTGAGAAATGAAGATGATAGAACCACGGAAATCTTTTAAGAATGTTTCAAGCCACTCAATCGTCGCAACATCAAGGTGGTTGGTCGGTTCATCAAGAAGTAATACATCTGGATCGCAGACCAATGCACGCGCAAGTGCAGCTTTACGCTGCCAGCCACCAGATAAATCTGTTAGCAATGTTGCACCATCGAGCTTTAGCGCCGCGAGAATATTTTTGATGCGGTCTTCAAAACGCCACGCCCCTAATACATCTAGCGTGTCTTGAATCTTCGCGAGCTTATTAATGTTCTTTTCACTTGGATCATGAGCGACAAGATCCAATAATGCATGGTACGCTTTCAGTTGCTGACCCACTTCTGCGAGCCCTTCAGCCACATAATCTTCAACTGTTCCTTCTTGGTTACGCGGTGGATCTTGCTCCAAACGCGAAACAACGACATCTTGAGTGATTTGAAGTTTTCCGTCATCCATAACGATTTCGCCAGCGATGACTTTCATCAACGTCGACTTACAAGCACCATTACGGCCAACTAAACATACACGTTCATTTTCTTGAAGTGCAAAATCTGATTTGTCTAGCAACGGGTGGTCCCCGAATGCTAGTTGTCCATTATGAATGGTAAGTAATGCCATTAAGGTTCAACCATTGTGTTAATTGATGAATATCGAAGGGCCAATTGAGTTCTGAAGAACCAGTTGAGATCACTGGGATAGTGACCCCGTAACGGCTAAAGAGCTCATCGTTAAATGCTATATCAATAATATCGAATTGTTGAGAAAGCCCGACGCGATGAAGTAATTCGGATGCCATCTCACAAAGATGGCACCCTTCACGTGCTGTATAAGATCAATTCCTTTGTCATTATTTCTCTTAATTCTGGTGAGTAATAAGCCAGCAGTTATGAATGTGTTTGTTACGCGAGAAATCAAGTGGCAACGTCTTGTCTGAGATGTTCTTCGCCTCTAAGCCGATTTCTGCCAATGCATCGTGATCCATCTTGAACAAACGCTTGTTGTTGGAAAAGACTATAGTGCCATCCGTTCTAAGCAAACGCTTTAAGTTTTCCATCAACATAACGTGGTCACGCTGTACATCAAATGATTGCGCCATTCGTTTTGAATTCGAGAATGTCGGTGGATCGATGAAAATTAAATCATAATCGCTATTGGCATTTTCTAGCCACTGTAGACAATCGGCTTGGATGAACTGATGTTGATTCCCCACCTGTTTATTCAATTGCATGTTCTCTTTTGCCCACTCAAGGTAGGTATTAGACATATCGACTGTCGTTGTGGACTTCGCACCACCTACTGCTGCGTGAACAGAAGCAGAGCCCGTGTACGCAAACAAGTTTAGGAAATCCTTGCCCGCTGCTATTTGACCAAGCTTACGACGAGTGATTTTATGATCTAAGAACAAACCCGTATCTAAATAGTCATGAAGATTAACGATTAATTTCACACCGTATTCATTCACTTCCATGCGATCAGATTTCGCCGCCAACTTGTTATATTGTGAAGAACCCTTCTTCTTCTCTCGCACTTTAATCACAACGTTGTTGGTTTCAATACCCGTCACGTTAATGCTTGCACGAATAATGTCCGTCAAACGACGCTTAGTCTTTTCTTCAGGGATATCTTTTGGCGCAGCGTATTCTTGAATAACAAGATGGTCTTGATAGACATCGATAGCTACGTTGTACTCCGGAAGATCCGCATCATAGATACGATAACAATCTAGTTCTTCACGTTTGGCCCATTTGGCGATTTTTGCCAAGTTCTTTTTCAATCGGTTGGTAAAGTCTGGCGCGACAACTTGGTCGGTACGCTTCTCTGCAAGCTGCTCCGCTGAACGACCCGAAATTGAGTAGTTTTTTTGGTGACACGGTAACGCACCGTTATTTAACTTAAACTGCTTATCAGCACGCATGCGTAAGCAGCTTAACAAATCATCCGAGCTAGAGAAGATAGACGCTTTACTTCCACCAAACTCGATTTTTAGTTGGTTACCGAATTCAGTGTAAAGGGCAATAAGACCAGGCTCAGTACCAAGACGCTCACCATAAGGTGGGTTACAAATAACAACGCCTTCTCCGAAACCCTCAGGTTTGGTCAATTTGCTCGCGTCGCCTAGCTCAAACGTAATCAAACTATCGACACCGGCTCGACGGGCGTTATCTTTTGCTGTCTGTAGTACTCGAGGGTCATTATCGAAGCCCCAAAACCTGCTGTCAGTCTTTTTGACACCGCGTCGACCTTGTACACTGGCTTCTGATTTTATCTCAGCCCACAGTTCTGGTTCGAAGTCTTCGTGCGATTCAAAGCACCAGCTTTTTCTCTTTACACTCGGTGCCATATTCGCCGCTAACATCGCCGCTTCAATAAGCAACGTACCTGAACCACACATAGGGTCAAGCATGTTATCACCTTGGGTCCAACCACTTCGAGCAACGATTGCTGAGGCCAAGGTTTCACGTAAAGGTGCGCGACCCGCTTCAGTACGGTAACCACGCTGATGTAATCCAGACCCTACCATATCAAGGCCGAGAATAGCTTTGTCTTTATGCAGACGTACGTGGACACGAATATCAGGACTTTCTTTGCTGATGTTAGGGCGCGGAAGGCTTCTTTTATTAAAGCAGTCCACTACCGCATCCTTCACCTTCATCGCACCATATTGGCTATTACGAATT
This sequence comes from Vibrio sp. GJ43-1, assembly GCF_055808835.1. Taxonomy (NCBI): domain Bacteria; kingdom Pseudomonadati; phylum Pseudomonadota; class Gammaproteobacteria; order Vibrionales; family Vibrionaceae; genus Vibrio; species Vibrio sp. GJ43-1. Next base: position 1,944,595 of record NZ_CM147884.1, on the reverse strand, counting down.
TCTTGGTTAGTCCCGTTGAAGTCAACAATAAATTTCTTCGAACTATGGAAATGATTAACCCAATTCACAGCAGACGCAGACAAGTACAAATCCATGTCATCTTGGCAGGTAAATTCTGCAAGGACTTTGACGAAGCGGGAAGCATATCGGCTCCACAGGCAAACACGATAGATCTGCTCATTGGTCGCTTTAAATTTCACTCCAGCTTGAACAGGATTAACGTTTTCAATCCCAAGTTGTTCAAGTTCACGAGCGAGTAGGTTTTCTAGCCCATTTGAAGTAACGGCAAGATATTGATTCATAGTGTATGTCTGACTGCGGAAAAATGGTGCTAATTATACCTGATAATGCGGCGTCCCACTAACCAAACTCGCGGCTTTCATCAGGATAATCGCTCATTTGCGCAAGCTTTAGTCAATGAAAACCAACACCATACGTTTAACAGCACTTAATACAGAAGAACTCAAATCAAGCCTGATTACCGCCGCCCCAGCGGTAGTGACTACTTATGCACCGCCAATCTGGACTATACCAACGGGAATTTATTGATGAAAGTTACTTACAAATAGCCAAAAACGAGGAACTTATGCTGACTAAGTGGCGTTTTTTAGGTTAGTATTTGCCCATTTTTTTTCGTAAATTTCTGGTTAATTTTTGTGGATAGTCAAAATCTTGTAAGAGCAACGCTCTAAGAGATAGGAGAAAGCGAGTGGGAATAATGTAGATTACGCTGATACTGAGGAAAAGTAGGCAAAAAAAATCGACCCGTAGGCCGACTTTTATCGCTTGAACACTGTCATGTTCTTGAGACAAGCACCACTGCTTTCTCTTATGGCGTTATTACGCCGTCTAACCAACCAGTGCGATTGGTTGTAGTGACGTCATGTAGGAATGAGCCGAAGCCATTCTATCATGCATCACCTTAATGCTTTGCCCGAACTGAACATCCTTATTTGACGTCAGACTAAAGGGGTCCAAATCAACTAAGGCGCATAAACTCGCGCTTTCCCCTACTTCCAATACAATAAAGAAACCAGAAGAGTATTGGTTGGTTAATCTGACCAATTCACCTTCTTCAGGTTGAAAGGAAACATCTTGATGGTCAAAGAACCAACTCTTAGGCTGTACTGGCTTATGGAAGCGCTTAGCAGCAACGCAGTATAGCGCTAGCTCTGCTTGTCGCGGCTCTGAGAGATCTAGGGTCGCAATTTGGTCTTTATAGATTTGAAACGCGGACGCGTCATCAACTGTGAAGTTATTCTGACCCATCGCGCACTCAACTAAGAGTTTACGGGAAAGATTGGTTTTAAAAACCATCTCATCTCCCAAATCCAGCATCAGAGAATTTTCATTCTCATCCATATACCAGATCCATGTATCGCTGGGTTTAAGCATCGTTCCGTCTCTTATAATTAAAGAATAATCAGACTGTTAGGTAAAACGCTTAATTACCTTTTTGGTCAGTTGACTCTAATTCTACAAACGATTGAACAAAAAAAAGGGGAAAACTATTTCCCCTCTCAATGGTTGCAACTTGGACAGAACTATCAATATATGAACATATTGATGGATATCTAAACGATATCGTCAGTATTTACCCTACAGGTTTTTTACGATCTCTTTGACAAGCTTTGGTCCATGGTAAATAAAACCAGAATATACTTGAACCAATTCAGCGCCAGCCATTAACTTTTCTTTTGCGGAAACATAAGAGTCAATACCACCAACACCGATGATCGGCAATTGACCGTCAAGATACTTAGCTAACAAACGAACCACTTCGGTACTACGAGATTGCACTGGACGACCACTTAAGCCACCAGCCTCATTCGCATGCTTCATACCTTCAACAATAGAGCGATCTAGTGTGGTGTTCGTTGCAATAACACCATCAATCTTATTCTTAATCAATGAGTCACAGATTTGCTGCAATTCATCATCGCTAAGATCCGGGGCAATTTTTAACGCCAGCGGTACGTACTTGCTGTGCTTCTCAGCCAGCTCAGCTTGCTTCGCTTTTAATTCACAAAGAAGATCATCAAGTGCTTCGCCATATTGTAGGGAACGTAGCCCTGGAGTATTAGGCGAAGAGATGTTCACTGCGATGTAACCCGCGTGCTCATACACTTTTTCCATACAAATAACGTAGTCTTCTGCACCTTTTTCTATTGGCGTGTCTTTGTTCTTACCAATATTAATGCCGATAATGCCGTCATACTTTGCCTTCTTAACGTTCTCGACTAAGTTATCAACACCTAAATTGTTGAAACCCATTCGGTTAATAATGCCTTCCGCTTCTACAAGACGGAACAGTCGCGGTTTATCATTACCAGATTGTGGACGAGGTGTTACCGTCCCTACTTCGACAAAACCAAACCCCATCGCACCAAATGCTTCAATACACTCACCGTTCTTATCCAAGCCAGCAGCAAGGCCAACTGGATTCTTAAACGTTAAGCCCATACATTCGACAGGTCGATTTGGGAGATGTTGACGATAAGCTAAATCAAGAGGAGTGCCGGTAAAGCGCTTAAAATTTTGAATAGCGAGATCATGAGCCTTTTCGGCATCAAGTTGAAAAAAGCCAGTTCTGGCAAGACGGTAAAGCATTGTGCCTCCGATAGATAACCCGTGTAAACGGGGAGGTATTATTGACGCAAACGTTTGAACTTGCAATTGAGAAATCGCTTTTATTTACCAAAAGCAAGTGTATAGCGGAATAAGTAAGCAATTATTAGGTGACCACGTCACGAAATGAACGTCGGCATAAAAAAAGCGCCCTATTTGGGCGCTTAAACACAAAGTAGCACGTCTATTTGTATCTAGAGGCTTGTGGCACAATTAAGGTTAAGCAAACTCAACTCTCGTAACGCAACAGAGAACTTGGCAAACTCATGAACGCTACCCACTTTAAACTCATTAAGAATATTGTCCCAACGTTGCAAGCTAACCTCGTTTGTCTCCATCCAGTTATCAAGTGACAGGATCACGTCTTGACCCTCCCCACCACAGCCACATCTCAAAACTTGCGCCGTCAATTGACGCTGTTGCCAATCTAGGTCTTCTCTAAATGCGGCTCTTGCGAGCGCTTGCCAGTTATTGTCTACCGCCTGACCATTAATTTGGTTAAGGAACCAATGCAACGATAAACGGTCTCCGAGGTGGAAATACAACTTCGAGGCTTGTTCGACATCATAGTTGGCTTCTGCCGCTATCTCTGAGATATCCACCGCAGATAATAGACTCGATAACCTTGAGACATAGTTCGCGAGATCTTTATCAACTCCGCTTTCTATCCAACCTTGAGCCTGAACATTGTGCTCTGCAACTTCTTCATCGACGAGACATGATTCAAGTTTCTGTTCAATCTTAATGACGTTATCTCGATAACGTGCGACTAATTGCTCAACCGACTGTTTTCCAGGGCGATTACGTAAAATCCATCTCGCCAAGCGACGTAACGTACGCCTCACGATAAAGAGCAATTCGTATTGCGCCTCAGAAGTCGCAACATTATCCAGTTTACGTATTTGCTCAAACGTAAACGCAAAACCATAAATTTCTCTTGATGCGGCGTACGCATTCGCAATATCAACAACGGTCGCTCCCGTTTCTTCTTGCAAACGAGTCACAAAATTGCAGCCCATTTCATTCACCATTTGGTTGGCTAGACCAGTAGCGATAATCTCTGCTTTGAGCGGATGATTCGGCATACTATCGATGTAGTTACGGCGTAACAGTGATGGGAAATACTGAGTAAGCTGTTGATTATGATAAGGATCACTCGCAATTTCATCCACCACCAGCTGCTCTTTCAATACCATCTTGCCGTACGCAACTAATACTGAAAGTTCAGGGCGAGTCATACCGATACCCTGCTTTTCTCTTTCCAGTAAATCGTCATCAGCAGGAATATATTCAAGCCCTCGATCTAGATAACCTACTTTCTCCAATGTATGAATAAAGCGAATCTGCTCTTTCATCAATGGAACACCTTGGTATTCTGTCACGGAGATAGATTCCGCTTGGCAATAAGCATCATCGAGAACAATCTCACCTACTTCGTCTTCCATCGCTTCAAGTGTTTCATTACGCTGTTTGATCGTTAGATCGCCACTTGACACTAAGCTATTCAGGAAGATTTTAATGTTCACTTCATTATCTGAACAATCTACTCCACCGACATTATCTACAAAATCGGTATTAACACGGCCACCAGCTAATGCGTACTCCACACGACCTAGTTGTGTCATACCAAGGTTTCCGCCTTCGCCAACCACTTTTGCTCGTAAATCACTGCCATTAATACGTAATACGTCATTAGCACGGTCGCCAACATCGGTATGCGTTTCTGAAGATGACTTGACGTACGTGCCGATACCACCATTCCACAAAAGATCCACTTGCATAGACAGCAGCATCTTAATGAGATCATTTGGTGTCACAGAGCTCTTCTTGGTGCCAATCATCTTTTGGATTTCTGGCGTCAACGTGATCGATTTTGCTTTTCTAGGGAATATCCCACCACCCGCCGAGATCAATTTAGGATCGTAATCTTCCCAACTTGAACGAGGCAGATCAAACAGGCGCTTGCGCTCGATCCAACTTGCTGCAGAATCTGGATTCGGATCAATGAAGATATGCATATGGTTAAACGCAGCTTGCATACGAATATGTTTCGATAACAGCATACCGTTACCAAATACATCTCCAGCCATGTCACCTACACCGATAGCAGTGAAGTCTTCGCTTTGACAATCGATGCCCATTTCACGGAAATGACGCTTAACCGATTCCCAGCCACCTTTTGCCGTAATACCCATCGCTTTGTGGTCGTAGCCATTTGAGCCACCCGACGCAAACGCATCGCCTAACCAGAAGTTATATTCGGCAGAGACAGAATTCGCTAAATCAGAGAATGTCGCCGTGCCTTTATCCGCGGCAACAACCAAGTATGGATCATCTTCATCGTGACGTACCACACTCTTAGGCGGAGCCACCTCGCCTTCAATGATGTTATCGGAAACATCAAGCAACGCGCGAATAAACTGCTTATAACAGCGTTGCCCTTCAGCAAAGATTTCATCACGAGATGTGAGTTGATGTTGACGCTTGCAAACAAAACCGCCTTTAGCGCCCACTGGAACAATCACCGTATTTTTAACTTGTTGCGCTTTAACCAAGCCCAAGATCTCGGTTCTAAAATCTTCCTGCCTGTCTGACCAGCGTAAACCACCACGGGCAACTTTACCGCCACGTAGGTGCACGCCTTCAATATCAGAGGCATAAACGAATATTTCAAATGCGGGCACTGGTGCCGGAATATCTGGAATCTTTGAAGGCTGTAGTTTTAGAGACAACCAAGGTTTATGAAGACCTTGCTCATCTTTTTGATAATAGTTGGTTCTTAATGTCGCAGAAATCATCTCTACATAACGACGAATGATACGGTCATCATCCAGGCTTTCAACCTTATCCAATTGCACGTCGATTTTAGCGATGATTCGCTGTTGACCTTTCTTACTGCCTTTCAACGACGGCATAAATCGTTGAGAGAAAAGCTCGACTAAGTCCCTTGCAATTTCTGGGTAGTGATTCAGCGTATCTTCAATGTAGTGTTGGCTAAACGGAAAACCTACCTGTCTCATATAACGCGCATAGGCACGCAGAATCGAAACTTCTCGACCTGTTAGTCCAGAACCCAAGACTAAACGGTTAAAGCCATCACTTTCTAAGTCACCCGCCCAAATAGAAGCGAATGCTTGCTGGAAACGGTCACGAGCTTCGCGAAGATCGACTACTGTCTCACTCTTATGAAGCATGGCAAAGTCAAGAATCCAATAGCTGCCGCCATCGCTCTTAATCACCTCATAAGGTGATTCACCAATAACACGAAGCCCAAGATTCTCTAGCATAGGCATAACATCGGAAAGATGAATCGGCTCATCACGATGATAAAGCTTCAATTTAACTTCTTTAGAATCCGCCGCCGCTTCTTGTGGGCGATAGAACAACATCCCTAACTTATTACTCTCACTTAACGCTTCTAGACGCTCTATATCTGCAACAGCAGACGTTGGCATCATGTCTTCCTTATACGAGCGAGGGAATGCACGTGAATAGACTTTCGATAGCGGTAGTCCCTTACTTTCACCAAAGTTAGCGACAATCGCTTCTGATAAACGATCATCCCAAGAGGCAGATACTTCCATTAAGTTTTGTTCGATCGCTTTTACATCGACATCCATGTTGTTGTTATCAACCCTTACTATATAGTGCGTTCGAGCTAACGGACTTTCAGAAAAATAGGTGGTGAATTCGACTTCTTGCTCGCAGCCAAAGTAGCTTTTTAAGATCCGTTGCGTATCCTTGCGAAGTTGAGTGTTATAGCGATCTTTACTCACATACACCATGCAACTAAAGAAGCGACCAAATGGATCTCTACGCACAAACAAACGGATCAAATCACGATCTTGCATTTGTACAACACCCATCCCTGTTTCAAGCAATTCTTCTTCTTTCGCCTGAAGCAATTCGTCTCGCGGGTAGTTTTCAAGAATATTTCTTAATGCCTTATAAGAGTACGATCCATTACGATAGCCACTTAAAGCCAGAATACGTTCCATCTTCTCACGGATAAGTGGAATCGTTGACACGCTTTGGTTATAGACTGCTGAGGTATATAGGCCAGTGAAGCGATGCTCACCAATGACTTTGCCATGTTTATCGAACTTTTTAATACCTATGTAATCGGTATACGCTGGACGGTGTATGCGGCTTGCTTTGTTTCCTTTAGTGAGAATCAACAAGAAAGGCTTTTTCGCTTCTAACCTGGCTGAATCTGAGAAGTCAGAAATTTTAACCGCACGAACACGTTGTTCACTTGAAAACAGTCCTAAACCTTTTTCTTCGGTCGGTTTAAGTATCGAATCACCGTCTAGCTGAACTAAATCAAACTCTTTATAGCCCATAAAGGTGAAATTGTGATCACCAAGCCACTGCAGAAACGCCATAGTTTCATCAAAACGATCATCTTCTGTAGGCAACATCGCTTTATTTTTAAGAAGATCTTTAGTGATCGCCTTAAGCTTCTTCGACATTGGCTCCCAGCCGTTAACCACTAAACTCGTATCTTCGAATATAGTGACTAACTCTTCTTTTAATGCTGTCATTTCTTGCTTATCGCTTAAGCGATCAACTTCAATGTGGAAAATAGACTGTAGATGCCCTTTCTTCTCATTAACTGAAGTGATTTGGCCTTTCTCATCTCGTTCAAACTGAGTAGGACCATGCAACGTAATATGACAAGTTAAATCTAGTCGATTTAATGCCATCTTGACGGAGTCAACAAGAAATGGTGAATCTGGCACCGCAATCTCTACAATAGTGTGTGTCGACTGCCAACCATGCTTACTCACCGCAGGATTAAAGACTCTGACTGAGATTTCGTCGTGTTTCTTTTCGTTAAGATGGTGCCATAGGCTGATAACGGCACCATACAAATCAGATTCATTTCGTTGTAGCAAGTCGTCTGGGGACACATTGCTAAAGATATGTTTGGCGAGTTTGGTTACTAATGGCTGAGCCGAGCCCTCAAGCTTCGACTCAATCAATTTGTAAACTTTCTCCAGAAGAACCGGGACAACGGGTTCGCGCGTGGTCATAGTAACGCTCCACTTTCTATTTTTATTGGGGGATAAGGCTGCTTTTATTGTAAAAGCTTTATTGATAAAGAGTTAATGAAATTTGGAATAAGTTGGAGAGAAAAGTTTGATAGTGTGACTAATGTACTTATTTATCTTGCTAGCAAAGCGACAAATTACAGTGAATCTAACCGTAGAAATTTATTGTTGTGGTCAGTTGTCAATCTGAAGCGACCTTTTATACCTATTTGTGTTAAATATGGCCGGAAACGAGCCGCGGGTAATTGTAGCTTTAGTCCACTTTCTGTAACGACCAAAATGTTCGCAGCATGCCCAGTGTAATGCTCTATAAATGCCTGATAACGAATATTCACGGAAAAATGATAATGAGTCATGTGAAAACTTGCCCTACCAAAAACACTGTATATAAACACAGTCATTGTTAATTCGTCGATTTGTCGCGATTAAAAGTGAATGACTACCCTTCACTACTCTCTACTACGTAAACCGTATAAACATGCACCAACATTAGACAAATACACGCTGTTATCTGATAAAAACCATCACTACTGTTTAAATATACAGTAGTGATGGTTTACCTAATTTTTGCGTATCCGCTGTGGTCAAGTGGCTATAATTCAAGGTCTTAAATTTCAATGATTTAGATATTTAAGACCTATTTATTAAGATTTAAGTATTACAACCTAAGCGTCTAACGCCTTCGTCACTTTCTCATACAGATCATTGGCGAGATTATCCATCGCTTTCAATTTTTCTAACTCAACAATGATCAGCGCTTGGCGCTTGGCATCGTATTTCTTGAATTTGAGTAGAGGATCGATCAATCGTGATGCAACTTGCGGGTTCGATTCATTAAGACTTCGCAGAATTTCACCAGCAAACTGGTAACCACTGCCCGACTTATCATGAAAACGGCGCGGATTCATATTAAGAAATGAACCTATCAAGCTTCTCACTCGGTTTGGGTTACTCAAGCTAAACGCTGTATGTGACATACACGCTTTAACATTTTCAAGTGCATTGTCACTTGGATTTGATCCCTGTAACGCAAACCATTTATCCATAACCAAGCCATCGTGGCTCCAATCATCACTATAGCGATCCATAAGGTTTTGTCGAATAGGCAAAGAACTACTGTTAGCAGCAACCATCGCGGCAATCGTATCCGTCATATTATTTGCAACATCAAACTGATTAGACACTAGAGATGCATATTCTTCCATTGTCGCCAAGTATTGTAAGCAAAGGTTCCGTAGCGCTCGTTTCGCTATCGCACTATGGTTAACGCTATAATCTTGCTGACCCAGAGAATGGTACGTCGCTGATAACTCATCTTTTAGTTCAGTGGCAATAATGTGTTTTACGCCTTTAAGCACATCACAAACCGCATCAACTGAGACAATATCATACCAACCTGCAACCTCATTAAAGCTTGGCAAAGAAAGCACTTCAGCAATAAACGCAGGATCAAGCTGATCGTTTAAGATCACCCCTCTAAACGCATCAATAACAAGCTCGGGCAATGTAATCGCTTGTTGGTTTAATACTGCTTCAACGTTTGATTTAACATACTTTGCCAGCAACATTTGCCCAGCATCCCATTTGGCAAATTCATTTCGAGCATGAATCATTAAAAATGCGAGCTGTTCATCTGAGTAGTCAAACTCCAGTTTTACTGGTGCTGAAAACTCTCTCAGCATTGATGGCGTTGGTTCGGTATCAACATTTTCAAAGACGAATGTTTGCTCTTGTTGAGTGAAACTTAAGACATTCCCGACCGCACCACCGTTACACTGTAACTCTAAAATATTTCCTTCACTATCATACAGTTCTACGTCAAATGGAATGTGTAGTGCTTGTTTTTCCTGTTGATCTTGTGTCGGTTTAGTTCGTTGAGTAAGCGTTAACGCGTACGTTTTCGTGTTTTCGTCATAGTTCGCTTTCACACTGACCGTTGGCGTTCCTGATTGACTATACCAACGACGGAATTGCGTAAGATCAATTCCAGATGCATCTTCCATGGCACAGACAAAATCTTCACACGTAGCAGCAGTTCCATCATGGCGATCAAAGTAAAGCTTCATTCCCGCTTGGAATTTGCCCTCACCTAGCAAAGTATGCATCATTCGGATCACTTCACTACCCTTCTCATATACCGTTAAAGTATAAAAGTTATTCATCTCAATAACTTTTTCTGGGCGAATAGGATGAGACATTGGGCTTGCGTCTTCCGCAAACTGAGGGCCACGAATGATTCGAACATTGTTAATGCGGTTGACGGCACGAGAGCCAAGGTCTGAAGAAAACTCCTGGTCACGAAATACCGTTAGCCCTTCTTTTAAACTGAGTTGGAACCAGTCTCGACAAGTGACTCGGTTACTGGGATCCAGTTATGAAAATACTCATGACCGATAACCGCCTCAATCCCTAAATAGTCAGTGTCTGTCGCCGTCTTTTCATTGGCTAGAACGAACTTGGAGTTGAAAACATTTAAGCCTTTATTCTCCATCGCCCCCATATTGAAAAAGTCGACGGCAACAATCATATAAATATCGAGATCGTATTCTAATCCAAAACGTTCTTCATCCCACTTCATCGAATTAATCAATGACACCATGGCATGATTTGCTCGGTCTAGATTGCCCTTATCAACGAAAATTTCTAATGCCACTCTACGACCAGATCGTGTTGTATACTGGTCACGCAGCACATCAAAGTCGCCTGCGACTAAAGCAAATAGGTAACATGGTTTAGGATGGGGATCTTGCCAAATGACATAATGTCTTTGCGTATCCACCTCACCTTCTTCAACTTTGTTACCATTACTAAGTAGGTGTGGGAACGCCACTTTATCGGCAATGACTTTCGTCGTGTAGGTAGCGAGTACGTCAGGTCGGTCTAGAAAAATAAGTAATGCGTCTAAAACCTTCGGCTTCACATTGTGTACAGTACGCACCGTCAGATAAGTACAAGCCTTCAAGTGCGCTATTGGTAATTGGCGAAATCTTGTTTTCAATTTTGAGCTCAAACTCAGCAGGTAAGTTTGATAACTCAAGACCTGATTTTAACTGCTTATAATCAGACCACACTTGACCGTCGATATGCACGGCAACCAGTTCAATACCTTCACCATCTAAAAGTAAAGTCGTTGAGTCGGTATTTTGCTTAACAGTAGAGATGGCCGTCACGTGAGTTTCACGTTCATGAAGATCGAAAGTTAAGTTTACATCTGAGATAAAATGAGAAGGCGATTGATAATCGCTACGGTATTTGGCTTTAGGTGCTGACTCAGTCATCCTTTAGTCCTTATTTGTTATAATTAGCATTGTCGCTGTAAATACCAAACAATTATAACCCCATGTATCAACCGATTGCAGATCCTCTAACGCAAAAAACGCCAATTAATATTGGCGTTTTTTTTGTGAGCATAAGTTAGCATTACCTGATCCGGTTAAGTACCGCAAACATATCCCCATCTTCGACTTCTAGCGTCAATTCATCTTGATTCAAAGTGTAAGTGGCATCGTGCTCACCATCTGGATAAAGCAGAACAATGTGATCGTCTTCTGTGTAATACACCCCACTATGAATCGCTTCATTTCCTTCGTTTGAACTTACGCGAAATGTAAAAACGAAATCGGGTTGCAACACTAAATCCATTCTGGCGATGTCATTGGCATGCTTGTCATCACCTGTCACTGTAGTCGATGACCAAATTCCCGCAAGCGCATTGGGAAGCGCTTTAGTAAACACCACTCCATTTAGATTTAACATATGGTGATTACCGCTGTAATTATAGACCTGCGGTTCGTCACTGTTGAGTCCCAAAATTATGGTATCTTCATTAGCGGTAAACAAACCTTCCCAATGTTCAATACTGTAGTCTTGTTTTTGAATATCGATATTGAACGAGTAGTTCGAGTCGAGGGAAAGTTTAATCGCCAAAAACGCATCAGGCGATTCTTCGGGAGTCGGGTTTATCAAATACCAGTCACCCAGTAAAAAAGGCTGATCAAACTGGGTCAAATCATTATTGTCTTTACGTGTATCAGATAATACGCCAAACGATACCACACATAAAATCACGGTAATCCATCTCATATGCTTCCCCTTTGCTGTTTACTTAAGCTTAGGCGCTCACTACGAGAATGCTAAATTTTTTGATCTAAATCACAAATTTCCCCTTTATTAGTATCAGCTTTGAGAACACAAATTTTAGACAAAAAAAAGCGAGCTCACGCTCGCTTTTAAAATTCAACTTTGTTTCTACTGCTTAATCATATCGACCATAATGGCAACAGATTCGTCGAGATACGCATCAGGCACTTCGTAATCTTTTGGTACGTCATCTAGCGTAGCAAAAAGATCTTCTCCCGCCGCTTTTTGACGAGCATTGATACGGTCAAGTCGTCGCACGTCATGATTATCACTTTCAGCTTGCCTTGTTGCTTCATTTAACGACAATGTTTTGTCGTCTTTTTCAGCGTTGTACTTAGCAATGTCTTCAGCGATAAATCCAAACTCCATGTCAGAGCCAATTCGTGCTTCATGCTTCGGTTAATGCTGCAATCATCTCATCGTTACGCTGTAACACTTGATATTTTGCAGGGTCAATGCTATCCCAAGGTAGGGCGTTGTCTTCTACGCTCTCCCCGGTTTCCGCAGGATCGATTGGTGTTGGGAACGCAATGTCAGGTACTACCCCTTTATTTTGCGTACTACCGCCATTAATTCGATAAAACTTCTGAATCGTGTATTGCACGTAACCCAGTTCTTTATCAAATAAGTCATAGATGTGATTTAGTGAACGGTGCTGTTGTACCGTGCCCTTACCAAATGAATTCTCACCTAAAACTATGGCACGACCATAATCTTGCAATGCAGCAGCAAAGATCTCAGATGCCGAGGCGCTATATCGATTTACCAGTATGGTTAACGGACCTTCGTAACTCACTTTTCCGTCGGTATCGTTATTAACGTTAACACGACCATAGCTGTCACGAACTTGTACCGCTGGACCACTGTCAATAAACAATCCGGTCATTGCGGTTGCTTCTGTTAACGCACCACCACCGTTATTACGCAAATCGACAATAATACCGTCAACGCCTTTCTCTTTAAGTTCGGTAATAAGTTTGTCGGTATCTTTAGAAAGTCCTACGTAATAGCTAGGAACTTCGAGAACACCAATTTTCTTACCATCCTTCTCAAAGATTTCCAGACTTAACGGCCCGGTCCTCTAACCTAATTTTATCTCTTGTAATTTCAACCACTTGCGCTTTGGCATCTTTACTATCAGATAAAATTTGCAACTTAACTTTGGTCCCTTTTGGTCCTTTTATAAGTTGTACGACGTCATCGAGTCGCCATCCAATTACATCAACGATTTCTTTGCCGTCTTGACCAACACCAATGATTTTATCGCCTTCGCCTAATTGCTTACTTTTTGACGCAGGGCCACCCGCAACTAGAGAACGAATAATGGTGTAATCATCGGTCATTTGAAGTACCGCACCAATCCCTTCAAGAGATAAATTCATCTCTGACTGGAATTGCTCAGCAGAACGTGGCGACAAATAACTGGTATGCGGATCAACTTCACGCGCAAACGCGTTCATGTAAATCTGAAAAGCATCTTCGTTATGAGATTGAGTGATTCGCTTGATCGCGTTGTTGTAACGCTTGCCTAACGTTTCCTTTATCTCGTCCCAGTCTTTACCTGCAAGTTTCAGGTTCAGCGCGTCATATTTAACGCGTTTACGCCACAACTCATTAAGTTCAGCTTCGTCTTTAGCCCAATTGGCTTCCGAACGATCAAGCTCTATACCTTCATCGACATCAAACTTCATCTCAGAATCGAGTAACGATAATGCGTATACAAAACGATCATATCGCTTTTGCATTGAGAGGTTATAGACATCAAACGCAACCTGGTTATTACCCGCTTTCAATTGATCATCGAGCACTGTCGACCAAGCGTTAAAGCCATCAATATCCGACTGAGTAAAAATATTACGGTTGTAGTCGAGCATTTCCAAATAACGATTGAACATCGCTTTGGAAAACTCATCATCTAGAGTGAAATGCTTATAGTGAGATCGTGTAAAACGAGACGTTACTCGTTTACTCGCGGTTTCATGTTGTGCTTCTGGAGCTAATGTCGGAATATCAGTTTTCTGATATTTAGCTTCTAAAGCGTGAGCTGAAGATGCTGCTAGCCAAAGGCTAGCAGCAATCAAAGATACTTTTGAACGGCACTTCATGCGTAGGAGTTTCTCCTTTAAGCGCGCAAATGCTCCGCTTTAACAACCATTTGTAGGCCATTGACTAGCTGAACACGCACATCTTCCTTATTGATTTCAACAATGGTCGCAGCCATGTTTCCTTTACCCATGTTTACGTTAACGTCTTTGCCTACGATCAATTCATCGTTGTTCAAAGCACGCGTTTCAACAGGCTTGCTTACTTTTGCGTTTTTGCTTGCACTACTTTGTGGTTTACGAGCTTGCGGCTTTTTAGCTTTAGGCTGTTTCGCTTTCGCTTCTTCACGCGCTTTTTGAGCTTGCTCTTTGCGGCGATTCGCTACTTTTGCTTTGCTTTCAGCTAGTGTCGCTTGAGCATGCTCTACATGTTCAGCTTCAAGTTCTCCGCAAGCATTACCATCTAAATCTACTCGTACTGCGCCCGGTTTAACACCGTGCAGGTAACGCCAAGAAGAAGTGTATTGTCTTAACGCTGCACGTAGCTGAGTTTTACTTACTTTCTCATCATCTTTCAAGCGTTCAGCAAGATCTTGAAATATACCAATTTTAAGCGGTTTCGCTTCACCTTCTACAGTAAAGCATTTAGGGAAACATTCAGCAACATACGCGATAATTTCTTTGCTGTTCTTCAACTTCTCAGTGTTTTCCATGTGGGTTCCTGGTTAATGCGGTTTTCCGCGAAGCATTAAGAAAAATATTCTTGGTATTATAGTGACCTGCTATAGAAAAACCACCAGCAAATGTGATTTTAGACCACGTTTGCATGGGAATTGAGCACCTTTTCTACAGATCTCATGAAGTTTGTCAGTCCAATTTCGTCAATTTCGGAAAATCGATTAATACTTGGGCTATCTATGTCCAATACCCCGACCACTTCGCCATTCACAGAAAACGGAATCACAATCTCAGAATTACTCGCAGCATCGCAAGCAATGTGCCCTTCAAATTCGTGAACGTCTGAAATTCTCTGAACCGTATTCGAAGCAATCGCTGTACCGCACACACCTCTGCCTATCGGAATTCGAACACAAGCAGGTTTGCCCTGAAAAGGACCTAATACTAATTCACCCTCTTTCATAAGGTAAAAGCCGACCCAGTTAAGATCGTCTAACTCCATATTAAGAAGTGCACTAATATTAGAAAGGTTAGCGATAAAATCCGTTTCTGATTCAGTCAGTGCAACTGCTTGTTTAGCTAGGCGATCGTAATTGTCTAAATTCATGATATTTCCATTAATATAGTGCTTTGATTTTGTTCTAATCCACGTACAATGCCACAATCTAAATAGGACTCATTATCATAAATATGACCAGTACGAATGACACTATTAGCCGCTCTTGGTTGATAACACAAGTAAAAACTCACAAGTCTCGACTTATTGGCGCAAATTTAATCGCCATTATTGCCACATTAATTAGCGTCCCTATTCCACTATTGATGCCGCTTATGGTAGATGAGGTATTGTTGAATCAACCGGGGTTGGGGCTGAGTTACATGAATGCACTTCTCCCTCAGTCTTTCGAAACACCAATTGGTTACATCGGTCTTACGCTCATTCTTGTTGTTCTAATGCGTGCGATCAGCCAAGCATTCAATATTTTGCAAAGTCGTCAGTTCACGCTGGTGTCGAAAACCATCACTTATCAAATCCGTTGCAAAATGATTGATAAACTAGGTCGAATTAGTATCCGTCAGTACGAAACACGCGGCAGTGGTGGCATTAATGCGCATTTAATTACTGACATTGAAACCATTGACCAGTTTATCGGTTCAACGCTTAGTAAATTCATCGTCAGCTTTCTTACCGTCTTTGGCACCGCGATTGTCCTACTATGGCTTGACTGGAGACTTGGGCTCTTCATTTTATTGGTCAACCCAGTCGTTATCTATTTCTCTCGTAAATTAGGCGGCATGGTTAAGCACCTTAAGAAGAAAGAAAACCAAGCCTTTGAAGGTTTTCAAAATCGCTTGGTTGAAACACTTGATGGTATCTATCAGCTAAGGGCGGCGAATCGCGAGCGAGAGTTTTTACAACAACTAAAAATTCAAGCCGACCAAATCCGTGTCAATGCCGATAAATACGCTTGGCAATCAGAAGCGGCCAGCCGTGTCTCGTTTCTTCTCTTTCTCATCGGATTTGAATTGTTTCGCGCGGTTGCTATGGTAATGGTCTTATTTAGTGACTTAACCATTGGGCAGATTTTTGCGGTATTTGGCTACCTATGGTTCATGCTAGGCCCTGTGCAAGAACTGTTAGGCATTCAATTTTCGTGGTACAGCGCCAAGGCTGCCTTGGTAAGAATTAACTCATTGTTGGGTCTGGAAGAAGAAGCAAAGACCGTCAGTAAGATTAATCCATTCCAGGATGGAAAACAGGTGGATGTCTCGATCCAAAACGTGAGTTTTTGTTATGACGATGACAAAGACGTGCTTCGTAATTTAACCCTCAACATACCCGCAGGAAAGAAAGTGGCACTGGTTGGAGCGAGTGGTGGTGGCAAGTCCACACTCATACAGTTACTGATTGGCGTTTATACACAACAACGAGGCATCATCAATTATAATGGTTCTGATAGCCGTGACATTGGTTTTGACATAATTCGAGATAAAATTGCTGTTGTTTTACAGCAACCTATACTATTCAATGACAGCATAAGGCATAATCTGACGCTCGGACGTCACTATGATGACCGTGAAATATGGAATGCTTTAGACGTTGCCCAACTTCAAGATGTCACGAGCAAATTAGTCGATGGCCTTGATACCGAAATCGGTCGAAATGGGATTCGTCTTTCCGGAGGACAGCGGCAACGGCTCGCGATTGCTAGAATGATATTAAGCAATCCACAGTTTGTCATCCTAGATGAAGCAACATCGGCACTCGACACCTCGACAGAGGCAGCTTTGCACATTGCTTTAAGTGCTTTTTGGAAAACCGGACAACCCTAATCGTTGCGCATAGGTTGTCTGCGGTCAAACAGGCGGATTTAATTTATGTGTTGGAAGATGGACAAGTTACCCAAACCGAGTACTCACATCGAACTGGTTGAACAACAGGGGCTTTATCAAACCCTGTATGGTTCGGTGCAATCCGCAAGTTAATCGTGACGAAATGAACGCGTCGTACACGTATTTTGGAGTTTACGATGCGCGTTGTTTCTAATTCACAAGTTCCACAAACAAATGACCTGCCCCAGAACCAAAATGTGCGGCTATGCCAGTGCTGTGAGTTGCTTGAGTAGCCGTGGTAGGATTGGATAAAGGGTATAGTGCCGACTGCCCTCGTTGTGGGACTCAGCTCTATCGCAGTGAGCATCACTCGATCAATGGTAATTTGGCAATCGCCATTACTTGCCTCTTGCTTTTTATTCCTTCTCACTATTTTGATTTCATCACCATCAGGTTGGTGGGCGTGATGATTCAAGGCACACTATTTGAAGGCGTGTTAGCGTTAAGTCAAGAAGGCTACCCGGGTCTCGCGTTGCTGACTCTTTTTTGTCACACCATAGCGCATGGCTCGCTATGTGCACTGCGGTACTTACCACCCACCTCGCACTTCGGTACCACTGGTTTAAAACACTCAAGTGGTCTTTAAGCATACTGACACACAGTAAGCATTGGATGATGTTAGATGTCTTTCTTATTAGTATTGCAATCTCATGTTTCAAACTGCAAGACTATTCCGACATCTACATTGGCCATGCGCTCTATAGCTTAGTGCTGCTGCAAGGGCTGAGCGTGTTACTCGTGTGCCGCATCAGTGTTAGGCGCTACTGGGAGGCATGGAAACCGGAAAATGCTTATCGTTCTTCAGTGAAAGAGATTCATTGCCACAGTTGCCACCTTTCTCAGAAAGAGGCAGACCGTTGCGTACGTTGTGAGGCGAAGCTTCATCATAGAAAACCCTATTCATTGCAGAAAACTTGGGCTTACCTCATTGCCGCATCGGTGGCGATTCTGCTAAGCAAACTTAATTCCGATATCAATCCTCATCACCAATGGTCAACGATTAGAAGACACCATCTTCTCCGGCGTAGCCTCGTTAATCAATAATGACATGATCGGTATTGCCATCATTATTTTTGTTGCCAGTATCGTGGTTCCTGTCGCGAAGATATTAGGGCTGGGGTATCTGCTTTTTTGTATACAGTTTGATAAAGTGAACAATCACCGTTTTGAGATGACCATCTTTCGGATCATAAAATGGATCGGTAAATGGTCAATGACCGATCTCTTTGTGATATCCATTATGTTGACCTTGGTAGACCGAGGGCAAATTCTTAATTTTACACCGGGCTTCGGCGCGGTAGCGTTTGGTATTGTTGTTATATTCACCATGTTTGCAGCCGAGAGCCTCGACCCTCGGTTACTGTGGGATAAAAAGACAGCATCCTCTTCTGTATTAGACACTAAGACGAGTATTAGCGGTAATGAGTAACGAGACTAAGCAACCTATGTCGTTCAACCCTGAAGTGAAGAAAGATCGTCGGATTTCACCGCTTTGGATTCTGCCAATTTTGACACTCATACTGGCTGGCTGGTTATTGGCAAAAGCCGTGCATGATGCAGGTCAGCGTGTTCAAATTTATTTCTCCGACGCCCAAGGTCTTATCGCAGGACGCACGACCATCAGGTATCAAGGTTTAGAAGTTGGGATGATTCGTGACATCAACCTGTCTAAAGACCTGAGTAATATCTATGTTGATGCGGACATCTATCCTGAGGCGACCAAGTTACTCGGCGAAGACACTAAGTTTTGGTTAGTGAAACCCTCAGCCTCGTTATCAGGGATTTCTGGTCTAGATGCGCTCGTGTCGGGTAACTATGTTTCCATTTATCCGGCAACAGAGACCAGCAATAGCAAAACAAAGTTCCAAGCATTGGATACTGCACCGTATCTGAGCTGGCAGCCAATGACGGCCTAACCGTCACACTCAAAGCTCGTGATCTCGGTGGCATATCCGTCGGTTCAAAAATCGTCTATAAGAAGATACCTATAGGTGAAGTGTATAGCTTTAAGCTAAATGAAGACGCAGAAAGCGTACTCATTAAAGCCTCGATTGAACAACAATTTAGTCATATTATTACTGACAAGAGCCGATTCTGGAACGTCAGTGGCATCGGTGCCAATGTAGGGTTTCAAGGCGTCGATATTCGTTTAGAAAGCTTAAGCGCAATACTGGCAGGCGCCATTGCCGTTGACTCACCAGATAGTGGTGCTCCTGTCGAGAAAGGCACTTCCTTTAAGCTCTACCGCGATTTAAAAACGGCTGGTCGTGGTATCCCTATATCCATAACACTGCCAGACAATAGCAATTTGAAAGCCAACGGTTCTCCTATCGTTTACCGAGGATTAGAAATTGGGCAAATAAACAATCTCGCACTCAATGATGACCGGGATTCCATCATCGCTTCTGCGTCTATTGAACCCGCCTTTAGTGATATGTTAAACGAAGGCACGCTATTCTTGCTTGAAGAAGCGAAAGTGTCTTTGTCTGGTGTTGAGAATCTATCGAATTTAATCACGGGTAATTTTTTAACATTAGTCCCGGGGACTGGTGGCAAAGCCCGTCAATTCGATGCGATTAAACAAGACGAATTTGATCGAGTAAAAGCCAAATCCATTTCTATTCGCTTGCTGTCTGAGAACTCTTTCGGTTTAGAGCCAGGGAGTAGCGTATTATATCGCGGCATTCCGGTGGGCTCCCTCACGTCTGTTGAGCTCGTTGATGATAACGTAGCGATGGACATTGCCATTGATATTGAGTACCGAAACCTAATTAGAACCCAAAATCGATTCTATGTGACAGGGAGTGCCACTGCAGAGCTAACTAAAGCAGGGCTTAATGTAACCGTTCCACCCGCTAAGCAATTGCTTATCGGTTCGATTAGCTTTGTGAGTGAGGGAAAAACCACCGAGCGTGTTGAGTTCCCGCTATTCCAAACTAAATCACTGGCGGAACTCGCCAAGCACAACCAGTCAGGGTCCATGAAGCTTGTTCTGTTTGCTAACGAGTTACCTCCGATTCAAGAAGGCAGCCCCATTCTTTATCGCAACATGCAGGTCGGCAGTGTAACGGATTTTTCATTAGTCGATGGCGGCGTCTACATCAATACCTCCATTGACAATCGCTACAAACATTTAATTATGCCACAAACTGTTTTTTGGAATCGCTCTGGAGTGGAAGTTGAAGCGTCGTTATCTGGTGTTAGCGTGAAAGCCGCACCACTAAAAACACTGATAGACGGTGGTATTGCTTTTGACTCCATGCCAGGAATAGAAAATAAAACGGGTAAAAAATGGAAGTTGTATCAAGACTTTAACGACGCAAGAAAGTTTGGTGCTTCGGTTCAATTAGTCACCACAACGACAGACCAACAAGTAACAAAAGGCATGCCCATCAAGTATCAAGGTGTAAAAGTGGGGGAAGTCATGTTAACACTCCCCGACTTTACCCATGAACGAGTTGAGATTACGGCTCGAATTCTGCCCGAATACGTAGAGCAAATCGCCAATTCAGACGCCTATTTTTGGCTTGTTAAACCTGAATTTGGTTTGAGTGGTGTGAAAAATTTGAATGCACTCGTTTCGCAATATATCGCCGTCGAACCTGGTAATGGGAAAACGCAAAAGCAATTTAAGCTATTTGATTTCCCTAAAGTAGAGAATGGCATTGAGTTTACGCTGCAAAGTGAAAACCGAGGTTCCGTCAAAGAAGGTACCCCAATTTTATATCGTGATATCGAAATTGGGCGCGTCACTGACGTCGAACTCGGTCCATTTGCTGATAGAGTGATATCAACCTTTCAAATTAAGCCAGAGTTCGCCTACTTAGTTCGTGCCAACAGCGTGTTTTGGAATGTATCTGGGGTCGATGTACAAATCGGTCTTTCTGGTGCCAGTATTAAAGCGGTACGATGGATAGTCTAATTCGCGGTGGTGTGACATTTTCAACGCCAGAAGGTACTGAACTTCAGCCCAGAGCAAGTGAGGGTCAAAGCTTTTACCTAAATCAATCCGGCGATCCTAAGTGGAAGGAATGGCGAACTGCAATCCCTGCCCCTTAAATAACATTCAAAGCCCAACGCTGTTAAATTACACAGATAAGCCCGCTAACGCGGGCTTTCATTTTCTGTTGAGCAGAGTTCAGGTTATAATTCAAAAAATACTTTCCAACTAGCAGGCTCTATTTTGCACTCTAACGTCTATATCCCTGACGACTTTCTCACACACATCGCATCTCAACTGCCAGAGCATCTAAACATGGATGACTTTGTGGCCGCATGCCAAAGACCGTTACGAAAGAGTATTCGTGTCAATACCCTCAAGCTGACCGTCGATGACTTCTTAGCGAGAGCGCAGGAAAATAACTGGTCGCTTTCCGCCATCCCTTGGTGTGATGAAGGTTTTTGGATTGATGCTGATGAAAGCCAAGTACCGCTAGGGAATACCGCAGAACACATGGCAGGCTTGTTTTATATTCAAGAAGCGAGCTCTATGCTGCCTCCAAGCGCCCTCTTCAATAATAAAACCAACTTTGATGCAGTACTCGACATGGCGGCGGCACCCGGGTCAAAGACAACGCAAATTGCCGCACTCATGGATAATAACGGCATTTTAGTGGCGAACGAGTTTGCCTCTAGTCGAGTCAAAGTGCTACACGCCAATATTGAACGCTGTGGCGTTAGAAATGTTGCGTTAAGTAATTATGATGCTCGAGTGTTTGGTGGTTGGCTCCCAGAGCGTTTCGATGCCATTTTGTTGGACGCGCCATGTTCCGGCGAAGGCACGATTCGCAAAGATGCCGATGCGATGAAAAACTGGAGCCTAGAGTCCACCAATGACATCGCAGAAACACAAAAAGATCTCATCGAAAGTGCATTTCACGCGTTAAAAGTGGGCGGTACACTGGTCTACTCTACCTGCGCTTTGAGCTGCGAAGAAAACCAACAAGTCATGCAACACCTTCGAGATACGTTTGATCACGCGGTTGAGTTTGAGTCACTTGAGCACTTATTTCCAGATGCTAAACTTGCGACAACGACGGAAGGCTTCTTACATGTCTACCCTCAATTATTTGATAGTGAAGGTTTTTTTATCGCCAAAGTCAAAAAACTAGCATCTACAACGCCGCCTGTAGTGAAGAAACGACTGGGTAAATTTCCATTCCAGAAGCTATCGACTAAAGAAACTCAAGACGCTACGTTGTCACTTAAGTCCGCATTCTCCATCGACTTCCCGGGACAGAGTCAACTCTGAAACGTGATAACGACATATGGCTATTTCCGACCGCGCTCGAGCCATTACTTGGGGAATTTCGCTTTTCTCGCATGGGTATTAAAGTGGCGGAACAGCACAAAAAAGGGTATCGCTGGCAACATCAAGTTGCGACATCACTCGCGAATAGCCAAGCCGATACGGTTGCGGTGAGTCAATCTGATGCCAGAGAATGGTATATGGGCAGAGATATTCGCCCTGAAGGGTTATCTGGAACTGGCGAGGTCTTTGTTAGCTATAACGATATCGTCATTGGATTGGGGAAATGGGTAGGGAATCGGATTAAAAATGGCTTACCTCGAGAGTTAGTAAGAGATAAAAATCTGTTCTAAGCCAGAGGCATAGCGGTTTTATGCTGTTAAAGCCGCTGTGCATATCGCTTTTTTACCGTTTTGTACTACACTTTAGGGGTTATCAACATAGACCTAAGCAATGATATTTTGGCAACGGTATGCTAGCTTTCCGTAACAACATCGTTACCATACTCACCGCTTGCTTAGGACACTTGGCATCCGTAAAGCGAACAACGTTCAAACTATACATTACGTTATAGGCTGAAAAGGTAAAGTAGCGCGTTACTCATGGTATGTAACACGTACTGACTAACCAACTACCAGTAACTAGCAACGAGAAGAACTAACAACGAGTTAATTAGTTCGACTGAAACAGTTAGCGTAGGCTCTCCATGAGCCATTCCCCTAGGCCCAAATCAGGATCAGTTTTGGGCCTCTTTTTTGTCTCCGAGAATGACTTATGCGTCTTCGCTTACCAAGCGAATGCCATCTTTATCAATCGTGATTTTACCTTGTTTGAATAAACCACCAATGGTTTTTTTGAACGTACCTTTACTGGTTTTAAACGCCGTAAAGATCGCTTCTGGCGTCGATTTATCACTTAAAGGTAAGAATCCGCCCTTCTTCTCAAGCAAACTCAGAATGCTTTCGCTTAAATCGTCCATCTTAGCCGTACCAATCTTCTGCAATCTAAGATCGATTTTTCCATCTTCACGAACTTGTTTAACAAAGCCTTTAAGACGTTTACCGACAAATAGCTTACCAAATACATCCGATTGGAAGATCATTCCCCAATGCTCACCGTTAACAATGGCTTTATAGCCAAGTTCACTGCGCTCGGCGATGATTAAATCGACTTGCTGGTTCGTAGTGTAAACTGCAGGTACGTTATCTAACCATTTGTTAAATTTAGTCGTACCAACAATACGACCAGACGCTTTGTCGGTATAAACATAAACCAAAATATTTTGACCAACGACTAAGCGCCCACGCTGTTCACTGAATGGAATCAGAAGATCTTTTTCTTTGATGCCCCAACTTGCGAACGCACCAATGCTGTTAACGCCTTCGATTGTCATCATTCCCCACTCACCAACTTGTGCTACTGGCTTACTCGTGGTTGCTGCGATCTGGTTATCTGAATCAAAATAGAGAAAAACATCAATGCTATCGCCAACTTTAACTCCTTCAGGAGCGTATTTTTTGGTTAGCAAAATTGATCCATAATCTTTGCCGTCTAAAAACCACCCGAAGTCTGCTTCTTTCATCACTTCAAGCTGGTTCATTTGACCTACATTTATCATTATTTTATCTCTATTGGGATTATTCGGGCGATTATACCTGACTCGCTTTAAGATGCTAGTTTCTGCGTGTTCTGATATGCTTAACCGTATCAATACAAACGGAGAAGTTGTTTGATTTCTGTCGATAAACAAGATGCCATCACGCTAAAAATCGCTCATGCGATGGCGAATACTAAAACCCTAGACTTAGATGTTTTTCTATTTATTCCTGGAGAGCTCGATTTAGAGTCTCACCAAGTTTCCGAGTCAGACTTTTATCACAACTCGTTCACGCAAAAGCGCACATATTTCAGTACAGAAACCTTGCTACCGCTTATTCACTCTCGACTCGCTAAGCGTGGCCGTTTATCCAACACTCAATACCGAGTGAGTTTGAGCCTGTTCGCCTATCAGTATGTGTTCGCGTTAGATAATGCGGTATCTACACTTATCAACTCTTCAAAAGAAGAAGTCACCGCAGACGAAATTGATGAAGTCATCGAATTAGCCATCGATATTTTACGAAAAATGCGTCGGGCAGTCCCTTATGAAGAGAGTCTTAAGCGCTATTATGCCAATATCGACAACTATCTTTCTTGGTATACTGGTCAAAAATTTTTGTCGCTTGTTGTTGCCTTACCCAACAGTAAGTCTTATACACCACTCAAAGAGCGCCTCATCACCATTGTTGAGAAAGAACAAGCACACCGAAACCTCAATAATTATAACTCCGAGCAAGTTCGTAAAGACTCGACTCGCCTAAGTAATAAAATGCGACTACTACGGCGTTTGATCGAACACCCTATCGTATTGCAAGAAAAGCTGACCTCAATGGGTAACAACACTAAGCGTTTCATCAAGGGCTCAGCAACAGGGCTCGTGATGCTATTCGTCACCACTGCTGTTATTTTGGCAAGGGATTACCTTGGTGAAATTACCGCCTCCTTTATCTTAGTCCTATCGGTCATCTACGCACTTCGTGAAGTGTTTAAGGACGATTTAAGAGACATTTTGTGGCGTTGGATCCAGCGAGGTAAGCCAAAGTGGCGTAGACGCTATATAGACCCGACAACCAAAAAAGAAGTGGGCCGAAAAATTGAATGGTTGGATTTTGTGTCGTTTGACCGATTGCCTGATCGCATCAAAACAATACGAAAAAAACGAGTGGTCCAGAGAGAGGAAAAGATTCTTCACTATCGTACTCATACCACCATGGCAACGTCGAAGTTTACTAGTGGTTATGATCAAACCCGTGAAGTGATTAACATTAATTTTCGGACGCTAACTCGCCTTATGGACAAAAGTAATAACCGTTTCTTCCGCTTACAAGAAGGCCAAGTGGTCAAAGAGTCGTTAGAAAAGCGCCATCTCCTTAATTTAATCATTAAGGAGAATAATTACGATACGGAACCCCTGTATTATCGGTGGAAGATTATTCTCAATCGTTCAAAGATTGTCGATATCGAACAGATACCACTTTAGCCACGAGGCAACTAGCGTTCATCTACCCTTTTAATGGACGGTTTTCTTAACGATTTTTTTCAACGATAACACCAGTGAGAATTCAGCCATAGGTTCATCACCGTGTAGTGATGGACAAATGGCGGTAATTTTTACTGGCTGATTCACCCGCTCCCCAGTTGCTAATGTCTCGTCTAGCATGCTATCAATCAACACCCCATCATCACAAATGAAATGAACGTCTGCTTCTGGGCGTTTAAAAAACTTACCTTCCACCTCTTTAAAGGCAAGAGACACCCTTTCACCTCTCTGCTGTGCTTTGTTCATTGCCATGTACCCACCAGCAACATCTGCGCCAACGGCGAGCACGCCAAAGTACATGCTATTCAAGTGATTTTTTGTCCGTCGCTTTAAAGGAATTTTAATCTCTACCTTACTTTGGTCTAAATGAATAATTTTAGGGCGGCATAACCAAATAAAAGGCACTTTTAATAAACCGAAAGTAGTGAGATATAAGTTAGCTTTACGAAGCGGTGATAACATGTCCTAGTCCTTTACGAGAAAGCTCATCCGACCAGTAAACTAAAAACCACCAAAGATGTCAAAGAAATGTTAAGGAAATGAAGGGGTTAAAATACGATATCACTATATAACAGAAGATAACAGAAGTGACATGACCGCTTTTATAAACACTGAGGTGAAAGCTGAACGCTAAAGTGAAACGTCTAGAAAGTTAAGGTGAAACGTCTAGAAAGTTAAGGTGAAACGCCTAGAAAGTTAAAGGCTAAGGCATACGAGCCATTAGCCTTGTTATATTCAAGAGTCCCAAATTAATACTAAGAAATAAGAATATTAGGGAAGCAGACTCGGTCATTGGTTACGCGGTCACATAGACGTCTATATGGCCTAACTCTTCTAATTGTAGGGCGAGATTGGGGTAATCATTAAGTGAACCGATAACCACAATAGCAGGTTTTTTTACGTCTTTTGCCGTAACCACCGCATCTCTAACCAGCTTTAATACGGCCTCACTCTGTGGGTCATACAAGTGAGCAAGCTCGTCTTGGTGGCGATCTACGCCAAGTGTTAACTGAGTCAAGTTGTCTATTTTTAACACTAATCCGTCAAAATACTGCAATAGACGCTCCGATAACAAAACGGCAGATGGCGTATCACAAGCAAACAAAATCTTTAAGCCGTTAAGCCCACGTGGTAAACCTTGCTCGGCAAGTTGATCAATGATTTTGGCTGCATCACTCAACGCTCTGACGCAAGGCACGATAATCTCGACATTAATTCCCTGCTCTCGCAACACTTTTAGAACTCGGCACTCTAACGCGAACGTTGCGCTATAGGCTGCTGAGGCGAAACGAGAGACACCACGCACGCCAAGCGCTGGGTTAACTTCTTCAGACTCAACTTTGCCACCAAGCAAGGCGCTCATGCCATAGCTATCCGCGTCATTCAACTCTATACGAACGACTTTATGGCAAGGTTGAACTGCCGAGACAATTTCGGCGACAAGAGTTTCAACAAAAAAGTCCGGTGCTTCACGTCCGCCCAGCAATGCATTGATAGCATCCAATTCGACGTTATCGAGCTCACTACCAAGTTGAGCATAGTCAGGATGGAAAAATATTTTTTCCATAATAAGTTCAGCAATTGATACATACAAATGATCTGCCTCAGCGGTGTCTGAATAACTTGGAAAAACATGACCAAGACTCAGTGATGCTAAGGGAATGTTTTGACTTTCTTTCTCGCTTTCGTAACTCATGACTGCTCCGTGCTTTCTTAACTCTAACTAAAAGCAAAATACCGACTCAACCATATGAATACAAGGCATGATTAACAATAATCATGAACTATTTATGCCTCAGTCCATACATTCCGACAATTGTGTTATTTTTAATCAATTATGTGGCCATATTTAGCGCTAATCCCTCGTCAGCTAAGGAGATTACCATTAATAGTTTATTTGACTCGGCATTTCCGCTATCTTTACCGCTTCGAAATTAATACGTAGGCTGCCCCATGCCATTAAAAACAGACGAACTAAGAACTCAGGCACTAGGCCCAATGCCCACTCCGTTGGAATTGAGTACGACTCATCCCATTACAGATGATGTCGCGACAAGAATTGCCGATTCTCGCCGTCAGATTGAAAACATTCTATCCGGAGAAGATAGCCGTCTTCTTTGCATTGTTGGTCCATGCTCTGTCCACGATACAGAGGCTGCGCTTGATTACGCTAAACGCCTAAGTGCGATTCAAGACCAATACCGCGATGAGCTTTTCATTGTGATGCGTACCTACTTTGAAAAACCACGTACGGTTGTTGGTTGGAAAGGCTTGATTACCGATCCAAACCTAGATGGCTCTTACGCCCTTGAAGCTGGCTTAAACAAAGCACGTGGCCTATTACTTGACATCAACAAATTGGGTTTAGCGACGGCAACTGAATTTCTCGACATGATAACAGGGCAATACATTGCTGACCTTATCACTTGGGGAGCGATCGGTGCTCGTACAACAGAATCTCAAATCCATAGAGAGATGGCCTCTGCTCTATCTTGCCCAGTCGGGTTTAAGAATGGCACCAATGGCAGCGTCAAAATAGCTATGGACGCGATCCGAGCGGCACGTGCTTCACATTATTTCTATTCACCCGATAAAAATGGTCGAATGACGGTCTACCGCACGAGCGGTAACCCGCATGGGCATATCATTTTACGTGGTGGAGATACAGGTCCAAACTTTGATGAGGGCGCTATCGCATTAGCTTGTGAACAGCTTGCTTCATTTGACCTACCTCAGCGCCTAGTTGTTGACTTCAGCCACGCGAACTGTGAAAAGCAGCACCGCAAGCAACTTGATGTTGCAGAAGAAATCGGTCGTCAAATCATCGCAGGCTCTCACAAAGTTGCGGGTATCATGGCCGAAAGCTTCATTGAAGAAGGTAATCAGAGCATGAGCGACATCAATAACCTCGAATATGGGAAGTCAATCACTGACCCATGTCTAAGTTGGAGCGACACTGTTGATATGCTTAACATTCTCGCCGATGCGGTAAAACAACGTAATAGTAAGGAAATTTAACATGCCATCATTTGATATTATCTCTGAGATAGAGACGGTTGAATTGCGTAATGCTGTCGATAACGCAAATAGAGAGATCACTACCCGCTTTGACTTCCGTAATGTTGAAGCATCATTCACACTAAACGGTGAAGTAGTTAAACTGTCTTGCGAAAGTGACTTTCAACTAAAACAAATGCGTGACATCTTACGTGGCAATCTTACCAAACGTGGTGTCGATGTGGGTTCAATGGAGTCTAAAACAGCAGAGCAGTCTGGTAAGCTTTGGCACCAAAACATTGAATTTAAACAAGGTATTGAAACTGCCGTTGCTAAAAAGATCGTAAAAGCGGTGAAAGACGCAAAAATCAAAGTACAAGTTTCGATCCAGGGCGAGAAAGTTCGCGTAACGGGTAAAAAACGTGATGACTTACAAGCGACAATGCAACTCGTTAAAACGGGTGAGCTCGGACAGCCTTTCCAGTTCGATAACTTCAGAGACTAATCTGTAGACCACCACCGTTTGTTGCTCCTTTCTAGAGCGACAAACAGGCAAAATAAAAAAGGGCAGGTGCCCTTTTTTATTTTATGCGCCCCAACTCAATCACATTATCACTTTCTTTAAGCAAACGATAAGCTGACGAAGCCGGGTCGATAAATACCACCACCCTCTGTCCATCGACTTTACATTGGCGAATATGCTCTGCCGCCTCAGTAATATCGTGAAAAGACACCCTTTCTGCATCACGTCTTACCAAATCAACAAAACCAAATGGGCAGGCTCTATCATAAAATACGATTTCTGCCTCTTGCATCAAGCGTAATGCTCTTAGCGGCAGAAGTTCAGGGTCATCACCAAACTCAATCCACGTACATGACTCGGAAAATGTCACCTAGGTTGCTCAACCATTCGCTGATAAACCTGTTCAATATCTTGATTATTAACACAGCACATCACGTCTGGTTTTCTAAAAAACAGCTCCCAGAACTTGCGGCGCTCATCAACTGAAGGAAAACGCTGCTTAATGTCAGCTCGCTTACTGGCGGCAAAATCTGCGAGTTGCGCAGTATTCATGGGCAAAACGGTTTCTATTTTTTCACGTATTCCTCGAATGAGAACAGGAGAAGATCCACCACTCGAAATCGCTATTTGAATGCGTCCTCGGTTTATTATCGAGGGCGTAATAAAGTCACAATAAGGCGTATCATCGACAACATTAACAAGAATACGTAACTTTTTTGCATCTTTATGCACTTGATGATTCAAGCTAGGATTATCGGTTGTCGCCCAAACTTGTACGTAATCGCTTGTCATCAATTCTGGCTCATAAAACCGCTGTATCCAATGACACTTATCATTACCTACTAATTGAGCCAGATAAGGCTCTATCTTAGGCGACACAACCGTTACCTGCGCACCCGCACGTAACAACATATCAATTTTACGACAAGCAACCTCCCCTCCGCCTATCACGAGTACAGGCTTTTCAAGTAGATCCATAAACAGTGGAAAGTAACGCATAAATTTCCCTTTCAAAACGAAATAACTATTCATTCAAACTCACCAGAATGGTGCAGCTTTGTCACCGAGACATTCGTCACAAAACAATTTTTCACTGAATTTTCAGCAATAATTAGCGCAATATCCAGTGTTTGACCTAAAAAACAAGCTAGTATTTTAAATTAACGTTTTTTTAACAAATCTACTTCTATCGCACTAGATTGGTGTTTAGTTGCACTATTTACAAAACTATTACACTTCGTCATTCTAACAATGGTTTAAGGTCGTGTGACAACTCAAAACATCTTTTAAATTAATAATTTGAGAAATCATAAAACATTATCTACGCTTTAAACGGTTGTTACAACTGGTAGAAAATTAGTTCGAATATTAAGAACTTAGGATGCACCAAAATCATGACCAGCACAAAACAATGATTAGCACATTGTATTCAGGATGGACCTGATTTACACGGAACTTACAGGAAGGATACACAATGGCAAAGAACCTCACTCTAATTGCATCTTTGGTAGCTGCTTCAGCTGCTATGGTAAGCACGTCAGCTTCCGCGGCTGACAGCACGCTAGAAAAGGTCACGAAAGCAGGCGTTTTAACTTGTGGTGTGAGTACGGGTCTTCCCGGCTTCTCCAACCCTAACTCAAAAGGTGAATGGGAAGGTATTGATGTTGAATACTGTCAAGCTGTTGCAGCGGCAGTACTTGGTGATAAATCTAAAGTAAAATATGTCCCACTAACCGCAAAAGAGCGTTTTACTGCCCTTCAGTCTGGGGAAATTGATGTACTGTCACGTAATACTACGTGGACTCTACACCGTGATACTGCTCTGGGTCTAAACTTTGTCGGCGTTAACTATTATGATGGTCAAGGCTTCATGGTCATGAAAGATCTGGGTGTGACCAGTGCTAAAGATCTCGATGGCGCTTCTGTTTGTGTTCAATCAGGTACAACGACTGAACTCAACCTAGCCGATTACTTCCGTAACAGCGGTATGTCATACAAGCCAGTGGTATTTGATACTGCGGCACAAACATCAAAAGGCTTTGACGCCGGACGTTGTGACGTACTGACGACTGACCAATCCGGTCTATATGCTCTAAGACTTAACCTAAAAGATCCTAGCGCAGCCGTCGTACTTCCAGAAATCATTTCTAAAGAGCCTCTAGGTCCTGTTGTTCGCCAAGGCGATGACCAATGGTTCAACATTGCTAAATGGACACTAAACGCCATGATCAATGCTGAAGAATATGGTATTACCTCGAAAAATGCGGATGAAATGCTGAAATCGACCGATCCAAACATCAAGCGTATTCTTGGCGTTGATGGGCCGAAAGGTAAAGGTCTAGGCATTAATGATGATTGGGGTTACCAAGTTATCAAACAAGTAGGTAACTACGGTGAAAGCTTCGAGCGAACTGTCGGTACAGGCTCTCCACTGGCAATTGACCGTGGTGTCAACGCACTTTGGAATGCTGGTGGCTTCATGTATGCGCCACCAATCCGCTAAACGTATCAAATAGCTGAAAGCAAACGTCGCCGTCAGTTGTTTGCACTACAATTAGTGCTTTGAAATACATAATGCTCCAAAACAAGGGCGGTTTATCCGCCCTTTCTCAAAGGATTTGAGGTTATAGCTGTATGAAACCTACTAATACTCAAGTCGCAACGCAGGCAAAACCTGCGAAAAGCGCAAATCTCCTGTACAACCCTACCTTTCGTTCCGTCGTTTTCCAAGCTATTGCAATTGTAGCGCTTGGAGCCTTTTTCTATACTATTGTCACTAATGCTCTCGACAACCTTGCGGCTCGAGGCATCGCCACTGGTTTTGATTTTCTTTCTGAAGAAGCGGGTTTTGGTATTGGGTTAACACTCATTGAATACGATGAAACGTTTTCTTATGGTCGCACCTTTTTTGTTGGGCTACTGAACACGGCTCTTGTCTCTGTCCTTGGTATACTCTTCGCGACAGTATTGGGCTTTGTAATTGGTATTGCTCGTCTTTCTTCTAACTGGCTTGTGAGCCGATTCGCCGCCGTCTACATTGAGATATTCCGAAATATCCCACTACTGCTGCAGATCTTCTTTTGGTATTTTGCCGTTCTTCAGGCGCTTCCTTCGCCAAGACAAAGTATGAGCCTAGGGGAAGCTATTTTCCTTAACGTTCGTGGGTTGTACTTCCCTGCCCCTGTTATGGAAGCTGGAAGTAGTATTGTCATTGGTGTTTTCATCATTGGTCTAATCGCTACAATTGGCGTAAGTATATGGGCCAAAAACAAACAAAGATTAACTGGGCAACAAACTCCAATGTTACGTATCGCCTTAGGGTTACTCGTTGGATTACCACTCATCGCCTACTTTATTATGGGCATGCCAATTTCTGCAGAATATCCCGTATTAAAAGGGTTTAACTTCCGTGGCGGAATTAGCATCATCCCAGAGTTAGCGGCATTAACCATTGCGCTTAGTATCTACACTGCGTCTTTCATCGCTGAGATCGTTCGTTCCGGTATCAATGCTGTCAATCATGGTCAAACTGAGGCTGCGATGTCTCTTGGTTTACCTCGCACTCGCACATTGAAGCTCGTCGTGATCCCGCAAGCAATGAGAATCATCATTCCGCCTTTAACGAGTCAATACCTTAACTTAACCAAAAACTCATCTTTAGCGATGGCTATCGGTTATCCAGACCTGGTGTCTGTTTTCGCTGGCACGACACTGAACCAAGTGGGGCAAGCGATTGAAGTTATCGCGATGACGATGGCAGTCTATCTGACCTTAAGTTTAGTCACTTCTGCGTTGATGAATTTGTATAACCGTAAAGTCGCTTTGGTGGAGAGATAATATGTCGCAGCATCAATTTCAGCCCGACCTTCCGCCACCAGCCAATACGGTAGGTCTTGTCGGATGGCTCCGGAAAAACTTGTTTGATGGGCCAGTCAATTCCATACTGACCATCATTGTGAGTTACATCTGCATTACATTGCTTTGGCAGGTTGCTAACTGGGCATTTATTAATGCCGATTGGGTAGGCACTACTCGAGATGCATGCTCACGAGAAGGGGCTTGTTGGGTATTCATCAGTGTACGCTGGGACCAGTTCATGTACGGTTTCTACCCAGAAGCTGAGCTATGGAGACCACAGCTTTTTTACGCAACACTCGCGATTTTCGTCGCATTGCTTGCCTACGAAGGTACGCCTAAGCGCTTGTGGATTTGGTTGTTTTTTGTAAACATTTATCCGTTTATCGCAGGCGCCCTACTGTATGGCGGCGTATTTGGCCTAGAGGTCGTTGATACCCATAAATGGGGAGGCCTACTTGTCACGCTAATCATCGCACTGGTCGGGATTATCGTCTCCCTACCTATTGGTGTGGCTTTGGCTCTCGGGCGACGCTCAGAAATGCCGATTATCCGCAGTATCTGTACAGTGTATATCGAAGTTTGGCGTGGTGTACCGCTCATCACCGTCCTATTTATGGCTTCCGTTATGCTTCCGCTGTTTTTAGCAGAAGGAACCGAAACAGATAAGCTGATTCGTGCATTAATAGGTGTAGTTCTATTTAGTGCAGCCTACATGGCCGAAGTTGTCCGAGGAGGGTTACAAGCGATTTCCAAAGGGCAATACGAGGCCGCTGACGCACTAGGTCTTAGCTATTGGAAAAAAATGGGGTTAATCGTACTACCCCAAGCATTGAAGATCACTATCCCTTCAATTGTGAACACGTTTATCGGTCTTTTCAAAGACACCAGTTTGGTACTCATCATCGGTATGTTTGATGTATTGGGTATTGGTCAGGCAGCAAACACCGACCCTGAGTGGTTAGGTTTTTCTACCGAAAGTTATGTATTTGTCGCGTTAGTGTTCTGGGTATTCTGCTTTGGCATGTCGAGATATTCGATATGGCTAGAGAATAAACTGCATACCGATCACAAACGATAAAACGGAAATTCAAGGACGTATTATGACGCAACAAGAAGATTACATGATCCAACTGAAGGACATGAACAAATGGTACGGTGAGTTTCACGTACTGAAAAATATTAACCTAGAAGTAAAAAAAGGCGAGAAAATCGTTATTTGTGGCCCTTCTGGCTCTGGTAAGTCGACCATGATTCGCTGCATTAACCGCCTAGAAGAGCATCAAGCCGGTAACATTTTTGTATCTGGCACTGAATTGACGGAAGATCTAAAAAATATCGAAGCAGTAAGACGAGAAGTCGGCATGTGTTTCCAACACTTTAACCTCTTTCCGCACTTAACTGTGTTAGAAAACTGCACACTCGCGCCAATTTGGGTTAAAAAAATGCCTAAAGAAGAAGCTGAGTCAATAGCAATGAAGTATTTAGAGCGTGTAAAGATCCCTGATCAAGCAGACAAATACCCTGGTCAACTCTCCGGCGGACAACAACAGCGCGTTGCCATTGCACGCTCACTATGCATGAGTCCTCAGGTTATGCTGTTCGACGAACCCACTTCAGCACTCGATCCTGAAATGGTTCGAGAAGTACTCGACGTCATGGTGGAGCTTGCAGATGAGGGCATGACCATGCTGTGTGTTACTCACGAAATGGGGTTTGCAAAAGAAGTCGCCGACAGAGTTATCTTCATGGACGCGGGTGAAATTATCGAAGAGAACAACCCTATCGATTTCTTCGAAAACCCGCAATCAGACCGAACGCAAAACTTCTTGAGCCAAATTTTGCACCATTAAAGCCTCATTAACGAAAAGGCGACGGAAACGTCGCCTTTTTTTGTGGATTCAAGCATTTGCAATGCAGACATATTGTGTTACATCTTACTACATACTTAAGCAACTATTTTTATTATGATTTTGTAAAGTGACTTATAATGGTAAAGCTTGATTTTTTGAACAATCGGCCCCATAACTAGTCATATAAGAAAGTTAATCATCTACGAGGAAGATTATGAACGGTCCTATGGTATCTCGCACTTCGTCAGAAGCGAGCGTTCTGCAAACGAACAAAGTATTACGCAACACCTATGCCCTACTATCTATGACTTTACTTTGGTCTGCGGTAGTCGCTGGTGTTTCTATGGCGATGGGATTACCTCGCCCTGGTATTATTATCACTCTGGTTGGCTTTTACGGACTACTTTTCTTGACTGAGAAAAACCGTGATAACTCAATGGGGTTGGTGTTCACATTCCTATTTACAGGCTTTATGGGCTACACCATTGGTCCATTGCTAAATATGTATATAGGCGCGGGCATGGGCGATGTGATTGTCACCGCTCTCGGTGGTACAGCCTTGTCGTTCTTAGCGGCATCTGCGTATGCGCTGACAACTAAACGCGACCTGTCAATGCTTGGCGGCTTAATGTTGTCACTATTTGTTGTACTAATTGTAGGTATGATTGCCAGCATCTTTATTCAATCCACTATCATGCATTTAGCACTTAGTAGCTTGTTTATCGTGTTCTCAACGATGGCGATTTTGATGACAACACAAGGCATTATCCGTGGCGGCGAGACTAACTACATCTCTGCAACCGTTACGCTTTTTGTCTCTATTTACAACATCTTCATCAGCCTGCTAAGTATTCTTGGCATCATGAACGACGACTAGTTTGTTGACGATGCGTTGATTGTAAAGCCCGAGTTTATCTCGGGTTTTTTATTACTTATCATTTTATTTACCTCTTCACTTTTCCTACCGCCTAGCGGCAACACCCATTCAATCGTTAGGCAACACTCATTACTGGCTTGAAATTGTGTTTTAATTTGAGCTAACATCCTAGCGAGTCCAACATACTGATTAATACTATGATCCAATACCAAGATAAAAGCATTGAAACAGATGCGGAAGGCTACCTACTGAACTTTGAAGAGTGGGAAGAAGGCATGATTGCTATTCTTGCTAAAGAAGAAAACATTGAACTCACCGACGCGCATATTGAAGTCGTGATGTTTGTTCGTCAATTTTACCAAGAGTTCAATACTTCCCCTGCGGTTCGAATGTTGGTAAAAGCAATGGAAAAAGCGCACGGTCCGGAAAAAGGTAACAGCAAGTACTTATTTAAACTCTTTAAAAAGGGACCTACAAAACAAGCAACGAAATTGGCCGGACTACCAAAGCCAGCGAAGTGCCTATAATTTTCAACTAACCTGAGAATGTCTAGCTAGACTATGTATTTAGCCAGACTATGCATTTAGCTAGACTATGTGTTTAGCTAAGCTATGTATCTAACTCACCAATAATGCCCAACTAACGTTCGTTCAGGCGGTAGAAATTCAGCAAATTCAGCTCCTGAGTTCACACTCGAGCCTCAGATGCGGCTAGAGGATCTTGAAACTTCGATATAGCTGATATTCGCATGGCTCTCGCACCACACGTTGAACATGTGCGGTTCTTGGGCCTGTCATCAACCATCGCTCTAATGCATCAACATCTGTCGGTCGACCGCATACCATCACTTCCACAGTGCCATCAGGTTGGTTCTTTGCATATCCCGTTGTATTTAATTTCAGTCCTTCATGGCAAGTGTGATACCGAAAACCCACACCTTGCACGTGTCCCTCAACAATAAACTTCTTACAAATATCCGGCATAAGATTATCCCTAATGTTACCACTCTTAGAATATAGCGAATATATTGGCCTAATCTGAACTTAAACCGTATTTAAACACAGTCATTATGGCCACATCATTGCATTTGTCTGCGACATCACACAAAATAGCCCACCCTTTCTATTGTACTAACACGTAAGGCATCTCATGGCTCCTGCAATACATCTCGTAAAAGGTCGCGACAAATCACTAAGACGTAAACACCCTTGGATTTTTTCACGCGGTATCTCCCGCGTCGATGGGCAACCTTCTCTTGGTGAAACGGTTGATGTCTTTGCGGACAACGGAGAATGGCTCGCTAAAGCGGCATTTTCACCAAATTCACAAATTCGCGCGCGCGTTTGGAGCTTTGAAAAACAAGCGATCGATGTAGACTTTTTCGTATCTCGCATCCGAACTGCTCAGCTACTCAGAGAAGACATTATTGAGCGTGATGGCTTAACTGGCTATCGCCTCATCGCGGCTGAGTCAGATGGTTTACCAGGTATCACCATTGATAAGTACAACCAGTACCTCGTCTGTCAATTACTCAGTGCAGGCGCAGAATATCAAAAAGACGCCCTTGTTGAAGCTTTGCATATCTGCTTTCCAGAGTGTTCGATTTACGAACGTTCAGACGTATCTGTACGTAAAAGAAGGCCTTAAAGAGCGCACTGGCGTTTTGCTTGGAGACGAGCCTCTGGAGCCTGTCGTAATCGAAGAAAACGGGGTAAAGATTAGTGTCGATATCATTAAAGGGCATAAAACTGGGTTTTATCTTGATCAACGCGATAGCCGCTATCAAGCACAGAAGTACACTAAAGGTAAAGAAGTACTAAACTGCTTTAGCTATACGGGTGGCTTTGGTCTTTACGCGCTGAAAAGTGGTGCGACTCGCGTCATTAATGCGGATGTGTCACAGCTCGCATTAGACACGGCCAAACACAACGCGGAACTCAACGGTTTCACGGAAAAGAAAAAGGCCGTATTCTTAAATGCCGATGTCTTTAAACTGCTAAGAGAGTACCGTGACCAAGGCACCAAATTTGATGTCGTTATCATGGACCCACCTAAATTTGCAGAGTCCAAAGCACAACTCAATGGAGCTTGTCGAGGCTATAAAGATATCAACATGCTCGCCATGCAAATTCTAAAACCCGGTGGTACGCTATTAACTTATTCCTGCTCCGGTTTAATGGATCAAAATCTATTCCAAAAAATCATCGCCGACGCAGCACTAGACGCTGCAGCCGTTCAGTGAAATTCGTTGAACGATTTGAGCAAGCTGCGGATCACCCTACAGACACAGCTTACCCAGAAGGCTTCTACCTAAAAGGATTTGCCTGCAAAGTACTGTAGTGAAAAACTTGCTACCGCGACACTCTGGAACAACCATTAAACCACTCATTGTCACATGAGTGGTTTTTTTATGCCCTATCCGTCTCATTTTTGAGACTTTTTTGCAGACTTACCATTGAACAACCGAATTTCTCTACTATTTTCAATAATATGTTTGTATTTTCATGCTGCATTCAAAAAAGACACTCAAAGTCTTAATTTGGATACACTAACATTGCAGTTCCTATTTGAAATTATGTCATTGGTCACTATAGTTTATCTATAGATACCGTAACCTAATGACTTAACTTACATTATCAAACTGTGGGATTAACTAATGCATGTTCATTATAAGAACCCTATCAAAGCAAACACTTTGTTTAAGGGCTAAGGAGAATTACATTGAACAAGTTAACCATTTCGACTATCGCTTGTTTTATCGCGACGAGTTTACCTGCGGCTAGCCAAACGCTGGAGCAAGCCGTTGCCACCACGTTAGCGACCAACCCTGAGATCAAAGCCGCATACAATGAGTATGTAAGTAAGCGATATGACGCCGAAGCCTCCGTAGGCGCCTACAGGCCCAAAGTAGACTTGGATGGTGGTATTGGTTATGAGCGAACTGACTTTGATCGTGCGGATTCGCTCAATAATAGAAATGAGAGCCTGACCAGAAAGGAAGTAGGCATTAGCCTTACTCAGTTACTATGGGATGGTAACGAAACGTTAAACGATATGGACAGAACGGCTGCGGAAGCCGAGTCTGTGCGCTATCAACTTTTAGCTGACGCGTCTGATATCGCGCTAGAGGTCTCTAAAATTTATCTAGAGGCAACCAAAGCTTATGAAATACTCTCGCTGTCTGAAGCTAACTTAGAAGTACACAAAAAGATCTTTGCCGACATTAAAAAACGCGTGGATTCCGGAATAGGGTCTACTGCCGATTTATCGCAAGTTGAAGCACGTATTGCAAAAGCTCACGGGAATTTGCTTGCCGCGCAAAATAACTTATTTGACACCCATACACAATTTAAGCGCATCGTTGGACAAATCCCACTTGGCCTGAAATATCCACAAGCGGACCTTAACGCTATTCCACCAACCGTCGATCAAGCCCTTAAAATCGCCATAGAGCAACACCCTGTCATTCGAATTTCGCAGGTCGATGTCGACTCAGCTCGCTTTCAATATCAACAAACCAAAGGTGTCAACTACCCGACTTTCTACATTGATGCGGGTCACAACTGGCGTGATGACGCTGGCGGTAACATCGGCACTGATAACGAAACCAGAGCCATGGTTCGAATGCGTTACAATCTGTATAACGGAGGATCTGATTCCGACCGTACAGAAGCCGCAGCTTATCAATTAAACAAGGCCAAAGATTTCCGTGACCGTACGTTTCGTATGGTTGAAGAAGGGTTAAATCTGTCATGGACCGGACTAGAATTCACGGTGCAACAAAAGGAATTTTTAGCTGATCACGTCGATTCTGCATCCGATACCGTTGTGGCCTATCAAAAACAATACAAAATAGGTAAACGAACCCTTCTTGATGTTCTCAATACCGAAAATGAACTATTCGAAGCGAGAAAAGGGTATCTGGACGCGAAGTATGCCGAACAATTGGCTAAATATCGCGTCATGAATGCGACTGGTAACTTATTACAAGGGCTACGTATTGATACCCCGCAAGAGTGGAATGAAAAGGTGGAGTACTAAATCATGAAACTACAAAACTTACTGTTACTTTGTAGCCTAGTGGCATTTTCTGCCACCTCAACCGCGACCACTCATGCTCAGGATGAGTACGACTACATCCCCACCCCTTTAGCAGATCAAAAAGCAGATTTAATTGACGATGATAGTGATGGTGTGATTAACGCCAGAGACTTATGTGTCGTTACCCCTAATGGTTCAGTAATCGATAACGACGGCTGCGAGAAACACATAGATACAACCCAATCGATGGCGATTAGAGTGTTATTCGACAATAACTCGACAACAATCAAATCTGTTTTTCAAAATCAAATTCGCCAAATGGCCGATTTCCTCAAAACTTACCCAGATACCACCATTGAAATTCAAGGCTATGCCAGCATTGTTGGTAATCCAGAAAAGAATTTAGTGTTATCTCAAAACCGCGCCGATGCGGTGAGGCAAGCGATCATCAATAATGGTATCTCGCCTAACAGGCTCACTATTGTCGGATTCGGTGACACCAAGCCAGAAGAGCTTGGTTCGAATGAGTTCTCTCATGCAATGAACCGAAAAGTTGTCGCATCTGTCGTCGGCTACAAGGGTGAAGTAGAAAAACAATGGACCATATTCACCAAAATTGACAAGTAGCCGTCCATTTTGGCGCTATTTTCTTTAAAGGCAGTCAAATCGACTGCCCTTTTTAATGCCGTTCATTTAGTTCTTTTACAACTCGTGCTACTCTTAACGCAGTTATTACTAAGAGTATAAAAATCATGAGCAAATTGACTTCAGATGTCGCGCAAAACCTAGAACTTTTCATTCGTGAAACCAAAGCTACTGAGCTAGTTTGGGGTTTACGAAACGAAGAAGGTTGGCTGGCATGTGACTCAACGGAATTCGAAAATTCTGAAGTAATGCCATTTTGGTCTTCAGAAGAAGAAGCAAAATTACATAATGTCGAAGAGTGGGCCGATTTTGAAGTGTTACACATTCCGTTAGATATCTTTGTGGAAGATTGGTTACTAACTCTTGCTGAAGATGGGGTTTTAATTGGTGCAAACTGGAACACACAGTTAGATGGTAAAGAATTAGAACCATCTGATCTCGCTAAGCTGTACCTGAAATAGAACGCGTAACTCATAACACATATAAAAATAGAGGCTTTTGCCTCTATTTTTATGTCAATACTAAATTACATACCTATTAAACAATACCGTTTATAAACAATACCTTTTGTAAACAATACCGTTTATCCCGCTTGCTTTTTCGTTAGAGAGTCTGACACAGCTTGTTTGTTATCCAAGTAGTGCTGTAGCCCATTTTTCCGAAGATCACACGCAGGACAATCCCCACACCCATCTCCAATCACGCCATTATAGCAAGTGAGCGTTTCTTCACGTACTAACGCTAACGCTTGATACTGGTCAGCAAGCGCCCACGTTTCGGCTTTGTCCAACCACATAAGTGGTGTTTCAATAGTAAACGCTCTATCCATCCCTTGAATTAAAGCCGTATTCATCGACTTTACAAACTCATCACGACAGTCAGGGTAGCCAGAAAAATCCGTTTCACAGACCCCTGTAATCACACTCTGTGCGCCAATTTGGTATGCATATATTCCAGCAAGCGTTAAAAACAAAATGTTACGGCCTGGCACAAATGAATTTGGTAAGCCATTTTCACCAAGTTCATGTGACACAGGAATATCATCGCGGGTAAGTGAGCTTATCGCGAGTTCATTTAGCAAACCTACATCCATAACCTTCATGCGCGGCAACACCCAGCTTTTTGGCTAATGCTTGTGCGACTTCAATTTCTAACTTATGACGCTGCCCATAGTCAAACGTAATGGCATGTACTTCATCGTACTCCTGCAACGCTTTCACTAAACACGTAGTGGAGTCTTGCCCCCCACTAAATACGACGACGGCTTTTTTCATTCTCGTTATTCCTAATCCTATTACGCGATACTGAGATATTTATGTGTTTGAACTGAGAGACGCCAATTACGCTTAATACACGTTTCAATACACAGCTCAGTCGCCCGTAATTTTTGGCTGATGGGTTGTAAGGCAATCTCAACGTTAGGCTTTAATGCCACACCTACGAGTAGTTCATCAAGCTGGTCTATATTTTTCTGCGTTGCCACTGGGTGCTTGATTTCATTTGCTCTTTCTAGCGCTGATGGTAGGACTGGTAACTTGCCTTTCATCGCTATCTTTGGTGACACTGTCACCCATGTATTTTCGGTAACGCTAACTGGGGATGTACCACTGGTTTCAATCTGACAATGACAGCCGATCGACTCAAAGGCCTGAGTTAACGGAAGAAGATCAAATTCACATGGCTCGCCATAGAGGTGATAACAATATGTTTAGCGTTGTAACCCAATGCTTTGTACTGAGCAATCACATCGCTCGCGGAAGCAGAGTACCAAGTAGGATCATCGCCTTGCTTTACAATGACTTCTCCAAATGTTCGCTCATCATCCTTCTCCGCCAGCCAGGTCTGCTTAGTATCGCACCAAGCACAACCGACACTGCATCCCTGTAAACGAACAAACACCGCAGGGACACCAGTATAAACACCCTCACCTTGAATGGTTTCAAACATTTCGTTGATTTTGTATTGCATATTATTCATTAAACGCTGCTAATCATGACTATTGATAACCGATGTGCAGACCTTAAAGTATGCGTATTAGAAATTCAATACAAAGTCATCAGCTAAATGTCTGGTAGTTCTCTTAGAGTTTTTTTATTCTAGCGGCATTGTTTTATTTTAAGGTAAGTTATTGTGTATAAACTCATCGCCATTGACATGGATGGCACCCTCCTCACGTCTGATAAAAAAATCTCCGAGCGCACTAAGCGCGCTATTCAATCTGCGAAAGAAAAAGGCGTTACTGTCGTACTGGCATCCGGTCGTCCAATCAATGGGATGCTTGATTCAGTCAATGAGTTAGGGCTAAATTCACCCGATGACTACATCATTCACTTCAATGGTGCATTTGTGCAAAGAACGCATAGTGGTGAGGTTCTTCACCAACAAATCATCGATGGACGCAGCGCAAAAGAGATCGCCTCTCTTGCCAAACAACTTGGTTTATATTGCCATGCATTTAGCCAAAAGCTAGGCCTTATCACAACTGAGTCAAATCCCTATACCGATCATGAAGCCGAGATCAACAAGCTCGATATCACAGTGTACGATTTTGACCAATTAGAAGATGACCACCACATCATCAAAGCAATGATTGTAGGCGAACCTAGTCAACTAACTGAAGGCATTGCTCATATTCCGAGTTCGTTTAAAGACACCTATACTATTGTGCAAAGCGCGCCATTCTTCTTAGAGTTTCTTAATCCTTTAAGCAATAAAGGAGAAGGCGTTAGTGTTGTCGCAAAACAACTGGGTATTTCCGCCGATCAAGTGATGTGTTTCGGTGATGCTGAAAACGACCACCATATGATTAAGTTTGCTGGAAAAGGCGTGGCAATGGCAAATGCTATGGAGGCAACCAAAGCCTTAGCCGATTATATTACCGATAGTAACGACAACGACGGTGTCGCCAAAGCCATTGAAACTTTTGTACTCTAGTAACAAAGATTCTGGTAGTTAAATTGTCGTAACAAGAATAGTGCTGTAATGGATAACGCTATCATCAATACAGCACTGTCATCTACTTCACAATCACACAATACGATGGAGCCATCATGACGATACGCCTACTTCTGAACGGTAAAAAAGCCGCACAAGATGATATTAGACAAGCGGTGACCCAACTTCGTGCTGAAGGTTATGGTATTGAAGTGCGCGTGACTTGGGAAGCTGGTGACATTAACCGATTAGTCACAGAAGCTTACGAACAAGGGGTTCAGCGTATTATTGCGGGCGGTGGTGACGGCACCGTCAACGAAGTGGTCGACGCTTTACTGAGAAACAAGGCCGCTAACATAGAATTAGCGATTTTGCCGCTGGGAACCGCTAATGACTTTGCAAGCGCCTGCACTATTCCAACCGACAACCCCTATGACGCGTTAAAACTCGCACTCACCGGAAAAGCGTTCGCTGTGGACGCCGCTCAAGCGAATCAGCGACACTTTATTAATATCGCGACGGCGGGTTTTGGTGCACAAGTGACCGCAAACACCCCTATTCCTTTAAAGAACTTTCTGGGTGGTGGCGCCTACACACTAGCCGGACTCGTTCAAGCGATCAACTTTCAACCCTTTCAGGGCACCGTGAAATATGACGGTCACACTGTCGAGAGTCATATTGTTATTGGGGCTGTGTGCAATGGTCGTATGGCCGGGGGCGGACAAGCTCTTGCCCCTACGGCGTATATTGATGATGGATATTTAGATGTTGTTTCTTTAGAAGAGTTTGCGCCTTCTGATATTCCAACCGTTCTCGATGAGTTGATGCAAGAAGACCACTTTTCTGGTCAGTTTGTAAAACGTAACCAAGTTAAAACCATTGAGTGGGAGTCAGACAGTATCATGCCAACGAATTTAGATGGTGAACCACTGGCAGACACTACAATCACCTTTCGCGTCTTGCCACTGGCCATAACGTTGGTACTCCCAACGAGTTGCCCACTTTTATTTAAAAACCGTTTAATGTAAACAAAAAAACCAGTGAATGTCTATTCACTGGTTTTTATCTCTATTCGAACGTTATGAAAAATAACGCTGTTATTATGCTACTTTACGTTCGAACTAGTTCGACGGTTTCTTCTTTTTGTCCTGCTGCCGGGTCATTAAATTTCTCAATATCTAACGAACCCTCAGATTTGGCTACAATACATGTTACTGCACTATCACCGTGTAATATTGACCGCCGTACGGATCATATCAAGCAGACGATCGACACCCATAATTAAAGCAATGCCTTCAAGAGGTAAGCCAACTTGGTTAAGAACCATCGCTAGCATAATCAAACCTACACCAGGAACGCCAGCAGTACCGATTGAGGCAATGGTCGCCGTTAGAATCACTGTCAAGTAGTCTCCCATCGTCAGGTCGATGTTAAACGCTTGAGCAATAAATGCTGTCGCGACACCTTGCATGATTGCAGTACCATCCATATTGATGGTTGCCCCTAACGGAATGGTAAATGACGACACTCTATTGTCTACCCCTAGACGGTTTTGCGCCGTTTCCATTGTAACCGGAATGGTTGCGTTGGATGATGCCGTTGAAAATGCAAACATAATCGCATCTTCCATTTTTTTCAAAAATGTCAGTGGACTCAGGCCCGTGAATGACTTTAAC
The DNA here is from genome assembly GCF_055808835.1 of Vibrio sp. GJ43-1. Classification (NCBI taxonomy): domain Bacteria; kingdom Pseudomonadati; phylum Pseudomonadota; class Gammaproteobacteria; order Vibrionales; family Vibrionaceae; genus Vibrio; species Vibrio sp. GJ43-1. The sequence goes on along the minus strand of NZ_CM147884.1, from coordinate 1,899,871 downwards.
AACACGCTATAAGTAACAAGGCCGTGTAGCAATAATGTAGCAGTCAATACTAGGAAATATTCAGCCAAGTTAAAGATGGCACTCAGCCCCAAACTAGAGTAAATAACTTAGCCATTAGGAAGAAGACACCAAAAGGTGCGATGTTCATCAGTAAAGCAACAAGCTTCATTATGACATCGTTCAAATCTCTAAACATAGCTGCAATGCGTTCACCTGGCTCACCAGCCGCACTGATAGCAATACCAAACAGTACTGCAAACACGATAACTTGAAGTGTTTTCCCTTCAGCCATTGCGCTGATCGGGTTAGTTGGGAACATGTCGATGATCACTTGACCTAGCGACGGAGCCTCTGCGGAAGCAAAAGTACTGGCTGCGGTTAAATCAGCGCCTTGTCCTGGCTGGAATAATGTTCCCATGGTCAAGGCTAATGTGATAGCAACCGCGGTTGTCGCTACATAAAACAAAACTGTTTTTCCGCCCAATCGACCGAGTGTTGTCACATCTTTTAGTGAACTAGTACCACAAACAAGAGAAACAAAGACCAGTGGCACAACAAGCATTTTCAGGCTGGCAATAAAGATTTGACCGCCAACTTCAAAAAGACCATTTACAATGTATGCGTCGACAAATCCATTTTCAGCAAATAAGCCTCGAATTGCGAAGCCCGTTAAAATACCAGCAACCATACCGATAATCACTCGTGTCGTGAGTGACATTGGTTTCTTTGCATTAGTCATAATTACTCCTTATTTTTATAGTGCTTACTGATGGCGTCATCAAAAGCGCCTGCAGATTAGCAGCAAGACCCGTCAAATTAGAATGACAAATTTGTTTCGCTAATCCGCATCGTGACCGTGCTCACACAAAAACGACCCGCAACCAACAAGCCATTAACACAATCACCCGAACAATAATAAAAATTCAGCGTAAAATTTCACATATCATCACATTTGATATATTACTATCTTTTGATAATGACATTAGAAAAATTAATATCATTCTGTTTTTTAAAAATCATGCTACTAAAAACAAAAATACCCAGTGCTAAACACTGGGTATTTTGATTTAACCATTCGCATTCTATTAAGTAACTTGCTCTCTATTAGGTTACTTGCTCTATGTGCAAATCAAAGATGACCGCAGTATCAGCAGGAACTGTTTGATGAGTATTCTCTTTGTAAGCTAGATGACTAGGTACATACAAACGCCACGTTGCACCAACATTCATTTCTTTCAACGCCACCATCCATGCTAATGGTACTTGCTGTAGCTGTACGGTCATTGGTTCAGGTAAATGTGCAGAGCCATCCACTAACTGCCCATTCAATAACCAAGTTTTATGACGCACAGATAAACGACTCTTTGGTGTTACTTCTGCGGGGTGACTTCCTTCATTTAGGATTTCATATTGAATCCCAGAGCTATGGCTCAATACCGTGTCACGCTGGCCATTTTTAGTGAAAAACTCACGCTCATAATTGGCTTTTTGTTGTTCTAGTGTCGTTTCCGCCTGCTTTCTTTGTTCTTCAAGTTCTGCTTTCAACGATTCCGCACCGTTAGGATCAAAAGGCCATTCTTTTTGCAAAAACGTGTCCATAATAGCTTCTTGGATAATTTTGATGTTCATTTTAGGAAACGATTTTTTCGCTAACTCTGCGGCCACTTCTCGCCCCAAAATATAGCTGACTTTTTGTTCTAACGTTTCAATATCCATGACAACCTCAATACTTGAAAATACAGTCCGTATTTTATGCCATTATCAAAACATTTAAAGTATTTTACGGATACATGCTAAGGCGTTACGTATTGAACATTACTCATTGCAGATGAATCTAGGAAGACAAAAATAGAAGACGTAAGAAGCCCTAAGCCATGAATTTGGGCTTAGAGAAGTTTGGCTGTAAGCAGTAGTAGTAGTAGTAGTAGCAGTGTAGAAGCCATATTTGGACTTCTACACTCACTTCATTTACCTTGCTTGTTTTGAAAACTCTTCATTTCATTTTTTGAGGCAATAGGTACCAACGCTTGAGTTCCGCTTCATGTGCTTTCTGAAACTTCAACTCTTGAATGATTGTCATCCGAGTTTGGTATTGAGCTTTCAACGGGTAGCGTTTGCAGCACATATTGACCCGGCGCATCACACAGCACTGGAAACGCGTCATTACCTACAGGATAAGGGGCTACCTTTTCATCCGCATTAAATTGGCTTAACCATTGATCCCAATGAATCCACCAAGACCCTTTTTGATGCTCTGCGTTGTTCATCCAATCATCGGCAGATTCTTCTAGCGTAGAGTTAGTCCAAAAACCGTACTTCTCCTTTGCTGGGTGGTTAACGATGCCAGCAATATGACCAGACTCGCCCAGAACAAAGGTCTTGTTTCCACCTACCTGTAATGCACCTCGATAGGTCCCCTGCCACAAAGCAATATGATCTTCTTTAGTAGAGACGAAATAACTTGGAATACGGATTTTATTCAAATCAATCCACACGCCTCCCACCTTGACGCCTTTATTCTGGACTAATTGGTTTTCTAAATATAATTTCCGTAGCAAGAAATTATGTGTTGCTGCCGCTACGTTGGTGCTGTCACTGTTCCAATACAGTAAATCAAAATCAACCGGGCTGTTTCCCTTTAGATAGTTGTCTATATAGTAGTTCCAATACAAACTGTTCTCGCGTAACAAGCTAAAGGTCACACTTAAAGAACGACCATCCATATAACCCTGTTCATTATTCTGTGCCTCGATAGCACTAACGATAGTGTCATTGATGTACGCGCCCACCTCACCAGGTTGTTCAAAATCTAAAAGCGTCGTGAAAAATGACGCCGACGCTATGCGTTTTTTCATTCGTTTTGCCGCATAATACGCAACAGTTGACGCTAGCACAGTGCCGCCAATGCAATAACCCGCAGCATTCACTTGCTCTTGCCCTGTGATCGCCTCAATGGCTGACACGGCTTTTACAACGCCTTCAGTAACATAGTCACCAAATTCTGTTGTTGCTTGCTCTGCGCCAGGGTTACGCCACGACATCATAAAAACAGGATGACCTTGTTCTAAGAGCCACTTCACCATCGAATTTTTTTCTCGAAGATCGAGGATGTAGTATTTGTTAATAAAAGGCGGAACAATGAGTAGCGGCGTCGAATTAACCGCTTCAGTTAACGGGCGATACTGAATCAACTCAAAGAGCTCGTTCTTAAAAACGACATCACCCTTTGTATTGGCTACGTGCTTACCAATATCAAACGACTTCGTATTGGTCATTCTGATCTTAAGCACATCAGCACTGGCTTCCATATCTTCTTGAAGTTGCTGCATGCCCGCGAGTAAATTCTCTCCGTTTTGCTCCAAGGTTAACTGAAGTAACTCAGGATTAGTCGCGATGAAGTTACTTGGAGACAACGCGTTCAAGGTTTGTCTAGAAAAGAAAGCCAACCTTTCTTTCGCTTTCTCATCGACACCTTCAACAGCATTTATGGTCTCAAGGTAAGTTTGGCTAAACAGTACGTAAGACTGCTTGATTACGCTATAGAAGGCTTCATCTTTCCATGCTGCGTCTTCAAAACGACGGTCACCTTTCTCCACCGATACTACATCTGTTTTATCATTATGAAGGGCAGCACGCTGCCAAATTTCTAACTGTTGCATCCACCATTTCATTTGAACATCTAGCATCGCTGCAGGCTGCTTAGATGCTTTATCCATGAATTCTGCTGAATCCTCTATATTGAGTTCTTGCATCGCTTTTGAAAGCGGATTATTAACGGCTGCCTTGCCCTGCTCGAAATCTTTCCACCATCGCTGGTTACTTTCCTGCAATGTCACAAGGTAGTCCGAAAAGAAGTTTTGAAACATAATTCAAACCCTTTTCTAAAAATTAAAAAAGGGGCACGAGATACGATGTACCCCGAAACCCCTAACATATACTTACTGCCAGATTAAGCTGGCGTATTAGTTTTCATTGTCTCGGTAGTCAATGTTTCAATATCGTCTTTAAATTCTTTAGCAACCTGTTGAAGTTTGTTGCTGTCATCCATCATTTGTTGAGACAAGCGAGTAAGTGACGTCACTTGCTGAGTATTAAATACCGTCAAAGAAGAAATATCTTTTACTTCCGCGACCGCTTTCATTTGAGACAAACCTAATTCACTATAAGTTTTCATGGCATTAAGTTGCAACTCAGTCAGTGTTTCCACATTCTTTGTCATTAACTTGCTAAATTTCGCATATGGTTCCAATGTTTTTTCTGACTGTTCATTGATTAATTTAAAAATATCCGTGTACATAGTCGTTCTCCTAAAAAATATAAGTTAAGCATTTAATTAATAACGTCATAAAACTATATGTTGGTAATATATAAACTAGGTTAACAGCGTTTTAGAATAACTGCTGTACCCATGCCACCACCCACACATAATGTCGCTGCCCCATAAGTGTGAAGTTCGCGTATCATTTCATGAATTAATGTGACTACAATACGATTTCCTGAAGCACCTAGCGGATGCCCAAGGGCAATCGCGCCACCGTTTGGGTTGGATTTTTCAATAATGGATTCAGACGATACTGAACACTCATCAGCCAAACGTCTAATCACGCCTAACGCTTGGGCTGCAAATGCTTCATTAAACTCAAACGTATCAACATCTGTTACAGAAAGCTCCGCTTTCTCTAACGCTTTTTGTACCGCCTTTACTGGTCCTAACCCCATAACTTTAGGATCTAGACCTGTTTGCGCCGTTGAAACTATTTCACAAAGAGGGGTTAATCCTAAGCGCTCAACGGCATCTTCAGAAGCGATGACGACTGCGCTTGCTCCATCATTAATGCCTGAAGCATTGCTTGACCGTCACCGTGCCTTCTTTGTCAAACGCAGGTCTTAATTTACCCAACCCTACTAGCGTTGCATCAGATTTAGGATACTCATCAGTAGTAAACTGAGCAGGTTGGCGCTTAATCTTAATATCGACTGGTACGATTTCATCACTGAATCTTCCTGCTTCAATCGCGGCAACCGCCTTCATTTGACTTTCCAGTGCATAGGCATCTTGGTCTTCACGAGAAATGTTGACTTCACGAGCGACATTTTCAGCCGTCACTCCCATGTGATAGCCATTAAACACGTCCGTTAAACCATCAGAAACAAGGAGATCTTTCGCTGACATGTCTCCCATTTTATTGCCGGAACGAACGTTGGCTGGCAAAGCAAAAGGAATCTGCGACATGACTTCAACGCCCGCAGCAACGACGACATCAGCTTCCCCCGCTCTAATATGCGAGACGGAGTCCATAATTGATTTCATCCCGCTGCCACACACCATATTGATAGAATATGCGGGAACATAGTCAGGGATATTCGCAAAAATTGCAGCCTGTCGTCCTACACCCATTCCTTGGTTGGCGCTAATCACATTTCCAACAATGACTTCATCAATGTCTGTTTCATTAACAGCGCAAGATGCAAGCGCCCCTTTTATGGCTTGCGCGGCTAAGTCACCTGCCGAGCAATTTTTCAAACTACCACCAAAACTGCCAATTGGTGTGCGTTTCGCTGCGACGATGTATACTTTTTTCATTATCGGTGTTCTCCCTTATGCCATGTACAAGCCGCCATTGACTGACAGTGTTTCACCAGTAATGTATGCAGCTTCATCACTTGCTAAATACGCAACAGCTGCCGCTATTTCTTCAGGCTTAGCGAGTCGTTTGAGTGGGATAGTACTTTTAATGGAATCAAGTACGTCTTCACGCATCGCCTCTACCATTGGCGTTCCAGTGTAACCCGGAGCAATGACATTGACGGTCACACCTGAGCGAGCACCTTCTGCTGCTAACGCTTTGGTAAAACCAATCATGCCTGCTTTTGCGGCAGAATAGTTAGCTTGACCGAACTGACCTTTTTGACCGTTTACTGAGGATATATTGATGACACGTCCGCCACCCTTTTCGCACATTGCAGCAAATAGAGGCTGGGTCACATTGAAGACGCTATTTAAATTGGTGTTAATCACGTCAAACCACGCCTCAGCAGACATTTTTTTGAATTGTCCGTCTCGAGTAATGCCAGCATTATTAACCACTAAATCAAATGTGCCTTCCTCTTCTTGAATTTCTTCAAGCTTTTTTTGACATTCATTTGTATTGGTTACATCCAGTTCAAATAAACGTACTTGATCATCGGTAAATCCCTTAGATTCGAACCATTCCTTAGCACACTCATAATTCCCTGTATAATATGTAGCGATCAACCGATAATCGTTTTCTACCAGACGGGAGGATATTGCTGAACCTATACCACCCTTTGACCCAGTAATTAACGCAAGCTTTTTCATTCCTGACTCCATTCCTAACAACCAACTAATAATTTACCTAACCTAATAGCTACCTAAACTTAAGTTCCTCTATAATTCAGGATGCCATTTATATTTATCGTTTAATTTACATTGCAAACATTACAGTTTTTCTAATCAAATTAATGTTAATAAAAACTTAATATATATACAGCAATTAATTGTGGTCGATAGACAATTAGTGGCTAGCCATCACACATCAGAATGAAATTGACAAGTCTCATATTTTCAATTTAAATCACAAAATCACACACCTACTAAGCCATTGATAAGAATAAACATTTACCCATGTGTTATTACGTCGCACTTAAAGTGTTATTTTCATGTCAGAAATAGCACATCTGACAGTAACGGTTTCAATTATTACATCTATTAGATCTAACAATGTAAGTATGTGAATAATATGAGAATTACGACTAAGCATTTTATTTGGTTTACGAAAGGATGCACTCTGTTACATTCTTTAATTTTTCTGCACTGTTTTAGGGAGATGTTTTGCCGTGCAATAGAGCATTCGTAAATACGATCAAAGTCACATAACCCATAAGGGGTATGCGACTCTATTCTAACCTCGTATTTTTAAATGCGTCTTGTAAGCGCTAATTTGGACGAATTGATCAGACCTTAAACTGACCCACCGCTCTATCAAGATTTTCACATCTTGCCTCAAGAGTGATGCATGCGTGCTCTGCCTGTTTGATAATATCGGACATTTTATGGCTGTCCGACGCTATTTTTTGAATACTGCCATTTAACTCTTCACTGACCGCGGTTTGTTCCGTTGCCGCAGTAGCAATGTGCGCATTCATTTCATTAATAATGGTAATTGAATGAGTAATTTCAGCCAGCGAGGTTGAAGCTGTTTGCACTAAGCTGATGGTTTCGTTACTGGTAGCACGACTGGATTCCATCGCTTGTACCATAACCGATGCCCCTTGCTGTAAGCGCTCGATCATGGTTTGAATATCACCCGTACTTTCTTGAGTCTTACTCGCTAGAGAGCGAACTTCATCCGCAACGACAGCAAAGCCCCGTCCTTGCTCACCGGCTCTAGCTGCCTCAATAGCGGCATTCAGGGCAAGTAAGTTGGTTTGCTCTGCTATTCCGCGTATCACATCCAGTACAGAAGCGATATTCGTCACGTCACTGGTTAATCTATGGACACTTTCCTCAGAGGTAATCAGCTCTTGCGCCAAGCCTTCTATTGAAGATACCGTAAGACCAATCCCCTCATTAGCGTGACGAGCTTCATCGGCACTTCGGTCCGTCGCCTGAGCCGCTTCATGTGCATTTTGACTAACGTTGTCGCTCGTCGCTCTCATTTCATTAATGGCCGTAGCAACCATTTCGCTTTCTTGCTGTTGGGACAAGGAAGCATGAGTAATTTGTCCCGCTAACTGGATCAACACCGACGTGTGCTCTCTCACTTCCGACGTTGAGTCAACGACTTCAGAAACGGTGCCCTGAATCCGTTCAACAAACTGGTTGAATGATTCGGCTAAATGACCGATTTCATCCGTTGATTCAACCTGCACTCTCTGAGTCAAATCACCATCGCCAGAAGCGATTTCTGCCATCGACTTTTCAAGTACGATCACCGGAGCAACAATCAGTTTCGATACAAAGGCTGCAACTGTCAGTGCAAGTAATATCGCAATAACCGTACCCACTTCAATGGCGATTTCAGCTTCTTTGACTGCCTGATCACTATCTAATCGTGCTTGCTCTTGCAATCGCTCAATCTCGTCAAGAATCACCTTTAAGTTACTGCGTATATCCACAAAGAGACCAGTGATCATTTTTTCGTTCTGAGTAAACGTCTGATACGCATTACTCGGAGAAGCAAACAGCTTTTCATACTCATTAACAAACACTTTAGTATCAGAGATCAACTGTTTTAAATACGGGTAAAAACGGCGATCTAATACACCAGAGTCAATCAACTCTTGCACCTTACTTACACGTGGTACGGCATTATAAGCGTTATCTTCAAATTCAAAACGCTGCTTTTCTACCTCTTGGGGATCAGCTGTTGCAATAATAAACGCATAACCTGCTGTCGATACTTGGTAGAAATCTCGGTACGCATCTTCCAGAGAATTCATCACTGGTTGTATTTCATCGTTGAGACGGTCATTAATCGCCGCCTGCTTGCTAAAAAGCAGCGCGTTGTAGATCACCAAACCACCAAATATTATTGCCATCAACATAATCCGAGTATCATTACCTTGATTCTGAGGCTTAAATTATTAAACCACATTGTGTATATCTCCAATATATAAACTAACATCCGTACTGTATCGACATGCTACGGCTTTGCTTAACGCCAAATGTATCTTTATCGACATAGTTCTCAATATCCTTGTTTTATTGGTACTTTTTCCTACGCAAATCCCAATATTCTATAAAATACTCACAAAATGTTCGCGTAACGCCAGACTCTTTTCCATGATTGTGACATTTTTGTTACTCTTAACAGACGGTACATGAACTCACCGTTTCGGTACGACCAAAAGGACCTGGATCTCATGTGGATGGCTAACCATTATCACGCTCATAACATTCGTAAAACATTGATTGCAGGGTCTGCCATCGTTTTATTCTTCCTTACCCTGTTTTTTATACAGAATACAAAGTTGAGCAGGCAAAAAGTCAGTTAACAACGCTAAAGTCCGACATCCTTACTGCTTCAAATGGCATGTTATTGATGAGACGTCATGAAAAGGATTTTATCGCGCGAGTTGATCCTGAATATATTGAAAAAATGCAAACGAGCTATAACGCGATGATTGGGCAACTCGGTGACGTCAATGTCAAAATCATTCAATCTGGCATTGAGACGGATTATTCAAATCAATATGCGTTGGCGTATATTGACGACTATGTGCAGTCCTTTTTCTCGCTGGCTGACTTAGTTGTCATGATTCATGGGAATGAACACCAGAACGGGCTCATTGATAATTTAAGAGAGCAGTCGTTAAAGTTTGGCCATGAATTAATCAAGGCCAATAACACAACATTAGACTACACAGCGTTGACAATGCAGGACCTGATGTATCAGTTTTTCTCTGATTTTGACATTGAGACCCTACCTCGGCTTGAACGCATTCTCAAACAAATGGAAAGCGACATTTCTAAACAGCCTCAATCCTTTGCACTATTTAGGGCCTTTTTAGAGTTCAAGTTTGCCTTCTATGCCCTGCAGTCTGCGTATGAAGAATTTGGTTATACACACAATGAAGGCCGCCACGGCGCTCTTAGGGCAACAGTTCATCAATTAGAAACTAAGCTCAATGCTTTGTTCGATGTACTCCCCAATCAAATTGCCAATAAGATTTCGATTTACGACAATTACAGAATGTTCGCCACTATCGCGCTAATCGTCGCGATTATCCTGACCTTGCTGTATGTCATTCGACAAACTTCAATATTGGAAACTGAACTCATCACCGCCAGAGAGCATGAAAGGCAAGCGAATAGAGCAAAAAGCGCATTTTTGGCCAACATGTCCCATGAGATAAGAACCCCACTCAATGGTATATTGGGCATGACCGAAATTTTGTCTGACTCAAAGCTGAGTGCGCTTCAAAAAGACTATTTGTCGACCATTAGCTCCTCTTCCCAAACCTTGCTTATGCTCATCAATGATATATTAGATCTCTCCAAAATAGAGTCTGGCCATCTAGAGATTTGCCCACATACCTGTGCTATTAAAGAAGTATTCTTTGATACAGCGGCACTCATCGCCCCTAAAGCTCAGCAGAAAGGGATTGAGTTGGCGATGGAGATTGATTCTACTCTGCCCAATTATGTTAAAGCCGATGAACAAAAAGTCAGGCAAGTATTAATGAACCTTGCCTCCAATGCCATCAAATTTACTGAAGCTGGCACAATCACATTTATCGCCTCACTTGTTAAACAACAGGCAAACTCCGTAACGGTGTTTCTAGCGGTAAAAGATACTGGGATTGGCATTGACACGAATAAACAAGCGCACATTTTTGAAGAATTTCAACAAGAGGATACTTCCACATCTCAACAATACGGAGGAACCGGACTTGGTTTGGCCATCTCATCTAAAATGATCACTATGATGGGTGGCGAAATTGCGCTCAACTCACTTAAAGGACGAGGCAGTGAATTCTCATTTATCTTATCGTTTGACACAGATGACCAACAATTAACCCAACAAACGGAAACAACGGTTGTCTATGTATCAATGAAAGAAAAGCCACTTTTAATTGAAGAGTTGAATCGTTACGGCTTCCCATCACAACAAATAACGCCTGATTCTCTGTCATCCATAGCCATTTCTAAGCAGACAGTGATCATTATTGACGATGCTGACACCTACCACCAGTACGAAAAGATAATTGCTCAGCATCGTGTCATCTTCTTAAAAGACAACCAAACGCACGACCACTACCATGACTTCGCGGTATCGGCGTTTATTACTTATCCGCTTTTAGGGGCAAGGCTAAGTAATACAATTAAATCTGTATTAGAGCAAGAAGCTACTTCCGAGCCTATAACAAGCAAAACTACAACTAACATTAGTTCTGGTTCTAAGATTCTGATTGTTGAAGACAATAAGGTAAACCAACAAATTGTGACGATCAATTTAAACAAACTGGGTATCAGTTACCTGCTTGCTAATGATGGACAAGAAGCACTGACTATTTATCAACAACAGCACCAGCACATAGGACTGATTCTCATGGACTGTATGATGCCTAGTAATGGATGGTTTTGACGCCACAGAAGCTATTCGAGCCTATGAGCGATCACATAATCTTGCCAAAAAACATATTATCGCGCTCACCGCTTCGGTTCTTGATGACGATATACAAAAGTGCTTTGACTGTGGCATGGATGACTACCTGCCCAAACCATTCAAGCGTGACGTACTAATTGAAAAACTCGACAAGCAAGTTAACATCTTAGCGCACACCTAAAGACAATTTTTTGTTTTTCCTTTGTTGAATAGCGGCATGGTTAACGAAAGGTCATAGGCATACCCTATGACCTTTCCTACCTTTAGTGACCATAAATGTGCGTTAGCATAAACATCGCCGCGAGTTATATGCTGTATAGCAAAACGACCATGAACTGGCAACGCAATAGAAACTGCTCAACATTCGAGCAAATAAACATTCGTCACCATCGAATCTTCGTTTTTGCCTTAGATATAAACGGTGATCTCGTTTGCCATGAACATAGCTCAGTGGTCTAATAGATATTATCTCTGTACCAAACTGCTAGAGAGCGCAAACCGTGAGTAAGACTCCATCGCACTGACACTCATCGTCAACAGATTGGAGAATACCCAACCACCACTCAGATTGGATGCGTGAACTTCAGTTATGACCTCCATCAGCCACTCTCTGATAGGAACTAAGGAAAGACCATGTCCCAGCAACAAGAACCCAGTTATTTCTTTTTTGATTATGAAACTTGGGGAATCAGCCCAGCAAACGATCGGCCCTGTCAATTTGCTGGTGTTAGAACAGATATGGATTTCAATATTATTGGCGAACCCCTCGTCATCTACTGCCAACCGCCCTCTGACTACTTACCCTCTCCGGAAGCGGCTCTAATTACGGGCATCACCCCGCAGTTGTGTATAGAAAAAGGGCTGCCAGAGCCAGAATTTATTGCAAAAATACACCATGAATTAGCGACACCTAACACCACTAACTTAGGCTACAACAGTATACGATTTGACGATGAAGTGACACGCTATACGTGTTACCGAAACTTTATCGACCCTTATGCTTGGAGTTGGAAAAATGGTAACTCTCGTTGGGATTTATTGGACTTAATGCGTACCTGCCATGCTTTACGTCCAGATGGGATTAAGTGGCCAGAGAACGACGATGGTTTTACCAGCTTCAAGCTTGAGCACTTATCCGTTGCAAATGGTATTGAACATAGCAATGCGCATGACGCAATGGCCGATGTTATCGCCACGATTGAATTGGCAAAAATCGTTAAGAATGCACAACCCAAACTCTTTGATTACTTTTATTCGATGCGGAATAAGCGTAAATTAAATGAACTCGTCGACATCGTAAACATGACGCCCCTTATGCATGTGTCGGGTATGCTCGGAAGAGAATGTCAATATACCAGTTGGGTAGTGCCGATTGCTTGGCATCCGACCAATCAAAATGCCGTCATCGTTGCAGACCTTGCGAAAGACCCTCAACCTATTTTGGATTTATCGGTTGAAGAGTTACATGATCGACTCTACACCAAGCGCGAAAACTTAGCGCCGAATGAACTCCCCGTGCCACTGAAGCTCATTCATTTAAACAAGTGTCCTATTTTAGCGCCAGCCAAAACACTTACGGCTGAAAACGCTGAAGTGATAGGGATAGACCGTCAGCAATGCCTTACGAATCTCGCACTTCTTAAGCAGCACCCTGAAATTCGTGAAAAACTTATCGGGCTATACAACATCGAACGTGAGTTTGATAACAACAACGATGTAGACACCCAACTCTATAGTGCTTTCTTCTCACCGTCTGACCGCGCGGCAATGGATATCATTCTAGAAACCGAACCAAATAATTTGGCCGCGCTAGACATTTCTTTTAGTGACTCAAGAATTGAGCCGTTACTGTTCAGATACCGTGCTCGCCACTATCCTTGGACACTCGACGAACATGAACAGTTGAAGTGGGCAAACCATTGTAGAGAGCGATTTGAAAACAAAATTGAAAACTACATGCTTGATCTTGAAAATCTGGTACTCAATAACGAATCTGATGAACAAAAAATGACCGTATTAAAATCCGTCTACCGCTATGTTGAAAAGCTAGTCTCGTAGAATTTACCCCGACCGTCACGTATGGATGGCTTTTCATAAGGCATCCATACGTGCTTTATCTGTGACTGAATGTCATTCAATCGCTAACTTTACTGATAACTAGTACTGACCTTTCACTAGTTCCAAACCAAAATGAGGGTGCCATGATCAAAACTGCGCTTCATTATATAGTGTCATTCACTGTGATTTTTGCTGCACTGTTTGCGGGAAATACCATTCAAACCCTGCTCGATGTATCTATCCCAGGTAGTGTCTTTGGTATGCTATTACTGTTTTTATTAATGGCGGCCGGGGTTATTCCAGTCAAAGTCGTACAGCCTGGTGCCCATGCATTTATTCGCTATATGATTTTGCTTTTTGTGCCCGTCAGTGTTGGATTAATGAACCACTTCGACACGTTGATTAACAACGCTCTGCCTATATTGGCCAGCGCGATTGGTGGCACGATGATCGTCCTCATTGGACTCTCTGTCTTCCTTGACCGTTTTCTAAAGAAGGGGAATAAATAATGTGGATTTTTGCGACCATTATTGTGTTTTTTTTCGCTCGCTTTATCGCCCAGAGAGTGAAGAACCCTTTGTTCAACCCACTACTCATTAGCATCGCCATTTTGATTCCAGTACTGGTCATTTTTAACGTCCCTTTTGACACCTATTATCAAGACAACGAATGGATAAGTTTCCTCTTGCAGTAAGCGGTTGTCGCGCTTGCTTATCCACTCTATGAACAAATACCTCAAATTCGAGCCAATTGGCGTATTATTCTTTTAGCCTGCAGCGTTGGTAGTATCGGGTCAATGTTCACCGCCTCATTAATCGCAGTATGGTTAGGCGCCGACATGACATTAGTTGCAAGCCTGCTGGGTAAATCTGTCACCACCCCAATAGCAATGGAAGTGTCCAGCCATTTAGGTGGGGAACCTGCCATTGCCGCTATCCTCGTCTTACTCGTTGGGCTGTTTGGTGCCATCTTAGCTTACCCACTCTATCAATTACTCGGTGTGACTCACCCAATTGCTAAAGGGTTAACAATGGGCACGGTCTCTCACGCACTGGGAACAGCCACGTGCGCAGAGAAAGATTCAAAAGATGCCGCATTCAGCTCGCTCGCGTTGGTCATTTGCGGTGTCATTACCTCAGTGTTAGCGCCTTCATTTTTCGCATTTTCGCTTTGGCTAGGACAAATAATGTGACACCCTCGGATTTACGTGACATTCCTTGCTCGGTTCGTAAACCCCAAACCTAAAATGGTGTGATATCACTCTAATTGTGAAATGTTAACCTACGTTACATCAAATAGAGTGATCAACATCACTCTATTTGTCTGCTAAGTTACATAGAATGAATAAAAACACATTAGCCAAATTAGAGGTACAAGCATGACGGATCGTTTCGATTCAATGTTAGCCGAAGCACCAGAAGCTATTAGCCGATACCTAAAACCTATCGTCACTCATAAAAACTTCGACGCGACATTAACGCCAGCACAGTTTGATGAATTGTTGTCTGTGTCTGGGCTCGCCGATAACGAATTACGCGTAGCATTATTACCTTTCGCTGCGGCGTATTCATATGCACCAATATCCGACTTTTATGTTGGCGCAATCGTGAGAGGCTTGTCAGGCAAACTCTACTTTGGCGCAAACATGGAATTTCTTGGCGCTCAGCTTGGTCAAACGGTTCATGCGGAGCAATCTGCAATTAGTCATGCATGGATGAAAGGGGAAACTGGCGTTAAAGACATTACCATTAACTTCAGTCCTTGCGGTCACTGTCGTCAATTTATGAACGAGCTTACCACCGCTCAAGATCTTGTTATCCAATTGCCTGAACGTGACGCAAAGACATTACAGGAATACCTACCTGAATCGTTTGGCCCTAAAGATCTTGGGATCACCGAAGGATTGATGACTCCAGTGACACACAGCAATACCATTAATGATGTCGGTTCCTTAATGGAAAAAGCAGTGTCCGCACTCAATCGTAGTCATGCCCCATATACCAAGAACCTCAGCGGTGTTTCGATAGAGCTTAACGATGGCCGTACTTTTCAAGGTGCTTATGCGGAGAATGCCGCTTTCAACCCTAGCCTGCCGCCTCTGCAAGTCGCACTTGGACAACTGTTATTGGCAGGTCAATCGCTCGATAACATCAAATCTGCGGCATTGGTAGAGCTGGCTACCGGAAAGATTAGCCACCTTGCCGACACTCAAGCCACATTGGAAGCGATTAACCCTGATATTCAGGTTGAATACGCGTCTATTTAGTGCGTACCTATCGTCAAATAAACATTCAATAATTCTGTCACTGCTTATCTTGGTGTGTCCATAGGCTTAGCCGCGGCCACACCTCTTTCCCTACGAAAAAATCCACCATACATTAACTAAATAATTCATCAGCGCAAACGTTTGCTTTCTTTGTGAAATCCAGTATGATTCACCCAAATTTTCCTGAAGAATGTGCAAGGATCTTATATGTTTGGTACCGCAACTCGTGAAAGTGCTACCCGTGTGTTATTACTAGGTTCTGGCGAGCTTGGCAAAGAAGTCGCCATAGAATGCCAACGCTTAGGCTTGGAAGTCATCGCATGTGACCGATACCCTGATGCGCCAGCCATGCAGGTTGCTCACCGTAGCTACGTACTAGACATGCTTGACGGTGATGCACTCGAGGCACTGATTCACAAAGAACAACCTGATTACGTCGTACCAGAAATTGAAGCCATTGCAACAGAGAAGCTTGTAGAGCTCGAAACCCAAGGCCTAAACGTCGTACCAACAGCAAATGCAACCAAACTGACAATGAATCGTGAGGGGATCCGTCGCCTTGCCGCTGAAGAGCTAGGTTTGAATACTTCACCCTATCGTTTTGCAGATAACTATAACGATTTCGTTAGTGCCGTTGAATTTGTAGGCATGCCATGCGTTGTGAAACCCGTCATGAGTTCATCAGGTAAAGGGCAAAGTGTTATCAAAACGACAGAAGATATTGATAACGCATGGAAATATGCTCAAGAAGGCGGTCGTACTGGCGCAGGGCGTGTCATCGTTGAGGGCTTTATTGATTTCGACTATGAAATCACGTTACTGACTGTAAGAGCTGTCGATGGTGTCCACTTTTGTGCACCAATTGGGCATCGCCAAGAAGACGGCGACTATAGAGAATCTTGGCAGCCCCAAATCATGTCAGAAAATGCTAGAAAAGCAGCCGAGTACAGTGCAGAGCAAGTGGTGAACGCACTAGGTGGCTATGGTCTATTTGGTGTAGAACTGTTCGTTAAGGGTGACAAAGTCATCTTTAACGAAGTCTCCCCTCGCCCGCACGATACTCGGTCTTGTTACGCTAATTTCGCAAGAAATGTCTGAGTTTGCTCTTCATGTCCGTGCATTTACTGGCATGCCGATTAACGCTATTGCACAGTACGGACCGTCCGCATCCGCGGTTATCTTGGGTCAAGGTACGTCAGAAAACATTCGTTTCTCTGGCATCTGTGAAGCCGTGTCTGCGCCACAAACACAAGTTCGCTTATTTGGTAAGCCAGACATCGATGGCCGACGCCGCTTAGGTGTCAGCCTGACGCGTCGTAAGTCTATCGAGTCTGCCATTGACGATGCTATCGATAGCGCAAAACAAGTAAACGTTATTTACTAAGCATAAAGGCTGTCGAGTCTCTCGACAGCCTTTAATTATTATCAGGAAGATATTGCGAGTAAGACCCGTTACAATAATTGCCTAATTAGCAATCCCAAACGCTCTATAGCGCTTACGACAGAGTCTGTGGCTTCCAGGGAAGCATTCATTCTAAAGCAATGCTGAAACTGTTGTGTCGTTGCAAACATTTCCCCAGGTGCGATACTAATATCATCGCCAATCGCCATTTTATAGAGCTCTGTTGCGTTGACATGAGCAGGCAAAGCGACCCAAATAAAATACCCCCCGATGAGTAGTTTACTTGCACGTCTTTAGGTAGATGTGAGCGTAACAATTGCCAAATCTGAAATTTGCGCTGTTCTAGCTTTCTTCTTAATAGCCGTAAATGACGTTCATAATGCCGAGTCGACAAATAGTCGGCGAGCGTTAATTGAACCAACGCACTGGTTGACAGTGTGCTCATCAATTGGATCTTTTGAATCTGTAAAGCTCGACTACCAGCGGCGACCCAACCAATTCGAAACCCAGCAACCAAAGATTTTGAAAAAGAAGCACAATGCAACACGATGCCACTATCATCAAACGCTTTCGCAGGTAAAGGCTTCGCCGCGCCATAATACAATTCGTTATAAACGTCATCTTCGATCAAATAGACGTTGTATTGCTGAAGTAGCTTAACAAGACAACGTTTCTTTTCATCTGAAAGGCTAAAACCGAGCGGATTTTGAAAATTGGTCATTAACCAACACGCTTTCACTTGATGTGTTTGGAGGGCATGCTCTAGATCAGCAAGATCAATCCCTTCCGTTGGGTGTGTGTTAACGGAAAGCGCGCGTAAATTTAGACGTTCAAGTGATTGTAATGCGCCATAAAAACAAGGCGACTCTACAATCACCCAATCTCCGGCTTTCGTCACCGACTGCAGGCTTAAATTAAGCGCCTCTAACGCACCTGCGGTAATAACAATTTCATCCGGATGAATATTCACACCTTGTGCAGCATATCGCTTGGCTATGATATGCCGTAACGTTTCATTTCCAGGCGGGAGATTATCGAGGGCATGAGAGGTCGTTATGTTACGCGCTGCTTGAACCAGAGATTTATTCACTTGATTGTGTGGATATAAATTGGCCTCAGGATAGGCAAACCCAAAATTTGTTACTGTGCTTTTTCGACTCGCTTGCAAAATATCGAAGACAAAATCATTAATATCAACCGATTCCGTTTCGTGCAGGTGCTGTTTTGGAAGCAGCTCAGCAACATCGTGAACCGGAGGAGCAACAACATAACCAGATCGAGAGTGAGAAACCACCCAGCCTTGGCTCTCTAATAACTGGTACGCGTTCATGACCGTCATTAAGCTCAGCCCAGACAACTCGGTTTGCTTTCGTAGCGACGGAAGTTTGGTCCCTATTTGCCAAACATTATTCTGAATTTGCTCTTTAATCTGATCTGCAAGCTCAACATATTTAGCCAATAGGTCTACTCTGTCCGAAAAATGTAATGTCAATCCTACCTCAAAGGTGAACTGTTATACATATTTATTAGAAATCTGTATCTATTATAGCCACCACACGTAAACGTATAATCCAATGGTGTTAGCCGCAACTTAATCACCGATAGGAAGTGCCTGCGATGGAAAATAGCATAACTAATAATAGCGTTAAGAAAGAACTACTTTTATGTACCATTGCTGCTGCCTTGGTCGTACTCAATATTGGCGCACACCTACTCTGCACCAAAATGTTCATTGATTTACCTTTGACTGAAATAACGCTCGCCTTAATACCAATTACAATGCTGGCGTTGTGTTTTGTTGGCTTCAAAATGGCGGCGAAAGAAGAGTGATCCCCTCTCGCCGTTTAGTTGAAATACTGATTTGCTGACATTATTTCAGCGAGTACGGTTCTGGCTTTGTGCGGATTGCAACGGGTTGAGCTGGCATTATTTTCGCTAAAAGACACTGAACACCAGAGGGCACTAAACACTAGAGATAACTCAACACTAGAGGTAACTCAACACCAAAAGTAACTAGGCTAAAATCAATTAAGGTAACGGTAGCGAAGCGAGCACGCTTACTAAACCAGAGCCTCAATTAGCCAAACTTCCTCAGCAAAACGAGTCAGCCCTTGCTTAATGCGACGATGCTCACTGTCTGCTTCGTCTCGCGCTAAACGAGTAATTCGATAGCCTTCATCAAAATACGCGGCAACTTCAGCTTCTGGGACACTATAAGGCGGTCCTGCTAGCTGATCTTGGATATAGTCCAATGTTACCAATAATATTTTGCCTCCGGGCTTCAGCACCTGCTTAAGCTTTTCTACATACATCGCTCGTAGTTCATGGGGGATAGCTATTAGCGCTGCTCTGTCATAAATCAAATCGACACTTTCAACGGGAGCTGAAAAATAGTCTCCTACATAAATACTTAGTTCATCAAACTGGTACAGCTCAAACTGGCTATTTAAGGTCGTCACTAAAGGGGTATAAAAATGTTCCGCAAAAAATGAACGAACCGCAATTTGGCTTAGCTCGACACCTTGCACATTGTCATGTCGCGCAGCAAGCCACACTAAATCCTCTGATTTGCCGCACAAAGGGACAAATACACGTTGCTCTCGAGTTGGCGTTAGCTTACTCCAGTAATCGATGAGTAAGGGGTTAACATCATCAAGATGAAAACCAATGTTGTTCGCTGCCCATTTATCGTGCCAAAGTTCATAATCGTTCATTTTATATTCATTTTAGATCTGCATAATGATTAACGTAGAGTTTACAGATTGAGGACAAAAAGTCATGTCTCCATAGGGTAATATTTCTATGAGACAGGCTTCACAGTTTACTCAACGCTACAGAATATGGACTTGGTAATGCCATTTAAAACCCCATATCATAGGTAGCACTGCTCCACACGTTATAGCACCCTTTTTTACACCGTTTTTGTAACGTAACCAGGAGAGAGCATGAGCATGTTTTTCCGTGCCGCAGCACTAACGCTGTTGGTACTCAGCCGCGCACCAGCATTTGCGGCACCGCTTGATGAATCCAACTCTAACCAAACGAAAGGGAACCAAGAACAGAACCAAGTAAGCCCATCGAACTTTAAACATAGTCTCAGTGGCCTTTACGGTATAGACCCAATCGACAGCCACATCGCGCAGCCGCATGACGATTTTGACGTGTTATACAGCAAGTCTCATCAAGCTCAGCATGAGCTAGAGTCTCTGTGCAAAACGACCGCGCTGTTAACTCAAACAGAATCACAATTCGCAGGTGTTAAATCCTCTGACCGCGCCTTGAAAAAAATCAACACTGAACTCAACGGTCAAGTCGACCAAATTACCGATCTCGCTCGAGCAACGATTGTTGCCAATGATGTGTCATCGTTGGTTAGTGCATTTGAAGCCCTGAGTAGAGAAGCTAAAGTGGTACGAGTTAAGAACCGATTCAAATCTCCTAACCCATCAGGTTATCGCGATCTGAATATCCTCGTCGAGCTTCCAAAAACTCGCATCATCGCTGAAGTTCAACTCCACTTAAAAGCGATTGCTGAAGTAAAAAGCGGTCCCGAACACGACTTATATCAGATTATACAAGGTATTGAGCGCAACGCTGCATCACATGGGCGCTCACTCAATGACATTGAAACCGCTCAAATCACTAGTCTGCGACGACAATCGATGGAGCTCTATCAAAATGCATGGCAGCCTTATATCACCACGCATATTCAAGCCGCTTAACCTTATTAAGTTATCACCTCGCATAAAACAAAAAGACCACGCATTGCGTGGTCTTTTTGTAACAATCAAATACTAATCTAGTTTGATGTTTTCAACACGAGCCTTCAGTTTTTGGCCTGGACGAAACGTCACGACACGTCGCGCAGAGATAGGTATATCTTCTCCAGTCTTAGGGTTACGACCCGGACGTTCATTTTTGTCTCGAAGGTCAAAATTACCGAAACCAGACAGCTTTACCTGCTCGCCATTTTCGAGTGATTTTCTGACTTCTTCAAAAAATACTTCTACCGTTTCCTTGGCATCCCGTTTACTAAACCCGAGTTTCTCAAAAAGGTTCTCAGCCAAATCGGCTTTTGTGAGCGCCATAAAACTCCCCTCAAAGCTATTTCATACTTAGCTGCTACGATAGCAACACCACATATTTAGTTCGACCAATCAACAACATAACGGCCTTACTTTGAAAAGTGTAAGTCAACCTTATGATTTTCGCCAACTTTTTTATTTCATGGAAATGTCAGGATTTTATCACCTTCAACCAATGAGTTACCACAATTTCGGAATATAACACTAATATGCCAGCGATATAACCGTAATCAAAGAACATACCCCCAAAATGCAAATTAAAAAAGAATAATAGCAAAGTAACACTAATTGCAAAAACCTTAAGATAGGGCACACTTTTACGATAAATTACAAGTAAAAACAGTCAGTTGCGCCTAAATACACAATATGAAACACGTTTAATCCCCTGTTAAATTTTACGCAAAATGTCTTAAACCCAACTAGAATTTTAAATTGATTTTTGTATTGATGTAAAAAAGACGAACCCAAAAGGGTTCGTCTTTTCAGATTTATTTTCAGTTAGTGCTCATTAATCTCTTAAAGAAGCACCAAATTTATCTGAGATTGAAGCGACAATGGCATCTACTGAACCAGCAATATCCGCATCTTCAAGTGTGCGCTCTACAGACTGTAGGCTCAGTGCAATAGCTAGGCTTTTCTTGCCTTCTTCTACGCCTTTACCTACGTAAACATCGAACAGTTTAGCGTCTGTTAAGAATTCGCCACCCGCTGCGATACACGCGTCAACGATGTCGCCAGAAGCCACAGCTTCATCAACAACAACGGCGATATCACGACGGTTTGCAGGGAACTTAGATACTGCTACAGCTTCTGGAAGCACGCGAGTGTTGATAGCTGCCCATTCGATTTCGAATACGATAGTGCGGCCGTTAAGACCAAACTTACGCTCTAGTTCTGGGTGAACAGTACCAATGATACCCACTTCTCTCTCAGTTTCGAGACCCGCGTCTACAACGATAGCCGCCGTTTGACCTGGGTGAAGGGCTGGGTGCTTAGCGGCTTTAAAGCTGTATGCGATTTCGTTCGCTGAAAGCTCAAGAACGGCTTCTAGGTCACCTTTAAGATCGAAGAAATCAACCGTATTCGTTGCCATGTCCCAGTGCTCTTCGCCACGCGTACCAGAGATAACGCCCGCAAGCATCATTTCTTGGCGCATGCCGTTTTCAGCTGTTGCTTCAGGGATGAAACGTAGGCCTGATTCGAATAAACGAACGCGAGACTGTTGACGCTTCTGGTTGTGAACCACTGTGTTTAGTAGACCTTGAATTAGGCCAAGACGCATTGCTGACATGTCCGCAGAGATTGGGAATGGCAGGATTAGCGGCTCAACACCAGGTACAACCAATTTTTGCTGTTCTGGTTCTACGAAGCTGTATGTGATGGCTTCGTGGTAGCCACGGTCTACAAGAAGGTCACGAACGCGCTTAAGCGGTTGGTCAGCTTCTTTGTGGTCATTCATTTTAAGTGCCGCTTTAGGCGCTTGGTTTGGAATGTTATCGTAACCGTAGATACGACCTACTTCTTCAATTAGGTCTTGCTCGATTGCGATATCAAAACGCCAAGATGGAGACGTTGCCGTCCAACCTGCGTCTGTAGTCTCCGTATCTTCTACAACAGAAACAGTACAACCTAGGCGAGTAAGAATTTCCACTACGTCTGTCGATGGGATTTCGTGACCTAGTAGGCTGTCTAGCTTAGCGCGACGTAGAGCAACGACGTTTGCTTTAGGAAGATCAGCTTCAGATTCGCTGCCGTTTACTGGCGCAACTTCGCCACCACAGATTTCAACAAGAAGCTGTGTTGCTCGCTCCATTGCCGCTAGCTGTAGTGTTGAATCAACACCACGTTCAAAACGTAGAGAAGAATCTGTGTGAAGGCCGTAAGCACGTGCGCGACCACGGATGTGATCCGGTGCGAAGAATGCAGCTTCAAGAAGTACGTCTGTCGTTTCAGTCGTAACACCTGAATCTTGACCGCCAAAGATACCAGCGATGGCTAGTGCTTTGTTGTGGTCAGCGATAACAAGTGTGTTGCTGTTTAGTTCAGCTTCGTTGCCATCTAGAAGTGTTAGCTTTTCGCCCTGCTCTGCTAGACGAACCACGATACCGCCTTCGATCTTAGCAAGATCAAATGCGTGCATTGGTTGGCCTTGCTCTAGCATCACGTAGTTTGTGATGTCTACCACTGGGTCGATTGAACGGATACCACAACGGCGCAGTTTTTCTTGCATCCAGATTGGAGATTCCGCTTTCACGTTTACGTTCTTAACCACACGGCCAAGGTAACGTGGACAAGCATCCGTTGCTTTGATTTCAACAGATACTGTGTCTTCAATGCTTGTTGCAACAGCGTCAACTGTTGGCTCTGTCACGTCTGCGCGGTTTAGTACGCCAACTTCACGAGCAAGGCCACGGATGCTGAAGCAGTCTGCGCGGTTTGCTGTTAGGTCTACGTCGATAGTGACATCGTTAAGCTCTAGAAGCTCACGTACGTCCAACCCTAGCGTTGTGCCTTCTGGCAGCTCAAGGATGCCGTCAGACTCTACGTCGATACCTAGCTCAGAGAAAGAACAAAGCATGCCGTGCGATGGAACGCCACGCAGTTTTGCTTTCTTGATTTTGAAGTCACCAGGAAGTACTGCGCCAACGGTTGCTACTGCTACCGTTAGGCCAAGACGACAGTTAGAGGCACCACAAACGATGTCTAAAAGCTGTTTATTTCCATCAAGATCGGCTTCGCCGATATCAATTTTTGTCACTTGTAGTTTGTCTGCGTCTGGGTGCTGACCGCACTCAAC
Source organism: Vibrio sp. GJ43-1 (assembly GCF_055808835.1). Lineage (NCBI taxonomy): Bacteria > Pseudomonadati > Pseudomonadota > Gammaproteobacteria > Vibrionales > Vibrionaceae > Vibrio > Vibrio sp. GJ43-1. Next base: position 1,876,131 of record NZ_CM147884.1, on the reverse strand, counting down.
CACTTTACCTACTTTAACGTAGGTGAAAACACCTGCAACAGGTTCTACATCGTCAACTTCCAAACCAGCCATAGTGATTTGGTGAGCTAGCTCTTCGCTGTTAATTGCAGGTTTAACCCACTCGCGTAGCCAAGATTCACTGAATTTCATAATTTTGACTGCCCCGGATTACTTGAATTGTTTAAGGAAACGAAGGTCGTTCTCGAAGAACGCACGAAGGTCATTTACGCCGTAACGAAGCATCGTTAGACGCTCTACACCCATACCGAATGCAAAACCAGAGTATTTCTCAGGGTCGATGCCAACAGAGCGAAGTACGTTAGGGTGAACCATGCCACAACCTAGAACTTCTAGCCATTTGCCATCTTTACGTTTCACGTCAACTTCAGCTGAAGGCTCTGTGAACGGGAAGAATGAAGGACGGAAACGCACTTCAACTTCTTCTTCAAAGAAGTTACAAAGGAAATCATTAAGAATCCCTTTAAGTTGTGCGAAGTTTACGTTCTCATCAACTAACATACCTTCCACTTGGTGGAACATTGGCGTGTGAGTTTGATCGTAGTCGTTACGGTAAACACGACCCGGAGCAATGAAGCGGAAAGGCGGTTTGCCGTTTTCCATCGTACGGATTTGAACACCAGAAGTGTGCGTACGTAACATTAGATCAGGGTTGAAGAAGAAAGTATCGTGATCAGTACGAGCTGGGTGATCGTCTGCGATGTTTAGTGCATCAAAGTTGTGGAATGCATCTTCGATCTCAGGGCCAGACTCAGTACTAAAGCCAAGCTCACCAAAGAACTGTTCGATACGCTCAACAGTGCGAGTCACTGGGTGAAGACCACCGTTCTCAATGCGACGACCTGGTAGGCTCACATCGATAGTTTCTTCAGCTAGTTTCGCTTCAAGCTCGGCGCGTTGCAGTTCGTCTTTACGCGCGACGATCGCTTGTTGAACCGCACCTTTCGCTTTGTTGATCTCTTGACCAGCAGTGCGACGCTCTTCAGGTGGAAGTTTACCTAGGCTTTGTAGTTGAAGAGTGAGTTCACCCTTCTTACCTAAATACTGAACGCGCACTTCGTCTAGTGCGACTAGCGACTCGGCAGCTTCAATCGCAGCCGTTGCGTTAGCAATAATCTCTTCTAGATGTTGCATCGTATCCTCATCTACCTACTGGTAGTGTTCATAACGGTGTTTTTTGATAGCTGTACATAGTAATCAAACACGCCAGCAAAGCCAAATTGATTTGTAATTTGAACGGGTTACTGCGCGAAAAAAGACCGTTTTTTACTAATTCAATAGCAAATCACGATTTATTTCGTTAACTTTCTTCATCGCCAATGTCACTTACTGTGCTTTTCTCGCGCGAATAAACACAAAATTAGGGCGACGTGATAGCCTTTCATACGTCTCTGGAGCAACAGATTTCATTTTGATATCTGGAACACCTTCAGAAAAACGCTCCATGGTAAAACCACATTCACTCAGCGTCGAAAAAATAGAAGTCAGTGAACGACGAAAAAAACTCACTTCAACGGGTTCTCCCGTTGTATCCCAGTCTTCAGTGATATTCTCAACAGCAAAGTAATTACTATTTAGATCTGACGGATCAAAATCGATAATCGGGTGATGCGTTGAAAATACAAAAATACCATTGCTTTTCAAGACGCGTGAGATATCAGAAAATAAAAGCGTCAGGTCTTCTAGATAATGAATCATCAACGGACAAACAACGACATCGAACGTTCCATCACGTTCTTTGGGCAAACCGTGAGACAAATCTTGCCTATATGCATCAACGGTATCCTGCAGTTTATTTTTAGTAATGCTAACCATATCTTCGGAGGCATCAACTGCGGTTACGTTTGCACCTTGCTCAATAAATATCTTTGCATAAATTCCGGGGCCACAGCCAAGGTCTAGCACTGTTTTACCATTCACATCCCCAACCAGTGTTAAGGTGGTTGGACGCTCGTACAAAGCATTATACGCATTATTCTGAATGGCTTCGTCATACTGAGTCGCAAATTCTGTATACATTTTACCCATGGATTCTCTCACCTATTTCTCTGTCTCAGCTAACCATGCAAACCGCAACATATATTGGTGCTGAATACCCGTGGTCATCGTCAAGCACCCTTAAATCATTATTCGATTGATCTCGCTACTCTATCATAAGCAAGCGGGAAGCTTAACTAATTGAAATATCGTAGATTGTGTACTAAATATTAAATCACTAACAATTAACCTTTCACCCTAAATGAGTCGATAATTCATGGTTAATCATAAAAATAAAGTCTTAGTCCTCTATGCTCATCCGTCACCGCGACGTTCAGAAGTCAATACACCAATGTATCAAGATGCGTGTGATATTGAAGGCGTAACGATCATTGACCTATATGCTGAATACCCAACCTACCATATTGATATAGACATTGAACAACAACGTCTACTTGAACACGATGTCATTATTTTTCAATTTCCACTGTATTGGTATTCTACCCCGTCTATTTTAAAAGAATGGCAAGACTTGGTATTAGAATATGGCTTTGCTTATGGCCAGGAAGGCACAGCACTAGTCGGAAAACCGTTTTTATGCGCCATCTCTGCTGGAGGGAAAGCAGAAGCCTATCAAACGGACGGTTATAACCACTTTACTATTCGCGAACTATTGCAGCCCCTTGAACAAATGGCAAATCTAACGGGTCTCATCTACCTTCCCCCGCTGGTTTTATTTGGCTCTAGAACCGCAAAGGAAGAAGACCGAATTGGTGAGCATCGCCGACAATGGCAATCGCTACTACGTGCATTGGTGAATGACGAATTTGATGTTCAAGCCGCAAGACCGTTGGAAAAACTTAACCATTATTGGTTAAACGACTCGGAGCAGCCCTTATGACCGGATATTTTTTACAAGCCTTTATCTATCTGTTTGCCGCCGTCATTGCCGTTCCAATTGCTAAACGTCTGGGGCTCGGCTCCGTGCTAGGATACCTAATCGCCGGGGTAGTTATCGGCCCAATTATTGGCTTGGTTGGGGAAGAAACAACAACTATTCAGCACTTTGCTGAATTTGGCGTAGTCATGATGTTGTTTCTTGTTGGTTTAGAGCTTGAACCCAAAATGCTTTGGGCAATGCGACACCGTTTAATAGGGTTAGGAGGCTTACAAGTTGGTGGGTCAACAGCAATCGTCATGGCAATTGCGCTGCTCACAGGTTTATCGTGGTCAATTTCACTCACTATCGGATTGATATTTTCCCTCTCATCCACCGCCATCGTACTTCAAACGTTCAACGAGAAAGGGCTGACAAAAACAGAAGGCGGCAAGAATGCGTTTTCGGTGTTGTTATTTCAAGATATCGCGGTTATCCCTATGCTGGCCTTTATACCGCTGCTCGCCTTACCTGAGCTTGTCGCGCAAGCGCAAAGTGCGGTCGCAGACGCGGCTCAACACCACGAAGAGTTCAGTCTCGTATCGGGTTTGCCCGGGTGGGCGTATGGGTTGGTCATTACTGTATCTATCGCCATTGTTGTCGTTGGTGGGCATTACCTCAGCCGACCACTGTTTCGCTTTGTCGCCTCATCTGGGCTTCGTGAAATCTTTACTGCAACCGCATTAATGCTAGTTATTGGCATCGCAGCGTTAATGAGTTTAGTGGGTCTATCACCAGCATTAGGCACCTTTCTAGCTATAGCGTAGTATTGGCAAACAGTGAGTTCAGACACGAGCTTGAATCCAATATTGATCCATTTAAGGGGCTTCTATTAGGGCTATTTTTTATCACCGTTGGTGCTGGGATTAACTTTGGTATTTTGTTTGACGACATCGCACTGATACTCGCGCTGACCGTCGGTGTCATGGTCATCAAAGCAATCGTTCTTTACTGTTTGGCACTCATTTTTAAAATTAAAGGCAGTGACCGTTGGTTATTCACTCTTAGTCTTGCTCAAGCGGGGGAATTTGGATTTGTATTATTAAGCTTCTCTGTACAAAATCATGTCCTACCAACGGATATTTCTCAAATTCTCTCACTGGTCGTCGCTCTTTCTATGTTTCTCACTCCTGCCCTGTTTATTTTGTTCGACAAAGTTATTTTGCCGAAATTTGAAAAGGACACCAATGATCGGGAAGAAGATACAGTAGATGAAAAAGGGAGCGTCGTTATCGCTCGGCATTGGCCGCTTTGGGCAAATTATTAATCGATTACTGGTTGCGAATAATGTTAACACCGTTGTGTTAGATATTCGCGCCGAACAAGTCGATTTAATGCGCCAAATTGAGACCAAGTCATTCTTTGGCGATGCCACTAAACCTGACATGTTGCATACTGCGAAGCTTGAAGAGGCAAAACTGTTTGTGATTGCCATTGATAACTATGAGGCCAGCGTTGAGCTTGTAAAGTACGTGAAACATACGTACCCTCACGTCAAGGTTCTCGTGCGAGCTTACGATAGAGGTCATATTTATCAGTTAAGACAAGCGGGTGCGGATTATATAGAATCAGAAACCTACCACTCGGCGCTTGAACTCGGTTCAAAGGCGATGCGCTGCCTTGGTTTTCACCCGTTTTTCGTCGAACAACAAAAAACCATCTATAAAACGATAGAAAACAAGCAGTCAGACACCTTATATACGGGTTGGAAAAATGTCACCGAAGGCGAACGCTATGACAACAACTATCGTCAGCTTTTCATGGAGCTAGAAGACCTAATAAAAGAGGCGATGAAGGTTGATCGGAACGACAAGCATTCACGAGAACGCGGATGGACTCCCCCTCCTAAAGGTTATGCCGATGATTTTAAGGACTCAGAAGACACCTGATTCCACAACTAAGCGGGCAGCAATGCCCGCTTAGTTGTTCACATAAATAAAAGAAGATAACGTGAATACAGACACCAAAAACCTCGCTCGACAACTCTTCAACATGACGCTCCCAATGGTTCTGGGCGTGCTATCCTTAATGAGCTTTCAACTTGTGGATAGTGCTTTTATCGGTCAACTCGGTGTTTTACCGCTTGCTGCACAAGGTTTTACCTTACCCATGCAGATGGTTATTATTGGTATTCAGGTCGGTTTAGGCATCGCTACCACCGCCATTATTTCTCGTGCCTTAGGAGCAAACAACCCACGCTATGCTAAACAGCTTGGTGGGCTTATTTTGCTGTTTGGTAGCCTTGGCGTCAGTGTTATTGGCGTCCTAATCTGGCTTTTACGCTACCCTATTTTGGCCATGCTGAGTGCCCCTGAATCTGTGTATCCTGTAATAGACAGCTACTGGCCATTTTGGCTATTGAGCTCGTGGGTTGGTGCAATACTGTATTTCTATTACAGCGTTTGTCGCTCAAACGGTAATACCGTCTTACCCGGCATGATGATGATGATCACGAGCCTAATCAATTTGGCGCTTGACCCACTGTTCATTTTTACCTTTGACATGGGCATCAACGGTGCCGCAATCGCAACTATCGTCTCTTTTGGTATTGGGATTCTTGTCGTCGCACCGAAAGTCATGACAAAGCAATGGGCTACATTTGATTGGAGTGACCTCAACATTGTCACCAGTCTTAAGTCTATTTGGGACATCATGGCACCAGCGATGGTCAGCCAACTACTGCCACCGCTGTCATCCATGCTTGCCACTAAATTATTGGCGACCTTTGGTACCGCCGCCGTTGCGGCATGGGCGGTTGGGTCGCGTTACGAGTTCTTCGCTATTGTCACTGTGCTTGCATTAACCATGTCGATGCCGCCAATGGTTGGTAAATTATTAGGCAGTAAGAACCTGCAAGACATCAAAAAGCTTGTCAACATCGCCGTTATCTATATTTTGGCCTTTCAATTTCTGGTTGCTATCGTGACTTTTGTTTTTGCGCAACCTCTAGCTCAGTTAATGACAAGCGAAGATAATGTATATCGAGTTCTGCATTATCACTTACTGCTTGTCCCTTTTAGTCTAGGTCCGCTTGGCGTCTGTATGCTAATGGTGTCAATTTCAAACGCACTGGGTAAAGCAAAAACCGCACTCACTATCTCGACACTGCGACTTTTTGCCTTCTTCTTACCTTGTTTATGGGTAGGCGCTCAACTCGGCGGCATCCAAGGACTCTTTTACGGAGCGTTTATTGGTAACATTTTAGCTGGGCTTAGCGCATGGTTGACTTACAGTCACTCGGTGAAGCAGCTCGAACGGACACTCACGCAGCCGAAGGCTTAGATTATGTTTTGTGAGATCATCAACAATCATCATGATCTCACAAACAGCGAGTAGTCAATCGACTATGATTGAGAAAAGTACCAATAGGAACCGATTATGAAGCGTACCTTATCTATACTGCTTACCGCACTTTGCTTGGCAAGCGTCAGTTATAATGGCGCGGCAACTGAACGTGCCCAACAAGGCTGGCAGCTCGTAGAGCAAGGCGCGATGCTTGTGGACGTCAGAACCCCACAAGAATTCGCCGACAGCCATTTAGACAAGTCGGTCAACTACCCTTTATCTGAGATTGAAAAGCACTTTAGTCACGTTGATAAGTCAACATCGATCGTTTTATATTGCCGTAGTGGTAACCGCTCTGGGCAAGCCTATCGTTATTTACAATCACAAGGGTTTACACAGCTTCATAACGCGGGCGGCCTTGAGGAAATGCTGGCAATACAGGATAAATAAACGGACAAGGCTCTAGTTAGAGCCCATCAAATATAGTCTAAACCATTGAATATATAACGTTAATGGCTTAATTTTTCTCAAAAAGTGGCCACATCAGTCACTAGCTTGCCTAACGCTATAGACCAACCAATGACATCATCAGTGCTTACCATGCAAAAATTGTCATTTATTCTTATTTATACGCCGATTAAATAACGATACTCCGCAAAATATCGAATTAGATTACAATTCAGCAAGTTAACATTGCATTATCTATTATTAAAGTTAAAATCATTTACCTATCACATTTAACGGCATATAAGGGGGTATTGAAATTGAACACTGTGCGTCGCCATTTATTAACCGTACTTGTGATGCTGATGTTCAGTTTGGGAATAATACTTCAAACCCCATTGGTCAAGGCAAGTGAAGCCAAGAAGGTTTATTTGGTCGCCGCCCATGAACACGATTTTTTAGCTCGCTTTATTTTTTCCACAATCGAACAACATAGCGACGCCACCTTCAAATACCTAGACTACCCCGTCTTTAGTGAAAGGCTTACTGCTGTAGAGAACGGAGAACTAGATTTTGTCGCTAACATTACGTATACCCAAAGTAGAGTAAATCGGTTTTCATTTTCTCCGCCAACCAATATAGAGCCGACTTACGTATTCAGCGTTGACGGCAAATCTTTTGATGCGCTGAACACCATTGGCACTACAATGGGCACGGCATTCACCGATATCATTCAAAAATACTACCCAGATAAAAGAGTCTTAGACTTCAACGATAACGACGTTGCGTTTGACGCAATGAATGCTGGATATATCGATGGCTATATAGGTACGTTCTTACAATTAGAAAATTTTTTAAATGCGGGCTTTAAACCCGTGCTAATTAATGATCAAGTTAGCATTCCGCCAGTGTCCATTATCACCAACAAAGTTGAAAATAATTCGTTGCTCAGCCTATTTAGCGACATTATTTTACAAGAGCACGTACAAAAGCAATTAAGGCAATATGTTGAAGATTACATCAGTGACATCGCAATTAACCAGCTTAAACAAAAAATTAAAGCCGCTAACCTAGATCTAAGCAGACCTATTACTATATACCTAAACCCACGCCAACCTTACGTATTTTCTGGGCCGGAAGGACAACCGAAAGGTATCGCCGTAGACTTTGCAAAAGAAATATGCGGGCTTAATACTCTTACCTGCACATTTGATTATACTCCTGATGAGCCATGGTCGGCGAGTATAGAAAAACTCAAACTCGGTGAGCGAGATGTAACGACCCCTATTGCCTCGTCAAGAGAACGACAGTCTTTCGCTTACTTTAGCCGACCATTTGACTCAATCGATGGCGTCATCGCTAAACGAATTGGCTACAAAGAAAAGGTCCACAAGCACATCTCAGAACTGTTTGCTGAAAAGATAGGCGTCGTCGACAATGATATATTTGCAATCGTCACTCAGCGCCTACTTCCAAATAAGCGCCTCACTTATTACCCTGATACGCCTACCATGTTAGCTGGATTAGCGAATAACGAAATCAATTATGCGATTACAAATAGAGTGACGCTAAATAAAATGTTATTTGATAAGCACATATCCAATATCATTGAAGACCGATATTTTTATCCTTTCTATAGCTCTAAGCTTAGCTTTGGCTTCCCTAAAACTGAACGAGGGGAAGCACTCGCACGTTTATTTAATCGTACACTTGACTTCATTGATGCCGACAGCATCAACAAACGCTACCTACCACCAGCTAACTGGCGAGAACTTCACGAAAAAGAACAAGAAAGACAGCGTTTAGATGTGATCATTGCATTACTTGTGTTGTTGGTATTGGTGTGTGTCTTTTTCTGGTTAGTTACCCATCATCGAGCAAATCGAGATGCCTTGACCAAACTTAAAAACCGTCACGCGCTAAATCGCATTCGAAAGCAAGCTTTAGGCAAAGGGAACTATCTCATTTATATTGATCTAAACAAGTTTAAACACATTAACGACACCTATGGGCATAACGTGGGCGATCAAGTGCTACGTTGCTATACCAAACATCTTAATCAGATCATTAAGGGCGATATCTATCGAATTGGTGGAGATGAGTTTGTTATCATCAGCAATCTGTCTGGTAAACGACTTGATGATATTTTACCAAGCTTAGAGTCCTTTGACTTTTTATTGCGTGGCAAGAATACCACACTTCCCTTATCCACATCTGTAGGTGTATTTCTACCCGACACCAGTAGCCTAAGCATCAAACAATTACTCATCTACACCGATTTCGCGATGTACGAAGCTAAAAATGACCCGAACAAGCAGAGTGTAGTGGTAGATAAGCAGAAACTACACGAACTTATCGCAATACACGAGCCGATGCTGCGTAATCGACGAACCCGAGCAGCCTCTTCCAAATATAACGCGAATACCTCTCCGCACTTGTAATGCCATGGTGCGCATTACCACTAGAGTGACAGCGTCACTTCATCATATGCCTTTTCATTTTCAAAAGCTTAATTTACGATACTGCGATCGGTTAAAAATATGGCATACTTCCCACTTGTGCGGTCACCGTGAACACATCGCGTTAAGCCAGTTAAGCATTTAAATAAATACGTAACTCATCTTCGTGTAGATGAAGTCCGCGGCATTTCCTAACGGTATCCATCACTATGTTGTTTAACCCATTACTGAATCAACCTCGTATTCATTGACGTCCTTTCTCATCAAATGGGGCGTGGCAACTCACTCGTTGTTTAACGCAGTTAGATAGAAAAATAGGAAAGATGATGACGAATAAACATTGGTCGAAGTTCCAGCTTTTGCATGATGTCGTGCAAAACGAAAACATTCAGATTAAAGGGAAACACAGCTACTACAGCGATTGTTGGGATAACGGCTTCGAAGAATCCGTAATTCGATACTTACACGGTGATGCAGTCAGTAAGAAGTGGGATCCGCGTTGGGCGATAGACAAGCTTTACATCGGTGACTATGTCTGTATTGCAGCAGAAGCAATCATTCTTATGGGCGGGAATCATAACCACAGATCAGACTGGTTTTGCCTCTACCCATTTATGGAAGACATAGAGCAGTCATACCAAAGTAAAGGGCCAACAACAATACACGATGCCGTTTGGTTGGGAATGCGCTGCATGATCATGCCCGGAGTCACTATTGGTGAAGGTGCCATAGTCGCCGCCAACAGCGTGGTCACCAAAGATGTTGAACCGTATAGCGTTGTTGCTGGCTCACCTGCAAAACACGTTAAGTATCGTTTTGATAGCGATACCGTTGCAACATTGCTATCGCTAAATATCTACAGCTGGTCGGAAGAAAAATTTACGGCTCTCAGATCCTATTTGTGTAGTTCGGAGTTATCTCAACTCCAGCAAGCCATTAATGATTACGACCTCACGAGCTCAAAATTAATTCGATAACGTGACCAATGCTGTCAATCAGATCCCTCTAATCCAATAGAAGACGACGTGCCGGTTGGCTACATTAGCGAATCGGCGCTTTTACTATACTCACCCCAGCGTATCGTCATTAGGCTTGACTCAGCACAAATTAAAAGTAACAACGGTAATTATCAAAATTAGCACCTGCATCAATACTCGGCTTACTTAAACACGCTATATTTTTTGCTTGTTAAGAGGGTATTTCAATCACCATGCAAAAATCACAGATTCAGCGGACAATCGAAAATTTCACATCCATTGAACAAGCTCTCGACTACTTTGAAATTGGCTTTGATAGTCGTTTTATAAACGCAAACCGTCTCCAACTGGTCAAACGCTTTAATGGTTATTTATTACTAGACAAACCTGACGATTGGTTCTCTGCACGACGAGCGTTGAAAAATGCGTACTGTAAAGTCCAGCGTAGTCTCTTAGATAAACACACCCGCTCCGCGTGCCGAGGCTGTACATCATGCCAAAGAAGATAAGGTGATACCGCAACCACCACCTACGTCCATCAAGAACACACCAAGAACCTCAATAGCCACAGAGTTCTTAGGTTATTGAGGTTTGCTCGCATTTATACGTAACGATGGAAGCATCACTATTCACAGCTTGGCTCAAAACGGAATCAGCACTTCACGCCACAAACGTACTAATTTTGATCGTTTAGATACGCTTGAAGTGACATATTGGTCCACTCACGCATTTTGGCTAAATAATTCGCCTGCGAGTCCAGTATTTCTTTCGCTAGCTCATCATTATCAGCTTGTTCTTTAAGCAACGTTCCATTTGCCTGTTTAAGCTCATTAATGACTTCAGGTGGAAAGCTGCGTACTTTAATATTGGGATACTCCGTACTCATCTTCGACCAACTTTGTGCGTTTTCGTGTAACGCTTGAGTGTACATATCAAACGCCGCGACACGGAATGACGTTTCTAAGATTATTCTTAAATCTTCTGGTAGTTCAGCCCACACCTTTTTATTCACTAAAAACTGTGTTTCTGACCCAGGTTCATGCCATGCGGTGTAATAGTAAGGGGCTATTTTTTGGAAACCCATTCTTAGATCGAATGCAGGCCCCACCCATTCAAGAGCATCAATAGTGCCACGCTCGAGAGAAGTATATAATTCACCGGGAGCGATATTGGTAGGCTTTGCGCCAACCTTGGCTAACACTTCGCCAGCAAAACCGGGAATACGCATTTTCAGACCTTGCAGATCTTCAATAGAATTTATTTCCTTTTTAAACCAGCCTCCCATTTGAATGTCTGAGTTACCACCAGGGAAAGACAATAGATTGTGAGGAGCATACACCTGCTGCATTAACTCGATACCACCACCATGATAGAACCACGAATATTGCTCCATGGTTGTCATACCAAACGGCATCGACGAAAAGTACAGTGTATTGGGAACCTTACCTTTCCAATAATAAGAGCTGGAATGCCCTAAATCATACTGACCTGATTTGACCATATCAAAGACACCAAGAGGCGCTTTATGTTTGTTCGCAGAGTCAATACGAATGATCAGGCGACCATTTGACATTTCTTTGGCAAGCTTCGCCATGTTTTTACTCGCGTCGCCAAGGATAGGAGTATTAGGTCCCCAAGTTTCAGCGAGTTTTAAGCGGTACACTTTGTCGTCGGCCTGCACTGATGCGATACCTAGCGATACGCACCCCGCCACCACTAGCGCACTCATTCGTCGAATGGTTTTTTTGAATTCCATTTCTAATGTTCCTTTATCATTATTGAATAGCTACACCACCATGCTTGTTAACGCTATGTATGTCAAAGTGTTATGGAACGCCAAAAAGTTGCACCTTGAAGGAGGATTTACCTATAGACATATCGACTTCCAAAGGAATTAACTAGAAATCCACTTATCGTTACCTTTCTCATCTGAACCTATGGCGGTTTCTAAGCAACCTTCATATGAAAAATTGATGCCTCTATCACGCTCCATTCAACAAGGTCGCTAAATTAGGTAGATAAATTCATCAAACAAGGTAAACAACTGTGGAAAGACGACGAAGAAGCTTCATCGAACGAATATTTGCGAAAAAGAAATACCTCTATGCTAACCAAGTCATCTATGTCTATCGCTGGCAGTAATAACATTTATAGATCACATTAGGTGTTACTTATCGACCCCGATGACGATAGACCTAAAAAAGACAACATAATACACCTTTGGCTAGGCACCCGCCCATAGGGATTGGGCACCCTCAGTTGATTTATTCGTAAATATAAGCTCTAAACAAGCACGGCAAACAATCCTCATACTCAACACTTTTATTATTGAACTACACTCATATTTAAAGCACAGCCAATGATTATTTATCCCCCAATAAACCTTGCATATAATACTAATTATCGGCTTTATCATTATTGCTATAGTGTTTAAACGTTAGGTCTGTTAAAAAGAACCATTCCTATTTTCTTAACGATATCGCTTTATGACTTGGTCTACGCTAACTATTTTTATTCCGACTTTTTTCTTTGTCTCTATAACGCCCGGGATGTGTATGACGCTTGCACTGACGATGGGAATGAGTATTGGATACCGACGAACTTTATGGATGATGATTGGCGAGCTTGTTGGCGTCGCGCTGGTCGCACTAGCAGCCATACTGGGTGTCGCTGCTGTTATGCTAAGGTACCCGGATATATTTGTGGTATTTAAAACCGTCGGTGCGAGTTATCTATTTTATCTTGGCATTCAAATGTGGCGCTCAAAAGGCAAGCTTGCTATTTCAACCGATTCAACCAATGAAAAAGCACACAACGACTGGGACTTAGTCATGCAGGGTTTTGTCACTGCCATTGCTAACCCGAAAGGCTGGGCTTTCATGATCTCGCTATTACCACCGTTTATCGACCAATCCCAACCTATGGCTGGACAAGTGTCTATCATGCTTGGAATCATCCTTCTAAGTGAGTTCGTCTGTATGACGATCTATGCCACTGGCGGCAAAGGGTTAAAACGTACACTTGGGAACGCAAACAACGTACAGACCATGAATCGTATCGCTGGCACATTAATGTGTGGCGTCGGGATATGGCTCTTCTTAGGTTAAAATAAAGGCTCCTATATTAGGAGCCTTACCCTTTTATTGAGTCACCCCGGCAATCACCGCTGGCTCCCCCTCTACCAAAGGCATACTGCCAATATCAGCGCCACCCGTAACTGACGTCGGCACATCAACAGCTGGATCTTGCAGAGTTAGTGTACTGCACTCAGAACTGGATAGTGGCGTCATCAATTCTTCGATTTCTCGTGCTTTAATCACATATTGCTGAGCGCCTCCCATTAACACACCATCATTGATAGAGAATGCCGCACGATAATGGCTACTCTCACCACTTTTGATACTTGGAATCCCCCATAAGTCTCCATTCCCACCGTAATTAATCATAAAAGTTTGACTAGCATAATCGCCAGCATCACCACTACGGTCATTGAGTGAACTGTGGATATAACTAAATTGAATGGGTCGATCAAAACTAACAATATCGCCATTACTGTCTTGTACGGTCGTCAAATGATTCCACTCGTTGACTCCGGTTTCCCAAACATAAAACTCTTGAACGATTTGGGGGTCATACATTTTCCAAGATTCCGTTACCGATTGACTTGAAAGCACCATAGGACCCGTTCTTACCCCCAATGGTGAGGCGTCGACTCTAGCATTGTTGTGCTAACCGCAGAGTCAAATGCCACACGCTCGCCACTTGCGACACTAACCAGTGTTAACGCATTATCGCCACTAATTGAGTAGGTATAATTGTACGGCGCATCATTACCTGTTTCAAATGGGCTACTTTCCCCCCAATACTCGGCAATATGTTGCGCATCAATGTTACCCGTTGGGCAATTATCATAACAAGTGAGTGTGATAGTGCCGTTGTTTGGTATTTGCGCATCACCGTTTTGGGAACCGTCGATAAACGTTTGCACATAAAAAGTAATGTTGTCTTCACCACTTAAATACTTCACTTCTCCACCAAGTTGTTCCGAATACATATGAAGGCTGTCGTAGGCATTTAACGAAATAGCAATCGGTGTATCAAGTTGCTCAATGCTTGGACCATTCTCTTGCCAAGATAGCTTACCTATTTTCACAAATTGTTGATTACTATAATTCACGACCCATTGATCAAATGAACCATTTTGATATACCTCATCATCCCAATATTGGAATTCAATGCCCGTAAGCTCAGTTAGCGCCAAGGACTTGACACTATTTTTGATAAGGCGCCCCGGCGCTGTGATAATCGAGAGTGACTCTTGCTGGTTATCACTCTCTCTGATCACAGCATCACCGTTACTGAACTGATGGCCACTCTCAGTCCAAACCCCCCAATACCCTACAAACCCATAACTATCGGGGTTGCTGCCACCTGTCGAATCATAACGAATTGGAAAACCACTATTGATTTCCACCATTTCACCCGTAGTCGAGTCAAACAAATCATAACGATGGACATACGCTGTCAACTCAGTTCGACTGAGGCATTGGGTAGCCGTCGCATGATCTCCCGATTTATAGGGTAAATCATCAAACCCACCATTGGTGCTTTGTACTAACACCCTATTTTCATTAAAAGCTAAGGCAAAAGTTTGTCCACCACTGCCATTGGAGCTTCCTGTTAGCGCCACGCCATTCGTTCTATCTTCAGACATGACAACGCTCGCACATTGTTTATAGCTTTCGCTACCGCCATGATTGCCTTGCTCAAATAACGTAAACCCAATCTTCCCTTCTAAATCTGATATCGTTTTAACTTCACCGCCACCAGCTTGATTGTTCTGGGTAAAGTTATCATAGAAATCAAAATTGAAAGTAAAGTCACCAAATGGGTTGGCGTCCGTTGCTCCATCTCGTATTTGTGCTTTGAACTTAATGGCTTGTTCGCCTTCGTCACCCTTGCCCATATCAGGCAGCCAAACACTCACAAGCAATGGGTCTTCATCTGACAAACGCTCAACAGTACTGACGGCTTTCATTAATTGGGTTTGATTACCACCTGCCGATGACTGGCCCGTCGCTGCCGATTTTTCCTCCTCAAAACAAAGCGCTTCATCAGCCAACACGAGATAAGCCCCCTGATTAGCAAACTCAACACTGTTAAACTGAGCAGTGAAACATAAAATGCTGTTCACGAGTTCAATCGGCTCTAGCGCTTCATTCCAAACATGAGTTCGTTGTTCCGCTAACGTATAGTCAGTCTCCGTATCGTCATAAGCGCCATAAAGACAAAGTGGCGAAACCATAAATAAAATAGGAATTAGATTAGTCGTTTTCATTGGTCACCACCTCCAGCTGTTCAGGCAGCGTTAACTGAGACGTGGGAATCGCTTGATTCTGTGTGTCAGAACTTGAGTCTCCTCCACTGCCATTACAGCCAACCAATAAAGAGAGGATAAAGGTAATGATTACTGCTTGGATATGAAATATATTCATATTCCCTCCTTGTAATTCATGTCACGATTAAGAGCCGGACCAACTGACCTTGTTTATAATGTTGTCACCAATAAGCTAGGATACTGTGAGCCAAGGTTTATAGAATAAAATTCCATATAGTTATGGCTTTTCCTTATAAACCACACAAAGTGAAAGGTTTATGTAAGTAAGTTACAACATGAGTAAATACATCACTAAAAATGACGGCTCATAGCGGCAACATCATTAACAAGCCATTGAATTAAACCGTCTGCCATTCGAAACCACTATACATAGCCTCACATACCACCATCATGGTGATTAGTTACCCAATTCATCTACCCCTTTAGAGTAGTTTAATTCTGTAATTGATTTACATCATATATTAATTTTCTTTCACAATTAACAATGCGCGTAGACTTGAAGAATAACCCTTAGGTATTAATATGAGCAAGATGAAGCTTGTCGTGATCGGTAACGGCATGGTAGGTCATCGGTATCTTGAAGACTTAGTCGACAAGACCGATGTGACCAACTTAGACATTACCGTTTTTTGCGAAGAACCGCGCGTCGCTTACGACCGTGTCCACCTCTCCTCTTATTTCTCTCACCATACGGCTGACGAACTTTCTTTAGTTAAAGAAGGCTTTTATGAAAAACACGGCATCAATGTGTTAATCGGCGAACGTGCGATCAACATTAACCGTGAGAATAAAATCGTTTACTCCAGTACTGGTCGTGAAATCAAGTACGACAAGCTCATCCTAGCAACCGGCTTCTTACCCGTTTGTACCGCCGATCAAAGGCAATGAAAGTAAAGACTGCTTTGTCTACCGCACTATCGAAGATCTAAAGTCGATAGAAGCAACAGCTAAGAAAAGTAAAAGCGGCGTCGTTATCGGTGGCGGTTTACTGGGCTTAGAAGCGGCTGGCGCATTGAAAGCGCTGGGTGTTACCACTCACGTTATCGAATTTGCACCAGTACTGATGGCCGAGCAACTTGATCTTCAAGGTGGCATGCAACTTCGCAACAAGATTGAACGCATGGGCGTTCAAGTCCATACCAGCAAGAATACGTTAGAAATCAAACCTGAAGGTGAGACAGCACGTAACACCATGGTATTTGCGGACGGCACCGATCTCGAAGTTGATTTCATCGTATTTTCGGCGGGTATTCGTCCACAAGACAAACTTGCTCGTCAGATGGGCTTAGGTATCGCACCGCGTGGTGGTATTGAAATCAATAACCACTGCCAAACCACCGATGCCGACGTCTACGCAATTGGTGAGTGTGCTTCTTGGAACCGTACATTCTACGGCCTCGTTGCTCCAGGTTATAAGATGGCAACCGTGGCTGTCGATCACCTCGTTGGCAACGACAGTCAGTTCGAAGGTGCTGACATGAGCGCGAAGTTAAAACTTCTTGGCGTAAAAGTTGGTTCAATTGGTGATGCAAACGGTCGCACACCAGGCTGTAAAAGCTATGTTTACCAAAACGAAGAACAAGAAGTGTACAAGCGCATCATTGTATCTGAAGACGGTAAGCAATTACTTGGCGCAGTCATGGTCGGTGACACGTCGGATTATGGTGACTTATTACAACTGAAACTCAACAACATCGAGCTTCCAGAACACCCAGACACCCTAATTCTTCCTGCTCACGCGGGTGCAGAAAAACCATCATTAGGCGCAGATTCACTGCCTGAAACAGCGGTTATTTGTTCTTGTTTCGACGTAACAAAAGGCAAAATTGCTCAAGCGGTTGCTGACGGTCACCACACCATTGGTGATATCAAAGCCGTAACAGGTGCTGAAGTACAGGTTGTGGCGGTTGTATTCCGCTTGTAACTTCAGTGCTTAATGCAGAACTTGCAAAATCTGGTATTGAAGTTAAAAACGACGTATGTGAACACTTTGCCTATTCTCGCCAAGAACTGTTCCACCTGATCCGTATCGAAGAAATCAAAACGTTCGAAGAACTGTTAGAAAAACACGGTAAAGGCTACGGCTGTGAAGTATGTAAGCCGCTAGCAGGCTCCATTTTGGCATCTTGCTGGGGTGAGCATATCCTCAAGCCTGAGCTGGTTAAGCTTCATGATACCAACGATAACTTCCTTGGTAACATCCAGAAAGATGGTACCTACTCGGTCATTCCTCGTATGGCGGGTGGTGAAGTGACACCACAAGCGCTTAAAGTTTTGGCGGAAGTGGCTGCTGAATATAACCTTTATACCAAAGTGACTGGCGCACAGCGTATTGGTCTATTTGGTGCGCAAAAAGATGACCTTCCAACTATTTGGAAAAAATTAATTGCCGCGGGTTACGAAACAGGACAAGCGTACGCGAAAGCGTTACGCATGGCGAAAACTTGTGTCGGTTCAACATGGTGTCGTTATGGTGTGCAGGATTCTGTAGGCTTAGGCTCTCGTATTGAGAATCGCTACAAAGGCATTCGTACTCCTCATAAGATGAAGTTTGGTGTCTCTGGCTGTACTCGTGAGTGTGCGGAAGCGCAAGGTAAAGATTTAGGTATCATCGCAACTGATGCAGGTTGGAACATGTACGTGTGTGGGAATGGCGGTATGAAACCTCGTCATGCCGACCTACTGGCTTCTGACTTAGACGAAGCTACATTGATCCAATACATCGACCGTTTCATGATGTTTTACATTCGTACCGCTGCACCACTACAACGCACCTCTGTATGGATGGATAACATGGAAGGCGGCGTTGACTACCTTCGTGAAGTGATTGTCGACAATAAGCTTGGCATTAATGAGCAGCTTGAAGCAGATGTCGCGAAGCTTATCGGTAACTTCAGTTGTGAATGGACCAATGCGGTTGAAGACGAATCTCAACATAAACGTTTTGCTCACTTCATTAACAGTGATTTACGTGATGACAATGTTGTTTTCGTACAAGAGCGTGAACAACACCGTCCAGCCACTTACACAGAGAAGCACCCTGATGCTAAGGGCGACATCCTACACGTAGAGCTGGAGAAATAATCATGGCATTTCAAAAAGTATGCGATATCCAAGACATCATTCCTGGAACGGGCGTTTGTGCATTAATTGATGGACAACAAGTAGCAATTTTCCGTCCAAGAGATAACGAAGAAGTCTTTGCTATCAGCAATATGGACCCATTTGCTCGCTCAAACGTGCTCTCTCGTGGTTTGACTTGTGAACACCAAGGGGAACTTTGGGTAGCAAGCCCACTAAAGAAGCAACGCTTTAATCTAAGCACAGGTCTATGTCTGGAAGACGAACGTTTTAGCGTAAAAGCGTACAAGACACGAGTGACGAAAGGCAAAGTAGAAATCTCAGCCTAATTTCAAAGATTAAATAGCCTATAGGGGTTGTCCGTTCTAGCAACTAAGAACACGTTTCAGCCCCTATCACTATTCAATCTTAACTTTTAACTTAAACTTTTATAGGGACAATTTTATGTCTGATGATTTTAAACCTGCACAGTTCGTGCAAACCATGATCAACGTTGGCGAAGCAAAACAAACACCAGCACGCGTGATCTACTCATCCGCAGTACGATGGCAGGTATCATCCTTTCTCTTGCGGTTGTGGTCGCTATCACCACTATCGTTCAAACGGGCATGGGCGTTGTTGGCGCACTCGTCTTCCCTGTGGGCTTTGTTATCTTAAGTGTAATGGGCTATGACCTTGTAACCGCAGTGTGTTTGGTCTTGCACCTCTCGCAAAATTCGCTAATCGCCCGGGTATTACTTGGAATCGTATTTTCCGTTGCTGGGGTATTGTGGGCTTAGGTAACCTAATTGGTTCTTTAATCGTCGCTTATCTTGTTGCGGTATCACTGACAGGTAACTTCTCTCTTGAGCTTAACGCGGTAGCAAAAAAATTCATCGCCGTGTCTACGGCTCGCAGCTTAGGTTTTGAAAACATGGGTATGGACGGCTGGATTACCTGTTTTGTACGTGGCATCTTTTGTAACCTTATGGTTTGCCTAGGCGTAATCGGTAACATGACAGCACGCTCTGTATCAGGACGCGTAGCAATGATGTGGTTCCCTATCTTCATCTTCTTCGCATTAGTGTTTGAGCACACGGTTGTTAACATGTTCCTATTCCCACTGGGTATGATTTTAGGTGCTGACTTTGGTATTGCAACGTGGCTAAACTTCAACTTAATCCCAACTATTTTAGGTAACATCGTTGGTGGTTTAGTGATGACGTGTATTCCTCTATACTTAACGCACGCTAAAACAGCACCAGCAATCAATGCAGAGACAAACACCGCTGCAAACGTTGAACCTGTGCTAAGCACTAAGTAATTGATACGTTCTAATTAACATACTTAGTAATTAACAGGTTAAGTGCAGTTTCATGCTTATGTGAGACTGCACTTAGATAGATTTGGCGATAAAAAGTAACGACTTCATACCATATTGTGAGTGTTACTCTTTATAATCAAATTTGACGGATAGGCATTATAATGACCACCACTCCTAACCCATTAACGCGCGGCTTTGTTTCATTGGTTGGTGCAGGTCCCGGTGACCCTGACTTATTAACCGTAAAAGGCTATCGCGTCATTCAAGCCGCAGATGTTGTGGTTTATGATCGACTCGTTTCAACCGAAATTCTCGCGCTAGCGAAACCCAATGCTGAACTTATCTATGTCGGGAAAAAACTCGATTTTCACTGCGTTCCTCAAGATCAAATCAATCAAATCTTAGTGGATAAAGCGTTAGCGGGTAAAAAAGTTATCCGGCTAAAAGGCGGCGACTCATTTATCTTTGGTCGCGGCGGTGAAGAACTCGAAACACTTGCAGAAAACAACATTAACTTTGAAGTGGTTCCAGGTATAACTGCGGCGGCTGGTGCGACCGCCTACGCTGGTATTCCCCTAACCCACCGAGATCATGCACAAAGTGTGCAATTTATTACTGGTCACGTGCAAAAAGACGGGCGCGAAATTGAGTGGAGCGCGTTAGCACAATCGAACAACACCCTTGTCTTTTATATGGGCCTTAAACAAAGCGGACACATCACGACGCAACTGATCGAACATGGACTTGATGCCAACACGCCTTGCGCCATTATTGAAAACGGAACTCGTAGAGAGCAACGAGTCTTTCAAGGCGAACTGCACACGCTGCCACAAATGGCGAACGAAGCGCAAAGCCCGGCACTAATTGTGGTTGGGAGCGTGACGCAATTGCACAATAAATTGAAGTGGTTTGAGTAAGCAGACGTATCAGTACATCCGCCTATCTACCTCATATAAAAGTCAGCATCGCTGGCTCTTATATGAGTCTTAACTATGTCGCTTAATTAGAATCGCTACTTACAGACTCTTCCACAGGTATATACACATCTGAACGGCGATTTTGAGAACGCCCATCTTTAGATTTATTCGAAGCGATAGGCTCGGACTCACCAAAAGATTTCAGCGTCGTATTTTGCTTTTCAATACCATATCCGTACAACTCACTTGCGGTGCTTTGCGCTCGATTCAACCCTAAGGCTTGGTTGTAAGATTTGCTGCCGATCCAATCCGTGTGGCCTTCTACCGTGACTTGATAGTTATTCTCGGCGAGTTGTCGTGCAACGCCTGATAACACGTCTTTAGCCAGTGGGGTAAGATTGTACTTATCAAATGCAAAGTGAACTCGAGCGACCAAGTAGCCCTTATCGGTCGCCTCTCCAAACGAGGCAATGCCTAGATTGGAAATATACGTTAAGCAATCGCTCTTATCCGTTAATAGAGACGAGCGTTTTAACAAGAGCATTTTCAATTCATCGTCATTACTCGTTTCCGTAACCTGAAGAAAACCATTTCGATGAGAACCTATTCCGGTCACCTCACCAATGGTGATCTTATGTGAGTACTCATAGTGTTTGGTTCCACAGTACTCACTAATGAAAGAACTAGGGTCTTCTGCAACTGCAAAAGAAGACACGAATACGCTGGTTGCAATCAATGCATGTAATTTTGACATTCCTAATCACCCATACAGTCTCGTTACGCCTGTACCACGAGACCCTTTTTTAATTAACTCTTCCAGTACTTCAATAAAATCATCTGTATCCGTTACATCGATAATATCTTCATCCACATCAATCACGCAGTCTTGGAAACCACTTTGCTCAGATGCTTGGAAATCAATGCCTATAACGGCTATATACAAACCCGGTATCTCTTCTCGTGCCTTATCACACATTCCTTCGGTTACTAACGCACTCAATATTCCATTATTTGGGCTTTCCACTCCATCACTTAAGACGATAACCATTTTGATTTTTTCATCATAAGTGGCGAGTTCATTTTCATCTGTCGTATCCGGTTTACCTGCAGCTAAATGTTGAAATCCTCTGAGCATTCCTTGAAACGCGGCGGTACTACCACTAGCAAACATATCGTCAATTTGGTCGATGTCGTCCCGATTGCTCGTCAAATCGATATTAAAAAACTGCCCGTCACTCGAGCTCCCGTAGCCTCGATAAAGCTCGTTTTCACTGACTCGATACTTAGTTTTTAAGGATGGGAAAGTACTGTCAAACATTTCATTCACTGTTAACGAAAAATTCACATAGTCATAGACATCAGCATGATAGGAGCGGTCATCATCATCGTCGATATCAAAAATACTCACTAGTCGCTGTGCTTGTTTTCTTTCTCCAGATCTCTGATTCGGACAATCACTCTGATCGTCTGCACAATCATAAATATCCTCTGAACTGTATTTTCTCCATTTATTCCAGTTCACTTGTTCATAGCTTCGTTCTGAATCAGAGGTACTAACGTCATCTCTATATCGTAACTGACTGACAGCAAACTCAGTGCCTGAATTATTCGTCTCACGGGTCCGAATATTAAAAGGGACAATCGCTATACGATTATCTAACTTACTCGACAACCCACCTTGATCATCATCGTTACAAACGTCCTCCCCCGTTACCGCATCAACGCTAACATCAGAACAGAGTAACTTGTCAGCAATAGCTTTAACCGCAACCTTTAAATCAGCAATCTTGCAGTTTGAACTCGTACAAGAAGAATTACTCCCCCATTGCCAGCTCATTGACCCAGAAAAATCAGAGACAAAAACGATATCAATATTTTTGTCTCCCAAGATAATGGGGTATTTTTTTGCCACGCCAATCCCGTTTAAATCTTCGGTTGTATCAAAAGAAGGAATTAAATTACTGGCAAACCAAGAGTTATGAGTCGTCGTCGCATTCACAGAGTACTCTATGTACTCATCTTGAGTATCAGTTTGTGGCTGGTGAACCCACTCCACTGCAACATTCGATACTTGAATATTCCTTACATAATCATGGATATAAGCATCTGATATCCTTTGTTCATCAACGCCATAGCTATCACGTTTATCTTCAATAGTTTCTGCTATCGACGCCGCCTTTGCCGCATCCCTTAATCGGTTAGTTTCCTGAATATAACGTGTGCCTTCTACGGCCCAAAAGGTCACACCGAGTATAGGCACGAGTGTGAATGCCATCCATACTGCAGCGATGCCTTGCTGCCTCTTCATTCTGTTTGTCTTTAGTGCATTTAGGTACTTCATATTACCTCCCCGCCACTACTGAACTTGACGTGATCGTGAAAGTAGGTGTTCCAGAGTTTCCCCAAAAATTCGCAAACCATGAATCCTTTTGGTCGCATAAACTTACTTGATACAAGGAGTAAATCGTACCGTCTTCAACGGGAGCTAACGCGCTTTTTTCAGATATTGCTACCGCTTGACACCCTAAACTGTCATAAGGCGCACTTGTAAAGGTTTCTACCGTTTCTTTGTTATGTAACGCTTCAATTTTAATCGCAAGGTTCGATGCGTTCTTATTCAGCATTCGGTTAGCCAGTGCAGTCATATCACTTTGATCAGACGCCGATAATGACGTTACACCGCCATAAAAACGCGTGCGTTCTTTTAATATATTCACAAGTGCAAAACTGGTACGATCCAGTTGAGCACGCACTAACAACTTATGGCTGATATCGGTCATGAATAAGTAGATACCGACAAAAATGATCAATACAATCACCAATTCAATGACAAACGCCCCTTGTTGAGTCTGAGTTGAATACTTCATCATTATTCTCCCCAACCCTCATGTTCCAAGTTCAACACAGTTGTTCTTGAAATAGTATGCGGTTCATTGCCAAACAAATTAATAATCGGTGTATATTCATAAGACAGTGTTAACTCTGCTAATGTATACTGCCCAGTAAAGTCGTCATGGGTTTCAGACAAACCAGTGTTATTGACAAATTCAGAATATGAATTAAAGTATCTTCCCGTTAACGTGAAATTCTCGTGTGGTGCCATAAAGCTCCACAGATGCCCATCGTTAGTCACGAGGTTATTGATTCGACTTTGATAATTAGTATGGGTACTCTCACCAGCAAAAAACTGTGTATTTCTTACGGTTTCCCTTAAAGCATAATCAACCAGATTATTGACATAGATATGATAACTCGCCTCAAATATCATCAAGGTTGTTAAAATTAATACTATTGCGCCAATTGAAAACTCAATAGTCGTAACCCCTGTTTGACGTAACTTATTAGCATACATAATAATTAACCATCAAATTTGTAGAGCTGACTGGATATCAAGGATACTTGTGCATCGGTATAATCTCCGTTTAATAGCTCTCTTGCCTGTCCAAATTGACCAAGTTTGAAAAAAGCAATTGCTAAATTCGCCTTGACCACCTCATTATTTGGATTTTCTTTGAACACTTAGTGCCAATAATTCAGTCACTCGTGAATAATAGCCCTGAGCTAAATAAACAACAGCTAAATTATTTTTTACCGTAATATCATCGTGCCCTTTCAGCCTTGCTTGGTTAAATTCCTTTTCTGCTTGTTCAAATCTATCCAACTTACTATATGAAATTCCGAGTAACACATGTATTTCACTGGTGTTGTTCCCTAGTTCGGTTGAACGCACATAACGCTTTACAGCTTCGTCGCTCTCTCCTTGTTTATCATGAATCTGTCCGCTTAGTTGGTATAACTGCGCATTTTTTACGCCTTTATCAAGTAAATGATCCGAGTAAAACCGAGCAGATTCGATATCTCCCTTCCCAAAATACACTTCTGCAAGCTCTTGAGTCACCAAAAGATCTTGCGGATTTTGCTGTAAGTGACCTTTATAATGCTTAATCAACCCTTCGTGGTTTTCCACTCTTTCCATGCTGGACACCATTTCTTGCTGAGTTGGAGCATTACTTGATGTGCACCCAACCACTGAAAGCGCCATGAACGTAGTAACAATCCATGTAATGTTCATAATTACTGTCCTAAATTTAAGTCCACTTGCATCACACCTGGTGCAAGAATCAAAATGACGATGGGAAACATAATCAGTAGAATCAATGGCACGCTCATTTTAGCCGCCAATTTACCAACCTTCTCTTCGACCCTAAGCAACTGAATACGACGCATATCTTCAGCCAAGTCGCTCAATATATTTGCAACCGAGGTACCATAATGCAAATTCTGCACAATAGTTAACACAAAGCTCTGTACTTCAGGTGCTCGGTAACCGATAATTTAAGTCATTTAACGCTTTTTCAATCCCATGTATCTTACTTGAGTCAGACGTTTTCTTTATTTGATAACTTAAATCTCTATCAAACGCCTTGAGTTCTGCATGTAAATAATCTAATGCCGCTTCAATAGTCATACCGGTTTGCACACAGACGGACATCATATCTAACAAGTATGGAAGGCTTCGTGATATTTTCCTTACCATATAACGTCGACGTGCTTCCAACAAAATATCTGGGACAATGATTATTGAGACAACCACAATCATAAGCACAGCCAACTGGTGCAGTAGAGGAATATCAATAAAGAAAACAAACACGCTAGCTAATATCGCGACAACCACCTTACTCGGAAGGTAGTATTTAGCGAGATTTTTATTATAGTATCCCGCATCCAGTAATTTTTGCTCTAGATCTTTTCTCTGTTCTTTTGCAAACCCGATAATAATCCGGTTCGTTTTAATCGGCATTAATGGCTGATTTTTTATCATTAATGTAGATAAGCGCTTACTTCGAGCACGGGAGCGATACCCTTCATTTATGATAAAGGCAATAGCAACAATCACAAAAAATATACTGAGCGGCAATATCATAGCTTCACCGCCTTAACGAGCAGCCACACAAAGAACAAACCCAGTAGTTCACTTCCCACCACATAATAAAATACGTACACGCCGTCAGGGTCATGCAAAATGAAATCAATATTATCTGGATTCACTTGATATAGGATAATCGCAAAGATTAACGGTATGGCTGCTACGACTTTTGCCGAAATGCGGGCCTCAGACGTCATGGCCATTTTCTTAGTTTCCATCGTTCTTGAGTCCACCAAAACTCGAATTAAACGCGCTAGAACACCTCGTAGTTGACCACCGCGACTAATATTGGCTCGAAGGGTAATAGTAAAGAAAATAAACTCAGGATAAGGAAAGCGTTTAGCGGCTCGTAACAGTACTTTTTCAGGCGTTTCACCAAGCTTTAAGCGATCACCCATATTCTTGAATTCTCGCCCTATTTCATTGTCCAAGTTTTGGCCAACGAACCCTATCGCTTGCATCAGGCTTTCACCCGCAGTTATTGCACTCATCAATATATTGAGTGCGTCCGGAAAGCTTTGTTGGAATTGTCTGTACCGACGTCCTTGAAGCCATTGATAACCAATAAATACTAAACCTATCATTACCGATATTGAAACAATTAGAGCGTTATTCTTTAAAAATTGAAAACCAATATACCAAGCAATAAAACCACAAATAACTAAATACGTTATGACAAGGAGATTCGCTCTTGGTCCGAGACTTTGGGCTGAAAATCGATATGACTCTTGGGCTCTTTTTATACCCTTTTTGGGCACCAATGAGCCTACATTAATTGCAGAAGCAGATTCCTCTCCCACCTCTGTTTCAGGGAAATAGTGACTGATTTTGTGTTTCTTCCCCGTGATCAACATTAACGCGACGACACCAAACAGGACAAGAGAAAACCAAATCATCATAAACTCGCTCCTTGGAATGAACTCATTAATTCTTCGTATAGGCCGAAAAACTGTGCCTTCTTCACTAATTCTGAACGCTGCATAATCCCTTGCGTGACAAACTTCCCTTTCACGGATTCTCCGTATCCAGACTCTTGGTATTCAAAGCGATACAACTCTTCCATTACGACACTTTCACCCTCAAGTCCGACGATTTCAGAAATACTGGTGATTTTTCGCGTACCGTCTCTTAAACGCGAGATTTGTACGATAATTTGGACGGCGCTTACTATTGATCGACGAATGGCGTCCAGGGGTTGATTCAGATTCGCCATCATAATCATCGACTCGACACGACTAATCGCATCTCGTGGGGTATTCGCATGCAGGGTGGACATAGAGCCATCATGACCTGTATTCATTGCCTGAAGCATTTCAAAAGCTTCTGGCCCCCGACACTCCCCAAGAATGATTCTGTCGGGACGCATTCGAAGGGCATTAATCACAAGATCTCGCTGACTGACTACTCCTGTGTGTTCGATGCTCGCAGCTCGAGTTTCTAACCGCACAAGGTTCGGCTGTTGTAGACGCAATTCAGCTGCATCTTCTATCGTTACGATTCGCTCATCTTCCTCAATATACTGAGACAGTGCATTCAATAACGTCGTCTTACCCGAGCCAGTTCCTCCCGATATCAGTACATTCATTCGACACCGAGAAGCTATCGATAGCACACGCGCCATGTCGATATTCATAGAACCAAAATCGACGAGGTCTTCGACGCCAATGTTTTGATCTCTAAACTTACGAATAGAAATAGATGTGCCATCTAAAGCTATCGGTGGAATGACAATATTAACCCGACTACCATCTTCAAGACGAGCGTCAACGGTTGGAGATAATTCATCAACTCGTCGTCCTACCCTTGCGGCAATTTGTTTTGCAATCGCTAGAACTTGTTCTTCGTTAACAAATGAAATTTCAGACCGCTGAATTTTTCCGTCTCTTTCGTAGAACACGTCAGACGGGCCGTTAATCATAATATCGGTGATTGTTTGGTCTTCAACAAGCGGCTGAATCGGCCCAAGACCAAAAAGTTCATCCATCATACTTTTGACTAATCCGCTTTTCATCATCGCCGTGATGGGGCGTTCAAAACTGTTTGCCAATACATCAACTGCACTACGAATCTGTGTCTCAATTTCCTTTTGAGAGAGCGCCTGAATAGCTTCAGGATCTAACGCCTCAAAGATTTGAGATCGAAAAGCAACATATATTTCTTTATTCGTGCTCATCGTATACCTAACCTTTGTAGCAGTCCTTTGGACTTATTAGCCGATCGTCCATTGACCAAGTGAACCAACTTATTGATCGCTTGGCTAACATGTCTATCATGCTTATAGGCGCGCTTTCCATCGACATGAAGATGGGGTAAATTTTTGCAATAGTCAAAGTCGAGGTCCACACTGGAGCCTAAATATTTTTCTATCTCATCACGCTCTATAACAAAACTCTTGTCAGGGCGATGGTGGTTAACAACGGTAATAATGCGTGTACGTTTATGCGTGGATTCTCGAAAAGCATCTAAACTAGAAATCAACGCTTTCGCCTTCCTAACTGCGGCAACAGAAGGCTCCACAACAATGGCAACAACGTCGTAATGGTCGATGAGCATCTTACAATCGACCTGAAAATCAACACTGCCAGAAAAGTCCTCTACGATAAAATTCGTATTCCTGCTCAACAGCTCACACAGTGCTTGGTTGTAGGCCAGCAGATCAGCCTCCAAAGCGTCCCCTTGAAGAGAAAGCAATCGTAAATCTCTAGAAACCGGATGTAGGTAATTCATTGCCCCTTCAAGATCGAGCTCATGAAGCGGCACAGAGAACTCATCTAGCGCCCGTGGGGCATGATTTGTTAACCCCAAAAGAACATCTATATTGCTGTCATGATATTGGTGATCCACTAAGATGGTATCCACACCGTCATCTGCCATCTTGCTACTCAGCTCGGTAGCAATATAGGAGGTGCCAATACCTCCTTTACTGCCCACCACAGCGACCCGTTTGGCACGACGCTCTTTACTCACACCTGAATAGGACTTTAAGTCATTATTTACATGCATGACGAATTCAGCAAATTCGTATTTATTGATCGGCCAAAATACGTAGTAAAAACCCATACCTTTAAGCGAGCGTAATGTCGAAATAGCATCTTCTTGACCAATAATGACAACCCCTTTATGCGTGGGTAATGTCGCAGCAATGGCTTGTGCGTCTTCAACAACACTTTGAGACTCGTTTAATTCCACAATGATTAAATTGCTATCTTGCTTCGCATAAAATTGGCTATCTACGTTGCGGTTATCAATACTATTCGGTGCGTCCCAACCTTCAAATTCAAACAACTCTTCAACCAAAGAGCGACACTCTTGCGTCTGATAGATGAGTGCGCAACCAGTAGGTCCTGAACTTGCTGGTTGCACTGGCTTTGACGCTTCAACTTCAGGAAGCTTCTTAGTAAGATCGAACATTAGATTCCCTCCACTAAACGTTCTTTGTGTGCAACTTGTTGACTACGCGCTGCTTCGGAGAAACAATTTCGGCTTATTTCAGTAGATTCAATTCTTGACGGTTGACATGGCTTCGTGAGCAGAGCGTGAAATGTAATCGTGACTTTAAGGTCACTGGCCAAACTTGCATTACGTGTCATCGTGAACACTTCTGCTTGATAAGGTAATAGCTTCTTATCGGCTAATGAAGCGTCGAGTAGTTTCTTAGACTTCGCATTTTTGTACTCAATGCTATAAGCCGCCCCCGAATCAATTTCATCGACTGAATCAAAAATCTTCGATAACTTATTCGTTGCTTCTAGCTGGGTCTTTGCTGTAAATTCATAGACATGCTGTTCTGGATATACGAGTAGCTCTGCACCTTTGCCGTTGTAATAACGTTCACTACAACCGCTAAGCGCTAGTATGATTAGCATTCCTTGCCATAGCTTCATTGGATAAACCCTCCTTTAGATAGCAGTTCTATGGTTGGGTTATCTCCACTATTTGTCGCTTCAGGTTCAGAGATATTCAACCAACGTCGTAATGTATTGGTTTTACTGATGTATGGGAGTTGAATGTCCCTTTTCTTCATTGGTTTAACCAGGTTAACCGTGGCAACAATAAGCAATTCAGTTCTTCGTCTATCTGTTGACGACTTTCTAAAAGCCGCCCCAAGCACTGGAATATCACCGAGTAGCGGTGTTTTTTGAATCTCTTCCAAATCGGTACTACTCATTAGCCCTCCAAGAACAAAACTATCGCCGTCTCCCAGCTCAATGGTCGTCATCGCTCTTCGTGTGGCAAGTTGTGGCACTTCAATGCCCGCGGCACGAACATATCGTTCGACTTCGCTCACTTCAGGAAATAATTGCATGCGAATTTTTTCTTCTGACAGAACTTTTGCGGTCAAATCCAATTTAATGCCGAATTCTTTAAACGTAATGTTGACATTATTATTAGTAGAGACAATGACGGGGATTTCTCCACCCACTAGAAAGCTGGCAGACTCGCCCGATATAACCGTGAGATTAGGCTCAGCTAGAACCTGGGCAACATTTTCATTACCTAACGCAGTAATGAGCGTGGTGAGATCGGCTGCCTCAAATTGTTGAAATAAGAACTGCCCAACGTTAGCCCCTAAGGAAGACCAGTCGACCCCTACGGTTTCAGCGAAACGCTCGGTTACCTGAGCGACAGATATTTTTACATTGACTTGTTGAACCGTTGCGACTTCTAGCTGTTCGAGAATGCCATCCCATGTCATATTTCGCGCAAAAATCATGCTTTGCGGTTCTTCTAATGTGACATAGTCTTTTCTAAATTCGAGCTTTTGAGTCTCCTCCCAACGATCCGTTTTTTCTCGGCCCAATAAAGTCGCTACCATTCTGTAAATATCATCTCGTTGCTGTTCTGAGTGAACAATGCCACTAACGGCAACTTGATTGCCGACAGATTCAATTTTGACATCAACATCCGAGAAATGGAGCTTTATCTGACGACGTACTTGGCTTAAGTCAATATCGGCTATGATTCTATCTGACATAAGAAGCTTCTCAGATTCACCGTAAACCATTAAACGAGCCTGTCCTACTGCCTTGGCAAACACAACAATGGTCGTTTCGTTAATCACGTTGTAATCAACCACATCAGGATCACTGATAAACACCTTAGTAATACGCTCATCCAATTCGATATGCTTCGCGTCGTTAACGGTAATATATTGCTGACCCGCATAAACGTTAACAGTACAGAGCAATAACAACATTACTGCCAGTGTGTGCATCCAATGCACTTGATAATTGTCGTCCATTACAATTCACCCTCACGTCCGTTCTTATTTTTTGAACCACGCATTTCTTCAATGCCTATGTAATTACTCATTACATTTCGAACGTCTGCGTATACTCGGTTCTTCATATTCACGACTGCGATAGACTTCGAGGTGCATTGTCCGTTGAGCTAGCGCTAGTCTTGCCACTTCAGTCGGCGGGATTTCAATTATAATAGTGGTAAAGCCATCTTCGCTCTTGCCTGCCACTGGCTTTAATTTTTGCTCGCTGTCCTCTCCCCCATATTCAATACTTTGATATTTTGTAAGAATAATGTGGCGGTTACGCCTTTAAATCGAATCGGTTTTTCAATGGCACCAGACAGGTTAGAGCTTGGTGAGCTTACGGTGAGAATATCAATACGCTCACCAGGACGGATAAAGTCACTAATCAAATTTTTATTACTGACAACAAGCGGATACAATGTCATCCCTTCAGTCACAAGAAGGTCAATATAGCCGGGATCGTTTTCACGGGTAATGTACTCCGGAAGGATGAGCGCACCTTGGGGTAGGTCTCTGTTAAACAAAGTCGATGGACTAAAGTCAAGTTCAACATCAGAACGTAAACCTTCATCCAGAGCGTCGGTTAACAGCATTTGCTCGCGCTTTAAAGCGTCATTAGCTATCGACTCACCACGGTCTATATTATTGAGGGTTCGCCATACTGTTATGTATTCAACTGAGTCTTTTTTAGGCTGAGGGGCGATTTCATTAACAACAACCGATGATTTGTCTTTATTTTTTAATACGCTATCATAGATTCCATAGCCACCAACCAATATAGCTATGAGAGCTACGAAAAAAATTATTCGTGATCTCATATTGTCACCTATTAATATAAAATTTGTAAATGGTAATTAAAAAGCCAAAGCTTATAGCGACACCATAAGGTAGTCCCGGTTCTTCTTCATTATTGGGTACCATTTTTAGCAATCTATACTTCATCAAATAAATGGTAGATAGTACACCACCACAAATCGCAACATTAAAAAATGCATCTCCAAGTAAACCAATTGGAATCGCCAGAGAAAAAGCAATCATCAACTTTATATCTCCCCCTCCAGCATATCCTCTTATATAGACTAACAACATAATGATTATAACCGTTGCAGTATTAGCTAAATGAAGCCACACCGTATATTCAGATAACATTAACAAATAGACAGAGCAAGCAGATATTAATAAAGTCAGTGAGTTACTAATGGTTCTTAACGCCACATCACTTGCGCAAATTGCAGCGCAAGTGATGTGCATGACTACAAATATTAAGTAATCCAACTGACTATCACTAATAATGTCTAACTGCCGTTCGCCGTATCAATATTACTGCTCACGGTACCAAAAGCGGTCTCTAGCGATCCTACAAACCCTGTACTACCTAAAACCACTGCTAACAACACAGCCATTGCAACCGCAATTAAGCCATACTCAATAGCCGTTACCCCACGGGTATCTTGCTTTAACCCATTTAGAAAATTTGTCGCTCTTACGTATAATTCAGTCATCATGGTAATATTCCCTCTATCAACTGTTTGCACTTAGCATTGATAACTGTAGGTGGCAGATCACTGTCTCAAAAGTGGACACTATCGGTTAGACCGATATCACCATCAGGAAAGGCACATTTATAATTAAGCCTTATGATTTAGATAAAATAATTAAGTTAATATAATCAATGGTATACGATAAAAAAACTAATTTTCCATTGGAGATTAATATCTACAAACCAATCCCTAATGCGTGATGTGGATCACATTTTTACATAATAACGTTCTAATCTAAGATAAGACTGTTACGCTTTGTGTGTATGTCATTAACAAGACGGGTATACGAAACATGAAATTGCCATTTGACAATTTAATATCGTTTCACGCTGTTGTTAGTTTTGGTTCATTTAGCAACGGGGCGAGAAAACTCGGTAAATCACAATCAACCGTTTCAGGCGCAATTAAGAATTTAGAAAATGAATTGGATTACGCGTTAATCGATCGCAGTAAAAGTACCTTAACACTGACAGATAAAGGTAAGAAAATTTACCACCTCTCGGCACCAATCATTTCCAAGTATTTTGAATTATTACAAATTGCAGAGTCACTTCACAATAGCGATACAAAGAAAATCAATATTGGCATTGACCCTTTGATATTTAATGAAGAAGTAAAACAAGTGCTAATAGAATTCTCCGAAATCTTTCCTGACACGGAGCTGACTGTTTTCACTAAACCAAGCCACATACTTGGCCAATATGTCAATTGTCATAAAGTCGACATCGCCATTGGTAACCCTTATCATAAAACGGAATTGTCCTTTAATATCGATGAACTGTTTATGGTTAATTGCAGTTGGGTCATTCACAAAGACGTATCGACAGATTACGACTTATCCTCCATGAGGTTATTGCTAATCGATGGTAGCGAAAGCTTTGTTGATTTTTCTAGCATTGCAAAGCATAACATTTGGATTCTCGATGATACGAGTACCATTCTTGATCTTTGCTTAGCCAAAAAAGGCATCGCATTTTTACCTCATCATCTTATCGACAATCACAGTAGGCGTTTTGAGCTAATGACGTTTTCCGATGAGATGAATCTATTTGGTAAACAGATCTACGCGTCGTTATTTTGGCCCACGCATTCCGACTTTACTCGGCAGCATCAATGGATCCACAACAAACTTCGTAAAGGTCGTCAAACACAGTAGCAATGACTACAAACCAAAGTCGTTTTATTCATATAATCAGTTAGCCCCAATAACCGCTTATCAAAACCAAGACAGATCACTACTCGTATACAAGCTACTATTACAGTATTGGAGAGTAAGTGAGGAGGAAGGCATTGGGCATTGAATTCAATACACGCTGTCAACATAGTGTAGTAAGCGTACTCTGTTGTTTATTCCTTATTTGTAGCGGCAATGTACTAGGTAATGATCGCCGTGTTCATTACGAAAAAATGCTACCAGGCATTAAAGAAAACTCAACTAAACAACTCACGTTAAAAACCGATTCAACACAGATACAGAGTAACAGAAATACCAAGTACGACTCACATCATGTTGTCACGGAGCTACGAGGTAGCGTGTCTTCATCGCCCACTATTTTAGAACCAATCAAAACCAATAGACAACATTCCAAAATCACGACTTATCTACCCATCATACAAAAAGCTTCACGCAAGTGGGGAATTGACGTTAGCCTGATACTCGCAGTCATACATGTTGAAAGCTACTTTGAGCCACGAGCTCGTTCTCACGCACCTGCTTTCGGTTTAATGCAAATAATGAGAACCGGAGCGGTTGCCGAAATTTCTCAACGTTACTTTGGCAATACCGCATTTACCAGTGAGGATCTTTACCGTCCAGACATCAATATTAATATAGGGACCGCTTATTTAAGAGTGCTTCAAAGCCATTATCTCAACGGTATTGCGTCACCTCGCTCTAGAGAGTGGCTCTCCATTGCCGCATATAACTGCGGACCTACCAACTTACACAAATATTTTAAACGGAATAACTCAGTAGAAACGTTCACTCATACCGTTAATCAAATGAGTGAGGCGGCCATTTTTAACTACCTTACTTCGGAATTTCCCATAAGTGAAACCAGACATTACGTCAAAAAAGTCATCGACAAGCAACGTCGCTACGAGGCGTTCCGCTAGACGTCTCTCCGCCTACAGCGCAATCTATGGACTTAAACAATGACTCAATCAATAAAAAAGCCAACGGCGTAAACCATTGGCTTAAGTCAATCTGTCCACATACTCTAGAGTACGTGAATCTAGTCCTTACTTAATATTCAAGAACGCTGCGCCACGAACACCACCAGAATCGCCATGTTTCGCTTTAACGATCTTAGGGCACTTCGCCACCGACATCAGATGCTTAGGAATACGCTTAGGCATCTCTTCGTAAATGAGATCATAGTTCGATAAGCCACCGCCTAGCGTCACTACGTGCGGATCATTACCTGTGAAGATATTTGCTAAACAGATCGCGAGTAGCTCCATGAACATATCAACAAATTCGGTTGCTGAGGCATCACCCGTTTCACGCGCTTTAATGATATCAATCGCTTTCTTCTGCTCACCATAATAATGCGCGTATAGAAGCTCAAAACCACGACCAGAAAGGTAGTTGTCTAGGCAGCCTTTGTTTCCACAGCCACATTCCAATAAAGGGGCGTTTTCACCCAGATGGAACCACGCATCAATAGGAAGACGCATGTGACCAAGCTCACTCAAGCAACGTTATTACGGCCAGAAAACACTTTACCTTTATAGATAAGACCGCCGCCAAAACCCGTCCCTAAGATAAGACCCATAACAGAGGGAGAGTCTTTTAATTCGTCATCCCACGCTTCTGATAATGCAAAGCAGTTCGCGTCATTTTCAAGCTTCACTTCTCTTCCGATCAGAGCTTCAAGATCACGTCGAAGTGGCTGCCCTTTCGCACAGGCAATATTCACCGTTAATACCGTTTCGTCGTCTGCATCTTCCATCCCAGGCAGACCAAGCCCGACTTTACCTTCAACACCAAACTCGCTGTCATATTTCGCGACTAGACCTGCAAGCGTATCAAGTAAAACTTGGTAATTGTCACTTGGTGTTGGGACACGTTCAGTTGCCACTCGTTCTAGGTTTTCGTTGAATGCACCAAACTCAATTTTTGTGCCACCGACATCAAAGCCGTAATACATACAAAACTCTCCTTGCTAACCCAAAATTCGGGTGAAAAATAAATATCTTCGGGCATTATCCATATCCCTACCCCCTCAAACCGTGACTCAGCGCTAAGTTATCTTCTTGTCTAACCTAGTTGCTCAACAAGTCAGCACAATCTCCAGGACTTTAGAGGGATGTCTCGTTTCCGATCATGGCAATATACTTATGCAGATCTGGTCTGGTGTGATCGATTGAATAACGGGTCTTGCTCATCATGTAGCTTTCTCTAAACGCCGCAAACCAATGGTCAAGGACCTTAGATGCCTTTGCTTCACCAAACTGTTCAAAGACCAAACTCGCCACTTCTGCCGTTGCTAAGTGCTCCTCAATACTTGATTTTCTCATTACGTAGTTCGATATTGCTTCAGGCTTAATTGAGCACACTGGAAACTCATCTAGATAAGGCGATTTTCGAAAAATACGGCGGGCTTCGCGCCAGCTGCCATCTAAGAAGATAAACAATGGTTTTTTAGCTGTATCGATTGCTCCATGCTTTTTCTCAAGCGTCAGCAAGCGCGACTTGTCATCAACGTAATCTTCGGGAAACACGACAATTGGTTGATATCTTTCATCGCTAAGCAATGCAAGTAAGCGGGAGTCGGGTTCTGTACGACTCCAAGCATAGGCATACCCTTCTTTTACTGTATCTAGAATTAGACGCCCGGTATTACTGGGTTTTAATATCTCCGCGTCAGAGACTAGCAGTAACACTGCAATGTTGGACTCAACATCTGGTTGGTATTGGCAAATACAATACTGCTGCGCAATTTGACACTGAGGACAACGTTTAACCTTCGCGCCGCGCGCATTAAACGGTTTGGTGGCAATAGCCAATCGATCATTATAAAGACGGTGGAAAGCGTGAAATCTCATTTTCATGGTAATCTTAGGACAGATGCCGGAATTCTAACCCTGCTTATCCCATTTAGACAAAGGAAACCGTAAATTGATGGAAAATAGCGACGCGATCCGTCTACTCATTTTTATCACAGTGCTTGTTGCTTGTGCGGTTTGGGAATACCAATCACCAAGAAAAGACCGGACTCGAACCCGTCAACTTCGTTGGACCAATAACCTTGGCTTGGTTGGGTTCAATTCTATTCTGTTAGCGGCGATCATGCCCTTACTAGCCATTGACGCGGCTTATCTGGCTCAGCAAAACAACATCGGTTTATTCAACCAATTTGACACCATCAGCCATTCTGAATTTGCCCAGTGGATGCTTATCCCACTCTGTGTCGTGCTGCTCGATGGTGCAATCTATTTCCAGCATCTCATTTTTCACCGTGTGCCTATTTTATGGCGCTTACATCGTATGCATCACTCGGATCGTGATATTGACGTCACGACTGGCGCTCGGTTTCATCCCATCGAAATTATATTGTCGATGATCATCAAAATCGCACTGATCCTGTTACTGGGTGTCCCTCCACTCGCCGTGTTGCTGTTTGAAATCATTCTCAATGCCAGCGCAATGTTTAATCACAGTAATGGCTTTCTGCCGTTATCCGTTGACCGACCCCTTCGTAAATGGATAGTGACGCCCGATTTTCACCGTGTACACCACTCGGTTATCGCCAAGGAAACGCATTCCAACTTTGGTTTCTTCCTGTCTATTTGGGATCAGCTTTTTGGTACCTATCGAGCGCAGCCCGAAAAAGGCCATCAAGATATCATCATCGGGATTCCGCAATTTTCCGACCCAAAGGAACAAAGGCTAGACAAGATGCTCACCCAGCCTTTTAGAGAGTCCGACTCGTAGAAACCTTGGCTGATAAATACTCTGTCTTTATCACTTAATGCGTATTCTGAGCCAGTTGGTATTTATGTAGCATCGCCTGCTGATGCCCAGCAATATCGGCGACTTGCTCTGCACTCTCAACCATCGACTCTAACTGCAAGTTAGCGTTTTCAGCTTGCGCACTCACGTGAGTAATAGAGCGCCCTACTTCCGCCGTGGCCCGCTCTTGCTCTTCTGTGGCAACAGAGACTTGTTCAACACGTTGGCGGATCTGAGCAATGGCATTTTCAATGTCCTCAAACGAGGTTTTAACACGCTCACTTGATACCAGCGCCTGATTCATTTCATCACGCGACTCAATGACAGACTGGCGCGATTCTTGGGCGGCTTCTTTCAGCTCTGTCATCATTTGCCGGATGTTTGTCGTTTGGCTGGATGTATCACTGGCTAGCTTTCTCACTTCATCCGCTACAACCGCAAATCCACGCCCCATATCCCCAGCGCGCGCCGCTTCAATCGCCGCGTTTAACGCCAATAAATTCGTGTTATCTGCAATGCCACTAATAAGATCCACCATTTCTTGAATTTGCTTCACTTTCGTATCGAGCTCATCCATTGACTCTGCATTACTGGTTAACGTGGTTTCCAATGAGTGTAAACGCTCTCGATTTGATTCCACGGCTTCCAGCCCCAACGTTGCAAAGCTCTCGGCCTGCTGCGAGTCGCTTAACGAAGCATTGGTAACAGAAGAAATTTCATTGATTGACGCTTCTAGTTGCGTCACGGTTGTCACCATGCCATCTAACGATGTGTTTTGCTCACGCATACTATTGCGCGTTTCTTCTGCCGCACCATGACTAATTTCTGCAGTTTGATACAAGGTTTCACAATTTCTTGTCACCATTTCAATCGAATCGTGAGTTGACCCTGTGACGTTATTGAGTTTGAGCGCAATATTTTGAATCTCGCTCGGCCCCGTCAGTGATACCGTGTTGGTAAGATCATGCTCAGTCAATAACTTCAGCTGATTGGCAATGTTTTTAAGAGAACGGTTAACCCAACGACGCAGCATGAAAAAGATCAAAACAATGACAACAATCAAAATAGCGGTGGCGACAAAAAGGCTATAGATGTTGAATTGAATCGTACTGCTCACCACCGCTTTACTGGCATCAATCAGTGATGATGCGGTATTGGATACTTCCGACAACAGTTGAGTGGTTTCATTTGCCAGGACGGTCGCTCGTGATAGCTGTGTTTGCTGCTGCTCCACCAGCTCGAGTCGGGCTAAAATCTGGCGTAAGACACCATCGGACTGAAACCCCTCTTGAACCATGCCAAACGGCGCAGTCAAACTGGCAAATTCTTTGACTTCTGGGTGCCACTGGGCAAAATCGTCAAAGGCTAAATCAATACCTGCAATACGGTTTCGCATTTCACGGTATTGCTTCTTTGCTTCCGAGAGCCTGTCTTGCATCATAAGGACTAAGAACGTACTTTCCATCGAACTTGCACTGGCAATAAAACGACTCGCGGCATCTGCAGCGGCTGGATTATCGTCAGATAAAATGAGACTAATACGGTTCATTTCAGGTCCGATGGAACTCAGACCATAGCGAAAACCTCCTACCTCTTGGTCGATCTGTGCTTTCATTGCGACGATACGAGCCTGCAATTCAAGTATTGACTGCGTCAGTGACTGAAGCTCAACAATCTTGCTACTCAGTAATTCCTGTTGCTCAATTGTCACCGCTTGGTTGTATAGGTCGGCGATTTCAAACAGCTGTTCAGACTTGATTGTGCTCGCATCAACAAGTTCCGTAATACGATCTTGTATTGCAGCCAGCTCCGCACCCGAACTAGTTTGTGTCCCGTAACTGAGTAACTTAACTTGCTCCAACACATCTTGTGTTAAGCCTGCGTTGTTCATTGCTAACGGTAACGCGCGGTTGGAAAGTGAGTCAAATTGGCGGTTAACCTGGGTAAGGCCATTCGCACTCAACCAACTTAGTCCGACAAAGAGCATTACTATAAGAAAGAATATAATGCTGAGTGAGCGAATCAGTGAGGTAGAACCTTTCCTTGCTGTCGAGGATGTCATGCTAAGTCCGTTACATTAGGTCACACAACGAGTGTCTTTTCATCTTGGATGAACATTAGACAACTAGTTGAATTAGTATAGAATTACTAGGAATAGTAGTTATTCTCAATGACAGATTTATTACACTTTTATTGAATGAAGATGACACATGAAGATTCGTAAGTTATTGATAGTTTTCAGTATGGTGACCGTTTTGGCAGCGTGTTCGTCTTCACCTGACCGTGCCGCTCATACTCAGCAACCCTACAACACAGCGGATAATGCCCCATTTTTAAACGAATATAAAAAATGGCAGGGTGTCCCTTATCGTCTTGGCGGCACGAATTTCAGCGGTGTGGACTGCTCTGCTTTTGTGCAAGCGGTTTATAACGATGCCTATTCCGTCAAACTGCCAAGAACCACCGCTCAACAAGTTAACATCGGCAATAAAGTGAATTATAACAATGCGCAAAGCGGCGATTTGGTTTTCTTCAAGACGGGTTATAAAACAAGGCATGTGGGTATTTATTTAGGTGGGAATACGTTCATGCACGCCTCCACATCCAAAGGGGTCATTTTATCGCGATTAGACAACCCTTACTGGGCAGCTAAATTCTGGCACTTTCGTTCCGTCAATTAATGATTCGACTCAATGTTTTGGTACAAAAAAAGAGGCTAAGCGCCTCTTTTTTATTCTTAAATCGGGATAAACCTACGTTTAATCGCTAATCGTACTTTGCGACTGCGGTATCAAATAGATTTTTAACTAATGCGATATACTCTTCAAGAAATGAGACTTGCTCATTCGTTGCGTTTCTATTCCAAACACCAGCCAACACCTCTTCAAGATCTTGAATCACCAAATCAACTTCTTTCAGTAATTTAAATCGTACACTGGAATGAAGTTCTGGATTTTGTTCAAACAAAACCATGATATTCGACGCCACCATGTCAGTCGCCACATCTTCAATGGTTTCCGCCCCTGTGTCTCCTGCTTTCGAAGTAAACACATCCAAATTCATGGCTAAATGTTCTATCAATGCTTGATAGCCGTCAGTATTTACCACCACGACTGCTCTCCTAGCAACGGTAAAAATATAAGGTAAACATACCAAAGATAATTAATGTATGTAAGCTTTTGATTTAGAAAACCTACGCTATATTTTCGAGGTATGCTTCACCTCACATCTATTGTTTCGATAGTACGTTATCAGTTGTTGTCTTTTTAGTCAGTTAGACTCTATCTAATTAAACAACTCGATCACCAGCTTATTATCTTTGACAACTAACTTTGGCTCTGCGGATTTAAGTAGCGCCTCCTGTACTTTAGAGCTGTCGAGTTTATACACCGGATACTCCGATAACGCGTAGCCAATCATAGACACCGCAGGTTTAATCAACGCTTTAATTTCAGGTGTCAGCCTTTGCTTGCTCTCATCAAACTGTTCCAGACGCAAAGATTTTAAGAATATTTCGCCGCTTTCTGCCTGATAAGTCGGTATCGCACTAAACTCTAACGCTAGATCGAGACCAATCTTATCTGCATTAAGCATCTGTACTTCCGCGTTGGTATTGGCAAACACAGAAACTCTCTCGGCATCGGTACGACCTATTTTTACTTGTAGATCGTCAACTGACACCTGTGCATACATCACATTCTCAATGCCTACCGACTGCTCGAAGTTAACGTTATCATGCAGATAATTCGTCATATCTTGTTCGGTGATGCTGTAACTTGCGCAGCCTGAGATGGCTAAAGCTGTACCGACTAATAACCACTTTAAACCCATATTTTTCACCATATCCGTTACTCTTATTCATCTATTTCGGTGTTTCATTACTATCACTCTACTCCATCCATTGAGTTATCGCTTCTTTTTACTATCGTCCAATCCCATCTGTATTGCTGGCAATATCGTGGTGTCATCCATTTTCATAGAATATGGAAAAGACAAACTGTTCTGTGACTTACCTCTCATGTCTATTATTTGTCGAATAAGTCTGTATAATCCGCCGCGTAACAATCTGTACTTTCATTTCTGTCGATTTGCGCTGTGATTTACGCCAATCGTCACTCTCATACCTAGGAATACTTCTTTGATATCTACCGCTAACATCACCATGCAATTCGGCGCTGAGCCGTTATTTGAAAACATTTCAGCTAAGTTCGGTAACGGTAACCGTTACGGCTTGATCGGTGCCAATGGATGTGGCAAGTCAACGTTCATGAAGATTCTTAGTGGTGCCTTGACCCCAAGCTCTGGCAACGTATCAATGACACCAGGATTAAAACTGGGTGTTTTGAGTCAAGATCAGTTTGCATTTGAGCAATACAACGTGATTGATGTTGTGATAATGGGTGACCGTAAGCTATGGGAAATCAAGCAAGAGCGCGATCGCATTTACTCATTACCAGAAATGAGTGAAGAAGACGGCATGAAAGTCGCCGAGCTCGAAAGTGAATTCGCAGAGATGGACGGCTACACCGCAGAAAGCCGTGCTGGCGATATCTTAATCCAAGCTGGTATTGAAGAAGAGTTGCATTTTGGTTTGATGCAGCAAGTCGCACCTGGTTGGAAGCTACGTGTTCTCCTTGCCCAAGCGCTATTCGCGAACCCAGATATCTTGTTGCTCGACGAACCGACCAACAACTTGGACATTCACACCATTAATTGGCTAGCAGAAGAGCTTAACCAACGTAAGTGTACAATGATCATCATTTCGCACGACCGTCACTTCCTAAACTCTGTATGCACACACATGGCAGATATCGACTATGGTGAGCTTCGTATCTACCCAGGTAACTACGAATACTTCCTTGAAGCATCAGGATTGATTCGCGATCAATTACTGGCAAGTAATGCGAAAAAAGCAGCTGAAATTAGTGAGCTACAAGATTTCGTTAACCGTTTTGGTGCCAATGCCTCTAAAGCAAAACAAGCCAGCTCTCGCGCTAAAAAGATGGATAAAATCAAGCTTGATGAAGTTAAATCAACAAGCCGCATTAGCCCATCGATTGATTTCGGCGAAGGTAAAAA
Organism: Vibrio sp. GJ43-1; assembly: GCF_055808835.1. NCBI lineage: Bacteria > Pseudomonadati > Pseudomonadota > Gammaproteobacteria > Vibrionales > Vibrionaceae > Vibrio > Vibrio sp. GJ43-1. The sequence continues at coordinate 1,833,565 of NZ_CM147884.1, read as the reverse complement.
GTTGCACCGCCAAGCATTAGAGCTTCAAGATCTTGGGCATGGTTTTGACGGTGAAGTACTGTTTGAAAAAGGCAACTTACTCTTAGAAGCTGGCACTCGTTTAGCCGTTATCGGCGAAAATGGTGTAGGCAAAACGACGCTATTACGTTGCCTTGTGAACGAATTAGAACAAAACCATGGCGTAGTAAAGTGGTCTGAGAACGCATCAATCGGTTATTGCCCACAAGACAGCACTGCTGATTTCGACAATGACCTGAGTATTTTTGATTGGATCTCTCAATGGCGCACCGTTAAACACGATGACTTAATGGTCCGTGGCATTTTGGGTCGTTTATTGTTTACTGCAGATGATGCTAATAAAAAGGCTAAGAACTGTTCAGGTGGTGAAAAGAACCGCCTATTGTTTGGTAAGTTAATGATGCAAGACATCAACGTATTAGTCATGGATGAGCCGACCAACCACATGGATATGGAAGCCATTGAAGCATTAAACAATGCCCTGAAGAAATACGAAGGTACATTGATTTTTGTCAGTCATGACCGTGAGTTTGTCTCTTCTCTTGCAACATCAATCATCGATGTTAAAGACAAGCAATTAGTACAGTTCCAAGGCACCTACAACGAGTACCTTGCGCACCAAAAGAAAATGCTCGCAATCAGTTAGTCGCTAAGCGACGACTGATAAGTAAACGTAAAATCGAACATTTGAACTGAACAAGGAGCAATGACACAGTGTGTCTTTGCTCCTTTTTGCATGTGGAGTCGGCATCGCTCACATCACAAGTGTTGCTCTCGTTTCCATGTAGACAGCGAACGAATATGAGCAGGGCCTATCCCACAACACCCACCGATTATAGACGCGCCGAGTTGATGCCATTGCTTGGCATAACATAAATATTCGTCTGGCGACAATGAACGCATCGCTTGCAATGTACCATTGGCTTCATGATCGGTATTAATTGGCATAAAGTTATTGGCGTAAACACCGATAATTATGTCATAGCCGCATTGCTCAATCACTTCCTCGTCTCTTTAATCGCCTGCGCCATAGCTTCTGGAACGGAACAATTGAACATCACCCCATCAACACCCAAGCTACACGCTCGTTCTATCGCCTGGTTCAGCGACTCTCCTGAACGCAGCGTCGCATTACTGTGTAGCAGAATCGCTTACGCTAAAGGCATAATAGATCGGCTTACTGGACGCCTTTAGAATACGGTGCGTCACTTCAAATTCAGCAAAACTTGAGATAGTTTCAACAATCCAGAGGTCTACGTAAGGATCTTGTGCTTGATAAAGCGTTTCAATAACGGGCGCCGCTTGGTCAGCTTGAAATAAATCCGGTCGATAGCTACCTAAGGGGGCGGGATCGCACCAGCCACTCGCACGGTATGTCGTTCACCTTCTTGCTTACTATCTGATGTTAAGGGACTATCTGATGTTACGGGACAATCCGATTGTACGGGACTGCCTGAATTTATACGGCCAGCGGATCCTAATAGGCCGTGAGAAGCGTGCACTACCGACGCCGCAATTTGAGCCGCTTTTTGTGCGAGCTGCGCCCCCTCTTGCTCATAACGCTCTACTCCAAGATGAAACGGCACACACGCATAGCTATTAGCAATAATAATTTCGGCACCCGCATCGATAAAATTTTGATGTGCCTGACGGACATGCTCTGGTGATTCAATCAGCGCTTGTGCACTCCACAACGGTTGCGAAAATGGTGCGCCAATGTCTTGAAGCTCACGCCCCATGCCACCATCCAATATGGTTAATGATTTCATACTATCTACATCTAACTAACTATTGCCATCAACCTGCAGAGTAGCAGAGTGTTTGACTAAGCACCACGACCTGCTTTCTACGCTCACGCACATTTACTATGCGTTGCGATTGACTCATTCACCGAGCCGATTTAATAATAAGCACTGGACAAGATTCCATCACGACTATTACCACGCAGATACGCTTAGCGCTGTTTATGACGATGAATACGTCGCATTCATACTTTTTCAGGATTACCTACGATACAAGGAAGCACAATGAAAGACGAAACCCTCTCTATTCATTTTGGTTACGAGACTGACCCTACAACCAAATCTGTCGCGACGCCCATCTATCAAACTGTCGCTTACGAATTTGATAACGCTCAACATGGTGCCGATCTTTTTAACCTAGAGGTTCCGGGCAACATCTACACCCGTATAATGAACCCCACCAACGATGTTCTAGAAAAGCGCATGGCGGCACTGGAAGGCGGCATTGCGGGGTTGGCCGTGAGTGCTGGCAGCGCGGCCATCAATTACGCTATATTGACTCTAGCGCAGATTGGCGACAACATCGTGGCCACGCCACAGCTTTATGGTGGCACGTACACCTTATTTGCGCATATGCTGCCGAGCCAAGGCATTGAAGTACGCTTTGCTAAAGATGACAAACCCGAAAGTTTAGCGGAGCTCATCGATGACAAAACAAAAGCCGTTTTTTGCGAAAGTATCGGTAACCCGGCGGGAAATATTATTGATTTGGCACGGGTTGCCGAATTAGCACACGCACAAGGTGTACCCGTCGTTGTGGATAATACCGTCGCCACTCCAGCACTATGTAAACCCATTGAATTTGGCGCCGACATTGTCGTTCACTCTCTCACCAAGTATGTAGGCGGGCATGGTACAACGCTTGGGGGTATGATTATCGACTCTGGCAAATTCCCTTGGACCGAGCATAAAGAGCGCTTCCCTGTATTTAGCCAACCCGAGGCCTCTTATCATAATGTTGTTTATTCAGACGCCTTTGGCGAAGCCGCATTCATTGGGCGAGCTCGCACCGTACCACTTCGTAACACGGGTGCAGCGCTTTCACCAATGAATGCATTTATGTTGATGCAGGGGTTGGAAACTTTATCTCTAAGAATGGAAAGGCACACCGAAAATGCATTGGCTGTTGCCCAATACCTAGCAGGCCACGACAGCGTCGCTTGGGTTAAATATGCAGGGCTATCTGACTCGCCACATCATGCATTGGCAGAGAAATACATGAAAGGAAAACCGTCAGCAATCCTCTCGTTTGGACTAAAGGAAGGGTATGATGCTTAAGCGTACGCTTCTATGACGCCCTCAATATTTTCAAACGACTGGTTAATATCGGCGACGCTAAGTCTCTGGCTTGCCATCCGGCCTCCACCACGCATAGACAACTAACGGAACAAGAGCAAAAGCAAGCCGGAGTGTCACCTGAAATGATTCGTCTTTCTGTGGGTATTGAGCACATCGATGACATCATTGCAGATTTAGAGCAAGCGCTTAACGCTTAATTGCCAGGCTGATGATGTACTGAGCCACGAGAAAGAGCCCCCGCTAGCCAACCCGATGCTCTTTACATCATTTAAACCCCAAATAGCGTTGCACGATTCATCCAAGTGGCAACGCTGATCGTGCAACGAATGACCTCCTTTCATCCCGCTTCAAGGTTATTCTTTACATAAGAATCAACAAAACTGCCCCCTTTTGAAGCACGACAAGCGTTGAATTTCCAAGCTGTGCCGATTATCACTGTATACCTAGCGAGGTTGTTCTAGAATACTAATAGTATTGATTAATGGGAGTAGCGTATGTGGCAAGCGATTTCAGACCAACTATCAGACACATTGATGTTTAAGTTCAATATAAAAGAACGAGTTAAAATGGATGGTGGCGACATCAATCAATGCTACATGATCAGCGATGGTGAACAACGCTATTTTATCAAAACCAATCACAAAGACTTTCTGCCTAAGTTTGAAATAGAAGCGGAAAACCTCCACGCACTGCGTGAAACCAATACGGTTCAACTGCCAGAAGTCGTGCTCATTGGCAAAACAAAAGAGTGTGCTTTTTTGGTCCTCAACTACATCCCAGTTAAACCCTTAGATGTCGCGGAGAACAGTCATCGCTTCGGTGTGCAGCTGGCAAAGCTACATAAATGGGGTGAACAAGCCGAGTTCGGTTTTGATCAAGATAATTACCTAGGTGAAACCTTACAGCCGAACCAGTGGCGTAAAAAGTGGTCACGCTTTTTCTCCGAACAACGCATCGGCTGGCAGCTACAATTGCTCAAAGAAAAGCACATTACCTTTACCCCAATCAGTGAATTTGTAGATTTGGTTAACCACCAACTCTCCGGACACAACCCGAAACCATCGCTACTTCATGGCGACTTATGGAATGGCAACGTCGCGAATTCGGCATTCGGCCCGCTTTGCTATGATCCCGCAAGCTACTGGGGGGATAGAGAGTGTGATTTAGCCATGACAGAGCTATTTGGCGGATTTCGTCCAGAATTTTACCAAGGCTATGAAAGCATCCTCGCTATTGAACCCATGTACGAATATCGTAAACACATTTATAACCTTTACCATGTGCTCAATCACTGCAATTTATTTGGGGGCCAGCACTTAGACGAAGCCGAAAAACTTATTTCGACCATTCAGTCTTCGTAGTTTTTCCTACCGCTGTAGCCTACGTCTAAATCGATATACGTAGGCTATAGGCGAATCGATATCGACCCAGCTCAAAGTGACATAACGAAATGGGTAGTGACTTGTTAACCGCCTAACCGATAACTAATGTCACCGCGATAAAGAACATAAGCGCACCAACTAACCCTTCCAGAACTTTCCAAGACATTGGCTTACTAAAGAGTGGTATGAGCAAACGAGCTCCGTAGCCCAATGAAAAAAAGAATACAAATGATGCCGAAACCGCTCCAATACCAAATGACCACTGCTGCGGTGCGTATTGGGTTGATATAGAGCCGAGCAATACTACTGTGTCCAAATAAACATGTGGATTTAGCCAAGTTAACGCCAAACAAATCCCTATCGTTTTCAAGAGCGAACCTTTAGATTCGCCTTCGGGATCAAGTTTATGCTGCACGGTAAACGCAGAGCGAAAACTCTGAAAACTATAAACAAACAAAAATAAAGCACCTAAGCATACCGAGCGATAACCTCCACCGATGGGTATGCTTGAATAAGCACACCAAAGCCGCCTACCCCGGCAGAAATTAGCAAAGCGTCCGATACCGCGCACACCAAGCATACGAAAAAAACGTGGTGCTTCTTAAGCCCTTGCTTCAGAACAAAGGCATTTTGCGCGCCAATGGCAAGAATTAGCGAAATACTTAACGAAAAACCAGTGACAAATACATCAAGATTGATAGGGAGCATTTTAATCCTTTAAACACGTTGATCCGCGCTGCTTAACAATAAACTTTCGCGTACCAATAAACTTTCGCGTAGCAATATACTTTCGCGTAGCAATATACTTTCGCGTAGCAATAAACCTCCACGCAACAAGGAGTCCTCAAAGAAGCGCATGATGCCGTCGTCAGCATCAATTACGCGTCGTTTTCATGACGCGTAGAAACAACAAGACCATCGTCAACAAACGTAATCGAGAACAAAATAGGACGACAACAGACATAGCAGTCTTCAATATACTGCTGTTCGCCACTCGTGCAATCAATGGAGGTTTCAAATTGCTCGCCACAGTACGGGCACTCTACATAATGAAATCGAATGGCATCCATATCCTTTCACCCTATTTAATTTGTTGTGCGGTGATCTTGTTCAATAAACCTACTATAGCTGTTTCGTCATGAAAACACTGTTGGGGTCAAGCGTGTAATCTGCAAAGGGTGGGCATTCAACAAAACCAAAGCCTTGATATAACGTCCGTGCTGGATGAAAAAATGCTTCGGTTCCTGTTTCGAGGCTGAGCCGATTAAAGCCTTCTTGTTTGGCGGCTTCGCATAAATGAACAACGAGTTGCTTCGCGATACCTTTACCACGTGCGGAAATCGCTGTGCGCATTGACTTTATTTCACCATGCTGGCCATCGAGTACTTTAAGAGCAACACAACCTGCAAGCTCACCTTCAATCCAAGCGGACCAAAAAGTGATGTCTGGTTTTTGTAATCCGGTTAAATCCAATGCATGAACACTATCCGCTGGAGAAGTAGCATACATGTCATCGAGATGCTCTTGTAATAGACCTTGGATTTCAGGCCCTTGTAAATCGTCCCTAATTATTTCCATGCGTATATCCTTATACGTTGATTTTTGATTTCCATGTTCATGTTGCCGAGGTGATATCACTACTTATAGACGCGTATTAACACTTAATCCGATACTCTGCCTCTAAGCGCCTTAGTATTGCCTTTGCGCTTCTTCGCATCCATTCTGCGCGTCTGTGAGTTGCGCGTTGGTCTCGTCGCCCTCCTCGCTTTCTGGACAACAGCAGCTGAAACAATAAGCTGCTTGAGCCGCATCAAGGCATCTTCTCTATTCTGCTCTTGAGTTCGATAAGCCTGCGCCTTAATGATGATGACACCTTCTTTCGTGATTCTCGTGTCAGATAACGCTAACAGCCTTTCCTTGTAAAAATCAGGCAAAGTGGAACGTTTTATATCAAAGCGTAGGTGTATTGCTGAGCTTGTCTTATTTACTTTCTGCCCACCACTCCCATAGATCTTATGGCTGTAAGCTCTATTTCCCACTCGGCTAATTCAACGCTATTCGAAATTTTCAGCATAGTGCCGCTCTAGTCTGTAAAAGTATTGACATGTGGAACCTTCTGACGACCATTTATTGCCTCGCAAAGAGAGTTGCATCAACATTGGCAAGCATGGTCGTCGTTTTACGCTCTTGCTAACTAAACGTAGACACATAGAGCGCTTCAACTTTATCGCGCGCCCACTGGGTCTTTCTTAAGAACTTGAGCGACGACTTGATAGACGGATCATTACTAAAGCAATTCACATTAATGTGATAGTACAATTCATCCCAACCGTAATGCTCAACTAAGCGAGTAAGAATTTTTTCTAATGTAAGCCCGTGCAATGGGTTGTTTTGTTGGTGGCTCATAAATAAGAGTCCTGATTAAATTTTGTAGAGAAAAGCGTCAGTCTAAGTTAGAGGTGGTGATAATGGTTAAAACTCAACCAAACCTACTATTTTATAGCCAGGAACTGGCAAAATACGCTTAAGATTGTTCAAGCTTATTATGAATTCGAAATAGGATCAAAACTAATGAGTTTAGGCAGGTTTTTTGACTAGAGTGTCGCTTCGCTTATACGTCATCTGACATAGACAACATGGTCTCGAACTCGTACATAGTTGTTTCTAAAAAGGCTTTGCCGTTCCCCAACGCGTCGCCGACCCTAGTAGGCGTAAGTCGCCTGTTCATACTCTAGCAGAAAGCAATGTAAACAAAAGGGGGGGTAACGCTCAATTCCACCCCCTTTAAATACTAAGCAACAAAAGAAAGATAAAATGTACGATTGCTCAATATTCTGATGTCATCTAATCGGTACTCTCTAGCCCAGTATAAAGGAACTCAGCTGCAAAAGCGCTTAGGTACTCACCGTTATTGCCGCTACCAATAAAACTGCCATATACTTACTGGCTAAAATACACAAGCCTAAAGTATTAATTATTTTTTCCATATCGTTTCTCCTTTGAAGAAAAGTGTTGTTTTAATTGCGTAAATTAATAAACACCCCCATTTTAGAACAACAGATACGAGCAGTTTGCGAGCCCCAACAATGTATCGACCCAGGATATTATAATTCTTATATAAAAAGCGAAAATTGCACAAATTTACAACTAGTAACAAACATTTTATAAAGCACCCGAGTGCCAATAAAAAAACACGACCAGATAAACTGGTCGTGTTTTGTGTTTGAGTGACCTAAAAAGGCTATGTTACTTAAGCCACCATTATGCCTAACACTCGATGTTAATCTATGCTACCACGTAGTCAGCGACGCTTAGCTACGCTTCTTTCTTATCTATCATGTGCAAGTGGACGTCTTGCTGTGGGAATGGGATAGAAATGCCTTCCCTATCAAAACGTAGCTTCACTTCTTTTGTCACATCCCAATACACATCCCAATAATCATCCGTCTTCACCCAAGGGCGAACTATAAAGTCGACGGAAGACGTATTTAATGTGTGCACTTTAATCATCGGCTCTGGCGAGTTCAGTACTGAAGGGTGGCTCGTCACGATGTCTGTCAGCACGGATTCTGCTTTTAATAAATCATCGCTATAACCAATCCCAAATATCATATCGACACGACGAATCCGCTCATGGGTGACATTTTTAATCACATCGCCCCAAATTTTTCCATTCGGCACTATAATAATTTGATTGTCAAAAGTACGAATCGTGGTGCTCACTAAGCTCATGTGGCTCACTTTACCATCAACCCCCCAGCAAATACAAAGTCCCCAACATCGAATGGACGATAAATAAGTAACATCATGCCTGCAGCAAAATTGGACAAGGTATCTTGAAGAGCAAAGCCAATGATGACACCAGCAATACCAAAACCCGTTAACACAGGGGCAAGGTTAAGGCCAATTTGAGACAAACCGACCATAATACCGATAATCCAAACGATATTCCCTGAAATAGAAACAAAGAAGTTTTGCATCAAATGCGACAATTTAAAGTTTTTCGTGACTACGGCTTTGCTCACCACCTTACGTACCAACTTGACGATCATCCGAGTCGCCATCAAGATCAATATAAAAATAAATACTTGGAATAGTTGTTGAGGTGCATTGTCTGCTAACCATGTCAGGCCAGCACTCCACCATTCGTTGGCGAGAGAGAGCATCACTTTTACATTTAAAATATCTTGCGTGATGTTTCCTGTCACTTGGAAGATTTGGCGCTTATATTCCGAGGTTTCCAGATCCATATCATCACCAAGCACAATCAGCTTTTTCATACTGTCGGTTTCAATCGACAATCGTTGTGTCGTGATTAGCTGCGTCATCTGAAGCGCTGCTTTTTCTGATTCGGGCGCTGCAGCAATTTGAGTCGCCACTGTTTTAACTTGTTGATCAAAGTATTCTATCGAAGCGGAAACCAATCTCATTCGTTTAGTGATAAACAGAGATAGGGCTTGTTCCAATTCAACATTAGGTTCACCAAGTTTTTGTAACCATGTCAGATTCTGCCAACTGCTTTCATAAGTTGAATCTAAATACTCCAACAACTCTCGATAGGTATTGAGAATAGAAAGCTTTTCTTCATCTTTTGCCGCGTTGAACTTTTCGGTGATGTTTTTGATTTTATCTTCAAGATACGCTTTTGCACCTTCGGTATATTCTTGCTGCAATGCAACTTGCGCACTTAATACCGCTTTTGGTAGTGCATCGTTGTCGATACCGGTTGCGATGATATCTCTTAATTCATTATTTTTATTAAACAGCCTAAATTGAATCGCGTCTTTTTGATCCCCTGTTGATAGCTTTAACGACTCTGCTAGGTCTTTTATCTCACGATTAACACGGTCAAACTCCCGTTGCTCTTTTGTTGAGCGCACCGATTCGTTTTCTGTTTGTGCGTGCGCATATGAGAACAAAACACTGTTCAAACCAATGATAAATAATAATAAGATTGATTGTATCTTTACCAACCGTGACATCTTCATTCCCGACTCCTTGATGGGCGTGCTCCCCTCGAACGTATGCCGAGGTACCTCGCTATCGATTAATACCTTTGCCATCGACTCAGATAGCTATATCAATAATAGATGAATTTTATTCGAGGATGACCTCGCTAACGAAAAGATTACTGGTTCAATTCACATTGTTAGTCATAAATCATTTAGGACTCTGTTCGCTTATGGCAATTAAAGGAATTGACGGCCTACTATTTGAACTATGCTTACCGATGGTAACGTCATCTACAGCGCTTAATTAGTGTAAGGAGCGAAATATGGGCATCATTTCATGGATTATTTTAGGTTTAATTGCGGGAGCACTGGCAAAATGGTTAATGCCGGGTAATGATGGTGGGGGTTGGCTCGCGACGATGGGGCTTGGTATTGCTGGCGCATTTGTCGGTGGGTTTATCGGTGGATTGCTTGGCTTCGGTGGTGCTAACGGTATTAATATCGGCAGTATTATTACCGCTACGCTCGGTGCTTTCATCCTTCTTTTCGTCTACAACCGTTTTATTAAAAACTAACTTGAAAATTAAGCCTAGAGAATGAGCAAAGAGGGCGTTTCAGTTATTGAACTCGCCCTTCCCTTTCGCTCTTGGCATTGAGTTAGAGTCGACCAGCCAATATCGCAAAGGTTAGCGCTAAAGCGCACTGACTGCCGCTAAATGTTCAGATTCGCCGAGGCGTTAAACGAATACATTTTGATTTCTTTACGATCCTCCCACCCTAACGAACGATAAAACTGCTGCGCATTTTCATTTTCCGTAGTGACAAAAAGATGCGTTTTGTTTATGCCAATCAGCCCTAACGCTTGTGTCGCTTTTTCAATTAAGCCCCGACCAATTCGTTTTCCACGGTGCTTATCCGCTACCGCAAGATGCTGAATATAACCTCGACGCCCATCCGTCCCCACTAACACGGCACCAACAATACGATCTGTGACCATGGCGACATAGCTCAAATTTGGGTTCTGATCTAAGTATTCCGTAATACTTTCTCGGCTATCGGCCTCGCGCAACTGCATGTTTTCCGTATCATGCCAAAGCCCAATCACCGAATCATAATCGGTTGATTGCATTTCTCTATAAGTCACACTCACTGAGTCACTCCTTTTAAACTCAATTACCTCAACGTGATACCAAGGGTATCCTTTTATATGCTTCACAATGATTGCAAACGATAGTAACGTCATCTCATGGTAACGAACATCTACTGGGCATAGATTACATCATCATACCTTTGACCATCTATCATGTAGGCATCAGGTACTCGCTTTACCTGTGTAAAGCCACACTTACTCAGCACCCGTTCAGACTGGGTATTCCCATCTGTCACGGTCGCCTCAAAAGCGACGTAAGAAAGGTGCAATTGCGCCCAATTTAACAGCGCCTGTAATGATTCTGTTGCAAAGCCATAGCCATGACATTCAGGTGTCAGCAAATAGCCGACTTCAGCCTTATTACCATCAATGATAAAGCCAGTAATACCAACCTTCTTGCCCGTTTCTTTTTCAACTATGGTTAAACATAACCAGTGAGATGCCGTAATATGCCAGGCAGGTAAGCGGTGCAAAAATCGCTGATGAATTTCCGCATCCGTTGGCGTATCAAAACATAAGTGAGTCACCCGCTTATTGCGGTGAAGTGCTTTAAAAAAACTCGCATCACTATTGTTAAGTTGACGCATGCTAAGGCGACGACTTTCAATACGTATTTTCATGATGATAGCCTCATGGTAAGAGATTCACGGTAATAGCCGGGGAGACAGTCTCATCGAAAAGGGCCCTATACTCCGACGGGATAGACTTTTTCGAACGTTTCCAAAACAAGATCATCGTCAGTGGTAAAGGTTAGACCTAACTGCGAGGCGTAGCTCTGGAAGAAATTGATATGGGACGTACGCCAAGATGGGTAACTGCGATCGCCCTCTCCCTCCATAAAAGCGAACTCAGGCGTCACTTTATCAAACGCACAAATCGCAACACTAGTCACTTTAACAATACACACTGGCTCTTGATTCCAGTTAAGCACAACGGATAGTCGCCCGATCTGTGGAAGCGGCTCATCATCAACCACATACCCTTCTTTAAGACTACAAGTTGCCGTTTTGATGTCTTGATCAATTAAACGTGCGCATTCATTTGCATGGTACTCATCGGCGCAAAAATGCTCTGCAATAACCGCAGGGACCGCCGCTCGTTCAGCTTGAGAGAGTGTGGATAAGTACTGTTCTAAAAATTCGCTTTGCGTTGGCGTCATAGTCCTTTACTCAAAATAAACACACCTTACTCAAAATAAACATCCTTTACATAGATATTACAATGAGTTGAACTAAGCTGACTAGTGGGAATTGGTGATTTACGTCTACTGTAGCGCGTTAAATTACAGCGAACTCTTGTCTACTGGGAACTCCTGTCTACTGCGAACCCTCCTCACGGCTATTTTCACGCCCGTTAGAATGAATGCCTCGACGAAACATTAGCACGAGAAGTGTCAGCGCAATGATAATCGGCACTCCCCACAACAATGCATTCTGCTGGGTCAGGGACGGTTGATAAAGAACATGCTGCCCATACCGAGCAACCATATAATCCTTCACTTCTTGTTCTGTTTTACCTTGCTTTATCAGCTCGAAGACTCTCAGTCGAATATCTTTCGCGACTGGTGAATTAGATTCAATTAAGTTCTGATTCTGACACATAGGACAGCGTAATGTTTTGGCTAATGCTATGGCATCCTTCTGTTGTTTAATCGACTCAAATTCGAATAACTCAACCGATTGCGAACTGGCTGATGCTGATGTGATGCTCAAACAAAGCATCGCTAGCAGTAATACCGCAAACGCAGACACCCAAAAATGCGACCTATATATAGCGTGAACCTGACTGCTTCGCACCCTGCCCTCCAGTTATTATTGAATGACGACTCTCACACGATATCCGAATATTATCCTTACCTCGTTGGCTTAACAGCACTCCAGCAACGCCCGTAACCATAAGTAGTGCCCCCAACCAAATCCAACGTATAAATGCCTTAAATTGAATCCGCACCGCGTAATGCCTGCTGTCAATTTTTTCGCCTAGAGAGATGTATATATCGCCATCCCAAAATGCCGTCATAGATGGCTCAGTCATATTCATAACACGTATCGGATAATGGCGCTTTTCCGGATAAGCAAGCCACACTTGCTCTAAGGGACTTTTCTTGTCATCTAATGGTCGTATTTCAATCACTGCTCGCTCTGCACTGAAAGACGGTGCCACATAAAGTTGCGTATCAACATAGTGAAGTTGATAGTCGCCGAACTCAACTTGGCTCGTTGGCCCTAATTTCCGCGTTATTTCATACGAATATTCACTGTTCATTGCAGCACCAAACGCGACGACTGCAAGCCCAATATGCGCGACCGACACATAAGCCAGTCGTTTAACACGAGCAGTTGCTCGACTGCGGTAAAGAACGTAGCCATGAGTTGCCACAACCCAAAGTGCACCCCAGCAGCTAAACAGAGCCCACATTGACCATTCTGCGCCAACAGGTTCATTTTGATAAACGTAGTAACGAAGAATACCGCCAGCAAGCCCAAAAGTAATCACGGCCAACCCAACACATGTTGAGCGCAATCGATAAGGCGTTGCCGAATCCCACTTTAGCAACGCTGAAAATCCAACAACAAACAACGCCATAATAGCCAATGGCGCAATGAGAAGATTGAAATAGGGTGCACCAACCGAAATATTCCCCAGCCCTGCCAGCTCGTATACCATTGGGTAGAATGTGCCAAACACGACAATGATCGTGGCTAAGGTAAATAGATTCGCACACGCCAGCAGTAAGAAGTTTTTATTCAAGACGCCTCGTAATGTTCGCGACTGAATAGAGTCAATACGCTTAATCAGTATTAAGAACGATAGTATGAAAACAAACGACAGTATTCCTAGCAAGGTAAAGCCCTTGCTAGGATCGACCGCAAATGCATGAACCGAGGTTAGCACGCCAGAACGCACAATAAAGGTGCCTAAAATACTCAGACAAAATGTCACAAAAGCCAGTGAGTAACTCCAAATTAATAGTTGGCTCCGTACTCTAGACGCTAGTAACGTATGCATTAAAGCCGTCGCCGTAAGCCAAGGCAACAATGAGGCATTTTCCACTGGATCCCAAAACCACCAGCCTCCCCAACCTAGCTCGTAATACGCCCACCACGAACCCACAGCAATACCCACCGATAAAAAGATCCACGCATTTAGCGTGTAGGTTTTCGCATCATTTAACCACGTAGACGTACTTTTATTTTCCAAAAGCGCACCCACAGCGAGTGCAAGCACGGAAGCACAACCGACATAGCCGATGTATAACAAAGGTGGATGAATGATTAGGCCAATATCTTGCAGCATTGGATTCAAATCTCGCCCTTCCATCAATAGCGTCGGGTTGAATTCAAAGGGATTGGACGCGAATAGGGTGAACCAGGCAAAAATGGCAATAAAGGAAAGCATGATCCAAGTGGCATGAAAGCGATATCCCGTCTTGGCATGCGCTTTGGACAAACATACAGACCATAGTGACAACGTCACCACCCAGAACAACATTGAGCCCTGATGCCCACCCCAGGTTGCGGCAAGCTTAAATGGCAGCGGAAGCTGGCTGTTTGAGTTCTGCGAGACATAACTCAACGAAAAATCGTCAATAGCAAATCCATACGCCAATATCATCATCGACAACACTGAGAAAAATAAGGCAAAAAACTGCTTAAGCGAACGATTCGCACCAGACCCGCCATCCAGCTTGATTGAGACACTCTAGCAGTGCAGATGCAGCCGCCCACCGCCCCAAAGGTACTGATCATAGCGGCACAAATCAGTGCGAATAATCCAATATGACCAATCATAAAACCTCAATCAATAATAACAGCGTAAGCCTACACATTTTAAAACACATGGAATTAAACCTATATGCTCTAAAATATATCCGCTTAGAAAAGATGTCGTCATTCCAACAAGAACGACGACATTCATCGACTAGCGAGCACGAATAAGACTAAACAACCGTCATTTGTCCTGCGTACAATACGAATGTTCTTAGCATCAATACACCGAGTAAACTGAGCGATGTCACAACCAAAATAAAGCCATGATTATGTTTCACTCTATCAGAGCTAAAGAAATTCATCGCCAATGGCAATAACATCCCTAAACCAATCACACCATACCAGAACCAACTCGACCAAAAGCCACCGCCAATCGCATTCCAAGCCGCCGCTTCGTTCTGCCCACCACTAAAGATTAGACCAGTAAAGAAAGTGACGATCACAAACAGTTCAAACAATACCACTGGACGTTCAAAACTATGCACCCACTGTACACTAGCGCTGTGCGCATCTTCTTTAAACACTAAGATACCAAACAACAAACTCGCGGCTGCGCCAGAAGATAAACTAGAAAACAAGAACAGAATCGGTAAAACGGGGTTATTGAGCATTGGGTAAGTTTTCAACGCGGACAATAAGAAGCCCGTATAAGCCGCAAGGGCAATCGCCAACACACCCAAAAATAACTCAATACCATTTTCAAATTTTTCTAATTTAATTAGGATAGTTTCAACAAAATCAAATTTCCCACCTAAAACGTCCATTATTGGCTTGCGGAATATGAGTCCAATCCACACGAACAAGACCGCCATATAGACTTGGAATAAAATCACACCCATCGACATCACTGACGTCGGATTGAAGTAGATCATAATCTTCCAAAACTCTAACGGTTTCGTTAGATGGAATACCAGAATCAGCAACCCGACAATAATGCCAAATGGCGCTAACCATGCCATCGCTTTCATTATGCCGTTATCAGCTGGATTACCTTCAATCACGTTACGCTTCAAATACAGCGCAATCATAACTGCACCCGCCGACATACCTGCTAGAAACAGATAAATAGCAATGATCCAGTCCCATACCAAAGAGTCAAAATGAAAGGCAGTTTCCCAAATACTCATGCTACACCTCCCCCTTATGGAACGGTACTTTATAAAGCTTAGGCTTGGTGCCTAAATGCACTTTATCTCGATAGACCGCGTTGACCGTGATTGCTTTGCTAATCGTACTCTGCGGGTCATTCAAGTCACCAAACACCAACGCTTTTGTTGGACAACTCTCTACACAAGCAGGCTGCTTTCCAGCCGCAAGGTTGGTATCGCGGCAGAAGTTACACTTATCTGCAGAGTGATCTTCTGGGTGAAAGAAACGGACTTGGTACGGACAAGCCGCTAAGCAATATCCACAACCGACACATTTCTCTTTGTGTACATCTACAATGCCGGTTTCTTCATCTTTATAAGCCGCGCCGAGAGGGACAAACGTAAACACAAGGTGGGTTTTCACAATGCTGACAAGAAGTTCGGGTAAAACGGTATTCAACATCTGGGTACTCACCCATTGGTTCTGAACGGTTAATCTCTAATCGAGACACCCCTTCAGGAACCTTATTGACTTCGCGACAGGCTTCTGTACACGCAGTACAGCCAATACAGGCATTTTCGTCATGCAGCATGCCGTAACGCTTTGCAGCTTCCGTGTTATCTACTGACGCGTCCGAATTCGTACTGGTCAATACTGATGTAGTCGCGACGCCTGTTGTAAATATGACCGCACCTGATCCGGCGAGAAAATTTCGTCTAGAACAACTCATATTACCTGCCCTCCTCTTCACGCAATTCGTTGAAGTCTTTATGGCAATCGACACACATTTTGATTTTGGCTTTATGATCAAAAGACAAGACTTTGGCTTTTTCAGCATGAACGGAGTGGCAGTTGCTGCAGGTTAAGTTTTTAGCATGAACATCATGTGTCCAACTGTCTTCACTTAAGTACTGAGGTTGGTGGCAATCCGTGCATAATTGGTTTGCCTTTAGTATCGCCTCTGGCGAGAGCCACACTTTATCAGTGCCTGGTTGTGACTGAGCGTCGTGATACTGAACAACGGTAGAAGCGCCATCACGGTGATCAGGTCCAATATCACTGTGACATTGAGTACAGTTCACTTCTTTTCCTATGATAGAGATAGCGTCCTCTCCATGGGAGCCAGCAAGTGTCTGTTTTGAGTCTTTGTGACATTGAATACATTTGTAGTCTTTATCACGAATTAACTCTACCTTATACCGTTCTTCTGCTGCCCCTTTCGTTGGGAGCGCTGCGTCATCGGCAAAGGCATTGAGTGAAAAACCATAAATAGAAAATGCTAGAAGGGCCTGAAGCATTATCGTTATGGTCAATTTAACATTGCCCATCGTATCCTTTCCTTAAACCTTCTCTACCAGAGAATGACTGGGAGTTCGGTCAATAATTAATACTTTTCCTCAACTCAAGATGAGAAAATGCAATCAATTCTTATTTAGGAGAGCCACAACGCTTCACCATTTGATCTTATGACGCACGCTTTTTTTTCCTACTTCTTTAGGGCTAATTAGTGAGCAAAGTCACCATTATTTATGTGTGTAATTATACATAAGATGCTGTTTTATAATGATAATTAATATCAACAAATTTATCACAACTAACCCTTTAGGGTTAGATTTTATTTGATATGACCGAGATCACTCCCCTAAATTGATCTAGGACAGGAAAGCCCACGACATGTAATAAATTATGTCAATTTGTGGCGTATTATTACACCGTCCATTGTGGTTTATAATTCGTTATCTCCCACAACGGACATCTCCAATTCTTATTAACGGAAAAGCCCCACAACGCATTTCAAAAATTAGAATACGGAGATTACACTGTGAAAAAGCATTGGATTATTAGTTCCGTTGCATCGCTGGCAATACTAGCAGCTGCTAGTGCGCCCGCTTTTGCGACAACAGAAGATGGGTTGGCTGATCCTAGAAACCAAACCTATGAAGACAATCACCCTGATCAATATAAAACGTGGAAGGAAACCAGTGAAAGCGCCGAAATAGAGGATGCTCTTGAGCAAGACCCTAATATGGTTATTCTATGGGCTGGATACGGCTTTGCGAAAGACTATAACAAGGCACGCGGTCACTTCTTTGCGTTGGACGACGTCAGACAAACCCTGCGCACAGGCGGTCCAACGGACCCTAAATCTGGCCCAATGCCGATGGCATGTTGGAGTTGTAAAAGCCCAGACGTCGCCCGTGTGATTGAAGAGCGAGGCGAAGACGGCTACTTCGAAGGAAAATGGGCACGCTTAGGTGGTGAAATATCCAACCCTATTGGTTGCGCCGATTGTCACGACACTCGTAGTGAAAAATTCAAAAATGGCGAGCCTGAGCTTGCTCTGACTCGTCCATACGTAGAGCGTGCATTTGACGCTATTGGTAAAAAGTTTGAAGAGCAATCGCGCCTCGACAAACAAGCCTCAGTTTGTGCGCAATGTCATGTTGAATACTATTTCACTGGCCCAAATAAGAGTGTTAAATTCCCTTGGGATCTCGGTACAACCGTAGGTGAAATGGAAGACTACTATGATGGTATTGAGTTTAAAGATTGGCAACATGCCGTGTCAAAAGCACCAATGCTAAAAGCTCAGCACCCAGGTTATGAAACGTGGCGTGATGGTATTCATGGTAAGAATGGCGTTGTTTGTGTCGATTGCCACATGCCGAAAGTAACCAAAGAAGATGGCACTGTGTATACCGACCACAAAGTAGGCAATCCATTCGATCGCTTTGAAGACACCTGTGCAAACTGTCACACACAGTCTAAAGACCAGTTACAAGGTATTGTTTCTTCACGTAAAGCTCAAGTGCTAAACATGAAACTGACCGCTGAAAAACAAATTGTCGCTGCTCACTTTGAAGCAGGCGCAGCATGGGATGCTGGCGCAACAGAAGAAGAGATGAAGCCTATCCTTATGGATATTCGTCACGCTCAATGGCGCTGGGATTATGCGATTGCGTCGCACGGTGTGCACATGCACGCACCAGAAGTTGCACTTGAAGTGCTTGGTACCTCCGTAGACAAAGCCGCCGATGCCAGAACGAAGCTGATTCGTTTACTCGCGAAGAAAGGTATTACCGACCCAGTAGAAATACCCGATATTTCAACCAAAGAAAAAGCGCAAGCCGCTCTGGGTATGGATATGGATAAGATGAATGCTGACAAGCAACACTTCCTAGACACGGTTGTACCGCAATGGGAGGCGGAGCAAAAAGCAAGAGAGTCGAAATACTAAACAAAAGGTGATTAAGCCTTAGGCTTCTCGTCATTGCAATCTATACACGATGATGTGACCTATTCGATTTTTTGCCAAAGCCCTAACCAAAAGTTAGGGCTTTTTTTCACATCTACTATAACCTTTTATTAATAGCGCCTTAACTTATAAACGCTATATTTAAGTTGACGCTAGCCTTCACCTCACAGGGTAACATTACTCAATAGGGTCATTATGAAACTACGCTTACTCACCGCTTTATTCCTTCTCAGCGCCCCCGCTTTAGCGGGTGATTATAACAGTGTCACCGTTGGTACCACCAGTGATGGTGGATTTGGTGTCGGCCTCTATCACGATAGAAACCTCAGCTTTGGCTTCTATTCAAATCTATCCGGTGGTACAGGACCAAACAATGATGATTTTGCGTTGAATATTGGCGTGGTGAAATCGCTAAGTGATAACATTGCAGGCTATGTCGGGGCTGGCGTGGCCAATCGCAGCCTCGAAAAAGTCAACGACCTTCCGTTTAAAGAATACGAATCAGATTTGCGCTTTAACGGCAATATCGGCTTACTATTCAAAACAGGGGTTACCGGGTTCACCGCTGATGTAGGCTACAACACAGGTTTGGAATCGGCATTTTTTGGCGTCGGTTACACGTATTAGTCTAGATACATGTATGCCTTGATTATCAGATTAACAATAGCGACCGGATAGAAATAAGCGGACTACCAATAATTTTCACTCGCAAATTGACCTGGTTTGCGGCGTAAATGTTTTGATAAGCCTAATTCCACAAGTGTTGCACTGGTATCTTTAACCATTTGTGGGTTACCACATAAATACACAAAACTTCTTAAGGCGTCCAAATTTATCCCTACCTTATTTTGAATGTCGTGACTTTGTAACAGTGCTGGAATTCGACCTCGTAAGCTTGGCTCATGGTCTTGCCTTGAAACAATCGACAAGTAATTAAATGTGCTACCCAGTCGTTCGTGTAGTGCTGACGTCATCTCAGGATAAACCAATTCATTCGCCGTGCGCACTGCATGCACTAATGTCACTGACTCGAATCGCGTCGCGATCGAATCATCTTCTAAAATGGATAAAAATGGCCCTACCGCCGTACCTGTTGCTAGCATCCATAACTCACGTGCATCTTTTGGAATTTCGTCCAATGTCATAAAACCCGATGCCTGCTTGCCAACAAAGAGTGTATCTCCAACATTTAATGCCTGTAACCTTGGTGATAGTTGCCCTAAATCATCCGCTACGATAAGAAACTCTAAATGTTGGTATCCATAAGCATGTGACGGGTGGTTGACCATTGAATAGGCACGTCTTAGCCAGTTCCCCTGCTCATCCAGCAACGCTAATTTGGTAAACTGACCCGCTTCATAAGGCAAAATAGCAGCCGATACCTCTAAACTAAATAGGTTTTCCGCCCACTCTTTTTTTGCTAGAACCCGCCCCTCTATTAGACCATTTGGTATACCTTGCATTCGTTCCCCCCACCAAAATCGACCGTTATGACTCATAGCTTAGGTCGTTATTCTCAAATACTTAAACTACAATTTGAAAATAAATGAGTAATTAATACAAATCGTTGAAAGATTTTTCTCATTTCACGGTCTATATATAGTACGTGTTATCGAAGGAACTGTGACTAAGACTTATGAAACCCTGTTTTCCCTCTCTTCCTCAGTCGGCTCAGAGCCAAAGTCCAGTAAAAAACTGGCTAGTTTTGTATCGCCAGCAGCCCATCGACTTCACAACTGAGCAACAGATCGCCCTTGCTCGTCTGTTACCTTTGCTGATATGCGGCGAGCAGTCCTCTCAGTGGGTATTTCATAATGAAGTTCAACGACAACGCGACAATAATCCTCTACAAGAAGCGGTTGAAGACTTTGAATCTATCGTTGCCGATGAGCAGTATCATGAAAAAGCATTAGAGCTGGTACGTCTAACGCTACCAGAGCCTGCTGATATCACCCAAATTAAACGTCGTAGCCAACGCTTTTTTGCTGCCCTAGGGCTAAGACAAAATTTTGATGTTCACTTTGCGCAAATAGCTTGTTTGGACGCGCTCGTTTGCCGACTCATGTTAGCCATTGAGAAAGGCAGCCTTAATAGCGAGCATCCATTTGTTTTGCTATGTAGAGCCATTAAACAAGACGAAGCAAAGCACGTAACCTTGTCTAAACGCCATGCTCTTGCTTTAGGTTTCGAGCACTCTCAATGGCAATCACTAAAAAGCAGTATTGCCGACAGTTTATATACGCTACTTGCAAGCGAGCGTTCCGCTTTCGAAACAATAGGCGTTGAACTAGATACTATTTTTGATTCAAAGGAAGGCGATCAATGAACACTGTTTTTCTACCCGGTCAAGTAAAGCTGCTGGCGGCGAGCAACGCCTTTCCAGATCAACAACTCAACAACGAGCAGTTAATTACAGCGTTAGAGAAGTTGTCCGGAAGACGGTATGCCAAAGTTGCCGCTCGCATCGCGCCTTTTCTTGGCATTGAGCAACGGCACTTTAGCCGAAGCATTCATCACTATGTTAGCCCACCAACACCAACCAATTCAGATTTAGTAGTGGAAGTCATGCAGCGATTGATGATTCAATCACAAGTGTCTTTAAGTGATATTGACTACCTAATCGGTCATACCACCACACCCGATACGCAACTCCCTCCAAGCATTGCATGGGTTACGGAGAAGCTAAAGTTTTATGGCCCATTTATGGAATTAAGGCAAGCCTGCACCGACTTCGCCAGCGCGCTGCAAATTGCGATCCCGCGCATCGCTTTATTAGGTAAACCCGTCGCCTTGGTCGGCAGTGAAACAGGTTCAGTTTACTTTGACTTTAAAGAAGCATTTTTGGACCAGTCTCAACTGGTCAATTACATGCAAATGGGAGACGGTGCTGGCGGTGTCATTCTAGGCCCTGATGATGGCTCTGGTCATGGCATCATTAGCGATTGTTTTATGGGGCAAATTGGTGTCGATATGGCGCCCGGACTTTCTTTAGATGGTGGTTCTCTATCCGTCCATACCCAAAAAACAATTGCTCGCTTTCACCACAATGCGACGAATGTTAGGCAAAGTGGCGAAGCGTTGTTTAACGCTAGCATACAAGCTCTGGCTCAACGCGGTTATAACGTTCAAGACTTTGATTATATCATTCCGCACCAGGCCACTGGCCACATTGATAGTCAACTTAGCGAAGCTCTGGGAATTGACTGCTGTAAAGTCATTAATGATGCGAAGAATTGGGGAAATCTCGGTTCTGCAGCCATTTGGGCAAGTTTTGCCAAACTGGTCAACAGCGGCATGCTACAACCCGGAAACAAAGTGGCTATTTTAGGCGCGGAAGCCACTAAATATATGTACGGAGGATTCATTTACCGTCATTAATCCCCAGCTGTACTTCATCGTATACAGTAGGCTACACGACTCTCTCCATTGAAACCTTGACTCATCGCGGATAAATAGAATAGCATCCTGTAAAAATAAAAAGGAGGGGGATGTATGAGTAATAAAAGTATTTGTGCTGGGTGTAATAACCCATCCAGTTTTACTAGAGTTCGTCGGACTAGGATTGAAAAATTATTTAAAGCGCCCAAACAAAAATGGTGTTGTACCCATTGTAAAAAAACCACTTTTTTTACCTTAAAGGAACTCATCGACGCCAACTGACCACCTACAGTGTCAACAATTTTTGGTCGGTAATTTTAAAGCATACTTTTCGCTTGATTAATTTTTTCGATGAGAGCAGCGCGCTGAATGCCCGGTCGGTTGGAGTCTAATATTTTCGTCCACTGTACAATTGCGTCGGCATAGCGCGAGTTCAAAAAATGATCCGAGGCAATCAATAATAACGCTGTATCGTTTAGCTCATCCATTTGCAGTGCTTTATCTAAAAAACTCAACACATCTGGCGTCATAGTTTGCGATTCAGAATAGTATTTTGCCGTAGCAATAGCAGCGTATTGTCCAGCGTAAGGATTCTTCGACAGCCGTATGGAGTAATCAAAACAGGTAATGGCGGCATCAAACTCATTAGTTTGCATGTACATTTGCCCCAAGGCAAACCAATCTTTACTGTTATTAGGGTCATTCTTTAATGCTTGCTGTAGTTCAAGCATCATCGTTTCCCCATTTTTAAATGGCGTCGGTTTCACAAGTTCAGGAATATCTGACTTCAACTGACTCCAGACCAATAGAGAAAGCCCACACACCAGGGCGGATAGCGTGGTCGATATACCTAATGTTTTCCATCGTTGACTGGGGGCTTCAGTTCCACGCTTCACTAGCCCAAAATAACAAACCACCACCATCATCAAAAAACAAAAGGCAACAAATAGCGCGAACGACATACTTCAAATACTACTGATTAATACTAGGTAATCATGAGTATACCTCGCCACGCTATAATTACTGTGATACTCGGTCGAGATTCGGCGGCTCCCTAATGAAAGTCACTGGCACTGGCATAAGTTAACGAAGTTAAGGAGGCTAAAACAAACGGCGCTTGAGCCCAGCCCTTTCCAACACCCGAGTCGAGATCTCTTCTACAGACAATGACGACGTATTAATATAAGGGATTGCTTCTCTACGAAACAAGGATTCTACACTCGCTAACTCCTGTAAACACTGCTCAGTACTCGCGTAATCACTGCCCGCCAGTCTATTTTCTCGTATTTCGGTAAGTCTCTCAGGATCAATCGTTAATCCAAATAATTTATGGCGATGGATTTCAAATTCAGGCAGTAGGCGTAAACGTTTAATATCGTCATCAATAAAGGGGTAGTTCACCACTCTAAGACCAAACTGCATTGCCATATAAAGACTCGTCGGAGTCTTGCCACTTCGTGAAACCCCTAGCAAGATTATATCCGCTTGATCAATATTCTTAAGAGACACGCCATCATCATGCGCTAAGGTGTACTCAATAGCGGCAATCCGATCAAAGTACTTATCTGAGTCCTTCGCCACACTATGTGAGCGTTGTAATTGAGGTTTAGGCTCCATGTTTAAATCGCCCTTTACCTGTGCGACAACGCTTTCCAGGACATCGTAACAATGTGCACAAGACGCCAACAGTTTTGTGCGGATATGTGGCACGACGATCGAAAAAAACACCAAGGGTTTAACACCGTTACGTTCATAAGATTGATTAATTTCTCTAATGAGTTCATCTACCTTATGGTCACTTTCTACAAATGGAAACGTCTTTTCTCTAGCCGTCACCGAGAATTGCCCCAAAACCACATGTCCCAATGTTTCACAAGTAATCGCTGTTCCGTCAGAAACGTAGAATACGTCACGACTTTGACCTAAATTTTTCATTTTATAGTTAAGTTTTCAGATTATTTTAAGTAGGATGCGTTACATAATATCGATAACAAACCCTAGCATTCAAGAACGTTCCCCCACAGTTTTGAAAAATAACCTTATCTATTTTTCGACTGAATACGTAAACGATTGCTTATTACCCTACGCTGCAATGTTTCTGGAGATAGACATGCAAAATAATACCCTCTGGTTCGATGGACTTTCCATGGAAGATGTCGACAAAGTCGGCGGCAAAAACGCGTCATTAGGTGAAATGGTTTCTAACCTTTCCAATGCTTAGGTTTCTGTCCCAAATGGCTTTGCCACCACATCTCATGCGTTTAATCAATTCCTTGATTTCGAAGGCCTTGATGAGCGTATCCACGGACTGTTAGATGAACTAGACGTTGACGACGTTGACGCACTGCGAAAGACAGGCGCAATCATTCGTCAATGGGTACTCGATGCCCCCTTCCCTGCGGACCTAGAACAAGACATTCGTTCTAACTACCGTGAATTAATTAATGACAATCCAGCACTTTCTGTCGCGGTGCGCTCTTCTGCTACAGCGGAAGACCTACCTGACGCCTCATTTGCCGGACAACAAGAAACATTTTTGAATGTGCATGGTATTGATGCCGTGCTCGAAGCGACGAAACACGTCTATGCCTCGCTCTTTAATGATCGAGCTATCTCCTATCGTGTTCACCAAGGCTTTGACCATCGTGGCATCTCGCTATCGGCAGGTATTCAACGTATGGTTCGTTCAGACCAAGCGTCATCAGGTGTGATGTTTACGCTTGATACCGAATCTGGTTTTGATCAAGTCGTGTTTATCACCTCCGCTTGGGGTCTAGGAGAAATGGTCGTTCAGGGTGCGGTGAATCCCGACGAGTTTTATGTCCACAAGCCATTACTAGAAGCCTACCAAGCACCGATCGTCAAAAAGACGTTTGGCTCTAAACTGATCAAAATGATTTACTCCACGAATCAGGAAATTGGCAAACAAGTCGATATCGTTGATACCACGGAGCAAGAACAAACCAATTCTCCCTGACGGATGATGAGATCAAAGAGCTAGCGAAACAAGCGATGATCATCGAAAAGCACTATCAGCGTCCAATGGACATTGAGTGGGCAAAAGATGGCATCGACGGCAAGCTCTATATCGTGCAAGCACGACCAGAAACCGTTTGTTCTCAAAGCGAGACCAATGTTATCGAACGTTTCCAGCTCAATAGCAAAGCGGATGTCTTGGTTGAAGGCCGTTCAATCGGTCAGCGTATTGGTAGCGGACCAGTTCGCTTAGTCGATTCACTTGATCAAATGTCGCTAGTACAAGAAGGCGACGTACTCGTCACCGATATGACAGACCCAGATTGGGAACCTGTCATGAAGAAAGCATCTGCAATTGTGACCAACCGAGGTGGTCGTACTTGTCATGCTGCAATCATTGCTCGTGAACTCGGCATTCCTGCGATTGTAGGATGTGGCAACGCAACGACATCCTTGTCAGATGGCGCATTGGTTACCGTGTCTTGTTCGGAAGGTGAAACGCTACTACGCTTGATGAAGGTGAACTTGATTTTGAAGTCCGTCGTTCTGAGGTTGATGAATTGCCAATGCTACCGACCAAAGTCATGATGAACGTTGGTAACCCGGACCGAGCATTCGACTTCGCGCAATTGCCAAATGAAGGCGTAGGACTTGCTCGACTCGAATTTATCATCAATAAGATGATTGGTATTCACCCGAAAGCTCTACTTAACTTTGACGCTCAAAACGATGAACTTAAAGCCGAAATCACACAGCGTATTCGTGGTTACCGAGACCCAATCGACTTTTACGTGAGTAAACTGACCGAAGGTATCGCCACCATTGCTGCAGCATTCTGGCCGAAACGTGTCATCGTTCGTATGTCTGATTTTAAATCTAATGAGTACAGCAACCTCGTAGGTGGCCGTGATTTCGAACCGCATGAAGAGAACCCAATGCTGGGTTTCCGTGGTGCATCTCGTTATATCTCTCCGGTTTTCGAGGACTGTTTTGAGCTTGAAACTCAGGCTATCAAGCGTGTTCGCAACGAAATGGGACTGAAAAACGTTGAAATCATGATTCCTTTTGTTCGCACACCAAGTGAAGCAGCATCGGTGATTGACCTACTTGCTAAATTTGAACTACGTCGTGGAGAAGAAGGGCTAAAGGTCATTATGATGTGTGAATTGCCATCAAATGCCGTACTTGCGGATGAGTTTTTGAAGTATTTCGATGGGTTCTCCATCGGCTCAAATGATATGACACAGCTAACCTTAGGACTAGACCGTGATTCCGGTGACGTCGCTCATTTATTTGATGAACGCAACCCTGCGGTTAAGGCTATGCTGAAAATGTCGATTGATGCTGCCACAAAAGCAGGCAAATATGTCGGAATTTGTGGTCAGGGGCCATCGGATCATGACGACCTTGCGGAATGGTTAATGCAACAAGGTATCAGCTCGGTTTCATTAAATCCGGATACGGTTATCGACACTTGGTTAAAACTCGGCAAAGTGGCAGGCCATCAGTAACTGCGAGTCATTACTCGATCTCGTAAACAAGTGATATAGAGCAACTCAAATATGTTAAGGCGTTAGCGACTCGCTAACGCCTTTTTCTTATCTAGACTCCGACCAAACCGCAAACTCATTGCCACTTGGTTCTATGAAGTGAAATCGGCACCCACCCGGAAATTCAAAAATCTCACGGATAATACGCCCCTTGGATAGCACCACTTTCTGATAGGTTTCTTCGATATTATTGCTATAAAATACCAATAAGGCACCAACCCTGCGCTGAAACTGAGTTCAAATCAGCCTGATAAAAGCCACCGTTCATACCTTGCCCAGAAAACGCAGAATATTCATCGCCATAGTCTTGAAACTCCCATCCAAATACCGCGTTGAAAAAGGATTTAGTTGCCGTCAAGTTCCGTGCGGCAAACTCAACATAGTCTAATTTTTCATGCATACTCATGTTCACTCTCTCCGCTGGGCAACCTTTACTCTCGCACTCGACGAGTCGGTAACAATTAAAGAAGGCTAAAGTATAGGATCTTGACCCATAATTAACCGCTACTCACATCACTATTCCGGTAGCCTGATCCGATGGTAGCGAGCAAAACGCGGAATACCATTTTCCGTCCAACCATTGTGCTCGAACGTTACCATATCCCCAAGTTTTGGCGGGTCACTGCGTTCTGCATCGGTAAACCCCGACCCAATATAAAATCGAGCACCGTCACTTAGCTCCACTAAAATCGCACCCATTTTCCCCTCATATTTCCCCTTACCGGGCTTGTAACCAACGACGATTGCTTCTGCGTCTTGAACATTTTTTACTTTAACCAGTGAAGCATTACGTCCTGGGTGATACAACTCACCTTTTTGTTTTAACATTAGCCCTTCACTGCCTGCACTGGTCAGTGATCCTAAGTAATGTTGCAGATCTTTATGGGTGTCAAATGACATCTGTTCAACACATCGAAGGTGGGTTCCTGAGATGCTTTCGCAAAACGCCGTAAGAAATTGATAGCGTTGTTCAAATTTCCCCATATGACCAGGGGCATCGAATAACATATAGTGGATATCTAGCCACTGCTCATCATCAGGAACCGTATCAAGCACGGTCCGTTGTACTTGAGAAAATTGACCTCTTCCGGCCCATAACTCCCCTTCAACCGATATATCAGGCAATTCACTCGTAAACCAATCTGGCGCATTAAGTACCCGCCCAGAGCGCGTTACCAATTTACTCCCAGTCCAAATAGCACGGACACCATCCAGCTTTTCGCTGACATAATAAGAAGAGATGTCGAGCTCTTGGTGATAGTTGATAGCGTTAACCACTGCAGGTTTTCCTTTAACGAACTGAACCTACTCGGCAAAAGGGGCAGAGGAACAAACAAGGAGAGCAAGTGTGGTAATTGGAAATCGAGCGGACTTTGGCAAAAGAAAACATCCTATGACGATAGACTGTTTTCTCAATTTAGCGGTAATACCGCTCACTATCAGCCCATCAGACTAACAATTACGACTCATAGTGAATGATTTTTTAAACGGAAAGTTATCAATTACACAATTTTTAGGGAGGGTTCAAACTCACCAACCTAAAATACCCTCACTACTTTCACGAGCGCTAACGTTAGTGAGGGAAGCGTGCGACTAAATTGATGTTATTGGATACCGAGCTCTTGTTTCAACGTAGCGATGTGGTTCAGATCCATGTTGTGTACTTTGAGCATTTGATCTATCTGGCTTAGCCTAGATGTCACACGGTCATGGCGATCACAAGAGTCTGATTTAGCGTCCCATGAGGTGCCAGCTAAAAATAGATCACAGTCTTTTTTCAGAGACTTGCTCTCAGGAACGAGTTTCGCTTTCTCTTGTTCAAGCTTCGCGACTTCTGTTTTTAACTCACTTTCTCGTTTAAACAGCTCTTGAGATTGCTCAAACATCGAGCTTTGAATATCGGTCTTACGAACTAATTGACTGTTCTTTTCTTCTTGTGTGACGATGGCCTTTTTCTGAGTAACTATCTTGCCTTTAAGACTCGCGTTCGCCTTTTCCAACTGAGTGATTTTTTCATTCAGTTTATCAAGCTCTTCTTGATACGCGGCGACTTTAAGTTCAACCGCTTGGCGCAGCCTAAGTTGCGCGTCGGAATCCGCTTTTGCCAATTGTTCGGTAAGCTCTGAGTCCTGTTTTTGAGTGACTTTCAGTGTACTTTGATACTGAGTGTCTAATGCCTGGTAGCGTTGCTGCCAGTCATTTTGAGTAATCGTCGCGCCAATCAACCCACCTGCTGCAAGACCTAGAGCAGCAGCAATACCAATGTACAAGCGAGCACGCTTGTCCTTTTGTTCAATGACAACAACATCTTCATTATGTTGTTCTTGCTCTTCCGTTTTGTTTTCCACACAGACCTCTTATGGCGCTTGTACAATCATCTGGGCAATTACGTCGTCGACGAGCCAATTAGCTATCAAGTTAACAAATTAGCTATCGAGTTAATAAATTAGCGAATGAGTTCAGTAAACACTAATGTTGCGACGTAAATAGCAAAACCGGACAACAGGGTGATGACCACACCTTGCTGAACCTTTTCATTCGTTCGGTAACGAAAAAGCATAAAGGCTAACGTTACCAAAAATGCAATGGCAATTAAACGAGTCATAACACCTCCTTTAGCAACAAGGCTAAGAAATGAACAAAATAGCGTATTTCCAAGGGGTTAACCTGACTCTACACCACTCTAACTTAATGTAAGATGCACTAAGTCAGAAACTTGTTCAAATATAACAAATGGCGAACGCTTGCACTCGAATAAGTGCAAATAAATTGTAAATTTATTCATGACTTATCTAATTAACTGCGCTACGATTGCTTTCGCAGATTATCTACAAAATAGATAATTGTTCCGATGAAGACAGCAGGAGAGCGGTTATTAACTAGATTTTTACATTTAGTTAACTAAACCCACCGAAGAAGTAAATCTTTCAGGTGCTTTATTCTGAGAAATCAGACTTCGAATTATTCGAAGCGTAAAGTGAGGACTGTTGTTGGAGGAACCTCTGGAGAGAGCCGTACTACTTTGTTGTAGAAAGCGGCCGCCGAAGGAGCAAGCTCAACGCAAACGTTGAGTGAAACTCTCAGGCAAAAGGACAGAGGAGAGAAAAACAATATTGAACAACTCATCGTTTTCATGAGTAGTCATGTATTTAGAGTACCCGTCATCAAGCGGCCTCTAAGTGTGACTGCCCTTTCTCTCTTCTCCTTAAATTTAGTTTTATTAAGGGGAAATCATGAACAACCTACAATCTACGCTTCAAACCATCGATAATTTTGTTTGGGGACCACCATTACTCATTCTGTTAGTCGGCACCGTACTGTTTATTTTACGCTCAAGCTCGGTTTACTGCAGTTTCGGTATTTACCCACCGCACTTCGCTTAATCTTTTCCAAAGAAAACTCCAGCAATGGCGATATTTCTAGCTTTGCGGCATTGTGCACAGCCCTTTCTGCAACCATTGGTACCGGGAATATTGTTGGTGTCGCGACTGCCATTAAACTGGGGGGCCCAGGCGCGCTATTTTGGATGTGGCTCGCGGCCGTATTTGGTATGGCAACGAAATACGCTGAATGTTTATTAGCGGTTAAATATCGTACGACTGACGACAAAGGTCAAATGTTGGGTGGGCCAATGTACTACCTTCGGGACGGGGTTGGCTCCCGCGTCCTAGCCACCATGTTTGCCGTCTTCGCATTAGGCGTAGCTTGCTTTGGTATTGGTACCTTTCCACAAGTTAATGCCATTCTTGATGCCAGCGAAATTTCCTACGGGGTATCGCGAGAAATTTCAGCAACCGTCCTAACGATTCTTGTTGCCTTTGTTACATTAGGAGGTATCAAGTCGATAGCTAAAGTCGCGGGTAAAGTCGTGCCAGCCATGGCGGTCTTTTATGTTATTGCGTGCATGAGCGTCATCATTATCAACGCAGACCAGCTGTATGGCGCCATTGAACTTGTGATTGTGTCGGCATTTACCGGAACGGCCGCGACAGGTGGTTTTGTTGGAGCCAGCATCATGCTTGCCATTCAGTCTGGTATCGCTCGTGGCGTATTTTCCAACGAAAGCGGACTGGGTAGTGCCCCTATGGCAGCTGCGGCAGCACAAACCGATAGCTGTGTACGCCAAGGACTTATTTCTATGACGGGAACGTTCATCGATACCATCATTATTTGTACCATGACGGGATTGGCACTGATCTTAACTCTATGCTTGGCAAGGTGATCTTGCGGGCGCGGCAATGACGACTCATGCATTCGCTATTGGACTTAATAACGACACTCTGGGCCCGCTTCTGGTCTCTACTGGCCTTATATTCTTTGCCTTTACGACAATTTTAGGTTGGAACTACTACGGCGAGCGCTGCGTCGTTTATCTTATGGGAACAAAAGCAGTATTGCCTTACAAAATCATCTTCGTTGGATTAGTGGCATCTGGCGCATTTTTACATCTAGATATGATTTGGATTATCGCCGACATCGTCAACGGGTTAATGGCAATTCCCAATTTGATTGGCCTTGTACTGCTAAGAAATGTTGTCATCGAAGAGACTAAGCTGTACTTCGCTGGTAAGTCTTCAAATACCACACTGGCTGTTAATCACTAACACCACCATTGCGCCTTGATTATCCAGTCATATTAAACAAAAAGGTCTGCTTTATGCAGACCTTTGCTCTATATAAACATGATATCCGCAACACTATCGATCGTCGCGTCAGCTGCCCCATTTAATTGACTGGCTAAATTGGCCATCAGCGCAGTGCACGCTGCTATTACTGCAATAATCATTTGAATGCTCCTCTTCATTAGAGCTGTAGATTAGTACAAGTTTTAAACCAAAATTTGCCTTTATACGCCAACAGAGGAAGTATAAATATTAAGCCTTCGAAGACAAGTCTCCATCTAAATACAATAATACCATTGGAAACAACAATACCACTGGAAACAACGGTTAACGACAATGCTGATTACGAAACAAAATCATCACGACGGCTTTGCGACAATTATGATGATAGGAACGACTAAGGTTTGCAGTAGTAGTGACCCTATTCCACTATGCGCTACCACATCTTCTAAATGAAAATAGCCTATCAACATAACTAAAATTACCGATAGCGAATACAACAATTCTCGCAAACACATTCGTGAGCGTGGTGGGCAATAGCTACTTGCGACAGCAAAGAGCAACATCCCAATGCAAAGTGCTAACCAACTCAAAAATGAAGGGAATTGCCATATATACGCAAACAGGGCAGCAATACTCGTTAAGACTATCCATACCTTCGTGCTTGTAAACGTATAATCTTCACTCACGGTAAGGCTGAAATAGTGTCGAATAAAATGCCAGCCCACTAACGCGCCAATAATAGCACCTGCAAACATGTCCGATAAAAAGGCTCCACCACTGATAAACTGGTAGAACGCAATAATGATAGTGACCCAAAAAGCTGCAATCGCAAACTTACCAAGGTGCCTCGGTTTTATCTGGCTCACTACGATACTGGAAATACAGATCCAGTTCGCCATCAATAAATCGGGGAAGCTAAATCCACTGCGTTCATTATAATTGAGCGTTGGCAGATAAGCGTGGGGCACAGGAAAGCTAAAGCCTTGCTTTGCCACGAGAATAAACAATGATGTTGCGGTCACGGCAAACATAAGCTGAGCGGTAAAATGCCGCCCCCACAACCAGATAAACAGCGGTAAAAAAGCGAGAAGCAATAAGGGCTGAATTAGTACATAGAGGATATTTCCACCCAATAACACCACTTCTTGGAGTTGTTTGGGGGCAGTCACTAATGCTTCTTGTGTGCTTGATAGCCAAGATAGTTCCACTTGATGGACTCGAGGCGCCGAGCTAATTAAATTATCAATATAACGAATTGGCTGATTGCTTAATGACAAAAACATGTCCTCAACCAAAGGCCATTGTTGTGGGTAGCGGTACTCCACTGGCGACACACTTTTAGGGCTGAGTAAATTGGCGCTGCGAACTTCCACACCAAAATGCGGAGCGAAGTAAATCGGTAACTCTACACCGCGCCCATAGTTGGTTTCACTGTAAGCAATGATATCGGACTCAACTAAGCACTCATAAAATACGGCTCTGTCCGTTCTTCCAAGTTCTCGGCCAACGACAACGACAAGTCCAGCTTCTTCCCATGTTTCTCGTTGAGCGGTTAACCGTGGGTTCTCGTTATTCTCGATCGTTCCACCGGGGAGTGATAATTTATTTGTGACAATTTCATCGACGAGTAAAATTCTATCATCGCTGCGAACCAGACATAACGCCCCTCTCACTGTTGGAGCTAACGGCGGATCGTTATGCACAAAAGGTTGTCGGAGGCTATCCGATAGTTCATTAAATGCAGTCACTGGCATCTTAGACGACGTCACAGCGGTGGTGTTCGAAGAAGCAAAGCTCTGATGTATTGTTAATAACGCAAGCAAAAGCGTAAAAGCAATATGGCTCAAAATTTGAGTCACAAAAGTACCTAAATTATATTTTTTTTCTAAGACAATGAATATGAGAGAAAAATCCCTCTTTATTATATAAGTTGAGGGCCGATTGATTGAAATCCCACACTTCAACCATTATTTGCGATGCGCCCAACTCTGTTAAGCGATGTTCTGCTTGTGCGAGCAATGCTTGTGCATAACCGTGCTGTCGATGACTGGGTAGGACAAACAGCTCATCGATACTCCCGACTAAACAAGGTCGACTGATCGGCGATACCAATTCACAAAACTGCGCCGTGATAAAACCAACGATTGAGTTAGCTGAAGACTCTGAACCATCAACGGTAAGTACAAGGACCAAACAATCCGGTGAATCAAGATAACGAGCAACGCTCTTTTCTTGTTGCACTTCTTCCGCCGACTTAAAGTCTTCTGGCACAGCGTGATGATGATACTGATGCAATTCATACATGAGATCATTCAACGTGTCCAAATCGTCTGTTTTCGCTGAACGGATAGTAAAGGTTAAGTCGGTCATAACGGGATTAAATGTTGTAAAAAAGAGCGCTGCTTACAAATGTGCGCCTAGTGTGAGGGTTTTGTCAGGGATGTGCAAATAAAAAAACATAAGGAAATAGGATCACCAATAGTCTTGGCACAACATCACAACAATCACTGACTATACTTACCAAAAAGCCAAGGAAAACCAAGATGAGACCATTACCGCTGTTTTCACTGTTTTCACTGTTTTCACTATTAGTATGGGCGCCCTATTCATTCGCGGCATTACCAATGAAGTGTTCCTTAACCGCAACCAGTGACCACTTTTGGTTTTATCAAGAGCAGCGTGTCTTTGAAAGTGAGCAGTTCGTTATTTTTCAAAATTTTAAAGGCAGAGTCGTCACGCAAGTCGATCTGAAAACAGGAAAGTTCAGCCGGACCACGTATATCGGCGAACCCTTTACTCCAAGGTATCAAGTGTTATTTGGTCTCTGCGAGGAACCAAACCATATCCTTAAAATGTGGCACATGAGTTCGGTTCCTTATGACAACTAATGTCGACGCTGCGTTTAACAACAAGTTAGTCAGCGTGCAGCGCTTTTTCAATTTCAGATAAGCTGCTCGGGTCATCTATTGTCGATGGCACGGTATAGCTCTCACCGTCCGCAATTTGTCGAATAACACGGCGCAATATTTTACCAGAACGCGTTTTTGGTAAGCGCTCGACGACCAATGCATGTTTAAAGCACGCAACCGCGCCTATCTCTTGTCGTACTTTGCCAACTAATTCATGCTCTAACTCACTACTGTCCACTTTCACACCATCTTTCAATACCACAAGGCCAAGTGGCAGTTGCCCTTTTAAGTCATCATGCACCCCCACTACGGCGCACTCCGCAATGGCTGGATGACCGCCAACTATCTCCTCCATTTCACCAGTTGAGAGTCGGTGTCCAGCGACATTAATAACATCATCGACGCGACCCATGATAAATAAATACCCCTCTTCATCTAAATACCCACCATCACCTGACACATAATAACCTGCAAATTGGCTCAGATAGCCTGATTCAAAGCGATCGTGATTTCGCCATACCGTAGTCAAACAGCTTGGGGGGAGCGGCCGTTTCAGCGAAACAAAACCCTGTTGATTGGCTGCAACAGGTTCACCTAACTCATTCAATATCTCCACCTTAAAACCCGGACTTGGTTTGGTGGAGGAACCGGCTTTAATTGGCATGGCTTCAATACCCACCGGGTTGGACGCAATCGCCCAGCCAGTTTCGGTTTGCCACCAGTGATCAATCACGGGTTTATTCGTCTGTTGCTCTACCCAATCAAGGGTTGGTGGATCAAGTCGTTCACCAGCCATGAAGATACTTTTCAGTCGACTTAGGTCATAGTTTCTGAGCGCTAAACCATCAGGGTCTTCTTTCTTAATCGCTCGGAACGCCGTTGGCGCTGAGAATAAGACCGTCACATCATACTCTTCACAAACTCGCCAAAACGCACCGGGATCGGGTGTTCTGACCGTATTTACCCTCAAACAATATTGACGTGCAGCCATGAATAAGCGGAGCATAAACAATATACGAGTGCCCAACGACCCAACCCACATCCGAAGCCGCCCAAAACACACCATCGGTAGGCATATCATAAACCGTACTCATTGAATATTTCATCGCGACGGCATGCCCACCATTATCACGTACGACACCCTTTGGCTTTCCCGTTGTTCCAGACGTATAAAGAATATATAGGGGATCCGTCGCCAACACTGGCACACACGCATGAGGTAGGGCTTGGTCGTATGACTCTTGCCAATCTAAATCGCGATCTTGACCCAACTCAGCTTGACATTGTTCGCGCTGAAGCACGAAGACTTTTTCAGGCTTCCATCGGCTGTCCATGATCGCTCTATCAACCAACGGTTTATAAGGCAGAACTTTGTTAATCTCAACGCCGCAAGAAGCGGTCATGATGACTTTTGGTTCCGCATCTTCAATCCGCACTGCAAGCTCGCTAGGAGCAAATCCACCAAACACTACCGAATGAATCGCGCCAAGCCGTGCGCACGCCAACATTGCCATCGCTGCTTCAGGGATCATCGGCATGTAGATAACAACACGGTCGCCTTTCGTCACGCCTTGCTTAGCCAACATTCCGGCAATTTTCGCCACCTTGTCTCTTAATACAAAGTAGCTAATTTTCTGCTTAACCCCAGTAACCTAGTGAGTCATAAATAAGGGCGGTATGATCTCCGCGGCCTTGTTCGCAATGATAATCCAATGCCAACCAAGCGGTATTCATTACACCATCAGGGAACCAACGTTCAATACCATTTTCATCTTTTCCTAATATTGTTTTCGGTGCTTCAAACCAATCAATCGCTTTTGACTGATGCTGCCAAAATAATTCTGGTTGTTGTTCGGCCCACTGATATTCTTTTTGATATGCAGACATAATGCGTCCTCCAATATGTCTAATTCATTGTATCCGATGGCACGCGAACCCAGCCTTCCATAAGGATTCTCGCACTTCGACTCATGATAGCTTTATCGACAGTCCAACCTGTTGATGCTTGTGACGCAGTCGCGCCGACTTTCAATATCCCAGACGGATGGCCAAATGTCACCGCCTGCCGAGCGCCACCGCCTGCTGCCAAATTGACTACCGTGCCCTCCACACTCGCGGCACAAGCGATAGCAACGGCGGCCGTACCCATCATCGCGTGATGCAGTTTCCCCATAGACATCGCTCGCACTAACAGATCTACGTCATGAGCATTAATTGGCTTTTGGCTGGATGAGAGGTAGCTTTTAGGCGGTGAAACAAACGCCAGTTTCGGTGTGTGTTGTCGTGTCTTTGCTTGTTCTATCGAATCAATCAGACCCATTTTCAACGCGCCAACCGCGCGGATGGCCTCAAATTTTTCGAGCCAGTGTGGGTCACTATTAATATCATCTTGAAGCTCATCGCCATTTAAACCAAGTTCATGCGCATCAATGAAGATTGTCGGAATACCCGCATTTATCAATGTTGCGTTGAATACCCCGACGTCAGGAACACTAAGATCATCGACAAGGTTACCCGTTGGAAACATCGAACCCGAACTGTCACTAGGATCGACAAACGCGACCTTGATCTCCGCAGCAGGAAATGTCACGCCATCTAATTCAAAGTCACCCAACTCTTGTACTTCACCATCGACAATAGGGACATTGGCAATAATCGTCTTGCTAATATTGGCTTGCCATATTCTCACTGGCACAACACCATTTTCAGGAATCCGCTCTTTATCGATAAGTCCGCTATGAATCGCGAATGGACCTACCGCTGCCGATAAATTACCGCAATTACCACTCCAATCTACAAACGCCTTATCAATGGACACTTGACCAAACAGATAATCGACATCATGCTCTGAGCAAGCACTCTTAGACACAATCACCGCTTTACTGGTGCTTGAGGTTGCGCCCCCTAATCCATCAATCTGCTTAGCATAAGGATCTGGGCTACCAATAACGCGCATAAGCAGCTTATCGCGTGCCTCTCCTGGCTGTTTGGCTTTTATCGGCAGGTCTTGCCAATTAAAAAATACCCCTTTACTCGTGCCACCTCGCATGTAGGTTGCCGGAACTCTGATTTGCTTCGTCATAAATCCCCCCTACTGAGCTAGAAAATCTTGAGCGAAACGTTGTAAAACGCCGCCAGCGGAGTACACCTTCACTTCATCTGCAGTATCCAGTCTAGCATGTCACGGCCACATCAAGCTTTTCGCCGTTAGCTCGAGTGATCACCAATGCTAGATCGCAACCCGCCTTAATTTCTCCTGCGACATCGTAAGACTCCGTTCCATCAAGCGCTAAGGTCTTTCGGTCTGTTCCAGTTTTAAATTGCAGTGGTAATACACCCATCCCCACTAAGTTGGTACGGTGAATCCGTTCAAAGCCTTCCGCTACAATCGCTTCAACTCCCGCTAAGCGCACACCTTTCGCAGCCCAATCTCGAGACGAGCCTTGCCCATAATCGGCACCTGCAACAATAATCAATGGTTGTTTGCGAGCCATGTAGGTTTCAATCGCCTCCCACATGCGAGTCACCTTGCCTTCTGGCTCTATACGCGCCAATGAACCTTGAACGACAGCTCCCTGCTCTTCCACCATTTCATTAAATAGCTTAGGGTTAGCAAAAGTAGCTCGTTGCGCGGTTAAATGATCACCTCGGTGCGTCGCGTATGAGTTATAGTCTTCTTCAGGTACACCCATAGTGGTTAAATACTCACCCGCGGCACTACTTGCTAAGATGGCATTGGAAGGTGACAGATGGTCAGTGGTAATGTTGTCACCTAAAATTGCTAGCGGCCTCATCGCTTGTAGTGTGCATTTCCGAGCTAACGCCCCTTCCCAATAGGGCGGTCTACGAATATAGGTACTTTGCGCCCGCCAATCGTAAAGAGGACTGCTGGATTTTTCAGCTTCATCCGGTTTAAACATCTGGATATAAACTTGATTAAATTGCTCAGGCTTGACGTGCTGGTTCACCACCGCATCAATTTCTTCGTCGCTTGGCCAAATATCAGCCAGATAGATAGGCTGACCTGATGCATCAAGCCCAAGCGCATCACGCTCAATATCAAATCGAATCGTCCCCGCCAACGCGTAAGCGACAACTAAAGGTGGTGATGCTAAGAACGCTTGTTTCGCATAAGGATGAATGCGCCCATCAAAATTTCGATTTCCAGACAATACTGCTGTCGTGTATAGATCGTTGTCGACTATCTCTTTTTGAATTTTGGGATCCAGTGCGCCACTCATGCCATTACACGTTGTGCAAGCATAGGCCACGATACCAAACCCTAGTTTCTCTAACTCAGGCAGTAACCCGGCGTCTTCTAAGTACAATTTAGCGACTTTGGATCCCGGAGCAAATGAAGATTTCACCCAAGGTTTACGAAGTAACCCTAACTGGTTGGCTTTTTTTGCAATAAGACCAGCTGCTACCACGTTTCTTGGGTTACTCGTATTCGTGCAAGAAGTAATGGCTGCAATGATGACAGCGCCATCTGGTATTTCGTCAGCGTGTTGTTGCCACTCACCCGCAATACCCTGCAGGGTAAGCTGCGCAGTGGGTAAACGTCGATGCGGATTAGACGGTCCTGCCAATGTACGTTCCACAGCAGACAAATCAAACTCCAACACCCGTTCATAATTAACATTTTCTAGTGTTTTCGCCCATAAACCTGTGTGTTTCGCATACTGTTCAACAAGCTTAACTTGTTCATCATCGCGTCCGGTGAGCTTAAGGTAATTGATAGTTTGTTCATCAATATAGAACATCCCGGCCGATGCCCCATATTCTGGCGTCATATTCGATATGGTTGCTCGATCGCCAATGGTTAAATTTTTAGTTCCTTCTCCAAAAATTCCAAATAGCTCGACACTACTCGTTGCGCACGAAGAAACTCCGTCAGTGCCAAAACAATGTCCGTCGCGGTGATCCCCGGTTGACGCTCACCAATTAAACGCACGCCGACAATATCGGGTAATCGCATCATTGAAGGGCGGCCAAGCATAACCGTCTCAGCCTCAAGTCCGCCAACACCAATAGCGATGACGCCAAGTGAATCGACATGCGGAGTATGGCTATCGGTACCCACACACGTATCGGGGAATACAACACCCTGCTTAACTTGTACAACAGGGGAAAGCTTCTCTAGATTGATTTGGTGCATAATACCGTTACCAGCAGGCACGACACTGACGTTCTCAAATGCGGTTTTACACCACTCTATAAAATGGAAACGGTCTTCGTTTCTACGCTCTTCGATAGCACGGTTTTTTTCAAAAGCGTCCGCTTCAAAGCCCGCATGCTCCACCGCTAACGAGTGGTCGACAATAAGCTGGGTTTCTACCACTGGATTGACACTAGCAGGATCGCCACCTTGCTTAGCAATGGCATCACGTAGGCCCGCTAAATCAACCAGCGCAGTTTGTCCAAGAATGTCGTGACAAACGACACGCGCCGGATACCAGGGAAAGTCTTTATCTCGACGTCGATAAATAAGCTGGGACAGACAAACTTCTAACTCAGATGGGTCACAACGACGCACCAGATTTTCGGCTAATACCCGTGACGTATACGGGAGCTGCTCGTACGCGCCCGCTTCAATATCATTGACCGCCGAACGCGCGTCATAATAATCCAGCTGCGAATTGGGGAACGACTTGCGATATTGATAGTTAACGGTTGGGTTAGAGTCACTTGTTTGATTAGACATATTCCACATCCTTTGCCTTACTCGATTAATCACGCTCGTCAATAGCGACCCATTCTCTTGCATCAGGTCCTTCATAATCCGCACTTGGTCTAATAATGCGATTATTAGCTCGCTGCTCGTAGACGTGCGCAGCCCAACCAGTTAATCGACTCATAACGAAAATTGGTGTAAACAATTTAGTGGGAATATCCATGAAGTGATAAGCAGAAGCATGGAAGAAGTCAGCGTTACAGAACAAACCTTTCTCACGTTT
This sequence comes from Vibrio sp. GJ43-1, assembly GCF_055808835.1. Taxonomy (NCBI): domain Bacteria; kingdom Pseudomonadati; phylum Pseudomonadota; class Gammaproteobacteria; order Vibrionales; family Vibrionaceae; genus Vibrio; species Vibrio sp. GJ43-1. The sequence goes on along the minus strand of NZ_CM147884.1, from coordinate 1,793,452 downwards.
CATTACCGATTCAACCCGAACTGAAACGTCATAAAGGTATGTATCCCCAACCGCTTCAGATAACGATTCTGACCAACGTTTGATCAATGCATTTCTTGGGTCACTCTCTCGATAAATGGCGTGACCAAAGCCCATAATTTTGTCTTTATTAACCAACATTTGCATGATGTTGGCTTCCGCTTCTTCAGCGCTACGCCAATCTTGGATCATATCCATTGCCGCTTCATTTGCCCCACCGTGCAGTGGACCACGTAAGGTGCCAATTGCAGCTGTGACGCATGAATGAATATCTGAAAGCGTTGACGCACAGACTCTGGCGGCAAACGTGGACGCATTAAATTCATGCTCAGCATATAGGATCAAAGAGCAATGCATGACTTTCTTATGCAGCTCTGAGGGTGCTTTGTCAGTGAGCATTTTAAGAAAGTACCCACCAATACAATCTTCCGTATAGTCTTGGGTGTCAATTCGCACCCCGTCATGGCTATAACGATACCAATAACAAATAATCGCAGGAAATAACGCTAACATTCTTTCTGTCGCAGATTCTTGCTGTGAAAAGTCTAATTCCTGCTCCAAGTTGCCTAGCATAGAGCAACCCGTTCTCATTACATCCATTGGATGAGCGTCGGCGGGAATCAACTCTAGCGCATGCTTCAGAGGTTCTGGCAACCCGCGCAATCCGACTAATATTGTTTTATATTCATCCAGCTCTTTTTGATTCGGCAAGTGACCTCGAAGTAACAGGTGCGCCACTTCTTCAAATTGTGCATTGTTAGCAAGATCGGTAATATCATAGCCTCGATACGTTAACCCCGTTCCCGACTGACCGACTGTACATAAAGATGTGGTACCCGCGCTCTGGCCTCTAAGACCTGCTCCACCTAGTGTTGAATTAGGCATATTGAACTCCTTTTCCCGCTCTTGTCCTTTATAGGATCTATTATCACGGCATCATGTTATTGGATTAGTTAATTGTTTTTCTTACCGTTCGTTATTTCACGTATCATTTCTGATCAGCAAACAACTGATCTAGCTTGTCTTCGTAACTGTGATAATTCAGGTGTTCGTACAACTGGGCTCGCGTTTGCATCTCCCCCGTCAACGCCTCTTGATTACCAACATCTAGTAAGTGCTGGTATACGTTTTCCGCCGCTTTGTTCATCGCTCTGAATGCTGAAAGAGGATAAAGCACCATATCAACACCAACACTGGCAAGCTCATCACAACCAAACAGAGGGGTTTGACCAAATTCAGTAATATTGGCAAGGATAGGTACCTCTTTCCCCGTTGCCTTGTTTAACGCCGACTTAAATTGCTGGTAGTGCGCTAATGACGTCATCGCTTCGGGGAAAATCATGTCAGCGCCCGCTTCGACATAAGCAATGGCACGCTCTATCGCTTTATCCATCCCTTCGACTGCTAGTGCATCGGTTCTCGCCATGATGACAAAGCTATCGTTCACTTTGGCGTCCACCGCTGCTTTAATGCGATCAACCATTTCTTGTTGGCTTACCACCGCTTTGTTAGGACGATGTCCACAGCGTTTTTGTGCGACTTGATCCTCAATATGAACGGCAGCCGCGCCCGCTTTTTCTAGTGCTTTAATCGTACGCGCGATATTAAAAGCACCGCCAAATCCAGTATCAATATCAACAAGCAACGGTAAATCACAGGCGTTGGTTATACGTTCTACATCGACTAAGACATCGTTAAGGGTGGTAATACCAAGATCTGGCAAACCATACGACGCATTGGCAATTCCGCCGCCAGAGAGATAGATGGCTTGGTGCCCGACATTTTTTGCCATCATGGCGCAATAAGGGTTTACCGTGCCGACCACTTGCAATGGATTAGCACTTGTGACAGCGTCACGAAATAATTGACCTGGGGATACTGACATTTTCCTCTCCTTGTCGAGGGTCCTGCTCTAATTGTCTACAATCATGAGCACCGCGATTAATGTTGATTAACTATTTAGATTTTTCTCTATTAAGGCTTTGCTTCTTGATATGTGGCGTCTCATAAGAAGCTCTGCTAATTCTTGGTCCCTATTTTTAATGGCATCCAAAATAAATAAGTGCTCTTTCAAGGCGGCTTCTGGACGAGACTGAGTTCTTGGTGATTGGTAGCGGTACATCCTGAGTAGGTGATATAGCTCATTGCATAATAAGTTCACTAACTGGCTATTTTGACTCGCTTTAATTATCCGATAATGAAAATCAAAATCACCATGTTGATGAAAGTACGATGCTCCGTCGACTTCATCGATATGCTCTGAGTGCCTTGCCAATAACCCTTCCAACTCAATCACTTCTTCATCACTAATATGCTGTGCAGCCAACCTTGCAGCCATCCCTTCTAAAGCTTCACGCACGGAGTAAAGCTCTATTAACTTATCTTGAGACAATGAGATGACCCTAGCACCGACATGCGGAATACGTTCAATAAGTCCAAGTCCTTCTAGTCGCATGATGGCCTCACGCAAGGGACCACGACTCACTTCAAAACGCTTTGCCAATTCGGGTTCAGATATTTTGCTCCCGGATGCAATTCTACCCAGAACGATATCTTCTATAAGACACTCTGTTAAATTCTCTGACTTGGTTGCTTCTTTGGAAGAGACTTCATCGCTCATTACTAGATCTACATTCATCTACGCTATCACCTATTACAAAAGCCAAACTGTTAACAATCTCGCTGAACTTCTGGCTATTTAAGCAACATACCGAGCAAAAATCAATCACACTGTCGACAATGTAGACTAATGTCTAACATTCACCTACTCCGCGAACTTTATGAACAATATTCACCCTATGCTCTTTATTCTCAATATCGACGCTTTATTGATGAGTTTGTAACAAATGCATAACCTTTAACTAACCCAAAGAGGTCCCGTCAGGTGAGCAAATACTGGCAGACAAAAGTCAACATAAGGAACGTGAACATGTTTAAGGCATTAAAACCAACACTCGCAGCGTCAATCGTGGCCGCAACACTGTCATTTAGTAGCTATGCAGCTGATCTTGAAAAAATACATTTCATCATCCCTGGTGGTGCAGGTGGCGGTTGGGATATGACGGCTCGTGGAACTGGTGACGTATTGGTAAAAGCGGATATTGTCGACAATGTTTCTTTTCAAAACCTATCCGGCGGCGGTGGCGGCAAAGCCATTGCTCACTTAATCGAAACCGCTGAACGCCAAGAAGATACGCTGATGGTGAATTCCACCCCTATCGTGGTTCGCTCGTTAACTGGTGTCTTTCCACAATCTTTCCGCGATTTAACGCCTGTCGCGGCAACTATTGCCGATTACGGCGCGATTGTCGCCCCTGCAGACTCGCCATATAACACGTGGGAAGACGTGGTCGCAGACTTCAAAGAAAATCCTAGAAAAGTGAAAATTGCTGGCGGTTCAGCGCGTGGCAGTATGGACCACCTCGTCGTAGCAGCAGCATTTAAAGGCGAAGGTTTTGACCCTAAGAAAGTACGTTACATCGCCTACGATGCTGGCGGTAAAGCGATGGCAGCACTGTTATCTGGTGAAACTCAGCTACTTTCTACTGGCTTAGGCGAAGTATTGGAAATGTCTAAATCAGGCCAAGTGAAAGTGATTGCCGTGACAGCACCAAAGCGTTTAGAAGCCGCACCTGATATCCCAACACTCACCGAATACGGTAACGAAACCGTCTTTGCTAACTGGCGTGGATTCTTTGCAGCCCCTGGAGCTAGCGAAGAAAAAGTAAAAGAGTGGACAGATGCGTTGTCGAAAATGTACACCACCGATGAATGGGCAGTGGTTCGTGACCGTAATGGTTGGATCGACAACTACAAACCTGACCAAGACTTCTATAAATTCCTAGAAGATCAAGAAAAACAAATGGGTACACTGATGACAGAACTTGGTTTCCTTAATAAATAGTCATGACTCTTAGATCCTATGTCCTGGTAAATCGCTCTCCGGTCTACCGGGTATTAATTTAGTTGAGTAGACCTCTTCTAACCTTTATTTTTGCCGTCCATAAGACACAACAACGAATCCTTCAATTCGTTAGCGTGACTAGCTGTACTCCTTTGTTTATTGGGTATCGCTGACAGAGTCTCTCGTTATGAGTCCTTAGCGAAGTCTTTGTTAACTACCCTCTTCGGTCGAATGCCCATCGACCCCTTATGGATGGCTTTTTTCTTTGCTTCATTTTTGCAGTTTATTTGATTATTCACTGGAGCCAGTTATGTCAAATTTCACCTCAAAGACGTTTACTAAGCAGAATTTACTCTGTCGTGATCGTATAGGTGCGATGATTTTTCTCGTGTTATGCCTTGGGTATGGATACCAAGCATCGCTTATTCCTATGTTTCCCGGAGATGAATACGAACCTTTCACCGCTCGCACCTTACCTACCATACTCACCTTTATTGGTATCGGTTTATCTCTGCTACTGCTTGTCACCGGACAACCCGACGAAAAAAGTGAATCTGACACTAATATGAATTGGCTCCTGCTTGGAGGGTTCATTGTCCTAATGGCGCTATACGGGTTAGGACTGACTTATTTGGGCTTTGTCCTTGCTACCGGCTTTTTTCTGATGTTCGGCTTCTATTTACTGGGTGAACGACGCAAAAAAGTCCTGTTCGGCGCTTCATTTCCATTTGTGATCGCTTTCTATCTCATGTTGACTCAAGGCCTAGATATTTACCTTGAGCCTGGCATTATATTTACTCTTTGGTAGGATCCATTATGTTAGACGGAATTTTACAAGGCTTATCTACGGCCATCATGCCAATGAACATCATGATGGTGATCGTTGGGTGTTTTGTGGGGACTTTTATCGGTATGTTACCGGGATTAGGTCCTATCTCTGCGATTGCCCTAATGATCCCAATCACCTACGGACTCGATCCATCTTCTGGGCTCATTCTTATGGCTGGTGTTTATTACGGGGCGGTTTTTGGCGGTTCAACCTCCTCCATTTTAATTAATGCTCCGGGGTGTTCATCCACCGTGGTTACGGCGTTTGACGGCTATCCAATGGCGCAAAAAGGTCAAGCAGGCAAAGCGCTAGCGCTCGCAGCTTATTCCTCTTTATACGCACGGAACACTTTCTGCCATTATGCTTTTGATCGCAGCGCCTGCATTAGCCCAAGTCTCTCTTAGTTTCCAATCTTCGGACTATTTTGCTCTCATGCTGCTAGGTCTTTCTGCTGTCGCTGCATTTGCTGGTAAAGGACAAGTCATCAAGGCTTGGATGATGACTATCTTAGGGCTAATGATTTCTACCGTTGGCATTGATAAAGGGGTGGGTGTTGAGCGCTTTACCTTTGGCTTAACTGATCTCATGGATGGTTTTAGCTTTCTTTTGCTGGCTATGGCAACCTTTGCACTAGGTGAAACGTTAATGGGTATTTTAAAGCCCGAACAAGACACCAGAAGTGAAGAACAAAATCTCATGAGTGACATCGGTAGCATGAAAGTCACCAAAGAAGAGTTTAAAGAGGTGGCTCCTGTCTCCATTCGATCTTCGATTCTTGGTTTCTTCACCGGAGTATTGCCGGGCGCTGGTGCTACTATTGCCGCCTTCTTGTCATATGGTATGGAACGAAACTTAGCTCCGAAAGAAAAGCGCGATGAATTTGGCAAAGGTAGCATCCGAGGGCTCGTGGCGCCAGAATCGGCCAATAACGCAGCATCAAGCGGCTCGTTTGTCCCATTGTTAACACTTGGTATTCCAGGGTCTGGGACCACAGCAATTATGTTAGGTGCACTGATTGCCTATGGTATTCAACCAGGACCTCGTCTGTTCGTTGAACACCCTGACGTATTCTGGTCAGTCATCATTTCTATGTACTTTGGTAACGTCGTACTTGTCATACTGAATCTTCCTTTGATTCCATATATCTCTAAGCTACTCGCGGTACCAAGAACCGTTCTGCTACCCATGATCATCTTTTTCTCAATCACTGGTGTCTATCTAGTTTCGTTCAATACCATGGATGTATTTATTATGATCCTTGTGGCGATGGCAGCCATTGCTCTTAGGCTCGCAAAATTTCCACTGGCACCACTACTATTAGGGTTTATATTGGGTGGATTAATGGAAGAGAACCTTCGTCGTGCTTTGATGATCGCTGATGGAGAAATGAGTTTCTTGTGGGATCGTCCTATCACACTCGCCTTTACTTCATTGGCAATCGCGGTATTGATTGGCCCTGCGCTAATTTCAGTAATAAAGAGAGTCTTCTATCATCCGAAAAAGGTAGAATCCTAAAAATCCATGCCTTCCCTGTGGCACTTACCATCCAGGGAAGGCTTAATTCATTGCGCTCGTTTTTTCCCCCTTCGTTCTCGATACTGCAGACGAACGAAGTTACGTGACATAAGCAACCGAACTTGGCTCCTTATAAATACACACAACACCAAGTACATTTTTATCTGAATCTTGATATTGAGCAAACACCTCCCACAGGTTGTTTTTTCTTTGCCCCATAATCGTGACCGACGTCCCTGCTGCGTAAGTCGTACCGTCACTAACTTGCCCACGACCAAACGAGACTTCGTAACTCTGCGCCATGTGCTGTTGAACTTGAGGTCCGTGTACCGTATCCGTTGGTTGAATATGGGTAAAATCCAACCCATCTTTATTTTTCCTAACCGCAAAAGTGCAGCCAGATAGCTGTGTGGTACATAAAAAATTGGAGGTGTTATAGCCATTGACCCTGACAAAAGAGTCCGATGTAAGCTTATCGAATGACGTCACTCGGTATGTGTATACAGCTAATCGGTCCTTTTGTACTGCCATAATTCATTGTAGAAAATCGACGACGAATCTCTTTACTCGGCATTCCCTTGATTTTGCCAAATGAGCTATAGCCTGTATCTGATAAATAATACTGAACCGCTTTTACTTTACTCCCTGCGCCAGAGATAGTGATAGGTACACGATTAAGAAATTCTTCTAAATCACTCTGCATCAGGTCGTAAGCATTTTGTAATGACAGTGGCATATTTCTTCCTTTTTAGCCGTACTTTAATTAGTGAGTCACACGTCTAAGTAAAGCATGCTTTATTTAGACCAAAGTATTCGCCATTAAATATGTGATACATTCCCAAATATCAATGAAACAAAATACAACACTTCATAAAAATCATTAATTATCGGCAACTTACACTGATTTAACCTTGCTTTTATTGTGATTACTTATCCTTTTAGTAGATATTCCTCACAATATCCCTTTCATTTTCCTATTTATTTCCTCAGCTGCTAATCTTAGATGATTATCAAGCGCTTAATTCAAGGAAGATAACATGGCCGAACCGTATTTAGCGTCGACCAGTGAGCTCACAGCGAAAGATTACAACAGCAATGAATACTTGGTATCTGAGGCTACCGTTCACGAGCGCTTCTTCGAGCCCTATGAAATAACGTTAGTTTTATATGCAAAGGGGCTTTCGGCAACAGAGCAATTAGGGCAAACGATGACGCTTAATCGGTATACCTTTGAATCTGGGAAGCAAAAGCTCATACGCAGTTTCAATGGATACGTGACAAATATCATCAACAATGGCTACGACGAAGGCAAACAATATGCGTCCTATACCATCACTTTAAGACCTTGGCTATGGCTACTAACGTTCACCCAAAACAGCCGAGTATTTCAAAACCAAAGTACCAAAGACATTGTGTCTTCTATATTTTCTGATGCTGGATTTAGCAGCCTTTATAGTGCGAACTCCCTACCTTCTACAAAAAGAGAGTACTGTATCCAGTACAATGAGTCAGACTACAATTTTATTTGTCGGCTATTAGCTCAAGATGGTATTCAATATTACTTCGAGCACTCTGAATCAAGCCATAAACTTATTCTTCAAGATGCTGAAAAGCCATTTAGCAAAGCAGAGATCCATCAATTTGATATGGCCTCTGAGCCATCTGGAGATTACCCCTTACTTCAATCATGGCAATCAGAGCATCAATTTCACTCAACCAGTATCGAGCTGACTAACTATGACTACAGCCAATCAAAGTTGGTCAGCAGTAAAACGAGTAAAGCCACGAATACCATTGCCAACAATACCAAATTATCATTGAATCAATACGGCAATGATTCAATTACCGGGGACATGACGGATCTCGCAGCCTTGGTAAAAAAACGCGTCGAAGCGATGCAAAGCCATTACCGTCAAATCATTGCCACCAGCGATATTGATGCGTTTTTTATCGGACAGTACTTTTCCCTAGAAAGCCATGCTGACAGCGCCCAACTAGGCGATTATCTGGTTGTCAAACAGTCCATTCATTATCATTCTGGCAACTCAGGACAAGGCGATTGTCAAAGTGAAGTCACCGTGATACCCAATACTACGCCTTACCTACCGTCGCTGATCAAGAAGCCGAGTATTCATGGTTTACAAAGTGCCATTGTTGCAGGCTCGACAGCGGGAGACATCAATCAAGATGAGCAAGGACGCGTTAAAATACTCTTCCAATGGGACACACAAACAAGCGGAGACAGCACAAGCTGTTACGTCCGTGTTGCTCAACTTATGGCTGGAAAAGGGTACGGTAGCCAATTCATTCCTCGTTCAGGGCAGGAAGTATTAGTCAGTTTTATTAATGGCGACCCTGATAGCCCTGTTATTACTGGGTCCGTTTACAACAGCCAGCATAGTCCACCCTACAAAGAAGCCAACGCTACAAAATCTGGGGTAAAGACGATGCTGACAGGTCAAAGTAACGAATGGTACTTTGACGATAAGAAAGACAATGAACTGTTCTATCAACACGCTGCAAAAGACTACACCATCGATGTAGAAAACAATCACACGACAACGGTAAAAGGCGAAGTGGCTTACACCGCTACTAAGCAGGTTACCTATACCGCTCAAGATGCTATGACACTGAATGTGACTAAAACGCTTTGTGCTAAAGGGAAAACCGTCACCATTGAAGGGGAAGACTCACTAGAACTAAAAGTGGGGTCCAGTAAAATCACCATTAGCTCATCCGCCATTAAGATAGAATCAAGTGCCGTGGATATCAAGGCGTCAAATGGTCTCACTTTAAGCGGAATGACCGTAGACGCAAAAGGATCAACATCGGCAAAGTTGTCTGGCGCTTCTGTCACTGTAGATGCTTCGGGGAGCGGAACCATTAAAGGGGCAAGCCTTACGCTAGATGCTCAAACCACATTAACAGCACAAGCGAAACTCTCAGCGGATGTAAAGTCAAACTTAAAAGCCTCCATCAATGGCGCCGTCATGACGGAAGTCAAAGGTGCGATCGTTAAGGTGAATTAGACAATGAATCAAATACTTGAATACAAAAAAATCCCCTACGTCAGTCCCGAACAAATTTTGCCTTTGTTTACTGCTTCAGAAGATCTCCCAACGGTTATCGTAGGAAAAACGACGATCAAAGAAGTCATTAATGAACTCCAAGAGCAAACCTTATATTTTGACCTTGTCCAGTTTCTAGCCCATGCGTTGCCAGTAAGGGAAGCATTACTTTGGGCTTACCTTTGCGTATCTCGGCGTAACAACACTTGGAACCAATCGCAAATGGCCTGCTTATCCGCTTGTAAACAATGGATATTTTCCCCATCAGAAGAAGGTAGACGGCGTTGCGAACTTTTTGCCAATCGCCTTGAACTGCAATGCGCACCATCTTGGCTCGCACAAGGTATCTTTTGGAATGGGTCTGGGAGCATTGTCTCTCCTGAATTACCCAGTGTCTTGCCCGACCCCAAACTTTACGCCAAAGCATCCTCTGGCGCGATTAACATGGCTGCAGCGCTACCTGAATGGGACGGACAAAAGGAGTATTACCAACAAGCCATCACAATCGCGACGAACATAGCCAACGGAGGCTTAGGAGACGTATGACATTACCAGCCTCGAGAATCACCGATATGCATGTTTGCCCAATGCAAACCCCTGCAGTTCCGCCTATTCCTCACGTTGGTGGCCCTATCATTGGGCCTGGGGTACCCACGGTTCTTATTGGTAACATGCCCGCGTCGGTAATGGGCGACATGTGTACATGCGTCGGCCCACCTGATTCGATAGTAAAAGGCAGCGCAACCGTACTCATCTCAAATCGCCCAGCCGCTCGACTTGGCGACACAACCTCACACGGCGGTACAATTGTTGTGGGAATGCCCACAGTACTAATAGGTGGATAAACCCTTGTTTTTGGTCATGTTATTGACACTTTCCATGTGATACTCCTCTAAAAAAAGCCGTGTAATGGGTGGATATTACAAATTATACTGTTTTTTCGAGACTTTTCTGAAATCACTTCTACTATTAGCTTAATAATGTAATAGCTTTGTTAATACTTTTGATAATAACTACATTAAACAACTCAATCGAAAGTTAAGTAACGATGTTAAAGTGAAACATTGTCAAAGGAATGACATGAATAGTTTTGAGAATCTTATCGCCCCTATTTCTACAGAAGCGCCAACTGGCGGCTATCTTAAGCTAGATCGCACCGAATACCGCGCAATAAGAAACCGCTACAATGCGTCATTGTCTTCTTTCAGACAACTGATCGAAACACCAGAAACTTTTAACGACGCGGATTTAGTCGACGTAAATCGTCACAATTGGTCAACATTCCGAGACACCGTAGAGCAAGCACTTTGCCAAAAGACCAAAGACCTTGAATTATTAAGCTGGTATATCACTACGCTTGCTTTTAGCAATAGTCCACTGCCGGACTTAGTAAGCGGATTTCGGCTGTTAGTCGTGTACCTTGATACCTTTTGGGATTCACTCCACCCCACCTTACCCAACAGCACATCCAACAGCGATACGGATGATAATCAACAAAAAGAACGCGCAGAATTTCGAATAAAACCACTGATGCAATTTGTTGGGGATGCGCCTGACGCTGGCGCTCTCTTCATGCCTGCACAGTTTATTCATCTTGTCGGTAATATTAATTATTCAAACTACCTCCATGCCGAAAATAGTGGAACACTTGATGCCCTAAAGAAACAGGCCAGTGATCAATTCAATAGCTCTGTGACAGACAATGTACTCGCGCTCGATAGCATTTTATCTGAACTAGTAAAAGTTGAAACCGCACTCAACCGTCGATGTTTAGAAGCTAATATTGCCCCTATTCGTCTCAAGTATGTACACGATATTTTCCAAACTCTACTCCAAGCACTGCGTATTTTGGTTGGCGACAAATACGACCGCTGGCCATTGGACGCAGTCAACTCTGAATCAAAAGATAATCAACCGACAGAAGGTAACGCAGCTTCTATCCAACAAGACTCAACTCTCGGCGCATCACTATTAAATAACACCGTGTCAGAGAGCCTGACTCCAAATGACTCGGTATCAAAAGTGAGTAAGTCAAATACACAAACCTCGCCAATGAACGCGCTCAATACACCTAAGCTCAATTCATGCGAGCAACTCAAAAACCGCGAACAAGCATTCAGACAACTTGGTGAGCTTGCTGAGTACTTTAGACAGACCGAACCTCATAGCCCAACGTCCTATCTATTAGAACGCGCCATACAGTGGGGGCATCTCTCTTTGCCCGAATTGATGAGCGTACTCATGGGCCATGACCCGTCTGCCTTAAACCATATTGATGCTCTGATTGGTGTTAATGACAAGCCAATTAAGTTGACCACCCCTTCAACAAAACGTCAAACCAATAGCGTTGCTGAAGATATGTCATCAACAGCCATAAACGCTAATAGCAATAGCAATACCGATGCAGTTGGCTCGGCATCTGCGCACAATGAATCCGAAGAAAATCAAACCAATACTAAATCTGAAATATCAGATTTTAATTGGTAATTGTTTAAAGCGAAACGCTAAGGAGAAAACAAATGGCTTCAATTTTTATGAGAATCGACGGAACAAAACCAAAAGGCGCTGCAACCATTGAGAAAATCGGTGGCAAAGACGGCTTTTTTTCCATTAACAATGTGTCTTGGGGTGCGGTTCGTGGTGTCGGCATTGATGTAGGTAATGCTAACAATGCCGATCAAGGCATGGTAGCACTTGGCGAGATATCCATTGGTCGTGGCTGTGATGGCGCGACACCGTATCTAACTACCTTCCTTTATGCGCCCGGACCAGAAGGGAAAACGATTGAGATCGTTATGACCAAACCAAACCGTGATGGTTCCGGTGCCGATCCCTATTTAATCTTAACCCTCAAAGAAGCTCGGATGTCTAGCTACACCATGACGGGAACAGATGGGTCACTGCCCAATGAAACCTTTGCACTCACCTATACCGAAATCTCTAAAGCGTACTACATCGAAGGTGAAGGCGGGAAGATAGAAAAGGGTCCAGAAGTTGGTTTTGATGCTACCCAAGCGAAAGTCACATCGACCGCAAGCTAATTTAACGAAGGAGAGATGTTGTGGCACTAAATTCTCAGCATAAACGCGTAAGTAAAAACCGCGTAAGTATCACCTATGATGTCGAAACAAATGGTGCAGTTGAAACCAAAGAGCTTCCGTTTGTTGTTGGCGTCATTGGCGACTATTCAGGACATAAAGCCAACAAAGAAGATGTTGAAGATCGCACGTTTTATAACGTAGACAAAGATAACTTCGATAACGTTATGAAGCGCGTTGGACCTGAGCTTTCGATGAAAGTCGATAATGTGCTTGCCGATGACGACAGTCAATTTGAAGCCAGTCTTACCTTCAATTCAATGAAAGATTTTGAGCCTGAAGCCATCATCGACCAAGTTGAACCACTAAAAAAACTGGTTGAAACCCGTAATCAACTTAAAGTCCTGCTCTCAAAAGCCGACCGCTCTCGAGACCTTGAAAAACTGCTTAAGGAAGTTTTGCAAAGCGCCGACACCATTAGTGCACTGTCGGAGGAGCTAGGTATTAAAAAAGAGGGAGAAGAATCATGAGTACTGAAGCAGACGTTCAAGGCCAAAGTGCCACCGAAGAAGGCTCATTGAGTTTTCTCGATCGGGCAATTGAAGCCACAGTGCAAACCCCAGCAGATACCACTAAAGAGCTGTTTTCCGTCTTAGCACAACAAGCCCTTTCTGGAACCGTAACCTGGGATAAGAATCTAACGAAAACCATTGAAAATGCCATTGGTGAAATTGATAAAAAGTTATCAAAGCAGCTGTCGACTGTCATGCAACAAGATGACTTTCAAAAGCTGGAAGGGTCGTGGCGTGGTTTACAAAAGATGGTTAAGGAAAGCGATCTTGGTCGCTCGTTAAAGATCAAGATGGTCGATTTCTCTCAAGAAGAACTACTTGAGCAATTTGAAGACGCACCAGCGATTGATCGCAGCCCACTATTTAACGCTCTATATCAAGGCGAATATGGCACTGCTGGCGGCGAACCATACGGCACCTTTATTGGTGACTATGAGTTTAGCGCTAAAGATGAAGATGTCGCATTGCTTAGGTATATGGGGGAAGTAGCGGCAGCCTGTCACGCGCCTTTCGTCGCCGCGGCTAACGCAAATATGTTCGAGTTCAACAGTTTCTCTACATTTGACGAGGGTAAACCAGTTGCGGCTGGCTTTGATTCTCCTGCCTATGCTGCATGGAACTCATTTAGAGAAAGTGATGATGCTCGTTACGTAACACTCACATTACCAAGAACCCTCGCTCGTCTTCCATATGGGGAAAAAGGTCTCAGCACTAACGTCTTTGCTTACGAAGAGTTGGATACCGATATGGATGGTAACCCAAAACCAAAAAATAATAACGAGCTTGTATGGTCAAACGCCGCTTATGATCTGGGTTTGAAAATGACTCAAGCCTTTACCGCTTATGGTTGGTGTACCGCTATTCGTGGTTTAGATAACGGCGGCAAAGTCGAGAATTTGCCAAACCTTACATACAAAACTGAAGCAGGTGACCTCGTCCAGCAGTGTCCAACAGAAGTTAACTTAACTGACGAACGAGAAAAAGAGCTAAGTGATCTCGGCTTCTACTATGTGGTTCATTATAAAAACACCAACTACGGCGTGTTTATTGGTGGACAAACGACACAGAAACCTAAGACGTATACCGATCCTGACGCCACAGCCAACGCTGCTATATCCGCTAGACTGCCCTACATTATGGCGAGTGGTCGCATTGCCCATTACTTAAAAGTTATGGGGCGAGACAAGCTTGGATCTAACCTTGAAGCCAACGATGTTCAGCGAGAACTGCAACTTTGGATCGACCAATACACCAACGCTGGTGCTATTGGCAACGATGCAAGAGCAAGAACACCGCTCGCCGAATCTAGAATCCAAGTGGTTGAACAGCCAGGTAAACCAGGTGCTTATTCCGCAATTGCGCATTTGAGACCTTGGCTACAACTTGAAGAGCTCACCACTTCCGTTCGCATGGTTGCGAAAATACCTGGATAGGACAACGTGCCGCAGTGATTTGTTACTGCGGCTCCCTATCTGCTGTAATTGCTGTAGTAGTTGATGACGATGTTTAAATCAGACTGGCAAAATAAGTTTAATGCTTTAAATCATACCGAGCATACGTTTTTACGTGATGCCATATTATTGATCTCCGAATTACTTCCAGACGACGAGGTAAATAATCTGGTTAAAGATCGGTCTATTATATCCGTTATCAGTCAGCTTATTTTAGAACTTGATACCCGCTTGTCTAAACAGCTCGACACTATTTTACATCATTCAGAATTTCAGTCTTTGGAGGCAAACTGGAGACAGATCCAGTACCTTTGCCACCAGCCTGTGAGCCGCCAAAGAACAAAGTTAAAATTGCTCGACATGAATTGGCAAGAAGTCTCTAAGGACCTTAACCAATCCTATTCCATTAAACAAACTCGACTATTCAACGTTATTGGTAACCATGAGTTGAACACACTCGGTGGACAACCATTTGGCTGTATCGCATTTACTGCCCCTATTTCCATTGATTTAAGTATCAATAGTGATTTCGATGACATGTATACACTTGGTCTTATTAGTCAACTTGGCGAACAAACCTTATGCCCTATGTTGAGCTCTCCTGACCGACAGTTTTTCTCAGATATTGGCGCCGATTGGCTCACGAATACAACCCGAATCAAAAAAATACTTCAAAGCCCCGACTACCTTGCATGGCAAGAACTTAGAGCGATGCCGAGTGCTCGATTTCTAGGTTTGGCCATGCCAAGTATCAAACTTCGTGAACGCTACACACATCGTCGGGCTGGTTTTCTATACCAGGAAAGTACCGAGACCCTTTGGGGAAATGCGTGCATTGCTTTCCTCGGAATTATCATGAGAGAGCACCATAGAATTGGGTGGTTTGGTTTCCTAAAAGCACGTTGGAATGATAAAGATCAGGGCTCAGTCATTGGTTGGAATGGCGCTGAGAGAACGGAAAGCTATCATGAATGTGACGCCTATTTATTTGGTAAAATAGCGACGTTCTACTCCAATCAAGGGTTTATTCCTCTTGCTCGCAATAACCTCACTGGCAAGCTTTTGTTTAATGGTAATAACTCGGTGTGGGCACCAAGCGACAATGATAACGACAAAGTCTTAGCCCAGTTACAGACAACACTCATGTGTTGCCGCGTCGCTCACTACCTGAAAGTACAAGTAAGAGAGATGATTGGTAGCTTTGCCGACATTCGCGAGTGCGAACAATTTCTGCGCAATTGGATAGAGAAATTCTCAAGTAACGTCAATTACGCTAATGAAGAAACCCTCGCAAAGTACCCCCTAAGCAAAGCTCATGTTTCAATTAATGAGTCCGTCACCAACCCCGGTCATTTTTCTTGCACATTAAAAATCGTTCCTCAATATCAGTTTGATCACTTCAACGGCGAAGTCGTCCTAACAACGGAACTTGGGGAGATGATGAAATGACTTTCTATCAAGCATTTATTAGCCCTACTCATACCAGCAACGACAACGAGTTAGATGATATTCGCTATCATTTGACCAAGTTATTGGAATCCGAAGCGCCTCTTATGGCGATATCGAGTTATTACCAAGAGGTCCGTCGTTCCAACTACGCTTTTGGTATTACTGATGTACAGTTGCTCAACGCCAATCTAGACCAAGCCCAACTGGCCAAACGCTTGGAGTCTTGGTTAATCACTTTTGAGCCAAGACTCTCCGATGTAAGTGTTGAGATGGTCGAGCGTCACGAAGGATGCAACGCTATCTTATTCACCATTATTGCTCGTTACGCCAGTAGTAAAGGCAAAAAAACGCTGATCTTTGATTCTAAAATCGCTCTCAGTGATTTCAGTGCTCAACTCTCAGAGGAAGACTATGACTGACCCATTGCTGCGTTATTATGAAAGAGAATTGACCTTTTTGAGGAGAGCATTAGGGCACTATTCCGATGAGCATTCTCAGTTTGCCTCAGCGCTTAACCTTCATCAGGGTCAAATTGAGGATCCCAGTATCGCTCGCCTTTTAGATGGCGTAGCCTTACTTAATGCCAAAACAGAAATGGCGCTAAAAAATCAGATCCCTAGCATTGTCGAAAGTATTATCAATGTCATTTATCCTTCCCTTAACCAAACGACGCCAAGTGTGGGCTACGCAGAGCTTGTCGCTGCCGAACCAATAGCCGAGCTAAGCGAATTACCTAAAGGCAGTCGTCTAGCGTCGACTATAGGTTCACACGAATGTTTATTTCAAACTGTCGACCGCTTACATATCAATCCATTTAATATTGACGATGTCATTGCCTCAACCGCCCCATTCCCAATCAGCAAACCAGAACGAGCCGAACTCGCGAATGGGTTACTACAGATTAAGTTGTCTACTGGCGACGACGATATTTTATTCTCCACGCTACAAAGCCAAGAGCTCGATTTTTTCGTCAAAGGGTTTGCTAATAACGCAGAATCACTCGTCGAAATGCTCCTAGCTAACGGTTTAGCCATCTCTATTTCTGATAGTCAAGGTCATACACTCGCGCAGTTGGAACAAACCGCACTCAGCAATCGAGTTTGCGATCCCTCTTTTCACTTTCTACCGCAAAAAGGCCAGCAATTTGATGGCTACCAAATGATTCGCGAGTTTTTTCTTTTCAAAGAGAAGCGACAATTTTTCCAGTTGGTAGGATTTAAACAAGCCATTAGCACCATCAACGATAGTACTCTCTTCATCAATTTTTTCCTGAGCGATATTCCCGCAGAGTTTCTTCGTTTATTCAATACCGATGTGATTAAACTCAATGTTGTTCCCATCATAAATTTATTCACTCAAACCAGTGAACCTATTGATCTAGATGGGAGAAAGTTAGCCTACCCGATTGCGGCAGACGCATTTGACGACTCACCGATTGATATCATCGACGTGTTATCTGTACGACAAATCACGTCATACGGTGACAAAACTCTAACCCCAATGTTTGGTGAAAAATACCACCAAAAGCGCAGTGATATAAACCAAAGCCCAATGTATTGGGAAGCCAAAAAAGATCTAGATAAACAATACGAATTGGTGGTATCTCATACTCATGACCAAAGCGAAAAAGCAATTCTAGTTGCCAGCTTACTATCAAGTAACGGCAAATTAGCCTGCAGTGTATCTGGTCAATTAGATTCACTTGAAAACATTGATTTGCCGGGGGAGTTAACCTTGCTTTATCCCCCTTCCGCCCCCGTTGAAATGGAAGCCAATGACGATAATCTAAGTCAAGTCATCGCGTTGCTATGTTGTAACTTTAACTCGCTACTTCGTAGTGAAGATCCAACTAAGCAAATAAAAGATATGTTTAAACTTTTCTCTAGCGACACAACGGATTTGGACGAAATCAACAGCATTCATAACATCGCTTTCAAAACTCAAGTTTCCACCCTTCGGGTTCACAACAAAAATATTTTTGTTCCCGGGACTGAAATTTATCTTGAGCTAAATACCGACATGCCGCATCACGCTTTTACGCTCGTTCTTAACGAATTCTTCAAACAGTTTTGTAGCTTTGACCGCTATATTCAATTGCACGTTAGTCAGTACGGTAAACAGCACCGTGGAATAACCTTTCCAAAAGCGCATGGGGGTCAGTTATGTCTTTGAGCAAAAGTACTAACAACAATAGTCAAAAGAACATGACCGTAAAGCGAGTCATTTCGATGGCATCAATCACTCCATCAACAAACCGTGCGCTTATGCCTCCTGCCTCGTCATTGCCACGACATCAATTAGTTGATGCGCTGTACCGTGCTCCAGATACCTTTGACTTTACCCAAGCTGTTAGGTTACTGAATGCGGTCAACTCCCATTCATCGGGAAAAAATCGGTTATCCATTCATTATAAAGCGGCACCAATGCCCGATGGTGATAATCATGAAATTCATGCAGTCAACGCTGACTTTACTGGTATTCAACTGACTCTCGCGATGTCCGCCCTTTCAGGTGTAAAAGGGGTGATTCCTGACTATATCTACGAGGAGCTGTTGACCTCAATACATCAGGAAGAAAATGGACTACAAGCGTTTTTAGATATTTTTAATCACCGTTTTTTCGAGATTACATACACCTTACGCACTCAACGTTGGCTATTGTTACAACACGAACACGATAACCATGTTTACGACCGTCTAGCGAAAATATCTGGCTTACCCAGCCATGCCAAATCCCTGTTTCGTTACACCCTGCTATTCGGTCAAAACTCACGTAATGTGACAATACTTAAACAAATATTGAATGACTATTTTGAACTAAGAATTCACGTTGACGTCGTGCATTCAGAAAAGAGAAAGCTACCCGTTAATGCTCAATCAACTATTGCTAAGTCTGCCCATCTAAGAAATAACAATGCGTTAGGAGAAGGCCTACTACTCGGCAGTCAATGTGAAGTGCCCAATAGCGGTATCCAGGTTTATATCGAGCCAGAAAACCGGATACAAGTAAAACAATTACGCTCCGATCACCACTTAGCCAATTCGGTTAAAGATATCGTACGGCACTACCTCAAGGACGATACCCCCGTCATGGTGTACTTGTTGATTCTACGCCGATATTTAGGCTCACCCATTCTCAGTCATCATGATCACAATGCTGCAAGGTTAGGAGAAGTGGATTGCCTTGCTCCCGCGCGCTATCCAGACAAGAAAGTCAAAATACGCTTGAGATAGAAGTGGTTATCGGTGGAGCAGTAACATCTGCATCCACGATGTAAGCACGAAGAAACACTGAAACAACTATTTGTTATTGAAACGAACCATTGATTTATTATTGAAACGAACCATTTTTACATCCGCAAGAGTAATGGAACACAAGGAAGGATTCATGGCGCAAGTAACGTTAACTAACTTAATAAGTAAGCTATCACCGGAACTCAAACAAGCCCTTGAGATTTCAGCTGGCGCTGCAATGAACCAAGGCGTTCCCGCAATTGAGATAGAGCACTGGCTATTACAGTTAATTTCTCAAAAAGATGACGGCTTAACTCAATTATGGCGCTCACAAAATATAGATGTGGAGAAAGTGGTCAATGAGCTCACCACTAAAGTAGGACGATTGCCAAAGGGTAATGAGGGGCAACCGACGCTAAGTCCGCAATTAACAGAGCTGATTAAAGATGCTTGGATGATCGCATCTGTCAATTTTGGGCAAGGGCAAATCATCAGCTTACACCTTATACAAAGTTTACTGCAGCAAAACGTCATGGGCATGTCCACCCTCACTCTGGCGAGTTTAAGTGAGGTTTCTTCACAAGCACTGCAAGGGCTCATCACTAAAACTAAAGTATCGAAAGAAGCAGGCTCCGTCCCTGGTCAAGCATCATCAGATTCAGGTGACGCATTGTCCAAGTATACAATCAACCTCACCCAGCAAGCACTCGATGGCAAAATTGATCCGATTTCCGGGCGAAATAGTGAAGTTCGCAAAGCTATCGATATCCTATGTCGAAAGCGACAGAATAATCCAATTTTCGTTGGTGAGCCGGGCGTTGGTAAAACGGCGGTGGTAGAAGGTCTAGCGTTGCGTATTGCAGCTGACGATGTCCCTTCCGCGATTCAAGGCGTTCAGCTTCATTCTCTCGATTTAGGCTTGCTACAAGCAGGGGCGAGCGTTAAAGGTGAATTTGAGAATCGACTCAAAGACGTGATCAACGAAGTCAAAAATTCTGAAACTCCGATTATCGTCTTTATTGATGAAGCGCATACCCTTATTGGTGCGGGCGGTGCCGCAGGTCAAAACGATGCGGCAAATTTACTCAAACCCGCACTTGCCAGAGGAGAGTTTAAAACCCTCGCGGCAACCACATGGGCAGAGTATAAAAAGTACTTTGAAAAAGACCCAGCCCTCACCCGCCGATTCCAGCTTGTAACGGTTGAAGAGCCAAGCGCTGAGGATGCCATTCAAATGTTACGTGGGGTTGCGGATTCACTGCAGTCACATCACGGGGCTTTTATCACCGAGTCAGCAATTGAGGCATCGGTCAACCTGTCTGTTCGTTACCTTCCTTCTCGTCAATTACCCGACAAAGCCATTAGCTTATTAGACACCGCCAGTGCACGTATTGCACTGACACAAGGCGCAAAGCCGGAACTTATTGAATCGCTAGAACAACGTATCCGATACAAAAAAAACGAACTGGTTGCGCGACAAAAAGAACAAGATTTGTTTGGTGGCGATTCAAAAGAAATCGCATCATTACTGACCTCAATTAACGCGGATGAAGCGCAGTTAACAAGCCTTAACAGCCAGTGGTTAAAAGAAGTAGACCTGGTTGACCAAATCAAAGCGCTACAAACTCAAATTGGGCATTGGGGCAAGGATGTCAATGACGAAACTAGCAATGTTCAATCAAGCGATGATGAACTGAGTGATACTCAAACAGACATCATCGCAGAAGATGGCAATAGCAACGACCTCGCAACGTTACAACACGATCTCTCTGCACTACGCGAGAACTTATCAACATTGCAAGGAGAAACCCCACTTGTTCAAGCACTAGTAGATGCCAATACCATCGCTGAAATCATTGGCAGCTGGACGGGTATTCCCGTAGGCACCATGCTCAGTGACGAAATAGAAAAGCTACTAAGTTTAGAATCGCAATTGGATCAACGAGTCATTGGGCAAAACGTGGCCAAACAAGAGCTAGCAAAATCAATTCGGATCTCTAGAGCTAAGTCTGACTGATAATCGTAAACCTATTGGCGTGTTTCTTATGTGTGGACCAAGTGGTGTAGGTAAAACTGAGACCGCCATGGCCCTTGCTGAGCAACTTTACGGTGGCACAAACGATCTGACCGTGATCAACATGACTGAGTTCAAAGAAGAACACAAGATTTCTATGCTGCTTGGAAGCCCAGCCGGATACGTAGGCTTCGGTGAAGGCGGCGTATTAACCGAGGCTATTCGTCGAAACCCCTACTCTGTATTACTGCTAGATGAAATGGAAAAAGCCCATCCCGGTGTGCATGACCTTTTCTACCAAATTTTTGATAAAGGGAGTATTAAAGATAGCGAAGGACGAACGGTAGACTTTAAAAACACCATTATCATAATGACCTCTAACGCTGCAGACCAAGCGATTTGTGACGCCTGTGATGACAGCGAAGAGACGCTAGATAACGCCGTGCTATTGGAAACAATCCGTCCAGAACTGCAGCGGTTTTTCAAACCCGCTTTCCTAGGTCGTACTACGATTGTTCCCTATTACCCACTCAGCGACAACGAACTGGCGAAAATCACTGAAATTGCTCTTAATCGAATTAAGAAGAAACTCGCCGAGCAATATCAAGCAACCTTTCACTGGGATGAGAGTTTCGTTGATTATGTCATCAACAAAAACAGCGATCCAACCACGGGAGGACGAGCCGTAGAACAAATTATTAACCGCTCTCTCATGCCTAAGCTCGCAGAGGAATGCATATTACGCTTGAGTCGAAGCGAAACCATCAATCATGTGGAAGTTACAGGTATATCAGGAAGTAACTTCGAGCTAAGCATCTCGTAGGCTTAGCTCAATTCATGCACAGTATGGATGTTGAGAGCATAATAGATATTGAGAACATAATAGATGTTGAGATCATAATAGATGTTGAAGTCATAATGGGTGTTGAGATCGCAATGGTGCGGTTAGCGCAAAAAGAATAAAGCGCGACACCCTCCTATTCAACAAACAAGTCAACAAGGATTTCCCTTAAGGAAGTAAGGATTAACATGGCGTTTACAAGGAAGATAGATGTTGTTCAACACAATTAGGCCATCTCTCAATGACATCACATTTGCATGCTTGATGGCGTTGTTTATCAGCCTATTTACCATCTCTTCGAGCTATGCCAAGACCATAGGTCCATCTCGATTGATGCTAACAACCCAAGACTGGGCCCCTTATCAGTTTCACCAAAATACTGAAATGAAAGGGCTAGCAATTGATACCGTAAAATGCGCACTTGGCTCAATAAGTCAGCCCTATCAATTAACGATGACCAATTGGTCTGAAGCACAACTTCGGGTACAAAGCGGTGCGCAACATGGTTTTTTTCTTGCGAGCGAGAGCCAAGAGCGCAATGAATATGCAACGTTATCTGCGCCCATCGCGAAACAAACAATCAATTGGTACTTTGGCTCAGGCGTTAAGCCAACGATCAACGAATTGTCAAAGCTCAATTTGAAGTTTTCTGCAAAATTTGGCTCAAACAAATGGTTTTGGCTTAAAAGACATGGATTTAACGTCATTAAGCAGCCAAGAGATGCTACAGTTTTATTAACACTATTGAAACGTCGAGAAATTGATATTGTCCTCGAAGATCAGCGGGTTTTTGACAATGCGCTAGAAAGTGCCGGACTAGCAAAAGACTACTTTCGTTCGAAGCACATGGAAACTAAGCAAATGGGCGTGTATTTTTCTAATCAATTTTTAAATGAGTATTCCGGTTTTCTAGACAGTTTTAACTCCGCCGTTAAGAAATGTAAGGGCTAAGTATGACCATCAGTATACATTTAGTATCCATCCCTGATCAGGAGGCGGTCACGTCTCGGGTTGTTCACCTACCAGCCGACGGTGGTACGATTGGACGCTCACCTGATTGCAGTGTTGTGTTGCCCGATCATACAACTCGAATTTCAAGAAAACACGCGGAAATCACTCGTACTTCCGACGGTTTTTTTCTCAAAGATACTAGCAATAATGGTGTATCTCTAAATGCTAAGGCGCTACAGAAAGGGGCGGATTATGCCGTTAATGACGGTGATATTATTACCATAGAAGGCTACAGCCTTTTGGTTAGTACTCTGGTCGTTTCACAAACGTCTCAGTCAGCCGAAATCGACGATAATGATACGCCTACGTTTACGCTGAATTTAGCCAATGACGACACCGATTTTTTAGAATCGTTTAGTCGAGAAACACAACCTAAAGTTCAGCAACGCCCGCATTACTCTTCAGAAAACGTATTACAAGATGATCCCTTCTCTTCTGATCCTTTCGAGGATTTTTCAGAAAACGAACTGTCGAAATTTGAAGAGGTCGAGAAGACATTAGAGCCCCTACCCCTTGATCATGGTGAACTTGAGAACAATACGGTTGAATTGCTACCTATCAATCAGGATAACCATCATATTGTCAGTTCACTTCAACAGTTAATTGCTCTATCTGAAAAAAACCATGACATGCTACAAAACCCTTCTTTTCAACACGACGCTCTATTTAGCGCATTAGAACAAACTATTGATACCTTCTTAGACGAGTTTTCTCCGCAACAATTAGAGCCGCAGTTCGATGAGTATATGGGCTCAAGTCTATTTGTTAGTAAAGACAAACGGTATTGGCGAATTTATCGCAAG
This sequence comes from Vibrio sp. GJ43-1, assembly GCF_055808835.1. Classification (NCBI taxonomy): domain Bacteria; kingdom Pseudomonadati; phylum Pseudomonadota; class Gammaproteobacteria; order Vibrionales; family Vibrionaceae; genus Vibrio; species Vibrio sp. GJ43-1. The sequence goes on along the minus strand of NZ_CM147884.1, from coordinate 1,769,706 downwards.
CATTTTGAAAGACGTCAACAAAACGGCGAATTTAGACGCCACTTTAAAGCGCTCTTCATTGAGAACATGCAGCGCTCTGGAGAGAAATCATGAAATATCCAACGATAGCAAGCGCAACGTTAGCCATTCTGTTGTCTGCATGTTCTTCAGATCCAACGCCAATCACAACCAGTTATGCGTTGAAGACAGTGAGCGATGATGCGATTAATCCTTATCGCTCAAATAAAGCCAACCCTGTTGTGATTAGATTGTACCAGCTAGAGAGCAAAGAAAGCTTCGAGCAAAGTAGCTTTATATCGTTGTATAACAATGATCGCCAAGCGCTAGGTAATAGCCTAGTCGTAAAACAAATACTTCCACCCGTTCTGCCAGCAAGCGAATCGAGCACAACCATAGACATCAATAAGAAAACTCAGTATTTAGCCGCTTTAGTCGAATATGCGAACTACCAAGAAAGCAATGCCAAAGCTATCACTCCCGTTCCCACAGATGGAGAAAGCAGTCTGATGATTCGTCTTTCTGGTTTGAACGTGGAGCTTGATATTGTCGCGCCAGAATCGAGCTGGTGGAACATATTCTAAGCCAAGAATGATTTATAACGGTTGTTCGCACTCATTAAAAAGGATTTTTCGTGGACGCACATAAAAAAGTAGTATGGAAAGAAGGCATGTTCATTGCCCCTCAACACTTTCAGCAGCAGGATAGATATGTCCAACATTACGTTGGAAAAACAGTCGAAACCCTATCGCATTTCGCTCCGTATTTTGGTCTAACAGAACTCTCCATGAATACTGACCTTCTAAAAATTGGCAAGCTTGCGATTACACAGTGTTCGGGGATTTTCCCGGATGGTACGCAATTTAATCTGACCAAAGAAATCACCCTTGATATTCCTGTAGGCACCATAGAAAACACCATCTACCTTGCCTTACCATTAGCATTACTAGGCAACAACGACTACAGCGAAAATGACAAATCGTCATCACGATATGTCGCCAAGTCGATTAATATTTTTGACTCTGCTAGCGAGGAAAATACAAGTTTAGAAGTTGATGTAGCCAGGCTAAACATTCAATTATTGTCAGAGCAAAGTGACCGCTCAGGCCACTCCGTGATTCCTATCGCGCGTATACTCGAATGCACAGAGTCTAACGAAGTCATTCTGGATAGAGCTTTTATACCGTCATGCCTCCACTACGGAGCATCTCGTTACCTGTCGGACAAAATTAAAGAAACGCATGCCCTTCTGGCGAGCCGAAACCATAATCTAATCAAGCGGATTCAAGCAGGGCAATCACAAAAAAGTGCTCAATCTTTAATGATTGATTATTTATGGCTGCAAACACTCAACAGTTGGATGCCTTGGTTTGACCTCACCTCTAAAAACCCTCGCTTCAGTACCTATGATTTATATTTGCAACTCAACCGTTTTCGCTCTGAACTTCTCGCTTTGTCCCCTCAAGCGGCAACCGAAACAGCCGAGTTAAAAATTGATCAGTTATACGTGAGTTTTAGCCCACTATTTGCGACGTTAAGGAACTTGCTTACTTTAGTTCAGCAAGATTCCGTGATTGAGTTTACGTGGGATACGTCATTATTTGAAAAGCGACGGTTACTGAGAACCATAATCAAAGACCCAATTTCAGTACAAGAACGACGCTTTATTCTCAGCGTCAAATCGTCATTAAGTGCCAGCGAATTGAGTAATAGTTTTGTTTCCGCGACAAAAATCAGCAGCAATACTCGCATTGTCGAGCTAGTAAAAAATGCGCTCTCTGGTATACAACTATCACCACTTCCCGTTGCACCAAGTGAACTTAAGCCCGTTCATGGGACCTCTTACTTCGAGTTAAATACCGCAGACCATACGTGGACAGAAATGCTCTCTACAAGGGATGCGCTTGCGCTGCATGTTGATGCTCGTATTCCCGATCTTGAAGTTCACCTGTATGCATTGAGGTAAAGAGATGCTTGAGTATTTGGATGAAAAGACGTTAATTTGGGATCAAACCGCAAACCAAAAAAACGCAGAAGTTAATGCCGATAAAGCAGTAAAATTTCGCAGCCCGGATGCGTCTCAGGCAGAGTTTTTAAAGCATTTCGACAAGTCAGAGAACCAACTTATCAACATTAGCAGTGAGTTGTTAAGTATTGTACTGAAGATTAATGCGCTTCCCGAACCTGAAGACATCGCAGAACTCAGAAATCAATTAGCGCATAGAATAAGCGAACTGAAAAAAAGGCAGCCATCTCAACTATCCCGTTGCCGTCATAGACAAACTCTGTTTTTTGTTCGCAGTGGTTCTTGATGAGTTCATCATTTACACCGACTGGGGAGATAAGCGCAGCTGGGAGAATAAAACACTTCTTAGTGAATTATTTGGTATGAGAAATGGCGGAGAATTGTTTTTTACGGTAACCGATAAAGCAATGCGACAACCGAATAAAATGATCGACCTTCTGGAAGTGATCTACCTATTTCTTAATGTTGGCTTTAAAGGGCAATACCACTCTCAAGGTTCAGAGCAGCTTAAAAGCATGATCTACCAACTAGAACAAGTCATGAGTCAATACAGACAAGGAAATGGGGTTCATTGTCTGACCAAAGTTCCCCACCCAAAAACTCGCCGCCCAAGTCGTAAACGATATTACGCCCTCACGACGTTACTATTTACAATTCTCATTGCATCGACGCTAATCCTCACCCATTTTTGGTACCACAAGACTTTGCCGCAAAGAGCGAGAGATTTCTCTTTCTTATCGGAATTCAGCCAGCGTTACATTGTGTCTGGCCAAGCTAACGATCTTGTTTTTATATCAAGCGATGATGACTTGGCAAATCCTCCCGTGAGAGCAAGTCGTTCTGACACCTTACCTGTCTCGTCATCACGTGTTGGAGCAGCAACCGATCAAGAACAAAACCTGTCGTTATCTACTGGCGCTATTGACGCCAATAAGATTGATACCAAAGCTGTTAAAACCAGTGCTAGTAACATCACTCCTAACAATATTAGCTCTGCTGATGCTTCTACTGCCAAAGTTACAACTGACAAGAATCTACCCGCCACCGAAAGTGCCAACAGTCATAACTGGTTGGTGCAAATGGCAACGTTTTCAACTCAAACGAACGCAGAAAAATATATACATAGCCTGTCGGCAAGTAAATACCAACCGCGAGTGGACGGCTATAAACAGTATTTTCGAGTCGTCATTGATACCCGCTCTAAAGCCGAAGCAGATAATGCGAAGAATTGGCTGAAACAGCACCAAGAGATTGATGCCATTTTAGTCCGAAGCAAGAAATCCAACGCTCAAGCAGATCAAAACTAATGAGCTTACTACCGATTCTAGGTGACAGAGGCCGACCACTTCGTTCGTTCGCCGTCGTTTTACAAGGAAGATCTACCCATGTCAGATGAGAAGACAAAGACAAAAAAGAACCACAAGCCTCTTATTCAAGGGCTATCTAGCGGTTTTATCTTGTGCCTTGTGATGACAACTGCGCTGTGGTTTACGCCTGCGCTCAACAGCTACTTGCTCATTGCTGTGATCACTTGCCTCGTGCTTTCTACCGTTCTGGGACTTATCGTTTTTTGGATAAGCCAAAAAAATCAACATAAAACGGATGAAGAATCAAACAAGAGTAAAGCCTTGGTCACCCATCGCTGTATGCTGCTTAAGAAACACTTCTTTTCTATGCTTAAAGTGCAAAAAAACAACAAGCGTTTACAGAGCCGTTATGACCTACCGGTGTATCTTTGGTACAGCGACGCGCCGACACAGGATAAAGGTGTCATCACTCAAATGGGTTACGAAGCTTATCGACTGGATGAATTTGGTAACGATATTGAGTTTCCTATCTTATTTTGGCTAAGTGAACACTCTATACTTATTTCAATCAGCCAAGGGGACGATCAGCATCCGGACTATATTAAGACCCTAATAAGGTGCTTGATGACATGGCGACCAAGACAAGCAATCAATGGTTTGCTTTTAGCGACTAATGCCGAATTGTTACTGGGGCAAAAAGCGCTAATTAAACAACGCTCTGATCAACTTAAAAGTGATTGTACAAAGCTTAATCGCCTTCTAGGATTATCGGTTCCTACCTATGTTGTCGTTACTCAAAGTGGTGCAGTGAGTGATTTCTGCCAGTACTTCTCCGGCTTTGATGATGCAAGACGAGAGGAGGCATTTGGCGCAATGATGCCCTATAGAAAACATGGTGGCATTGATGCAGACTGGTATAACTTCGCATACGATAGCCTCATTGGTCAACTCACAGCTAATATGACCAACGCACTATCCGGGCAACTTAACCTCGACTATCGAAAATCAATCGCCAGTGCCCCATTTCAATTTGGTCTACTGAAACAGAACTTCTGGTTAATGTTAAATCGGCTATACGGACTTAATCAACTCGGTGAAGGATTGATGTTTCGGGGTTTTTCTTTACTCACGACGCCAGTCATGATGAAGAAACCGATATCTTGGCGGCGACAATAAGTAATGACTTGGGGAATGAGTACTATCACCCTAAAGAGAGCCAAGCTATTCAACAAGTGTTGTTCTCTCAACACCTCATGACCCACGTATTGTTACCTGAACAACTGCTCGTTGGAGTGAATCGGAAAAAGAAAACTGGCTGCTGACATTACAAGCTGGCTATACACTAGCGTGTTTAGGGCTACTCCTCACAACACTGACAATAATCAAACTCGATTTTGACTTTCAAAGTCACAGGGAAGCGCGTGCTGACACCTTATTAGAGCGCTATAAAGAAGCCATTGCTGCGTCACCATATGATATTGAAAATCTTGCTGACAATGTCCCAAACTTGTACTCATTGCACAACATTTATCAGCTGTATCATCAAGCTGAACCTTGGTACGTGCTACCTTTTATGCCTTCCTCAAGTATTAAAAACGAAGTAGAGACTGCTTACTTCGCCGAGTTACAGGCCGTACTGATGCCTTCTTTAGAAAAGTCGATTGCTAATGATCTCATTCGTATATGTTAATTTAGAAGAGCAAGCGACTACCCTGTCACTACTGAACAGTTATCGCTTACTTTTTGACGCCAACAAAAAAAATACCGAAGAACTGGATGCCTATTTTGTTCACTCTCTAGAGGCTCAGAACTCTGGTTCCGCCTCCACAATTATGCAGCTCAAAGTCTTACTTGATGATGCGTTTAATCGTGGTTTGGTGCCGCTAAATGCGAACTCTAATCTCGAGCAACTTGCTAAAGGTGTCATCAATCGTTCTGGCATTGAAACACTGCTTTATCAACATATACAAAACCTACCCTTATTTACTAAAAGAATTGATATTCGCAGCGAACTTGGCAGCAATTTCGGGCAGTTATATAGCTTTGAGCCTGGTTACGTTGGTTATCTTGTGCCTTTTTTGTATACGCCTAACGGTTTCATTGAACTCGACCTTTCTGTTGACTCACCATTACTCAAAGAAGCACTGTCCGCCTACTCAGGAGTGGCGGGAAACGCACCGAGTGCGCTAGAACTTTACCGAATTAGTCGCGATTTAAAGCAAATGTACCAAAATGATTACATAAACTATTGGAAAGACTTTATTAATAACGTCTCTATGAAATGCTTAGTCAACGATACGACGGTATTAAGCCAAACGGTCAACCTGCTCTCTAACGCCAGCAATAACCCACTAACAAACTATTATTCAGTACTGAGTAAGTATACAAACGTCACGCTACCCAGTGAAACGTCGGCGAAAAAAACCAGTACCCCCTCCTCGAATGCGAGCTCAAATAGCGGTAATAATGCAGACGAAACTCAAGCGTCAAGCGAAATCAACCCAGCACTTATAGAAGAACAAGATAAAATTGAATCAGCACGTATGATTAATGCTAACTTTTCCAGTTACCTCGACTATGTCACGCCTGCAAAAGATTCAATAAAGCCCATCGATACACTGTTAGCCAAAATTACTAAGCTCAAAGTTTGGCTTGATTCCTTTTACCAATCTGAAAATGCAAGGAAACTCGCTTTTGATACCCTCGCAAAGCCAATGCAAAGTAGCAATCCCATTGCCGATTTAGAAACCAGCGCAGATCAACAACCTGCATTAGCCAAACAACTGGTTACCTCTTTAACCCAGCTAAGTAACGATTCGATCTTGTCGCTTGCCCATGAATATTTGAACAAGCAGTGGAAAAGCGCCGTTATTCAAACCTATCAAACCAGTATTGCTAGTTATTATCCTTTTGATAATAACTCAAAAACTGACGCGAGCATTGCTGACGTTCAAGCCTTCTTTTCTTCAAAAGGGGTATTCGCCAACTTTGAAAACCAATTCCTCACCCCCTTTTTACAACCTGCTGAAGGCTCCCCTTATTTACCCGGATTCTTACCAAGCTCTGGGCTAATGATCTCCCCAGAAGTTTGGACAATGTCAACAAAAGCTGACCAAATTCGTTCGGCTCTCTTTCTCGCAAACCGGACATTGTTTCAGTCAACTTCCAACTCAAAGCCGTTGACATGAGTGCGTCTGTTACCGAATTCATCATTTATAATGATCAGCCCTTGTTCACTTATCAACACGGGCCTTCTTTATGGAAAAGCATGAGTTGGGAGGGTGAGCAGCAAGCTGAAGACACACTAAACATCGAGCTCAAAAATAATGTCACATCATTAGCGCGTCAAAACTTTAGTGGTAACTGGAACTGGTTCCGCCTCATTCACACGAAGACTGTAAAAACGGCGAATCAAGGTGCCGAAATTTCGCTGGGTGACAGCAGTAACGCTGTCACATTAACGATTAAGACTCAAGGGCAGGTTAATCCTTTCGCCCCGAACTTTTTACTGATTTCAAATTACCAGCGGATTTATAATATGGCGTTACTGTCGCTTAATGACGCAAACCTAAAGGCATTAATTAGCAGCCTTGCCGACGAGTTTAATGATGATCCAAAATGGTTATCTCAGGAGGTTTTTCGTTGGCACCACAAGAAAATAGGCTGGCTTAAAGGGCGGTGTATTACGGCGACGAACACCGAACAAACGATATACACTAGACTGAGTAAAGAGCAAGACCTAGATGCGCTATGTAACCCAAAGCGTGATGCGATACATAATGCCCAAAATAGTACCCAACACACTAGTGCTCCAAAGGCTATCTACAAAAAAGAACATCTCCATTTATCTTTCCTTCATTGGATTCATGGCGACACCCTTTCAAATGAAGTGAGGCAAGGGAATGTCCAACATCCATGGCTGCAAGACATAGAACAATCTCTAGCGCGTTTGCACAGTAGTGGCTTCATACACGGGGACATCAAACCAAACAACATTATCATTGGTCGCAAGCAGGCTCACTTAATTGACTTTTCAACCGCCATGCCCATTGGGCAGCACTTTAAGCACCTACCCTTTGCCGCCACTTCACCCTCTTATTCCTCTCCACAACAAAAAACATTGCAAGGACGTGTTTGTCCTTCTGATGATTGGTATGCACTGGCATTGACGCTCTGCGCCTCATTTAAAAGCCACCCTTACTATCCACGTCATAGCACACCAAGCTCGCGTGCCATTGCCGACCATTCCAATGCTTTTCAGCTCCCAGCCGAACTGCTAGTAGCTCGATATCATATGATCATTCGTAATAAGCTGCGTGCCTACCATCAGTGACAAGTAACCTAGTAAATGCCCGCGGACTCCCTATACTGTTTTATCAAGATGCTGTTTCATGAAAATACTGTTTCATGAAGATTTAAATGGTTAAGCGCGTATGGTGGATATGATTCAACAAATGACGACACCTGCTGACAGTCAAGTCGCCCAACTCACTCGTCCGTCACAAACGTCAAGTGCCAACAATCGGCGCCAGTTAGCGTGGTATCGACTGGCTTTCCTGTACATCATACTATTTACTCTCTTGATGGCGTATCACCCATTTAGTCACGCGCAATATCGACCGCCAGAACGATTAATTGCACCACACCTAGTTAAACTTACCCCTTACCAGAAACAAATTTTAGACAAATTTACTCAGTTCGAACCCTTAGTTTCGTCTATTTTTCAACAGCTGGAACAACGCGCACTACCTGACCATTTGGTTCTCATACCCATGCTAGAATCATCATTCAACCCCAACGCTGTCTCACATGCCAATGCCGCGCGGTTTATGGCAACTCATGCCATTAACGGCGCAACGTTTTGGGTTAAAGGTCAGTACAAACAACGACCAACGCTTCGATATTGCGGCAAGCACGTCAGCCGCACTACAATATTTATCGTTCTTACATCATAAATTTGGTGGCGACATAAGTTTAACTTTAGCCGCTTACAATGCAGGGGAAGGACGTGTTCAGCGTGCGATAAAGCGGGCAGGTAGTACACAATTTTCACAGTTAACATTGCCGCAAGAAACCGTGAACTATGTCCATCGTTTTTATGCCCTTCAGCGGCTGGTCAACATTTCTGAACTGAAGTCAAAGCCCTCTGCAGCATTCATGCTCTTTGTCACCGATCAGCAATGGCAAAAATCGCCACTGATTAATCTCTCCCCACTACCGCCATTAATTTCGCTCTAAATTCGTGCTCTGTTAGAAGTGTTATCGATTGTCCTACCAGCCTTCATTCACCAAAACAGTGTTAAGACAACGATACTACAACCCAAAAACGTGGCAAAACAGATGGGAATGACAAGATGCTTGTCTCGCTCAAAAGAAAAGGAAGCCCGCAGGTTGATGAACGACAAAGGTGACAAGCAAAATATTATATAGCGCGAGTAATATACCGATGATAAACACATCTACATACAGAAGACTCGTTACCAAATAGACATAAAAACCGATTAAGCAATAATCAATGACGACAAGCCATGCTAAACACTTTCGCACGTTGATAAACTTTTGCATCAAATTAGTCATAGCGGCTCATTACCTCAAATGAGGTTACTCGGCTGGTTTTTTAATGCTTGTTGTATCGCTTCGCGCTTTCTTTTTCTACCTCTGGAGATAACTGCTGCTGAGTGAGTGGGGCTTGTTTTTCTCTAACGTCTGAGGGCAGGTTAGCATCTGGGAGGAATACGGTCTTATAAACATCACTCAGCTGACTCAGCGTTTCGGCGGTGAGAATATAGAGTTCGATACGGCGATTAATAGCAGCTTTAGGGTTGTTGATATCCACTGGTGCAGTATCACTCATTCCTGTGACTTGAAAGATATGACGCTCTTGTAGCCCTCCGCGGTCCAGATAATATCGCGCACTATTGGCACGGTTGCTCGATAACTCCCAGTTAGTCATGCGGCTACCTTTATATCGACTCGCATCCGTATGACCAGTAATAATCATCTTGTTTTCAATACGCTGTAACAGCTTAGCCAGATTCAACAAAAGATCTTGATAAAATGGGGTCACTTTAGCCCCTCCCCGAAAGAACATCGGTCCTTTGTCAGAATCAGCAATCACCAACTTCACTCCTTGCGGGGTGACCAAGACACTCACACTCCCCAACCCATCCACTCCAGCAATATCTTGTTCAATTCGCTTTGCCAACACCTCGAGTTCTTGTTGGCTATTGAACTCCCCCTCTAATAGTGATGTGTCGTTAATGCGGTGCAGTTCTGCATCGTAATGAGAGGTAGCAACATGAGGAAGCGGCAAAGGGTTGATCGAATTACCTCCACTTTCCACCATGCCATGGTGTTGAATTGGATCGTTCCCATAAGAGAAGTAGTTGAGCAGTTTTTTTGGTCATCAACATCGACCACCTGAAGTATCCACAACACTAAAAACAAGCACATCATCGAGATCATAAGATCCGCCATCGCCACCTTCCAACCGCCATGTTGCAATGGATCTCGTTTCTTTTTGCCCTTTTTAGCAATAATGATTTGTTGTTCCATACGTGCCTCTATTAACCTGATGAAGGTTGTTGTCTTAGCACATCAACCGCTTTCTCAAGCTCAACAAATGACGGCTTGTAGCGGGTCTCTATATTCTTCCTTCCAGCATTCGCGCACATATGAGCAGATTGCCCTTGAGCGTAAGACGATAGAATGGATTTAACGCATTGCAGTGGAGCAAGCTGATTTTCAGATATATCCTTAATGCTGCTCGACAAGGGGCCTAATACACAATAGCAACCAAACACCCCTGTGAAGGTTCCGACGAGGGCGGCGGCAATATTTTGTCCTATTTCACTGATCTCGCCATCCAAGCCTTGCATCGTAAGAATGATACCCATTACCGCCGCTAAAATGCCCAAACCAGGCATCGCTTCCGCAGTGGCGTGGAGCTTTTCCGATGGCTTGGTATATTCATCGTCCAGATGTTCAATTTCTTCTTCAAGAAATGCCTCAAGTAAATGATGCGATTGTTTACCGGTAATCACTTGTCGAAATGAATCAATAATAAATTGTGTGGTTAGTGTATCCCGCGTGATCTGTGGGTATTTCAAAAATATCTTACTTGATTCTGGGTTTTCAATATGAATATCTAACGCTTTAATATTTTGTACACGCGCGATATTAATCAGCTCAAACATCAACGATAACAACTGCTGGTAATAATCCTTATTATAGGGTGTAGCCCGAAAGGAAATGCCTATTTGCTGTGTCATTAATTTTAACGTACTAGAAGTGGTCGACATTAATAAGCTTGCGAAAGCCGCACCAAAAATAATAATAATTTCCGACAGTTTGAAAATGAACTCAAATTTACCACCCAAGTAAATAAAGCCCCCAAAAATGACGCTTATCACAACAATAACACCAATTATCTTTTGCATGCGCCACTCTCCTTCATTCTGCTTTTCAGAATGTCCAAACCTCTATGTTTTATCCGATGCACCTTTATTTCGTTAATATCTAGGACTTGTGCCACTTCTTTGGTGCTCAGATTTTTCACGTACACAAGATACAACACCCGCTTTTCTCGTTCTGGCAACGTTTCTAGCACTTGCCGCACTTCACTTAGTAATACATCTCTATCGGTATCACTGGCTTTACCCATCACGGAATCAAGCTCAATGTCGTCCATCACATCCACCAGCATCATTGCCTGTTGAAAGTCATCATTTTGAATGCCAAGGTGTCTGCAAATTTCATTTACGGCGGGCTCTCTACCGAGCAGTTGCAATAACTCCCTTTCCGCTTTTTTGATCTTATTAACGAGCTGACGCTTATCTCGCTCCATGTAATCTCGGCGACGAAGTTCATCAATAATTTCGCCTCGGATACGAACGGCAACAGCACGTCGAAAATCATCATTGGCGACATGATCAAATTTTCTCAATTCAATCACTAACGTCATCATGGCGGTTTGCTGTAAATCTTCAAACGTCCCGTTATCTACCACATAACGATATTGATATAACAGGCCATTGATTAGCTTTATATTTTCCTGCAACACCAAGTTTTCTAACGCTTGCAGACTTTCTCTGTCATGAGTTTGGGTATGTTGATAACGTGGCTTCATTAACATAATGAACCTACTGAAACACCGCTTTTGTCACTAGAACTTCGTCCACTTGTAGTGACGGTAATTCATCTAACTCGTCTTTTAAATCATCTTGAATGACATAGATAAACTGTTTGTTATGAAAATATTCCGCGTTCTTCACACTGAACTTTTTGATAATTCTATTTTTAATGACACTTAATTGATGGTGTAGGTATGCGCCATTTTTCTTAGGGGTATAAAGTGAGATATCCAGTAGCAACAAACTTTGTCTTTGCCCTAAATTAATCGGCACTAACACATTATCCACTTGAATTTCAGTATGCTCGACCAACTCTGGCTCTGGTTCGCTTGGGCTTAACCACGCCGTTATTGATGCTACCGTTAACACGTCGTTTTGATACAACACAAAACCCGATACGGACAACGCAACCGCCACAATAAATGTCACTACTATCTTGATCATCACTACACCCTCGCAATATACACGCGGTATTCACGTAGTACTTGAGCGTTTTTCTCTGTAGATTCAGCAACCTCATGGATTAAGTCATCGTAATCTTTACCATTACCGTACTCAGACTGACTATTTTTATCCTGACCATGCTGTTGCCATTCGTTTTGCTGCAAGTCCTGTTGTCGCTGTGCCTGTTCTTGCAAGAGACCTCGCATAGACTCTTTGTTTGCTAAGGCAATATTGACTTCATTTAGCGCATTGCTTTGCTGAATCAGATCTGCCCTTAAGCGATCGGACGTTGCAATAATCGCTTCTCGCGTTAATGTTGAACTGGCGCTGATTTGCACTGTCAGCTTGTCACCATCAACACGAATGATCATATCCACCTTACCTAACTCAGGAGGGTCAAAACGTATTCGAACCGTTTGATTCACACTGTCATATTGCAGCTGAATTTTGTCTCGAATAACGTGAGAGATCTGGCGTTGAGCCTCTGGTGTCAATGGCTTTTCTATTTCTAATGAAGGCGCTAATAACCGAGTCATGGTGCTTTCCAACATGGAATAACTCGAATCCATGCCCGATGTAAATATCGGCGCTGTCGCCAACGTAAATTCTGGTTTTACTGGCGTCGTTTGAGTCGCAGCCCCCATAAACGGCTGCCCTCTTAGTGCTGAACCATAATACCCTTCAGTCAGCCCACGCTCTGCTCCCCCCGCATTACCAGTTGCTACGGTTTGCGCCAATTCATCTTGATGACCTTCAACCCTGGCTTTCCACTCTGCAGTCAATGGATGACTTACGGCGTTACTTCTCGAGTTCGAATACTGCAATCCATTCGTTGCTATCGCAATATAGGGCAATTGGCTATGGCGAGAGACTTGCTGTAACGCAGATTCAGCCAGCTCAATTACGGAGTTTCCAGAATGGCTATTTGGCGTATAGCTTTGGGGAAAATACGTACTGGAAAGAGACAGTGAGTCCGCCGATGCTAGACCTGTCGCTCTAGAAAGCTGATCACTGAGCAAGGCGAGACGTGTGGGAGAAGGTTGACGCGGGGCACTATCATCAGACACTCCATGTTTGTCCATATGGCTTAACTGAGGCGCCACATCAAGCGATAGGGTATGACTGACGCCGTCTATACCCAGTGAGCCGGAGACTTGTTGCAGCACAGAAAAGAGACTTTGAAACGATTGTGCCAGCGGCGTCATTCTTGTCTCACCAAGTGTGTGTGTTTTCATCCCGATAACAGAGTCTTGATGGGCAGACGTAAGTAACGCGTTGTCTTTAACTGACTCACCTATTTCAGCGATTAAGCGAGAAAACGTGGCGTCACTTTGTACTTTCGTGTGCAAATCCATTGTTATTCCTCCACCCTAACTTGGGTCTTGGTATAGGCTTTATCTCGATTCCTCAAACACATATTATGAGTCAGACGCTGTCTAAGGGCCGCTTGTTCCGTTTCTACCAACGCCCGACACTTTTCATGTTCTTGACGCAATTTAACCACTATCGGTAGCAAGTCAGCATCATGCTGGTCGATGTTCGGTAATATCTGCTCCACCAGCTGATTGAGTTTTGCTATTTCAGTAAAATCCCGTTTCAGTATGGCCGCTTCAAACTTGGAGACCATAACCTTCAGGTGCTTTGGCGAGATAGTGACTTTAGTGCTTGGACTCTTATTGACGGCTTTCATCCAGCCACTCCATCGCCCCTTCCCAGCCTTCTTTCAAATCGACGATCACCACAATCAACTTATCAATCAGTTCACCATTCATCTCTTTGGAGGCTTCAAACACGGTCGCTATCCCATGCTCATACAAGGCATGGATGTTCTTTATCAGCTCCTCTCCACTAGAGAGATCTAAGGAAGCATCTAAACCCACGAATATATCAATCGACTTTTGAGACGCTTTGGATTTAAGCTCCAAATCCTTATGTTCAATGGCGTACTTAACGCTTTCCAATTCTTGGATTAAGCGCTCGTGAAGCATGCAGATCAGCTCAAAACTTGAAGACACGGAGGCATTAGCACTCACTTGCACATTGGCATAATTCGCTTGTTGCTGTTTCCCTAAAAGCATTTGAAACACTCCTTACTTAAACAGTAAATAACCCAGAAACTGAATCCAATTGACTACCGAGTGAGTTCAGTTGAGTAAATTGCGATAAATATCGGTTGTAATAGGTTTCGTAGCGGCTATCCAATACCGATAGTGCGTCATTAATACGGGATTTCTCATCATCTAACGTATCAATTCTGCGGTTTAATGAACCACTAGAAAAGTCGATGTAGCTATCAAGTTTGCTGGTAAAGCTGGCAAACACCCCCTCTTCACCGGTAAAAATCTCTTCAATATCTATGGTTTCTGCTGCTTGCTCAAAAGCCGTTCTGTCCAACGACAACTTGCCATCACGATCGATCTCAATACCTAACTCAAATAACCGCGTACCACCGTAATCGGCTCGGATAACATTGCCCAACTGATAACTGATATTTCTAATCGTGCTATCCGATGCAAGCACGCCACGTACAGCGTCTTCTCCGCCTGTCGCGGTAAGGCTTGCTATCTCTGAAACCGCATTGTTATATGAATCTACAAATTCTTTAAGCGCGTCCATCGTTGCGCCGAGGTCGTCACCAATCCGCAAGTTAGTCGCGTCATCACCAGTGCTATTGGCTTTAACGACTGTAAGATCCACGCCTTCCATCAACGACTCAAATTGGTTGGTAGTACTGGTTAATTCTGTGCCATGTTCGCCGCCAATCGCTAGAATTGCATCTTGGGCTGTTTTTATTGGCGCGGCACTGGCTAACGCTATATCACCATCCCAACCACTAGCAGCGTCGGCCGACAAAGTGAAAGAAGCATTTGCGCCTTCATTATCGGATGCAAATAACACTTTCATTGCCCCTTGAGACTTCACTAGCGTTGCTTGTATCGAATCGTCAAACTGGTCATTAAAATAAGTGACAAATTCGCTGTAAGTAACATCCCCACTCGCGTCACTATCGGCATCCATAATATTTAAGTCGGTGGTCACACCATCTTGTGTGACAGAAAAAGTGCCTGCTGATGCCATCACATCATTTGGGTCAGTCGATTTGGCATCCACCACTACCTGATGGGTTTCCGCCATCTGTTTAACAAAGACATCCAGATCGATATCATCCACGCCAGACGACACCGACAAAGTCACATACTCATCACTCGACGTAGTCGTGGCGGTCTGTGTGAGTCCTGCACCCGCTTTGGTAAAGTCATAGATTTTGTCATCCAACTGTTGTAGCGCGGTCTTGACTTTGCTGATTGCCGACGTCTGCGAAGTAATATTCGTCAACTTTTGGTTATAACGCAGCTCAAATGGCTGGACATCTAAACTCGCGAAGTTACTGGCAAGCTGCACGGCATCGACATTCATACTCTCCCCCTACGTTGTGATATTTCTCTCTAGATTACGCCTCTACGCTTTGAGTAAGGAGGGACAACCCAACCCTCCAGAGCACTCAAGGCATTTACCCCAATAGGCTCATAGCCAGTTGCGGCACCATTTTTGATGCGCTTAACATCGATGCGCCTGACTGCATTAGCATTTGCGCTTTACTCATGTTTCCTGATTCTGAAGCAAAATCGGTATCCATGATTCGGCCTTTAGATGCTTCTAGGTTTTCCGTCATGTTGCCAAGATTGGTGATGGTATGATCCAGTCGGTTGATGTTGGCACCGAACTGGGCACGCGCCGCGCCTAAATCATCAATGAAGGTCGCCATAGTCGCCATTCCGGCCGTTGCACTCGCCTGGTCAGTTAACCCTGCACTTAATGCTGTCACACTCGCATAGGTCGAGGTGCCTAATGCCACACCTGACGCACCAGCTACGTAATTGCCATCCGTGTTACCAACTATTTCCGCTGTGACACTAGCCGCAGCAGCCGTTTCAACGGCCGTTAAATCCGCAACCGCCGTACCCACACCCGCATCCGCTTTTGCTTTTAAATCCGAATAATCGGTATAAGATCCAAACGTACCGCTAGCAGTAAAATCTGTACCATCGCTCAGTCCGCTGGTCGTTGTCGCAGAAGCAGCAGTGGCCGCAAACAAGTCAAGTTCAGACTGATAGTCAGATTCAGCTTGTGATTTCAACGCACTAATATCAGAAAGAATATCAAACTGACCGAGTGTGTTACCCACAGCCGAGAGTTGCCCTGCAAGATTAACGTCTAACGTTTCGCTGGCGGTTGAACCAATTTGGAAAGTAATTTGGCCTGATGTGAACGAATCAGCCCCAGCCAATAGAGAACGTCCACCAAAGTTTGAGTTGTTATAAATATTTTGTAGCTCAGCACCTAACTGACCATACTCGGTGTTCATTGCCTCGCGGTCCGCACTCGTCACAGTACCGTTGGCTGCTTGAGTCGCTAAGTCATTCATCCGATAGGCGATATTGGTCATTTCTTCCATTGCACCTTCGGCTGTTTGCATCATTGATATCGCGTCTTGTGAATTCCTCATCGCCACGTTCAAACCACGGCTCTGAAGGTTCAGTCGATTAGCAATCTGTAACCCTGCCGCATCATCTGCTGCCGAGTTAATACGAAAGCCTGTAGACAGTTTTTCTAAGGACTTTGATAGTGAAGCATTGGTTGACTGCAATGTATTTTGCGTCACCAAACTCGCGTAGTTAGTTTGTACTGAAATACCCATCTGATGTTCCCCATCTGTGTTTGCTGTTCACTAACTGCTAACGACAGAGGAAAAATTCCATTTCATCTTTTTTCAAAAAAAACTCACTTAAAATGTAAATTGCAAGTATCAAAAGTGAGAAGTGGTTGAAAAATATCCTAGTATTTAATTTAACGATAACCACTAAATTGGCTGTTATGAGAAAGGTAATTCAGGCAATCACTACTCGGTTGACCATCCCCATCGTTCTATTAATGATCTTGGCGATGGTGATTCTTCCCTTGCCACCACTACTACTCGATACCTTCTTCACCTTTAATATCATGCTGGCGATTGTGGTCTTACTCGTCGCCAGTACCGTCACTCGAGTGCTTGAGTTTTCTATTTTCCCTTCCCTATTGCTCATTGCGACGCTCCTACGATTAACGCTCAATGTAGCGTCTACTCGAATCGTATTACTGGAAGGTCACAACGGTGGCGATGCGGCTGGTAAAGTGATTCAGTCATTCGGTGAAGTGGTGATTGGCGGCAGCTATGTCGTGGGTATTGTGGTGTTTGTGATTTTGATGATCATTAATTTCGTTGTTATCACCAAAGGGGGTGAACGTATCTCAGAAGTCTCGGCTAGATTTACCTTAGATGCGCTACCGGGTAAACAAATGGCGATTGATGCCGACTTAAACGCAGGTGCTATCGACCAAGTTGAAGCAAAAGCCCGCCGTTTAGAAGTAGGCGAAGAAGCGGAATTTTACGGGGCGATGGATGGGGCGAGTAAATTTGTTCGAGGCGATGCCATCGCAGGTTTACTGATTCTCTTCATTAACTTAATTGGTGGTGTGCTGATTGGTATTTTTGAACATGGTCTCTCTGCAGAAGATGCCTTTCAGACTTACGCATTACTCACCATTGGTGATGGTCTCGTCGCGCAAATACCGTCGCTACTACTGGCAACCTCCGCCGCCATTATCGTGACCCGTATTAGCGACAACGATAATGATATGGCACAAACTGTTCAAAAGCAGCTTCTTGCCTCTCCTCTAACCTCTATATGGCCGCGGGTGTCATGTTTGTTATTGGTAGCGTCCCTAACATGCCGCACCTTGCTTTTTATACCTTTACCGTGTTACTCGCCTTCGTTGGTTGGCGACAAAGCAAGTTTAAAGCCATTGAAACCCTTCCTGAACCCGATACAGCATTACTGCACCAGCCCCCTCTGAAACCACGATAGATTGGAATATCATTCCAACCATTGATGTGATTGCACTTTCCTTGGGCTTTAAACTCGTTCCCCTCGCGACAACGAAGAAAGGCGGTAACCTAATAAAGAGTATTCGCGGCAGCCGAAAAACGCTGAGTGAACAAATTGGCTTTGTGATCCCCGAAGTCGTCATTACTGACAATCTCTCACTGAAACCATCTGAATACGCCATCAGTATTGATGGTGATGAAATAGAACGGGGGGAAGTTTATGTCGATAAATCGATGGCCGTTGGTAACAGAATCGACCACCCTGATTTAGATGGTATCGTCGGCGTTGATCCCGCCTACCAACTTCCAGCACTATGGATCAATAAAGCCGATAAAACCAAAGCCATCAACTTAGGCTTTCAAGTCATTGATATCTATGACGTCATTGCCACCCATGTCAGCAAGGTTTGCAGTGAACACTTAAACGATATTTTCAATTACGATGATGTTAAAGCCCTAAACCATCGGCTTGCTACTCATCATCCCGAACTGGCAGAAAACCTAGCCAGTGTCATTTCACCTAACTTGCAAATGCAGGTTATACGTCAGCTTCTCGCTCAACAAGTACCCATTATCAATGTACGCACCATCGCCAATACCATCATAGAAAGTATTGATACGGTAAAAGACCCTATCTTACTGTCTTCTAATATTCGAGTTGCGCTAAAGCGCACCATTGTTAACCTCATCTCTCCCAACAGCAAAACCATTAACGCCTTTATTATCGGAACGTCTTTAGAAGGCGAGCTTAAAAGTGCCATTTCTCTTTCACAACAAAACGACCCCAATATTCCGTTGGATGCCATTCCCATTGAAGCGACGATACTGCAAAAATGTCAAAACCGCATGCCAACTATTGTTCAAACGATGCAAAGCCAAAATTTACCTGCTGTACTTGTAGTGCCACCAACGACAAGACCTATGATAGCAAAGCTGGCAAAAGCCTTTGCCAAGGAGCTTATCGTGCTGAGCTATAATGAGATACCCAATGAATATGGGCTCAATGTCCTTGGCGAAGTTGAGTAAGCAAACAAGATGACAAGCCAGGTATGAGGCACCTCACTCATTCTCACTACGCATGGTGATAACATTGGCGCTGGCGGATATACTGGATTCCTATTATTTCTGATGATGTTATTTCTGATGATGTTATTTCCAATGATGTGCATCTGTTCCGATAACATCTAACGAAACATCGCCAAGGGAAGCCCCAATCGAACAAGGACTGTAAATTGTATCAACTCTATTATTACCCCAATAACGCAAGCTTAGCCCCACACTTTTTACTGCATCATATGGGCCTCGACTATCAGCTTATCCTTGTTGATAAACAGTCCAACTCACAAAAATCCAGCGACTACCTTGCGCTCAACCCAGCAGGCAGAATCCCAACACTTATCGATGATGACACCGTTATTTTTGAAAGCCCAGCGATCTGCATTCACCTTTGCGAACAGCACCCTCAGCATAGTCTTATCCCTTCGCTAGGCAGTAAAGATCGCGCGCATTTTTTCCAGTGGTTAACCTATTTAAATAATACGCTGCAAGCTGAACTCATGGTCCGATACTACCCGCACAGACACACCAACGATGAACACGCCATTCCAACTATCATCGCCGCTCAAGATGAACGGATTGCAGAATCTCTCTCTGTCATAAATGACCAACTTAAAGACCGTCGATACCTGCTCGGCGAGCAACTCTCTGCTTGTGACTTTTTTCTGTTCATGCTGTCGGAATGGAGCCTACCCGCTCAGACATCTCCACTGCAATTTGACCATTTGTCCGCGTATCTCACGCGACTATCCTCACACCCAACGATTAAAGCAGTATGCGAGCGAGAAGAAATTGATCTCCGCCCTTTTCAGCCCTCACCTTTAAGCCATCACGTTGTAAAGTGATAGAGAGGGATGAAAAAGCTCTTTGAATTAATGCAACAAGACGCACTCAGATCAAAAATCTTAAGCTGTGTCGAAAATGTCAGTGTTCAACCCTGCTACGTCGCTGCAGGGTTTGTTCGTAATTTAATTTGGGACGATTTGCACAACCGTACAATCCCAACACCATTGAACGATGTTGACGTGATTTACTTTGACCCATCAGAAATAGATTCAAGTGGTCAACAGCGCATAGAAGCCTATCTGAATAACACAATGCCTGACATTAACTGGCAAGTACGCAATCAAGCATTAATGCACAACAGAAATGGTCACCAACCCTATGCTGACATCATCGATGCAATGAGTTACTGGCCAGAAAAAGAAACCGCTATTGCCGTACGCAAGATCAGTAATCAGTTAGAGTGCATTTCAGCATTTGGTGCCGACACCTTGCTGGCGGGGAAGCTGTCTCATAACCCCAATACACCTATCGCACTGTTTTGGCAACGAGTACACTCGAAAAACTGGCTAAATCAATGGCCTAAGTTAGTCACAGTTCCCAATCACTGCGACCCTGACACGCTTTTTACAAAGTGAACACGCTAACATTTGGTACACTTAACCCTCTTGCTCACTCACCGCGAACGCGCTGTATTTAATCTAAGTATTGAGGTAAAAATGAACGTCCGATTGATGAACACGTCCGATTTAGAAGCAGCAGCAGAGATACACAAACTCACTTTCGTCAGACAAAAACAATCTTATGAATGGCTGCAATGTAACTTTAATGCGTTTCCTCGTGTGCTGTGCTTTGTGGCGGAAAATAACGACAAACAAATTTCTGGCTTTATTATTTGGACTCAAAAGAGTGGCTTTCGCCCAGAAGTCATCCTCGAAATAGAGCAGCTAGCGGTCTCTCCCGATCACCAAGGAAAAGGCATAGGACGTGGGCTCATTACGCAAACCCTACCTTTAGTAAAAGAAAGGTTGGCGCAAAATGACTCGGTACTCAAACATATATACGTTACGACGCGCGCGGACAACTTTGCCCAGAACTTATACAAATCGACGTTAGGCGCTGAAGTAGAAGCGACCATTTCAAACCTGTACTCCGCTGATGAAGTGCTTATGGTGGCGCGTAATGTAGGTTAAGGCGGCTCCGTATTGATGAGGCTTCGATTTTCCATTCAAACGCATGTCCGTCAACGTGCCTCATCATCTTAATTTACCGCCCTGCAGCGCATTACTTAATCAAACGCACCACTAACGACCCTGGCGCCCTTACCGATTCCACGTTGTGGCTGATCACTACCCCATTTGAAGGCGCGATATAATGCGCTATCTCATCACCAAAGCTATTGTATTGCGTGGCGACTTGCTGCCCTTTTACCACTTCATCAAGCAATGCCACTTGGCAAAGGACAAATCCACCTTGCTCGGCTCGGATACTGATAATTTCTTCTCCTTCCGTGCAAGGCACGGTTTGTGATACCACCTCGCCAGCAATCAGCTCATAAGAGCGTAGTACGTTAAGCACACCATTGACGGCTCGCTCGACCATAGGTAAGTCCGTGTAACGTCCAATACCCACTTCAATGGTGATAGAAGGAATATCCGCGCGATTATAAGCCGTTTCAAGAATGCCCGGGTCGCCAGGATCATTAAGAATGACATCAGGGTTAAGTAATCTTGCCATACGAATAGAGTCGTCTAAGCGATAATCCGCAAAAACATATAGCGGATAGGCTGATCCCGATGTCTGCGAGTGCAAATCAATCGCTAAATCGGCGTTCGGTTTCAATAAATTTTGCCACAAATTGGCAGCAAAGCGGTTCGCTTCATCACCATCAGGATTACCAGGAAAAACCCGATTTAAGTTAGAAGACGAGCTATCAGGCGCGGCGGAATGAAAGTCACGGCTATGGCGCGCAATACCAGACAAATTCACAGTGGGTACAATGGTGACCACACCAGCATGCATTTTTCCAATTAACTCTCTCGCCAATTGTTGCGCGGTCAAAATGCCATTTTGCTCATCACCATGAATGCCTGCGGTAATCATAATCCGCTTACCCGGACGCTCGCCTTTAAACACGCGCACAGGAAGCGTTTGTGGATGACCAATCGCATCGGTGGCAACGGCAAACCAGAACTTATGCTCTCCGGGCTCTAAGCCATCCACATCTAACGCTTGAATCGTTGGATACATAGGAACAATACAATCATTGAGGGGCGTAGACATAACTTCTCCGGAGAAAGAACGAATGACGATCGCGGCTTGAGCGTCGACTAGGATATCGTTCAAACTACCCTATTACGAAGAAAGATAACAGCAAGAAGCGTAAGCCATCATCCGCAAGGTTGCTAAAGTGGCTAAGCTAACGTTATCGCGGTACAGGCGAGTATCAAAACACACCCAGCAGCTCGTCATTCCTCTGAAGAAAGCAATCTACTAACGTTAGCTATGCGACAAACGATATCGGTATTATTCGCAATACAAACCGCTGAAGGGAACCCCGCTGGTATGGTTGTGTACGACAAGTTTTTGGACTGAGACCTCTTAGCTCGCCGCCTTTACTCTATCCCAATAAGGCCGTCATCCTCGTGGAAACGAGGATCTCACAAAGCATGTAGCTCACTTAAAATGGAAACGAATTACCCAAGAATAGGTTTACAATGCACTGACGCAAGCCGAACTGACTCATTTTTGGATAGAAGCTAGTTACGAATTTCAGCAGATAGTTAGATTTCGGATCACCTCAACTGTTCTGATTCACGTAAATCACCTAGCTAAATTAGACTGTTTTTCCTCCGAGAACGCCAATTTACTCAAGCAAAAAAACTTTTTGATACCATTTCATATTATTTGGAAATTACTATGGCGACTTCCTTATTTGGCCATCACGATTGTCGTTGGGAGGAAAGGTAAATTTATGAAGTAGCTCCATAAGGTACAGAAACTTCTCTTAATGGATATGTTGATATCAAAATGAGTCAGCATAATCACACTGACTCAAACAATTTAGGTTGCGATTCAACACTCTGATAGATTAGGCAAAATTACGTCCAGTGAAAGGATAGTCGATAGCAACATAATTATCTCACCTTGCTGTCTGGTTATCCTTCCAATACTACCCCCGCAAATGCCTAGCCACACCTAGAATCTAGATTCAATAGGGCATCACTTATGATTTTTATGGCCTATTGCGCGGTTTGCTTCCCTTATCTTTGATTTTTGTAAAAGGCGTTGATTTCCATTGGTCGGTTCTAACCTCTTCACCTGGTGTGTACATACGCAGCACCGAATACCATTGATGATCAGGAATAGGCAAAAAGTTAGGGTTGTTTTCATTGCCTTTGGTGTCGCTACTCATGGTAATGGTGTAACTGCCATCTTCGTTTGGTGTGAGCGTTCGATCACCACGTGAATGCCTGTTTAAGTCGTTCTTGTCCATTAACCTCGTTTCGCCACTGTAGACGGTGTACGACCAAAATCCGCCGTCTTCAATAGGTGGCGCATCGAAAGTTACCGTATAGTCAAACTGGCTTCCATCAAGCACTTCACCCTCACTATCGAAGAAATCACCACTGTACATGGTGTGTTTCGCAGGTAAACCCCACTGCCCCATTAAGGTGCCGTAAGCATGCTGATAACTGGGGACCCGGGTCATTTCAGCGCGAGTGCCGAGTACATCGCGAGAATCGTCAAACCCTGCATTTTTAATGCGTTCAAACCCTTCGTGTTGACCTAATTCAATGAGGCTGCGTTGTTCGTCATTGAAGTGAGCGTCAACCTTACCCAACTCAAGGAATTCAAAATGCTCGATCAATGCTTGATCACGCTGTTTCATTGTCCCTTCAGACAATACAAAGTTGGTTCGTTCAACCCAGTTAGAGCTTTTTGGATGCGGGTAATCACGAGCAACGGCATCCGGGCCTTTTTCGCCTAAATACGCTGACAAGGTACGAATGTTCCACTGGTCCATCAGCTTTTTAGCCGTAGCAGAGTCGTCACCGCCGAGATCCATAATACGCCCCATCATTTTCACGAGCGGGTGTTCAACGTAGATCACTTCATCGACGCTGGCTAGCACGTCACCTTGCCATCCTTCGACGGCATACATAAAGCTTCCCCCTTTCGTTCCTCTTTGTGGGGAACCAAACGCTGAATCCGTAAAGTGTTGCATGTTCATGGTATGGAACAGCCAGTATCGGTCTTCATCGTGATTGGGAATGCTGATAATGACAGGCTCTGCCGCTAAGTCCATCCAGCCCATTAAGTGCAATGTATCGTTGTTGATCGTTGGGTGCGCGGTGTAAGTATCGTCTGCTAATACTCTGATGTTTTGAAATTGATTAAGCGGGAATTCAGACTCCACAACGGTTTCGTAAAAGTACTTGTAGGCTTCGTCGATAGAAAATGCATATTCGTAAGCAAGCTGTGCCAGTTTCTTATGATCTTTCTTCTGCGCTGCGTCACTGGCCATTTCTAACGGCACGGTGCCACTGTGAATAGCGGTAGAAACTTGAGTTGTGGTGCTTACTTCGTTTGCCATTAAAATCGATGGCATCGCCATCATAAAGGTGCAGGTAAGCGTCGTTGCAAGTAGTGTTTTTCATCATTTAATGTCCAAACTAGAAGCGGGTACGGAAGGTGATCCAGGCGTTATTGTCGGTATCACCACTAAAAATAATGATGTTGTCACTATCCACTTTGTAACCGATTTGCATCTCTGCCGAGAAATCTCGAGTGTTTTCACCGTCTAACCCATAGGTGTATTGTGGGGCGAGTTGAAGGTAGAATTGCTCGGCAAAGTCATACTTTAAATAATTGATACTGCTGATGATTTGCGTATCTTTGAATTGATTACTCTCTTCCCACATTTGTCCGTACGTTAAGGCACTGTATAGGTTTACCTTATCGCTCAATTTGAACGCCTGCATGATACCCGCCGACGCATAGTTTGAGGTTATCCCATCGTTGGAAAAATCGTGCCCAGCATCCACGAACAAGCCAGTACTCGGTTTTCTTGTTTGGTGTAAAAAATCGAGCGCGGTAATTTTCAAAATTGTTCTTCCCTTCCAATTTCCCAAGCACCCCCAATCACCGTGATTCACGCCAAACTGAAAGGTTGCCCCGAGTCCTTTATTCCCTGCGATGAGTTCGCCACCCGTATAAACAGCCATTGGATCCGCCATATCACTCGCAGAGGATTCTTGCGCCAATGCAACATTAGAAATAGAGAAAGTACCCACCAGTAAAGCAGATAATATTAGTGATTTGTTCATTCAAGAGCCTATTGAAGGTGTGCTCATGGTAAGCACACCTTTGTTTTGGTTGGGTTAATGTTTTTAAGCGTTAGTCAGAAACGACAGATTTATCGGCCATACCGATGCCACCTGCTTTCTGCCTTGGTGGAAACGCCATAAGAGATTTTTGGTAATCTGCAGCCGTTTTTTGTAGCTTTGGCAACACCCATGTTTTCTCTTTCATCCATAGGAACCAACCACGCGTATCAGGACTGCGCTCGTAAGGGTCGGCCTTGATGTTTATGAGCATGCCAAGTGGCCAATCTTCTGCAGGCGAAATCCACTCTGCTTTCGTTTTCAGGTGAACTTTCCATTCGTCTACACGAAATGCATTGAGATCTTGCTCGTTGTAAAAGAAGAATTCATGGCGTTGGCTTGGGGCACCATCCGTTAGCATCTCTAACTGGTTGTAACCATCTAGATGGACTTGGTACTCTTCCCCATTGATTTCTTTGCCTTCCAACAGCTCTTGTTTGATGTTGTCTTCGCCAACAGCCGCCATGATGGTTGGCACCCAATCTTCAGACGTCATGAAGCCATCTGTGTACTCACCTTGAGGGATTTTATCAGGCCAACTTACTAGCATTGGAACGCGGAAACCGCCATCCCATGTTGTCCCTTTTTGACCACGAAACGACGCAGAACCAGAATCAGGCCAGTGATCCAAGTTCACTCCGTTATCAGACGTAAACAGAATAATGGTGTTATCCATTTCGCCTAAGTCTTCCAACTTATCGAGAAGCACCCCAATTTGATCATCAAGCTCTATCAAGCCATCGTAATAAGTATTGGTTTGGCTCGCACCTTGGTATTCAGGGCGGACATGCGTTTTTTGGTGCATTCGAGTCGGGTTGTACCACATGAAGTAAGGCTGTTCATCCTTCTCGGTTTCATGTTTGTCCAGCCATGACATGGCAAAGTCTAGGAACTCGCCATCCACTGTTTGCATTCGCTTCGCACCCAGCATTCCCTTGTCTTCAATGGTTTGCTTACCCACTACGCCAAACCGCGGGTCGTCTGTCATGTCCGCGACATCGGTAGCGACGGTATGCAGAACATTACGTGGGCGACTTCTAAAGTTAGGGTCTTTAGGAAACTCAGGCTGCTCTGGCATTTCCATTACATTGAGGTGATAAAGGAAGCCAAAGAAATCATCGAACCCATGTACAGTTGGAAGATGGCTGTTGTTGTCGCCTAGGTGACTTTTGCCGACATGAACAGTGGCATAGCCTTTATCTTTGAGCATTTCCGCCAACGTTGGATCTTCTTTTTGCAGGCCTAGAGAAGAGCCTGGCTGACCAACTGACGTGAGGCCTGTGCGAAATGGGTATTGCCCGGTAATGAACGCTGAACGCCCGGCCGTTGAACTGCCTTGCGCATAATAATCACTGATCATCATTCCGCGTTCCGCTATACGGTCAATATTTGGCGTATCGACAGCGCCTAAACCACGGTGGTACGCGGAAATGTCCGTTGGGCTGACATCGTCAAGCATGATAGCCACGACATTGGGTTGGCTTGAAGCGTGTACATTGACACTCGCGAGCACCGAAAGTGCTAGAGCCGATTTAACAAAAGACTGATACATTTATATTCCTCTTAGACGACGAGCAAATCACTAGAGCCACTAACAAAATCAGTAAGTTCAAGTGAACCGTTGTTGGAATAAATGGTATAAGAAAGAGGACTAAAATGGGGTGATAGCCACTATTACGATTTTTAATAATGGCTAGATAAACGTTAGGATTGAACGAGAGAAATGAGCTCTTTATGGAGCCAGTCAGTAAATGGGTTATTACGATTGGCTTGATGCGTAAACAGAGCCAACTCACGACGATAGGTGTCTTTCAATAACTCGGATGGCAGATCCACGCAACGGTAAGAGTCATCTAGAGCGGAGCGGCACTTAGTGGACGTAATGTAGATAAAGTCGCTGTCTTTGACCATTTCTAACATCAGATTCATGTTGTTGCTTCTGAGTGCAATATGCTTACCTAAATCGTACTTCTTGATCAGCATTTCTGTTTTCGACGGCTGGATATAACCTGGGATAATATTAATGCACAGCGGATACTGCAAAATGTCCTCTAGCGCATTTCCTTTCAACGGATGATCAGCCCTCAGCACCAACATAAATTTATCAAACCCGAGTGCTTTTTCCGTTAGGGTTTTATTGACCTCCATCGGAAGGTAACTGACCCCCCAACATGCGCGATTGCTTTCTAGCACTTGCGCACCATTATCCGGCCATGGAGAGCATTGCAGCGTGACTTGCGGTGCTTCGCTCGCAAGCTTTTTAATGAGTGGAACGCCAATAGGAATAATCAGTGGCGAAGGCAGCATGATTTGAACTTCGCCCTTTAAATCGGCAAGTGTCCAGGCTTCGCTCGGTATATAGAGGTTATCAAGCTGTTCCAATAACCCAGGTAACGTGTCGATAAGCTCTAGGCATTTTGCCGTTGGTTCAAGCTTATTCTTGTCTCTGACGAACAGCTCATCATTAAACTGCTCTCGCAGCTTACGCAACATGACACTAATGGTCGGCTGACTTACGTTCAGCGCCTTCGCCGCACTGACCGTTTGCCGTGTTTCATTCAACACCAATATCAGCTGCAGTAAGTTCAGGTCTTTGATCATATCGCACTCCATTAATTAGAAAAGCGGGAAATACGCTGGCGAGTACCCCTTTTTCATCGCATTAACCATTGGCAATAGCTTAGGTAGCGCGTGATGAAAGAACATTTTGTATCCTTGACACAATTGGTTCATGGGCTGCCCCTCGCGCGTAGTGGCTAGCCTATTCTTGGGGCAACCACCTTGGCATAACTGGACAAAATCGCATCGACGACAAACATCGTTTAACTCGTTGTATTTGTCAGTGCCAAATTTAACTTGAGTCGGCGAATTGGCCATAGTAATAAGCTTATCACTCTTCATAGAGCCAAGTTGATGATCTTCATACCCAAAATGATCACAACTATACACATTGCCATCGTGTTCAACCATTAATTGTTGGCCACACGTTTCACTATGATGGCACATTTGGCTTGCATGCCCCATCAATACCATTAGGCAATTCTCAAAAAACTGAATATACACTTTGCCAACATCCGCGGCACTCCATTCGTCGAATAGGTCGCACAGGAACTGCCCCCACTGTTCTCCCGTTAACGACCAGTCATGCCCTGTTCGTCGGTCTAATTCGTGGTCTATACATGGCTGAAACTGCATATAACCGCTGCCGTTCTCAACCAAAAATTGATAGATGGTTTTCGCATGTTGATACGTTTTATTGTTCACAACCGTTAGCGTATTGAATTCAACATTCTTGCTTTTCAAATGTTGTATGCCACGCATGGTGCGCTCAAACGATGAATGACCACTCTTATCGATACGAGCAATATCATTGAGCAGATTCGGCCCATCAATACTCACACCCAGCATAAAGTTGTGCTTTGCAAAAAATCCGCCCAACGCTCATTGATCATGGTGCCGTTGGTTTGCAAGGTATTCACACAAGGCTTCTTACTGGTGCTTTTTTTCTGAGCCAAAACGGCGGCTTCATAGAATTCTAGCCCTCTTAACATGGGCTCTCCCCCATGCCAGATGAAGTCGACTTGCTGTGATAAATCAGGCTGAGCATCAATATGCGCTTCTACGATCTGCTCCATCATTGCTGTTGGCATTGATGAACGATTCTCGCTGTCTTGTCTGTTGAGGTAATAGCAGTAACTGCAATCTAGATTGCATTGAGCGCCTTCCGCTTTTATGAATAAACTGAAGGGATGATTAGGTGTATTCATATTGACTCCGGTAGTTTTTGTCAACATAACAACCACTATTCAATGAAACAATAGCGGCATAGGTCGTTGGTGACACCGAGCTAATCCCACCAAACCAAACACAAATAAAATACCATTAAAAACAACATCTTAATAAAGAATCTTGCGGTATTAACATCCTTAATAACGGCTATTACACCCATTAATCTGGGTTCTTAATATGATGGTCACCTATCCGTTCCAACAATGTAAGGTGCTCCATGAGAAAGATGCTCTATAAAAAAAGTGTACTGACAAGCCTAGTTTGCTCGCTATCTGGTGTAATGGCGATGCCCTCACTAGCTCAACAAACGATCAATCCAGAAGAAGAACTTGCCTACAATCTAGGTGTTCAAGCCTTTATCTATGGCACAGGGCCACTAACCGTTGCCGCAGTCAGGCAAACCACAACTTCCGTCGACGCCCCTATGGATAACGCAATGGCGCCCCTCAATCAGATGGGTAAGACTCGCGTGCTGTCTGGCCCACAAGACAGAATCGTCCCGACGGTGAATAACGACACGCTCTATTCGCAAGCCCATTATGACCTTGATCTCTCCGGCCCGATGGTGATTGATATTCCGCCGACTGATGAGCGTTACTACATTGTTCAATTGCTCGATGCCTATTCTGACTCCATTAATGATCTGCACGCCAAGAACATGGGCGAGCAAGGTTCAAAAGTATTATTAGTGAAAAAAGGATGGTCAGGAGACGTACCTGAAGGCATCGATCGTATTGTTGAGTCGCGTACCCCTATGGTCTGGTTGATTCACCGTACGGGCGTTTTCGGTGAGCAAGATCTTGAGGATGCGTTAGTTGTGCATGACCAGTTCATCAGCTACCCACTCGCGCAATTCGGCGAAGACCATGGTGTGATTGAGTTGGAAAAATCCACAAACCGCATCCCACCGATGGCAAGGCCAGAAGGGTTAGAGTGGTATTTGTTGATTGACAAAGAACTGCGTAAGAATCCAATACCGGAAGATGCCGCTATTGTGGATCAGTTCAAGCAAATCGGTATTGGCGGAGCAACTCCATTTAACCCAGACGCTCTCTCTGATGCTCAGAAAAAAGGGCTCATGCGCGCATTGGCCTCTTCACAACAGATCATCCAGTACGCAGGTAGAAGCATTGGCGATGTCAATAACGGCTGGTCAATGATGTTCGAAGGTGGCCGTTACGGTAACGATTATTTAAGCCGAGCCAGCATCAATTTACGCGCTGCTGGTCTAAACGTTCCAGAGCGAGCACTGTACCCAAACCGCTACACGGATTCGAATGGTGAACAGCTTTCAGGTGAACATGCGTACCGAATGACCATGCCAGCGGATGCGCCCGCAGAAGCGTTCTGGTCACTCACCATGTACGACGCCGAAAACCTGTTTATGGTGGACAACTTCATTCAGCGTTACTCAATTTCAACCAATCGGCAATCAGAGCTGAAATACGCTGAAGACGGGGCGCTTCCAGTCTGTATTCAACACACCAAACCAACGGATCCAACTTGTAACTGGTTACCTGCGCCTCAGGATGATTTCTATCTGCACATGCGTTTGTATGAGCCAACTCAAGCCGTGCTCAACAATGAATACCCTTTGCCCCAAGTCGAGAAGCTGTAAATTCGAGCGTGAACGCGACATCAATTGCGTTCACTGCTTTGCCGTCACAATATTATCCACTTAACGTGAGACTATAATCTTGAACGTTCATCTAACTACGCTTTCCTTGTGCATTGCAGGGATAGCAGGCTCTTTCGCGCACGCGGGAGGACTCAATCTATCTCAAATCGCCACAACAGAAAGTGTTGGCACAGTCCGTGTTGGCAATGTCACCTCAAACGACGCGTCCGCTGTCATCACCAATGCCGCTAATCTTTCTGAGATCAGTGAAAGCGCCTGGATACTTGGTCTTCAGTACCTAGATGTCGAGTCCAACTTTGTTCGAAGTGATAACGGCTCGTCAACAACGGGCAGCAGCTCAGACATACTCCCCCATATCTCTTACGCAACCCGAGTAAATGATAAATGGGTTGGCGGCGTTGCACTCCACGCAGCCGGAGGCGTGGGCGTAAAATACTCTCAAGGCGTGGGCGCGAATCCCGCCCAGTTGATTAACGAGAACAGCATTGCAGCGCTGAACCTCACCTCGTCTTTGTCTTATCAACTGGGCGACAATCTATCATTGGGTGGGTCGCTGACATTGCAGCGCGCCGCACTTGAAGTCCGAGGATTGAATGGCCTTGAAGTGAAAGGGGACAGTGTTGATCTCGGATTCGCGTTGAGCCTCAGTCATAACATCAGTGAAGACACTCAATTGGGTGTCAATTATCAAGGTCAGTTTGACCACGATTTTTCCATCGAGAAGCTGAATAGTTTTGGGCTAAATACCGAACTCACCTGGGTTGAAACTCTGAGCCTAGGGTTGCGTCACGCGCTGAATGAAGACGTCAATGTGCTGCTTAGCGCGAATATGGAAGCGTGGCAGGATTACGATGACAAGTATTCGGCCACCTACTCTTTTGGCGTTGGCTTAGAGTATGCGTATGAAAGTTGGCTGTTTTACAGTGGTGTAAGTGGCGATACAAGCCCTGTTGATAGCCAAAATAGAGACGTTCTATTGCCACTCGATCAGCAATGGCGTATTGGGTTTGGTGCAGAACGCAAGATATCCCAAGATCTACAGTTAGGTCTGAGTTATCAATTCCAGCATCTTGGCGACGGTGAGATCAATGCCGATTCCGGACTGTTCCAGCCAAATGGTCACTATTCGACCAATAGGGTTCACTTCATAACTCTTTCACTTCGTTACTAACTATAGTATCAAACTTTAAACTCTCCATGGGGCACTTCTGAGTTACGAAGCACCAACTGTGAACGTGTCGATACAACCTCATTTATCAGCTCGTGCCCATCCTAAAATATCAATTAGACCGTCATCTTCGTGAAAACGAAGATCTTCTTAAGCACGTAGATAACTGAAAATGCGAGAGTAAATCATATAAAGTAGGTTTACGCCTCGCTATATGAGATTCCCTTTGTCAAGGGAATGACGAATGTATTGGGGTGGATGCGAGATACGAAAAGGGCAAAAGTTTGTTAGCCGATCCGGTGACTCAGTTCACTTCTGGTGATAAACGATTTACTCCCTATTTCCTATGATGCCAAACATCACCGTTATCCTCACCAAAGTGAGGATCTTCTATAGTGTGTGATTCGCTGGGTGTTGTTGGTAGATTGCTACCTACGTAGGCGCACGGCTACTGGCGTGACTGTATTTGGATTTGAGTACTGACGGCCAGTAACACCGAAGAAGAAAATTAGGCAAGCCCGCGCAGACAAATCTCTAAACCAACCAATTGAGGCTGACTTCTCATAGTGAGTCATATTGGACACGTGAAAACAAAAACGGTATTTCGCGCCACCTAAATACCCACGATAAAAGCAAGACTATCCATTAATACACTTGTACAACATGACTATCTATTACAACAGCACGAAGCCTTTTACCTGATTGGTTATTTTTTACCGCAATGGTATCACCAATTAATCCGCTTTCTAGCGCGGTGCCTTGCGTTTGTAAACTGAAGGTTTTGGAGCGATACACCACATTAACGGGTAAGCCCTTCTCTACATCGTAATCTAGATAAAAGCGTGACGTGGTCAGCAGCTCACCTTGACTCAGCGAACGTTTAACTTTGCTACCCACCAGTTGATTCGGTTCAAAGAAGACTTTTTGGTCTTTGGATAATGTCACGGACTGAAACGTCACATCTTCATGTGATAAGCGCTCGCCTTTCTTTATCGCGCGCGTCGTGATAGCGGCCTGCACGGTAATCCTGCTTGTTGTCGTTGCGGCGGTTGTCCATCCTTCACTAGGACAGTGAATAGACCATTTTTGAGTACCGAGCTTGATTTCACTTTTAGTCGAGACCTGTTCTACGCCAGAGCATGAGGGGAGTTTATTCAGCGCTTTTGAGAAGCGCTGCTTTACCTCAAGTTGGTATTGTTGAGGATAACGGTACCTCATTGTTTGTTCTATCTGGTTTTCAATAGCAATAGACAACCGACCTTGTCGAGTGAGTGGCTGTTGCTTAATATCGTTGGCAAACACAGACCCTACGCTGCACAACCCTATAACGGTGGCGAGCGTTGATAGCACCATATCAGAGCTAGACATTGATCCTTAACTTGTGTTTCGCCAGCGCTTCTTCCATCACTTGGTGTTGTAGAATCATCACACTGCCTTGTCGAGCAAGCTTTTCCTTACACACCATGACGGATGCCTCAATTTTTTCGTCCATCGCGGCAATTTTCTCTTTAAGTCGCCCTTTCAGCTTAGTCTGAATAACGTTGGCATATTGCCTATCTTGGCAACCGAGTTTTTTCGCCATTGCAAACCGGGCAAGATCCACTTCAGCCAATTGATGCGACAAAGAAATGATTTTTTGATTAAGTGACTCCAAGCGCTGGTATTCCCCCTTCAAAACAGCGTGTTTAACTTCATCTAAGCTGTCTGACAGTTGTCGAGTGTATTGCAGCATTCTCTGTCCATAATCGATATAGCTGAGCATTATCCTCTTATTTGCCATGATCAATTCTCACCAGTATTTTTGCGAGTTCATCCATATCAAACGCTAATTCCCCGGAGGCAATCTGCGCTTTAATGGACTCAACTCTGCTGGTATCTATATCTCCTACCCCATCAAATAACCGTTTCGCGTTATCCATTAAGTCAACTTCGTGTTGAGATAGATTAATCGACTTAACGGGCGACTTTTTATCGGTCTCTGCCTTTTTGTTCTGAATAACATCAACCTGTGACTGCGGCACAATATGTTTAATGTTATCTACCTTGATTTGGCTCATCGTATAGCCCTCACTTCACCCACTCATCTAACTATAACGGCAATTTTGGCAGCCTGTTTCATATTTTCTTCAACAATTTAATGACATTATCTCGAGTTGGTCCGGTAAAGCCTCGTTGTATCGATGTTAAGGATAACTCTGGGTTAGTTTTTAAATGCTCTCTGAAACTGCCGAACTGTTGTAATTCCGGATGAGTACAAAATGCAATCAACTGATTCGCTTTCTCTTTTTTATTTTTCAGCACTTTGGATAGTGCTCGGTACATCAAATTCACCCGTTCAATCAACCAACTGATTTGCTCTATCGCCCCTTCTTCGTTCACGGGTAAACGTGTGATGTGATCAAGTAATGGAAACAACGGCTGTACATTCACTGCAACAGGTGGACCTTCCGCGTATCTCCCCCCTTGCCCTGAAACATACACTTGGCCATCCCATTGACGCCAGTGCTGATCTTGCATCCCTACCACGAATTGTTGCTGCGAGTTAATTCTTAACTGCAGATGCGCGTAGGCAAACATTAACTTAAATTGCTCGACTAATACGTCTCTTTCTTCTGTTCTTTCAAATGCTAAGGCGACAAGCCGATTATTAATATACAAAGACACCACTTCATCCCGAAAACGCTCGCGATTAAGATCTAAACCAGGAATCGTGAACTCAATGATCGGATGATCATTTTGAATAGGCGCAAAGGACACATCGACCACGTGCTGATCAAATAAGCGCTTTTTACTCCAAAAGATGAGCTTCTTTTTAATGGCGTCGATTTGATTGGCTTGCTGAGGGGTGTACTGGGGCAATTCTGCAATTTGGCGAAGTTTTAATAGCTCACTGGCAACAGTACGTAACACTTCCCCCGCCATTAATAACCGACTGTACATTTTATGCGAATCGGACACCTCAGCAATGAGCTTAGGTCGCTCCTGCAGATTCATCGTCAACATTTGCTGTTTTAACAGACTGGCGGACGACGGGCGTGTTTGCAGCTTATCTGGCTTTTTGATCTTGCCTGTCGATGTCGCGTTGACTTTGTTTCTATTGTTCGGGATGCTAGGTCAGTTTCATCACGATGCCCTCCTAGGTCAACCTTGGCTCATTAGCGAAATTGAGTTTGATAATGTCTTCGCTTTGTAGCTGCTTAACGATATCAATAATGTCTTTTCTCGCTTGTTCCACTTGGCTCACTGGTACCGCCCCAATACGAACGAGGTTTTCTTTAAGCTCTGTCGATACTCTTAACGGCATAGAATTGATGATGTATAAGCGGCAATCTTTGTTTGTCCCTTTGAGCGCATACGCCCAAAGCTCTAAACTGACACGTTCATTAATGAGGTTGATGGTTTCCAAATCTTGATTAAATAAGGTGAAAAAATCAAACATAGCCTCTTCCACCAGCTCTGCGGTTTCTTCATCTTGATCATGTAAAAATTGAAATAAATTGCTTTTGTTGCCTGAATAACGATTAATCAGATTCGCGACCACTTTCGAACCTTGCAAACTGGAAGACCCGCCACTGTGATAATTGATTTTGCACCGATCAATTAAGTCTTTCAGGGTCTCCATCAATCCGGAGGTCAGCACCTGCGTTTTGGAAATTTGCAAAATAAGCTCGTGACACTGCGCTTCACTGTACTCTTCCATTACTTTTGAGCTGTACTCTAAAGGGAGGTGAGCAATCAATAATGCTTGCAGATTAATGTGCTCTTTTTGCAGGTCATTCACCAGTAAATCTGCTGGAATCCATGCTAACTTTTCTGCGTGTGAGCGTATTTCATCACCATAGATTTCGGATACTAAATCTCGCGCCAAATTACCATTCAGTGTTTTTTCTAACACGTTGGTGATGTAGTTTCTTGTCCCGCCGAGAATGCCTGAGTGCTTACGAAAATCATCAAAAAATCCCGTTAGAGACACGAGCGCATCCTTCGCTTTGATGTCCTTCATTTTACTCATAGCGTGCGTGATTTGTTTTATCTCTTCATGTGTGAAGCCTTTCAGCACATCTGCGCCAATGTCTTCGCCCATCGTCAGCATTAACATTGCAACGCCATCTACTGACTGGTAAGTCTGTTTACCATCCATGGTATGTCCTTCTATGCTTGAATCCAGGTGCGTAATATTTCAGCCACTCGATTGGGGTCTTCTTTCGCGATTAACTTAAGGTGTTTAATTTGTACCTCTAATGGGCTATCCGCAGATGGAAGGTTATCATCCAGCGCCTTAATTCCTGTGGCATCAATGCCTAAGGCTTCCAGTTTTGACTGCAGTGCGACTTCTGCAACTCGCTCTTCCTTAGTAATAACATCACTGTCGTAGTCTACATTTTCAGCGAGTTGGTCCTCTCGCTCGGCAGATTTTGT
Source organism: Vibrio sp. GJ43-1 (assembly GCF_055808835.1). Taxonomy (NCBI): domain Bacteria; kingdom Pseudomonadati; phylum Pseudomonadota; class Gammaproteobacteria; order Vibrionales; family Vibrionaceae; genus Vibrio; species Vibrio sp. GJ43-1. Next base: position 1,733,633 of record NZ_CM147884.1, on the reverse strand, counting down.
TAAATACTGAGCCAAGGGTTTTAACACCACCATAATCATGAGGCCACTCAACATCACCCCTAATAAATATTTGATTGGCTGCATAATATTGGTGTTTTCAAACCACGGTATTTTCAATGCATCGGGTACGGCCGCGACAACAAATGGAAAGTGAGTAATGTGGATGACGTCACCGCGTTCAACCTCAAAGCCAATCGCAGAACGGACAATATTTCCAATATTGGTGAGTTCTTCATCAGTCCACGTTTGTTCGCCATTCGCCATATCATTCACCACCACCGAGACTGAGAGTTTTTTCAATACACCTTGCTGGTGTTGGGTATGCCTAATTTTGCCACTCACCGCATAATCTCGAGAGGTTTCACTGCGGTTCACTTTGGCGTTGGGATCGGGTTGTGGCTCTCCATCAGTAACCGGAGGTGTGTTACTTAGTGCGCCTGGAATACCGAGAGCCATTGAAGATTCATTCACGTCATTCAACAGCGTTTCTTTACGCACTACAGGGTCAGCGTAAATCTCTTCCGTTTCTTCTATCTTCGAGAAATCAATATCACTGGCAATTTGAACCCGAAAATTACTCGCCCCTAAGATAGGTGTGAGCATATCGGTTGCCTGAGCCACCAAGGTGCGCTCTACGTTGCGTTTATAATCGGTCTGCTTACCCGTGGTCACGGTAATGTCACCTACGGTGGCGTCGTTTGACAATAAACGGCCGTGTTGGTCTATCACCCTAACGTGTTCCGATTTCAAACCAATCACCGCTCCAGACACGAGATTAATCACCGACTCTACTTGAGCAGGTTTTAAATCCATACCATTAATAATATGCACAATGACTGATGCTCTTGGCTGCTCTGCCTCTTCACGCATGAATAGGCTTTCTTTGGGTATCGCCAAATGCACTCTGGCTAAACTCACAGCGCTCATAGTGGAAATACTGCGGGCGAGTTCACCTTCCAGCGCATGACGATAGCGGGCACTTTCCATAAACTGACTTTCACCAAGACTCTTTGAGTTGTCGAGCGACTCAAACCCGCTTGGAAGCTGCTCTTTCAACCCTTTCGACGCTAATACCATGCGTATTTTTGCCACATCCCGCTCCGGGACGAGTATCTGACCATCATCCTGGCTTAACTGATATTTAATCGACTCTTCATCAAGCATTTGCAGCACTTGGCTAGAGTCGTAATTTGCCGATTGACTATAGAGAGGACGAAACCTTTCCGCTGACGTCCAAAGCATAATGACAATAATCGCGGCGGTAATGGTCGCAAAAATAGTAATAATAATGACATTACGTTGAGAGCTTTTCCAAAATCCGGCCACCCACCCTGAGATTTTGCCCAGCTGCACTTTTGCCGCCCCCATCTCGTTGGTCAATGCTAAGCTTACTTTCCAGTTCTGCTGCCATTGCCGTTCCCCTTTGCTAAATTGGCATCTTTATGATGTCTTCAAAATTTGACACCATTTTATTTCTCACTTGCATGAGTGCATTAAAAGAGAGCTGAGCTTTTTGCGCTGCAACGGTGGCACCGATAAGATCATCACTTTTCCCAAGGTCAACCGCGGTGACTTTTTCAGATGCATGTGATTGGTATTGATTAACGGTATCTAACACCCCTTTCAATGCCTGACCAAATTCCAATGACCCTTGCGATATGGGGTTAACATCTGACAATGATTGCCCTGACACACCATGAACAAAGGGTGAGGATATGGGTTGATTAGACAATGGATTGGTTGCAACTTGCTGCCGGACTTCCATTTTCCCGACTAACTGTTGCTGTAATTCCATTACACTGATTTTATCCATTGCTCGGTCTCCTACTGCCTGTTATCTCGCGTATTGTTATGCGGCACGAATCTATTTACCTAACCATCTATTTATCTACCAATCTATTTACTTACTAACCTGTTTACGTACTCACTTATTTACGTACTAAGCGAATTTCTACTCGGCGATTCTTCTCTCGTCCTTCTCGCGTTGCGTTGTCATATTTAGGGTAACGATCGCCATGCCCTCGGATCTCTAACATGGCTTTCGATACACCGTTTTCGACAAACCACTGCGCGACGTCCGAGCCATTTTGTTTCGCGACCTGCAAGTTGCTGACCGAGTCTCCTGTGTTGTCGGTATAACCGTCAATGAGCACCTTAACGATGGCGTTGTCTTTTTTTATTAATGTGCTGATGTCGTCTATCATGTTTTTTTGCTGCTCTGTGAGCGTCATTGCCCCTTCTTTGAACTGCAATTCAACACGTCGGGCATGCTGAAAATTCACGGCTGGTAATTCGCGTTGGCATTGATTGAAGGCTTGCAACGCTGGTTTAAAATTGGTGGTCGGGAAATAGACGTCAAAATCCATCGCATTGATGTTAAACCAGGCGCCGCGTGTCATATCTTCTAGCATATAAGCCGCGCCATGACTGGCAATCAAGGTGCTCCCTTCTAGCTCCACATCCTCAATCGTTGTGGTGGCATAACCTGTTGCGTTTGCCCATACTGGTTTCGTGGTATTAAACGAGGTAGAAGTAGGAAGCGCTCGACCACTTTGCCGCTCCACTCTAATCTGAAGTGGCTGGGCGGCGATGACAACAAACTGAACATCAAAGCCAGTATGTGGATCGCTCGATTGTAAAGTGCAGCGATCGACGTCTTGTCCATGACGCCATTGAACACTATCAAACGGGACAATATATCGCTGTGCAAATACCTGAGCTGAAAACCCAATAAGTAACAGGACTAGCCCTAGTGTTTGGCTAGTCACCATCAAATTATTACTGTTTATTTCACCCGCTCTGCGCATCCTTCGCCCCATGTAAGATCAAATCAAATCAAATAATGAGATACCAGCAATCTGAATAAAGGTCTTTTGTGTCGCCTCTAAGGCGATCATACTTTGATTCAGTTCCACCGATGCTTGAGCGTAATCCAACGCCTCTAGTTCTGTTTTTACTGTTTCAGCAAAAAACACCATGTCGATACTGGTTTCTTTCAGCCTATCCAAAGAGTTGTATTGGCTGCCTATGTCAGTGAGCGTCAATAACACGTTTTGATGAAGTGATTGATTACTATCAATCGCGCTTTTCATCGTGGGAATAAATGTCGCCGACGGTACTTCTAATTCAGCGATTGCGTTGTCTAAATCGGTAAAAATGGCGCTACTGCCAATCACATCGCTGACGGTAATATTATTCGCCACGTATTGGTCATCGCCGACTTTAGTCTCTCTATAATCACCATTCGTGTTCATGGTATAAGGAGGGAGGATGTCGATGGATGGGTTTGAAATATCAGTGCCAGAAAACAAAAAACTGCCGTCGTTTGACTGATTTAACGTAGTGAGCATTTCACTCTTAAGCGATTTGAGCTCCAGGACTATCCCTGCTCGGCTGTGCTGGTCTAGCGTGCCGTTTATCCCTTGTAGCAACAGTTCATTAACCTGCTGAGATAGCTCTTCCAGTGTATCCACATTGGTTTCGTAACGGGTCAACTGGGATTGGACATTATCAATATTCCGTTGGTACTGCTGGTTGTCCGACATGGTCTTTTTAAGCCCTTCTAGCCGCACTGATGCGATAGGATCATCGGACAAATGATTAAGTTTTTCATCGGTAGACATTTGCTCAAACACTTTATTGAGCCTGATGTTGTTGTCCATTAGTGAACGCTGCATCACCGCATTAAATTGAGAATCTGTCACTCGCATCATTTGCTCCTAAAATGCCTGCAGAAGAGTTTGAAACATCTGATTGGCAGTACTAATCACTTTCATGTTGGCTTCATACGCATTGAGGTAAAGCATCATGTTCGCGGCTTCTTCATCAGAATTAACCGCACTTAGACTGTCGCGTACCACTTGGGCATCCTCTAGACTGATCTGCGCAGCGCTCGCTTCACTTTCTGCCTGTCGAGTAAATATCCCTATTTGTCCCAACAAACCCGAATAAGCGCTATAAGGCGTTTGTCCGACAACGGACCCATTGCTTAACGTCGTTTGCGACAACTGAGATAGTGACTTCAGGGTATCGCCGTTACCGACTACGGAAGGATCCGATGAAAAAGCGAGATGTTGCGCCGACAGCGTCGAATCAATGGCCAATGACGCCGCTTCGCTTCCGCTGCAGTATAGGTAAATAGGTCTCGACCCACCGAGCCATTAAGATCAAACCCAGCATTGAGAACAGAATTAACACCACCAGCAAAGCCTAGCGCTAAATCGTTGAGCGTGGCTTTAATCGGTTCAAACTGCAATTGCTTCAGGCGCTCCATGGCGCCAAGCTCTCCACCTAAAGAAGCGTCCACTGAGGAGGTCATGGATTGGAAAGACAGCGTCAAATCTGTGCTATACGGATCCCCATTAGATAAATCCCTTGCTAATGAACCAGAAAAACCACCAATCACCAAAGGTTGACCATTAGGGGTGGAGACTTCAACGCCACCTGACTCCATATAAATCACTTGAATATCAACCGATGTTGCCAATTCATTTAGATGCTTATCCATGGCATCTTGCAAACCCGCCACGTTTTTTCCAAGTAAGGCGTCTTCTTGCAGTTTTTGGTTTAGCTTCGCAATGCTCTCTAACTGGCTGTTTACATCCATTATTACAGCGCTATAACGTTCAGATTGTGCGGCTTCTTGCTGATTTAGCTGTGAATAGATGGAATTAAATTGTTGTGTCAACGCGTCCGCGTTGGTTAATACCTGTTGACGAAATGCCAAGCTTTCCGGCGCGACACTGGCTTCATCAATTGCAGCAAAGAATTGATTCAATCCTTGAGTTAAGCTGAGTCCATCGGCTCCTAACAGATTTTCTAAGCTCGATAATCCACTGTAATAGGTCTGCGTATACTGGGATGACTCGGTTGCTTCTCTTAATCGATTGGTGGTGGACTGTTCAGCAATTCTTAGAATACCGTTCACTTCCACTCCCGCCCCAAGATTCATTCCGTTAACGAAATTACCAGAGGAAGTGGCGTCAAAATTGACAATCTGCCGACTGTAACCCGGTGTATTCACGTTGGCTGTATTTTGCGCGGTGGTATTAAGAGCAACACGATTTGCCAACACACCACTTAACCCTATATTCACCAATCCCATTATTCTTGCTCCTTAGCGAGTGTCATCTCATTTACACTCATAAACTGCGATGTCTTTTGTTTAGTGTTGGATACCTGAACGCCTAAATCTGGCACCTGAGCCGACAACTGCTTATAAATCATTTCTGCTAAACCGAAAGAAGATTGTTGACTGATTTGCTGTGCCAGTTGTGCATCTCGCATTTCTTGAAACATGCCTGCTGATTTGATTGAAAGAGGGTTGTCATCGTCACTAAGCACTTCACTTGCGGCGCGCATTCTTTTCAGCATTTGCTGCAAGAACAGCGCTTCAAATTGTTGTGCGGCGGCAATCAGCCCCTGCTGTGAATTGTCATGTTTCAACTGTGCGAGAGAGACGTTATCAAGATAAAGATGCGAAGGTGCCGATGAGTGTGGCAGCGGAGATGGATTATGTAATTGTGGATAGCTAAATGGTTCAGCACGCTGGACGCTGCTTTGAAAAGCGTCTTGCGTCGCCAATCCGATGGGGTTTTGTTTCACGACCGTTGACGTAGCGATATTCTGCTTAACTATTATCTTAGGGGTAACGGCACTCTGCGCCGCCACACTAGGCGTTAACCGCGGCACGCCTTCCTGCCCTTGCTGATTCGAGTTTGTATCAGCCGCTATTTTAGCGGTGACAAAACGCTCTACGATTGAGTGCTTTGCTATACTGGTCAGGGCCGTTGAATCAATCATTAGATCACCACCAAATCCCCATTTATCGCGCCAACTTCATCAAGCGCTTGTAATATTTGCATGAGTGCTTCTGGAGACGCGCCGATATTGTTAATGGCATCCACGATTTCTTGTAAATTGGTTCCCCTTGGCCACACCATCGTCGTCGCATCTTCTTCATCTATAGTAATTTGGCTATTTTGAACCACGGCGGTTTCCCCTGCGGTATTGAATGCCCCTCCGGGCTGAGACACCGATTCTGACTCCAATATCGTCACGGTAATCCCTCCTTGGCTTACCGCCGCCTCAGATACCGTGACGTTCTGACTAATGACCACCGTCCCCGTTCGTGAATTGAAGACGACCTTAGGTAACTTTCGTCCTTCATCGACTTCAAGTGCCTGAATCATCGCCACAAACATCACTCTGTCTTCGCTATCTTGTGGCGCAGATACTTCCACTTGCCCTTTATTTATCGCCTTAGCGACCTGACCGCCGAAGGTTTGGTTAATCACCTTGGATATATTCAGCGCCGTTTCATAATTGGGTTGTTTTAATTGCAAACGAATCGTGGGATCGCTATCAAAGCCTGAGGTAATTTCTCTTTCAAGCGTCGCGCCATTTGGAATTCGCCCCACTGTTGGTGTGTTCCGGGTGACACTCGTGCCATTTTCTCCAGTAGCATTAAAGCCTCCCACCACCAAGCTACCCTGCGCGACGGCATAGACCTCGCCATCAATACCGCGCAGTGGCGTAAGTAATAATGTGCCACCACGAAGGCTCTTCGCATCCCCTAGTGATGAGGCGGTCACCGTCAGTGTTTGACCCGCTCCCATATGAGGTTCAACCGACGCGGTCACACTTACCGCCGCCACATTTTTCAATTTAGGGTTGGTCGCATCGTCCAGCTGGACACCGAACTGCTTGATCATATTCACCACCGATTGCTGAGTGAATTTGACCTGAGACTTATCCCCGGATCCATCAAGCCCAACGACTAACCCATAACCAATTAACTGGTTTTGCCTGTCGCCGTACACCACTGATATTTCAGCGATAGGTCGAGCGCCATAAACCGTTAACGGCAATAAACACAGCACAAGTGCCACCAAGCTAAACCAGTTGGCTAGACACGCACAGGGGAAGAGCCAAGCATCAATGCTTTTATCACAACACCAGCGAAGTGAGCGTATGACTTCCATTAAAACGGCATCCAAGGTGAAGTGAAAAATTGAGTGAGCCAACCTGCGGTATTACTGTCCGCAAACGTTCCTCGACCTAGGCATAGGTAATGCGTGCATCAGCGATTCGCTGTGAAGACAGGGTGTTATTGGCTTGAATATCATCGACACGAACGTTCCCAGTAAGACGAATATACTCGTCGCCTTGGTTTAATTTCAGCCACTTCTCTCCCCGTACTCTAAGTACACCGTTGGGTAATACATCGTAGACGGTTACGGTAATAGAGCCCGTTAGCCTGTTACCCTGTGACGTTGCAGCTGCGCCATCAAAGTCACGACTGGCATCTAGCGCCACCGTCCCTTCGTCGTAAACGGTTGTGCCCAATGTTGGTGCCGAGACAGTGACATTGGAGTCCTTACCAAACTGTGTGGAAGCACTTTTGTCTGATTCGGTTTTTTCATCTAAAACGACGGTTAATATGTCCCCAACTCGATAAGCTCGACGATCTTGAAATAACGTCATGGCGGTAGTCCCCGTATAAAGGCTGCCTTTGCTTACTCGCGTCACATTATAATCAAGCTTTGGTGGCGCATAGGCTTCGTCATTAGGAGAAGGGGGAATAAAATCATCAGAGCGCCCAGCACAACCACTGATTCCCATTACCATCAGAGCTAAAATAGCCATCAACAATGTCGTGCAACCTTGTCTGATTAAGGCCTCACTCTGAGCTACCAACACATGAACAAGGCCATTCTTTACATTGACAACTTGCGTCTGTCGCATCGTAATCATCCCTAACCGTATCTTCACCTTTACTGAGCTATCTACGCTTGCTGCGCAATGTATTGCAGCATTTCATCGGCGGCACTGACCATTTTTGCGCTCATTTCATACGCTCTTTGCGTCGCAATCATGTCTACCATCTCCTCGACAACTTGAACATTGGAGCCTTCGAGTGCGCCCTGCTTTAGCTGCCCAGAGCCTTCGGTCCCAGCGACTAGCTCTACCGCTTCACCCGAGCCTTCTGTTTCTAAAAATAAATTGCCCCCCTGCGCTGAAAGACCAGCAGGGTTCATAAATTTCACGATGGTAATTTGCCCTAAAGCCTCTTGATTAACTTGCCCCGGAATCGTTGCCGTTGCGACACCATCGGCGGTAATACTGACTAAGGTGGCTTCTGGTGGAATAATGATTTCAGGGATCAGCGGATAACCTTGCGTATTCACCAGTTGACCATCTGAATTAGCATGAAATTGCCCGTTTCGGGTGTAAAGTAACTCTCCATCAGCATTTTCTATTTGGAAAAAACCATCACCCAAAATGGCAAGATCAAACTGCTGATTAGTATTTTGAATACTGCCTTGCGTGAAGACTTTCTCTGTGCCAACCACACGCACACCGTTACCTAATTGCACCCCTGTTGGGTGTTCATTGAGTTCGCTGGTTTCCGTTCCTGCTTGTTTGTCCACGCTATAAAATAGGTCTTCAAACACGACGCGGTCTCGCTTAAAACCAACCGTATTGATGTTCGCTAAATTGTTGGAAATAGCGGTCATTTTTGCATCTTGAGCCGCCATCCCTGTTTTAGATATCCATAATGCGCTGTGCATATCAATCTTCCTTAAGCCTTAAGTAACTGATTGCCAATTTGAGCAATTTCATCCGCAGATGCCATAACTTCAATTTGCATTTCATACTGCCTAGTTAATGACATGATGCTGACCAGTTCTTCCAAACTTGACACGTTACTCGCTTCTAAATAACCGGAGCGAACCAGAACGGTAAAGTCTTCATCGAGTTCTTCGCCATTTTTGGCAACAAAGTGACCACTGGCATGCATCGTCATATCGGCCGTATCTGGCTTCACCATTTTTAATGAACCCACTTCCAACGACGCTTCTCCGCCAATAGGCGTGACAGATACCAACCCATTTTCGCTCACACTGACAAACTCAAAATCAGGAAAGATCATCGGGCCATCGGTAGACATCACCCGTCGCTCACCAAGATATAATTGCCCTGCGCCATCCAAGCGAAAGTTTCCCGCTCGTGTATACAATTCATTAGGCTCGCCTTCTAGCCCTTGCAGCGCAAAGAACCCTTCACCATTAATGGCGACATCCAGTGGCCGCTCAGTGCGAATATCTTCGCCCTGAGCAAAATTATTAATGGCGGAATTACTACGCGATGTCACTGAAGTTAAAAAGCCCGACCCCTCCAACTTCATTGGGGTCGAATGCTCCATCAAGGCTTTAAAACCAATGGTGTCGGCATGGGACAAATTGTTGGCTCGAACATGCTGAGCCAACATGGTTCGTTCAGCCCCTTTGGCGGCACTAAATAAAATGGGGTTCATAATCTACACCACGTTAAAAAGTGCTTGGGTGAGCTGATCAGACGTCGATATCGATTTCGTGTTGGCTTGATAGTTACGCTGCGCTGTCATTAACGCCACTAACTCTGAAGTGAGATCAACATTTGAGCCCTCTAGCGCCCCTGACGTTAAGTCACCGAACACGCCACTGCCTGCGGTTCCCAATACCGGAGTCCCAGAACTAAAGCTTTGCAGCCAAGCGGTATCACTTGTCTTAATGAGGTTTTGAGGCGATGCAAAGTTGGCAAGCACCACTTGGCCCTGCAACTGAGATTGCCCGTTGGTGTAAGTTGCAAAAATACGACCGTCGTTTTCCATTCGCACACTGGCATAATCACCCGAGGTGTAACCATTGGGGCTATTTTTGGATACGACGAAATCACTGCCATATTGCGTGACCGATGACAAATCAACATTAACCGTCACGCTGTTGGCGCCATTCGCAGGGTTGAATGTAATCGGATACACTGTGGTGCCTGTTGCATCAATGGTACCATCAGCGTTAAACGAAAACGTTGCATTGTCGGTTGCCGTTGGAGCCCCTGCGGGGACTAAGTTATCTGTACCATCAATGGCTTGGCCATCAACCAATACGTGCACCTGCCAATCGTTGGCAGCCGTTTTCACAAAGTACTGGCTCATAGTGTGAGGATTACCTAAGGAGTCATAAACGGGCGTGGTATAAGAATGGTTGTAAGTTGACGAGTCGCTATAGTCGAAAGCCAATACTGGCGCGGCCTCTCTGGCATCTAGATTAGCGACAAACTCGACGCTGTCCGACTCCTTAGCTTGTAAGGATGCGGTACTGATTTGAACCGTGCCGACCGAGCCAAGCAATAAATTGTTATTGGCATCAACGGAATAACCTTGTAATGACCCACCGTTATTGGCGGTAATCATGCCATCGGCATTCATGTTGAATATACCAGAGCGCGTATACAAGGTTTGCCCTTTGCTGTCTTCTAGAACAAAGAAACCGTTACCAGACAGTGCCATATCTAACGAGCGTCCGGTCCCTGTCACCGTGCCACTTTTTTCAAAGTTTTGCGATACGCCGACCACTTCAACACCACCCGCTTCACTACCACTATAAACAGACGCAAACTCTGTTCGTGATTCTTTGAACCCCGTGGTGGATACGTTCGCAATATTATTGGATATACTATTTAGCTCTGAGTTCGAGGCATTTAGCCCACTCAATGCAATACTAAAACTCATTGTGCCTTCCTCTTCATCTTAAAAGAGGCTATCTCCACCCAGACATCATCTCGTGGAGAACGACAGCCATCACCTTACTTACAAATATTGGTCAAAGACCAAACCTAAAATTGACTAATTTCCTCGATTACTCCGTTACTGTTACTCAAATCAATAACCAATCTACTGAGCAAACGCTGCCACATCATAAAACGCAACTTGCCCCACTCCCGTCACGTCTATCTGACTCGTTCCCCCGACCAAGGGTGTAGTGACTTGTTGAACTTTACCTTGTTGGTAAATTGCAGGTTGATATTCCTGCCCCTGATCCAATTGCACTCGCATCTGGTACACGCCATTTAAACCCAAATTATCGGCGTCAAAGGCGTAGTCCACTCGACCTGCTGGATGAGCGCCCAGTGGTAACGCTTTTACATTGCCGACGGCATCGATAAGCTCAATTGTCACATTGTTCGAGGAAAGGGTGAGATCCAAATACCCCTGATGGCGGCTGCTCGATGAAGCAATAAGTTGGTCACTTTTAACCGTCACCGTTTTGTCCACTAACGCGGCGGTGCTCAGCACCTGCAAATTATCCAACATCGTCGTATTCGCTTGCATAAGCTGCACCAAATTCTCAGAGCTTTCCACTTGAGAAAACTGTGCCAGTTGCGCCACATATTCCGTACCGTCTGTGGGATTCAACGGATCTTGATTTTCAATCTGAGCCACCATCAAGGTAATAAATTCATTCTTCAGCGCCCCTGCGCTGTTCGGGTTACTTTGTGGTGGCGATGTTGATGCCGATTCGATAGTGGTTGCCTGCGCCGCGCCATTAATGGTTGTCATCTGCCATTCCTTGGTTATTGTCAAAGTCTTAAGGTCTTAAGGTCTCAAGGTCTCAAGGTCTTAAAGTCTTAAAGTCTCAAGCGACTAGTTACGCCACAAGCCCATTAACGATTGCTGCATTGACTTAACATTCCCTAGCACTTCGACGCTCGCTTCAAAAGAGCGTGTCGCGGAGATCATGTCGGCCATCTCATTCACTACATTGATTCCAGAGTAGTAAACGTAGCCTTCTGGGTTAGATAATGGATTATTTGGCTCATAACGCCCTTCCATCATGGAGGAGACTTCTACCACATCGGCAATTCGAATGGGCACGACACCATTACGATGAGATTCTTGTGCATCGAACTGGTTATAAATCGCTGAAAATATAGGTTTAAGGGGTTTATAGACCTTAGCCGGATCGCCAGATACAGAATCTGCATTCGCAAGGTTACTAGAAATGGTATTTAACCGAACGGTTTGCGCACTCATTGCTGAGCCAGCCGTTTCGTAGATCCCTAAAAATGACATGGTTTCCCTACCTTAGTCGTTTAACATAATCGTCGCTTTTACTGAGTACCTCGAGTACGAATCGACACCCGTACGAAAGTCGGTAACTATTGCCCTTTAATCGCTGACTTCAAGCCATTAATCTTTGATTGTAAAAATGCCAAACTTTGGTGATAGTCCATCACATTTTTGGCAAAGCGAGCCTGCTCCGTTTCCAACTCAACGGTATTGCCATCGCGGGTTCGTTGAACGGGTATGCGATATTGCATGCTGCTGTCCATAGCCCATGCTTTGGTCGAACCAATTCCGCTTAAAACAGCGTTAAACGTAAGATCCATTGCTTTGTAGTTTGGTGTATCTACATTGGCAATGTTTGAACTTAACACCGCGGCTCGGTCTAATCGAAACTGCACCACTTCAGGATGCACGCCCAATGCTTTGTCTAAGTGAATCATATCCTAGCCTTCTCAGGTCACTGTTGCACAATATGCACTCAGACCCTTATTGTTATTACCACTCATCCTCAATTCCTAATCAAACCACATTGAAATGAGGTTGCTATAACCTATAGTTAGGAATAATCGACGTGTCAAACTTGAGACCGCGTCAAAAAACAAGCAATATGGACTTGACATGAATAAAATATCGTTGACTGAATTTGGTAATCCCAATTTAAAAATGCGTAAGTTTTTGCTTAAACATACGAGTCACTTCTCTAATGAACTCGTGGATGTTTTTAAATTTAACTTCTCGGGAAAACACGTACGCACGCACTTTGCCTCAGCGTCTAGCGCTTCCAAAGACGACATTCAAACCGTTTTGCATATCGAAGAATTTGGTCATGTTTTTTTCTACACTGCCCCCGAGACCATCGACTTATTACTGCACCAACATTTAAATAATCATGCTCCTCAAAACACAAAAAAAAATAAGAAGGTGCCACTAGTCCTCACTCAAACCCATCACAGATTATTCCAAAAACTTGCCATGGCAATTACCAACATTCTCACTGCAGATGCTGGGCATTATGCGGTGGAACACACTGATCATCCACCTTCTGATATTGGCGTCTCTGTGACTTTCAATTTCGATGGATGTGAGGCTGTTATCACCATCATGATTGACAGCAAATACGTTAAAAAACTTCGTTCGCTACTTAACAACGACGAAAGCTTCGATAGTGATGAAATTTTAAACACGTTACGTTATCAACCCGTGGAATTAGGCTGCGTGCTGATGAAGGGACAGTACTCGATGCATGAGGTATCACAGCTTAAACCGGGGCATTTCATCCCACTCACTCTTTGTAAAACCTTACAGGTTAAAGTCAATGGTCAACCGACGTTTATTGGGAAAATACAAGCTATTGACTCTGAATTAGGAGTAATTATTGATGGCTAACAATAACAGGCACGAGGCAAACGATAACACGCACGAGGGTAATACTATGTCCACTGACGATTTAAATCTGCATGATGAACTTCCCGATTTAGGCGACTTAGATCTTGATGATCTCGAAGACGATGAACCAGAAACTTCGTCGTATCAAAGCATTAATAACGTCACGCTACTGAAGAGCATTCCTGTCGACATAACCGTTGAAGTAGCGAGGAAAACGTTGATCCTAGACGAACTACTCAGCCTAAAATCTGGCGATGTCATTATGCTAGAGAAACACGAAGGTGAGCCTGTTGATATTAAAATTAACGGTACAGCGTTTGGCACAGGAGAAATTGTCGCCAAAAATGGTCAGTACGGTGTCAGGCTGCTTAGTATCACGAAGAAACCAATCCAGTAACGCAGGTACCTTCAAGGATGATGATACTCATATACTTTATCGCAGGCGCATCGCTCGCCCTAATGCCGAATACAGTGCATGCTGAAGCGCTGACCATTCTTACCGAATCTCAAACCTCCGAAGGGAATGAATACAGCGTCAAATTGCAGATCTTAATCCTAATGACGATGTTAAGTTTTGTTCCTGCATTCGTCATCATGTGCACCAGTTTTACCCGCATCGTCATTGTTCTTGCGATACTTCGACAAGCATTGGGCTTACAACAAACGCCTCCCAATCAAGTGTTGGTCGGAATTGCCCTCATTTTCACCTTGCTGATCATGCGACCCGTCTGGACTTCGATCTACGATAAAGCGTACCTCCCTTACTCTCAAGATGAAATTACGCTGGAACAGTCTATTGCGATTGCAGAGGTCCCATTACGCCGATATATGTTGGATCAAACTCAACGTAAAGCGTTAGAGCAAGTGACAAAAATTGCTGGTGAATCAACACTGGCCACTGACAAGGAGATTCCGTTTCTCATTTTGCTCCCCGCTTATTTACTTAGCGAACTCAAAGTTGCTTTTCAGATTGGGTTTATGCTGTTTTTGCCATTTTTGGTCATAGATTTGGTTGTCGCCTCGGTACTCATGTCCATGGGGATGATGATGCTATCACCACTGATTGTTTCGCTTCCTTTTAAACTGCTTATTTTTGTTGTAGTGGATGGTTGGGGCCTATTAATGGGCAGCTTGGCGAGTAGCTTTTGGATTAGCGCATGAGCCCAGAACAAGCTGTCACACTCGTTAGCCAAGCTATTTGGGTCATTATTTTAATGGTTTCTGTGCTCATTTTACCAAGCTTAATTGTTGGTTTAGTTGTGGCTATTTTCCAAGCGGTAACACAAGTCAACGAGCAAACATTGAGCTTTTTACCGCGACTTTTGGTGACATTACTCTCCATTATTTTGGCAGGCCACTGGCTAATTCAAGAAATCAGCGACCTTTTTATCTTCGTTTTTACCGCCATTCCAAGTGAAATTGGCTAATGTTATGACCGTGACGTTTACCGACATAACTCAGTGGCTCGGCATATTATGGTGGCCCTTTGTTCGGTTAACCGGGCTATTTATTATCGCGCCGTTTTTTGGAGATAAGGTTATTCCGGTTCGCGTAAAAGTACTGTTTGCCTTCCTCTTTTCCTTATTGCTCGCGCCTCTTATTCACCATGTTCCCGCGTTTAACCCATTTTCAATCGACACCCTTATCTTTACCTTATATCAGTTAATTTTCGGATTTTTAATTGGCTTCGCCGTAATGATATTTTTCACTATCTTTTCAGTGGCAGGACAAGCCATTTCTATGCAAATGGGGCTGGCAATGGCTGTCATGAATGATCCGGCCAATGGTGTGAGCATTGCGATTATTGGAAGAATTATGTTTATCACTGCTATGTTACTTTTTCTGTCCTTAGACGCCCACCTTGTTATCCTTTACGTCTTTAAACAAAGCTTTCACTTTTGGCCTCTGGACTCAGTTTTTCCATTCAACAGCATAGAATATGTACTTAAAATGGTGTCATGGATGTTCGCAACCGGCTTACTCGTTGCGGTACCTGCAATTGTTGTAATGCTACTTAGTAATATTACTTTTGGTCTAATGAATAAAGCAGCACCAGCACTGAACGTTTTCGCTCTAGGGTTTCCAATGACAATGTTACTTGGACTCTTTGCTCTGATGGCTTCATTGACAGGGATTGGAGACCATTACTTCGATCTGGTCATTGAGCTCAACGACCATTTGCTTTATATGCTAAGGCTACCCAATGGCTGACAATCAAGATTCTGGCGATAAAAGCGAACAACCCAGTCACCACAAACTCAATAAAGCACGCAATGAAGGGCAAATACCCCGTGCTAAAGAGTTCGTATCCTCCGTCACACTGATTTGCGTCGTTGGCTACTATATTGCGAGCCTAGAAACCATTAAACAGACATTCGTCGAGTTATTCTTAGCATGCTTCCAGTTTACCATTAATGACATCCACCAGCCTATTTCCGCTATAGAGCTACTCGGCAGTGCTTTGTTTGGCATGATTATGCTCTTTTTCCCCTTGTTAATTTATCAGGCTATCGCTGCGGTAATTGGTTCTACATTGCTTGGTGGATGGGTTTTTAGCCCTTCCTTATTGGTACCGAAGTTTGAAAAAATAAGCCCCATTAAAGGGTTGAAACGCATATTCTCCAGCCAATCTCTGGTTGAACTGGCGAAAAACAGCGTTAAGGTCACGCTATTCTTCACCCTTTTGTACTGGGTAATTTCTCGCTACATCTCTGTTATTACCAATTTAATTGGATCGCATTTTGATACAGTCGTACTTTCCATCTCTTCCATTACCGTAGAGTACTTAAGCTATCTACTTTTTCTCGTGTTGCTATTTGGCTTGTTAGATTTCCCTTACCAACGCCACGAGTTTACCAAGCAAATGAAAATGACTAAGCAAGAAGTGAAGGATGAGCACAAAGAGCAAGAAGGGAGACCCGAAGTCAAAGCGCGCATTCGACAAATTCAAATACAGAACGCAAAAAGAAATGCCAATGAGAGAGTGCCTAAAGCTAACGTCATTTTGGTCAACCCAACGCATTACGCTGTCGCTCTGATCTATGACCTATCGCAGGCAGAAGCGCCTTTCGTCGTGGCGAAAGGTAGAGACGATGTCGCGATTTATATCAAGAAATTAGCAACGAAGCATCATGTAGAAGTCATACAAAGTGCTGAACTGACGCGCGCAATTTATCGCACCACACAAATAGACCAAATGGTACCGAACCAATTATTTGTCGCCGTCGCGCACATCCTAACTTATGTCAATCAACTCAAGCAGTGGCGACAAGGGAAAAGAACTAAGCCAGCACGATTGCCCGCTTTTTATATACCGAAAGAATGGTCTGATATCAACGATTCTGCAGATACAAAAAAGCCCACATAAAGTGGGCTTTTTTGTATTGAATTTGGTGCCCGCTACTGGACTCGAACCAGTGACACCTTGCATGTCATGCAAGTACTCTAACCAACTGAGCTAAGCGGGCAAATTGTTATGCTGTTAACCGCGAACCTAAAAGATAAACTTAAAGATAAACTTAAAGATATGGTGCCCGCTACTGGACTCGAACCAGTGACACCTTGCATGTCATGCAAGTACTCTAACCAACTGAGCTAAGCGGGCATATTGTTACGCTGTTAACGGCTTACCTAAAAGGTAAACTTAAGGATTTGGTGCCCGCTACTGGACTCGAACCAGTGACACCTTGCATGTCATGCAAGTACTCTAACCAACTGAGCTAAGCGGGCGTTATTCCTTAGAACGAGGAAGATATTAACGAGAGATATTGGGCTGTGCAAGCACATTTTTGTATTTTTGATGTTGTTTGGCGCTTATATCACCAGTTCGCTTTGTTTTTGTGCTTTTGTCCCTGAAAATACAACTCTTTTCCATTTTCTCAGTGGTCACTAAGGACGTTCAGGGTCGTCTTCAAACACAACATTATAATTTTCTGTGTACTGACATAATGGCTGGCGACTGCAGGTGAAGAATCGACGACCTTTCAAATTGCCCTGCGTTGCCGTTTTGATGTTCATTGGACTACCACAACGTTTACAGAACCGAACTTCTTTCTCTGGCTCGATAAGATCAATGTGCGCTCCAATAAGGCGGCGTAATTTACTCACTTGGTAGCTCATTTTAACACTTGCACCAATCAACGGCAGTTCCGCAGATTTACAGACTTGTATAATTAGTTTTTGACGTTCTATCTTCCCCTGGTGCAACTTTTGACCATCATCGTATTCAATCACCACGCGAGGTTGCAGCGTACGTGGGTCACAAATAACAAAATCGAAGTAGCTTTTTGCTATCACGTTGTTGGCGATGTACCACTGTTTTTTATTGGCCGTTTGGGTCGGTGTAACCACATTGGAAAGGTTGACTTTCGTAAGGATCAACCCATGCTCGCCTACCGCTTCTCTTAATGCATTATAAAATGCGGTTTGAGGCGCCGATAAGATGGGTCCTTTCGCTTTATATCGATAGGTTTTGGTATCTTCTTGTTTAACGAAAAATTTAAGCGCGACAAAGAACAAACCGACCAGCATTGCAAGAACGAGAAATATTTCAAACATTAATTGTGATTACCTTTGTAGCCAACTCTGACTTTTAGACCGTTAACGAGAGTATGCGTAATACCAGTTTTATGCAATATTTGTCGAGTTTGATCGTTGATATTTCAAATAAACATTTATAATCAAAGAAGTATTCTCAATCAGGAAACGTAGATGGACCTTCACATTCGTAAATTCATGATGCTTAGCATGATGGTGCTATTGACCGCTTGTACTGGTATGCCGAGCACCGTACAGCCTATTAACCAATTTGAACTTAATCGCTATCTCGGACAATGGTACGAAGTCGCTCGATTGGATCATAGCTTTGAGCGCGGCTTAGATAATGTCTCCGCATTTTACTCCATTAACAAAGATGGCTCAGTAAAAGTCGTCAATCGTGGTTGGAACCGTGAAGACAATGAATGGTCCGAAGCAGAAGGGAAAGCTAAGTTCGTCGATACACCAGATATCGCCCATCTAAAGGTGTCTTTTTTTGGGCCTTTCTATGGTAGTTATGTCGTTTACTATCTTGAGGACGACTACTCGGTAGCACTAGTGAGTGGCTACAATTTGGATTACTTCTGGCTTCTTTCCCGAACTCCAACCCTACCCCAAGAAGCACTAGACAACTATATTCAAAAAGCAAATAAAGCGGGGTTCGATACCGACTCACTCATTTTTCCAAAGCAAGACAAAGCTCAGATCAAGAAAAACGATTAGACAATCCATTCAATAGCTTTTTGGTTTTAATTTTAACCACCCGCCAGTGAGTCACTGGCGTTCTTGGCGCCGTATCCAACAAGTGCTCCATGGCTTTTTGATCAAAGGTGACCGGACTGCGGTGCGCTAACAGCACTTGCTTCGCATTCAGTTGATACACTTTCTTAATCGACGCTCGATATTGATTAGGGTGAAAAACTGGAAATGGTGCCACCAAATTTTGCTTAACTTGCACCATAAGGTCCGCCACGTAAATAACCGCCTGCCCTGCGTGGTAAACAGAGATATCCCTATCGGTATGACCGGGCGTTGCAATGACCTGCCAATCCGAAAAATTGGGGATCCGATCACCATCCACGACACCAAACTGTGGAGTGAGCGACTTTTTATACCATAAATTCTTTCGTGGTTTCCCCATACGACTCGCCATCCACCACGCTAATGAAAGATCAGCAAGGTGCATGAAAAATCCGTCAATGCCTCGATACCATTGATGGGTTTCGTTAGAAGACACAATATCACAGCCACAAAGTGCTCTAAGGCGATTGGCTGCGCCTGCATGGTCAGGGTGCATGTGAGTGACCACCACGACTTTTAGGTCAGTCAATGGACGAGTCAGCTCTTTAGTAATAAAGTGGCAAATAGTGCTAACGTCGGCTCGGCTTGCACCATCAAGCAGTAACAATTTATCTGGATATTCAACTAAGTATATCTGTTGAATATAGCCTTTTATGTTATGTATTTTCATCATGACTTCAACTGGTCTAATCTCTTTCGATAAGATAGCCTTTTATTTACAAATTCGCAACATAACCACATCCTCTAATACACCCCCCTATCGTTGCGGCGTATTTTCAATTGTCGTTCATTGAGTTAAGCCATAGAATGATCCCATTGACTGACGCAGCTCAAGCGTAAAAAGAAACAGGATTAATCTATGAGCTTAATTGTGGCTGGACATCGTGGTGTTGCAGGAACCCACCCGGAGAATACCTTAATTAGTATCAGGGAAGCCAAACGACTGGGTTTGAATTGGATTGAAGTGGATGTACAGCCCACTCAGGACGACATTCTTGTGATTTGTCACGATCATACGGTTGATCGCTGCAGCAATGGACACGGTCGTGTCGACAAATTATCACTGGCGCAGTTACAACAACTCGATTTTGGCGCATGGAAAGACAAACAATATCGAGCAGAGCCCATATTAACGTTAAAGGCGCTGTTGCAGTATTGCGATGAGAACCAGCTTTGCGTCAATCTGGAAATCAAGATAGACACACATGATGCCCATCACGTTGTATCGTTACTTGAACGCGATCTTGCCGCTAGCGCTATCAACCGCGAACAGCTGCTCCTTTCCAGTTTTAGCGCCAGCGTCATGCAAGCGCTCTACTCGGCTAATCTGGGAATCAAACTAGGTGTATTGGGAAACAGACTCAATAACAAATTACTTCGATTGATCGACGACGTGGAAGCCTATAGCTGCCACCTAAACTACCGCTGGCTGAACCAACGGCATGTACAAGCATTAAGGCGAAAACAGGTATCTATTTGGTGTTATACCGTCAACAATCCAAAATCTTTCAAACTGCGTGATTACGTTGACGGTATTTTTAGCGATTTTCCTCAACGTTTTACTCGTTAAACGTTTTACTCAATTCGACGGCCACAATCACGATAATGAAGCGCCTTCATCACGACATGCGCTTCATCTCACACCCCAGAGCATTCTATTACTTGCTACGTCGACGGCTCTGCCATCGCATCCACTATGCCATCGCGTCCACTATGCCATCGCGTCCACTATATAGTCGATAAACGCTCGCCGACGTGCTGGCATATATTTGGATTGTGGAAACTGCATCACCACGAGCCCCTGATACCGTGAGTTAATTTTCCAATCAGGCAGTACCGGAAGTACGTCTCCTTTCAGCAGGGCTTCCCGAACAACAAACTCCGGAAATACCCCTATACCAAAGTCTTGTTGTACCGCATTTAGTCGCATTTCTGAATGATTCACACTAAAGCGCCCATCGACTTGTACTTTCACCACATCGTCATCACGAGTAAAAACCCATTGATTGTCATTAGGTGATTCGTTTAAGAATAAGCACTGATGCTGTAATAGCTGGTTAGGTTCAAATGGTACACCATTTGATTGCAAATACGTTTTGCTCGCGCATAGTACTGTTTTAATGTTCCCTAGGTTCTTGGCGACAAGATTTTCACGCGGTGAATGTGTCAACTCAAAGACGATATCTAAATTGTGACCAAACGGATCAACAAAATCATCACTCACAAATAGCCTCAATTTGACCTTGGGACATTGCCTTAAAAACGACAGCAGCAGCGGTTCCAAAATATGACGGCTAAAGGCTTTTGGGGCGGCAATCCTCAACTCGCCAGTTATCTCTTGGTCACCTTGACTTGTGATAACTGAAATATCAGTGGCTGCCTCCATGATTTTTTTCCCAAATTCATAGACGGCCTTACCAGCATCTGTGGTGACCTGCTTTCGTGTCGTTCTTTCAAGTAAATCGGTCGCCAGCGCCGACTCAAGCCGACTCACCTGACGACTCACCCCAGATGGCGTCACACCAAGACGTTGTGAGGCAGCCGTAAAACTTCCTGATTCAACAACAACGACAAACGCGGCGATGTCGGGTAAGAGACCCATCAATTTATTTGTGTCCACTGGTCATCACTCCTTTGACTACTGGAGATATTATTATTTCGCTATTCATAAGTTAGCATAAGCACAGTGTTATTTAACGGAAGAATATCAGACAAATGCAGATTAGCCGACATTATGCATATGGACTACCATCAAGTATTGCCATATTGGGACTGTTGTTCGTTTCCGTCATGTGGGGAACGAGCTATGGGGTATCAAAGAAATTACTGACCCTAATGCCACTAGAACAACTTCTATTTGCACGCTTTGCTATAAGTAGCCTAGTACTCGGATCGATTCTTGTTAGAAAAAATGTGGTGGCGGACTTTTTCGTCTCTCCTCGTCGCTACCTAACGGTAGGCATGACGACCGGTTTCATTCTTACCGGTATTTTCATTACCGAAACGTGGGCCGTAATGTTAACGCAAGCAAGTGAAGTTGCCGTACTTATAAGCCTTTGTGTGCTCTTTACCCCGTTTATAGAACGTCTTTGGCTAAAAACAATACTTCCCGTGTCTCTCTACTTGTACTGCTTGTTAGGGGTAATAGGCATCGTATTAGCGTCCAATACCAATTGGCATGCCATTGTCCTAAACGACATAGACCTTAACGACAGTGTCATTCTGATACTGACCGCAGCCATCCTACGCTCGATTATGGTGGTGGCTTGCCGCAAAGCATTGAGTGATTCGGCGCTAAGTTTAGAATTGGTGACGTTCATTCAGCTCACCGTCGTCACCATGTCGATGCTTGGACTCATTATTTACAATTATAACGCCACCCAAACGATACAGATGCTCTCATTATTTGGGCTAGAAGAAACCCTTTATCTTTTATACCTTGCACTAGCCTGTACGTTGCTGGCATTTTTTCTACAGAATTACTCCGTGAGATTTTTAAGTGCCAGTCATGCTTCATTACTCATGGCAACCGAACCATTATTTGGACTGCTATTTTCGGTGTTTTTTCTAAGTGAAGTGCTCACGCTTTTGCAGTGGGGAGGCAGCATATTGATTGTTTCTACTACAATGGCCGCGTGTTACCAATTTTCTAAGCAAAAATCCTCTCAAAACTAAGCAATAAATCTGAAATGCGGCGGTTTTTTTGATTTATCTCAGGTCTAGCACGTAAACATAGGGTGTAAAGTAATCCTCCCTGTTCTAAACCTGAAAGAATTCTATGACCCATGTAAATACGGACCGTTTGGTCAACCATTTCTTTGAACTTGTAAAAATCGACAGTGAATCTGGCAACGAAAAAGCCATCGCAGAAGCAATATCTGAACAGCTAGGCGAGCTTGGATTTACCGTTAGCAAACTTCCCGTTCCAGAGAAGTACACCAATGGTTTTAATGTGTACGGTCGACTTGAAGGCACCCTAGAAGGCAGCATTGTTTTTAGCGCCCATATGGATACCGTTTCTCCTGGTATTGGCATCGAGCCAATCATCGAAGATGGTATTATTCGCTCGAAAGGCAACACGATCCTTGGTGGAGACGACAAATCTGGTATCGCTGCCGTAATGGAAGCCGTTCGATGCCTAAAAGAGCAAAACGTTGCACACAAAACGATTGAAGTGGCTTTCACCGTTCATGAAGAAGGTGGTTTGTTTGGCTCTGAATACTTCGACATGTCATTCATCCAATCTGACAAAGCCATTGTTCTTGATACAGGCGGCGCAATTGGTAGCATTGTAACTGGCGCACCAGGGCAACAGAAAATCATTGCAAAAATCACTAGGTCGCCCCGCTCACGCTGGTCTTGCTCCTGAAGAAGGCATTAGCGCAGCGAGTGTTGCTGCCGATGCTATCATGAACATGAAGCTACTGCGCATTGATGAAGAAACCACGGCAAACATCGGTATGATCAATGGTGGTCAGGCAACAAACATCGTAATGCCTGAACTCACTGTTATCGCCGAAGCACGTTCTTTGAACGGTGACAAACTGGCTGCACAAGTTGAGCACATGATTGCAACGTTCGAAGCTTCAGCGAAAAAGTTCGGCGCGACGGTTGAGATCGAATCAACACGTGCTTACAACGCCTTTGTTATCGCAGAAGATGATGCACACGTACTGCAAGTAAAAGCAGCCTTTGCCAAGAATGGCATTGAAGCAACCACCAAACACACGGGTGGCGGTAGTGATGCAAATAACTTCAATAAGAAAGGGCTAACCACCGTCAACCTTTCAACAGGTATGGCGAAAGTACACACCACTGAAGAATACATTGCCATTGATGACATGGTAAAAATCACTGACTTCGTGATTGCTTACGTTACAGCGTAGAGTACGTATTTTGAAGCCACTCCCTGAATTCGGAGTGGCTTTTTTACGCCTTAAATCCAAATCACAAAGAAGAATACGCTCAGAATTATTTACAGGGTCGAATTGTTCGTTTCTACAACCCTTCAAACTCATCAATGGCTTTTCGTGCCTCTACCAAGCTACAACCAGATTCATGCATCAGTTCAGCCACGGTAATATCGGGATTTTGCTCCAACACCTGCTGAATAGGTGACTTATACTCTGCCAACACTTTATCAACCGCCACAGCAATCCACCCCACATCAGATTCAAGAGCGAAGCGGGACAATGATTGGGGGTTGCCAATTAATGTCCAGTTTCGAGATCGTCGGATACGCTTCAACTGACACTTCAGATCACTCGCGAGCTGGATTAAACGTTGCTTATCATCGACTCTATGTACAAAGCTATTCAGCCGAATGGTCACTAGAAGCCGCGATTTTTCCAAAACTGCCCCTCGTCTCTCGCCATCACTTTGAATTTTTTCTCCGCGACGACTTTGCCTTGTAACGACATTTCCATCTTCCATTCACCCAAATTGCTTTCTAGTCCCTCTGTTGGATGGAGCAACTGAATCGTATCGCCTAAATAGAAGTCCCAATCATTACTATTGATGTGTTCTTCCCCATCAAAAGGCTCTAATACTTGCCCTTTTTTACCGACAATGCCGGGATGGAAAATACAAAACTGAATTCGCTCGCCTTTGGCCTTTTTGATGTTCACAGTGAAACCAAACTCCACCTGTTCATCGGCGGTAACGTTAGTCGTAAACTCCTGAATTTTCGGCAATGTTTTCGCGCTAGAATCCCACGTAGAGTAAATACCATATGACGTCATTTCAACAATTGGTGAGCGTTTTGCCATCTATCTTTTCCTATTTCATATTGCTTATTGCTTATTGCTTATTGCTTATTGCTTATTGCTTATTGCTTATTGCTTATTGCTTATCATCAATAGCGAACTCGCCGCTTAATATCAAGCTGCTTCGCGATTAAAAAAATGCAACGACTTAGTCTTGCCAGCGACGTTGCATTTTATCAATCACAGCTTGCTCTACACCATGGATATTGGCATAACGCCCCCGGCACACTCTAATTTCAATCTCTGCATTATGGCGTATCGCCATCTGTTGATACGCTTTCATTTCCCAGCGACGAATAAACGTATTGGCAACCACCACGTCGTTACCAAGCGACAGTTGTTGTTCAGCTTGACCCTGGCACCAAAGGTGCGCCTCCTCAATACGAGACGCGTCATATTGGTACAAACCACAGTCATCCACAAAGAACATATCTGCTTCGATATGGAAGGCTGATAGGGTCTGCGCCAAGGTTGATTTACCCGAACCCGGTAAACCCCGAATTAATATCAATTTCGTCACAATAATCCAATGATTACACGCTGCGGTTATATTCGGTTCATTATACAGAAATTACTTTCGTCATCAGGGGGAAATCTCGCGTAAGTCAATGTTGTGGTCGACTTGGTACCAATTAACGGTCGACAAGACTACATGTTTCAGTTAACTTTAGATGTATAGACGTCCAAAACACCAATTAGCTTAGGGAGTAAGCTGTGCCAATTAAGATTCCTGACCAACTGCCCGCATCCGATGTACTTCGTGAAGAAAACATCTTTATCATGCCGGAAACTCGTGCATCTTCTCAGGAGATCCGCCCGCTTAAAGTGCTCATCCTCAACCTCATGCCTAAAAAAATTGAAACGGAAACTCAATTTTTAAGACTACTCTCAAATAGCCCTCTTCAGGTGGATATAGAGCTACTGCGCATTGACGATCGCCCAAGTAAAAACACACCGACAGAACACCTCGACAATTTCTATCGCCAATTTGAGATGGTTAAAAACCGTAATTTCGATGGTTTAATCATCACAGGCGCACCTCTTGGCTTAGTTCAGTTTGAAGATGTCATGTACTGGGATCACCTACAAACCATTATGAATTGGGCAAACAAGCATGTGACCTCAACGCTCTATGTGTGCTGGGCAGCTCAAGCAGGATTAAAACTGCTTTATAATTTGCCAAAACGGACACGTAAAGAAAAACTATCTGGTGTCTATCACCATTCAGTCCACCAGCCCTATCACCCTGTGCTACGTGGGTTCGATGACTCGTTTCTTGCGCCACATTCACGTTATGCAGACTTCTCGGTTGAGTACTTAGAAGAACACACCGACCTCGACATTCTCGCAACATCTGACGTCGCTGGTGTGTACCTAGCAGCGACAAAAGATAAACGAAACGTATTTGTAACTGGTCATCCGGAATACGATGCACTGACTCTTCATAACGAGTATGTTCGTGATCTTGGCGAGGGAATGGAGCTTACGATTCCGGTTAACTATTACCCCAACAATAACCCAGATAACAAGCCTTGTGCCAGCTGGCGTAGTCATGGACATCTGCTATTTGCCAACTGGTTGAACTACTGTGTTTATCAGCAAACACCGTACGATTTGGATCACTTCAGCGCGGACAATTTTACCGTGACTGACTAGTGTTCTTAATTGAGTCATGGTTAGCATTAAGCCACCACGGCTAGCATAGAAAAAATCCCTAAAGACGCACATCTTTAGGGATTTCTAATTCTGCATTCCCGCGACTGACTTATCGCAGCTCTCGTCGTAAGATTTTACCAACATTGGTTTTTGGTAATGAATCTCGGTATTCGATTACTTTCGGTATTTTGTAGCTTGGTTAAATGCTGTCGACAGTGCTTCTTGATCTCTTCGACTGTCACTTGTCCGTTGGTAACGACCACCAACTTTACTCTTTCGCCTGCGACATCGTCTGGCACACCAATAGCAGCAGCTTCAACAATTTTTGCGTGTAACGTGGCAACTTCTTCAATTTCCGTCGGGAATACATTAAATCCAGACACTAGGATCATGTCTTTCTTACGGTCTTCAATAAAGAAAACCCCACGTTCATCCATTCTTCCAATATCGCCAGAATACAGCCAACCGTCATCCGTGAGCACCGCGTGAGTCTCAGCTTCCTGCTTCCAGTAACCTTTCATCACTTGATCGCCACGGATCTGAATTTCCCCGACCTGATTGATACCTAGCTCATTACCTTGTTCATCCACAATGCGTAATTCTGTACTCGGTAACGGGACACCAACGGCAGGAACAAAACATTGCTGAGTATGAATACCACCCGCCACTACCGGGGAGCATTCCGTTAAACCGTACCCTTCAATAATTGGCATGCTTAGTGATTTTTTGCCACTCATCGGCGACATGCTTTTGTGTTGCCATCCCTCCAGCGATGGTGAATTCGGCATGAGAGAAGTCCAATTGTTTAAATTTGGCGTGATTGTTGAGTGCAGCGAACAGAGTATTTAAGCCAAACACCATCGTAAATGGGTATTTACTGAGATCATTAACAAAAGAATCCAGGTCTCTTGGGTTGGTGATCAATAGGTTTGTACCACCCATATACATCATCAACATCATACTCACCGAATTGGCAAAGATGTGATAAAGAGGCAAAGGTGTGACGGCGTGCTCTTGCTCTTGAGCCGTACGCGGACCAAAATGACCAAACACCTGTAATACGTTGGCGATGATGTTTCGATGTGTCAGCATCGCCCCTTTCGCTAAACCAGTTGTGCCACCGAGTATACTGTAGATACGCTAAATCATCACTTGTTATGCTCGGTGGATTAAAGTCTAGCTTCTTACCTTCCGTCAACACGCGACGCAGAGAAATCGCGCTAGGTAAATGATACTTAGGCACCATTTTCTTCACGTATTTCACCACAAAGTTGACTAATGTTCGCTTATGGGGCGCCAACGCATCACCAATACTGGTTAAAATTACGTGTTTTATACTGGTTTTCGCGACGACTTTTTGCAAGTTATCACCAAAATTGGTGACAGCAACAATGATGGTCGCGCCAGAGTCTCTCAGCTGATGTTCCAATTCTCTAGGTGTATAGAGAGGGTTAACATTAACTACCACTAAACCTGCTTTTAATGCGCCTAATATGGTAATCGGATACTGCAGTAAGTTAGGCATCATTAAGGCAATTCTATCGCCCTTCTTTGCACCTAGCGTCGACTGCAGGTACGCCGCAAAGGCGTCACTTTTTTCATTTAACTCTCTGTAGGTTAGAGAGTGGCCCATATTGATAAAGGCAGTCTTATCGGCAAATTCTGTAAATGAGCGCTCAAACAGCGCATTGATGTTTGGAAAACGGTCTATGTTGACGTTCTCTGGCACATCATCTGGGTAGGTATTTAACCATGGTTTTTTTTCAAAAGTCATTCTTGCGCCACCACTTAATTTCTTCGCCAATACTGTAGCGAAGTTCATACGCCAGATATAGATTAGAGTCGTTATTCTAACTTCGTTCGCTTACTTTATGAGCAACTTGCTTTTACAACGTCCGTTATTTCTGAGCGTTCACTCGCACTGGTGCGCTCAACCACACCGGATAAGAGTCTAAGTGCTTATCATGTAGAGCATGAGCTTATAACATTGAGCGTTCAAAAAAGGTAAATAACATGGTGAAGTGGCAGACATTCGCTTTAATCGTAATGTCACTTTTAGTTGGCTGCGTGACGGTTGATGAAAGTAAGAATAATGTGCAAAAAGACCCAGTTGCTATCGCCGAATCACGTATTGAGTTGGGACTCGGTTACATGAAGCAAGGGGATTACGCCCGAGCAAAACAGAACTTTGAAAAGGCAATAGAACATGCGCCTAAGTACTATCGCCCAGAATTAACCCTAGCCTATTACTATGAAACTGTTGGAGATGTCAAAGCAGCACAACACGCCTATGAACGAGCGACCAACGCTTACCCCAACAACGGAACTGTTTTAAACAACTACGGGACATTTCTGTGTAAAAAAGGGGACTATAAAAAAGCAGAACACTACTTTAACCAAGCCATTGAGCAGCCTTTTTATTATCAAGTCTCATCAAGTTATGAAAATGCCGGATTGTGTGCGCTGAAGGCGAACCACCTAAAGAAAGCCGAAGCATATTTTGTTAAAGCGCTTGATCACCAACCTCTACGCCCAAACGCGACAATACAACTCGCGGCTATAGAGGTTAAAAACCATCAATTGAAAGAAGCTCGTCTGCGTTTGTTGGCATTTAACCAACGCTACGGCTATCAAAAGGCAAGTTTGAGGGTGTTGATCGACCTTGAATCGAAAGCAGGCAATAGAGCAATGGTCAAGAAGTACCAATCATTGCTCTCTCAGTAACGCTTACTTCAACGTTTTAGCAAACTGACTTCGCTGCTGTGTTGACATAAAACTCCATGCGACAAAACGGCTTTTTTTCTGACCCTGCGCCATTTCTTGTATCACAATTTCTGTCGCGCCTAATTGCTCCAGTTTTTTGGTCAGTGGTCTTATATTGTCTTTTTTGGAAAGTAAGGTACTAAACCAAATCACTTGCTTAGAAAAACGCTCACTCTCTTGTGCCATTTTGGCGACAAATGCGGCTTCGCCACCCGGACACCATAACTCAGCTTTTTGTCCACCAAAGTTAAGGGCTGATGTTTCAACTGATGCTGCATTACTGCCCCTTTGCTGGCGGTTCTGCCCAAGGTTCTTAACTTTGCGTTCCGAGCCCTGCCTCGCCTCTTCTAATGATTTGTGAAACGGTGGATTGCACGTGGTGACAACAAAGAAATCTCCAGGGTGAATCACCCCTTCAAAAATTGTATCTGGGTTCGCTTGCTGACGAATATCGATTTTTTTTGCCAGCGACGGATTATTATCAACAATGTGTCTTGCAGCTTCAATGGCACTAGCGTCTATCTCTGAACCAACCCAGTTCCAGTGATACTGCGATGCACCAATAATAGGGTAAATGCAATTAGCCCCGACGCCTACGTCCAGCGCGCGCACTTTGATTTTTGCACCGGGCTTGGCTAGATCTCGGTTTAAGTGCTCACTTAACCAATGAATGTAATCTGCTCGCCCTGGAATTGGAGGGCACAAAAACCCTTCCGGAATATCCCAAAACTCAACGCCATATTCAGACATAAGTAGCGCTTTATTAAGCAACTTAACCGACAAAGGATCAGAAAACGATATCGTATCTTCGCCATTGGGATTTTTCGTCATGACCGCTTTCAATGCAGGAACGACATTCACCAAAGCATCGAAGTCATATCGCCCATGATGTCGGTTATTTTTATGTAGGCCCGCCGCCGCTCGTTTCTCGATTACAGGCGTCGTTTGCAACTCTTTAGCGGTATTTTTGTTAACGTTTTTTGGCGTTTTCATTCATCAACTCTTTGTAAATCATAAAAAGACGGGCATCAAACTCAAGCTGATGATAGTTAGGTTCCATATGACAGCACAATTGGTAAAACCCTTTATCGTGCTCTTTCTCCCTAACATGAGCCAGTTCATGCACCACTAGCATTCTCAGTAAAGGCTCCGGGGCATCTTTAAAAATGCTCGCAATACGGATTTCATTCTTTGCTTTCAGCTTCCCACCATGAACTCGGGAGACGTAAGTATGCAGACCTAGCGCATTGTTAATCAGATGAATCTTGCTATCCCAAACCACTTTAGTGATTGGGGCCGTTTTTTTCATAAATCGTTGTTTGATTTGCATCGTGTAATCAAACAACGCCTTTTCACTTTTTATTTGGTGCGTGTCAGGGTAACGCTGCTCAAACCACGTGATAAAACGATTCGACTCTACTAATCCTGAGACTTGCTCAATCAGGTTTGCTGGATAACCCGTGATATACTTCAGTGATTGGTGCATTGAACTCCCCTTATAAAGAAGCGCCATTCTAGCGATGCATCCTATCTAAAGAAAGCGATTAGAGGAATATCTTACCTTTATCTCACCCTAAGGGCGAAAGTGAACACCATTGGATAAAAATCAGTCTGCACGCCCCATCACAGTCACCGCAAGCTAACGTCACCATGACCTCTAAGACAAAAAAACCCAACCGAAGTTGGGCTTAATTACATCAAGTTATTCCTGAGGATTTAATATTGCTCTTTTGGCTCAGGTGCTGCTTCCTTTGGTAACGAGGCATTAAGTAAGCCGTAACCAAGAATCGCCGCAGTCGTCGACCCCATCAAGACACCTAATCTTGCGTAGGTATCAAATTCAGGGCTAACACCCACAAACGCAAGTGAAGCAATGAAAATCGACATGGTGAAACCAATACCACATAGCACACTAGCTGCAAACACCTGCTTGAAGTTAATCCCTTCAGGAAGCTTAGCCACGCCAAACTTCACTGCAGCCCAGCTAAAGGTAAAGATGCCCAAAGGTTTACCAATCAATAGACCTGCTGCGATACCCAAAGGTAGCATTGATGTTAAACCTTCTATTGATACGCCTTGCAGCGAGATGCCTGCGTTCGCGAAAGCAAATATCGGTAAAATACCAAAAGCCACATAAGGATGGAGTGTATGTTCCATGTGTTTCAGCGGAGAGTGCTCTCCCGGTTTACCTTGAAGCGGTATAGCGAAACCAAGAACAACACCAGCCAACGTTGCGTGGACACCAGAAGCCAATACGCTGACCCACAATACCAAACCAACCGCGAGGTAAATTGGCAGTTTTGTCACTTGCTTCGAGTTCAGCGCAAACAGCAGTGCTGTCATTGCAAAGCCAATTGTAAGGGCAAGTGTTGACAAGTCACTGGTGTAAAATAACGCAATGATAACCATAACACCTAGGTCATCAATGATTGCTAGCGCCAACAAGAATACTTTAAGTGCAATCCTGGTACGCGGTTACCAAGTAACGCCATAATACCAAGAGCAAAAGCGATATCCGTTGCTGCTGGAATCGCCCAGCCGCTCATTGCTTCAGGATCGCCTGAATTAAAGAGAACGTAAATAAGTGCAGGAACGACCATGCCGCCTACTGCAGCAATGGCTGGGAAAATCGCAGTCTCGCGAGACTTCAATGCACCCTCTAGTAACTCTCGTTTTACTTCTAGACCGATCAACATGAAGAATACCGCCATCAAGCCGTCGTTGATCCAGTGAGAAATAGATAAACCAAACACGTAGGTATGAAGTACGCTTTGATAAAGCTCATTGAGAGGAGAGTTAGCAACAACCATCGCAATCGCAGCTGTAATCACCAAGATGATACCACCTGCTGATTCCATCTTAAAAAAGTCACGAATGACGTCGTTCATAGATAAACCCTTTATAGTTATTCGTTTTGTTTGAATAGTTAGATTCTATATCTAGTTAATTTACAGAAAAAATCGATTGTACGGAGGTTAATTGTAGGAATAACCGAATATTAACAGGAAACTATTCGAGATATCCATAAAATAATACACCAACTATGAATAGTATAGTGCAGAAAGATGCTGGTGATGACAAACAGCTGCGTAGCTTGTACGGCTGTCAATATCATCTTGATTTAGAAAATTCTGAAAAAAAGTAGCAAAAGAAAAAATGTTGCTGAGTAACAACATTTTTTAGATGAATGGAAGCTTGCGAACTGTCCTAAGGCTGGGGTGTTTGTACTAGTAGCCGCTCAGTTGAATATAGCCGGAAACAATATGTGAACCTCTAGTACGGACTGGGCCTTGCCACTGAGGAACCACAAAGTTAACCCAGTTCACCTGTTTTCCAGCCTTAATGACAAGGTCAATATCATGACTTGGTATGCTGATCTTCCAATTTAAAGGCACGCGAGCTCCCCCATTGAACTCTGTGAACTTAAGCGCTTTTAGCGTAATCGCATCATCGTCAATGGTGGTAACGTGTCCGTCATCATCTATCACGCTTGCGCTGACGAAAGGCATATTATCTTTATATCGGTATTGGCTAACCATAAGAACACGTTTCTCGGACAGTCTTACAATAAAATTGTCTTCACCAACGTAATTACCACCCACCAATTCACTGCCCCACTCTTTTGAGAGCCAAGCATTGCCTATCACCTTAAAGCTCTTACCATTAGGAAGCGAAATTTGTCCTGAAGACTTAATAAATGGCGCTTCAATCGCGTAAGAGGCTCGTGGTAAAAGATCATGCTTTATATGATAGCCATTCTCTCCGATAACCGCATACTGCCCGTTACGTTCAAACTGCAAGTTAACGTTAAATGTTTCCGTCGAGATCTTTAAATTACCAGGCATAGGATCGTTCGATAAAGAACGCCAAGACCAGTCATCAATCCATACTCTAAAGGGCCGACTCACGCCCCCCGCTTGGCCTACACCACCGCGAGCAATTCGTTGGTCGGTAAACATACCAAGATGGCTAGTCAACACGACGTTAGAGATATAAATTTGTGGATCTTCCCAGCCTGTCTTCACTCGATCATCACTGGCATAGCGGAAGAAGCGCCATCTCATCCAATACGTTTGTCCGTGCTCATCGGTCAATTTCGTAACAAGTTGCCACCACTCATGTTGATACTCGGGGTGAAAGCGAAAATCCTTAGGTAATGTCACGACACGATCAGGCAATACCGGCTCAAAAACTTTCTTGCCCGGGGAGCCAAATATCGTATTGATGTGGGATGTTTTCGAGCGAGTGATGCGTTGCTCATCCTCTTTAAGGATCCCAACAAATGACACCGCTACGACCACCACTAAGCAACATGAAAAAATAAGTTTCTGCAGTCGATTCATTTACAACGCATCTCTTAATGAGTGGATCGGTGAATTCCTAATGAGTCTTAACACCGGAATCGCGCCAGCGATCACCAGCGCCAACATGCTCCACAAACATGACGTTAAATATTGCCACGGCACAATTTGTAGCTGCAAAGACCAACCAAAGGACTGCTTAATAACAATATCGACGATTAACTGCGCTAAGGCGATACCCAACGGCATCGCGATGGCGGCGGAAATCAATCCGAACACCAACAATTGCAGGCCGCCCATCAGCACAAGCTCTCTTCCTGAAATACCGAAACAGCGTAATAACGACGTATGCCGCTGCCTAGAGACTTCACCTGCTATCGTCGAGAAGAAAATACCAAAAACCGCTATCACCAGTGTGATATTACCCAGTGTATCGGCAATCGAAAAAGTACGGTCAAAGGTTTGCATCGCTTCTTTGTGAATAGTCGTATTGTCATATATACGCTCGGTGTTTAACCTAAAGGTACTCTGTAGTCGCCGCTGCACCAAAACTGATTGGTCTTTATCCTTAAGTACCGCACCAAGGGCAACATCACCTGATCCCGAGAAATGAGCGAGCCAACGATTTTGTGACATAAGCACTTGATGATAAGGGTTGCCATAGTCGTAATACACACCGATGACTTGCCAATTGCGACCTAACGGTTTACCTAAATTCAGGTAATCACCTGGTCTTAAGCCTTGTTTTAGAGCCATCGACTCACTAATCATCACGCCTCTTGAGTGATGTAAATGATACCAATAGTTTGGAATAGCAATTTTAACCGTCAGAGAGTCCAACTCGCCAACAGAATCGCCAGTACTCACGACTTGCATCATGCCATATTTGCTGGGCATTTCTTCTTCCCAACGCCACCATACGCGGTCAACTTCTGGTTGACTCTCTAACCAATGGCTCATTCGACTCGCATTATTACTCGTAGGGTAGACATAGATATCTGCCGCTAAACGTTGAGTTAGCCATCTATCGGTGGTATCTCGGAAGCTACCCACCATCGTTTCAACGCCCATGTTTGCCGCGAGAGCCAGCATAAAGGCCATATTCGCAACACCACGATAACTCATGCTGGCCGCCGCATCGGCAAAGAACCATCTTACCTTGACCCATTTAAGGGAAAAGGACAGCCCCGTAAACACTTTCCAGATAATAAATGGCGTGATGAGTGCGACGCTGAGTAGCATCAATACAATAATGGCGTAACCCGAACTTTGCGACTTAGGCGCTTGATAAATAGCGATCGCGGCGACACAAAAACCACACGCAACAAACGCTTGCCACGTGAACTCAGCACCAGTAAAGCGCATTAAAGATAAGCGAGACGAAAGCCGAATTGGCTGCGATTTAAGCAGGCGAACTAAAGGCCAGCCACAAGATATAACGGCACCCGCAAATGCTAACAAAAAGCTGTAAATGCTCCATTGCCAACTCCACTCAATCGTCAACCCGATATTCGCATCATATAAGTCACTTAGGCTTTGAGATACAGCAGGAATAAGCTGATTGGCAAGTAGCAAACCAAAGACATTACCCCCTAGCCAACTCAAAAACACTAAGCTAGGCGAGTTCAAGACAAAGCGCCTGTGCTAATTGCCAGCCGGACACCCCTAACTGACGTAGACTACCTACTAGTGGCTGACGCTGAGCTAAGGACAAAGACATCGCTTGGTAAAATATGAATAAACCCACAACAAATGAGAGCATACTCATTGCGGTCAAATTGGTGTGGAAGGCTTTGGTTAATGCCTCTAGCTGCGATTGAGAACTCCGAGAAAGCGTCATCCCATTGGGAATGCGCTTACGCAAAGCTTCGAGTTTTTCCGAGGACATTTCACCACATGCAATAACTGATAATCCGGAAGAGCGCTTAAGACTACGCAGCAATGACATATCCGTCAGTATACGCGTTCCGCGGATACCACTTTTTTTGTCGATTTTTATCGGTCCGAGTAATACCCCATCCTCTAGTGGTATCACATCACCAGCAACCCAGCCTTTAAGCTTGGCTAAGTCAGCACTAACAATTACCGTCGACGGTACTTTAATCAGGTCTTGGGACGCAATATCACTGATCGTGACCGAGTTTCTTAATTGCAGTAACGCTATCGGGTCAACACCAACAAGATTTAACTCCAGTCCATCTTGTGAGGTGACTTTGTGCATATCAAATGGGACACACTGTTTAAAACCCTCACGACGCAATTGGATATAAAAACCCTGCGGTATTTTCGTATCCGCGTGTTTTGGTCGAATTCGATATGGAACAGGATTGGCAAACAGCTTTTCACCGCTAGCATAAGCTTGCTTCGCATGATGGTTAATCGCCGTCACACCTACTAAAAGTGAAACCCCTAGCGTTAACCCTAACCAAACTAATAATATTTGCAGTGGATGGCGGCGATAATGCCCAAGTAGCGCCTTAACTACGGGCAATAACATGCAATTGCCCCCCTTGAAGGCGTATACACCCATCCATATGGCTGGCCACTTTTTCACTGTGGGTGACCACCAACAAAGTGCACTGTAATTGTTTGGTTAACGATGTCAGCAAGCGCATCACAGCTTCTGCATTACGCTCATCAAGACTCCCCGTAGGCTCATCCGCAAGGAGAATTTTAGGTTCCATATAAAGCGCACGAGCGATCGCCGCTCGCTGTTGTTGACCACCGGAAACTTCTTCTGGATAACGCCCTAATAATGCCATGAGATCTAATGCAGATAATATCTGACGCCATAAGCCTCGATCTTCTGGTAAACCTTTAATTTGACGGCAGAATCGGATGTTGTCTGCAACATTCAGTGTCGGAAGTAAATTGAATTGCTGGAATATGTGACCAATGTTATTTCGACGGTAAGCGGTGCGCATGCTTTCGGTAGAATCATGCATCGCGAAGTCTGGATACCAAATTTCACCCGAATCCACGCGATCAATACCAGCAAGCAAATTCAGAAGTGTACTCTTGCCAGAACCACTCTCACCCATCAACGCTAATTGCTCACCTTGCGACAATGTTAACTCTGCACCTTGCAGTACAGGGTGAAATTCCCCACCGTCGATATAGCCTTTACTTAGGTCAGACAATTTAAGCATTAATACACTTCAATCACATACAAAATTGGAGTGTGAATCTACACTAAAAAGGCTTTTGTAGGAAGCCAATTTAGGCCGTTAAAGGCGAACTGTTCGCTTTTAACGGCAAGATAAGAATGAAATATCGTTTTTTATAAATCTTAGGTACGAACTCGTTTACTCAACCACAGTGAATAGAAACAACAGCATGGAAATAAATAGCGCTATAAACCGTAGAAAACGTGTTAAGTTTTATACAGATAATATTGATTCAACGGAGTGATGAATGAAACGTATTTTAGTGCTTGGAGCCTCTGGCTATGTCGGTTCGCAATTAATTCCTAAACTCCTAGAACAAGGGCATGAGGTCACTGCTGCTGCTCGTCAAATTGAGTATCTCAAAGCTCGTGTCATGCCACACTCTCAATTGAAATTTGAATACCTCGATTTATCCAATCGAGAAGCCACGCTCGCCCTCATACCACATTTCGACATCGTCTTTTTCCTTGTCCATGGCATGGCTCATGGTCACGACTTTCTCGACTACGAACTGACTCTTGCCCGTCATGTCAAAGAGGCTCTCGATATCAGTGACGTTCAGCACGTTATTTACTTAAGTGCGATTCAACCACAAACGGGGAACTCCGAACATTTAGCCGCAAGAAAAGCGACAGGGGATTTACTTAGAACCAGCAAGGTTGCAGTAACTGAATTGAGGGCTGGTGTTATTATCGGACCAGGATCAGCCGCGTATGAAATTATGCGTGACTTTGTCTATAACCTGCCCGTCCTCATTGCCCCTAAATGGGTCGAATCCAAAGCGAACCCCATCGCTTTAGAGAATCTTAACTATTATCTCTTACATTTGATTGCTGAAGACATGCCTTCCAATGTCATTTATGAGGTCGGTGGTCCGGACATTTTATCCTACCATCAACAGTTTCAAATTATATGTGACAGTGTTAACAAGCCTCTTCGCCTTTGGGCAACCAGCCTACTCACCCCAAAGCTCGCCTCGTACTGGCTAGGCGTTGTTACTTCGGTGCCGTCAAATATAGGGCGAGCATTACTCGCTGGATTAGAGCATGATTTCATTGCCAATTCGGCTTCAATCCGGGAGCGTTACCCTCAGCCATTAATTTCCTATGCTGACGCGGTAAAGTCCAGTGTTGAGCAAGAAGGTGACTTTGTCCTAAGCAACGTTTGGGGGTTCGACCCAAGCGCCCTGACTCGCTGGCAAGCTGGATATGGTTACTACCCTAAAAAGACTGGCGCGACGTTAATCACCCGCAAATCCAGTCAGGCGTTATGGGATGTTGTGAAGAAAATCGGCAGCCCCGATGAAGGCTACTTTTTTGCCAATGTACTATGGCGGACAAGAGAGTGGTTGGACATTTTCTTTGGCGGCGGTCGCCCTATTCGACGCGCGCCAAAAGGCCCACAACTTCAGGTGGGGGATTTCATTGATTCATGGAAAGTCATTCGTTGTGAAGAGCCTGGCTTTCTTTCTCTGCTATTTGGTATGAAGGGACCCGGTCTCGGCAGACTTGAATTCACGATTACCGACCTAGGTGACAAGCGGGAAATAAATATCACCGCATGGTGGCACCCCCAAGGGTTCCGTGGCCTACTGTATTGGTTTGCCATGATGCCTGCACATCTATTTATCTTCAAAGGTATGGTTCGCGCGGTGTGTAATAAAGCAAAAGACTGAGCCAAAAGTCGTATTCGGCTCAATTTAATTTAAGCGTGTTACGTAACCTGATACTGAACATGCTTGAATGGTCTCATCGGCGATGACAGGGGCTTCATCTGCACCGATGATTCAATACATCATGTTATTGCTACGACAAACGAACGACTCAACTATTTTGTTCATGGTAACTATGCTGTTCATGGCAACTATTCTGTTAATGGCAACTATTCTGTTAACGACAGCGGGCCTGTTAATCAAAACTGGTTATTCACTTTCCCGACCAATACGGTAGATTTTTTCCGCTCGAGTCCCAAAGAACCAAAAGCTTATCGCTAAAATGGCAAAGAACACGGCTTTGTGTGTCCCTTCCCAAAAGTACTCGATAAAACGAGTGTAAAGATTGATGAAGATAAAGATCAAACCAAACCCTCTCGTCAGTTCATCATCATACTTTATGCCGTGGTAGACAGAAGCAATAGACGCAACAAGTAGTAGCACCGACCAATGAATCAAAGAGAATTGAGTAACATCACTCCATACCGACCAGTCAGCATAGTTTCCAAATACGGACATCAGCCACATAGAGACAAAGAATACTGACATCCCTACCGCTCGTGTCGTAATGGCAAAGTCTTCTTTTGATTCCCAACGACGCAATGCCCATGAACTAGAAGCGATGAGTAATACACCAAACAACACAAAGCGTAGCGGAAGATTTAGCCCAATAAAGTAGCCCAGCTCACTCGCCTGATGAGTTTCAAACCCAAACCAACAACCTAACGACAGTAACGCACATAGCCAAACGATTAGCGATGGAATCCAAAGCCCTAAGACGCCATAAACAAGCGAGGCGATGAGTATTAACTTAGTGACGCTGTCCGTTTGAATCACTTGACCCAGAAAATAAATCGACACTGCAGTACTGATTATTCCCAGTACAAATAATGCTTCATTGCTAAACATTTTGTCCGGAGAAAGCTTCTTACGACGAAGGCCAAATGTGTAAAACAGTGCTGAAATCAACGCGAAAAACCCACTTTTCGCAATATCAGGGGCCGTAAAAATTTCCTCAAATAGCTTAATTAGCCATTCATCAAGCAGCACAGACAGCACTGACAATACAATACAAACGATCGCTATCCAGAATGAGTATTTGGCGATCAACGACCAATCTATTTTTACGATTTGATAGCTGTCCTTCAGCTTATCAGAATCCTCAGAGGTAATAACACCCTGCTCCAGCCATTGATCAATCGCACTTTCTACAATACGACCTTCTCTTTTCGATAACTTCATTCTATCGCTCTTGTCTTGTACCTGTCTCTAACTAGGTATAGGTTAATGTGCGACTTAGCACTAACGATAAACCTCACCCTTTTTTACTGGCGAGACTTTAGATGTACAACTCAGACTTAGAAAACAAAACTGCATCACCAGAAACGAGCACTCTTTCGCCAGAGAGCTCGGCGTACAATATGCCACTTCGTGGCGACGCTTGAAAAGCGACCATTGACGTTTTCCCAAGTTTCTCGCTCCAATAAGGTGTCAATCCCGCATGTATCGAGCCTGTCACTGGATCTTCGTCACCACCACTCGCGGGCCAAAAATAACGAGACACAAAATCGCGCTGCGGATGCACCGACGGCGCCGTGACGACAATATCATAGGGCGCCAACTGCGCTAACACTGAGCTATCCGCTTCAATGCCAATGACATCCTCTTCGGATTCATAGACGGCAAAATACGCTTGCTCATTGCGTAAAATGCAAGTGGGAGCATGTGGCAGCCCTTCGAGCAATGCTCGGGGTATGTCTGTGATGGGTGCGGGGTTCTGGTTGGGAAAGCTCATTTCAATTCGCCCCGTCTCCAACTGTCTAACGGTAAGATCACCGACTTCATTAGTCGAAAACCGGATCGTGTCCGTTGCCGAAACACCCTGTTCCATCGCTAAATGATTATAGAGTACATAAGCCGATGCCAATGTCGCATGACCACAAAAATCAATCTCCGTCAGTGGCGAAAACCACCGAATATAATAGTGATTAGCGGCAATCGGTGTTAGATACGCGGTTTCTGACAAATTATTCTCTATCGCAACGTTTTGCATCCACTGATCACTTGGAAACTCGTCTACCAGCATGATGGCAGCACTGTTACCTTTAAACATCTCAGACGTAAACGCATCCACAATCCATTGTGTTTTCACTTGTTTATTCCTTAATTTGAGCGAGAAATATAAGCAATTCGCTTTCTATATACGCGATAGCCTAACGCCAAAATAATGCATAATACCGCTGGAGGCAACAGCGCATAAAATGCCAAATGATTGAATAATATAGCGCCAACTAGCCCTCCACAGATAAAGCCGACTAAGATGGTCACAAACAATTTAGCTTTACGCTTATCAAACGCTTCACCTCTTAGTGTTGAGCCTATCATGATCCCCAAATCAGTGACGATACCCGTCACGTGTGTCGTTCTAACCACGGCACCACTAAACGTCGTAGCAAGCGCATTTTGTAAACCACATGCGGCTGAAGCAAAGTAACTACCCGTTGGCGAGCCTGCCACTAAAAAGTAAGTCGCAGATAACAACAACGCACTTTCAATGCATAACAACCACTCATATTGGCGCCCTAGTTTCAAAGACACATTCGATATGAACCATCCCGAAATGGCCGAACCGAATAGGAAACTCATGACAATACCAATC
The DNA here is from genome assembly GCF_055808835.1 of Vibrio sp. GJ43-1. NCBI lineage: Bacteria > Pseudomonadati > Pseudomonadota > Gammaproteobacteria > Vibrionales > Vibrionaceae > Vibrio > Vibrio sp. GJ43-1. The sequence goes on along the minus strand of NZ_CM147884.1, from coordinate 1,692,998 downwards.
AAATGAGCAGAACTCGCCCAATCATTAAATAATTGCGTGCCTAGTAATGTTGCCGTTCCTGATAAATGCGAAATAGCCTGATGCTGAAAGCCCAATAAGCCGACAGCATTCACCGTCCCTGCTAGCAATGATAAAATAAACGCTCCAGATTCAATCCAGCGCGGAAGTTTTGAAATCACATCAATTGCCTTATTTATTGCGTGTTAATCATGATTCGTTATTAGATAGGGGCACAGACATCGCTGGGTACCGTTCCAATATGCCGTTTCACTGCTCCATGATAACTCGTAACGGCTAACACGGCCGTGCAACAGCAGCGAGCATCATAGTCCTATTTATCCACGCTTCTTTGATTTAAAGCACATTATATGTTGAGGTCCGGCCTCACCGCCAAGGTAAAGTTGTTCAGTATCCATAAACCCTGCCTTCACATACAGCGATCTTGCTAAGGCGTTTTTACAATTCACCGTGAGATACAAATCTGACTGCTCTTTCCCTAACCACACCATATACTGTTCTTGTATTTGTCGAATGGCACGTTTAGCAATGCCTTGAGCTTGATATTGCTGGTCAATCAGAAACGACCTAAAGCCAATCGATCCTTGTGGACAGAATGAATACCGATTGGCATAAGCACTGTCGAGTAGAAAAAGCCTACGGGTTTTCCAGCTTGGCAAATCACCCACTGTGTTTCTTCAGGCTTTTGACAGCTTTGATCAATAATTTCATTAATGTAGCCAATGTAAGGACGCTGTTCATCTGGTACAGACAACATTAAAACATATTCAAAATTTTGTTCATTTAGCGGTTCAATGGTTAACATACTTATTCATCACTCTTTTCCAGCACGGTGAAGCGACATCATCACTCCATGATTTTATTTTCGGTAAGTGACATTAGCCACAGATCCCAATAACGCCCCTCAATAAACCGGACATTTTTGACGACTTCGGTTTGCTCAAAACCTAACTGCTGGTAACACTGAATAGCGGAGTGGTTATGGGAAAATACTGACAGTGTGACCGCTGACATAGGATGGTCTGCTTTGGCGACGGCTATCACTAAACGCAGCATCTCTGATGCAAGCCCTTGCCCCCGGTAATCTGGTTGGATAAAGACTCGACAGATACGCTGCACATTCTTGGACGCTTGATAAAGCTCCACAAAGCCAACAAAAACCCCGTCTCGTTGACATAAAAAAGGACGACTCAAGCGATTTGAAAAATATTTATTGAGTTGGCGATGCGTCAAAGGGAAAGTAAATTGAAACCCACCCCATTGGTAGTTGAGCCTTTCCGAGTCAATCCATTCAATTAACATTGCATAATGCTCGTCAGTGAAAGGCATGAGCTCTATAGTATTTATATTGTGGTCCACGTTACTATTCACACTACTACTTGTCTGTTCCAATGGCTTCCCACTCCACCTCTTGAGTTATTCAGCAACATTTTATTCACGCACTAGACGACGATAGCAGCGTTCTGGCCGACCAACGGAACCATAATTTACATCCGCTTCTAATTCACCTGTACTAATTAAAAACTCAAGATAACGCCGTGCCGTTGTTCGACTTGCCCCTATATTTTCGCCCGCTTCATCCGCGGTATACAGGCTATGCTCACTAAACAGCGTACGTATTTTTTCCAATGTCACGCCGTCTATACCCTTCGGGAGATGCTTGTCTGTTTTTGCTTCTCCCGTGTGACTCTGCATCATTTCATCAACGAGTGACTGATCAAGCCCATCCACGTGATGAAGTTGTTTTGTTCTCTTCTGATATTTTTTTAACGCGGCTTCTAATCGAGGATACATAACGGGTTTGAGCAAATAATCGATCACGCCACCGCGCATTGCTTGCTGTAAGGTTTCGACATCTCTTGCGGCGGTGATGAGAATAACATCGCAGGCTTGATTCATGGTTCTTAATCTACCGAGAATATCAATACCCGTACCATCGGGGAGATAGACATCTAGCAGAACCAATTCTGGTTCTAACAACTCTAACTGCATTTCAGCTTCCGAGCGAGAAGTGGCAATCCCGACCACCTCAAATCCCCCCATTTTTTCTAGGTAGCGACGATGTAACTCCGCAATTTTTAGATCATCTTCTATGATCATTACACGTGTCATTGTACTCATGCCATTCCATCCTTTGGTACGTATACAGTGACTCGAGTCCCCATATCATTATTTGCTATCAGTTCAAGCTGTCCTTGATAGCGCTCCGTTAATTGCTTAACCAAAAATAAACCAACGCCGCGATTACTGGCCGATTTACTCGACACCCCTCGTTGTGTTAGCAACGATACGTCAATGTCACTAGGCAAACCACAGCCTCTATCCACCACTTCGAGAATAATTTCATTGCCATAATCACTCACAGAGACTTCAATGCTTGAACGCGCTAACCGCTCATTGGGTTGCTGGGTAATGGCTGATAACGTTGCTTCAAAAGCGTTATCAATTAAATTACCTAAAATCGTGACAATATCATCCGCATTTAACTCCTCAGGGAGAGGCTCTAAACGTGATTCAGGATCCACGACTAACGTTAAACCGAGCTCACGCGCACGCTCCGTCTTTCCTAGCAACATCCCGGCAATTAGCGGATCACGCATGGTCTCCCGCAAAAATTCAATCAACGATTGATAGTGTGCGGTTTCTAAACCGATCAGTTGCTGAACCGCATCCAATTCGCCCATTTGAAGCATGCCATTAATAGTGTTGAGTTTATTGCGATGTTCGTGAGTTTGAGCGCGCAACATTTCCGCATAGGCCTGAGTTTGAGACAGTTGCGCCGTAAGCTCACTAATTTCATCCCTGAGTCGAAAACTCGATACCGCTCCAACGACCTTTCCATCGACAATGATTGGACTTCGATTCGCTACAATACGTTGATGGTTTAAATACAACTCAATATCGTGATCCACTTCTTGGCTATTAATTAAACTATGTAAGTCCGAATTAGGCAGTACATCGCTCAAGGGCTGATTGATAGTGTCGTGCTTGTTTAACTTTAAAATCTCACAAGCACTGGTGTTAATAGATCGTAAAACACCGTTAGAATCAATACTGATGACCCCTTCTTTAATGGTACTCATGGTTACGTCAAGCTCACCATACAAACGACCAATCTCTTCAGGTTCAAAGCCCAAAATCGCCTTCTGAAAACGCCGAGAAATATAATTTGAGATTATGCCATTAGCCACAAGTACCAACACCGCCATTCCTAATAAAAAGGCTAAATACGGCTCGATTCTATCTTGTAACCTATCGATCAAGTAACCAACGGACACCACGCCAATAATCTGACCATTACTATCGAAAATGGCCGCTTTTCCACGTACTGATTCTCCTAATGAACCTTCAGCAAATGACACATAAGCCTGCCCATCTACCAACGCTTTATCATTGTCTCCTCCCTTCATTGGCTTGCCGATGCGCTCGTCAATGGGGTGGACGAGCCGGATACCTTGACGGTCACCAATGACGATAAACGCGGCGCCAATCATCTCAGTCAGACCGCGAAATCGCGCTTGCATCTGAGCCGAAGTGCGATCTTCAACCATATTAATTACCGACGATGACTGCGCTAGAAACGTGGCGACACCTTTCGCTTTGAATCCCATTTCCTGCTCTTGTGACTGCTTGATATAACTAAAGCCAGCCAAAGACAATATGACCAACTGCAGCAAGCCTGAAAACGTCATAATAATGAGCAGACGATGACGAAAGCTGAACTGATTCCATCTCATTGTCATTCTCCTTTAACATCAGTACTGTAACAGCCTCGTAACATGAAAACACTCAGTGCGTCATCGTTCTGTGACACTCTCAAAGAAATCATGGCTCAGTATTTACCGACCGCTCATACCTCACCCACCGTTCTTAATGACAAGTTCGTTTATTTCATATTGTGCATAAAGAACACTGACTAAGATCACAGCAATTTTAGGTTAATTTTAGAACTAATTAGGCGGCATATCGTATAGTAAAACGACACCAACTAAACAAGGATACCGCCAACGCGGAAAGTTAAGATTGGGAGTAAACGTAAAGACTGGGGCTAAACCAGTTTTAACGTCACAAGTACGATACTGCCACTCTCACGCCAAGCATCAACTCAACATTAAAACATCCATTAAAGAAAAAGCCTCATTCAGCTTGAGCGGTATGCTGTAACACCTAGAAAACTTCACCTCTCAAAAAAACAAAAATAATGAGAGCGTACAAAGGAACCACGTTAGAAGGAGCAAGGCTATGAAACGTGACTGTTTTGGAATTTGCCTAAATAGGGCTGTGCTGTCAAAAAACCGAACATCAACGTTCACCCACGTTAGAGCTTATCAAAAACAAAATTCTCCGCAAGAAGACGTTGAAAACGACCTTCTTGTCTCATTTGCTTGCCCGCAAATGTCTGGAAATGAAGTTCTGCAAGCAATGAAGCAAGCAAAAAACTTAGTATGGCGGGCAGGTTATTTCTGCCCATCACAGTAGTAAATACCACTCCTGGTAGGGAGGTTTGATACAGGCCTCTCTATCTCTCATGACCATCATCAAAAAAACAGACACTTAACTTCGCCATTCCTTCGTTAGCAACTACATTTATATTATTGCACTGAATATTATTAGAGTATAAACTCTAAATATTTTATTAACATCTGGTTTGGAGCAAACATGAAGATTAAGTCCCTACCTCTGGTTGTGGGCACATTGCTCGGCACTCTGTCACTTAATGCATGGAGTGCAGAAGTCTCCTTTGACGAGGCTTGGCAGCTGCTTCAACAAAACAACAATTCACTTGCCGCGCAGCGAGCTAATGTCGAGCGCTACGGGCACTTAAAGAGTGCGACGAGCAGCCTTAACCTACCTAGTGTCACTATTGGCGCAAATTACACTCGTCTCGATAAAGATGTCACTGTATCCGGCAACCAATTAGCTGAAAGTTTAAGTGGGGTGCCTCAAAGCCCTATTCTTGGACAATTACTCGGTGGACTAGGTGGAATAACGTCCACTATCGAACATCAAGACATTTTTAGCTCTTCCATCCGAGCGGTATGGCCAATCTTACTCAAGTGGGCGAATCACCGCTGCGCAAACCGCAGCAGAAGGTCGCCAAGAAGAAGCCGAAAGTCAGTTTGCAATGGAAGTACAAGCGCGCTATGAAGACTTGAGCAAATACTACTTCAGTGTGATTTTAGCTAAAGAAGTGGTTGAAACGCGCCTCGCCGCAGAGCAAGGGCTCACGAAGCATCGCGACTACGCCATTAAGCTCGAACAGCAAGGTCAAATTGCCAGAGTAGAACGCTTACAAGCAGAAGCCTCACTCGATAAAGCCACTATTGAGAGAAAGAAAGCTCAACATAGTCTCAATATCGCGCAGGCAGCGTTGACGCAGATACTAGGCCAAGTTGAAAAGGTTGAACCGAGAGACGAACTCTTTATTAACCGCAATTTACCGCCTCTCGATGCCTTTGTTGACCAAACGTTAGACACCTACCCTGGGCTGGCGATTCTCGATGCTAAAGAGAAGCAAGCCAGCAGTCTCATTAAAGCCGAAAACGGCAAATACTACCCTGAAGTCTACGCCTATGGGGATTATAACCTTTATGAAGGTGACTCATTAGCCAATCAAATGACACCAGACTGGTTAGTCGGTATTGGCGTCAGCGTGCCATTGCTCGAAAATACGGGTCGTAGTGAAAAGGTCAAAGCAGCCAACAGCGCCGTGAGCCAAGTTCAATTTCTAAAGCGCCAAGCAAAACTGGATCTAAGCGTATTAGTAGAAAAGACCTATTTGGAAGCCCAGCAAGCCCTCGACGAAGCGGTTGGACTGAACTCAAGCTTATCACTAGCAAAAGAAAACCTATTGTTAAGACAAAAGGCCTTTGCTCAAGGTTTGGGACGCTCTATTGATGTCGTTGATGCAGAGCTATATGTTGCGAGCATTAAAACGCAACAGGCCGCCGCAAGTTTCCAATACCTACTCTCTCTTAATAAATTACTTGCGCTATCTAATGAAATGAACAGTTTTAGCCAATACAAGTATAACTCTATTAATCCTGCAAAAATCACTAGTAAGGACGCATCATGAAAAAGGTAAAACCAACACTCGCGACACTAGGCGCGCTCGTTATTGCAGGTTGGGTCGGTTATAAGTTTTTTGAGGCTTATCAAACCCCGCCCTTTCGTCTTCAGGGGCAAATTGAATCTCAGCAATACAGTATTTCCTCTAAAGTGCCCGGTAGAATCGATCAGGTGATGGTTCGCAAAGGCGACGAAATCAAAGAAGGTCAGCTGGTTTTCACTCTCCACAGTCCAGAAATTGACGCCAAGCTAGAACAAGCTGTCGCCGATGAAAAAGCGGCAGGTGCACTCGCGCAAGAGGCTAACAATGGTGCTCGCCAGCAACAAATCAGAGCTGCAGAAGATCAGTGGCGCAAAGCACGCGCGGCCTCCCAGCTTATGGAAAAAACCTATCTGCGTGTCAATAATCTATACAAGGATGGTGTTGTTGCAGAGCAAAAACGTGATGAAGCTAAAACGCAATGGCAAGCCGCTAAATACACTGAAAGTGCTGCTTATCAAATGTTTGAAATGGCAAAAGAAGGCGCTCGTAAGGAAACTAAAGTGGCGGCAGAGGAAAAAGTTCGCATGGCAGCGGGTGCAGTAGCCGAAGTTGAAGCTTATGCCGCCGATACAAAGATTCATTCATGGTTTGATGGCGAAGTTTCTCAAGTACTGCTCCATAGTGGAGAGCTTGCTCCGCAAGGTTTTCCGGTTGTAACCGTTGTCGATACCAAAGATTCATGGGCCGTTTTAAACGTTCGTGAAGATCTACTGCAGCATTTTGAAAAAGGGGCTGAGTTTACCGCATTCGTACCCGCTTTAGATACCGACGTCACATTCAAAGTCAATCATGTTGCCGTAATGGGTGATTTCGCCACCTGGCGCTCGACTGATGCCACTCAAGGTTTTGATTTACGCACTTTCGAAGTGGAAGCTCGCCCGTTGGATCACAAAGATAAGTTACGTATGGGCATGAGCCTAGCCGTTGAGATGTAAGGGCTGAGTATGAACCAGCGTTCTAACACCATATCGCCCATCTCCTCAGATGGGCGGCACTACAATCAATGGCACATACTCCGTCATGATAAATGGCTGCTTTCATGCCTAACTTGGGTACCTGTTATCTTGTGCTTTTCCATTTATTGGATATTTTCTCAAGGCATCGCCAATAACTTGCCTGTCGGTGTTGTCGACCTCAACAAAAGCACCTTGTCGCAGAAGCTAATCGGTAATTATAATGCGACGTCAATGCTAAGTATTGACCATCAATACGACGATATTCAACAAGCGAAATCTGCGCTAGTTGAAGGCGATATCTACGCAATCTTATATGTCCCCGCTAACTTTGATAAAGCCATTACAAAGTCACTCACCCCACAAGTAACTCTGTTTTATAACAGCCAATACCTGCTCGTTGGACGGTTGATTAATTCGGCCGCGCTGCAGGCCCAAGGCACCTTTAACGCGCAAGTCGGTGTGCTTAAAGCGCTATCAAAAGGCAACACGACGAGTCTCGCGGCAATGGGCAATGCCGTAACAGTAAGAACTCAAATTACGCCACTATTTAATATAAGCACCAATTACGCCCAGTTTCTGGTATCCGCCATTATTCCCGCTATTTGGCAAATCGCCATTGTTTCATTTACGGTATTAGTACTCAGCGCAAATTATCGGATTTCTGGGTTAAGCCCGTGGTTTGGAAGCACATCAATTGTGGGTCATCTGAGCCGTACATTGATTCCTTATTTTCTGTGGTTTTTATTGCAGGGTTCATTTTTCCTTATTTGGTTCTACGACATCATTGGTTGGCCGATGGAAGGAAGCTGGCTAGTGCTCTTTTTTGCACAGGTGATCACGACGTTAGCCTGTATGATCATGGCTTGTTTCTTTTTCTTCCTTACCTGCGATGCAGCAAGAGCCATGAGCTTCGCTGGGGCGTTTACTGCCCCAAGCTTTGCATTTATGGGCATCACCTTTCCAGCTGCAGACATGACAACCCTTGCAACAGCATGGCGGGAACTGCTGCCAATCAGTCATTACATTGAGGTTCAAGTAAGCCAAGCAAGTTACGGCGTCACAGCCATTCAATCTCTTGCGCATCTTACCCCTATGGTGGGTTATGTCATTCCACTGATGCTGACCGTCATACTGATCAAAAAACATATGAGTAAGGAGTCACAAGCATGACGCTACTCGAACATATTAAACTTGAGTTAAGAGCGATTCTCACCAACCCCGTAGTGACGCTCACGGTGTTTGGTGGTGTCCTCTTTTACTCATTTCTTTATCCGCTGCCATACACTAAGCAGGTCCCGCGCGAGCTGCCAATTGCCGTCGTCAATCTAGACAAAAGCCAAACCAGTTATCAACTCGAACGCATGGTCGATGCAACACCAAACGTCACGGTGGTAAGCCGCCTGAGCGCCATTGCAGATGCCAAGCAGTGGTTTGAAGAAGGTAGGATTACCGGGTTTATTGTTATTCCTGAACACTTTTATAAAGATCTCATGATGGGGAAAAGTCCGGTACTTTCCTACGCGGGTGATGCCGCGCTATTTCTAGTCTACGGGACCGTGGTTGAAGGGCTTGCTCAGGCTGGAGGCACGCTTGCAGCTAAGACCAAAGTGTCTAAGCTTTTAATTGATGGTGTGCCACTCGAACTGGCAGCTAAGCAATATGCGGCTACCGAGCTCAATGCTAAACCGACGTTCAACCCGCACATGGGGTATATAGATTACGTTGTTCCCGCCGTCTTTGTGCTCATCCTTCAGCAAACCTTGGCGATGGCATCGGGATTAATCGGAGGCACTCAAAGGCAAGGTAATGGCTACTGGCAAACCCAATCGCCCTTCAGGGTGATAGCGGTACGCACTGGGGTTTTATTAGGATTCTACTATATACTCGGCATGTTTTATTTCGGTGCCAGTTTTGATATGTATGGCATCAGTAAACTCGCCCACCCTAGCGAAATGCTCACCTTAATGTTGCCGTTTTTTCTCACCACATGCTTTATTGGCATTCTGGTTGGAGCAATCACGCCTAGACGAGAACTCGTGACGGTATTGATTCTACTTAGCTCAATGCCATTGATTTTTTCTGCTGGGTTTATTTGGCCAAGCGAGATGCTACCTGCGCCAATGCAATGGTTTGCCGCCATCTTCCCAACCGAACCAGCAATTAACGGCTTTTGAAACTCAATCAGATGGGTGCTGATTGGTCACAAGTGTCAGCGCAATGGAGTCAATTGTGGCTACAAGCAGCGGTTTGGGGGGATTAGCGTATTGGAGCTTTTCAAGAAATCGTACGAGTAACACTAATTAAGTTCATCGTAAAATGATACCCAACAAAAAAGCCAATGGCACACACCATTGGCTTTTTATCAATTAGCCGAGCAGTAAGCTCGTCATTGAAAGTAACGGGATAACCCTAAACTTTCTATTATGCTGAGTCTTACCAATTTTCAGTCATGTTCATCATGCAAACAAACTTATTTTTAGTAATTTTCTTCGTTGCGTTTTCATCTAGAGTTGATGAGAAAACCTTGCCTGATGACAACCAATAGTTACCAATGCCCAATTTATTGCCATTTAACAGATATTGGTACGCGGTGCGCGAAGCCAATTTAGAAGACAGCTTATCAGCACAGTACCTTGCCGCATCTGACTTTGTTAAATACACCGCTTTACTGCCATTATTGGAATACTCGATAGGCAACAGATATTGATAAGCATCGTCTTTATGAATAACGGTATTCGTAAAACGCTTTCCTACCAATGCGTCCGCCTCTTGCGTTTTTTCTGGCGTACTCTTGGCATAGCCATCTAAGATTTGTTTCGTCAACGCGGGAGCAGACGATGGTGATTTATCAGTACTAGTTTTAACGGTTTTCTTAGCCGTAGCATCTGCTTTCACTGGGCTTGGTGTCGCTTTAGTTTTCACGCTTGAAAAAGGGAAGAAATAATCACCTTCGTTTTTGAGGCTCAACTTTAAAGACTGTGTTTTTGAGTCATTCACCGCTCGAACGTTATACACACCTACGTAGTTACCTGCGATATCTACTTTATCGCCAGCGCCTACTTTTTGATCATTAATATAGAAAACGGTGTTGTTTGAATTGGAGCGGAAAACAAACCTAACTTTTTCAAGCCCTAGCGCCTTTCGTAGTTCCAGTTCGGTATTTGAGTCGAACTCATTTTTATAACTGGCTTGAGCGGTATATGTTAGGTCACCATTCATTTTTTGTGTAGCATCAACGATATTAAAAGACGTGATGTTGACTCTTTCTAGACCGCCTTTTTCCAACATGAATGTGCGTTTCATCGTGTTCATGTTACGGTTCACACACGCCGACATACTTTCGCTAGAATCACACTCTAAACTGCCAACAAAGGTCTCTTGATTCACTTTGCGTGACTCTACAATATAACGAGATTTAACTTGCTTGTATAACGCAAGTAACTCTTCATTTTTAGTGCGGTCCAGCCCTTTAATCACCGCTTCACTTTTTGAGATCGCGACTTTCTTTTCTGATAACTGCTTTTCTTTGTCGACCAACTCTGTTTTGAGTTTACCGATGCTCATTGCTAAATCACGCAATGTTTGTGACAAGGACTCGTCATATACACCATCAACCAATTTCTTTTCCATTGAAGCTGAATCAACTTTAATGTTTTCGATATTGTTAACAAGATTAATCTTAATAGACTCAATATTTGAAAACAGCTGAGTATACGTTTCGTTACTCTCTTCAAGTCCGGTTTGTAGATAACCGTTGTCATAATCGCTGCTGATTTTTTCTAACTGCGTTTTTTCATCAGCATTCATGACTTCCAGTGCATTAGCGACACCGCTAACACTTAGACTTGCTAATGCGATCAACTTAACCGTTTTAGAATTAAAAACTCGGTGGGGAAAATTCACAACAACCTCATCTGACTTTAACATTGACTGGCTCGTCGCACGTAAAAAGTGCTTAACTAACAACCAGTCATTAATATTCCTTATATTTTGACTATCATATCAGCCCATTTCTCGATTGTCTTTACAACGTGTAATAGAACTGTGAGCTTTAGTGACCCACAGTCCATTTATCTACGCGTATTAAATACTATTTTGCGAAGTATGGCGTATTATTACCCACACTTTATATTCAGTAACAGGGATATTATTCACTCAAGAGAATATCAACCCTTCGGTTAGTCGCTCTACCCTGTGACGTTGAATTCGTCGCAATAGGCTTTAGTTCTCCAAATGACGTCATCACAACCTTTTCTCGCTTAACACCTTGGAAAAACAACACATCAGCCGTATTCACCGCACGTTCTAAGCCGAGCCCTTGGTTATATTGTTCCGTGCCAACACTATCGGTATGACCTTCTACCTGAAGGGCAACCTTTTGCTTAGCAAGATCTTGCGCGACACGGTTAAGAGATTGTCTCGCAATTGGCGATAAGTGAGCGTTATCAAAACCAAACTGCAAGCGAGCGACATGTTTATTATCACCTCCCCCCACGCCTTGCGTCCCTTTATTGCTGATATAGGTCTGACAGCGGCTGCTACTGAGCTGAGCATGACTTGCTGCTAATAGAGCTTGCTTTAGCTCATCGTCGTTAGAGACCTGTTCAATTTGCAAAAATCCCGCATGATGCTGCCCTATCCCTATCACGTTGCCAATTTCTGTGGTGTAGCGAATTTCACCATTCGCGTCACTGCAATACTCCATGACGCTGGATTCTACAGAATGTACTGTGCTGGTAAAACCAAGCATCAGCATAGGAACGAGTAAATAAAAACGATGTGGTAACATGCTCTGCCTTAATATTGTCATACTTAATTTTAATAGAACAAGGTTCTAATAGTGTATTTCTTTAATGGATTATGGCTCTAATAAATGATTAATTTCATAGGTTGGTGCTTTAATAGAGCTTGGTCATGCCACTGGTACGGGAACCCTTACGTATTAACTCTTCAATTTTTTCAATTAACTCGTCTAAGTTAGACACGTCTATGATGTCTTCATCTGGGTTTTCAACGCACTCACGAAACTCTGTGACATTTGAAGAGGAAAAATCGATACCAATTACACCAATATACAGTCCTGGGATTTTGTCTCTGGCTGTATCGCATAGTCCTCTTGATACTAACCCGTTAAGAATGCCGTTATTGGGACTTTCTTGACCGTCACTTAATATCAGCAACATTTTTACTTTGTTATCGTACGCTTCCTGCTCATCATCATCGTTACTATTAGGGTTCCCCTCAGCAAGCTTTTGTAGTCCCCTCAAAATGCCCTGGAACGATGCCGTACTGCCATTCGCACTCATATTATTAATAGCGTTAATCTCATTGACACTATTCGTTAAACTGATCGTCGTGAACTGATTAGACGACGAATTACCAAATCCAGAGTACAAATAGTTACCGTCTACCCGATATTTGGAAGTATTACTTGGGAACTGGTTTACTAGCATTTCATTTATTGTCGTAGAAAAATCAACATACTTATAAACATCTGTATGGTATTTATAACGATAATCTGCGTAATACGGGATACCTAATGCCTTAACGACTCGTTGACTTTGTTTCTGTTCTTCCGCTTTATCGTTAGGGCAGTCCCAGCGATTTCTAGCACAGTCATAGACCTTATCTGCCGTGTACTTTCGCCACTTATTCCAATTGACCTGCTCGTAAGTTCTTTCAGGGTCTAGGACATCAACACCAGCTTTATAGCTTAACTGACTAACTGCAAACACCTTCCCGTTACTGTTCTTTTCTCGCGTTCTAATGTTATATGGCACAACTGCAATTCTATTTAGTAGTTTATCAGCCAGTTGGTTTTGATCGTCATCCTTACAAACATACTTTCCTAACGACACATCGTACTCAATACGACCGCATAACAATTTACTCGAAATCGTCGTCACCGCTTCTTTCAAGTCCGTTATTTTGCAACTCGATGTCGTACAGCTACTATTGCTGCCCCAACGACGATTCATAGATCCAGAAAAATCAGAAGCAAAAACAATGTCGATATTGTTATCACCCAAATAAACTGGGTACTTTTTCGCAATCGACTGTCCAGTAAGATCCTGTGTCTTACTAAATGATGGAATGAAACTACTCGAGAACCAAGAGTCATGCGTAGTTTTAACATTAACGGTATATTGTATTGACTCTAAAATATCGGATTCCGGAATCGCTTCTTGATATCGTCTCGTTGCCGTTACTTGCGATAACTTTATATCCCGCACATAGGCGTTGACGTACTTCGTTGCCATCGCATTAGCGCTGTCAGATTTATCTTCCATCGTCACTGCAATCGCCGCCGCTTCAGCCGCATCGCCCAAACGACTTTTCTCTTGCACATATCGGGTACCTTCAACAGCCCAAAATGTAAAGCCCATAATGGGAACCAATGACAGCCCCATCCAAATTGCTGCAACACCGCCTTGTTTTTTAATACTGCGAACGCCAATAAATCGTTTCATCATCATCTCCCCGGCATCACAGAACTAGAAGCGATCGTAATCGTCGGGTTACCGCCGTTGGTAAAAGACTCAAACCATGAATCATGCCTTTCGCATAATGTCACTCGATAAAGAGGATGGTTGACCCCGTCCTCGACCGGAATGAGATCGCTATAGTCATTAATCGAGCCACTATTACACGACATTTGTCCAAACATACGACTACGCAGCTGCGTAGCAGTAGGACCGTCTGTCAGGGATTCAATCTGAATCGCGACGTTATTTTGGCTAACGTTCAACATACGCGATGCAACAATCGCCATATTATCTAAATCTTGCTGTGTGACATTGAAATCAAGCACTTGCCCTTCAGCATCTGCAAAGTAGCGGGTTCTTTCTTTGAGCACGTTGACCAAAGCAAAGCTAGAGCGATCCAGCTTGGCACGAACCAATAATTTATGACTCAGGTCAGTCGAAAATAAAAAGATCATACACAAACCCACCAGCACAAACGCGAGCTCTATCGCGAAAGAACCTTGCTGATTTTTACGCGCATTAATTTTCATCACGCCACCCTTCATGCTCTAGGTTAAGTACCATGGTGCGCGTGATTGGTGTTTCGCCGTTACCCCACATTTCAATCATTGGAGAATACAAATACGTCACAGTGATCTCGGCAAGATCGTAGCTAAACGTGAGGTCCTGACTAGAATGGCCGTCATTGGCAACAAATTTATCAAAAGTCTCAAAGTACTTTCCGTCGATAGAAAATTTGCTGCTATCGATTAGAAAATGCCAAAGGTTATCTTGATTCTCTATCAGATCTTTAAAGCGAGTTTCATACTGTTCATGAATACTGCTTCCTTGATAAATTTTAGTGTTACGTATGGTTTCTCGTAGCGAATACTCGGTCATGTTAACCACATAGGTTTGATAACTTGATTCGAAAATAGCAAACGTAGAAAACATCAGAACCAACGCCCCAAGCGCAAACTCAATGCTAGTCACTCCCAATTGCTGACGACGGCTAGCCATTACTCTGCCTCAACATAAGCAAATTGCTGAGTAATTGTGAGCAGTTCACCAGCGTTATATTGGTCTCGAAGAAGGGCTTTAGCTTGTTCTGATTTTCCCGATTTTAGCAATGCAATAGCCAAGTTGGCTTTTACCGTTTGATTCGTCGGGTGCTCTTTTAGCACTGGCGCTAACGTCTCAATCACAAGATCGAAGCGTTGTTCAGCAAGGTACACAACCGCTAGATTGTTCTTAATAACAATATCGTCATAACCACGAAGTCGCGCCAAATTAAATTGCGCTTTCGCCTTGGAGAATTGATCAGATTTACTATAGGAAACACCAAGTAATACCCGAATTTTTCCAGAAGTATTACCTAGCGAGATAGACTGATTATACGCATCGATTGCCTCTTCAAGATGGCCATTTTCCGCCTCAATCTGCCCTTTCAGTTGCAGTAAGCTTTTATTCTTGAGACCTTTGCCAATGAGATACTGAGTATAAAAACGAGAAGACTCAACATCGCCTTTTTCAAAATACACGTAAGCAAGCTGCTCCATCGCATTATCATCCTCAATACCCCCTACTAACTTCGATTTATACAAGGCAATCAGGCCATCGTAGTTATTCACTTTTTCCATACCAAGCAATAATACTTTGTTCAGAAGGCGGCTGGTTGGTTGTTTCACAACCCACTAGAATCCCACTCAAAGCCATCACTAACAATACGACATTCCATCGCATAGTATTTCGCATACCTTTTCGCATAGCACTAACCACCAATATTTATCGACATCTGCATAATGCCAGGTGCAAGAATTAAAATTACGATAGGAAACATGATAAATAAAATGAGTGGCACACTCATTTTTGCTGACAATCGACCCACTTTTTCTTCTACCGTTAGAATTTGTATTTTTCTCATGTCTTCCGCTAGATCACTGAGTACCTGAGCCACCGATGTGCCATATTGCAAGTTTTGGATAAGCGTCAAAACAAAACTTCTTACCCATAAGCGTGGGTAATCGCTCGCTCAGATCATCCAAGGCTTTTTCCAACCCTTTTATCTTGGCTGAGTCCGATGTCCGTTTAATCTGATAACAGAGGTCGCCATCAAAAGCCTCTAGCTCTTTTGCTAAATAAATTAGCGTCGCTTCTATTGTCATCCCTGTCTGCACACACACCGACATCATGTCCAATAGATAAGGCAGCTGACTCGAGGTTTTACCAATGAGCGCTTTACGACGAGCTTCCAGCATTAAGTCTGGTACGATAATTACCCCTATCAAGGTGAATAGTCCCGCCAATATTTTGTTGGTATCAGACAGCTCCGAAAAGAAAACTCCGACACAAGCCAGCACAAGAAATAGTATCTTGGCGGGGAAGTAATACTTCGCCCATTCTTTGTTGTAATAGCCAGCATTAACCAGCTTTTGCTCAAGCTCTTTTTGATTCCCCTTGCCAAATCTAACCAACAAGCGATTAACTGTACTAGGGCCTCGCTGTACGTCTTCACCAATAAAGTTGGCAACGCGCTTGCGGCGCTGCTCATGACGCAGTGCATTAACGATAAAGTAAAATAAGGCCGCCAATACGACAGAAAAAGCAATAAGCAAAATCATGTGCGTACGCCCCTTACTAGTAACCAAACAATAGATAAACCAATAAATTCACTACCCACCACGTAATACAAGATGTATTGCCCTCGCTCATCGTGAAGGATAAAGTCGACACTGCCGGGATTGATATACTGAAGAAGTATGGTGAAAGCCAGTGGAATGGCTGCGACAATCTTGGCCGATATTCGCGCTTCTGATGTCATTGCCATTTTCTTCTTATCTAATGTACGCGCATCCACTAAAACGCGAATAAGTCGGGCGAGCACCCCTTTTAGTTGCCCTCCGCGGCTAATATTCGCTTTGAGCGTCACCGTAAAAAATAGAAATTCTGGGTAGGGATAATTTTTACACGCACGTTGCAATACTATTTCTGGCGGTTCACCCATTTTCAGTCGCTCGCCCATCATTTTAAACTCGCGGCCAATACTGTTGTCCATCGAACCACCCACGTAGGTGATCGCCTGCATTAAGCTATCGCCAGCCGTTACCGCGCTCATTAAGATGTTCAACGCATCAGGAAAGGTGTTCTCAAAGTCTTTGCGCTTTTTGTTAGATAGGTAACGGTATCCCACTAACAGTGACACCACGACCATCGCGACTGATATCCAAATGTTACCCATCTTCAAGAGGTCAAACACCAGAT
Source organism: Vibrio sp. GJ43-1 (assembly GCF_055808835.1). Classification (NCBI taxonomy): domain Bacteria; kingdom Pseudomonadati; phylum Pseudomonadota; class Gammaproteobacteria; order Vibrionales; family Vibrionaceae; genus Vibrio; species Vibrio sp. GJ43-1. The sequence continues at coordinate 1,676,187 of NZ_CM147884.1, read as the reverse complement.
ACCAAGCGCCGACAAGGCTGCCGACGGTATACAGCAAAATGTAGACTGGAAAACGTGGCCCAAGCACTTGTAGCGTAGGAGAGATAGAGTCTTTAAATTTTTGCCACTTCCGCTTAGCTAAGCCAAAGTGCCGACATTCACCGCTTTTAGGTTCTCGACTTCCACGCTTTCTATAGCAAAAAAATGGTCGATTTTTTTCGCTTTCGAGCTCTGCGTTAATAGCAAGACAATGGCAAAGAGAATTAAAGAGATCCACAACATGCTACGCCCCTCGAAATGACGCCATTAGGTCATCATACAAGCCAAAGAACTGCGCTTTTTTTGCCAGCTCTGAACGCTGCATAATGCCGTTCGTTACGAAATCACCTTGAACCGTATCGCTGTAGTGAGATTCGTCATATTGAAAACGATAGATCTCTTCCATGACGACACTGTCACCTTCAAGGCCAACGACCTCTGAGATACTGGTGATTTTTCTTGAGCCATCTCGCAGCCTATTCACTTGCACGATAAGCTGTACCGCACTCACTATCGTGCGGCGGATCGCATCCAATGGCTGATTTAGGTTCGCCATCATCACCATCGACTCAACACGAGCAATCGCATCGCGGGGGGTATTGGCGTGAAGAGTAGACATGGAACCATCGTGACCAGTGTTCATCGCCTGAAGCATTTCAAATGCCTCTGAGCCACGACACTCACCTAAGATAATGCGATCAGGTCGCATACGAAGGGCATTAATCACCAAGTCACGCTGTGACACCGCACCTGTCTGTTCAATACTTGAGGTGCGAGTTTCCAAACGAACAAGGTTGGGCTGTTGTAAACGCAATTCTGCCGCATCTTCAATGGTAATCACCCGCTCATCGTCAGCAATATAATTAGACAGCGCGTTAAGTAAAGTCGTTTTACCTGAACCCGTACCGCCTGAAATCAAAATATTCATGCGGCAACGCGACGCAATCATCAACACGCGAGCCATGTCCATGGACATAGAACCGAACCCAATCAAATCTTCAAAGCCAATGTTTTGTTCGCGGAATTTACGAATCGAAATCGAGGTGCCATCGAGTGCGATTGGCGGGATAACAATATTGACACGACTGCCGTCTTCTAGACGTGCGTCTACGGTCGGTGACAATTCATCTACACGTCGGCCTACTCGTGAAGCTATGCGTTTTGCAATGGACAACAGCAACTCTTCATTAACGAAGGTGACTTCCGATTGCTGCACCTTACCGTGACGCTCGAAGAAAATATGATTAGGACCGTTCACCATAATGTCGGTGATCGACTGATCTTCGATTAATGGCTGTAATGGACCAAGACCAAATAGCTCATCAATGAGGCTTTTCACCAAGCCTGATTTCATCACTGAGGTAATTGGTCTTTGATAATTCGACGCCAATAAGTCAACCGCACTTTGGATTTGAGATTCAAGATCTCTGCGGCTCATTTTTTGTACTGCTTCGGCATCGAGCGCTTCAAATATCTGGCTACGAAATGCTAAATACAGATCTTTGTTTGAACTCATTTGTTATTTGCCCTCTTCAACCAGTTAGTCCATCCCTTCGACTCCAGTGGTTGACCGTTGATAAGCTTCATTAGTGCATCCATAGAGCGGCTGATATTCCGGTCGTGCTTATGGGCACGTTTACCATCAATAATGATGTGAGAGAGGTTTTTGCAATAGGCAATCTCTAGGTCAATATCAGCGCCAACGTATTTTTTAAGATCCGCGGATTGCAAAACAAACGCGTTTTCTGGTCGATGATAATTGGCAACAGTGATAACTCGAGTTCGCTTCGACAAGGTAAGCTGAAGGTTTTCAATGCGCTCATACAGTCGTTTTGCATTTCGCACCGCTGACACCGATGGGTCCAAAACAATGACCACAACATCAAAAGTATCCACTAACAATTGCGCTTCCACTTTAAAGTCAACGCTGCCTGAAAAATCTTCAACAATAAAGTTGGTATTTCGAGCCAGTAACTCGCATAACGTCTGATTATAATTAAGAATATCGGTTTGACTCATGTTGCCGTCGATGGACAGTAACCTTAGATTTTTACGTGCCGGGTGGAGATAACTCAACGCCCCTTCTTCATCCATTTCATGTAAGGGCGCGGTAAATTCGTCAATAGCTTTGGGTTTAAACTCTTTTAAACCCATCATCACATCAATATTGCTATCGGTATACTGATGATCAACAAGAATGGTATCGGTACCTTGTGTCGATAATAAAGAGCTTAGTTCAGCGGTAATAAAAGACGTCCCCGTCCCGCCTTTAGCCCCGACAATCGCGACACGTTTTGCTTTACGTTGTTGACTCACCCCTGAAAAGGTTTTGAGGTTTTTATTTACATGCGTTAGAAAGTCGGCGAATTCTTGTTTATTCACTGGCCAAAAAACGTAATAAAAACCCATCTCTTTCAAAGAACGGAGTGTTGAGATGGCATCTTCTTTACCAATCACGACGACGCCTTTATGAGTTGGCAACTTACTTGCGAACGCTTTAGCATCTTCAACAACATTTTTCGATTCATTAAGTTCTAACAGCACAATCTGACTGGTTTGCTGTTCCGAAAACTTGCCAATGCCTTGGCTCGATTTCAAGCACGTTGGGTCACTCCAACCTTCAAAGCGAAATATCTCCGTGACCAAGTCTAAACATTCTTGCGATTGGTACACGAGCGTACAACCTGAGACACCTTTAATCGTTTTCGGTGCTGACTTAGTCTTGGTGCTCAGCGCCTTAGAAAGATCAAACATTATTGAGCTCCCGTAATACGTGATTTATTGGCGACTTGCTTCAATCGCGCCGATTCAGAAAAGCAATTAAGTTGCGAATGCTCGACACCAAACTGTACTCGGATTGGCACTGCTCTGTTTTTAACACGTAGAAACTGACCTGAAGTTTAATATCGGTCAGCAGTTGCTTATTGTTTACCAAAACAACCTTATCATTCTTCAATTGAAGTCGCGGGTACGACGCCAACGATTGATCTAACAGTGCTTTAGCGGCTTTATTTTTATATTCGATAACGTAGCGTGCACCCGTGTCTTGATCTTCAATGGTGGAGAATAACGCCTCCAGTTGTGACTGGGCGCGCGCTGTATCTTGTACCGACATTTCGATGGTGTGCTTTTGTTGGTACACCAACGCCTCTAACCCGTTACCAGCAAAATAGCGCTCAGCGGCGCATCCGGAGAGCATGATTAACAGGCTGACTATCAACAGTTGTTTCATCATTGAATAAACCCTCCCTGTGACAACAATCGGATCGTGGCATCCGAAGGTGTGGCGTAACCATGATCGGTGTCGATGTTCAGCCAGCGAACTAAGGTGGATGTCTTTTTCATAAAAGGAAGTTGAATATCGGCAGGTTTGATTGGCTGAACCAAATTTACCGTCGCAACAATAATAAGTTCAGTACGCTTTCTTTCTGTTACCGATTTTCGAAACGCGGCACCAATAACAGGCACATCGCCAATCAATGGGATTTTTTGCATTTTTTCGAAATCAGCGCTACTCATTAAACCGCCTAGAACAAAACTGTCGCCGTCAGCGAGTTCGATGGTGGTCATGGCGCGACGAGACGCAAGTTGAGGTACTTCAATGCCCGCCGCTTTGATGTATTTTTCTATCTCACTCACTTCAGGGAAAAGCTGCATGCGAATTTTATCTTCACTAAGCACCTTCGCTGTGAGATCAAGTTTGATACCAAACTCTTTAAAAGTGATATTGACGTTATTGTTGGTAGAAACGATAACCGGGACTTCGCCACCCACTAGAAAACTCGCCGATTCACCAGATAGTACCGTAAGGTTGGGCTCAGCCAACACTTGGGCAATGTCTTCATTACCTAGGGCATTAATCACGGTTGCCAAGTTTGCTGCTTCAAATTGGTTGAAAACAAACTCACCAGCGCTGGCACCGAGTGAGCCCCAATCCACCCCGATAGTTTCACCAAATGATTCCGTTACTTGAGCAACAGAAATCTTTACATTCACTTGTTGTACCGTCGCGACTTCTAAACGCTCGACAATGCCTTCCCAAGTCATGTTTCTGGCAAACACCATGCTTTCTGGCTCTTCGAGTTTCACATTCTCTGAAGTAAATTCAATTTTCTCAGCTTTGTCATACCTTTCAGTTTTGTCTCGTCCCAATAGCGTGGCGACCAAGCGGTAGACATCGTCTCGGTCCTGTTCTGAGCTGACAATGCCACTGACCGCCACTTGCTCACCTATGGATTGCAATTTGATATCAAAATCTGGGAAGTGAAACTTAATCTGGCGACGAACTTGAGTTAAATCCAAGTCAACGATAATACGATCCGATAACAACACATCTTCTGCCATACCGTAGACAATCAATCTTGACTGCCCCATACCGTTAGCAAACACCACTAAAGTCGTCTCATTAATGATCTTGTAATCGGCGACATCTGGATTACTAATAAATACCTTACCAATTGGTACAGGTAGCTGAATATGACGTCCATCATTTAAGGTTATATAGCGATCGGCAGCCAGCGCGGCTTGACTGATAAACAGTGCATAAAAACCAAACCATAAGGTCAATAGAAAACGAAAAATCGTTGTGGTCATGGGACCCATTACATGGCCTCTCTTGGGTTGCTGACATTGCCACGAAACTCTTCCACACCGACATAATTGTCCATAATGGTTCGCACTTCCGCGTAAGTCGGTTTTTGGTAAGTTTGACTGCGATAAATTTCGATATGCATGGTTCTTTGTGCCAAAGCGAGCCTCGCGAGATCGTCTGGGTGCACCTCTATCACGATTGTGGTGAGCCCTTTTTCTTTCACTGGGGCACGCGCAGATACGACATCACTGTCACCGCTATCATCGCCAACGTTCAATACTTTGACATGCTTAAGAAACATCGAGGCTTTCACCCCTTTAAAATGCTTAGGCTTATCCGCATTCGCGGCTAGATTAACATTAGGTGAGCTCACGGTAAGTACATCGATATACGCACCGGGGCGGATGTAGTCATTGATGAGGTTTTTGTCGCTAACTTGCAGGGGATACAGCGTCATACCGTCGGTAATTAACAGGTCGATATAACCAGGTTGGCTGCGGTTGGTTTGATATTCAGCCATGACAATGGCGCCTTGGTGAATATCGGTATTGGTGAGCGTGCTAGGGTCAAAGTCCACCTTGGTATCATTTTTTATACCAAACTTTAGTGCGTCACTAAGCGGCAGTTGCGTTTTTCTGACAAGGTCGGTCGAGATCGGTGAACCTTTTAAAATTGGCTCAACCGCTTTCCATACCGTAACATGACGCTCTTCGACAACTTCAATCACAGGTTCACTAGTCTCTACCTGTTCTGGTGCCTTCTTCATTAAATCAACGAGGCCCACGACCCCGACAATCAAAGCCACTAAAGCAATGAGTAAAACAATTCTTGAACGCATGAGCTATATTCGCTGTTGTTTAAAGTAATTGTTGAGATTGCAGTTGATGGCTGGCAATCGTGAGAAAAAGCCAACGCTGATTGCTACTCCGTAAGGAAGTGTCACATCTTGAATTAGACTACCTGGTGTCATACGGTGTTTTAAGTAGTAAAACAGAATTAATACACCACCACTGTATGCCGTCAACATTAAGGCCTCGACCAATTGAGGCAATGGAAGAGCTAACGCTAGAATGGCAGCAAACTTAACATCTCCAGCGCCAATGTAGCCTAAAGCAAATGTAAGTAAGCCAAACGCCATTATAATGATAAACGGTACGATATTTATCGCATCTATTCCTAAAAATAATAGTTGTGATATCAACAATACTAGTAACAGCTTGTTTGGTAGCACTCTACTTCGAATATCTAATATCGCTAACAAACAGCAGAATAAGAGCGTAACCGCGATATAAAGCATTTCAATTCTCATATAGTCACGTCCTCGAGCTTCTTTTTCAAAGCTCGAAGACATTTTCAACTGCTTTTTTTACGGTGTTTTAAGTTTGTCTTCTACTGTTTTGAATGCCGCCGTTAGCGCTTCAATAAGAGTTCCATCACCCGATGCAAAAATAATCCCTAAAACTGAAGCCATCGCCACTGCAATTAGGCCGTATTCAATGGCAGTTACGCCACGCTCGTCATTTTTAAATGAAGTCATGAACGAAGCAGCTTTTACATATAGTGTTGTTAACATAGTTTTCCCTTTTATAAGTTTTCCCCAAAGCAAGCCCCATTTTAATTAACTATTCATCTTGTATAAAAATACCTGCTATCGATAGAATCGATAGTAGGTGATTGAAAATCAGGCGCAATTACAATACCAGGCTATGAAAATCAAACAAATTAAATAAAAACAACACCTTATACAAACAAAGAAATGGAATGAATTAATATGAAAAAGATTTCACCCAGAAGCGTAAGTGTGGCAGAGGTCACACATTTAGAATTTTACATTCTTTTACACTACTGCTAAATGCCACTCTCACTTCATATTTACATGCGCAATAGAGCAAAAATACTAAGCCAATTTTGTGACTTGAGTTTATTTTGCCTATTTATATTGTCTTATCTTTATTTGCTTGTTGTAAACTTGCCGATGAATCGGTATCGTTTTAGCGATAATTATATATAAAAATATTAGTAACGCTTATTATGTCACGCGCCGGGGTCTATTCATGAAACTACAGTTCGAAAATATTGTTTCGTTTGTAGCGGTGGTCAACGAGGGTTCTTTTAGCTCTGCCGCTAGAAAACTGGGCAAATCTCAATCGACTGTTAGCACTGCAATTCAAAACTTAGAGTCAGACTTAGGCTTTGATTTGTTTTGTCGAAAAAACGCTAAGATATCTCTTACTCATAAAGGGAGACGACTATTCCACTTGTCTACTCCTGTTATAGGAAAATATAAAGAGCTCATTACCACAGCACAACAAATGAACATCTCTGAGCAGATCGTCTATCGTGTGGGTATTGACCCCCTAGTCTTCAACAATAACGTAAAACAAACCTTACTTGAATTTTCCGATGCATTTCCAAATGTAGACTTACACGTGGTCACAAAACCAAGCTTTATTCTTGGTAATTACCTGAGTGAAGGAAAAATCGATCTTGCATTAGGGAACCCTTACCATAAAACCAATAATGACTTTAATATCGAAGAATTATTTCAGGCAAACTGCTGGTGGGTCAGTCATGAAAAAGTACAACTTGACGATGAAGCCAATCCCCCTCGAATCTTGCTAATGGATGGCGTAGATGAGCTATTAAACCTCTCCCATGTCGCCTCCAATAACTTATGGCGGTTAGATGATCTCAATACCATAGTTGACCTATGTGCCGCGCAAAAAGGCATTGCGCTGTTGCCTGAGTATATTCTCGACCAATATAATCGTAGTAAAGGTCTGCGTATCATCAGTGACCACCCCAATTTCTACGGCAAAAAAGTGGTCGCGTCGTTATTTTGGCCAATCCATTCTGATTTTGGTTTATTCAATAGCTGGATAAAAAGCCAGCTCAAGCGTACCGCATTAGAGCCACAAGAATTTATTGCTGATTTAGCACAATAATTCTGCGCTGATACCACTCAGCAGTCAGGTACTATTTTGGTTGCCAATAGCGCCTGACTGCTTCGTTTTGTCACGTTATGACGTTACAGTTCAAATTATCCGCCAAATTTCGATAGCCCTGCCACTAAAACCCGTCTTCGCACATCGCTTTCGTTGCTAACTGACCACTTGTCACCGAGACTTACCTGTATCAAACCAAAATGACGAGATAAGGAATTAACATGTTTTTGTGTGTGCCTGTTAAACACATGCTGCCATTACTTTTATTTGCAGTGAGTAGTAACGCTTATTCTTCACAGCAAGCCACTGATGCGTTTGCACCAGAAACCACCACTGCACTTGAAACGAAATCTATTGTCACCGCAAAAGATTGGATGGTGACAGCTGCTAACCCCACCGCGAGCCGTAAGCAGGTTGCCGACGTTCTCGCCAGAGGCGGCAATGCCATTGATGCCATGGTGGCTATTCAGTTGACGCTCGGTCTTGTGGAACCTCAATCTAGTGGTATTGGCGGCGGCTCTTTTTTAGTCTATTGGGATGCAAAAGACAACAATCTAACGACTTATGATGGTCGGGAAACAGCGCCACTCAACGCCACGGGCGATCTTTTTATTGATGATAACGGTCAACCAATGAAGTTCTACGATGCCGTTGTTGGCGGGCGATCCGTAGGCACGCCAGGTACCGTTAAATTACTGTGGGATACTCACCAAAAGTACGGGAAGCTGGACTGGGCATCATTGATTGAACCCAGCATCGCCCTTGCGACCCAAGGTTTCCCAATCAGCGCCAGACTGGCTGCTTTGATAGAAAAAGATAAAGCTTTCTTGTCTCGCCACCCTGAGACACGTCACTATTTGTTGCAAGGCGACGGCAAAGCGAAGACGCAAGGCACTGTGCTTAAGAACCCAGATTACGCCCTTACTCTGTCATTAATCGCGAGTAAAGGTGCTGATGGATTCTATGATGGCCCGGTCGCACAATCGATCGTCGATGCTGTCCACAATGCAAAAGGCAATCCTGGTCTGTTAAGTCGAGAGGACCTCACTCAATATTCAGTGGTGCAACGTACGCCTGTCTGCGCACCCTACAAGCAATACGATGTTTGCGGGATGGGACCACCAAGCAGCGGCGCGCTGACCATTGGTCAAATACTGATGACAATTGAGCCTTTTAATCTTGCCACCCTCGGCGCAAATAACCCAATCAGCTGGCAGATTCTCGCCGACGCTTCTCGTCTGGCGTTCGCTGACCGAGGGATGTACATGGCCGATAGCGACTTCTTTGATGTGCCAACAACTGAGTTATTAAATACAGACTATATAGCAACCAGAAGCGCGCTCATTAAGCCTAAAAAAGCCCTAACATCTGCCCCACATGGTACTCCTGTGGCGAACTTAGCTAGTCTGTCGAAAGACCAATCTCTCGAGCTACCCTCCACCACGCATTTTAATGTTATCGATTCTGAAGGTAATGTGGTGTCAATGACATCATCGGTGGAAAATGTGTTTGGTTCGCGGGTTATGGCATCTGGCTTTATTCTTAACAATGAGCTGACCGACTTCTCTTTTGTGGCTGAGAAAAACGGCGAACCTGTTGCCAATCGTCTTGAACCTGGTAAAAGACCACGCTCTTCTATGGCCCCTACCATCGTCATGAAAGATGATAAACCCTACATGGCCATTGGCTCTCCTGGCGGCAGCCGCATTATTGGCTATGTCGCACAAAGTATTATCGCGCATGTCGACTGGGGAATGGATATTCAGCAAGCGATCAATCAACCTAAAATGATCAATCGCTTTGGGGAGATGGATATAGAAGCCAACACAGCACTTTCCGAATTTTCTCAGCAATTTGAAAGCATGGGCTATTCCGTTAAAGCGAGAGACCTTAATTCAGGGTTACACACCATTCGCATCTCAGAAAATGGATTAGAAGGCGCCGCAGACCCAAGGCGAGAAGGTGTCGCCATCGGAAAGTAGTCCTCATTCTCATACATAAAGTGTACAAACCTAGAGGCTCATCACGCTAAAATCCCACAATTTAGGACCGAGCGTGATGGTCCTCTCTCAGCCTTCTATCTCCTCCCTATTTGGTCTCTAAATGGAGGATTTTTCTCTCCATAATCGCAGCGATAATTCACGGTGCCCTACCCATAATTAGAAAAGGACATCACGTGAAACCGATAAAAACCGCACTTTGCCTTTCCATTACCAGCGCTTTAATCTTTGGCTGTGCTTCCGAATCAAACTCACCATCAGAACAGGCGAAAACACCACTTTATAGCTGTGACAACTCCAACATTTCAGCCGCTAATGATCTTAGAATCTATCAAGTCATGGTCGAAAGCTTCGTTAATGGTGACAATAGTATTGGTCATGGTACTGGCTATGGAACCAGCCATCACATGGGTGATATACAAGGTATTATCGATTCACTCGACTACATTCAGTCACTCGGTATGAACGGCCTATGGCTAACGCCTATTTTCAATTCTGAGCCTATCGCTGGACAAGATCATTGGGCGGATAGACTGGATGCCACTGGCTACTTTGCGACTAACTATTTTGAAATTGACCCGCGCTTTGGCACTCTAGAGGATGCCAAAAAATTGGTCGATGAAGCTCATGCGCGCGGAATGTATGTCTTTTTCGATGGCGTATTTGGGCATCATAAAAGCAACGATCGTACCGTCACCTAGCGGCTTAACACCTGCTGGTAGTGATAACCCCGTCCGCTATCCAGAGAGTCTCCCTTTTACAAAGAAGTCGCCGAATATTGGATTAAGGAGCTTAAAATTGACGGATGGCGTCTCGACCAAGCGTATCAAGTCCCGACGCAAGCCTGGCAGGAAATTCGTAAAACGGTCGATGAAGCCTCTCAATCTGTCACGTATGCCAACCAAGCGGGTAATCAGGTTAATCCTTTAGGTTACATGGTGGCGGAAATTTGGGTAGGTGAGAACAAAATCATTGAAACGGGCTACGGCTCTAACGAGTCACCAGCGCTTTGTTCGGCCTTTGATTTTCCTGTGCGCTATCGACTTGTAGAAACCTTAGCCGTGAATGAATCTGGCGTAGGCGGCAAAACAGGTGAATGGATAGCAGAAGGTATGAACCTTCATGCCCTGTATCCAGACCATGCCAAACCAAACCTTATGTTAGGAAACCATGACCTAGTCCGTTTTGGCGACCTTATTCAACGAGGTAATCTGGCCGAACCTGTCGATGATGGTTACTGGCAGCGCTATAAAGCGGCCATCTCATTCCAAGCGGCCTATACGGGACCAATCACACTCTATTACGGAGACGAAATTGGGGATGAATTGGCAGGCTTCTCGAATCGCATTGAAAATGACTGTGCCATTATTGGAAAGTGCGATGACCACGTGGCTCGGACAAGTGGTCGCATAGAAGGCATCAATACCACGCTGAATTCTCAACAAGCTAATCTTAAGGCATACGTTAGTGAATTAATGGTGCTGAGAGCACAGCATCCAGCGCTATCTAAAGGCTCGCGCACCAATGTTTTAGCAGACCAGGTCAGTTATGCTGATGTCAAACAATACCAAGGTGAGTCGATTCTTTACCTCCTCAATGTTTCAGACAGCGACCAGAAAATATCCATATCCAGTGACACTATCGCCTCCTCCTCTACATTGACTGACTTACAATCGGACGAAAAAATCGCGCTGTCTTCAGGATTCTACACGATCGCGCTGTCGCCATTTGAAGGACGTTTTCTTCGCATTGATCAGCCAACTGATGCCGCTCCAATAGGGCTGATTGCCGCCTCTGCTACCAGCACGGGCGATACATTCATGAGCGCTTGTGATAACCCAACATTGCCAGAGGCAGGTCCCATCGATGAATCACTCTACGTTGTAGGTGACTTTAGCGATTCAAACTGGAAACATACGTCGTCACGAGCTTTTGAATATAAAGGCAACGGCGTCTATCAAGTCGTGGCGAACGAAAAACCCGGCAGCTATCGTATGCAATACGCCACAAAAGATTGGAAACCTCAATTCACAGCGGAAGGACTAAGCGTAAAGCTTGGTCAAGAGAACACACTAAAGTTTGGGGGCTACGGTAAAGATACCGCAGTGACGATCCTTGACGAAGGGCGCTATGTCTGGAGCTTAAAGTTTGATGAGATTGGCACACCTTTAACGATCTTAGCGGCAAAGTGCATTAACTAAAAAGTGCGTTAACGGATCAATACGCTAACTGATTTGTCACTCTATTAGACGGCATATAAAAACTAGGTGTCACATAAAAAACCGCCACTGTTTTTAGAAAACAGTGGCGGTTTCAGTATCACGTTATCGTTAAGCCAGTGCTGGGTATGTCTTAAACTTCACGCCCATCATCTGTTCCATACAATGGACAACTTGGCAGCTATAGCCAAATTCATTGTCATACCAAATGTAAAGCACACAGCGGTTGTCTTGAGCAATCGTGGCTTGACCATCGATGATGCCTGGATGACGCGCTCCAACCAAATCAGTAGAGACAATTTCGGTGGAATCCGTGTAGTCAATTTGCGCGGCAAGTGACGACGTCAAGGAGATCTCTCGAAGGTAGGCATTCAACTCGTCTTTAGACACTGTCGTCTCAAGGTTTAAGTTCGCAACTGCCATTGATACATTTGGCGTCGGTACACGGATCGCGTTACCACTCAACTTACCTTCTAGCTCTGGAAGCGCTTTAGATACCGCTTTTGCCGCGCCAGTTGACGTAAGAACCATATTTAACGATGCAGAGCGACCTCGACGATCACCACTATGGTAATTATCGATGAGATTTTGATCGTTTGTATACGAGTGAACCGTTTCAATATGCCCTGACACGATACCGTATTTGTCATTAACAGCCTTAAGCGTTGGCGTAATGGCATTCGTCGTACAACTTGCTGCCGACACAATCGTATCGCTGTCTTGAATCGCATCATGATTCACACCAAATACGACGTTTTTAATTTCGCCTTTTCCTGGTGCCGTTAGTAGCACACGTTCTGCACCTTGACAGGCAACATGTTGGTTTAGACCTTCAGCGTCACGCCACACACCCGTATTATCAACAACGAGGGCATTATCGATGCCATAATGCGTGTAATTGACATCGGTAGGCGAATTCGCGTAAATAACCTGAATGTAATTACCATTGACGATCAGCGCCTTGTTCTCTTCGTCAACAACGATACTGCCGTTAAACTGACCGTGAACTGAATCTCGGCGTAATAAACTCGCACGCTTTTGTAGATCACCCTCTTTTCCGCCACGCACAACAATGGCACGCAAACGAAGTGGATAACCTGGACCACTTTTCTCAACTAGGATTCTCGTCAAAAGGCGCCCAATACGGCCAAACCCATAAAGCACAACATCTCGAGTTTCTTTGATGCCGTTGCTACTGATGCTTTCTGCCAATGAAGTCATCAAAAAGTCAGCGATGTTTTTATGGTCATCGTGAGACGCCCAGTATTGTTGGGCGAGTTGACCGATGTCGATACAACATGGCGACAAATCAAGCTCGATGAGTTTTTCTATTAGCGGTGCGGTTTGAGCAACATTGACAGATTGAGGAGCATAGTGACGAGAGACACGGTGGGTTTTAATAATATCAATCGTGGTGGCATTAACAAGCGTCTTACCAAACAACAGGATTTCCACGCCTTTTTCTCGATAGAGTCGACCTAGAATAGGTAAAATTGACTCAACAAGTGTTTGATTTAATTGCCATTGATTTTGATGAATTTCCGATTGCGAGATAGTGCTATTACTCATAGTACCTGGGGGACCTCTATCAGTTATTTGCGCCCCTCTTTTGTATGTAGGGTACAGAAGGCAAGACGCGTGTTTGGGATGTGATTATGTTGTTATTTTTCTGTGCGGGAGTGTAACAAGCAGATACTTAATCTGCTAGGAAAAATAAAGCCGAATATTAGCGGGGGATAACGTGATGTCGGTAGCATTTATTGCGGGGTTAAACGTAGGTCTAGCTGATTTGTTGGGAAATTTGGTGAGCTTATTTTATATAATTAATCAAACTCACCAATACGAGTGCAACAACCATCAGATTGACTAAAGTGTCTAACCTTCAAATTCATCGTGATCTTGTTTCTTAATCACTTTATGTCCATCCTCTGCCACCCCTTTTTTCCAATAGCTACTAATGTAAATATCGTCTTTAGGAATGGCTTTATCATTACGGAAAAACTGTCTCAGCCTCTTCATTTCATCAAACTCACACGCGCACCATACGTACGGTTCACCGCTTAGCCACGGCTGTGACATAGCGATCTTGGATACGGGTTCGGTTGTCCAAATAACGTCTATGCCTTGCGGTGCCTTGATCACTTGCTGGTCTGCCGCATCCATCAGTTGAATGATGGCATAGCCTTTGGCTTCTGCAGGTAGCTCTGCCAACTTCACCGATAGTGCTGGTAACGCTGTCATATCGGCATTGAAGAAAAACCAATCTTTATCAGTATTTACATTTTGAATCGCACCCGGACCGACGATGCTAATTTGATCGCCAATTTTCGCATCCATCGCCCAGCGACTGCCGAATCCACACAATTTGTCTTCGGTAATATGGGTGACAAAGTCCACCTCAATCTTGCCGTGTTCAATATCCAACCCACGTATCGTGTAGGTGCGCATTTTTGGTCGACTCTCCTCACTCAGATCGTTGAGTTCAGTCCCGCCATTTTGATTAAACAGGAACTTAATATAACTTCCGTTACTGTTAGGTTCGAATGTCTTTAATGCTTCAGATTGTAACGTGAGACGACGCATGTTTGGTGTCAAAGACTCGGAATGAATCAAGGTAAGCAATTTAGGTGAAGGCTTTTTCATAGAACACGCTTATTAATGATTATTGTTATCATTAATTTTACCACAGACTTTGCTTTTGTCTCATGAATTTACTTTGTTTTACACGTATAAAATCGGCAATGTCACGTCCTGTGTCGCTATCAACTGCCCCAAATTAGCCAACGCCCTATTTAAGACAGTCAGGATCAAAAAAGGCCCGACACTGTCGAACCTTTTCTCATTTAGCTAACTAAGCTCATAACATCATGAACTTATAATGCCTGTTTATCGCATCCTAGCTTATAGCGTCACAGAACCGAATGCCAATGGCCATTCTGTATGGCGATCTTCGCCATTTTCTTCACGCTTGGTCTCCGCCAACCAGCAGAACAATTCCCAACCGAAACCAGCTGCGATGATGCCATCTTTATCTGTTGGATCCGTGTCTGGTGTATATTCAGCAATATCAGCACCAACAAGACGAACTTTACCTGAAGCCTTCACTTTACGCAGGATTTCGTAAACTTGTAGGTGACTTAGACCAAATGGATCTGGGCTTGAGTTAGCACGACAGAACGCGGTATCTAATGCATCCAAGTCAAATGTTAAATAAACCGGACCACCATCACCACAACGGTCGATGATGCTTTCTACCATAGCGTCAACACCAAGGTCATACACTTCATTCGAAGTAAAGCCAGTCGTACCAAATGCAATATGGTTGCCTTTAACGAGTGCCGTTTGGCGGCCACGCATACCAATTTGAACTGTACGCTCTGGATCGGCTAAGCCTTCAGAGTACAATTTAGCCAACCAGTGACCAGATGTGTACGGGTAATCAAAATCCGCTCTTGTTGATAGGTCATAGTGGCCATCAAAGTGAATAACACGTAATGGACCGTATTTTTCACCCAAAGCGCGCATCGTTGGATATGGGATCGTGTGATCACCACCGAAAACAAGCGGTGTACAATCTTTTTCAACAACCATGTGATGAAGAAGCTCAGTCAACTGCTCAACTTCTGCTTTAAGCTCAAATTGACCCAAGCTATCCCAGTTTCCGTAATCGATAACACGACACCATTCGAATGGCAGCTCACCGTTATCACCAACAGTACCCATACCCATTTTACTTAGGTGACGTAGGCGCTGTGGTGCAAACTTGTGAGATGACCCCGTTGGTGAGCATTTTTCAATACCCATGCCATAAATAACAACGTCAGCATTATCCAGATCTTGTGAAAACGGCGCTTGATAAAAGCCTAAGTAATCTTTATTGATAAAGCTCAGCTGTTCAATACCTTTACCGCCACCCTGCTCTTTAACACGAGCTAGATAAGCAGCGATTTTTGGATCTAAATTGTCAGCGGCGGAGACATTTTCCCAGATGTATTTATATTTAGCGACTTTCTCTGGGTCTATGGCTGGCCATTTTTTAAAGTTTGACATGGTGTATCTCCGATCAAAACAAGGAAACTTGTTGAAAACTGCAAACAATAGTAATTCGTATTGCATCTTATGGGCAGTAACATACTGGATGTAACTTTGTCATTTCTATTGCAGCGTTATATGCTGCTCTAACACTATTGAACTAAATTCTCAATAAAACATTGCTCATTATTTGACCGACCTCTAATTCCCTCCTATGGTTTGTAAATCGCTCGCAGCAAAGGAGGTAAAACATGAAAAAAATGAGTAAGTCGTACCGTATGCAAATCATAAAAGAAGTCGCGGAGAAGAAAGTACGGGAACAGTGTGATGACCCAATGGCACGATACATCAATTCCTTGTTAGATCAGAACCCAGAACGCGATAATATCGTTGAATTCAAACAAGAATTTACTGGCAATTATTTTGATGAAAACGCAGGAGGTTGGGTAAGTAAAACATGGCGAAGTAAATAAATCATCACGCAACAATGAAGTCCCAGTTCATCACTTGAAATACCGATGGGGAAACAAGCACACAGCTTGAGATGAGGCGCCTTTTGAAGGCGCCCCCTGACGAACTAAACGTCTCTATTCTACTCTTCAGTTACTGCAACACCGCTATCACTTCAATTTCGACTTTGGCATCCATAGGCAGACGCGCAACTTCAACACATGAACGTGCAGGAAATGGCGCACTATGAGCCTCAAAAAATGCCTCATAAGCAGCATTGATTTTGGAAAACTCGTTCAAATCCTTTACAAACACCGTCGTCTTTACAATATGGCGAGGCTCTAAACCAGCTTCGCGAACAATCGCAACCGCATTCGTTAACGACTGTATCGTTTGCTCAGCCACATCGTCATCCATCACTTTTGTTTCTGGATTAATAGGCAACTGCCCTGATGTTATTACCATATTCCCAAATGTTACACCTTGAACGTAAGGCCCAATAGCCAAAGGGGCTTTGGTGGTAGAAATCGCGGTCATAGATATTCCTTTTTGAATTCTTTGTTTTACTCAGAGTGATGAAACCAATCTCTGAGTTAACTCATTGATGTTGATGATCGAGTATCTAACTAAATACCATGCTCTGGTCTATTAGCCAGTGAACATTGGCAACATTCCTAGCATAGATAAGAAATGGAAAACCGCAGTAAGCACGCCAAATCCAATGACTAAATAGATCATTACTGTGCCACCAGGTGCTCGAAAACCCTCGGACCCCTTTTCACCGTCTCTCGTTTTCTTTGCTAACATCGCAGGAATAATACATGCCCACACCGTTGCCGCAGCCCCTGCATAACCAATCGCAATGACGAAACCAAAAGGAAAAAGTAGTGAAAATATAAGTGGCGGTAAGAACGTTGCTAACCACGTTTTAGCACGCCCTTGACGGGTGTCCTCAAACTTAAAAAAATCAGCAAGGAAATCAAACAAACCCAGCCCTACGCCAATGAATGAGGATAAGATAGCCGCCATTGAGAACGTATTAATCGCATTCGCCACTCTATCGGATTCAATCACTGAACCAAGTGCTGTTAATAGCGCATCAACATTTCCACCTTGCTCGATTACTGGGCCAAAATTTGCACGGGGTAAGTTGCCAAAAATGCTAATTAGCCAAACAAAATAAAGGATAGACGCGATTACCGTGCCCCCTAATATTGCTTTTTTCGCCTGAGATTCACATCCGTAGTAAGCACGCATTGACGATACCGAGTGATGATAACCAAACGAGGTTAACGCAACAGGTAGCATCGCCATCGCATACGGTGCGTAGTTATTTTCGGCACTGATCGTATCTAGCAGCACACTCATATCAACATTGACCGCTAAACCCGACACACCGAAAATAAAACTTAGTACCATAAAAGCTATCAATACAACTGATATACGGTCGACAGCTCGAGTGGAATGCCAAACAAAGGTGGAAAAAATAAGCACAAAGAAAATGGAAGCGAGTTTGTCATTTACTCCTAGGACATCTTTTAATATAAGACCAGAAGAGGTAATATAAGCGTATAAAAGAATACCACCAACAAAGTATACGGTTATATTATTAAATAGATTTATTTTTGAACCTAATAAATCTTTTGTTACTGTATCAAAAGAAACTTTAAGATCGTAGTTTTTAAATGCTTCTAACAACATCCAACCGGAAATTGTCATTACTATCATGGTTACGGTTATTGCCAATAGGGACCAAACTGTCCACGCCCCTGCTCCTGCACTCGGTAGCCCTAGCATTCCAGCACCCACACATACGCTGGCAATAATACAGGCACCACCTATTAAAGATGGACTCTTATTCATAATATATTCTCGTAGAATTTCTCGTTATGATTAGTTTCAGCTTTATAATTATTCAGACAAAAAAAGAGCGTAGCATTTATTTGCCACGCTCTAATTACTATTAAGCTTCTGCTAATGCTGATTCAGTAGTGCTTGTAGTCACTTTTTCAACTTCTTTTAGACGAGCGGTGAAGTGACGTAATACTTCTGGCTCGTAAGTGAAGTCTAAACCTTTTACTTTATGGGCATTTTCTTTCACTTTTTCGAACGCTTCAATAACATAATCCATGTGCGTTTGAGTGTAAGTTGCACGAGGGATGGTCAAGCGAAGTAGCTCCGCAGGACACGCATGTTGTTTGCCGTGTAGCAGGATCACGACCTAGCAATAGAGAGCCAATTTCAACCGCACGGATGCCAAGCAACCTTGTACAACTCACAAGCCAATGCATGTGCTGGGAACTGATCCGCTGGGATATGTGGCAGCAGTTTACCCGCGTCTACGAATGCCGCGTGACCACCAGCCTGTTGACACACAACTCCGATAGCTTCTAGGCCGTTCACCAAATATTGAACTTGGTTAATACGGTACGCTAACCACTCTTGACGCATACCGTCATATAGGCCGACAGCTAAGCGCTCCATTGCACCACCTTCAAGGCCACCGTATGTTGGGAACCCTTCTTGTACCACACAAAGAGTACGACATTCAGTGTAGGCATCCATCAAAGAATCGTCTTTGAAGCACAATAGTCCACCCATTTGTACCATTGCATCTTTCTTCGCAGACATTGCAAGCGCATCTGCATACTTGTACGTTTCGCGCGTGATTTCTTCGATTGTCCAGTCTTGGTAACCCTCTTCACGTTGCTGAATGAAATAAGCGTTTTCAGCGTAACGAGCGGAGTCCATAATGACAGGGATGTCGTATTTTTGAGCAATTTCATACACTGCTTTTAGGTTCGCAATCGATACAGGTTGACCACCAGCAGAGTTGCACGTAATCGTACTCACGATATATGGAACGTTGGCTGCGCCAGCTTCAATGATCGCTTCTTCCAGTTTTTCTAAGTCAAAATTACCTTTAAAGTCTGCATTTACTGCCGTATCAAACGCATCTTTGGTGTAAACGTTTTTCGCAACACAACAGTTCACTTGAGTGTGACCTTGAGTCGTATCAAAGAAATAGTTCGACAACGCAACCATTTTAGTACGATCCAAACCCTTCTCTTTCTCACGCTTTTTAATAAGCACTGGAATATAAATCTGCTCTGCACCACGTCCTTGGTGAGTTGGAATCGTCAGTTCATAGCCAAAAATATCTTTAACGGCATTGGCTAGCGCATAGTAACTACGGCTACCACTATAAGCCTCATCGCCACGCAGCATTGCTGCTTGCATCTCTTGGGTAATTGAACCTGTACCACTATCGGTCAGTAGATCAATAAAGACATCTTCACTGTCTAATAAAAATGGGTTCATTCCCGCTTTTACAATCGCTTCATCACGATATTCACGTGTAGTACGTTTTACTGGCTCAACAACGCGAATACGGAATGGTTCTGGCAGATGTTTAAAGTTTTCCATGATATTATCCTAATAGTATTTATTATTACCGAGTGTCATTAAGTAGGTCGGTAAATAATTAATAAAGACAACCCTATCTAGAAATAAGATCCAGATACGATTTAATTTTTAAATTCTAGTTTTTGATTAAACACAGCATAAATAAAGCAATCTATTAAATATACTTAACTTACATCTGTTATATAAAATCAGGGCGCACTGGAGCGTGCGTTCGATAGAGTTATCTCGAAGGAAAGAAAAAAGCGATTTTGTAATCTAGTGTAATCCAACTATTTGTCATGTTGAAGTCTTCCATTGTTGTACCTATTTGAAACGTCTATTTCAAACTACTGAGACAATTATCTATAGATCATAGGGATTTGTCATTATCACAGATTACAATATGAGATATCGTTAACAAAAAAAGTAATTAACTCTTTTTCACCTCGAAAGCAGGATATTTAGTATGATGAAGATCAATAGAGCGTACTAGTAAACTACGTCATCATTAAAAATAATATTAGTGGATTAAACAATTTTTTATTTATTTCTTTCCATAAATTCAACCACTCGCTTCATTGTTGGTTCAAAGTAAGGATTCCAACTTAATCTAGCACTAATGGTGTCATCATCAAAAAGTTCCCACGCAGCGTGCGTTAACGTCGGCATTTTAGGGCAATCTACCTTATAGATTTCCCCCTCTTGACTATCTCCACACTGGCGCATCAAACCAGTCCTACCATAAAGTGGGTTATCTGGGCGGTATAGCACAGAGATATGAGAGCCACTTTGTATATAAAACTCCGGTAACTTCATAGGAAATTTAACAAATCTTGGATCACTATAATCCCTATCACCAAACCAAATAAGTTCAGATTCAGGGGAGCTAAAACGTGCTTTGAACAAATCATATACGCCTTTAGCATCGATAAGCTCATCACTTTCAGCAATCATTAAGATCGCAGGAACGTTTAGCGCATTGCTCTCTAGCTGCTCTTGTACATCAACCGCACTTTGATAGTAAAGTGCAGCACCATCCATTGCTAGCGAATCGTAGCGAGAATAATTCTGTTCTTTTTCAATGCTGACCCAATCGACAAAATGGCTGGCGAAACCTGCTAGCCCAGCAAACGGATCTTTAGGTATGAATGTTAAGCGAAAACAAAATTAAGCCTTTAATATCTCCATCAGTGCTGGCGAAACTGGTCACCAAATTAGTGCTAGGTCGAAAACCCTCCTAACCAAACTGCATCCACATCTTGACGTAGCAGTACTACCTGGTGAGCCACCGCCTTTGTCCAATCTTCATACATCGGGTTCATTAAGTCCGCGGGTCTAGAACCATGCCCCGGCAATAACATCACATGAACCAAGTAGCCCTTTTCAGCAAGATAAGGCGCTATATCAATAAAAGAGTAAGGGAGTCCCCTAATCCATGCACTAACAGCACACCTTCACCATTAGGCACTTCTGGTTCTAATTTATATGGACTCACCGCATCCATTTCCCGTTCGTAGCCCGCGCCATGAAAAACACGGTACTCATCTAGCCAATCACGAGTTTGCGCTGCATATTGATTAAACGTCTTTTGTTGATACGGTGCTAAAGCGCCGGAGCTCTGGTACATTTGAGGATTAGCCTCAATGATCCGGTGGCTACACCCGCTAAGCACAATCACGAATAAAGCGACAATAACCCACTTGCCTGAAAACGAACGTCGAACCACTAGGTACTTCCTTATGTTAATTGCCTAAGTAGAACGCAATCGCTTAAATAATATCGCTTAAACAAGGCTAGTTATTCGATGCCTGATGATCTCGGAAGTATTGCATTGCATCCATCACATCCCCGTTTGCCAATGTACATTGCTGACTTGTCGCCTCATATACACCCTCCGTCGCTTCGCAGTAACGCTGGGCTTGGGATTTATCATTGCTATCGCTGTGCTGCTCTCGGTAATACGTCCATGCATCAACTGACTTTCCTGAACTCAACAGGCATTCTTCTGTTGCTAGGTCATAGCTACCATGCTGTTCACAAAACACAGCAGCGGGGTTTGCCATATTCAGTTTTCCTTCATCTTTCGCTACCTCAGACTTTGCACAACCGAATAAAGCCAAGCTTGATAGCACGGTCATTGATACGAGTGATTTCATTATTTTTACCTTTTCGATATGTGGACAACGCAGACCCAATGAAGAAAACGCCATTTTAGGTCCTACTTCCGTGCCAATGACATATGACTCAGAGACTGGCAGGTTTACCAATGAGCAGCGCTCATGTCTAATCATTGTTGCGACGCAAACGCTGTCTGTTAAAAATCAAACTTATTCAAGCTATCTATTACATCTGATCCTACAACCACCTAACGTTCGCTAAATTACATACTCACTACACTAGATATTCACTAAAAAGCACACGCTCTCACTAAACCCTAGATGAAATCTCAACTGATTCAACTCAGGCTTGAATTTTAATACGTCAGATGTTACAAAATCACACCGCTCAACCACACTTGTCATAAGCCTCCCCCTTCGGCTTTATCTCTTTATCGATATAGCAACGCCTTTGACTATATCTCTAGATAATATCAACCAATATCGCTACTCAGATTGAGAAGGTAACAGTAGGTAATTTACTTGTAACTGACAGCAGATCATCGACAATTCATGAGTAAATTATTAATAGAGGAATCTCTGCTCATGAACGGTTTTCGATTATGGCATTTTGCCCAAGCATCGCTTGGAATCGTCCAATGGGTTGGCATCGCCATTCTGCTCAACCCTATCATTATAGAAAGAACCTCGAGCGGAGCATTATTGGGGCAAGTCATGGCTCTAATTGGTGGCGCAGGGCTGCTCGCACCATTGATTGGCGCAGTGGCTGATAAATACGCTTGTCACCGAATCATGCAAAGAATGGCGCTGTTCATTCATATTATCGCGCTGCTTATCCTCTATTTTGCAGAAACGACCATGCCCATTTATTGGACGGTTGGTATTCTCATCGGAATCGGCAGTGTCAGCCTGTTGGTACTCAACCCAACCTTCGTTCTTGCGTCTAGCCAAAACCAAGAACAAGAAGGTCGTGGTTTAACTAGCCTATTTCAATGCCAATTCTTTGGCATTATCGCCACCGGTGTTCTCGTCGCCGTAGCAGAGTACCTCGGCGTATCTAGTGATAACCAGCTACTCATACTGCTTGCACTTGTTGTCTGCGTGCTGGTTGTCGTATCCATTTCGCCGCCACCTAGTGTCAACGTGTCAGAAATCACCTCTGAAACCGATACTAATGAAAACAGCATCCAAGGTGCGCCAAAGAAATTCCTACCATGGGTTCTGTTCCTTTTGGCCGTATTTTTCTCTATGTTCCTCTCGTCAAACCTTATGGAACTTGGCCCTCTTCTCATCAAGGAGGTTTACCATGTTGAAATTGGCAACTCCGCACTCGGCATGGCAGCCTCTGCATTTATCAGTATTTTCATGCTGGAGTCGGCTGGCAGATGGATGCAAAAAAGTGGCCCTTTTAATGTCTGGTTTACCGCACAAATTATCTACTTGATTATTGGATCGCTATTTTGGTTTACCGCAGGGAAAGACGTACATAGCCTTATCCCTATCGTATTACTCGTAGTACTTATGCAAGCAATGTCTTGGAACGATATGATTATCCCTGCCATTGCTGGCCGATTAAGCCCAGCGTCACCAGCGCTAACGCAGGGGTTGCTCATGCTTTGTATGGCAGGTGGGTTCGGTGTTGGCGCTATGCTAGCGGGTATGTCGATTGACCAATTTGGTTATGCTTCGGTATTTACCCTCTCTTTGTTCGGCATTGTGGTTGCTTTAGCCTGTATCGTGCTATTAACGCTGTCGTCTAAATCATCAGTAATGAAAACAAGTATGGCTCAATAACCTTTAAACCTTCATTTTGGTCACCGACCTACCGCTGGCACTTTTTCGCAAACAGGCAACAACCTGCCTGTTTGCGCACTCTCTCTCCCCCTTAATCTTAATCTATCACGTCACTTAATATGATTACGGTTGGTCATCCAGTATTGGTTCTAGAAGCAGAGGTCAATAGACCTATTTACCACCAGTCTCCCTATATCTCTGATTTACAACCCTGTAGATTGTTGAGTACATAGGTCAAAATTTTCACTGGATAGACCATTCAATCCAATTACTCATATATAATTCGCTCAATTGCGTTTAATCGAAGAGTATTATGTTTCTAACACCTTACGTATCAACCACCAACGACCATTTTGAGTTCACTCGCCAGCAAGCCAGCCACTTTGCAAAAATAGTCGCTAGGTGACTTCAACCCTATTCATGACGAAGACGCAAAACGCTTCTGCGTACCTGGCGATTTATTATTTGCGGTATTACTGCAAAAAGAAGGCATTAGCCAGAAAATGCGCTTTGATTTTTCTGGTATGGTCGCCAATGGAACACCGCTGAGTGTTAGTAAAAAGTGCGATACCGAAAGCTCACTTGTTGACAGTAACGATAAAGAATACCTACATATGACTCGCGAAGGCGCAATCAGTCATGATCAGGCTTTCATTGAACACGTGGTCACGAACTATGTGCAATTTTCTGGTATGAACTTCCCACACATCATGGTGCCCTTAATGCAAGAGCAGCAAATGATGATCAACTGCCAGCGTCCTCTGGTTATCTATGAAAGTATGGAAGTTGAATTTTCTCGCATCGACCTTAAACATCCTGAAGTTGAATTCACAGGCGCGACATTTGATGTCGAAGGCAAGCGTGGTTTAGTTACGCTTAACTTTTCTTTTACTGAAGATGGTGAAGTAGTTGGTAAAGGAATGAAACGAATGGTCGCCACAGGGTTAAAGCCTTACTGTGATGACGCCGTCGCGGATTTAGTTGAACGTTTTAATCAACGAAAAGCAGATTTTATCGAACAAAATGGGCCACTAGTCTAAACGATATATAAGCGCCAGCTGATGCTGGCGCTCGCCTTAGTCCACAGGCTATAAGCAAGAAAAGCCACTTAAATCCAGCGCCTAACCTTAGCTTTATAATCTCTGTATCCTGTTCCAAACTTTTCCTCTAAAATTCTCTCTTCCGGTTTAATCTGAAATCGAGTCATATAAACAATAAACAATAAACTGACGAGGAGACCCAGCACATCTTCTAAATAAACGCCCCAAGCCAATAATAAACAATACAGTGCAACATACATGGGGTTTCTTGTCACCGCGAACACGCCAGAATCCACAACTTTACTGGCTTTGTGTGGCCGAGTAGGATCAACGGTAGTACTTAAACGATGAAACTCTCTTACGCCCGACACACCAAAGTAACCACTGACTAGGACAAGCAGTCCGATCCAAACCACTTTCAAAGGAACATAGAGAAACAGCCAAGTGCTATCAACCGCATGAATGCCGTACATTGCTACAGCAAAAATAACGAAAACCACCACCAAGCGGTACTTTAAGCTCTAACTCTTTTAGCATTGCTTACCCCTTTAACGAAACCGCTATTGCCACTGCGGTAAGATCGCTCAACAAGCCCAATACTTGAACAGCAAGACCAGTTTATGGCTTGTAAACTGGCCAATAACACAGCAATTAGGCTATTAAACGTAAATAACTAGACAACGTTAATCAAACGCAATATCGCTTGTAGAGGATGCTGAACTGGCTGATCTTCAAAGCGCTTCACTTGGCTACGGCAAGGAATACCCTGTCACTAAACAGCGTTCTTTCGGTAACGCCGCCATCTGCGGCTTCCAACTGAGCCCATAAATATCTTTCGACATCTGTAGCTTATCTGACTCATGCCCAAACGTGCCCGCCATACCGCAGCAACCTACTGGTACCGTATGCAATACGCCGCCAAAGTGCTTAAAAATAGAGCCCCACTCCTTCTCTGCATTTGGCATCTTAGTTTTTCTGTACAGTGCGCAAATAGATACCAGGGTTCTTTATCACTAGAAGGCGATGAGCTGAGTGTATTCATCAACGGCAATAACCACTCATGCACAGTCAGGACATCAAACTCACCGCGTTTTTCTTCGAGGATCTCAACGTATTCATCGCGGTAACAAAGAACAAGCGCTGGGTCGACACCAACCAACGGAATATTGAGCTGTGCGACTTGCTGTAAGAAGTCCGCGGTGGATTGAGCGCCTTGTGCAAACTGCTTTAAAAATCCTTTGATATGCGCCGCTTTGCCATTTGGTTTAAACGGCAATATAACGGGTGTTTTGCCGAGTACGAACGCAAGCTTAACAAAATCTTCTACTACCGCAGCATCGTAGAAACTGGTAAATGGATCTTGAACAATTAAGACATATTCCGCTCGCTGAGCATCCGTCAGTTTTGACAATTTCTCTAAATCAAACGCTTCTATTAGCTGCGCCTTCATTCGCTGCTCTAGAGTTGGTACAGACAACAAAGGTGCGTCAACATAGCCAACAGTTTTAGCCGTTAAAGATTGAACCCACGGTTGCTTGAGCGCGAAGTTTATCGTCTTGGGCATTTTTGCCATATAAGGCAGCAATGTCTCAATGTTTGCCACTAAATAATCTTTCGCAGGACGCTGATAGCGAGTGTAGTACAAGTTCAAAAAACGAGCTCTAAAGCTAGGTACATCGACTTTAATTGGGCACTGACTAGCACAAGCTTTGCAAGCTAAGCATCCGTTCATCGCATCGTACACTTCATGCGAAAAATCATATTCATGACGTTTATTCAGTGTATTACGCCACTTTTCGATCAAGCCTTTTGCGCTGCTCGTGTATTGGGTCTGATTTTCTAACTCAATCACGTCGAAACCCTGTTCAGACAGCTGTCGAAGCCACTCCCGAACCATGCCCGCTCGCCCCTTCGGAGAGTGACGTCTATCCGCTGTCACCTTCATAGATGGGCACATAGGCGATGCCGTATCATAGTTAAAACACAGGCCATTACCGTTACACTCCATGGCCTGAGAGAAACTATCACGAACTTCTATCGGAATTTGGCGATCGTACGTGCCTCGTTTAACATCTGAAACCTTAACCAATTCGTCTTGGCTATCAAGCGGTGTACATATCTTGCCTGGGTTCATCTTATTGTGCGGATCAAATGCTGACTTGATGCGACGCAACTCATTAAAAAGCGTCTCGCCGAAAAATGCAGGGCCATATTCTGAGCGAAATCCTTTGCCATGCTCTCCCCACATTAAGCCGCCATACTTTGCCACCAGCTTCACGACTTCGTCCGACACTTGATGCATCAACGCTTCTTGTTCCGGGTCACACATATCCAGTGCAGGGCGAACATGTAACACACCCGCATCAACATGGCCAAACATGCCATAATGCAATCCATGCCCATCGAGTAAAGCGCGAAACTCATCAATAAAATCCGCTAAGTTTTCTGGTGGCACACAGGTATCTTCCGCAAAGGCAATCGGCTTAGCGCTGCCTTTTACCGCGCCAAGCAAACCAACGGCTTTTTTACGCATGTTATAAATTCGACCAAGACTGGCGACATCACTCGTGACTTGGTAGCCAATAATGCCACCCTTCTCCGTTTTCAGCATGTCATCAAGTTGCGCGGTTAACTGCTCGACACTAAGGCGAACGTCTTGCTCATCTGCGCCTGCGTACTCAACCATATTGATGCCGAGCATCTCTTTACCCAGCACATCGGTAATTAAGTCGCTCACCGTATGCCAAATAATATCTTGCTTAGCTAAATTGAGAACTTTTGAATCAATGGTTTCTACCGACAATGCATTGGCTTGAACCATAAACGGTGCATTTCTTAATGCCGCTTCAAACGTGTTGTATTTAACATTGATCAAGGTTCGTGCTTTAGGAATAGGGGTCAGGTTCAGCTTAGCTTCGGTAATAAACGCGAGCGAGCCTTCCGCGCCACACAGTATTCTGGTGATATCAAACGAATCACTTTTCGGATCAAACGCGTTTTTAAGGTCATAACCCGTCAAGAAACGATTAAGCGCAGGAAATTTCTCATCAATAAGTGGTCGATGCTCACGGCACACTTGTTCAGACACCGTTAATGCTGTCGAGACGAAGTTATCATCTTCAGAAAACCCGAGAGAACCATCACTTTCTAGTACTGAACCGTCAGCCAATACCGCCTGTAGAGACAATACATGATCCGATGTCTTACCATATTTTAATGACCCTTGCCCCGACGCGTCGGTATTAATCATTCCGCCAACAGTAGCTCGGTTACTGGTTGATAAATCCGGGGAGAAGAAATAGCCGTATGGGCGAACCGCGTCATTAAGCGCATCTTTGACCATTCCGGTTTGAACTCGAACCCAGCCCTCAGCCTCATTAACCTCCAAGACCTGATTCATATGACGAGATAAATCGACCACAATTCCAGAAGTCAGTGACTGACCATTTGTTCCCGTCCCTCCACCGCGAGGGGAGAATTGAATCGACTTAAATGGGTCAGTATTGGCGAGATGAGCAATGATTTGAACATCGTTAGTTGTCTTAGGATGAACCACGGCCTGTGGGAGTACCTGATAGACACTATTATCCGTTGCCACCGCAAGGCGACTTGAATACTGCGTTTCAATGTCGCCAGAGAAACCTTGTTGATTAAGCTGATCAAGAAAAGCGATCACTGTAGGATTAATATCAGATTGAGAACTGAGTCTTGGTAACATTTTGCTTCCTGCCCCTAAACATGCTGATCCACTCAGCAAGGGAGTATTAAAAAGTGATGATGCATCTAACCATTAGCGCTCATTAATCACAGGCTTAAACCGTGATTTCTTGAGTTTTTTTGTAGGTGCGTACTAATTTTACTTATCTCTTCACTTTACAACAATTAAAAGTGTGATCAAATCGCAATCTCATCGCAATTGTGCATCGTTTATATCTTTTCAAGATGTTTCCTTCATGCCAAACTCGGCACTATCAAGGAAGCAGACATTCAATAAAGCGGTATCTCATGAAAAAAACTAAGGTTATCACCACGGAAGACATCCTTCTTAAGCTATGCCAATCCGTATCACACGTACTTACATCAGCAACGCAATCTAGTGTCACATATTCTGCCATGGTGCAAAAAATCACTAAAACCACACTCAAACCCGATTTTGGTTGTTTTGTGTTATTTGACGGTGGTTTTTCTGGCCTTGTTGTCATCAACTTCACTTCTCAAGCCGCTCTAGAAGTCTATTCAAACTACATGCGCAGCATGGGTATGCCTGAAGAAGAGCTCGCCATTCACCATAACGCGGACGAAGTCGGCGACGTACTTGGTGAGCTAATGAATCAACTGGTTGGTGATTTCACTAACAAAGTGAGAAAAGAACTGCAAACCAATATCACGCAAAATCAACCTAAGATGCTAGCGATAAACAAACAGGTCGTGCTATCGGTTGATACTAACTTAGAACGCCCACAAGCAAGACGCGTCACGTTCTCAACGGCAAACAACAATATCTTTTATTTAGAGTTTGCGATGGATAAAACCGAATTCATCCAAATGGAAGAGTTTGAAGTGCAAGCCGATGAATCCCCTGATGCGATTATTGAACGAGCAATAAAAGATAAAGAAACAGAAAAAATAGCGACAAAACAAGATAATACAAGCCAAGACTTGTTAGATGAACTAGGCATCTAACTACGTGGTTTTTGTCTCTCTCCCCAAAGGTTAGCCTCTATGAGAGCCCCTAAGAGAACACCTCTACGGCGCTCTCTTAGGCACTGTGCCACCGAGTAATCTCATACTTCGTCTAAACGCGTCAGGTAAATCCAAACCCATGCTTCCCCTTTCCTCGGAAAATCGTTAAAATAGTGCCCTTTTTCTTTCGCGGTACAGAGAACTCACATTGTCGATGGATAAACAAAAAGCCCTTAAAAAAATTGCTAAATGCCTTGAACTAGGTAACTCAGCGAACGTCAATGAAGCCGCAAATGCGATCAAAATGGCGCATAACCTCATGCTGAAGTATGGGCTGGACAAAGATGACATCGAGTTCATCAAAATGGGGAAAACCCAATCGACACACCTATTGCCAGCTAATATTAGCTCAACACTTTTGCGCGTTATTCGCGGCATTAATACCAAATTTGGTGTCGAGGCCGTTTTGCTCAATCACAAGGGACTTAAACGTGTTGAGTTCATTGGTGAAGCTGACCGAGCGATCTTCGCTGCGTTCGCGTTCGATATTATCTATCGAGAAATGAACGAGCATACCGGGCAGTTTAGGAATGGGTTTGCGGGCTCTGGTACGTCAACGACGGAAGTCACTCGACGCGTTAACTCCTTTGTCTCGGGTTGGATAGAAGGCGCACTAGAAAAACTGCCAATCATTACCCCCGACGATGAGTCAAACAACAAAATTAACAATTACATCGACAAAGAATTTAAAAATATTGACCGTGAGACGTTCAAACAACAGCTTAGAGATGCAATGAAAAACATTACGGCCGATTATGAAGTTGGGCTAAAAAAAGGCCGTAAGCTCTCAGTAAATCGACCAATCAATGGCGCACAAGCACCGAAAATGCTCAAATAGCATTACCTGTAATTCGTTATTATTAAGGAAGATAATGACTCAGCTGCTTTATCGAACATGGTCAATGACCATGCGTGTCATTGTCTTGTGTGCTGCACTACACACTTCAGCCCTCGCTAGTGCCATCGCTTCTTTAGAACAACAAGCCCTGCTTGATGACGCCGATGCCCAGTACCAACTGGGCCTTGCTTACGAAACGGGGCAAGGTGTTCAACAAGATCTCACCAAAGCCAGCCACTGGTATCAACAGGCTAGCAATAATGGTCACCTTAATGCGACATACAACTATGCCCAAGCACTCGAGTATGGAAGAGGAATAACACAAAACGCGTCCCGTGCCGCCCTTTTATACACCAAGCTAGCGGTGTCTGGTGACATAAGTACCTATGGCAAACTTGCTAAACTCTATCGCGATAATAAGGTGCACATTTCAGCCACGGACCAAGCCGTACTTTGGTATTCTTTAGCCGCTGAACAATCGACTGTCTTTGAGGCTGATCTTGAGTACGCGCTGCAACAGCAATTTAACGAACGACAGCGCCGCCAAATAGACGCATTGCAACAGCAAGAAGAGATAACCACAGCAAAAACCACACTTACAGCCCCCTCAGCACCAACAAGCCCTCAATCTAATCATCGCAACACTATGCAGAGCAATAACAGTACGATGTCTTGGAGCACCCACTTCATATATTGGGCAGTGCTCTTGCTCGTTGTGACAGTTGCTGGCTACTATCTAGTGCAATTCAAACGTTCTCTATCGCTCGAACGTCGTGGTGACCAACGTTTACAAGATGCTTTCCAGGCTCAGCAACGAACCATTGCAAAACTCCAGCATAAATTAAAAGTAACACAAACCACACCAAAGACTATGTCTACGAAGCCGCCATCAAGCGCATTTGAAGAAGCGTATTTGCGATTTGGCTTTTCGGCCACCCAACGAAATCAACTTACCCCTACTCTGCTTAAATCTCGCTATAAGCAACTCTCTCGCATTTTTCATCCTGACATCCAAGGTTCTGAAGACGAAATGAAGCAGCTCAACATCGCGTTTAAAACGCTCATGCGACATGTTAAACCGTCTCAAAAAATTCATTAAAACTCGCACCGTTCTCACTAATACTTATAAAAGCACAATAAATGAAACAATTATTTAACATTACGCGCCATTTCATGTCATAATCAGTGGTGAGAATAACACCCAGCATTAAGGGTGGGGAGAAAAAATGTATACGTTCACCATTGAAGGTTTTTGTGATTGGTGCCAGAAACCAAACTATGTGACTAAGCACCAATATGTCGACGGCAAGTGTCATTTCTCATGTGAGGGTGCGTCAACTACGCCGCGATGGATGTAAGGCAATTTAATCAAGCGGAGTTGGAATACAGAGACTCCCTGTGTAAATCTTAGCTTTGTTTCAAGCGCCTCTTTTAAAAAAGGGGCGTTATTACTTCTACTCAATATCTACTCGCCATACTCCTCTGCTACGTTCACGCACCACTCATAGGCAAATCAAACACCACAACATCGCTACACCCACTGCCACTATTTAAACCTCCGCCCTTAGTAAAGCGAACTACCGTCTCTACCGCGACCGACAATCGTTACGCGACTCCCATTATTACGGGACTAACCATTATTTCGGGACTGACCATAATGACGCTAACGACAGTAGTCGTGTGATTAACAATTAGTCTCGTGATTAGCATTAGTAACACGATTAACCATAGTTAAGCCGTTACGGACAGACTCCCTCCATACAGTAGTTATACAGTGCTTATACAGTACCTCAACGCTATTACGTCTATTCCCGAAAGCTATTTTGCTCGACATCACATTTACCAAAATTATAATCACTTATATATCAATAGCTTAAATAAATTCCGCAAATAGATTTAAAAAACACATTGACCTTTTTGCGCCTTAAAACTACTGTATAAGCATACAGCATGTATAAAAGGACAGGTTTATGTTGCGAGATACTGAAATTCTTAACCCACTGAACATCCACTCACGTCGTGACGTGACGGCAAAAAAGCACTGCCGCCTTACCCACGGGCAATGGCAACCAATGTGCTCAGTCAGGTATCTCAGCTCGCTTCAAAACATCAATGGATACTACTCACGGCAGAATGTCCTCGCCCCACCATGGCGCAAATTTCTCATTATCAAGAGCTTGGTAACCATATGGTGCAAATGAAACCATCACTGCACTTAAGCCAGACACAAGTTATCGAAAAAGCCATTCAATCAGGTAATGCCTGTGCCATTATTGCCCATGGTGACTTTTCATCCGATAGCCAGCAGCACTTACAACAGCTTGCACAGCAATATAACTGTGAAGTTATTTTTCTTGCGCCCTCTCCTTATTTACACTAACTCCTCTTTTAAAACATCGATACAGCCTAGAAATGGCGCTTTTATGAACGGACAAGAAAGATAAATAAGAAAACAAAGCAAACGTTTGCTTTTATGATGGAAGCAAGTCTGAATTCTGGTATGATGCGGGGAAAAGTGAGCATTTAGTTGCTCTTTCTTCTTTGTCGCCTTTACTGCGACGCCAACGTTAGATAGGAATGTCTCAATGAGTCTCGCTGATCAAGTCCTTGCTGTAAACGATGATCTCCCAATTCGTACCGATAAGCCTGTGCATAGTGGCAAAGTACGTTCAGTCTATTGGTTAACCGAAGCAGATAGTCGCCGCCTGATTAAAGATAAAGGTTATGATGTGGCTGCAGATGCCCCTCTGGCTATTATGGTAATCAGTGACCGTATTTCAGCATTTGATTGTATCTGGCATGGTGAAGGTGGACTAAAAGGCGTTCCTGGTAAAGGGGCTGCACTCAATGCCATTTCCAATCATTGGTTTAAGCTTTTTAAAGAGAGCGGTCTGGCCGATAGCCACATATTAGATATCCCTCATCCATTTATCTGGATCGTTCAAAAAGCCAAACCCGTCATGATTGAAGCGATTTGCCGTCAGTACATCACGGGCTCTATGTGGCGTGCCTATGCGCAAGGCGAGCGAGAATTCTGTGGTATTACCCTCCCAGAAGGATTAAAGAAAGATTCTAAACTTGACGACGTACTCATTACTCCGTCAACAAAAGGAATTTTACGTGATATCCCGGGTGTACCAGAAGCTGATGACGTTAATATCACTCGCGACAATATCGTCGATAACTACTCAGCCTTTAACTTCTCTGACATCGCAGGTGTCGCGCAATACGAAAAATTGCTAAAAGAAGGTTTTGCCGTCATTAGTGGCGCGCTTGAGAAAATTGATCAAACCTTTGTCGATACCAAGTTTGAATTTGGCTACGTGACAGATGCAAGTGGCAATGAGAAATTGATCTACATGGATGAAGTAGGCACGCCAGATTCATCTCGTATTTGGGATACTACGGCCTATCAAGACGGTAACATCGTCGAAAACTCTAAAGAAGGCTTTAGACAGTTTCTACTTAACTACTTCCCAGACCCTGATATTCTGCTAAACAAAGAACGTATGCCGGAGCGAGAAGCGTTAGCAATCAATAACGCTCTACCGCTTGACGCACTAACCAGCGTATCTGAAACCTATATTGGTATTGCAGAGAAAATCACCGGACAAAAAATTGTATTAAGCGATAATCCTAAGCAAGAAATCATTGATATTCTTCGCCGCGATTATGATTTGATCGCTGACTAATTTCTCGTTCAGTGGTCACTAACATATTAATAATAAAGAGAGGGGTAGATGCCCCTCTCTTTTCTTTCCGTTATGACGATACTTTAATTGCGACGATATTTAATTACGACGATAGTATGATCGTTAGCGCGTCATCATCGCTGTCTAACAAAACCTCGCTTTGAGTTTTTGTCTGAATCTCTTCTAATTGCTCGACTTCTAATGAATAAGGCATCACGACTCTAAGGCGAGTGATTTTTTCCTCACGAGCCAACCGAATCAAGCGAATCAAATTACGTTCATCACTTTGTCGGGTTGAAAGCGTATTGAGTGCTTCTTTCCACAAACGTGAGTCTACATCCTCTGACCCTTTTGCGTTCGCTTTCCAAACCTCGCCAAAAATAGGTGCGACGGAGCTTAATGCTTCTAGAAACGTCCACTTCTTACTGCAAGATGCGCCAAGAAAGCTTGTATAGTCGAATTCAATTTCCGTTAGGATCTCATTACTCATCACCACTCCTGCTTACAGAATGTTATATAGCTATAATTGTCCAACAGTCGGCATATAGCAATAGGATATATTAAAATCATCTTTTATTACTTCAACGGCGATTCAATGGTGATATAAAAAGCGAACTCGCAACATAATAAGAACAAAGGCGCATCAGATTGCATAATCTTATTTAACCGATAGCGTTTGCGAGACTGACCTCTTTAATCGGCCTCCAACTTGCTAGGCAACACCACCAGCATGTTCATGATAACGACACAACGATAATGCAAAGCATCACTTATCTTAGGTCAATTACTCGGCTCGCTTTTTTATAACGAACTCGCCAACCTTGCCACGCTGGTAGCTCTTTACGCATTGGATCAGCCTTTCTACTGCCACCGTTGAAGTGAACCTGGACGAGTTTACTGCGCCCCAAATATTCCACATCCAATTTCAAACCACTTAATTGAATGATGAGAGGAAAACGAGCGGCAAAGTCTTGGTATTCCCAGTTAGGAATGCCTTCGACAATAAAATCACCGTCATCCAATAGTTCAAGGTCACTCATCGATTCCACGCCCAGTGAACTCAAACTATCAAATAGCCATTGCTCAACGGTGATCGGCGAGGCTACTTTCTTGTGCTCCGCCAATCCCAATTCTTGATAGAGCTGCCAATGCTGTAACTCGCTTTTAATACGTTGAGCTAACGCAGGAAAAACCGTCTTACTCATGATGGCATTGACCATCATGGTTAATGCACTGCCATCCTCAGGTTCTGACAACCGCGTTGTAATCACCCTTCCAGCGTACTGCAATTCATCGAGGTTTTTGAGACCGTGTTCCGTATTGACCGTTTCTTTTGTCTGCCACTGCCCAATTCCTGAGAGTTCAATCAACCTCATGCTGACGGGCATAACAGCAGTGGCTAAATTCATTGTTTCCCTTACGCCGCGTCCCGGCAGGCTGTGAATAGAAAAGACTAACGCCCCTTCCGAGTTTGGTTTAAGCCGACTTTGCCGCCCAAGAAGCACCTCCATATCACCATTACCCAACGCATCTTTACGTCGCTTACGGCGAACGAATAACAGTTCGCTGTTCGCCTGAATGCTTGCCAGTATCCATTCAGAGATATCGTACCGTGACGCAACCTCCCTTGCGGGCAGTTTAAACACGTCTCGCATCTGCTGTGAGAGACCTTGAGCTTCCTTTAAGGCTTCCGAATTAATGGTAATCCCGTTAAACACCTTGCCACGAACCAGTCCCACTAATAGCGTAGCGTCGCAGCCCCTTGGCTCTTGTTTATCCAACGCTTCAAGCACTTCTTCATTACGAGAGAGCTGGTACACGTTGCCTGTTGTACACAACGCCGCCGTTAGGTCGATCATTGCTTCTTTTAATGCGTTAGTCGGCATCTTAGCGATCAGATGTGCGTATAAGGTATCAACAGGTAACGGGGCGAGCTGACGGCCATGCTCGGTGATACCAAACTCATTGATTACTCCAAGTTCCGTTAAATGCTGGCTAGCTTGTTCTAGCGATTTCACGGGAATAGCGTCGATAAAATCTAACCGCTCTAGCGATTGCCCACACACTGCCGCAACAAGAGCTGGTTCCACAACGGACTCTCGCTGAAGTTCTGGCGGCGTCACGGCAGCAAGGGCGGCATGCTCTCCATACAAACGTACGCACTGCCCATTCATCACGCGCCCCGCTCGCCCACTTCTCTGTTTAGCACTGGCTTTGGAAATATGAGATAGCATCAGCGTAGTACGACCGTTTCTTTGAACATTACGTCGCTCGAGACCTGAATCGATAACCAATTCGATATTCGGTATTGTTAGCGAGGTTTCGGCCACGTTCGTCGCCAAGACAATCTTACGTTTGGCCTGCTTTGTCATGGCTAGCACACGTTCCGTGTCTGTAACCGCCGCATATAAGGGTGCGATAAGAATATCGTATTGCTCAGCAATGGATCGCAACATAGACGCCGTTTGCTGAATTTCCTTGCGACCGGGGAGAAACACCAACACATCGCCGTTTAATGTAGGCCAATAACGCTCAACCGTTTCTTTGATTCTCTGCTCTAAATCTCGACTGTCTGGTAACTGGCGACTATCGGTTCGCACATGCTGAAGCGTGACGTCATAGTGGCGTCCCTGGGCCACCAAGCGTTGCGCGCCAAAATACCCAGCAAGTTTTTCCCCTTCAATTGTCGCCGATGTGATGACGGTTCTGTGGCTCTGTGCCTGTTTTAATAGCGCCACCAATAAATCGCTATCCCAGCGTCGTTCATGAAATTCATCAATAATGACAATATCAAAACCAGCCAGTTGATTTTCCGCAAACCAACGCAAAGCGACGCCCGGCGTGACAAACACCACACGAGAACTATCTTGGTAGCAAGTTTCGAGCTTTATCGCATAACCCACACTAACACCTACCTTTTCAGATAGCGTTTCAGCGACAAATCCAGCCAGCGAGGTACACGCTATTCGACGCGGTTCAACTACCAGTACCCGACCTTGTGTCATCGCCCATAACGGCAAACGTGTCGATTTACCCGATCCTGTTTCAGCCTCAACCACCAAATCGTGTTGAGTAAGTAACTGTTTAAATTCGGTTTCAATGCTATCAATTGGGAGAGAAATCATAACGGCGCTAAGCAATAAGTATTGGGAAAGTGAGTATAACGAGGGTCACACGAAGTTTCGAGGTTCATCACCGTACTTTTCCCCGAGTGGAATACAAGTCGTTAACAAAACTTCATCGCGATATGGCTAATTATATGGTAAATTACGTCTCTCAATTGTGCTCAATTCCGTCTCCACTGTTCCCAAACAGGTAACCCATGAACAACAATAAACGACCGCTTTATATCCCATATGCAGGCCCTGCCCTACTTAGTACGCCTCTTCTTAATAAAGGCAGCGCTTTTAATAACGAAGAACGCATGTCTTTCAACTTAGAAGGGCTATTGCCAGAAACGACTGAGACTATTCAAGAACAAGTCGACCGTGCGTATAAGCAATATACAAGCTTCGAAAGCGACATGGATAAGCACATTTATCTTCGTAACATTCAAGACACTAATGAGACGCTTTTTTACCGCTTGGTTCAAAACCATATTTCAGAAATGATGCCTATCATTTACACCCCGACCGTTGGGGCAGCGTGTGAAAACTTCTCAAACATCTATCGTCGTGGACGCGGCTTGTTTATCTCTTACCCAAATCGTGACCGTATTGACGACTTGCTAAACAATGCTCGTAACCATAACGTCAAAGTTATCGTTGTTACGGATGGTGAGCGTATCTTGGGATTGGGAGACCAGGGCATTGGCGGCATGGGGATCCCTATTGGGAAACTGGCACTTTATACGGCATGTGGCGGAATTAGTCCTGCCTATACGTTGCCGATCGTGCTCGATGTAGGGACCAATAATCCACAACGTCTTGCGGATCCTATGTACATGGGTTGGCGTCATCCGCGTATTACTGGCTGATGAATACCGCGCGTTTGTGGAAGACTTTATTCAAGCTGTCCAGCGCCGCTGGCCAGATGCGCTCGTTCAATTTGAAGACTTCGCACAAAAAAATGCGATGCCACTACTCGAGCGCTATAAAGATCGAATCTGTTGTTTTAACGATGATATTCAAGGTACTGCTGCGGTCACCGTGGGTTCTCTGCTCGCGGCATGTAAAGCGGCAGGCAGTAAACTGTCTGATCAACGCATTACTTTCTTGGGTGCGGGCTCTGCGGGTTGCGGTATCGCTGAAGCAATTGTGGCGCAAATGGTCTCTGAAGGCATCTCTGATGAACAGGCGCGTTCACAAGTCTTTATGGTCGACCGCTGGGGCTTATTGCAAGAAGGCATGCAAAACCTTCTCGACTTCCAACAACGTTTGGTTCAAAAACACACTAACACTGCCGACTGGCAAAGTGAAAACAGTGGTTTCTCGCTACATGATGTCATTAAGAATGGTAAGCCAACAGTATTAATTGGCGTATCTGGTGCGCCAGGTCTGTTTAGTAAAGAGATCATCCAAGAGATGCATCAACACTGTGAACGCCCAATTGTGTTCCCGCTTTCAAACCCAACCAGCCGTGTTGAAGCAACACCTAATGACATTCTTCGTTGGACCAAAGGTCAAGCGTTAGTCGCAACAGGCAGCCCTTTTGACCCTGTTGTTGTTGAAGGTAAAACCTACCCTATCGCGCAATGTAACAACAGCTACATTTTCCCTGGTATCGGGCTTGGTGTACTCGCCGCTCAAGCGTCACGCGTAACCGATGAAATGTTAATGGAATCTAGCCGTGCGTTGGCCGAATGTTCGCCATTGGCACAAAAAGGCTTTGGGCAATTATTACCACCATTAGAAGAGATTCATTTAGTGTCTAAACGCATTGCTTTTGCCGTTGCTAAAAAAGCCATCGAGCAAGGCGTTGCTAAAGAAACCTCTGACGAGACGCTTCGTGAAGCGATTGAAGAAAACTTCTGGCAGCCAGTGTACCGTAAGTACAAGCGCTCAGCGTTCTAAACGGAATACACTTCACACTTAGCGGATTACTCTACACATAGGCTCTTGTTTACAAGGGCCTTTTTTTGTTTAATAACTTCGTTTTTCGACTCCATTTTCCCGAATACGTAAGGATCTCCCCTATGTTCCACATCTTCTCGCCCGGTGGCCAATTTATCTCTCCCTATCTTTTTGAAGTTTCAACGGCACTTGTTGCTTGCGTACTTGTCGTATTAGGGGCAGACATTAACCGTTTGATGCGAAACGCATTACGAAACACAAATTTCGCAATTCGCACGGTCTGCTTTATACTACTTAACGCATTTGGCTATGGGCTAGTCATCATAAAAGCAACGCCCTTGTTAGCTGATGTTTTGGATAATACCGAACCCGGCTTGATGTTCAGCATTGTGGTTCTAAGCTTTGTGAGTATAGGCATTTGGGCTCAAAGGAATCGTCAGATTTAGTGACCTTCAGATTTAACAAGGAAACGTTGTTCTCCGCATCCATGTTCTCTTTCATCAAGAGAGGACTTCGTATTGCTTGTTATACCGTCATCCTATTCGTTGTCTTTGTTGTTTCCGTTGACCGTTGGGTCAGCTGGCAAGCGGAAGACCGCATTCTCACATCTATTGAAGAGATAGATAATGTGCAGGTAGCCGTCGTGTTAGGCACCAGTAAGTACTTAGGGCGTACGCTCAATGAGTATTATTCACATCGTATCGAAGCAGCCATTGATCTTTATAATGAAGGAAAAGTGTCACACTTTTTACTGAGCGGAGATAACGCCCACCGCTCGTACAACGAACCTTGGACAATGAAGCGTGATTTATTACGAGCCGAAGTACCCGACCCCGCCATTCACCTCGACTATGCAGGTTTTAGAACCCTAGACTCCATTGTTCGAGCTAAGAAGATCTTCGATACCGATGACTTTCTCATCATTACGCAAAAATTTCATTGTGAACGAGCACTGTTTATTGCACGTTCTTACGATATCAATGCTACATGCCTTGCTGTATCTGGTCCCACATCAAAATCAGGCTTCTCCATTCGTCTTAGAGAAGTCTTTGCTCGGACAAAAGCGTTCTTAGATTTATATATCATGAATACACAACCCAAGTATTTGGGTCCTAAAGAGCCCATCATTTCTGAAGAGGAAGCGATGGGAAACGAAATAATAACTACTGAACCAATGTAACCGCCACTCAACCCTTAATTATCAAGAAGACTTCATTATCAGCAACACGGGTTGAGCAACGAATCAGCCAGCCACGACACAATTCCTTCCCGCTTGTTTAGCGTGATACAAGTGGTTGTCTGCTTGAGTGATCGCGCCATAAACATTGTCCGCGTACACCTCTGACACACCAATGCTACACGTCAACGGATCGCCATGAACCCAAAGATGACTGCTCACTTTTTGTCTTATTTTTTCTGCTTCCTGCACAGCGACCACGCTATTCTTATCAACACAAAAAATAACAAACTCTTCACCTCCCCAGCGCACAATAATGTCTGGTTCAGTGATAAACTCCGACAATATCACCGCAAACTCACGTAACACGTCATCCCCCACACTGTGTCCATAGGTATCATTGATCGGCTTGAAGTTGTCAATGTCGATAAAAAGAATACTCATCACGCTAGATGAAGTGCTTTTCTGATGGCTATCCAACCACCCTCTTACCGCATGACGGTTTCGGATCCCCGTGAGGGCATCTTTATGCGCTAACTCAGCAAACATGATATTTTCACTGACCAACCTTTGATTGAGGCGCGCCAAGTGAGCGGTTCTTCGCTGCGAACGATCAATATCTCGCTGATGCTTTCTAAACTCCCACATAATCAAACTGATGGCAGCAATAACCCAAATAACAAGTAGTATTAAGAACAACGCTTCACCCTCAATGTAGCGCCCTATCAACGTGATATTCTTAATCGTTATTTGGTGGTCACCCAGCGCAGAGTTTGACCCCGTCGCCAATTCAAACTTGGTAACATTACGGTATTCAGGAGACGCGAATTCAATGGGGATTTTATTGTCAACCAACCACCACGTCATCACCTGAAAGTTTTTGATTGGGATCGACAACCTCTCGCTGTCATGA
Organism: Vibrio sp. GJ43-1; assembly: GCF_055808835.1. Lineage (NCBI taxonomy): Bacteria > Pseudomonadati > Pseudomonadota > Gammaproteobacteria > Vibrionales > Vibrionaceae > Vibrio > Vibrio sp. GJ43-1. Next base: position 1,635,201 of record NZ_CM147884.1, on the reverse strand, counting down.
TTAAGCGTAATACCGTTGTACTTATGGGTATACTCATCTTCAAGGTTTGAATAGGCGGGGTTGTAGTTTCTAAAGTAAAGGCGCAACGATTTTTCGGCATTAAGCGGTTGGGGGTAATCCAGTTCAATTTCTAACGTATGATAAGCAGACAGATCTTTTCCTTTTGATGCATCGCCACTTAAGTGAATCGATAGCCCGCAGTAAGGCCAAGGGTAGTCACTGCTTTTTAATTCACAATTGAGTTGTGTTTGATTGTTACTGGCTGTCAGCGTCGACTGGCTTTGTCCCCCATCTTGTTGATCGTTGGTGGCAAAGCGTTGAAATTGCTTAGACATTAACACCAGCCGTTTTTGGTCTCCCCATAATTGAAAAGACTGAACAACAGCCACCGTAATAACAACCAGTAGCAGGAGAGTTTGATAAGGGAACTTCATGAGGTGGTGCAAAACTCGTTAACTAGTACGTCAATAACTTACCGTTTGGCTTTATGATTCGCAATCATCAAATCCCGATACCATGAAGCCTCTCGCTGTATCCGGCGCTTAGTGTTGACATTTTTGAGTGATCTATAAATTACTGGTTGTGGGGGAGCGGTTTAATCCGCGAACAAAAGGGTTCTTACCTTTCTCAAATTGTCTATTTCGAATATCCGACCTTGATTTTGGTCAGTAGCCCTTAGGTACAATCATCACCGTATGAAGCACTGGTTTAGGGATGATAACAAAAAGGTCTTCGACCTATGTCGAAGACCTCTTCAAGTACATATTACCCTGTCCTACTAAACAATCTCAAAATATCCATCGTTTCCGATTATATACTCAACATTTTTTACAATAGTAAACACATCATTCGCCGTACCTTCATCACGGTTCACATCGAGAGAGCTATCAAATACTTTGTACTCTTGTTTATAGGCGGCTCCGTTTACTTCAAAAGATATATTCGCTATCGCAGCGTCAAACACCAATGAATCTTGACCGTGCCCGCCATTTACATAATCTTGGCCGCCACTTGCGTAGACGGTATCGTCACCGTGCATCACATTAATAATATCGTCGTAGTCAGTACCCGTGACTTCCTCTTGACCTGCACCCGTCGACTTATCGTTGTAGGTCATACCATGACCTAAGCCACTGAAGTCGATAATGTCGTCACCACGAGTACCGTTTAATATTTCAACATTTGAAACCGCATCCGTTGATGTGACAGCAGAACCTTGCAACGTCTCAACATTAAACGTATCGCTATCAACGACCGTTACTTTTAAGGAGTCAGCATTCTTGTAAGTATCATTATAGGTAAGCGTATCAATGCCTTCTGCTCCATCTATAACATCACTGTCAGCATAAATTGCTAAGTGTGCTGGTGCCTTTTGGTCAGCATAAATAGTGTCATTACCCGCACCTGCATGTATGTAATCTTGACCATCACCACCGTCTAACGTGTCATCGCCTCCCTGATACGTGAACCCAACGCCATTGTCGCCAAATAACACATCATTACTATGTCACTAACTTGGTGAGATCATCATGACCATGAGTACCAATAAGCATGGAATCAACACCCTCTTCGGCTTTAAGATTGTCGTAGGCATTGTGACCTGTTACTAGTGTGTACGTTCCTTCTGAAAAGGTGGCTTTTTCAACATTACTCAGTTGATCCTTGCCGTCACGTCCACCAATTGTGTCTGTGACCGTGAGGCGATTTTGAAAATGATACTCTAGGTAAGACCCACTAAATATCGCAGTATCGACTCCTTCTCCACCATTGAGGTTGTCATTACCAGCACCCCCATGAAGAATATCATCGCCTCCTCCGCCATTTAGGTTATCGTTGCCACCTTGGTAGGTAAACCCGACACCATTGTCGCCAAGTAATACATCGTTACCTAAGACCCCCGTTTAAGGTGTCATCACCAGTAAACCCAACCAATAACGTATCTGTATCGCTAGCGGTCAGATTATCAACCGAGTTGTGTCCACGTAGAAATGCATACTCACCATCAGCAAAGGAAAAGATTTCGGTATTTTTGACAAAATCATTACCGTCTCGTCCGCCGAATAAATCTCTTACTTCCGTATTACCGCCAGACTGATGTAAGAAGTTATAGTCCAATACTGAACCACTGAATACTGCCTTATCGATTCCTTCGCCGCCATCAAGACGATCATTACCAGAACCACCATGGAGAATGTCATCGCCTCCACCGCCATTTAGGTTATCGTTTCCGCCTTTATAGGTAAAACCAACACCATTATCACCAATCAAGACATCATTGCTTATGTTGCCAGTGAGGTCATCATGACCATGAGTACCGATCAAAAGAGAGTCGACTCCCTCTTCGGCTTTCAAGTTGTCGTAAGCATTGTGGCCAGTGACTAGCGTATATGTCCCATCTGCAAAGCTCGCTTTTTCTACACTTTTATCAAGTTGGACCACACCATCACGATCATCAACGGTATCTGTCACGGTTAAACGATTTTGATAGTGATAATCGAGGACTGAGCCCTCAAATACTGGGATCTCGCCAGAGAGAATACCTACAATATCATGTTGAACATCACTAAAATTTGTTTCTTCACTGCTTTGAATAATACGCTGAATATTTACATTATCGGCGACCCCATTAAGGGTAATGGTTGTCCCTTTATTTCCATTTCCGACATCGGCAAAAAAGGTCAACACTAAGTCACTACCATCGACACTCATAGTAAGCTTATTAGCCACGGCAGAATCAACGAATGCATCTGCTTTTTCTAGGCCTGACGCACCTTCCTCAACCTCTAATTCACCACCTAAGAATTTGTTATCAAGTTTATCCACTTTGCTATCAAGCTTTTCGTCCACTCTACCTTCGTGTCTTTCATTACGTGATAAATCGTTTTCTAACACAAAGTGCTTACGGTCGAGTAAGAACTGTAAGTTATCAGTGCCGACTTCAAAGTCGGTGATAGTATTATTTCCACCATGGGTGATACGCATAGCAAATGTATCCGCACCTGCACCACCCTCTAAGCTGTCGTCACCTACACCGCCAAATAGCGTATCACTGCCACTACCACCGATGATTGTGTCATCACCTCTATTTCCTTCTAAAACTAGGTCTTTATTCGCTGCTGAGGCATCAAGTGTGTCATCGCCCTTAAACCCTCTAACATGTGTATTTGTGACAGAATCATTTATCGTAATTGTTTCAGAATCATGCTTATTCGCTCTGTTATTTGCCGTACTCATTGCTCTATTCCTTTCTGACGTTGCCCTAAATCTCTCTCATCCCCTTCTCCATACTCTGTATCAGCGGAGAAAGTAAATAATCAAGAACCGTGCGTTCCTCTAGTACAATTTGCGCTTCTACTGGCGATACCCGGTTTAAGATCTAAGCCAAGATCGAGAAGCTCCGTTGCATCGAGGGCTATCTTTCCTTGATAGAAATGACCGCCTAGCCGCTCATCCACGATGCTGTCCGCAGAGAGGTGTATAAGCTCACCTGTTACCGCTGGGACTTGTCGAAAGCTGTATGATGTCAATCGTATATTTGCTGATAGACCTTCATACACCGATTCGATATCTTTGGGTTGAATATTCACGCTCGCCACCACACGGGTGTTTTTCGGCACAATTTCTAAAATTGTACTGGTGGGGGCGATAACGCCTCCTTGGGTATGAATGGTGAGATTGATCACTTCACCACTTACCGGAGCTCGTACCTCTATTCGATCATTAAGCGTGTTAGAGGCTTTTAGCTGTTTTAATATCGCCTGTTCTTCTGAGACAAGCGTTTGCTTTTTTTCTTGCGCCGTGCGCATGAAGTCCATTTTCATGGCGTCAATTTGCGAGCCTAGCTCAATGATTTTACTTTGTGCTCTATTGATACGCGTTCGATGCTCGGCAATTCTCGCCACTAAACTGGAGTACTCCCGCTTTAGTTCCAAAAACGCCACCTTTGAGACATAACCTTTTTTCAATAAAGCTGAATTGGCTTCAATTTCTTCGCTCAATAGCTTTAGTGATTGCGCATCGCTTGATAACCAAGCCTTGTAACTGTCGCTGTCGTTTTCAGACTGAGTAATTTGTTGGTGTAAGGATGCCAGTTGCTCTTTGTGAATTAACCGATTTTGATTAAGTAACGACACTTGATCACGGCGTATCTGTACTTGAATAGGCGTGAGATCATTTACCTCCGTCCACTGTATGGTCGTTCCAGACAGTTCAGCTTCTACCCGAGAAAGCCTAGACTGCACAATAAATTGCTTCTGGTTAAGTTGCTCTAGTTGGCTCACTAATAATGGGTCAGACAGCACCAATAGCAGGTCACCTTTCTCTACACGTTGTCCCTCTTTAACCGATAAGGTTTCAACCACCCCACCAGTGTGATGTTGAACGGCCTGGTTCTCTAGCTCGGTTACTAACTTACCTGGCGCCAATGATGCGGAACTTAACGGGGCTTGGTAGCTCCAGTATCCAACACCAACGACGCACAATAACAACACTAACCAGCCAAATAGAACGTGTCCGCTTAGTGACAAATTGAATGAACGAGATGTCTCTGTGTGTGTGAGTTTCATGATGCACTCTCCATACCGCTTTCATTGCTTTTAGGGATATTGAGAATGTCACTTGTCTTGCCATATTGTTGCATTCGCCCTTCGCCAAGCACCATACAAAGACCAGTATGCTGAATAATCGACATTCGATGAGAAATAACAACAACGGTAATGCGCTTGTAATGCGCATGAGCAATAAATTCGGTCAATGCCGCCTGTCCAGGATGGTCTAGGTTGGAATCTGGCTCATCAAGAATAAGCAGTGCTGGTTTGGTGTAAAGTGCGCGCGCCATGGCAATTCGTTGCTGCTGCCCACCTGAGAGTCGTATACCGAGGCCACCAACTAAGGTTTGGTATCCATTGGGAAGGGCAAGGATCATTTCATGGACTCCCGCCAATTTAGCAGCATCGACAATGTCTTTCGCTTCAACCTGCTCATCAAATCGACAAATATTTTGTGCAATAGTGCCGGACAATAATTGGCTATTTTGGGACACATACCCTACCTGCTTACCGAGTTCTGACACTTGCCTTTGGTTTAAGGTGGCACCGTCAATACGCACTTGGCCATTAACGGGTATCACCAGCCCCAACATGGCTTTGACTAACGTCGATTTTCCTACACCACTTCCCCCACTATAGCGACAGAAGCGCTAAGCAGAGAATAACAAATGAGAGGTCTTCAAGCAGTGGCTTTTCACTTCCATGATGCCCTAGGTTGACTTTTTCAAACTGAATTGTGCCTTTTATTTTAGGCAGTTCGACCACATCATCCGCCTGTTCAAGATAGGCTTGACGTAAACGCTTATGTGCCTTCCAACCCTCTAACCAACTTTGCCAGTTATGAATCGCTTGCTCCACGGGTGCCAGCACTCGGCTCATGATCATTGAAGCGGCAATCAATACACCGACTCCCACCTCATTTTCAAGCACCAGAATTACAGAGACACATAACACGCCTATCTGTAGTAGCATTCGGGCATATTTTGCTAAGGCCAAAATGCCTCGAGAGATTTTATCTGCTGTCGCTTTGTCCACCGTTGGGTTAATCGACTCTTTGCGCCACTTCGCCACTAAGTTGTCATTCATTCCAAGCGCTTGCACAATTTCGGCATTTTTAAGCCAATCACTCGTCAATGCATTAAACGTACCCGCGTGCTGACTGGCGTTATTTTGCAAACGCTTAGTAACAAGCAGACTTAGGAGAGAGATAACAAAGAGCACCGTAGCACCAATAAGAGCAAAGTGACCAAGTAGTGGGTGCATTAAGTACATGACCGCGAGGAAGACAGGCGCGAATGGGGCATCAAAAAGGGCAAAAATACCCGGAGACGCGATCACCTCTTTGACTCGTGATAAGTCAGAGAGTGGTTGGCTATGTACCCCATTGTTCTCTTGAGACTTTAGCATCGCAATATTAAATGCAAAGTCTGATGAGTGTTGTTCAATACCATAACCATAACGTAGCATTACCTGTCCTCTCACCCAATCAAGTAATGCTTGAATAGATAAAAGAAATAATGCGACAGATGCTAGCATCACCAAGGTTTCTCTACTTTCTGAAGATAAAACTCGGTCAAAAACCTGCATGGAAAATAAGGGTAACACCAAAAAAAGGATATTAACCGCTACCGACACTATTGCTATGAATGTAAAAACTTTCTTGCTAAATTTAAAGTACTGCGTATTATTTAAATTAACAAGACCTTTTGCCTCAGTTAATTCCATTTAAACCTCAACATTTATTATCTCTAAGTCATCATGTTCACATGCGCTGTAGAATTATTATTTACTAGCAAACCGATAACGATATTAGTTGTGATTTATGAATTTATTTGACTAAATACTCAACAAAGCCCAGCAACGATACCCATTCCAATTTTTGAGATTTGTTACACCTTGACATCACAAAATTCGTGATGAAGATCTAAATAACAGGGTATTTGGTGATAGAGATCTCATCTTTAGAATTAAAAAAACGATAATTGATAGATTTATTTATTTACACTTGATAAGAGAAAAAATGATCCTATTACACTTAAGGGTTAGGTGTTAATGGGGGATAAATGAAGAATAAACTGGTGTACAAAGCTATATTAACCATTGCTTTTACTAGCGTTAAATCAGAGGCTAATTCTGAGTTAAATATACTATCTTGGCATGGCTATACCGACGCAGATGTCGTATCTTATTTTGAGGATAAGTATAACACCAAGATAAATATCACATATGTCACTAATGATAAGCAGTTACGCAACAACATTGAAAAAACCGAACAGACATTTGATATCGTGGTGTTAAACTCATCAGAGTTAAAAAGATATATTAGATTGAATAGCATTCTTCCCATTGATATATCTAAAGTTTCAAATAGCAAATGGTTGAGTGAGCAATTTACACCACTTCGCCGTAACACGAAAACCTCACAACATGGCACTATCTATGGCATGCCTTTCACTTATTCTTCAATGGGAATGATCTACCATAAAGACCGGGTCAAAACTCCCCCTTCTTCATGGAATGCGTTTTGGTCTACAACGTACGATAAAAAAGTGTTGAGTTATGATGGCGGGACACACAACACAAGCCTTGCAGCATTGGTACTTAACCTTGACGACCCTTTTAATATTCCTAACACCGAGCAATCCAATATCGCCGAAAAGCTTATCGCCCTAAGAGATAACTCCCTGACCTTTTATGACTCGGTTGAAGAGGCAACGCAATTATTCAATCAATTTGAAATGTCATTGATGTTTGCTAATTTTGGACGCCAGCAATTGACGTCATTACAGAAGTCCGGCGCGAATGTTGCTTATACTATTCCAACAGAAGGCGCACTAAGCTGGCTAGACTGCTGGGCAATACTTGCTGATACTGAACACTCTGAACTTGCACACCAATGGATTAATTTCGTACTAGAACCTTGGGTTCAACTGGAAATCACCCAGCGCCACGGGCTGCAGAGCCCATTAGCTCAGTTTTCTCCCGACACACAACAACAAAAACTCATTTGGTTAACGCCCGTTGAGTCTCCGCACGAGCGCGAAGCAATGTGGGACGCTGTCTACAGTGGAAAGTCGCTCGAAAAAGTAATGGAACACACCAAAAGAGCGAAACCATGAAGCTGTCGAGCAAAATCACCTTCATCTTCTTTTCTCTCTCTTTAGCACATTTTCTTGTGTTGCTTGGCTCACCTATCAACATTCAGTGACATTACTCGTCGCCAACACCGAAGAGAAGATGCAACAAACGTCAGGCACCGTAATTCGTTCTTTGCAAGAAAAGCTGCATGACATCGAGCGAATGAACGATACCTTAGCAACACTGCTCGAAAATACGCAACAAGACAGCACAAGTTCGAAGACGTTATCCGCTATAATCGCTGCGGTGATTAAGAATGACGTGATATTTAATAGTATATCTTTGATTGATCGAGCTAAATCGCATCAAGAAATACTTCGTTTGGAGCGCGATCAACAACAGAATGTGATTCAAGTAAGTAATGATGAATTGAATAACCTCGCCCATATTCCTTTCTATACCCAATCCTATGCGTTTCATCCAAACAAGATATTTGTTTCGCCAATTTCAATGCACTACGACAGAATATCACACCCAAAACCCGTGCCTTTTGTTTTTGTCATTTACCCTTTGTCGACATTGAACAAGCGCGATATTTCGTTACTCATTGCTATCGATATCGAGCAGTTAATGGAGAATGCAACGTCCATTATGGATGCACCCTCTACATTTTTTATCACCAATGCTAACGGCGACTACCTCTTACACCGTGACAAAGATAAACAATTTGGCTATACACGTGGAAAATTGGAACAGGTCCAACAAGACTACCCCGCGGCTCAAAAATCGGTATCTAAAAACATCGTGTCATTTTTTGAGATCAGCGATCCTCAAACACCGTCCGATCATAGCTACGTTTATTTTTCTCCTGCTAGATTTTTCATGCACGGTACATCTCATTTCTATATGTTTGGGCAAACCAAAAGTGACGTTATTACTGAGCTTTGGACAGTTACCGCGCTCCGCGGATTTAGTGTAACAATCGTCGTTTTTATATTCACTGCGGTACTGCTTTCTTATTCACTGTTTAGATTGATCACCCGCCCACTGACACAAATTTCTCACTTAGCACAACGTATCGCTCTAGGAAAAACCGCCCACTTTAGCCAATACAGCCAAACAGATGAAATTGGCGATTTAGCCAAAGCTCTCAACTACCTTCAACACCATCTCAACACTAAGTTTCATGAACTCAAAGTTTCCGAGCAAAAATTTCAAGAACTCGCTCGCAGAGACGACCTCACTCGGCTCCCTAACAGAAAAGATTTTCACTCTCGGTTAGAAAACGAAATCGCGCATCACAAACAAAATCAGTTGCACTTTGGATTGTTGTTTCTTGACGTCAATAACTTTAAAGCAATAAACGACAATAAAGGGCACCATGTTGGGGATAACCTGTTACAAGGCATTTCAAGTCTTTTAACCGATAGTCTGCGCAGTAGTGATCTTGTCTGTCGATACGGTGGTGACGAGTTTGTAATTCTGCTTTCAAACCTCAGACAGCTCAACGTCATACATATCATTTGTGACAAACTCCACTACGCAATGGAAGACCTTGTGGAGTCACTAGAATTAAGTCAGTACGATCTCTCACTAAGCATCGGTGTCTCCATTTATCCCGAGTCTGCCAACAGCCCCAATGAACTAATCCAGTTAGCGGATAAAGCCATGTATCACGCGAAACATAATGGCCGCTCTCAAACGCACTGGCACTCTCCATTTCAATAACCGATAGGCTCTCCGTCATTTTTAAGCAAATCTAGAAAGTCTAGGTGCGGTTAATATTTGGGTAGACCAATACGATTTTAGACAGACCCGTTATCGAGTATTTGTTACACTGAACAAAACAACAAAAATGAGTAATGTCATGTCGCTTTTAGCATCTGGCACGCTATCCAAAATGCGTGCTACTCTCGACTCAACGGTTCAATATCGTCTGCTTAGGTTGGCGAGCAAGAAATTGAACTCGCTGCCTTCATTGGTCGCACATTAACCCTTACCCATACTGGCAATATTTTTTGCAGCGCCTGTGGTAAGAAAACGAAAAAAAGCTACTCTCAAGGTCACTGTTTTGTCTGTATGCGCAAACTCGCCAGTTGCGATATGTGCATTATGAAACCTGAAACCTGCCACTACGACGCGGGGACTTGCCGAGAGCCTGAATGGGGCGAAGCCAACTGCATGGTGGACCATTTTGTCTACTTATCGAATACCTCTAGCCTAAAAGTGGGTATCACTCGCCACACTCAAATTCCCACTCGCTGGATTGATCAAGGTGCCACACAGGGTTTACCTATTTTAAAAGTGTCCACTCGCTACATTTCTGGCTTAATTGAGATTGAACTGGCGAAGCACATTGCTGATAAAACCAATTGGCGCACACTATTAAAAGAGGATGGTGCCCCAATTGCGTTACAAGAAAAAGCGCTAGAACTTCTTCCTCTCGTTGCCGATAAAATTGCAGAGATTCGAACGCAATATGGCGAGCAGTCTATCGAAATACTTGCCGAAAATATTACGCCTCTAAGTTATCCGGTAGACGAGCACCCAACAAAGATTAAGTCTCATAACTTTGATAAAGTAGCGGTTGTGTCTGGCGTATTAAAGGGGATTAAAGGTCAATACCTAATCTTTGATACAGGCGTGATTAACATTAGAAAGTTCACTTCTTATGAAGTGGAAGTGTCTGAATAAACGAAAAACAGAACCAACATCGCCCTCTTTCATGAGGGCGATAATTAGCAAACATCAATGCATCGATTCAAGGGCATCAAAAAACGTATCGACTTCGGCTAAGGTGTTATAGTGCATAAAGCCTACTCTTAACACGCCACCCAACTCCTCAATACCCAGTTGTTTAACTAAACCTAACGCATAGAAATGCCCGTTCCACACGCAGATATTCTGTTCCCCGAGCACTTTTGCCATCCATTCAGGTGAATGTACATCCGACCGTAACGCAAAGGTTGGGGTTCTAAGCTGATGGTCTGCTTCCGACGTCCCATAGAGTGTCATGTAGTCTAATCTAGACAGCCTATCTAAAAAGTAACGACTGATTTGTTCTTCATGCTGAGCAATGACAGTCGCAGATGATATCAACTTTTCACGAGTCCCCTTTCCTTCGCCCCATTGCGCTAAATAGTCAATCGCAGCAATTAAACCTGCCAACGACTCAAAGCTTTGAGTCCCTGTTTCAAACCGACCCGGACCAATATTGGTTGCTGGTTCAACCTTGTATGGCTCTAGCGATTGCAAATGCTGCGGTGCAATATAGGCAATGCCTAAATGGGGTCCAAAAAACTTATAAGCAGAGCACACTAAATAGTCACACCCTAAGCTCTGCACGTCGATCAATGCATGTGGTGCAAAGTGAACCGCGTCTACATACACTTGGGCCCCCACTTTCTTTGCGGCCGCTACAATACGGCGAATGTCGGTAATAGAGCCTAGTAGTATTAGACGCATATGTCACCGCCACCAACTTCGTCTTCTTGGTCAGTAATGATTCAAAGTGTTCATAATCAAGAGTACAGTGGCGCTCATCCACTTGGACCTGCTTAACAATTGCACCCTTATCATCTGCGGCTTGTTGCCACGATGAAACATTAGAATAATGATCCAGTGCCGTAACAAGGATTTCATCATCAGGTTGCCAATCACGCGAGATTGCGCGGCTCAACTGGAACGTTAGGGACGTCATGTTAGCGCCAAAGACCACCTGATCACCGTTTTCGGCGTTAAGTAACTCAGCCGCGGCACGGCGAGCCTTTACCATTAGTGAGACGGTATGTTGACTCGAAAAGTAATGCCCACCAAGGTTTGAGTTATAACGCCCTAAATAATGCGTCATTGCCTCAAGTACTGTTTGCGGCACTTGCGCCCCACCTGGACCATCAAGAAAAACGACAGGCCGTTCATTATGCCATTGCGCCAGCGCCGGAAATTGTTCTCTTGCTGAGTTAGGAGTGAAGTGCATTATTCGCATCCTTGGCTGTGAGTACAAAGACATCCATGTGCCCTTCTGCTTTGGCGTCTACGCAACGAATAGGTTGCGCGTTATGCCACAAGCGATGATCATCTAGAATGGCGACCTCTCCATCTTCAAGCACTTTTCGAAAGAACGGCGCTTCATGATTATCGTTGTACAGCATCACCTCTCCGCCAACAATGTTCTTACGCTCAATACCGACAATGGCAATATGGTCAAATCCATCTTGGTGCACCCCTTCAGGCGCGACTTGAGTCTCTTCATAAACGGCAGCGATACGCATTTGATGAATTTCTATCTCTTGGCCATTCGGAAGTTGATTGGACGTCATAAATAGTGAAACCAATTCTCGCATGCCTTCACTATGCAATGTTTTGGAGAGGATAGGCTCAAAGCGACGAATCACATCCCCTTGGAAGTGATTAAAGTGTTCAGTCTGAATAAAGTCATGCTTATCTTCTTCAACTACCTTCCCATCGCAAAATTGAATCACCGAATAACGACGCAAACGATATTGCCCATCGGCATGCTCGGTATTGGGCAATTTCGAAAAAGAAGGAGAAAGCTGTTGCGTTGCTTCCTCACTGAGCTGAGTTAAATGTAGGGTATTTTCATTGGAATGTAACATAATAATCGCCTTGGTCGCCTGCACTCTAGTTACAAATGCAACAATTTCATTACAAATAAGTAAAACGCAGTAACTCTACTATTTCAACTATTTGTAGCATTTACACCCATCAAAATTACAATTTAAAAATATAAATCCAACAAAACAAGAAAATTAAGCATATTATCACCATTAAAACCTATCCAAGTGACCAAGAACTAGCATAGCTGACTATAACAACTAGTTTAAATGCTATTTATCATATACTTAACATAAAAAATACTGACAGAAACAAAAGCTAATCACACCCCATCTCCATTAGTGCTTAGAGCAGTCAATTATTCTTTAGAATGAGACAAAGATAGTGGCTTGCCGCAGAAAGCAAAGCCTTTCGGGCTATTTATCCACCTATCGTCAACGGATTTAGTAAATATCTGACATTGTTGTTCGCTAAGTGTTGATTCTTATCCGCAAAGCCCAATATATTAAGGAAGATAAAGCGAGTAGCTCAACGTCGCTGCCTAAAGATAAATAAGTGAGAATAAACATGGCTGATTCAAAACATTGTAAATTGCTGATTCTTGGCTCTGGTCCTGCTGGATATACTGCTGCTGTCTATGCGGCTCGTGCCAACCTAGACCCAGTGCTCGTCACAGGAATGCAGCAAGGTGGACAGCTCACTACGACCACTGATGTTGAGAACTGGCCAGGTGACGCCGAAGATCTTAGTGGCCCACTACTAATGGATCGCATGAAAGAACACGCAGAAAAATTTGACACCGAAATCATCTTCGATCACATCAATAACGTCGATTTCAGTGAGCGCCCCTTTAAGCTCTTTGGAGACAGTCAAGAGTACACAGCGGATGCGGTTATTATTTCAACAGGCGCTTCAGCCAAGTACCTAGGACTCGAGTCCGAAGAAGCATTTAAAGGTCGTGGCGTATCAGCATGTGCGACCTGTGATGGTTTCTTCTACCGCAACCAAAAAGTCGCCGTCGTCGGTGGCGGTAATACTGCTGTAGAAGAAGCACTGTACCTAGCAAACATTGCTTCAGAAGTGCACCTAGTCCACCGCCGAGAAACATTCCGCGCCGAAAAAATACTGATCAAGCGCTTAATGGATAAGGTAGAAAGTGGCAATATTATTTTGCACACCAACCGTACGCTTGACGAAGTAGTAGGCGATGAAATGGGCGTAACGGGTATCAATGTTAAAGATACTCAAACCGACAGTATTGAGCACATTGAAGTGATGGGGGCATTTATTGCCATCGGCCATCAACCCAATACATCGCTATTTGAAGGTCAATTAGAGATGAATAATGGTTACATCATCGTAAAATCTGGCTTAGAGGGCAACGCCACACAAACCTCTATTCCAGGTATCTATGCAGCAGGCGATGTTATGGACCATAATTATCGCCAAGCGATCACCTCTGCAGGCACGGGGTGTATGGCTGCACTGGACGCTGAACGCTTCCTCGACGCTATCAATGCCTAAAACAATTGTAAAACCTTAGAACCCAGTGGTGTATACACTGGGTTCTTTTTTGTATACTCCCCGCTTCTTCTAAGAATAATACTCATTAAGTTAAGCCGTCTAAATGGATAAAAAGAAACAACGGAGCTTGAATAACTGGCTCAAAACGCAAAGTCGCTTGGCAAAGCGCTGGCTACTGATCGCAGTAGGCCTTGGCGTGTTGTCCAGCTTGTTCTTGCTCGCGCAAGCTGCCTTGATCGCGACCATACTCCACCAGCTCATTATTGAACATACCGACAAGTATGAACTTATCCCTTATTTTATCGGACTTGTTGCCTCGGTTGCAGGGCGCTGCTAGTTGTGCGTGGGGAAGAGAAATTGCAGGATTTAAATGTGGCGAAAAAATCCGCTGCTACATTCGAGAGCTTATTCTCAATAAACTCCATGAACTTGGCCCAAGCTATATTAAAGGTAAACCTGCAGGTACGTGGGCAACGCTAGTGCTGGAGCAAGTCGAAGATATGCACGACTTCTTCGCCAAGTATTTACCGCAAATGTCACTGGCAGTCTTAGTTCCGTTTGTTATCTTGATTGTCGTTTTCCCAATTAACTGGGCTGCGGGTCTCATTTTCCTGATTACCGCTCCCCTTGTGCCACTATTCATGGCATTGGTTGGAATGAAAGCAGCAGACGCTAACAGAAAAAACTTTAAAGCCTTGCAGCGCTTGTCTGGTCACTTTTATGACCGCTTGCAGTCTATGACAACTATACGCCTATTTAACCGCACTGCAGCAGAGAAGGATGTACTTGAAGGTGCCTCTGAAGTGTTTAGAAAGAGAACAATGGATGTACTTCGCTTAGCGTTTCTTTCTTCCGCGGTCCTTGAATTTTTCACTTCCATCTCGATAGCCATGACCGCGGTCTACTTCGGATTTAGCTTAATCGGTGAAGTCAATTTTGGCCACTACGGCGTTGGCGTTACCTTATTTGCGGGTTTGTTCATTTTGATCCTTGCCCCTGAGTTTTACCAACCTTTAAGAGATCTTGGTACGTTTTATCATGCTAAAGCTCAAGCGGTTGGCGCGGCAGAAAGTATTGTTGAGTTTCTAGATACTAAAGTGGACAATTTGCCACAGGGTCAAAACACACTTAACACTCACTCTCATATTGAGCTCTCCGCTGAGAATCTTGAGATATTTAGTCCAGAAGGTAAGCGACTCGTTGGACCTATCAGCTTTCATATTCAAGATGGCCAAAGCATTGCGCTCGTCGGTCCGAGTGGCGCGGGTAAAACAAGCTTAGTGAACACGATTTTAGGCTTTATGCCTTACTCGGGGTCCCTGAAAATTAATGGACAAGAACTGCGTGATCTTGCTTGCGATGATTGGCGTGAGAACGTCAGTTGGGTTGGGCAAAACCCACTACTTTTACACGGCACCATCCGTGAAAATATTACACTGGGCAAAGAAAATGTCAGCGATAGCACCGTGCTAAGCGCCCTATCCTCCTCATTTTCAGATGAATTTGTGGATCAGCATGGCCTTGATTACCACGTTACCGATCGCTCTAGTAGCTTATCGGTCGGGCAAGCTCAACGCTTAGCACTGGCGCGCGCGATGATTCAAGATGGGCAATTTTGGCTTCTTGATGAACCCACCGCCAGCTTAGATGCCAAAAGTGAACGCTTAGTGACAGAAGGCATCAGACACACCACTCAAGGGAAAACCACGTTAACGGTGACTCACCAGCTATCCCAGCTTAAAAGCGTCGATAGTATATGGGTCATGAATCACGGTAAGTTGGAACAATCTGGTCACTTTGAGGCATTAGCACAAACTGATGGGTTATTTAAATCCATGCTGTCGGCACACAATACGATGGTCGATAACAATAAGGGGAATTTAGATGCGTGAGTTACTCCCTTATCTTAAATTATATAAGAAACATTGGTTTGGTCTGTCTCTGGGGATGGTGCTCGCCTTTGCAACACTTTTTGCCTCAATCGGATTATTGACGCTGTCAGGTTGGTTTATCTCAGCCTCAGCCGTCGCCGGACTGACTATCGCGAGAGAAACGTTCAACTACATGCTGCCTGGCGCAGGCGTTCGTGGTGCGGCAATGGGTCGAACTGCTGGGCGATGGGGTGAACGTGTCGTTAGCCACAACGCAACATTTAAACTCCTGACCGATCTACGAGTATTCTTCTTTAGTAAACTTGCGCCGCTGATCCCAAGTAAAGCGATTAATATCCGTGACGCAGACATGCTTAACCGTTTAGTCGCCGATGTCGACGCGATGGATCATGTTTACTTGCGTTTAATCAGCCCTATTGTTGTTGGGTTTTTGGGTATTATTGGTCTTACCGCGGTACTGTGCTGGTTTGATACCACGCTCGCCCTAACGTTGGGTGGCATTTTACTCGTTCTATTGATTATTTGGCCGATATTATTTTACTCCCTCGGAAAAAATAATGGTCATGAGTTAACGTTAAATAAAGCTGACCTTAGAATTAAGACGTTAGATTGGTTACAAGGTTACAGTGAATTAACATTATTTGGCGCCGAGTCTCGCTACCGTGAAGCCATTCTAGATGCGCAACAGCGCTTATTGAGCAACCAGTTTATCCATGCCAAGATCTCAGGTCTTGCACAGGGCTTGTTGATTCTGGCCAATGGTTGGTTACTCATCCTCATTTTGTGGTTATCCGCTGATGGTGTCGCTGGCAATCAACCCGATCCACTCATTGCTCTGATGGTGTTCGCTACAATGGCCAGTTTTGAGCTACTGATGCCTATCGCGGGCGCATTCCAGTTCCTTGGACAAACACTGACTTCAGCTAAGCGCCTGAACGACATTATCCTTGCTGAGCCAGAAGTGCAGTTTCCTACGGAACCTGTCACGCATAACGGTCACTTTTCTATCGACTTTGACAAAGTACAATTTAGCTACCCTGATGCCCATCAAAATGCGTTAGAAAATGTCTCTGTCTCCGTTGCAGGCGGCGAGAAACTAGCGATTGTTGGGCAAACAGGCTCAGGTAAATCTACGCTATTGCAGCTGATCTCCCGCTATTGGGACGTTCAATCTGGCAGCGTCAAACTGGCTGGACACAATATTCAAAATTGGAGTGAAGTGCAGTTAAGGCAATCAATGAGCATTGTGAGTCAACGCGTTGATATTCTTAATGGCTCGCTACGCGATAACTTGACGATGGCGAAACCTGATGCTCAAGATTTAGAATTAGAGACCGTACTAAAGCAGGTGAGTTTAGACTCATTACTTACTGAGTCGGGTTTAGATACTTGGCTTGGTGACGGCGGGCGTCAGCTTTCGGGAGGCGAGAAAAGACGAATTGGTATCGCTCGCGCACTGCTGCACGATGCACCGATTCTGTTACTCGATGAACCAACCGAAGGTTTAGATAAGCAAACAGAACAGCAAATCATGACGCTATTCGACCATCATTTCGCAGGTAAAACTGTTGTGTTTATTACCCATCGACTGGTTAACCTCGATACATTCGATACCATTTGCTTACTTGAGGATGGTAAAGTCCTAGAGCTTGGGCATCATGACGCATTACTGGCTAAGCAAGGTCGCTATTTCGAACTGCATCAAACACTATAATAACGTAACAAGCCGCTCCTAACGGAGCGGCTTGTTATTCTCTATCTTAGTTATCATCCGTCAACATGACTATTATCCGACATCGCCTCTGCTTTACGAACTCTCACTTGAATGATTCGATTATTCTTCACGACGACTACTTCAAACTCCCATTGTTGATAATGAATTCGTTGCCCCACACTCGGCACTCGGCCCATCAACCATATTAGGAACCCATTTAATGTTTGAAACTTTTCAGAGGCCTCCCCCTCCAACTCACCGACACTTAATGTATGTTTGAATTCGTTGATGGGCATTAGAGCATCCATCTGCCAGCTCTCATCTTTTAATTGCTTCACCCACACTTGCTGTGGTGCCATCCCCAACTGACCAGCAATGGATTTAAGGACATCATAATGCGTCACTAGCCCCTGTACATCTCCATATTCATCCACCAAAAACGTCATTTCTGAACTGGTCTTTTGCATGTAAGTCAGCAACGAAAGCCCCTTCATTGATTCGGGCACAAAACGAGGTTTGCGTAATAACCTCGCTAGCTTGGCGATCGAAAGCTCATTGTATTCATCAAGCAATACTTTCGATGATATCGTCCCTATCATATTGTCTAAACCACCTCGACATACTGGCCATACCGAGTGTTGGGTCTGGCGAAGGTTCTTTAAAATGTCATCGATCGACTGTTCAATATCCAAATAGTGGATATCACTTCGCGGGGTCATTAATGATGTGGCCACTCTATCATTAAGATAAAGCAAGTTATCAATCATCACTTGCTCTTGATGTTCAATCACCCCTTTTTCAGTACCTTCTCGCACCAAGGCAACAATATCTTCTTCAGTGACATTGTCGTTCTGATTGTCCTGTTGTCGCAGCATTCGAAGTAAAGCGTCGGTTGAAATTGACAACAAGCCCACGAAGGGCTTGGTGAGTTGGGCAAGCCAATGTATGGGGTAAGCCACGAGAACAGCGATGCGCTCAGCATTATTTTGCGCGAATCGCTTAGGTACAAGCTCTCCAACCACGATGGCAAAATAGGTAATCACTATCACCACAATTACGGTGGCAAAAACCGACGCTAGATCATGTTCTACGCCACGCTCTATAAGCCAAAGCTTGAGCGGTACCGATAATATCGCCTCGCCAAAAACTCCGCTCAAAATACCAATAGCGGTAATGCCTATCTGAATAGTAGACAGGAATAATGTCGGGGTTTCCTTGAGTCGCAGCGCGAGCTGAGCCGATGCCTGCCGTTGAGCCATTTTTTTCAATCTACCGCTTTTCGCAGTAACAAGCGCAATCTCCGACATAGCAAAGAGACCGTTAAGAGCAATAAGACTTACTAGAAAAATGATGTCCATACGCTATCTCCGAGATAAACACACTACGATCATAGCCGACTTCTACCTATCTAAAACGTGAAGATGAGCATAGAAAGTGCCCTGGCTGAACACAAAATTTTTATGGTGACCATCATTGAAAGCGAGGCGACTTTCGTGACGTTTTTTTGAAACATTGTTTATGGAAATAGGACGGTCTGGAGAAGATACGTGTGCAATAGCTCTTATGATAAATAGGCTCTTATGGTAAATAGAATCGAATGGTAATTAGAATCGAATAGTAAGTAAAAGGTCGCTATCAAGCCTCATCTTAAAATATCCACACACATACCCGTATGCCATAGACAAAAAAGCCGCACTCGCGTGCGGCTCTATCTCAATCTTTAACGTTGTTTTGTTTTTATGCGTATTGCGCTTCAAACTCTTTCATTAACGCAACAAGTGCTTGCACACCGTCTATTGGCATCGCATTGTAAATAGAGGCTCTCATTCCACCTGCCGCACGGTGCCCTTTCAAGGCGCGTAAACCACGCTCCTCAGCTAATGCCAAAAACGTGTCATCCAGCTCTGGTTTCGCCAGCTGGAATGGTACATTCATCAATGAACGGTTCATGACATGCACATCATTCCTATAGAAATCAGAAGCGTCGATAAAGTCATAAAGAATGGCTGCTTTTTCTTTGTTGCGAACTTCAATTTCAGCAACCCCACCCTGCGCTTTCAGCCACTTAAATACAAGCCCGGACAAGTACCACGCGAATGTTGGTGGGGTGTTATACATGGAATCTTTCTCCGCCAGCACTTTATAGTTCAAAAACGATGGCAGTACATGACTAGCAAGATCTAATAAATCATCACGAACAATCACAATACAAATACCTGACCGGACCAATATTTTTTTGCGCGCCAGCATAAATTACACCGTACTGAGAAACATCAATTTCGCGCGATAGAATCGTTGATGACATGTCGGCAACAATAGGTAAATCGGTTTGAGGAAGCTCGTTAATTTCAATACCATCAATCGTTTCATTCGGGCAGAAATGAACATAGGCAGAGTCTGCATCGATGTGCCACTCACTTGCAGGTGTGACCGCCACCTTACCATCAATCGTCGTCTTAGCCCGATATACGTTAGGCGTGCAGTATTTTTTCGCTTCTTCAACGGCACTCTCTGCCCAGTAACCAGCATCAATGTAGGTTGCGCTTGTCTTGTTCCCTAACAAGTTCAGAGGAACAGCTGAAAACTGTGCTCGCGCCCCACCGTGACAGAATAGGACTTTATAGTTATCAGGAATCGCCATCAAATCGCGAAGATCCTGCTCAGCTTCATCGGCAACCTGAATAAAAGGTTTCCCTCGGTGGCTGACCTCCATGACCGATGTGCCTAGATTGTTCCAATCAATAAACTCTGCTTGAGCTTTTTCCATTACTGCTTTTGGCAATGCCGCAGGGCCAGCACTAAAATTGAAGACATTATCTTGAATCGGTTCCATGAACTTACTACTCCTAACTACTCTTTAATCGGTTTAAGATTCAGTAATATCATGTTTTTATATAGATAAGAAGCAAGAAAAGAGGTCCTAGGACCTCTTTTCTTGCTTCAACACAATGAGTATTCACTCAATGCGATTATTGAGCACCAGGCTGTCCCATCATCAACGGTAGAAACAGGGCGAGCAGCGGTATTTTTTGTCCATTTCCAAACATCAACTGACCGTTTTCAATGTCAGCCTTCAACTGATAGCCGGACTCTTGTTGCTCAATCATCTCCATAACCACGAGTTCATCTACGCCTTGAGACAACATAGGGTGAGAAGCAATCATTGCATTTGACATATATGCATCCATATTGCCAGTCAGCGCTGGCATGATTAGGCTCGGATCCTTAGATACATTCGTTGTTCCCTCAGGGATTTCAACCAGCCACTTAGACTTAAACTCACCATCTTGAAGCGTAAAATGCATATCATTCATCGCAACTTTAAAGCCTCGTGCAAACAGCGTCTCTATGAGCGGTGCCAGCGTATTAATATCAGCGTGTTGCAAAGAAGGATTCGACTGATAAATCCCAACCAAGCCCTCAAATGCGGTGCGGTCTAAAGACTCAAGTGAGAAATCCACTTTTAAGTCACTAAGCTCCCCGCCTTCAGGGTATGTCAACGCTTTCAAGTCAAACAAATGCTGAGTATCAATTCTATCTAACTCGGTGTCCAGCGTAGACTTAAAGGTATAAGACGCCGTATCAATATCAAAAATGCTGGTGTGTTGCTGATTTACGATACGAAAGTTTTTCATCGACGCTTGCTGTTCACCTAGCCAAAAACCTTGCTCTTTTTTGCCATCACCGCTAATGCTTAAGTCAGAAACCAGTAGTTGCTCACCATTTTCAAAATCTAACTGGATAGAAGGGATTGTCGCATCTATCGACACTTGGCCAAGCACGGTCACTGTCCCACTCGCCGACGCGGGAGAAATAGAGAAGTCGACGTTTTGACTTTCATTACCTTGATAACTCCAACTACCAAGAGTGAAGTCATAATCTGTATTTCCATTCAGTTGGGTGACGGTGTTGAGCAACAGTGGGAAGTCTGGATAATTCACCATTACCGATTCAGCGCTAAGGCTGAACAAACCATGCTGGATATCACTCGCGACCACAAAGTCTGTCGGTAACCCATCTAATTCCAACTGTTCTTTCAAAACAGGATCATTCACTCGATAGCGAGTTTCCACCTGAGAAGATAAATAGCCTCGATCATAGCGAACCACTTCAGCGCTGACGGTATCGCTATCTAGATGTTCAATGCCATCTTCGATAACTTTCTGGCCAATATGACCGACGGCAAAAGGCCAACATAAAACGAGTGCGACAGCGCCACCGATAGCCGCCATTTTCTTTAATTGATGCATAGAGGTATGGACATTTTATTGATGTGTATTTCATTCAGTCTAACCTAACTTGAAAGGATCTCCAATCTCATACCTACTTCTCATAACCCTATGCTTTTTATTGTTATATTAAAATGTAACTCTCATGGAGAAGGTTTGGAAACGAATGCGACAACGAAATCGATATGCGGTGTTATGTCTAGATAGTGACTTAGTGAATCTCGATTTGCTCGACACTGAGTTATCCTCATATCAATCGCATTTTGATGTTCACCTGGTAACCTCAATTGAGGATGCTCATGAACTGTTAACACTAATAGGATCCGTTGGGCAACAGCTTGCGCTTGTCATCGCCCGTCACTCAAACGTCTTTGATGGCGGAGCGTTTCTTATCCAGCTCGAGCAATCTCGTCACACCCAAACCGCTCGAAAAATTTTGATGACAAAAACAAACTATGGCGACATTCAAGCCATCCTTAACGCCGTCAATGAAGGTCAACTTGATCACTGCTTAACGCTGCCACTGGCTGAAAACGTTCTACGAAAAACGGTTAAAAAAGAGCTGTCTACGTATATCATCTCCCAAGAAAAAAAAGACTTACTGTACTACAGCCAAATACTCGACCAACAAAAATTAATGAGAGCGCATATCGAACGCAAGATGCACTCTTATCGTGCGAGTTTTATTCATGATTTCCATGAACTCTCCGACGATGACCTCGCTGCGCAAGTCATTGAAGCGTTACTTAAATTCTTTACCGAAAGTGATGAAACGAAAGCGGTTCGACAATATTCCGCCGAGCACTTACTCACGAAAGAAGGACAAGCTAATCAGTTTTTGTGGTTCATTGTGGATGGTCACGTTGCCCTATACAAAAAAGACAAACTCGGACAGCAGTGCGAAGTTGTCAGACACGGTAAAGGCGGTATTGTCGGAGGCATGTCATTTGTTACGGGCGAATGTTCATTTTCCACGGCGATGACACTGACCCGTACCAAAGTAATAAAATTAGACCGACAAGTCTTCACACAAGTCATGCATTCCAATACCGATTTATTACCTTTATTTACTAACCTGCTATTACGACACTTTAATCGCCGACTACAACGTAGTATCAACACTAAGCTTCAACTACAAAAGACACTTGAATCACTAGAGTCCGCGCACCAACAACTCATCGACCAAGAAAAGATGGCTATGCTCGGACAGTTAGTGGCAGGCGTCGCCCATGAACTTAATAACCCCGTCTCTGCCATTTTACGTGGTGCAGAAACGGTGACTGACAAGATAAGTCAAATCCTTCAGCAAGATAATCACCCTGACGAGCTTTCCTTTGGGGTTGATGTATTCGAAAAATCGAGGTTAGCAACGCCACTCTCGACATCGGAATTGCGCGCTAGAACGAAGAGCCTGCAAACTACCATCACAGACCGACGCATAGCAAAGCGTCTTGTGCAGCTCGATTTGCACCACAACCCAGATTTACTCAATCTTGCCCGCGTTTCACCAGAACAACTGTCTCATCGCCTCCACCAGCTCGAACAATACCAACAAACGGGTGCCACATTGCGGTCCATACAGGTGTGCGCACAGCGTATTGCAGACATGGTAAAAAGCCTCAAAGGCTATGCGAGACCAGACAATGAGTCTTATGAGTTAGTTGACTTACATGAAGGAATTGAAGACACATTAGTCATCTTTGAGAATAGGCTGAAACGCCATAATGTCATTAAAGAATACGGTGATATCCCCAAGATTCGATGCATGCCTATCGCATTGCAGCAAGTATGGACAAACCTAATTTCGAATGCGCTGGATGCACTTCCTGACAATGGACAATTGCAAATTCATACTAGTTGCAAACAGCGCCAAGGCATCGATTACGCGGTTTACCAATTTATTGATAACGGCGATGGTATCCCGATTGAGCAGCAAAAGGCTATATTTGAGTTGAATTACACCACAAAAAAAGAAGGCAACTTTGGTCTAGGTATCGGCTTATCCGTTTGCCAACAAATTTTGGCTCAACACCAGGGCTGGATTGACGTTGACTCAGAACTGGGAGTCTATACCGCCATGTCTGTCTACCTTCCACTAGAAACACCAGTTGCACAAACAAGCACTTAAAAGAAAAGTAGCACTCACAAGCCTAAGCCTCACTTAACCACCAGAAGAAGCAACACGCGCAAAGGAGAAGAAAATGAGAGAGTATTTAATCTTATGTGTTGACGATGAACGAGAAGTTCTCGACAGCGTGTTACAAGACCTATCCGATTTTGAAGATAACTTTATTCTTGAAGGTGCTGAATCCGTTGCAGAGGCAAAAGAAATCATTCAAGAACAACAAGGTGAAAATGTTCCACTCGCCCTAATCTTATGTGACCACATTATGCCCGGAGAAACTGGCGTCAGTTTTCTTATTCAACTCAACGAAAACGAGGACACTCATGCGAGTCGCAAGATTCTTCTTACCGGACAAGCCGATCATGAAGACACAATTGAAGCAGTCAATCATTCTTGCCTAGACTTTTACATCAACAAGCCATGGCGTGGTGATGAACTAAGAAACATCATAAAGCAGCAGTTAACCACCTTTATGATAAAGCACGAGCCCGAACTGATGCCTTGGGCAAGAGTATTGGACACCGAGCGCGTTTTTGACGCGCTATCTAAAAATCGTATTAATTATGGAGACTAGCAAACCTAAGCAATTGCCATATTTAACCAAGCAACGGCCTACTTCGTGGGATAAATTGATTAAAAAGAAAGGCGAAAAGCAACATCCATGGTGATAGGCACGACTAAAACCCCACGCTTATCACCAAAAGCCGCTCACTGAAGAAGGTAACAAATCATTAGTTTTACCATATAGATGCGTCAATACTGATGGAAATTTGTATACCTATGTCATTTTTTGGGAATTTCCCCGCGTTGATGGCACATTTTATTGGTGATTGAGGGACACTTTCGATTATTATGTCCACATATCATTGCCGCCAAAAATGCAATACGCGGCGCGCACTTATGTGCAAGGAACTAAAATCAAACAAAAAGGTTTACAAAGATTATGCGCAAGACTCTTTTAGCAGCATTAATGGTCGTAACATCGCAGCATGCTTTTGCAGAGCAAGAGCAAAATCAAGCAACGATGAGTAACTTTAGCTACGATTACGCCGAAGCGCGTATCGGTGCTAGTCCAATGACATTTGGAGCGGGAATCAGTAAATCTATTCACCCAAATGCACACATCGTTGGTAGTATCGATTCTAAATTCGAAGGCGATTACGATATCACTGGTGGTGTCGGTTTCCACGCTCCTGTCAACAACTGGGCGGATTTTACTGGTGAAATGCTTGCGCATATTCACGACAGTGGCGATCACCACAAAACAGACACAGGTATGGAAGTCAACCTTGGTGTACGCCAATGGCTAGGTCCACAACTTGAGATCGGTGGTAAAGCGGGTTACCTAAATGTTGGCGATAAAGACCGCTGGATGGGTTCTATTTACGGACGCTTCCACTCAACAGAATTATTCTCTCTTGGTTTGGAAGGCCGCATCAATCACATCTACGGTGATCAATTGATGTTTACAGCACGCTTCGCATTCTAAGCGCCAAACAGGCGAACCCGGTTGGCTAAGCTTCTTTTGTCTAAGTTTTCCTTATCTAATCAGGCTAGAAAGCAAAAAGGTCATACATATCGTATGACCTTTTTAATGACACTCTCCCCCAGAAATAGACGAAAGTGTGAACAGCGATTACGCATCAAGTTGAGAGCAATTATCTAATAACTGCTGTTTCATTGGATCTTGGATGAGTTTCCAATGCACACCATCAACCGCGCCAGCAAACTTCCATAATAGTTTCACGTCAACGTCGCTACCGTAAGTGCGCTTCACTCGATTAAAAACATTTGGGGCACCTAGCTCTAAGAATGTCTTTACGTCTTCAATACCCGATTTTTTCACCATACGCTCTAACGTCAATTGCATATTGGGAAGGTCACGAAGTCGTCTGTTTTCTATCGCCTTTTTTGTACAGCGTTGACTCACCGAGTTCTCAATAGATTTTTTGACTAAGTCATGCAAACGTGACGAACTAGACTCGAATATATCCGTAATATCATAGTAATTTACCGTCGCTGTAGACTGTTTTTTTACATGCTTAAACTTGTCGCACCCTAAACCATTTAAGATATCATCAAGCTCTAAACCGCCGCGAATAAAAACCCGCTCATTACTGACCAGTGCATACATGGCGCCTTCCTTGAACAAGCCTGTACCACCAAACATTGAACGCTTTTGAGATTCACCAAATTTAATTGTGTAGTCGTAGAAATTTTGCTCAATCATTTCCATTGATCCTTTAATCCATTACCCCGATTAACGTGATCACCAGAAAGCAGCATTTTTTAAGCGAAAAAAGTGAAGCTAGAGTAGACCTGCATTACCACTGCGGTGTCTCTCTTTTTATATAATGTGCATTAATCATAGTTCACATTGCAAAATAAGTCTGGGTCAACATCACATTTACATAACTACGCCCCCCAGCAAATGCGAGTCACTTCACTATTTTATATCATACCCATCTAGTGGCATAACTATCAATATATGAACGCTGTTTTAAACGTCAAACAATTGACTTGGCACGACATTTTGGCACTAAGGATATTGTCAATTACGAGTAAGGACAGGTAAACTAGATGCTTATATTTAGCTGCCGAAGTCCTATGAATCACTTATCTTTTTACTGGCTCCCTGATAATCAACAATTATTAATAGAAAGCTTAGAGACCGAGTTTGCCGAGCTCGTGGAACAGTCCATCAATACAGGTAAGATTTCCCTACCTCCTATTTCAGAAGTTGTTTTAAAGATACAAAAGCTTTGTACACTTGAAACCACTGGAATCACCGAGATTGCTGAGTGCCTTCTTGATGACCCTGGTCTCGCTGCCATCGTTTTACGCGTATCTAACTCTGTTGTATTCAACCGCAGAAATATTACCTGTAATGACTTACACACTGCCGTTTCGCGCCTTGGCATATTAAGAGTGCGCGACATCGTTACTGCCCAGTCTATTGAGTTACTTAAACATTCCGTTAATTTGTCTGATAACTGCAAAAGTGTTCTTGTCCAAAGTGCCGCCGTTTCACGTGAATTAGCCGCAACAATGGTCCTCGTAACCCGAGCATTTCATGAACAGTCAAAAGACGAGTACAGTTACCTAGAACAAGAAAAAGCACTATTGGTTGGCCTGCTCGCCGATATCGGACTATTTTGCTTGGTGAACGAATACCACCTCTATTTAGAGAAAGGTAACTACCTTAATCCAGAGCTTGCGATGCAGATATTCCATTCGCGCTGCCCTCTTATTAGTGAAAAAGTCCTAACAACTTGGGCATTTGATCAAGACTTTATTGAAGTGGCATCTAACCAAGAGAAAACCACTGACAGACCGGAAGTCTCGTATCTCGACATTGCACGAATTGCTCACCACATTCTTTTATATCGAAAGCAAAATGACGAAGCTTTAGAAGAACACGAAGTTGAGATCAACCTTGACGGCGCAGAAGTAATGTTTCAGCTAACCACTATGAACGACGCTGATTTTCTGGCTCACACTGCTGATATCATGCGTAGTTCAGGCTTATAGTGAAAGAAATGGTTATTATCTAGTATGTAAACACAATGCTACATGCTTGTTTTTAAAGCTCAAACGCTACACAATACGATCCAAATCATATTTTGAAGGATTATTGAGCTTATGTTCTCCGGCATGTTGTTTATCTTTGCTCCATTGGTAATCGGCTATCTTTTTTCGATCTCTCGTATCGAAGTGCTCGACAAAATCAACCAAGCAACGTCTTGGCTCATTTATGTCATCTTGTTTTTAATGGGATTGAGCCTAGCTGCCTTAGAGGACTTTGGCAGTAATCTAAAGATTATCGTCACAATGACGGTGACATTCTTTGTCATTATCAGCTTGTGTAACCTACTATGCCTTCCACTGATTGATCGCTTCCTACCACTTGAATCAGAGAAAAAGAGTTCAAACTTACCTCTGTCTCGCATGGCTCTTGAATCCCTAAAGCTGATTATTGTCGTTGGAAGTGGCCTTGCGGCAGGTCTTCTGCTCCCGCTTGGCTTGGCTTGGGTCGAGGTGGCAAGTGAATGGATCTTATTTGTTCTTCTGTTTTTCATTGGTATTCAGCTTAGAAACAGTGGCTTGTCGCTCAAACAAATTTTAGTCAATAAGCAAGGCATGGCTATCGCGTCTCTTATCATCATCAGCTCACTCATCGGGGGTTTGTTAGCAGCGTGGGCATTGGACATTCCTGCTTACCAAGGGCTAGCGATGGCATCGGGGTTCGGTTGGTATTCTCTTGCGGGTATTTTAATGGGGGATGCGTTTGGTCCTGTCTTTGGCGGCGCGTCCTTTATGATAGAGTTACTAAGAGAGTTAGTGGCATTGGTCTTTATACCCCTTTTTATTCAAAAGAAACCAAGTACGGCGATAGGCTACGCTGGTGCCACAGCAATGGACTTTACCCTACCTGTGATCCAAAGTACTGGCGGTGTGAAATGCGTCCCTGTCGCAATCGTCAGTGGCTTTATTCTCAGCTTATTAGTCCCTGTTTTAATGCTGTTCTTTGTTTCTCTTGGAAGTTAGATCGCAGGATTTTTAGCGTAAAGTCGTTATACTCCTCGCGCTCTAATAATTATAATTAATCAAATTCAGCCCATTTAAAGGACTTAATAATGAAAAAATGGCTTGCCGCTATGATGCTAGCAACAACCTCATTCTCTTCGCTTGCTGCAGATACTCAATGCCTTTCTGGTAAATATGATGCCTATGTCGACGCATCAATTAACTGGTATCAAGATTTAATTACGCTCACCACTGAGCAATATCCTGAGCTACAAGATGTCAGCCAATGGTTTTTAGAGGGTCGTAAAAACCACTTTGAACTCAATCGAGCGGCGGTGCACTACTACCTAGAAAACGATCAAAATAAAGTATCAACAGAGCGTCCTATTGAAAGTTGGTTGCAGCTCGAACAAAAAGACATCAAAATACTGTCTCAACGTAACGACGAACTGGGTAAGATTGCCGCGACAAGCTTTGCTGACCGTCAAGCGACACCACATCAACAAAATTATGAGTTGCGCAGTGCCTTCGCCGACTTACTTAGCCATCCAAAGAAAATTGATTCCGCACTTAATAAGTACAACGATGCGATAACTAAAGTCGAAGCAACCCGTTGTAAATAGCGCCCCTACCGTGAAAGCTGGCTAATTCGCCAGCTTTTGCTTCTGAATTAGCCAAAAACTAGCCATTTTGTCTGTAGCACGGTGAAACTTTAGTTCTCAATTCAATTATTGGAAGACATTCTCGTTTAATTGGTTTAGATTGTGCCGCTTGCACCAATGGAATATTAGTAGATTACGATATGGTATCTGAGCAAAAAATTGCTAACGTCAGCTTTGAGAGCCTTCTTCGCATATTCACTATCCCTGAAGGACCAGATTCAACGCTGACACAAATCGAAGAAAGCTTATCGCAAAACCTTAATGAGTTTTTGCGAGAGCATATTGTGGCGGAAGAAAAACCGCTTTATGAAATTGAAAAAGATTTCTCTAGTGCGGTTATTCCCGAGCAGCCTGAATTCGTTTCAGAGCATACGCAGCACTTATTAGACACGCTGGTTTCTCATTCAGTACACACATCATCGCCAAGTTTCATTGGCCATATGACATCAGCGCTGCCCTATTTTTTGATGCCGCTATCTAAAATAATGATCGCGTTGAATCAAAACCTCGTGAAGATTGAGACATCAAAAGCATTTACGCCCTTAGAGCGTCAAGTGCTAGGTATGCTGCACAAGCTTATTTACTCACAAGATGAACCCTTCTATCAGCGCTGGATGCACAGTGCGAACCATTCTTTGGGCGCTTTCTGCTCTGGTGGGACCATCGCCAACATTACCGCGCTTTGGGTCGCACGAAACAACGCCTTAAGAGCCGACGGCGAATTTAAGGGTGTTGAACAAGAAGGTTTGTTCAAAGCCATGAAACATTTTGGCTATGAAGGGCTTGCCATTCTGGTGTCGGAGCGAGGTCATTATTCACTTAAAAAAGCCGCGGACATTCTTGGCATTGGTCAAGAAGGACTCGTCGCCGTAAAGACTGATAGTAATAACCGAATTTGCCCGCAAGACTTGCAACTGAAATTTGAACAGTTAAATAAGCAGCGTATCAAGCCGTTCGCAGTGATTGGCGTAGCTGGCACAACAGAAACAGGCCACGTCGATCCATTGCGTGAAATCGCTCAAATCTGTGCACAAGAGCAATGCCATTTTCACGTGGATGCTGCATGGGGTGGCGCAACTTTGATGTCTGATAAGTATCGCCATTTGCTAGATGGTATTGAACTTGCTGATTCCGTCACCATAGACGCACATAAACAACTCTACATCCCAATGGGCGCTGGCATGGTGCTTTTCAAAAAGCCCGATGCCATGAAAAGTATTGAACATCATGCTCAGTATATACTTCGCAAAGGATCCAAAGATCTTGGAAGCCACACATTAGAAGGCTCTCGTTCAGGTATGGCCATGCTTGTATATGCAGCGATGCATATTATTAGTCGCCCTGGGTACGAATTACTCATTAACCAGAGCATCGAAAAAGCCAAGTTCTTTTCTGAATTGATCGATAAACAGCACGATTTTGAATTAGTATCCAAACCTGAGCTGTGTTTATTAACTTATCGTTATGTTCCTGAGTGTGCTAAGCAGGCACTGAGCATGGCGACACCTGAACAAGTCACTCGCATCCATACACTTCTCAACGAGCTAACTAAGCTCATTCAGAAGAAGCAACGCGAAACCGGACGTTCTTTTGTGTCAC
The DNA here is from genome assembly GCF_055808835.1 of Vibrio sp. GJ43-1. Lineage (NCBI taxonomy): Bacteria > Pseudomonadati > Pseudomonadota > Gammaproteobacteria > Vibrionales > Vibrionaceae > Vibrio > Vibrio sp. GJ43-1. The sequence goes on along the minus strand of NZ_CM147884.1, from coordinate 1,604,729 downwards.
GGACGCAATTGAATCCGACTCGATGGAGTGAACTCAATACCATAGTTTTTCGTGTAGTCTTAGCGAACCCACTCACCTCTACGGACGTTCTAAGAGCGGTGTTACAAGAACAACGTGAAATAGCGCAAGACAGTGGTGCGAACTTGGTCACTCAGATCGAACGCATCGCGAAACAGATAACGCTTGCGCAGCATCATTCAGCTAACTGATGTATTGGCGAGTAATACCACAACTGTAGAAGAAATTAGATGCAACAATCACATTATGAAATTTTATTTCTATTTTGTGGCGCTAATACGGCGTAAACGGGCTAGAAAAGCACTATTTTCGCCTGTTTTTTGTCCATTTGTTTTTTTCTTCCAGAATTTTGTTTGATGCCTGTCATATTCTAAAGATTTCATGTGACCTTTTGTTACAGCTGACTGGCTTGTTCGTTTATACTGAACTTATGGAGTTAGCGCGCGTCGACAGTGACTCTATTCGTTAAATAAAGTCACTATATAAAATCGATATTGATACAGAACCCACTAATCTACCCCTAGATTAATGGCACCTTATCAAACTATTATGCGCTAACAAGATGTTCTCTTTACCCTGTGAACACTATGAATACATTAGAGAAAATCCAAAAGAACTTAGAAAATTTCAGCAAATCTGAAAGAAAGGTAGCAGAAGTTATAATGGCATCTCCCCAGACGGCCATTCACTCTAGCATTGCTACCTTAGCGAAAATGGCAGATGTCAGTGAACCGACGGTAAACCGTTTTTGTCGACGACTCGACACAAAAGGGTTTCCTGATTTTAAACTGCATTTGGCGCAAAGCCTTGCTAATGGCACACCCTACGTCAACAGAAATGTTGAGGAAGATGATGGTCCCGACGCCTACACCCACAAGATCTTTGAATCGACAATGGCGTGTTTGGATGTGGCAAAAAACAGCTTAGACTCCATGCAGATCAATCGCGCGGTTGACCTACTAACGCAAGCGAAAAGAATCTCATTTTTTGGGCTCGGTGCGTCATCTTCTGTCGCCCGTGATGCACAAAACAAATTTATTCGCTTCAACATCCCAATTTCTTGTTATGAAGACGTTGTGATGCAAAGAATGAGTTGCATTAACTGTTCAGATAATGATGTTATTGTGCTTATTTCGCACACTGGCCGAACAAAGAGTCAGGTAGAAATTGCACATCTTGCCCGTGAAAATGGTGCCACGGTTATTGCGGTTACAGCAAAAGACTCGCCACTGGATAAAGCCAGTTCACTGTCTATTACGGTTGACGTACCGGAAGACACTGATGTGTATATGCCAATGGCTAGCCGTGTCGTGCAAATGACCATTATCGATGTTCTTGCTACTGGCTTTACACTGCGACGTGGTAGTCGCTTCAGAGATAATCTGAAACGTGTAAAAGAAGTCCTAAAAGACTCCCGCTACGATAAGCTGCCTAATTTTTAATCCAGCTGCAAACAAACATAAAAAGAGAGGTTAACGCCTCTCTTTTTTTATCCCTTCTCACCCTTAATCGGTTTCAATTGGATTATTTCTATACTCCACCTGTGCTTGCTCTTCTGTGACCCTATCTCGCGAGTCGCACTGACACTGACATACTTGATTTAAAATATGCTCTAACCGATCGACAGTTAAAGGCAATGGATTACCTTTAATGGCAACGGATTTCATTGCGTCTGCTGCAACAACATCAAATGGTGTGTGGCAAACACCAAAATCGGATAATTTAGGCAACTCTAAACGCTCTAAAATCATTGTGACCCATACAATCCCATCTTCAATCGACGCATCCGATCGTGACGTTAGAATCTGAGCAATATGACGATAACGATTTAGCACGTCACTGCGTCCAGCCCGCTTCGCAGCTTTCACATTTTCAGTCATAACATGAGGCGCTAATTGCGCGGTGATCACACTATGAGGGGCTGAAATTTTACCGCCTAATGCAGAGGCAAGCCCATGTGCCGCCCCGAGTTTAGCATTGGTAATTGCCATGCCACCAAGCATCGCGGCAAAAGAAAGATCCGCGCGCGCTTTAGGGTTGTCTTGCTTACAACCTGAAATTATAGATTGGCTTAACCTTCTTAGCCCTTCCTCACAGACCATGTCCGTAAGAGGGTTTGGCTCACCACATACATAGGCTTCCATCAGATGCGTAAACGCATCCATTGCCCCCTCCCTGAAGTGTAAGCATCCGTCCCATAAGTCAGCACCGGATCGACAATCGCGACGTCTGGTAACATGTCAGGACTTCTCAAGCTCACTTTTACCTTATCTTGTCCTGATTTCAATACCGCATTTTTCGTCACTTCCGCTCCTGTACTCGCGGTCGTTGGAATCGCAATCATTGGGATTGGTTTTGTTTTTAACGGTACATTTCTCCCCACCACTTCAACATAGTCATAAACGTCACCTTGATTGGGGATGATGGCAGCCAGGGCTTTGCCCATATCTAAAACACTTCCACCGCCAATCGCAATCACCATATCTGGGTTAAAACGACGCCCCATAATCGCCGTTTCTTCCACCATAGTAATATTCGGTTCGCCGCAGATAGCAACATGCTGATAGCGCATATTTTGACTGTGAAGATAATGGATGACAGGTTCGGCGCGTTGCCTATCCTGCCCTGTTACAAGTAATACACTGTAGCCAAATTGGTTAATGATAGAGAGAGACGATTGCAATGCACCTTCGCCAAATACGATACGACTCGAAGTCATAAACTGAAACATACCAATATCCTTTCGGTATATCGTCAAGCTCACCATTACACCATTGTCGATTTAGCTTCTATGCTAGAAACTTAAGTCTCAGCATATAGACGATTCATCCGATGCTAAAAACCTAAAGCGCAGTGTCGTTGAAGTTCAAAATACGACATTGAAAAAGTGGTGTCTCAAATTGCAAGCCCTGTCGATAGTAAAAACACATGAGAGTTATAAGCCACTAATAGCATGCAGTGACCTGAGAAATGAAAAGTTGATATAAACCAATCAACATACGTTTTACCCATTTTTAAATTCGCAATTTCGGTATGAGTCACAACATAAACTCATCCATTGACGCTGCAAACTGACTAACATATGCACTAATAGGTTTTACCTATGGTAGTGAGTGGTATTTCCGGCTTTATTTCCTTTTCATCTTAAGGCATAGTTATCGTCATACACTATAAGAGCCGAGTTAATCAAACTCCTAGTGCTTAGTAAGAATTTAATCTTCAAGGAGAAAGTCAATGTTTGTCGTAATTTTTGGTCGTCCAGGTTGTCCATTCTGTGTTCGTGCAAAAGAGCATGCAGAAACGTTAAAAGCTAAACGTGACGATTTCAACTTCCGCTATGTTGACATCCACGCGGAAGGTATCTCTAAAGCTGACCTAGAGAAAACCGTTGGTAAGCCCGTTGAAACCGTTCCTCAAATTTTTATCGATCAAGACCATATTGGTGGTTGTACGGAATTTGAAGCGTATGCAAAAGAAAATCTAGGTCTTTTCGACGAATAACTCACTGTCTAATCAACAGTATAGTTGAAAGAATCACACTTAAAGCCAACTGTAATGAGTTGGCTTTTTTATTGGGATCTATATCAATATTGCGACAAAGCTATACCAAATTGCTATTGACCCGCTACGAGTAAGTCAGAGAATCCCCACAATATGTAATCTAATGGTCAAACTTAAAAAAAATCACTTATCTTTTTGATTATTTCCGCTACAATCGCCACACTTTATAACCCACTCAACTTCGTTGCTTCGAGTCGCTACAGTGAACATTGACGTAGTACAATTGTTAGATCAAAACCCTATCCTCCTTATTTTTGTCGCCTTAGCGATTGGCCTTGCATTTGGCAAAATTCGCTTTGGAAGTCTTCAGCTCGGTAACTCCATTGGTGTATTAATCACCTCACTGGTTATGGGACACCTTGGATTCTCATTTAACGCCGAAGCACTCACCATCGGATTCATGCTGTTTATTTACTGTGTCGGTATTGAAGCAGGACCAAACTTTTTTGGTATCTTCTTTCGAGATGGTAAGCACTACCTCATCCTAAGTTTAGTGGTGCTGGTCACGGCATTAACAGTGACCTATTTTGCAAGCCATTATTTAGGGTTAGATTACGGACTCTCCGCTGGGGTTATGGCTGGAGCTCTTACGGCAACACCTGTGCTCGTGGGGGCGCAAGACGCGTTGAACTCTGGTTTGGCCACCATTCCACGCGGTATGGATTTTGGTTTGGTTCTAGAAAACCTCTCCGTCGGCTACGCCATGGCGTATTTGATTGGTCTTATCAGTATGATTATGCTGGCCAAACTATTGCCGAAACTACAAAAGCAGAATTTACACGATTCTGCTCAACAAATTGCTCAAGAGCGCGGTCTTGGCGGCTCTAGTCAACGTAAAGTGTATCTTCCAATAATTCGAGCCTACCGAGTGGGGCAAGAGTTAATTGACTGGACTGACGGCAAAAACCTCCGTGAGCTTGGCATCTATCGTCAAACGGGGTGTTATATCGAACGAATTCGTCGTAATGGTATCCTTGCCCACCCTGACGGAGATGCGATTTTACAAGAAGGCGATGAAATCGCGCTTGTTGGTTTCCCGACAGTCATGCACGTTTGGACCCAAGCTTTAGAAATGGCAAAGAAGTGTTTGATCGTAACCTACTTGACCTTCGCATCGTTGAAGAAGAGATTGTTGTTAAGAGTGATAATATTGCAGGAAAGAGTTTATCAAATCTTAACCTGTCAGAGTTTGGCTGCTTTCTAAACCGCGTAGTTCGCGCTCAAATCGAAATGCCGATGGATGCTAATATCGTTCTTGCTAAAGGTGATATTTTGCAAGTCAGTGGTGAGAAAAGCCGCGTATTAGGACTTGCTGAAAAAGTTGGCTTTATCTCCATACATAGCCAAATGGCAGACCTGCTTGCATTTTGCAGCTTCTTCATTTTAGGCATCATGTTTGGTTTGATTACCATGACATTTGGTCAGGTATCGTTTGGTTTAGGCAATGCTGTTGGGCTACTGCTTTCAGGCATCACACTTGGTTTCCTTCGGGCAAATCACCCTACTTTTGGTTACGTGCCACAAGGTGCCCTCAATATGGTCAAAGATCTGGGGCTGATGTTTTTCATGGTTGGAATCGGGTTAAGCGCAGGCGGTAAAATGTTTGAGCACCTAACTCAAGTTGGCCCGCAAGTGATTGTTATCGCATTCTTAGTCAGCGTCGTGCTTGGTCGTACTTGCCTATCTAGTCGGCGCGTACTTCTTGAAGATGAATCGCGCGCTTCTTATCGGTGCTATTGTCGGAGCGAGAACATGTGCTCCTGCGATGGATGTAGTGAACGAACATGCGCGGTCAACCATCCCAGCGCTTGGCTATGCCTGATACTTATGCCATCGCGAATATATTAATGACCCTCGCCTACACCATACTGATTATTCTGTCTTAACTTAGCTACGTTAGAAATGCCTCACCTTAAACACGAAAAGGATGCCTACGGCATCCTTTTCTTTTACTTACACGCTTAAGTGTCGCGTAAACATGACGACTACTGCTTGTGCTATTGTCCCAACACGTATAAATCTTTAGAGTAGATCCGCCCTTCTACGTTATTAATGGGAAATCCGCCAATCGTTGGGCGAACCAGCCTAGCCTGCATGTAATAATAAATGGGGGCGATCGGCATGTCTTCCACTAAAACGGCTTCCGCCGCATCGTAGTATTGATTACGTGCTTCAATGTCAGTGGCAGTTAACGCACTACTGATTTTTTGATCGTAGGCATCACTCTTGTAAAAGGCTCTATTGCCAGCACTATCGGACGTCATTAAAGATAAGAATGTCGACGCTTCATTATAGTCACCACACCAAGAGGTTCGTAAAATATCAAAGTCCCCTTCTCGACGAGCCACTAGATAGGATTTCCATTCTTGATTTTCTAACACCACTTTTGCGCCTAAGTTCTTCTTCATCATTGAAGAAATGGCAACTGCAATAGATTTATTACTCTCACTGGTATTATAAAGCAACTTAACATCTAAGGGGTTGTCAATGCCATAGCCTGCTTCCGATAACCATTGTCTGGCTTGTTGATCTCTTTGTTCTTGGGTCCAACGGCTATAGTCTGGTTGAGTGGCGGTAAACCCCGCAACATACTGATGAGCAAACGTATAAGCAGGAATATTACCAACCTGAGTAATACCGTTCGTTATCACATCCCTCATAATCGTGTAAGACACCGCCTTGCGAACTCGCACGTCGTTAAAAGGCGCTCGTGTTGTATTAAACGCATAGTAATAAGTACATAGTAACGGTACGACTTTATACGCGTCTTGTTGCTCCTTCTTTAACTTTGCCGCCATCTGAGCAGGTACGTCTGAAGTAATGTCAACTTCACTCGATCAAATAACGATTTAAAGCTGCGGTTTGACTTTCAAAAGGAATAAACGTCACCGAATTTAACACGGTGTTTGAGTTATCCCAATAATCACTATTTCTTGTCAGTTCAATACGCTCATTCACGACCCACTGCTTTAAAGTGAATGCACCATTTGAAACAAGCACGCCCGCTCGCGCCCACTTGTCACCATTTGCTTTCATCGAGGCTTGATGGACTGGCATCATCGATGTATGCCCCGTCATTGCCACAAAATAAGGCACGGCACTGTCGAGTTTAAATTCTAGGGTGTGGTTATCAATCGCTTTAACACCCAGTTCCGATACCGGTTTCTCACCATTTAAGATCATCGCGATATTATTGATCTTCGTCATCTTCAAATACCAGCCGTTTGGCGAAGCGGTGGCCGGGTCAACAGCTCTCTTTAACGCAAAAACGAAATCAGAAGCGACGACTGGATCTCCATTTGACCATTTTGCATCAGAGCGGAGGTGGAAAATAAACGTTTTATTATCCTTGGTTTCCCATGACTCTGCGACGCCAGGAATCACGTTCCCATCGGCATCTTGAATCACTAAACCTTCAAACAAATCCCGAATGACATGCATTTCAGGTAACCCCTCTGCCTTAGCAGGGTCTAACGTCGCGACTTCAGCGTCATTCCCTCTCACAACATGCTGATTAGGGGCTAATTGCACCTGGTCGGGCAACTGTGCAGTATAAGCAGTTGAGGGAAGAAGAATAGTGAAAGCAGATAAGAGTATAAATGGCGTCAATGACACCCTCTGACGTTTACTGTTTTTTTTCATAGAGACGTATCCAACATTCCATGTATATTGATTGTTCATACGAGGGTACCAAATCAGTGAACTATCGTATAAATCCGTGAACTATCGTATGAGCAGAGGTAAGTTATAATTAACAAGCTCACCTACACTTTTATCACAGGCAAATCCATAAAGCCGTGAGGTTATCCCAAGTAATGAGCTTCGAGGTAGTCTATGTCAGGTCAGAACACCCCTAAACAACATACGATAGCGATGCAAGATAATTCAAAAGACGACAGTTTATCGTCGACAAAGGCGTCATCTTCCCTGACGGCCCGAATTCCCAGATCTCAGCGCGCGCAATTTTTAATCCAACCGCAACCATTTGGTCACAGCGTTTTCAATGCCCCGTTGCTCTTTTTCCCAGCCCAAATACCTTCCCCACAAAAGGGGTTAATTATTGCAGGCACTCACGGAGATGAAACCGGCTTCAGTGGCGGCATTATCAGCAGCGCTACGAAGCATGCAACCTGAACATCTGCGCCATGACGTTGTTTTATCTTTAAATCCTGATGGACATCAGCTGGGTACGCGAGCAAATGCTAATCAAGTTGATTTAAACCGTGCATTCCCAACGAAAAACTGGAGTGAAAATGGCACCACCTATCGTTGGACTAGCAAGAATGCCCAACGCGACGTACATGTTGCAACAGGGCAAAAAACAACATTAGAACCCGAAATCAGCGCTATCATTTCTCTTATTAAAACGAGAAATCCGAACTTTGTTGTTTCTTTGCATGAACCGCTCGCCTGCGTTGATGATCCGGAAAATTCGCCATTAGGCCACTGGTTGTCTACCTACTTTCAATTACCTTTAGTTCCTGATATTGGCTATGACACACCAGGATCTTTTGGTAGCTGGTGTCAAGAGCAGGCACTACCCTGCATCACCCTTGAGCTACCAAATTCATCACCAGACCAGCTAACTATTAACTATCTTGAATCCTTAATATCATTGCTGCAGTACAGCGGTAAGGCAGCATAGCTAATTAACTTTCTTGAAGCACAACAATACCTGGCTTTATACTTCAAGCACTCACTAGGAAATCGCTGCAGGTCGCGAAATTTTCGCTCTCTGAATCCACTCACGCATTTTTTGTGGTGACATCAATGCTGGATCTCCAAGGTTAGCATCGGTTGCCTTCTCAAGCTCTGGAGGAAGAATATCGATGAGCAACTCTAAGTCTTTGTGCGAATGAATTTCTTCATCAAAGACGGTTGCCATTTCACGGCTATAACTTGCCTGACGCGCTCGCGCAGCTTTCACTAAACCTTCCAACAAAGTAAACCATGTCGTCATAGGTCCTTGTACTATCGAGGCGGATTCGGCTGCAGAGTCAATGAATGCAAATGGCACTGTCGTAATTGGCTTGTTGTATTCCATAGCCGCCAATATCCAGTCGGTATCGAACGAGAAGTCATAAACCGTTGGTCGCTCCAAAATTTTTGTTAGCGCATCTCTTGAGTACAATTTAAATGCCGCTTGCGTGTCTTTGATGCCCTGAGAAAAGATCTGCTTACCGATCATTCTTTGCATATGCCTCAGCGTTTTAATACCAATTCCCCAACGCTCTTCTTGTTTCACCAATATCGAATCTGGATGCTTCCTATTTCCAAGAATGACCTGCTTTCCTTGTTCTAAGTACGGTCGTAACAACAAACCAAGCTGCCCAAGATGCACTGAATTGTCCGCATCAGTGTAAACCACCACATCGACCTTGTTTTCAACCGCCTTCATACAGCCGAGTATAATCGCGCCCCCTTTACGTGAATCGTCTGCGCTATGTAAGTTCGCTAAAGGCCCTGCCCCTGTTGCGACATAGTCCTCTAGACAGGAAACCTTTACTTGCTTACTCGATTCACTCGTAATGCTAATGCCTCTCGCTATTTCCGCACTACCATGTGGACAGCCATCATCAATGGGATACAACCGCCAAGAGACTGGGCTATCTTGTGTCACCCAATTAAGCTGATCGATTTTGGCACGCAAAGAGTCCTCACCATTTGGATTATGAGCAGATTTTGGGTTGAGGCGATTATGTTCACCCCACATTGCAAAAACTACACCGACGGATATCGGCTTAGTTATTTGTCTCATGTAGCGCTTTGAGTCCACCAATTTAACCGCAAGACGAAACTCTAAGGGAGCCTGCTCGTTAATTGCTAACTGTTTAAGTTGCTCGACTGAAAGCAAGGCCAATGAATCTAGCTGCTCAGCTAAACTCAATAGTTGCTTTTGGTGCTCGTTATCAGTGAGGTCAAAATGCTGGCTCGCGTGTCGAAGAAGTTTTGTTGCGCTTTGTCGTTGATGTTCTTGGGTCATATCCTTTGCCTCGCGTTCACGGAACGAAATGTACGTAACGAAAGCAAACTAGGATTTATCATCGTGTTATCAAGAAATTGTCCGACATAAATCTAATGCGAGGAGATCCAGTGCACGATTGCTGATCACGTCAATCAATTATCGAGAGTTATTCTGTTATCGAGAGTTATTCTGTTATCGGTGCGAAGCTTCGCCTTTGTATCGCTTGCACGCCTTGATTAGTTTCAGTACCAATATTGGCTTTTTGCAACTGTGACGCGACCTCTGGCTGCTGCCCTTCATCTTTTGTTACTTTAGGCATTGAACGTTCATTATGAGCCGTTTCTGCTTGTTCATAATCGAACGCTTCAATAGGCGTCGCAATCGTCACTTCATTGCCTGTAACCACTGGCTGTGGCGAGATTGTGCCTTGAATTAAATGCCTATTGGTGCGGGGAATATTTAGCGTAGGAGAACTTGTTGATACCGACTCCGCCGTCGCTTCGGTATCCTTACTTTCAACAGCAACAACAGGAGTAACTTCGGTTGGAACGAAAGACGAAGACTGAGAAAAATTAGACTCTAACCCATTGAGTTTTCTTTGCCCCGGTGCCACTTGTGCAGGAACCGCATGAAGCAGGTCGCCGCACTTGCGGCTGAATAGTAAGAGCGGATGGTGAAACGGCCATCCCTGCTCTAGGGCCTGAAAAAACAAACAGGTTTAGTTTTTCCTGCCACACTTGTAATACAGCAGCATCCTGCTCCCAAGATTGATCATAGCCTCCCGCAACATCGATGGTTTGCATTTGCGTAAGAAGTTGCGTATTGGCTTGCTCATTTTGTTGATGCAGATACTGCTGCATTTGAGCCCAGTCAGTCCCTCCCGTTAACAAGTATCGGACGCTATTCGCCCAATACTCATAAGCTTTTGCATCATTATCTAAATTAGCACATACCGTTGCCAGCACTTCAGCAAGGCCTGCATACTGCCACATTTTTTCTGTGCCTAACTTAGACTCTGACGCCAAAATTTGAATACTCAGTCGGTGATATTGCTCAGCAGCTTGTTTATACCTTCCATTGCCAGCCAACAACGTCGGTTTACTAAAAATTCTTAAGTCGACATCTTGCACTGCCGCATTAGCAAAATTACAGACCATTAATCCATTAAACGTGAGCACTAAAATTAAAAAAACGCTCTAATCATAATCATCAAAGGTCTCCGTCAAGCACTTACCTGGGTGGTAAAAACGCGAATCAAATTGTACATCTCGATATTCTCGATCCTCTTTAGGCTGGTAGAGCTTTCCTTTCTTTTTATAGAGTAACGCCTCTAATACCCCTGCATTGGTTTTAAGGGTAATACTTTTCTCATACTTACTATTGCGCTCGTATCGGCCTTCATACCAACCGCGTTGAGGATCATAGAGCTCCTTGACCAAAATCATTAATCGATCAGTATAATCCGTTTTCCAAAGTGCCCACATCTGAAACGCGACCCTTGTTGATACTAACGCCAATAGGTCATGGGAACTGCCATCCTCTGCGACTGTTATCCATGGAGTTCCAAGGGCATAAACAGCGTCATAGACAAAATAAGGGTCACCAGCGACCACATGATCACCGCGCGCGGTATAAATTCTATCAGCATCCCAGCGAGCTTCTTGCACCCGGTAGAGTGAGTTCGCCATCGCCGACATCACTTCATCAGTATGCGTCGCATCTGAAGAAGAGCGGTCGTCGATTTTGTCCCAGTTAAATTCCAATCCCATCCATAGATAAGGCGTGCTGTAGACCGGTCTAAGCACATCAAAATTGCGTGGATCTCGCCCATCAAATAAAAGGTCAATACCATAAATCGTGGCAACATCATAAGGGTCTATCCGCATCGCTTTATAAGGAACCACTTGCCAATCCAGATACCCGTATGACGTATATTCCTCTACCCCTAGACGCCCCTCTTTGTATCGCGTGACATTTCCGTCAAAGATCGCGCCTCCAAACAGCTCACCATCTTCATTAATCAGTTCACAAAAATTCCAACGCAACACGGCTTTATCAACGTATTCAGAAAATTCCGGCGAATGCTGTTTAACCATGGCTAAAGCAATTAACAGACGTCCAACATCCAGAGAAGACCAACCTATATCTTTAGGTTGTAAGCCATAGTCCGTCATTTGACCTGTTTGTGTGTGATAGACTTTGTTTGGGATTTGTCCGATACTCAGATTCATATCGTTCAGAAAGGTTAAAACAAGGGTAAGACGCTCGTCGTATTGCTTGTTAGAAATAAATTCAAACTCTTTTGCTGCCAACAGTGAGATTAAATAATCCGATATGCCCGACATATTTGTTGAGGGGAAATTGTCAATACCATTGACTAATCCAGTTTGAAGCTGAGTGTTATTTTCAATGTATTTCCAGGCAGTACTTGCCCATGCGAGCTCTTCTTCGGTTAGCGCACCAAATCGTCCTTGCCTAAAGCTTTGAGAAGCGTTAATTGCATCGACACCATCGCTCACACCGCGGACAATCGTCCCGCATGCGACCAATACTGGAAATACAATAAGCAATACTGCGTGCTTAACCATCAGCGACATCTCTACGTTTTATTTTGCTTTTTTTGTAATTTTCTCGCGGTAAGCACTGCCCTTCATAGCCAAACGGTGTCTCTAGCGCTTTTTCCCATAAGCTTGGGGCTGGTTTGTCCTTATAGCGCAACAATTTCCCTTGTTGTTTGTACAACAATATTTCCAACGTGATGCCGTTATTATTAGAGGTAAACGTATTAATTAGACCTGTACCATTTTCATAAATCCCTTCATAGAACCCCTTATCCCGATCATAGATATGAGAAACATGGTCAAACAGTAAGTCGGTATACTCTGTATCCCACAGCACCCACATTCCCATCGCACCTTTAATGGCAACAGCTGAGTATTGTGGTAGATATTCACCAACCTCAGAGATGGTATTCCATGCAAAGCCATCGGTATAAATTGTGTCGTAAACAAAGTAAGGCGCCCCTGCTAATTGATGTTCAGTCCTAGCAGTGATAATACCAGTTTGTTTATAACGCTCCTCCTGAACGCGATAAATCTGAAGCGCAAACTCCGCCATCCACTCATTGGAATAGTTAGCATCATGCCCCGTTTTGTCTTCCGTTAAATCCCATCCAAGCTCCACACCATCTAAAACATAACTTTCAGTTACAACGTAACTATGTGCCTTTAACTTTCTTGGGTCACGTGTGTCATATGGCACGTCGTAGCCGAATAAGTTGATGGTCGCATACGGCTCAGGGTCTGATGCTTGACTGGTATCAAAACCCCAAAGTTGAAAACCTTTTGCTGCGTATTCTTCGTAACCCAGTCGCCCCTCTTGAAGATATTGCACAGGTTTATCTTTTTCTAGAAGAGCGCCAAACATCGTGCCATTTTCGTCTACAACATTACAAAAATTCCAGCGTAAGATTGCAGAGTCGATACTCGGTGCAAATTCTGGATACCTTTGCTTAATGATATACAACCAAACCAGAAGCCGCCCTAGATCTAGAGCAGAGTAGCCAATTTCCCCAGGTTGGTTGGCGTAATCCACCTTCGCGGCATTTTGAGTGTTATAGGCCTTATTTGGTAACTCTCCACGAAACAGGTCAAGCTTACTTAATGTCCCTATAAAAGCAATTAAACGCTTATCAAGCTCTTCCTTCTCGATAATTCCTAACTGATGCGCACTCACCGCTCCAGCAAGATAGGAAGCCGCATCCCACCATGTTACTGATGGGTAGTTATTTACCGCATTGACTAAACCCGTTGATTCTTGATAGTTATTTTCAAAATATTTCCAAGCAATTCTGGCCATATCCATTTCTTTTTCCGTCAGTTCACCATGACGAGGCTGAGGTATGCTCCAGTGAGATTTTCGCTCAACAATATCTTCTGAAAACTGATTATATTTATTACCACACCCAGCTACGGCCAGCGCGATACATAGTGTTGACAAATAACGCATCGAATTCTCCCTAATACTGCACAATCTCAATTACTGAGCTCCAACCCGTAACAAGGGGCCATTTTCTATGTAGGCCAAGGACTCCAATACAATGCCATTGGTATTGGCAGTAATCGCTCTATTAGGACGGCCGTCCGCTTCATAGCGCCCTGAATACCAGCCTTTACCATCAGAAAATAGAGGCGATACTTCACTAATTAGAAGATCGGTGTAGGCATTCTCATAAAGGGCGTACCAACCGAAAGCAGCCTTCGTTGACAACGTTTTCAGGTGTGATTGATCTTTACCGTCGTCAGAAATCGCATTCCATTTTTTTCCATCGGAAAAGACTGTGTTATAGACAAAATAAGGTGCCTCATCGACGTTATCTTCACTCACTGCGGTCACTATGCCTATATCGTCGTAACGGCGCTCCTGTGCACTAAACACACGATGTGCGAATATTCTTGAGACACTGTCTGAGCCAAACTCAATGCCATCTAAAATATAGGACTCACTCACCACATAGTTGTGGGCGTGATACTTAGCGGGATCTCGCTTGTCCGTTGGAATTTCGATCCCGTAGACATCGACCATATCTAGGTAATCTATATATTTCATTGAGTTAAACACATCCCGCCCCATCAGAAATAATGATTTCGAAGCATACTCTTCATACCCAATTCGCCCTTCCTGGACAAGTTCAAAGCCACCTTGTTCATTTGGTCGAGAGCCATATAAATAGCCTTCAATTAGCATCTCATCCATTTTCCAATGATTTAAAATGTTGGTGACTTCAGTATTAAATTGTGGATATTGCCAAATAAGAATATTAAGCGGGACTAAAATTCGTCCAATATCAATCGCTGACCAACCAATACCGTCCGGTTTTGGATTGTTTTGGTAGTCCACCATGGCTAGCGTTTGTGTGTTATAGGCTTTGTTAGGTAACTTCCCTTCAACCAACGGTAAACGGGCTAACGATCGAAGGGCCTTTTCCATCCGCATCTTAAATACGTCTTGTGTCACTATGTTGATTTTTTCCGCCGCAATTAACCCCATTAAATAAGACGCCGTATCCCACATTGTCGTTGAAGGATAGCCATCAACTGAATTCACCAAACCAGTGTTTTCTTGATAGTTATTTTCAAAATATTGCCAAGCCGTCGTTGCCCAAGTAAATTCTTCTTGGGTGAGCACTCGCTGCGCTTTTAACGGAATCTCTTCATGTGCCTCAAACGTGATATTGCCTAATGTTTTGCCATAATCACGCGTTTCAATAGAAAAGGCGATAACGAGCGCGGTTGCGAGACCAAGAATGAAAACAATATGGTGCCTTGCCGCTAACAATGCATTACTAAACTTCATACTTAAGATCCTCTGTCTCTGAAACGGCCGCTTTATCTGCTGTATCTTCTTTTGGTGGTTCCCAAAATGCTGCTGCAATCATGCCCCACATTGCGAGCATATTATTGATGATCCAAAACGTATTCAGAACTAGACCACCTTCTGAATAGCTGCCCCATCCTCCAAAATAATGACCGTACCAAGCAAATCCTAAGCTAAATAGGCTGAGAAAAAACACAGCCATCTGAGGCGCCACCAGTTTGGCAAAATTACCTGTTTGTCGCTCTTTTGGCGTGGTAGGGAAACTGATTTTCCGCCCTCTCAATACGGTCCAAAGTGCACGCATATTCACTGGGAAGAAAGATAGGAAATTGGTTTTACCTTTATAGCCAGCTACTCCCCATGTACCAATCATCATTGCAATTTCCGCGGTTAATACGTAAGGAAGAAAATGAAGATAAAAGGTCACGTCATAAGCACTGACCTAGTGCAATAGAGGTCAAAAAATAGATGATAGGACAAGCTAGAAATACGATGTTCCAAACCGCTGATAGATTGGACCAGAAACTACCGCCATACATGAGCTTCTGTTTTAGATTCAACCCCTTGCGAAATATCGGGTTATCATTCATGAAAATGTCAATGGATCCCCCAGAATACTTGAAGCGTTGAACCGTCCATGTTTGTAAATCTTGCGGCGATAACATTTTACTTTCAACGTCTGGGTGCATAATGGAACGCCAGTTACGCTGAGAGTCCGAATGCAACACAATTGACGTATACAGATCTTCTGAGACATGAAACTTATAAGGAGTAAACTCAGTATCAAACAAAATTTCATTTCGTAAATTTTCAGAAACAGATTGATCGACGCTTTTCTCTTTGGTCAGTTTTCTAATCTGTTTCTCGACATCTTGTTGTTCATTGGTAATTTGTTCGGCATACGCCCTCAAAGCGGCTTCCATAACCGCTTCTCGGCGGTGTATAGAACCAGCTCCACAACAAAATGCAGCGTTAACCCAATTTCGTCTACGTTGAATCACGTCATAAAACATTTGGGGGTCGTTTACAAACGGGTCTTGACCGAAGGTCACAGGGCCGTAAACTTTCTCTATGCCACGGCCCAGTGGTGCCGCCCAATTACCCAATTTTGTTGATAGCCACTTAGGCAATCGAACGCCTTCAGGGAGGTCAAAGAACCACTGGGGCGTTTGAACCCATGCCACATCTGGATCTCTAAAGTATCCTAAGGTATGTTCTAAAATCGTAGAAAATGGACGAGTATCTGCATCACAGATAACGACAAAATCACCATAGGTTTGCTCCATGGCATTTCTTAGGTTTCCCGCTTTAAAGCCGACGTTCCCTTCTCGGGTAATATAGCCAACACCCATTTCTTCTGCGAGCGCTTTCATCGATGTCCGTTTACCGTCATCCAAGATAAATATCTTCATGTCGATTTCACTGGGATAGGTAATTTTCTGTGCGTCCTCGATACTCAATCGCACCAAGTCTGGTTCTTCATCATAGCTAGGGAAAAATACATCAACCGAAACGGGGCGGTCCTCTTCACAATCACGAACGCACTGATTAATATTGGAAGGAGGGGTTTTCTTCGGCTCATCTTTCGTCTTCCACATATTAATAGTAAACAAAATGGAACCTATAAATGCACAGGATTCAGCAAAAGCAAGTGGCAAAGAAAACCACAACGCATCCATGTTTAATGCGTAGGTCCAACGCCACCATAAATACCACATCCCGAGTGTGAGGTTACACGTCGCTAGATACTGATACAGCAACTCTCTCGGAATGCTATGGGGCACTGGCTTCTGGTGGTGTTCGATGTTCGAACTTTTTGAAATACATATCCATCAACTTAACTTCCCTTATTAAGCGTTTCATGCTTCAGTTTCTTAAATGACCTTTATATGTTTAGTATCTCATTCAACATACTTGTTCAGGCCATTAATAATCACCCGCTCTATAGTGATTACTTGAAATTAACTGTCCATTCCCACCAATGATATTAATTACAAAATCATCAGTTATATTTGACTGTTCAATTGTGGCAATTTTCACAACCTTGTTGTGCTCAATTGTTATATTCCTCTCTTGCCAGCATGATGTGGGTTCAGCTTTGCCTTCTATGCAGTTAATTTCTATCTTCGCATTAACAATATCGTCTCTTGAGTCATTGATTACACTGATATTTAATAGCTTAGACGAAGATTTATCTTTTACACTGGCAACGGGTAAAATCGGCTGAAAAGATTCTTTAATTGCTAGGTATGCCAATTTTTCTTGCCGTTCGACATCTAATATCGACCACGTTACAGAAGGCCAGCTATCCACAAACATAAACTGATAAATAGCCGCAATTCCATTATTTTTCTTCAATCGTAACTGCTCAGCAGCGTATTTATTCACGACACGTTGATACTCTTGGCTGTTAATAATTAGCTCATTAACACTGTCTCCCATATTAACTTTTGCCAAGTTAGTCATTTCATGAGGCTGAAAATTGTGATATTCGAGAGTAGCCAATTGCTCTGCGCTTAATGGCCAAGTATCTCTATCGGTCAAGAAGCGGGATAATATCGCTTCACGCGGTAAGGCTTGTGCACCAAACTCACTAATAATGGGTGGTCCTTGCAGTCTTTTATAGTCCTTATAATGACCTGAATACCAGCCAAACCAAGGATGTTCGTGAGTGTAAGAGGCCTCCCGCACAATGCGACCATCATCAGCACGTAACAGCGCTTCATGCACCGATGCCGTCAACTGTCTATTGTGAGATCGTTCATAACTGGGGTACTTATACTTCATCCAGGTCGCATCCCAAGGAGGCTCATTATGGCCACTCCAGAAGGCGACAGACGGATGATTAGATAGCATATTGGTCATTTCAGTTGCTTGCCGAGCCGCTTCAATCGCTGTCGCCAATGAGTTTTCATAGCCCCACTGTAACGGGAAGTCTTGCCAGACAACAAAACCATATTCATCTGCAAGTTCATAAAAAGCCTGCCCAGCGACATGCCCATGCACTCTAATGCCGTTAATATTCGCTTGCTGCATCAACGTCAAATCGTTGGCATAGTCCTCACGGGTCACCTCTCCTAACCACTGGCTTGCAATATAATTTGTGCCTCGGATGAAGTATGGAAGATCATTAATGTAAAAATGTTTCTCTGATTCTGAATACCTTACTTCCCTAAACCCAATGCGCTGCATTATTTGGTCAGACAAGGCTTGATTCGTTAATGAAACCTCCACTGTTAGATCGTGTAAGTTAGGCTTTCCCCAATCATAAGGCCACCACAACGCTCTCTTCATTGTTGGTACTGCCCATTCAACTATATTTGTTCCCTGCTTGAGTTCCGTTTCCAAAGTGTAAGTTTCACTACGGGTTTGATGATCCGCTTCCAAGGGCGAGACAAGGGAGATATTAATATGCGCTTGCCCTATAACTAAGCTATCCAGCTCAATGGTTAAGGTCCCCGAGGTAAATCGATTGGAATCAATGGTTGGAATAAACGTTGTTTCTTTAATTGCAATTGGCCCCGTTTTTTTGAGTGTAACCTCCCCCCAAATCCCGCCAGAGTTGGCGTCCTGCCCTTTGTCTGACCACGCGCCTCCTGGTCGAGTATCATGGTGGCTTAACACGCCTTTGAGCTCCCTTTTATTCAGTGACCAATCCGGAAGTTTTTCATCATTTTCACTTTTAACGATAACGGTTAATTGGTTGTTTTCTTGTTTAATGAAAGGCGTGACATCAAAGGAAAATGGAGAGAAATAACCAGTATGTGCGCCTACCGGAATGTTATTCAGTGCAACTTTAGCCTCGTAGTCAACCGCGTCAAACATCAACCAGTATCGGCCATTTTCAGTTGACTCTGTCACATTAAACGAGGTTTGATAGAGTGCTTCACCTGAAAACTCCACGCCTTGTGAATACCAATTAGAGGGGACAGATAACGAACGCGAATAAGGCTTAGCTATAGGTGTCAACGAGGTAAATTTCCATTGGCCATGCAGCGATTGAGAGCTCACAGATTGCACTGCTGGCTGACTAGTGCAGCCCTGCAGTAACAAATAAATTAAACTTAATCCTAGAATTCTCATGACCGCCCCCATCGCTTCATGACCGTATGGTTTTTATTAAGGTAAACGTATTTTTTTCTCCATCTTGCGTTAACTCCACAGTATCGAGTAACGCGGCCAATATAATGAACCCACGTCCTGAGGTCGTCCATGTATCAGGGTCATCAGGGTCAGGCTCAATAAAATCCGCCTCTAACGCACCGCGAAACTCGTCTTGTGACATCCCCTCACCAAAATGGGTGATATCGACAATAACTTTATTTTCGTTGTAGCGACTCGTGACTTCTATCGGCTCACCATCTTGACCAGCATAGGCATGCTCAAACGCGTTATTGATAAGTTCGACCACACAAAGCTCAAGTTCACCGATATCGCTATCACTCAAGCGACGTGAATGCCAGAACCCTTTCAAATCCTCGGCGGCCACTCTTGATACATCGATGGTGCTTTTATATGTATTTGAAAATGTTTGCCCATCTATGGTCATTACTGAGACCTCATCACCATTAATATGCATTGAGTATTGCCTACATCGTGTTTATCGCATCGGTTAAACGATTCATTGCCAAATATGGTCGTAAATTCGTCCACATCACTGAACTTGCAGCCTGACCATCATGACCAATACTGAAATCGCCAAAGATGGTTTGCTCTGCGATATCGACTCCCGAATGAATCTGCGTGTAATCAAAGATTAACGAATGCTTGATTGTCGCACCGCTTTTAACGTGACAATTGGCACCAATTAAGGCTGGCCCAACAATGGTTGCCCCATCCTCGACTTTACATCCGCTGCCAATTACGACCGGTGGGACGATATTACATTTCGATAAATTAATGTTGGTGTTAATGCCTAGCCAAATACCGGCTTTGACTTGCGTTCCAGGGATACGATAACCCGGGACCTTCCCGCTCAATACGTCTTCCGTTACTCCCCAAATATCTTTGATATTACCCACATCCAGCCATTGAAAATTCATCTCAACCGCGTGGAAAGGGATATGCTGCTCAACCAAAGTTGGGAAAAGTTCGCTACCAATATCAAACTCTGTCTCTTTGGGTATGTAATCAAATATCGCAGGTTCAAAGATGTAAATCCCCGTATTCACCTGATCAGACAACGCCTCTTCCTTAGTTGGTTTTTCTTGGAAGCTTTCAACTCGCCCTTTATCATTGGTGACAACAACGCCATACTTTTCTACTTCATCTGCGTGTACTCGTTTGGTAATGATCGTGGCAATCCCACCATTTTTACGATGCTTTTTAACGGCCTCTTTAAGGTCCAAGTCAATCCATGCATCTCCACAGACCACAACAAAAGTCTCGTCGAAAAAACCAGAAAACTCTTGGATTCGCTTCATTCCACCAGCCGAACCTAACGCCTTGCTTTCAAAGACCCCTTCCTTTAAAGCGCCTTCACATGAATACGAAAGCTGAGCGTCAAAATGGTGACCGTCACCAAAATACCCCTCAATAACTTCAGCTAAATGACTGGTGTTAATGACAATTTTACTTATGTTATGCTGAACAAATAATTCAATCATTGACTCCATTACCGACTTACCCAAAATTGGGATCATCGGTTTTGGTATCTGCTGAGTAATGGGCCGAACACGCGTCCCTTTCCCTGCCGCCAGAATCATTCCTTTCATATTATTTCCTAGCCGTTGTTCGTTATTGCTGCCAGATATTGGCAAATACATTGTTGGTAAGTCGCTGGTCAAAAACTAGTTAAACTGACGTCGTCATAGCATCTTCCACCGTGTCATACGTTTTAATCAACCTGTCCATACGAGTAAGTTTGAACAGCTCGCGTACTGGCTGTTTGGCACCTACTACAGCAATTTGCTTGTCTCTCAATAACTTGTAAACGGCCATCACCGCGCCTAAGCCACTGCTATCCATAAATGTCACCTGCGAAATGTCGAGCAAGATATTCGGTTTAAGCTCTGATTTGACCTCTTCTATGGTCTGACGAAAAGACGTCGCAAGCTTGGCATCGAAACGCGCTTCTTGAACTTGAATGACCGTAAACAACTCGCTACTAGAAATATCGTACTTCATATAATTCCCTACCTATTGTGGTGTCCATTTACAAACCAGAATGCTGATATCATCATCAAACATTGCATTTTTTTGCCATTCGCGTACCGCAGATACTATCTCCCCAGGCTTCTCGTCAAGCGGCTTTCTATCCTGAAGTGCGATCAAGTTTTTTAATCGCTCTTCGGTATAAAACTCTTCCCCTACTCTCGCTTCGGTGATGCCATCGGTATAGAGCCAAATCTCATCTTCCGCTCCCAAACATATGGTTTCTTGTTTGTAGTCAGCAAAATCAAACATGCCAACGACAAAGTTGTCATCGCCTAAGAATTGAGTCGTCCTCGCCTCTTGTTGCACCCAAATAATCGGAGGATGCCCAGCTGCGCAGTAATTTAATTCACCCGTTTTCTTGTTCAGCACGGCATAAATCATTGTAAAATAAAGGTGATTAGATGAATCCTGGCTGTATATTTCATTGAGCTTCGTCACCACTTCATCAGCAGGTCGGATCTGTTTCTCATCCCCAGTTCCCTTAAACACCACTGAATTGGGGCCATTCACAACAGACAATGTTTGATGCACAGAAAAAGACAACAACGCAGAGGCTACCCCATGCCCCGACACATCCAATAGATAAAACCCAACATGATCCTCATCTAGGGGAAAGTAACCCAGAATGTCTCCGCCAACCTGCGCACTTGGAATGGACGTATAGGCCATCGACACCCGTTTAAATTCAGTGCGAGTTGGAAGTAACTGACGTATAAAGTCACCAGCCGAATCTAAATCCTGCCTTATCGTGGCGTATGCCGAATCTAATTGATGATTTTTCTTGAGTAATTCATTATGAAGACCCAAATTTCTGAAGCCAGCTCGAATACGTGCATCAAGCTCATCGATGGCGGTGTTTTTCGCCACAAAATCGTCAGCTCCGGCATCGATACCACTGATTATTGAGTCCTGATCATCTTGCGACGACAATAAAACAAAGAATATGTAACGATTATAATTCGTAGACTTAAGCTCTTTACATAATTGAACACCGTCCATCTTTGGCATCACCCAGTCACTTAGTACGAACTGAATGTGCTCACTTTCGTTTAGTGCTTCCAATGCTTCATAGCCATGGCTTGCCACTGTCACGTCATAGCCTCGCTTCTTTAACAGCGAACTCATTAAGATCTGCGTTGTTTTATTGTCCTCAACTAACAGAATCGCTCTCTCTATTTGGTTCTTACTGAGTTCAACGTTTTCCATTCATCAGAATTCCGCGATTTCCAATCATATTAATCAGGATAGGAATAGAAACTTGGATTACCAAAATTTTTTTTGTTTTCTTCACGTTAGCGTGAGATTGTGCTTGAATAAACAGAAGGAACTATTGCTTTCGGCACAGGGAAATATGAGCAAAAAGACGAAAATCTGTATTATTGTTGCCCTCATACCATTAGCAGTAAAGGCCGATGACTATTTGTCCCATTCTAGGCAACATGCCCCGGCTCCTATTTCTCCAAACATCACCAAAGATGACAACACTATTAATAAAGAACCAGAAGAAACCGAAGTGGACTTAATTTGGCGAGGAGTTGAAAGCTCTTTTGAGCTACCTTTAGGTGAGTTAAAAGATCGTGACGGATTATCAGGACTTAGTGGTAACTTCTCTCTAAATCTACCATTAAAGCAAACGACAGAAGCTAATTTACCTGCTGGGGCCACCAACGGGCCTTCCAATGTAAATTATACTGCCAACTTATCTCTTAAATATGTACTACTCGGAAATTGGTTTGTATCAGGGACACTTTATTACTACCTAGATAAAGATCAGCAACAAGCATGGAATCCAGATTTCACTTATGTTTTCGGTTACAGTGATTGGCGCCCATATACCTTTAGTCTGCTTTACTCTAATTATGGCGGTAACCGCTTTGCCCCTGAACCCGGTGGTTCCCGCACCAACTTTAACGAAGGGACGTGGTCACTGGGGTGGAAATTTCCCGTAACAGGAAAACTACTGGAGTGGACTAGAGTTAGCGAGGATGGCAGCATTGGTTGCCAGACTGATTATAATTATACGCCAACCTACTTTGATCTCGCATCAACAGATTACAAAGCGCATCATCAAACCTTATCTCTTGGCTGTAAATACGCCATCACAGGGAATTGGTATCTTAACGCAACGGCCTTTTACTATTTCGACCGTTCGCAACAACAACCGTGGAATCCTGACTATACCTATGGTTTTGGTTACTTTGACTGGCGACCGGGAACCATTACGGTTCAATATAATAATTATTCAGGCAATCGTTGGAACTCAAATGATGCCGCAGAAAGTACTGGCCGATTTTTAGATGGTTCTATCATGATTGCCTATTCGTTTTCGTTCTAACTCCCCCCCCCCTCTTTTGTCACTCTTCCGTGTTTGCAATTTGTGTTTCTTTTTGCTCGTCAAAATAAAATACAGTCTATATAACGCCCCTCTACAACCTATAAAAATAAATACCCTATAAAATCAAACCCTAACACATATAATCAAAATCTGGCACATATCCTGATCTATTTAGACAGTTGGGAGATTTAATTGATTTTGCTGTCGAATATCCTAATCCATACATATTAAAAACGTCAGGCTTAGAGAAATATCTCATGGAAGGAACCAAACATAACGATCTTATTACCGGAACCAAGAACGCAGATAACATCAATGCCCGTTCAGGTAACGATGAAGTACACGCACACCAAGGGGATGACTTTATCGCCGGAGGTGAAGGTTCTGACCACATTGAAGCGGGAGACGGATCTGATACCGTATTAGGTGATGTGGAGTATGAGACGCCAACAGAAACAACAACGACCGAAAGCAGTAGTAGCAACGATTCATGGGGTGCTAGTCAATCGGTCTACTCTTTCTCTGCTGCGGAGCAAACCGAGGGGAGTGACCCCATCACACACAGCGTTAGGCTCGGTAATTACTTAGTCGACCAAACTAGCAGCCTCACTGCCAACTTTAATGTCACGACAGCTAGCGAAAGTGTGGTTGTCGTTATAACCGATGAAAATGGGCAAGTCATTCAAACGCTGCCCGCAACCGTTGATGAAAATGGTGACGTATCACTAAGCTTTACTTATACCTCTGAGCAATCCTCAAACGACTCCCCCATTCATTTCTCATTGGAAACGACCGATGGACAACCTCTTTCACAAGTTAATAGTGTTGATATTGCCGTAGATGGTCTTTACGACGACACCATAGACGGTGGTGCTGGTGACGATATCTTAAAGGGCCAACAAGGTAACGATACTATCTTTGGAGGAAGCGGAGATGACTTTCTCGACGGAGACATTAACGATGACCAATTATTTGGCGGTGAAGGCGATGATGTTTTAGTCGGTGGGAATGGCGATGATGTTCTATCCGGCGGAGAAGGGAATGATACGCTTCTAGGCAGCGATGGAGATGACCGACTACAAGGAGACGCTGGTGACGATATGTTACTTGGCGAACTTGGTGACGACATCATTTATGGCGGAGAAGGGGCCGATGTCGCAATTGGTGATGATGGTGATGACCAGATCTATGGTGAAACTGGAAACGACGTACTACTCGGGGGCAAAGGCACTGATTATATCGACGGTGGTACGGGCGATGATGAAATACAGGGTGAAGAGGGAAATGACACTCTTTATGGTGGAGAAGGCGCTGACTTCATTATGGGTGGCGATGGTGACGACATTATTCACGGCCAGTCAGACAATGACCTTCTCCTCGGTGGTGACGGTAACGATACCTTGCTCGGCGGCTTAGGCGACGATGTTATCGTCGGTGAAGTTGGCGACGATCAACTATCAGGAAACGAAGGGAATGATGTTCTCATCGGTGACGCTGGTGACGACTACTTAGTTGGTGGCGATGGTAACGACGAACTCTATGGTGGTACTGGAACTGACAACCTGTTAGGGGGGATGGTAGCGATATCATCCACGCCAACGAAGGTGACGATATCATTTCGTCAGGTCAAGGCGATGATCAGATTTACGCGGGTTCTGGGGATGACCAAATAGAAACGGGCGCTGGCGATGATCTCATTTTTGGCCAGAGCGGACACAACACTATCGAATCTGGTGATGGTGCCGACACAATTTATACCGAGTCCGGTGACGACATCATTGAATCTGGTGCTGACAATGACACCATTTTCGCTGGTGGCGGTCAAAATACAATAAACACAGGCGATGGTGCGGATACGGTTTATGCCGATAGTGGCAATGACATCATTGATTCCGGTGCAGGCAGTGACGTGATATACGCGGGCGATGGTGATAACCAAATCCTCGGGCAAGATGGTGATGATCACCTTTATTCCAGCTCTGGCGCAGACGCCATTCACGCCGGAACAGGTCACGATACCGTTTACTCGGGCTCGGGTAACGATACCATTTCAGCTGGCACTGGTAACGACCGAGTCTTTGCAGGCGCTGGCGATGACGTCGTACTTGGTGAACAAGGAAATAATACCCTGTTTGGCGAGGGCGGAAATGACACGCTAACCGCGGGTTTAAACGCCAGCGAGCTCCACGGTGGTTCAGGTCATGACACTCTCACAGGTTCAGATGAAGACGACGTATTAAAAGGCGGTGCTGATAACGATACATTGGTATCGGGTAAAGGTAACGACACCGTATATGCCGGGACCGGGACAGATACTGTCGTGACCGGTGAAGGCGATGATATTGTCTTTGGCGAAGCTGGTACCAATACCATAGAAACCGGTGCTGGAAACGATTCCGTGTACGGAGGAACAGGAGCCGACAACATTAACACTGCAGAAGGCCGTGACACCATTTACGCTGGCGGCGGTGCGGATACCGTCTATTCTGGCACTGGAGATGACCACCTTGATGGTGGCGCGGGCGATGACGTGCTATATGGCGAGGATGGAAATGATGCCATCTTTGGTGGTGATGGCGACGACCAACTCATCGGTGGTGATGGATACGACTTTCTAGCGGGTGGCGCGGGTAACGATACCATGACCGATGATGGTCAGGACACCCTCCTTGGTGAAGTGGGAGATGACACACTTATCGCGGCTTCTACTGGCTCTCATCAAATTTTTGGTGGTACTGGTAACGACACGTTGATCGGTAGTGATGTCGCCGATTCCCTCTATGGCGGTAATGATGATGACACCATTACTGGAGGCGGCGGTAACGACAACTTATTTGCTGGTGATGGACAAGATACCGTAGATGCAGGCTTGGGTGATGACACTGTGTTTGGCGAAGCAGGCACGAACACCATCACTCTTGGTCAGGGTGACGATATCCTTTACGGCGGCGAAGACAATGACACTGCTACTGGGGATCAAGGCAACGACACGCTTTATGGAGGGGGCGGTGCCGATACACTCTCTGGTGGCGAAGGCACTGATACTATTGATGGCGGCATTGGCAGTGACCAACTATTCGGAAATGAAGAAAGCGACGTTCTGCTCGGTAATGCTGGAAACGACCGTTTAGACGGTGGTTCTGGCGATGATTACCTATTTGCAGGCTCAGGTGATGATCACCTCATAGGAGGTGAAGGAAGTGACCAACTACATGGCGAATCCGGTGACAATACACTCGATGGCGGCCTAGGTGACGACATTATCCTCGGTGGCACTGGCAATGACACCATTATTGGCGGCGAAGGCGATGACTATATCAAAACGGGTGCGGGTAATGATTCCGTCACTGGTGGCATTGGCGATGATGACATCATTGCTCAAAGTGGCAATAACACCTTATTTGGTAACGAGGGTAACGATACAATAAGCTCTGGCGATGGCAGTGATCACATTGAAGGTGGCGAAGGAGATGACACCCTATCATCGAGTGATGGCGACGATACATTAAGAGGTGGTAGTGGTGCTGATTCACTCATAGCCAACGCTGGCAACAATAAGCTGTACGGCGGCGATGACAGCGACTCACTCTCCTCTGGAGCAGGCCATGACCAACTTTGGGGCGACCAAGGTAATGACAGTCTAAACGCTGGCGCTTAAGCGACGATAAACTGTATGGCGGAGCGGGCAACGACCTTTTAAACGCAGGCTCAGGTAACGATTTACTCGAAGGCGGCGAAGGTGATGACAAGCTTTATGGCTATGGCGATAACGATACGCTAGACGGGGGCACTGGCGCCGACAAACTTTATGGCGGCGATGGTGATGATACGCTTTTAGGAGGCACTGGTAACGACCGATTAAAAGGTGACAGCGGTACCGACCAATTGTTCGGTGGCGAAGGTAATGACCGCCTTGAAGGTGGCTCCGGTAACGATATCCTCTATGGCCAAGACGGCAATGACACTGTATATGGTCAATCTGGCGACGACCACATGTATGGCGAGCTCGGTGATGACAAAATGTATGGCGGCTCTGGTACTGACCACCTATCCGGTGAAGAAGGTAACGATACACTCGACGGTGGCGGTAACAGTGATTACATTGATGGTGGCGTTGGTGATGATACACTTCGTGGCGGATCGGGCGATGATTTGATCTTTGGTCAGGAAGGCAACGATTCGCTCGACGGTGGCAGCGGCCTTGATCAATTGTTTGCAGGCAGCGGCGATGACACGCTTATATTCGATAGTGAAGAACTGAACTCTGGTGATGCTAACTCCGTCTACTTTAGCGGAGGGGAAGGTTTTGATGTGCTGGTCGTGGGTAACGATGGCGACAACCAAACTATCGACATGTCAAAAACCGCCTTCCAAGAGATTGAAGGCATAAAAGTCACTTCAACCGATACCGATATTTCAATTGCACTCGATAAGGTCACGATCAATGACACCGTGCCGGTGACGCCAACGGTCAGTTTGTTTGTACTGGCGCAAAGTCTATCGACTTGTCTGGTTGGGGGTGGGAGCTTAAAAGTACCACTACAGATATGGATCAAGGACTTAAAGATGCCTACGAAGCACAAAACCTTGACACGTCTAATTTGTATGGCTACAAACTCGAAAGCTCAGATGGAAAAGAAGTCACTATTTGGAGTGATTTAGAGCAAGACGACATTAATTTCCCATCAGATATAACTTAGGCTTGTCGTCGTTATATTCCTCGTTGGGTGAATGAATCGTCATTCACCATTTTTCAACACTTCCTTGCAACACGACTGTTTGCCCTCTTAATGTAGAGGGCTTTTTTTGCGTTGTTATTAGTTCAACTCACTATGAGCAACAGCAACCGTTATTCAATGCCCTCTAACGACTTACTGCAGCAACAACTTCCTGCAACTGCCAGCGGATGGTGGTACGCGACTTCTGCATTCTGCAACCGTTACAGTAATAGCTCACATTGCCGCATGCTTTTAATGCTTCAAGTGAGTCGTGACACTCCGGACAAAAAGGGACTTTTCGGTATTTTGTCGTACACTTTGAACATACATTGCTAGTATTCAGTAATACGTCTACCTGACACTTCGGGCACAGTAAGATAGGTTGATTCATAATTGTTCCTCTTTCGCCAAATCCAATTTAGAAGCAAACCGCTTTTAGCTGCGAGTTCACAACACGTCCCCCTACTACCTGGAGGTTTGCTGATTGTTTGCCTAAAAAACACTACGAACAAGTAACATACCGTATCGATGATACAGAAAGGAAGGAAAGGAAAGGAAAGGAAGACCAACCATAATATCTATACAACAAGTTGACGCTTATACACTAGTTCGAATGCAAACAGCCATAGACTTTTTCATGGCAGCGTTGACACTGATAGGAGTGGCGGTGTGTTTTTTCCCCACAATGTGGACAAGGTACCATTCGTTTATCCGAGCTGCACAAAATGAGAATCAAACCCACAGGCCCAAGTACGTACCCTAGCAACGCACCAGCAATCACTCGCCCTTTTTTTGCACCAACAACGACAGAAAGCACGAGAAAAAAGCCATAAAATGACAACCAAAATAACATTTCAGGTTCCATACACTATACCTCTCTCATGGCGCGATAATAGCTAACCGTTAACGGCGCGGTTAAGTAGTCCCATAGCGTTCTCTTCTCCAAAACAATAAAGACTTCCGTCTGCATTCCGGGATACAGTTCAATATTATCTAATCCAACCAGAGCGTCCTTCGCCAACTTTACTTTCACCCGGTATCCTGTTTGCTGTTCGTTGGAATCATCGCTCAAGCGGTCTGCTGCAACATAAGTCACCTCGCCATCTACTGGTGGCGTTTTTCTAACGTTATAAGCACTTAAACGAACTTTAGCCTGCAGCCCTACGCGCACAACATCAATGTCTTGCGCCGGGATCAGAGCTTCTATAATCAGTTCATCAGTCTCTGGTACTATCTCCATGAGAACATCACCGGGGTTCACAATTCCACCAACACTCGCCACATTAAGTCCGACCACGGTACCATTGTGCTCGCTGCGAATGGTGACTCGCGACTTAACATCCGTTGCTGCTTTAAGCGCTTCACTAATATCACGAGATTCCTTTTGTACTTGCGCAAGTTGGGAAGAATAGGTTTGTTTTAACTCCAACAACGTTGATTGATGATTTTGCTCTAAGGTTGCCAATTGACGATGGTTGACCTCTGTTTCAGCACTCACTTCTGCTAACTCAGCATCCACTCGCGCTGCTGCTCGTTTTAGCTCAAGCATTCGGGTTTTTGACACGTAGCCCTTTTTCACCAACCCTTGTGTCATATCAATCTCCTCTTTGAGAAGAGACAACTGACGCTCGATCGCTCTTTTTTGAAACTGACCACCGCGAACTTGTTCGTCCAACAGCGCTTTTTTCTGCAAATACTGCCCTTCCGTTAACTCAAGTTTGAGAATAGCTTGCTGATATTGCAATTGTTCACTGCTGATCACATTGGCTACAACCTGAGTTTTATCAGCCGTATCTATCTCAATGCCGTCATCCACAAACCTCCAATCAACTTGTTGGCTGTCATCTAATAATGCTTGAAGTCGGCGTTTTTGATAATCCAAAGAAATAGATTTCAATATTAACCGCTGAAAATCCGCTTCAGCTCGCGAATTTGATAACTCAAGCAAGACATCGCCCGCCTGAACACTTTGTCCCTCTTTAACGTAAACTTGCTTCACCCACCCCCTTCAAGGTGCTGAACTTGTTTACGCTTACTTTCTACCACCAGCACCCCTCTCGCAATAGAAGCCGCGCTAAGATCAACGGACACCGCCCACCAGACAAAACCCACTGTCGTGACTAGACTGAGAATAATCCCTTTTCTGATAACGCTTTTAGTATCAAATACCATAGCCACTCCTACCCTGTACTTTTAGACTGATGGTCATCAATTCTGGCGGGAGCACCCGTTTCTGCATGTAACCCCAGAAATTGCTCACTTTTCCCGGCTTTCTCTACCTTGCCGTCTTTTAATAAGATCACCCAATCCATCTGTCTTAAAAAACCCGGTCGATGACTAATCATCACCGCTGTAATTTCATTTTCTTTACAGTGCTGAAGTACAATCGCAAGTGCCACCTCTCCCTCAGGGTCAAGGTTGGAATTAGGCTCGTCTAATACCAGCACTTTCGGATTTGAAAAAATAGCCCGAGCCAGACCTATTCGCTGCATTTGACCACCAGAAAGTTGCAAGCCCCCCTCACCACAGTACGTTTGGTAACCGTCAGGGAGCGATATGATGAGCTCGTGAATACATGCCAATTTAGCGGCAGCGATGACATCTTCGTCTTTTGCATGACTGAATCGACTAATATTGTCTCTAACAGTGCCCGATAAAAGTCCGACATGCTGCGGTAAATAACCAATATGTTCACCAAACTGGGTCTCAGACCACTGTTCAATGGTGGCCCCATCCACCTCTATCATGCCAATACTTGGCTGATAGATACCCATAATGAGCTTAGCGAGTGTTGATTTACCCGAACCAGAATTTCCCAGTATTGCCAACGACTGTCCACCCGCTAATTTGAAATTAATGTTCTGCAGCAATGGTTCTTGCATCGTCGGTAGTTTAAGAGCAACGTTTTTAAAGTGAATTTGACCTTTAGGTTCAGGAAGGGTGACTTTTGATATCGACGGCTCTTTTTCAGCCAGTCGATTTAGACGATACCAAGCCCCCGCTGCGCTATACCATGATTTCCAAGCCGATACCGCTTGTTCAAATGGCGATAACACACGCCCCATAATGATAGAGCTGGCAATAATCGCTCCGGTACCTAGCTGCTGAGTAAGCACTAAATACACACCAAGAGTGAGCACCGCAATTTGCAGTAAGGTGCGAAAATATCGGCTCAACGATAACAATCGCCCCATTCGCGAGTTAACTTGCCATTGATAAGCAAGCAACTTTTCGCTTTTACCTTCCCAAACTTTGCCGATACTGTCTGACATTCCCATCGCTTTAAGCATAGGAGCATTGCGCAAGTAGTCATTAAGTTCCATATTGGTACGATTAGAGTATTGATTCGCCACATCATTTGACCGACGACTGTGGTACAGAACCACCACTGCCATCATCATAAATACGGCGCTACCGATTAAGGCGACCGCACCAATATACGGATGTAGCATAAATAGGATAATCAGAAAAAACGGCACCCAAGGAAGGTCAAAAATAGCAGAAGTAGAAGGGGTAACGAGGAAATTACGGATTTCGGATAAATCTTGTAAGCTTTGTTTCTCAATTCGATTGGTCACCGAAGACTGAGAAATGCTTTTGGCTAATAACACGCCACTTAATTGAGCATCTAATTTCAACCCCGACTTTTGCAACAACTCGGTGCGAATATACTCCAGTAAAAATTGTGCCGTCACCAAAAAGAGGACAATGCCCATTAACGCAAACATCGTCTCTAGACTCGAACTCGACAGAACTCGGTCAAACAATTGCAAGCCATAAATGGGTAGCGATAACACCAAAAAATTAATGACACAACTGAAAAAGCATACTATCCAGAGCTCTTTTCTAGTGTGCGTAAATGCGGACTTAATTCGTTCCATGTAAGCCACAAACCTCAATAGTATTCAACTAAAAAGGAGTATAGTAACTACGACAACAATGTGTATTTTTTATGCGTTCAATAAATATCTCAGAAACAAGCAGTTAAAGTTAAATGGGACTTATGCTAAGTTAAATCGACGACTAATTTCAATTCCACTTGCCACCGCTCGATGGCTCTCTTTCAGAATCCAATTGATGGGGTTTCTTACCCAAGGTTGAGGATCGTTCTCTGGAAATCGGTCTACGGTTTTCACTGCGACGACGTTCAAGCCTACTTCTTGACACGTTTCAATACAGCGTTTGGCATGCCAAGACTGGGCCACCACCACTACGTTTCGGCCTATAGCACAATCAAGCGCCTGTTTCGCGATATCCGCAGTGGTGAGATAATCATCGCTCGATATCACGTGCGCGTTAGCGACTTTATGAACGGCGTGCTTCGCGACCTCTTGCTGTAAATGGGCATCTAAAAACGGATAGTCTTTCATTAAACTGACGACTTGTTGGCCAAGGCAACGATTGACATCATCACTGTCTCCAAAGGAAAACGCGATGACACTATGAGCCTCTAATGGATTGCCATAATCATCAATCGACAATTGGGTTTCACCTAAATAGGTTTCCACTCTTTGTTTTTGTTTTTGACTAAGCTGATAGTCGCGTGAAGACGCAAGGAATTGTTGTAACACTGTCGCCGAATGGCGAACGGGAGAAAGTTCTGAGCGAGTTAAAGTATTGATAAAATTTCGCATAGCAGCACCTCGTTGGGTTAGCCCTGCCTATCCGTTGACTCAATACAGTCCGTTGACGCCATGATAGTACCAACTTCAACAAAAAAATGACAGTGCTTAGTACAAAAAGTAACCGACCTTTATTAACACTGAGCGTTCGATTTTGAGACACTATCGATCTAATGAAACTCGAAAATAATAACTTATGTATTATCATTAGGTTATCTTCTGCCTTCCGTCTGGGGACTTTTTATTGGTATCACGCTTAATTCGGTCTTTTTTCATCATCTTGATGCCAGCGGCGTTTGTGTACGCGGATACTGGCATGCCCGAATTACCAAGCTTTTATGGTGGTCGCGCTGTGGCCCCAGGTGAAACAACCAAAGAAGCGAAAACCATCGACTATCAGCGACGTGCTTTAGCTCCACCAATTCGCCCAGAAGCCCCCCTAGACGAATACAGCCCTCACGCCTTGCCCTCTCCCTTGACCATGATGGATGAAGCAGAACACAGCCAAGAATCGTTTTTAGTCGATGTTCAAAAGCTATCTCGTAATGACTGGCTGATGGCACGAAAAGCCCAACATTATTTCCAAAAAAATCACCACGAAACAACGGGGATGTGGGATTCGGTTCAAGGCTACCATCACGCTACAATGTGGGACATTGCCAGCGGGCTAGCCGCCACATTGGCCCTACACGCTCTTAAGCTAGAAACCACCGAAATAACCCGTGACCGACTTCGTACCACGTTAACCACACTCGCTGACTTTCCACTTTACAAAACAACACTGCCCAATCGAGAATACAGCGCAAAAACCGGGTTACCCAGTGGCAGTTATAGCACCAGCGCCTCAAACGGTAACGGTTGGTCCGCATTGGATATTGGCCGTCTGCTCATTTGGTTAAAAATTACCGAGGTACGTTTTCCGGAATTGTCGCCCATCGTCCAAGACATCACATCTCATTGGAGCTTATCCTCAGCAATCAAGGAACAAACCCTTTATGGAACAAAGTTGTATAAAGGTAAGGAATATTTTAGACAAGAAGGTCGATTAGGCTATTTGCAATACGCTGCGCAAGGCTACGCACTCTATGGGTTCGACTTGTCTGCTAGCTACGACAATACCACATCAGAAACCATTAGCGTGGACGGGATGGACTTGTATGTAGATACACGTAATGTGCCCTATTTCACTAGCGATCCCTATGTATTACTTGCATTAGAGATTGGCCGTCCACAAGTATGGTGGAACCAATTAGACGCGCTCTACCAATTACAAAAACATCGCTCAGAATTAACGAACCAGCTCCATATTTACGCAGAAGATGCGATGAGTAAAAGCCCTTGGTTCGCCTACAATAATATCTACTATTACGGGACCAGTTGGTTAAGTGTTAGTCCTGGTGGCAAACCCATTGAAACACCACAGCGATTCAGTAATAAAGCGGGCTTTGGTTTCAGCGTACTATTTGACGACGCTTTCAGCGCAAAACTTAGAGAAGAAGTCCTTCGAACCAGTTTAAACGCCAGAAGTATCCCCACTGGCATCTATACGGACAATGGGACAAACAACGCGTTCAATATCAACACTAATTCATTAGTGCTTGTGTCTTTGTGGTACAAAGCGCTCGGAAAAATCCCGATCCTAGAAGCTTCAATGAGCCAACACTTAACATGGGAAAATCAAGTGTCCGAAGATCAAGCATTGCAGATTAAAAACATGGACGATGGATAGTCAGACTGAGGGGGCTCAAGAAGAAGGGGGATACGGCTTAGAAATAGACCGCCTTTTTCATAGAATAAAGGCGGTCTATTTCTCACAGCGTCAATTTACACCGCCGCGACCACTGAAATTTCTACTAATAACTCTTCTCTTGCCATGCTTGCTTCAACACAAGCGCGAGCTGGGGCGTAGCCTTCTGGTACCCACGCATCCCACACCTCATTCATGGCTTTAAAGTCTGCCATTGTTTTTACGTATATCGTTGCAGATAGCAGTTTTTCGCGACTCGAACCGACACTTTCAAGCAATTCATCTACTTTTTCCAGCATGGTTGTCGTCTGGTGAGTAATGTCTTGAGTTGAATCCTTAGCGACTTGCCCACAAAAATAAACCGTACCGTTATGAATCACTGCGCGGCTCATACGTTGTTTTGTTTCTTTTCTTTCAATCATCTTACTACCTGTTATTACGTCGACATGTGCGGCTTAAACCGAATAAATACCCGCAAATAATAAAGCGCATACCATGCTACAGCAATGGATTCTTTTGAAAACCGAGAACACGCGCTAAGTATCAATATCATCATTATTTATATAAGAAACTTAACGTTGCCGATGGTTCACATTTCGCCACGAATATTGCCCTCAAAGGTTCACTAATTCGTCAGTTCATGTACATTACTTCAATTAATGCATAACAAGGACGTCGCTATGACAAAGAAGGTATTCGCAGTAATCGGGACAGGCGCTATTGGCGGATATTATGGGGCGAGACTGCATCACAGCGGGGAAGATGTGCATTTTCTTTTCAACTCTGACTTTACTCATGTTCGCGACCATGGTTTAACCGTTGACTCCCACTATGGCGACTTTTCAATTCCACCGAGCTTTCTGCAAGCCTATTCATCAAGTGAAGCGATGCCAAAAGCCGATGTCATCTTGGTTGCAATCAAAACGACAAGTAACCCGCTGTTATCGAGTCTCATTGCGCCAATAGTCAAACCTAATACACTTATCGTACTGCTACAAAATGGAATTGGAGCAGAGCAAGAACTCTCTGAACAACTTAACTTACCCTTTGTCGGTGGTGGACTTTGCTTTATCTGCTCTAACAAGATAGGTCCTGGGCATATTGACCATATTGATTACGGGAGACTGACACTCGGCGTGTATGGCGCTGAAGGACAGCCCCTATTGGAGCAAGTGGCACAGGATTTTCGTAACGCTGGCGTAGACGTTGATGTAGAAAGCAGTATTGTGGATGCACGCTGGAAAAAACTACTGTGGAATGTGCCATTTAATGGGCTTTCTGCCGTATTATCTGCCGATACCAAGCAAATCATGCAGTGTCCCGAACTCGTCACGTTGGCAAAAGAGATCATGCAAGAAGTTCAAGCGGCAGCAAAAGCGCTTGGAACGGACTTGCCTACCCCCTTAATTGACACCATGCTCAGCAACACAGCGGCGATGAAACCCTATCACACCAGCATGCTACTGGATTTAAAGAATCAGAGGGCATTAGAGCGACAATACATGTATAAGAACGTGTTAGACATTGCGCTTGCTCATGGCGTCACTATGCCTAAAACGGCGACGCTCTATCAACAATTGTGCTTTATTGACCCTGCAACAAGCCATGAATAATTGACTATATACCGCGTAAATGGTCAATATCGGGTATTCAAAGACTATTACCCTAGCGTAAGTCATAGTACTCGCCAGCGCCTTGGTTGCAGACAAGTAGTAATTGTCCTCAATTATCGATAAACTGCGCTGGTCAAAACCCGCTATAGAGTAAATCAATGAAACGTTTAGTCCTGTATGTCGCTGATAAATGCCCTCACTGTAAAGATGCCCAACGCTATTTGGATAGTAAAGGCTATAAATACCGTCTGACTAACGCCAAGATGCAAAGAGGACGCAAAGAGCTTCAAGCGATGGGCGCGCGTTCGATTCCAGTGATAAAGATCGGCGATCAGGTCATGGTAGGTTGGAACCAAAAGAACTTTGACCGTATGTACAACTCAAACTAAATGTAAGGAAGGGGTTCCGATCTCGACTCAGATTTTGCATCCTGCTTCATCCTTGCGAATGATTAACCTCTTCCTTTGATCTCTAATCTCTAATCTCTAATCTCTAATCTCTAATCTCTAATCCAGCCTACTCGTATAGGTCAAAATGACCGAGTCAATGGCGATAATATTTCCTTACAAGTCTGTGAAGGTGAGCAACCTTTGTACTATTGATAGCTTTCGTTTTATCTAAACTTGATACAAATCAAAAACACTCCATTAACAAAACCCTACTCTAACGCCTCACACCTGACCGTGTCATCGTGTTTATCTCTATGATTTATTCAGTCAGGCAATACGGATATAAAGGGAGCGCTTATGCTAAGAATTGTCACGAAAATTCTAGTGTGTCAGGTGTTCGCTCTGCTGTTTATTAGTCTGCCCAGCTATGCATTATTTGTCAGCCCTCCCAAAGATCCCATACCGCTCATTGAACAAACCTTCCCTAGCCAAACTTCCATTTCTGACAAGCACGGCGATCCGCTCGTAAGAACCATTACCCATAACGACGACGTTCTTGGCTACGCCTTTGAAACCAACGATATTGCGAGCATACCCGCTTACTCTGGCGAGCCTGTTAACATGCTCGTCATCATTGACCCTAAAGGCCGTTACCTTGCCTCTAAAGTCCTAGAACATCACGAACCAATCATTTTAGCGGGGATACCTGAAAGCAAATTATGGCAATTTAGCGATCAGTATGTCGGCCTGTCAGTGAAAGACCGGATTAAAGTGGGTGGCAAAGCAAACGAAAACTACGTACCCATTGACGGTTTATCAGGTGCCACTGTCACTGTCATGGTCATGAATGTCGCCATTACGAAAGCGGCGACCAAGGTAGCTGAGTCTCTTGGCATCGTAAAACCGATCAGCAATGTCATTCAACCTAAATCCACCATTAGAAAAGAGCAGTTTGAGCAGAGAAGTTGGTTAGAATTAACGGGAGATGGTTCCATTCGTAAACTGCTCATTCGCAAAGGCGCGGTTCAAGACGCCTTTACCGATACAGCTGCCGAAAACATTGAGCGCGTGGCAACCCGCGATAGAGAGCAACCTTTTGCTGAGATTTACTATGCGCAAGCTGACATCCCGACTATTGGGAAAAACCTATTTGGCGAGCAAGAGTACCAATGGTTAATCAACAACCTTAAAGCAGATGAGCATCTTATTGCTATCTTTGGCAATGGCTACTCTTACAAAGGCTCTGGTTATGTGAGAGGGGGAATATTCGACCGGATCCAAGTCAAGCAAAACAACAATGACATCTCTTTTCGCGATCTAGACCATAACCGAATCCTAGATTTGTCTATAGCCGATGCACCGCGCTTTCATGAAATGTCTGTCTTTAAAGTGCAAGCACACCATGACTTTGATCCCGGTGCCGACTGGCAAATCGAGCTACTGGTACGCCGTCAATTAGGCGCGGTGGATAGTGTCTTCACCAGTTTTAAAGGGGACTATCACCCACTTTCACAATACGTCGACACACCAGCTCCGATAATAATAAAACCCGAGCTTTCTTTAGCACAGCAAGTGTGGCAAGAAAACCAAGTAAAAGTGGGGCTACTTTCCATTCTCATTGTTGTCTTATTGCTTATTTTATTCTTCCAAGATTTCTTAGTACGCCACCCAACGTTCATGCACCGCCTACGCCACGGTTTTTTAATTATTACCGTTATTTTCATCGGCTGGGTCTGGGGCGGACAGCTTTCCGTCGTCAATGTTTTCACTTTCCTCAACGCCCTAATGACACAATTTTCGTGGGATCTTTTCTTACTCGACCCCATAATTTTCATGCTGTGGTGCGCAGCGGCAGTGACCATTTTAATGTGGGGCCGAGCCGTGTATTGTGGATGGTTATGTCCTTTTGGCGCGCTGCAAGAGTTGATCAATCAAAGTGCTAGAGCGTTTAAAATCCCACAATTCGAATTGCCATGGGCGGTGCATGAACGACTGTGGGCAATCAAATACCTTATTCTTCTCGGCCTCTTTGCTCTCTCTCTCGACTCACTAGCACTCGCAGAACAGTTCGCAGAAATTGAGCCGTTCAAAACCACATTCTTGCTCAAGTTTGACCGTGAGTGGCCTTTCATTCTGTGGGCGGTGTTTTTACTCACTTTGAACCTATTTAACCGCAAAACCTTTTGCCGATACCTGTGCCCATTAGGCGCAGCCTTATCGGTGTCAAACAGCATTCGTTTATTTGATTGGCTAAAACGACGTCCAGAATGTGGCTCACCATGCAAAATCTGCGCAAAAGAGTGTGAGATTCAAGCGATTCACCCTAACGGTGAGATCAACATGCGTGAATGCCACTACTGCCTAGATTGTCAGATCACTTATTCCAACGATGGGAAATGCCCACCATTAAAAAAACAGGCATACAAAAAACGGAAACAGAGCGACGCTGATATCCCAGTAACACAGATTCCCTAAGCGGTGAGGTAACAGCATTATCACTGCATAACAGCGACATGTATCAGCCCTACCAA
This sequence comes from Vibrio sp. GJ43-1, assembly GCF_055808835.1. Lineage (NCBI taxonomy): Bacteria > Pseudomonadati > Pseudomonadota > Gammaproteobacteria > Vibrionales > Vibrionaceae > Vibrio > Vibrio sp. GJ43-1. Next base: position 1,565,698 of record NZ_CM147884.1, on the reverse strand, counting down.
TTTGAATGGAGACTCAACATGAGCGATGACAAAAAGACCCTCGACCCTGACAACATGCCCGTCAATACCGACCGGAGAAAGTTCTTTGGAAAAACGGCCGCCATTGGATTAGGTGTCGCAGCTGCGCCTATGTCAGCCGCCATGTTTGCCTCTATGGCGAAAGCACAGGCTGCTGAGTCGGGTAATAGCCCTTATGTTGAGCCCGGAGAAATGGATGAATACTATGGCTTTTGGAGCGGCGGCCACTCCGGTGAAGTCCGTATTTTAGGTATCCCTTCAATGCGCGAGTTAATGCGAATCCCCGTATTTAATGCCGATAGTGCGACAGGTTGGGGATTTACCGATGAGAGTAAGCGAATTAAAGGTGATAGCGCGCACTTACTATCTGGCGACTCTCATCACCCTCATATGAGTATGACCGATGGTCGCTATAACGGGAAATATGTATTTATCAACGATAAAGCAAACTCACGTGTTGCCCGTATCCGCTGCGATGTCATGAAAGTGGACAAGATGATCACCATCCCTAACGTGCAGGCCATTCATGGACTTCGCGTACAAAAGGTGCCTGAGACCAAATACGTCATTTGTAACAGTGAATTTGAAATTCCAATGAACAATGATGGCAAGGCGACACTCGAAGACGTCAGTACTTACCGTTCACTGTTTAACGTCATTGATGCAGAAAAAATGGAAGTGGTCTTCCAAGTTATGGTGGACGGTAACCTAGATAATACTGACGCTGACTATGATGGCAAATACTTCGCCTCTACCTGCTATAACTCAGAAATGGGCATGAACCTGGGCGAAATGATCACCGCCGAGCGTGATCATGTTGTCGTCTTTAGTTTGGCACGCTGTGAAGCGGCCCTACAGGCTGGGAAATTTAAAACCTATAATGGCAATGATGTGCCCGTCCTCGATGGTCGAAAAGGATCCGAACTCACTCGTTACATCCCTGTTCCTAAATCACCGCATGGCATGAATACCTCTCCAAATGGCAAGTACTTCGTTGCGAATGGTAAACTTTCTCCAACGGTGTCAGTTATCGCCACCGCTAAACTTGATGACCTGTTTAACGACAAAATTCAACCAAGAGACACCATTGTCGCCGAACCGGAACTGGGCTTAGGGCCACTGCACACCGCCTTTGATAACCGCGGTTTTGCATATACTACGCTTTTCCTAGACAGCCAGATTGTAAAATGGGATGTAGAAGAGGCCGTCAGAGCCTACAACGGCGAAAAAGTGAATTACATCAAACAGAAAATCGATGTGCATTATCAACCGGGGCATAACAGCACGTCTAGCGGTGAAACGCGTGATGCGGATGGTAAATGGTTGGTGTCACTATGTAAGTTCTCGAAAGACCGCTTCTTACCTGTTGGGCCATTACGCGCTGAAAATGACCAGTTAATTGATATCTCCGGCGACGAAATGAAACTGGTCCACGACGGTCCTACTTTCGCAGAACCGCACGACGGTACCATTATTCACCGCAGCAAAGTGAAACCAAGTAAGATATGGTCGCGAGAGGACCCCATTTTTGCTGAAACGATAGCAATGGCTAAAAAAGACGGCGTCAATGTGATGACGGAAAACAAGGTCATTCGAGACGGCAATAAGGTGCGCGTTTACATGACCTCTATTGCCCCTACTTTCGGCATGAATGAGTTTACAGTCAAACTCGGCGACACGGTCACCGTCGTCATTACCAATCTAGATACCATCGAAGATGTTAGCCATGGTTTCTGTATGACCAATCACGGTGTACAAATGGAGATCAGCCCTCAACAAACCTCATCTATCACGTTTGTTGCCGATAAGCCTGGTGTCCAGTGGTATTACTGTAACTGGTTCTGTCACGCTCTCCATATGGAAATGCGCGGCCGAATGCTAGTAGAAGCGTAAGCTTCACGTCATAACGCTCCCCTCAATATTTAGGGGAGCGTATTGGGATTTTGACTCGTTAGGATGATTTCATTGAAGCACTCTTTTTGGCTACTCATTGTGACTCTTTTCTATCATGGTATTGCCTTCGCCGCCGTCACGATGGTGAGTCCCAATGATGACTTACAATACGCGCTTAATCACGCCCAGCAAGGCGACACGATTGTCTTAACATCGGGGCGATTTTACGGTAATTATGTCATATCCAGACCCTTAACCCTCACCAGTCAAGGTGAGGCAACGGTCGATGCTCAAGGCATTGGCAATGCTATTACTCTCAAGAGTTCTGATATCGAAATCTCCAATTTAACCATTGTAAATTGGGGCAGAAACCTCACAGATCAGAACGCAGGAATCTATTCCGATACGGAAGCTGAGCGCTTATACATCCTCAATAATCACTTAAATGGCGATGGCTTTGGCATGTGGATTCAACGAGCGCAACATATCACCATTGAAAACAACACCGTAGTGGGTAACCCAACATTACGATCCGCCGATAGAGGCAATGGCATCCAGCTGTCTACGGTAAAAAATGCCCTCGTCAGCGACAATACGATTTCTCAAACACGTGACGGTCTTTACATTATTTCAAGCCAGCAATGCGAACTGCGCAATAACACCATGCACACGCTTCGCTACGGCATCCATTATATGTACTCACACAGCAATCGCGTCATTGGCAATCTTGCCTATAATACGCGTGCGGGTTTCGCATTAATGAGTTCAAAGCAGCTACAGGTGATTGGCAACACCAGCCGTGACAATGAAGACTACGGCATGCTAATGAACTTCATCACCCACTCCACCATTAGTTATAACCAGATAAACAATATTTGGACCAAACCAGAGAATAAAGTGGTTGGTCGCGAAGGCAAAGGTCTCTTTGTCTACAACTCTGGATACAACGAAATTAGCCACAACATCATAGATACCGCTGAAATTGGCATTCACCTCACAGCGGGCTCTGAAAATGTCAACGTCACCTAAACATAGCTTCATCAATAATCCGATTCAAGTTAAGTATGTTTCAAATCAAGCGCAGGAATGGAGCATTAACGGCAAAGGAAACTATTGGAGTAACTATCTAGGATGGGATCTCAATAACAGCTCGACGGGCGACACCCCATTCGAGCCCAACGATGGCATTGATAAAATAGTTTGGAAATACCCAGAATCTAAAGTACTGCTCGATAGCCCCGCTATTTTGATGCTGCGCTGGATTCAGAAACAATTCCCAGTATTAAAACCATCGGGAGTGAAGGATTCCTACCCGCTCATGTCACCACCCAATCACTCAGAAAAACGCGAGCAACTACTGGCTCCAACAGCATCACAAATACAGGGGAGTCACTCATGAATCAGGCTATCGTTCAACTCGATAATGTGAGCAAGCAATACAAAAATGTCTGTGCGGTTGATGCGCTGAGTTTCTCTATTATGCCCGGCGAGGTATTGGGGTTATTTGGTCACAATGGCGCGGGCAAAACTACGACCATGAAACTCATTTTAGGCGTCACACAAGCATCGCAAGGGAGCGTATCCGTCTTTGGCATGAATCCAAGCAGTCAACAAGCATGGCAAGGACGCAAACAAATTGGCTATTTGCCTGAAAATGTCAGCTTTTACGAGCAACTAACCGGGCTCGAAGTCCTCACCTATTTTGCTCGTTTAAAATCGGCGCCCAAGCAACAGATCACCGATTTACTCAACCAAGTGGGTCTGTCCCACGCACTACACCGACAAGTCAAAACTTACTCAAAAGGCATGCGACAACGTCTCGGTTTAGCACAGGCTTTTCTTGGTAAACCGAAACTACTGCTTCTCGATGAGCCCACCGTTGGGCTCGACCCGATTGCCACTCAGGAATTTTATCAAAGTGTCGACACATTAAAAAAAGAAGGGGCAAGCATCATACTTTGCTCTCACGTACTGCCGGGTGTCGAGCAGCATATCGATCGTGCGATGATCTTATCTCAAGGTCGCTCAATCACCATTGGTACTTTGGATGAGCTGAGGTCACAAGCACAGCTACCGACAAAAATAAAAACCCGTGGGTTGAATGGTGCGATTTATACCAATAGCCAACTCGCGCAATTCGCGATTTCAAATGATCAGCTCTCTGTTCCCAAAGAAGAAAAAATTCGAGTGCTCAAAGCGTTACTCGCACATGAATCGTTGAGTGATATTCAAATGGAGCCCGCTAACCTAGAGCAGATTTACCAGCACTTTCTCGGGTTAACGCCACGCACCAATCAGGACAAATTCGCTAAGCCGCAGGAGAACACACTATGAACCCTATTTTTGCCGTCGCGCTTAAAGAGTTTCAAGACGGATTGCGAAACCGCTGGTTAGTGTCCATCACTCTGGTTTTTGCCTTGTTATCGATTGGTATTAGCTATTACGGAAGCGTCGCTTCAGGTCAACTGGCAACCCCATCGCTATCTTCCACCATTGCAAGCCTATCTAGCCTATCTGTCTTCATTATTCCGTTAATCGCGCTGCTACTTTGCTATGACAGCTTTGTTGGCGAGCAAGAGTCTGGCACCTTACTATTATTGATGACCTACCCTGTGAGTCATGCGCAATTGCTGTTCGGTAAATTTATCGGACAGGGAGGGATCATCACACTGGCGACGGTACTAGGCTTTGGTTCTGCTGGCGTTTTATTGAGTATTACCACACCACTACAAGCGATTTGGGGGGCATTTACATTATTTATTATCACCTCTAGCTTACTCGGTTTATGCTTCGTTGCACTGGCGTATCTCATTAGCCTTATGGTGTCTGAAAAATCCAAAGCGGCCGGGGCTGCATTACTCACTTGGCTATTTTTTGTTTTGGTTTTTGATCTTGTGCTGCTTGGCGTACTGATTGGCGGATATGAATTACTCGACCAACAGACGCTCGTACAGATCATGTTGCTCAACCCTGCCGATCTTTTCAGGCTCATCAATCTTTCCGCCCTTAATCAAACCGATGTAAATGGCGTACTCGCCGTAGCAATAAACAGCAGCCTATCAACGCAGAGCCTGATTTTCGCCTTGTTCGCTTGGATCTTATTGCCCTTAAGCGTGTCACTTTTCATTTTTAGACGTAAGCACTTATAGCAATAACAGACGCATGCAACACAATAATAATCACGACAATAATCATCACAATACCGATATACCTTGAATGACTCAAATCTCCAAAAGACAAAGGACGACAACTAATGAATATCATTAAATCACTGATTATCCCCATTTTTGCCTTGCTCCTCTTTGGCTGCGGAGAGTCGGAACAACAGCACGTTATTCGGCAAGCCCAAGCTATCGAAAGCGCCGACGAATGCCATCTATGTGGCATGGTCATCACCAATTACCCCGGACCAAAAGGGCAAGCCTATCAAAAAGGCAGCGACACAACGGTTCGCTTCTGCTCCACCAAAGATATGTTTAGCTATATTTTACAGCCAGATAACCTGCGCCAGATCGAACAGGTCTTTGTCCATGACATGAGTAAAACGCCCTGGCAGAAACCAGAAGATGAGTATTTTATTGACGGCAAAACAGCGTGGTATGTCATTGGTTCGAATCAAACCGGAGCAATGGGCAAGACATTGGCAAGTTTTAGCCAAGAGTCTGATGCCAAGGCATTTTCAACGGAATTTGGCGGCGAAGTCTATCGCTTTGACGATATCACTCTCGACAAGCTGTAACGGACACACTGCATCGGCTTCACGTTAACTTTTCGGCTATTTCATCTAGCCGCTATCAAGGCAAATCCGTCCGGTCTGGAAAGAGAACCGCTACTCCTTCCAGACGAGTGATAATACGTAGCTAGATTATTGCAATGCCGTAATAATCAATTACGCTTTCCGTACTTCCAAATCAATATTTTTTAATTATACTTCGCGCCACAGAATACGAGTTGTTTCGTGTTCATCTATGCGGCGTGTTGCTATATGTTCCAACTACTTGTTTCGTTGCCCCCAGCCATTGCACTTTCTATTGCCATTGTAGCTGAGGTGATTGCAACTTCATTTATTCCAAAAACACAACAATTCACCAAGTTATCACCCAGTATTATTGTGCTCATTGGCTACGGCATCGCTTTCTTTTTACTGTCCGTCACAGTAAAAACAATGCCCGTTGGCGTGGTGTACGCGATTTGGAGTGGTGCTGGTATCGTGTTAGTCGCAACCGTTAGCTACTTTGTTTACGGCCAAAAACTCGATTTACCAGCATTAATTGGCATTGGGTTTATTCTTGCCGGAGTTCTTATCGTGAACTTATTGTCAAAAACCGTTGGTCACTAAATACGCGCTTTCGTTGGAAACCATAGAAAAGACAAGGTCGGATTAAAAGTGCCTACCTTGTCTAATTAAACGCTTACGTGTGGTTTTTGATGTATTCCATAAACGCCCTATCGGCGCGAGACAAATAGCCATCTTTACGCCATGCTAATGCAAGATCGACAAAAACAGGTGGATCAAACGAGACACCGCGCGTTTTGGGTTCGTGCTCCGTTACCAATTCTAATAAAGCGGTGATAGCAAAGTCTTGCTTTACTATGCTTAAAATCATCGGCAGTAAGTTCGTTTCGTAAGAAAACTGCGCTTCTACCCCTCTTCTTTGACACTCTTCATCAATAAAATCCCGGTGAAAGTAACCCGGCTTGAACATCACCAGCTCTTCTTGAAAGAACGCATCAAAGGTTAATGTGTCTTGCGACGCAAAAGGATGGTTCTCGCTCATCACCGCCACCATCTCTGAACGGTAAATGGGGTCGACATCTAAGTCATCCGGTACATCGGTGTTGCGAATAACACCTAAATCAATCTCCCCTGCCAGTAGCATTTTACGAATATCTTGCGTGCCCGCTTCAACCACTGTCATTTTTAAGTTGGGGTACTGTGATTTAAACGCCATGATGATTTTTGGGAAAAAATAGCTCCCCATCATGCTCGGAGTGCCTAAACGCACTTCCCCTTTCAGCAAACCTTTCAGCTCATCGATTGCCAACGTTGCATCGTCGACTTGTTGTAATATTTTTTGTGCGTGAGGTTTCAACGCCCGCCCTTCCTGAGTCAACACCACCTGCTTGTCGATCCGGGAAAAGAGCTGAACACCCAACTGTTGTTCAAATTTTTTAATTGAGATACTTAACAGCAGGTTGAGCAATGTTTACCTTCTTTGCTGCTCGGGTAAAGTTTTGCTCTCGAGCCACCGCGAGGAAATGTTTGAGCTGTCGAATATTCATATAAACAAAATATATTATGATGATATTTTTAATATATTTTATTTATTATCATTCAGGTGATAATTTCGTCACATTGCTGCATTTTAGTCGGCATTTAGAAACCAAATGAGGTGATTTGTGATTGAACGACATTCAGCAGAATATAGTAAAGTGACTTGGGGACTTTCACTCGGCTCATTTCTGGTATTTTGTAATCTATATGTCTTTCAACCAATCCTGCCCCAACTCTCACAGCATTTTGCGGTTTCTGAAACCGAAATCAATTGGGTCTTTGCCGCTGCAACCTTAGCACTCTCCCTTTCATTGGTGCCATGGGCAATCAGTTCAGAGAGCTTGGGACGACGCGCGGTCATGTTAACGGGGCTATTTCTACTGCCTGTCATCGGCGCATTAATGCTACTTACGACAAGTTTATTCTCCCTTGTTATGCTGCGCGCGTTAATGGGGTTTGCTTTAGCCGCATTTGCCTCTGTTGCTGTCGCCTATATGGTTGAGGAGCTCTCTAGCGAAGCATTTAACAATGCGATTGGCGGTTACATTGCAGCCAATTCTTTGGGGGGAATCAGCTAGCCGTATCGCAGGGGGCGTATTAACCGATATATTTGATTGGCAAACCGCTGTCATTGTTATCGCTTGCTTTACCTTTGTATGCGTCTTAATAGTGGCATGGCTGCTTCCGGAACAAAAACACTTTAAACCCACTAGAGGCATGTTCCGCCACCACAACCGAGCCTTAGTGATGCATCTCTCCAATCGCAATATATGGCTTGCCATGCTTATTGGCGGGGTAAATTTTGCCTTGTTTGTTAACCTATATTCAGTCATGGGGTTTCGGCTAGTCAGTGAGCCTCACAACCTGCCCATCGCAATGGCGGCACTGATTTTTCTTTGCTACCTCGCTGGTACACTAAGCTCCAAATGGAGTGGTATTTGGCGTCGTCACTTTCCCCTATCACCGGAATGGCGCTCGGTGCGACCATTAGCCTATGTGGGATGCTCATTGCCATTGTCGACACCATTCCTGCAATGGTTGTAGGGTTACTATTCATTAGTGGCGGCGCTTTCTTTACGCATACCTTAGCCTATGCATGGGTAAGCCAAAAAGCGCAACAGGCCAAAGCGACCGCAACCGCATTATATTTGGTGCACTATTACATAGGCGGCAGTTTAGGCGGATTCTTTCTACTTTATTGCTGGCAACACTCTCAATGGCTCGGGGTCGTAGAAGGAGGGGGAATATTATACTTACTGCTATTCGCACTTTGTTGGAAGCTAAAACTCGTCAGCGAGTCTGTGCTAACCGTCAACTCTCCCGCTTAACGGTTATTTTGAGTGATTATTAGCGAAACGTCTTCAGCGATCATATAATCCGATTTAAGAATTTTATCGGTAGAGTGTTATGTCGTTACGAGAAGAAATTGTCCACATTGAAGGGCAAGTCCAACAATGGTTAAAAGAGGTCGTAATCGGGCTAAATTTATGCCCTTTTGCTGCAAAACCAGAGCGCAATAAGCAGATCAAGACCTTTGTCAGCTTAGCGAATAAAGAAGAAGGACTGCTAGAGGATATTTTGGGAGAACTCATGCTATTGGAGCAAACTGAGCCCGAAGACCTCGAAACGACTTTGGTCGTCGTGCCTAACATGCTTGATGACTTCATGGACTACAACTTCTTTATCGATTGGGTGGAAGCGCTCATTAAACAAAATGATTGGGAAGGCATCTATCAAGTTGCTACCTTCCATCCAAATTACTGTTTTGGTGGTGCCGAACCTGAAGACGCAGAGAACCTGACGAACCGTTCCCCTTATCCTATTTTCCATTTAATTCGTGAAGCGAGTATGGCAAAAGTACTTAAGCACTACCCGGATCCAGACGCCATACCCGATAACAATATTGCCCGTGTCAGTGGCCTTAGTGAAGTTGAGCGTAAAAAACTATTCCCATATCTATTTGTCAGCTAACTCGACCGATAGCCGTTAGCTTGACAGTATTCGTTTCTTTAGAGATGAATACTGTCAACGCTGGCATAACAAGAATGAATGAAGACAGCAAAGTAACATTGCGATAATAGCGATTTCATCGTAACCAAGTGAGTGATAATTTCTCAGTATTCACCTATTAGAGACTATCGCTATGAAAGCTTGGATCAAATTTATTCCACTCGTATTACTTATCACCTACTGCATCACCTACGACGTCATGGATTCAATGCAGCACAACGATGCAAATACCCCATCTCAGCAAGTGATTGCCAGCGATTAATCCTCGCCTTGGCGCATAAATGCAGATGCTCAACACCCTATCAAAGCTAGCGTGTAATCACCCGTCATAAAGGCTTTACAAACGCTCACAAATTTCACTATTCCATATGGTGATAGGTAATGTAATAACTGTTACCATCGCGCTCAAAAGTCGTGTGCGACAATGGAGCAATCATGAAAATGTCTCTTGCTATTTTTATGCGTAATGAAGACAGCGGTATCGAGCTTGCGCGCAGCAATGAGGTCAGCGAAAACGAATTATTGGCGCAATGGCATGCGATTCCACAAGCAAAAAGCATCACAAGTCATTTTTTAGTACTAATGAGCGGACACCAGCACATTAACGCAAAATTTATTGACGACCCAGCGCTCAATCAGCTGCTTCATTTGTGGGGAAAATTCGACAGCTTTTACCAAGACCTATCGGAATGTGGCTAAATCACAACGTATTTACATTAGGTTTTTAGAAGGCAAACATCATCAAGTAAAAAGCCACCTCTTTCGAGGTGGCTTTTTGTGACGAATCGGGACCCTAATTCCAAAACGTCGTTTCCAAAAAGTACGTGTACCTTTTGAAACTGGCTGCCTAACAAAAGCCATTCACCGCCTGTCAGACATTAACCATAAACAACCGAGCGGTCGTCGCTCCATCATTTTTTAATCCAATAAAAATATATGACGTGATAGCCTCATAAGCAAAACCTTGCAAGATATCAATCACTTTGTATATAAACCTTATAGAAGCACCACTAATTTTACAAGCTAAAATTAGTCACAGAGTGTGTCCTTACCGTTACGATACCAACTTAATCTAGCTATAACGAAACGCGTTTGATAGGATCACAAGCACTGTTGCCTAACGAATAATTATCAATGAAACTAACAAAACTGACACCAGAGATTTTTGCCCACCTTTATCGTGATATCACTGAGTTTCGTGCCACGTTCGACTTACCGGTTAACGCACCCGAGACACTAGACGACGCAGCCGACACGCTGCACAGCTCGCTAGCTATCGAAGAGATGACGGAACTTGCAGAAGCTGACTCAAAAGTAGAACAAGCTGATGCCATCATCGACTCGGTTTACGTATTAATGGGGCGACTGGTGCACTTAGGTGACGACAAAGTCGAAGCAAACGTAGCCATTAGCTATTTGATTGAATTGCTACTGCACGTGGCGGCGAATCGCAACATCGACTTCATCAAGTGCTGGGATGAAATCCATTCCAGCAACATGAGCAAAGTTTGTCGTAACGAACAAGAGTACGCAGAAACAGAAGCGCATTATGCGACCCAAGGCATCACTTTGATGGCCGTTCAAAAAGGGGCTTACGTGATTGCTAAGTGTGCGGAAGACTTCGTCTCTGATGCGAAAACGATTCGTAAAGGCAAAGTACTCAAGTCGGTTTACTACCGCCCTGCTGACTTAGCACCGATCGTATAATACTGGCGGTAAGTCTGCGTAATAGAATAAGGGCCCTTCGGCCCTTTAATTATATTGCTGCAATTAATTTTGTCTCATCACCACATATTCACTAGAGTTGCTCGTCGATTCACCGATAACAATTACCTTGTCGTTGTTGTCAAAAAATGCATAACGTGGATAGTGACCACTAAGTATATTAAGTTCATCCAGTATACCCGTGGTATAGCGCGCCAATTCTGTAGCACTTCCACTATCTAGTATGCGTATCTGCCCCGCAGCAGGATTGTCAACAACCAGAATTTTATCGGTATGATGAGCACCATCAATGAATGCCACTTGCTCGGTGTCAAAAACATCTAACCCTTTCGGCAATGCCCCCGCCCATAGACGATCAAACGCTTGCTCATCAGTTGCCCAATATCGGTCACCACGCTTGGAATACATCATTTCACCCGATTTATCCATCCAAAGCACCGAGCCAAAATCGGTAATTTCAGAATCAACCAAGGTTACTGTTGGTGCCATAGGATCACTAAGTCCTAACACGGCTAAATATTGATTTAACAAAGAGTCGGTGTATAAGTAAGCTTTTTTACCGTTAGGGTGCATTAGTGCAACCAAGCGGACATCAGGTAAATTGATGTCAATCGAGGTTTCTTCCCCTGTGCTAATTTTTTGCACCAGAATTTCTTGTTCTGCGCCCAAACCAGAACTGGTATAGAACCAGACATAATCACCAAATGCCATAAGCACTCGCTTAGGAACTTGCTCATAGTCCGTTAACAAAGTACCAAACTCCGGAGAATCTGTACTTTCGCGAGTTAGTGTTAGCCCTTTCTTACCAAGATCTACGTAAATAATTTGAGCATCACCACTCTTAGCAAAAACAATCTTATTTCGAGTTTGGTGAATATCATCAACGTCTATCGATTGCTCAATTCCATCCGTTAAACTCATTACAATGACTTTGTTAGGAAAGTTGGTCAATACCACCAATACATCACTTTGTGCATCATAGGCAGATTGAACAACCTTACCACTGAATTGTTGAACAACAGTGCTCTGTAGCCCCTCTGACACAACCGTACTGGCATCGGCTACTACCCGATAGTCCACTGGAATAGAAATTGGACTGTCTACAACAGGAAACTCACACAACTGATCGTAACATGCGTTAACTTGCAATACGCTCGCATAGTCGCCAGCCTGCATATTCATAGGTGATGTCATAACAAGATTCAGCGACAATTCTGAATCATCAGGCGCACGCGTTGCGTGGCTATCTGCAAATAACGCCGCATTACTTGTTGTGGTAGACAAGTGAATGCCATTATCTGGACCGGAAAGCTTTGCAACCCAAGAAGACTTATATGCTACAGTACCTTCGGTTTGTAACGCCGAAAGTGAAATAGGCGAAGCGGATGACGACTCGAGTTTGTCATTCATGCTGACCTGTAGTGTCACATCAACCACTACTGGTGATCCCGAGTAATGTGACCTGCACAAAGCATCTTTACACAAATTTAGTGTGATTTGGCTTTGGTGCGAGCCTTCACCAAGTTGGTAACCTGGTTTAAATTCGATATCAAGACGAGCCTCATTACCTGACGTATCAATGCGTTTTAAGCCATCACTAGCAACCAGCACTTTGTCATTACCTGATTCAAAAGCCTCAAAGTAAGCCGTTTCAGCAAGATCTTCTGAGAACCTTAATTGAATAGAGGCCAACTGGCCTTGTGAACCATGCCCTGACAGCGCTAAAGCTCGTGTATTCACGGCAATGTTTTCGGTGGCTGCCGATTCGTCATCGCTACCGCACCCTGACAGCACGCTAGCAAGCACTAGCACAGATATTTTTCCAAATCTGATCATATTTTCACCCAATGTTATTATCATTAAGTACTTATAATCGACTTAAGAAAACCGGAATATAAATAGGAATACTAATTGCGATGCAATTCAACTTTATTAATGGAAAATCAGAGATATAGAAAAACAACATGCAACTAACACATCCATACAACAAGCGCATCAATTACATCAAGGCGTTGAAAACCATACACTATCTAAGAGTGTTCACTAGCGATATATGATGGCTAATCTTTATTCTGTTCCTAATTGATGATTTTAAATATTATTTCTGCTCTGTATATAGATGTCATACACAATCGTTATCGCTCATATTTTCATGATGCTACATTGTTAATCAACCGCTTCATTCAAGTTAGTTCACACTAAATCTGGATAAATTGAAAGCATACACTTTTAAAATAGAAATACTAAAGCAATACAAACCCAAGCCTGTGGAAAAGAAGCAATATTTCCTGTAAACCTACATGTAAACTTATTGTGTTTCTTAATGATGCCTTCTCTAAGAGCAGATTTTTTAGTCGTGAGCCTGCTTTGTTGCTCAATGCTGTTTTAAAGCGAGTGCTAACCAACAGGTGCACGCCCGCATCACTCAATATGTATCACAAGCTTTATCACTGGCTCTTTCAATGTTGTTTCGTCGGACCTTTGCAAGTAAAGCGACAGAGTGTTCCTGTCTAAATAAAATGCTAATTGACCTATTTTTTACTGGAACTATTGAATAGTTTGATGCCATCAATATTGTTGGCATCAAACTAATATTTAGTTTTAACTTTTACTCCTAAAGCATTTCGTCTTTACGTGTACAGCCCTTATCCAGCATTTTATGTATTGGATTGTAGACTGGACACATGGTCAGGTTAGTCTTTACATTGGTTCCAAATCTCCCAGACTGATGTCGCTAGCTCGGGTGACTTTTCTTGATGATGTTGATTCAACAAGCCTTTGTGTTTTTCTGCTGCACCATAAGGGCCACCTAAGTTGGGGTTATCTCTATAGGCCATCCAAGACATAGCGGTCAGGCCTGCATCGATTAAATCCTGGCGCTGTTCACAGAACTGCTTGGCAACATACTCTTGAGCACCTGACCAACTAGTTATCTCTTGAGCATCTTGTGGTTTTTCAAAATCACGAAGTGAACCTGGATATTCTGACACCATGAGGTAATCTAATCGAACGGGACGCATAAATTTACGTCTCAGGTAATTACTAAATCGAATCACTTCGTCTTTAGACTTAAATGCTTTTTCGGCCACGGTCCCGTGAATAAGGTACTCTCGCTTCCACACGAGTTGTTCATGCGGAGTGCTGGTGTCCTGAAAGCCATGAGTGCTATCTGTCGAAGCTGCCATTCTTTGGGTTGCAAAGCAATCGGCATTTGGCGCAGCATCTTCCAATGACTTGGGAATATAGTTGTGAAAGTCCCAGGATCCTGCAAACAGGCAAACATCAATATCATTACTATGGAGAATATTCATCGCATCATTCATCAGCTTACTGTAGCCAGGCCAATTCTTTAAATTGCCTCCTGGAGCATTGTATTCTGCCTCGATACTAATCAATGTATTCGTATTAGCTCCTGGGTTCGCTATTTTACGAGCCTCTTGAATACGAGCTGCGAAATTTTGAATATAGTCCAGATATTTGGCTCTTTCAGAGTCACTGGGGATACTTGGGTTATCGCCAAACTGGAAACTAATGGCCTGAAACAGTTTTCCATCATTATAGATATCACTTAATAATTTGGTATCCAGCCACTCATTCCAAGCATTATCTGGCGTCAACCATGAGGTGATATAGTCGGTTTTAAACCCGTCTCTGTTGTAGATATGAGGTGCATTGATCCAATTGCCATCATTATCTTTAAAGGTGACATCACCAATACCTTTAGCGATACCCTTAGATGCACCCAGATAGGCTGGTTTCACCAGGGTATCGTTCCACTCTTGAATCGAACGCCCATCTTGGTTAACCGCAATCACACTGACAAGGCCTTTTAGTTCGCCCTCTCCGTTAGTGGATATGTGTACTTGGTGAGTATTTTCTAAATGCTCACCAGCGTTAGTTTCTATGACAGATTGTGCATTGCTAGAAAATAAAACTCTTGCATAAGTGGGCACATTAGAATCAAAAGACACTATGGCATCTGTGTCGCTTAATTCAGTTACCGAAAAGTTACTTATCTCAGGTAGTGCTGACTTGTCTGGTGTTTCGAAACCAAATAGATCCATGCCACTGATGCCACCCCAACCATAAGCGTCCATGTTACCCTTGGTTGCATCTAATATTTCGACATCAACATATTCGGTTGGCATGGTAAAGCTTTCGCTGAGGTCGAGGGTTTCCCAGGGGCCCGTCGGCGTGCCTTCGCTTTCAGCCTCATCGACCGTTGTTGATGTGAACGCTGAAGGGTTAAGGGTTATAGACTGACCGTAGGAATTGGTTAACTTCATTGCCTTTACCTGACCCCATGGCAAGTGACCATGCTTCATCGCAAGCTGAGTGACAATAGCTACGGTTTGGCAAGATTGAGCCTGAACTCAAAACCTGTCAGGGTAAACGCGCCAGCCCCCATATCTGCATTGCGTTCAAATAACCAATAAAGCGGATTTTTTCCATCTTCAATTACATCAGTGGTCGCCGTTACCTCCAGTACGTTAGGTTGTATTTCTACCTCCGGAATATCCGGGGTTTCTGCACCACAATTGAGATAGTCTTTGACATTACTAAACTCCAGTTTAGCGTCCCTATGGGCAAATACTTTACTGGCGTTAACGGCGCCAGTAAATTCCCATTGAAACCCAAGATATACATTGTCAGCGGCAGAAAGTGCCGTATCGACAAAAGTTGAAGTATTGGAGTGACCCGCCGCATGTTTTAAGTCATTGATAGAACTATTGGAGTGTATCCATATCGGAGATAATTTTTCATTATTACCAACAACCTTAAACTTGTGAGGAATAATAAGGGGCGATTGATTATCAAAAAAGATACGCACCGGGCCTTCTCCGGCTGTCTCGAAATGAACCTGGTTTCTTTTGTCACTGTCTTGCCACTCTTGAATGAAATAATCACCAGAGCCAAAAGTGACCTTAGTACCAGAGTCAAAATCTATGGTACCTATGCGCATGCCTTCCGGCGGTGCAGTTAAACGTAGGTTTGCCTGATATTGAGAGCGCAACCTTTCATAATTGCTCGCTTTGAACTCTCCGTGTGTAATATTCTCGTGTGTACTACCATTTACTGGTTTAGGGATATTAAACCTCCCAATAGAGACTATATGGCTATTGTCTCGTACACGACATTCATGGCGGGAGCTAGGTTGGTCATGAGCACGATCACACCCATTCACGACGGCTCTATCGAACTTTCTAAAGTCACCAGCATAATCTGGAACGTCTCCTAAATAACCGTCCCCTTGACCATGGAAGTTAAAGAGGTTTTTTGTTGGTAATCGTCCTGTACCCGTACTGGTTTGGGCAATATTGGTCTTCCAGTCAATAATAATTCTGCCGTTCCCACTTGTTTGCAGTACATCATCAAACACTCGCTCACAAGCGATGGGTGGGATCCTGTCATCTGGGGGGAGAACCCCTCCCCCGGGGTGGGTGATCTTGAGCTCAAATTTGGACTGCTTATGCGTTGACCATACCTTATTGCCTTTTTTAGACTGCACTGGAGCAACAACACCTTCAATATTCCTGTTGCCAGCCTGAATGCCGGGTATATTTTTTTCATTAATCCTTTTTGCCAGCTCAAACGGCCATTGGAGCATGTCTCCCTTATTTGCTTCTTCTACCTTAAACTCAACCTGATAAAGTTCGCCTTTATGCTCAATCGTTGCCTTCACAACCGCGCCAACCTTAAGCGAAGTGCTCGCCGTTATCTCATGTATGTTATGCAGTTTTAATAGGGTGATAACCTTAGCCTTTGCACTCTTATCCTTGCTCCAGATATCATTACCGCTGACACTTCTTTCTGGTATTGGGTCAGCCTGGCCTTCTTGTTTTACGCCAGCCTTTACCTTACCCCCGCCATTTTGGTTAACAACCTTGGCAAGCTCCATTGGCCAATAATCGGCTTCACCCATAAAGTCGTCTCTAATGCGAAAGTCAAATTTTTGCTTCTCGTTGTTAGTGGGATTTTCAATGATGGCCCTCGCGATGTAGTTGGCTTCTAATTTAGTGCCGACTATGCTACCCACTTTTTCCCACCCTACTGGAATACCGCCGCCATTGTCATTCATATCACAAGAACTAAATTTATCAGCAACATCAACGAATTTTAGGTTTTCTTGGTTATTTTCCAGCTCGATATTTGGCGCGTTAAAGCCACCGGAAAGCCCTATTGTTTGCCCATTGGGGTTATGGTCACTATTTGCACCAATCTTTATCGAACTGGCAGAAGAAAGCAGCGTATTTGCAGTAATGAAGTTAGTTTGAGTATTAATACTATCATTTACATGCAAGAGTATTGGGCTGTCGGTTGAGCCTAAGATTTGGGTGTTATAGGCTGCACTGTACGCGCGGTTAACAAATATCCTTACTGGTCCATCACCGTTTGATTTTATAATCGGATGAGGCGACTCATTTGTTAACTCTCCTATATAATAATCTCCAGATGATAGTGTAATGGTCGCTCGATATTGTAATGAGAGCTGACCTATTATCATTCCATCGCTGGGGGCGACCAAGCGTGTTTCACTGCGCATTGGCACGCTGACAGATGCGTATTTTTTACCTGTTAGCTCACCTGAATTAGATATCTTCTCGCCTCCGTCAGCACTGGGAATGACAACGCGATCTATTGACTTAACATCACCGTCTCCCACTGCAATGCATTCACCGCCATCACATTTCACCCCATACTTTATTACATTTTCATCGCCAAATTTTGCAACTACAGTAATGTGGCGTCACCATTCGCTGTTTTTATGTCGGTTGTCCAGCCTAACTTTAACGTGCCACCATTGACTGTTTGAAATATATCTGGAAAAACTGCACTACAAGGCTGTGCGCTGACCATTGTCGATACCAGCGTGATAGACATGAAAGCGCTTGGAATTAAAATGGCCAATCTTTTTTTCTATAGCAATTAAAAGGCATTATTCTTCATCTTATTATGAGTTAAAGTACATTCGATGTGATGCAATCGAGTTATTTTTTGGTCACCTACATTTAAAGTTATTTATAGGTAGCAGTGCAATAAGTAACTTTGAAATAAACGGGTCATTATCAGCGTGTTATGTCCAAAACATTTACCTTATAGAAGATTAAACATGAACGTTATTAAACCAACCATTAATAAGTCACAAGAACCACCTCTAAGCCATTGATGCAAAAGCACACAAAGGAAGACTAGCGAGAAAATCATACTAATACAAATCAGAAACCGTAGTAATTTTGCTGCAGTCTTTGATTGTTAATCCATTTAGATGTAATGCAAAGTTATTATCAATATCAAATTTTCTTTTGATATTGATAACTGTAACTATTAAAAGAAGTTTGCTTCTAAATGAGAAGATAATATGCTTATTAAAAAACCATTTACTTCGCCCATGCGTGTGATATTCACTGGCATCTCAATTATATTTAATTTGAATGTTAGTGCGACTGAAACTCCCCTCCCGACCGATAAATTAACGTTCGATAGCGGATATAAAAAAATAGTATTCCAAGACTTTGAAAATGAATCGAGCTACCGCCTAAGCCATAAGGGAACTCGGGGAGGCTGGGTGCACAGGGGAGGGCCTGAAGGCGAGTCTAACGCGGTTCGTTTAACCCCGTTTGGCGGTAAAAATGGAGGTTGGCAACCCGCTGAAGAAGACCGATCCATTCATATATTCCCAAAGGAAGATGCGTTTGATGCTAGCTCAATGTCCCATTTACGCTTTGATATCAAGGATACTGATAATAACAACAGTGCCTGGGTGATGTTAAAGGATTGCGGAGGTCAAACAGCATCAAGCTGGACTGACGACAAAGCAGTTAAAAACCAATGGACCTTGATGAGCCTGGAGCTAGATAAGCACTTCAAGGGCAAAATAGACCTGAGTTGCCTCAAAGAAGTCATCGTCGGTGAGCACTGGAGTGGCGATTATTTTATCAGCCAGGTTCACTTTCTAAAGGAAAAAGGAGAGGAGCCAGACTACGGAAAAGCCCCTCCGGTTGCTAAGAAAGACGGCTCTGTCAATATCCCTGTACCAAATGTAAAACCCTTGCCTAGCAACAGCCACACAAGTGTCAAGCCAGTGAGTAAAGGCAGCTTTCAAACATTCTTTCAAAATGGGCATGTTATCCCTTCTTTCGATAAACATAAGGGGCGTGAGTACATTAGTTTGGACGGGGATTGGCGCTACCAATACGCGGGCAATATGGACACGGATGGCTTAAGTTTAAAGCCAAGAACAAATGAGATTATCAAAAAACTGCAACGGGAAGCGGGAGACAAGCTAAATGCTGATTTTGATGACCATAACTGGGAGACCAGCCAAGTTCCCATGCCGATTAACAAATCAGGCTATAAGATCAATGATTATAACGGCAATGGCAATGAGGATGGGTTGAAACCAAGTGATTCCATGAAACAGTATGGTGGAGCCTGGTACCGTAAACAATTTCACTCTGACGGGGAATGGAAAGGGAAAACAGTTAAACTGAATTTTCACTCTGTCAGCTACACGGCTGACGTTTGGTTAAATGGCCACTACCTTGGTCATCATAATGTTGCTCACTTGCCCTTTAGTTTTGATGTGGGTGAGCATTTGAACCAAGACGATGTGAATACTTTGCTGGTTAGGGTTGATAACAAGCAAACCACCACAGCCACCCCAGGTATTAATGACCCCATCTATTTCCCCCCAAAGCGTTCAGACTGGTGGACCTATACTGGTGTTTTACGTCAAGTCTACCTAGAAGTAAGCAATACACTTCATATTGCACGCGCTGATGTCAGACCCATTGACATCCAAGGCAGAGTGGAAATTACCACGACACTTAACAACAAGGGCGTTAGTGATGAAAGGATAACTGTCGAGCATAATATCTATCAGGCCAGCGTAAATGAAAACAACATCTTGTCTGAGTTTGCTGATGATTTAAAGGACGGAGTGGTTGAAAGAAAAGCCATAACTCACACCGTAAAACCAAACCATGTTGGTATAAACCGAACCAGCTTAACTCTACCTAATGTGCGCTTATGGTCGATGAAAACGCCTAATTTGTATGTTCTTGAATCCACAGTGATGAAAGGTGGCGTTATACTGGACAAGTATCAGACTCAGTTTGGGGTGAGGACGCTTTCCACGGAAAAACACAATATTCATCTTAACGACAAGGTCGCGCCCTTCCTAGTGCGGCATTGGCCGAACAGAGGATCACAAGGTATACGGCCCATCAATGCCGAATAAGGTCATTCTTGATGACTTAAAGATAATTAAGCACAAGTTGAACGCAAACTTTGTGCGCACGGGTCACTTTCCATCAAATTTGAACACTAACTTATACGCCGATCGTTTAGGGTTAGCTATTTGGGAAGAAATTCCCGTTTATTGGGTAAGTGAAAAGCGTGAATTTGACAAAATTATCAGACAGGGACAAGCACGTCAGATGATACAACAGATGGTACTATCAAACTATAATCGTCCTTCGGTTTGGTTTTGGGGCACCATGAATGAATCCGGTGACCAGACGGGCAGATTAGAGCTTCAGCAGCAACTTAAGCAAGCGGTTCGACCATTTGACGACACCAGATTAATTGCACAAGCCATCGCGACCGAAGACCGAAGCCGGGATGCAAGTTTAGAGGCGTCTGATGTAGTAGGCTTGAATCTCTATGATGAAACTCACCACAGAAGATTCGATCCTGGCAATCAGCATACCAATTTTGACCATTTAAAAGAGCAGCAAGGTGAAAATCTGGATCTAAGGCGCAGCAACCATCCAGATAAACCCATTTTGATCACAGAATTTGGACGATGGAGTTATGACAATAATTATCTGCAAAATGACCAGGCCGAGGTGTTTAGTCAAGCCTTCAATCAAGTTTACGCCAAAAGAGCAGCCTGGTTATTGGATCCTGTATCCGGTAAAGGTGTATATAACCCTGAGGGCCCGCCGTTTAGCGCCACCTGGTGGACCGCATTCAATTGGTTTTCTCCCGAGAGTGAAACAACTCAAACCATGGGCGTGATCCAAATGAATCGAACCATGCTCAAACCTATTGCTGAAAAAATGTCTAAAAGCTATCAACAGTATAACAGTGTCGATACTGGGCATCATTACGAATGATAGAACCTGAATTTTGATATTTTAACTAATTATCAAATGGTTATATTGATTCAATTAAAATAATAAGGGCTACCTTCTTTGAAAAAGGATACGAAAGTAATCAAAGTTAAAAAGGTAACCCTTAGAGGTCTAAAGGTCTCGTAAGGCTTTCTCAACATCAAATAGTTGAATCATATGTCTATCTGTTTTAGGAACTGGCCTGAATTGACACCGTTATAACGATAGTACAGACTGAAGCTAACCAGTACGCTAGATTTGCATTTCCCAGAACGTAGCCATCTTAACTGTGTTCGTTGTCACCTTTAATGCAACCAACCAAACCGTCGCCACCTTACTCATCAAAAAGTAAATAATCCCGTTGATTGATCTTCACCCGCTGCACTCGGGTTGAATAAACGTCACTCACGTTCTCTTCCGTCAATACGCTGCGGCTATCGCCTTGCTGTACCAACACGCCGTTGTTGAGCATAACGACGTGATCAGCTCGCTTTAGCGTCACATTCAGATCGTGGTTGGCGACGACGACCGCGGTACCCTGTTGGGTAATCCGCGCGATCATTTCGTGCAGATATTTTTCTTGGCCTACATCAAGCGGTGCTGAAGGTTCATCAAGGATCAGTAGCTTGGCAAAGGGGTTGATGGGCTTCCAAATCTGTAAACAACACGCCGCTAACCTCACTCGTTGCCATTCACCGCCAGACAAGTGATGAACGGTTCGAGTTAGCATTGACGTTAAGTTTAACAACTGAGTGATCTCTTCTACCGCTGCGTTGATCGCAGCACTTGAGGTGGCACAACTTGGAATGGAGAGCGACAAATATTGATAAACCTAAGCATATTAAAAGCCGGACGTGACGATTGATTTAAATAGGCTCGTAGTAAGGATAAATCTGCCAATGATAACGTCGCCATTGAGACATCATCGATTACGGCCTCTCCTTCTGCACTGAGTACGCCCGCTAATGCTGATAAAAAGGTGCTTTTACCACTGCCATTAGGGCCAATGACGTGCGTGACTTTACCTTGAGGAATCCTCACCGATAACGGTAATAAACGCGTGCCCACCGCTAAATTATGAACCTGTATCATGACTCTTTACCAACATCCAAATAAACACAGGCGCACCAATAGTCGTCGTCATCACGCCAACGGGAAGTTCAGCAGAATCAAGCACAGTGCGAGCTAATATGTCTGAAACCACTAATAACGCCGCACCGGATACCGCAGACAGCGGCAAGAGATAACGGTTCTCCGTCCCGAAAGCCAGCCGAAGCAGATGAGGGATAACAAGACCAACAAAGCTGATCACCCCACCTAACGCGACCGAACCACCGACTAATAGCGACACCGCAAGTATTAACTGCCAACGAATACGGTGTACATCAACACCCAGTTGCTGCGCATGGACTTCGCCCACCATAAGTTTATCAAGCACTGACCCTTTTGAGCATAACCATACTGCGACCGGAATCATAATCAGTGTCAGGCTGTGCTGATACCAACTGACACCCCCTACGCTGCCCATCAGCCAGTACATTAACTGACGAATACTTAAGTCATCACTAAAATAAAAAGCCCATGTCACGACAGCACTCGATAAAATTCCCAGTGCAACCCCAACCAATAACAGGCGAGTGGTCGTTAAACGCATGGCGCGCGCCATGCCCACCAGAAGCAACGTAAAACATAACGCCCCTCCCACCCCGGCCAACATGAACGCTAAGGGGGTTGCAGCCACTGGTAATAGAAACAGCACCAAAACCATGCCTAGGCTGGCGCCACCGGAAATACCCAGTACACCAGGCTCAGCAAGCACGTTACCCAGCAGCACTTGCAAAGCGGCACCAGAAAGTGCCAACGCAGCACCAATAGCCGCAGCAGCAAGTAAACGGGGCATCCTTAAGTCATACAGTAACCGTGACTCTAGTGCACTATTAGGAGAAAAGGGATTAATTAAGATTTCACCCACTGAAAGGTGAAGAAAAGCACAACCTAGCAAGACGCTACTCATAGCAATAATTAAATTGCGCCAGCGTCTCTGGTTTCTATTCAGTAACTGATTGAATTTCATAAGAGGAGAATAACAGTGGCGCTAAAATACGCCACTATTTTTTGTTAATCGTAGATGAGTTGGTCATCCTCGTAGCGAATCGCGACTTTAACGACCATTAATGCTGCGCGCTGACCAATTTCAACATTGCGGTTAGGAAACACAATCGCTTCGTTGTCATTCTTTGCCATCAAAGGCTTATCGCCATCATGACCAAATACTTCGCCATGTTTGAATTCAGTGAAGTTAGCAACTTGTTCATCAAACAAAAAATCAAAATCTTCTTGATGGCGAACAATGGTTCTAGAGACGCGATACATGACAGGTGGCTTAGCGATATGTTCTGCAGTCTCGTTCGATAAGAGATCCCTTGTCGCGATATCAAACGCGAGCAACTTATCCAAATCATTCTCACCAATTTTGGCTACGCGCCCTAACTCCATCGTGAGTGCCTGAGCGGCAAAATTTTCAGCGGAGTACCAACTGAATGTACTCGATGGTGAGTTAGATAGTAGCGTTGCATCAATGTGTGCACTGGCCACGTAATCAAACAAGGCTTGGCTGCGAACTGGGTGGCGCGTTTTCGGACTTACCACAAACGAATAATGGGCGGAGTCTCGTATTGCGCAATGCAAATCCAAATGCCAGCGTTGTGATTCAAGCGTACCTTGATAAAACGCCGTCACCTGTGACTTCAAATGCTTGGCAATCGCCACTTCGCGGTTCATTGGATGCGAACGTTCATCAAACAATCGATTTAAGTTTTCATCAATGTAACGAGTGTGTTTATTCGTAGACTCGGGGTGAGCGATAATAAACAGGCACCTCGATCTCAAAGTAAGAAAACCGGATTCGATGTCTTCCACCATCTTATCGACGAGCTCCATCGGCGCTGTCTCGTCGCCATGGATACCACAAGAGATGATGATATGTTTCGTGTCCTGATTGACCGAACACGGTGTCACTTCCAACATTCCACGGTGAGTAAGATCCATTTTGATACCTGAGCATCGGTCACCATGGATTTCGCTTGAAACTCAATCTGGGTTTCTAACGTATCTTTAAGAAATGATTGGCGAAAAAACGATTTCGTCATGCGCTGCTCCCTATCTGACAGCGGTATGGTAATGAATCAGCGCGTAAATTTATACGGAGATGATCGCGTTTATCGAAGTAAATCGCGTTTAGAGAGACGAAATACCTCGATTTGAACATAAATCGTCCCAATAAATGCAACTAATTGAATTAATTAGCCGCACTTTGATTCAATACCACACACGGTAAAACAGTTGACCAGTTATGAAATGGCGTCCAACAACGCCTCAAATTGATCCACTTTCTGCTCTAGTCTTGCCATACTCTCTTGCCAAAATTCAGGCTGTGTCAAGTCACGCCCCATGTGTTGCGATACGACGTCTTCCGCTAAAAATGATCCCGTGTCTCGAAGTAATGACACGTAATCGGAATAAAACGCCTCCCCTTTAACCGAGCGTTGTGCGTACACCCCTAAACTAAACAAGTAGCCAAACAGGTACGGATAATTATAAAAGCTTAGCTCAGAGATGCTGAAATGAAGTTTACTCGCCCAAAAATAAGAGTCTTGCCCTTCCATTGAATCCCCGTACCAAACCTGCCATGTATCAGACATCAATTGGCATAGTTGCTCAGCGTCGAGTTCATTGTGCTGACGCTCCTCATAAAACGCTTTTTCAAACTCATAGCGAACCGGGATGTTGATGGTCAATGCGTAAGCCGACGATAACTCTTCCCATAACATTTCAAGTTTTTGTTCAGGGCTTACCGCATGGCTCAGTAGGTAGTCACGAACAATATTTTCAGCAAAAATAGACGCCGTCTCCGCCAAAGTCATTGGGTAACGGGTTCGGCAAAGTGGTAAGTCTCTCATCACCCAGTTATGGAAGGCATGGCCTAACTCATGAGCCAAGGTCAACAAATCGGAACGACTGCCGCCCCAAGTCATGAATACCAGGGGCGTGCGCGTTGCCGCCAATTTAGTACAGTACGCACCCAAACGACGATTTTCTGATGGCTCGGCATCAATCCAACCATTATCAACCATGGTTTGAACAAATTCAGCCATCGCGGGTTCTACGGTTGAGAAAGCGGCTTTAATGACATCGATCGCCTCATCAAAGGTGTACACCTGTGGCTCGGAGCCTCCTAGTGGCGGCATAGCCGCAAGATGGTCCCAAGGCGTCATCTTATCTTGGCCATGAATTTTGGCCATTAAGCGACCAGCACGCTGACCAATATGCTTATTCGATTGCGCAACCGACATCATTGCATCGAGCGTGCCACGCTGAATACGATTCTCTCGTAAACTGGAATCTAAGAAATGCTCCGTTTGCTGCGACGAGCGCTTCTTCGCCTCCGACAAGCGCCATCCTGCTAGTGCATTCAAGATCGCCGCAAAAGAGTGAGAATGCTGCGCCATCGCGGCCTGAATGCCCTTCCATGCGGCTTCTTGCTTGGCAAATTCACTGCCATAAAGAAGACTGGCCGCTTGAGAAAAACCCATCGTCTCTTGCTCATCACCGCACTGTATCGTGATTTGTAGTGCGCCAGTAATATTGTCGTAAAGTCTTCCCCATGCGTCTCTGCCATCAACTTGCATCGCCGACAATAGCTGCTCTTGTTCAATACTTAACTGCGTTTGCGCGTTACGTTGTAATAGCTCTATCTGGAAACCTTGCCCCGCAACACAGGGATCTGCATGCTCCAACACTTGCTCAATAAACACGACGTCAGCTAACGCGAGCGTATTTTCGTAGGGAGTAAACGCTTGCTCTAGCTGAGAGCTCAATTGGGCGATACGTCCAATGAGTTGCTTCGCCTGAGTGTTCATAGCATTGGTGGAAGCCGCACACGTCGCGAGCGTATTGACCGTTGCCAGCAGCGTACTTGCCGCAGACTGAGTTTGTATTGCGTTTTGCATCGCAATCACTTGCGAACGCTCGTCTTGATAACTTTCAAGTAGCTCAATCGAGCGTTGAATTAATACGATATCTTGCTCTATTTTTGGATCATCTAATCCACTATAGGCAATCGTCAGATCCCAAATAGCTTTCGTCATCGTTCGGTCCTTTTATCGGCGTACCGATCGCTTTGATCAATACGTGCTCTGGAAATTTAGGGTTAATTTGAATATGTGTCAGTGAGCCGTTTTGAATAGATAACGTCGAGTACCATTTGGCATTCGTCCAATCAAGCTCTAATAGGTGGGCGAGAATCATTCTAATCACCCCGCCATGCGTCACCACCAAGGTATTTTGTTTTTGCGTGGCAAGTGATGCCCAGTAACGGACAACACGTGTGTGAAAGTCATTGAGTGACTCAGCATTCGGCAGTGAGGTTTGAGAAGGGTTTACCCAAAATGGTTCGAGCGTTTGCCACTCTTGTGTCGACATGGTATCAAAGGGGACACCATCAAGATCACCAAAGTGCATTTCGCTAAGATCGCGCGCCACGCGTAACGGTAAGGCTTGTTGGTGTGCGACTTGCTCGGCAACGGCGTGACAACGGAGCAACGGTGAAGTCATCACCTGCTTTAAGTCTAGGGATAAGGCGCTCAAGTTCGCCGCAATACGAGCGTTCTCTTCACACGATACTGAAATATCCGTATGGCCATAAAGCGCGGCCTTGCTTAGTCACTTTTCCATGCCTCAATAGATAAATATCAATCATTGTATTATGCCTACCGTACTCAGTCACTCTATCGATTTTAGTATCAAGGGTAAACCAGCGGCCACCAACACTACTTGCTGCGCAATGCGTGCCAACGCTTGATTCATCCTGCCTGCATTATCGACAAACAAACGAGACACCTCTCCCATCGGCACCACTCCCATCCCCACTTCGTTTGAAACCAAAATAATGTGAGCAGAGCTCTGCTGCAGAGCCATCGCTAACGCTTCAATTTCTTGCTCTAAAGAATGATTGCTGCATGATTGCCCTTGATAATAAATCACATTGTTTAACCAAAGCGTCAGGCAATCAATCAGTACTACATCACCCTCATCAAATCGCTTAAGTAGCGAGGCAAGATCACACGGGCATTCCCATTCGGTCCAGCCTTCCCCTCGCTGCCTCTTATGATGCTCGATTCGGCTGATCATTTCATCATCGAGAGCTTCCGAGGTCGCAACGTAATGCATGGTGTGTGATGTTGAAACCAGTGCTTCTGAAACAACCGCTTCTGAAACAAGCGCATCTGAAACAAGCGCATCTGAAACAAGCGCATCTGAAACGATAGATTGAGATGCGACAGACGATGACGCAAGTTCTCTTACTCGGTTTTCCGCAAAGCCAGATTTTCCTGAGCGCGCGCCGCCTAAAATGAGCTCTATTGGCATAATAATTACCGCCTATTGTCCTAAATACATCAGCAACGCGAGATAAATCAGCAGCTCCATCATTTGCTGCGCTGCACCTAAACAATCACTATGTATAACCACCAATTCTACGTAGTAGCCAATGACGAAATAGGACATGAAATAAGAGCGCGAGCACAATGACCATTACAGTGAAATCAATGCCAATGAATAACGCAGGTAACACACCGCAGCACGCTAAGAAAAGTAACTCGCCGGGACGTTGTGTATTGGCAAGGGGCTTACTTTTACTCCCTTCCGGATCAGACACATAAGGCATGGTTGAAATAAATGACGCCGCCACGGCACGGCTAGTGGTATAGCCAACGATCCACACAGAGACCATTGAGGTAATTGCCGTTAATTCCACTAACGTCACGTATTTAACAAGCAGCCCCATCATCAAAGTTGCCGCCCCATAGGTTCCTAGGCGACTGTCCTTCATTATGGTTAAGCGTTTATCGAGTGTCATCCCGCCACCAATGCCATCCGCCATATCCGCGAGCCCGTCTTCATGGAACGCCCCCGTTAGAAGCAAACTTACCACCATGGTCATCACAATTGAAACCGACGAAGGCAACCCCATATTAAACAGTTGGTACACTGCCGCACAAATCCCCCCTAACAACAGACCAACCAGCGCAAAATAGCGCCCAGAGCGATTCATCCGCTCCGTGGAATAAGGCGTTGAAGCGGGAATAGGAAGACGAGAGAAAAAACTCAGAGCCAAGCAAAATAGTTGCCACTGAACCCTTAGCCACGAGGAACGAGGAGCTTTTGCGTCATCTCCCTCGAGGTTCTCTACGCCCCTTTTATCACTCACACCGTCACTCCGGCACTTTCAAAGCTGGCCATGTGATTATAGAACTCAACCGCGCACGCCAGTAGTGGGTAAGCCAACGCCGCGCCCGTTCCCTCACCTAATCGCAGTGATAAATCCAATAACGGACGCGCTTGCATGCGCTCTAACACCAGTTTATGAGCCCCTTCATCGGAACGATGAGAGAAGATCATATAATCACGAGTTTCTGGCACCATTTTAGTGGCCACCAATGCAGCCACAGAGACAATAAAGCCATCAACCAAAACTGGAATCTTGTGCTCGGCCGCACTAATGAAGGCCCCCACCATATGAACAATCTCATGGCCGCCAACTTCACTTAATACTTCCATGACGGACTTGTCGGCGCATCGCTCGATACCAAGCTGCACCAAGTCACGCTTTCTCGACAGTTGTTGTAAAGTAATACTAAGTTACCAAAACCAACGCTCTGCTCCACTGGCACATGGGCAATGCTCGACAATAAGGCCGAAGCCGAACTCGTATTACCAATACCCATTTCGCCAAAGATAAGCAGTTCACATCCTGCCTCCACTTTGCGAGTGACAATTTCACTACCACTCGATAACCCTTGCGCCACGTGTTCCATCGACATGGCCGCTTGAACAGAAAAGTCATGGGTACTGGCGGCAACACGACTCACAATCAAGTCTTGAGAATCACTTTCAACTGCGGCCTCCATTCCGCAGTCCACCACTGAAAATGCGAGATGATTCGTTCGACAAAAACAGTTAATCGCGGCGCCACTTAGCCAAAAAGTTAAGTACCATTTGCTGTGTGACGGAACTGGGCGCGATACTCACCCCTTGGTTAGCAATGCCATGATCCCCAGCAAACACAATCACAGACGGAGCGTCAATGGAGATGGACGGTGCTAACTTACCGGTTCGATTGCTTTGGATCTGAGCAAGCTGAAATGCCACGTTTTCTAGCGCACCGAGTGCACCGAGTGGCTTGGTTTTTTGATCAATTCGATGTTGTATTTGCGCGTCAAACTGTTTATCTAACATAGATCCATTCTTGTTATCGATATGAGGGGGATCAGTTTCGCTATCTCACTGAAGGCTAAAGCGAAACGACAATATTTTTGTGGCTGACAGTGTACTGGTTCAAACTAGGTAAACCAAGGCGAATAGATAAGTTTCTATTAACAAAAAGTCCTCGGTGAGCGAGGACTTTATTGACAACAAAATGTGGCTGAGGCACTAAAATTCGACGTGAGAAGTCAGCTTGGCTGCTGCAGTTCACTAAAAAGCAGCGCGAGACTTTCTTGTGACACTTTAGAAGATTCCATATGACAAGAACCGCAACCATCCGTTGCCCCAGAACATACTTGCCTCATCATAATTTGGTCGAGGTTTCTAATTCCCGCTTTACTCTCTGCTTCAATCGATTTGAAGATATGACAACGATCCGCATTCGGCGCATCAACCAATCCTACGATTGAAACACCTTGTGACTTTGCCAATACAAGGAGCTCTTCCAATTTTTGTTGAAGTTGTTCGTTCATTTATCTGTCTACCTCTAACACCAATATCAATAACGAGCACATTTTGACTAAAGTCTAATGCAGTTTAACCATGTCACAACCTTGTCTTCATGAAATCGTATCCATGTCATGTTTTTTTGTTTGAATTTGCTCGTTAGACCGAGTGTTTGCTCGTTATCTTTCAAACAGAGATTGCAAACCAACATGAACGAGCAAAAGTGATAATAACATAAAAATCAATAAGCTATATATCGACATCGCCCCAATTAATTCACTATGTGAATTTTTTGTTTTGATGAATATTTAATTGTAATTTGTTTTATCTTTAT
This sequence comes from Vibrio sp. GJ43-1, assembly GCF_055808835.1. Taxonomy (NCBI): domain Bacteria; kingdom Pseudomonadati; phylum Pseudomonadota; class Gammaproteobacteria; order Vibrionales; family Vibrionaceae; genus Vibrio; species Vibrio sp. GJ43-1. The sequence continues at coordinate 1,535,556 of NZ_CM147884.1, read as the reverse complement.
TGTAACGTAAGGGTACAGCGTACAGTGAATGCACCATAAACCAAATATTAGCAGTATTCATATAATAATAAGCAGTAAGAAAGGATTCTCTATGGGAAAAGACGCTAAGGAAAGCCAGACAACAACACGAAGTGACGATGGGTTCAACATCGGTACCAGTTATTTCAAAGAAGTCTCTCATCACGACTTACTCAGCGCTGAAGATGAGCGCCATATCGCCCGAAAAGCTCGCTCAGGCGATGCCCTCTCCCGACAAAATTTGATCAATGCCAATCTACGCTTAGTCATCAGAACGGCGAAGCGCTATACCTAGCCGAGGCGTGGATTTTTATGATCTCATCAATGAAGGCAACATCGGCTTAATCCAAGCTGTAGACAAATTTGACCCAGAACTTGGGTTTCGCTTTTCTACTTACGCGGTGTGGTGGATTCAACAATCCATCGACCGTGCGATTATGAATCAAGGGCGTACAATTCGCGTGCCTGTCCACGTGACTAAGCAAATCCGAGAATGCAGCAAAGCAGAACGAGAATTGCGAAAAGAAGGCAAACACGAACCCACATCATCAGACATTGCTACGCGTACCGGACGTTCTCCTGAAGACGTCAGCAAGCTGCTTAAGTTATCGGAACAATCCCTCTCTCTCGACAATGGCTGGGATGACGATGGCGAAAGCAAAGACCACTTCCAAACTATTGATGACGACGACGTATTTGAGCTTCCAGAACGCGACATTGTTAACCAAGATCTCAATAAAGCTTTACTTGGCTTAGTCGACAGTTTACCGGAGAAGCAACGCGTCATTCTTTATCATCGCTTTGGTCTAATTGATGACACCCCTAAAACACTAGAAGAAGTGGGTGAAATCGTTGGTGTCACACGAGAACGAGTGCGACAAATACAAAAAGGGGCGATGGATATCCTAAAAGAAAAGCTCCATCGCCAAAACCTGACTAAAGAAGAAGTGGTCGAGTAGCCCGCTTAGGTCGATTTAACCGAATTAACTGATTATTTCGAGCTAATTTAGCTTTAATCACAGCATGATAACGAAATGTTCTCTATAGTCCCTGATAGTTTTTATCTAGGGACTTTTTTATGGCTCAACATTTCAACGTAATGATTGCGGGCGCATCAGGCTTGGTCGGTAGCAACCTATTAACCCTACTTGAACAGACTTCTCATATACAGTCCGTTTACGCCCTTTGCCGTTCACCAATCGAAACCCATTCCGATAAGATCACAATACTTTTAGATGGTGCCCTTCGCATCACCGACTCTGATGGGCTTAACCCACCACCAACATTAGGGTTTATTTGCCTAGGCACTACCGTAAAACAAGCAGGAAGCAAAGCCGCCTTAGAAAAAATTGATTATGAATTGGTGTGTGATGTCGCCCAAACCATGAAAATGGTGGGTATTACACACATTGCCGTCGTGTCTAGCCTCGGCGCATCACCACGTTCACTCTCCCATTACCTTAAATGTAAAGGTCGCGTAGAAAAACGAATCAATAGCATGGGCTTTCAACGAGTTGTCTTTGTTAGGCCTGGTCCGCTCGCCGGAAGAAAAAAGACATCCGACCTGACGAAAGCGCTGTACAAAGTTTATTCAAAGTCATTAATCCACTCATGGTGGGTCCGTTAAGAAAGTTCGCTCCAATCTCGGCAGAGTCTGTGGCAAAGGCCATGCTTTACAGTTTGATAAACCAAGACGAGTCCCAATGTACGGTCTATGATTCTGCCAACATGCGTGACATGCTCGCAAAATATAATCGTTAAATGTGATTATCTCTTTTTGATATAACGATTCGCTCTAACTAATGACGTTTATTTATTGTTAACGATTACACTAGATCGGTAACTTAGCGCGTTCGAATCCTAAACCCTATTTATAAAAGGGTTTTATAAAAGCTAAAATATAGATAAAGGACGCTTATTATGTCAGTCGCTGTTATCGCCTCACTCGCGGTATTTTTGGGCATACTTTTTTTCTTGTATGGACAACAACAAAAAGAGAACACACTTTCACGCTTAGTATTATTTGGTCTTGTATTGGGTAGTGCCTTCGGTTTAGCCCTTCAACTGGTATTTGGTGAAGGCAACGAAGCAATTCCTGCCACGCTAGAATGGGTGAATGTCGTCGGCCGCGGCTATGTCGGCTTACTAAAAATGGTGATTATGCCATTAGTGCTAGTCTCCATGATTGCAGCCGTAGTGAAGCTTGAAAAAGGCGGTTCACTAGGCAAAATAAGCGGCTTAACGATCTCTGTCCTACTGATTACTACCGCAATTTCTGCCGTGGTTGGTATTGCGGTCACTCAAGTGTTTGGCTTAAGCGCTGAAGGGTTAACAGAAGGGGCTCGTGAAACCGCACGTATCGCGGTGTTAGAAAACAGAATCGACCGTGTCACCGATCTCAGCATTCCTCAAATGCTCGTCAGCTTTATTCCAACCAATCCATTTGCTGACCTTACCGGTTCTCGCTCTACTTCTATCATTGCGGTCGTCATCTTTGGTGTTCTTACTGGTATTGCCGCTCGCAAAGTCATGGCAGAGAAAGAAGAACTCGAGTCTCCTATCCGCACGTTTGTTGAAGCGACTCAATCGGTTGTTATGCGACTGGTCAAAATGATTATGGCGCTGACGCCCTACGGTATCGCAGCCCTAATGGCTAAGGTTGTGGCGACATCCAACGCCGGCGATATCTTGAGCTTACTTGGGTTTATCGTTGCTTCTTATGTTGCGATTCTACTCATGTTTGTGGTTCACGGTGTATTGGTTTCACTGGTTGGCGTTAGCCCAAAGGAATACTTCCAAAAAATCTGGCCAGTGCTTACGTTTGCGTTCTCATCTCGTAGCTCTGCGGCCACTATTCCACTTAATGTTGAAGCGCAAGTAACTAAACTCAACGTACCGCCAGCCATTGCTAACCTTTCGGCTTCATTTGGTGCCACTATTGGTCAAAATGGCTGTGCGGGTATTTATCCAGCGATGCTAGCTGTAATGGTTGCGCCAACGGTCGGTATTGACCCAATGGACATCAACTTCATTTTGTCACTGATTGCTATTATTACCGTTAGTTCATTTGGTATCGCTGGTGTCGGTGGTGGTGCAACGTTCGCTGCATTGATTGTGCTTCCTGCAATGGGTTTACCAGTGACCATTGCCGCGCTATTGATTTCTATCGAACCACTTATCGATATGGCTCGTACTGCGCTAAATGTATCTGGCGCGATGACGGCAGGCACAATTACCAGCCGTATTCTCAAAAGAAAAGAAGCGAAAGCGTTAAAACAGGCCAACGCTTAGTTTATCCCTGATTAAGCGGTGCTCATGCACCGCTTAAATCTTTCAATCGTCGTCATTGATTTCCTACCTTCCCTTGTCCTTATTACCTTCCTTAGCCCTTATCATCACCTTTATACTAATCCACATTAACATCGCGCCTAAAACACCAAAAATGATAATTAATACAATAATTTTCAAACACCTAGTGAAATAGTGTCTATACTTTCTGTTATTAGAAACAGCAGAATTCTTGCTTTAGAAATAAACAGAAGATAGACGGCTAGCCACACTAAATGAGGCACTATCTACAAGCAGTACTAGCCTTCCAATCCGGCTTGTACTGCTATCAGGGATAACCCTGCGCTCAAAGGCAATACCGCTTTCAAGGGCTAATCCTGCTATTAAGGACAATACTGTTATCAAGGATGATGAACAACAAAACTCTTTTTGCGCTTAAAGTCGCAGTCAGCCTAACGCTGGCTTACCTCATCCCCTTCGCACTGGGTTGGCCGCAAGCCTCTACAGCCGCAACGACGGTCATGCTGATTGCGTGTACGGGTGGACAGCGCGAATCGTTAGAAAAAGGGACCCTACGTGTTTTAGGTACTATTGTCGGAGCCGTCATCGGGCTGCTGTTAGTTGGGCTGTTTGCACAAGATCGCTTGCTGTATATGTTCTGCGTCTCTATCGTGGTCGCATTGATTTTTTACCTTCGCAACGCCTACCAAAAAGATCCGACATTATTCATGCTAACGGGTGTTATGACACTCATGATGTCTAATGGCGGCGATGCCAACGGGGCATTTCTTTATGGCGTCGACCGTGCTCACATGACCATTTTTGGCGTGGTGATTTATACGCTCGTTGGCACCTATTTGTTTCCCTATAAAGTCGAACAGAACCTTCAAGCGTTAACTCAGGATGTCCTGCAGGCACAACGTCAACTATTTACCTCCGTTATCACGCTCCTTCGCGAGCATAATCAAGCGCACCGCACAAACGAAACTGCCGTTCATACGTTAGAAAATAAAGGCATCAATGACAACGAACTCGATGGCGATACCGCAGACTTAGCCGCTGTTAAGAAAAAAATTGATGTACAAGTGACCGCGCTCTTCAACGCCCAAAATATACTGGAGCAACGGTTTTCCAGCGCCAGCAAAGAAAGCAGTGACGTCGCCGCTTACCTCACAGAATGGCAACTCACCCTCCATTATACCAAAAAAATTACGCAGTTATTGATCACGGTCTCTCATGGTTACTTTCACCATGGCAACACACAAGCGCTATTGAAGAACTACGATTCATTCGTAGAAACTATCGACTCACTTTTCCAGCGCTGCCAGGATGTATGGGGAGAAACTGGGGCAACCTATCGCGCTACGGAAACTCAGATCCAGTTAAATGAGAAACAACTCGATGCAGCGGCTCATCTCGATAAAGCGACAACACTTACTTTGGTTTACGCCATGAACCAGCTTCAACGCCAGCTGTCTCGCCTAGCTGAAACCATCAGCTGTATTGACTCCATCACCAAACGAGTATCCTTTAAAGAAAAGCTTCAACCCGCTCCGAGTACCTTTGTGTGGTGGGATTGTGAAAACTTTAAGACAGCCATCAAAGTCTTTACTACTTACTGGCTATCAAGCGTCATTTGGATTTTTTTCAATCCTCCAGGTGGTTACAGCTTCGTCATTTTTTCGACCATTTTCATGTCGCTACTGTCGTTTATGCTTAGGTACACCCTAAACTGCTTGCCGTGCTCTTCACCTTTGGGTTTATTTTCTCTGTCCCCGCTTACGTTTTCGTTCTCCCACAATTAGAGCTGGGTATTGAATTAGCGCTATTTCTGTTTATCTATACCTTTATTGGCTTTTACTTATTCAAGGGTCCTATCACAATATTTTTTATGCTGGGGCTATTTACCTTGGGCATCAATAACACGATGACGTATCACTTTGGCATCATCATGACGATTATGATGCTGTTTTACTTGGTCGTAATGATGATCGTGTTCTCTCACTACTTTCCGTTCTCATCTAAAGCCGAACACCTGTTTCTCACAGTGCGAGAGCGGCTGTTTCGCCATCAACTGCAGCTTGTTACCCGCCTGCAATCCCCTTCCCCTTCTTGGTTGGACAGGCTGGCGATTCCTCTTCACGCCAAAACCATGAATATTTCTGCCAAGAAACAAGCTCTGTGGGCGAGTAAAATCGACGTCAGTTACTTTTCAAAAAACACCACATCGTCGCTGATTGGTTACACCAAAGCTTGCCAAACCTTGGTCGATCACACTAACAACCTATTATTAGCTCAAGCGGCACTGAAAAATAACCCACTTATCGCTAAGTTGAGGACAGAAAGTCAGGACACGGTTATCCCTAGACTCATTCAATTACATGCGAATCATGCTGATACATCGTACGAACATAGCCAAGAGAGGGCGCGAGTCTTCTCGTCACTTAATGATGAATACGACAAAGCGGAATCAGCTATTGAATCATTTTTTCAAAGCTTAAACTTAGACGATTACAGCCAAAATGATATTGCTCGTTTCTATATATTTCTCAATTTAAAGCGCAATATTTTTGAAACACTAATACAAGTGGACCACGCCAGTCAGGCATTGGCATTCGACAACCTCAAACAGCATCGATTTTAAGGATGGGACGATGAATTTACCTAATCTTCGCTCCTGTAGCGTGGCTATAACGACAATATTACTATCAGCCTGTACCACAGTCGGGCCCGACTTCCAGCAGCAACATGAATCGGTCGTTTTGCCAAGCCAGTGGGAGCAAGAGCAAGCCCGTACAGACAGTCAGGCAATGGCACTTTGGTGGCAACAATTTAACGACCCTATACTCAATACTCTGGTTACTCGAGCCTCTCAGCAAAACCTCGATGTCGAAGCCGCGGGTCTACGCATTTTGCAAGCCCGCTCCGTACTCGGTATTGCCGACGGGTTTCGCTACCCTCAAGTCCAAACTGCCTCAGGAAATCTGGCTTTCGCCTACCAAAACGACCAATCATTTACCAACGCCGCACTCACATTCGATGCTGGCTGGGAAATGGACGTCTGGGGAAAATACGCGCGAGGAATTGAATCGGCGCAAGCGGGTTATTACGCTTCCGTCGCCTCCTATAACGATATACTGGTGACCATTACATCGGAAGTCGCCCGTAATTATATCAACTATCGAACATTCCAAGAACGCATTCTATTATCGCAGCGCAACATTGAAATCCAGCAACGTGTGGTCAATATTACTCGGGTTCAATTTGAATCTGGGAATGTCACCGAACTCGACGTTCAACAGGCTCAAAACCAACTTTTCACCACAATGGCCGCACTTCCTAGTCTAAAAATTGCGATGCTACAGGCTAAGAATGCGCTCGCTGTGTTGCTCGGCACCTTACCTGAACAAATAGAACCCATGCTGCACAATCAGATAGAAGACACCATTACTCGCGGTGAACAACAATTTCAGTCCACCGGGAAAAAAGTCTCGGCACGTGAAAGTGATGCCCTCTCTATGGTTCCCAAAGCACCGCCTCTTGATCTAAGCATTGATGCCAGTTTGGTGTTAAGGCGACCTGATTTACAAGTGGCTGAACGACAAGCACACGCTCAGAGTGCTCAAATTGGTGTCGCGGAAGCGGCACTTTACCCGAGCTTTTCGCTATTTGGCTCTATTGGCGTTAATAGCACAACACCAACAGGAAACAGCTTTAGTTTTAGCGACTCTCTGATGCTGGTGGTAGGTCCAACCTTTAGTTGGAATATTTTCCAGTACGGCCGAATTAAAAATAATGTCCGCTTTGAAGATGCGCGCTTCCAAGAAACCCTGACCAACTACAATAAAAAAGTGCTACAAGCGGTGCAAGAAGTCACCAATGCACTTGATGCGTATCAGTTGTACCAAGAGCAACAAGGGTTACGCTTACAATCTGTCGACGCATCGATCCGTGCCTTTAATATTTCGATGACGCAATATGAAAATGGTCAAATTTCCTTTGAACGTTTGCTTAGCTCACTAGAAAAAATGACTCGCAGCGAAGACAGCTACGCGCAAATCAAAGGTAACGTCGCCAATCAAGTGGTTGCCCTCTACAAATCCTTAGGCGGCGGCTGGCAAGTGAATTCGGGGAAAGCCTTCATCTCCAACGATCTCATTGAAACCATGAATCAACGCTCTGATTGGGGGGGACGTTATCAAAAGAATCGGTGATGCTACCTTCAAACACACAATCCGTAGAGTCAGTAAACAACACCAATACAGCGGATAATGCTGGGACAGCCTCCGCTCCAAAAGAGATATCTCCTCAGCCTTCTGCGACTAAACCCAAGGAGCAACCCTAATGCCTCACGAGCTTGCATGGGGGGACATTTACTTCTCCCCACTATTAGTGGTTATCCTGTTGGCACTCGTGGCAACGTGGGTAACCGTCATCGTATTGAACAAAACAAAACTGTCTCGTTTTGTCGCTTTCCCATCCCTGACATTTTTAGCATTGCTGGTGATGTATGTCGTGGCGATTGATAGTTTTTACTTAAGGTTTTAGGTCAAATAAGGTTCTAGGTCTAATTATGAAAAAAACAGTGATTGTAATCGTGAACCTGGTGGTCATCATTGGCGCCATTTGGATTGGGTATACCAAGTTTGAAGAGTATTTCAATAACCCTTGGACACGAGATGGTCAAGTCAGAGCCAATGTTATCAAGGTCGCCCCTCGCGTATCTGGCCCGATTATTCACGTCGCGATACGCGATAACCAATCCGTATCAAAAGGGGATCTGTTATTTGAAATTGATGACGAACCCTACAGGGTGACACTGTCACAATCCGAGGTCGCATTGCAGAAAGCCATCGTGAGTGCTAGAGGCAAAAAAATAGAATATGACCGACTACTCGACATCCGAAAGAAAGATAAAGGTGCTGTATCGCATAAAGATCTCACTCGTCGTGAGATCGCGTATGAGGAAGCTCTGCTGCACATCAAGTCATCTGAAGAAAATGTCCGCTCTGCTAAGCTTAACCTGAGTTACACCAAAGTATACGCCAGTGTTGATGGGCTCATTTCAAACTTAGATATTCGAGACGGAACCCAAGCGGTCGCCAATCAACCCCTTGTTGCGCTTATCGACCAAAACAGCTTCTGGGTATTTGGCTTTTTCCGAGAAAATCAGCTCAGCAACATTCAACCGGGCGACGAGGCAAAAGTGACACTTATGTCCCACCCAGATACCGCCATTACCGCCACTGTAGACTCTATTGGTTGGGGTATTGCTCCCACCAATGGCACGGTGGGTTACAACTTACTCCCCAACGTAAACCCTGTATTTCAATGGATTCGTTTAGCACAAAGAATACTTGAGTCAGAATCACCTTTAACGACCTGCCGGACGGCATTGAATTGCGATTTGGGCTGAGTGCATCCGTCATGGTGATGCAAGACACCAACAACACTGACCAAGTCGATGGTAGAAATAATCACTCGTCGAACTAAATTATCACAGGAATAAGCCATGCAAAGAAAACTCGGGCGACGGATAAAGAAGATTAACGACAGCAATAATTTTTTCTATCTTACTCTGTCTTTGATTGCGCTGTTAATTAGTGGCTCCTTGGCAGAGGTGGTTGGTGAAGGCGTCATCGACCATATATTACAAGGCTTCATTATTTGGACCTTTATTGTCTGTCTTGCGAGCCTTCGGTTTGACCGAAAATGGTTTCACTTTCTCGCGTCCCTTACGGCAGTTTGGGTTGCTGTTTTCATCTTGAAAAGCGTGCTCAATATTCAGCAAATGGATGTGGTAATGCTGGCGCTGACCTTCGCTTTTTTCTTCGCTACTTTTCAGTCAACAGCGAAGCAAGTTCTGTTTCATGGCAATGTGAATGCCAATAAAGTGATAGGGTCTATCGCTTTATTTCTGTTACTTGGGCTAATGTGGGCTATCGTTTATTTATTGATCCTTGAGTTTTCGCCTAGCGCGTTTACTGGAATGGAATCGCTAACGTGGGGAGATAATTTTTCAAACGCAGCGTATTTTAGTTTTGTCACATTAACAACGTTGGGGTATGGCGACATCAGTCCCGTCACCCCATTCGCGCAAGTTGTCGTCTATTTAGAAGCAATCACGGGCGTATTTTATATGGCTATTGTGGTATCAAGTTTAGTGAGTGCTAACATCGAGCACAGGGAAGATAAAAATGGATAAACAAATCGAGCAACGTCAAAGCAAACTCTTCATTAACAATATGGTCGAGTCCGCGATCAGAATCGGGCTACTGATTCTATTAATCAACTTTACTTACGGTATTATCAAGCCATTTATCATACCCGTTTTATGGGGTGCTATCATAGCTGTCGCATTATTACCGTTAACGAAACGGCTCGAAAAAACGTACGGCGGAAAACGTGGATTAGCCGCAACGACCGTCGCTCTCATTGGGATTGGGATACTCGTGGTTCCTTTCGCGCTCGTCTCTGGCTCCTTGTATGAAGGGGTCGCCCACACCACGGAAGTGCTTCAAAGTGGTGAAATCAAAATACCGGGGCCAACGGCTAAAATCGCCGAAATCCCCGTCATTGGCGACAAGCTCTACAGTATATGGAATCTGTTTTCGACCAATTTAGAGAAAGGCATTCAACAATTCTTACCTGAGATTAAAGGGTTTTTAGGTGCGATTGCCTCAATATTAGGCGGGGCACTGACAAGCTTGGTGATGTTTATTATTTCCCTCGCGATTGCTGGTGGCTTCATGGCACACGCTGAAAAAATCTCCGGGGCACTAGAAACCGTTGCAGTCAGAGCCGTTGGGAAAAAAGCCGAGCAATGGGCCAACCTAATGGCGGCGACCATTCGCAGTGTATTACTCGGGGTTGTGGGTGTGGCGTTTATTCAGGCCGTGATCATTGGTGCTGCGATGTTTGTCTTTAAAGTGCCAGCAGCAGGTTTCCTCACGCTTACCATCCTTATTTTGTGTATTGCTCAGCTACCTGCTCTTCTTATCGTCGCCCCTGTGATCTTTTATGTCTATTCGACTGGCGATGGCACCAGTACGACGCTCTTTACTATCTGGGCCTTGGCGGGTGGATTATCGGATAACTTCCTAAAACCTATGTTGATGGGCCGTGGTGTCGACGTGCCAATGCTTGGTGATTTTGATTGGTGCCATTGGCGGTATGTTATTTGCGGGGATTATTGGTTTGTTCTTGGGGGCGATCGTGCTCGCCATTTGGTATGAGCTCTTCCTATTTTGGCTAAATTACGAAGTAGCAGAAGAAAGTAAACCAGAGGTCACAGAAGACTCATCCCCTCAAGAGCCTTCTTAGCCTTGAGCTAACCGACTGAATGCATGCCTCATTGATAGTAAAGTGACGGGCATCGTATAACAAAAAGGGAGCAAGACCACCGTCTCGCTCCCTTTTTGTTGAGTATGACACACGCTCAATTGACTCGTTAATAGGAGCTCAATTTAGCCATTAACAACGATCAATGGCTTTATTTGGCTTACTTTCCCGAGCGTTGCTGAGCTTTCATCGCGCGCTTTTGTTTTTTACGCTGCTCGATGAGTTGTGCCGCTTCCCCACCAACGTGAGTTTCGCCCCGCGCATTGGAAAGTTGAACCTGCTTCTCTCGCTCACGGAAACGCGCTTTTTGCTCGTCGCTGTGTTTATCGACACACTTGGGGCAGCTCACCCCTTTTTCAAAGTGCTCCGACGCTTCATCTTCGATGGTAATCGGTAAGCGACAGGCGTTACAGACATCATAACCACTTTTTTCTAGTTGGTGATTCACGGCAACACGTCCGTCGAACACGTAGCAGTCGCCTTCCCACATACTGTCTTGTTCAGGCACATCTTCTAAATACTTAAGAATACCGCCTTCGAGATGATAGACTTCTTCAAAGCCTTGCTCTTTCATATACGCGGTGGATTTTTCGCAACGGATCCCTCCCGTGCAGAACATCGCCACTTTCTTGTGTTTTGTGGGGTCTAGGTTATCAGCAACGTATTGAGGGAACTCCCTAAACGTTTCCGTATTTGGGTTAACGGCATTTTTGAAAGTACCAATATCCACTTCATAGTCATTGCGAGTATCCACCAGCAAAACGTCTGGATCAGAAATCAGTTCATTCCAATCTTTCGGTTTTACATAGGTACCCACGACATTGAGCGGATCAATCCCTTCCACGCCCATCGTCACGATTTCTTTCTTCAGTTTCACTTTCGTGCGGTTAAACGGCTGCGTGTCACTAAACGACTCTTTATACACGACATCCTTTAATCGAGAATCTTGTTGAAACCAATGGAGCAACGCGTTGATTGATTCTCGTTTGCCTGCAACGGTGCCATTAATGCCTTCGCTCGCAAGCAATAGCGTACCGCGAATAGCATTATTAGTAAGGATTTCAGTGAGAGGCTGGCGAATATCTTGGTAGTCTTTAAGAGTGACAAACTTATATAACGCACATACAACATATTGAGACATGGTTCTTCCTTCTGCGAGCTGGAACGTAAATCCAGAGCGTCGTGCCGTGATCGGCTTGTTAATGTGACGCGAAGTATAACCAAGCATTACTATGACAAAAACCAACCAAAAATAGGGCTATATAACAGCATTAAGAGTAGGGTTTACGTGTCCACGTCGCTAGGTGATCTCCTGTGTGATCTCCACCAGCACAGGATAAACCGATAGCACCAGTAACCCCGACATGGCGAAATTAAACCACTTGCGGCGCGTTGGGCTATTGAGAATATTTTTCAGCAGTGACCCAAACGCCAACCATAGACCGACACATGGAAAGGAAACCACAAAAAACGTTGTGGCTATCATCATGTTCTGAGCAAGGAAACTCGTACCAGCGGTGGTAAACGCAGCAATTGCCCCAGTGGCAACCACCCATGCTTTAGCGTTGAACCATTGAAATATTGCACCTTTCATAAAGGATAAAGGCTGATTTTGATGGTCCGAATGAATGGAGGAAGAGGAGCTTGCAATCAGATAAGCGAGATATAGTAAGTAAAGCACCCCAACACACTTAATAATAAAATGTAGATTAGGGAATAGCTCAAAGAGTTGTGAAAATCCGACGCCCACCAGTAGCAGCATCATGGTAAAGCCAACGCAAATGCCAAAAAGCAGCGGTAAACTCTTCTTAACGCCAAAATTTACCCCCGACGTCATCACCATAATATTATTCGGTCCAGGCGTAACCGATGCTGACACCGCAAATAACGCAACCGTGAATACATAATCCATATATCGCTATCCTTGCATAATAGAAACGAGCTTAGATATGACATGGGGTCGTACAAAGATTAATCAACTAGGCAGACCTAAATGTGCGTTACTCGTAACCCTTCCGGCGAGTGGCTTGATTCAAGTCTACTCACCGCGTTCGCACAGTCACTTGGTAATTACGATGCGACAGAATCGCTTGGTGATCACAAGTCACTCCCGCACGCTTACACTCATTTTTGGACAAAACTTTGTCAGTGTATTGACTAAACTAGCAACTCACGGATAACTTTTTGTATCGTAAACAGCAGAACGACACCGTTTCAGAAGGTGCTATTCAGTCAGCATGAACGGTAGTAATGATCACTCAATAGGCAAAATAGTTTCCGGTTCGAATGGTCACATTTTTTTCAATGCGCTATTGGTGAACGGTTACGATCAAGGTGACGGCAAAAGTTTAATCAAGCTAGGACAGAAAACACTATCCAAACTATCTGCCCCTTTGCCCTTCACCAAAAGGATTATTCGTACACTTCAATCAGACTGCCATCAATGACATACGCGGTAGCTGCTAGCTCCGAACTGCTGCTTTCTGTCCTAAGCATGCCGACTACGTAAACCACATCCCAGATTTCAGATATTGCCACACCCTCTTTAAATCTCACTCGGATGATTTGATTTGGTGGCGGTGGTGGAATATGGATGCAGGCGCCAAAATAAGGTACCAACAAAAAATCCGTGACCCGTTCATCATCCCCCTCAAGCGGTATGACGAAGCTGAGCTATCTTAACCTCAGTTCCATTGAGCTCTTGGCGCACAGTATGTACTTCAGATTGTAGCGCCGCTCCACCCGTGTGATTAGTCATTACGTTTTGGGTTGGGATATTTCTTTCTTGCTCTGGTATCAAGTCTATCCAATGCAGCCTTTGTACATCTGTTTCAATGTTCGCAAGCACGATTTTTGGGGATAAGATGGTTAACATCAAAAATATTAGACTCAACAGTGTTTTTAAATGTTTCATATCGTTCACTATTCTTATTAATGTCTACACTCCTTTGTCGAACTCTATCCTTCCGGTGAATTTCCGCAAACTGAAGAAACGCTCACCAAATAATAAGGCATTATAATCACTCATTTGTCCAAGCTATTTGCTTATCATTATTCTAATAAAGAAAAATCAACAAACAACTCAGATAAATGCCACAATAGTTAAATATCGTTAATTGTTTGAAAGCGAATTTTTAAATATTTCTCCATCTTTCATAATTAATACAAAGTTCTTATCCGCATTAGCGACCAATTTAATATCTTCCAAAGGGTTACCATCAACTAAAACAAGGTCGGCTAGTGCACCTTCTTTTATTACGCCTAACTCTCCAGGATAGGGATCGCGAGGACCACTTAGTTTGAGAAGCTGAGCATTGTCATGCGTTGCCATTTTCAAGATTTCCCATGGTTCAAACCAAGGTGTTAGCTTAGTTAAGAACTTTCCTTGTTTGTTGGCGAGTGATGGGTCGAATAACATGTCGGTACCAAATGCAATCGGCACCCCGTATTTTTTAGCAAGCTCGATTCCTCGGGCTGTGCCTTTGGTCACCAATTTAAACTTCGCTTCTTGAAAAGAACCTGGAGGAAAAGGGATTGCATCTTCATCATCGAAGATTGGCTGCATACTCAACCACGCCCCTTTTTCTGCCATCATCTCAAAGGTCTCTTCTGAGAGAAGGTTGCCATGTTCGATACTCTTAACACCAGCTCTTAATGCAGTTTGTGCTCCTTTGTTAGTAAACACATGCACCATGACATAAGTATTCCAGCTTTCTGCTACGTCAACCGCAGCCTTGAATTCTTCATAAGTGTACTCAGCAACATCAATCGGGTCATAGCTTGAGGACACCCCGCCACCAGCTGCCAGTTTTATTTGGGTGGCACCAAGTCTCAACTGCTCTCGTACTCTCTTAGTCACTTCAGGCACACCATCAGCAACAATAGCAAGGCTGTTGCGCTCTAAATAGTTTAACGGGTCAGTGCTATTGGCTGGCACATCATAACGTCCACGATAATCAAAATGTCCTGCGGTCTGACTAATTGGACCACCTGAAGGATAGATTCTCGGGCCATTGATCAAACCTTTGTCACTCGCTTGTTTGATAGCAAAAGGGTTTCCTCCTGCATCCCTAATCGTAGTAAACCCTCTCATTAAAGTTTTATTTGCACCATGAGAAGCAATAAGAGTCAAGTATCCAAAATCCGAGTTCATAAGCTCACTCATAGAGGCATTGGCAAACATCGTATGCCAATGGGCATCAATTAAGCCTGGTATTAATGTTTTACCCTTAGCATCAATAACGGTTGCATCTTCAGGAATAGATACCGTTTTACCAATTGATGTAATTTTATTTTCCTCCACTAATACACTAACGCCTTTTTGAAGATTTTCATTCTCACCATCAAATACATTTGCATTTGTTATTACTGTCGACGCGGCTTCTACCCCTATAGATGCCGCCAGTAAAGATAAGCTAAAGCAGAACTTAGCCATGTTAGTTTTTGTTGAATTTTTCATAATATCATTCTCTATTTTATAGCTTAATATTTCACAACCGAGGCTGGAATAAGCTACGCAACTAAACCATTCAAATACGCGATCATAAGAAAAATTTAAAACATCTTTAGATCTAGTAAATTAATCACAGATAATAAAAACCCGTTCTCAATGTTAATTATTATAAGGTAAGACCTAGATATTAAAATGTCACTTTACGCCAAAGTGTCTTATAATCAATACTGAATACGAAACTCTCTCTCATAATGATTACGTCGAGTATTTTGATAGAAGCTAAGTTCAGAAAATGGTAGAGATATGCGAATATGGAAAATATAAAAATTGCTCGAAACGCGATTTTTTATCATGTTTATCAAGCACTTTACGACTTCAATGTAAACGTTTCAGAAAAGTTGAATTACTCTCAAGTGAGCAAAGATACTTCCTGCGATGATGATTCTTGGGTACTGATAGATGATTTGGTTGCGGTCTTACAAGAACTCCCACATGAGAAACGTCTAGATATTCTTATTGAAGCGAGTAAAGCCTTTGATATTTCGCTAATTACCGATGAGCTGAACGAACAAAACAGACCAAGCACTCTTGGCCAAGCTTTAAACGTGTTGCTGCCCAAAATCCCTTACATAACGTCTCAAGCTAAGACTTGGTTAAGCTATGGAGAAGATCACAAGTGGTATCTTTGCCACGACAGCGGTTACTCCAACAAGAGTATTGGTAAAGCAGATTTTGATATCTATAGAAACCTACAACTTATCTCTTTTTGCAAACTCTATTTAGGCGCTGACTGGGAGCCTGATTTTATATGGGTCACGGGTAAAATTACGCCATCGCTCATCCAATCAAGATTGAACATTCAAGTTATTGCTGAGCATTCTTTTTCTGGGTTCTCTATCCCACTCTCTGAAGAGATCGAACCAACTAAGGACGGGAGCGATTGGTCTCTAAGTAAATCAATCTCACTGGTTCTCGAGAACTACCTGCTAGTGGAAAATATGTCTATACACTCTTTCTCACGACTCATCGGCATGAGCTCGCGAACTTTGCAAAGGCGGCTGTATTCCGAGCAGACCTCTTTCAGAGATCTGCTATTAGACTCTCGACTCAATCATGCCATAAAGCTATACAATACCACTCCTAAATTGAGCAGCGAAGGCATCGCTTTTCGCTGCGGGTATACTGATGTATCCAACTTTCGAAGAGCGTTTAAAAAACGCTTCGGAGTATCATTTAACCA
Source organism: Vibrio sp. GJ43-1 (assembly GCF_055808835.1). Classification (NCBI taxonomy): domain Bacteria; kingdom Pseudomonadati; phylum Pseudomonadota; class Gammaproteobacteria; order Vibrionales; family Vibrionaceae; genus Vibrio; species Vibrio sp. GJ43-1. Next base: position 1,519,216 of record NZ_CM147884.1, on the reverse strand, counting down.
CTATGTCAACAGCAAAAGTTAACTCTTAATTTGCTGAGCTAAGCACAGTCTGTAGTACCGTCGTCCTATCAATGCCCGATAGCAGTCAATGCTTCTTCAATGTGAATTGAGTCTCCACACGAACTAGACTTTCGCGGCAACTAGTTAGGCAAACTCTGTCCTATAGTGGCAAAAAACAAGCTATCGCGATTGATATTCCCCTGCTTTTATAAACACATGACTGGTATTGCGAAAAGTAAGTCATATGATGCTTTGCTGAAGCGAGTTAAACAATCACGGTGTGACTTTGTGATCACCAAGAAATTCTGTACACACTGTGAGTAGACTCCTTGCTTCAAACGAATGACTAATTGTTGGGCTAGGCGGGTATACGTATAGTTTATATAACGATATGGCTTGGGTAACTTTGCTACCGCTTTGGCAAATTTGAACCCGTCGCACAGTTTATACTGGGTTAGATTGCTGCAAATCACGATCTTCGTTAGTGTGCGGCGACATCATCTACAGAATAAGGTTTCTGAGTTGTCTTCTGTTTTAAAGCGCTGTGCCTTCAAATTGACTGCATGCTTCCTTGGCCTTTCACTGCTTTCGGCATGTGGCGGAGAAGGCGATAGTGGTTCGGGCAATGTCCCCCCCGAGCCGATCCCCCTGACAAAAAATCAGCGTTATGATCTTCTCTATCGGTCAACATTTGGTCCTAAACCGGACTCCTATCAAGAACTCGCAACGTTAGGCTATGTCACTTGGCTCAATCAGCAGTTTTCTATGGCGCCAAGCTTGCACTTAATACGTCTTAACGAATACCCCCTAGAAGGCGCTGGCGACAGTTACAACCAATCGGATCGTGCGGCCGTGTGGTGGGATCTTAGCCTGAATGCCCCAGATCAACTCAGACAGCGAGTCGCATTTGCATTAAGTGAAATATTCGTAATTTCACGATATGGCGCTAGCTTAAATGGCCGAGCCCTAGAGATGACTGACTACTATGACATGCTTATCACTCATGCTTTTGGCAATTATCGTGATTTGATCGAATCAGTCACGCGTCATGCCGCGATGGGTGATTACTTGTCAATGATGGCGAACCAAAAGGCGGCGCCAGAGAGTAATCGCTACCCTGATGAAAACTATGCACGTGAAGTCATGCAGTTGTTTAGTATTGGGCTTTATGAACTCAACCCAGATGGCACCGAAAAACTTGATAGCCTAGGGCAGCGGATCCCAACCTACTCGCAAGACGACATTGAAAACCTTGCACGCGTGTTTGCTCGGTTGGCACATCGCCGAGAAAAACCAACCGAATTGGGGATCCAAAGACGGAAATTGGTTCTTACCTATGGTGGCGTATCCTGAGCGTCATGACGATGAAGAAAAAGTAGTGATGGGCGAGGTATTTGCACAAGGGCAAACCGCCGAACAGGATATGGCACAAGCCATGGATATGTTGCTGAATCACTCGAACACCGCTCCGTTGATCAGTAAGCATCTTATCCAAAGGTTGGTCACGTCGAATCCTTCGCCCGCTTATGTTGCAAGGGTTAGTGCACTATTTGCCGATAATGGTCAGGGAGTGAGAGGGGATCTTAAAGCGGTGATCCGCGGGGTTCTCACTGATAGCGAGGCACTGAGCGGCGGTGATCGTTCGCCTGTTAAGATGAAAGAGCCATTAATAGCGATGACCAATTTTTTCCGCGCCTTAGAGGCTAAATCCGCCGATCCTTCAGGGCGCTTCCATGACTCTATTAGCACGTTTGGGTCATATGGACAGTCGCCGCTTGGATCGCCGAGCGTGTTCAATTTTTCTCTCCAGATTACGCTCCAATTGGCGAGATTTCAGACGCCAATGACGTTGCACCAGAATTTGAGATACTCAGTTGGAACAACTTTATACTCACCAATAATCAGCTTTGGTCCGCAACTGGCCGAACCAATTATGAGGGCGAAGAGAACCCTAAGCGTATCGTCATTAATACCGCGCCTTTAGAAGCGATAGCCAATGATCACTTGGCATTGATCGATGAAATTGAAAGACGGCTGCTTTCTCAAAGAATGAGTGAGCCGCTACGAGCCATCGTATTAGAAGGGTTAGACGACCTTCGCGATACGCAGCAGAGTTTAAAGGTTCGCAACGCACTTTATATTGTAGTGACCAGCCAAGAGTTTCATATAGAGGAGCTTGCCCAATGATTTCACGTCGTCAACTTTTAGCGGCGATGGCCTCGACACCACTTGTCTCGATGATGGGTACTGCTCTGCACATGCCCTACCAAACAATGATTATAAAGCCTTAGTTTGTGTGTTTTTGTTTGGCGGGAATGATGGCTTTAACATGTTAGTGCCCAACGATAATGCCCACTATGATGAGTACGCTGCTGCTCGTCCAGATATAGCCCTCCCGCAGGCGTCATTATTGCCGTTGTCGTTGAATACGGGGTCAGACCTGACATTAGGTTTACACCCATCAATGACAGGCATTCAAAACCTTTTCGACAGTGGCAAAATGATCGCCATTGCGAATAGCGGTGTGCTGATAGAGCCTTCAACGAAAGCGGGTTTGCAAGATGGAACGCATGCGATGCCGCCGTTTCTATTTTCTCACAACTCACAACAAACAGAATGGCAGCGTGGCTGGTCTGGCAGTACCACACCGTTAGGCTGGGCAGGACGCTTGATGGATGTGCTCAGTAGCGATACAGACACCATTAGCCCGACGTTTAGTCTTAACGGATATGCGCAGCTACTAAATGGCAGCGATCACAGTGCTAACCTTATTAAGGCATCATCACTGCCTAAAGTGAATGCCGTTAGTAATAGTTTGCGCCGTAAGAGCTTTGATCAGGTGATGAGTTTATCCCCGCTAACAGCGTTTGGACGAGAGTTTGATCGCGTGAAGGATGATTCAATTTCAATACGAGACCAACTCGCAACGGCGATTGAATCGGTTCCGGAAGAAGCGCATTTTCCTGATATATCGTTAAGTCATCAGCTCCATACCGTCGCGCGATTGATTAAGTCGAGCGATCAACTTGGGCATCAGAAGCAAATCTATTTTGTCGGCTTAGGTGGCTTTGACACACACGCCAACCAATTGGATACTCATACGCAATTGCTGAGCGCTTTGAGCCAGTCGCTTGCCGCGTTCAATCAATCTATGGAAGCATCAGGACTGGGCGACAAAGTGACCACAATGACCATGTCTGATTTTGGGCGACGCTTAGCGAGCAATGGCGCCGGAACTGACCATGGCTGGGCAAGCAATCACCTAGTGATGGGCGGCGCGTTAAATAGTGGACAGTTATACGGGCAGTGGCCATCGTTAATCCTTGATGGCGAAAATGACTTCAATAAAGGACGAATGATCCCGACGACTTCTGTTGAGCAAATTGGTGCGACAATTGCGAAATGGATGGGAGTAAGAACGGATGATGCGATGGGCTATATCTTTCCAAACTTAGCGAATTTCTCGGTACAAAATTTAGGGTTCTTGAAATAATTGAATCTGGATATACATCAGAACTGCCTGTACCACAAACCGTGTAGATGACGCTTCTGATTCGCTGGGAATAACACAACGTCTAGTACTCACTGCTAACTGCTAACTGCTAACTATTGGTGCTCAACTTGCTCCAAGTAAAGGCATGTGTTTTATTCTTTGATAGGTCATCGCCAAGGCGATACAGTGGGTAATTTCGCTTTCAGGAAACGGTTGAGTCATCGATAACACGATGGCTCTATTGCCTTGAAACTCAAGTACGTCACTATATAACTCACGAAATGTGTCGACTAATTGCGTGTTGCAGTTGAAATACAGGTAGTAGTGATTCGGCGTCTTTAACTTCCAATCCATTCTAATTGGGCTACCCGATTGAACACGGTAACTAGGCTCGCCCCATTTCAGCGTTTCTTCCACGTCACCTAAATCTAACGCTTTCGCACACTGAAAAATGAGCGCTCTTAAATCAAGGAGTGACCGTCGAATATCACTTGGATAATCATTAAATTTGTTTATCACTTCCATCGTCTCGCTCCCCTCTCTGCTCAACAGTCAACGTTGCGTAAGTTCGCAATTTAGGCCACATCGATTATATTTATGTCAGTACACTATCAAAGAATTGTGATTCAAATGCTATAGGAGACATCCTTTCACAATCCCGTGAGCACAACAAAAAATCTCCTATCACCGGACTACTGAGCCACAATCAAACCTATTTTCTGCCGTGTTTAGAAGGATCGAGAGACGCCATAAACGACACCTATCACCATATTTTAAATGACCAACGGCACAGTAATGTCAGCATACTTTATTTCAAAGAAATCGACTGTCGCTCATTTGGGGATTGGTCTATGGGTGACATACCACAATCGCATTTAACCACGCTACTATAGCTGCAATTTTCAGGTTCAGAACACTTCAACCCCTATGAAATGTCAGGTGAAAGCGCCTACCTCATGCTTTTAGAGCTCAAAAAAACTTGCCGTCGGAATAATCGTCAAATCCGTTCGTTACTGTGCTGATAACGTTTATACTACCCGTCATAACTCAACAGTGGCTGCGCAGTAACTTACACAGCTCCCCATCCAACAAGCCGCTTCTAACCTAGTCACTGACTATAACTTCGCCGACAACTTAGGGTTACTCCCGTAGACATTTTCGGCGTTTTCGCTGTCTAAAACTAAGAAATACAACATAACGAAAAAACCAATAATTGGAATAAAGTAAAGCAACATCCACCAGCCAGTACGACCAGTATCATGTAAACGACGAGCGGTGACTGATAGGCTTGGTAATATAATGAATAATGTAAAAATGCCGCTTAGAATACCAATCTCTTCAGATACGCTGTACCAACCGAGCGCGTTGTCAATAATGGTCAAAATCACAGAAATTAGCACGCTAATCCCCATGAAATACCAATACTCTTTACGTCGAGCTCGACCACTAAACTCTATCGGCCGTTTTAAAACAGAAATGAACCAATTCATGTAACCTCCTAACCATAAATACTTTCATCATCGAGCGCACTTGCACAGCTCTATTAACTACGCAACCTACTGATCACGCAAACTCCGCCGTAAAACACACAGCGCGACATAATACAAATAAAGCCCGTCAACATAACGAAGTCAAATTGGTAGTCACGAATATTAGGACTTTAGCCACTTAAACTTTGTTAACCCAATGACCTGTCCGCCGGGTGGTTAACACCATCATTAATGACCACCTCACCCAAATCAAAAGGGTTCACGCCCAATAAGCACCCAACATTAAAACCATATTCTGTTGGATCTGAGCGTCTTTGATGGTGAGTATAAATGCCACAATTAGAACAAAAATAATGCTTCGCGATACCAGATATTAAATTGGTAAAGCTTAAGGAATTCTTGACCTTTTAGTACACGAATACCGTCTAGCTTTACTGAGGCGACAATCGCCCCTTTCCTACGACAGATCGAACAATCACAACGTCTTGGCTTGTCGATGCCATTGGGTAAGTGCAACTCCAGTTCAACGGCACCACAATGACAACGCGCCCTGTGATTAATTTCAATGATTGTATCGCCAACTTGTTTAATCATAACGACTCCCTTTATTTTATGCGGCGCGCCGCATGGTAAGCATCCACTTCAGTAAGAAACGTCAAAGCCACTTATAAGCTGTACGATGATTTTAAATATAGGCCTTAATTAAACCTCATTATATTTCACTGGAGAAGTAAGCCATTATCTCGGCGGTCGTCATCTCTTTTGTTTCATTCGAAAAGCAATAATAACTCGGTCGGGCATCGCTAAAATACTGCATATCCATTTCTAGCCCTTCTAAGCTAGAAAACAAGCCTACTGGCATGTTGTATTCCCCTGTTGCTTTGAACTTATAGAATAAATGCGTACCGCATTGAGAACAAAAACCACGGGACGCCCACGATGAAGACTCGAACATTTTGACGTTCTCACGACCTTCTATCTTGACCTTTTTCCGCACTTCACGGCAAAAAATGGCGCGCCGCCCCACGTGCGACATGATTGACAATGGCAGACGGTAAACTTGGGGTTAACCTCTTCCGCGATGATTTTAACTGCCCCACATAGGCAGTTTGTTTCAGCATAAGACATTGGGCATACTCCTAGAGGCAATCGCTGACACTTTACTTACTGATGGCATGTTTAAGCGCATCAACCTGAATTTCAAACACTGGTTTCGATTGTGGATGACTTGAGCCTACCACCGATACGCACTGAACACTACGGTTTCATCAATATGTTCAAATTCAACCTGAAGTTCGTATTTTTTAATGTTAAATATGGTGTATACCACACCAACAACAAACGCGATTGGAGCTAACAAAACGCCAAATTCTTCAGGGTATATCATCCACACAACACTCGAAAACAATACGCCAACCAGTACGATTTTAAGTAAGTGATCCGATATCGTATTCAGTTTAACCCGAGCACCTTGAATTTTAACCAAAGGGAACTCATCACGTTTATAACTAAATACACTGGAGGTAATTTTAAACTCTGTGGCCGAAATCATTTGACCCTCCCGACGCGTCGAAATGTTTGAGCGCGACGTCGAACAATATTACGCACCGCTCACTGAAAATAAATAGCGTGTTACTCTATGATTTCCGTTGTTACGAGTGTCGTAACGGAATTGGCAATAAAGCAATTTTCATGGGACAAATGGTGCATTTTTTGTAACTGCGCCATTGTAGGGATACGTTTTCCTGAAAACACGACATTGGGACGTAGCACCACCTTGGTCACCGCCAGTTTTCCGGCTTCATTTTCGCCAAGAGTACCGATAGCTTTATCTGTATAACTGTCTATCACATAGTTGCGCTTCGCAGCGATAGAAAGAAAGACCAGCATGTGACAACTCGATAAAGCGGCAATAAACGCTTCCTCAGGATCAACATGTTCTTCTACTGATAGTGGTAGCGGTACCACGTGAGGGGATGGTGAGGCAGGGACAATCAGCCCGCCATCAAATTCCCAACGATGACTGCGGCTATACTGGTTGTCGTGGAAAATTTCGTCGTCGCCTCGCGTCCAAGTGACCACGGCATAATGTTCTGACATGTCATCCTCCTGATTCCGATGTCGATATCACTAAGGGTATTTAATGTACTTCTTGTGTCTTGGTTTTTATTGAAGATGAGTAGAAGCTTTTACTGATGATGCTAGGAACTTCTATTGATAACGGAGAAATTTCTATTCATAAGGGAGAAACGTCCATCTTCATTCATTCCCCATCATAGAGGATGTAACCATAAAAATCTGTCATTAAGAGTATTAACTATGTCGCATATCGTCATTGTCGGATATTGACCACGATGAGAACATAAGATGAGGGCTAGAATGAGTAAAAGTCAGAGACAAGAGACAGAATAAAGAAACAGAGTAAACTTAATACCCGACTATCATGTCGGGCATTAAAAGTGGCGGTAATGCAAGTGCTTCACTTTAAAACGATGAACTGAGCCTTGTCAGTACCACCTGCTGATCCAATTCTTCATGATACGGCTGGTAGTCCAAGCCGCTGTCAAAAATGAAATGCGTGACTAGCGTGCGGACGCATTCCGTTAGCGCCTCGGCATTCCATGGCTTTTCAAAGTAATGGCTTACGCCCGCTGTATTAATGGCGGTAATGGTGTCTGAGTGTGTGGCCTGCCCAGTTAATAGCACTTTTTTCATCCATTTAAATCGACTATCTTGCGAAATGGTGGTCAGTAATTCTACCCCTGTCATTCCTGGCATTACGTGGTCAGAAATAATAACCGCGACGTGTTCACCGTCTGCGTCCAAATCATCCAACAGCTCTAGCACCTCAGCGCCCGATTCACAGTCTTCAATATTTATCCAATTAGACAAGCGCTCCAAATCCTGAACAACGGCACTGAGTACCTCTCGCTGATCGTCTACACAAATAATATTAAGCTTCTCCATTTGCTTCTCCTACTGGTAATTTGACTCGGAAAATAGTTTGTTCTGGACTGCTTTTCACCACAATCGTGCCGCTATTTTCACTCACAATACGTTTAACAATTGATAACCCCAACCCTAAACCAAAACTGAGGCCGCCCTTTTTGGTGGTAAAGTTAGGTTGAAATATTTTTCGTCGAATGGATTCATCTATCTCAGGGCCATTATTAGAAACAGTCACCAAAATACGCTGGTTCACCCAACGGGTTTGAATCTCTATTTCTGGCGCGGCGGTGGTATGCATGGCATCACAGGCATTTTTAATGATGTTGCTCCAGATTTGCACATATTCTGTCGAAGCCCCTTTAATTAACGGCAGGGTTGCCGGACGCACTCTGACGGAAACAAGACGTAAATCACTTTGCAGCAAAGACAGGGCTTTGTTAATGGTGTCATTAATATCAATCAACTCGTCTTGCTCACTGTCGGTACGCCCTAACTGTTTGACCGACTTTACAATGCCGACGGTATGGCGTGCCGCGAGTCTAAGATCGTGAAGATCACGCCCTAGTTCCCAATACTTTATTGCTTGTTCCGGTCTATCAAGCCACTGTTGTGGTAGCGTCGCAGTACCTAGCGCTTTAGCCAATCGCTTCGCGAGTAAGCGATCAAGTTTGTAAGTACGTTCGACCTGCTTGGCGATCTTTCTCGCCTCGCTAGACGACGTCCATTGTCCTTGCATCAAGCCTAAGTCGAAATATTGGCTCGATTCTGGATGCGCTTCTTCTAGTAATTGAATAAGCTCACTTTGCAAATGCTCAGTCTTACTGCTGACCACACCAATAGCATTATTAAGCTCATGAGCAATGCCTGCTGCGAGTTGTCCTAGCGTAGTCATTTGCTCAGCTGTATGTAGCCGTTGTAGCACTTTTTCTTTGGCGATAGCTTCTTGGGTTGCCCGTCGCTGACGCCGAGATAGCTCATTCACGATCACTGGCATAAACTGCGCACTGAGCGGACCTAGCTCGTCCGGCCTAATCGCTGGTGTGTTTTTATCTATCCACGCCAGTTTAACTTGCGTTTTTGCCTTAACGGTTGACGACGCAGTCCACGTGCCAGAAAAGAAACTGTGTACGCCAATAAAAGCGCCACTTGATGCCGTGAATAATTTGGTCAGGTTGCCATCTTCCTCTCGTTCATCAAACCCTTCCAGCTCGCCACTTTGCACATAGTACAGTCGGTCATTATGACCGTGCTGACGTAATACGACATCGCCAGCCATCATCGTCACTTGTCGCGTGGGTTCTGAAAAATAATGTTTTACCAGCTTATCCATATGGGTTATCCAATGTGCCCTACCGCATGCAACAGCCAAACGAGTACAAAGCTTAATAGCACACCGACGACGCCAAGAATAATACCAACTTTCGCCATCTGATTACTTTGTACATTGCCCGTGGCATGCGCCAAGGCATTAGGTGGCGTACTAATCGGTAACGACATGCCCAATGATGCCGCAAACGTCACAACCAGAATCAAGGTAATTTCGCCGCCAAGTGGCGCGAGCGATACCATAGACGCGCCTAACGCCGCCATAATTGGCATCAGTAAGTTTGCGGTTGCGGTATGCGACATGAAGTTGGCCATGATGAGACACAAGAATGCAGCGCCAAATAGCACGACGTAAGGGGAATAAGCATCAAAAGGAATACTATGCACCACTAATCGCGCCAGCCCGGTTTTGTCTAAAGCTAAGCCAAGTGCAATCCCGCCTGATACCAACCAAAGTACATCCCACGAGATACGTTTGAGATCTTCTTTATTAATAATGCCAGTAAGAGAGAATACCGCCACCGGGATAAGCGCCACGGTATACGAGTTCATGCCATGCGTTGAGCCCATTAACCATAGGATAATGGTGCCAGCGAAAGTAATGTACACCATGATAGCTTTTGGCGTTTTCAGAAACTTACCTTTGATCGCCAGCTCAATTTTTTTCTGCTCAGCACCATAAAGTGTATTAATCAACACCCAAGCCAGAGCCATCATCACCACAACAAATGGCACGCCAAATGCCATCCATTCACCAAAACTAATGTAGTTTTCACCCACTAGATATTTTAGTGCGATAGCGTTTGGCGGTGTGCCAATAGGGGTACCGATTCCACCGATATTGGCGGCGACAGGAATACACAATGCAAAGGCAATACGTCCAGGGTCTTTTGGCCCAAATAAAGCAATCACTGGCGTTAGAATAGACAGCATCATTGCCGTAGTCGCCGTATTTGACATAAACATGGAAAAAACACCGGTTATCAGCATCAAACCGAGCATTACGTATTTAGGATCAGTACCAAACGGTTTCAGCAATACCCTTGCTAGGTTGACGTCTAAACGATATTTCGTCGCTGCCATCGCGAGAAAGAACCCACCAAGAAACAGCATAATGATCGGGCTTGCAAACGTCGCCATGATCTCTTCATATCGCAACAAGGTACCAAAATGCGCCTCACCTTCTTCGGCACGAAACCAATACATGCCTTTATTGGATAGCATAAGAAGTTCCAATACGATGATAACCACAGACGTTGCATAAATTGGAATAGGCTCAAACACCCAACATAGTGCCGCTAATAAAAATATCGCGATGACGCGCTGCTGAATAATCGTCAATCCGTCGAAAGGAAATGCAGAGAGAGGTAAAAGTAGTACGATCAGTGGAACTAAGATCGGAATAATGTATTTGAGATAGTGGCGCATAACATGGCTCGTCCTGAGAAATAGCTACATATAACTTTGCTAATAGTGAATAAAAAGTGATTTACTGAGAGCAGTATCACGTTGTTATGCAAAAGCATACTTAGCGTAAGATCAAAGACTTGGCATTTAACTTAGTTACTTTTTTGGAATGTGAGTTAAGTCCATTTTGCGCACAAAAAAGCCTGCAGAGATGCAGGCTTCATATATTCGTTCCACTGATTAGCTGTCCGTATTTAGCTATCAGGATTTGACTATCAGCATTCAACTATCAGCATTTAACTTCGGCGACCGAGTCTAACGGTGCCTTTGGTTGAGAACCATAACGATTCCGGCCTACGACGCCCTAACAGAATTGGACCGTCATCGTAAAACAAAAAGTTCTTCCAATACTTTTTGAAAATCGACCACTTGGTTTCAATCACATTATATTTTTCATAACAAAAATATACCGTCACGTCATCTTGCCAATCAATAAAGTCCGCCACCGCTTCTGGCAACGCGTTCTCATCGGCTTCCCAAGCTTTCATCCAATCGACACTTTCTTGCCAATTGCTGTCTTTCATTGGCCAGTCCTGAGAGGACATACGCTCAGCATCGGGGCTTTGTGCACTGATATTTTCTTTCCAAAACTGTGCTGCACGTGCTTGCGTCATCGGTTTGATGAAAGGCCAATCACTTTCTGGTACAGGCATAGATTGATGAGTGAAAATCCATTTTCTTTGGTATTCATCCAAAGTCGTGTACGACATTCAGTCTCCTAGTGTTTTAACCAGCCGTTCTCTACGGCTTCTTCTATCAGCGATTGTGCTTTATCCCACAGCACTTGTGAACCTTTTTCTATCTTCTGGTTCACCTTCATGACTTGTTCCTTCGACACATCGTTTTCTAACCAGCTTTGACCTTGATTATGATAGTTCAACAGCATCGGAATTAATCGATCGAGCGCCTTGGCAAACTTTGCCTCAGCACTTTCAGCCGCTTCAAACTCCTGCCAAATCGAAAACAACTCGTCGCCTTGTTCTTGCGGTAGCATCGCAAACAACCGATTTGCCGCCGCTAACTCTTTTTGTTCTTGTTCTAATGATGCGGCAAGATCGTAGACAAAAGTATCACCAGCATCGATTTCCACCATGTCATGCAGCAACAGCATTTTCACCACGACAGCAATATCGACAGGTTCGTTAGCATGCTCTTCTAATAACAACGCCATCATCGCCACGTGCCAGCTGTGCTCTGCACTATTTTCAAAGCGACCCGCTGAGCTTTTTATTCGAGTCCGGCGCAATACGCTTTTAAGCTTGTCCAATTCCATTAGTAATGTGAGTTGCTGTTCAAGACGCTTCATTAGCTGATTCTCCAATATTTACTGGCTGTCCAATATTAGCTGGCTCTCCAATTAGGGTTAATCAACGCCGTCTGGATATGATCCTCCCACTGATCGTTTATCAGCAAGTAATCACTTGCATAGCCCTCTTTTTGAAACCCCATTGCATTAAGTACCGCGGCACTTCGTTCATTATGAGGCATATAACTCGCCGCAATGCGATGTATATTTTGCACATTGAACATATAAGGGATCACCATGGCGAGAGCTTTGCGCATATACCCATGGCCTTGGGCATTTTCGGCTAAAGAGTAGCCTAAATTACATGAGTGAAGTGGAAACCTGACTAGATTGCTCAGCGACACCGTGCCCTTCATCTCTTTTGAATCCGTATCGAAAATTAAGCAATAATAAGCAAGTCCGAGTCGGTGTAACTCTTCTAGCTTAACCAACTTTGCTGCCCAAGTATCCGCTCGATAAAACGCGGAATCTCGCTTGGGCTCCCAAGGCGCTAGAAACGTTTTATTTTCCTGAAAATAGTTGGATATTGTGTACGCATCTGAGGGTTTAGCGGTACGAATCAACACATTCCCATCACGGCAATGTATTCCCACCGCCGAGCTGCTATCTTCCATTATAACTCCCTGATATTTGCCAATGACTGGCGAGATCAAATGCCTTACCAGCGAAAGCCGCAGTGCCTTTAACTAGACCCCTAACGACTTTACGCTATTGCGGTGCTTTATGAGCGCCCGACGTCTTCAACATCAATTTTTGCGAATATTGTAATCACGCAATTTGTTAGCAATGGATGTATGTGACACATTCAATCGCTTTGCTAATTTTCGGCTCGATGGAAATGACTGGTACAGTTTCTCAAGGATTCTTGACTCGTAGTCTTTCATCATGTCATCCAGCGAACCATCTAGATTAAGGTTGACGCCACTTGTTGCAACCGACTCCAGTTTTGGTAGTTTGAAGTCTTCGATTTGTAAGCTATTGCCTGTGATTTGTGTTAACGCTCGTAACACCGAATTATCGAGCTGCCTCATGTTACCCGGCCAAGGGTAACTGCCTAGATCTTTGACTAAGGTGTCCGTACATTGCGGCTTAGCAATCGCCAGCTTTTGACTGTGCTTAGCAATAAACAGATCCAAAAGTGGAGCAATATCGCTCGCTCGTTCACGCAATGGTGGAATGGTCAATGTCAGTACATTAAGGCGATAGTATAAGTCTTCTCTAAATGCCCCCTGCTCCGCTAAATCCGCTAGGTTGTGACGGGTAGAAGCGATAATTCGCACATCAACGTGTACTTCATGTTCTTCGCCTACACGTCTAAAAGTACCGTCTTGCAAAAACCTTAACAGTTTAATTTGCAGATGAGGGCTCATTTCACCGATCTCATCGAGCAACACTGTGCCACCATTCGCTTGCTCAAAAATACCTTTATGACCATGCTCGTGATTAAAGGAACCTGGCGCATGACCAAACAATTCTGTTTCCGCCACATCGTCAGGCATAGAAGCGCAGCTCAGCACCAAGAATGGGTTCGATGCGCGGTTTGAGCGGCTGTGACAGGCCTTCGCGAGCATTTCTTTGCTTAGGTGCCAGTATCGCCTTCAATCAATAAGGGCTGATCGAGCATCGCTAACTTTTTCGCTTGACTCATGAGCGCTTTATGACGGTTTGATACCCCTACAAAATGCTCGAAACCAAGTATGTTATTATCAGAAAGTGACTCCGAAATAATCGCCGTGCTACTTGGCTGAATGCTCATTACCGCACTGGCCAGCACGGTTTCATTAGATTCTCCCGTAATGTAAACGGGCAAAATTTCCATCCAATAATCCATACCATCAACAACAATCGCTTGTTTCTGACGACAAATATCACCTTCAATCCACTTGGAGAAATGAAAACTAGGCAGTAAGTGGGTGATATGTTGGGCAATCGCTTCTTGCTCGCTTTTACCAAGCAATTTTAGCGCGGCGTGATTCGCCATATCGACCGAGCCTTTCAAATTAATAGAAAGTACCGGGTATGGAAGATTTGTTAGCAACGAAACCAGTTCGGTGTTATGCCTTTCACTGGGCATAAATTGAATTTTTCGAACATCTTTAACACCTGAAATTCGTCTAATTTCGGCCATTAGGTCGCGAAATGTATCAAAATCAATATCTGGGCAGTTAAGATAAATAATCCCCGTAATGTCGATTTCTATGCCCCGTAAATCAATATTTCTGGACGCTAAAATGTCCAATAACTCACGAGTCAATCCGAGCCTATCTTCACAAAAGACTTCTAAACGCACTGGGTATTCCTACTGAAAGTGTCACGAAAAGTTGACAGTCAGTGTGTATGACAACGAATGTTACGTCAATAAAAACCACTCGATTTGAATACGAAGTGGCTTGTTTATGCTCAAATTGATCAAGCCATGTCCGCCACTGCGTGATCTATATCACGATAAATATTTAGTAGCTGATCGACTTTGGTCAATTTGAATAAATTAAGGACCGAAGGGCTTTGGCTGACAATGGACATTTCTCCAAATTCATGGGTTTTATGTAATGCCATGATGGTCCCAAGAGCACTGCTATCCATAAAGATCACACCGCTTAAATCAATGAGTAACTTTTCAGAGATAACCCGATCAAACTGATTAAGGTATTGGCGAAAGTGGGGAATCATTTTGGCATCAAACCGATTCGTCTGCACCTCAATCACGGTGAGTGAATCATTACTATATAAAAAAAATGCCATGCTTGACTCCTGCTCACTACATAAGTTTTCCTGATCTCTTTATTACTATAGAAGGCTCACAGCAAATGCACATAGTTGCACCTTGCGTTTTTCCACGAAATATTGCTCCACATACCAACAAGCCTCCTACAGGTCACCTTCGCAACCTCCACAAAGCCAATAGGTCAGACTATTGCCAAGACTCCATTTTCTTGATGATTTAAGATGGAGTCTTGCCGCCAATTAGCGCAAAATGGACAAAAACCAAGATGTTTTCATTATGACTAACCGTTTTCGCGCTGAATTTATATTAATCTTTACCACTCTACTTGCCGGAGCTGGCTGGGTCTTCTCCAAAGAAGCCATACAGGGGCTTCCTCCTTTTGGTTTCATTGGCCTCCGCTTTTTGCTTGCGTCATTGATCCTGCTACCATTTTGTTTAAAAGCCCTTAGAACGACCAGCTTCAAGGATGGTTTGCGCGCGATGGGGGTAGGTAGTGCGCTCGGGCTGTCTATCTTTTGTTGGATTCATGCCATCTCTATCAGTGAAACACTGGGCGAAGGCGCATTTATTATGAGCCTTTCAATGCTATTCGTACCTATGGTGGCCTGGGGGTTGTTTGGAAATAAACCGAGTACGCGCATTTTGGTTATCACTCCCGATTGCACTTGTTGGGCTATTTTTGCTTTCATGGAGTGGCGGATGGCATGCACAGACCAGTCACCTATGGTTTTTAACGGCTGCAGTTGGGCTTGCTGTACACTTCAACTTAAACAGTAAATACTCAGCACGCTTATCACCGATGCTATTAACCACTCTACAGCTCTTCTCCGCAGGTTGCTTTGGGCTCATCCTTTCTTTTTGCGTCGAGTCATGGCCTGAGACTATTTCAACGGGAACATGGACATGGTTCGGGTTGAGTGTAGTTCTTGCCACCAGCTTGCGTTATTTGATGCAAACTACAGGGCAAAAGTTCGCGCAGCCAACCAACGCTGCATTACTCATGCTTCTTGAGCCAATATGGACACTGATATTAAGTATCATCATTTACTCGGAGCCCATGCCCCTCAACAAAATCGTGGGCTGCGCGGTACTACTCGGTTCACTCATTTTCTATCGCCTTAACTCCATGAGAATAGGCAAAACAGTGTAGTATTTTCTATCGGCACCTTAAATGGTGCCGCACGCTACCAGGCAGCCTATTCCCTATTCCCTATTCCCTATTCCCTATTCCCTATTCCCTATCAAGCATAAGCGATATAACTTTAAAGCAAGTAGAATCCGATACTATTAATATCGCTTAGTTATCAGATGGTTCGGCGATAATTGTCGCTATTATTCTCCCGTTATCATCGAAATTCTCCTAAGCTAAATCATATACTACTGTTTCATGGTATTCACTGGTGCAACACCTTTCGCTTCTATTCTTCAGCATAGGTTCACTACTTTGCACTCAGTAATCTGGCTTGAATATCATCGTGAAATGCATCCTTCTAAAGGAAACCTTATGCCTACTAATGAACGTTTATTACACCTTGCAAAACGCACCACTATTATCGCAACCACAGCCCTTGCAAGCTTCACTCTACACGCTGCTCAATCTCCAAAACTCGTGGTACAGATTACCGTCGATGGACTAAGAGCCGATTTGATCGAGCGCTTCAAAGATAATTTTGGCGAAGGTGGTTTTCGTTATCTTATGGATGAAGGTGTCTATTACACCAACGCTAATTACCAACACGCCAATACCGAAACCATTGTGGGCCATGTTTCGCTAGCCACTGGGGCGCCACCTTCAGTACACGGTATGGTTGGTAACGTTTGGTTTGATAGAAACCTAAACCGTTTGGTTTATAACGTTGAAGACCCAAACTACGCTATGCTGACACAGGGTTCTGGTGTCAATAAAGCCACAGAGATAGACCCTACACAAAAAACCGCTCAGGGTGATGGTCGCTCACCTGCGCCAATTTTGTCTTCAACCTTTAGCGATGAACTAGCGATCGCCAGCAGCGGTCAATCACAAGTGTATTCTGTTTCCGTTAAGGATCGAGGTGCCATTTCTCTCGCGGGTCATGCTGGAAAAGCCTTTTGGTTTTCCAAAGCTCAATCAGAGTTTGTCACCAGTGACTATTACTATGACGAAACCCCTGCATGGGTAACAAAGTGGAATGAAAAAGCACTACCTGCACGCTACTCGGGCAAAAAGTGGCAGTTGTCTTTGGATAAGGAGGCATACACCGTCATAGAACATAATCAAGATCACAAAGTCGAATTGGCGGGCTTTCAAAGAACCTTCCCGCATCCTTATGGTCCAGCATCCTTCCAATACTATTCAACTATGCTAACAGTAAGCCCAGCGGGTGATGAGATTACCGCCGATTTCGCCAACACATTAATTGCCGAGAAAAAGTTGGGGCAAGGGGATAGCACGGACTTTCTAGCGGTCAGTTTTTCTTCAAACGATTACGTCATTCACCTCTACGGCCCTTCAAGCTTAGAAACGGAAGACAATCTGATCCGTCTTGACCGCACGCTTGCGGCTATGTTCGAGTCTATCGACAAATCTGTGGGGTTAGATAACACCTTAATTGTGCTTTCTGCCGATCACGGAGTACCTGAAGCGTCACCTACTGCAAATCAGCTGGGTTTGAAGCAGCCGTTTTATTTCCAAAAAGATGCACTTTGGCAATCAGGGTTAGAAGCGAGGCTAAACACTGAATTTGGTTTAAGCAAAGAGGTTATTAAGCTCTACGCCCAGCCTTACATCTATCTTGACCATGAGATGATTAAAGACAAGAAATTGAACTTAGCCAAGGTGCAAGAAGCCGTTGCTGAGGAAGTGGTAAACATTACCGGAATTTCCAGCGCCGTCACCAGCAATGATATTGCCATGAATCAAGTCGCCAATACGCGAGTGAATCAACTCATTCGCAACAATTACCATCCTGCTCGCTCTGGCGATATTTATTTGGTTTTTGATCAAAGAACCTATATCAACGATATGGATGGGCTCACTATTGCTTCAACCCATGGTTCACCATGGCGATTCGATACTCACGTTCCGGTGATTTTTGCTGGAAATCAGTTGAAAGCGCAAACCGTGAGTCGAGCGGTGACGCCTTATGACATTGCACCAACACTGTCTAACTATCTCGGCATTAATACACCAAGCGGCGCCACGGGTGACGTACTGGTTGAAGTCGTCGACGTTAAGTAAGCGGATGCTACCAATAACCATAACAATGCCGCGACTGAAACAGAGCGGCATTGTTATTTATGGTATGTGCAAAAAACAGCACTCATCAAACACAGACGCTATTATCTCAACCCACCGATTTCAGTGATGGTCTGTCGCGTTTTAGCGCCACCGAAGCGATGTATTCCGTTAGCGCGTTCAATTGAATGTTATCTATCGCCAAACCCAACTTGCCACGGCGCCATAACATATCCTCAGCGGTCACCGCCCATTCAGCGTCGATCAAATAATCCACCTCGACTTGATACAGTCCTGCACCAAATGTCTGTCCTAAATCCCCTATCGCCTGCTTGCCTTCTAATAGCGTATAAATCATGGTTCCATAAGCGTATACCCATCGCTTAACCAAAGACTCCTCCATCCAGCGATGTTCGTTCATCACCTCGGCAACTAAGCTTTCGCGATTAGAGAAATTACCTCCGGGTAGTGCTGCGGTTCGGGTCCACTCAGGTCCCATTTTCGGAAAAAATGGCGCAAGTTTATCGACAGCGGCTTGCCCCAGTTTTCGATAGGTGGTGAGCTTACCACCAAAAATAGACAATAAGGGGGCATCGTTAAGGGAATCATCCAACTCAATCGTGTAATCGCGAGTAACCGCCTGAGGGTCATCTGACTCGTCATCGCATAGCGGTCTAACGCCTGACCATGTAGTAATAATATCGTCTGCGCTAATTGTGTGGTTAAAATGCTGATTGACCACATCACACAAGTAGGCAATTTCACTATCGTCGATCGTCACCTCACTTGGGTTACCCTGATATTCAACATCCGTCGTTCCTACTAATGAGTAGTGCTCCATATAAGGAATCACAAACACAATCCGGTTATCTTCATTTTGTAAAATGAACGCCTTGTCACCGCTGTACATTCGAGGCACAACAATATGGCTACCTTTTACTAAGCGAATACTACGGGGCGAAACCATATCAAGCTGGCGGTCAAAAAAACGGTCAACCCAAGGTCCTGCCGCATTCACTAACGCCTTGCAACGAACGCTAGACACGTCCCCTGTCAAGCGGTGTTCAATGTCAATTTGCCATTCGTCGTTACTACGCTGCGCTTTAATGCATTTGGCTCGGGTATGTATTTCTGCACCTTTCTCCCTCGCCAATTTTGCATTGGTTACCACTAAACGGGCATCATCAACCGCGCAATCTGAATATTCGAAACCAACTGTCATTTCTGATTTTAACGGACTTTCCTCACCTGTAAACGTTACACCATGGCTTCGAGCTAAAGACACGCGCTTGCCTAACGTGTCATACAAAAACAGTCCCGCTCGAATCATCCAAGCTGGACGTAGATGCGCGCGATGAGGAAGCTGAAAACGGAGAGGAGAGACAAGGTGTGGGGCGTTTTTCAGTAATACCTCTCTCTCCGCAAGCGCTTCTGACACTAACCGAAACTCATAGTGCTCTAAATAGCGCAAGCCTCCATGAATCAGTTTACTGCTAGCAGATGAAGTCGCAGAGGCAAGATCATTCATTTCATAGAGTGCAACTTTCAATCCACGACCTGCAGCATCCGCAGCCACTGCAACGCCGTTTATCCCGCCGCCAATCACCACTAAATCATACATTTTTGTTGAGATATCCATCTTTGCTCACCCTTTTTCGAAACCGAATAACACGCGTCAGCGCTCGTTTAATTAACTATAATGTTCGCAAACGAAAAAATCGAGCGTTTTGTATACTTATTTATATTTCTTAACGCTGGGCTATTTTTGTCACACTTCGTTAATACTTAAGTGTTACAAGGCAAGTTTTGCGAGATAGGTACAAGCAAATTGTTCGAATAATTATTAAACTGTCTTGAGTTGTACGCTAGCATGGTCGATAACGAACATTTAGAACCGTAACGTGACAAAGGTAGTAACCGCCAATGTGTCCAACGTTGTTCACTAGGATTAAGTTCGCTAGGATTAATCACGCAGTTCGGTGAGATACAGCACACTATTGGGGATTTTAAAATCCAATCTATTTCCATAAAAACAAAATGAGAACGATATGAACCAGCATAAAAAAGTCGTCGTTGCATTAGACCAAGGTACTACTAGCTCACGCGCTATCGTCTTCGACCGCGATGCCAACGCCGTGTGCTCAGCACAAAGAGAGTTCACTCAAATCTATCCGCAACCAGGTTGGGTCGAACATGATCCTATGGAGATATGGGCAACACAGCGTTCATCTTTGACCGAAGTGCTTGCTCAAGCGGATATCGCCAACGAAGATGTTGCCGCCATTGGCATTACTAACCAACGTGAAACCACCATCGTTTGGGACAAAGAGTCCGGTCAACCCATTTACAATGCCATTGTTTGGCAATGTCGCCGCACGGCCAACTTTTGTGACCAACTCAAGCAAGATGGTCATGACACCATCATTAACCAACGTACCGGACTGGTCGTTGACGCGTACTTTTCTGCCTCTAAAATTGCGTGGATACTCGACAACGTCGACGGAGCTCGTGAGCGAGCCGAAAAAGGTGAGTTGCTATTTGGCACCGTAGACACTTGGTTAGTTTGGAAGCTCACTCATGGTAAGTCGCATGTGACCGATGTCAGTAACGCCTCGCGAACGATGCTATTTAATATTCATACGCTGCAATGGGATAGCACTCTGCTTGATATTTTTAATATCCCTAAGTCGATGCTCCCCGACGTCAAATCAAGCAGTGAGATATATGGCTATGCTCATATTGGTGGTGGGACAGAACACATTCCAATCAGTGGTATTGCTGACGATCAACAAGCGGCACTTTTTGGTCAACAATGCTTTAAAAAAGGCATGGTAAAAAACACTTACGGTACTGGGTGCTTTCTATTAATGAACACGGGTGGCACACCCATGCGCTCTAAGCACGGTCTACTGACGACGATCGGCTACCAAGTTGGGGACAGCGTGACCTACGCATTAGAAGGCAGCGTCTTTATGGGTGGGGCGACGATTCAGTGGCTTCGTGATGAACTGGGCTTAATCCGTGATGCACAAGACACGCAGTATTTTGCAGAAAAAGTTAGTGACACAAATGGCGTGTACTTGGTGCCTGCATTTGTTGGGCTAGGAGCCCCGTATTGGGACCCACATGCTCGTGGTTCTTTAACAGGACTCACACGAGGTACCAATCGCAATCACATCATTCGTGCCGCACTAGAATCCATTGCCTATCAAAGCCGCGATGTACTTCTTGCGATGGAAGAAGACTCTGGTATCAAGCTGACCCAAATTCGTGTCGATGGCGGTGCGGTTGCCAATGACTTCTTAATGCAATTTCAAGCCGATATTATGGGCAGTAAAGTCGTTAGACCCGTTGTGCGTGAATCCACCGCATTGGGTGCTGCTATGTTAGCGGGGCTGGCGACTGGGTTTTGGCAAAGCCAAGATGAACTGGCTGATAAAAAAGAGATTGAGCGTGTATTCCGTCCAGCCATTGATCGGCAGCAACGTGACACCCTATATCGCGGTTGGGAAGAGGCTATCGGGCGGACTAAATCCTAATTCCGAGACGTTTCGCAACGTCGACAGGGCTTTACTAGAGCCTAAATATTATAGTTTTATGGGAACCTAAATAAAAAAAGCCTTGCTGCACAACACAGCAAGGCAACATCAGTACCGTATCTAATCGATACTATGTCTAAGTTGGATGCGCGACCGAGTTGAAAGTGGACGATCAACTGCTCACGTGGATTATTACATCACATTCATCTCGCTCACTACAGCAGATAACCTCATCAATAAGTGTCAAAGCTACAGCATTTAATAACGAATTGTATCTAAATATAAAAGACCATACATTTAGCATGAAAATGGGCTCATCCAACTTGTGTTTATTCGCACACATACCAATCAATATCACTTTGTTCCATGATATCAATAAGCTCTTGTGGCGGCTGTTCATCGGTAAAAAATGCATCAACCTGAGAAATATGCCCTAAATTCACCATAGCCCCACGGTTAAACTTCGTGCTATCTGCCGCTAATAATGTTTGACCGGAACACTCCATGATAGCTTGCGCAATACGAACTTCAGAAAAATCAAAGTCAAGTAAACTGCCGTCTTCATGGATTCCAGAGATACCTAAGATGCCAAAGTCTAGACGAAACTGTTCAATGAACTCTTTCGCCGCTTCACCAATAATGCCACCATCTTTATTACGGATCTGTCCACCAGCAACAATGACGGTGAAATCATCTTTTACTCGCAAAATGTTCGCGACGTTAATGTTGTTGGTTACGACTTTCAGGTCTTGATGATTCAATAGTGCGAGAGCGACCGCTTCTGTCGTCGTACCAATATCAATAAATAGTGACGAACCATTTGGGATTCGACGCACCAAAGCATTCGCAATCCGTGTCTTCTCTTCTTGATAATGAACTTTTCTCGCCGAATAGGCTTCGTTCTCAGTACTTGAATGCAATGATGCACCGCCGTGGTGGCGTGTGACCAATCCCTGTTTAGCTAAATCATTTAGATCGCGACGAATGGTCTGTGGGCTAACCCCAAATTCGTCAACAAACTCTTCGGTATTGACAAAACCGCTTTGTGTCAGCATCGCAAGAATTTCACGATGGCGCTGCGTTTGCTTCAAAACGTCACTCCACTATTCTCCAAGAAATTCAATTATATACCCAAATGACTTCAAAATGCAGAATTCATCACGCGTTCGAAGAGGCAATTTGGGAACAGATACAAACTATTTTGATAACTCCAGGTAGACGGAGAATAGTGATTCATGCGTATGTGGATTTAGTGCGCGTACTTCATCACAAGGCTCAACCAGATCAAGGATTTGATAAGTTTTCATCGTCGCCGCCATGGCTGATTTCACACCATTATTGGAGTCTTCAAACGCCAAACAAGTCTTCGGTTCAACACCTAATCGTTGTGCCGCAAGTAAGTAAATTTCTGGATGAGGCTTGCCATGTGTCACTTCGCATCCCGTCGTGATATTACTAAAATACGCGTCTAATCCCGCGAGTTTAAGTTTCACCTCAGCGACATCACGCTGCGTAGATGTGGCAACGGCCAAAGGAATGTTATTTGACGTTAGCCAATCAAGAAGTGCAATGGCCCCCTTTTTAACCGGAATCGCTTGATGAAGTACCACAGCATCGTAGTTTTTACGCCATTCTTGATGGATCAATTCATAGTCAATCACATCTTTGTAGCCCTCGGTAAGACGAGTACGGATCGTTTTCGCATTGCAACCTATGATTGAAAGGTACAGCTCTTCAAAAAACGGTACCCCAAGTGTTTGACAGGCTTCACTAAACACCTTTTTACATACATTCTCGGTATCGAGTAACAATCCATCCATGTCGAAGATTGCGGCTTTAAACATCATAAGGCTCACTTAACTAACAAAAATTGCTAGCATTTTGCCTTAACTATTTAATGATTACTACCGCAGGTCCTGTCAGCGTTTTACTACGGCATCTCAATTAGCGCAACCTGTAGGGTATGTGCTAGCTTTGGCAATACTCTTTGGCAATCTCAGCGCCTAACTTAGCATTATTGAGTACCAATTGAATGTTTGAGTCCAAGCTGTTTCCACCCGTTAATTCGCAGACGCGCGCCAATAAAAATGGTGTAGAGTCTTTGCCCGATATACCTTGCTCATCCGCTTCTGCCAACGCCTGCTCGATAACGGCATTAATTCGTTCAACAGGCATTGCAAACTCTTGCGGTATTGGATTGGCTACCACAACCCCACCAGTTAATCCCATCGTCCACTTTGCTTTCAAGGCCGCTGCAATCTGCTGTGCACTATCTAGGCGATAGTCCACCCCGTGCTCGCTTTCTCGCGTATAAAACAGCCGGTAAGCTACTTGTCTGATAACCAATCACTGGAACGCCCTGTGTTTCAAGGTATTCACGCGTCAGTGCCAGATCTAAGATTGATTTTGCGCCCGCACAAACCACTGCCACATCGGTACTGGCCAATTCTTGAAGATCAGCTGAAATGTCAAACGTTTCCTGAGCGCCTCGATGTACGCCACCAATACCGCCTGTCGCAAACACTTTAATACCTGCCATTTCCGCAAGGATCATCGTGGCGGCGACGGTCGTTGCACCGTCTTTTTTACCCGCTACCATAAATGGGATATCACGTCGGCTCACTTTAGTCACGGCCGTACCTGCTTGACCAAGATGCGTAATTTCCGCCTCACTCAACCCGACTTTAAGTCGCCCTTCTATAATGGCGATGGTTGCCGGGGTCGCACCTGAATCTCGTATGGTTCGTTCTACAAGCAGCGCCGTCTCTACGTTACGAGGATAAGGCATACCATGTGAGATAATGGTGGACTCCAGTGCGACAATCGTAGCCGATTATTGGCTAAAGCATCGGCAACTTCCGGTAATATATCTAAATAGGTGTTTAACATGCTACTTCCTTAATCAAGCGTGTTACCGCTCTTTCTGACATAATAGTATTGATGGTCGAATTGGACTGTAAGGCTAACATCGCTGCGCCTAGCGCAAAATTTACGCTCTGTGACCAATCCCAATCGGATTATAAATCCGTGTGTCACGCCCGCCATTAGGGCATCCCCTGCCCCCGTCACATTATTCACTGCAACGTCTTGGGCAGGGATAAATTGACCAACACCTTCGCAGCTAGAAAACGCGCCTTGTCGCCCTAAACTGATGAGCATTTGGCTCACCCCTTTGTCGTGCAACCGCTTTGCTAGTTCAGGTAAATCATCTATGTGACTCAGCGTATAACCCGCCAAAAGCTCCGCTTCCGATAGGTTGGGTTTTAAGGTATGAATTTGATGGAGATAAGGGGTAAGTTTCTTGGCTTTCACACTAGACACAGGGTCAACAAATATCGGTTTATCCGCGTGGGCATAGAACAGGTAGTCCAACGCGCTTTCACTTAGGTTGGCATCAAGAACAATGGCAGAGGCGCACTTTAGAATATTGGCTCGTTTTGCCAATTGCTCTCCGGTCAGGGCATCAATTAAGGACATATCATTGAGCGCAAGTTGCAGCTCCCCTACGGGGTCATGGATAGACAGGTAAGTACTGGTTGGCTTACTGGTTACTGTCAGCACATGTTCGATACCCATGCTCGCTTGTCGACACGCGTCTTTTAATTGTTCACCCCAAAGATCATCACCAACGGCACCAATGAATTCAACCTTGCTGCCCAAACGACTGAGATTGTCTGCGATATTTCTTGCCACGCCTCCAGCACTCGATGTAAGCGCGCCAGGGTTGGAGTCGCCCATGATAAGCTCAGCATTAGATCGACCGCATAGATCCATATTGGCGCCGCCAACAACGGTCACGTATCGCTCCGGAGCGATCACGTATCCTTTACCATGAATAAACCCTTTACGAGTCAAATTCATAATATGACCCGCGACCGCACTGCGGCTTAATCCTAACTGCTCTGCCAATGTTTGCTGGGCTATCATCGGGTCTTGTTTGATTAACTCTAGAATCTGTTGCTCACGTTCCGTCATAAACATATGTCCGCATAGTCAAACACTTGTTTGCAACATTACCGTTTAAAAAAACACCAGGCAAACGTTTTCATCATCAATATCATTACCTTGATAGAGAGATCACAAGTCAAAGATGCAACTTATTGTTCATCGCTTTTCATCATTGGGTGCGAAGTTGATCACTTGAACTCACGGCATAATCCTGTCTACTATTCAAATAACCATATAAAAACTATTGATAAGAAACGTATGGATTATATTGATTGCATCTCAACAACAAACCGCGCTCTAAGCTGTCGCAATGGCATAGATGAATTATTTGACTCCCTCAAAGTCAGCTATCCACTGCTGTCACGACTCTGCGTCACCGTGACTCATTCAGATTATTTAGAGAACTTTCACGTCATTGATTCTCAGCATACTGGCGATCGTTATGATGTGGTATCAATGGCTTCTTCTTCCTGTCTGTCTCTTATGCAAATCATTGAGAATGAAGAAATTCGTATTGTCTCTGACCTAGCTGAATTACCCAACAATGAGCGAGTCAGAAAGCTCCGTTCTCTTGGACACCAAAGCAGTCTCACTATGGGTATCAAGCTGAATCAAACGGAAGGGGCACTACTTTTTTTAATTCCACGCAACCTGGCTATTTTGAAAACGGCGCCTTGCATTCGGATCTTTTGTTTGTCAAAGAAGTGATCTTTAGTCTGCTCTGTCATGATAAAAACAAACATCAGATGTTGCTCCAAGCATTAAAACTGGCGTTAAGCATTAGTCATAAACGTGATCCGGAAACAGCGGATCATTTACACCGAATGGGTCTATACAGCAAGCTCCTTGCCGAATTACTAGCGAAATCTCAGCCTATTAATCATCGGTTTATTCAATGGATTGAACTCTACGCGCCATTTCATGATATTGGGAAATATCGCATTCCTGATGAAATCCTTTTTAGCACTAAACGTTTTACGACTAAAGAAAGAAGCATCATGAATCAGCATGTTCATTATGGCGTCGATATTATTGATGATGTGTTAACGACAATTGATGCTGTTCACTCCACCAGTGCTGAAATAGAATTTTTGAAAAATATTATCCTATGTCACCATGAACGTTATGATGGTAAAGGTTATCCATTAAATCTCGCCCATACCGCAATTCCGCTGGAAGCTCGTATTGTCAGCATCGCTGATGTCTTCGATGCGCTCGTTAGCAAAAGAGCCTACAAACCGGCATGGCCTATCGAACAGACAAAACAATATATCGCGGCACAAACCGAGTAAAGCATTCGACCCAATGATCGTAGACATTCTCGTGTCTAACTTCGAACGTTTTGAAGCCATCTACCAACAATATCCGCCTCAAGAGAACGACGTGGATTGCAGTATGGCAAAACGAAAACCCACACCTAAAACGGCTAAATCAACACAATAACCCAAGACTCACTAGCTGAAGTGACCACACCTCTTTAAATTCAGCTTTAACCTTTATTTCATCTTTAACTTTTATTGTCAGCTATAACGTTTATTTCAGCTTCAGGTTAAACGTTGCAGCCTTGCTGCTTGGTACCAACCCACGCTGGATTCACGCCCATCACTTACCCTTTGTAACAACTCTTTTTATGCCATACGCCAAAATTTAATTAGTCCATTTGACTTACAACTGTACGCTGATATTCTAGCGTACAAGCGTAAGCTTAAATGGACAATCAACTCGGTCAGGAACTTATGAGCAAGACAAATAAACCTCCAATTATATGGCTAAACGTCACCATTTTTTTGGGGACATTCTTACTGGCAACACTCGGCGTGACTTGGTATGGCATCGCCTATGGCTACACGGCTCATCACTGGGTTTGGTTGGTGATTAGCTTTATTTTCTGTGGAATGTCTATCACCGCTGGATACCACCGTTTATGGTCACACAAGACCTATAATGCCCACCCTGTCATGCGTTACATTTTTGCTATCGGGGGCGCTTTTGCCTTACAAAACAGTATTCTTCACTGGTCCTCCGATCATCGTGTTCACCACAAGCATGTCGACAACAATGACAAAGATCCCTACTCTGCGAAGCGAGGGTTTTGGTATTCCCACATCGGTTGGATGTTAAGAGAGTACCAAGCATCTCGGTATACTGATTATAAGAACTGCCGAGATATACAAAAGGATCCGGTCGTTATGTGGCAACATAAATACTATGTGCCATTAGCGTTGTTGATGAATGTGGGCCTCCCTATCGGTCTTGGTTTACTTTACGGTGACTTACTCGGCTTTATGCTAGTGATTGGTGCCTTACGTTTAGTGCTAAGTCACCACACTACCTTCTTCATTAACTCGCTAGCACACGTTTGGGGCTCCCAGCCTTACACCACTAAAAATACCGCGAGAGACAATGGGGTGCTGGCCTTCCTGACCTTTGGCGAGGGCTATCATAATTTTCATCACATCTTTGAACATGACTACCGAAACGGCATCCGTTGGTGGCAGTTTGATCCCACTAAATGGCTAATTAAAAGTTGTTCTTGGTTCGGGCTCACGAGTGATCTTAAGCGTGTTTCCTCCTACAAAATAGAGAAAGCGCGATTGGCTCGAACACTCCAAGTAGCAAAAATTAAGGCGGTCTCTTTGCCGGACTCCGATCGTATCGTCGCAATGATTGAACATGAGTTTCAATTGCTTGTGTCTAAACTAAAAGAATACGACGATCTAAAAAAACAATGCATTAAAGACGCAAAGCATAATGTGAAACAGAAATATGAGCAGGCGCTCCTTTCTATTCAGTTAGAGCAACTTGAGCGTCATCTTAAGTTAAAAAAACAACAATGGCGTCACCTAGTCAATAACCCTCAGCAAGCGCTATCTTAATAGTTTGATTATTGGTGGCTGTATCTAAGCGGCCACCTAATCTCACCAGAATATCTATCCATTCCATTCAAATAATTTGACGCTCAGTGACCTCCTACTCGGCTTCTATTTCTTTTACACTGTTAGCTCGATCTACTTATCGCACCTGAAAAATGAAACGATCTTCCTTATGGTTAACAAGCCAAGCCTCCATGGGCATTGTCCAATGGATTGGCGTCGCCATTATTCTTGCCCCACTCATTTTACAACGCACATCTAGTGGCTTATTGGTCGGTCAGGTCATGTTAATTTTGGGACTGACTGGCTTAGTGGCACCGCTGCTCGGTGCTATAGCCGACCGCTACTTACTCCATCGCCAATTACATCTAAGTGCGATGCTTTGTCACTGTGTCGCTTTATTTATTTTAATATTCGTCAATCAGACTCATTGGCACTATTGGTTTGTCGCATTGTGCATTGGTTTAGGAAGCAATCTCTTACTCATTCTAAATCCAACCTTTGCGATTCGCCTAAACCAAGAGGCAAAAGAAAAAGCCAATGCGTTGAGGTTGCTCTTTCAATTTCAAATGGTTGGAGTGGTTGTCGCAGGCGTCGCCATGGGCGTCGTGCATCTGTTTTCCCTTTCAACCAACATGCAACTTGCCGTATTACTGGCACTGGATATCGGCTGCCTCACCATCACCCTATTACATCCGCCACAATCTATTCCGTCATCACCAGAGAGCACTGAAAGTAACGTCAGTTCAAATGACGCAATGGCAAGAAAGAGCTCAAGGACACTTTGGTTTGGTTTCGTTTTGTGTGTTTTGTTGTCTATGTTTGTGGGTTCGAATATGGTTGAAATGGGGCCCGTGATTATTGCTCAGGCTTTTGGTGTCGACCTGTCTCATTCTTCATTTGGTATGGCAGCAGCAGCGCTTATTACTTTCGTCGCGTTAGCTCCAGCAGGAAAGTGGATGGAAAAACATGGCGGCCACATGCTTTGGCTAGGAACGGTATTCATTAATACCTTCGTTGGCGTCAGTATTTGGTTCATGTTTGGAAACGATGTCTTAGCACTATTTCCGCTGTCGTTGATACTTATATCAATCATAAATGGCGCATGGAATGATATCTCCATTGCCAGTTTCGCTGATGAAATTAGCCCTTTTGGATCGAGCGACTAGCCAAGGTTACATGGCTGCTGCGGTCTCTGTCGGATTTTCTATAGGGACTTATATCGTCGGTTACCAACTGGATCATCAGGATATCCAGGGTGTGATGGCATTCTTAGCAATAAGCGGTATTGGCGTCTTAGTCGCGGCAGGCATCGTGATGTCGATGTATCACTACGGCAATACCGCTGTGCGAAACCAATCCAAAGCTCCCATGCCGTAGCGCTAGTCTGCATCGTTTAAGCGCAAAGTTAGCTAGCGATATTGGTACTGTTTCGTCCCGCTTCTTTTGATTGATAAAGGGCTTTGTCTGCTCGCTTTAACCACTCAACATGGTTGCTATCGTCGGTCGTTAATTCCGCAATCCCCAGACTAATGGTGTACTTTAGTGAACCCTCTGTTGTCTCGATATCGAGTGATTCAATACGCTTTCTTAACCGCTCTGCAAAATAATACGCTTGATCGGCGGTGGTATCGTTTAGCAACACAGCAAACTCCTCTCCACCATACCGCCCACAAACATCACTGCCTCTCGCCGCTTTGCTTAATTGACTCGCCGTTTCTTTAATCACTTCATCACCAAAAGAGTGACCAAAGTTGTCATTAACTCGTTTAAAATAATCAATATCAAACATAACTAACGTCGGTTGTCGGTTTTTTGTTTTGGCTTCATTGAACGCTTCAATCACACACGATTCCCAGTAAGCACGATTAAATAACCCAGTTAATCCATCAACCCGCCCCAATTCTGTCAGCTTCTCATTCGAGCGTTTTAAATGCATCTGGCTTTTGGCAATATCAGAGACATCTTGCAGCATGATAGCAAAATGGGTGATCTCTCCGGTTGGTGATTTTAAAGGCGTGATAACCATGTTCTGATACATGTTTAACAGCCCTTGAGAAATGGGAGAGAAGTTTTTAAATTCAAAAATAATCGGTCTGTCTTTCCAATTAGAAAAACCACGCGTGCGCATTTTTTCCGTTGAACTCAGCTTAGTCTTGAGCCATTTTTCTGGGAGATTTGGATAACATTCAAATAGACTTCTACCCATGATTTGATCCGCATTCACCCCACTGTAGTTTTGCATAAAACTGTTCCAAGCACAGACCTTATGCTCTTTATCTACCACAATTAGTCCCGCGTCTAAGGTATCTATAAGCTGCATCGTCCAATGAAAGTCGGACAACTCTAATGTCATCGTTTTCAATGTAATATCTCCATTTGCCGATGAATAATATCCACGGATTCTTGGTCAAACATAAATAATACAGAGCAATTTAAGTCCAACGTTTCTGCGTCATAGGTATATTCAGTGGTAAAGATGTACTCAGAGTCACTCATCATTGAGTTTTGAGGCGCGAAATGGTCGATTCGTAATGGCTCTCGCAAAGAGAACTCAACCCCCAACTGTTCAGACATTGAAACTAGAAAAGAAGAAACCAACACATTTGATAAATTCACCACTAATTCATCTCGAGTACATTCGCCTTGATCGAACCCAAACCTCAAACCGACTTGATTAATGTCACTGCCAGTAATGCAAATTAGCGCCTCACCATGCATGCCACCACCAACAAATCGTTGTGCGACCGTATAGTTATCCTCGCGGCTAAGGTTGTCCTCTATCATCATGGTCACTTCACCAAAAGAAAGATCTCCAACGGTAGGCACGGGTAATTGAATGAACTCTTTTAACTGCTGGGCAATAATCGCTGCGCCTTTACCGAGGGCAATATTGGCGGTTTCACGAAACCGTTCGACACTTTGTTTAATGGTAAAGACTTGCTTGACGTGCTCCGGAAGGCGAAATTTCAGGCCTAAATCATGAAATAGCGGTTCGGCAATGTCTTGCTTTAGTGGTTTTTCAATAAACGCATAGGCGCCCAATTGATAACAACGTTCTTGTGCTTTTTGTTGAATATCACCAGATATCACTACAATATTTGTGGTTATAGATTCATGCTTCATTAGGGCTAACACTTCGAAGCCATCCATTTTCGGCATAGTGAGGTCCAAAAACATGAGGTCGATGCTACCTTCTCTAAGAATATCAAGAGCTTGATATCCATCTTCAGCAAAAATAATATGGCTGTTCTTTGGTGCTTCGATGCTTCTCTCTAAGCTCTTTCGAGCGACGGAAGAATCGTCACAAATAAGTATCTGCATGAATCTATTCGCATTTTACATAACTGTTCCCAACTATATAAACAGAATTCTCATTTGGTAGCCAGAAAATTCATGAACGAAGATCACACTTCTCGTGCTTACTCACGCTTCTTGAAAATTCGCGGCTAATACCATCACAATTAATAAATTTCACTGCGTTTTATAATATATGCGAAATTTTAGACCGCTATTTACCGAACTGTGTCGTTGCTCGTATGCAGGCAACCCTAGCCGTAAATAATCGTGATTCGCGCCGTATAGTCACAAACTGAGGTAACTCAGATCGGAATCATGATACTAGAGCGTAATGAACAGAGGTTAACATGTAGGAAAGGGGAAATACCTGACGCAAACTCAGAATAAGTTTTGTTGTGGATTTGACGGCTCATTTTGTAAAGCATCATCCTGTTTAGCGTTGGCCATTTTTCGTCGATAACGCTGACGACACAATTTTATAATATGCAGTTGTTGAGTTGGAGTAAAAGACAACCAGTTAAAACGCTCCTCTCTTTTCTCATGCACCCTTGGCAATAGCCTTTAGTATCAACCGTACATACTCCAACACATGGGCTAGGAACGTTGAAAAACTCTAATTGTTCCATCACAGACCTCCCTTACGCTGTAGTCTAGAATTCAACTTAGTAAGAATAGTCTCAAATTAATACAATTTAATAATTCTTGCTGTTAATTCGATCGTATATTATCGGTAGCCCTAAAAAAACACTATACTAAAGATAACGCTCGCCTGACAAAAAACAGTGTTTTATTAATTATACTTATCAATAATTTCATTTAGTTGGAGACACATACTATGAAGATTTTTTCAAAGACGCTACTGGCTGCTATCGCGGTACCTGTATTACTCACCGCGTGTACTACTGCAAATAACAGTGCAGAGGAACCTATGGCAACCGTAACCGCTCAGGATCTTCAACACCACAACTGGAACCTCGTGCAGATTGATGGCAAAGCGATTCAACTCGACGAACAAGGTCAGCAACCTCGCCTAGAGATCGGTGAGAAAATGACGGCAAACGGCAGCGCTGGGTGTAATAACTTCTTTGGTCAAGGTGAACTCAAAGATGGTCAATTCCGCATCGAAAAAATGGGTATGACCATGAAGATGTGTGGCGATACTGCAATGAACGTTGAGATGACAATGTCAAAAGCACTGTCCGACTGGAGCGAAATCCATCTAACAAAAGACAGCCTAGAGCTTAAAGGTAGCGAGCATACGCTAACATTTGAATTGAAAGATTGGGTAAACTAATCACCTAATGATGAAAAAACGGCACCTGCTATAGGTGCCGTTTTTTATATCTGCTCATCACTTCACATGGGCAATATAGAGTCTCGCAAAGCTACTGGCTAGTTTGTTGTTCTAAACAGCAGTACTTTCAAACTCGCATCAGGGTCAATATCAGCAAACTCTGACGGATTGTCTAGCCGCTCAACAAACTGCAGTCCCGGCGCTTCTTCCTTCATACCATCAATCAGGAAATCAGGGGTAACGACTGGCGAATTAACACATGCGATGACTTCGCCACTCTCCGTCATTAATTCAGGTAAGCGACGTAAGATCTTTTTATAGTCTTTGGTGAGTGCGAAACTGCCTTTTTGAAAAGATGGCGGATCAATAATCACTAACTCATAAGGGCCACACTTCTTAATTTTTCCCCACGACTTGAAAATGTCGTAGCCTAAAAATGTGACATTTGAAAGATCATGGCCATTGGCACGGTGATTCTCTCGACCTTTATTTAGTGACGAGCGAGCCATATCAACGTTAACAACTTGTGTCGCGCCCCCTTCCATTGCGGCAACAGAAAAGCCACACGTATAGGCAAAGAGATTAAGCACCCGCTTCCCTTCTGCGTTGGCTTTCACCCAATCCCGACCCAAGCGCATATCTAAGAACAAACCGAAGTTTTGGTTACGCCCGATATCCAATTGGTACTTACAGCCAGACTCCATCACCACAGGACGTGTATCTAATTCTCCCCAAACGACACTCATAGGCGCTCCATCTAGGTAGCGATGCTGAATCGCAACACACTGCCCAGCTTTGGCTTGCCATAACTCACTGTTCACTATTTGCTCTAAACCATCCGTCAACGCATTAATGAAGCTTTCATCCACTTCCTTAAAAACATTCACCAACAACTGATTGTTTACCCAATCACAAGTGAGTTGCTCTAATCCAGGCCAACGCTTACCTCGTCCATGGAAAAGCTTAGCGAACTTCATTCGGTGCTAAAGTTAATTGTGATGTTACTTCTTCAAAAAACTCGAGCAAATTATCTTTATGCATCGTTATTCTCCACGAATCTTAGCCTCTCACTATTTTTTCGGCCACGCCAGGTCCCAAGGTGTCTCCCAAGTACGAATGGCTTTGCTCACTGCGTCTGAATGCCATTTGTCACCATAAATCGCATTGCTTCTTGGATCACACACAAACTCGTAGTCCGTGCCTAAACAAGTAAAACGCAACGCGAAAGCATGAAGGTAACCACGGTCGGATTCTGAACTGACGTTATATATAGGATCCCCTACAATCGCCGACCCCACCGACTTTAATGCGACTCGAATTTGGTGAGTCTTACCCGTTAGAGGGCGGCAAAGAAAAACCCGCTCGCCATTCTCACCAGCCACTGAAAAGAATTGAGTCGTGGCGGGGTTAGTTTTCGTCGCCATCAATTTCCACATAGAACGCCGTGAACGCTCCATATCACCGGAAATTAGTCCCTGTTTCTTTTTCGGTTTCTTCTCGCCAATCGCTAAATAGAACTTCTCTATCTGTTTATTGGCAAAAAGTTGTGACAATTCGGCAGCAATCGTAGCATTCTTGGCTAACAGTAAAATACCTGACGTCATCTTGTCCAAACGATGCACAAGATACAGCTTAGCGTCGCCCGTTACTTTTGCGACCTCTTCCACCAGCATGGTATCGCCATCGTCTTTATGTACGCTGACGCCGGGGTGTTTATTGATGACCACAAAATGGTCATTTTCAAATTGAATATCAAACATAGACACTACACAGGGCAAATTACTGGCGCCGATCATACACAAAACAAAGCAAATGGGCAGCGATAATAGCGTTAGCATCATTTTCAATGGGACAAATAACAAATGCCAATCGTACAGAGTCCGATTGGCATTAAATCATCAGCGTTGAAGCGAACACAAGACACAAAGCTCAAGCTACAAGCATAGCCCTCGCGTTAGTCATGCTTAAAGAAACGGGTAGGTAAATACCGTTAAGATAGCCACTGGGCACACAAACTTGACATACCATGGCCAGATCTTCCAAAACCACGTCGTCTCAATCTCTGGATGACCCTGCTTAATTTCTTGAAGAAGGGCGTTTCTATGCCAAACCCATCCAATCACGACTGCCCATACCACTCCGAGTAACGGCTGCATGTACATGGTTGAAGCGGTGGCGACCCAATCAAACAATAAACCAAAGTTGGCGGCAATAATGGTACTGCAAAGTAGGATAATTCCCCCTAGCATCATTGCTGCTTTATCGCGCTTAATGTTCATTTCTTCGTGTAAACAAGCAACTGGCACTTCTAGCATTGCTATCGACGAGGTTAAAGCTGCGATAACCATTAAAGCAAAGAATGCCACACTGAGAAACTCACCAACAAACCCCATAGTGTCAAACAAACTTGGTAGTACCACAAAAACCAGGTTGCCAGAGCTAATCAGTTCGCCCACTTCATTAAAAATCTGTACGCCATTCGCTCTTGCTACGAACATGGCTGGCATAATTAGAAGCCCAGCTGAAAACGCGACACCGAGTGTCAATAATCGCGACCTGTCCTGCGGTTTTAGGGATGTTGACGTCTTTTTTCAAATACGAACCGTAGACCATCATCGCGCCTACGCCTAAGGAAAGCGAAAAGAAAGCCTGACCCATCGCGTTAACCACAAGTGCTGCATTGACATGACTCCAATCTGGAATCAGGTACATTTTCAAACCTAAGTCATTGCACCATCTTGAGTTAGGATGTAGATAATCAATAACAAAAACAGACCAAACAGCAGCGGCATCAATCGCGACGACCATTTTTTCAATACCATCAGCGACACCGCGTCGAACAACAAATACCGTCAGCGACATAAACAACACGGTCAAAAAGACGTTTCGCCCGGTACTAAAGGTCACCAACCAATCCGCAAGGCTGTGGAGTCCAATCAACTGAAGGATCGGTTCTGCACCGAAACCAATTAGCCAGCCTGCTAAAATGGCATAAAAGCTAAGAATCATTGAAGCAGTAAGCATTGCTATGCTACCAAACGCAACTGCAAGGAACTTGTTTTTTGTCCATATTTTTCGCAATGACGCGATAGGGTTAGATTGCCCAAAGCGACCAATCGTTAACTCTGCAACCAGCATTGGGTAAGCTAAAAGCGCCATCATTAACAGGTAAATTAAAAGGAAGGCGGCGCCGCCATTGCTTGCCGTTTGGGTTGGGAATCCCCAAACGTTGCCTAGACCGACAGCAGAGCACGGCTGCAGCCATGATAAAGCCGAAGCGGGAAGTAAATTGTCCTCGGGTGGAACTTGTCATTATTGGTACCAATTTTCGTCATGATTTGACGAAGTAGCTGGTTACTATCCTGAAGTGAGTCACAACACGATCGTCTACTTTCACGTAAAAAGACCTTTCCTTATGTTGCGGTGGGCATCGCCAGCATGGTGTAAACAAATCAATACATCTAGAAAAGTTATTACCTAACCAAAGCGCCTAGCAATTAAAACACCTAACCAATATAATTGGAAGCCCGAGCGCTATATTCATTTGTATATGGCGATATTTATGTATTATTTGCTTACCTATTAACCTTCACATAGCACATAATCACCGCATTAATGAATAAAAGCAGTGCTATCATTGGCACAATAAATATCTACTCTCATCAGTTTTTCACCAGTCACGGCCGAAAAGTGCGATAAACCGCCCCTGTAATCTCAGTAACTATTTGACAGCGACGCGACTATTCCAAATACTTGATTACACAATTATTCTCTAATTACCGTTCTTCTATCGAGGCGACATGGACAAGGTCTATCATTTTCTCACGCTTGCTGGCATTGGCCTATACTGGGTGCTGGTTGCTGGTGTCACATTGCGAGTCGTACTCAAACGTCGTGCTGTCAGTGTTTCATTGGCATGGCTCATGGTTATCTACATCATTCCTGTTGTTGGTGTCCTTTGTTACTTTATGTTTGGAGAGCTAAACCTCGGTCGTAAAAGAGCCGAACGAGCTCGCGTCATGTTTCAACCATTCGGCGATTGGTTTCATCAATTAAATGACTGCAAAGCCCATACTCAAGACGGACTTGGCACTCACATTTCCAAGATTGACAACCTTTGTAACAATAGAATGGGCATCCCTGCGCTTTGTGGCAACACATTGCAATTGCACACGACCCCTGACTCTAGCCTACGTTCAGTGATCAACGACATTGAGCAAGCAAAACACAGTATTCGTATGGTGTTTTATATTTGGCACCCCGGCGGGTTGGCCGACTCTGTCGCAGCAGCGCTTATCCAAGCAGCGAAGCGCGGCGTCGCAGTAAAAGTATTATTGGACTCAGCAGGCAGCCCCACATTTTTCCGTAGCCACTGGGCTAAAATGATGCGCGGTGCTGGTATTGAGCTAGTGGAAGGGCTCGAGGTATCACCATGGCGTATCTTTTGAGACGTCTAGATTTGAGGCAACATCGCAAAATTATCGCTATTGATGATGAAGTGGCCTATACTTAGTTCAATGAATATGGTTGACCCAGCTTTCTTCAAACAAAACTCTGGCGTCGGTCAATGGATTGACATCATGGTTCGAATTGAAGGTCCAACCGTAAACGTGCTATCGGCCATTCATTGCTGGGACTGGGAGGTAGAAACGGGGGATCGTACTCTTCCGGTGCATCCTGACTGTCAAATTGATATTCCTCAAGACTCGAAACCAATCCAAGTTGTTCCTTCAGGTCCAGGTATGCCAGATCAACTGATTGGACAGGTTCTAACATTAGCCATGCATCAAGCAGAACGCTCTGTCACCATTACTACGCCCTACTTTGTTCCTAGTGCCGACTTGCTAGAAACATTAAAAACAACTGCGCAGCGTGGCGTCACTGTTGACCTCATTATCCCTAAGCACAATGACTCACTAATGGTGCAATGGGCATCACGCGCCTTCTATTCTGAGTTACTGAATGCGGGCGTAAAAATCCATGAGTTTGATGGTGGTCTGCTGCACACTAAATCGGTCGTCATTGACGAGTTGTTTTGCTTAGTCGGCACCGTAAACATGGATATGCGTAGTTTATGGCTTAATTTTGAAGTGACGCTGGCCGTTGAAGACCCTATTTTCACGGAACAAATGAATCAGTTGCAACACAGTTACATGCTGCACTCTGAAATAATCGACTCAGCCCAATGGCAACAACGAAGTTTGTATCATCGATTTTTCGAGCGACTGTTCTACTTATTCAACCCTTTGCTATAACTGCCCGCTCTCCCAGCGCACATGCGCTCTAGACCTCTTCGTTAAAGATTCAGTAAAACACGAGGCTAAAGACTTGAAACTCTTTAGCCTTCGTGTTTTATTGCTAGTTACACTTTTCTCCGTTCACATCGCTCATTACAACGCTAGAAACCCTTGATAACAAAGGTTTCGGTGAATTTAACAATAGCATCGTGACAAACTAGCCAATCAAACAGGGATTCTTGATGTCAGAAAGTAAAACCACCAAATTTGTCACCGCGGGCCGCGATAAAAAATGGACAAACGGTGTCGTTAATCCGCCTGTACAGCGTGCCTCTACCGTCGTATTCAACACCGTTGCAGAAAAAAACCATGCCACCATCAACCGTGCGAAACAAACGTTGTTTTATGGTCGCCGTGGTACGAATACCCACTTTGCATTCCAAGATGCCATGACAGAAATTGAAGGTGGCGCAGGGTGTGCACTTTACCCCTGTGGCACCGCTGCTATTTCTAATGCCATTCTGGCATTTGTCGAAACAGGTGATCATATTTTGATGGTTGATACGTGCTATGAGCCAACACGTGATTTCTGTAACACCATCATGAAAAAAATGGGCATTGAGACCACCTATTACGACCCAACGATCGGCGCTGGCATTCGTGATCTTATTCAGCCAAATACCAAAATTTTATTTTTGGAATCTCCAGGCTCCGTCACCATGGAGGTTCAAGATGTGCCTACCATGGCAGCTATTGCTAAAGAGCAAGATGTCATCGTCATGCTTGATAATACCTGGGGCGCTGGGGTGAACTTCTCACCGTTCGACTTTGGTGTCGATATCTCAATTCAAGCCGCCACAAAGTACATTGTTGGTCACTCTGATGTCATGCTCGGCACTGCTGTTGCCTCAGAAAAGTACTGGGATCAATTACGCGAACAGAGCTACCTAATGGGGCAATGCGTATCACCGGACGATGCTTATCTTGGCTTACGCGGTATACGCACACTCGATGTACGACTACGCCAACACGCAGAAAACAGCTTAACCGTGGCTAAATGGCTCGAGGAGCGTCCTGAAGTTGATCATGTTCGACACCCTGCTTTAGAAACTTGTCCGGGGAGCGAATTTTATCATCGCGACTTTACCGGGGAGTAACGGCCTGTTTTTCTTTCGTCCTAAAAACCTCTTATCCACGAGCTACCACGGCGTTCTTAGACGGAATGAGTCACTTTAGCATGGGTTATTCTTGGGGTGGATTTGAAAGTTTGGTACTGGCTAATGAACCAAAAAGTTTTAACTCACTACGTACCGTCGCTCATCCAAACTTTACAGGCACGCTCATTCGACTTCATATTGGTTTAGAAGATGTGAATGATCTTTTGGTTGATCTGGATGCTGCCTTTACGCGCTACAATGAGGTAATTCAAGACGCACCTAGCAAGCTAATTGCGTTTGGCAATATTCAATGATAGCGCTCTGCATCTTTGGTGATGAGTAGCGCTATTGAATTTCAATAGCGCTACGGTTTGCAATCGCTTATCGTATCGCGCTTTAACTGACTTCATAGGAATAACATTATGAGATTAAAAGCCGATGTCGCCATTTTTGATATTATCGGTCACCTGATATTGTGGCTCATCCTGTCTATTGTGACTTTTGGCATCGCTCTGTTTTTTTTCCCCTACTCTTTTTCTAAATTCATTCTCAACCGCACTTATCTGGTTGACACAAACGGCGTAGAAAGGAAGATGAAATGCGATATTGATTTATTTAGTGATCTTGGCCACGTGCTGCTGTGGTTCATTATTTCTATTCTAACGTTTGGTATTGGCTACATTTTTTACTTTTATCGCGTATGGAATTACGCCCTCAATAACACTCATATCGACTAACGTTCCACTCATGAAGTAAAGGACTACTTTCTATGACTACCGCCACGCTCTATTACGTCTACGACCCAATGTGCTCTTGGTGTTGGGGGTTCAAGTCAACCTGGGACACCGTACAAAGCAATCTCAAACAAGAAGTGGCGATCCAGTATGTATTAGGTGGTCTAGCTCCAGACACAGAAATGGCAATGCCAGAGGCGATGCAACGTCAAATCGCTGCATATTGGCAACGAATTGAACAGGAACTTGGCACTGAGTTTAACTACGAGTTTTGGTCAAAAAACACCCCTCGTAGAGCAACCTACCCTGCATGCCGCGCTATCCTTGCCGCCAGAAAACAGAATTCAGAACAAGCGATGAATCAGGCCATCCAACAAGCTTACTACCTACAGGCAAAGAACCCGAGCGATAACAATATACTTATCGCACTGGCGCAAGAGATCGGCTTAGATGTTATGCAATTTGAAACGGATTTTCTGGCTCAATCGACACAACAAGCGTTACTAGAAGAAATTCAATTTTCGCGTTCAATCGGTGGCAGCAGTTTCCATCGCTGTTTCTATCTCAACATAACAAGGTGACGGCGTTACCTATCGATTACAAACATCCATCCACCACCATCGACTTAGTAAGAAGCCTACTAACGGCTACACCTTAACGTTCTCGCCTTTACGCGCTAGCGAGCTTGAGTTCGATTGATGTAAACGGGCAAGCCTGTTTACATCGGCCACACCCATCGCACGACGCTCCGTCAACCGCCGAGTAGTCCTTGAGCACGGATTGAAATGGATTGCGATGGACATTGCTCTGCGCATAACGAGCAGTCACCAAATAGCGCGTTTTGACACGCGCTGGCAAATACTGGGCGTATAAACGTATCTCGGTTGGGTCCGTGTAATCGCTCCAGTTGGGCAAACTTGTTGACACTCATTGCATTGCGCACAATAACCGTAATCAAGAGTCAACTCAGCTAATTGTTCATTAAGGATAATGACTTGTTCAGGGCATGCAGACACACACGCTTCGCAGCCACTGCATATCTGCTGAAACAAGAATTCATCTACCGCACCCGGAGGTCTTGCTTACAACGCGAGCAATATGAGATGGCACTAACTCAAGACTTGTCGTGTCAGCCGTCTCCACGTGGTTATCGTTTGAACGCTTCGCTCGCGCACCACCAGACAAAGCACGAAACAACCCGCGACGGCTGATTGTTTTGTGCTCCATATAAGCCTTGTAGTAGCGCTCATCTCTATTTGGCATTAGCGATATAACTTCTTAGCCAGAGGCTGAATGTCAAGTAGCTCTTGAACGGCTAGACACCATTCGGTTGCCAGCAAAGCAAGCTGTTGGTAACTATTGGTTTGAGCATGCTTTTCAACCAGTTCAAGATATCGATAGCACCACGTAAACAGATGCTCAGACAACAATGCTTTGATAGCGGAAAGGGCGTGTTTTTCTTCTATAAACTGGCTTACTGCAAACAGCATTAAACCAAATTGGTCTTCTGGTTCACGCATACCTGTATCTAATTCGACGCCATTTTGGCGTAAAAACTGTCGGTAAGCCACGGTCGTTTCACCGAATATTACCTCCTCTTTATCGAGATAAACCGAGCCCCAAGGTGGCGCGTACATCGCCTCCCCTCCTTCAAACAAAAGAAAGAAGTCTTGATTTAGCGTATCGGTGCCGTCTTCTGCCACGACTTGCGCCCATTGCGTAAATGCAGTCTCATGCAC
Source organism: Vibrio sp. GJ43-1 (assembly GCF_055808835.1). NCBI lineage: Bacteria > Pseudomonadati > Pseudomonadota > Gammaproteobacteria > Vibrionales > Vibrionaceae > Vibrio > Vibrio sp. GJ43-1. Next base: position 1,477,425 of record NZ_CM147884.1, on the reverse strand, counting down.
GGGCTCACCGCAGGCTTGAGATTCGTCAGCTAAGGCCGTTAACAGCGCCTGATTATTGTCCCCTGTTAAAGGAAAATAGAACAGCGAACCGAATACCTTCGCCATGGCACTCAGGTTTTCTAAATCAATCACATCATTTTGCAGGGTATCTTGCATGAAACACTCTCTTTACTCATTATCAGTGACACTTGTGTTGATCATCGTGGGGTAAGCTAGGCGGCTTACCCCACGTAGTTTAGACATAAACAAAGCATACGCAGTTAAGCGGTTAGCCTACATACCTGAAGTCATATGGAGACCAAAGAATACACTGCGTCCTATAAGCTCAGCGACAACCACAAGTGCAAATCCTGATACCGCAAATGGCAGGGCTTGAGTTGGCTTGCGAAGTGACAACATCCATAATATTACGCCGACAAAAATCAGCGCAAAACGTACATTTTGAATCATCGCCATATTCGGAACCAGATCACTTGCGGCCACAATCGCAGACTCAATACCGCTTAATGATGTCACCATCGCCATTGTCACCAATACAGCCGCCGCCGTGGCGACTAGCACAAGTGTCCCTGCGACTCGGTTGTATCCAGCGCACTCAAAATGAGCGCCACGCATCAAGACATGTGACAGCATCACACCACTTAATACCACTGTGATCGCGAATGAATACGTCGTAAACGGTGTGTCCCATGTTGGAACCGTGTTGATGAGATACACATTGGTCATCGCGAACATAAACACTACGCCCATCAGCATGCCCGCTACGACTAGCCCTTTACGAACGGCGACGCTGCCTTTATTCAGCACTTCCAGTAACCAAAAAAGCCCGCCAAAAGCAAAGAAAGCTGACCCAAATAGAATTTCACGTGAGAGCCACGAGCTTCCTACTTGATTAAGCGCATTCATGGCGCGCATTGGACTTCCAAGGTGAGCGGTAGACGCCATGAAGCCAAGCCCCATAAACACCCAAATAAAGAACATGTTTCGATTGATGCGCGTTTTCACATCATCACTTGCTTTGCCAAATAGATTAAGACAACCCAATACAATAAACGCACCCACGGCTGTTTGTGCAAATACAGTAAAGATAATCAGAGGCCATTCATGCCATCCCATCTTAAACCTCCTTAGGGTTTGCTAGGTGACCAGTCGTGTCATTCGTTGGACGAGCATGACGGTTTGGTTTGATCACGATATTTGGTTTGGTCAATGACGACGATGGCAGTGGTGCTACGTCCGCATTGGTGCCGTATTTTTCTCTAAGTTCCGCAATAGGGCCAAACTCCAATGCACGCAAAGGACAAGAGCCGACACAAATTGGCTCAAAGCCTTCCGCTACACGTTCAAAACAACCATCACACTTGGTCATGTGACCTTTTTCAACACTGTATTGCGGCGCACCGTAAGGGCAAGCATTCGCACAATGCTTACAGCCGATACACACTTTTTCATCCACCACCACAAACCCATCGTCACGCTTATGCATCGCACCCGATGGGCACACTTTCGCGCAGGCGGGCTCGTCACAATGGTTACACGCAATCGAGGTGTAATAGGCAAACACGTCTTGACGATAGGTGCCGTTTTCTTCTACCCAATTACCACCAGCGTACTCGTAGACTCGGCGATAACTTCTGTCTACGCCCAAATCTTTAAAGTCTTTGCAAGACAGCTGGCAAGTCTTACAGCCCGTACATTTGCTTGAGTCAATATAAAAACCGTATTGCTTCATGATTCAGTCCTTACGCCTTAGTGGCTAGTTGAACTTCAACTAGGTTGGTATGTTGAGGGTTACCTTTAGCCAACGGGCTTGGGCGTTGAGAAGTCAGAACATTGATCGAGCCGTTATGGTCAACTTTGTTTCCATCTGGTGCGTACCACGCGCCCTCTCCGAGTGCAACAACACCTGGCATCATCCGAGGGGTGACCTTGGCATTAATACGAACTTCGCCACGGTCGTTAAAGATACGAATTCGATCGCCATTTTTGATGCCACGGCGTTCCGCATCGATCGGGTTTATCCACATTTCTTGTTGTGCCGCTTGTTTCAATACGTCCACGTTACCGTAAGTCGAGTGACAGCGTGCTTTGTAGTGAAAGCCTGTAAGTTGCAGTGGGAATTTATCACGCATTGGTGAGTCCCAGCCTTCTGATGTACTCACATAAATCGGCAGTGGGTGAATCACGTCACCTTCTGGAAGTTCCCATTCAGCGGCGATCGTCGCAAGTGCCTCAGAATAGATTTCTACTTTTCCGGACGGCGTATTCAACGGGTTATTGATTGGATCTTCACGGAAGGCCTGATACGCCACATAGTCGTCCGTTTGGATCACTGCGTTTCACAATGCCCTGCTTACGAACCGTTTCAAAATCAGGGAGCGTAGGATCAAGCTTCAATGTTTGTGCATAAAGGTGACGTAACCACCCTTCTTGATCTCTGCCTTCAGTAAACTCATCTTTAATGCCTAAACGGTCGGCAAGGTCACTACAGATCTGATAAATACTGCGCGCTTCAAATTGTGGCTCAATCGCTTTGTCGGCAAAGATAAAGTACGGCATATTGGCCGCTTTACCGTCCATACAAAAATCTGCCTGCTCTGAGGTGGTCAAGTCGGGCAAAATAATGTCGGCATATTTAGCAGAAGACGTCATATGGTTATCAATAACGACTATCATCTCACACGCACTATCATCTTGTAGGATGTCATGAGTACGGTTGATATCGGAGTGCTGGTTGATTAAGCAGTTACCGCAGCATAGTTCCAGATGAACTTAATTGGCACATCTAGCTTATCTTTGCCACGAACGCCATCACGTGTCGCTGTCATTTCGGGACCGCGCACAATTGCATCCGTCCAAAGGAACATAGAAATGGATGTTTCTACTGGATTTTTCAGTGTTGGGAAGCGAACAAATGGAATATTGTAATCCGATTCACGAGCACCAGAGCCCCCACCATGAATGCCAAGGTTACCCGTTAGCAACGCAAGCATAGCAATAGCACGAGAGGCAATTTCACCATTTTGAGTACGCTGTAAGCCCCAACCTTGATAAATAGCACAAGGCTTAGTTGAACCAATTTCACGTGCGGTTTTGATGATAATATCCGCAGGAATACCGTTAATTTGAGCTGCCCACTCTGGTGTTTTTTCGACGCCATCTTCGCCTAGGCCTAGAATGTAAGACTTATAATCGCTGTTAGCTGGCGCTGACGCTGGTAACGTTTTTTCGTCATAACCAATGCAGTACTTATCAAGGAAAGGCTGATCCACCAAATCCTCTTTAATCATCACATGCGCCATTGCAGAGATAAACGCCGCATCCGTTCCTGGTTTAATTGGGATCCACTGATCTTCACGTCCAGCAGCCGTATCGTTGTAACGAGGATCAATCATGATCATACGAGCGTTCGACTTGGCTTTACTCTCGATCAAGTGATGAATCAAGCCCCCACCTGACATACGCGTTTCAGCAGGGTTATTACCAAACTGGACGATCAATTTACTGTTTTCAGTATCAGAGAACGAGTTACCGTTCGCCCAGCCACCATAGGTATAGCTCAAACCCTTGGCAATCTGAGCCGTCGAATAGTCACCGTAATGATTTAAATAACCACCGAGTTAAGTTCATCAAACGAGCAATCAGCGTTGAACCTGGAGGCCATGACTTAGTCACGGTACCGCCCAGCGTTCCTGTTCCGTAGTTTAGGTAAAACGCTTCATTACCGTATTCTTCTTTGATTGAGGTAATGCTATTGGCAATCTCGCGGTACGCTTCATCCCAAGAAATACGTTTGAATTTCCCCTTCTCCACGCTTACCCACTCGCTTCATTGGGTATTTCAAACGATCGGGGTTATAGACACGACGGCGCATAGAACGGCCACGTAGACACGCTCGCACTTGAACATCTTTAGCGGCGTAATCATCCGAACCTGTATTGTCAGCGTCTACCCATTTAATTTCGCCATCAGATACATGCATTCGTAATGTGGCAGCGGCTTCCACAGTTTACCGTACATGCACTCCAAACCACCTTTTCTTCACTTGGTATGACATCGTCCGCTTGTACTTTTGAGGACTTAAATGGCAGGGATATAGCGCTGGTCGCAGCGGCAAGGCCACCCATCACTGAAGAGGATTTGATAAACCCCCTCCGTGTGAGCGATGGCGTCAATAATTGCTTCAATTTATTCGTCATAGCGATTGCTCATTTATATTTATGTAATTTCCGTGCTACATAATACAAATGAATAATTTGTTAACTTTTGATACGAATCAACAATACTACTTAAGGGTTAATCATTTTACACTACTCGGTTAATTAGTGTTCGTGCGATATTTAATAAAACCTAATATAAATAAATTTTATAATGACCCGAAAAATTTAAGCTTACCAACACATATAACTTAATGGTAATGATTGGTATTTACTCTTTGTAATCCATTATGTTTCGCAACAAATCCTGCTGAAGGACATCTGAATGAAGCAGTGGGTGTGGTGTCACCCCAACGGATAACACAATATCAACCGAGGGTAACGCTGGCATAGTCGGTAAAATCGTCATGCCTTTCATCACACTCAGCTTACCCATCGCGCCAACAGCAAGCCCGGCGTTAACCAAGGCATTTTGCGCCGAAGCGGAATTGCAGCATGCTAAAAGTTGAAACTCTCGCCCTTGTTTCGTTAAGCCATCAATCGCCGCTGCATGGTATTTACAATCTGCTTGAAATAGCACCAACGGAAGCGGCTGATTATCGTTTTCGACAAAAGATGGCGAAGCAATCCATACGCCCTGATCAGAGGCCAGCCAGTACCCTTCTTCACTATCAGGAGAGCGCGTAATAATAGCCGCATCAATTTTCCCTTCGTCCAACCAACGTCGCAGGGTAATGCTTGGCTCATTAAAAATCTGAATCGAGCACATTGGGGCTAAACTTTGCAGCCGCTCGACCACCTTTGGTAATACCGAATGATTGTAATCTTCAGGACACCCCAGCTTTAGCGAGCGTTTATTTTGATAACCCTGTAGTTGATTCACCGCGCTATCGTGCAGTGCGATTAATTGTGTCGCATGAACACTGAGCTGCAAACCCGCTTCACTTAAACTTAAGTTCCGTCCCTCTTTTACAAACAGCGCCGCCCCAAGTTCGCCTTCCAATTTTTTCATCTGAGCACTGAATGCCGATTGCGTTCGGTTAATTTGCCGTGCTGCACGGGTGAAACTTCCCGTTTCCACATAAGCCAAAAAACTTCGCAGTGCCTCTATATCCATGCGTTCTCTTCCTTGAGCTCTGATCAGCGGTATTCGCTTTATTTATAGACATCTAACTCTATCGACGCCTATATCTATCGGCACCTATTTTCATTACTACCCATCGATTTTATTGATGGCTGACATTAAAACTATCCGTTAGTTTTACGAAAAACAATCCTTTAAGATTAATTTCAACAAAAACAAGGAGGTTAACTATGCAGCTATATATCGGCAACCAAAACTACTCGAGCTGGTCCTTAAGAGCGTGGCTTATTTTTGCTCAGCACGAACTCAACCCAGATGTAGTCAAACTATCACTCTTCACCGATTCGTTTTACCAAACGCTACAACCACTGAGTCCGACGGCAAAAGTGCCCTTACTTATTGATGGAGAGACGACGGTTTGGGATTCACTCGCTATCTTGGAATACGTTAACGAGGCGTACTTAAACCATTGCTGCTGGCCCCAAGACCGACAGCAACGCGCAACCGCTAGAGCTATTGCCAATGAAATGCATTCAGGGTTTATGGCCATTCGCAACGAAATGCCCATGAACTGTCGCGCCTCTCGTAAAGTAACCCTATCCGATGACGCCCAAAAAGACATTGCTCGTATCGAGCAAATCTGGACTCAACAGATGGCACACTATCCCAATCAATGGTTATTTGGTGAATGGTCAATTGCTGATGCTATGTTTGCGCCGATTGCACTCCGATTTGCTACCTATCAAATTCCATTATCCGATGCTGCGAAACAATACCAACAAACCGTATTAGACAGTCCCGCCATTCAGCAATGGCTAACACAAGCGCTAGAAGAAACTGAAATCGTTGAGGAGGATGAGGCTGGAGAGCCAGTTAATATCGATTAAGGACGCAGCTCTGCGCCTAAATATTCCTATTCACGATTCGTAGCTGCGATATTCTCGCCGTTATTATCTGAAATCGGGCTAAATTAGACAGGCGCCTTCTTCATATCTTTACGTGGGTATCTCGTCTTTGTATCTATAGTCTTATATAAAGTGAGACACATAGCATATATTTGAAATCTATCATTCTGTGCAAGGCTGCAATTGAGCTCAAATATCACCAACTTCACAACATTGATACGCCACATCGCCTAACATAACTTTCATATTATTAAATACTTAGGTGAATATATGAGAGTTGTCCCAGAGCTGTACTGTTTTGATATTCAGCGAAGCATCGACTTTTACGTAAATGTGCTTGGGTTTAGGGTGAAATATCAACGTCCAAGCGAAGCGTTTGTGTTTCTAACTCGTCACGGTGTCGACCTCATGTTAGAAGGGCTAAACGGTGATGGACGACGCTGGATTACTGGTGCACTTGAGTATCCGCTAGGACGCGGTGTTAATTTACAATGGGATACCTACAACATTGACGCCTTCTACGCTCATATCAAACAATACTCTCCTGATAGTATTTACCTTCCTATCGAAAACACCGACTACCTCTGTGATGATGAAGTAGTGATACAAAAACAATTTGTAGTACAAGACCCAAATGGCTACCTTATTCGGTTTTGCGACGTCAAAACTCAGGCCATCGCAGAAGTCTAATTTTGTCGACAAATTATCAGGAGCAGAATCTCATGAACGTCGTTGAAGCCGCCCTGCATCACGACTCGCATATCACTCTATTATATCAACGGTTCCGGGCTGAGTGGCAAGCGGTGGAGAAGGAAGGCGACCATACTGTACTTCAAAGTCGAACCTGTACTTCAAAGTCGAACCGTTTCGTCATTTTAGTACTGCAACGCTGAAGGACTTCATCACCGACCCTTTCATTAATATACATTCAGTTGCACCTCTTTATCTCGCATCACTCACACGAAATTCGTCGATATTACATGGAAAAGTCGACCACTCTACCCTAACATAGAACAACAAATAGACACCTGAGTGCATATTCGTTCTGTGCGTAAATTAACCATTGAGATATTTCACATTGACCAAAACATCGTCGAAGAATCTGTCAACTTCCCGCTTTGTATCGCCCACTCACTCATGGCGTTACTACCCAGAGACTTCGTGACACGTTTTGATGAAAACAGTGAACAACTCGAAGAGCTACTCAACATTGCCTTGAGACCCTGACGCGCATGGCGTCATTATGGAACTGATTGATAACGAGGAAAGAGTCGTTATCTCTGTATCTTAAGGACGACATCATTGGCTCTCACACGCCCTATTATTCCTTCAAATACTAGGGCAAGGCTCCTACTCATACTTAGGTACATGTGGAGTAGAAATTTATCCCTTGTTACTCTCGCATCCCTGCTCACTTTCGTTTACTGTACTCACGAAAAAAACAATTGATAAATAAATCAATAAGAACAGGCCTACCATTATTATCCAAGGAGATACCATGACAAGCCGAGTATATGTGTTAGCTCAATTTAAACCGAAAGCAGGCAAAGAAACTGAACTATTCAATGTTCTAAAAGCATTGGAGCCCGACTCATACCGTGAAGAAGGTTGCATTCAGTACACGTTGACTCGTCAAATTAGTCACCCAAGTGCGACCAGAAATGAATACCCCATCGTTTTTAATGAAATTTGGCACAATGCCGAAGCGTGGGCTGCGCACGGTAGACGAAAACAGATTCAACACTTTTTCCAAACCCAAGTTCAAGCCAAAGATGGCCTTGTGGAAGATGCCATGGTCACGGCCTACAGCGACGAAGGTTACGATTTCGACCACCCTATTTTTGATTAATAATATTAATGCGTTGGCTAACTAACAGCGTGATGTCATGCACTGAGTTAGCCAAAATGCACTTTTATCATGATAAAACGAGACTACGATCGTTCATCACCCTGCCAATGAGCAAAGTAAGCCAATAGATAGTCAATCGCCAAGCGGGCTCGCATCGGTAGAAAGCGTCTGTTTTGATAAACAATCCAACTACTTAGACCTTTTCCCAATAAGGTTGCAATATGGGGACTAAACGACCTTGTGAAATCGAGTCTTCAAAGGTGCTATTAGGCATATAAGCAATCCCTAACCCTTGTTCACAAGCTTGAATAACCGCTTTGGCATTGTTGCTTTTCCATCTTCCCTGAACTCGAATACGCTCGATCACTTCCTTTGGATGGTCAAACGACCAATGTTCATTATTAGAAATGATGCAACTATGGTGCTTAAGTTGATCTGGATGTTGAGGCTCCCCATGTTCCGCCAGATAGCTTGGACTGGCGACAGCTGCCATTGGGCGATCAAGTAATTTACGAGCCACTAGCCCAGAATCAGATAACTTGCCGTATCGAATCGCAAAATCAATACCATCTTCAATGAAGTTAACCATTCGACTGTTAAAATCCATATCAATGGTTAGGTCTGGATACTGTTTCGCAAACTCCATCAATGCTGGTGCCACATACTGCTCGGCAAAACCACCAGCAGCACTCACACGTAACGTACACGAGTGAGTTGAATTTGTTGAGAGCTGATTTGTTCGTTTGCTTGCTGCAGCCCAACAACGAGATCTTTACAGTGCTGATAATACGCTTGACCAGCTTGCGTTAAGCTAACAAGCCGAGTAGAACGGGCAAATAAAGCCGTGCCTAAACGCCCCTCTAATCTTGAGATTTGTCGACTTACGTGGCTAGTACTACACCCTAGCTGTTTGGCCGCAGCAGAAAAACCTTGGCTTTCAGCCACCGCAACAAACTCGTTAATCCCTTCAAAACTATCCACTTCGTTTTCTCCACGGCCCTATTCATTTGGCACTCTGTCTTTATTATTGCTATTTAGCAATAATATTTTGTCATTAATCGATATTATCTTCATCTCGACTTGCGACTACACTTCATACAACCGCAAAAGCATATAACAACATCAAAAGGGACAGAAAATGAAGAAAGTACTTATACCCGTCACTAACCACGCCACATTAGGTGACACTCAAGATGCAAATGGCACATTTGCCCCTGAGTTGACGCATGCCCTACATGCCATGCTGGAAGCAGGATTTGAATACGATATTGCATCCATTCATGGTGGCAAAGCACCACTTTATGGTACTGACATGGAAGGTGATGATGTGAATGCGGCGTTGCTAAGCAATGACGATCTTCAAAACCGTATCAATAACACCATTCCCGTCAATCAAATCAATATCGCAGACTATGACGCAATTTTCTATCCTGGCGGATTTGGCTTGCTATCTGATCTTGCTAGCAATGACGATTTTGCTCGCTTGGCTGCGACACACTACGAAGATGGTGGCGTCATTGCTGCCGTTTGTCATGGTCCAGCGGCGCTATTACCTATTACATTGAGCAATGGTGAGAAACTGCTCGCGTCAAAATCTGTCACTGGATTTACTCGTGAAGAAGAAGTGGATTTCGGTACTATTGATAATATCCCATTCCTACTTGAAGAAGCGCTAGCGCGTAACGCAGCACGTTTCAATAAAGTGCAACCGTGGCACGAACTCGTTCTCACCGATGAGCGAGTGATTACTTAGCCAAAACCCAACCAGCGCACATGCGGTAGGCAAAGCCTTAGTAGCAGCACTAACTAACTAACTAACTAACTAACTAACTAGCTAGACTGGCCACTTAGTTAACTGGCCTACCGGGCATTTCATTGATGCTCACCACTTGAATCCGCCCACGTATCGAAACTGTCGACATTATCAAGCACAGTTTGGGTTCGTGGTGCAGGATGATAGGGTGGCAGTGCAGCTTAATAATGAGAGTGACGTGAACTCACTCTCGACTCTCAACCGCTGCTTGATTTATTAACACAGGAGCTAAATAACGTAAGCAGCGATATGTGTCGTTAATTGGCTTTAATTACTGAACCGTCACACGTTGAATAATAATCGCATCATTGGGCACATCATCATGCCCTAGCTTTGACGTGGTAGAGGCTTTACCAATCGCGCTCACCACTTCCATACCAGCGCTGACTTTACCAAACACGGCGTACCCCCAACCATTATTCGTGGTCGCGGTGTGATCTAAAAAGTCATTATCATCCAGGTTAATAAAAAACTGAGCCGTTGCTGAATGAGGCGCATCCGTTCTTGCCATCGCAATGGTACCGATAGTGTTTTTTAAACCACGATTCGCTTCATTGACGATAGGGGCACGAGTCGGCTTTTCTGTCATGTTCTCATCCAAACCTCCTCCTTGAATCATAAAGCCATCGATGACGCGATGAAAGATCGTACCTTCATAAAAGCCATCCTGACAGTACTTGAGGAAGTTTTTCGCACTCACTGGTGCTTTTTCAAGATTCACTTCAATTTCAATATCGCCGAAGTTGGTGGAAATAATTACCATAGTCATCACTTAATTTATGTTTCAGTTGCTACGCGATTCTCTCACCGTGGTGAATGAGAATCGCGTCTCTATTTTTGGCTCGCAGTTTGATTGGTCGCCTCTCATTCGTCAAGGCAGATTATTATGACTAATCAATCGGCCACTGAGACAGTGAGCGCTTAAAATCGTCATAGCCAAATTCATTAAGCGTTTGAATTCGCCCATCCACTCGTTGACAGAATATCGCTGGCATTTTTAAGCCATTAAACCAGTTTAATTTCACCATGGTATAACCCGCGCTGTCTTCAATATGCAATTGCTGACCAATCGCTAGCGGGTGCTCAAACTGCGTGACACAAAACTGGTCTCCTGCCAAACAAGAGCATGAGCCGATAACATATTCATGTGAGCCGTTATCGCTCGCTTCGCGAATTGAAGCTGGTTCGTTGTAGATCAAGGTATCCAATCGATGTGCTTCTGTCGCAGAGTTCACAATGGCCGTTTTCATGCCGTTCTCAACAATATCGACCACGGTGACAACCAAATCTGTCGTCTTGGTAATGATCGCTTCGCCCGGTTCTAGGTAAAGTTGAACTCCATGCTTTTCGGCAAACTGTTTTAGCGCCTGTCCCAACTTGTCAATATCATAACCAGGCCATGTGAAAAAGACGCCCCCGCCTAGACTGACCCAATCTAACTTGTCTAACTGCTCGCCAAACTGCGTCGAAATGGCATCTAATAACGTTATAAACGCATCAACATCTTTGTTTTCACAGTTCATGTGAAACATCACACCATCGATCGTGTCAAAAACGGTCGGGTCAAGATGATCCGCTTGTACGCCTAAGCGAGAGAATTCCCTTGCTGGATTCGCTAAGTCTTGTCCGGCATAGCTCACACCTGGGTTTAGTCGCAAGCCAATGGAAGCTTTTCCTTCCACCAAATGGCGATGTGCCGACAGCTGAGACTGTGAGTTAAAAATCAGTTTGTCGCAAAGCCCAGCCACTTCTTTCACATCATCTTCGGTGTAACCTACGCTGTAGGCATGCGTCTCGCCACCAAATGTTTCGTGACCAAGTCTAACCTCATACGGCCCACTGCTTGTTGTGCCGTCAAGATAAGGCTTGATGACATCAAAAACGCCCCAAGTAGAAAAACACTTTAGTGCCAGTACTAATTTAACGCCAGAACACGCTTTAAGTTGTTTTGCCTTCTCTAAATTGGCGATCAATTTTTCTTCATTGATCATAAAATAAGGCGTTTTTAATTCGCTATTTTGCATGATTTTATCACTCATAAAGATCCAACAAAGCCTATGAACAATACACTCTACTTGGATTGACTTACCTTGCTGCTGTCTACTACTTTAAAACTTGAATGTCAGGCTGACCCACTTCAAGTTCTTGAACATGCCAATCTAAACCAATCTCTGGCATCGTCGCGAGGAATGGATCAGGGTTCAACTGTTCCATATTAAACACACCCGCGTCAGCCCACTCGCCACGGAAGTACTGCAGTGCAGCGGTAATGGCTGGAACGCCTGTCGTATAAGAAATAGCTTGGTGCTCAACATCTTCATACGCCACTTCATGATCCGCATTGTTATAAATAAATACGCTACGAGGCTGACCGTCTTTCGTACCCTGAACCCAAGTACCAATACAGGTTTTACCCGTATACCCTGGAGCAAGAGAGGTTGGATCAGGCAATAAGGCTTTAAGAACGTGCAATGGGTGTACTTCGGTACCGTCGTGCAGCGTGACAGGATCAGGGCTCAACAAACCAATATCACGCATGCAATTAAAGTAGTTTAAGTAGCTGTCACCAAAGCCCATCCAAAATTCGATACGCTTAGCAGGGATGAATTCTTGCATAGAGCGTACTTCATCGTGCGCCATTGAGTACACTTTATGCTTACCCACAAGCGGGAAGTCAAACTCTAGCATGCGAGAATGGCAGCCCACTTGCTTCCACTCACCATTTTCCCAATAAAAAGAGTCACCTTGAATCTCTAACATATTGGTTTCTGGATCAAAGTTAGTCGCAAATTTCTTACCGTGATCGCCAGCATTAACATCCATGACATCAATCGTGTCGATCTCATCAAACAAATGCTTAACCGCATACGCAGCAAAAACACTCACCACGCCAGGATCGAATCCAGCGCCCAAGATGCCGAGTAATGCCCGCGTCCTTGAATTTGTCGCGAAAGCCCCATTGCCAATCATAAGCTTGTGGCACTTGCTGACCTTCAGAGCAAAGATCAACGGCAACTGAGGTATCAAGGTAAGACACTTTCGCTTGCAGACACGCTTCCATGATGGCAATGTTTACCCATGGAGGGCCAGCATTGATGACAAGATCTGGTTGAACTTCTTTGATAAGCGTGACCAAAGCGTCTACATCATCCGCATTGACCGAACGCGCTTGCAGGCACTTAGTTGGATCTTGAAGGTTGTTTTTACCCTTGATGGATTCGATAATTTTTTCACATTTAGCGACGGTGCGTGATGCAATCGTAATATCACCCAATACTTGATTATTTTGCGCCGCTTTATGTGCGATAACCCAACCAACGCCACCTGCACCGATTTGTAAAACTGCCATTATTTGTTTTCCTTTGCTACTAGCTCTAGGGCTAATTGATGAATATTGTTCAGTAACGTTTCAAAATGCGAAAGCGTTAAACAAGGATTAAGAATTGTGAATTTTAAAGCAGAGTGCCCTTTCACAACGGTCTCGCCTAAAACCGCAACCCCTTGGGTCAGCGCTTCTAGTCTAATTTTTTGATTGAGCGAATCTAAGTCTGCCGCTTGAAGATGTGTCGCTCGGAACAGCACGGTTGAAAGCGAAGGTGTTGCAAGTAACTCAAAGTGACTATGCTCGCTAACAAGCTTGGCGACATCCTGAGTTTGATCAATGAGATGGTCGACCATACTACCCAACGCATCCGGCCCCACACTTTGCATCGTCATAAAGACCTTTAACGCGTCAAAGCGTTTAGTAGTCGCAATCGATTTATCGACTAAGTTCGGCAGTTCATCATGCTCTCGATTAAGATAGTCAGCATGATGCAACAGGTACTTAAAATTGCTTCTGTCTTTTATCAGCAATGAACCACAACTGATTGTTTGATAGAACAACTTATGAAAATCTACGCTGACAGAGTCCGCTTTTTCGATACCCTGCAATTTGGTTTTATGACGCCCAAGGATCAATGCCCCACCGTACGCACTGTCGACGTGGAACCACATATTATGAACATTGGCAACAGCGGCGAGTTCATTGAGGTCATCGATAGCGCCGTGGTCTGTCGTGCCTGCGGTACCCACTAAAGCAAAGGGTATTAACCCTTGCTGTTGCAATGACAAAATATCGGCATGCAATGCCTCTAGCTGAATGGTGCCGTCTTCATTGGTTGCAACACAATGTACAGCGCTCTCACCAAGCCCGAGCAGTGATGCAGACTTTTGCACGGTAAAATGCGATTTATCAGAGCACACAATACGCAATTTATCGGCGTAGCTTGGCAAGCCTTGCTTTTGGATAGAGTGACGAGTGGTAATATCAGCAATACGATCTCTCGCTAGCAGCAGGCCCATTAAATTGCTCTGTGTGCCGCCGCTAGTGAAAACACCATCCGCCTGCGTCCCTAACTCATAGCGCTCACACAACCAGTTCAGCACTTTCTGCTCTACATACGTCGCAGAAGAAGCCTGGTCCCAAGAATCCATTGATTGATTCAAGACAGCAATAATGGCTTCTGCGGCAATCGCGGGCATGAGTGGTGGCGTGTGAAGATGGGCGATGCAATGAGGGTGCTGGGTAAAAATGGCGTTTTTAGCAACAAGATCAGCGGTGCTGTCCACAACGCTCTGTAAACTGTGATGATTACGATCCAAATTTACGGCATGAATTGCCGCTTCAAGTTGCTTGGGGTCAAGAGCAGAATAGGGTGCTTGGGTTTGTTCAAGCACCTCTTTCATTGCTTGAGTGGTGTGGTTCATAACCTGTGAGAACTCGTTGCTACCATTTACGCCAGTATGGACAAAGTGTTTTTCCCATTCCAAGCGCTTGGCATCTTGTGGTGTTTTTTCTCCACCACCCGCAACAATAATCGCGTCCTCAAGCACACGTAAGGCAAAATCAATCTGCTCGTAGGAAATTATCAGTGGTGGTAACAAACGGATGACTGACCCATCACGTCCGCCTTTCTCTACCATTAATCCTCGTTCTAACGCTGCTCGTTGAATGGCTAGCGTTAACTCACCATCAGCAAGAGGTTCACCAAATTTGTTTTTCTCTCCTGTCGGCTTCATCACTTCAAAGCCCAGCATCAGCCCCATCCCACGTACTTGGGCGATACAATTAACGCGGCTCTGAATTCGCTCTAATCCTAAACGCAAATAGGCACCAGCCACGTTGGCATGTTCAACAAGATTGTCACGTTCAATAATTTCTAACGCTTTTGCGCCAGAAACCATGGCTAATTGATTGCCACGAAACGTTCCGGTATGCTCGTCAGCTTGCCAGGTATCTATAGCCTTGTCAAAGACCAACAGTGACATGGGCAACCCGCCACCGATTGCCTTAGATAAACACAAAATATCAGGTGAAATCCCCGACTCTTCAAACGCAAAGCGATAGCCTGATTTACCGACACCACATTGGATTTCATCTAAAATCAATAATATGTTGTGTTCATCGCAGATACGTCTTAGTTCTTTCAGCCAAAACGCTGGAGCAGGAATAACGCCACCTTCCCCCTGCACCAAGCTCGACGATCATCGCGGCAGGTTTCATGATGCCCGCTTCGTCATCATTAAGCAGGCGCTCAATATAACGAATACTCTGTTTAGCACCCGCATCGCCACCAAGACCAAATGGGCATCGTAAATCATAGGGAAATGGCATGAAATGCACGTCAGACATCAGCCCGGTACGACGTGCTTTGGTGCCCAAATTGCCCATCATTCCCATCGTGCCGTTGGTCATGCCATGATAAGCGCCTCGGAAAGCAAACATGGTGTTTCGACCCGTTGTTTGCTTTGCTAATTTGATGGCCGCTTCAACAGCATCTGCGCCAGAGGGCCCACAAAATTGAATCACCGAATTGTTGGAAAACTCAATGGGAAGAAAAGCTTTAACACGCTGAATAAACAACTCTTTCGCCGACGTTGTTATATCCAGTGTTTGATAAGGTAAACCCGAATCAAGTTGAGCCTTTAACGCTTGATTGATTTCAGGGTGATTATACCCCATAGCCAGAGTGCTTAGCTCCAGCTAAACAATCGAGAAAAACTTGCCCTCGAGTATCTTCAACCAATGCGCCATAGGCATGCTTAATCGCAATGGGAAGACGCCTTGGGTATGAGCGGACGTTAGATTCATGCTCAGCTTGATCCAACAGCAGTTGGTCAGGCGTAAGATCATAAATTCCGTTAACCTGCGGAATAGTCGCCGAAATAGCCTCGGCAAAGGGTGTAGATTCGATATCGAATGCTGTACTCATTTCTGTAACCTAGAGTTTATGCGGGGCGAGAACCCTGCAAAATAGATAGCAAAATACGCCCCATCTGAAACGACAGATGTGACAAAGCGCTAAACGGAATATTCGGTTTAGACGGGTATTAGCTAATTAAGATCAAGGCTCGGTAATGTGGCTTTTTGCGCGCACAATACAGTTAGGAAATATACAGTTAGGAAATAGGCAACGTAGAGATACGATGCTAGTAAGAACGTGAGAGTTAATAAGTTTCAATGTTGGGTTTCCCTTAAACATGCCGCTGGCGACAACAGTATCCCGTCTACTGATTATTCGAATAATCAGTACCTACCCTACGTCACATCACTGTATAAGCGATAGTAACGCGTATCCCCCAGAATCACTCCGAGATTGCGCGGAAAAATAACATAAAACTCATTAGCATCGCAATGTTTTTTACCTATGGAACATTCGATAATATGGTGAAATGAAACATGTGGAATAAGCGCCGCAACCATGGTTCACGGCGCCATCATCTAACGACAACCCATCGTTTACTTCTTGTCAGAAAGATGACGAGTCGTTTCCTGGCCAATTACATCAATATTCGCCCCGTGCTGCTCGAGAAACTTTTCAAACATCGGTAACAGAGGACCCAGTGTTTCTTTAATGGTATCTCGCACTGTATCTACAACGACTTGCGTGCCTCGCTCAATTTCGATATTGACATAGTCGCTAGCACCTTTATGCCCAAAGGTCGTCATCCGCAGCGTTTCAGGAATCAACCAGACATCAAACCAGCTTTGCTCCTTATCCACTTCAGATACCGTCAAGCTCGCGCCGTTAATCGCAATATATCCCTTAGGGAACACGTAAGGCTTCCACTCTTTTGGCAAAGAGAATCGAATTCGATAGTTATCTTCTTGCTGAAGAATATCGACCAGTGTCGTTTTAAAGTCGACATGCCCAGACAATGGATGCCCACCAATTTCTGCGCCATCCTTAGCCGCTCGCTCGACATTGATACGCTGGCCTTGTTTGAAGTCACTCAGAGTCGTAATTAGCAAGCTTTGCAGCATAACATCGAACAAAGCGCGGTTTTCATCAACGAGCTCCGTCACGGTCAAGCAGACACCATCTACCGCGACACTTGCGCCAATTTCAAGACCAACACAAAAACCCGCTGGAAAGTTAATCTCGAACGTACGAATGCCATTTAAATCCGTGATTTTGTCGATGGTGGCAACAGATTGGATAATTCCTGTAAACATGCTTACTCCAGAGTCGTTTGTTTTTGCAATAAGTCACACATCATGGCAAAAACCACCACTAAGATAAAGCCTGAATTGGCACTCTGCGCAGCGGTAACATAGGAGATAGAAGGTTATAGATAACAGAATGAAAGGTTAGAAATGGTGGAAACTAAAAAGCCCTAGCATTTCTGCTAGGGCTTTGAATTGGAGCGATACATCGGGTTCGAACCGATGACCTCAACCTTGGCAAGGTTGCGCTCTACCAACTGAGCTAGTATCGCATTGCTATATAGCATAACTATATAGGCTTTAATAGATGGTGCCCCGGGCCGGACTTGAGCCGAGCACAGCGCGAACGCCGAGGGATTTTAAATCCCTTGTGTCTACCAATTCCACCACCAGGGCACGCAATTCTTTATTGCGATGCCGATTACTGAAAAGTAAAACACCATCTTATGCATCGTTATCACGCTGCATTCAAAATTTGGAGCGATACATCGGGTTCGAACCGATGACCTCAACCTTGGCAAGGTTGCGCTCTACCAACTGAGCTAGTATCGCAAGTTGCAATCAACAACTGTTTCTCATAAGAGAATGGAGGCGCCTCCCGGAGTCGAACCGAGGTCCACGGATTTGCAATCCGCTGCATAGCCACTCTGCCAAGGCGCCTTCTTTTTGTTGCTACTTTTGAGTTTGCTTTAAGCAGTTCCTCTTGAGTACGGGATGCATTTTACGTAATCAGCCAAATGAGTCAATAGTATTTTTTTATATTTTGAATCGTTTGCCTAATAAACATTCAAAAACAGGTGATTTGCTCAATTTAGTAGCATAAAAATGCAGATTATTTGCTATCTAGCTGCTAACTTTCATTCGATTGAAGGTTGGTTAGCAGTAGGCTGAGCCAAAATAAGCGAATCTATCTTTGCTCATAAGCGTCACTATCTTACAAGTATGAAAAAGGCGAGCTAAACGCTCGCCTTTTTTCTCTTTAAATTCTATTCATCTTCTGAATTCAGTAAATCGTCTTTTGCTGCCGACAAATACTGCATCATTGACCAGTAAGTAAGAATTGTCGCAATATACAAAGCAACATACCCAACCCAAATCATCCAGTCATCATAACGCCATACCAGTACCCACAAAGCAAACATTTGGGTCACCGTTTTGACTTTACCAACCCAAGAAACGGCAACACTTGCTCGCTTCCCTATCTCAGCCATCCACTCTCTCAGGGCTGAAATGATTATTTCCCGCCCAATCATAGTGACCGCTGGAATGGTAATCCAAATGGTATGATAATGCTCAGTAATAAGTATTAATGCTGTGGCAACCAGCACTTTATCCGCAACAGGGTCAATAAAGGCTCCGAAGCGAGAGGTTTGGTTTAGCTTTCTTGCTAGCATTCCATCCAACCAATCGGTAAAGCCAGCTACCCAAAAAATCATTGCGGCGGCAAAAGGCGCCCAACTATAGGGTAGATAAAACGCTACGACGAATACGGGGATGAGAAATAATCTCAACAAAGACAAAATGTTAGGTATATTTAAACGCATATAATTATCAGCTCTATTCTACTGCGTCTTTATGTTGCGGGATTTTCACTAGTGTTTCAATGCTTGATAGATGTTTTCTGCCAAAGAAATACTAATTCCGGGCACTTTGGCGATTTCTTCTACAGTTGCACGCTTCAATTCTTGTAAGCCACCCATATACTTAAGCAAAGCTTGACGGCGTTTTGGTCCAACACCTTCAATCCCTTCTAGTGGACTGGTTCTTCTTGCCTTTGCACGTTTAGCTCTGTGCCCAGCAATCGCATGATTGTGACTTTCATCACGAATATGCTGTATTAGATGCAGGGCCGGAGCATCACTGGGCAAATTAAACTCATCACCTTGTGGCGTAATCAGTGTTTCTAAACCGGGCTTTCGAGTCACACCTTTCGCGATACCAATCAACAGCGGCAGCTTAGGCCATTCTCCCCAATATTTCGAAACAATCTCGACAGCACGATTGAGCTGACCTTTCCCGCCATCGATAAAAATAATGTCTGGAATTTTATCTACATCGACTTTTGAGTAACGGCGGTCTAATACCTGCCCCATCGCCGCATAATCATCACCACCAGTAATGCCGGTAATGTTATAACGACGATACTCTTGTTTTACCGGACCTTCTTGGTTAAATACGACACAAGATGCGATGGTGTTCTCACCCATCGTATGACTAATATCAAAACACTCCATGCGTGTAATACTGTCTAGTTTAAAGACTTTCTGCAACGCCTTAAAGCGTTGATTAACAGTCATCTTGTGATTAATTTTACTGGTGATAGCCGTCAATGCATTGGTGTTAGAAAGCTTAAGGTATTGCCCACGAGACCCTGAAGGATCAGTGTTGAAGGTCACTTTTCGCCCCGCGATGTCTGACAGCCCAGCTTGTAAAACCACCATATCTTCAATAAGGCCACTATTAAGAATAATGCGGCTTGGAATCGTGCGAGATTCACTCTGATTTAAATAGTACTGACTTAAGAAGCTGTAAAACACTTCATGTTGTTCTGTGTCGACCGGAATTTTGGGGAAATGGCTGCGGCTGCCGAGTATCTTTCCTTGGCGAATCATCAGAATATGAATACAAGCAACGCCATTTTCTTGTGCATACCCCAATACATCCATGTCATCATCGCTGTCCTCGGAAACAAATTGCTGTTCTTGAACACGACGAATAGCTTGGATTTGATCGCGAAACTTTGCCGCGTCTTCAAACTTAAGGCTCCGACTGGCTTCATCCATTTTGTCA
Organism: Vibrio sp. GJ43-1; assembly: GCF_055808835.1. Lineage (NCBI taxonomy): Bacteria > Pseudomonadati > Pseudomonadota > Gammaproteobacteria > Vibrionales > Vibrionaceae > Vibrio > Vibrio sp. GJ43-1. The sequence continues at coordinate 1,457,338 of NZ_CM147884.1, read as the reverse complement.
ACAAGCAGTTGTAATACATGCTTATCTTTCCCTTGTAAGAAAAGACGAACATAACCAACCAATTCTTGATAGTCGTCATCCGAGATAATGCGACTAACACAAGGCCCTGCGCACCGTCCAATTTGATACATCAAACAAGGTCGACTTCGGTTGCCATAAACGGAATCTTCACACTGACGCACAGGGAAAATCTTTTGGATAAGGTGTAATGTTTGACGCACCGCCCCTGAGTCAGGGTAAGGACCAAAATATTCGCCTTTACGTCGACGAGCCCCTCTGTGCAGCGACAATCGAGGATGCTTATGATTAGAAATGAAAATGTACGGATAAGACTTGTCGTCTCGTAATAAGACGTTGTACTTCGGTAGGTATTGCTTAATGTAGTTATGTTCTAAGATCAGTGCTTCGGTTTCAGTGTGGGTCACTGTCACGTCAATTTTATCGATATGACTAACCAAAGCGCGCGTCTTTTCACGGTCAACTTTCTTACGAAAATAGCTCGCCAACCGTTTTTTTAGATCTTTTGCTTTGCCAACATATATCACCACCGACTCGGCGTCATACATTCGATAGACGCCGGGTTGGTTGGTCACTGTTTTTAAAAAAGAGATTGAATCAAAGGTTGGGTCTGACACTACAATGTCTCAGTATCTAACATTCCGTGTCTGATCGCTAAGTGAGTCAGTTCAACATCGCCATTAATATCCAACTTACTAAATAAGCGATATCGATAGCTGTTAACCGTCTTTGGGCTAAGACTAAGCTGTTCAGAAATATCCGTCACTTTTTGCCCCTTAGTGATCATCATCATGATCTGAAGCTCGCGCTCAGACAAATCTTTAAATGGATTTTCTGAAGCCGAAGAAAACTGACTCAAAGCCATTTGTTGGGCAATTTCAGGTGAGATGTAGCGCTGTCCGCTATGAACTAAGCGAATTGCGTTAACCATTTCATCAGGCGCTGCGCCTTTGGTCAAATAACCTGCTGCCCCCGCTTGCATCACTTTGGTTGGAAACGGATTTTCGGTATGTACTGTTAGTACGATGATCTTAACGTCTGGATTATGGCGAAGAATTTTTTTCGTTGCTTCTAAACCACCAATTCCGGGCATATTCATGTCCATTAAAATAACGTCTACATGATTGTTACGACACCATTTTACAGACTCTTCACCACTGTCAGCTTCCCCTGCTACGTTCATTCCACGGACGTCTTCTATAATACGTCGGATCCCTGTGCGAACCAGTTCGTGATCATCTACAAGGAAAACATTAATCAAACTTGTATCTCCACACTTATTTATTGGCTCTGCGACCACTCAAGGTTAGTGGATAGCAGCTTAGCTGCGTATCATATCGCAAATTATACAAAAAAGCTTTCGCGCAAATCGTGCACGACCGCAAACTTTGATAAACACATTACGATGAAGTGATAGCACCGTCAATCATAAAAACTTAAAAATCATTAGGTTACAAAGTATACAACCAAGTACTCGGTCGCTGTAAGCCTTCGTTTTATCACAACAATTTGATCTTTTGCCCTATGAAACTGCCCCCACATGATTATCTAATTAATCGTTAAAATACGATACAAATCACTATTATAAAATCATCATCAACACGGCTAAAATCGAAATTGACACTTAAGTTTAGCTTATGTCGGTAAATTTTCTCTCTTTGCTGAGCTTTGATACACTAAAACAAATTCGCTTTTATCAGCCACTGAGTATTGCGTAATAATTAATCTTATTTGTGGCTATTTAGGATCCCCTTTGGACATTAGTACTGGTTTTCTTCTTACGCGCCAAGCGCGAGACACACATACAGGGCCTGTCATTGAATTATGGCTGACGACAGAAGAAGGACCAGCGCAACTACTGATTGATGACCAACAGCCTGTTTTTTTTGTTCCACAAACTAGTCTACACACCGTCACCGCTCTCGCGGAGTCACTAAACGTGGCTATCGCTCCTAAAGAGATTGCACTGAAAAGCTTTGCTGACGAAGCACTGACTGCTGTCTACTGCCGCAGTATTAGCGACTCGCGTAAACTCGCAGAATCCTTAAAAAACACTGACATTCTAGTTCTTGAAAGTGACATTAAATTAGCCGATCGCTTTTTGATGGAACGTTTTATTCAAGGCAGCTTAACATTTACTGGGCAACGACGAATCATCAACCCTGGCCAGCCTAATCAATTTACCCAAGTTAGTAATGCCAAGGTGAAAGCGGGTAAGCATACCCCTAAGCTTAATGTGCTATCCATAGATATAGAGTGCTCGGAAAAAGGTCAGCTTTATTCCATTGGTTTCGATGCTGAAAATGACAGTCGGGTGATCATGGTTGGTCAACCACAAGTGGCTGACACAACCATCCAATGGGTTAACGACGAAAAATCGCTACTCATTGCGCTAAACCAATGGTTTAAGAACTTCAATCCGGACGTCATCATTGGTTGGAGTGTCATCGATTTTGATTTCAAATTACTGCAAAAGCGAGCTGAACTTCATCGAATAGCACTCAACCTTGGACGCAATGAACAACGGATTTATTTCCGTACGTTGCAATCTAGCGGACAAAGCTTCATCAACATACCTGGTCGAGTTGTTCTCGACGGGATAGATACGTTAAAGACGGCAACGTATCACTTTTCGCTCTTGGTCTCTAGAAGCCGTCTCTCAAGAACTACTTGGCGAAGGTAAAGCGATACACAATGCTCATGACCGTATGGATGAGATTAACGCCATGTATCATGGCGACAAACCTGCACTCGCAAAATACAACCTGCAAGACTGTGTGCTAGTAAACCGTATTTTTAAGGCGACACATTTACTCGACTTCGCCATTGAACGAACACGACTAACTGGTGTGGAATTGGATCGTGTGGGCGGCTCTGTTGCAGCATTCACCAATCTATATCTCCCTCGTCTCCACCGCGCTCAATATGCGGCTCCAAACCTTCACCCTGAAAACTGGATTGCCAGCCCTGGTGGGTATGTGATGGACTCGATCCCAGGACTCTACGACTCCGTATTAGTATTAGATTTTAAAAGCCTTTACCCTTCGATTATTCGCTCATTTTTAATTGACCCGATGGGACTTATTGAAGGCTTAAAGCTAGAGATAGGTCGACATGATTCACAGGCGATTGCAGGATTTCGCGGCGGTCAATTTCACAGAACTCAGCATTTTCTTCCAAATTTAATTGAAGAGCTTTGGAAGGCTCGTGACGTGGCAAAAGCTAATCAAGAAAAGGCATTTTCTCAAGCTATAAAAATCATCATGAATTCGTTTTATGGAGTATTAGGTTCATCTGGTTGCCGCTTCTTCGATACTCGCCTTGCATCATCTATCACGATGCGTGGACATGAAATAATGAAAACAACAAAGGTTCTCATAGAACAACAAGGCTATCAGGTTATTTATGGGGATACAGACTCTATATTTGTCTCTCTCAACGGTAGCTATAACAACGACAAGGCTGATGGTATTGGCAATCAACTCGTGACGTACATTAATGAATGGTGGACACAGCACTTGCTTGATGAGTATCAACTAACCTCAATACTTGAGTTGGAGTATGAAACCCATTACGGCAAATTTTTAATGCCAACAATACGCGGCTCAGAGACCGGGTCAAAAAAGCGCTACGCCGGACTTCAGCGCACCTCTGAAGGAGAAAAGCTCATATTTAAAGGATTAGAAAGTGCTCGCACCGATTGGACACCGCTCGCGCAAGAGTTTCAACAAACACTGTATCAAATGATTTTTACCGGGCAAGATCCAGACGATTATATCCGCGCAACCGTAGAATCGACAGCAAATGGCGATAATGACCATAAACTGGTCTATCAAAAGCGTCTCCGAAGAAGGCTGCATGAATACGTAAAAAATATTCCACCGCAGGTAAGAGCGGCACGAATGGCAGACCAAATGAATCAACAATTAGGGCGTCCGTTGCAATACCAGAATAAAGGTCGTATTGAGTACCTCATTACCGTCAACGGCCCCGAACCAAAGGACTATCGCTTGTCAGCCATTGATTACCAACATTACATTGATAAACAATTGAGGCCCGTCGCCGACGCTATTTTGCCTTTTATCGACAAGAATTTTGATGATCTTAGTGCGCCACAAATGGGGCTATTTTAGCGGTCGAGACAAGGTACACTCATATATCGCTAACCGATTCTAAATTCAGTTTTTTTGTACTCGCTGACTAGCCACTGACCAAAGTCGTCCAACAACGCAACCACCGAGCGTTTGGGGATCACTCGTGGTCCCAACAGAATCTCAAGACGTTCTATTACTATTCGCTTTTCTGGATAATGGACAAGAAATTGTTGAGCGCACTGATGCGGCTCGTCATACCATCGTTTTGTTTTAGGCATGATCAAACCATAAGCGGCACGAAGCAGCTTTTTAGCCATCTCTCGCTGCGCTTTTAATAGCGCCTTATCTGTGTTCGCGACCGCAATACGGTGCCTAAGGATGGGCACGGATTGTCCTATGTCCATATTCCACTGCTTCGCAATTTCCCAACTTGCGACATAGTCACCAAAGCACTCAGCAAGATCATCACCATGGACGCATACGCAGCATTGCTTCAATAAAAACCCCCAGGTAAATAATGCGTCTAAAGACACGACATCATTGATGACGGTGCTTCGGATCGAAACCGCATCAACAAATGGGAAGTTTTTTTGAAATCGCCAATCAATGGTATTGAAAACTTTTTTTGGCTCGCCGAAAGCGACGATTGCGTCACGACCACCACATTGAGGTCTGACACACCAGCAATCGCCCTACCCTGAGCAACAGAACCATAAATATAGACACTATGAAGGTCATCCCTAAGCGCACTTTTTAAGCACATAAGTAAGTCCTTTATCGCGGTATGATAAGTGACTTGTGGGATCGGTAAAGAGTTGAGGGTAATCGGCTGCACTGGCGCTATCGTATAAGAAGTAACATGCCCCCATATTACTGACACCTCTGCCTAGATTCAATTCACTTAACCGATACGTAGGCTATCGTTTTCTCGGCCATCCTTGTCACAGGATAAATTCTTCGCAAAGTTTCCTGTTGCGAACAGTTGTTTCTTGAGCAAATCAACCATTCGGTCGTATAATTGACTGTCTAATTTAAACGAAGGAAAAATTTCATGCCAAAGGCAAGTGAGCTTAAAAAAGGTTTTGCGATTGAGTCAAATGGTAAGACGTTGCTAATCAAAGATATCGAGATTACCACTCCTGGTGGTCGTGGCGGAGCAAAGATCTACAAATTGCGCTGTACTGATTTAGCAACGGGCTCAAAAATCGAAGAACGATATAAGTCTGATGAACTTGTTGATACCGTTGAAATGAGCAAAAGAAACGTGACGTTTTCTTACGTAGATGGCGACGAGTACATCTTCATGGACAATGAAGACTACACTCAATTTACCTTCAAACACAACGAGATCGAAGATGACCTACTGCTCATCAATGAAGAAACTCAAGGTGTGCAAGTTGTCTTGATTAATGGCAACGCTGCAGGTCTAGAACTACCATCATCGGTAGAGTTAGTCATTGAAGAAACGGACCCATCTATCAAAGGTGCATCGGCATCTGCTCGCTCTAAGCCTGCACGTTTTGCTACTGGCCTAACTATTCAAGTGCCAGAGTACATCGCAACAGGTGATCGCGTTGTGATCAATACCGCTGAACGCAAATACATGAACCGAGCTTAATATTATGTCTGAACTGATTTCATACGACGACGTCATCGATGCCGCTTACGACATCTTCCTAGAGATGGCGCCGGATAACCTTGAAGCCGCAGATGTCATCCTGTTTACGGCGCAATTTGAAGACCGAGGCGCTGCCGAGCTCGTTGAGACGGGAGAAGATTGGCCTGAACATGTTGGCTTCGCTGTTGATGAAACCTTTGCCGAAGTACGTATCGGACTCGTAAACGAAGAAGATGACGTCCTAGATGATGTGTTTGCTCGCCTACTCGTTAGCCGAGACCCAGACAATAAGTTCTGCCATATTCTGTGGAAAAGAGACTAATTTTTTCCGCTGAATGTGACAAAAATTGCCTAATAAAAAGCTCAGCAAACGCTGAGCTTTTTTATGTCCCACTCACAGATATAGCGTGACCAAACGTCTCATTACCAAACACTTCACCCCCGCTACGTGACTACCACACATAGGTGACCGACACGCCTGAGCTATGCGGCGTTGCCCAAGGCAGCAGCTGCACCTTTGGATCCAACTTATCGGTAAAGAGCCACCCAGTGAATACGCCAATTGCGGCACCAGCGGCAACATCACGCCAATAATGTTTATTGGCTTGTACCCGTCCAACACCAACGAGCGTCGCAACACCGTAAGCAGGTAAACCGACTTGCCAACCATGACGAATATGTAACGTCGTGGCTGAAGCAAAAGCATTAGCAGTATGATTGGAAGGAAAGCTCTTATTATCGCTGCCATCCGGGCGTGGCGCATCAATAGTATGCTTACCAATTAAGCCAATAGCGGACGCCGAACCAATACTGAGTCCCGCCTGCCAAACACCATCCCAATCTTCTTGATACGCAGGCAAACCCGCGGCAAGTCCAACTAATCCATAAGCACCAATATCGCTAAAGGTATCCCATCCTTGGCTGTTAGAGGCGAGCCCTAACGGACTTATCACTAAGCAAGAAAAAAACAGTAAAAATCTTGGCATAACAAACTTTAATCCATTCACATCAAGGCGATAATTCTACCTGAGCTAGCTATAGTTGCATACCAAGATGGTTGTTTTATCAAACTTGCATTGATAAGACTATTGATTAACGGACTTTTGACGCCTGTTTCTTCAGTTCAAAATCAAACTCATCAGGGAAGAGCACTACCCCTTCTTCATTTTGATTCGGAAACACAACAACAGCCAGTTCATCGTCTTCAAGACCCATTGTCCAGCGGCTGTGCCATTTGTTCAATGAAATAGATTCCGCCTTACATTCAGACCACTCGCCCGTTGCCCATTGCAGCGCAAACTCTTCATTAGGCCAAACTGGAACACAATCTTCTTCTTCACTATTTAGCATCACACAGCCATGCTCGTCGGTAAGAATCCAGATCTGACGCTCTTGCACCATTGTCTTCACGCTGTACTTTAGACGTTTTTCTTCGTCGTAACGTGCAATTTCTTCGATTTGATTTTGCTCTAATGCCATGATGTTATGCCTTTTGTAGAGAGTCACTGTCGGTACAATGTTATACCTAATAAAAAACCCTAGCATCTAAATTTGTTTATAGGTCAATGACCATCTAACGCAAACGACACTAGGGCTTAGTTAATCGACATATTTGTCAGGTGAGATAGTGATTAAACCAACTCACCTTGAAGCCAAGGCCAACCTTGCTTCTTACGACTTAGCGTATTTTCCATCATCAACATGCCGTCTTTTTCATGCTTCGCAAGCTTCGCAGCCCACTCACCTTTGTAAATCAAACGGGTTTGTGCTGTTGTGATGTCTGTTAGCATCACTGCCGCGAATGCAAGGGCATCTTCGTCACAACGACGAGTCAGATCTTGCTCTAGCGCTTCGATCATGCCGTCTACTTGCTCTAACGTTGCAAGCTCAACTTGGCCAACCACAACGTCACGGCCATTAAATGGGTATGCTTTAAGATCTTTTTCAACCAGCTCTGCTGCTGAAAGACCTTCAATGTTGGTTTTTGCAATCAATAGCTCTTTAATGAACAGCTCTAAGTCTGTAATACCCGCAATTTTTGCCAACTCTTCTACTGCATCTTTGTCTTTTTGCGTACAGGTAGGAGAAGCAAACCCTACCGTATCAGACAAGATTGCAGACATCATTAGGATAGCAAGTGGACGAGTAATCTCAGCTTGCTCCATTTTGAATAGGTTAAACAAAATAGTACAAGTACAACCCACTGGCCAGATCCATGCTTCCAATGGATTCACTGTCATCACGTCACCTAAACGGTGGTGGTCAACAATGCCAAGGATCTCAGCGTCATTAATATCATCTGGTGCTTGAGCCAGATCGGTATAGTCCACTAACCATACTTTTTCGCCCGCAACACTTGTGCGAAGTTCAGGTTGGTCGACACCCGCAGTTTCAAGAATGTGCTGAGTTTCACGATTGATTTCACCTTGACGAATAGGTTTCGCTTCAAGGCCACGTGCTTTTAGTAGTTCTGTCGCTACTAGTGCACCACAAATGCTATCACTATCCGGGTTTTTATGACCGACAACTAGAATCATTATATTTCCTAACTATGTTTGATCTTGTGGGTGTACGCCCCACGACAACTGCTCATAAGGGCGATACTTTACCTGATTTTGTGAATTTGTCATCGCTTGTAAGCGGTTTTAGTGAATTTCTTGACCGATAAAACACCAAAAACAATATTGATAATCATTATCAATATTGTACAATGAGAACGACTCTCATTTACATTGGTGCACTATATGGAACAAACTAGAAGAATTCGTGGCTTATATGGGTTGTCTTTATCACAATTCAAACCTGCGTATAAACGTCTGTTACTACCCATAACTATGGTTGCGCTACTAATCAGTAAACCTACTAGCCTCATTGCGGTTACGGCGCTTTCAGACGCCTATTGGGCGGTATCTTGTTATGTCGTTTTCACACTCGCCGTTTATCATTATATCTCTAGATTGCTCTCTCAAAAAAATGCGCTTGTAGAACTCTACCAACACTCAGCCAGTCACCAAGTCGTATTCTCATCATTATTAGGCGCATTACCTGGCTGTGGCGGCGCTATCATCGTCACCACACAATTTGTGTCGGGTAAAGTTGGCTTTGGCTCCGTGGTTGCTGTTTTGACCGCAACGATGGGAGACGCTGCGTTTTTGATTTTAGCGAGTAAACCAAGTATCGGATTTGGGTTAATTGCAGTCGGTGTCGTGGTAGGGATCGTGACGGGACTTATCGTTAATGCCATTCACAAGCCCGATTTCCTTCGCCCTAAATTAACTGAATTTGTGCAAACGCTTACACCTAAATCAGCCCGCACGTTGAGCGATACGCAAGCGATGCCAATAGAGCAATCATCGACTTTTGATACTCAATGTCGTTGTAGCAAGAATGAAGATGCACCCCTCCAAAACCATCCCTTCCAAAACAGTCCGGTTCAAACAATGGCGATCAACCTTCAAGGATTATTTTGGAAATGGTTAATCATTCCGTCGCTGGCTGTTGCATTTACCATGTCTTTCCAAGTAGATGTGAACGAGCTTCTTGGTTTAAAACCACTAACGATCGAATGGCTTGGTGCGATTTTAGCGGTAATCACGATGTCGCTATGGGCATTTACCAAAGAAATCGTGGATTATGAGAGCACTGTCGGTGAAGATAAAAAACGGTCTACCTCACACCCGATGCAAAAAGCGGCTCAAGATACTCACTTTGTTAGCGCTTGGGTGATTGTGGCCTTCTTAGCTTTCGAAATTACACTTCATTTCTCGCACATTGACCTTAGCCACTCGCTTAACGGTTGGGGTGTCTATATGCCTTTACTAGGTATGCTAGTCGGCCTACTCCCTGGCTGCGGCCCTCAGATCCTCATTACCAGTCTATATCTCACTGGCGCCGTACCCATGTCCACCCAGCTTTCCAATGCAATTTCAAACGATGGCGATGCGCTATTCCCTGCAATAGCAATGGCCCCCAAAGCTGCGTTGGTGGCCACGGTCTATTCTGCATTGCTAAGCACTTATCGTGGGCTACAGTTACTACTGGTTATTTGAGAGCTAACGTTATGTGGAGCTTAAATTATAGGAGCTTAAGTTATAGGAGCGTAAAGTTATGTAGGTCTAAAGCCGTTTAAGACTTAGGTTCTCTAATAGAGCTATATTCTCCAAAAGATTTAGGCTCTCCAACAGACTTAGATTCTCCAACAGATTTAGTACTCTTCGCTCGAAAAAACCGCGACAACAGCTCGGCTCTCACGAGCATGATTTAGCGTGATAACGTGAATATGGCTTGGTTCTTGATTTAACTTCTCTCGGGTCCAAAAATCAAACCAATCACATGGGTACTCGGATGCCAATGTATAGTCAGTCCCGTCTTCTGTGTACTGAAATAAGCAGTGAAGACGGCGCTGTTCGGTTAGCTTTAACATCGAGTGATTCATCGTCAATGATTGAAACACTGACGTGTTATTGGTTTGTTTTTGCCGAGTAACTAAGCTCTCGAGCGTTTCTTTTGCAAAGGGCGTCAATTCCGGCAATGGATCACCAGACAACAATACGCCACCTGATGCTAACAGCACATTACGGTGAAACTCATAGCTTGAACGATCGGTACCCTGATTAGGTAAAGACGTCAACGTCACACAATCTGGATCGATCAACCATAAACGTTGATGCTGCCAGCTACGCAAAAACGTTTCTTTCGCTATTTGCTCAAAACGATGCGCATCACGCTCCACATCATCAGAGACACGCATCGCGTCAACTAAACCTAAGGATGGCCACATCGGCGCATTACAGCCTAAAACTAGCGCCTCTCCAGCACCTTCAGTAATAGCTTGCATACCTAATCGATACGCCTCGACACCAGTCACACCTGGACGATAGCGTTGACCTTTTAATGTCCCCCAATAGTTAGCATCAAGCTTAAATAGCTCAATCCCCCACTCTTCTCGCATGGTTTTGACGACGTGAGTAAGGTGCGCTAAGACTTCTGGGTTAGAACAATCTAAGATATACCAAGGCGTGCACCGCCAGCCGCCATATGTCACATCTTCTGCTTTCAATGCCGTATCATCAGAATGCTTGAGAAACCAATCTGGATGTTGCTGGAAAATCTCTGATTCAGCCTGAGCAATAAAAGGAGCGATCCAAATTGCAGGTTTCTTGCCTTTGGAGCGAATGCTCTCAATAAGCGCTTTTACGCCACCTTCAAACTTATCCGATGGTGTTAGCCAGTCGCCCATAAAGGCTTGATAACCGTCGTCAAGTAGCACCCACTCAAGCATCTCTTGTTCTTGTTCCATCACCTGAACATTATCAAGCACATTTTGGCGATCAACATCAGCATAGTATGCGTACCAAGAGCACCAGCCTATTGGGCTTGGCTGAGACACACCGACTTTAGCAGGGTGGTGGCTCGCGATGATGTCCGCAAACTGACTAAACACTGAATCCATAGTATCGCTATGTAATACCACCAGCGACTCTAACTGATTACTTTCCCAAGATTGAGGCGCACTGTCCTCTCCATCAATAAACGCTAAAACATCAATACCTTGAGTTGTAGTATGCAACTCAAAATAACCAGAAAAACGATGGCAGGATGTAAAGCCAAACAGTGTAAATCCAGAAGATTGCTCAATAACTAGGTAGTTATAAAAACGCTTGGGCGCATCTTCATCATAAATCCGGTAGCTTGCACTATTATCCGGACATCGACCGATATCAACGAGTTGATTCACCGTTCCTGATGTCTGGCACAGCATTTGGAAACCATCGCCCAGTAACATGGCATCAGATTCAACTTGGTTCTCAAATCGAGTTAACGCAGTACGAGAAGCTAACGGTTCAAAATTTAAGCTCGTGTATTCAAAATAGAGCTCGCCATTGCACTTAGTAATACTGATGTTAGGGTTGATAGCCAGTGCATCAACCTCTTTTGAGAATGGAATATATTCGGTCATACGTCCTCGACCTAGTTAATAGATTACTTAATTAGTATATTCCCAGACAAAAAAAAACCCATTCAAATGAATGGGTTTTGTGTACTACTTAAAACTCTGTACGGTTAAATTCTCACTAGATGACTTCGATCGGTCCACCGAACGCGGTCACTGGTGGTACTTTACCTGTGAACTTCTCAAAACTCACCAAACAGGTATTCGCTGACGTTGCCTGCGCTAATTCAGATGTTGGAATATCCTGCGTCAATGTATTTGGATCGCCATACGTATCTAACGCGCCAATCTTGTTATCAATTGGACCGTACCATGCGCCTTCTTCGATTCTGACAACGCCTGGGGCGTAGCTATCCGTTAAGACTGCACCTGCAAGTAATTGTCCGCGGTCATTAAAGACTCGAACCAAGTCACCATCTTTGATGCCTTTTGTTTTTGCATCTTTAGGGTTAATGTAAATTGGTTCACGTCCTTGCACCGTATACGTTGCGCGGAACTCTTCCGACTCACACATTTGCGAGTGCAAACGCTTGTCTGGGTGACAAGACTGTAGCCAATATGGATGCGCTTTTGAGCCTGGTCCACCGTGTGAACGCTCAGATTTTTCAAACCACATTGGGTGCTCTTGGCAGTGCTCGTAGCCCATGTTACCAACCGTACGGCTCGTAATTTCAATAAAACCAGACGGTGTGCCTAAAGCGTTAATCTCTGGATCTTCACGGAAATCAGCATGACGAACCCAAGACTTACCTGTACCGAAGTCTAGATAACCTTTCTCCCAGAATTCGTCAAACTCAGGCATCTCAAACTTACCTTTGTTTGCTTCTCTACAGCCATCATAGAGTGATTTAACCCATTCCATTTCCGACATACCGCGAGTGTAGTCTTCATAACGGCCCCAACGACGAGTCAGATTCGCCATGATCTCGAAGTCAGATTTAGACTGGAACATAGGGTCTACAAGCTTATTCATCGCCACTAGGCCACGACCAGAGTACGCACCGTAACCATCGATATCATTACGCTCATACTGCGTACATGCAGGTAGTACGATATCAGACTGACGACATGTGGCCGTCCAAGCGAAATCAATCGCCACAACGGTATGCAAAGACCTAAAGGCTTTGTGCATTCTGTTACGGTCTTGATGATGGTGCCAAGGGTTATTACCACTAAATACCATCATTTTTAGGTTCGGCAACGTCACCGTTGAACCGTTCGATTTAATCTTTTTACCTGGCTCTAGAAGGCTATCTACCCAACGAGCAACCGGAATCACGCGACTATAACCATTAAAGTCTTGATTGGTGTATTTAGGCTTCTGCCCTTGGTCAATGTTCAATGGGAATGAACCCGGGGCCGCAAATCCGGTCGCTCGGTACGCCGATACCAGAATAATGGTGGCCGTAGGAAATACCACCACCAGGCAAACCAATTTGACCAATCATTGCCGCAAGTACTGCGCACATCCAGTATGGTTGCTCACCGTGCTCTTGGCGCTGGACACTCCAACCCACCATGATCTGAGTGCGACCATTCACCAACATACGAGCAAATTTACGGATTTCTTCTGGGCTTACCCCGCAGATTTCCGACGCCCATTCCGGCGTTTTCTCAACGTTATCTTTGGTTTTACCCTGAACATAACCAATAAAGTCTTCGAAACCTAAACAGTAAGTGTCGATAAACTTCTTGTCGTAAAGGTTTTCATTGTAAAGAACGTGAGCAACACCCAGCATGAACGGTACATCAGTTTGCGGATTGATGTATCGTTGTTCATTGTCTAAATAGCGAGCGGTTTTATTACGAACGGGATCAACAGAAACAACATTGATCTCCTTGTTCGCAACTTTGTCTTTTAATTGCTCTAGATACGCATAAGACTGGTGGGTTTCACATGTCCAACCTACTTGTAGGTTTTTAACGGGATCATTACCCCATAGAATAATGTTGTCACTATTCTCTAAAATCAAATCCCAAGACGTACCTTGCGCATACACTTCGGTTGAACCAAGTACATACGGTAGAATAGTTTGTCCAGCACCCGTTGAGTAGTCTCCCACTTTCTTAACTGAGTAACCATGAAGCCCCATCGCGCGCTGCATATGGTTGGTGCAACTATGGAACTGACCCGTTTGACGCCAGCCCGTTTGACCGATGTGCAAAGCCCATGGACCATAGTCTTTCTGAATGGTTTCTAACTCACGATAGAAAAGATCAAGCGCTTCATCCCATGTCACACGAACAAAACGGTTGTTACCGCGTGTCTCGGCTGCGTATTTATGTTTCTTTAACCAGTCTAGACGTACCATTGGGTAACGCACTCGTGACGGGCTATAGATGATACCTTTAATGCCATTTAGCATATCAGTCGGATGCTTATCGACTTCGAATGGCTTAATTTCTTGTACTTTACCACCCCACACTCGGGCGCGAAACGCACCCCAGTGTGAGCCAGATATTTTCCAGGTCCCTTCTGTCTCTGCTGCACTAGCAGACGCCGAAGCTAACAAGCTTGGGCCGATTAGAGATGCCGCACTTGTACCTGCCACACCTTTAAGGAAGCTTCTTCGTGTAATTGCCATTTTGCTACTCCAATTAACGTCTATTAGTGGTGACCTTCAGAAAAGTCTGATGAATGCTTCTGTAGATACTTAAGCACTAGCGCTTCAGTGTCTTTATCGAAGTTCACAAATGCGATCATACCGTCTAGCATACCTACCCAACCGTTAGCACTAAAGTGTGCAACATCAGGCTGTGTATGACATGTTGAGCAGTTGGTTTGATACGCTTCACCTGCCGCGTTCCAAATTGGCGTGTAGTCAGGCAGCATGGATTCTTTTTTCATCCATAGGTTGACTGAAACTTGTTCCCAAGGAAGGCCTGTCAGCTCATCTTCTTTCTTCTCACCAACAATAACATCCGAGCTTTGTGAGACTTCTTTGGTCAAAATAGCGGTTGATATGTTCATACCAAAGTCTTCTTGAATAACACGACCAAAGCCTTTCGCTTTACGCCAGCCATCAATTTTAACTTCAATCATATCGCCTTTATCATCAACGATTGCCACTTCACTTGCCGGACTCAACAAGCCAGCTTCTGTTGCCGCTGTCGCATCGGTATAAAGTGGTAAGTGACGAATGGATACCACGTCGTTCCCTTTAGAGTAAGACGTACTGCTTGCTACTTGCTCTAAGTCGCCAACAATGCCGCTTGCACTGGCCATATCTTTTGGTAAGTGGTGGGCAATACCTTTATGACAATCAACACAACTTTGATCACGTTCTGCTGCTGATGTCATTTGAATACGCGCAGTCGGAGACATTTGCTCAAAGTCCATTGACTCATAAGCGTGACAGTTCTTACATTCTAATGATTTGTTCGCCGAGAAACGATCCCACTCATGGCGAGCAAGTTCGAGACGACGGGCCTCAAATTTCTCTGGCGTATCTAAATCACCAAAAATCTGCGCGAATACTTCCTTGGAAGCTTGCATTTTACGTGCAATTTTATCTGTCCAGTTATGGGGTACGTGACAATCTGGACACGTTGCACGAACACCGGAATCATTTTTCCAGTGAACGGTTTCCTGAAGCTCCACGTAGACGTTTTCACTCATTGTGTGACAACTAATACAGAACTCTTCAGTGTTCGTTGCTTCTAACGCGGTGTTAAAGCCGCCCCAAAAGATGACGCCCGCAATAAAACCACCAGCGGTAAGAACACCTAAACTGATGTGAACTGCGGGTCTGCTGATGGTGCGCCAAAGCTTGATTAAAAAGGATTTCATGACTTACTCTCTCGAAACTCGTAATTGATTGAATGACGGTTTATTAACCGTGAACACCTGGAGGTCCAAATACGAAGATCTGAAGCATCCACACTGTAAAACCGTAACCGCCTACGATCGCCACACTCAAGAGAGGAAAGAAAACTGCGCAGATGAAAAAGAAAGACTTCCATTCCATACCATGTTTTTCTGTGCTCTCAACTTTGTTAACATCACTCATACATTTGCCTATTTTGTATCGTGTTAAAGCTGCGATTTACTCTTATGAATAAATCAATTATTGAAACTATTCTAAGGAAAATGCTAAACCATACTGTATGTGTGGTTCAACCAATTCCGACCTCTCAACCCTTGTTAATCAACACTTTTTTGAGGTCACCCTGACTTGTTATTAATTAAATGCTGATATATAAAAATGTTAATAGATGTGAAGAAATAATACCTGTACAAGTATGTAAACAAGATCGCATTTATGCAACATTTCAGTGAATTATCCGTGCTAGAATCGGACGGAAATTCATCAAATGATAAGCACCATCGTGTCGAAATGTTACATCACCGTTAACAAGAGACAGTAAAAACCGCCAAAAATCAGTGTGTGATTTCCAATATTCCCGTAAAATATGGCCATTACTTCTTCGATGAAAATAGTGATTATGCAGGACGTCATTGATATCACTTGGTGGCAATTACTCGGATTTTCGACAACGTTATCCATTCCCTTTTGATAAGCCGATATTATAAGCTCGACTTAAACAAAGATGCTTGTATCAGTATTCTTCGAATGACAGTACAGCTCGCTCTCGTGGGCCTGTATCTTGAATATTTGTTCTATTTGGACAACGTTATTGTTAATGTGATTTGGTTAACTGTGATGGTCGTCGTTGGTGGCAGTGCGATTCTAAGCAAAGCCCGATTGCCTAAGAAGTCATTACTCCCCTATACCGTCCTATCACTGTTGATTGGTTTGTTGCCTATCGTCACAGTATTATGTGTAGTGATCATCCAACCAGTCCCTGCTTATAGCGCTCAATACGTTATCCCTCTTGCGGGTATGCTACTTGGCAACAGTCTCAGTGGGAACATTGTCGCATTGCAAAACTTTTATGGGGCATTACAGGATCGCTGGACGGAGTACGAAGCCGCAATTTCGTTAGGCGCCCCCGTCCCATTAGCCACACTACCGTTTGTGCGCCTTGCCCTACAAAAATCACTAGCACCCATTCTCGCAACCATTGCGACAACAGGATTGGTATCACTGCCCGGCATGATGACTGGTCAGATTTTAGGCGGTGCAAGTCCCCTTGTTGCCATTAAGTACCAATTGCTGATCATGCTCGCCATTTTTGTCATGATGAGTGTTTCTATCACCATTAATTTAAACCTCATTGTCCGACGAAGTTTTAGCCCTGCGGGCAAGCCTTATGCCTTACCGCAAAGTGATACTCGCTGAATAATGGTGTTGATCTATCAAAGCGCTTCAAAATATTCCATTTCGTTTACACTGCTTTCGATAGCGAGGAACACGATTCCGCCCTCGAAGTTTGCATTACAATGACGCTTCGCACGGGTAAAAAATATCTCTAAATCATGTTACACACCTACTTTGAACTTGGTTATCCACAGGATATGTGGATAACCAAGTTACTGAGTTATTATCACTTTTCTCAATCAACGAAAAATAACGCGAGCCTGTCACGTTCATCAGTTCGTCATACGCAGTGAGTAATTTGATTAGCACTTCACCAACGTAAACCATCTCACGAAAAATCGATGCCAACAAAGATGAGGGCAAGCATATGGAAAGTGAACTTAATTGGATAACGCATAAAGTCAGCACAGAGCACGAGGCTGCTTTGATTCAGGATAGTGGGAAAAACTGGTTGATTTGCACGCCAGAAGCGTTGACCATTTGCCATTCAGCTCCGCCTTGTGAGTTGTCATCAAACACGTTTAACGTAACGTCCCCCGACGTGCCACCACCATGGTTCTAGCCGTCACTGTGATAGTAATCAGGCACCACAAGAAACGGGGGTCGACAGTTTTAAACGAATAAAGCGCCCTGAAGGCGCTTTATTCGTTAGCTGTTAGGGCACGACTAGAATGTGAGCACAACGCCGCACAGAAGACAGGAGGTGCCTGACTTAATCGCGCAAATAAATTAACCAGTACAGCATTCCTACAAAAATACCACCACCGATAATATTACCCAAGGTCACGGGGATGAGGTTATTAGTGATAAATGCCAACAAATTTAAGTCAACAAAGTCTGCGGGCGTCGCACCGATGTTTTGCCAAAATTCAGCCGGAGCAAAAACCTTAATTCCAATCGCCATCGGAACTTGAAACATATTAGCGATACAGTGTTCAAACCCTGCAGATACAAACATAGCAACTAAGCAATACCATCACAATGATCTTGTCTGTCAACGTTCTGCCACTAAACGTCATCCACACCGCAACACAAACCAAGACATTACACATAATGCCTAACGCGACGGCCTGCCAAAACCCATGATGCAGTTTATGCTGAGCAATTTGCATGGTATTAAGGCCAACCTGCCCTGCATCAAATAGATATTGCTTAGCGGTAAGCATTATCGCAACTAGAAACAACGCACCTAGCATATTGCCAAAATAGACCACAGCCCAGTTCTTAAATAACGCACCCCAAGTGATCTTACCGCTTGCTCTGGCGACCAGCGTCAATACTGAACTGGTGAACAATTCGCCACCTGTAATGATCACAAGTACTAGGCCAAGACTAAACGCTAATCCACCCAAGAAACGGGTTAAACCCCAAGGTAAATCATCTGCGCCAGTAGTGATGGTGGTATAAAAAATAAAAGCGATACCAATGTGTAAACCTGCCGTGATAGCAAGTAAAAAGGATTTCATTGGATCTTTCGTCGCTTTACCTACACCCGCTTCAGCGGCACGCTCTGCCATTTGTGGTGGCAACAAAGCATCGAACTGGTTCATTTCCATTTTCTCAATACATGTTTAGTAACAATTTGGTGGTGGCGGATAATGCTCCCAATCAATAGATATGGCAAGTGACATTTTCACTCATTATCAATATATATTGCTCGACTATGGTGAATTGTAAAAAAATTACTTAAAAAACAACTACAAAGTAGGTAGTCCACATTTTTGCAGCCTTATTTTTCACCTGAACTTTCTCAAAAAAAAACACCGCCTATTGGCAGTGCTCTTTAGGTCGCTCTGACCTTATATCAGCATGTTGCTATCCGCATAAAACGGTCAGTCCGCCGCTTGCTCTTGCAACGCACTAACGAGCTTCTTCAGATTTTCAATTTCAGCTCGATTATTGGCGGCTTTATCCATCGCGTCAGACACCACTTGATCATTTGCGCTCTGAACATCTCCACGCTGCATTTCCAGCAGCGCCAGTTTTTGCTTAAGCAACGCGTTCTCTTTGCGTAAAGCAATGGACTGATCGGCTTTATTTAGCATCTCAACGTCGTGCGCAATTCGCTCTGATTGCGATGTAAGATCCTGATCTCGGTAGTCATTGCCTTTCGCGGCAATGGATATTTTATGAAGACGTGATTCGGCATCCAACACTAACGGTTCAAAGTTGGACTTTTCAACATTAGACAACTTTGTCACCTCGGAGACAATGGCCTCCAATCTTCGAAACTGGAAATTAATGCTATCCACATCATGTTCAATGGTTTCAAAATCGCGTGGTGATTGGCTCACAAATTGACGTAATTCCAAAATGCCCTGCTCAACATAGCTAAAGCTAATCGGTGCCATCACATTATACCTAGCCTTAGACAACGAGGATAACTTTTGCGCCAATGGTTCCACGTATATCGCATCGATCACACGAACTTCAAGTGCCATCGATTTCTCCAGAAATATGGCCTGATAACTTTCCGCCCGATCCACTTCTGACACAACTAGGTATTCAAACAAACGCTCATATTCGCGCGTCACACTGGTCGTCGCGTGGCGGAAATACTTTGCTGCCTCTATTTTTCTTAAGTAGGCCATCTGGGTCATTGCTGGCTCAAGCAACTCATCGGCCTGCTTTTTTAAACGTTGGATCGCGGTAAAGTTATACTCCACGCTATTAATGCGATCTCGAAACGCAATCGCGTATGTTTCGCTGGAAAAGACGGAATGCTTCACATCAACTTGAGACGGATCTTTTCTCATTTCAATAAACAGCTCATGCGCATCTTTCCACGAAGACATCATGTCGCGATAATTTTCCGGTGCATAGATCCTTAATGACTCAGCATCTTCCAACTGACTTGCCCACATCGAATGCGTTTTTAATACGTCTTGATAGACTTGATTTTGTGCTTGCTGAATCTGTTCAGGGCTCAGATTTGGATCTCGCTCAACCGCCGTAGGGGTTGATGCACAAGAAGTAATGCCCAAAACACACATGAGTACCACAACCGCTTTGCGCGTAGACATTTTCGCTCCTTTAACAACTAGGTAGCCGCAGCTTACCTAGCCAACTAAAATCATAATAATTATGGATCTTCACTCACTATATGCAAACTCGAAAGTAAAAGACATGACTTATACATTCAAATGGTTACAATTCATCCACTTAGAGTAAAAATCTTACAGAATACATAGAGAACACGGGGTCATCTAACAAAATATTCACTATCTGATTGTCATTATGCCCAAATCACTCTATGTTGATCGGACTATCTAAATGAAAAGGCACAGCTATGAAATTAACGTTAGAACACCTTGCCGAAATGAACTTGCTACTGCAATTTGACTTAAGCAGTTCAGCTACTGGAATCAAAGTTCATACCGACGCCAACGAAGAGATGCAAAAAGCAGTCCAACAGCTTTATGCTAAAGGACTATGTACCATGCCTGACGGTGGCTATTTAACGAGCGAGGGAATTGAAGTGGCAGAACATGCCGATAAAATCTTGCGTGTATTGAACGCTAACCTTTAGTTCTAATGCTTTTCCTGATAAGGCGGCAGATAACTCCGCCTTATCGACGAGCACTCTCACGTACTCTTCAATACGGAGACGGATTCGTTTTAAGTGCTGCGGCTAGTACTACTATTAACTATTAACTATTAACTATTAACTATTAACTATTAACTATTAACACTGCCCCACCAACGTTGATATGGCTGATATTTATCATACGCCCAATTGAATATCGTCGTATAGAAGAAGAAAAAGACTAAAAACCCCGCTTCTATCAGCAGAGCCATCCATAACGAAACCTGCAAAAACCACGCAATGGCGGGAATAGTAAACAAGATGAGACCCGCTTCAAAACCAATAGCATGCACCGCTCTCACGAGTATCGAACGCTCACTTCGCGCACCTGACACCCATTTATCGAACTGAATGTTATACACATAATTCCAAATGACCGTAAATAGACTCATGCCAACACCAACGATCATTAATGACAAAGACTGACTACCCGTTGCAAAAGAAACAACAGGGACAATGATAGCAAGTGCTAGCACCTCAAAAGCAATAGCGTGGAAGATTCTTTCTTTATTATTCATATGGATAACCTAACAAATCAACAATAAACATTACCAATATGGTGATTATCCACTATTCTAACCTCACTTAATAACGAGATACCATCAGGGAAACTGATATGTTAAGTATCGAGCAAATAGAAGCGTTTATTACTACTGTGGACACTGGTTCCTTTTCTGCTGCGGCTCGGAAGCTGGGTAAAGTGCAGTCAGCGATAAGCCAAAACATAATGAACCTTGAGATTGATTGTGGCGTGGAAGTGTTTGACCGTAGCAAGCGCTACCCAATTCTAACGGAAGCAGGAGCGAAACTTCTCCCCTACGCCAAAGCTACAATGATTCAACATCATCGATTATCAGAACTGGTCGGAAGTTTGACGCTCACAGATATCCAACCCATTATTCTCGCCGTTGACGAAGGCATTCCACTAGAACGCATCTCTCCAATCTTAAAAGCGCTGTCACAAGAATTCCCGACTCTGCAACTTGAATGCTTACTTGCCTCCAGTGTCGATATAATTGAAATGGTGCAGTCTGGCCGCGCAACGTCTGGTCTCGTATACGGCGAACACACTATTCCATTTTCTTTAGATTTTGAACATATAGGCGCGTTTGAGTTCGATATCTTTGTTGCGGCGTCACACCCACTTGCCCAAAGCGTGACACCTCATATTGAAATGTTAAGCTTACATAGACAGCTCGTCGTGAGCGCAAGAAACGCCCAAAAAAGCAGCTTTCATCAAATATTAAGCCCAGATGTTTGGTATTCAGATAGCTACGCTATGATTATGGAATGGTGTTTAGAAGGATTTGGCTGGACCTATGCCCCCTCCTACATGGCAAAAGCTGCACTTGAGAAAGGCACGTTAGTTCAAGTTCCTATAGAATTTGAAAAAATATCAGCAATCACCAATATAGACTTGATCCAACACTCTGGTAAAAGCAAAGACGCGGGTCATAAAAAATTACGAGAGCTGCTGCGACATCGCTTCGAGGACGTTTAATATGAATGGAAATCACATACTCATTGTGGGGGCTGGCTGGCTAGGTCTCCCACTTAGCAAAGCCTTAATTAGCCGTGGATACCCAGTCACTGCGACCCGAACCTCTCAACAAGGTTGTGAAGCCCTTGCGGAAAACGGCATCGACAATTTGTGCTTAGACCTCAACACGCTTCGAGACGAGAGTGACGAGCTTGCGTTGACTAACCAACTCGTCAACAAACAAATTACCACCATCATTGGCTGCTTTCCCCTGGCTTTCGGCAAGGTGGCGGCGCTCGCTATGCGTCCCAGTGGAACCAACTCTGCCAAGTAGCCAAGCGCTTAGAGGTAGATAAGATCATCATGGTAAGCTCAACGACGGTCTATCCAGAGACTGCTGAGCTCATGACAGAAGATATGGCAAGACTGCCTATCGCTCGTGGACGAGAAGACTTTACCGCGAAATCCATCATCATGTTGACGGCAGAAGAGCACGTTAGAAACTCAACATTGGACTATGCCATCCTCCGTTGCAGTGGCTTGTTTGGCCCACAACGTCATCCTTCTCGGTTTGCTTCAAAACTGAAATCGGTCAGTGATCAAGCTTCGGCTAATATGCTACACCTTGATGATGCCATTCATGCCATCATCTTTTCGCTGGAAAACATCCACTCTGGTGTCGTCAATGCCACAACACCCACTACCTGTGACAAAGTCACCTTTTACCGAGCGGCGCTTCGCTCTGCAGGACTCGATACGTCTCTCAATTTGGTCAACTCCGAGCCGGGGAAAACCATATCCAGCGAGAAACTGCAACGACTGGGCTATCACTTTAAATACCAGCATGTGTTGGATGCGCTATAGCTAAAATTAGCTATACAGTAATATTGTCGGGACAAAAAAAGGAAGCCTTCGCTTCCTTTTTCACACCATAACTTGTTGATGAAGTACTACTTACCCAGCGCCTCTTTGTAGTGCTGACGACACGCTGAGACATATTGATCATTGCCACCGATCGCAACCTGATCACCTTGTGCAATCGCTACACCATTTTCGTCTGTACGAATCACCATATTTGCTTTACGGCCACAATGACAAATAGTTTTAAGCTCAACCAGTTTATCTGCCCAAGCAAGTAAGTATCGACTTCCTTCAAACAGCTCACCTAAGAAATCGGTTCTTAGCCCGTAACACAGTACTGGGATGCGTAGCTTATCTACAACTTCCGTCAGTTGATAGACCTGTTGCTTAGAAAGAAACTGACATTCATCCACTAAAATACAGTGGCGTGGATTTTCAGCGTGAAGCGTTGCGATCACATCATAGAGGTCGGTGTCCGGGCGAAATAGTTGAGCATCAGACTGTAAGCCAATTCGGGAGCTTACCTTGCCCACACCGTAGCGATCATCCAACGCAGCGGTAAAGATAAGTGGGGTCATTCCTCGTTCTTGATAGTTAAACGAAGACTGAAGAAGAGTTGTAGACTTACCCGCGTTCATTGCTGAGTAATAAAAATACATCTGAGCCAAAATGTTACACCACATCTAAACTTAAAAATAAGCCCTTGTCAGGCAAGGGCTAGTTATAATTTACGTTTCGTTCAAAACACTGACGAGTTATTTACGACGCCATGTTGTACCTGCGGCGCCATCTTCAAGAACAATACCCATCTCCGTCAATTTGTTACGAGCTAAATCAGCATTAGCCCAATCTTTTGACGCGCGAGAATCGTTACGAAGCTTAATCAGCGCTTCAATCTCAGCCACTTCATCATCATCGCCAGCATCGCCTTTCAGGAACGCTTCAGGATCTTGATGTAAAATACCGATGATGTCTGCCAATTCTCGCATCACAGCACCCAGTTGGCTCGCTTGCTCAACATCGACGGTTTTCAAACGATTGATTTCTCGAGCCATATCGAACAATACAGAGTAAGCTTCTGGCGTATTGAAGTCATCATTCATAGCCGTAGTGTATCGAGTCACGTACTCTTCGCCGCCCGTAGGTTCCGCATCCGCATCTAAGCCACGTAATGACGTGTATAAACGCTCTAACGCCGCTCTTGCCATGTTGAGATTATCTTCACTGTAGTTCAGTTGACTGCGGTAGTGACCAGACATCAGGAAGTAACGTACTGTCTCTGCATCGTAGTGTGACAACACATCACGAATAGTAAAGAAGTTGCCCAATGACTTCGACATTTTTTCTTTGTCGATCATCACCATGCCACTGTGCATCCATGTATTCACATATGGTGTGTCATGGGCACAGCAAGATTGAGCAATCTCATTTTCATGATGCGGGAACTGTAGATCTGAGCCGCCGCCATGGATATCGAAGTGATCGCCCAAGATAGAAGAGTTCATTGCTGAACACTCAATATGCCAACCCGGACGGCCAGGACCCCAAGGCGATTCCCATGTAGGCTCACCTGGCTTAGACATTTTCCATAGTACGAAGTCCAACGGGCTGCGCTTTGCTGTTTCGATGTCGACACGAGCACCAGCTTGAAGCTGCTCGAGGTCTTGCTTAGACAAGCGACCATAATCGTCAAACTTACCGACTTCAAACATCACATCACCATTAGCGGCAACATAAGCAAAGCCACGCTCAATAAGACGCTCGACAAGTGCCACAATTTCTTCAATAAACTGGGTCGCACGAGGCTCGATGTCCGGGCGTTTCATATTTAGCGCATCAAAATCTGCATGCATTTCACCGATTAGACGCTCAGTCAATGAGTCACAAGTCTCACCGTTTTCATTAGCACGCTTGATGATTTTATCGTCAATATCGGTAATGTTTCGTACGAATGTGAGATCGTAACCAACATATCGAAGATAACGAGAGACGACGTCAAAAGATACAAACGTACGGCCGTGACCAATATGACAGAGATCGTAAATAGTGACCCCACAGACATACATACCAACTTTGCCAGCATGAATAGGTTTGAATTCCTCTTTTTGTCTCGTCAGTGTGTTGTATATTTTTAACATGATCTCTATCTGGATAATTACGTTTAAAAGTGTCAGCGATTATAACCATAAACCTCACCAGAATGGAGGCTTAAACAAAGAAAACTCTCAAATTGTCGTCATCAAACCTCGATATCAGCAATATCGAACAAAAACCACGCGCTGAGTGACGGATCTGTGTATTTGCCCGTTTGCTTGTCACCTCAGTTAAGCTAGAATCGTGGTTTCAACATAAAAACACAAGAATAGGTATTCATCATGATCACCCTTCATACTAATTTCGGCGACATCAAGGTTCAATTAAACGAAGAGAAAGCACCAGAAACAAGTGCAAACTTCTTACAGTACTGCCGTGATGGTTTTTACGACAACACTTTGTTCCACCGTGTTATCGATGGTTTCATGATTCAAGGCGGCGGTATGACGTCTGGCCTAAAAGAAAAAACAACACGTGCAACTATCAAAAATGAAGCAAACAATGGCCTAAGCAACAAGGTAGGTACATTAGCAATGGCTCGTACGATGGAACCACATT
Organism: Vibrio sp. GJ43-1; assembly: GCF_055808835.1. Lineage (NCBI taxonomy): Bacteria > Pseudomonadati > Pseudomonadota > Gammaproteobacteria > Vibrionales > Vibrionaceae > Vibrio > Vibrio sp. GJ43-1. The sequence continues at coordinate 1,431,854 of NZ_CM147884.1, read as the reverse complement.
CTGCTAGCTCTCAGTTTTTCATCAACGTAAACGACAACAAGTTCCTAGACTTCCGTTCAGAGAGTCTTGATGGTTGGGGTTACTGCGTTTTTGCTGAAGTTGTTGAAGGTCTAGATATCGTAGAAAAAATCAAAGGCGTTAGCACTGGCTCTATGGGTATGCACCAAGATGTCCCTCTAGAAGAAGTGCTTATTACCAGCACAACGATTCACGAGTAACGGTGAGGGAGAGCGTGGCTCTCCCCTTTTTAATTATGACAACACTATTTATATCCGACTTACACCTCTCGCCTTCTCTTCCCGACACAACAGAATGCTTCATCAAGTTTATGCGTCATGAAGCGGTACACGCTGATGCCTTGTATGTGCTCGGTGATTTATTTGAGTTCTGGATCGGCGATGATGACCCCTCTGATTTTGCTCAATCTATTCGCCATGAGTTTAAGCAATTGACCAACTCAGGCGTACCGTGCTTTTTTCTGCAAGGCAATCGTGATTTTTTACTCGGCAAGCGTTTTTGTCGTGATACAGGCGTCACGCTATTACATGAGCAAACCGTTATTGATCTGTATGGGAAGAAAGTTGTGGTATTACATGGCGATACGCTCTGTACTGACGACACAAAATACTTAGCTTACCGTGCCAAGGTCAATCAACCTTGGTTGCAGTGGATTTTTAATCGCCTCCCTTTCTTTACAAGACAGCATATTGTTAATAAGATACAAGGCGATATCCGAGTAGAGAAAGTTGAAAAATCGCTCGACATTATGGATGTCGCACAAAGTGCGGTGGAAACCGTAATGAAAGCAGAAGGCGTACATATGATGATTCATGGCCATACGCACCGTCCTAATATTCACTCGTTCAAGCTTGGAAGCGAAGAATATACGCGCATCGTCTTAGGAGATTGGTACACACAAGGCTCCGTATTGGTCTGTACGCCTGAAAAACAACAACTACAAGTACGAGATTTTGTTGAAAGCATGAGCCATTCCACAGAAAATCCGACAGATCGATAGTCAACGTTACCTATTAAACGTTAAGATAGTTGATACGTTTATGAGATCATGATGCCAAATTTGAAATACTCGTACATTGCCAGACAACCTATTTTAGATATCCAACAAAAAACCGTTGGTTATGAGTTGCTTTTTAGGGATGGCCCCAATAATACGTTTCCTGATATCGATCCCGATATCGCCACTAACCGACTACTTTCGGAACATTTTCTGGCAACGCATTACAGTACGATTGGCGATAAACTTGGCTTTGTAAACTTCCCTTATCAAAGCCTCGTTAATCTGGTCCCAACCCTGTTTCCAAAAGACAATTTGGTGGTTGAGATTCTTGAAAGCTGTGAGCCGACACAAGAATTATTATTCGCAATCAAAAAAATGGCCAATGCGGGTTACACCATTGCATTGGATGATTTCATACCTAAAAAAGAGTGGCTGCCTTTCTTACCTTACACCTCAATCATTAAAATAGATATTCGCCAATTTCCATTGGATAAGGCGAAAGCACTGATTGAAAAATTGCGACCACATGACATCACTTTCCTAGCTGAAAAAGTAGAGACCTATGAGGAGTTCGAACAGGCCAAGTCGATCGGCTTCACCCAATTCCAAGGCTATTTCTTTAGCAAGCCACAACTTATTAGACGTAAACAGATAAAGCCGTCGTTTTTAACTGTCGTTCAACTGTGTAAAGAAATTTCTAACCCTGATATTAATTATGATGAGCTCGAGCGGTTGTTCTCTGTTGATGTAACACTGTCATACAAACTACTCACATTCGTAAATTCGTCCTACTTGATCCGAGCAGAAATTAAATCATTTAAACAAGCGCTGGTTTACTTGGGCGATGATCGCTTACGCAAGTTTATTTCCTTAGTCGCGATTACTTCAACGCAAGACGACAAGCCCGATTCGCTTTATAGCCTATCGATTCAGCGCGCGCGTTTCTGTGAACTCATCTTACAAGATTTAGATAGCAATATTGAAGATGGACTTGGCTTCCTAACCTAGTATGTTTTCTTTGCTAGATTCGCTATTTGACCAACCTTTAGAAGAGCTGGTTCATAAAATGCCAATCAATAACCTGGTTAAATCTGCATTGGTGATAAAGCAAGGTAAGCTGGGCGATATCCTTTGCTTAGTTAAAGCGTACGAAAGTGCTGACTGGTGCTCTGTCATCGCGATTCGCGACAAGTTACGACTGAATGATGATAGACTAGCAAAACACTACGACGATGCGATAAAATGGACCGAAGATCTACTTACGATCGAATCTGAATATCACGCTCTCGCTTAATCTGGACTCAATATGTCACTTTGCTTTTGTGGTAGCCAAGTAGATTTTTCTGCTTGTTGCCAACCCGTTCATCTCAACCCTCTTTTAGCCAACACACCAGAGCAATTAATGCGCGCGCGCTTTTGTGCTCATATGACAAAAAATGTCGATTTTGTTGTCGCAACCTATCATCCTAGCTGTCACGCCGAAAATGAACGAGCATCCATTGCGGAATCTATCAATGAGAGTTGGACCAGACTTGAAGTGGTAAGTACCGAAGCGGGCACGTGTCCAAATGAAGGGTATGTCACATTTAAAGCATTTCTTGAGCAAGATGGTTTTGAACATTGCCTTTCAGAATGCTCTCGATTCCTGTTTGAAAACAACCAGTGGTATTACGTTGATGGTGAGCTAGATGACACCATCGCCCCTCGCCCGCTTACTGTTGCGTCAACCAAAATAGCAAGAAATGATCCTTGTCCATGTGGTAGCAATAAAAAATATAAAAAGTGTTGCGGCTAGTCACCTCAAACCACTTATAATTTATCCGATGACATACGTACTCGACAATCAGGCACGACTAAGGACAACAGCACGTTCGCAGCGTGCTGTTTTCAATTTTGTCACTGATTATCTCTGATAGGCCTTAAATTGATTAGTGAGCGGATCATATTGATAACCTAACATATCAAGCTTGCCCACCACGCCTTCTACATCCATCTCATACATGCATACCAGTTCTTCAAAGGACTCGCACTCTAAGCGCAGTTTCTCATTGACGATACCCAATAAAATAATACTGTCAAAGCCACTTACATTACTCAAATCCATAGTCATACTCCCTAAAAAAGGCCAGTCATTTTAAGACTAGCCTTTTTTAACGAAATAGACAGTTAAGTGTCACAGGCCGTGACAACATTCACTCAAAGAAAACTACATAAACGCATACAGGTTAAATAAACCCACACAGGCGGAAAGCAAACAGAAAAAAGCAATACTAAGTTGGCGTTTTTCCGGAGCGGTATGACGAACAAGATGCCAAATCCAAAACACGATACCAATCAGTAGCATCAGAAATGACATCAGCAATTCGACTAAATAACGCTGAGCAATGTCTTCAGGCCAGTGATAAGCGTTGATTAAAAATATCAGTACAAACACCATCGTCAAAATCACACCAAACATCGGTAGAATCCGATGGAATGCTTGTAAACGCGATCGGGCAATAATTAACAGCAGGTGAGCAAAGGCACTACCAAGCAACAGCCCTGAGCTTAATAGCGCAGCACCTTGCCCTAAAGTGGCTTGTGACGAAATAAGAATCCCCGAAAAAGCCAATCCAAAACCATTCGCTAAATGGATAACCCAGAACGGTCCTTTATCTCTGGTTTTCCCTGTTTTTACCTTGGAGTAAAAATAGAAAATCGCGAAAACGACAAGAAATGCTTCAATTTTGATTGAAGCAATGGCCAACCACAGTAAACCTATGGCCGACAATAGCTTATGAATTCGACCACGTTGACCAGGGCAAATATCACCTTTGGCTAAAATGAGCGTAAGAATCAGCAAGGTTACCGTAATGGACGGCGCTAACAGCGTTAGAATTGAAGAAACCATAATTTCAATTGTTCACAGACTTAAAAGTGCGCTGATGATATATCAGCTTGAGTCACTTTACTATTCTTGCTCAACGCCCTGTTCATATAACCCTACGGTCTTTATTGACAAAGCTTTAATTTTGAAGTCTCCCGATTAGAAGTATATAATGCGCGCCTCCAAAGTTAGAGGTCAACTCATGTACAACGACATAACCCCAATCCATGAAACCAAAAAATACTGGGCAGAATGCTTCGGTGTCGCTCCCTTTCTGCCAACAAGCAGAAAAGAAATGGACGCACTTGGTTGGGACAGCTGTGACATTATTATTGTAACTGGCGACGCTTATGTCGATCATCCTAGCTTTGGTATGGCTATCATCGGTCGTTTGTTAGAAGCGCAAGGATTTCGAGTTGGCATTATTGCTCAGCCAGAGTGGCAGAACAAAGACGCCTTTATGACACTCGGTCAACCTAATCTATTTTTTGGTATTACTGCTTAGTAACATGGACTCCATGATCAACCGTTATACGGCGGACAAGAAACTGCGCCACGACGATGCGTACACACCAAATAACGAGGGTGGCAAGCGCCCAGACCGTGCAACACTGGTCTATTCTCAACGCTGCCGTGAAGCCTACAAAGAATGCCCAATTGTACTCGGTGGCATAGAAGCGAGCCTACGTCGCATTGCCCATTATGACTATTGGTCTGACAAAGTCCGTCGTTCAGTTTTGTTTGATGCAAAAGCAGACATACTGCTTTTCGGTAATGCTGAGCGTGCCTTGGTCGAAGTCGCTCATCGTCTGGCTGACGGCGAAGACATCTCAACATTAACCAACATTCGTGGTACCGCGATTAACCTTCCAGCAGAACCCGAAGGTTATACCATCATTGATTCCTCTAGAATTGAGAAACCAGGCAAGGCGTTCGTACCACAAAACCCTTACGCGGTAGAAAGCAATTGCGACACCAATAAAAAAGAACCCGATATCACAGTCGAAGCGAAACCGATCGCCATTAGACCCTCACGCCACGACTCTAAGACCACTGCAGTTCGGCTGCCTCCATTTGAAAAGCTGAACAATGACCGTATTCTATACGCGCATGCCAGCCGTGTAATGCACCTAGAAACCAATCCTTACTCCGGTCGGGCTTTAATCCAGCGCCACGGTAATCGTGAACTATGGGTTAACCAAGCGCCAATTCCTCTCGCAACAGATGAAATGGATTACGTGTTTGGCTTACCTTACGCACGCGTTCCACATCCGATGTATGGTAAAGCAAAAATTCCAGCATATGACATGATCAAAACATCCGTGAATATCATGCGAGGTTGCTTTGGCGGTTGCTCGTTCTGTTCTATTACGGAACATGAAGGTCGTATTATTCAAAACCGCTCTAAAGAGTCGATCATTGGAGAGCTAGAAGAAATCCGCGACAAAGTGCCTGGATTTACTGGCACAATCTCCGATTTAGGTGGGCCCACGGCCAACATGTATCGCTTAGGGTGCTCGGATCCTAAAGCTGAAGCGAACTGCCGTCGCCCATCATGTGTCTTCCCTGGTATCTGTAACAAACTCAATACCGACCACAAGCACACCATCGACCTTTATCGGTCAGCAAGGAAAGTGGACGGCATTAAAAAGGTCATGATTGCCTCAGGCGTTCGATACGACTTGGCGATTGAGTCACCTGAATATGTTCGTGAGTTAGTCACGCACCACGTCGGTGGCTACTTAAAAATTGCGCCTGAACATACCGAAAAAGCCCCGCTGGACCTTATGATGAAACCGGGTATGGGCACCTATGACCGCTTTAAAGAGATGTTCGAGAAATACAGTAAAGAGGCAGGTAAGAAACAATATCTGATCCCTTACTTTATTTCAGCTCACCCTGGAGCAGAGGATGAGGACATGTTGAACCTTGCACTTTGGTTAAAGCGCAATGAGTTCGAGTGCGACCAAGTACAAAACTTCTACCCTTCTCCAATGTGTAACGCGACATCAATGTATTACTCAGAAACCAACCCGTTGAAACGAGTAAAATACAAAAAGCGCGAAGACATCCCTGTTGCAAAAGGGGAGCGTCAACGTCGCCTGCATAAAGCGCTATTGCGCTACCACGATCCAGCAAACTGGCCAATGATCAGAGAAGCCTTAACCAGCATGGGAAAAGCCTATCTTATTGGTGATAAAGCGAGCTGCTTGGTCCCTGCTGAAGATGTGGACTCACAGACACCAGCACAAAGACGAAAGTCAGGACGTCATGGTGCAAACCGGTTTGCCACTAAGCACACCAAAGGGCAACCGGATATCCGTACTGATAAACCAAGAAATAGCAAAGGGCCAAAGGCATCAGGCGGAAGAAATCATGACAGCCGCAGTAACGATAGTCAAAGCAACGATAATCGCAACAGCGGGGGTCGTAATAACGGTAGTCGCACCAATAATGCACCGCACTCCGCAGGCAAGCCCAACAAAAATCGTAAGCCACGAACGCGATAGAAACCCAGCCGACTGTCCGTTCATCCCTTGTATTAAAAAGCGCCTCTCATATTGAGAGACGCTTTTTTTTATTTTGAGAAACCAATCCTTCCAATCCCCTAGCCCTCACTAACAACCTGATAATAAAGCTTTTAATAAATTGGCACAGTTGATGCTATTTCAATATTGTCCCCAAATTTTCGAGGCAATAGACATGGAACTAGTTAAAGCAGAAACCAATAATCATACACTACGCGTGCAGCTTTTCGGTGACTTTGATGCGAGAGGTAGCCGCGAAGCTCAGACTGAAATTGATAATATTATTCACAATGATTGGCACCATGAAGTCGAAGTCGACCTAAAGAAGGTCCACTTTATGGATTCTTCAGGCATCGGTGCTATTGTTTATTTGTATAAGCGTCTGATTGAACGTGAACGCATAATGAGAATTGAAAACGTCACGGGTCAACCATTGCAAATCATGAAGTTATTACGAATTGGGCAAGCTATCCCAGTCAACACGCATGTCAACAACGAGTACTTGTAATAACGAATACTAATAACAACAGCGTTTGGCTTCATCACGTTGAGCTAGGAGTAATATATGGATATATTTTCTCACGTAAAAGTTGCCACTGTTTCCGCCGCTATTTTTCTGTTAGCGGCGTGTTCAAGTTACCCTGAAGAAGGAACGGGTGGCGTTGCAGAACAATACGCGGGGTCAGATTTTTCACCCGTCATGCCCGATGAACCACTAGGCCCAGAGCACGGACTAAGGTTTGATTGGAAACTCGCGAAACTTCAGCTCGATTCGCTCATTCGTGAGGGGGCGAGCTGGTGTTTTCCAGCAGCGGTATTACAAGCCCAAGAAAAGCAAAATCGTATTGCAAGAGAGCTAGAAGGAGGCCTATGGATTGACGCTGCCAATGACATCATAATTCAACGCAAAAAACTTAATGACCTAGAGCTTCGTCTCGACTACGTCCGCTCACAAGCGAGCTGTGCGCCCCCAATGCAAGGCGACGATTTCAACAACTTAATGCAAGTCGTTCAGCAGATTTACGACCTCCTTAATGTCGATAATCAGTTTGCCGTCGATTCAACCGAAATTAACCCCAAATATATGGGACACCTTGCTGAAGCGGCGAATATCCTAAAACGTCACACCTCTATTCGCCTTTCCGTAACCTAGTCATGCTGATATTACTGGTAGCAGTGAACACAATGACAAACTCGCTTTAGGTCGAGCCCAGCAGGTTAAGCGCTACCTGTCTATTTTCGGTTTAAACCCTAAAAGAATTGATACCTATTCTCTAGGAGATGAGTTACCGCTGTATGAAGGTAATACGGATGGCGTTCGCTTAACAAACCGCCGAGTTAGCATTGAAGTTCTCGCCGACGAGGCCAATAGCGCCGCGATGGAGGCATTATGATGAAATCAATATTGGCTCCTGCTCTGTACTGTCTAACGAGCTTGCTTCTTCTCGTGTCATTGTCACTTAATGCTGAGACAAAACAAGTTCAAGTTGGTGACCTAATTCAAGTGGACTTACCCGGAGAGTCGACGCTTAATCGAGGATTTCAAGTCGATAAACGCGGCCGGATCTCACTTCCGGAAGTCGGGACCATTTTCGTTGCTGGCTACGATGAAGAACAACTTGCAACCACGGTAACGACCGCATTATCCCAAGCCTTTCGTGATACTACGAATGCAAAGGTGTACATCGCTGAACGACAAATACTGGTGTCCGTTCAAGGCTATGTGACATCTCCGGGCGAATATACGCTTCCCCACAATTCTAATATCCAAATGGCATTGCACGCGGCAGGTGGATTACGCTCTGGCGCTCAGCTTAACAAAATGATTTTAAAACGGGGCGCTGAGCGTCAGGATTTTGATTACAAGCGTTTTCTTGACACGGGGGATGACAACAACCTACCCACCTTACAATCTCTAGACACGTTATTTGTTCCTGCCTCACCACTGGTCGGTAACATTGAACAAGAATTTGATCCCTCTAAACTTGCCGATGCTGGGGACAGTGCCGACGCCAAAAAAGCCATCAAGGTATTTGGGGAAGTGAATGCGCCCGGTTCATTTTCTTACAAATCCGGTACCGACCTCGTTGACATTCTTATGCGCGCAGGAGGCGTCACTCGCTATGCGGGCGTGGAACAGATTCGTGTGATCAGTAACAATGTTCCGATATTATTCAATCTTAAACGCTACTTAGATTCAGGTGATACCTCGCAGCTTCCTCCACTCGTCGCGGGCGCCACTATTTTCGTCCCCAAACAAGAAGAAGAAATTAAGTCCGGAGCCAATACCGTTTATGTTATGGGTGAAGTGGCCAGCCCCGGTGCCTATGAAGGTAAACGCGGCGCGACGTTTATGGACATTCTCGCCAACGCTGGCGGCCCAACTCGCTTCGCGGAGTCGCGTCAAATACGTGTCATCAAATCAACGGGCAAAGTCATTAAATTTGATATGACCGCATTCACTGAAGGACTCAAAGGGAACAAAGCGCCAGACATTGGTCCTGGCGACGCAATTTTTGTTCCCGAAAAAACCGATATGAACGAAAAATCCTGGCTAAAAATCGCACCAGACCGTGCTGTGAATGTGATTGGTGAAGTGGTTCGCCCGGGGCGTATTGAGTGGTCGGATGAAATGGATTTAATGGATTTATTGGCGCACGTAGGAGGGCCAACTCTGAGGGCCGATACAACCAAAATTGAGATCGCTAACGGCCGAAAAATGAAAGTTTTCAATCTTGACAAGTTTATTAAAAACGGCGCACCTCAATCCGGTCTGCCTTATATCACTGCAGGTACCATTGTTCGCATTCATGATCTTCCTCAAGATCCCTCTGACAATAAATCGCAGTGGGTGAGACAAAGTTCCGACGCCTCTATTTATGTTTTCGGACAAGTCAATGCGCCCGGCCGCTATCGATTCACCAATGAAATGCACTTTTTGGATATCCTGTCGGCGGCCGACGGTCCCACTAAAGACGCCGATATACACAATATTCGCGTCACACACCGTGATAAAACCTACGCTAAAGTGAGCAAATTGAATCTATCTCTATACTTTGAAACAGGGGATGAAACTATTCTGCCAAATGTCCTTCCTGGCGATACCATCTACATTCCTGAGAAAGATAAAAATTGGCTGGATACCCCCAAAGAAGAAACCATCAGAGTCTTAGGTGCCGTGAATAACCCTGGTCGCTATTCGTTTAACGACAACATGACCATACTAGACATTTTGGCAGAGGCTGGCGGCCCAAGTGATAAAGCCTACCTAGAAAAGATCAGCGTTGTAAATATGTCCTGTTGTCAGGGGCAAGCGCGCTCTTTTGATCTCGTGTCTTTTAGTAAAACCGCTGACATTAGAAAGCTTCCCGTACTTCGCGCTGGAGACACCATCTATATTCCTGACCGTCGAGACAGCCTAGCCGAAAAAGCACGTCTGGGTCTTAGCGATATTCTTAAACTCACCACGACGATTATTTTAATAGGAGCGCTCTAATGACTATTCCTGCGACTCACTCAGAGATTGAAGAGATTTACCTCAATGCAGAGCTTCATCAATGTCGCTCACTATGCATATCCGCTTGTAACGAAGAAGAAGGCACCTCATCGATTGCTCAAGCATTAACTGAACGTTATTTGCTGGCAGGGTATAGAACCTTGCTGGTCGACCTCAATATGCATCACCCAAGTCTATTACCCCTCTCCATAGCTAATGAAGAGCATTCTGTCGAGGACCACGGCAACGCGTGGGTTCAGCACAACGCATCACCTCGTGTCTTTCTAGGAATTGCCGCTCCAAGCGATCCCGCGACTAGACTCACCTACAAAGATCCCCGCTTATTACAACAAGAAGTCACCCATTGGTTGGAGGAATATGACCGCGTGATCATTGACACTTCTCCCATTCTCAACATAAACAAAAATAACATCCCTGCACCTTGTGTCGCCAATGCGTGCGACGGCACTATTCTCGTCGTACTAAGTGGTGTAACGGTCATTAACCAAGTAGAGAACGCCATTGCACGTCTCACTCAAGGCGAACGTACTCGCGTACTTGGCACCGTTCTAAATTATCAACACCAACCGTCTCTCGCTTCAGAAATCTGCCGAGAAATCGATCGATTCAGTTGGCTACCACAAACTCTTACTGCACGCCTAAAGCGCTCAGTCAATAACAATCGCTTTTTGTCATTGTCTATTTGAGGATGTGTCTACCATTAAGACTTGCTCGTCATTTTTTCAATGCAATTTGTGATTAAAGCCTTAACCTTCATACTGTTACCGATAAAAAATATTAACAATGCTCAGTTTTCGTCTATGCTTAAAGTCATCAAGGATGAATAACAAGAACAAGGACTGAGGCATGACTCCGAAAGTACTTCTCATAGAAGACTCGTCATCTCTTGCTGTACTCTATAAACAGTTTTTGAAAGATGAACCCTACGACGTCATTCATGTCGCTACTGGCGGTGAGGCAAAACGTGTACTTGAACGCACATTGCCTGCCCTAGTTATTCTCGATTTGCAACTTCCAGATATGCAAGGTGAAGTGATATTAGAATGGATTGCAGAAAAAAATCTGCAAGTCCCAGTCATTATCGCCACTGCTCACGGTAGTGTTGATATTGCGGTTCACTTAATACAGAAAGGGGCTAAAGACTTTTTAGAAAAGCCCATTCGAGCCGACCGTCTCAAAACCTCGATTAGCATTCATTTAAAACAAGCAAAACTTGAGCACATGTTGGACGATATCCAACAGCGTTTAGACCGACAACATTTTCATGGCTTCATCGGTGCCTCGCTACCAATGCAGGGGGTATATAAGATTATTGATGCGGTCGCGAACACCAATGCCAGTGTCTTCATTATTGGTGAAAGTGGCACGGGCAAAGAAGTGTGCGCGAACGCAATACATAATGAAAGTGATCGTCGCGACAAACCGTTTATCGCCATAAACTGTGGCGCTATCCCAAAAGATCTCATGGAGAGTGAAGTTTTTGGTCACATGAAAGGCGCATTTACAGGCGCGACAACCGATCGAAAAGGCGCGGCAACCCTTGCCCATGGCGGTACGCTATTCTTAGACGAACTGTGCGAGATGGATTTAGAGATGCAGAAGAAGCTTCTGCGATTTTTACAAACCGGAACCTTTACGCCGCTAGGTGGCACAAAAGAACATAAAGTCGATACTCGCATTATTTGTGCGACCAATCGCGATCCTATTCTTGAGGTCCAAGAAGGGCGTTTCCGGGAAGACCTTTACTATCGGGTTCACGTGGTCCCTGTCCACATGCCGCCATTAAGAGAACGCGGGCAAGATATTGTTACGCTTGCTGAACATTTCTTAAATCAGTATGCCAAGCAAGATAACCGTCGCTTCCAAAGTATTTCACAAGATGCCCAACGCTATTTTAAAAAATACGCGTGGCCTGGTAACGTGAGGCAGCTTCAAAACATTATCCGTAATATTGTCGTGTTGAATGATGATAAATCACTAGGTGTACAGCACTTGCCCCCAGAAGTGACATCGCCTGGTAGTACCTCAATGTCTCTCAGTATTGCCTCAGCGCAACGCGCTTCTATCACCAGCGTCTCTGCGCAATTACCTGAACCTTCCCCAACAAACCATGATGTGACAAACAGAGCCCTGCTGCCAAATGGTATCGAACGTCGTAAGTCTGATATTCAGCATCCCGAGGTGGAGTCAGAGCCTATGGTGGCTCAGCAACACACTGCAAGCATCGATGCCTCCTCATCAACATCAGACATTAGTCATAGCAATGGCATAAGACCAATGTGGCAAATAGAGAGGGAAGCTATCCAACAAGCCATTGATTTTTGTGATGGAAATGTCCTGAACGCAGCGGTATTGCTCGAACTCAGCCCATCAACCGTCTACCGTAAGAAGCAAGCATGGGAATCAGAGGAAGATGCCTATCAACAATAACGTTTGGCTTGTTTTGGACAGCAGCCAATTTGGCGGCATAGAAACGCATGTTCTAGAGCTTGCGAAAGGGTTAAAGCGCCACCAGCAAGACGTCGTTGTGGTCATATTTGACCAGTACGGCACGTCACCACCTTTAGTTGAAAAACTCAAACAGCATCAAATTACTACGCTAATACTCAGTATCAACTACCCCGGGGTTCCAATATGGCGGCGGTTACACTGTGCGATTCAACAGGCAATAGCGTCGTCAAATACCCCCGCCGTCATCCACTCTCACGGTTATAAAGCCAACATTCTAGCGAGGGTCACACGCGTTTGGGGCCGTTACCACAACATCGCTTTTGTCGCCTCATTCCATGCTCGACGAGACCCCATCGGGCAAAGTTCGGCTATATGACTGGTTAGACCGTTATAGTTCAGTCTATAACCATCTGCGTATTGCTGTCAGTGAAGCAATATTAGCAAAGCTACCTCGTAGGCAGGATGCCGCATTGGTTAATAATTTTGTTCCACTTCAGCCTGTTCAATCGCATTGCCAAAACCGAATCGCTTTTGTTGGACGTCTAAGTGAAGAAAAAGGACCGGATCGCTTTCTAGAGGTCGCAGCATCCTGCCCAAGTGGTCACTTCGATATTTATGGAGACGGAAGCATGCTCGCGCAGCTACAAGATAATGCTCCGTCCAACGTGACATTCCATGGCCAACAAAAAACCATGGATGTAGTGTGGGAGCGTATCGATCTGCTGCTCATTACTTCCAGATTTGAAGGGTTGCCCATGGCCGCATTAGAAGCCATGTCTAGGGGGATTCCCGTAATGAGTTTCCCGCTAGGGCAACTACCCGCATTAATTGAAACCTAAGCAAGAATGGCTGGATTGTTGAATCCAATCTAGAAATGGTGAGCGCACTCAATAGATGGCTAGACATGCCAGCTGAACAGCGCCAACGGCTCAGCCAAGCGGCTCACCGACAAATTCAACAGCACTACTCTACTGACATTATCATTCCACAGTTACTTGACCTATACCAACACGCCTCACCAGAAACATCACTTTAGGGTTGAGAGCAATAAGCCGTCGGTTTTCTGTCTTTAACTCTGCTCTCACGCGAACCCACTCACATTGCAAACTGATTCCTATATTGAGAATCCCTGTCACTCGCTCTTAAAATAACGCAACATAAATCGTAAACCACTGTTTTAAATTGATATATTTTATTGGCATCGCAATTGCTCTAGTTAGGTATCGATTGAACTTTTGCGTGAATGATTGCGAGGCCAACATGAAAAACATCTTGTATGTCCACTTTGGAGAAAACTGGATTCGTGGTAGTGAGCAATGCCTCATTCAACTCATCAACCACTTAAACACTGCAGAGTATCACCCGGTTGTCTGGACGAATAACCACGCTCTGAATGATCTGCTGGCGACCCACTCCATTGACTCTCAACTGGATCACTTCACCCTACTAATGGGAGGATACCAACCGAATTTCAACGTCAAAAACTGGTTCCAACTCATCAGTAAAGGGATCGCGCTCATTAAGCAATTCAACATTGATGCTATTCATGTCAACAGTGGCGCACCATGCCAATGGATGAACCTCGTTGCCAAGATAACGGGTACGCCTTTAGTCACCCAACTACACTCAGACTATATGCTACGCGATCGTTTTTGGCTTGGATTACATCTCTCACCACGAGTCGTGACGGTAAGCCATGCCATCTCTAAAAACCTGCTTGCTGACGGCTTCCCAAAAGATCAACTTGACGTAATTCACAACGGCATACCGAATCCCTCTGCGTCAGGGGCTACACAAGAACAGCAGTCATCGTGGGTAAAACAGGAACTCCAACTCCCTGATAACACGCTCCTATTTGCAACCGTAGGTTCACTTATTCACCGTAAGGGCGTCGATCGGTTGCTACATGCTTTAACTCGACTTACTCCCCACTACCCGAACCTGCACTTGGTGGTTATTGGCGATGGGGAATTAAGGCAGGCGCTGCAATCTCTCGCTACACACCTTCGCATCGAAAAGCATGTCACATTCGTTGGTGAGCAATCCAATGTCTCGCAATGGCTAGTCGGGGGTGTCGACGGATTTATCAGCGCAACTCGAGAAGAAGCATTTGGACTGGTTATCGCCGAAGCAGCCTTAGCTAAATTGCCCATTATTGCGCCAAATATAGGCGGTATCCCAGAATTTGTTACCCACAATACCAGTGCTCTTCTCTTCGACAATCATGGTGATGATGAGCTATTAGTTCAGTGGTGCCGACTTATTGATGAGTTTTCAAGCTTATCTCCGACACTAGCCGACCATGCTTATAACTATGTGTCTAAGCACCTCAGTGTACAAACTAACACCCGAGCGATTGAGCATATCTATGACAAAGTCATCAAAAGCCAAGCTCAGGAAAGTGTGTCTCTTCTTGCCGCATTAAGACCGCTAAAAACCTATGTTCAGCGCCGTTGGGTGGGAGGTGTTCGTCATGTCTAATTTGAACCCAGTCCCTGACAGCAAGTCTACACCAAACCGCCACGCGGTGATCTTTGACCCAATGCCCTTTCATGGTGGATCAAAAGTCGCCACTCAAGCCATTCTCTCAGTTTGTGATGAGCCTGATTTTTCCGTCAGCGTTATTACCGCTCACCCACAAGGATGGCAAGAGTATGCTCGAACTGAGGGAAAGGAAATCAAAATACTCACTATTCCTTTTTCATCTTGGATGTCGTCGATCACGGGGCGAGCGTTTTATTTAGTACTGCTATTTCGCCTATGCTTGTGCATGGCTTATCTCACTTGGCTACCCAAGGCTACCTTACTAATAGGAACAACTCAGCCAGGGTCAGACATGGTACTTTACCTGCTCAAAACCCTACTTAAACTGCCGATTATTCAATTCATCCACGGACCGGTTGGCAATTCTCGCTCTGTCGCCTGGTGCCTAAAACAAGCTGACCAGATTTATTACTTAGAAAGCACAGAAGCCTCCATTACGCTCGCATTATCAATGCTGAATGATGGCACTCAACTTTGCCATATTAATGCGACACCGTTCATTAATGGGCTCAGCGTATCGCAATGGCCAAGTCTTCGCCAACAATCTCAAGCACGAGTATTTTGGGCTGCATCACTGCTAAAATGGAAAAACCTCGACCTTCTTACGGCAGCAATAAAGAGCATGGATTGCCCTGCTGAAGGTGATATTTGTTACATCAAACCGAGTGCCATGATATCGC
This sequence comes from Vibrio sp. GJ43-1, assembly GCF_055808835.1. Classification (NCBI taxonomy): domain Bacteria; kingdom Pseudomonadati; phylum Pseudomonadota; class Gammaproteobacteria; order Vibrionales; family Vibrionaceae; genus Vibrio; species Vibrio sp. GJ43-1. The sequence continues at coordinate 1,416,250 of NZ_CM147884.1, read as the reverse complement.
AACACGAACAATGTCAGGCCCCTCAGCCACTAGCGACATTAAGCTGGCACGAGCAACCAGACAATCTTGATGATATCCGCAAACAGTGCAGTATTTTCGTCTCCACCAGTACCCATGAGCCTTTTGGTCTTTCAGTACTAGAAGCGATGGCGGCAGGCTTATGCCCAGTGATTCCAGAAGACGGCGCGTACTGGGATCAAATACTCACCGATAACGTTGATTGTTTGAAGTATCAACCAAACAATGCAACGTCTCTTGCAGATAAACTTGTGTTACTCAGTCAGTCACCACTGTTACGCGAAGAAATCAGTATTGCAACTTTAGAAAAAGCGCAACACTACCGTGCCGATATTTGTTATCACGATGCTGCTCATTCAATTTCGATACTTTCTCAACCAATGTGCCTACGAGAAAGTTCTCATGAATAAGTCTTGGCAACACTTCATCACTTATGGCTTTAGCATTGTCGTAACACGAGGGCTTTCACTCATCATGCTGCCGTTCATTACTCGATATTTGGCGCCAGAACAAATTGGTAAGCTTGAACTACTGGCAACAATTAGCGTGTTTGTTGGCTTATTCATTACCTTTTGCCTTCATGAAGCCCTTTATCGATATGCTGGTCACTTTACCTCGGTAAAAAAACAATACGTAATCGCTAATCGACTCTTTAGTTTATCGTGCTTAGTAGCCGCAATTATCGGTCTACCACTTTGTTTGTTAGCGTTTACTCTAGACCACCAGCTTCTGTCTCCTATAACGCATAAAGAACTGCTACTGGTACTAGTGAGCGTACTCTTTACTGGACCACTCTCTGTCTCCACTGCTTGGCTTCGAATGCAGGACAAAGCTCGCTCATTTTTCGTCATTAGTGCAATCGCCAGTCTCATTCAAGTCACCTGGATCGTCATTGCACTCAATCTACATGCGACAGTGGGCGCCATTCTTTGGGCAGGGCTTGTGGCAACAGTATTCCAAATGGTGGCATTACAAGTCGCAAACCAATTTCGTTGGCGAAAAATACCCATATCACCGATGAAGCAGTACCTCATTTACAGTCTACCTATTGTCGGTTCAGGTCTTGTTGCCTTTGGCCTAAGTGGTGCCGAAAGGTGGATACTCGCGGCGAACACATCACTACTGGAACTTGGGCTATACGCCATCGCAGCTAAATTTGCGCTTGCCATGTGTCTATTGGTTCAGCCTTTCGGTATGTGGTGGATGCCAAAACGATTTCAGATGATCAAAGAACAAGGCCGTACGGCAGTCATCAGAATATCGCAAGCCGGACTCATCTATATTTTTATGCTTGTCGCTGCGATGAGTTATGCTGCCCCGCTGTTTATTTCAATCGCGCTGCCTATTGACTACGAGCCTGCCATCACCTTCATCGTTCCCGCCCTAATGATCGCCATGTTCAAGGAAATGGGGGAAATCACTAACATCGGCATTCTTTATCGCAAACAGACTCAGCACCTATTCACCATCAACTTGATCAGTGCCGTCGGCGGCGTTTCTAGCGCTTTTGTGGCAGGGCAATGGGGAATCATCGCCATACTAACGGCCCTAGCCCTAGTGGGCATAGGACGGTTTGTTGCTATTAGCATCGTCAGTCACCGTTTTTACCATCTCCATTATGACTGTGGTTCATTACTTACTTTAGCAATGCTATCCATCAGTTTTTGCTTCTTGTCCATCTATATACAAGATATGACTGCTCGCTTGATCATGAGCCTCCTCTCACCTATTTTTATTCTATTAACCGCATTATTGCTGCAGCGTTTTGCACTAACCCAACTGCCAGCCCTGCAGCAGAGTGAGCCTTAGATGACAACAACGCAAGCTAACCCAACCGCAAAACATGGCTTACTCAGCCTTGGGGTTACCTTGTTCGTTGGACTTATTTGGTGGTTCATCCCCCATCCTGCCTTAGGGCTAGCACTCAGTTTATTGCCCATAGCAATTTTATTTGTTCTTAGTCAAACCTTTTGGCTCGTGACCCTCTTCATTGTCTTTTCATTTTTCCGAATTCATGAGGTTTTCCCGGTCCTTTACCCATTAAAGTTCCCGCTAATGTTATCCGCAGGAGCACTTGGTGCCTTACTTTGGCACACGCTGGTCAGTCAGCAAGTCAAACTCTATTGGCATCGAACTTACATATGGCTTATTGCTTTTTGGGGGCTGGTCATCATCGGCGTCATTCTGGCGGCTAACAGAGGCGTTGCCATCGCAATGTTCAATGGTACCTACTGGAAAATCATGGTCATGACATTAGCCGTGTCTTGGCTTATCACCTCTCCCAAAGAACTGTCACGGTTCTCTTTCTTGATGGTCACATCAGGATTACTTGTCGGTTGCGTTGCCCTGTTCAACTCCGTTAACGGTATCGGGCTGGTTGAGGGCTCCCGTGTCACCATTGGGCGAGATTTTGGCTCTATGCTCGGTGACCCAAATGATCTCGCGTTAGTGCTAATGTTCCCACTGGCGTTTTCTGTCGGCGCTGCGACGACAAAAGGGATAGGTGGCTTTTTTCGTACTTTTTCTTTCATTACCTCTATCGTGTTGTTGCTCGCCGTGATCGCGACTCAAAGTCGTGGAGGATTGCTTGGCTCAATGTCCGTATTCGGCGTCTATGCTTGGCGACTTATTCAATCTAAAACCTTGTTCTTTTCTATCGGCGGGATTGCCGCTCTCGCTTTATACGCCGTTGCGGGCATTTCCGACCGTGCTTCTGGCGGTGCGGAAGAAGCTGGGATTGATGCGTCCGCAATGGGGCGGCTGTATGCTTGGGAAGCGGCCTATAAAATGGCACTAGATAATCCAATCTTTGGTGTCGGTTTGGATAATTTTTATTATAACTACTTTTTCTACAGCCCCCACTGGGATGGCGTCAATCATGCGGTCCACAGTACATGGTTTGGCGTGTTAGCCGAAACCGGCTTTTTAGGTCTAGGCCTGTTCATCATGTTTATCTATTCTTTAGTGAAATGCGCTCGCCAAACCCTACAAACTATCGATAGCCAAACCATCGATAACCAAACCAATGTCCCCCCTTATCTTTTGTCAATGGCACTCGCTGTTTATAGCGGATTAATCGGCACTATTGTTTCTGGTACTTTTCTCACTCAAGGCTTCAATTGGCCCATCTATCTCCTCGCTGCTCTCACTATCGCCGTCTCACAAATTGCTTCTCAATTTGAGAACACTCACCCTCGCTAACCACAGATAGAACTAATTATCTGTTTTAAAACAATAAAAATAGTTGGCTCGCTTCTTGTAATTCTATGAAGACCTCAAGCTTTTTGACAAGGACTTCAACGATGAACGCCACTACTTCATTTGATTTTAAAACTTGGTTACGCTCGCACCCGAATCCTAAAATGCAAAAGCTGTTTGTCTTTTTGAAAAAAACACGGGCAACCTAAGCCTTCCCACACCACGGTTCTACAACAACGTTCTCTACGCGTTGGTGACTTTATGTCGCAATAGTATTGAAACATTCACGCGTTTGGTTATTTATACGCCTAAGCATTTAAAGGACGCATCGCAAGCTATGGTCACTCCTTATATCTTTATAGTGGCCTGCCCCTTATTACTGGACCGCTGACCATTGAGTTAGGTAACGACTGTCGTGTCTCCGGACACACGACATTCAGCGGTCGAACCACTCCCCATCCAGACCCTCAAGTACAGCCCAAACTACTTGTAGGTAGCAATGTTGATATTGGATGGCAAGTCACCATTGCCGTGTCAGAGCTGGTTGAGATTCAAGATAATGTGAGAATTGCGGGTCGTTGTCAGCTCTTTGGTTACTCCGGACATCCTATCAACGCAAAGAAACGTGCATTAGGCGACCCTGATGAAGATCATCGCATCGGCAGTATCATCCTTGAAAAAGATGTTTGGCTAGCCACGGGCGTCACCATACAACCTGGAGTGACCGTTGGCGAAGGGACAATTGTCGCTGCTGGTAGCGTCGTCACCCATGATTTACCTTCGAACGTAATTGCAGCAGGTAGCCCTGCAAAAATAGTCAAATATATCAACCAAGATCAGTAATGGTTCAATGCAAATGAATAGCCGTCGCTGCCACTCAAATAAGGGAATAATGATGAGAGATCTGATTGTATTTGGGGAAGATTTTGGTGCTCTGCCGTCAAGCACACAGCACTTGGTCAAGCGTCTCGCCAAGCAACGAAAAGTGCTGTGGATCAACTCCATTGGCCTACGCCAACCCCGTTTTAGCCGCCACGATCTTCATCGAGCGGCAAATAAACTTCTTGGCAAAGACAAGTCTCATCAACTTGATTTGGACACCGAAACGGTGCCGAGTTCAATAACAATTGTCAATCTCATCACCATACCAGCTCCTCGCTCTGCAATGGCGAGAAAGCTGGCCGCAAACCTAATGGCTTATCAGCTTCGACCTATTATCAATAAGTTATCACTGAATAATGCACTCGTCTGGACCTCGCTACCCACCGCTGTTGATGTATGCCCACTGCTAGGAGACTACCCTGTTCTATACTATTGCGGCGATGATTTTGGGGCGCTCGCCTATATGTTGACCATCGTACTGTGTTAGAACACGAAGAAAGACTGGTTGCCAATGCCGATATGATCATTACGGCAAGCGACAAATTACTGAGCAAGTTCCCAGACTCCAAAACAAATGTCTTAAGCCATGGTGTTGACTGCGGAAAGTTTTCGACTCCTACAATACGAGCTACCGATCTCCCTAACAATCAGCGTCCTATCGCAGGCTTTTATGGCAGCCTGTCAGATTGGATAGATTACCCATTATTGAATGACGCAATCCGAGCATTGCCCCATTGGGACTTTGTCTTTATTGGACCATTAGAGTTAGATAGCTTTCCTATCATTCAGGCCGATAACGTCCACTATCTTGGACCTCGCCCTCATTCGCAATTACCTAGCTATAGCCAGCACTGGACGGTCAGCCTATTGCCCTTTGTATTGAACGAACAAATAATCGCATGTAACCCACTCAAGCTTAAAGAGTATTTAGCCTCTCGACGCCCAATCGTCGCCAGTAACTTTCCTGCGCTCGACCCTTACCGCGAGCATGTTAACGTCGTCCACGACTCTGCCTCACTAATACAAGCTCTAAAACGTCTTGAATTACACTCCGCAGAGCTGCCCAAAGGGATTGTAGACAGCGAAAGTTGGGATCAGCGAGTCATTACACTAGAGCATTATTTGGAGGCGATATGAGTGAGTTAAAGCTGCGTCTCCTTATTATTTTCACCGCGGCATGGCGACGACGTTATGCCATCGCGATTCCAATATTGGTCATGCCATTTATTGCCTATGCGATTGCCACTTTAGCACCGCTAAAATACAAAGCTCATACCAGCATGCTGATTCAAGAAACCGCAAAAATGAATCCGTTCCTTGAAGATCTTGCAGTCTCTACCATGCTAAAGGATCGCATCGCAGCCTTAAAAACGCTGCTCAATAGTCGTCACGTTTTATTGTCTGTTGCCGATGATCTGGGGCTAACCAATGATCAAATGCGCCCAGATGAAGTAGAACAAGTCATCAACAAAATGTCGTCAAGCTTGATGGTAACGCAACTTAGTAAAGATTTTATCAAAATCGAACACACCGCCTCACGACCTGAAGGCATGCAAGCGATGCTCGAAGCCGTCAGTGTCCACTTTATTGAAGAGTTACTTGCGCCAGAGCGCTCCTCCATTCGTGATTCCAGCGAATTTCTCGCCATACACATAGACAAACGACAACAAGATCTCGACGCAGCAGAGCAAGCACTGGCTAATTATTACAACCAGTATTCATCTTCAACACCCGAAATGCAAAATGAAAATCTGAGTCGCCTTGCGTCTTTACGTCAAACCCTCGCGGAAAAAGAAGCTGAGCTATCTGGTGTAGAAAAAAGTCTCGGGACGTTAGACCAGCAGCTATCTAAAACCAACCCTATTGTCGGCAAGATAGAAGAACAAATCATCGAAACCCGCAGTGCACTCACGTTACTCAAAGCGAAATATACCAATAACCACAGTGCTGTGCAGGCAAGGGAGAGAGAACTCGATCGGCTTGAGCAAGAAAGAACCTTGCTTCTCAACTCCGAACAATCGAGTTTAGACAATGACCAACTATGGGACATTGCTAATTCTTCAGTCAGCAATCAGGTCAGTGAGTTACAACCAGTGTTGATCACTCAACTGCTGAGCTTACAAGTGGTAAGAAGCCGTTATGAATCGTTAAAACAAGAGACGGGTAGCCTAAAGCGCATGATAGACGATCTCACTGATACCGCTCAAAACTACGGGAGTACTGCAAAGCAGTTGTTAAAGCTACAACGAGATGTCGCGTTAAAACGCCAGTTATATGACGAACTGGTCGAACGTTACGAAATGGCTCAATTAACGGGTTCGCTTGGTGTATTTGAACAAAACAAACGAGTGAAAATTATTGATCGCCCTTTTACCCCTAGTGCCCCAACCAATATCCCCGCGATCATCTTTTTCGTCGTAGGAATCTTGGCTGGCGTTGCTCTTGGGATTGGCATGGCGATCGTATTAGAGCTATTTGACACGACCATTAGGCGCAGACATCAACTAGAAACCATATCCGGTGTCCCGTTAATCACTGCAATACCAAAATTTGACTAGCACTTAACGCCACTGTCGCTTGTTATTCACGTTCAAACTGATTCTCAATTTAAAAATCGAAATCAGTGGCGACAATGAGACATATTAAGCAATTGAAATATAACTATTAATTTTATGGCACAAGGAATGCAATAGCTAAACTACAGCAGCACCCTCTTCGCAGTTATTAGTTATTAGTTATTAACACTAACGTGTCGTTCTAGTTAGAAACATAAGGAGAACACCATGAAAACGTCGCCTCTTATTGCCAAAAAGGGCACAGGATCCACTTTAAAAGTCATTCATGTTGTACAACATATGGCACCCGGTGGACTGGAAACCATGGTTCTCGAACTGCTAAAGCAGGCTAACGACGCCGAGCGCGTATTCATCGTGAGCTTGGAAGGTGAGATGGAACAAGCATTGGAACATTGGCCCAAATTACGCCAATACCGTTCACATTTGTTCTTTCTTGCTAAACCAGCAGGAACGCAAATAACCTTAGTAAGAACACTTTCGCGTCTGTTTAAAGCACTGTCACCTCAAGTCGTTCATACGCACCATATAGGTCCACTTCTATACGGCGGTATCGCGGCGAGGCTTGCTAAAGTACCCATTCGAATTCACACCGAACATGACATGTGGCACCTCAATTGCGAAAAGCGTCAAAGCGTAGAGGGCTTGGCACTTAAACTCGTGAAACCGATTTTAGTCGCGGATGCATGTGGCGTACAGCAACAACTTATCGAGCTATTTCCCAACACCGAGCCATTACTTATTAAAAATGGTATCGACTGTAATCGTTTCGTGCCTGGCGATCGCCTCAGCGCTCGTCGAGCACTCAACTTACCAGCCCATCCAATGATGATTGGTACTGCTGGTAGATTAGAGACCGTCAAAGGTCAGATCTTTTTGCTCAAAGCATTATCTCGCCTCCCTAAACACATACACTTAGCCATCGCTGGTATTGGCTCGCTCGACACTGATTTGAAACAGCTATGCCATGACCTTGAGATTCAAGACCGCGTCCACTTTCTTGGTCTTGTTGACCAAATGCCGACTTTTTATCAAGCTTTAGACGTTTTTTGCCTACCATCTCTGCAAGAAGGTTTTCCGTTATCACCGTTAGAAGCACAAGCTTGCAATATTCCCGTTGTTGTCACCGATGTTGGCGCGGCAAAAGAAACACTGTGTCCGTTGTCTGGTGTCGTGACTGAGCCGAAAAATGTTGCATCACTCATTGATTCTCTAACTCTTGCCCTTCAGACCAAGCATCTATTCTGTCCTCGGGATTTTGTGGTAGAAAACAACGATGTGAGAGCAATGAGTCAAGCCTATCGCAATCTGGTATTCAAAGCTTAGTGTCATACCCCAAGATTATGGCGCTCAATATCACCCACAAATTAAGTCAAGCATCTATTGCATAGGAGCAAGTCAATGGACGGAATCTGGTTAGGAATATTTTCAATATGTGCGGCTCTCATTGTCTACCATCATGCGGGCTACCCATTGCTACTACGTTGGTATTCGAATAGACATCCGCTCAAGGCCGTGGCGTCGTCAAACCGCGGTTATCGCGAACAGAATAAAGACCGTGTGCTACCTAGCATTACTATTTTGATGCCAGCGTTTAATGAAGAGTTGTGGATTGCGGAAAAAATTCGAAATATCGCCAGCCTTGATTATCCCCAAAGCAAACTTCGTGTGCTCATTATTGCCGACGGCTGTACTGATGACACTGTACATGTAGCAGAATCGACAATACAGGAAGCAATATGTTCAGAAGCGCATTTTGAAGTCATCGCCCACGAGAAAAACCGCGGTAAAGTGGCCATACTAAATCAAATGTTACCTTGTATCTCCTCAGACATTACCGCGATCACCGATGTATCATCACTTATCTCTATCGATGCTCTCATTATTGCAGCGAAACAATTTCGTGACCCAGAGGTTGGAGTGGTGAATTCCACTTATCACTTACTCGACCAAAAAAGCAGTGAAGCGGCGTATTGGCATTACCAAAATCAGATCAAATATCGAGAAACGACATTGGGCTCCACTATCGGTAGTCACGGTGCGTTGTATTTCATTCGTACCGCCCTATTTGAAGCACTACCCACTAACGCCATTAACGATGACTTCCTCATTCCAATGCACATTGTGCACAAAGGCTATCGCGCAGCCTATTCACCTGACATGAACGCCGTTGAATTAGAGGCGACCCAAGCTGGGGATGACTTCAAACGTAGGATCAGAATTTCTGCAGGTAACATGCAGCAGGTTGTTCAGTTATTTGACTTATTTTCCCCACGCTTTAAGGGGGTCGCTTTTGCCTTCTTCTCAGGAAAAGGACTAAGACTACTTACGCCTTACTTAATGATTAGCTGTCTCATAACATCGGGTTTATTGAGCCAATACTTTTTGTTTCTATGCTTTTTCGTTGCTCAAATTGCGATCTACAGCTTAGCCGCTTTAGCCTATTACTTCCCTCATTTACAACGTACTAAACCCATGCAGCTTTTAACGTATTTGGTCGTTGGTCACACTGCAAATTTCATTGGTGGCTTGCGCTACCTGCTAGGATTTGAAAACGGAAAATGGAAGCGTGTTTTACGCTAGGAGACTTATCATGAAAAATACCACCTATGAAAAACCAACCATTCGCATCGCCAAACGTATCTTCGACTTGATTGGCGCGAGTGTCGGCATGGTAATCTTAGCGATATCATTCATACCTGATTGCTATCGCAATAAAATTAACATCCAAAGGACCTGAGTATTCTATCAACAATTAAGAGTGGGTAAGTTTACGCCCACTAAAGTTGACCTTATTCACGTACTTAAATATCGCACCATGTACATTAATGCCGAGAGCCGAAGCGGCGCAACGTGGGCGACGGAAAATGACCCGAGAATAACGCCAGTTGGACGATTTTTAAGAAAAACTCGACTCGATGAATTACCGCAGTTCATTAATGTCATCAAAGGCGATATGTCCTTAATTGGTCCAAGACCAGAGCGCCCTGATTTCTATACAAAGCTTGAACAAGATATCCCCTTTTTTACTGAGCGAACTTATGATGTTTTACCTGGCATCACGGGGCTTGCACAAGTCAATCAAGGTTATGACACCTGTGTAGATGATGTGAGAAGAAAAGTAGGGTTTGATCACAGCTACGCGTTATCACTATCATCATTGAAAACATGGTTCATTACTGATGTGCATATCGTCATCAAGACATTGAAAATCATGGTTGATGGCCGTGGCCGTTAAGCATAACGACCCCTGTTGTGACGAGTATAAAAAATCCAGCCTCAGCTGGATTTTTTTGCGGTAAAGATGCACATAAGTCCGACAAGAATAAACCCAATGCCAAACAACTTCACTCCATTAAATGGCTCATTCAACCACGGAAGCGTTACGGCCAGCGCATAAACTAAAACGTAACTCAAACTCAATAACGGATAAGCTACGCCTAAAGGTAAATGTTTAAGCGCCATTACCCAACATGCCATTGAGGTGGCATAGCATAACAACCCTATCGCCACACAAACTAACGCAGGCCAAGTCGCTAGCCAAAGTTGCCCTAACTCATATTGAGCGAGCAGCTCTGCTATTAGGGTCCACTGAGAAGATACATTACCCATCCCCCACTTCATCGCTAATTGAGCGACAGAAATAAGTACAACGCTTAACAAGGCAACCGGAAGTCCTGCTTTTAAATCTTTCAATACCATTAGCCAGCACCACCTAAAATACCGACACCAATCATGATAAACATCACACCAAGCCACTGCTTCGGAACGATCACTTCTCCAAATGCAAACTTTGAGATCAACAGCATGATAACAAAGTTAATACTTAGCAATGGATAGGCCACCGAGACATCCCACTGGCTCAGGACACCAAGCCATGTAATGGCACTGGTTCCTAAAAATGTAATACCGAGTAGCATAGGGAAGCTAAACAACTTCCCTATCACCGATAAGTGTGGATTTTCTTCAAAGTGCATCGCCGCTCGCTTTTGCCAATACTGGCTTAACGAACTGGCGACGACAGAAAGAACAAACAGAAAAACTGTCATTAATTTTGTGCTTTCTTGTCAAAAATCAGCGCATGATAACGACCTAAATCGACATGATCACTCGATTCTGGGAAACCTTCTGGCAAGGCAGGCAAATCTCTAAAGTGGAGCAAAACAGGCCCAGTTAATTGTTTTTCTTTAATAAACTCACCCAATTGATTCCACGCAACATAACGATGTTTTGAATCGTCATATTCAAGGCCATAATCCACTTCGCCCATACCTCTGGTTAGGTAGACATCGCTGCGTTTTAAGTACCAATTTAACGCAGACATTGTGTCAGGATAATCGGCAATCAGCACCATGTCATCAGAGACTTTTGGCGCCAACATGGTCATAAAGTCTTCTGGCATTTTCGAGTGAATCGTTGTGTTTGGCACAGCAAATGAAAATAAAGCAAACAACGCTAATGGTGACACCATATAGGCAGCAAACTTTTTCTCAAATGACGACGTTTTAATGGCGTAGAAGGCACAAACAGCCCAAAAACCAAGAATAAACGCCGCTACTGCAACGCGGTAAGATTCGGATGCCTCAAGTGGCAGTTTGCCCATAAAGAACATCACCACTAATACCGTAGCGACTACAGCAAAGAACAAACCATTAATGGCTGAACCAATTGTTAAACCTTTTACTTTTTTCTCGCCCGCTTTCAAAAGACCATGAGTCAAAAGAATCGCGATAGGCGCCATACAAGGAAGGATGTATGTCGCTAACTTCCCACTGGCATATGAGAAAAATAGGAAAGGAACAATCGCCCAAAGCAATGAGTAGCGAATGAGCGGTTTTGACAATTCACCTTTGAGTTGCACCACTGCCGACGGCGCCCAAAATATCCACGGAAGCGTACCCAAAAACAGGAATGGAACGTAGTACCAGATCGGCGCAACGTGTTGAGCGTCTTCGGCGGTAAATCGGTGAATATGCTCTTCCCAGAAGAAGTAATTCCAATAATCGGCTTCGGCTGCATGCACAGCAAGTGACCATGGTAAGCAAGTGATAAACGCCACAAGCATGACCCACCAGCCCCAGCGCAGTATTTCTAAAAACTGCTTTTGCATGATCATATAAGGGACAACGACAATCACGGGCAGTGCTAGTGCGAGGAAACCTTTGGTTAATACTGCGCATCCGCAGAAAAACCCTGCCAGACCATAATTAAGCCAGCGCTGAGCACTGGTTTGAGATTGGGTAGCAAAGAAGAATGCGACGTAACAAGCACTCAACCAGAACGCAAGCATGCCATCCAGTACGCTGTACGTACCTACAGCCGCCACCATAAACATACTTAAAAATACGCCCGCGGTTAACCAACCTTGACGGCGTGTCGTCATTTTACCAACGACTAATACTAAACTAAGAGCAACACCTAAAGTCGCGAGTGCAGAGGCAATACGCACAGAAAAGTTATTTTCACCAAAAATCACTTGAGCGATCGCATTAAACCAATAGCCCATTACCGGCTTTTCAAAATAACGCAGGTCATTAAATGTTGGTACAATCCAGTTTCCGGATGCGACCATCTCTCGAGAGATTTCACCGTAACGCAGCTCATCAGGGGACCAGAGTGGACGAATATCCAACGGCAATATGTAAAGAGCTATAAAGAAAAGCGGAACCCATACCGCCCAGTTAATTCGAGATTGTTGCATTCTTCATCCAATTGAATAAAAGCCCACGACTATCATGGGCTTGTGTTTAGTATGTGGCGTATTATTTCTATACTGCCAATTTTGCATACCGCTAATAAGGTATACAAATAAGGTAACTCAGAGTCCCATTCGTTTTACAAATGAGGCTTGGTGAGTCAACCAACCTTCACGTCCTTCCATCTCAATATTTTTTATCGAATCATGAGGAAGTGGATCAACTGCATCATTAAGCAGATCAATCATAGGCACGAATTCTATATTTTGTTGCTTAGCTCTGACAATCAATTCTTCAAACATTTCGGCACAGACGATACCTTCCACTTCGGCATGAATCGTATAAACGTTCAGACCATCGCGTTTAATCAGCTTAAGAATAGCGTCATTATAGTTGCTGTTGTCCACGCCATCTTGGCCAACCAATTCATCATACGTTGGCAAGGTGACAGGGATCTGTGGTGCCATTCCTTCTCCTGGTGAGAAAATGGAATCGCCACGACAGTCACTGTTGTACTTGAAAGGAAAGGCATTTTTCTCAATCAAAGTCTGATCAGTACAACGCCATCCAGCGACAGCACTACAAGGTAAGTGTTTACCTGTGATGTCTTTGAGAAGATTATAGCCAAGGGTTATTTGATTGCGAAGTTCCGCATCAGACATGGTATCTGTTTTCATTTGCCATTTATGGTGATCCCACGCGTGGAGACCAATCTCATGGCCAGCGTGATCGGCAGCTTCAATGATAGGACGTAACTTCTTACCAATGATTGGACCCGGCCACAGCGTACCACGGATGAGAATATCGTAACCGTAAAGACTCGCAGCTTTTGAGCGAAGCATCTTCTTCAAAAATGCAGGACGCAAAAAGGCGCCATATATGGCGCCCCATGTTATCAGGTCCAACAGTAAAGAAGAATGAAGCCATCACTCCATGCTTTTCGAAAATTTCGAGCAGCTTAGGCACGCCGAGTTTCGTTCCTCGAAACGTGTCTACGTCGATCCTAAGACCGACCTTAGTGACTTCATTCTGATTCATTACTTATCTTCTGCTACTGCACCTTTAAGGAAGAAATCTAACGTCTCTTCGATAGTATCATTCATGTGAACCTGTGGTTCCCAATCCAGAAGTTTCTTCGCGTTAGCAATGCTTGGTTTACGGTGTTGAACGTCTTGGTAACCGTCGCCGTAAAACGCTTTGCTTTCTACTAGGTTGTAGCCCGCAAATGGAGGGAAGTTGCCACGTAATGGGTGGTTTTCAAACTTCTCTACCAATGTTTCAGCCAACTCTTTGATGCTCGCTTCGTTCTCTGGTGCACCAATGTTGATGATTTGACCGTCACACAGACCATCTTTGTTTTCGATGATGCGGAATAGTGCTTCAATCGCTTCAGAAATGTCCGTGAAACAGCGCTTCTGCTCACCGCCGTCAATCAGTTTGATTGGCGTACCTTCAACAAGGTTTAGAATAAGCTGAGTAATCGCACGGCTAGAACCAACACGTGCTGAGTTCAAGCTATCAAGGCGAGGACCCATCCAGTTAAATGGACGGAACAGTGTGAAGTTAAGACCATCTTTTTTACCATAAGCCCAGATTACACGGTCAAGCAATTGCTTAGACACTGAGTAGATCCAACGCTGACGGTTGATAGGACCCACGATAAGCGGCGACGTATCTTCGTTGAACTCAGAATCCGTAGACATACCGTAAACTTCTGAAGTCGATGGGAAGATAATGCGCTTGTTGTATTTCACACAGCCACGAACAATCTTCAAGTTCTCTTCAAAATCCAGCTCAAATACTTTGAGTGGGTTACGCGTGTATTCAATTGGAGTCGCGATAGCAACTAATGGTAATACGATGTCACACTTCTTAATGTGGTACTCAATCCATTCGTTATGAATGGTGATATCACCTTCAACGAAATGGAAGTCAGGGTGACCCAAGTGATCAGAGATCTGGTTAGAGCTCATGTCCATCGCGTACACTTCGTAACCGCCATCATCAAGAAGACGCTTAGTTAAGTGAGTACCGATGAAGCCGTTTGCACCTAGGATAAGAACTTTTTGACGTTTCTTAGCATTGATGATCGCGCTTGCTTGAGGACCAAAACGCATACCTTCGATTAAGTGAAGTTCTGCAGCCAGTTGCTCACCACCAAGATATAGACCGTTTTCCGCTTCACCAGAGTTAACAATCACTGAGCCTTGAGCACAAGCAATGGTTAGAGGAGAAGTCGCAACAATCGTACCTGGCGTCGCTTCAAATGTTTTTTCGCTTGGTGTCACACTCCAGATTGTCAGCTTACGCTCACCTAGGAAAGTAAAGGCACCTGGGAATGGTTCAGTAACCGCACGCACTAAGTTAAATACTGTGCGAGAGTCTGTAGACCATTTGATTTCACCATCAGCGGGTGTACGGCGACCAAAGTACGTCGCTTTTGTTTCATCTTGTGCGGTTGCTACTGCGCTACCATCAACGATGGTTGGCAATACTTTAGCCAGTAGATCGCTTGATGCTACCGCTAGACGCTTATGCAGTGTTTCTGCTGAATCTTCGTCAGTAATGGCAATTTTTTCTTGACCAACGATGTCGCCAGCGTCCGCTTTTTGCACCATTTTGTGCAGCGTCACGCCAGTCTCTGTCTCGCCGTTAACCAGTGCCCAGTTGATAGGAGCACGACCACGGTAAGTTGGAAGCAAAGAACCGTGCAGGTTAAAGCCACCTTTTGGCGCAAGATCCAACACTTCTTGGCTGATCATATTGCGGTAGTAGAAAGAGAACAACGCGTCAGGTTTCATCTGGCGAATTTTCTCAACCCAAAGTGGGTGGTTTACGTCTTCTGGCGCATAAACTGGGATACCGTTTTTCGCCGCAAGCTTCGCTACAGACTCAAAAAATACGTTTTCGTTGCTGTCATCAACATGGGTAAATACCGCTTCGATTTCAACGCCTGCTTCAAGCAAACTACGAACGCCTGTACAACCGATATTGTGGTAGGCAAACACGACTACTTTCATGGAATATTCCTCTAATATAAATCTTATTATTTGTTCTTTGATTCGTCAGTTTCACGTGCGGTGCGAGTTGCCTCACCCACCAAAACATCCTGTACGTAGTAACGCGGCCTTGCTCGCACATCGGAATAAATTCGTCCAATATACTCACCTAGCAAGCCTAAGCCGATAAACTGCCCACCAACAAATACAAATAGAATCGCAAATAACGTAAACAAACCGTCGCCAAGCCCATTCTGAGCCAAATAAAATACGCATAAGCATTAGTATGATACCGAACGCGATACCCGCTGCTGCGGTCATACCGCCCACGATGCTCAGTAAACGCAACGGCGCGGTTGTCATACTCGTGATCAAGTCGAACATCAAACTGATCAACTTCATAAAGCTATACTTAGATTCACCATCAGCACGTTCGTCGTGGTGAACTGGGATTTCTGTCGTATGACGAGAAAAACCATTCGCCAGTACTGGAATAAATGTACTGCGCTCATGACATTCTAGCATTGCATCAACAACATGTCGGCGGTAAGCACGCAGCATACAACCGTAATCGTTCATCTCAACGCCTGTAGAGCGCTTAACCAGTTTATTGATAACTTTAGATGGGTAACGACGCAACGCGCTATCTTGACGGTTTTGACGCACAGTGCCGACCGAATCAAACCCCTCTTCCGCTTTAGCAACCAGATTTGGAATCTCTTCTGGCGGGTTTTGTAAATCGGCATCTAGGGTGATAATTAAGTCGCCACGAACCTGCTCGAAACCTGCCATGATCGCATTGTGCTGACCATAGTTACGGTTAAGGATAACACCAACCACATGGCTGCCTTCTTTCGCAGACGCTGCTTCAATGATTTCAACACTGCGATCTCGACTACCGTCGTCGACTAATACTAGCTCATAGTCTTTACCAAGGCTGTCTGCCGCTTTCGTCGTCCGCTCGATTAGCTCTTGTAAGCAACTTTCTTCGTTGTATACCGGTATGACGATAGACACAAAATTGATAGGTTCATTCTGTTTCATGGGTTATCCAATTATTTCTGACACGGCATTCACTACTCGCGTAACATCTTCCTGAGTCATATCAGGAAAGAGCGGTAGTGAACAAATTTGCTGGCTATTATGCTCTGTATTTTCTAAGTTTGGCGTAATCGCGCCAAATCGTTCTGCGTAGTTTTCTCGATAATATTTCTGGGTATGACACGCTTTAAAGTGAATGCCAGCGCCAATCCCTTTCTCTTTGAGTTTAGCAATCAACTCGTCACGTGTGATGCCCGCTTGCGCAGGGTCAATACGTACAATCATTAAATGCCAACAGTGTTTGTGGTCATGATTGGCAAGACCTAACGGAGTCACACCTTTAATGGCACTTAACTTTTCACGATAGCTCAACGCTAACTCAGTACGGGCTGCCGTAATCTCTGCAATACGATCCATTTGACCAAGTGCCAATACAGCGCAAATATCTGGCATATTGTATTTAAAGCCTGGTTCAATGACCTCGGCTTGAGGCGCTCGACCTTGAGTTTCACGATCAAAAGCATCGACGCCTAGGCCATGAAACTTCAAACGGCGAATTTTATCAGCCAGTTCTGCATCAAATGTAGTGAAAACACCACCTTCTGCTGTGGTGACGTTTTTAATCGCATGCATGGAGAATAGACACGTACCGCGAGCACCAATAGGCTGACCTTGATACTCTGCGCCTAAAGCATGCGCCGCATCTTCAACCACTGGAATACCAAAACGCTCACCAAGTGCATAAATTGGATCTAAATCCAATGACGCGCCAGCATAGTGAACTGGGATGATCAGTTTGGTTTTATCGGTAATCAGCGGTTCAATCTTTTCTGCATCCGTCATTAACGTGTCAACATCAACATCGACAAAAACTGGCTTAGCACCCACTAGGGTGATCATGTTTATCGTCGATACCCACGTAAGAGAAGGGGTAATGACTTCATCACCAGGACCAATACCAAGTGCCAATAAGACTAAATGCATACCTGCCGTCGCGCTACTTAACGCTACTGCATGCGGCGCGCCAGTATGCTCAGAGATTTTACTTTCCAGATCCGCATTTTTGGGATCGGTTTGTAATCCATCCTGAACGCAGTACATCAACGACAGCTTGAATATCTTTTTCATCGACCGCAGGGCGACATAAAGGGAGAAAAGACTGGCTCATATATTTAACTCACAGATAACACGTGCGCATTGGCACGGAGAACGACAAAGTTTACTAGGGCGTTCAAAGAATTAAAAGGGCTGAAGGTGTCCAAATGTCTAATTTATTGACCTTTTAGAACACTATTAAATCAAACATTCACTGAGTATATTGTATTGTCGGCAAAACCTGAGAAAACTTAACAATCAATGCGTCACATAAATTCGCCTTCCAAACGTTACTACTAGGCATAGTATAGGCTCAGTGTAACAAATATTCCGTAAACGTCGTCAACGTCAGATTTATGTCAATAATAGCGGCAAACTGCCCACTAGCATGACGCTAGGTAACAGGTTACTCAGTTAAGCGGCTCAGCACTCATTAGGATAATTATCGCATATCTACACAATTGCTAATGTATGCGTTTGTAAACGGTGTCATTTGTCTCTGAGCATGGTTAACGTTAGAATCCAGTTTTTCAAGTTCAAACGGTTTTTCTAGTGAAACTCAAAGACAGCCCTGTCACTCAGCATAATGTGGAAGGCCGCTCGTTTTATTTAAAACGTGATGATTTGCTTCATAGCCACTTTAATGGCAATAAAGCGCGAAAATTTGCCACATTATTAGACCAACACAATCCGAATATTTCTCGCTTGATTGGATGGGGCTCAGCCCAAGCAAACTCGCTGACATCACTTGCCGCTTTAGCGAGGATAAAAGGTTGGCAGCTGACTTATTATGTTGATCATAAACCCGCTTGGTTAGATGAAAAGCCGATGGGAAATTATCGAATGGCCCTAGAGCTTGGCGCTAATATCGTGTCACTCTCCGATCAGGTCGATAATCTAGAGAAATGCCACCCTAGTGACTTTATTCAACGTCAACATGGCGATGATGACTCATGTCTCATTGTCCCAGAGGGCGAGCTACGGTTTCAACTTGCAGAAGTTGGCGTGCAAACGCTTGCCAGAGAAATTTTGGCATGGGCAAGGTTTGAAAAGAACGCTAACCTAAAAGTCGCACTGCCTTCTGGCACTCGAGTACCACTGCATTATACCTTGCTAAAGCGTTGCATTCAGAAGGTATTGAAGTTCTCACCTGCCCTTGTGTTGGTGGGCGAGACTACTTAGTTAAACAGTTTCATGAGCTGAACGAATTCGACGTTCATCCGACTATTTTGCAGCGGGACGCGAAACACCATTTTGGTAAGCTGTATCAAGAAGACTACGCCATATGGCGCTTGTTATACGAACAAACCGATATAGAGTTTGACCTACTGTATGATCCTCTGATGTGGCGCTGCTTGCTCCCTTGGTTAGCAGCTAACCCCGATGCTACGGTACTTTATGTGCACCAAGGCGGGTTGTTGGGGAACGAAACCATGTTACCGAGATATGAACGAAAGTTTGGCGCAAGAGATAACTCGATACTGAGCTGGTAATGGTTCTATGGTTCTATGGTTCTATGGTTCACACAAATACTGGAAATACTAAAAAGGGAAGCGTGGCTTCCCTTTTTTTGCTAAGTCGACTTTAACTTTACCGTACTGGATTACTTATGAGAGGAATAAGCCGCTAAATATTGCTTCGCCAAAAGGCTCGCTTCATCTATCTCTTCATTCGATAACTTGGTCGTTATTTCATCACGCAGATTCTCAGCGCTTTGATAGCCATTTGTCGCAGCCACCGACGCCCAAGCAAGCGCTTGAACATTGTTGAGCTCAACACCCTCGCCTAATGAATACTTAAACGCTAAATTACGTTGACCGTAAGCATAGCCATTTTCTGCGGCTTTTCGATACCAGTTCACCGCTTCAATGTCATTTTGCTCAATACCCAATCCTTTCGCGTACATCACTCCTAGGCTATTTTGCGCGACATCATAGCCACGCTCAGCCGCTAAGCGATAATACTCAACGGCCTTAGCGTTGCTCTTAGGAACGCCTCTACCCCATTTGTACATACCCGCAAGATAGTATTGCGCTTGGTCATGACCAATGTTGGATGCTTTTTCAAACCAAGACGCGGCTTCTTTCGCATCGTAATGAACACCGTGTCCATTGTCATACATCATGCCCAACTTATACATTGCCGTCTCACTGCCTTGTTCTGCAGCTTTGAAATACCACTCAACAGCAATCTTATCATCTTCTTTAATGCCATTACCGACGGCGTATCTGTCCCCTAACTCAATCTGTGCAAACAAATCCCCTTGTTTCGCCCCTTGAGTTACGGCTTTTACACTTGATGCAGACCAATCTTTCGTAAATGCTAAGCTCCCTGCGCTAAAACACAGACTACATAGTGAAACCGCTAACAGTGTTTTTCGCATTTCCTTTTCCCTTTCTGAAGAATTCGTCGAATACTGACACATGTTCATAGAAGTTTTAGGGATTTTAAACAGAATTCGCAATACTCTGACAAAGAATTTCGTTCAAGTCACAAAACCAACGCCACTTCCATTCACTCAACCAATGCAACAAGCTCAACCCAATGCCAGTTAAAATAGAGTGTCCCTTTCGTTAAGAAAAGCGTGAGGAAAAATGTAATCGTTTGCAATTAGCACTCGTGTTACTTGGCTAATTTTTGTAAACTTTGTCACAAATTGATTTTAAATAATGGTATCTACATGGCTTCAAAATGGGCAAAACGATTTATCCAAATGGCTGAGCTTGTTGGGTCGTGGAGTAAAGATCCCTCGACACAAGTTGGCGCGGTGATCACGAAAAACAATCGCATCGTTTCAGTGGGCTTTAACGGTTATCCACACGGCATCTCTGACAGTGCCGAAAGTGATGAAAGAGAAACCAAATACCTGAAAACCTTGCACGCGGAAGAAAACGCGATTCTCTTTGCGAAAAGAGATCTCGATGGGTGCGAGATTTGGGTCACGCACTTCCCTTGCCCTAACTGCGCCGCTAAGATCATTCAAACGGGCATTTCAGTCGTCCATTGCCCCGCACAATCTGAAGACTTCCTCTCTCGATGGGGGGATAAAATCTCACTCAGCCAAGATATGTTTGAGCAAGCTAATGTCCGTATTAACTGGCTTACGCTAGATCAGGACGAGGCATAATCAATATTTAGCATTAAGTAAGCGATATCATTTAGCTATGCTGTCGTTTACTTGCTCCCCCCAAGCACCAAACTTTCGTTATCTGCAAGCCTGCTGGTCCAAACCAATTTCATAAAGAAAGTGATATATATCACTTTCCAACAATAATGCTATCCTTTAGAATTCGCCATCCTTATTAATGTGGCTTAGTCACATCACTAGCAAGAGTAACTTCATGGCCAAATTCCGTTCGCTGTCGATTGCACTTATCGCAATGATTAGCGGGACTATTTCCCCAACGCTACAAGCCTTTGAGCTCCCTCTATTTAAAGCAGAGGCAGAAGAGCGTGGTTATACATTACCTGAAGCCATTGGGTTGAGTTTTGGCTATATGAACGTTTCTCAGGGAATAAATGTAGATTCAATTACATTGGCGGGTTTAGGCCCACTAGACGATATCGGCATTAAAACAAAAGGTGGTTATCAGGAGAGTCAAGTTATCACCCTGAAAGCCGACGTATGGGTGCTACCTTTTCTAAATTTTTACGCTATAGGCGGGAAATTAGATGGCTATTCTGAAACCACGATTAGCCACGTTAAACTGTTTCCTAACCTTCCTGGTGACGGCATTGAAATAAACGAACCTTTCCGACTTGACTTAGATGGTTATACCTATGGCGCAGGAACAGTCATTGCTGGTGGGTATGAGAGTGTTTTTGCCCTAGTTGACGCCAGCTATACTAAAACAAGCCTGACTGTTATCGATGGAGAAATCGATTCAATCGTGATCTCTCCGCGCGTTGGCTATGATTTTTCAAGAAACAGCGATTGGCCAATCAGAGCTTGGGTTGGCGCACAATATCAGAATATAGAACAAACCTTATCCGGTAGTATTAACGATTTGCCATTAGGTGGCATTTCCTTACCAGACAACGCGAAATTTACCGTAAACCAGAGCTTAGCGAATAAATGGAACACGCTAGTCGGTGCCCAATATGAATTCACCCCTAACTGGGTGCTTATCAGTGAAATTGGTTTTGGACAAAGAAAAAGTTTCTTCATGACATTGGATGCAAGATTCTAGTCACTCCGCGCAGCCACTCACCAGTCAATGAGTGGCTCACTTCCTACACCGCTTACCTTTCTTTACTACTCGCTTCCACTTCGCTGATTTTCTCCGACTTCTTCGTCGCTTCTAGCATAATAGGTAGCAGTACCAAACTGTAAACCAGAATACTCGACAAGGCGATCGTTAACACCAGTCCGATAGAATGCATCCCTTGATGCTTGGCAACAATTAACGCGCCAAACGTCGCGAGAGTAGTTAAACAGCTGATTAGGGATGCTTTAGGTGTCGAGGTCTTAAAGAAACCTTCCAAACTGCCCACGGCACGAAAACGCTTAACGATATGAATGCCATTATCCACCCCTAAGCCAAAAATCAATGGGACCACAATAATATTAGCCATATTCATGGACAAGTTGAGCCAATACATCATCCCTAAGGTAGTGATCGTCGCTAATCCTAACGGAATAAAAATGAGTACAATGTCGCGTTTCTTGTTCACCGTCCAAATCAGGATCAACGCGATCGCCAAGATCGACATCAAAATCGCAGCTCTAAAGGCATCGACGACAATGCCCCCCACTTCTTTTTCGGCGACGGCGCGCCCCGTGGCATTCGGAGCAATAAACTGCACATCGCTAATAAACTGGTTTAATTCTTCGACATTACTCATGTCTCCTAACGGCGTGACGGCGACCAGCCATTCTCCTTGCTTACTGATGTAGCGTTGATAAAGCGAGTGAGGCAAATCTTCATCAATATTCAATCCCGTCGCATTTGACGTGATTGCGGATAACGTATCGCTGTCGACACTAGAAAATAGCGCTTGGGTCAGTGACCCAAGATCAGCACTATCATTCGCCATTGTTGGAATACGCTCAGCATTTGGCCAACCCTTTTCCACCGCTAAACGCTTAAACTCACTTAGTGACAATGGTTTTGCTGTCATGTTGGGCTGCAAAACATCAGACAATTGCTGCGTGCGTTGTGCCAATTCTGTTGGCATGAAATCGCTAGCAATGATGACTTGACTGATGGTTGGTTCGTTAAGTAACTGTGACTTCCATTGCTTCGCTTCTTGTTCGTTCTTGGCGACCGCATATAACTGGTAGCTAGAACCCAATCCATGTTGTTGTAATGCATACAACCCTAACACAGACTCCGACTGTGGGTTTTTCAATACTAACGTCGAAAAATCAAACTTAAATTGAGTGGCGCCATAACCCATCACCAATGACAGGCAAACCATTAAAAAGGTGATTGTCCGCTTATAAGTCGCAAGCCCATGACCAAACGCAGAAAAATAGCGCGTGTCAGTTTTATGTTTAACCGTTGGGTAACCAAATAAGGTAAAAAATAGTGGTATTACGGCAAATGTCGCCAATAACCCAAGTAACATGCCTAATGCGGAAACAATACCTAACTCACCCAGTCCCGTGTAGGCAGTGGGATAAAAACTAAGAAACCCAATTCCAGAGGAAAGCGCGCACAGCGCCAACGGGCGAAACGAATGAGCGACGGCATGAGTCAAGCTATGACGGTTGTCTTCGCCTTTAATTTTGAGTTCTTGAATATGAAGACAAAGATGAATGGAAAAGTCGACGGCAAGGCCAATAAACATCACCATAAACACGATAGAGATGGTGTTGTACGATCCCACGACAAACAGACTAGGCGGCGAACGTCCACACCAACCCTATGATGACCGTCAAATAACACGCAACAATGACACGAAGCGAGCGAATGCCAATAGCAAGTATCAATACTAGACCAATCAGCGACGCACTACCTGCAATGGCGATGCTATTATTCGCGTCAACGATTTCGTCGAAATCTAAAGCCGCTTGACCAGTAATCTGTACCGCGACACTAGACGGTAATTCCGCTGCTGTGACCGCATGATGAATCGCTTCAATTATCGCTCTGTTTGGCTCCTTAACGCTATCATCTGGCTGCGCAACCAGTGTTATAGCGTACGCAGTTGGCGAGGTAATATGACCGCTTAACTCGCGTGCCCAGTCAACTTTCTGACCGCTAGCCGCTAACAATAAAGGCTCCAGTATATTTTCGTTCGCTTTATCTCGCTCTACCGAACTATCGGTACCTAGAGCACGAGTAGCAATGTGACTATTACGGTCAATTAATTGCCCCAAATACACCTCTAAGCGCTGAGCGTTAGCGCCAGCAACTAATGGTGCTACCTGTTGGCTAGCCATCTTTTTAAGGGTTTGATAGTCACTGTCGGTGATGAACCCCAGAGCATGTTGCTGGAACCATGATAAAGTCGACGGGGCAAATACGTCTTTAATAACAGAAGACGAGGCCAACTCATCAGCGAGTGATTCAACACTTTGCTTAGCAAGCTCACCATCTTGGCTCGTGACCAACACCACCACATTACCCGTTTCAGGAAATGCCTCTTCAAGGTGAGCGAGATTATCAACCCACGCGCCATCTTGTTTCACCAGCGAGGAGAGATCGGCGTTCATTTTGAAGTGTTGTTGCCCGTACCAAGCACTGGCTGCAGTCAGCGCAAGTACGAAAAGTAAAATACACTTAGGGAAACGTTGGATAAGGGTAATAAGTTGATTCACGATAAATTGACAATAAGTAACGATAAGGCGTTAAGTCTAACTCAAAATCACCAAAATCCCGTCAGATTATTGTTAGTACGCCGTCTTTTCTAGCCACTTTTGTTTGCTTACTGCTTGATAGAAATCTGTACTATCTATTGGATTCATATCGCCATTATCGTGGCCATTGGTGAACGACTTGCATCAAAAAAGGAGCCGAAGCTCCTTTCATCATATTTTTATCCGATCATAATCACTCAAAACAGCCCTAGCTATTCTTGATCAATCATCCACTTACGGAATTCTTTACGCTCTTGCTTGGAGGCCTTCAAATACCAAGCCTGTAGCTGGCCAACATTATCTGATGCTTGCAATGCAACCACTTCTTTAGACGCTGCGCTAGCCGATACTTTAGGGGTATCCGCTACCGTCGCAGCAACCGCAGTTGCGGCAGCCGCTGTCGCGACAGGGGCTGCCGACGTCGCTACCACCATTTCACCGGATGTGAAAGTAATGCCTCGCTCTGCATTATGCGCGGCAATGAGCTCATCCATTTGCATGTACGGCATAAACCCGTCTTTGCCTTTTAGCTTTTCTTGCTCATACGCTAAGGCATAACCATCTTGCGTCACGCGCCACTGCGGCGTGTCACCACGAAACGCCACTTTCGCTTCTTGCTCGCTGCGCGCCACTGGATGATTAATTTTCACCTCGTCGCCCGTCACATTCACGGTGAGGACATAAGGAGCGGACGTGTAAACATTGGAACTGCTGCCTTTACCCAGTTTTTTATCCATACGAACCACAACTTGGTTTTCACCTTGCTCAAGTTCGTTTTTACCTATTCTTTCTTCAGCTTCTTGGCCATTAATAAAGTAAACCGAAACGCCTTTCATCGGCACAAGCGTTGCCGCATTCACACTAAACGCCAGCCCTAACGCGGCAAGAACCACAATACTATTTTTCACAATCGGCTTCCTTTACTGCTGCCTACTATCTTGTCAAACAGCATGACACAGAGAACACTCGCAAAAAAGGATTTTTTAGATAAATTGACATCTAAATCACTCTATTGCAGACGTAAAAAAGCCACCCTAGGGTGGCTTTTAAAATAATCTTTTAGCTAAAAGCTAGATTAGAATTCAGCTTTAACACCAACAGCGAAGCCAGTACCGTTTTGCTTAATGTTTGGATTAGCGTCAGTGCCTACATTTGAGTAACCATCGTTACCACCAACTTCAGCATAAACTGTAGCGCCAGGTGCTACTTTGTAACCAGCGTTTACGAACCAACCGATTTGCTTGTCGTATGTCGAAGCGTCTGTTGAACTAGCAGATTGAGCTTTGTCATAGTTTGATTGGCTAACACCACCAGCAAATACGATTTGGTTAAGTGTATAGTCTGCAGCGAAGGCAATTGTTGTATCAGTAG
The DNA here is from genome assembly GCF_055808835.1 of Vibrio sp. GJ43-1. Lineage (NCBI taxonomy): Bacteria > Pseudomonadati > Pseudomonadota > Gammaproteobacteria > Vibrionales > Vibrionaceae > Vibrio > Vibrio sp. GJ43-1. The sequence goes on along the minus strand of NZ_CM147884.1, from coordinate 1,390,572 downwards.
TTGAATCACCCGCAGTTGGGTCCATCTTCATACCGTAGTAACCTACTTCTAGGTTAAGGTTTTCAACACCAGCAAAACGCGCTTCGATTGCCATTAGTGATTCTTTGTCTAAACCAGCTTTAGCGCCATCACCTTTAAAATCAGCTTGGCCATAGAAACCAGTGAAGTCAAAATCAGCTACACGTACACCAAGCTTAGCATCAACCATGTTGCCATCTACGCCAAGACCATTGTTTTTATTTTTGTCTTGCTTGTAAGCGATACCGCCGTAGAACATACCTTTGTCTAGGTCGTAACGAATTGCTTCATCACCGCCAAAAGGAGAGCCGTTAGAGAAGAAAGAGTTAACACCGAACTGGTAGTCAGAACCAATACCAGCATCATCAAGGATAGTATCTAGGCGACCCACTTTAATAGAACCAGCAGCTTGAGAGTAAAGCGCTACGTATGTGTTACCAGCGTGAGCAGCTGTGCTCGTACCTTTAGTTACGCTGCTGTTCGCACCGTCAAATTCCCAGTACGCACCAAATTGTAGGTCGTCGTTAATTGCATAACGCGTATCAAAACCAAAATCCGCATCTTGGATTTCTTGGTGCATTGTAGCGCCGTCTTCAACACCTTGTAGGTAAACAACTTCAATGTCACCTTTTAGGTTAACTGTTACTTTATCGCTGTTATAAATTTCGATACCTGCTTGCGCAGAACCTGCTGCCAATACTGCTAGAGCTACTAGAGTCTTTTTCATGATAATCCACTGCCTTTTCATTAGATGGGAATTCCCTTTCGGTTCCCTTTTTTAATATATATCGCGCCAAAATCATTTTTTAGAACAACAACCTTTTGTTCCTAAGTCGTTTCAGCGTCGTTAAATCTCGAAATCAAGAATGCAAAAGTTATAAGACAATGTCAAACACCCTAAACGAAATACATAAATTACTATAAAACCATCAATAACAATAAGTTAGGTAAACACATGTGACACACCGCAAACTTTAAACGCACTCAAAACGTGCAAACCCAGCACTAAAATCACCACACCAATCAGGCATAAACTCCAAAAAACCACACTCAGACACCAAAGAATCAACACAAAGAACCGCAAAAATGCATTTTTTGGGGTTTTATATTTTTTGACCGTTGAAAGATATATAGGTCCATGAAAGTTCACTCAATTTTTGTGACATTGATCAAAACTATCACCGCAAAATGATGACGAGAATCTCTGAATGTCACCAATCGAAGTGTGCTATCATCGCCGCACTGCAATTTGGATCACAGTATGACAACCAGTAAAATACAATCATCAATTCGCCAAAGTTATCAAAACCTGCAACATCAGCTGGATAACTTCGTCCCTAGACGTGCACAAAACTATCTTGTGTCTGAAATTGCGAAAACGTTACTTGGTCAATATCACAAGTCGACACGTATCATCGTCGCGGAGGCCGGGACAGGAATTGGTAAAAGTCTGTCTTATCTAATGGCCGCGATTCCTATCGCGGTACAAAACAATCGCAAGATAGTGATTTCTACTGCAACCGTCGCATTACAAGAGCAGCTGCTTGATAAAGATTTGCCTTTATTTCGACGGATTACTGACCAAAACTTCTCTTTTATTATTGCTAAAGGACGTCAGCGCTATTGCTGTGCCGAAAAGTTAGCGGTGGCATGTGGTGGCGAAACCGGCGTAGATAATAGCCAACTTGCCATGTTTGAGTCCAAACCAAAGAAAAGTGATATCAAACAGCTTCATGATATGTATGAAAAGCTAACCCAAAATAAGTGGAATGGTGACCGAGATTCATGGCCAGCCCCCATTGATGATGCCATTTGGCAAACCATTGTGAGTGAAAAGCACAGCTGCAATAGCGGACTCCCCGCTCACAGACAGTGCCCTTTTGCTAAAGCACGATCAGAGCTAGACAAAAACGATGTCATTATTGCCAACCATAGCCTAGTCATGGCCGACGCTGACTTGGGCGGCGGGGTGATTTTGCCGGAACCAGAAAACACCATTTTTATCTTCGACGAAGCCCACCATCTACCGCATGTCGCTAGAGACCACGCTTCAGCCTCATCAACATTAAAAGGGGCGGTGAGTTGGTTAGAGCGGTTAAACCAAGCCGTGTCGAAATTCTCCGGACTTGCGGATGAAAAACGCGTCGGGCGTTTTCGTAATGAATTGCAAGACTCGATTCAGCAACTCATTCCAATACTGGGTGAAGTGAATACCTTTTGCTCATCGTTAACCTTTGAAGAAAGTTATTGCCGATTTGAAGATGGAGAACTGCCTACGTGGCTTGAAACCCAAGCTAAAGATCTCAAATCCATCACTCAAAAAGGTGCACAAGCTTCGGGTAAAATTGCGGATTTGATTTCCGAACGTCTTAAAGATGGCGAACTTTCAGCAAAGCTCGCCGAGCCCGCCTTAGCAGAGCTGGGATTCTATATTCAGCGTTTTGAAAACCTTGCCGCCGTATGGCGACTCATGAGTGAGCCTAAAAAAGAAAAAGGGGCGCCACTTGCGCGTTGGATAGAACAAAGCAAAGAGCGCGATAATGACCATGTTGTCAGCGTATCGCCTTTGGAAGTCGGTTGGCAGCTCGACCAGCAAATTTGGTCTCGTTGCGTTGGCGCTGTGTTGGTCTCTGCCACAATGCGAGCGTTAAATTCCTTCTCTTTCTTTTGCCATCAAAGTGGCATTAGCCAAAAAAGAAGAAGACGGCGTGCAATTTCTAGCCCTCGCTTCACCGTTTGATTACGCTAATCAAGCTGAGCTTGTTGTGCCAAAAATGAAATATGAGCCGCAGGCGACTCCGTTTACCGATGAACTTAAAGAAAAGCTCATGGAATACATCGCCGATGGTAAGAGCAATCTAGTACTGTTTTCTTCCTATTGGCAGATGAACCAAGTGGCTAATGACATTAAAGGCAAATTTGCCTTAAAAGGCTGGCACCTGCAGATCCAGGGCGAAACATCACGCACAGAAATTCTAAATAAACATAAAACGCTGACTCAATGCGGTAAAACCAGTGTACTTTTTGGCACTGGTAGCTTTTCTGAAGGGCTAGATTTGCCCGGAGAGTTACTTGAAAACCTCATTATAACTAAAATACCGTTTGGAGTGCCGACTTCACCGATTGAACAAGCACATGCAGAATATATCGAACGCAAAGGCGGCAATCCATTTCTACAGATTACAGTTCCTGAGGCCAGTAAAAAGCTGATACAATCAGCGGGACGTCTATTACGTAAAGAAAGAGATTGCGGTACCTTGTATATTCTAGACAGGCGCATCGTAACAAAAAGGTATGGCAAGTCACTTCTCGATTCCCTACCCCCATTTAAAAGAACTATCGAATACTAAGGTGACAGGTCTCCATGGAATTTATTGAACCAAGCATGCTTGTGGTGCTTGCGCTTGTTGCCTTTGTGGCAGGCTTTATCGATGCGGTAGTAGACGGCGGTGGTATGCTCACTGTGCCTGCCTTACTGTCTCTTGGTCTGCCTCCTCATATTGCCCTTGGCACCAATAAATTAGCGGCGACGTTCGCCTCTTCCACGGCAGCATTTACTTACTATCGTAAACGACTGTTTAATCCAGAGTGCTGGAAAAGAGCATTTATAGCCACGCTTATCGGCGCCACTTTGGGTACGTTTGTCGTGGATATGATTTCAACAGAGTGGTTAGAAAAAGTATTGCCTCTCGTTATTCTTGCCGCAGCGCTTTACACCGTTTTTCATAAATCACCAAGTGCCGACGGCAATGGTGTCAATAAAGGCTGCCCTAAATTCAACCGTAAGCAATACCTGCAAGGTTTGTCACTTGGCTTCTATGACGGTGTTGCTGGCCCTGGAACTGGCGCGTTTTGGACGGTAAGTTCAATGGCCTTATATCGGCTAAATATTCTACTCGCCTCTGGATTGGCAAAAGCGATGAACTTCACCAGCAACTTTACCTCTTTAGTGACGTTTGCTTTCTTAGGACACATTAACTGGGTACTAGGACTGACCATGGGGGTCTGCCTTATGGCGGGAGCTTACATTGGTGCCCATTCCGCGATAAAATTTGGTGGCAAGTTCATTCGACCGATTTTTGTCACCGTGGTCAGTGTTCTTGCCATTAAATTGGCCTATGACGCATGGTTTTAAAGCGTCCGTTCCAATACAAATCATTCTATAATTACTATGCGATTGACCACTGAGAAAAAAGATGAAACTCGCGGATCTGCATACTCGTCTAGAAAAGCTTCGCCAATCAGCCGCTGCCTATGACGCGGAACGCAAAAAGAGCGTAACGGTGTTATTTGATGATCAACTCTTTAATGCATCCTCTCGTTTTCTTTCACCTTGCGTGCACGAAGCAAAAGATAACCTAAGGCAACTTTCGTCGAATACAATTTCTCTGACTAAAGCGCAGTACTTAGCGGATCGCTTAGTGGCTCAACTCGAAGCATTGGAAAGAGCCCTTGCCCCATTTGCTCAGCCCAATACTACTAGCCCGCAGGAGTCTAACGACCTTCACAGCCAATTACGCCAGCACCAAGAATGGGAAGCCCGTTTATGCGCACTCGTCAGGCATAAAGAGAGTCTGTTGGGTTCTGGGGGAAATAAGGAGACGCTTGAGAATGAATGGCAAATCGCCGAGCAGCGCTTGCAACGTTGTCGAGCGGCTTTACTCAACATCGAACATCAAATTAATGAAAGTGAGAAGTTTCTATAATGGCAACAAATCAAAGTTTAGAAAATGCACCAGAAGACGTTAAACTGGCCGTCGATCTCATTTATTTGCTAGAAAGCAATGACATCTCCCCGGAAGTTGCACTTAAAGCAATCGATATGGTACGAGCGGATTTACTACGACAGCTCGAACAAGGCCAATCATAATCCTTACTTATTATTAGCCAATTCAAAATAAAAAAGATAGGTATCGCTTGTTTGCCCCACCTATCTATCTTCACTTTCAGCTGCTGTGCTTATCGCCGCTACACTTTAAATTGCTTCATCAACGCCTGCTGCTGCGACGACAATTCATAAATATCGTTGCCAACATTTTCAGACTCACTCGCTTGTTCTAAGATCTTCGCACTCAGATCGCGTATATTCGTCACGTTTTGATTCACTTCGGTCGAGACTGACTGCTGCTCTTCAGCGGCCTTGACGATTTGTGAGTTCATGTCGTTGATCGCTGAAATAGACTCAAAGATCTTACTCAATGATGTCACCGCTTGTTGCACATGCGTGGCGGTAGAATCGGCGAGGTGCGATCCTTGCTGAATCGCGTTAACCACATCTTTAGTGCCCGTTTGTACGCGCTCGATCACTTCGCGGATCTCACCTACCGAGTCATGTGTGCGGCTCGCTAAACTGCGCACTTCATCGGCAACCACAGCAAAGCCCCTACCCTGCTCACCCGCACGCGCCGCCTCTATCGCCGCATTAAGCGCAAGGAGGTTAGTCTGTTCGGAAATGCCCTCAATGACCGCCAAAATCGCGGTAATATTGGCATTGTTCTGAGCCAGCTCTTCCACTATTGGAACCGTCGCTTTCATTTGCTCGACCAATCTCACCATTTCAGCGGCGGAAAGCTCGGCGACCTCTTGCCCTTGGCTGGCTGAGTCATTAGCCGACGCCGCCGCTTCAACCGCGGTTTCGGCATTTTGCACCACCAGCGATGCGGTTTGGGTCATTTCTTCTGACGCTGTGGCGACGAGATCCACCTCTCTAAACTGCGCATCACAGCTCACTCGACTGGAAGCCGCGGTTAATTTCGCCTGCTCCGCGGTTTCGATTACCTGTTTTGATGTCGTGGCAACCTGCGAAATCGTCGTCTGAAGCTTCTCTAGGAAAGCGTTAAACTGAGTCGCAAGCTGGCCAATTTCGTCTCCAGACTTCACCTCCAGGCGTTGAGTTAAATCCCCTTCTCCAGTAGCGATGTCCTCGAGTCTCGACACAACTTCGCGAATTGGCTTTACCAGGCTATGAGACATAACGCCGATGATCACAAGACCAATGAATACAAACCCTACACCGACTAAAATTTCACTAACGATCCCTTCTTCAAGTTGAGATGACAGCGTTTGGTCAAGACGAATGGCATCGCTTAACACCGAACTTCTTGGCATATCAAAAAATACGCCCCAGGTTTGATTTGCAATAGAGATAGGGTTAAATACCGTTAACCACTCACCATCAGCACTCCACTGAATAACGGCTTCTTCGCCAAACATCAGATCTGTCACTTGATTGTTTGACAATACTGAGCTGACAAATGGCGTCGCAAGCTTTTACATCAGCATTGTCACTGGCAATGACCGATTCATCCAAGCTGACAATATTGACCTGACCACTGCCGCCAAACAAGCTCGTATCCGATTGCGTGACAGTCTGTGCCAGTTGCGTTAACCCCAAATCAATACCTAAAAAACCAATAATCATGTTATCAACTTCAATCGGTATCGATAGCGACGAACTCAAGTGAGTACTGCCCGCTATTTGCGTCGCCTTCGGTGTACTCACACAGGCGGATTCTGTCGCCAGCGGACAATAAAATCGCTCAGCGTCTGCAAAGTTATCTAAATCCGCCTGACTCAACACATGTCGGTTGGCATTTTCACCTGTCTCTGCAATTTTCCAGTAAGTGGCGAACTGACCGCGCTCATTCGAACCGACATAGTCTGCCCCTTCATAATTCGAGTCTTCTCCATCAAGGAGGTTCGGTTTAAATACCAAGTAAGCCCCTTCGATAGAAGGAAACTGAATAACGGCCTGGCGAAGCATTTCATCTAACGCAGTGCGCAAATCTTCGCTCGGCACAAAGTTTTCTTCCGCATTAGATTTTTGAAATTTTGCGTTGGAAATGAGCATCTCTGCCCGAAAAATAGCTTCGCTGAAATAATCTTTGACTTCTCGTGCGTTGATTTCGGCTCGCGCTTCTAATAACGCCTCCGACTTTTCCACTACAGATTGGGAGCTCAGCTTCTGAGTGGCTTGTTGATTATTGGTGGCGTTATAAAGCGAAAAGCCAATGAGAGCCAAAGAAGTAAATAATAAGCAGCAATAAGCTAAAATCGTAATTTTCCACTGAACGGAGAGAGTTCGCATAATACATCCTTTTCGCAAACGGTTATCCATGTAGGCATGTTATCGACAGAACATCCTTTTTATTGAGCTTTTTATTACAACATTATTACACTTGTAACTCAATAATTTGAAGTATACCCATCTCTATGACAATGCTAATATTTCTGTTATCGGATCGGAAAAAATACAGGACCATCTCCAATGAAAGTCATCAGTTTTAACATCAATGGACTTAGAGCTCGATTGCATCAATTGCAAGCCGTCATTGATAAACACCAACCCGATGTCATCGGACTACAAGAAATCAAAGTACACAATGATGCCTTTCCTATTGAAGACGTCGAAGCCATGGGCTATCACGTCTATTTTCATGGTCAAAAAGCGCACTATGGCGTCGCCATGCTGTGTAAGCAAAAGCCAACGTCTGTGCAATACGGGTTTCCTACAGATAATGACGACCACCAAAAACGTATGATCATGGCGACGTTTGATAATGATAATGGCAAGAAAGTAACGGTGCTCAATGGTTACTTTCCTCAGGGTGACAACATCACCCATGAAACTAAGTTCCCGTATAAACGTGAGTTTTACAACGACTTAATGACGTATTTAGACGAATACCATACACCTGAAGACGACGTCATCATCATGGGTGATATTAATATCAGCCCGATTGACTTAGATATTGGCATCGGCGCGCCTAACCAAAAGCGCTGGCTCAAAACGGGCAAATGCTCATTTCAACCAGAAGAACGAGAGTGGCTAAAGCGTCTGCTTGACTGGGGTTTTATTGACACTTTCCGCCAGTTACACCCAAATGTTGATGATCAATTTTCATGGTTTGACTATCGCTCAAAAGGATTTGTTGATAACAGAGGGCTACGTATTGATGTCGTGCTAGCGACGCCATCGCTATCAACCCGATGTATCGAAGCGGGTATTGACTACGAGCTGCGCGGCATCGAGAAACCTTCTGATCACGCACCTATTTGGTCGACATTTAAATAAGGCTACTGTGGCGCTATAGAAAGCGAGATAGCATCCGCTCATGAGGCATAGGCCAATAGAAAAAGCGCCGCGGCATTCAACCGCGGCGCTTTTTATTACTTATTTGCTATTTCAGTAAATTAGCTTAATGGGCGTAAATACGCTAGGAAACGTTTCTCAGCATTTTTAAATACCCAGAGAATGATAAACGTCAGCGCCATATAAAACATACCAGCGGCTAAAAACGACTCAAAAGGGGCATAATAGCGAGCGTTCACCAACCTTGCCGCTCCCGTTAGATCCATAATAGTGACAATGCCAGCCACAGCAGAACCATGTAACATGAAGATCACTTCGTTACTATAAGCAGGAAGCGCACGACGTAGCGCACTTGGCAAAATAATTCGACGATAGGTTTTCCAGTACCCCATCCCATAAGCTTTCGCCGCTTCAACTTCCCCTTTTGGTAAGCCATTAATGGCACCTCGAATAATCTCCGCGGTATACGCTGAAGTATTCAATACAAATGCGACTAACGCACAAAACCATGCGTTTTCCCACAACGTGTCTTTGACGGGGAAAAACTGATCCATACCATAGTAAATAAGATACAACTGGACTAATAACGGCGTACCACGGAAAAAATAGATAAATGCCCACGAAGGTGCTATCGCCAAATAGTTATTACTATTACGAGCAATCGCCAACGGAATAGCAACACACAAACCAATCACTAATGCCAATGAAACCAGCCATGCCGTCGTCCATAGTCCGTCAAGGTAAACAGGAAAACTGTCGATAATGATAGAAAAGTCCATATCTACCTCGTATGAATACTGAATTTGCGCTCAACCAGCTTGAGAAAGCCTGTCGATACTGCGGTAAAAAACAAAAATATTAGGGCGACCGTCATGTAAAACGTAAATGGCATCTTAGTCGATCCTGCCGCTAACGAACTCACTCGTACCATGTCTTCCAACCCAATGATGGAAACAAGTGCGGTGGTTTTCAATAGTACTAACCAGTTGTTGCCGAAACCGGGTAATGCATGTCGGATCATTTGTGGCAATAAAATGCGTCGAAACGCCATTGGTCCACTCATACCGTAGGCTTTTGCTGCCTCCATTTCACCTTTATCAACGGCCATAATAGCGCCCCGAAAGGTCTCCGCCATGTACGCACCGAAGATGAAACCGATGGTAAGAACATCAGGCAATAAATGGCGAAACATCAATATAATCGGGTAAATATGACGTCCACTCATGATTAGGATCACTGGATGTGAACCAGTTATTGAGCCATTCATTGGCCGCATACAGACTATTATTAAGTAAGATCTGTCCGCCAAAGAAGATCAACATCATCAGCACCAAATCCGGGATGCCGCGAATAACAGTTGTATATAGCGTGGCTATCGCGCGTGCCCAACGATAAGGAGCAAGTTTAGCCAACGCACCTAACATGCCCAAAAGCATGGCAAGAATGAGCGACAGTACCGCTACTTCTATCGTCAACACTGCCCCTTTTAAAATAGAGGCTTCATATCCTTGTAAATCGAGCATAGCTTCTTCCAACAGCGAAACTTAAATATTGATAAACTTACCAAATACGTTATCGAGCCCTATTTGGTAAAAAGGCTTGAGATAACACTCAAGCCTTATCAAAGCGTAATTAGATAAGTAAATTACTCACCGTATACGTCATAGTTAAAGTATTTTGCAGCGATATCTTGGTATATACCTTTCTCACGTAATGACAGGATTGCCGCATCCAATTGCTTAGTGAGGTCCTTATCTTGTTTACGTACTGCGATACCGAAGCCGTCACCAAACCATTTTGGATCCGTCAAAGAAGGACCAACGAATTCGTATGCTTCTCCGCCTTCTTTCTTAAGTACGCCGTCTTCCAATGCTGACGCATCACCAAGGACAGCAGCAATACGACCATTACCTAAATCAAGGTACGCTTCATCGAATGATCCATAACGTACAATTTCAACGCTGTCGCCAAAGTTGTCCGTGAGATATTTATCATGAGTGGTTGCACGTTGCACACCGATTTTGACGCCATTTAGATTTTCAAAATCAATACCAGCGCCTTTCTTAGCAATAAATTTGTTCGGGATCAGTGCGTATTTGCTTAGGTGAAATCGATTTTCTTTTTACGTTCTTCAGTAATCGACATTGCAGCAATGATTGCGTCATATTTACGAGCCAATAACGAAGGAATAATGCCATCCCAATCTTGAGGAACGATGACACATTTTGCTTTCAACTCTTCACAAAGCGCATTCGCCATGTCAACGTCGAAACCTTTTAATGACCCATCAGCTTCTGTCCAGCTAAACGGAGGGTACGCACCTTCAATGCCAAAACGCACTGTTTTCCATTCCTTTGCTTGCGCTACCCCAGTTGCTGCTGTTGCAACAATCGCTGCTGCTAATAACCACTTTTTCATTTCCATACTCCTGTGATTTAGATTATTTCTAACTTACATTATTTTGTTTTTGTATTGTATTGTGTTGTGTTGTGTTGTGTTGCTTTTTATCGTTATTTTGAGCCGCACTCAAAATAGAGATGCTCTCAAATTAATATATCGAAGAGATAAATTGTTTTAAACGTTCCGATTTTGGTGTAGTAAAAAGCTGCGCAGGATCGCCCTGCTCTTCCACCAGCCCTTGATGAAGAAACATCACGTGGTTAGACACATCACGTGCAAATGCCATTTCATGTGTTACTACTAGCATTGTTCGCCCTTCTTCGGCTAGGTCACGCATAACACCTAAGACTTCCCCAACAAGCTCAGGGTCCAGTGCAGAGGTCGGCTCGTCAAACAACATGACCTCAGGTTCAACAGCAAGTGCACGCGCAATGGCTGCTCGTTGTTGTTGACCACCAGATAGATGACCCGGATAGTAATCTTTGCGTTCGTAAAGACCGACCTTTTTAAGAAGTAATTCTGCGTTTTCAATAGCTTGAGCTTTAGGGACACCCAGTACATGAATGGGTGCTTCGATGACGTTCTCTAGTACCGTCATGTGAGACCACAAATTGAACCCTTGAAATACCATCGCAAGACGTGAACGAATACGCTGCACCTGCTTTTCATTGACAGGCACAGATTCGCCAGAGCGATTATTTTTCATTTGAATCAGTTCACCGTTTACCCAGATTTCGCCCTGAGTCGGTGTTTCTAGAAGGTTAATGCAGCGAAGAAATGTACTTTTTCCAGAGCCCGATGAGCCAATGATTGAAATGACATCACCTTTATGAGCGGTAAGGGAAATCCCCTTTAAAACTTCATTTTGACCAAACGTCTTGTGCAGTTCTTTTATGTCCAGCGCTGGTACATCATTCATGCGCTTGTGCTCCCTGTATTTTATTGACTGCGAAGGTACTCCGACCTTTTGATATTCGATACAAGCTAGCACTACAAAGTGCGGTTTGCAACAAATTATTAACCTAATATACTCGCTAATTCAGCGATTATAACTGAGAAAATATGCATGTTAAAGTGCTTTAACCTCGACTTTGTGAATAATAGTAGCCGATAGATGCAAATCTAGTCACTTAGCGTTCATTATCAAAATCAATTTGATATATTTCCAAAATGTTACATAAAACCAGTCAATATTGGAGTTTATGCCTATTAACCTGATGGATAATTAGTACATTAGCCTAACTTATCCATTATTAGCAGAACTTATGATCTACCCGCTTATTGATAGAAGTGAGACTTGAGTAGCGTTTTGTTGGTCGACGCTATCTTGCACGCATAAAAAAACAGCACATTAGACGTGCTGTTTTTATTTTGGTGACTTGCTGGCTGTTATGCTGCCGTATTCCACAATGAGAAGGCCTGCTCGGCAGTAAATTGGCCATCAAGCAGTGCGCGCCCAACAATGACCCCGGAAACACCACTGCCTTTCAAAGCGGCAATATCATCTAAGCTACCAATACCACCTGATGACTGAAACTGGACTTGCGGGTATTGCTGACACAAGTCGACATAAAGCTCTACATTGCTGCCTTTTAGCGTCCCGTCACGTGAAATATCGGTACATAACACATGAGTTAAGCCAACGGTCAAATAATCGTCAATAAGCGCTTCGATGGTCACCCCAGAGTCTTCTTGCCAGCCCGAAATAGCGACATTTCTGACGCCATCGGCATCAATGTTAATATCGAGCGCAAGGACGATTTTTTCAGGACCATATTTTTCCATCCATCCCTTCACAAGTTCGGGTTCTTTGACCGCTGTCGAACCGACGACAACACGCTGAGCACCGGCTTCTAATAGATCCACCACATCTTGCTCACTACGAACCCCTCCACCAATCTGTATATGGGCAGGTGTGCTCGCAAGCAAGGTCGCAATTAAATCCAATTGGCGTGCCGTGGTGTCTTTAGCACACAGTAAGGTCAACAAGGTGCAACCAGTCTGCGCCCGCTTGATGATAGAGGTTGAACTGCTGCGCAGGATCAACCTTATACTCGGTCACTTGACCATAGTCGCCTTGATAAAGTCTAACGACTTGTCCTTCGATTAAATCGAGTGCTGGAATTATCACTGTTAAGTCCCTTTCACTAATTTTTAACTAATATTTTTTAACTCATCTTAAATAGCGCGCTTTGCGCTGCCTATCAACCCACATAGCAATGCTGATAAGTTGGCGTTCTTATAGAGAATAAACGCCTTATAACAACTCAAGAAAATTCTGGATTAGCTTTGAGCCAGCTTTAGACGAGCGCTCTGGGTGAAATTGCACACCATAATAGTTACCACTTTGGATAGCAGCACTAAAAGGGAAACCATAATCACACTGCGCAATGGTATAATCACCTACTGGCATACCAAAGCTATGCACAAAGTAGAAATACTCAGAATCTTCAATACCCGAGAATAAAGGATTTCCTTCATCCGCCTTCACGGTATTCCAGCCCATGTGTGGTAAGGGTAAGTCACCAGTTTCCAGTTTTTTAACTTCGCCAGAGCAAAGCCCTAGACATTCAACTATTTCGTCCGCTTTTTGCCCTTTCTCTTGTGAGAGTTTTCCAAGCAGCTGCATGCCCAAACAAATTCCGAGCAGCGGTTGCTCGACCTTTTTCACAAGTTCAATAAGATCCCGTTGTTCGAGGTTTTTCATCGCCTCACTCGCCGTGCCGACACCGGGTAAAAACAGTTTATCGGCGGCAAGGACGATATCGGCATCTTTTGATATTGTGACCTGGTAACCAAGGCGCTCAATCGCAAACTTAACCGAAGATACATTAGCGCAACCAGTATCAATAATAACGACTTTTTGTTCTGCTTTAGCCATTACAACACCCCTTTACTGCTCGGGAGCTCGGTACCTTCCACTTTAATCGCCTGACGTAAGGTTCGACCAAATGCTTTGAAGAGGCTCTCAATAATGTGGTGATCGTTGTGGCCTGATGACGAAAGGTGCAGCGTACACGCTAAAGTGTCCGTTAGCGAACGGAAGAAGTGCACGACCATCTCGGTAGATAAATCGCCAACTTGTTCGCGGGAAAATTCCGCTTCAAATTTAAGGTATGGACGTCCAGACAAATCGAGTCCACATTGCGCTAAACATTCATCCATCGGTAAACTGAATCCAAACCGACCAATACCACGCTTATCACCTAACGCTTCTTTCAACGCCTGACCGAGTGCCAACGCCGTATCTTCAATCGTGTGATGATCATCGATATGTAGATCACCTTTCACATCAATTTTCATTTGGAAACCGCCGTGTGTGGCAATTTGATCCAACATATGATCGAAGAAGCCCATTCCGGTCGAAATCTCGTTGCCATAAGCTTCATCAAGGTTAACTAACACCTTAATGTCGGTTTCTTTTGTCGTTCTTATGACTTCTGCTGTACGAGCGTTAACCGTGAGATCTTTTAGGATCTCTCTCCAGCCCATCGTTTGCGGATGATATTGGATGCCACGAATTGCCATATTTTCGGCAAGCTGCAAATCGGTCTCTCGGTCACCGATAACAACCGATGTTTTAAAATCGACCTTGCCACTTTGTAAATACTCTTTCACCATACCCAGCTTTGGCTTGCGGCATGAACAGTTGTCTTCATCGAAGTGCGGGCAAATAAGGACATCGTCAAACTTGACGCCTTGCGATTCAAAGATTTCCATCATCATATCTTGTGGCGCATCAAAATCAGCTTGGGGATAACTGTCGGTACCCAGTCCGTCCTGATTGGTTACCATCACGAGTCGGTAACCCGTATTTTGCAATGCCAACAAACTTGGGATCACATACGGTTCTAATTTCAGCTTATCCAAACGATCGACTTGAAAATCAACGGGCGGCTCGACAATCAGCGTGCCATCGCGGTCGATAAATAAGATTTTTTGTTGATTGCTCACTATAAAATTCCTTGTCAGTATGCTCTGTTAGGCAGCGCTTTGATTAATTTGATTGCGGATAAATGCCAACGTTTTCTCGCACTCTTCGCGATTACCAACACTGATACGTACACAGTTTTCAATTGGTGAATTACGTAAAATAATACCGTTGTCCCAAGTGGCTTTGAATAGTTCGTCACCATTGGTGAACTCAACTAACAGGTAGTTTCCCCACCCTTCATGGACCAAGACTCCCGGTAGCATTGACAAACCAGCTTGCAAATACGCACGGTTGGCATTCAGGTCCAACACTTGGTACTTAGCCCTTGCTAACCCGCTTTCTGATAATGCTTGAATCGCAATATCAGCGACGGGGACAGGCACTGGGTATGGCGCAATAACCTTTAGAAGAACATTAATTAACGGCGCATTCGCCAAGGTAAAGCCACATCGTAAACCAGCAAGCGCAAATGCTTTGGATAGCGTTCGTAAAATCGCCAGATTCGGGTAATCCGCCAGTAAGTCCGCCGTTGAGGCTTCAGGGCAAAAATCAATATACGCCTCATCCATTACGACAATTGCTTTATCTTTTGTCATTTCAAGCAAGGTAATAATGTCATCACGGTTGACCAAATTCCCCGTTGGATTATTTGGACTACAGACAAACACGAGCTTAACCGTGTCTAAGTTTGCTTCAATCGTTGGAAGGTCAAGCTGCCAATCGGCAGTGAGTGGCACGACTTTTCGCTCAACACCGATGGTTTCAGCGCTAATGGCATACATACCATAGGTTGGTGGACAATATAAAATACTGTCTTCCCCTGGTTCGCAAAAAGCACGTATCAATAGCTCAATACCTTCATCTGCACCACGTGAGGTTAGCGTTTGATTCGCCTCAACACCCGCATAGGAGGCGTAAGCTTCGATGAGAGCTTTCGGCTGGCATTCGCTGTAGCGATTAAGACGAGCGAAATCTGTTTTGTATTCGTTATCAAAGGGTGATTCATTGGCGTTCAACCAAATATCACCACTGCCACCAATTCGTCTTGCTGACATGTAAGGCGTTAACGCTTGAACTTGTTTACGAGCCAATTTTTCCATCACTTCTGCTCCTGCATCAACTTTTCCACACGGATTGTCACTGCTCGTTTGTGTGCATCTAACCCTTCTGCTTCAGCCATTGTTACCACGGTTGGCGCGAGTAGCTCTAGCCCCTGCTTTGACAGCTCTTGTACGGTCATGCGTTTTGAGAAATCTGCTAGACCTAAGCTAGAGTGCGTTTTTGTGTAACCGTACGTGGGTAACACGTGATTGGTTCCGGACGCATAATCTCCAACCGACTCCGGTGACCAATCACCTAAGAATATAGAGCCCGCATTATCGAGTAACGACAGCAGCTCACGCGGGTTTTTAGTTTGTACAATTAAATGTTCTGGGCCGTAATAATTCGAAATAGACACACATTGAGTTAGCGAGTCAGCAATAATCACCAAGCTTGACCCTAATGCTTTCTCTGCAATTTCTGCACGCGACAGATCTTTGAGTTGGTTACGTACCGCTTCTGTGACTTGATCGGCCAAGACGGCTGATGGTGTCACCAAAACAACCTGAGAATCTGGACCATGCTCCGCTTGACTCAACAGATCTGCGGCGATGAATTCTGGATCGGCACTATCATCGGCAATAACCAGCACTTCAGAAGGACCCGCTGGCATGTCAATTGCCGCACCACGAAAATCATTACTCACCTGACGCTTCGCTTCTGTAACATAGGCATTGCCTGGACCAAAGATCTTATCCACTTTGGCTACCGATTCTGTCCCATAAGCCATTGCCGCGACCGCCTGACCACCGCCGATGTTATAAACTTCGTCAATCTTGCAGAGTTTAGCCACATACAAAATTTCATCAGCAATGGGGGTGGCGAACACAACACGACCTTCCGGCATCCCGCGATTTGTGCTGGTACGCCTAACATTAATACCGTGGAAGGCAATGGCGCACTTCCACCAGGAATGTACAAACCCACTTTATTAATCGGGCGCGTCACTTGCTCACAAACCACGCCAGGTTGCGTCTCCACCTTCAGTGGTTGTGGCTTCTGCGCTTTATGAAAGGTTGAAATATTGGCATACGCTTGCTCTAGTGCTTGCTTCATTTTCGCGGAAAGGCGACCTGAGGCTGCGTCAATCTCGTCACTAGACACTCGAATAGAGTCCGGGCGAACCCTATCAAACTTTTCGGTCAACGCTAATACCGCGCTATCGCCGCCTTGGCGCACCTGCTCAATGACTGAAGACACAGCAGCGGTAATATTCGCTCCGTCAGCAATAGCGGGGCGCTCCAAAATTGATTCTTGTTGGGATTGGCTCAGTGAGCGCCATACAACGGTTCTCATAGTCTTTACCCCATCATTTTTTCAATTGGCAGCACGAGTATTGAACTCGCACCCAGTTCTTTTAAGCCTTCCATTGTTTCCCAGAACAAGTTTTCGGTACTGACTAAATGAACGGCAACACGCTCTTTGTCAGTAGATAGCGGTAATACCGTTGGATCTTCTGCACCAGGCAGCAACGCTTTAATCTGTTCTAATTTTTCAACTGGGGCATGTAGCATAATGTACTTGGATTCTTTCGCTTGCTGCACACCTTGCATACGCGTCAGCAGCTTTTCAATCAGCGCTAACTTATCCGCATCAAACTCACCTTTACGCTGAATCAGCGTCGCTTTAGAACGGAAAATCACTTCCGCTTCTTTTAAGCCGTTAGCTTCTAGCGTTGCGCCTGTTGAAACTAAGTCGGCAATCGCATCAGCAAGCCCAGCTCGGGGGGCCACTTCTACCGAACCGGTTAGCATACATGCACTGAAGTTCACGCCTTGCTCATCCATATAAGATTTCAGAAGTTGAGGGTATGTTGTGGCAATGCGCTTACCTGCCAAATCTTGTGGTCCGTTATACGTTTCGTCTTTATCAATCGCAATGGATAAACGGCATCCACCAAAATCGAGACGGCGCAACGTAAGAAATTCGTTGGGCTCACCCAGTGCTATACGGTCTAAACGCACTTCTTCTAATTCATTTTCACCAATAAAGCCCAGATCAACGACACCATCCATGATGAGCCCAGGAATGTCATCATCACGCACCAATAACAAATCTATTGGCATATTTAGTGAATGAACCACAAGGCGCTCACCCATGACATTGAACTTCACTCCACATTTTTTTAGTAGGTCTTGGCTGTCTCTGCTAAGACGACCTTTCTTTTGAATTGCGATTCTTAGGCGTTGTGATTGCATTGCTGTATCCCTGTGCAAATTATTGATTTCTTAAATTATAAAACGAAAAAACCCTCGGGAGCTTTAGTCTCCCGAGGGTTAAATTCTTAAATCTTGCTTCGAACCACCGAGAGTTTTTTTAGCTCTCAGGTATGCGTGCATCTCCCGAAAGACTAGATTGGGTGATGATGGTGATGATGAATGTTCATATCGTTATTACGCATAGTTATTTGGCGATTCCTTTTGAGCTGTGACTTCACACTAACTAAGCTCAGTTAAATTTTCAACAATTAATTTGCAGTTTTTTAAAATTTAATCTAGTTCGAACCCAATTGGACGCACTCACGATGTCATTCTCGTTGCAGCGAGTCAAAAAAAGAGCCCTAATAGGCTCTTTTTAATCTACTCATCACGATAAAAGATATCAGTTACGCTTTAACGTCTTTTGTCATTCGAGCTTTAGATAGCGCAGAAAGTACACAACAAACTAATACAAAGGTTACGCTAGCTGCAGCGAATGATATCCAAACCGAATTTGTCATACCTAGCGCGATGAAACCGACGCAAGACACAACAGCGACGGACAATGCATATGGCAACTGAGTCGATACGTGGTCAATGTGATTACAACGAGCACCTGTTGAAGACAAAATCGTCGTATCTGAAATGGGTGAACAGTGGTCACCAAATACCGAACCAGCCAGTACCGCACCTAACATTGGTAACATCATAGCGATATCCGTCGCACCAGCCATGTCACCCGCAATTGGTAACATAATGCCAAACGTACCCCATGACGTATCGGTTGAAAATGCCATCAAGCCAGCCAATAGGAACAAAATCACCTAAGCAACCAATGAACATCTATATTGCCTTGAACGGTAGACGACAAGTAAGCATAGGTCTTCATATCGCCAATCACAGAGCCAATTGACCATGCAAAGAACAAGATCAGAATTGCACCAAACATCGATTTAGCACCAATCCACATCGTTAGTGCGATATCTTTTACGGCTAGCTTTTGCTTCACTACCGTATAAATCGCCATTGCAAGACCAGCACTGCCACCGTAAATCAGTGACATACCTACATCGGTATTTTCAAATGCCCCTAACATATTAAACGCTAGGCCGTCAGCAGCTAGGGCTTGGCTACCCGTAAATAGCATCGCTCCGACCATGGCAAAGATAAGCACGACGATAGGAAGAACAAGATCAGATACTGACCCAAAGTCGCTTTCTTTAATATCAAGCTCTTCGTTTAGTTCGTGTGCTTCTTTTGCGTCGTTTTCTTGGTCATGATCAAAACCAATCCCTTGCTTAGCGCGCATCTCATGTTTACGCATTGGACCAACATCAAGTTGGAACCAAGCTACAGCAAACACCATTAGTAACGCAAAGACAGCATAAAAATTCATTGGAATGAGTCGAACATAAGCACCAATTGCCGAGTATTCAGTAATACCATGACTAATTAGGATGCCACTGACAATCGTCATGATATAAGCGCCCCAGCTAGAAGCAGGCATCAATACGCACATTGGGGCGGCTGTCGAGTCTAAAATGTAGGCAAGCTTCGCACGTGACACATAAAAGCGATCCGTTACTGGGCGTGAAATGGCGCCAACCGCAAGGCTGTTAAAGTAGTCATCAACAAAAATGAAAACGCCAAGGAATGCTGCCAGTAATTTGGAACCGCGCTTGCTTTTTACGCGAGACTGCGCCCATTCAGCAAATGCTTTTGTACCACCGGATAAGGTGAGGAGTGCCGTCATCATACCAAGCAACAATAAGAAGCCGACGATACTCATATTCCAAAGATTCAAGCCACCGTCTTCAATGATGACACCAGAAACAGTATCAAAGACGTAACCTGCGGCATTGGCAACAGAGTAATCATTAAGAAGGAAGGCACCGAGAACAATACCTACTCCTAAAGAGAGTAAAACGCGACGTGTGATAATAGCCAAACTCAAAGCTACGATCGGCGGCAGCAATGACAATGGTGAGGAAGCAAAATCGATTAAGTTCATGATCTTCAAAAACCAGTTTTAATTATGGTTAGAGATCTACTGCAGACATATGTAAACACCCGTTTTGGGTATACACATACAGATTTCAACAAATGTTGAATAAGCGAAAGAAAAGCGAATGCTTTCCCAACCCCTACAGTAGCGCTCCATAGTTTAACAAATAATAGACTATGGCAGTGTTGTTCCTTTCAGAGACAACCCCAGCGAGAAAGCGTGATCTTCTATTCTCACTTCGGCGACTGCGCCTTTTGTTGTCGTCCATTGGCATCACCCCAACGACAAGTACTTTTCGCAGTCGCACCTCTACATCAAAAGTAACGTTTACCACTAATCCTACAAGTGTAGCATTAGAAGAAAATTCTTACTTTTGCATTAGGTGCGCGCCATTGTACTTACTGAACAGTCAATTGCAACATCAATATTGTGAATGAGTTGTTATAGATAGAGAGAGGTATGGCTGAGATTATTTAGAAATGGAGTATGATTCCAAAAGACTACGACGACAATTATCACTATATTTCGTAGCGGTATTGCAACAACATTGTACGTTTGGACGCGCTACTCTTCGGAACTCTAATAGCTGATACTAAATAAATAATAGAGCGTTAATGTTTGCTCACTCCCTAAAGTACACGAACTATAGACATTTAGCATAATTAAGCCCGACATTTACTATTTACTTTAGTTCACTTAGAAGTGTAACTTTCACGCCATTTAAACGCCCTGAAAGATGATAGACAAATATGCAACCACGCTATCTACCATCTAGTGAACTCGTATTGATACCGCTCGCAGTATCATTAAAAACATTGTTAAACCATGACTATTAATGTAATCACACGTTACATTTAGAGCTGTTTCTCATTCTTTTATCAATTTCCTGTAAAAATTAATCTATTTTTACTTTTGTTACAGCTATTTTATTGTCAATATAGAAAATGACGTTTATTATTAATCTCGAACAAAATAAATCATGGGAATTGTCATGTCTGAATTAACCAAAACTTTGCTTAATATTCGTAGCCTGCGTGCATTTGCTCGTGAACTAACGATTGAGCAACTTGAAGAAGCACTAGAAAAATTAACGCTTGTTGTCTCTGAGCGTCAAGAGTCTGAAAAAGAAGAAAGAGCAGAAAGAGAAGCTCGTGAAGCTAAGCTAAGCGAATACGCTCAAATGATTGCTAAAGATGGCATCGACGTTGAAGATTTAATTGCAGCATTGTCTGGTGAATCAAAAGCAAAAAGCAAAAGCAAACGTGCACCACGCCCTGCAAAATACAAATATGTTGATGGTAATGGCGCAGAAAAAACATGGACTGGTCAAGGCCGTACTCCATCAGTAATTCAAGCTGCGTTAGATGCTGGTAAGTCTCTAGAAGAATTTGAACTTTAATTCTCTATTCTAATAGAACTAGAGTTATATAAAAAAAGCGCCCTACGGCGCTTTTTTATTATCTTTCCCAATACGCTTCTTCTAAGCTGTCTTCTCTTTCTGGTAAACCCCTCGACAACCTTGGCGAATGCTGAACCAACACTTCATAACTTGCTCTATTAGAATACTTGCATACTTGTGAAAAAGATGAGTACGTTAAAAACTGATATTGATGCTTACTAGAGTTAGGCACATTTTCTCTATGGTGTTTATTTGCTGCCATGTCATGCAATAATGCTGAAAGCGCTGCATCGCCCGCACCATTGGTATTTTTAATTTTCTCTGGGCCGCCCATATACGGTGCAATATGAGAATACACTTTAATTGGGTTATTACACTCTGCTTTTACCGCGGGGCGACTAAACTCGTAACGATTAAATTCCGCAATACTACCAGGCAATAGTGGTAATGATGTTTCTCGCTTAGCATCATCTTCTGTATACCCCCATAAATAACCCAATTGGGCCTGCGGTACACAGAACTAAATCTACCCACTCTAGCGCTTTATCCGATGCCGCTAAAGGATCGCTTTCTCCAGTCAGAGCTTCTGCTTCATCTTCATTCATCGCAACAACGGTGACATGCTGCTTTAAAAAATCCTGCCAATATTCAGGGTCGTCTTGAATAACAAAACGGGTCCCTAACGTTAGTACCACTGGCACGTTATATTTTTTGGCATACTCTATCGCCTGCATGGTCGCTTCTGGCATTGGATCGCCCGGTTTACAACGCACTAAATAAGCGGTTAATACTAACGCTGACGCTTTTTTGAAGATATTTTCAGGGATACTTTCCGGCTTAAGCTGGTTCATTTTCCCTTCACTAATTGCAAACGTACGCTCGCCGTCTTCAGTAATAAGAGTGAAGCAGCGCCCTATCGCACCATCAACACCTTGCAAATAGTTAAGATCCATGCGGCTTGATGTATTGCACAGATAACGGTACCCGTAGCTACCAATCTTAATATCTGAGCTCATCACACCCAATAGCACCGACTTATCATCCGCGAGTACAGAAAAGTTATGTAATGTATTCCCTATCGTTCCACCCGCGAATTCATTGGTGATGAGTTCTTTTTCCTTTAACTCCGTGTATAAAGCTTCCGCGGCTTTATCATCAATAACCAATGAATGTCCTTTACTCAAACGATATTTTTCGATCAAGCTACTGTCTACTTTCGCTTCAATATCAACCAAGGTTTGGTCAATACCGACAATATGCGTTTTAGACATTTTTTTACTGCTTTGCGCTTGGCTCACTAATGGGTCGCGAGCATGAACGGGAAAGTAGTGCTTGGATTTTCTTTGGCCAGGGAATTTCATAACGTAATCTGCTTAGGGAAAAAGAAGGCGGCAATTCTAACTCTGTATAGATCATCAGAGCAACATAGGCAATCAAGGCAAACGTTTACCTATTCATTTTTTTGTCAAAAGACTTGTATTTCTCCCATTGAAGACACACATAACGCACTTAACAAAGTGTGATTTAGTTCGCGGAACTGTATTGCACGTTTTGTTTCTGCTAAAATCTGCGTCCAATTACTATAGGTGGTATTTAAACATGTCTGATAACAGCCAAAAGAAAGTGATCGTCGGTATGTCCGGCGGTGTGGACTCATCCGTTTCTGCCTATCTTCTAAAACAGCAGGGCTATCAAGTAGAAGGCCTGTTTATGAAGAACTGGGAAGAAGACGATAACGAAGAGTACTGCACGGCTGCAGAAGATCTTGCAGACGCACAAGCTGTTTGCGACAAGCTAGGTATCCACCTTCATACTATCAACTTTGCTGCAGAATACTGGGATAACGTCTTTGAGTACTTCTTAGCTGAGTATAAAGCGGGTCGTACGCCAAACCCGGACATTCTTTGTAACAAAGAAATCAAGTTCAAAGCCTTTTTAGAGTTCGCCGATGAAGTACTCGATGCAGACTATATTGCCATGGGGCATTATGTCAGCCGTACGTTCCCTGAAAACGGTGAAAAGCCACAAATGCTACGTGGCTTAGATAGCAACAAAGACCAAAGCTATTTCCTATATACATTGAGCCATGAGCAAGTAGCCCGCAGTCTATTTCCAGTGGGTGAGCTAGAAAAACCTGAAGTACGTCGTATCGCAGAAGAGCAAGACCTGATTACTGCGAAGAAAAAAGACTCAACCGGTATCTGTTTTATTGGTGAGCGCAAATTTACCGACTTCTTGTCTCGCTATTTACCTGCGCAACCGGGTAAAATTGAGACACCTGAAGGCGCTGTCATTGGCGAGCACCAAGGTTTAATGTACCACACGTTAGGGCAGCGTAAGGGTCTACATATTGGTGGCCAAAAAGGCGGCGGCGGTAATGAAGAACCATGGTATGTCGCTGAAAAAGATCTTAAACGTAATGTCTTAATTGCTGTACAAGGTGCCGATCACCCGTTATTAAAGTCAAATGGCTTACGTGCATCTCAATTGCACTGGGTTGATCGTGAAATCATCACTGAACCAATGACATGCACAGTGAAAACACGTTATCGTCAACAAGATATCCCTTGTACTATCATTCCAATGGATGATAGCAACATCAAAGTCATCTTTGATGAGCCCCAGGTCGCCGTTACACCAGGGCAATCTGCCGTTTTCTATAAAGACAACGTGTGTCTAGGTGGCGGTATCATTGAAGAGCGCATTTAATTTATTAGGAGAACTACGTGGCTAATACACTTTACGACCGTACCATTGCATTTGCAGGCCTTTGCCAAGCAGTGGCGCTCGTGCAGAACATGGCAAAAGACGGTCACTGTGATTCAGACGCGTTTGAGGCTTCACTTAAAGCTATCACCAACATAAGTCCATCAAATACCCTTAGTGTATTTGGCAGCGAGTCTGATTTAAAAGTTGGACTCGAGTGCTTGGTTAACGGTATTGACAGCACACCGACCGGAAGTGAAATCACACGTTATATCATTAGTCTCATGGCTCTAGAGCGTAAACTAAGCAGCCGTAACGACGCTATGTCTCAGCTAGGAGATCGTATTCAAATGGTTGAGCGACAGCTCGAACACTACGATCTGCTAGACGAACAAATGATCAGTAACCTTGCCAGCGTTTATCTTGATGTTGTTAGCCCTATTGGCCCAAGAATTCAAGTCACTGGTACGCCTTCTGTCTTACAACAAACTGGCACCCAACAAAAAGTACGCGCACTACTGCTATCTGGTATTCGTAGTGCTGTTTTGTGGCGTCAGGTCGGTGGCAAACGTCGTCACTTAGTGTTTGGACGTAAGAAGATGATCGAACAAGCCAAAATTCTTTTAGCTAGACTCTGATAGCCTGGCTCGAATACCAAATTCAGCTCGCACTTGTTGCGAGCTATTCGTTTAAAAGCCGAACTATCTAAAAGTGCATCGCTTTCTTGGCGCGATAGCGTTTTATTGGCGCGATGTCGTTATTAAAGCAACAAAGCTTATTAGAAAAGGTTTTTAGACCAAGACACTTTTAGACCAACACAACCGCCGCGCAAACGTTTGCTTAATGTGCGTGACAATTGCGACGGATATTGGTATAAAGCTCACGAAATTTAGAAACCCAATTCAGGAGAACACCATGGAACTGTCAGCATTGACTGCTGTTTCACCAGTAGACGGCCGTTACGGAAGCAAAACAACTGCACTACGCAGCATCTTTAGTGAGTTTGGCCTACTAAAGTACCGCTCTATCGTTGAAATTCGTTGGCTACAAAAGCTTGCTGCTACAGATGCAATCAAAGAAGTTCCGGCATTCAGTGCAGAAGCAAATCAGTTTCTAAATGAATTAGCAGCTAACTTTAGCGAAGACGATGCTGCTCGCATTAAAGAGATCGAGCGCACTACCAACCACGATGTAAAAGCGGTTGAGTACTTCCTAAAAGAAAAAGTAGCTAAGTGTTCCTGAGCTTCACGCGGTTAATGAGTTCATCCATTTTGCGTGTACTTCTGAAGATATTAATAACACCTCTCATGCGCTGATGCTAAAAGAAGCTCGCGAGACTGTTATTCTTCCTGAACTTCGTAACATCATTGATGCAATCGGCAAACTTGCGGTTGAATATCGCGATATTCCATTATTGTCTCGCACACACGGTCAGCCAGCTTCTCCATCAACAATGGGTAAAGAAATGGCAAACGTGGCGTACCGTATGGAACGTCAATATAAGCAAATCGAAGCCGTTGAGATCCTAGGTAAAGTGAACGGTGCCGTTGGTAACTACAACGCTCACCTATCCGCTTATCCTGAGCTAGATTGGCACAAATTTAGTGAAGAATTCATCACTGAATCTCTTGGCGTTACGTGGAACCCGTACACAACGCAAATTGAACCTCACGATTATATTGCTGAGCTTTTTGACGCCATCGCTCGTTTCAACACTATCCTAATCGATTTCGATCGTGACGTATGGGGTTACATCGCGCTAGGTCACTTCAAGCAAAAGACCATTGCTGGCGAAATCGGCTCATCAACTATGCCACATAAAGTAAACCCGATTGACTTCGAAAACTCTGAAGGCAACCTAGGGCTAGCTAACGCGGTATTTGCACATCTAGCACAAAAACTTCCAGTTTCACGTTGGCAACGTGACCTGACTGACTCAACGGTTCTTCGTAACCTTGGCGTTGGTGTGGGTTACGCAATCATTGCTTATACGTCGACTCTAAAAGGTATCAGTAAGCTTGAAGTTAACCGCGAAGCCTTGCTTGCAGAGCTTGATAAGAACTGGGAAGTCCTGGCTGAACCAGTACAAACAGTAATGCGTCGTTACGGTATCGAAAAGCCGTACGAAAAGCTTAAAGAACTGACACGCGGTAAACGTGTAGACGGCGAAGCAATGCGTAACTTCATCGACGGCCTAGAGCTACCAGAAGATGAAAAAGTACGTCTTAAATTAATGACGCCAGCGAACTACATCGGTCAAGCGATTGAACTCACTGACAAGCTTTAATATCTAGTGTTAGAACCAGCCTTTCTACCTAAAGGCTGTGTTTTTTGTTCTATGATAATAAACGTTTGATATACATAAAAGGGGCTGCAGAATTGCAGCCCCTTTGTTTTTCTCTCAATTTTACATGGCCAAATATCATGGCGATACATGAGCATAACGCCTAACTAGGTGACAACATTACTTTTGCAAATCGTTTTCTGTGAGTGAATCCTTTAATGACTCATTTACTTTTGAAAAAACAACGTAATCGTCCCAACTTCCTGACCAAACTTCCTGATGCTCGTTAGATTGAAGAGGTGGTCTTCGTCTTGCCTGTAGAGCCAATCGTCAAATGCAACCGTGTAACTTGAACCATCTACCTCTAATTCAAAGTCGTACTGCCACCTCAGTGCATTCCCCACGGTTTGCCCTGTTGCGACGCCAATAATGTCATCAGCCGTTCCTTCGTATGAGCCATCGTCTAAACGCTTGATTGTCCAAATTCTTTGATCAGTTTCTCCATCATGAAAGATGAAGTCCTCTGTCAACGTTAAGGTGTCGCCGTCGACCTCTCCAATGATATCGACGACAAAGCGTCTTGTTTGTTTGTCTGTATAATCTTGAACCATTCCCCAAGCCCGAGACTGACCGTCAAAATAGCCAAATAAGTCAAAACTCGGTGTACTTTTATCGTACTCATCTAAGTTGGCACTGCAAGAAGTGAGCAATACCGTCACCATCAACCAGCATAACAACGCGAGCTTTTTCATCGATTCATTCCTATCAGTTGCGCTCTCAATTTAGGATACTGGCTGTTCGGCGCTAGCCAAATTCCAAGGAAGCCGTCATTTAACGCTTTATCGTTAATTCGTCCTACTGCTTGCAGTGGCTTTTCATCGGTCAAATAATAAAAATACCCCGATGCGCCATCTGATACATAAATCAATTGTTGTCCTTCTTCAATGTCGGGAAACACATCATAAAGCCTTGCGATCCATTGGTTTCTGGTTTCTTTATCAACACCCATTTTTTCCCATTGATCCAACGTTGCCTCTAATAGCTGTGTACGACTTATGTCTCTTTGGTACTGTATTCTGAGTGCAACTGGGTGCGGTGACACGTCAGACGATAACGTATAAGTACCTTGCGGTGTAAGAAGTTGTGAGCGATAGACATCGAAAAACAACCAACTAAGTTGAGCTTCTCCCACTACTTTCCAATGACGCCACGCTTCATAACTGACTGGCTTGTCCGGACTCGCACTCACTGGGGTTGTTACTGCGGCCAGCAATAACCCTAGCGTTGTTAATTTACGTATCATGATTCAGTACTCCTTTAGTCAAGCGCTGATAACTAACAACAAACCAGATGATCGCTAGCCACTCCACAAACAAAATCATCAGGGTCATGGATAAGGAATACCCTATGGTGACCGCATCTAGCTTATTACCCGCTAAATAACTCAGCGCGCCCCCGCGCCTCCTAGTATTGATACGTAGAAAATCGGATATTGCATCAAAGTGCTTCGTAAAAAATTGGCGTACCACGAAAATGCTAGCCATAACGTCACCAACCAAATAGGTAAAGCTGGTTCCGAAAAGATGAGCACATTCGTCATCACATTGAGGCTATCAAGAATAAGACCTAACAAGGCGATCAACACCACATCTCTTAGGCTGATAGATAGCACTCGATATGTCGATATGATTGTCAATATCGCCAGCGCGAGACCCAGCCATTGAAAACGCGCCTGACCAACGACAGAAAGAAACCATAAACATTGAAACCAAGTACTGACGCAAACAAGTTTAGCAACGTGTGACATTGTCTTTTCCTCTTCAATTGCGCCCAATTCGGTTATCTCGGTTTATTTCACGAGTTTCTCTGCAGAGTCATATGCACGGTGCTAATACTTTTCGCTCTAAAGCCCCCTTCGCAATAGCAAAAGTAATAGCGCCACATACGAATGAATCGCTCGTCATAGCCGAGTTGTTTTACCGTAGGAAGGGCTTGTTCGAACCTTGCTCTCCAATCGGCAAGGGTTGCGGCATAATCTAATCCGATGTCGAATAAGTCTCGCGTCACCAAGTCGGTATGCTTAGTACAAGCACTCGTCAATGCCGTGATTGAAGGTAGGAAGCCACCAGGAAAAATGTATTTCTGAATAAAGTCGACATTTTTTGAATAACTATCATAACGTTGGTCTGCAATCGTAATCGCTTGAATCGCCATCAACCCTTTAGGCTTTAACAACGATTGACACGTTGTCAAATATGAGGTCAGAAACTGCTTACCAACCGCTTCGATCATCTCTATAGAAACCAATTTATCGTACTGCCCCTCTAATAAACGATAATCTTGTTTTAATAACGTTATCTGTTCATTAAGCCCAAGCTCATTAATTTTATTTTGCGCATAATCAAACTGTTCATCGGAAATAGTTGTCGTCGTGACCTGGCAGCCATAGCGTTGAGCCATATAAATTGCCATTGCCCCCCAACCCGTTCCAATTTCAAGAACATGATCGTCACTAGAAAGTTGAAGCTGCTGACAAAGGCGCTCCATCTTGTTTAACTGCGCGGTTTCCAGTGAATCGGCATCACTGTCATAAATTGCCGATGAGTAAAGCATGCGCTCATCGAGGAAAGTTTCATATAACGCATTACCAAGGTCGTAATGGGCTTGAATATTCTCACGCGAGTTATCCAATGTATTTCGCTTCCCCCAATGCCCTAACCAATACAAGATACGAGTCAACGGTGTCGATTTCGCTTCAATAGTATCCAACGCCGCCATATTGATGGCCATTAATTCCATCAGAGCGGTCAGATCTGGGCTGTCCCACCACCCATCCATATAAGCTTCACCCGCAGCAATACTGCCGCCTTTGAGCAGACGACGATAAAAGTCAGGATGCTTAACTTCAATAACCGCATTTGGCTTACCACGTTCTGGGCGCCCAAAACGCTCACTGACTTGTTTGTTTATCGACCCATTTTGTTCAAAGCTTTCTACAATCGTTAAGCAGCCTATATCCAGTTTATACAGGCAATTGAATGCCACCGTTCTGGCTGTTTTTTGAATAGTTGTCAGTGTTTGAGAACTGACGAGCGTCGTGTCCAACATAAAGCACTCCCTTAATCTTTAGAATTTTGTTGAGATAAAGCCTCTGTAGGGCGAGTTTTTTCTCTGGATGATCGTATATTGGCATACCTTTACACCACAATTTAAAGGCGTGCCAATAAATGCCAGCCACCACTTTTACTGCCATTACGGGTGTTTTGATCAGCAGTGATAACAATTGCTTTGAGCAAAAAGTGTGACTATTCATTGATACGGTTGCATCAAATTCTTTGTCATCACGATGGCAGGCCAAGTGAACAAACAACCGTTCTCCAATAGGTTTAAGCTTCCATTTATATCGTTGAGCAATCGGATTAAATGGCGATACATGGAAAGCCTTATCATGTTGCCAATTTTCATCTTGTTCGCCACTTTGCGCTTTAACAGCGTAGTAGTGACGTTCATTCCAAGGCGTATTGCTCACCTCTGCTAACAAGTATTGCCATTGACCTTGCTTGTCGTAGAGGTAATAAAAATTGACCGGACTAAAATACAACCCCAGATAGCGTAAATGGCAGACAGCAATCACTTTACCTGTGAGCTTGTCTCCGGTAAGTTCGTGCACTTTAGCCTGTAAGGCCTGCTTTAAATCGCCTTGACCCAAATAGTCTGGACGATGAAACCTTGCCCAATGCCACCACTTATCACCAAAGCCCCATACGTTTTGTTTCAACTCATCTAGCTCATCGAGATCGATAGCGGGCATGAAAAGTGGGTAGCGCAAATAGTGCTTTTTCGGAGTGAAACGTCGATGATCAACACTTCCAACCATCAAACGACTGTTGACTGCTGAGCGACTCATGCTACCCCTTAATGGGATCGATTTGTTCGCGATTGAGAGCTTGAATCCCCTTGACCACGTCCAACGCGCTCCTTACACCATCTTCATGGAATCCGTTATACCAATACGCGCCACAAAACCAAGTCTCATTGTCTCCAAATAGTTCCTCTCTTCGATTCTGAGCTCGAATGGACTTTGAGGTAAATACTGGGTGAGAATAGTGAAAAGTACGCAGTATCTTATCGCTATCAACCAGGTTCGCGGAGTTGAGAGATACGCACAGCGTACTGGATGACTCAATGTGCTGAAGAATATTCATGTTGTATGTGAGCGTCGGCATTTGCTGCTCACACCCTTCGCTCAATGCATAGTTCCATGATGCCCAAGCGCGTTTTTCATCCGGTAGCAAACGAACATCCGTGTGCAATACCACTTCATTCGATTGATATTGCATATCCGCTAAAATACTCAACTCGTTGTTACTTGGCGCCTCTAGCATTCTCAATGCTTGGTCGCTGTGACAAGCAAAAATGACTTGATCAAACCACTGGGACTCACCATTGACAATCACCTCGACCGCATCATCGTAACGTTTAACACTCGTCATCGAGTGCATTGAGTTGTATCTTATCGGCAAAACCGCGTATTAAAGGTTCGATGTATGCCCGAGAGCCGCCATCAATGACATACCACTGCGGTCGATTCACTACATCAAGCAGCCCATGATTTAAGAAAAACCTTAAAAAGAAGCCTAAAGGGAATGCGCGCATATCTGCCAATGTCGAGGACCAAATCGCCGCCCCCATGGGTAGAATGTAGTTGGTACAAAAGTAGTCACTGAATTCGTGCTCATTGAGAAAAGAACCTAGCGTCGTTTCCGAGGCAATATCGTTCTCGGCGAATTCTTTCGCTAGTTTATTAAACCGTAATATTTCGAACACAAATCGGTAGAAGGTAGGACTGAACCAATTTTTCTTTTGCGCAAATAACGTTGAAACCGTATGGCCATTATATTCAAGCCCGTTCGCTTGATTTTTCACACTAAAACTCATTTGGGTTGGCGTGCTTGTCACACCAATCTCTTCCATCATTTTTATGAAGTTGGGGTATGTACGATCATTGAATACGATAAACCCTGTATCTACAGCGTGCTGTTCGCCATCAATGTCTATATCAACCGTTGCGGTATGCCCACCAATGTAATCGTTCGCTTCAAAAAGTGTCACATCGTGATCATTGTGTAAGTGGTAACCGCACGTTAGCCCAGATATTCCGGTCCCGATAATGGCAATTTTCATAATGAATTCCTTTTTAATTACGGCTAATCATTTCGTTGATTCTGTCGTTTTTTCGTTGTGCGTTCTTTAAAATAAACCGCCGATTAACGGGTATTTTGTTGACTAGTAGCTCGCTAACTAAGTAGATGGTTAACTGAGTAGCTTGTTTACGATGTAGCTTTGCCACGAGTACGGTAGCAACGATATAGCACGAATAATGGTGGTAAATTTTGCTGGAAAATAGATATGGGACTGTCTGTTGGCAACCCCCTTTTGAATTGCGGCTGACGCTTCCTCAACTTCTATCATCATTGGCATGTCGAAATCGTTTTTATCAGTTAAGGGCGTTCTTACAAAGCCGGGATATACGCAAGATAACTGTACACCTTTGGCTTTCCAGTCAACTTGCAATGCACGTATTAAATAACTCACCGCCGCTTTTGACGCTCCATAGGCTTCTGCTCTTGGCAATGCCAACTCACTTGCGATGGATCCAACGACCACAATATGATGTTTGTTAGATAGCAGCCCCTGAATCGCTTCCAAAACATGAATGACACCAAACACATTGACATCAAACACACGCTTCATTACGCCTGAATTAATATGACCTTCGTCCATATATTCACAGTCACCAGCATTAATGATCCACAACGTCGGCGTAGTAGGTAAACTTTTAATAGTTAGATCGACCTCGTCCGGATTAGTGACATCAAAGGACAATAAATGAATGTTCTCACGCCCCGCTTTTAACTCCTCTAATTTGAGTATAGAGCGTCCACAGGCATAAACTTCAAAACCTTGATTTGCATAATCGTCAGCAAGTTGCTTTCCTATTCCAGAAGAAGCACCTGTGATTAAAACGGTCTGATTTGCCGAGTCCATTAGTTACCCAACCTTTTTTAATGGCTTTGATTAGTCCACCAAGCACAACAACATGTTCATAGAGCATTTCACCAAGGTCAAAGTAGTCACGGTGGTAAATCACAAAACCTTGTTCAAATCGGATGTGACTCGCGCCTTTAACTGAGACCGATCTGACCACGGTTTAATTTCGGATGTTGAAGGTTCATGGTCCAAGTTAGAAAACCTTGGCTGTCCAACTGCTGTTGCTGCTCTATATCGAATTCGCATCGAATGACGTTGGCATAAAGCTCATGAAAATAAGTCACCAGATCGGGTTTTCCCTCTACCCTATGAGCCGGGTCCTCAAAAACAACATGGTCATGATAGATCCCCTCCAATAAATGCAGATTGTGCTTGTCTAGCTGCTGATACAGGTGGCTCACGTCGTTAATATCCACATCGTTTCCTTTTAAAATTCTGCCATCGCTTTATTAAATTTAGTCTGTTTAAAGTTATACAAGATTTTGTTTTTCAACTTTTTGTATAACTCATACGCAACGCTATTTAAAAAGATCAAAAAAAGCTTGGCGAATTCGCCAAGCTTTTTAATGAGTTAATGCTTATTACCACACGTGTGGATTTATACCTAGTTGTCGTTGTCCTAACGTTACGCTCCGCGCGATCAGTAATTTTGTTGGCGCAACGCATCAATACGCTTATCTAACGGTGGGTGGCTCATTAGTAGTTCCGTCATAGAGCGTTTACCATTGATACCAAATGCCATCATTGAGCCTTCTAGCTGCGACTCTTGGCTCATTTTTAAACGCTCTAGTGCTGCAATCATCTTGTGCTTGCCAACTAGTTTTGCAGCGCCTGCATCGGCGTAGAATTCACGATGACGGCTGTACCACATTGTAATAAAGCTCGCGAGGAAACCAAACACGAGTTCTAGTACCATAGAAACACCAAAGTAAACCATCATGTTACTTCCGCCCTCTTCGTCATTGTTATTTGATGACACAATATTGGCGATAAAACGTGATAGGAAAATAACAAACGTATTCACAACACCTTGCATAAGGGTCATGGTGACCATGTCACCGTTGGCGATGTGGCTCACTTCATGTGCCAACACCGCTTCAGCTTCATCTCGCGTCATGTTATGAAGTAATCCTGAAGAAACGGCCACCAATGAATCATCACGTTTTGCGCCAGTGGCAAATGCATTGATATCAGCAGAATCGTAAATCGCCACTGTAGGCATTCCAATACCAGCGGCTTGTGCTTGACGACTTACTGTTTCCAACAACCAATGTTCGGTTTCATTACGTGGGGTTTCTATGGCTACTCCACCCACCGATCGTAAAGCCATCCCTTTTGACATCATTAACGATATAAAAGAGCCACCAAATCCAAAAACAGCGGCCATCACCAACAAACCAGAAAGGCTACCAGGTTGCATCCCAGTCACTGCATACACGATATTAAGCACAACGCTTAAGACCAAAACAACAGCCAAGTTAGTTGCTAAAAAGAGTAAGACTCGCTTCATTCATATTTCTCCAGATTAAGAAGCTTTATTATGATCAAAGAATGGTTTCTCTGATTCTTTTATAGTGTCCTCAAAAACTCATCACTTCAAAGAATTTTTGGGATCGGGGTAACATTTTTCGACTTCACTATATACATAGTGTCTTAGATTTAAAAATCAAGGTTAAGCATTAAATTGAAACAAACCGTTAATTTCTTGATCAGGAACAACACCATAAGCCATTGAAATGATTATACCATCCCCAAATAGCACTAGATATGCAATTTGTCACTTACAATATTCCCTGCAAAAGGTCTTAGAACAAGACTGACATCGTTAGACTTTGGTCGTATTGAGTCTTGCTCCCCATACCGATAAAGTCGCCTGAGACTTATTAGTTCCATGCCGAAAAGGAAAACCTCATGGTAGAAAATAACAACTTTCAGATGGCGATTGACTTACTTTGTTGTCACTTAGGTATTAGTGAGGATGAAGCAAGAGAGCAGTTGGGTATTAGCGAAGCAAGTGAACTAGATACTCATATTTTAGAGACTCAATCTGCATTTGTCGGGCTTGCTAGCGAGAAATAAAAGCTTGGTTCTACGGTAAATCACGTGACGAATACAAGTAGCGAATAAAAAAATGCCGCTCTCAACTAGAGCGGCATTTTTTATTAAACATCTAGGACATCAAGATTAATGTACTTGCCAATGTTTCTTTGTTTACAACCAGGAACGTAAGGGATTTCACCAAGTTTTGGTGCCCCCATTTTGTGCTCTAGCATCTTTATGATATCCGCATAGTGTTCGACACCCGGATTGATGCGGTTTGCGACCCAGCCGACTAACTCAAGACCGTCGGCTTTTATTGCTTCAGCCGTCAGCATCGCATGGCTCAAGCAGCCCAACTTAATTCCAACAACAAGTACAACAGGTAAGGCTTCTTGCTTAACCCATGTCGACAAACAATCGTCTTCAGAAACCGGAACGCGCCAACCACCCGCGCCTTCTACCAATACGAAATCACTATTTTCTTTGTGTTGCTTTAAGACCGAAGAAAGCTTCTCATAATCCACGCTTACACCATCAGCTAACGCCGCGATATGTGGTGATGCAGGTAAAGACATCGCATATGGATTAACCAAATCATAATCAACGTTAACGGTTGCCGCTTGCTGTAGATGCAAAGCATCTGAATTGCGCCAACCATTTTCTGTCTGCTCACACCCTGCCGCAACTGGCTTATAGCCTATCGTTGCATGCCCTTGGTCTCCTACAGCACTTAATATCGCTTTCGATACCACTGTTTTACCAACTTCAGTATCCGTACCTGCAATAAATAATGCTTTCATCATAATGTCACTAACCCCAAACAAACTTGATAACTCGCTGGTAATAAACCCACTGGATTTGAGAACTTGTTGTATTCCATTTCTAGCTTCTGCAATGTTTTCTTGCCAGTAAAGCTACGGGAGCGCCCCTTTACATGGGTAGCACCGATCCCTTTCAAGTCCTTCATCAAATCAAGTGCGGTTTGATACCACATAACTATTTCCGGGCAGTCTAGTTGATACTTCACACTACCAGATTGCGCCAACGCAATTTTTATCTGATTTGTCGAGATAAATCGATTCACATGCTGATATTCGTCAACTTTGCTCCAAGCGGCACTCAATTCTTTAAGCGAACCCGTAACTAACGTTGAAAAGGCGTACTGCCCACTTGGCTTGGTCACTCGTTTGATTTCCGCTAGCGGCAGCGCCAAATCATCACACCACTGCAATGCCAGACTCGACACGACGTAATCAAAGCTGCTACTTGAGAAAGAAAGCGCCTCTGCGTCTTCGACGTGATACGTGACTTTTTCATTTCCGCACCGTTGTCGTGCTTTATGTAACATCTCGCGAGATAAATCAGCACACACAACGCTTGCCCCTCGCTGAAGTAATGCTTTCGCGCAATAACCTGTGCCGCACCCTAAATCCAGTACGGTTGTTCCACTTAAATCATCTGGCAGCAATGCCAATAACTTGTCCGCAACTTGCCGTTGAAACTTAGCGTGTTCATCATAGCGTGCAGCCGCACGGCTAAAGGCGGTAGAGATGGCCAATTTGTCATTGGCTTCTTCTTGGATAACTAACGCTTCTGACATGGTAATTCCTTTGCCGACTCTTCCAGACAATTCACTAACGCGCTAATGTCCGATGACGTATGTGTGGCTGATAATGTAATTCGTAAGCGCGCAGTGTCCTTAGCAACCGTTGGTGGTCGTATCGCGGTCGTCCATATACCGTTAGATTTCAGCGCCGAACAAAGTGCTAGCGTATTCACTTCATCCCCCATAACCCAGGGCTTTATTGGCGTTTGCGTCTCCACATAAGCAGGTAAGTGAGCGACACCTTCACGAAACATCGCCCCCAATTCAGACAGTTTCTCTCGACGCCATGCTTGAGTTTGAATCATAGTGAGCGCCGTCAGTAGTGCAGAGGCATGCGCTGCAGAAAAGGCCGTAGAATAAATATAGTGGCGAGCAAATTGCGTAAGATATTCAGACATAGCTTTAGAACACAAAACCGCTGCGCCATTAAGCCCAAATGCCTTACCAAACGTCACGACCAATATGTCAGGCTTGCGTTGGCACTGCGACAATGCACCAAGCCCGTCATCACCTAGCACACCGATACCATGCGCGTCATCGACCATCGTCATCACATTAGCTAACTGACATTGCTGTATGAATTCATCGACAGGTGCGATGTCCCCATCCATGCTAAATACACTCTCGGTAACAGCTAACGTGGGCGTGCTTGGCAAGAATAGCGATGCTAAGTGACTAAGATCCCCGTGACGATAGCGCTTCATCGTTGCCGGGCTCAACATGCCCGCCTCCATTAACGAGGCATGATTAAGGCGGTCTTGCAGCAGAAGATCCCCCTTCTCTAGCAATGAGAACAGCAAAGCTTGATTAGCGGCAAAACCCGATGAAAAAAATATCGCATTGTCATAGCCAAGCCATTCACTCAATGCACTGTCGAGATTAGCGTGAGAGGTAGAATACCCGGTCACCAAAGGTGAGGCTCCGCTACCCGAGCCATATTTGGCTATCGCTTGCTGGTAGGCCAACGCCAGCTCTTCACTGGCAGCCAACCCTAAATAATCGTTAGACGAAAAGTTGATAAAGCGTTCACCGTTCAAAGCAAACTGGCGATGATTGCCATCACCAATTGCTTGAGTGCGTCTGAGCAAGCCTTGCTGCTGTCGTAAAGAGATCGCCTGCTCTATGCGGCTATCAAACGCCTGCTTCATAGAAAAGGTCATCTTTTTCAGGACGAGAAGCAACACGCATCGCCACTTGGTCTAGTAAATCGCTTTCTTGGACTTCATCCGGTTTTTGCGAGGTTTCTTCGCGATTGATACCCAACTTATTAAACAATTGCAGATCAGTATCTTCATCTGGGTTTGGCGTCGTCAATAACTTACAGCCATAAAATACTGAGTTGGCGCCAGCCATGAAACACAGCGCTTGCATCTGCTCATTCATGTTTTCGCGCCCTGCCGACAAACGAACAGCGGATTGCGGCATCATGATTCGAGCAATGGCGATAAGGCGAATAAAATCAAACGGCTCTACATCATCAACCGCTTCCATTGGCGTTCCTTTCACTTTCACCAACATATTAATAGGCACGCTTTCTGGATGCACCGGAAGGTTAGCCAATTCCATAAGCAAACCTGCTCGGTCACTGGCACTTTCGCCCATACCGATGATGCCACCAGAGCAGATTTTCATACCCGCATCACGAACGTGACTAAGCGTATCCAAGCGGTCTTGATAAGTTCGCGTGGTAATGATTTTGCCGTAAAATTCTGGCGAGGTGTCTAAATTATGGTTGTAGTAATCAAGACCAGCATCGGCAAGA
The DNA here is from genome assembly GCF_055808835.1 of Vibrio sp. GJ43-1. NCBI lineage: Bacteria > Pseudomonadati > Pseudomonadota > Gammaproteobacteria > Vibrionales > Vibrionaceae > Vibrio > Vibrio sp. GJ43-1. The sequence continues at coordinate 1,352,976 of NZ_CM147884.1, read as the reverse complement.
TGACTCGCTTGCTCTGGAGTTAGCATGCCCAACGTCATGCACGTCTCTAACCCCATATCCTTCACGCCTTTTATCATTTCTTTGAGCAAAGGCATGTCACGTTCTTTCGGGTTTTTCCATGCAGCTCCCATACAAAAACGAGTCGAGCCTGCCGTTTTTGCTTTTTGCGCCGCCTCTAATACTCGGTCAACTTCCATGAGTCGCTCGGCTTCAACATCGGTACGGTAGCGCGCACTTTGCGGGCAGTATTTACAATCTTCTGGGCAAGCACCGGTTTTAATAGACAACAAAGTACTCACTTGCACATGGTTTGTTTGCTGGTGTTGCCTATGCAATGTTTGTGCTTCAAAAAGTAGGTCCATGAAGGGTTTGTCCATCAGGGCCGAGACTTCCGCTAGCGTCCAGTTATGTCTTACTTCCACAGAAAATTCCTTGCTCACATTATTATTAGTCTTGGCTAGTGTACCCACAGTCGTTACACTGTCAACACCGACCACGCTACGGCGTTGACATCTGATTAAATAATGAACAGAGAGTTATGATGGATCTCGACTTTGATCGCCAACACATTTGGCACCCTTACACCTCAACGCTTAACCCTTTAACCTGTTACCCAGTCACCTCCGCCAATGGGGTAACTATTGAGCTTGAGGATGGACGTAAACTCGTGGATGGCATGTCATCATGGTGGTCAACAATTCATGGCTATAACCACCCATTACTTAATGATGCGCTAAAACGTCAAACTGACAAAATGGCGCACGTTATGTTTGGTGGGATCACTCATGAGCCTGCAATTAACGCCTGCAAGAAGCTCATCGCACTATCACCAAGTAATCTCGAGCACGTTTTTCTGGCCGACTCAGGGTCGGTGGCGGTAGAAGTCAGTTTGAAAATGGCATTACAATATTGGCACGCAAAAGGTGAAAGTCGCCCCAAATTTCTCACTTTAAGCCATGGCTATCATGGTGATACCTTCGCGGCGATGTCTGTCACTGACCCCAATAATTCTATGCATAGTTTGTATAAAGGCTTTTTACCAGAGCACATCTTTGCCAATTCGCCCAACATTGCCTTTGGGCAGAAATGGGACGAGGCTGACATTGAAGACTTTGCAAATAAACTTGCTAGCCACCACAGTCAAATCGCCGCTGTCATCCTCGAGCCTATTGTTCAAGGGGCTGGAGGCATGCGCATCTATCACCCAACCTTTCTTAAAAGAGTGCGCCAGCTATGCGATGAGCATGGGGTATTGCTCATCCTTGATGAAATTGCCACAGGCTTTGGTCGTACAGGTAAGCTCTTTGCATGCGAACATGCCAATGTACAGCCAGATATTATGTGTGTCGGTAAAGCACTCACAGGAGGCTACATGACATTGTCGGCCACCCTAACATCGAAGCATGTGGCAGATACAGTGTGTGGAGGTGAGGCGGCGTGCTTTATGCACGGGCCTACGTTTATGGGAAACCCTCTCGCTTGCGCCGTCGCCGAGGCGAGTTTATCGCTTATTGAAACTCGGTGAATGGCAACAGCAAGTCTCATTAATCGAGTCTTTGTTTGCCGAGCTTCTACCACCGCTTTTGCAGTGTGACCGAGTCAGCGATGTACGCTGGTTAGGAGCGATAGGGGTAGTTGAGGTAACCACTGCCGTTAATATGGAAGTGATTCAACAACATTTTGTTGATAGTGGTGTTTGGATTCGACCATTTGGTCGCTTGATTTACATGATGCCACCTTACATTAGCCAACCTGAACACATTGCTAAACTGGTTCAATCGATTAAAGCAGCGTTAGACAATGATCAGTGCTTTACTTAACCGCTAAATAAGTGAGCTCTACATTCGTTAGCGATTTAAGCCACTCACTCAAATCGCTAACGTGGTCATGTCGCCGTCGGCTTCTCTAGGTTATTTTAGGTACTGTAGTTTAGATACCATAAGTTTAGGTACCGTAGTTTAAGCGCAACTATCTTAGCTGGCTGTCCTTACTCGCTCGGCGGTTAAATAACGACGAGCGCTGATATGCGTGCTCCAGCGACGATTGACAATGAAGACACAAACGAACCCCTTTTATGGCGTTACGCCTCGCCTCCGGGATATCCTCTCCACATTCGTCACAAAATTGCGCACTCTCTCCTGTGATAAGATTACGTCTTACTCGGCTAATTTCGTCATCAATATTATGCTGAATTTGTTGACTAACACTGTCGTCACCTGCCCATCCAACTGCCATACGCCCTCCTCGAAGATTGATTGAGAAAATCGTGTTTATCGCAGTACCACACTGCGATGACGTTGCACATTATATCGACAGCAACGGTTTTAATAAGGTGGCAAAACGCCAAAACACTATTACCGCCGTGTAATAGTCAACAGCAACCGTAACCCGCACACACCGGAGAGGCAATTCAACATCTTTAAATACTACGCCCATAAAAAAGCCCAGCGAGTGCTGGGCTTTATCATTCTATCAATTGGTATTAACCAATGTGAGTCACACCGCGCATATACGGTTGCAGCACAGTTGGGATAGCAATACGACCATCTGCTTCTTGGTTATTCTCAAGAATAGCAACCATAGTACGGCCAACAGCCAAACCTGAACCATTTAGTGTGTGAACGAGCTCTGGCTTCTTCTCACCTTTACGGCGGAAACGAGCCTGCATGCGACGTGATTGGAAATCCCACATGTTTGAACAAGATGAAATTTCACGGTACGTTTCTTGTGCAGGAACCCAGACTTCAAGATCGTAAGTCTTACGAGCGCCAAAGCCCATATCACCTGTACACAGAACCACTTTACGGTAAGGCAGTTCAAGAAGCTGTAGCACTTTCTCTGCGTGACTAGGTTAGTTCTTCAAGCGCGTCCATTGAATCTTCAGGCTTAGTAATTTGTACTAATTCCACTTTATCAAATTGGTGCATACGAATCAGACCACGAGTGTCACGACCGTATGAACCTGCTTCAGAACGGAAACATGGCGTATGCGCTGTCATTTTAACAGGCAGGTCTGCTTCATCCGTAATGGTATCGCGAACCATGTTGGTCACTGGTACTTCTGCCGTTGGGATTAGAGACAGCTTACGCGGCTCTTCATCACTCACTTTTTCAACAAGCGGCTCAGTATGGAAAAGGTCTTTACCGAATTTAGGTAACTGACCTGTGCCGTAAAGGCTATCTGCATTCACTAAGTAAGGGACATACATTTCTGTATAACCATGCTCATCAGTGTGGAGATCCAGCATAAATTGTGCAATCGCACGGTGAAGACGCGCAAATTGCCCTTTCATAACGATAAAGCGAGCACGCCAGTAATCTTAGTCGCACTTGCGAAATCAAGGCCACCTGCAATTTCACCTAGGTCAACGTGATCTTTCACTTCAAAGTCATATGACTTTGGTTGACCCCAACGAGAAACTTCTACGTTTTCGCTTTCGTCTTTACCATCTGGCACATCATCCGCCGGGATGTTTGGCACAGACAACGTAATATCGTCAAGCTCGGTCATAAGCGCCGCTAGCTCAACTTTTTTCGCTTCAAGATCGCTACCTAAAGTACCAATCTGTTTTTTGATTTCTTCAGCGCCTTCTTTATCGCCAGCCGCCATTTTCTGACCGATTTGCTTGGAGATGGAATTGCGCGTGGATTGTAAATTTTCTACTTCGACTTGAATCGACTTGCGTTGCTCTTCAAGTTTACGAATAGTTTCTACGTCAAGCGTAAAGCCACGACGCGCCAATTTTGCAGCTGTTTCATCCAGCTCTGTACGAAGTAATTTAGAATCCAGCATTGCCAATCCTATGCATTAGGTTATGAATACGTTTATAAGCGATTAATTTATAACCGCTGATAAATCTTGATAATTGAACCGGATAACGATAACGAAAAGCCACTACTTTTCATAGCGCTTTTGTGGGCTTTTTGCGTCTAAATCGGCAAGATAATCTAACTTTTCACCAATTTTGGTTTCAAGACCGCGATTTGTCGGCTGGTAGTAGCGTGTACCACTCATTTCAGGGGGCAAATATCGCTCACCTGCCGCGTAAGCACCAGGTTCATCATGAGCATAACGATACCCTTCTCCGTAACCCATATCTTTCATTAAAGAGGTAGGAGCATTGCGTAAATGATGAGGCACTTCATACTCAGGTAATTGGTGCGCGTCTGTTAGCGCTTGCTTCCAAGCCGTATATACAGCATTACTTTTAGGCGCGCAGGCAAGATAGACGATCGCTTGTGCTATCGCCCGTTCACCTTCAGCCGGACCAATACGAGTAAAACAATCCCAAGCCGACATCGCGACTTGCATAGCTCTGGGGTCTGCATTACCGATGTCTTCTGACGCTATCGCTAATAAACGCCTAACGATGTATAACGGATCACAACCAGCAGCAATCATACGTGCCGACCAATACAGAGCGGCATCTGGGTTTGAACCGCGAATGGACTTATGCACCGCTGAAATAAGGTCATACCAAATGTCTCCCTTATTATCAAAACGATTTACTTTTTCTCCAGCGACTTCCGCAAGTAAAGGCAATGTGATCTGTTTTTCACCTTGTGCATTGTCCTCTGCCATATCATAGAGCAGCTCAAGATAATTAAGAGACATACGGGCATCACCATTAACGAGCTCAGCCAATCTATCTAAAACATTGTCCTGAAACTCCACCTAAGCACCTGACCTAAACCACGCGCTTCATCTTGAATCGCTTGCACAAGTACTAGCAGAATATCGGCCTTATCAAGCGAGGTCAGCTTATAGACCCGTGCTCGAGACAATAATGCGTTATTAAGTTCAAACGACGGATTCTCTGTCGTCGCCCCAATAAACGTCACCGTTCCATCTTCAATGTGTGGTAAAAAGGCGTCTTGTTGGCTTTTATTAAAGCGATGGACTTCATCCACAAATAAGATGGTTCGCTTGCCTGCCAGTTTGTTTTCTCGCGCTCTTTCAATAGCAGCACGAATATCTTTAACACCCGAGGTCACTGCGGATACTCGCTCGACTTCTGCGTCAGCATAATTTGCCGCCACTTCAGCAAGCGTCGTTTTCCCAGTACCTGGGGGACCCCATAAAATCATAGAGTGAAGCTGGCCCGCCTCTAAAGCACGACGAAGTGGCTTACCCACTCCAAGAATATGTTGCTGGCCAATGTACTGCTCCACTGTTTCTGGGCGCATTCTCGCAGCCAGGGGACGAAAATCTTCGTCCCCTGAAAAATCAAAACTAAAATTACTCACGTAATCCCCTAGTTTCTTTGATCATCAATTTCTACCCCTTCAGGAACGACAAAAGTGAAGCGCTCCGATGAGGGTTTACCCACCTTAATCGTTTCAAAAACAAACTGACCTTGCTGGCCATCTTGCTCAATCACGTTAAAACCGTGCACGATCCCTTTCGGGTCAATATTAATTTGGAATTGACCTTGCGTTGAATCAACGGCGGTTGGTGTCAACGTAAACATATCGCCGCGCTGTTCAATGCTGTAATTATCCCAATCACTGGCGCGGTTACGTGTCAGCAATACAAACGGGGTTTGTTCCGTCGCTTGTTCTTGATTATAAATACTCACCTGCTCAATAAATGGGCTGTAATACCAAAGATTGCTGCCATCTGATATCAATACATTTTCATCCGGTAAGGTGGTCACCCAGCGAAACATACTCGGACGAGCAATTTCAACATTACCTTCACCTTCCATGACAACCTCACCATCAGGGCTAGTCACGGTTTGTGTGAAATTCGCACTGAATCCATCATTAAGCTGTAATCGTTCACTCAGCTCTTGCTGTGGCGATGCAGACGCTGTAAAGCTAAATGCAGAAACGGTGACGAGTACAAGCGAAAGCCATTTATTCATAATAATTCCTTACTGCCATTATTCTTTAATTGGAGGTGGAGCCAATACTTCACGGTTACCGTTATGACCCGGCGCACTAACTATCCCTTGAGCTTCAAGTTGCTCGACAATTCGAGCGGCTCGGTTGTAACCTATCTTAAAGCGTCTTTGTACCCCAGAGACTGAGCCTCGACGTGAGTGCACAACATGTTCAACCACTTGGTCAAACAATGGATCCATTTCCTCATCACCTTCCATCTTTTCTCCCGGCAATAAGGTTTCTGGGCTTTGATCACCATTGGTAATCTCTTCAATATAGTTAGGTTTGCCCCTCGCCTTCCAGTTATTCACCACGGCATGTACATCATCATCGGACGCAAAAGCGCCATGTACACGGGTCGTATGGCTTGATCCTGGTGGTAGGTACAACATATCACCCATACCTAACAGTGATTCAGCGCCACCTTGGTCGAGAATGGTTCTTGAGTCTGTTTTGGTTGAAACCGTAAACGCGACACGTGTCGGAATGTTGGCTTTAATTAGACCGGTAATCACATCCACCGATGGACGCTGCGTCGCCAAAATTAAGTGAATACCTGCTGCACGGGCTTTTTGAGCCAAACGCGCAATCAGTTCTTCGACTTTCTTACCCACCACCATGATTAAGTCAGCGAATTCATCCACGACAACCACAATGTAAGGTAGATTTTCAAGTAATGGCGGCTCTGGCTCCATACTATCGCCATCTTTCCATAGTGGGTCATGAATAGGGTGACCCGCTTCCGCCGCCATTTTCAGTTTGTCGTTAAAGCCCTTAATGTTTCGAACACCGAGTGCCGACATCAACTTATAGCGACGTTCCATTTCTCCAACACACCAACGCAGTGCATTAGAGGCGTCTTTCATATCGGTAACCACTTCAGACAACAAATGCGGGATGCCTTCATAAATCGAAAGCTCCAACATTTTCGGGTCAATCATGATAAAACGGACTTCTTCTGGCGTTGCTTTGTAAAGCATACTTAGAATCATCACATTGACACCAACCGACTTACCGGAACCGGCGGTACCTGCCACCAATACGTGAGGCATTTTCGATAGATCAGCGACTACGGCTTCACCCGCGATATCTTGGCCTAATACCACTGTAGTGGGTGACTTGGACTCAGTAAACGCAGGGCTACCAATGACATCCGAAAAATACACCGTCTGACGCGTCATGTTCGGTAGCTCTAACCCGACATAAGGTTTACCCGGAATGACCTCCACTACACGCACTGCCATTGCTGATAATGAACGGGCCAAATCCATAGATAGGCCAGAGATACGACTGACCTTAACACCTGGTGCTAAGTCGAGCTCAAAACGGGTAATCACTGGTCCTGGGAAGATATCGACCACTTCAGCCTTAATTTTATAATCAGCCAGTTTGGACTCAACCAAGCGAGCGATATTTTCCAACGCTTCTCTATCGATAAAGTTTTCACGCTTTTCAGGATGATAAAGCAGTTCAAGCGTCGGCATTGGTTCCGCTGGCTTGGGTAGATTGGCATCTTTTTGCACCAGGAAAGGGTTCACTTGCGCAACCGCCGTTTTTTGTGCTTCTGCAACCAAAGACTGGAACGCCTGCGAATCCGCGTCTACATACGCATCCTCTTGAGGTTGAGCTGCGGGCGGTACGTTCGGTTCTTCAACCCAAACCGCTTCCGGTTCAATATGCGCCGCTATCGACTCGTTATTTTCAGGTTCAAGCGAAGAGGGATTTTCCTGTGGCCAAGACTTAACATCTGTATTAAGGCGCTCAGAATCAGCAAGATTAGTCTGTGCTGTTGGCTCTCCTGTCACGTCAATACTCTCTGAACGCCAAGGTAGTCCTTCAACGCCTTGCGCGGCCAACGGTGCACTAGCCATCGCTGTCGTCACTGCGGCAGTGGTAAGATGTGAAGTGTTAACATCACTATGATCAGCGCCATTAGTAATGGTTGGCTCTGCATAGCTGGAGTCTAGCTGTTTAGTATCAGCCTGCTGAGTATCTGTGTATGTGGTCTCTGCTTGTGTTGCATCCACGTGTGTTGCATCCACGTGTGTTGCATCCACGTGTGTAGACTGATCGGCAAAATCGTCATACGTCCTTGCCGCTATTTCAAGATCTTCTATCGTCGCACCCAGTAAATGGCTGCGATCTTCTTCCGGGGCAACCTTTGGTATTGGCGTCACCGAAGGCGTTGGTTCATCCATCGATGGCGGCACTATTCGTGTTTCATTCTGTGAGAACTCAGGAGTACTTGCGCTGTTAACCGCTTCAGTTCTCGCTTCCGCAGTCACGTCGGTATGCAACGTCTCAGCATCGTGTTGTGTCGGTACCGTGTTTGAGAGAGAAGAGGAGTACTCATTAGCAGGCGCTGTCTCAATAACCGTAGACGCTGAGCTGGCAAACAACGGATCGTTGTTATCTGTGCCGTCTAAACGTGATTCTAGATCCGCAGTATCTGGCATATGAATATTATAATGGCGTCGCTTAGCTGGCGATAACACTTGCTCGTCAGACAACAATGCTTCATCTTTCGCCGAGAAATGTGGCATCACGTCATCTTCATCAACACGTTCTGGCTGAGATAAAACTGGCTCGTATACTTGCTCTTTACTGCCACGCGCTTTATTCGTTAGCGCCGCAATGAATGTCAGGACACTGTTGCCAATCCATTCCACAATGCTAAGCCATGAAATCCCAGTCAATAAGGTAAATCCTGCCCCCCACAAAAACAGCAAGACAATGGTTGTACCCAGCACATTTAGAGTAGGCAATGACAGGCTAGTCAGCACATCGCCAATCACGCCGCCAGACGAAAAATACCAAATATCATCAAAGTTAATGTCAGCCAAACCACAGCTTGTCAATATAATGATGGTCAAGCCGAGCGTGCGTGTACCCCAGATCATAAAATCAATTTCATCGTCTTTATCGCGAGTACGGAAAAACACCCAAGCGCTAAAAGCAACAACAAAAGGAACGGGGTAAGCCAAAGAGCCAAAAACGAAAAATAGCGTATCAGCAAGCCACGCACCTACGATGCCGCCTGCATTTTGAATGTCGCCACCCCATGACGTTTGAGACCAAGAAGGGTCGGCTGGGCTGAAAGTAAATAATGCGACCGCCAATAAAATCGACGTCAATACTGCTAGTATAAAACAGCATTCTCTTAATCGTTGAAATCCGTTGAGACGTGAAGCTTCTTGCTCTTCACTGGTCTTAATGATCGTTTCGACTCTTTTTTTGTCCTGTTTGAACATATCCAACATCTAACTTAGTAGAAACAGCCCGAGCGGCAAAAGCCGCTCGGAGTATTTATTGATTTAACCACATCGGGGATCAAAACCCAATCTAGGAGAAGAATAAAGCATGAATTTTCATAGCATTAGTCAACTCCTTGTTAGAATAGATTTATCGCGTTTTAATCACCAGTTGGTTGGTTTGCTTAACTTCTTCCATTACCACGTAAGTACGCGTGTCATTCACACCCGGTAAACGCAATAATGTATCGCCAAGCAACTTACGATACGCACCCATATCCGACACCCTTGTTTTCAAAAGATAGTCGAAATCTCCAGAAACGAGGTGACATTCTTGGATGTCATCCAATCGTTGTACTGCTGCGTTGAATTGCTCAAACACATCTGGGGCACCACGATTTAGCGTAATTTCCACAAAGACCAATAGTGACGCATCTAAGTATTGTGGATTAAGTAGAGCTGTATAGCCCGTAATATATCCCTGACGCTCAAGTCGACGAACACGTTCCAAACACGGTGTAGGCGAAAGACCTACGCGTTTTGACAATTCGACATTTGAGATCCTACCGTCTTTCTGCAATTCATTAAGAATATTGCGATCAATACGGTCTAGTTCCTTGGACGGCTTCTTATAGTTGTCTGCCATTTTTTATTCCACCTTGTTACTTCCTTGCAAAAAAATATACTACAACTCTGTAATATTCAGTATCAAATTTTGTTAATTAGCTTCTATACTAGTCAGTAATTCGACAATAACACCCTACACACAGTTAATACAACCATATAATAATGAGGAGTCAGGATGATCATTGGCGTACCTAAAGAGATAAAAAACCATGAATACCGTGTCGGTATGATCCCAGCAAGCGTAAGAGAGCTTATCTCAAACGGCCATCAAGTTTTCGTTGAAACTAATGCTGGCACTGGTGTTGGTTTTTCAGACGATGATTACATCGCTGTAGGCGCATCCATTCTTCCTACCGCCGCTGACGTTTTTGCGCAAGCAGAGATGATTGTAAAGGTCAAAGAACCCCAAGCTGTCGAGCGTGCTATGTTACGTGAAGGACAAGTTTTATTCACCTATCTTCACCTAGCACCAGATTTTCCACAAACTGAAGAGCTAATTAAAAGCAAAGCTGTCTGCATTGCCTATGAGACTGTAACAGATAATATGGGTCGCTTGCCACTATTAGCACCAATGTCAGAAGTCGCTGGGCGAATGTCTATACAAGCTGGTGCTCAAACACTCGAAAAATCCAACGGCGGACGCGGTCTTCTACTGGGTGGTGTACCAGGCGTAGAACCTGCGAAAGTCGTGGTTATCGGTGGTGGCGTTGTTGGTTCAAACGCTGCTCGTATGGCTGTTGGCATGCGTGCAGACGTTACAATCTTAGATCGTAGTATTGATACATTACGCGCTTTGGACGAAGAATTCCAGGGTCGCGCAAAAGTGGTTTATTCTACAGAAGATGCATTAGAGAAGCATATCCTAGAAGCGGACCTAGTGATCGGTGCCGTTTTAATTCCTGGCGCAGCAGCACCAAAGCTGGTGACAAAAGCACATATTGCGAAAATGAAACCAGGTGCAGCAGTGGTTGATGTCGCCATCGACCAAGGTGGATGCTTTGAAACGTCTCACGCGACGACACACGCAGATCCAACTTACATCGTCGACGATGTTGTTCACTATTGTGTGGCAAATATGCCCGGTGCGGTTGCTCGCACTTCAACGTTTGCACTCAATAATGCAACATTGCCGTACATTATCAAACTTGCCAACAAAGGCTACCAGCAAGCGCTGACTGAAGACAAAGGGTTCCTAGATGGACTCAACGTCATTCACGGGAAAGTGACTTGCAAAGAAGTAGCAGAAAGCTTCGACCTAGAATATGTCGAGCCTATCGCAGCAATGGCGATGTTTAACTAGTAAGCATCATCGTTAGCTAACGATAGATTAACAACGCATATTTATTTATCAAACGGGCGCTAGCGCCCGTTTTTTTATGTCCGAACAGCGTGTACTACCAAATTCCTTGGGGTAATCGCGGGATCACAAAATGTAAACACGTCAGTAGTATAGCCCTGCTGCTGTAAATATAAGGCTTTATCTAACGCTAGCCAAAGTTCCAATGGTCGACGAAAAGCGCCTTGAACCAAACTAAGTGCTTCCATTTCCCAATAACGTTTCATGCCGACACCCTCATAATGACCGTAATCTACAATCGGTAATATCAGCTGTTTTTTCTTCGCTGCCCAAAGACAAAACGCTTCAAACCCATCGGCCAATTGGGATTTTTTTATACTTGGGATTGGTATATACGCCGGACTCAACCCAGTTTCACTGCACAAAGCATCAAAACCTAACCTAAACGTCATCTCTTGCTCACGATGACGTTTAACGCGCTCTCCGCCAGTCACTGTTTCTTGCAATGGTATCCGAAGCTCTTGCTTACTCAGCGTGAGCCCCGCTTCATGCCCTTCGTTTGACATGGGTTGATAGTGGGTATCATGAATAAGGTGATAGCAACACGGTGATAATGTCACGGCGGGCAGTTTTCCTCTTACTGCGTGCTTAATTAGGGTCACATGTAGATCACCACAAGCATGTAAAGCAACCGCATGTTGATGATGAGAAAACACATGTCCTGCTTCATCACTAAACGCATCTCCTTGGACAAATGTCATCGGCAACGACAATTTATCCGCTTCACTCTGCCCTGATTCACATAATGTAGACTGAAATTCAAAACTCGTGACAAGCTGTTGTGATTGTGAAGAAAGTAGTCGCCCAAGGTAGCCTTTACCTGCGCACCATTCTAGCCATTGAGTGCCGTGATGATCAGAAAGACAAACATCGCTAAGTGAAGAGATTTGTTGCAGCTTTCTTCCTGGAATACCACTATCTAGACCACGCGGAAGTTTCGCAGCGCTCTCGTTGAAGGGACGATGAGGGACAGTGATAGTGCTTAACAACTCAGCGTCAGGTAACCAATCGCTGATTTTTGAAGCAAAAAGCGGCGGGTTATTTTTATAGGTAGAAATAGCGTCTCGGCTAAGGGCTTGTAGCCAAGTCAAGAGCTCAGGGTTATCGCCTCTCCATGCAACTTGACCGCTAATGACCTGGGTAAACGGATCTTGACGCCAGTAGCTTTGATATTGCTTAAGCAGTCGAGTGATCAGTTGAAATTGTTGACGATTCACGATGATAAACTTCCCCTACTTTTCTGGTGAGATTGTAGGGGGAAGCAAGGCACAACGGAAGTGTTTTGTGCCCATGATACGGTCAAAACAATGAAAGAGGTTACCTCACCGGTAAGTCGATATCCTTAAACATGGCTTCAATTTCGACATTTGACTTCAACGAAATGGCTTGCTCAACAACAGGTCGTGTCAAGTGAGGGGCGAAACGCTCCATGAAATCATACATATAAGTACGTAGGAAGGTTCCACGACGAAAGCCAATGCTTGTCGTACTGGCTTCAAATATATGACTCGCATCTATTGCGACTAAATCGTTATCCTGACTATTGTCCATCGCCATGCTCGCGATAACACCCACACCAATACCCATTCTCACGTAAGTTTTAATCACGTCTGCATCGGTTGCCGTAAAGACTACTTTAGGCGTTAACCCTACTTTATTAAACGCTGTATCGAGTTCAGAACGTCCAGTAAAGCCAAACACATAAGTTACCAGTGAATAGGCAGCAAGGTCTTCGATCGTTACCCTTGTTTTTTGGGCTAATGGGTGGTCCTTGCGAACGACAATAGAACGGTTCCAATGATAACAAGGCAACATAACGGCATCTTGATACAAATGCAGAGCTTCGGTGGCAATGGCAAAATTGGCGGTACCTTTTGCTATCGCTTCAGACATCTGTGATGGTGTGCCTTGGTGCATGTGAAGGGAGACTTTAGGGTAGCGAGCAGTAAAGCCTTTAATGACCTCCGGCAGCGCATAACGAGCTTGTGTATGCGTTGTTGAAATGTTCAACGTGCCCATTTCCGGATGAGTATGTTCGCCAGCCACCGCTTTGATGCTTTCCACTCTCGACAATATTTCTTGTGAAATACGTATAATATCTTCACCTGCAGGTGTGACTTGAGTAAGATGCTTACCACTTCGCTCAAAGATTTGAATGCCGAGTTCGTCTTCTAACAAACGAACTTGCTTACTAATACCGGGTTGGGAGGTATATAGGCTTTCTGCAGTCGCGGAAACATTTAAATTATGATTCAATACTTCAACGATGTATCTTAACTGCTGTAACTTCATTGCGCCCTCGTCATCCTTGTCCGTTTCTGCTGTCCATCCAATAAATGCTAACAGCAAAGCATATAATTAATAGTTATAACGAATTCCTAGAAAGATTAACAGTATTTTGCGGATCTATTACTCATATTTCTCGTTGCGTACAAATAATCAGCTATTTTCCCAGTTTATGACCTAAACGACGACTTAGCAGTGTTGATGACTTTCGCTTTGGTGTATTCTGAATCTTCTTGTTGTAGGGAAACTCACTGTAGATACAAAAAGTTATGAATATTGGTTTGATCATCGCGCTGGTCGCACTCCTGCTTGTCCTCGTTCTCGGGTACAACATCATGTTGCAATACAAATTGAAAGCGGAAGCGACACGCAGACAAGAGTCCGCACGCTATGTTGCGCTCATTGATGCTACTGAAGAGTTGATTGGTGGAGCAAGCTACCTTCCTTATAGTAAAGAACTCATGATTTGCCTGCACAATCGAATCTTGGATGCATTGATGAATATGCATGATCTCGACCCTAAAAATAAGCACCTCACACAACGTGTCGAATCGGCTCAAACACAAATCCAGCAACTTAATGAAAACTATGAAGGCAATGAAGCCACCTCATTTAAAGTGCCAACCAGTGACAAACAAGCGATTGTCATGCTTAAGCTGGTTAAGCGCCTGCGTGATACGATTCGTACCGAACACAATAAAGGTCGCATTGAAACTCAAGCCTACATGGTAGAGAACGGTCGTTTAGAAACCATCCAAATACGAATTAATATAGAGAACGTCGTAAAAAGAGCCCATGAGTCCATTGCTAAAGGGCAACCGGGCACAGCAATGCAACTTCTCAAGAAGGGGATTGATGCATTGAGCTCCAAAAACGACAACTACTCCATTCAGGCCAAGGGAAAACTCACTGAGATTCTTGAACAGCTGCAAAGCTCACGACAAGCAAAAGCCGATGAGCAACAACAACAGCAAGCCAATCGTGAGCGAGATAACGACATGGATGAGTTATTTGGTGAAAAGAAAAAATGGTAATATTGAACGCCCGCTTTTGCTGAACTTACACACATCCAAAAAGGGTCGCAGATGCGACCTTTTTCAATTGCTCAAAGAAAATAAGATCACATGACTAGTCAGACACAAATGGAACAAATTTTAGCGCCCATTAACCAATTTCTACATTGCGCTACACCCGATGCATGGGTAACAGAAGCAAAGAAACCCGAAAACCTACCTGTTATTTTAATTGATCACCTATTGTGCGAGCTAAAAGCAGGCCAATCCGCGATGTACCTGCTTCGTAAGTATGCGGTTGATGCTAAGAGCAGCGAAATCTTGCAAGAGTGGTTCAAGCCTTACGAACGGTTTGCTTATCGCAAACAAGGTAACTCAAATTCATTGCGAGGCAAGAGCAATATATCCAAATCCATCATGGCAAAATCAGCCTCACCGTACAGCCAAGATTTGATCGACAAAATGATGCTGTTGATTAAAGAAGAATTACATCATTTCTATCAGGTATTGGAGATCCTTGAAGGAAGGAACATTCCCTATCACCCTATTCCTGCTGGTCGATATGCAAAAGGCTTATTGTCTAAAGCGACGACTCACGAACCCAATACGCTGATTGATAAGCTCATTATTGGTGCATACATCGAAGCACGTTCTTGTGAGCGCTTTGCAAAACTTGCCCCATATATGGACGATGACATTTCAAAATTTTATGTTTCTTTGCTGCGTTCTGAAGCCCGCCATTACCAAGATTACTTAATGCTTGCTCAACAAATTTCTGGCGGCGATATTACAGAAAGGGTCGAGTTTTTTGGCAAAATTGAAGCCGATTTGATTGCATCCCCAGATAATGATTTTAAATTTCACAGTGGTGTGCCGTTATAACATCAACTTTCCCCCAACTTCACACGACGTTAGAATGTAAGAACTAAAACGCCAGACCATAAGGTCTGGCGTTTTCAATGTCGACTACCGTTTTTTGATGTTAACGAAGTGATGCATTAATGTCTGCAAGTACCTGCGCAGGATCGGCCGCTTGGGTAATTGGGCGCCCAATAACAAGATAATCAGAGCCAGCTTGGATCGCCATATCTGGTGTCATAATACGCTTTTGATCACCCACTGCAGCGCCTGCAGGGCGAATACCAGGCGTCACTAACTTAAACTCTTGACCCAAATCTGTTTTTAGCATGCTCGACTCTTGCGCTGAACACACAACGCCGTCAAGTCCCGCACGCTTTGTTAGGTTGGCCAAACGCAACACTTGCTCTTGAGGGGCAACATCAATGCCAATCCCAGCAAGATCTGACTGCTCCATACTGGTTAATACCGTCACACCTATAAGAAGAGGGCGATCTTTACCATAAGGTTCCAAGATCTCTCGAGATGCCGCCATCATACGCTCACCACCACCAGCATGAACGTTTACCATCCACACGCCCAGCTCCGCAGCCGCTCTTATTGCTTTTGAGCAGGTATTCGGAATATCATGGAATTTAAGATCAAGAAAAACCGAGAAACCGCGCTTATGAAGCTCACGAACAAAACTAGGACCAAATAGTGTAAACATTTCTTTGCCTACTTTTAGTCGACAAGAAGTTGGGTCAATTCTATCAACAAAAGCTAATGCGTCGGCTTGGTTGTCATAATCCAATGCCACTATCACTTTTTGGTCAATCATTTTTGCTCCTTACTAATACTGAGTGCTAACTCAAAAAAAGCAGCACATAAGTGCTGCCATAAAAACCTTAACGTTGGATTATTCACCATCCAACCCTCTAATCGGCTTGATCGTACCCCATCCTTTACAAGATGGGCAATGCCAATACAATGAATGCGTCGAAAAACCACATTTTCTACAACGATAATGCGGCTTCAATTTTAATTGCTCACCCACCAAGGATTGCAGCGTTGTTAAGCTCTCTTTTGCTCGTCCTTCTTCAGCATTCGCCAAGTGATAATCCATCAAGCGATAAAAGCCTTTCATTGTGGGGCTTTTCACTAACTGGCGAGTCAATAGTGCCTGAGCGGAAGCCGTTCCTTCATGATGGGCGACAAGCTGCGCTAGCATCAACTCAGCGGACACTCCTGCCCCCTTTTGAATGCTAGAACGCAAAAATTCAACAAGCTCTTGTTCTTGACCTAAGTGATGATAGCACTCCGCTAATGTCGGCAGCACCTCACTAACAAAGTCTTTATCTTGTTCAAGAACAGATTCTAAATACGGAATCGTCTTTGTATACTCTTCATTATCTAGATACAGGCGCCCTAGTGCAATATTGGCTCGTGCGCACTTAGGATCAACGGTGAGCGCTTTACGAAAATACTGAATGGCCTTGGGAGTATTGCTACTGGCCTGCTCAACCATTGCCAGTTCACACCAAAAATGAGCGATATTGTTTCTAACTCGCTTTTTGCCTAACTTTTGCAATGCAGAAGCGTACTCAATTGCCTTATGCCACTCTTGGGTTTGCTCATAGATAGAAACCAGTTGAGTTAATGCGGCTTCCCTGTGCTCTGGCTCATCAACAAGCTGAACAAATATTTTTTCAGCGCGGTCGAGAAAACCAGACACCATGTAGTCTTTAGCAAGTTGCTGTAGGGCGATATTTTTTTGCTCGATGGTGAGGCCTGAGCGAGAGATAAGATTTTGGTGAATTCGGATAGCACGGTCCACTTCGCCCCTAGAACGAAACAAATTACCCAACGCTAGATGCGTGTCTATTGTTTCATCATCAACTTGAAGTAGTTCGATAAAGTGGTCGACCGCTTTATCAGATTGATCTGAGAGCAATAGGTTAAGGCCCGTCATATACTGACGAGATATCTGATGAGATTGCTCTTGTCTGTCATGTTTTACACTCCGCTGCCCCATATACCAACCATAGGCTGCGGCTATCGGTAAAAGCAGAAATAGTAGCTCAAGCATGGACTAAATAGACCCTAATATTCAATCAGCTGTTAGGGCTAGTCGTTGCCACGTCTTTTGACGGAGGCGGTGCTTGCTTAGCCAATTTCTTTCTCAATTTTCTCACCGTCAATTGAGACTTAAGATGCAAGCTTCCAAAAATAATCCACGAAATGACAAAACCGGTGACAAAGACGACGCCAAGTAACGTAGATAAATGAAACTCACCTTGGGCTAAAAGGTAATTAAACGTCACGATGGCCTGATTCTGCGAACCAAGTGCTAGAGTGACTAAGAAAAGTACAATTAGTAAAATTATTTTTATAATCTTCATGTGTTTTCACCACAGTCATTGGATAGCTAAGATTATGCAGCAAATAGTAATCACACACCATGCTTACTCATCATAATCTTACGAATCATTGCTAAATTCGCGCCTTATGTCGAGAGATCCCAATATTTGGACCTTAACAAAATCTCATTACTTCTAGTCAAATTCAGAAATACAAAAACGGCACACTATCTGTATGCCGTTCAACTGATTTAAAGAGAGTGCTTATAGACTTTCGTTTACGCGTTCACGCAACTCTTTCCCTGGCTTGAAGTGAGGTACGTACTTACCCTCTAGTTCCACTTTATCACCCGTTTTAGGGTTACGTCCTACACGTGGTTCGCGGTAATGAAGTGAAAAACTACCAAATCCACGGATTTCAATACGGTCACCGCTTTCAAGCGTATTGGCCATATGTTCTAAGATATCTTTTACCGCATCTTCAATTTCTTTTGCGGATAAGTGAGTTTGCTCAGCGCAGAGTCTTTCAATTAATTCAGACTTAGTCATAGGTGGTTACCCTCATTACTCTCATGTTCAGTTGAAACGGTCTTTACCATTGTATAACAACAGTTCACTAACTGCCTGTATAAACAGATAATAGTCTATAATTCGCAAAGTTAAAAACAAAAAAAAGGAGCCTTGCGGCTCCTTTTTTCTTAGCTGAGTAAATTACTCGCCTTTAGCAGCTTTAAATGCGTCTGCCATAGCACTACCGAACCCGCCGTCTTCTTGCTTGTTCAGTGAAGCCATTGCTTCTTGCTCATCAGCTTCATCTTTAGCTTTGATAGATAGGTTGATTACGCGGTTCTTACGGTCTACACCTGTGAACTTCGCTTCAACGCTGTCACCAACGCTTAGGATTAGAGATGCGTCTTCGATACGGTCACGTGAAACTTCAGATGCGCGGATGTAACCTTCTACGCCTTCTTCTAGTTCAATAGTAGCGCCTTTCGCGTCTACTGCTGTAACTGTACCGTTAACTAGCGTGCCTTTCTTGTTATCAGCAACGTAAGCATTGAATGGGTCATTTTCCATTTGCTTAACGCCTAGAGAGATACGCTCGCGCTCTGCATCTACAGCTAGAACTACAGCTGAGATCTCGTCACCTTTCTTGTATTCACGAACAGCGTCTTCGCCAGTTGCGTTCCAAGAAATGTCAGATAGGTGTACTAGACCGTCGATGCCGCCTTCTAGACCGATGAAGATACCAAAGTCAGTGATAGACTTGATCTTACCAGTAACTTTGTCGCCCTTAGCTTGCATTTCTGCAAATGATTGCCATGGGTTAGCTTTACACTGTTTCAGACCTAGAGAGATACGACGACGTTCTTCGTCGATATCAAGAACCATAACCTCAACTTCGTCGCCAACATTAACAACTTTAGAAGGGTGGATGTTCTTGTTAGTCCAATCCATTTCAGAAACGTGTACAAGACCTTCAACGCCTTCTTCGATTTCAACGAAGCAGCCGTAGTCAGTAAGGTTAGTAACACGACCAGTTAGCTTGTGACCTTCTGGGTAACGCTTAGCGATTGCTACCCATGGATCTTCGCCTAGTTGCTTAAGACCTAGTGAAACGCGAGTGCGGTCACGATCGAACTTAAGAACTTTAACTAGGATTTCGTCACCAACGTTAACGATCTCAGATGGGTGCTTAACACGCTTCCACGCCATATCAGTGATGTGTAGAAGACCGTCAACACCGCCAAGGTCAACGAATGCACCGTAGTCAGTAAGGTTCTTAACGATACCTTTAACTTCAGTACCTTCTTGTAGAGTTTCAAGAAGTTCGTCACGCTCAACGCTGTTTTCAGATTCGATAACAGCACGACGAGAAACAACAACGTTGTTACGCTTCTGGTCTAGCTTGATAACTTTGAACTCTAGCTCTTTGTTTTCAAGGTGAGCTGTGTCACGGATTGGACGTACGTCAACAAGAGAACCAGGAAGGAAAGCACGGATACCGTTAAGTTCAACAGTGAAACCGCCTTTAACTTTACCGTTGATGATACCAACAACAGTTTCAGCTTCTTCGTAAGCTTTCTCAAGAACGATCCAAGCTTCATGACGCTTCGCTTTCTCACGAGAAAGTTGAGTTTCACCGAAACCATCTTCAACAGCGTCTAGAGCAACATCTACTTCAGCACCAACTTCAACTTCAAGTTCGCCAGCAGCGTTCTTGAATTGTTCAGCAGGGATAGCAGACTCAGACTTAAGGCCAGCATCAACAAGAACGAAACCGTTCTCGATAGCTACTACAGTACCTTTAACGATACTACCTTGTTGGAATTCAGTTTCATTCAGAAACTCTTCAAAGAGTTGAGCAAAAGATTCAGTCATTATTTAATCTTCAATTAGTAAACGTCCACGGGTATCCTACCGCATGGGGTTGATAATTTCGCCAGTCATCATCCTTGCGACCAACGTTCGAAACTCACCAAGTTTGGTACCGAAGTACAGCTACTTAGTGAGATTAGATTCGATATATTTTAGCGCTTTTTCGACAACCTGCGTAATATTTAACGAGGTAGAATCGAGCACTAGAGCGTCATCAGCAGGACGTAGAGGTGCAACCGCTCGGTTACGGTCTCGGAAGTCTCGCTCCTCGATCTCGCTCAAAAGGTCGTCAAATCTAACATCTAAACCCTTTAGTTGCAACTGCTTAAAGCGGCGATGCGCCCTTTCTTCTGCACTTGCATCTAAGAAAATTTTCACTGGCGCTTGTGGGAAAACAACGGTGCCCATATCACGACCATCTGCAACGAGCCCTGGCTCGATATTAAATGCTCGTTGGCGACGTAATAACGCCTCTCTAACACGAGGTAGAGCCGCTATTTTTGACGCAGCATTGCCTGTTTCTTCTTTACGAAGTTCACCAGATACGTCTTCGCCTTCTAAGATGACTTTCACTAAGTCGCCTTCGGCAATAAACTGCACGTCAAGGTGCATAGCGATAGGCACTAGCGCATCTTCTGATTCTAAATCAATACCATGGTGAATCGCTGCTAATGCCAGCACGCGGTAAATCGCACCAGAATCAAGCAAATGGTAGCCTAGCTTTTCAGCCAACAACATACACAGTGTGCCTTTACCAGCACCACTTGGTCCATCTACAGTAATCACGGGTGTCATTGAGGACATGTTTTACTCCACGTTGTATTGTTTGGCTAAGTGTCTTTATTATTCTTCATTTTTACGGCGCAAAATTATATACCCAATAGCACCAAGATGCCATTTTCTTTAGCGAACACCGATTCGAGGGCGAGCTACCTTTCATGCCAAATCAAAAGCGTTAAAAAACCCCGAGTACACTCGGGGTTGTTCTACGTCATCTTAGAGTACACTCACCGCCTACACGATAGGTCTTTGACCACGGCTAATCCATTTCATCAGTACATTATCAGCAGCTTGACCTAAGCGGCACTCTAAGCAAACTTATCGCTCAACTTTTTCTTCTGCACGTAGCGAATAGACAATACTGTTTTCTCTTTACACGCAGCGGTAACCACATCATCTGATGTTTGAATGTCGTCCACTAAGCCAAGCGCTTTCGCTTGAGTACCGAACCAGTGCTCACCCGTCGCGACTTTTTCTAGCTCAAGTGCAGGACGGTGATCTCGAATAAAATCTTTGAATAAGCCATGTGTCTCTTCAAGCTCTTCTTTAAACTTATCGCGAGCTTTGTCTGTATTTTCACCAAACATCGTCAACGTACGTTTGTATTCACCCGCCGTCAGTTGTTCAAATTCGATGTCATTCTTTTTCAGTAACTTATTAAAATTAGGTAACTGAGCTATCACACCAATCGACCCTACAACTGCAAACGGTGCCGACACAATTTTATCGGCAATACAGGCCATCATATAGCCCCCACTTGCCGCCACTTTATCAACGGCTATCGTTAATGGCAGATTAGCGCCTTTAATTCGGTCTAATTGTGACGACGCAAGCCCATAAGCATGCACCATACCGCCGCCAGATTCTAAGCGAACCAACACTTCATCACCAACACGAGCCACGGCCAAAATGGCACTCACTTCTTCTCTTAACGATGCCACTTCTTTAGCATCAATGCTGCCCACAAAATCCAACACAAACAAATGAGGCTCACGCTTACTATCAAGATCGCCACCTTTTGAGGCTTTTTTGATCTCTTTTTCACGTAATTTTGCTTTCTCTTTTTCCGCTTTTTTCTCAGCCTTATCACGAGCCTTAATAAAAGCGTCATCATGTAGATGATGCTCTAACTGCTCCACCGTTTGCTTTCTTTGTTCAGTAAGGTTGGTAATTTCGAGTTCGCCCTTTGCGCTTCCCGTTCGACCACCTACGGATTTCGCCACTACAATCAGCGCTACAATTGCCGCTAATACTGTCACGATTTTGGCTAGAAAAAGCCCGTAATCTAATAAAAATTCCAATGTCTTATCCCCAATCCTACGAATTAGTGTATTGTAACCAACTTGTCACGATTACCAAGAATTATTCAAACTAAGGAAGTGTTCTGTGGAATATTCAACCGCTCCTAAGGCGCTAGCAGATAAAATCATTCTCATCACTGGTGCTGGTGCTGGTATCGGCCGTCAAACCGCACTCAGTTATGCCGAGCATGGCGCAACGGTCATTTTACTCGGTCGTAATGTTGCTAACTTAGAGCTAATTTACGATGAAATTGAAAAAGCGGGCTATCCTCAAGCTGCCATCGTTCCGCTCGACCTTAAAGGTGCGACTAAGCAGAATTACATCGATATGGCGGAGACGATTGAAGGTCAATTTGGACGACTCGATGGTCTTGTTCATAATGCAGGAGTCTTAGGAACCCTAAGCCCGTTTGAACAAATTGATGAAGAAACATTTGATGATGTCATGCAGATCAACGTCAAAGCTGAATTCCTAATGACACAAGCTTTACTACCCATTCTGAAGAAATCAGCGGCTGGACGCATTATTTTCACTTCTTCGACTGTTGGGCATATTGGGCGTACTTTTTGGGGCACTTACGCCATTTCAAAATTTGCAACAGAAGGTATGATGCAAATATTGGCTGACGAACTAAGTGATACGTCGATTCGAGTTAATGCCATTAACCCTGGCGCAACACGTACTCGCATGCGTGCTAAAGCCTACCCTGGCGAAGATGCCAATGCTCTAAAATCACCAAAAGACTTAATGCCTCTTTACTTGCAACTCATGGATCCAACCGTGACTGGTATCAATGGGCAATGTATCGACGCTCAGCCTAAGTAATTCGCAGTTATCCAAAGCTAATCACTGGTGATTAGCTTTGGATTAGTATTAAAGTTCGGCAAATAAATGACAAAACCAGCCACTGATCTATTACCACTACCTTTTATCCATCACCGTCGCGCATTATTCAACATGATGCTTATTTAAAAACTCCCCAGCAACAGCCACCCCATGTTGATAGTCTTCAAGTATTTGATCTTTGTGACTCATTAGCCCTTTAGACGCAAGCTCATGCTTAGGCTGAACATGCCATAAATTGACGTCCTCTGGAGGCGAATCCAAAAACTGCTCAATTTGAGTATGATTGGTGTAATGGGCCACCAGCATATCAAGGTGACTGGTTCCACTGCGACTAAACGGGATACGCTTATTTTGAATATCAATTAATCGTGATAGCTTTTCATTATCATGGATCCACGTCGATAATTTGCGCTTTTCACTCGGTGCTATCTTATACAACTCGGCTTGATTGGCGGTGAATTGCTTATAGTCCATTTTAATGGTGTGTAATTTCTCAGAAAAATGTCGATGGAACTCACTTAATTTTTCTTTTGTGCCCGATATTTTAAGATGATTTAAGTGCGCTGCTAACCCTGCTTCTAGCTCTTTTTTCCAACGTTCTAAAGATTCCATCGCTAGGTGAATGCACCACTTTATCGCTGCTTTCCGGAATGGTACTGATCACCACCATGTTGTTAATTCCGCGACGATAAGACTCTTCAACAGGAATGGTTGCCGAAACCCCACCATCGACCCACTTCTTGCCATCAAATTCAATATCATGATAGTAGAGCATCGGAATCGCACAGGTTGCCCGAAGGACATCAAACCAATTATCCGCAAAAATAGGGTAATAGTAATCTTTCAAGTCTTCCACGTCGGTAATGCAAGCTAATGCCACTTTATCTTCACCAAGTTGAATTTTACCTTTCGGGATATTTAAAGGGAACTCCCCTGTATTGACGAACTCAAAAGCCCAGTCTAAGTCCATTGGCTGCTGCTTTTGTAGCAACTTATTGACATCGAAAAATCGTCCACGAGTGGTGTAATTCAAGATAAAGTCTAGCCCAAGCCCTTCTTGCTTTGTAACAAAAGAAGAAACATTCAATGCGCCAGCAGAGGTGCCAATATACAAAGAGAATGGGTCAAACTTTGCATTAATAAATTTATCTAATACGCCTGAGGCGAAGGCCCCTTTTTGTCCGCCGCCTTGCACTATCAAAGAATACCGTTGATCGTCAGTGAACACATCACTCTCCTAATGACCGCTTTACCATTTTTTGGTTTTTTAAAACAATTACTCTAATTCAAATGCCCTTGTCAATGTAATTCATCGCAACGTCGTAAGCACTTATTACACGATCCGGCTTTGCGCCCCATCCGCCACAATTTCATCCTTTGCCTTTGATTACTGTTTGCAGCGTCATCCCTCACACACTATACTGTATATATATACAGGTAAATTATTATGCATACTTTAATCAAAGAACTCCAAGATAAGCAATTAATTTGGAAAGGAAGCCACGCCTTCCTCAGCAGTGCCGATCATCGAACAACAGGTTTTGATGAACTTGATCAGCGCTTAAATGGCGGTTTCCCTAGCCATGGTGTCGTTGATATTCAATCCATCGGTGGTATTGGAGAGTTACGACTGTTGCTTCCTCATATTACTACATGTGCGCAAAAACGACTTTTAATCTTAATCAATCCACCGGGTTACTTGTGTGCTGACTACCTCTTAGCCCAAGGAATTCAACCTTCACAAGTACTCATACTCTATCCAACCTCAGCAAAACATGCGCTGTGGGCTGCAGAGCAAAGTTTAAAGAGTGGAGCCAGTGGCTGTGTTTGCTTATGGCAAAACGACATTGAAATTCATCAAGCTAAACGCCTTCAAGTCGCCAGTGAAACAGGACAATGCTTACAGTTTTTATTCCGTCAAGTTCAACCCCATATTTTTTCTCTGCCCGTTTCATTAGGCTTAACACTTGTCCCTCACGACTCCGGACTTGAAGTTAGCATTACCAAACAAAAAGGCGGATTTTCTCGCCACCCTTTTATCGTCAATATGACGATGCACTGGCCAGAGCTCACTGTCGCAGTTGAACCTAATGCTTCAACCGTGATTTCATTTCCTATGCAACAACAAGGGTAATCATCGGCATGTTGCTTTGGTTATATCTACACTTTCCCTCCCTACAAATGGACACGTTATTCCACCAAGATAACGATAACGATAACGACCTTGCGTTAGCGATTGTGGATGGGCGTAAGCATACTATTGTGCAACTCAATCAAAAGGCCGCAAAGCAAGGCTTACAGTTAGGAATGGGGCTTGGTAGCGCTGCGGCACTTTGCCAAGACTTACAAGTGCACCCTTACGATCCTAAAATTGAAGAGCAGCGTTTAATTGAAATTGCTCAATGGCTCTATTTGATTACCTCTGATATTAGTCTCTCTCCCCCTAATGGTGTTTTAATCAAGGTCACCAACATGTTGTCGCTATACAGCAACATGGAGAACTACTGGCGTACTTTGTCACAGCACTTAGCGCATTTACAGGTTCATGCATCCTACTCTACTGGGCTTTCTCCGTATGCGGCGATCCTCATGGCGAAACAAAACAAAAACTGGGTGGTGACGGATACGCAACAATTGAAGAACGCCATACGCCACTATGCTATTTCATTAAGTGAACTGCCTGCCTCACAAGTTAACCAATTACAACGAGTTGGTATTCACAATATTGGCGATCTGTTAGCCCTCCCGTTACCGGAAGTGGCCAAGCGATTTAATATTGATCTCGTCAATTACATTGGTAAGCTGACTGGGCAATTTAAGCACCCCATTGATTTTTATCATCCACCAGATCTCTTTTGCTATTTTCTTGAGCTGTTATTTGATATTGAAAACATCGCATGGTTAAAAAAGCCGCTTAACATTTTGTTCCAAAGACTTGAGCTATTTTTAAAGCTGCGAGACAGTGTTGCTTATGAGCTTAACCTTGTGCTCCATCAACGTGATCATCAAGATAAAACCATCCCATTTCATTCCGCGCAAGGCGACTATCTCGCAACAAAGTGGCAAGTCCTATCTACGCTTACATTAGAAAGTATTCGTATCGACAGCGCCGTCACTGGACTAACGCTCTCTGTGACCAGATTGGGCGAAAATAGCAGTAATGACCATGACTTATTTGACGGTATAAAGGGGAACCAAACCGCATTAGAACTTGCTTCTACGCTGCAAGCTAAGCTTGGTCCACAAGCGGTAACCACTCTTTTGTTTACCGATGACCCAAGGCCTGAAATGGCGACTCAAGTCGTCCCCTTTACGATCGATGCCCAACAATGCACACACTGGTTTGCCCACGAGCATTAAAGTCGACTCTATTTAGGCCCAGTCTTTTATACCCGCACCCTATTCCTCTCACAGCTCAAGTGAAGGTGACGCTCGGGCCCGAGCGTATTGTTAGCGGTTGGTGGGATGGTCACCCCGTAAAACGAGATTACTTTGTTGCTCGAAATACGTCGGGTCAATGGCTGTGGATATTTAGAACCGAAGATCATCATTGGTTCGTACATGGTCAATTTAGTTAGGAGGTGCCATGAAATACGCAGAGTTGTTTTGTCAGAGTAACTTTTCTTTTCTTGTGGGCGCCTCTCATGCTGAAGAGATCATGCTTCAAGCGGAGTTTCTCCAATATGCTGCCTTAGCCATCACTGACGAATGCTCACTGGCAGGTGTGGTAAGGGCGCACACAGCGATCAAACAGCATAAGCTTCATATCAAACAGGTCGTCGGGAGTATGTTTTGGCTCAATTCAGATTGTCAATTTGTCCTACTGTGCCCCAACAGAGAAGCCTATGCTGAGCTTTGCCGCACCATCACGAATGCACGACGCCGCTGTGAAAAAGGACAATATCGATTATCAGAGTGGGACATCATGTCATTGCGTCATTGCTTTATTATCTGGCTACCTACAGGACGCAATGATGATAGTAAGTGGGGGCTGTGGCTATACAAACATCATGGCAATAGAGTTTGGATTGGTCTGCAACGTCATTTAACCTCTAATGAACACCAATACCTACAGCACTGTAAACGGCTTTCCCAACAACTGAGCATACCAATCACGGCTTGTGGCGGCGTGCTCATGCATACGGCGACTCGCTTACCTCTACAACATACCCTTACCGCTATCCGTCTTAATACTCCTATAGACAAAGTTTGCGGTCAGCTATTAGTCAATACTGAGCGCAGCCTAAGACCCAAAAGTAAACTTGAAAAGCTCTATGAGCCAGAGTGGATTATGGAAAGTGTTCGCATTGCAAAATATTGCGATTTTCAACTCAATACCCTTCGCTATGAATACCCAAGTGAGCTACTCCCTAAAGGGGAGACCCCAATGAGTTACCTACGAAAACTGGTCGAGCACGGTAAAACAATACGCTTTCCCGAAGGCATCTCATATGAGATCGAACAGACCATAGAAAAGGAGCTCAATTTAATTCAACAACTTAATTATCCGTTTTTCTTCCTAACGATTCATGATGTCGTCATGTTCGCTAAGCAGCAAGGGATCCTCTATCAAGGCAGAGGATCCGCGGCTAACTCTGTCGTGTGTTATTGCTTAGAGATCACTTCCGTCGATCCTAGGCATATTTCGGTGTTATTTGAACGTTTTATTAGCAAAGAACGTAAAGAGCCACCCGATATCGATGTCGACTTTGAACACGAGAGACGCGAAGAGGTCATTCAATACATCTATCGAAAATATGGTAGAGAAAGAGCGGCACTTGCCGCTACGGTCATCTCTTATCGCTTTAAAAGCGCGATACGAGATGTTGGCAAAGTGCTGGGTATCAGTGAAACTCAGCTCGACTTTTTTATTAAAAATATTAATCGCCGTGATCGCAGCCAAGGGTGGCAAGCACAAATCGTTGAGCTTGGTTTACAACCAGATTCTTTAAAAGGCCAACAGTTTATTGAGTTGGTCAATGAAATCATGGGATTCCCAAGGCATTTATCGCAACATGTTGGTGGCTTTGTTATCTCATCAGGCCCGTTGTATGAGCTGGTACCCGTCGAGAACGCAGCCATGGACGAACGAACCGTAATTCAATGGGATAAAGATGATTTAGAAAGTCTAGGGTTACTCAAAGTTGATGTCTTAGCGTTAGGCATGCTAACCGCCATTCGTAAATGCTTTCAGTTGGTGAAACACCACTACGATGTAGATTTAACGATCGCAGATATTAGCCGTCAAAAAGACGATGCTAACGTCTATAAAATGATTCAAGCGGCCGATACGGTTGGCGTATTCCAAATTGAATCTCGTGCACAAATGAGCATGCTACCTCGACTAAAGCCAGCCAGTTATTACGATCTCGTGATACAGATTGCCATTGTCAGACCAGGCCCTATCCAAGGAGATATGGTGCATCCTTTTCTTAAACGACGAAACGGTGATGAAGCTATCTCTTACCCCTCAAAAGAAGTGGAAGCGGTACTATCGCGAACGCTAGGGGTGCCTATTTTTCAAGAGCAGGTAATCAAATTAGCCATGGTCGCAGCAGGGTTCAGCGGTGGTGAAGCAGACAAGCTGCGTCGAGCAATGGCGGCATGGAAAAAAAACGGCAATATCTTTAAATTTCGCACTAAGCTCATTGAGGGAATGCTACAAAGGGGCTACGAACTTGCCTTTGCAGAACGTCTATTTGAACAAATTTGCGGCTTTGGTGAATATGGGTTTCCAGAAAGCCATTCCGCTTCATTGCGGTCTTGGCATACAGCTCCGCTTGGTTAAAATATTATTACCCACACGCTTTTTATACTGCTTTACTCAATAGTTTACCCATGGGATTCTATAGTGCCTCACAGCTGATACAAGACGCGAAGCGACATGGTGTCACCATACTACCAGTGTGCATTAACCACTCCCATTATCACCATGATTTAGTGCCAACGAACAACAAACCTAACACGCACCGCCCAAGCTTAGAGTTAAACTCAATAGCAGCAAATTCACATCGCCCCTCGAGGACACCTGAAAAACCGAGCTATGCTCACTCCTTTGCCATCCGTCTTGGTTTTAAGCAAATCAAGGGATTACGGTATGAAAGTGTGCAACGTATCCTCCAACATCGTCCTGATGCAGGGTTTACTACGCCAACACAAATCAAACAATTGGGGTTGAACAGAAAAGAGTTGGAACTGCTCGCATCAGCCAATGCGCTACAGGTTATTTCAGGTGATCGCTATGCGACTCGCTGGGCCATGATGGACACCCTACAAGACTTACCACTCTTTCATGAGTTGCCCTATGAAGCACGGCCCCTTCCCCATCAACCAAGTGAAATAGACAACGTACTTGAAGACTTCTCTTCGATGAACATGTCACTTCACCAGCATCCTATTCAATTACTTGATCAAGCGGGTGTATTAGGTAGGTTTACTCGAATGCAGTCTCTTCAACATCATCCCCACCAATCCGTTGTGCATGTTATTGGGTTAGTCACAGGGAAACAATCGCCAGGAACCGCTGCAGGTGTCACCTTTATTACCTTAGAAGATGACGCCATTAATATTAATGTCGTGGTGTGGAGTGCAACAGCAAAAGCACAGAAAAAGGCGTATTTAACCGCCAAGATTCTGAAAGTTAGCGGTATTTTAGAAAGAGAAGGAGAAGTCACACATATTATCGCTGGCAAATTAACAGATATCACCGATAAATTAGCCGCGTTAAAGATCCAATCACGAGAGTTCCATTAAACTGCGTGATAAAGCTATAAAGCTATAAAGCTATAAAGCTATAAAGCTATAAAGCTATAAAGCTATAAAGCACATTATCAATCTATAAACCGAACGCTAAGGCTTGGCATTGTAGCTGCACTCATTCAATCGTGAATAATTCCATAATGCCATTCTACGTTACAGCTTTATTTACTCAATAACAGATGAGAAAAAGGGAGTAAATACTCCCTTTTAAGTTCAGATTCTCGGTCGTCATGGTGCTAATAGCTCCATGATATTACCGATCTATTTCAACTGGCGCTTCCGTACGTCTTTTTTTCCATTCCCTGAATATTAGTAAACTTAGAGTCATTACGACTTTTGAAGTTAGCCAAATCATTCTGATGGAACAACCTTTCGTCAGTAGAATTATAGTTCACCGTATCTATCTCTACACAGAGATAGATACGGTGAACTATAGCACGCTAAACGCTCAGATTGTAATTACACAACTAGAGTATCAACTCTACTCTATAAGATTTGGCTCATTCTTTGTTGAACAACATCGACAAGTAAATCGGGCTGGAACTTAGAAATAAAGCGGTCACAACCCACTTTTTCAACCATGGCATCATTAAAGCTGCCACTTAACGAGGTATTCAATGTGATATAGAGTTGACTCATGCGAGGATCATTTCGAACTTCATGCGTCAATTTATACCCATCCATCTCAGGCATCTCTGCATCAGTAATCATCATCAATAGCTCAGAACAAACATCAATGCCTTCATCACACCATTGCTTCAATAGCCTTAATGCCATGGCACCATCGAAACATTCTATAATTTCGACGCCCAATTGCTCCAACGTACCCTTAACTTGGTTTCTGGCGGTAGAAGAGTCGTCTACGATTAAGATTTTTTTCTAGCTAAATGAGGAAGTAACGCCGTATCTAGCGTCTCTTCTGAAATAGAAACGTCATAATCAATGATCTCGGCGAGGACTTTCTCAACATCAATAATTTCAACTAAATGGACCTGTTCTCCTTCCTCTACCTTAGTGATAGCAGTGAGATAATTCGCCCGACCGACCGTTCTTGGAGGCGGCTGAATCTCTGTCCATGTGGTATTAACGATGTTCTTCACTTCGCCCACTAAAAAGCCCTGCACCGTACGATTGTATTCGGTGATAATCAGGTTGTGATCTCCACCCTCTGCGGGTCTAGGAAACCCTACCGCTCGTCTTAAATCAATAACAGGAACAGATACGCCTCTAAGTGATGCGATGCCGCAAATACTGGGATGCGAGCCAGGAAGTTGAGTAAGAGGGGGAAGCTTTAGCACTTCCTTAACTTTAAATACGTTAATAGCAAACGTCTGACGGCTATTTAAGTTAAACATCAGCAGCTCTAGGCGGTTTTCACCCACCAGCTGCGTTCTTTGATCAACTGAACTTAATACGCTCGACATGAGATTTCCTTGGAAAAACAGTTACTAGAGCTCTTATCTCATGTTATCAACGTCTTGGACAAGAAGTTTTGCGACAAAACATCAAAACTATGACGCTCAACAAACACCCTACGCACAGTGAAAGACGATACACACGGTAGAAACGTCGATGACTAGCCTTCGATGACTTTCATGAGTAATACTCCATCATACAACGCTTGCTTCACCAATGCCGCACCGGGCATCGTTGCTTGCTTATAAAACCGAGACTCTACTAATTTAAGATCTTGAGTATAAACAGGTAGGCTTTGCTGCTCGATACAACGTTGAATGGCTGGGTATAAAATATCTTTTGCCTGATTAATAACCCCGCCAATTAACACTTTTTCAGGGTTAAAGAGGTTAATGACTATCGCGATAGCAGAACCGAGGTTGTCCCCCAGTTTTTCAATAACATTCACAGCAAGTGGGTCGCCACTAGCGGCGGCCTCACAAATCGCCTCAACACTAATTTCTTCTTGCTCAGACAATACTGACGCTTCACCATTTGCTATGCGCTGGGATACTTCTCGTCGAATAGCCTGTGAGCTCGCCACGGTTTCCAAACAGCCTTTGTTGCCGCAGTGGCAATCCAATCCGTTACGATCGATCTGAATATGCCCAAGTTCACCAATGTTGCCATGGCGACCTTGTAGCACGCGCCCATCGAGAATAATACCCGCGCCTAGGCCATGATGAATGGAAATCAGAACCGAATTATCACAATCTTGAGAATGACCAAATAAATTCTCGGCTAACGCCCATGCACGAGTGTCATTCGCAACAAATACCGGGAGGCCAGTAGCATTAAATATTTCCGCACCAATCGGGAAGTTTGCCACATTGTAATGCGGCATCTGCAGTACAATACCCTGATCAGTATTGACTAAACCAGGCAGTGTTAGCGCGATACTGGTAACACGGTCTAACTCGTTGGTGTAGGTCTCAAAAAATTCTTCGATTTCATATAAGAGACGCGCGATTACGTCATCTTGATCAACTTCATGAATCTCAATTTTTGTATCAATGAGGACATCCCCACCAAGCTCATGAAGCGCGATGGTTAAATATCCTCGCCCCAGACGCATCGATAAGAATTGCCATCCTTGATTATTCGTTTGTAAACCAACAGCAGGACGACCACGGCTGATCGCTTCCTGAACCGCCGTTTCATGAATAAGGTGTGCAGCGATAAGTTCTCGCGTGATCTTCGTAATACTCGCTGGCGCTAAGCCACTTAATTTCGACAAATCGATGCGCGATATAGGCCCAAATTGGTCTATTAATTTATACACACGACCAGCATTGACCTGCTTGATATGGTCGATATGCCCAGGTTGAGCCATGTACATCTTGCACTCCAAAAAACAACAACCTAGCAATTTTTTTACTTTGCGAAGTAATTGTGAAGCGGTTTGGTGAATCGCCGTGACAAACATCACGCATATAGGGCAAAGTTTGGGGTGCAGGTCATGTTACTCATCAAAACCTAGCCTAAAAAGATGAAAGAACATTACACCAACACAAGAAAAACACGCCAAAAACGTAACTAAAAACGCACTTATTAATCCATGAGAAATAAGTGGTCTTCAGCGCTCTTCGATAAGATATTTTTTGACTTCTTTAGATAAAGAATCGGTTCGAGTTTTGCGGCTTTTTAACTAGGCTTTGATAATGCTCTATAAACTGGAATCCAGCTTCTAAACCTAATTGGTAATCATGCAAGATGTCCTCTTTTTTACTCATCAATGATGATGTTTTCAACGCTCTGCTTGGCGCTATTTGCATAATAAAACAGTCATCCGGAGGCAGTGATAAAAAGGTGCTCGTCAACGAATAAGTCTGATAATGCACCATGAGCATATCCGCCAGTCCAGCATCAAATTTCTCACCAAACAAATGACTAAGGCGATAGATATCAGCACCGCCAAATAACCAGCGACCACCATTAATCATATTAAGGTGCTGGGAGTGTTTCTGGGCCTCGGCTTTACTTAGCTGAAGATCAAAGAATCCATTCCAGTCCTTAGACCATTGCTCTAGCTTGTCTTGCCATTGTAATTGTACATTATTTAGTGACTCACGCAGCCAAGTTGGCGGCTCCGTCACTTGCGGTTGGTCTGGTATGATGGGCTCTTCTTCTGTGAGTTGCTCCTCGGTACGAATCACCACCATCATACGGTTTTCTTGACGCCACGCCTCCTGAACCGGAATCGATGCAGAGACCCCTCCATCAATATACTCTCGTCCATTTACCGACACCGAACCATCAAACAAATTTGGTATAGCACTTGTCGCCATCATGACCCAATACCAATCCTCTTGTAGCATGGGCAAATAATGATCTTTTAGGGTTAACGTGTCAGTCACGGCAGCAAAAGCTCGACGATGCCCCATGGAGCGCCGTCCCATATCAATATCAAGCTTATAAGGGTAATCATATAATTTATCCAACGCCCACTTGAGGTTAAGTGACTGCTTTTTACGGATAAAGCTGAAGACATTAAAAAATTGCGGATCCGTGGTTAACTCAAGCAGAAACGCTCGCCCTAAACCCGGCTGCCGAGCCAAATACGCACACAGGTTAAGCGCCCCTGCAGAGGTACCATAAAACTCATCAAAAGGATCAAAGTTAGAAAGTAAGAAAGAATCAAGAACACCAGAGGTAAAAATACTACGCTGCCCTCCTCCTTGTGCAATTAGCGCAGTCTTACCTCCTACGTACTGTCTAAAGCGTTTAGGATCAACGTCAGCATGGGAATCCGTTACCACACCTGTATTTGCCATAATGTCGCTAAGCGGCCAAAATTGCAGTGAAGCCGAAAGCAAGAATGATAGAAAATGCTATTGTAGTAATACTGAGCGCCATTTTTAAATTAAAGTCCATACCACCTCCAAAATGTAACAATGCATTTACTATTGTGACACAAGATACCAATACAGAAATAACGACTTCAAAATTATGATGTTACTGTCACACTATGTTTAAAAGTTAGTACAAACTGCTCAATAATGCTACTAACGCAACCCCTGTTCAGGGCAGTAAAGGAGTACTTGATGTCTACAGTCACCAATCGAATAGTTACGATATTTTTTGTTTTAATTGCCATCCCTTCATTCTCTTTTGCTAATGTCATTGTTACCCCTTCATCGGCTACAGTATTGGCGGCACGGCCACTGACGGGGACAATAAAACCTACGATATTTCACCTTCAAGTAGTCTCGCTTTAGCTGTTGAATTCCCTCTTTTGAATGGACGAATTGGCGCTTTCTATTCGCAACAAAACTCTTCACTTGACACGTTAGATCTGGACTCGAAAATACAGTATTTACAACTCCAAAGCAGCGCTGAATACCAAGTGGCGAATAAAACGCTTGCCTATATTGGGGCGGGGTTAGGCGCTTCACACATTTCAGCAGACTGGACCAAGTCTCAAACAGGCTTTGCCGCAAGCATTTTCGGTGGGATTGAATACCAGCTAATGCCTCACTTATTCCTCAACGGTCAAGCAAGATGGCAAGGCACCGTCGTGAATAATGAAACTGTCTCTGTGTGTAATTTACCCACTAACGACCAAAGCTGTTTTATTGGCTTTAATACGCAATGGATGAATCAATTCCAGACAAACATTGGCATGAGCATTAAATTTTAATGCCTGAATACGTGACAAGTTAAATATCGATATTTATATTGGTTTGTAGCACATATTATAGAGACTACTTCTGAAAAATTAATTAGTGGTTTGCACTAATTATAAAACAACGAGTCACGGATTGATTTGAGATACAAATCACAATTAGAATATACAACCAAAATATAGACATTTACTAGTCAATACCACCACCCATCCACTCCACCTCTATAAACGTAATCTATTGCCAACACTCGTTAACATGGGTAATCTTAACCTCACACTCAGTTGAAAGTTTTAACTTTCGATACTAAGAGTCGGAATAAGTGGTTTATATCACTATAATATGGCCACATTGCAAACACAAAAACCACAAACAAAACATGATACAACCGAT
This sequence comes from Vibrio sp. GJ43-1, assembly GCF_055808835.1. Taxonomy (NCBI): domain Bacteria; kingdom Pseudomonadati; phylum Pseudomonadota; class Gammaproteobacteria; order Vibrionales; family Vibrionaceae; genus Vibrio; species Vibrio sp. GJ43-1. The sequence continues at coordinate 1,317,822 of NZ_CM147884.1, read as the reverse complement.
AATTGGCTCACCATACAAATGACATATTAATAATTGGTGCAGCTCGCTATTCATTGAATAGCATTTTATGTCGAAGATGATGTATAAAAGGAGTTAACTATGAAACGCGAACAATGGGGATCCCGCGCTGGATTTATTCTTGCAGCAGTGGGGTCGGCAATCGGACTCGGCAATATTTGGCGATTCCCTTACATGGCTTATGAAAACGGTGGCGGTGCATTCTTTATTCCTTACCTTTTTGCCATGATCACCTGCCAGTATTCCATTCATGATTCTCGAATTCAGTATGGGTCAAAAATACCGAGGTTCTGCACCAAAAACACTCTGTAAAATTAACGCCAAGTTTGAATGGCTCGGATGGTTTCAAGTCGGTGTTGCGGCAACAATCGCCGTCTACTACGTCGCCGTTATTGGTTGGGCGATTTCTTATTTTGGCATGTCGTTTACTCAAAGCTGGGGAACCGACACTAATGCCTTCTTCTTTAGTGAATACCTACAGCTAGGCGACAACTCGCCAACTAGCCTTGGCGCTATTCAGTGGAAAATTGCTGGCGCCATGCTCATTGCTTGGGCAATCACCTACTCCGCTATTGCTGGCGGTGTAAAGGCCGGGATTGAGCGAGCAGCAAAAATCATGATGCCTATCTTGTTCATCATGGTAATTATACTGATCGGTCGCATGGTATTTCTTCCGGGCGCACTTAACGGGGTTAACTACCTATTCGAACCGGATTTCAGTAAAATCTGGGACATGAAAGTCTGGGCTGCCGCTTATGGTCAAATCTTTTTCACGCTAAGTATTGGTTTTGCCATCATGCTCGCTTATTCAAGTTATTTGCCTGAGAAGTCAGATATTACTAATAATGCGTTCATGACAGTATTGATTAACTGTGGCTTCTCTATCCTAGCTGGTATCATGATTTTCTCAGTACTTGGATACATGGCTCAAGAGCAAGGCAAGCCGCTAACAGAGGTTGTTACCGCTGGTGTCGGCCTAGCATTTGTCACGCTACCAGCAGCCATTAATTTACTACCAGCGCCGTACATCTTAGGGCCACTGTTTTTCTTTGCACTCGTTATCGCAGGCTTAAGCTCTCATATTTCTATCATGGAAGCCGTCACCTCTGCTGTCATCGATAAGCTGAACTGGAGTCGTAAAAAAGCGGCCACGATTATTTGTGGCTCTGGCCTCATTATTTCTATGGCATTTGCGACCAATGGCGGCCTATTACTGCTAGATTTAGTGGACCACTTCGCGAATAACGTGGGTATTGTGGTGAGCTGTTTCATTGAGATTATACTCATGGCATGGCTACTAAAAATTGCCGATGTACGCGAGTATGTTAACAAAGTCTCTGATTTTTCAATCGGCGCTTGGTTCGATATCTGCTTGCGCTTTATCACTCCAGTTATTCTCGCAATGATTGTCGCAACGAAGTTCCAAACTCTAATCACTGAAGGTTATGGCGGCTATGCGCAATTTGATCTCATGCTACTTGGCTGGGGACTTATGGGGCTGCTCGTCGTCGTCGGTGTTGCCGTCAATGTAACAAGTAAGAAGGACGCTTAAAATGACAACTAGTGCAATTATTATGATGGTTCTAGGCCTAGGTATTACATGGGGCGGTGCATCTTACTGCATCAAAAAAGCCATGGATAAAAACCACAAATAGCCGAGTGTTTTCTGGCCCTCTGAGCGCTGTTCACCTGAAGCGTTGAGGCAACAAAATAAAAGCCAGCATCTTCATGCTGGCTTTCTTATTGGTGGTGTATAAGGTCTTTGCTTTTAAAAGCTGTAGCGAATACCAATACCCGCTCCAATCCCTAATTTCAAATCACTCTTATGGAACATCATATTGGGTGTTAGCTGCGCATAAGCATCCCAACCATTCGAGATATCCAGTTCGACACCCAGAGCGATTCGCGGACCGAAGTTATCAGAACGTTTGATTTGACCACCGACGCCAGCAAACCAAGTAAACGGCACATCGCCGCCAAAACGACCACGATTAAAGATGTAGTCCGCCGCTATGCCATCATTGCCAATCGCAAAGTTGACCTGATTATTGATTTGACCAACTACGCTCAAGCCTTGATCCAGTCCCATACCAATTTTAAACCCGCTGTTGCCTCCGCCGCTGCGTCGACTGGAGGAGCGCTGACTACTAGACTTTGCTGGCTTTGATTGCGCTTGGCTCGATGATGCACTGCGATTCGAAGAGGCGGTGCTACTGGTGCTCGGCGATGGCTTAGTACTGGCTGTATTGGTACTACCCTCTTCAACAATCTGCCATTCTTCTTCGCCACCTGCAGTGCTACCTGCGGCGATTGACAAGGTAGAAACGAACATCAGACTAATTAAACTGATACCGAGTTTGAATTTTGATTTCATGTGTTTGTTCTCTGCTTAGTGCTGCCGCTCTTCTAATTAGTGAGAGCGTTTATGGGTATGACAAAATTGCAGAGATTTTAGTGAATGGGGGGATCGTTATGTCATGACAAGGAAAGGGGCAAGACAAGGTTCAGATAGAAAAAAGGGAAGCAAATGCTTCCCTTAATAATTAACTTAACAACTTAAAGATTAACCGTGGTTACGAATCCACTCATCCATATCTGTTTTCAAGTTATCAGATTTAGTACCGAAGATAGCTTGTACACCACCTGCTACAACGACAACACCAGCTGCACCAAGCTTCTTAAGTTTATCTTGGTCAACTTGTTCTACGTCTGCTACTGCAACACGTAGACGAGTGATACAGGCGTCTAGACCAGTGATGTTTGCTTTACCACCAAACGCGGCAACAAGTTCACCAGCCATTTCGCTACCAGATTGAACGGTAGTTGCATCTTCTGATTCATCTTCACGACCTGGAGTCTTAAGATCCATCGCTGTAATAACAGTGCGGAATACGAAGTAGTAAATAGCCGCGTAAACCAGACCAACACCAACCATCAGACCGATCTTCTGAGAGTTACCAGACAGAACTAGGAAGTCGATTAGACCGTGCGAGAACGATGTACCGTGTACAAAACCAAGCATGTTCGCAACAACGTAAGCAGAACCCGCTAGTAGAGCGTGAATTGCGTACAGAACTGGAGCAACGAATAGGAAAGAGAATTCGATTGGTTCAGTGATACCCGTTAGGAATGAAGTCAGAGCTGCCGAAGCCATGATACCCATTACTTTCGCACGGTTTTCAGGCTTAGCACAATGTGCGATAGCAATTGCCGCTGCTGGTAGACCGAACATCTTGAACATGTAACCGCCAGCTAGTTGACCGAAGCCATTGCCCGCTGCACGAGATGCTTCATCAGCAACTAGGTAACAAGTTAGAACGCCGTTTTGAGTTTCGCCTGCTGCGTTAACACATGTACCCGCTTCGAAGAAGAATGGTACGTTCCATACGTGGTGAAGACCAAATGGAATCAGAGAACGCTCAACAATACCGTAGATACCAAATGCTACTGTTGGGTTTTGGTGTGCAGCCCAATCAGAGAACGCACCGATAGCGCCGCCAATTGGTGGCCAAATGATAGAAAGCAGGATACCAAGACCAATTGCCGTGAAACCTGTAATGATTGGCACAGCACGCTTACCAGCGAAGAAGCCAAGGTATTCCGGTAATTGAATTTTGAAGAAGCGGTTAAATGCCCAAGCTGCAACACCACCGACTAGGATACCACCTAGTACGCCAGTATCGATGCCTTCAACACCCATAACATCAGCCATCACGCTAAGCGTTGCTGTCATGATGCCGTAACCCACGATTGCAGCAAGACCTGCAACACCGTCGTTGTTCGTAAAGCCTAGTGCAACACCTACCGCAAATAGCAATGCCATTTGACCAAATACTGAACCACCAGCTTGTTCCATCAAGTTCGATACTACGTCTGGAATAAAGCTAAGGTCGGCAGCGCCTACCCCTAATAGAATACCTGCAACTGGTAAAACCGATACTGGTAGCATCAGTGACTTACCAACTTTTTGCAGGTTAGCAAAAAGGTTCTTAAACATGTTTATGCTCCTGATAAAGTTATTAGATTAATGGGCACTAACGGCACACCCCCGCAGCCTTAAATGTTAGCACCCAATGAAAATGTAACCACATTATGATTTGTATTTTCTGTTGATAAATATAGCTTGATGACCCTAATACTTTCTACAGTGTTACGAAGTTAAGTTTCAAAACTCAGAGTAGATCACAGTCAAAAAAACTCTAAAAACCACCACTTTTTGAACATAAACCATTGAATAATAGCCAAATTACATTTATGTCAATTAATTTCACCCAGCAAATAAAATAGCGCTATAAGTTATTTTACGTAACGTAATTACACACTGTGGTGTAGAGTCGATTTTACTTCAACATTTTTGGTGAACATTAACTTTTCGTTAACCATTTGACTTGCAATTAGAAAAAAGGATGCGCCAGGCATCCTTTTTGGTCAAATAACACCCCAACTTAATTGCTACCGCAAAAAAAGTGCCTGGTAATTTTCTGACGTCTTTTCTGCTACTTCATGCAACGAAATGCCTTTTAATTGCGCGATATAGGCGGCGACCTCAACGACATAAGCAGGCTGGTTTTGCTTACCTCTATGGGGAACAGGCGCTAAATACGGAGAGTCTGTTTCAATCAAAAGTCGCTCTAGTGGAAGTTGTTTCACCACCTCTTTTAACGCTGTTGCTTGACGAAAAGTCACAATACCGGAAATGGAAATATAGAATCCTAAGTCCATCGCCGATTCAGCGAATGAAAGATCTTCCGTGAAACAATGAATCACGCCACCACAACGTTCCGCTCCGCCATTTCGCAAAACAGCGAGTGTATCTTCACGCGCATCGCGCGTATGAATAATGAGTGGCTTATTTACATCCACCGCGACGTCTACTTGCTGCTCAAACCGCTCTTTTTGTAGGGCTGCAGTCTCTGGCTGATAATGGTAGTCCAACCCTGTTTCCCCCACCGCAACGACTCTTGGGTGCATCACATACTCTTTAAAGGTCGCAAGTGAAAACGCGCTTTCTACATCTAATGGGTGAACCCCGCAAGACGCCATTACTTCAGAGTAAGGCTCAATCAGCTTCATCATCCCAGGAAAAGCATCTAACGTAACACCAACGGAGAGCAACTGGTGTACGTTGGCTGCTTTAGCCTTGTTAATAATGTCTTCAATTCCTGACGGGTGATCGTCTAGGTTAAGTTTATCGAGATGGCAATGAGAATCTACAAACATAGAATAAGTACTTTTAAATTATAAATGACGATAATTACTAGCGTATATCATTAAACAATATAGCGAACGATAGGAGTAAAGGGCGAACATAGCCCATAGAAAAAAGAGGCTGAGACCCGCCTCTTTTTTAAAATTATCACGCTACGTCAGACCGCGTACACGTAACATTTGTATCAGTCAAACTCATACAACCAACTGGCAAATAACACTTCGCCATTTAGCCCTGGATTTGAACGTAACTGGTTACGTAACTCTTGAATACGGTCGCCTTGCTGAAACAAGCATTCATAGGAGAATAACTGAGCCAGCGTGACGGCGTCTTTCAAGTGATAGGCACCCTCAAGTCCTAATGCCTGTTTTTGAGCGGCGCAAAGCAGATGCCAATACCAGCCTAAGGTGATAGTAAGGTCGATTTTGCTTTTCGTCATTTCAGCCCAAACACTCGATGTGTCCAATCGGTCACCTTGTAGGAAGGTTATGAATGCGTCCATCATCAAACCATAAGACTTATCGTGTTTCTCTTTAATAAAGTTCAACACTGTTAATGGTTCATAACTACACAAATAGCCCGCGGATTCAGGCACAGGCTTGCCTGTCTGTTCTTCGACCCATTGCAAACATGTTTTCGCATTAGGCAACGCAATGTGCCACACTTCACAACGGCTTCGTATCGTGGGGAGCAAAAGCTTAGCATTCTCAGTCGACAATATGAATAGACATTGCTTAGGCGGCTCCTCTAATGTCTTTAACAACGCATTGGAAGCCGAGGCATTCATGGTTTCCGCATTCGGTATTACGATGATACGGTATCGGCCAAACTGAGAAGACTCTTGAGCCCATTTGTTAGCCTGACGGATTTGATCAACAGACAACGCCTTTTTGTCTTTTTCAGGTAACAAGTAGTGTACATCCGGATGCGATTCACTCTTCAGTAAATCACAAGAATGACAAAACCCACACGGCTCTGAATGATCGTTCTGGCACATCACACCTGATACATATTGGTGTATCAGAGCATCAGGGGCTAAACCCTTCTGCGCCTGCACGAGCATTGCGCCAGCAATACGTTCATTGTCAAGGCTCTGCTTGAGTTGCAGCCAAAGCCCCTCAAGCCAAGGATAGCTTTTCACTGCTTACCCCTTCTGCTCTATCAACCACATTTGCACTGCCGTCTGAATGCTTTTTTGCACACCCTCGATAGATTGGCTTGCGTCAATGATGGCCACACTATCGTCAGACTCTGCAATCTTCAGATAAGAAGCGCGGGTTCTTTCAAAGAAGCTCAAGTCCATTTTTTCAATTCGGTCAAGCTCTCCACGACCACGAGCTCTTTCTAAACCTAACTTAGGGTCAATATCAAGATAAAGTGTGAAGTCTGGTTTGAAATCACCAATCGCGATTTGCTTAAGGGAACTCATCACCGACTCATCAATTTGTCGACCGCCACCTTGATAAGCTTGAGATGACATATCATGGCGATCACCGATCACCCATGTACCTTGTGCTAGAGCAGGTTTAATTACCGTTTCCACAAGTTGAATGCGAGCGGCGTACATAAGAAGGAGTTCAGAACGATCTTGCAGCGCTTCATCAGCGTGTTCTTCTTTCACTAACGCTCGCATTTTCTCTGCCAGTGCGGTACCGCCAGGCTCTCGCGTGTTAGTGATTCGCTCAATGCCTGAACGTTCTAATTCCGAACGAAGAGTCTGAATAGCAGTACTTTTTCCTGCACCTTCTAGCCCTTCAATAACAATAAATTTAGCTTGGCTCATTTCTGACTTCTTATCGTTTTTAAATATTTTTGTACCGCTCGATTATGGTCTCTAAGATTTTTAGAGAACACATGCCCTCCAGTACCACTGGCGACAAAATAAAGGTAGCGGCTTTTTTCAGGGTGTAATGCAGCATGAATAGACGCTTCCCCTGGCATAGCAATCGGGGTTGGTGGCAACCCATCAATAACATACGTATTGTATGGTGTTCGTTCACGTAAATCCTTCTTGCGAATGTTACCATCATACCGTTCCCCCATACCGTAGATCACGGTAGGATCGGTTTGCAGGCGCATCGGACGGTTGAGACGGTTGACAAATACCGATGCAACACGCTCACGCTCAGATGCAACCGCGGTTTCTTTTTCAATAATAGAGGCAAGTATCAACGCTTCATAAGGTGTTTTTAAAGGCAAGCCTTGCTGTTTATTGTTCCAATTCGTTGTCAAGATACGGTCTAGTTTATTATGAGCTCGACGCAAAATATCAAGATCGCTATCTCCAACAGCATAGTGATACGTCTCCGCTAAAAACAATCCTTCCAGTTTTGTTTGCGGGATCTCAAGCTGCGCTGCAATATCGGCTTCCGACATATCACTCGCGACTTGATTTAAATGCTCTGCAGCGGATAGCTGCTCGCGCCACTCTTTAAATGTCGAGCCTTCAATAAAGGTAATGGCAAGTTGGTACTCGATACCTTCATTTAATACATCAATCGCCTGTGTGAGATCCATACCAGGTTGGAGTTGGAAAGTACCCACTTTGAGCTGAGAAAGCTCAGGGTGAAAACGACGGACAAGCTGAGAAAAAGGACTTTCATCAATCCAGTCATTTTTTTGAAACTGTGAAAATACAGTATTAAGGCTATTGCCTCTCTTTATCGTCACCAACTGAGGTGATTCGATACGCAAAGATTGCCCAAGAAATGCATCAACACCCTTCTGCACGTAAAACATCGCTCCGAGAGCTAAAGCAATGAACACAATAATAATAAATAACAGCTTCTTTAACACTGATCTAAATACTCCTGAATACGTCTGGTAACCCTACCAATAGGTAAAGCAGCTTCCTCAATTTTCTTCACCTAGCGCAACCCCTAGAATACAATTGCTCACAAATATTTCATCCGCAGACAATAGTGCTGACAACGAGTACTCATCTTCATAGCACTTAATCTGCAAGTGCTTTAACGCTTCAATGACCTCAGCTCTCATGACCCCTGCCACACCTGAGTTAGCAAGAGTTGGCGTATAGACCTTGCCTTCACTGACCCAAAAGACGTTCGCCATACTTGTTTCAACCACATTGTCATTCAAATCTAGAGCAAGTCCATCATCAAAGCGAGTTTGTTCTATTTCCGCTTTCATCAATATTTGCTCTAAACGGTTATTGTGCTTAATACTGCAGCGAGCAAAGGGTTTAACCCTAATTGGGTCTTGCACAGCATTAAAGATAAGCCTTCTTCACGCCATGACAAGTAATGTGGAGGATAAGGAAAGCAGCTGATCGTAACGATAGGCCCACTCTCAACCGACGGACTATAGCCTCTGCCACCACACCCGCGACTGACATGAATTTTTAACCCCGCAAGTGGCGTAGTTAGCGCGACGGAAGTCAGCTGCTCGTGGACAACGGACCAATTAGGTTGTGGGATCTGTAACACCTTGAGGGCGGTGTTCATTCGTGCGACATGTTTCTGCCACAACATGATATTGCCATGTTTGGTTAGTATCGTTGTAAAGCAACCGTCACCATATTGAAAACTTCTGTCTGATACAGACACTTTTTCAATAATTTCTCCGTCTCTCCAAAACATGTGTCTTCCCTAAATAAACAAACGGCTTAATGCTAAGCATCAAGCCGTTTGATTACAAGTGACTTCTTTGAACGAAAGGGTTAAATCTTTTTGAAGATCAACGAGCCATTCGTTCCGCCAAAACCAAATGAGTTACACAGAGCATATTCCATATCAACTTTGCGCGCGGTGTGCGGTACAAGGTCAATATCAATTTCTGGCTCTTGGTTGTCTAAGTTGATTGTCGGTGGAACAATTTGATCAACCAAAGACATAACCGTGATGATTGCCTCAGCTGAACCAGCAGCACCTAAAAGGTGACCAGTCATCGACTTAGTAGAAGAAACCAATACTTGCTTAGAGCCAGCTTCACCCAGCGCACGTTTAATGCCGTTGATCTCAGCAATATCACCTGCAGGTGTTGATGTTCCATGCGCATTGACGTAACCGATTTGTTCTCCTGTTACGCCTGCATCACGCATTGCCGCTTCCATCGCTAACGCACCGCCAGAACCATCAGCACTAGGTGATGTCATATGGTAAGCGTCACCACTCATACCAAAACCAACGATTTCAGCATAAATTTTAGCGCCGCGAGCTTTAGCATGCTCGTATTCTTCAACAACCATCATACCGGCGCCGTCACCCAACACGAAGCCATCACGATCAACATCCCAAGGACGCGACGCTTTTTGTGGCTCATCGTTACGAGTAGACAACGCTTTAGCAGCTCCAAAACCCGCCATGCCAAGAGGCGTTGACGCTTTTTCAGAACCACCAGCAACCATCGCCTCTGCATCGCCATAGGCGATCATGCGAGCGGCATGGCCGATGTTATGCAAACCAGTAGTACACGCTGTAGAAATTGCGATATTCGGGCCACGTAAGCCTGCGAAAATAGATAACTGACCAGCAACCATATTTACGATGGTTGATGGAACAAAGAAAGGACTTACACGACGTGGGCCTTTACCTACTAACGCATTATATCCCGCTTCAATTAAGTCTAGGCCACCAATACCCGATCCAATGGCAACACCATAACGGTGAGCGTTTTCTGGGTTAACTTCTAGGCCTGAGTCTTTAAGAGCTTGCATACCTGCCACGATTCCGTACTGGATAAATAAATCCATTTTACGAGCATCTTTTTTGGTGAGGTATTCGCTGTAATCAAAGTCTTTGACTAAACCAGCGAAGCGAGTTGAGTATTCAGTTGCATCAAAGTGCTCGATATTAACGATGCCACTTTGACCTTCTAATAGGGCTTTCCATGAAGATTCTACGGTGTTGCCTACTATGGTGACAACATACCCATGCCAGTGACAACAACACGACGCTTGGACATGATATTTTTCTCCGGGGGATTGAAATGTTTCTATTTGAAAGGATAGAAGAGGTTAAAAAACACAGGCGGCCAGAAGGCCGCCTGGGAGAGATATTACTGAGCGCTATTTACGTAGTCGATAGCCGCTTGAACAGTAGTGATTTTCTCTGCTTCTTCATCAGGAATCTCAGTATCGAATTCCTCTTCAAGAGCCATTACTAGCTCAACTGTGTCTAGAGAGTCTGCACCTAGATCGTCAACAAATGAAGCTTCGTTCTTAACTTCTGCTTCGTCTACACCTAGCTGTTCTACAATGATTTTTCTTACGCGTTCTTCAATGTTGCTCATTTTTCTTTTCCTTTACAGATTTCGCTCAATGCGATGTTTCCGTAGTTTATTCGAACTGTTGAAAGTTGCAAGGGGGTCCTTGCTGGTCAAACCACAATTTTCGCGAATTTAACCGAAATTCAGTACATTTTTGACTTAAATCATGCACAAATGTTGCGCAGATCAAACCATATACATGCCGCCATTCACGTGAAGTGTCTCACCCGTGATATAAGCCGCTTCTGGAGATGCAAGAAATACAACTGCTGAAGCTATTTCACGAGGGTCACCTAAACGACCTGCAGGTACGTTCGCTAGTGTAGCAGCTCGTTGCTCATCATTCAGCGCTTTTGTCATATCTGTTTCAATAAAACCTGGGGCAACTGTGTTAACTGTGACACCACGAGAGGCGACTTCACGTGCCATAGACTTAGTAAAGCCAATAACGCCCGCCTTTGCAGCCGCATAGTTTGCTTGACCAGCATTACCCATAGTGCCAACAACAGAACCCACATTAATGATGCGCCCTTGACGTTTTTTCATCATGCCACGCAATACGGCTTTAGAAAGACGGAAAATAGACGTTAGGTTTGTATCCATGATATCCGTCCACTCGTCGTCTTTCATACGCATAAGTAGGTTATCGCGCGTAATGCCAGCGTTGTTAACTAGAATATCAATCGCACCGAACTCTGTTGTCATTTGCTTAAGAGATGCCTCAATTGATGCAGTATCGGTGACGTTCAACGCAAAACCTTTACCGTTCTCACCAAGATATTCACTAATAGCAGCTGCGCCGTTTTCCGTCGTCGCAGTACCGATTACCGTCGCGCCGCGCTCAACAAGCAATTCAGCAATAGAACGACCAATACCGCGGCTCGCACCTGTTACTAAGGCAATCTTGCCCTCAAGGTTCATCATGTTACTTTCCTTATTATTTTGCTGCTTCAAGTGACGCTGAATCATTAACAGCAGCGGCACTTAATGTCTTAACGATACGTTTCGTTAGGCTCGGATTAATACTTTACCAGGGCCAAGTTCAAATAACTTTTCAACACCCTCTTCACTCATCTTCGTCACGCCTTCAGTCCAACGAACCGGGCTATAGAGCTGAGCCACTAACGCTTCTTTAATCTTAGCTGGATCGGTTTCTGCTACTACCGCGACATTGTTAATCACGGGCAGTGTTGGCGCGTTAAACTCAATGTCTTGCAAAGCAATCGCTAATTTTTCAGCCGCTGGCTTCATTAACGCACAGTGTGAAGGTACAGATACTGGTAAAGGCAGTGCGCGCTTCGCGCCCGCTTCTTTACACAACGCACCAGCACGTTCTACAGCGGCTTTGTTACCTGCAATCACAACTTGGCCTGGTGAGTTAAAGTTTACAGGAGACACAACCTCATCTTGCGCTGCTTCTTCACACGCTTTAGCGATAGCCGCATCGTCAAGGCCGATAATTGCGTACATGGCGCCCACACCTGCTGGTACGGCTTCTTGCATCAACTGACCACGCAGCTGAACCAATTTGATCGCCTCTTTAAAGTCAATCACACCTGCACATACCAACGCAGAGTATTCACCTAGGCTATGACCAGCAATCATGCTAGGTTGTTCTAGCCCTTGCTCTTGCCAAACTCGCCAAATTGCAACAGACGACGCAAGTAAAGCGGGTTGTGTACGATGTGTTTGATTGAGATCTTCTGCTGGACCTTCTTGGACCAGTGACCATAAGTCATAGCCTAACGCTTCAGACGCTTCAGCAAATGTTTGCTTAACAACATCGAACTGCTCACCAAGCTCGGCAAGCATACCAACAGTTTGTGAACCCTGACCTGGGAACACGATTGCAAAATTACTCATCGCTATTTCCTTAAACAACGCAATCAATATTAAATTCGTTTATTAGATACTTTAGGCTAGAAACGGACTAACGCCGCACCCCAAGTAAATCCACCACCAAAAGCTTCGAGTAGCAGGTTCTGACCGCGCTTAATTCGACCATCACGTACCGCTTCATCGAGTGCGGTAGGGACAGTCGCAGCCGAGGTATTACCGTGGCGATCAAGCGTCAATACCACTTGATCCATTGGCATACCTAATTTTTTTGCCGTCGCGGAAATGATACGGTAATTGGCTTGATGGGGCACCAACCAGTCCAGATCGGACTTATCCATATCATTCGCGGCAAGGGTATCTTTAACCAGTTTAGACAATTGCGTCACGGCAACTTTAAACACTTCATTACCCGACATGTTCAGCCATTTATCAAGCTCACCACCACGAACGGGCATCTCAAGGCTTAATAAATCGCCGAATCGCCCATCCGCGTAGGTATGCGTTGATAGAATTCCCGGTTCTTCGCTAGCGCCGAGTACAACAGCACCAGCCGCGTCACCAAAAAGAATAATCGTTGAACGATCAATTTCTTCAACCGTTTTTGATAAACAGTCGGAACCGATGACAAGTACATTTTTACACATGCCAGTCTTAATGTGCTGATCGGCCACCGATAGTGCATACACAAAGCCAGTACACGCGGCCGCCATATCAAACGCAGGGCACCCTTGAATACCAAGCTTTGCTTGAACTTGACACGCCGAAGACGGGAAAGCATGGCTACTGCTGGTGGTCGCAACAATGATCATATCGATATCATTCTTATCGATACTCGGCCATTTCAATGGCTTTCACTGAGGCGTGATACCCCATATCAGCAACAGTTTCATCTTCAGCAGCGATGCGGCGTTCTTTAATGCCTGTACGCGTTACGATCCATTCATCTGTCGTATCTACCATTTTCTCTAAGTCTGCGTTTGAACGCACCTGAGACGGCAGGTAGCTGCCTGTACCTAATATTTTGCTATACATGAAGACTATTATTGCCTCTCGAGTAACACTGCTTCTAGACGATCACTTATTTGGTTTGGCACTTGGCGCCTCACCTCATGGACTGCTTCGCCTATAGCATTAACAAGTGCTGGGACATCAGCACTTCCATGGCTTTTAATGACAATGCCGCGCAATCCTAACAAACTTGCCCCATTATACTGGTCGGGGTTCAGTGTTTTCACCTCACTTATAAGATCGGAGAACAATATTCTTGCTATCCATCCTTTAATTGATGAGGCAGACAAGCGAGCTTTCAACTTATCAACAAAAAGTTGAGCAGTACCTTCACATGCCTTTAGTACTGTATTTCCTACAAAACCATCACACACAACCACATCCGCGGCATCATGAAGTAACTCATTACCTTCAATATAACCAATATAATGGATGGAATGTGTTTGCGACAACATTTCAGCGCAACGTTTAACTAAATCATTGCCTTTGATCTCTTCTGCGCCAATATTGAGAATCGCCACTCTAGGCTTTCGCCGCAAATGTTGTTCAGCCAGTGCGCTGCCCATTACCGCAAATTGAAATAAAGAATCGGCATCAACGGATGCGTTAGCGCCTAAGTCCAGCATCCAGGTTTTATTACCCTGTGCGGTTGGCAACGCAGTCACAAGTGCGGGTCTATCAATGCCGGGGAGTAGCTTAAGGCGGAAACGAGAAAGTGCCATGAGAGCGCCAGTATTTCCACTACTTACGCAGGCATCAGCTTGCTCAGACTCGACGAGATCGATCGTGACACGCATAGAAGTGTCTTGGCTGTGTCTAAGTGCAAGTGAGGGCTTTTCTGAATTCGAGATGATTCGGTCGCAGTGTCTCACCGTTAAACGGCTGCTACGCTGATGACCCAATTCGTTGAGTTGGTTTTGTATCGACGCTTGATCGCCGACAATTATGACTTTCAGCTCTGGGAAATGCGACAGTGCCTGCACGGCGGCAGGCACTGTTACGGAAGGACCGAAATCCCCGCCCATTGCATCAAGTGCAACGGTTATATTATGCAAAGGTCAACCTTACTTGTTGATAACCTTTTTGCCACGGTAGTAACCGTCAGCAGTCACATTGTGACGTAGGTGAGTTTCACCTGAAGTTGCGTCTACAGATAGCGCAGCTGAAGTTAGCGCATCATGTGAACGACGCATGCCACGCATAGAACGTGACTTCTTGCTTTTTTGTACGGCCATTGACCCTACTCCTGTGTTAATGCTTAAAAATTATTTCTTTAAGCTTTTTAAAACGTCGAATGGATTCGGTTTATCTTCCACAAGTTCTTCTGGAATTTCACCAAACACCATATTATTTGAGTTAACGCTACAATCTGCGTCGTCATGCATTGCTATTTGAGGCAGGTTTAAGATGAACTCGTCTTCAACCAGTCGTATCAAGTCCACTTCACCGTATTCATTAAGATCTACCAAATCATAATCTTCAGGTGCTTCTTCTTCACTTTTCTCACTAAAATAAGGAGTATAAGTGAATTGAACTTCGCACTCATGTGCGAAAGACTCGTTACAACGTTGACACTCTAAGTCGACTTCGATGTTAGCTTTACCAGAGATAACAACTAATCGCTGTTCATCATGCCCAAAGGACAATGATACGTTCGCATCGCGTTTTACGCTTTCAACCGACTCGTGAAGACGCTTGAACAAACTCACTTGGATGATGCCATCAAAGTCGAGTCTTTTCTGTGCTGTCTTGGACGGGTCAACCGTTCGCGGTATTTTTACCTTCTGCATAGGGCGCGAATATTATCTTCCAAATCAAATTTAGTCAAAGAAAAAGGCAAAAAAGTTGTACTTTTTTCACCTTACGATTGAGAATCGTTAGAATACTCTAAAAACCGAACGAATGATAAAAAAATGACAGCACAAATGGAATCATTTCAGTTAATTTTAGCATCTACCTCCCCTTATCGCGCAGAGTTACTCGGCAAGCTAGGACTGAACTTTACGGCCAAAGCACCAAATTTCGACGAAACTATCCAGCCAAATGAAACCCCAGAAGCCTTAGTTCAGCGGCTCGCTTTGGGCAAAGCACAAGCACTCTCCGCCGAGTCTAATGCACTGATTATCGGCAGTGACCAAGTGTGTGTGATTGATGGTGCCATCATAGGAAAACCGTTAACACGGGCCAACGCGATAGCTCAACTCACTCAGCAAAGCGGTAAGACTATTCGTTTCTATACCGGGCTTGCACTGTACGACACTAATACACAGCAATCAGACGTAAAAGTGGACACCTTTGACGTGACCTTTAGAACGCTCACGACACAGCAAATCGAGCGCTATGTGGACGTTGAACAGCCCTTCTATTGCGCGGGTAGTTTTATGAGCGAAGGACTTGGCATCACGTTGTTTTCGTCCCTTAATGGTAAAGATCCCAACACCTTAGTTGGGTTGCCACTCATCGACTTGGTCACGATGCTTGACGCGCATGGCATCTCACCACTTAACTAAATGGCTTAATAATAAGTTCAGGGCTAGGGTAAACGGATTAAATAACTCATGCATGTTAGTGAATAAAGGAAAGAAGCCCTAATAAGGCATCGACGACAGGAGGGCGATGACTCCCTTTAAGCGACAAGACCTAAAGGGAGTGATTTTCTATTTTAATTGAGCGATGGCTTTCTTAAGCTTCGGCTCCATTTCTGCATGAATCTCCATACGCTTTTCTGTCGCAGGGTGAACAAAAATAATATTAGCCGCATGCAAGAACAACCTGTCCAAACCCACTTTGGCGGTGTACGCATCAAAGCGGCGATCACCATAGCGATCATCCCATGCAATAGGGTGGCCGGTGTATTGAGCGTGGACACGTATTTGATGAGTACGCCCTGTGATCGGACTGGCCTGAACTAATGTTGCCTCTTCAAACGCTTGCAGTACTTTAAATCGCGTTTCAGACGCTTTACCATTTGGATTCACTCGAACGATGCTATTGACCTCGTTTTTAAGCAATGGCGCTTTGACCACCTTACAACTTGGCTTCCACTTTCCCATCACCAAGGCAAAGTAGTACTTCTGAACCGTTTTTCTCTAAACTGAGCTTGCAAATGTCTCAACGCGGAGCGTTTTTTGGCCACCAGAAGAATCCCTGATGTATCACGGTCAATACGATGTACCAACTCCAAAAAGCGAGCATCGGGACGCAGCGCCCTTAACGCTTCAATTGCACCAAACTTCAAACCACTGCCGCCATGAACAGCCGTACCTGAAGGCTTATTCAAAATCAACACATGGTCATCTTCATAAATGATGTGAGATTCAAGCTCTGCGACTTTGTTGAGTTTTGTGCTCACTGGCGCGTCAGATTCTTTTTCTTCGATCGTCACAGGTGGTATACGAACAATATCAACACAGCTTGTAGCTTGTACTCTGCCTTCACTCGTTTTTTATTTACACGAACTTCACCCTTGCGGACAATTCGATACACCACACTTTTAGGCACACTTTTTAATTGGTTGCGCAAGAAGTTATCAATGCGCTGACCAGCCATATCGTCGTCAATATCGACAAATTGGACTTTAGTTCTTATTTCACTCATTTGGTGATTATAACACCCAAAGCATTAAGAAAATAACGCTTTCTTTTCACAATAACGAAGCAAAGCACACTCCACCTTTTTCAATCACGCCCGATATATACTCTCGGGACAAGCTGTGGATAAATTTCACACAATTTATCTAACCCAAAATCACACCTTTGGAAATAAGACTAAAATTCAATCAATTAACCTAAAAAAAGCGGATGATAATATGTTTTTTTCTGTGGTTTGTCGTAAAGCTGATTGCTGATATTTCGCTGCGCTGCTATAGTTCACAGCTGCGTAGGGTAATTAGATTGGATTTAACTATTTATCACTATTATTCATACGTAAACTACACCATGAGTAGAGCCCTTGATATTGAGACGCTGCGTACGGCATAAGACGTTGATAATTAAGGCAGCCTTGTCATCTACTCACGTATTCGTGTTTTGAGTATTACCGCCATATGCGGATCACCCAAGTTTGACTTGTGTGATGACTGTAGTGCCCCAGAGCATCCCTTCCAGCCGGGAGGCTGCAACAATATTAGCCATGGGATCAGGCACCACGATTTACGACTTTCGTGACAAGAGCAATGACAAAAACAAAGAAAATAAACGAGAATTTCCGTAATGAAAAGAATGTTAATCAACGCAACTCAAAAAGAAGAGTTGCGTGTCGCTCTGGTCGATGGCCAGCGACTATTTGACCTAGATATTGAAAGTCCAGGTCACGAATCAAAAAAAGCAAACATCTATAAAGGTCGTATCACACGAGTAGAACCAAGCCTTGAGGCTGCATTCGTTGACTACGGTGCCGATCGCCATGGCTTCCTCCCTCTTAAAGAAATTGCACGCGAATACTTCCCAGCTGGTTATACCTACCAAGGTCGCCCAAGCATCAAAGATGTCTTGAGCGAAGGCCAAGAAGTAATCGTGCAAGTTGAAAAAGAAGAGCGCGGCAGCAAAGGTGCAGCACTAACGACATTTATCTCTCTAGCAGGCAGCTACTTAGTATTGATGCCGAATAACCCGAGAGCTGGCGGTATTTCTCGTCGTATCGAAGGTGAAGAACGCACAGAACTAAAAGCGGCACTGAGCACACTTGAGCTACCACAAGGTATGGGTCTTATCGTCCGTACGGCTGGCGTAGGTAAAAGTGCAGAAGAACTAGAGTGGGATTTGAAGTTCCTTCTAAACAACTGGGGCAATATTAAAAACGCCGCAGACGCTAACCCAGCACCTTTCTTAATTCACCAAGAGAGTAACGTAATTGTTCGTGCTCTACGCGATTACTTACGTCGCGATATTGGTGAGATCTTGATTGATAGCAACACCATTTACGAACGCGCAAAACAACATATTGAGCATGTACGCCCAGACTTTGTTAGCCGTGTTAAAAAGTACGATGGTGAAGTTCCGCTGTTTAGCCATTACCAAATTGAAAGCCAAATTGAGTCAGCGTTCCAACGTGAAGTTCGCCTTCCATCTGGTGGCTCAATCGTTATCGATCCAACAGAAGCTTTAACTTCTATCGATATCAACTCTGCCCGTGCAACAAAAGGCAGTGACATTGAAGAGACAGCGCTAAACACTAACCTAGAAGCCGCAGATGAGATTGCTCGTCAACTTCGCCTACGCGACCTGGGTGGTCTAGTCGTTATCGACTTTATCGATATGACGCCAGTTCGTCACCAAAGAGAAGTAGAAAACCGACTACGTGAAGCGGTTCGTATTGACCGTGCTCGTGTCCAGATTGGTCGCATCTCGCGTTTCGGTCTGCTAGAGATGTCTCGTCAACGCTTAAGCCCATCACTCGCTGAAGCAAGTCACCATATTTGTCCACGCTGTACAGGTACTGGTGTCGTTCGTGACAATGAATCTTTAGCACTGTCTGTTCTGCGTCTAATCGAAGAAGAAGCACTTAAAGACAACACCTGCCAAGTTCTGGCAATTGTCCCTGTGCCAATTGCTTCTTACCTTCTTAATGAAAAGCGTCGCTCTGTTAATCACATTGAACGCGTTCAAGAAGTTAAAATTACTGTTGTTCCAGATTCAGATATGGAAACGCCTCACTTTGAGGTTATCCGTGTACGTGATGGCGAAGAACACGACCTTCTTTCTTACCTACTTCCTAAGAAGATTGATGCACTGAAAGAAGCGGAAAGCAAAGAAGCGCCAGAATCTGAAATTAAGCCTCGCAAGATCGAACAACCAGCGGTTCAAGGCTTTGCTACACCAGCACCTGTTGCACCTAAACCTGCAGCAAAAGTTGAAGTAGCACCAGAAAGCAACAAGCCAGGTCTAGTTTCACGCTTCTTCTCTGCTATTAGTTCATTCTTTGCTTCTTCAGAAGAACCAAAGAAAGAAACAACTGAGCCTAAGAAAGAAGATAAGCCACGCGGTGATAAGCCTCGTCGCAACAATCGCAACGACCAACGTCGTCGCAACAATCGCGATAACCGCGATTCACGTGATAACGATCGCAACAAGAATCGTCGTAAGCCAGCACAAGAGACTGACGCAGCAAAAGAGCAAAACGAAACGGCTCAAGAACCGCGTAAGTCACAAAACCGTCGTAACAAACCTCAAGAACGTCGCAACAAAAAGCGTGATGAGTCTACTGGTAAGTCGAAGGTTGCTGAGCAAGGTCAACAAATAGCGGCTGATGTTCAAGCTGAAAAATCGACGCCTCGTACGCAGGAAAAAGCACCACGTACCGAAGAAAAGACAGCGAAAATCAAAGAACGCCGTCAGCGCCGTAAACTGACTAAGCAAATCCGTACTAAAGATCAAAACGCTCAACAAGACGTTGAAGTTATTGTTCCAGAAACGGAAAACCTTAAAGTTCAGAGCGAGAAAGCGACGCAAGTAGCGAAAGCAGTAGATGCAGTTGAAGCAGTTGTTGATACGCCAAATACTGACGCACCAGCAGCAAAAGAAGAAGGTAAGCAACGCCGTAACCGTCGCTCTCCTCGTCACTTGCGTGCTAGTGGTCAACGCCGTCGTCGTGGTCGCGATCGTCGTCCTAACCCGTTTAGACTAAGAAAAGGTGGGGTTGCGTCTCCAGAGATGGCAATGGGCAAAGTAATGCCAAGCTATGGCATCATTAAGCCAACACCTAAGAAAACTCAACAGGAAGCGACAAGCGCTGTTACAACATCAACCATTACTTCAGGTGTTGCTCGTCCAGAAATGGCAATGGGCAAAGTAATTATCCTAAGTACTACTGTTGTTGATGCTCCAATGACAGAGCAAGCGGTTATTCTTGAAACGCCTGTAACGGTAGAGGCACCAGTGGTTGAGACTCCAGTGGCCGCTGTTGAAGCTAATGTTGCTGAAACTAACGTTGTTGAAGTTAACGTTGTTGAAGCTAAGGCTGTTGATGCAGAAACTGTAGAAACTAAAGTAGCCGAAGCCGTTGAAAATACGGTGATTGAAGCACCGGTTGTTACCGAACCAGTTGTTGTAGAAGTAGAGGCCGCTGAAGAAAAAATGGCTGCAGCGGTAGAAGCTGCTATACGGTTGTTAAGAAATCAGCACAGGCACTGAAGCTCAAGCACCTAAGCAAGCCCCTAAACAAGTTCTAGCTAAGTCTAGCTTTAAAGGTCACGCTAGCGCTGCAATGGCAAAAGCACCAGGCGTTGCTGAGTTAGGTGACATCGAAGTTAAAGCAGCGGCTTTCAGAACTGAACGTTACACACCGAAAGGTGCGGGTAGTCAAGTAGCAAGAAGTTCTGCGGGTGCAGCAACGACTAAGCCTAACTACTAATAACCTATCGGTTTAAGCACGTCTTCATGCGTAAACATTAACGTGTGAGTAGCAAGAAATAAAAATGGGTTGCCAAGGCAACCCATTTTTTTACCGAGTTTAATAGATACACATTTCGTTTCATTATTGAACTTCTCCTCACATTTCTGTAGCATGCGCAACCTCGTACGTTTCATTACCAATACGCCCTATCGCTGTCACATGACATGCCGATAATGATTGTAATTAGCTTTGAATTGCCGCGATTCTTGCAGCAACACCCCTTTTTAATCATGTCGTTACTTGTGCTGTTTGGAATGGATGTTTATCCAACACAACTACTGAATTGAATCCTATGTTTGAATTTCCACAATTTTCAAAGCACTCGGTTAAAAACGATGTGTTATCGGGGCTAACTGTAGCCTTAGCGTTAGTTCCTGAAGCGGTTGCGTTTGCATTCGTAGCTGGTGTTGACCCAATGGTAGGTCTCTACGCTGCCTTTATCGTCGGTCTAATCACCTCAATTTTTGGTGGTCGTCCTGGCATGATTTCTGGTGCAACTGGTGCAATGGCTGTTGTGATGGTGAGCCTAGTGGCGACTCACGGCGTTCAGTACCTCTTTGCTGCCATCATGTTTGCTGGTTTTTTACAGATCACTGCTGGTCTATTCAAACTGGGTAAGTTCATCCGAATGGTGCCACATCCGGTAATGATAGGGTTTGTAAATGGTCTCGCCATCGTTATTTTCCTCGCTCAAATGGGGCAATTTAAAGCACCTGATTTGACAGGTGCGATGACATGGTTGCCACAGGGACAAATGATTATCATGCTGGGTCTTGTCGCTCTGACCATGGCTATCATTCATTTCCTACCAAAACTTACTACCGCAGTACCTTCATCATTAGTTGCTATTGTCGCGGTAACGGCATTGGTTCACCTGTTAGGTCTTGAAACACGTACCGTTGTGGACTTCCTAAGAACCATGTCAGGGGATGTCACTGCCACATTAGCAGGCTCACTACCAACGTTCTCTATTCCTGCTGTGCCATTCACATTAGAAACGTTCAATATTATCCTTCCATACGCGATTATCTTAGCGGCAATTGGCTTGATTGAATCACTACTAACGCTAACGGTTCTCGATGAAATGACCAATACTCGTGGTCAATCTAACCGTGAATGTGTGGGTCAGGGTCTAGCTAACGTGACATGTTCTGTGTTTGGTGCGATGGGTGGCTGTGCGATGATCGGTCAATCAATGATCAACGTAAACTCTGGTGGTCGCGGTCGTTTATCCGGTATCGTAGCCGCAAGTGCACTGCTGTTCTTCATTCTATTTGCTTCTGCCATGATTGAAATGATTCCTCTAGCGGCGCTAGTTGGGGTAATGTTCATGGTTGTGATTGGTACCTTCGAGTGGGCAACGTTCAAACTTGCACGCCGTGTTCCTAAACAAGACTTCTTTGTTATCGTACTGGTCACCGTTGTGACTGTGTTAACAGATCTTGCCGTCGCCGTAGCCATTGGTGTGGTTGTGTCTGCCCTTATGTTTGCGTGGGAACATGCTAAACATATCTATGCAAGCAGCCATATTAACGAAGAAGGCTCAAAAGAGTACAAGATTAATGGACCCATCTTCTTTGGCTCAGCCTCTAACTTCTTAGAGTTGTTTGATGCGAAAAATGACCCACAAGATGTGATCGTCGATTTTGCTCAGTCTCGCGTGGCAGATCACTCTGCTATTGAAGCGATTGAAACTCTAGCCGAACGCTACACAGCGGTAGGCAAAACGTTGCATTTACGACACCTAAGCCCTGATTGTCGTGCTTTATTGCATAAAGCTGGCAGCTTAGTGGAAATCAACGTGAAAGAAGATCCAAGCTACAAAGTCGCAACGGACCTTCTGGCTGGCTAATGTGATTGATATCGGCTAAGGCAACTCAATCCGCCCTAGCGAAAAATAGAAAAAGGGACCACTCGGTCCCTTTTTTGTGCTTGTCGCGAAATTCTACATGGAGACTCGTTTTCTATGGCTTAATTCTCTGCGACTTTAACGCGGACAATATCTTCCTGCTCAGCTGAGAACTGCTTCTTTAGCTCCGCCTTCGACTTAAAGGCAATTTCCCCGCCCGCTGCCACTGACATATGTTGAGGATCAACATTATGCTTCGACTGATATAGCATTACGGCCTGCATACAGGAGTCTTTCTGCTCTTGAGACAATACGCTTCCTTCTGGCCAGCGACCAGTCTCACACGCATAAAGAAGTCGATCGTAAACATCTGGCGTCATCGCACTTAAGAGTTGCTCTACATCCATTCTGAACCTTCTTATTTTTTCTTTCTCTCTATCTCGCAAAAGCGAGGTTCTGCGAGGTTAATATCTTACTGGAACCATAACCTGATGTTACACTGAGTCAAGTTGAGCTCAATAAATCAGTGTCTCTGATCACAAGTAAATCAATGAAATTACATTACGCTATACTCTTACTATCATCTAGCAGCCTGTTAACAGGTTGCTTTGAATCTCGCAAAAATACGGACCAAGTCTGTCTATCGGAGCCCACGTTGCAATGCTCTTCATTAAATGTAAATGATGGGCAATGCCGTATCACTCGCACCGACTTGATCTGGCATCGCTATGAAGCGCTAGATGTACCGAAAAATGACGCTTCTCAAATCGAAGAGTATTACTTAATCAAGGAATATCGTAAGTGCCTCGAGTTGGCATCGCAAATACAACCTATCGAACAAGCTGCATTGAAGGAAAAGCGCTTTAACGCCCTCATGTATGCAATAAACGAACAGGAACGTATACACACCGAGCTTTCGCCATCACACGTACCAGAAACATTATATTTTTTATGGAGTGAAACAGGCGACTCAACAGCAAAACGACGGTTTTTGGCTATGGAGGGGCAGCCAGCATTAGAATCCTCGGCGATGCAGTATGCACTTGCGACTCATTACATCTCAAGGGATAAGCCCAAAACCCACGAGTTACTCTTGCGCTCTTTAGAACTCTCTAACGACGGTAATATTAACAACGATACTATCAAGTCGTTGGCCAGCGTTAGCTACGCGTTATCAAAGACACATGAATCTTACCTATGGACAATGGTCGGTAAACAACTGGATGTGCCTGTCGTCACAGTGGCAGAGCTAAAACGAATGTTTGCCTTCAACGACGATGAATACCAACAACTCGATGCCCAGGCCAGCACCATCACCTCATCACTAAAAGCGGGCGAATTTACTCGTCAACTCGCAACAATCAATCTTTAAACACCCACCCGGTGCTATGAGAAATTTGCGTTAGGCTATTTTTCATAGCATCCATCTACCTGTAATAATGATACATCCAACATCAGAAAATTTGTCTTAACTTTCAGTTTTGTTGAAAATTAACGACACCGAATTCACACAATACCTTTCACCTGTTGTTTTCGGACCATCTTCAAACACATGCCCTAAATGACTATCACATGTGCTACAACGTATTTCTACTCTTACCATTCCGTGACTTGTGTCATCTAAATAGCGAATTGCATCGCTGCTGACTGGGGCATCAAAGCTTGGCCAGCCGCACCCTGAATCATACTTGCTTTCTGATTCAAACAGCGCTGTACCGCAACAGGTGCAGCAATAGCTCCCAGTCTCTTTGTTATGCAGCAAGGTCCCTGAAAAAGGGGCTTCTGTGCCTTGCTGGCGGCATACTCTGTACTGTTCGTCCGTCAAAGCCTCACGCCAGTTCTCATCTGTCTTAGTGACCTTTTTATTTTCATGGTTCACAACCTTTACACTCCCTTTTTTATTGACTACATTTTACTCACTCTGATGTTCCTCTTAGAGTAAACTTTTCTGTAGCACGCTGTTTAACTGTAGAACCTAACCTGTTTCAAATATGTTAACCCAGCTCGCCACAAAGGTTAAACACATCATTTTAACATTACAGAAACCCGACTAAAGTTCAAAAAACAATCACTTAATGCTAAACGTTAAAAAATCCGACACTTTTTTTGACTTTAAACAAATTAATTCCGATTATCTATTGAAGTTAGTGACTGGATTCTGTAATTTTACTACCAGTTATCTTAAAACAGAAATTAAGTTGTGGAGCAACATAATGACTATCAAAGTAGGTATTAACGGTTTTGGCCGTATCGGTCGTTTCGTATTTCGTGCAGCGCAAGAGCGCAACGACATCGAAGTAGTAGGTATTAACGATCTAATCGACGTTGAGTACATGGCATACATGCTTAAGTACGATTCAACTCACGGTCGTTTCAACGGTACTGTTGAAGTTGAAGGCGGTAACCTAATCGTTAACGGCAAAACTGTACGTGTAACAGCTGAGCGTAACCCTGAAGATCTTAAATGGGATGCAATCGGTGTTGACGTAGTTGCTGAAGCAACAGGTCTTTTCCTAACAGACGAGACTGCACGTAAGCACATCACTGCTGGTGCTAAGAAAGTTGTTCTAACTGGCCCTTCTAAAGACGCGACTCCAATGTTCGTTATGGGTGTGAACGATTCAACTTACGCAGGTCAAGATATCGTTTCTAACGCTTCTTGTACTACTAACTGTCTAGCTCCTGTAGCTAAAGTTCTTAACGACAAGTTCGGTATCGAATCTGGTCTTATGACAACAGTTCACGCAACTACAGCAACTCAAAAAACTGTAGATGGTCCTTCTGCTAAAGACTGGCGCGGTGGCCGTGGTGCTTCTCAAAACATCATCCCATCTTCAACTGGTGCTGCTAAAGCTGTAGGCGTTGTTCTTCCAGAACTAAACGGCCTTCTAACTGGTATGGCTTTCCGTGTACCAACTGCTAACGTATCTGTAGTTGACCTAACTGTTAACCTTAAGACTGCTGCATCTTACGAAGCAATCTGTGCTGCGATGAAAGAAGCATCTGAAGGCGAGCTTAAAGGTGTTCTAGGTTACACTGAAGACCAAGTAGTATCACAAGATTTCATCGGTGAAGTTCAAACTTCAGTATTCGATGCTAAAGCTGGTGTTGCTCTAACTGACAAATTCGTTAAAGTTGTATCTTGGTACGACAACGAAATCGGTTACTCAAACAAAGTTCTAGACCTAGTAGCTCACATCTCTAAGTAATGTAAGCATCTAGTTCCAACTTTTAAAAAGGCGACTCTTAGGGTCGCCTTTTTTGTACCTGAAAAGTGTGTATTCCTAGTCTGAGGTATCAAATATGGACTTTAATTCCCTACCAGCCGTCACCGTACTTTCTGATTTTGTCACCGTTGCTCAACATGGTGAGAACAAAATTGTTCGTGTCATTCACCCAAAAGCATCAGCCGCTATCTCACTTCACGGTGGGCATGTTCTCTCTTACCAGCCTGCTGACCAAGATGATCTTATCTGGATGAGCAAAGAAGCCGTTTACGATAACGCAACCGCATTGCGTGGTGGTATTCCTATTTGCTGGCCTTGGTTTGGTCGCGTTGCCGCTCCCGCTCATGGGTTTGCCCGCACCAGTGAATGGTCTCTTATTGAGCATAAAGAAAATGAACAAGGTGTCATCATTAGCCTTGGTTTAAACGACTCTGATACAACGCGTGAAATTTGGCCACATCAGTTTGCCCTAGTCCTCAATGTTGAAATCAGTGACCAGCTCACTGTGACGTTAACTATGACTAACACTGATGACAAGCCATGGTCATACTCCGGTGCGTTACATAGCTACTTCAACGTGGGTGATATCACCTCGACAGAAGTAACGGGTATGGGACACCGCTACATTGATGGCTTACTCGAAGGACAGCGCTGTGAAGGCGGTGACACGCTTGTTCTCACCGATACCATTGATCGCGTCTATACTGCGCCAGAGCAAGATATCTTCATCAAGGATAGTCAACTCAATCGCGCAATCTCGGTGACTAACCACGGGCATAACTCAGCGGTACTTTGGAACCCTTGGGCAGCTGGTGCCAAA
The DNA here is from genome assembly GCF_055808835.1 of Vibrio sp. GJ43-1. Classification (NCBI taxonomy): domain Bacteria; kingdom Pseudomonadati; phylum Pseudomonadota; class Gammaproteobacteria; order Vibrionales; family Vibrionaceae; genus Vibrio; species Vibrio sp. GJ43-1. The sequence continues at coordinate 1,291,234 of NZ_CM147884.1, read as the reverse complement.
GCCATGGGTGACATGAATGATGACGGCTACCAAACATTCCTATGTGTCGAGTCCACTCTGCATGCTCCAACGCTAGAACAAGGTAAACAAGTTTCTCCGGGTGAAACCGCTGTGCTTTCCACGGTCATTGGAATTCAATAAAAACGCCTTTGCTTAATTGCGCCGTGGCAATGATATGGTTAGACTTAGCAAAATTTTCCGCGAGTCTAACCGTATGTCTTATCAATGCCCACTTTGCCACCTTCCTCTTCAACAGCGCGAACGCCATTTTGCCTGTGAAAACCGCCATCAATTCGATATGGCGAAGGAAGGCTATGTGAATTTGATGCCTGTACAGCACAAGCAATCAAAAGATCCTGGCGACAACAAAGAGATGATGCAGGCAAGACGTACCTTCCTCGCCCATGACTTCTACGCGCCCATGCGTAACGCCGTCGCTCAGTCCCTTGTCCAACATCACCCACTCGTGTCTGTCCAAGCTTTGGATATTGGCTGTGGTGAAGGCTACTACACCCACTATTTTGCAGATTACCTTAGTGAGCATTTGGGTGATGACCAACACCAGCCTATTGATTGCTATGGGCTGGATATTTCCAAAGTCGCCGTTCGTTACGCTGCCAAACGTTATTCCAACGTTTCTTTTACTGTCGCATCCAGCCATCGACTACCGTTTGCTGACGATTCCCTCTCTGCCGCTATTCGGATTTATGCGCCTTGTAAGCCCGAAGAGTTAGCTCGATGCCTTCAACAAGATGGGATTGTGGTCACCGTAACTCCAGGGGCCCATCACCTTTTTGAGCTGCGAGAGCGCATCTATGATGAGGTGCACCTTCATGACGAAGAGGTGGAAGTGCTCCCTCAATTCCAATTAGTTGCTGAAAATAAGCTAAACTACCTGATGAAGCTAACAGGTGACCAAGCGCATGACCTATTGCAAATGACGCCATTCGCATGGAAAGCGACCGATGATGTTCGAGCGACAATTAAAGCCTCTGAGCAATTTCAGTGCCAAGCCGACTTTATGATCAGGGTATTTAAGTGCACTTGATGCAAATAATTATCAATTCGATTGAATCCATTCACTGACTCGATTATCATCGTTCTTCCCTAATAGCCTTCGTTCTCGTAGGCTATTTTTGTTTAGGAGCTCGCTAATCAAATGAAATTTCTACCCATCGCTCTACTTGCGTCACTCATTACGGGTTGTGCATCGTCATTAACGACCGCTCCCTCCTCTGCTGCTCAAGTTCAACCTCAACCGATTGACACCTTTTACGACTATCAACTTTATACCGCTACAGGCGACCCTATCGTGGTATCTGCGCTACCTGAAGCCATCATCAACGCTGATGTTATCCTAGTCGGAGAGTGGCACACGCATTCGGCTATTCATCGTTTTCAGACCGATCTACTTGAGATCATTAGCCACTCATAACGACAAGCTTGCCCTTTCGATGGAGCAATTCTCACGTCCATCACAAACGATTGTTAATGACTATCTCAAAGGCAATATTGGTGAACAAACTCTGATGTCTGAAGCCAACGCATGGCCTAACTATCAGAGTGACTACCGTGCTTTGGTTGAATTTGCCAAACAAAACCAGTTACCCATTATCGCGAGTAATGCGCCGAAATCGACCGTTCGCTGTATTGGCCGTACCGGACTTAGCTACCTCGATACTCTTGAACCGCCCGAACGCCGCTATGTCGCGCAAACCATAGATACATCCGGGAGCCCATATAAAGAGAAGTTCATGAACTCTATGCACCACGGTACTCCTGATCAGACGGCCAAACAATTTGCCGCGCAGCTAACGTGGGATGCCACTATGGCGGAAAGTATTGTTCACTTTCTCCGTGCTCACCCCGATACTCAAGTCATGCACATCATGCAGTAAGTTTCATACCGAGAACGGACTAGGAACAGCCTCGCAAATACTTAAACTGGAACCAAAACTCAACGTCTTAGTGATCAGTCCTGTCGTCGAAATCACCAACGCTGATACTCCTGCAACGAGTGCCGATATGCAGTTATTGGTGTTGCCTCCCCCTGCTCGTTACGTCCAAGAAGCCAAACGTATGAGCGCATATCAGCACCTAGGCAAAAGAAATGACGGATTGAAATGCACGCCATAACGGCTGGTCTATCTGTACTCAGTCACTTGATTGGATAGCGCATTCAGCCTTAAATCGGATGAATGCCCGAACTGAGATAGTGACTTATTAATTTGGCGTAAATATTGCTAATTGATAGTTATCTGAAGACATTCCATTCACGCTACTAATATAAAACCTTAAAGTTTTGATCCATAGTGGCGATACAGATAGTGATAGTGGTGACGGAGAATCGGTATGCAAAGTGTCAATTCAAACCTAAGTCAAACAACATCGATACCAAAAACCCAGCCTAACGCCAATTTACGCGAGCAACAGCAAACGGTGCGAACAGCGGCAAAACATTGCCAAACCCTGAAACCGATACTGTACAGATATCCGCACAAGCAAAAAAAACGCTAGAACAAGAAGGTAAAACTAAGACGGAAGACGACGACTCCATGGGCAAGACTGTCCAGTCGTTTGCCCATGGTGCTTTAGGAATGGATCATCCCGATGATCTTAAAGAACAAGAAGATGACTCCTATTCTGCAGGGCAATATGTGTCTGCGGCCGTTACGGTAGGTGCCTTAATTCTGGCTTTAGCCTAGCGTTTACAATATACGCATTCTATTTTACTTATCTTAACGACAAACAATCGTGTTTGTCGTGAGAGGCCTTCTACTTAGATAATCGTCTTCTTTTATTAAGTAACTGGCTAACATGGAACGCTACTTTAAACTTATAGATAAACCCACTTTTTTTGGTGCGATTGCACTGCTCTTTTCCGTCATCATTCCCTTAATCTTGTTCCCACAACAAGGCGCTGAAGTGATTGCTCAGGCTAAACTGATCATGACGGACAAGTTTGGCTTCCTCTATCTATCACTCGGTCTCGCCGCTTTCTTTTTCATGATTTTCATCATTTTTAGCGATATCGGGCAGATCAAGCTAGGTGAACCTGATGAAACCCCTGAATTCCAAACCTCCTCATGGGCAGCGATGCTATTTTGTGGTGGTATTGGTGCCAGTATCTTGTACTGGGGCTGTATTGAATGGGCCTACTACTACCAGGCGCCTCCTTTTCAGCTAGAGCCAGGAAGTGAAGAAGCGGTTCGCTGGGCTGCAACCTATGGCCTTTTCCATTGGGGACCAATTGCATGGTCAATTTACCTTATTCCCGCGCTGCCTATTGCCTACTTCTACTACGTACGCAAACAACCCGCGTTGAAAGTATCGAGTGCCCTGATTCCAGTACTTGGCGAAAAGCATACCCATGGCGCACTGGGTAAACTGATTGACGTTCTGTTTATCTTCGGTCTATTAGGGGGCGCTGCAACAACACTTGGTCTTGCTGCACCGCTCATTAGTGAAGGTCTGAATGTTCTCTTTGGCTTACCACAAAATACCTACTCACAGATTGGTGTACTTGCCGTTTGTGCCGGTATTTTTGCCTACTCTTCTTTCGCTGGAATGGAAAAAGGCATTAAGGTTCTAAGTAATATTAACTTCTGGGGTGCCATGATTTTATTGGCGCTGGTGTTAATATTAGGTCCTACTGTGTTCATTTTGGAAACCGGGTTAGATTCGATTGGCCGCATGATGTCGAACTTCTTTGTCATGGCTACATGGGCAGAACCTTTCGGTGGCTACGGCACTTTCGACAATACGCACTTCCCACAAGATTGGACTATCTTCTACTGGGCGTGGTGGTTAGTATTTGCACCAAGCATGGGATTGTTTGTCGCTCGTATTTCCAGAGGTCGTACGATCAAGCAAATGGTTGCTGGCTCGCTGTTTTTTGGCTCCAGCGGCTGTTTCTTATTCTTCATCATCCTAGGTAACTTTGGTTTATCCCTGCAGTTATCTGGACAACTAGACATCGTCGGCATTTTGAATACGTTTGGTCCAACGAAAGCTATCTTCTCTATGCTATCTGAATTGCCATTTGCATGGTTCATTATTCTACTCTTTACCGTGCTTTGTATTATTTTCACGGCTACGACCTTTGATTCCATTTCTTATATCTTGGCATCCGTCGTACAAAACGATGTGACTCAAGAACCAATGCGTTGGAACCGTATGTTCTGGGCCTTTACGCTCAGCTTCATGCCAGCGGTGCTAATGTTCTTAGGCGGATTAAGCACACTGCAAACAGCGGCGATTGTCGGCGGTCTACCTTTGCTTATCATCGCGGTGATGTTAATGATTTCCGCAGTCAAAGCCGCGACGCTAGACATACGTCATCAAGACGATTATGTCGAACCAACCATTAACATTGAAGAATTGCCTGAATTTGATCCTTGGTCAACGGAAGGTGTAGCACTGGCTCATTTTGAAAAATGTCGCGATATCGCACAGAGCGCTGCCGATGAAGAACGTGCGGCAATGCACGACTTGTTTAAGACGAAAAAGGCCATCCGCGCCTATGCTCTCGAACACTCTGACGATGAAAACCATGCTATCCCACAAGACCTCGTCGACGAGCTCGAAGCCAAACTTCAAGCACTAAGCGATGCTCAAAACTCAAAGGAGCAGTCATCGCAAGCCGCTCAAGACGCGAGAGTACGCTTCACTGAAATCTGTACGACTAGCTGATACAAAAAAGGCAGAGCGTTAATCGCTCTGCCTTTTTTTGATCGTGTGTCCCTGAATAGTCTGGACCATCCGACACTATTTATCTATTAGGGTGATTCAGAATGTGGTCTTCCCAGTCAATGACATCAATCTCATACACCACTTTGTTTCTTACACTTTCACCAGCCGCATGCATCGCAGACTTGGAGAGTAGGTGATTAAAGGATGCCATTGAGGTAACGTGTCACCTTGAGATAGCAAACGATAGGCACAGGTTTCTGGCAACCAATTGAACTCGGAAATTTTATCTCTGGTGAGCTTTAAGCATTCTTCACCCGATTCAAAGCGGTTCATATAATCTTTACATGAACAGGTGTCGCTGTTTAACCAACTGCACGCTACATTGGTGTAGTAGACGTCATCAGAGTCTTCATCCATGAGCTTGTGAAGACAACATTTCCCACAACCGTCGCAAAGAGACTCCCATTGCTCTTCCGACATTGCTTCTAGTGGTGTTGTTTCCCAAAATGGCTTGCTCATGTTGACTACCTTTACGTTCTGTGGAGGCGCTTTATACCGCTAGTTTAGGTAAACTTCAAGTCATTCTCTCTGACAAGCGTGATTCAATTGTGTACAAGCGACGATGTTTGGTACACTCTGCGCCCCATTACTTTTAGGTTATTAAGATGGACTGTCGATTAGGCTGCGGCGCCTGCTGTATTGCACCAAGTATTTCTTCTGCCATTCCGGGTATGCCCAATGGCAAACCTTCCGGCGTTCGCTGCGTACAGCTCAATGAAGACAACCTTTGCAAACTCTTTGGTCAACCAGAGCGACCTAAAGTGTGCCACGATTTTAAACCATGCCCTGATGTATGCAGTAGCACTAACCAACAAGCGCTGAGTAATCTGCTGGAGTTAGATAGGCTGACTTAAAGGACGCCACAGCGACGGCGCATAGAGTATTTCTTCACAGATACATTGGATAAAAATCCGCATATTTTAAAAATCAAACCTTTCCTATTTAGCGGAAAAAGGGTTATACATACTCTTATGTAATTAATACTACTGAATATTTTATGACACTCAGAGAAGTCCTTCAAATCCGCAATGTCCGCTACTTCTTAATGTTTCGAAGTAGCTACTTCGCTCGCTTTTATTACCCCGTATTTACGCTTCTCTATTTAGATTACGGTTTAAGTCTCTCACAATTTGCCATGCTAAATGTCGTTTGGGCGGCAACGATTGTGCTCGCCGAGGTCCCATCGGGGGCATTTGCCGATACTTTAGGGCGTAAAAAGCTGGTCGTGCTGTCTTCAATCATCATGTTTGTTGAAATCGCAATGATCGCCTTTGTCCCCACTGGTAATCCCAACTTGGTGTTCGTGGTGTTTTTAGTCAACCGAGTGTTAAGCGGCTTGGCCATGGCGTTAGCAAGTGGTGCGGATGAAGCTCTGGCTTATGACACTTTAAAGGAGCAAGGTAAAGAAGAAGCATGGCCACGGGTGTTACAAATCCAACTTCGAATCGCGTCAAGTGTCGGTATTTTCGTCACGCTCTTAGGCGCCGCTATGTATGATGTTAGCTTTATGGCAAAGGTGTACTCTCTTCTCGGACTCGCCGAACCAGGAAGCACCCAAGACATCATGCGCATTCCTGTCTATGCCACACTGCTGGTTGCGATGATCGCCATATACTCAGCGCTTAGTATGAGGGAGGCGAAAAAAACACTGCCTGAACATGGCGGAAAAATTGCCACAACGTTGGCAAGCCTCAAGCTGACACAAGTTACTGCTAAGTGGGTGGTGTCTACGCCTTACGTCCTCTTCATATTGCTTTATTACAGTTTATTCGAGCATACATCACGTATGTTTTTAACCATGAACAGTCAGTATTATCGCGCGATTGATATTCCTATTATTTACTTCGGATTAATTGGGGCAGGTATAAGTATCCTGCAAATTCTATTGGCTGGACAAAGTCGAAGATTAGCGGAAAGTATGGCGCCCAAAAAATTCATCCTTGTCATGGGACTCGCAACCATGGCAACCTATTATTGGATTAGTCTTGGCTGGTCGATTTATGGCGTTGTACCTGCGCTGCTCTTAATCTTTATCATTATGACGATGAATATTTTCATTAGTTACCACCTTAATAAACAGACCGAATCGCATAACCGAGCGACGGTACTAAGCTTTAAGGGTTTAATGTTTAACCTTGGATACGGCTCGATTGGTATTTTATACGCTTACTACTACAAATTGTTGTCGCAGAACTATAGCGAGCAACAAGTTGAGCAACATCTCGACTTCCTAGCCTCACTTTCTTCCTTTTTCTACTATTTCACTGCGCTATTTGTTGTAATCAGTGCGGCGTTTTATTTTAAAAATAAACAGAAAGCCATTTTTTAGTCACTATTGATTAGGGGCGGCGCGTCGTAGAGCGGTCGTCCGTTTAGCTAACGTGGGTTGGGGTACAAAGTAATCAGCACCGTGCTGACTTTCCGCCCACGACACCTTACCCAACAAGCAAAGTTAAGGATTTACCATGTATCTCGTCTTGTATTGTCACAACATCGGTATGACGGATTTCTCTTTCTTCGAGACAGAAGATTTTGATAAAGACGATGGTTATACCGTTCGTGGCAAGTGGCCTAACGAAAGCGCGTTTCGCGACTATCTCACTAAAGAGTTTGGTGATATGAGTGAGTTTCACGTTATTGATTTAATTTCTAGAGGCGAACAAGCCGAGCACTACTCTGTGTTGGAGCTAACTCAGTTATCACAACACATTGAGCCTTAAGGCTCGCTATCTATGCTTTGCGCCTCCTCGCACAAACTGGCGGTATCAATAAAATCAGCTATGTTTCAAAGGAACCGCAATTATAGGAGTGGGATTTCTTATGAATCGTTATTTAGCTGAGCTATTTGGTACATTTTGGTTGGTTTTAGGAGGATGTGGATCAGCCGTGCTCGCCGCAGGCTTTCCTGAACTGGGGATTGGCTTTCTAGGCGTTGCACTGGCGTTTGGTTTAACCGTATTAACCATGGCGTTTGCCATTGGGCATATCTCAGGCTGTCATCTTAATCCAGCGGTCAGCATTGGTTTGTGGGCTGGCGGGCGATTTGAAGCCAAAGAACTTCTGCCCTACATCATTGCTCAGGTCGTTGGTGGCGTGCTGGCAGGTGGCGTACTTTACATTATTGCTTCAGGACAAGCTGGGTTTGATGCCACTGCCTCGGGCTTTGCCTCTAATGGCTATGGCGAGCACTCTCCTGGTGGTTACACGCTAACTGCTGCTCTGGTTTGTGAAATTGTTATGACTGCCATGTTCCTTATTGTCATCATGGGCGCTACTGACTCAAGAGCACCACAGGGCTTCGCCCCTATTGCTATTGGTCTATGCCTTACCCTCATTCACCTTATCAGTATTCCTGTCACTAATACCTCCGTTAACCCTGCCCGTAGTACTGGTGTAGCCTTATATGTGGGCGAATGGGCCACCGCTCAATTGTGGCTATTTTGGGTTGCGCCTATCATCGGCGCGGTAATCGGGGCATGGATCTATCGCTCTTTGCTTGGTAACAATAGTGATTAGCTAGTCACTGTTATTAGGTGAGATAGTTATTAGGTAGGGATCGTAATTAATAACAGACGATCAAAAAAGGCGCGATAAACGCGCCTTTTTAAATCTTGTGTCGTCCTAACAAGGAATGAGACAAGGTTGTACCATCTACCAGCTCGAGTTCGCCACCAACAGGGACACCATGAGCGATACGGCTCGCGGTCACATCATGTTCGTGACACAGCTCGGCAATATAGTGAGCGGTGGCTTCGCCTTCAACCGTTGGGTTGGTGGCAAGAATGACTTCACTAATATCACGTTGTCTTAAACGATAATCCAAGGTATCTAAACCGATATCGCTTGGCCCAATACCATCTAATGGTGACAGGTGCCCCATCAACACAAAGTAACGCCCTGAGTATTGCCCGGTGGCTTCCACCGCAGCGATGTCTGCTGGGCTTTCTACTACGCACAATTGGCCGTTTTCTTTACGTTTAGGGTTAGTACAAATATGGCAGGTCTCTTCTTCCGTAAACGTCCGACATTCCTGACAATGACCGATATCGGTCATGGCTTGAGACAAAACCTCGGCAAGCTGCAGCCCACCTTTTCTGTCTCGCTGTAACAAATGAAAGGCCATGCGTTGTGCTGACTTGGGACCAACCCCAGGTAGACATCGCAAGGCCTCCATCAAATGCTCCAGCATTTGGCTAGTTCGCATTTATTGTTCTCTAATTTTTCAATTAGAACGGCATTTTCATACCTGGTGGTAATTGCATACCGCCAGTCACTGAAGCCATTTTCTCTTTCTGTGTTTCTTCAACACGACGAGCAGCATCGTTAAACGCCGCTGCAATCAGATCTTCTAGCATTTCTTTGTCGTCTTCCATCAAGCTCTCATCGATCTCGACACGACGTGTACTGTGGCTACCAGTGATCGTGACCTTAACAAGGCCTGCACCAGATTCACCGATCACTTCCATGTTTGCAATTTCTTCTTGAAGCTTTTGCATACGCTCTTGCATTTGCTGGGCTTGCTTCATCATATTGCCCATTCCGCCTTTACCAAACATAGGTTTCTCTCGGTTGATTCAGATTATTAATAACATGGGGGCACGGTTAAAAAATGCAACCCCTTAACATACTTTGCATTATAGACTTATAGCGGACGAATACTCTCTTCGTCTAGCTCTGCAGAAAATCTTGTAACAATAAACTGTACGTTGGCATCAGATTGTAAAGCGCCTGCCGCTTGGGCCAGTTTATCTTGATAAATCTTTTCTCTTAGTTCGAGCGGTGTTATGCCCTGCTCTGACACTTCTACAGACAAATGGCACGACTCACCAAGCGCTGAGTTTAGGCTCGCCAAGAGCTCGGATTGGTTCCTATCCGTGTTCAAATGGGCGTGCGTTGCTCGCAGGCCAAGAGAAATCGAGGAACCGTCTTTACTGTAAGCTGAATTCAGTGCTAATTGTTGGACCAATTTACTGGTGTTTAGTTTCTCGATGAGTGCAGCCCATGAATCTTGCTGAGCGGCTTCAACCGTTAATCGCTGCGCCATTTCAGGGGTTTTTATATGTTCGAGTGCCTTTCTTAGCGTTGATGGTTTAACCGATGGGGCCTTATTGGTTTCCACCACCGCTTTGTTCATCGCACGCCAGCGATACGGTTCGTTGTCATCCACTTGCTCAGAAGCGTTTTCACGACTCGCGTCACCAGAAATAGCAGAAGCGGCGCGACGAGGAGTACTTCGCTGCGCGACTCTTTCTATTGCAGATGCTGGCTCGGGTGACGCATCAGTCTTTTTTGTTGTGGGCGCTCCTGGACGAGGTGCGCTCTGCGCCGAACTCTGTCTTTTTGAGCGCAATTGATGACGCAAGCCGCCAACAGGTGACGCCTTAGGCTGAAGCGCTGGCTCCGGCGTAACTTGCTGCTGAGCCAGCTGTTGATTCACTGGTGGTGTATTCACCAACGATTCTGCCATTGGCGGCGAAACCTGCTGTGGTGCTGAATCAGGATAATACCCTTGGGGCGCAGAGTCATAACCATGTGGCGCTGAATACGAAGCCGCACTGCTCTCTGACGGCATTGCATAATGTTCTTGCGGCGGCAAATCATAAGGCATTGCCGACTCTTCAGGTCCAGAGTAGCCCTGTGCTGGCGCTTGTGAAGCTCAAGCGGCGTCACGGGTACTGATGGACTGACATTAGGAGTACTAGCCGTGGTCGGCGTTTGTGCCGAACCCGTCACAACAATGTCATTACTGCTAAGTGCTGTCACATCGGTCTAAAGGCCAACATTCGTAGCAACGTCATTTCTACCGCAACTCGCTGTGAGGGTGAAGCAACAAGATCTTGGCGACCTTTTATTGCAATTTGATAATAGAGCTGTACGTCAGTTGGCTGAAATTTTTTGCCCAATGTGGCGACTTTTTCATTATCAGGAATACTGACATCAAGGCTTCCTGGTAAGGCCTGATACATCGCAACACGATGCAATTGCGAGCCGATTTCCAGCAATAACGAATCCCAGTCAACGCCGTTTTCAGCCAATTGCTCAACCGTACTCATGACTCGTGCTGCATCACCATAGGTTGCAATAGCTTGAATAATTTTAATCGCGAGAGACGTATCTAACGTACCTAACATCATACTGACAGTCGGCTTAGTAATGTGCCCGCTGCCTAATGCGATCGCTTGGTCGGTTAAGCTCAAAGCATCACGCATACTGCCATCGGCGGCGTGAGAGATTAAAGCCAACGCTTGATGTTCCGCCTCCACCTTCTCATGCCCTAGGATATCCACCAATTGCTGTTGGATGGTATCGACCGTGATAGGTTTCAAATGGAACTGTAAACAACGTGACAAAATTGTCACTGAGCAGTTTTTGCGGATCCGTCGTTGCCAGCAAGAATTTGACATATTCTGGCGGCTCTTCCAACGTTTTCAGCAAGGCATTGAAGCTGTGACGTGACAACATATGCACTTCATCGATCAAGTACACCTTGAAACGATTACGGGCCGGTTTATATTGGACGTTATCAAGTAACTCACGAGTGTCTTCAACTTTAGTCCGAGAGGCCGCATCAATCTCCAATAAGTCGACACTGCGCCCTTCATCAATTTCTACGCACGTCGCACATTTACCGCATGGGTTAGACGTAATACCCGTTTCACAGTTCAACCCCTTAGCAAACAGGCGTCCTATCGTGGTTTTACCCACACCGCGAGTGCCGCTAAATAAATAGGCATGATGCAAGCGGTTTTGACTTAAGGCATTCTCTAACGCCGTAAGGACATGCGCTTGTCCTACGACTTCTGAAAACTGTTTTGGGCGCCATTTTCGGGCTAAAGCAAGATAACTCATGAATAGTTCCCGATTAGTGACCTTCGAATTCACAAATGCTGTAAACGTCCAAATCGAGAGCTTGTAGGCGCTTATCACCGCCAATCTCTGGCAAGTTAATCACAAATGCTGCGTGTGCTACAGAGCCGCCAAGTCGGCGAATCAGCTTTGTTGTTGCTTCAATTGTGCCACCTGTTGCCAATAAATCATCGACCATTAGCACCTTGTCACCTTCCACAATAGCATCTGTGTGAATTTCTAATACGTCGGTGCCATATTCTAGTTCGTAAGACTGTGATACGGTCTCGCGCGGCAATTTCCCGGGCTTACGCACTGGCACAAATCCAACACCAAGTTCTAATGCCAACGGTGCACCAAACAAAAATCCGCGAGCTTCGGTGCCAACAATTTTTGTAAAGCCTTGATCTTTATATTTCTCTACCAACAGAGCAATGGTCGCTCTATAGGCTTCAGGATCTTCCATTAAGCTGGTGACATCGCGAAAAAGAATGCCTGGCTTTGGGTAATCAGGAATGCTTTTGATGCTGGCTTTGATTTGTGAAATTCTGTCGATGCTCATAATTTTTGTCTCTGGAGAGGTCAATCTGCGCCCAATGACGTGAGTAATGATTTCACAAAGTAAAACCATACTTTCATTCTGTTGGCCTAAAAATAAACACTCGCAAAACGCGAGCGAACAATCCCTAATGTTAGTGACTTTCAGACTTATCAGCAACCGACTCTTTCACAGGAAGTCGCAAAAAAAGCCTAAAACGACCCCACATAAGCAAAAGAGTGCAGCCTTTAACCACACTAGCGGGACAACAATGATAGAGATCAGGAAACTGGCCAATATAAAGACCATGCCTTTATTGCGCGTCGCGCGTGATACGGCTCGCTCAGTTTCCCATGTTGAAATCACAGGACCGAGTTTAGGATGTGCAAGTAATCGCTGATGAAGACGCGGGCTGCCTTTCAAAAAACACGCGCTGGCAAGTAATAAAAAAGGGGTGGTTGGTAGTAATGGTAGGAATATCCCAATGATCCCTAGGGTGACAGAACTGATACCTGCGACACTCCATAAGGCTTGTCGCAGCGTCATGCTAACTCGCTTCTCAAAACGTTGCATACCCATTCATGATACGAAATAACGTCAGAGTAGCCGGAAGAGTTGGAATAAGCAATACGGCAATAAAGCCTAGGAAATAGAAAATATTGTAAGGTTCTTTGAATTCAGTGTTAGACATAACTTTGCTCTTAATTTGATGGCTTTTAATGATAGTGAGCCGTGCCGACGTTATCGTTCGTCTTTACACATTGGCTAGTTAATAAAACAGAAGTGCCAACCTCCCATTTCATTAACATCCGCACTATATATTAATTACAATCCATCAAAAACAGAGTAACTGTATGGTTATTACACTCACTCCCTCTGAGATAAACGAATATCCCAGCTAAAGCTCGACGCCCCTACCTGGCTCATAGATAGCTTACTCGACTCATGAACCGGAAGATCTTTGGTCATAAAATTGCGAATACAGTTTTCACCCAATTTTTGACCACCTGCAATATGGTAGTGGGCGTCACCATTTTGCCAACGGCAATCCAAGCCTGCCGAGTAATATCGACAACGTTCGATCTGACAAATCAATCACACCCAAAAGCGCATCGACAGGATAAGCACCCATTGAGCATTCTAGGCCTTTCTCCATGTTGGTCGCTAAGTCTTTAAGATCAACACTGTTATGCTGAACTCGGCGAATATAGTCATCAAATAATGCTCTAACCAATAACGTACTGGCAATCCCTCCTTCTTCACTGGATGAGGCATCAACCAGATAAAACGCAAGTTGTCCGCTCATTAACCATGAAAAGTCAAAGACCAGTGGCAAATTTGTTGTCGATTGAAGCATTCGATAGCTACTGTGCCACGCCCCCAGCGAGCAATCTTTTTCTGGTAATAATGCGGTCAATAGCTCACGTGCTGCATTGGGGTTTTCTTGCAAAAATTTCAAGTGCCAATGCAACTCTTGCTCGTCTTGAGAATTGTCATTCTCTTCGAGCCGGAACCAACGGCTAACAAAATCACTTTGGTTACCAACATCGGCACTGTCTTCTAATACCTTGTCTATTGCTTCATTAAGGTAGCGGTAATCCGCAAGTGGTTTTGTCAGAAAATCTTTTACCCCAAAGCGTAGCGCCTTAGCCACATCGCCCATATCTCCCGTTGCGGATATCACGATGACAGGTAAAGATGGATATTCCATTCTTACCTCTTCGGCAAACTCCATCCCTGTAAGCAACGGCATAGATAAATCGCACAGCACTAAATCAGGCTGCGCAGAATCGAGAAGTTTCAAGGCTTCTAACCCATCTTGCGCCTCACAAACACGATACCCTATCGCTTCCAAATAATTTTTTGTCACTGTACGAAATATCGGGTCGTCATCAACCACCATAATCTTAGGGTGACTCGACCGATGCGCTTAAGACCTCAGCAACTTGACTGTCAGTTTTAGACATAAAATTACGCCTCACAAATTTTTCATTGCGCGTTTCGTTATCGTTTTTATTGGTTTGCATCAAACTTCGTGTCGCAAGGAAACGCTACAATAATGCACTTAATTGAGTAATCTACTCCCAAGCCAGCGGCTCTTGAGTATATTAACTGTAGGCACAAATAGTCTTTTATACAAATGTACCCCTTTGCTTCAAGATCTAATACAATATGTGGGTGTCTGAGATTTAACCAACTTGTTAATATTTTAAACTAACTTATTGATATTGAGCTATTCTCAGCCATTGTTTCCACTAATTTAGTGTCTACAGTCATGCTGCCTGCGAGTTGAGCCTATCGGGCTAAGCCATAATAAAACGAATCAATACAAATAGTTGACCATATGAAACTCGACGATCTAAACCTATTCCGACTTGTTGTTGAAAATGGGAGTTATACTGCAACTTCACGCAAAACCATGATTCCCGTTGCAACGATAACGCGACGAATTCAAGCGCTTGAAGACTCTCTTAATCTGCGTTTATTAAATCGCCACGCTCGAAAATTGTCTTTAACAGAGGCGGGAGAACGTTTTTATAACGAATGTTCACCATTGCTTCATAGACTCACGGCGACATCTGAAGAAATTGCTGACGAATGCAAAGGCGCGTCAGGCAAACTAAAAATATCCTCACCTTCAAATCTGACTAAACGCATGATCATGCCAATGTTTAATGATTTCATGGCGCAGTTTCCTGATATTAGTTTGGAGTTAACCACCAGTAATCATGCAGACCAACTTGACCCAACTGAGTGGGACGTCATTTTCCGTGTTGGCCCACAACGAGATTCGAGCCTCATTGCTCGAAAAATCAGTACGGTTAAAGATGTATTGATTGCAACACCAGGCTATCTTGCACAAAATGGCGAGCCTTCTCATGCGGAAGAACTCACCGCGCATCGACTTCTCAAAGGCGCACCACTGATCAAGTGGCAGCTTAAAAACAACAGCGGCGAATCGGTGATTAACAATACCAAGGCGCGCTTCGAAGCTAACAGCCTCAATGTGGTAAGACGAGCATGTTCTGCGGGGCTAGGCATTACTCTGATGCCGGATGTAATGGTAAAAGAGTACATCGACAATGGTGAGTTGGTACGTATTCTTCCCGATTGGAGTGCTAACCCACGCGACATTTACATGCTCTACAATCATAAAGATCATCTACCGGAAAAAGTCCGACTGTTTATCGATTTCGTTATCGATTACTCGATTCACTAGTGACTTAATCCAAGATCATTAGTGATAAAAAAACCAGAGTGAAATATCACTCTGGTTTTTTTACTTCCGTAGAAATGCGAGCAGTATTACGCGCCTTCGTTATGCAGTTCTAGATTAGCAAGATCTTGCTGAATTTCTCGTTGCACTTTCGAATCATCGTTACGTAGTGAGTCAAGGAAATCAAGATACTCTTGATCAATATCTCCTGTCACATACTCACCATTGAAAACCGACGTATCGAAACAGCTGATATCCGGATTACCCATGCCTACCGCTTCAATCAGATCCGGCAGCGTTTGGAAGATAAGCGCATCTGCACCAATCTGTTGACAAATAGAATCATTGTCACGGCCGTGTGCAATAAGTTCGTTAGCACTTGGCATATCAATACCGTAGACGTTCGGGAAGCGTACTTCCGGAGCCGCCGATACCATATAAACCTTGTTTGCACCTGAATCACGAGCCATCTCAATAATCTGCTCTGACGTAGTACCACGTACAATTGAATCATCAACAAGTAGTACATTCTTGCCTTTAAATTCAGAGCGAATCGCATTAAGTTTACGACGCACAGACTTCTTACGCTGTTGTTGGCCCGGCATAATAAACGTACGTCCAACATAACGGTTCTTAACAAACCCTTGGCGGTAAGGCTTATCAATCGCTTGTGCTATTTGCAACGCAATATCACAAGAGGTTTCAGGGATAGGAATAACAACATCAATATCGAGATCGCTGTACTCTTGTTGGATACGCTCACCCAATTTTTTGCCCATTTCTACACGAGCACTGTAAACCGAAATTTTATCGATAAACGAGTCTGGTCGAGCAAAGTAAACAAATTCAAAAATACATGGGTTCAGGGCAGGATGATCAGCACATTGACGCGTGTGCAGTTCACCATCGAATGTGGCATAAATGCCTTCACCAGGTGCCACATCACGGATGAAGTCAAAGCCAACAGCGTCTAACGCAACTGATTCTGATGCCACCATGTATTCTGTTTTGCCATTCACTTCACGCTTACCTAAACATAAAGGACGAATGCCATGTGGGTCACGGAACGCAATCATACCGTGACCAATAATCATCGCTGCTACCGCGTACGCACCCTTAATAGCACGGTGCACGTTGGTCACTGCGCGGAATACGTCGTCTGAGGTCACGTTACCTTTAACGGTATCAATCTCATGCGCAAGTACGTTAAGTAACACTTCAGAATCAGAAGTCGTGTTGACATGACGGCGGTCTTTCTCGAACAACTTTTCACGCACTTCATTCGCATTGGTTAAGTTGCCGTTGTGAGCCAACGTAATACCAAACGGTGAGTTTACGTAGAAAGGCTGAGCCTCTGATGCACTTGAACTACCTGCAGTTGGGTAACGCACGTGACCAATTCCCACACAGCCTTGAAGGCGTTGCATGTGTTTCGCTTCAAAAACATCTTTAACGAGACCATTCGCCTTACGCAGACGAAAACGATTGCTTTCTATGGTAACAATACCAGCGGCATCTTGGCCACGATGCTGTAAAACGGTCAAAGCGTCATAGATAGACTGATTCACAGGCGTAGAGCCAACGATTCCAACAATACCACACATGTCCTAATCCTCGATTTGCGACATTTAGCTGGCGCAATTATGCGCCAGACAGGAAACTAGAAGTTGCTTCGATATGTTCAAAAAACGGTTGAATCACCAGCTTAAAGTGCGGCATGAGTTGTGAGTTTTCCCACCATTCGCTGCTATTTAATGTGGTAAAGGTATCCACAAAAAACAGCACCGCTGACACGATTAGCACACCTCGTAGTGCACCAAACACCACACCCAATACTCGATCTGTACCTGACAATCCCGTTTTTTGAACCAACTGCCCTAGAACATAATTGATCAATGCCCCAACAATCAGTGTTGCGACAAATAGAGCAGCGATTGCGGCGCCATTACGAAACATCTCGTCTTCAATATTAGAAAAGTACACCGCTAGTTTAGCGTAGTACTGACTGGCGATAAAAAATGCACCAAACCATATTACCAACGACATCGCTTCTTTAGCGAATCCGCGAACTAAGCTGATTAAAGCTGACAGCCCAATCACACCCAAAATGACAAAATCTAACCAATTCATTAATTATTCATCTCAAGTTGGCGCGCATTTTAACAGAAAAAAACGCGACGCAAACGTTTTCTTATGGATTTAGTGGTTTAAATTTGAGCAATTGACCTCTTGAACTCGATAATTTTCTCTAATTCAACCAATTGCGTCTCTAGTTTACTTTTCGAAACATCGGGACCGATGATTACGCGAGTAAAGTTCGACTCTTGCTTCACATGTGCTTGATAACCACGTTTTTGTAAATCCGCGACCAGTCCACGTGCATTTTCCGCATTCTTAAGCGCCATAAGCTGAATAATCCATGCGCTATCTGCATAGTCATTTCGCTCTGGCACCTCTTGTATTGCGACATCTACCACATCTGATTGCGTCTTTTCTTCCAGCGCCTCGCCCACGGTCGCCGTCACTGGCGAGTCTGGCAATACCTCCGAGGCATCTTCAGGCTCTAAGATTTCAAAGCTCTCAACGTCAGAGTTTAACTCCGGTTTCAGTGGGATACTGGCAAACTCTTCTTTGTAGTGCAATTTTTTACCATCTAAAAGATCGGGCAAAATAATGACACCGACAGCAACCAAAACAATGGTGCCTATCAGACGACTTTGGAATTTACTCGCCATCTCTACTCCTTATGGTTTAACGGTCACAGCCGCGAGTGGTGCTCTCGGTGTATTCAAGGACTTCACCTACAGTATGGAAAGAACCCAGCACCAAGACAATGTCATTCTCTTTTGCCGATTGAATCGCCGCATCGTACGCTGCAACAGGGCTATCGTATAACGATGACGCCACCTCACTCTCTAGACAATCTGACAGCTCCTGAGCGCTCGCAGCTCGCGGCCCTGCCAACGAGGCTAGATACCAGTCACAGGCTAAAGGCTGTAAGACACGCATCGTTTCTGCGACATCTTTATCATGCAGCATGCCAATAACGACCTTAAACGTCTGTTCTGGATAACGTTTTGTTAGTTGTTCAACCAAGTATTCTGCGGAATGTGGGTTGTGTGCCACATCCAAAATAGTGAGTGGCTGACCGGGTAACATCTGCATACGTCCAGGCAACGTCGCGTGCTTCAAGCCGTTCACGATATTCACATCGGAAATATCAAGCTTTGCTGCACCCAGTGCCATAATCGCGGTATTAGCGTTCATCAAAGGAAGTGCTGGGATAGGTAGCGCTTCTAGCGAAAAAGTACCATGCTGCCACGACCAGGTAGTCTCAGATGTCATTTCGTAGTGAAACTGGATACTCGGTTTGGTAAAAATCTGCGCCAATGTCATCGGCATGAGCTGGGACTGTTGCTGGTGGTTTTGGCTGACCACAGATTGCAGGCTTACCAGAGCGGAAAATACCTGCTTTTTCAAACCCTATGACATTAATGTCATCACCTAACCAATCAACATGATCGACCGCTAAGCTGGTAATGACGGATACATCATGATCAACCACATTGGTGGCATCTAACCGTCCACCAAGTCCTACTTCGAGTAGCAAGACCTCAACGTTATTATCTTGAAACTGTTTAAGAGCCGCCAACGTTGCGTATTCAAAGAAGCTAAGACTAACGTCACCACGAAGTGTTTCGATGTAGTCAAATGCCGCCACATGAGATTGGTCCGGAAGTTCATGACCATTAATACGAACACGTTCGTTATAGCGAATAAGATGAGGGGAGCTGTAGACACCAACAGAATAACCCGCATCCAATAGGATGGCTTCCATTAGTGCGCATGTAGAACCTTTACCATTCGTCCCTGCGACGGTGATAACGGTGGGAGCAGGTTTGGTTAACTTGCCCTTATTTGCCACCACAGCAACTCGCTCTAGACCAAGGTCAATGGCGCTACTGTGGATACTTTGTAAATAATCAAGCCACATCTGAAGTGAAGATGTGGCTTTTGGAATGGATTGTGCACTCATTTAGCAGTCAATATCTAAACAATGATAACTTAGTGAGTACTTTACCCTTTTTCGTCCGCTTCTGGTACTTCATATGATGGTTCTGCTGGAGAATCTTCAACAGAAACCACTAAAGGTGACGTCGCGCGAGTCATTTTAGCCAGCATACTACCGACACGTTGACGCATTTCACGACGATCAACAATCATATCAATGGCACCGTGCTCTAATAAGAACTCACTGCGCTGGAAGCCTTCTGGTAAGTCTTCACGTACCGTTTGCTCAATCACTCGACGACCTGCAAAGCCAATCAATGCTTTAGGCTCACCAATGTTAATGTCACCAAGCATAGCAAGACTTGCCGATACGCCGCCCATTGTTGGATCGGTCATCACTGAAATGTAAGGAAGCCCTTTCTGAGACAAGCGCTCTAACGCTGCACTGGTTTTCGCCATTTGCATCAACGACATTAATGCTTCTTGCATACGGGCGCCGCCACTTGCAGAGAAACACACAAGGCCGCAGTTGTTTTCAATAGCCGCATCAACAGCTGCAACAAAACGTGCGCCCACAACAGACCCCATTGAACCGCCCATGAAAGCAAACTCAAATGCACACGCGACAACAGGGATACCAAGAACTTCACCTTGCATGACAACAAGCGCATCTTTCTCACCGCTATTTTTTTGTGCCGTTGAGATGCGCTCTTTGTAGCGTTTTGAATCTTTAAACTTCAGCTTATCCTGAGGTTCAAATTCAGTCCCTAGCTCAACTCGGTTGTCTTTATCGAGGAATGTTTCCAAACGGCGACGAGATCGCATGCGCATGTGATGGTCACATTTCGGACACACTTCTAGGTTACGCTCTAGTTCAGCATGATATAACACCTGCTCGCAAGACGTACATTTCGTCCAGATCCCCTCTGGGATAGAGGCTTTACGTGAGGTAACAATGTTGCTTTTTTCTAAAATTTTTTCAAGCCAACTCATGGAAGACCTTTTATTTTGTGACTCCCGCTATCATAGCGAGAGTATTGAATTCAAATATGCATGAGGATTAAACCACATAACTGCGCCACTGTAGATAAAAAACTGGTTGTACCTTGTAGTCTGGAAGCAACCAACGCTTTCATTTGAGTCGTTTTACCAGCCTGAGTTCAAATCATCTGGGAAAAATAATGGACCAATTGGCACATTTGGGAGCGAATACTCATCTGGGTAATCAACATCAACCAAATACAGCCCCTCAGCCTTCGCTGTCGCGCCAGCAAGCTTTCTGTCTTTTTGCGCTAGCAACCACTCGATCCACTCTACCTATTGTTCCCCACGACCAACCACAATCAAGCTACCAGAATATTTCTCACCATATGATGGACAAAAGCATTAGCCTTAATATCAATCACCACATACGGACCATGACGAGTCACATTAAGGTGCATGAGGTTGCGCCAAGGGCTTCTTGATTGACAATGCACGGCTCTAAATGAAGTGAAATCATTTTCGCCTAGTAAAAACTGACCCGCTTGATGCATTTTTTCAACATCGAGCTCACCATGATAATGGCTAACGCCTGTCGATAAAATTCCAGGTCGCAAAGCGTGGTTGAAGATCACATATCGGTAACGACGCGCCGTTGCAGAAAAACGCGCGTGAAAAGATTCAGAGACTTCTGTTGCCCAACGAACAGTAATATCTTTAGGAAGGTTGGCATTCACACCCATTGTCCATGCCGCAGGCTTACGAGTGACCGGAGAATCAAAATGAACCACTTGACCCGTCCCATGAACGCCAGCATCTGTGCGTCCCGCGCACATTACTTCAATTGGCTGATTCGCTACAACGGATAGCGCCTTTTCCAATTCCGCTTGCACACTATTCACATCACGCTGTCTTTGCCAACCATAGTAATTGGCACCGTTATACTCGATACCTAATGCAACTCTCATATTTCTCTCTGAACGTTCGTCATTCCTACTGGGTGGCAAAGTATATACTCAAATGACAAGATTACCAATTTGCCGCGACGCGCAGACCAGACCTTACACGATACTAACAAAAGACTGACCCTCGCACCGCCCCCTCGCCTCTTTCTAGTCATATTCAAACACAGCCAATCGACCATATAATGCATACGTCGTTATCACAGCTATAAAAAAACGGCGTCTCCGCCGTTTTTATTTTGCTCGCTTGCTTTTAATAGACGATAACTAGAGGCCTGCGTGAATAAAACCGCATTAATAGGCGGACATTTTATCCAACACGCCTCGCGCCTCATCTTTTAGGGATTCTGAGCCTTCCTCGAGTACCTTTTGCAATAGCTTCTTCGCGCCATCAAAATCGTTCATTTCAATGTAGATTTTCGCTAAATCTAGGTTTCCTGACGCCTCGGAGTCGTTATCAACATCGACATCAGTGACCTCACCAATCACATCTGGGAACTCATCAAGCCCTACATCAAGTTGCAGCGCTTCTTCCTCATCTACCTCGGACGTCGGTTCATCGTTTACCTGTGCCATCAGCTCATCAATTGTCATAAATTGAGCATTGCTGTTTTCAAAGTTTTCGACAGGATCTTGAGAAGACCAATCTTCGTTCTTCGCACTTTTTAGTGAACCCGCATCCTGAGTCCATATGGCTTGTTCTTCGTCAGGAATCGATTCATCAATCGCACTTTTTTGTGCATCCGTCAGGGTAAAGCCATTCCAGTCTTCACCACCATCCATCGATGTATCGTCTTCCAACATGGTTGCCAGATCGAGCCCTGCGCTATCTGCCGTCGTTTGATCCACGGGGTTAATATTGCTAAAGCCTTGTTTTCCTTCACTCAGCAACTCGCCCAGTTGGCCTTCTTGTTCCAACGCTTGCGTATCGACCATTGAAAACGCATCAGCAAGCGCATCAATTTCAGAATGATCCAGTGTCTCACCAACCATCTCTTCATTGGTTGAAAATGCGCGCTCTGACGCATCTCGGGCCGTCGTCCCAGATTGAGAGTATTGCTCATTACTTTCCAAATCCGTAGAGTCAGCTAATGCGTCTTCTTCCGTATATTCCGGGAATATAATGTCATCATTGCTATACGCCTCAACAGGTTTGACCGAGTCGAGTGCCTCACCAGCATCAATGCCACCGTCTTCCGTTAATGGCGCTGTCGTTAATGGCGCTTCAACGGTTGGCGCTTTGGCGGCTTGTGGTATATTGGCTTTCTAAGGTTTCATTAACAGGCTCAGAATTAAAGGTTAAATCATCAAGTACCGCCGACTCTGCCTCAAGTTCAGGCTCTACATGCCGCTCGGGGTCACTATGGTGATTTTCACTGGCTGGTAATTCGTCGTTAAGAGCACCCATTGCCAATACGTCAGCCAGAGCATCTTCTTCACTGTATTCCGGTAGGTCGGTGTCATCAACCGCAAAGGCTCGATCTTCACCCACAACCTCATCACGTTCAAATTGATAATCATCTTCTGAATCGGCTAAGGCTTGGGCTTCGCTGTATTCACTGCTTAACGCTGAATCCAAAAATTCATCGTCATTCGTCTCATCACTCAATGCCGATTCGCTATCCTTCAGCGGCGAAGCCATTTCAGGCTCGACGGTAACGTCTGGTTCTACAGCTTCATGGGCAACAGCGCTTGATTCCACTGATGTCGCACTGTCTACATTCCAGTCGTCATCATGTGGGATACCAAACTCGTTTTCTACCAGCGCATTAAACTCTGCTTGCTCTCTCTCAGCGTCAAATTCATCATCAGTGGCATCAACACCACCTTCAATTTGTGGTGAAAAGTCAAACTCGTCATCAATAATAGGTGACGCTATGTCGTTCGCTTGTTCTTTCGCTAATGGCTCTTCATGTGCTAATGGATCTTCATGCGCTAATAGCTCTTCATGCGCTGACGGTTCGGGTGTTGATACCGGAGGACTCGCCGCGACTAACTCGGACTCTGAACGTTCTGTATCGGAAAGCTCAGAATCTACAAATAATGATTCCGAAGATGCCGTCGCTTCTATTGCGTTGTCGAGAGCGGCTTGAAACTCTTCCTCTATCTCGGCAACATCAGCAACATCCTCATTACTTGGCTCTTCTGCGCCTTGGTTTTGCTCAGCCAGTTCCGGCGGCTGAATGCCGTCGACATCACTTGCAACTATCTCATGATTCGACTCGCTAGTAACATCTGCTGCTAGGTCTTGGCGACCATGCTGAGCCAATAAAGCGTCGATATCGTCTAACTCATCGACGTCAGTAGCGTCTTGAACGGCGGGTGATTCGGTTTCATTATCTTTAATTGCTTGCTCTTGCGTCTCTGTCTTCTCATTATCAGCACTAAAGAGATCCGCAAACGCATCTTGTTCTTCTGTGAGTTCAGATTCTTCTTCGAGTTTTGATTCTTCTTCGAGTTTAGAGTGAGTTTCTGGCTCGTCGTCGGTTAACAGTTGACCCGACTCAAATGGGTCCAATGCTAAAGACTCATGGTCATCGTTTTCTGGTGCATCAAAGGCATGCTCAAACATCAGCTCATCAAGCAGGTCTGTACTATTTTCATCAAGGTTAATGTCATCGTCCAAGTCATTCTCGTCCGAATTTCCCTCTTTCGATTGCAGCACTTGAGCTGTACGATTCACTATCAACGATCTCTTCCAGCATCAAATCGGAGTCAGACATGTCCGATAGCTCAAAATCATCTTCAAGCATTTCATCAAGCAAGGCGACATCCTCTGATGACACTTGGCTCTTCTGACTGAGGTTGCGCCTGTAACGATGCGTCACTCGGTGTATCTATCTGCGAGAATTGTGCAAAAAGATCGTCGATGTCATCATTCCCAACCTCGATGCTGTCATCACTATCAGAGGCATCTTGTAACGATGTATCACTTGTCGCTGTCTGCTCAGCAAAGATATCGTCTAGTGCCTCTGCTTCTGATTCATCGAGATCAAACCCACTGGACAGCAGCTCATCCATCTGTTCTTGGTTGATCGCACCACCATCAGAATCTACTGGTTCATCTAATTCCAGTTGTTCATCTAAGCTTGGTTCCTGCATGTTAATTTCAGCAAATAAGTCGTCTAAGTCTTGCTGAGAAACAGGATCCGTTTCATCCTCGTCAGACAAGTTAAGATCGAGGTCATCTAAATCAGATTCTGGCACGGCAACGTCATTGAGCGCCCGCTCCATTTCCTCTAGCCCTAATGCTTTCTCACCGTCTTTAACGCTAATGCCATTATTACTGGCGTCGAGATCAACAAAGCCGATATCTAATTCACCGTCGTCACCGATACTCGCAAAAGGGTCATCCTCATCATCAAGGTTGAAGTCTAAGTCCCCTTCATTAAGATCGGCAAAGATGTCGTTCTCCGCCTCTTTTTCCTGTTTAGAGGTTGCATCATCGATATCGGTATCGGTTTCGAAATCGCCAAACAACTCATCCGAGAACAAATCGTCATCGTCTTGCAGCGAATCTGTGCCTTCCGCCGCCAACGCAGTCGCACCTGCCGCTCCCATAGCAGCAATGCTTGCTGCATCACCTGGTTCATTATTGTCATGAGACGATGCACCATCACTAGTCTTGCTCTTGCGTGTTCTCATGACGAGCATCACAAGTAGCCCAACCAATAACGCGGGGACAATAGCAAGCAACCCAACAATCCAAGGGTTAGATAACCAAGTATCTATGGCTGTCGGTGCTAGGCGCTGCATCTCTTCTTGTTTGCGTTTTTCATCGAGTAATTGACGTTCGACTTCACTACGAATGCGTTCTTCATTACTCACTTCATCTTGTAGCGTGTCCACTTGCTGCTGAACCTCGGACAGCATGAGTCGCAACTGGTGATTACGTTCCTCTAATGAAATAAGCTCGCCTTCTGAACGTGTCAGCTCTTGCTGTAATTTGTTGGTCAGTGATTTCTCCACCGACTCTGCGATGGCTTTTTTATCTATAACCTTGCTATCTACAACCTTATTATCGATAGCATTGCTCGTCAGTTGTGGTGGAACGGGTACTTTTACTTTTGGCTGTTCTACCGATGGTGTCACCTTTGTGGCAGGTTTTGGCACGCTTTTAGGCTCAACCGCCGACTTATTCGCTGATAACCGCTGCTGATGTGCAGCTAATACTGATAGCGCTTCTTGACGATCAACTTGATTGATTTGTGTTGAAGAAGGAACACGTAGCCGATTACCCGGGATCAGTTTATGAATATTTTCGTCTTCAAAAACACCCGGATTCAGTTCGTAAAACGCATAAATAGTTTGTTGTACGGTCGCCCCTGACGGCTTAAATTTTGACGCAATTGACCATAAGGTCTCTGCGCGTTTAGTAGGACCATAATACCGAGAAGGCTCATCTGCTATAGAGGCTACGACAGGGCGTCGAATCTGCTCAGAATACTGAGGTGCATCCAGTAATTCACCATTCGGACCAGAGAGGCGAATAGTGTCAGCGCTAAATGATGATGACGTTGTGGCTCCAACTAGTGCTAAGGCCACTAGTAGACGCTTGATAAAATGATGCATGGAAGGCTCAGCTGTCTGCGATTATAAATACAATACTTATCTCTTTACTATATCGGATATTTGCTCCAAAACTATAGGTTCTATGGGAAAAAACTCGAATCAAGCAAGATAATCGCATCAAGTTCACACGGTTAGATAGCACAAAGGCCTCATAAAGAGGCCTTTGGTTAAAAATGACGCAGTTTTTAGAAGTAATCTCGAATCAGTACTTCTGCAATTTGAACCGCGTTCGTTGCTGCCCCTTTGCGCACGTTGTCCGCGACAACCCACATATTGATACCACTGTGGTGACTAATGTCGTTGCGGATACGTCCAACTAAGACGTGATCTTTACCACCAGCATCGCGAACTTGCGTTGGCATTTCTTGACCGTGGAATACTTCAATCCCATCCGTCTGTTCAAGCAAGCGTGTTACTTCGTCCGCATCAATCGGTGCACGAGTTTCCACACTGACCGACTCTGCGTGACCATAAAAGACAGGTACGCGCACACAGGTCGCGTTAACCATAATGCTTGGATCGTTGAAAATCTTTTGCGTTTCCCACACCATTTTCATTTCTTCTTTGGTGTAACCGTTATCCATAAACTGATCAATTTGTGGGATACAGTTAAACGCGATCTGTTGATCAAAAGCGCTAGTTTCTGCAGGTCGACCATTTAGCAATGATGCCGTTTGTCCAGCTAACTCATCAATACCCGCTTTACCAGCACCTGAAACAGACTGGTAAGTTGAAACGTTAATCCGCTCAATCCCTACTGCGTCGTGAATCGGTTTTAACGCTACTAGCATTTGGATAGTTGAGCAGTTTGGGTTAGCAATAATATTGCGGTTACGGAACTCAGCAATCGCCTCTGGGTTAACTTCTGGCACCACCAAAGGGACGTCAAAGTCGTAACGGAAGTGTGACGAGTTATCGATGACAACCACGCCTTCATCGGCAGCAATCGGCGCATACTTTTCAGACAGTTCGCCACCTAGCAGAAAACAGTGCAATGTGAACTTGAGACCAATCAAAGTCCTCAACGTTTTGTACTCGTACCGTTTTACCGTTCACTCGGTACGTTTTGCCTTCACTACGCTCGCTCGCTAGAAGGTAAACATCGCCCATAGGAAACTCACGCTCTTGAAGTACCTCAACCATAGTTTCACCTACAGCACCAGTAGCTCCGAATACAGCGATATTAAATTGTTGGCTCATTGGTTTACCTCTATTTGAAATCCTAGCTCAGCCAAAGGTGCCAAATTACAATCGGCATGACCTTTGACTCGAACAGCGCCGTATTCGCGTCTGTCCCAATAATGTTTGCGCATACTATCAAAACCATTTTCTGTGCGAATTTCACGACGAAAAACAGCGTCATCCTTACGGACGTCATAGATCACTTGCGTTAAACTGTGCAGTACCGCCTCATCCCACTCTCGATCTAATGTGATCTCAGGGATCGGCGCAACAGGTAATAATGCATCTGGATTGGCACGATTTTCCAATTCCATAAACTCACAGAAGCGATTAAAAATCATCGTCGTTCCACGTGCTTTCCCTTCTAGACCATAGCCTGCAATATGAGGGGTCGCAAACGTTAGCAGAGGAAGCAGTTCAAAATCAACCTTAGGTTCAAATTCAAACACATCAAGTACCGCCGTAAACCCATCATTTTTCTGTAAACGACGTTTCAACGCCTGATTATCGACCACAGGACCACGAGCTGCGTTAATCAATATTTGATCGGCGCGCAAATGCGTTAAACGCTGTTCATTAATCAGGTGATGCGTTGGAAACTCACCATCAGTGGTAATCGGCGTGTGAGTCGTAATCACATCGGCTTGCTCTAACAAAGTATCAAGTTCAGTGAACGTGCGCTTATCCCCTTCTTGTTGCTTTAGAGGATCATTAATCAAAACGTTAACACCAATACCTTCTAAACATTTTTGTAGGTAACTGCCCACCTGACCACAGCCGACGATGCCCACCGTTTTATCAAAGATAGAAAAGCCTTGCTGTTGGCCAATCACCATTAAGCTACTCATCACATACTCAGCAACGCCGACTTTATTGCACCCTGGTGCAGCGGTAAAGAAGATGCCTTTCTCTTTCAGTAATGCTTGGTCAACATGGTCCATGCCCGCCGTCGCTGTTCCAACAAATTTCAAACGATTGGCTTTCGCCAACAAGGTCGCATTTACTTTAGTGATAGAGCGAATCATCAGTGCATCAACATCAACAAGGTCAGTTGCGCTTAGCTCTCGACCCGGCATCGCAACCACCTCACCAAGTTGTTGAAATAGCTCAACCGCATAAGGCATCGCCTCATCTACAATAATCTTCATTACCTAGTTCCTGATGGGTTCTTTAAATATGCCTGAATTGTGCAAGATAAACGGCAAGCTGTCGAGAAAGGTTTAGCACCGATTTATCCTCGTTACTTTTACCGGGTTATCCTCGCTAGCCTGCCATGGCGAGCCCTCTTCATAACCACAACTTCTTGTACGCCAGAAAGAAAAATGCCCGTCCTAAAAAAGGCCGGGCAATAATCCAGAACAAAAGGATTTTGACCCGCTCTCCAGGGATCAAAATTTGCGTCTGCGACTGACGTTCATCAGTCAGCTCTGGAAACTTCTAAATTGTCTCTCGCGACATTGGTTCAATGCCAGTTCAGTAAGTTGCCCTGGCATCGTTTCACGACGCGAGATTAAACGCTTACGCTTGGTATTTTTTAATAACCAATGTCGCGTTTGTGCCACCAAAACCAAAGCTATTTGACATTACGGTGCTCAGCTCTTGCTCGCGAGTTTCTTTCACGATGTCTAAACCTTCAGCCGCTTCGTCAAGCGTATCGACGTTGATGCTTGGCGCAATAAAGCTATGGTGAAGCATTAGCATTGAGTAAATTGCCTCATGAACACCAGCCGCACCCAGTGCGTGGCCTGTCATCGCTTTAGTTGCTGAAATAGCAGGGCTGTTGCCACCAAATACTTCTTGAATAGCACCAAGCTCTTTCACGTCACCGACGGGAGTAGACGTACCGTGAGTGTTAACGTAGTCGATGCTATCAACGTCTTGCATTGCCATCTTCATACAACGCACTGCGCCTTCACCTGATGGTGCTACCATATCGTAGCCATCTGATGTTGCACCGTAACCAACAATCTCACCGTAGATAGTCGCGCCACGCGCCAATGCGTGTTCTAACTCTTCGACAACCACCATGCCGCCGCCGCCAGAGATAACAAAGCCATCACGATTTGCATCATAAGTACGGGATGCTTTCGTTGGATCGTCGTTGTATTTCGTTGACAGTGCACCCATGGCGTCAAACATCATAGTTTGCGTCCAATCAAGCTCTTCACCACCACCAGCAAAAACGATATCTTGCTTGCCTAGTTGAATCAGCTCCATCGCGTGACCGATACAGTGTGCTGATGTCGCACATGCTGAGCTCATTGTGTAGTTAACGCCACGAATCTTGAATGGGGTCGCCAAACAAGCTGAAACCGTTGAAGACATAGTACGAGGAACCATATATGGACCTACGCGCTTAACGCCTTTCTCACGAATGGTATCCACTGCTAGCGTTTGGTTCAGTGCTGACGCACCGCCAGAACCCGCAACAATACCAGTGCGATCATTTGAAACGTGCTCTTCTGACAATCCAGCATCGGCAATTGCCTGCTCCATTGAAAGGTAAGCGTACGCTGCAGCATCACCCATAAAACGCATTTTTTTACGATCAATGTGTTCCGCTGGTTTAATTTTCAGATCGCCCCAAACTTGAGAACGAAGGCCCATTTCTTTAAACTGCTCAGAGGCGTTAATACCAGAACGGCCTGCTTTTAGAGACGCTAAAACTTCTTCAACGTTGTTACCGATGCTCGAAACAATACCCATACCGGTAATTACGACTCGTTTCATGTGACATTCCTATAAATTTCAAAACTGCTAAATAATAACGAAGTTACGGGATAAAAGTGGTCAGCTTTCCCATAAATTCGTACAATTCACATCAATTACTGCAACTGATGCCCCATAACTGTAGTTGTGATAACGACTATACAATGGGTATAACACAAGTTAAGTGTCAATATTATGACTTCTATCACTCACGCTCAACTCGATTGGAACGAAGCGGGAACGCTTATTTCAGACCAATTTGACGACGTTTACTTTTCAAACGTCAATGGTCTTGAAGAAACACGCTACGTTTTTTTAGAGAAAAACCGCCTTCCTCAGCGCTGGCACGAATTACCGAACCGACGTTTTGTCATTGCCGAGACTGGCTTTGGCACTGGGCTAAACTTCCTCGCAGCTTGGCAACAATTTGAGCAATTTCGAGAGCAAAACCCAGATGCAGCGATGCAAGAGCTGCATTTTATTAGCTTTGAAAAGTACCCACTAACAAAGTCCGACCTTGAAAAAGCACATCAAGCGTGGCCTGAACTCGAAAAGTACGCCAAAAAATTGCAAGCGCACTATCCCATAGCTGTGCCTGAATGTCATCGAATAGTATTGGCTAATGGCATGATTACCTTAGACCTCTGGTTCGGTGATATTAAAGATTGCATGCCTTTGGTACCCACACCCGAGCAAGGTGTTGTGGATTGCTGGTTTTTAGACGGGTTCGCACCTAGCAAAAACCCTGAAATGTGGAATCAGACCTTATTCAACAACATGGTCAAGCTTGCCAAACAAGATGCAACATGCGCCACGTTTACTGCAGCCGGATTCGTGCGCCGTGGTCTTATCGACGCGGGTTTCGATATGCAAAAACCAAAGGTTTCGGCACTAAGCGAGAAATGATTGCAGGCCACATTAGTCAAAAGCAGTCTTACAGTAATTTTGATCCGCTTTATCAACGCACTGCACCGAGTTCAATCGGTCGTATTGCCATTATTGGGGGAGGCATTGCCAGTGCAAGCTTAATCACTTCTCTAGCTCGACGTGGTATCCAGTCCACCCTCTTTTGTAAAGATGCTCAAGCCGCGGAAGGGGCATCAGGTAACCGACAGGGCGCGGTTTATCCATTGCTTAATGGCGAGCATAAAGGCGTTTCAAGGGTCTTTGCTCCGTCCTTTTTATACGCACGACAGTTTGCAGAACAAGCGGCAATGGACGTCCACTTTGATCATGACTGGTGTGGCGTGACTCAATTAATGTGGGACGAAAAGTCTGACATTAAACTTAGTAAAATGCTGCATGGCCAATTTCCGGCAGCACTAGTACAAGGGTTGTCCGCTCAAGACACCTCAAATACGATAGGTGTTGACTCACCTTTTGCAAGTGTCAGCTACCCACTTGGTGGTTGGCTGTGCCCCGCTCAGCTTACTCAAGGGCTCATTCGAAAAGCAGAGCAAGAGAATCATCTTACTTGTCACTTTTCGACCGCAGTGACCAATGTTAAACCTGACAAGTAATGGACAATGGCGTATTTCTAGTTCAACCAATAACGCCAACAATAATGAGCAAACATTTGATATTGTTATCATTGCTAATGGGCATGAGTTTACTCAGTTAGCCCAGACCCAACACTTACATTTATCTGCTGTGAAAGGACAAGTCAGTCATATCCCCACAACCAAGCAGCTTTCACAGCTCAAGACAGTATTGTGCTATGACGGTTACCTCACGCCTTGCAACACCAACACCGATACTCACTGCATTGGTGCAAGTTACGATAAAGACAATATCAATAACGAGTTCGACGCCGACGCACAACTCGACAACCAAGAAAAACTCAAGCGCTGTCTGCCTCACACACCGTGGGTAAACGACGTAGACACCTCAACCAATCAAGCGCGACAAGGAGTACGTAGTGTCAGCCGCGACCATTTACCGTTCGTCGGTCAGGTCACTGACTATGAGCAACTCCGCGCTTTGCATGCTGCATCGCCTAGCTCAATACCTGCAGTACCGGAACACCGTAACTTGTTTTGTATGTTGGGCCTGGGCTCGCGTGGTTTAAGCTCTGCACCACTCATTGCAGAAACGTTAGTTTCACAGATTTGTGGTGACCCACTCCCACTCCCAGTAGACTTACTTTCTGGTATTCATCCTAGCCGAACATGGATCAGAAGAATCAAGAAGTCACGCCCGCTATTTGGTTAATCAATCAAGTACGGGCCGATAAATCGTCGTTAAAGTAGAGTCTTATGTTCGTTATCACTAACATGAGACTCGCTATTTTCTGTCTATTTCGCCTCCCCCACCACTTTTCCTTATATCAATGTCCCACCTCCCCCCATATATAAGACTTCACCTTATCGTTTAACGCCTCTTAATCATGACAAGACTCGTGCTTGAGTATAAACGCTCTTAGAAAAGAGACGACGTGTTAGAACTGAGACGAAGGCCTATACCCATCGTTCACAGTCGACAGGCACTAGAACGCTTCCCATACTGCTTAAAAGCACAGGGAGAGCAGGATGAAATGGACACAACGACTCACATCACTCACCTTCTTATGGTGCCTGTTTTTTAATTCAGGGTTATTAGCAAGTACAGACTCAGCGCCACGAGTGGTGTTTGTCAATCCGGGTCACGCCGATGAAAGCTTTTGGCGGGACGTGGATGACTATGCAAAAGCAGCAGCAAAAGCACTCACCATTGACTTGGAGATCATTCACGGGGAGCGTGATGCTGACTTAACCCACCAGCGACTATCCGAAAGAATCGCAACGGGTAACACCCCAGATTATGTCATTCTCGTCAACGAAGCTCGAACAGGACCAGCGTTACTTCGAACACTGAGTAATAGCTCATCGCATGTCCTGTTTACGCTAAACAACCTCACTCCCGATGAATTAGTAGCCATACAACAAGACGCTAAATGGCAGCAACGATTACTGCCTGGTGTTTTCCCGAACAACTTCCGTATTGGGTACCTCACTGCTCAGGCGCTATATAGAAAAGGAGGTCAACGCTCGGGAGACGCACTATTACTCTCAGGAGACACCCATACTCCTGCTTCAATACAGCGCAAAGCTGGCGCGCTTGCCTTTATTGAACAAGTAGGGGGATTAGACGGTGTCTGTCATGGCTATGGTGAATGGCAAGAAAGCCGTGCTTTTAACGAAACGAATTGGATCCTTTCCCTTTACCCGAATGTTCGTTACATCTGGACCGCAAATGATCATATGGCTTATGGCGCTCAACGCGCGCTCAAAAAAAACGATAAAGTCATAGGAGAAGACGCATTTATCAGCACTATCAACACGTCAACTCGAGTACTTAATGAACTGGATCAAGGCAATGTCACGGTTCTTGGTGGCGGTCACTTTACCGCAGTTGGTCTAGCCTTGGTAAAAATACACCAGCACCGAACAGGGAAGCTCTGGCCACAGCGCACTAAGTTTACGCTTTTCCACTTGATTGAGCCGGACACGACTTTATTCCACGTTTTAGTAGACAAGCAATGGAATAACATTGATTTTCGTGCCATCGATCTAAGCAGCAATCCCATCGACCCTTATCTGCAACGAAAAGAAGAATAGAACGCTACATTATATAAGATAATTCAATCATGGCGCACAATGGTAAATTCGATTTCTATTTACTGTCATTATCGTCACCATAAGTTTTTGCATTCCCCTGACATTGCAGGTCAGTGTAAACTCCACACTAGCTAGCTTTATTTTTCACCCATGACATTTGGTTCTTTATGAAAGTTGCTTTTTTGTTCATCAGTCTACTGTTTGCATCACTACAACCTAGTTTTGCATCAACCGATACCGTACCCGTTGGAATTCGACCATGTTGCGCCTTTGGAACGGGCTTAAAAGCAGAGCTAGGAAGCGTCCCTGTGCCCTTCTTCTCTATCAATAATGTCTTGAACCCGGAAGATATTCAGGCGCACGTCTTTAACGACGGCTCTTCCAACGTTGTCAGTAGCCTATTTGGCACATCTGAAGAAACCAATGGTCTGATTTTTACCAATAAAGGCGGATTCATCGATACCGCGCATGTTCGCGACACGGCTGATTTTGCTTTTTATCTCTATCGCGCTATCAAAAACCGCAAGGAGGACACGCTGTCGATTAAACTTACGCCTGAGTTGCGTGAGCGCCGTATTGAAATGACGGATCTCAATGCGTTAAATGCTGCCGAGCATGAAGATGCAAAATTGGCCGCGCTGCTTGCATTTCGATTAGCGCAATGGCACGAAGTCGCCCAATGGTATGGCCTAGTCTCTGTCGGTGGCTTTAAAGAATACGCATCGGCATTTTCCCCCGAAGATCTTTATTCCAATATGTTGGGGGCGCGTATTGCCCTAGAAATTATCGAGGTGAACCCTGCGATTACTCAAAAGAACTTCGTCTTATTGTTCCCACAGTATTTCCGCAAATATCTCAAAGCGTTAGATGCACAAGACGAAGATACAACCATCGCGCAACTCAAGGCATTGGATGGCATATGGTGGGACAGCAACAACCGCCTACCTAACAAGTGGGTCGTAACAACTCGCGACTACCACTTTAGCCTAGCTTTAACGCCCAATGGCATAGAAAACGGCACACCATTAGCACTCAATGACTTTGCAGAGCTTGAGAAATACGCCGAATTTCAATTAGTAAAAGCTGACAATATCAAATCGTTTGATATACTCCCCGTCGCTTTGAAGTCAAAGGAAATATGGACAGCTAACGATTTCCAATCGCTTGCTGATATTGCGAAAGCCGAAGACGATAAGCATTCAAATAACCGCAATGACGCATTATCAATGAAGTTGAACAAAAGCCATGACTGAGATGCAAAAAAATACAGGTATCAAACGTATACTCCTCGCCGCTAAATACTCTTGGTTTGGTTTAATCGCCGCTTGGAAGCACGAAGCAGCATTTAGACAAGAAATCATTGGTCTCGTGATTGCGGTCGCCGTCGCTTTATTACTGGATATTTCACTGATAGAAAAAGCGGCATTAATTGGCAGTGTGTTGTTTGTCATCACCGTTGAGCTGATGAACTCAGCCGTTGAAGCCGTTGTCGATAGAATCGGTCTAGAGCGTCACGAACTATCAGGGCGTGCCAAAGATCTAGGCTCTGCGGCAGTATTTGTTGCAATCGGGTTAGCATTACTCGTCTGGGCAAGCATCCTTTGGACTTACTTTATCTAATACATTCAAACCATTATCTAATACGTTCAAAACAATAATTAGTGAGTTCAAATTAATCGTTAGTATGTTCAAATTAATAGTTCGTAAGTTCAAGCTCAACGTTAATCACTCTTAACTTACGCAAGTAAGCCCAAACTGGTGCTAATAAGACTTGACCTTCCCCATAGGTCAAGCCTTAGTGTTATCTAAACACGATACCACTAAGGTCAATTCATGGGATGTTGCAATCGTCCGCCCAACGGCGGCACAAACCAACTCGGTAAACTGTTCAAGCTTATCGCCATTTTATTCGCGATCATTTTCACTCTTGCCCTACTCTTTCCAAGTTAATCGGTTTTCTGATTTAATTGATAAGTCTATAATATATAAGCATGTTCTCTTAATATGTTGGAATGTAGACCTGCTATCCACTCATTAATGAAAATGCCACTCATTGCATAATATTAATTAGATTTGTCTTCCAGCGATTTAACACTGGCGCTTTGTTACATTTTATTTACATTCATATTGAATAATCATTATTCGTTATGCACCACATCGGTGAATGCATAACCCATATGGAATATTCAACATGGAGTAACAGATGCAACAACATAATAAAATGCTATTGGCTGGAATAGTCAGTACAACAATGCTCAGTGGCTGTTGGTGGGAAAACCCGAAAAACGTTGCCAAATACGTCAGCGAGAAGATTGAACGTGAAGAAGTGGTTGAGCACCTTGTCACGCTAGAAGGGCTGGCTTCTACCACCTCTGATGGCGCGTCAACCACGCGCGCAGCGGGTTCGAAAGGCTATCAAAACTCGTTGGAGTATATCGTTGAAGTCATGCAAAACAGTGGCTATGACGTCACTACCCAATCCTTTGACTTCCGGGCATGGGAAGAACTAACGGGCACTCAGCTTGTCGTTGATACACAGCCTCTCATTGGGGTTCGTGACGTTCAATCAGGGCAAGAGCCCGATTTTGCCACCATGTCTTACTCTGGGTCGTCTAGCGGATTACTGACGAGTAACCTTGCCTTTGTGACACCAGACTTCCGCTTCGACGCCAGCGACTACGACAGCACAGACGGCTGTGAAGCATCCGATTTCACTGGCAAATCCATTGCTGGCAAAATTGCCGTCATACAACGCGGTGGCTGCTCGTTTGATGCTAAAGTCGTTAACGCTCAAAATGCCGGAGCCATTGCGGCCATTGTATTCAACCAAGGTAATGATGAAGGTCGTAAAAGTGTGGTTAACGGCACATTGGGAAGCGACAGTTTAGCGACTATCCCAGCTTTTGGTGCGCGCTATGATCTTGGTAAATCCTGGTATGATTTATCACAAGCCAATGCGGTCAGTGCATCGCTGTCTGTCAGCGTTCAAGATGAGGTTGTTGTCACTGAGAATATTATTGCCGACTCCAAAGGTGGGGATGAATCACAGGTTGTCATGATTGGCGCTCATCTAGATTCAGTGCCTGAGGGACCGGGAATCAACGACAATGGCTCGGGTACTGCAGGTCTACTGGAATATGCTGTCACATTGGCTGATTTAGGCATACCCGTTAAAAATAAAGTTAGATTCGCTTGGTGGGCAGCAGAAGAAGCCGGGCTGGTGGGCTCTGAATATTACACCAGCACACTTTTCTCTCAACTGTATACGCAAGCACAAAACGAAATACTGGCAGAGCTCGGGCTTAGCGACCCATCAGCGCTCACCGCTGACCAAGTCGACTTGGTTGAGGCTCGTTATAATGCGATTAATGATATTAAGCTCTACCTCAATTTCGATATGATTGGCTCGCCTAACTACGTACTTGGTGTGATGGATGGTGATCTATCCGATACCAAAGACAGCCCAGACAATGCTTACACTGGCAGTTTTGAACCACCTTATGGCACCTCTGATATTGAGCTAAATTTCAACGAATTCTTTGGCTCAAAAACGCTGGCAACGGTACCACAAGCCCTCTCCAAGCGTTCCGATTATGCAGGTTTTGCTGATTGGGGCGTGGCATTTGGTGGGCTATTTACTGGCGCTGAGAAAGTAAAATCGGCGGAAGAAGTTGAGCAGTTTGGTGGCGATATTGGCGTCGCTTATGATGTCTGTTACCACCAAGCGTGTGATGACCTCAATAACATCAGCCAAGAAGCGCTGTATGTCAATACTCAAGCACTTGCCTACGTGACAACGTATTACGCCATGAGTCCGAGTTTATTCCCAGAAAAACCGCAAGCTGCACCACAGGTAGCAAGCTTTGGGTTGCGCGAAAACGCGTCGCAATCACTACGCATAGGCGAAAGACTTAAAGCCGCGGATAGCGTTTCTGATCATGACCACTTCCACGGTGATTTTGATCAAGATAAACACTAACTCACGTCGTAGCCATGCTTTTCCTCTAGTACCGAGCGTGCTAGAGGGAAAGCTTCATGATCACAGCGCAGCCATTCACTACGGCATGATGCAACAATGAAGATTCTCAATTTAAGCAAATTCCATTACAGTGATTCCATATTGAAGAAACAAATGGAAAACACGTGAACCTACGACAATTGGAAGTCTTTTACGCCATCATGCAAGCAGGCACCGTTTCCGGTGCGGCGAAAAATCTACATGTATCACAACCCAATGTCACACGAGTTCTCGCTCATACGGAGCAGCAGCTTGGTTTTACTCTTTTTGAACGAGTCAAAGGGCGCTTAGTCCCTACCCTTGAAGCAAACACCCTGCTGCCAGAAGTTGAAAACATCTACCGCCAGCTCAATCAGTTTCGAGTGATCACCAATAAGGTAAAGCAAGGACACCAACATATTCGCATTGGTGCGCCACATAGTACTTGCTAGTCATTTACTCACCCCAATCATCGCGGCTTTCTACCAATCACACGCCTGTACTATCGATTTAACCACAGGGAATCGGAACGAATTGTGCGATGCATTACTGAATAATGAACTCGATATCGCGATCGCCTTTGGCGACAAAACACCTACCGGGATTTCTCATGAATCACTCATAAAAACCGCCATGAAAATACTGTTGCCTCGCTTACCTTGCCAATCATTAATCCGCACTGATAAGCACCCTACTAACATCCCGCTCGAACTATTGCTGCAGCAAGACATCGCAATTATCGCATTGGACAACCGCGATCCATTGGGAGACAAATTATCTCAAGCCATTGCTAACATTGACTCAAACCACGCCCCTTCTATCACCGTACGAAATTACAGCGCTGGCGCAGAGCTTGCGAAACTTGGCGCGGGCATTGCCATTGTTGACCCTTGGACAGCCGCTCAATACCAATATTGCCCTGAACTCTATGTCGCAGAATTGAACACACCACTAGATTGTTCCGTCTCTTTAATGACCAGTGATCTGCACCCACTGTCGATTACTTCAAAACAGTTTTTGCAGCAACTTCGCCAGTATGACGCAGTAACGCAGTAACGCAGTAACGCAGTAACGCAGTAACGCAGTAACGCAGTAAAAATACTAAACCACTGTCTATTAGCACTGCCCATAACCTCACGTTATAGGCGACCAACAATAGAGTATTCGTCCCTAGCTCCAACCGCGTTTATCTTAGGTGTTACTTAATGCACGCTAAATGAAAGGGACACCATGCGAATTTCTCAACCATACTTACTTTTCCTCGGGGATGTTACCGACCCTCTTTCCGCAAAAACGGCGCGTGGTATCGTGCAATGGCGGCCTGAGGCTTGCTTGGGTCAACTTAGACTCACCGCAGACACCGTTTCGCTAGGTCTTAGTGAGATGACCCTGCAACAAGCAAAACAGCAAGGCGCCAAAACCTTGGTGATCGGCACGGCGAATGCGGGGGGAGTAATACCTAGAAATTGGCTAGACACGCTGATCAGCGCCGCGAACATGGGGTTTGATATTGCTTCAGGCATGCATCAACGATTGTCTGAAATACCAGAACTTACCGAGTTGGCAAACCTAGGGATTACCCATCTATTTGACGTTCGCCACTACAATGAACGGCTATGTGTGGGGACAGGGAAAAAGCGTCAAGGCATGCGGCTGCTAACCGTTGGTACAGATTGCTCGGTTGGCAAAATGTTCAGTGCTTTAGCAATCGAACAGTCACTTAATTCACGCGGAATCAACGCTCGCTTCAAAGCCACCGGTCAAACCGGCATCCTAATTGACGGTCAAGGTATATCCGTTGATGCCGTGGTGGCGGATTTTATCTCGGGTGCTGTTGAACAAATAAGCCCTGATTTCGACACGCACCAGTGGGACATTATTGAAGGACAAGGGTCGTTATTTAACCCGTCTTTCGCAGGCGTTAGTCTTGGATTATTGCATGGCGCACAACCTGATGCGCTCGTTCTATGCCATGAAGTGGGCCGTCAACATATTCGCAACCTACCGCACGCCCAGTTACCGACCCTCGAACAAACCATCCAAGCCAACCTTTTAGCGGCACGTGTGACCAACGCCAACGTCCAGTTCGTCGGTATCTGTTTAAATACCTCCTCATTAATTGAATCTGAAGCCAAGCAGCTATGTGTCAAATGGGGTAAAGAGCTTGGACTTCCCGTCACGGATCCTGTGCGTTTTGGCGTCGAGACCATCACTGACAAACTCACTGTATGATAAATAACGCTATGGGAGTCATTGAGTGAACACTATGAAAATCAGCAGTTACCATCACGCGATTCAGTTAGCGCGACCCTTTACTATCTCTCGTGGCACTCGTACTCACTGCGATGTTGTGCGCGTCTCCATACAATACCTTAATGACACGGCACAAGGAGAATGCACGCCTTACCCTCGATATGGTGAGTCCGTAGATTCGGTGATGGCTCAAGTTGAATATTTCAGCCAACCACTGAGTATATTAACACCGCAAGCAGCTCGTACCGCCTTACAAACCATGCCCGCTGGTGCGGCAAGAAATGCGATTGATTGTGCCTTGTGGGCACTGGAAGCCAAGCAAGCTGGGGGACAGTTCCCACAACAGCAATTTTCTATCAAACCCAAAATTGAGACCGCGATGACCGTTTCAATGGCTAACCTCCAAAGCATGGCTGCTCAAGCAAAAGAGTATGTTGAAAATGGTGCCACCTTACTTAAGGTTAAGCTTGATGCTGATGAGGTGATTGAAAAGACTCGCGCGATTCGTGCAGCCGCTCCCAAGGCAAAAATCATTATTGATGCTAACGAAGCTTGGCAAACATTGAATCTAGTCACCGTTTTTAACGCCCTTGCCAAACTGAATGTTACGATGATCGAGCAACCCGTACCAAGCGGGCAAGATCATTTGCTTACGGGTATTCCCCACCCTATTCCACTTTGCGCCGATGAAAGCTGCCATACTCGCGCCGAACTTGACGCCTTAATTGGCTGCTATGAAATGATCAACATCAAGCTGGATAAAACGGGTGGACTCACCGAAGCCTTAGCACTGGAAAAGCAAGCGCGAGCAGCGGGGATGCGTATTATGTCAGGCTGCATGCTTGGCACCTCTTTGGCGATGAAAGCCGCCCTACCAATCGCCAACAACGCTGAGATTGTTGACCTCGATGGGCCCGTTCTTTTAGGAAGTGATATAGACGATAAACTCACGTACCAAAATGGCGCAATAGTCGTGTAATGGAATAAGAAAAAGCCCGAGTATAAAAGCTCGGGCTGTTTGGTTTCGGCCTTGCTAATTACGCGGCTGAAACATCCTGGTTGTTTGAATAACGGCGAATGACAATTCGTAGACGAAACAACATTAAGGCTGCCGCAACCGTTAGCCCGGTCAGTATTCCGACCCAAAACCCTTCTTCTCCCATTGCTGGAACAATATGGTCCGTTAACCCTAATACCACCCCAATCGGCAGCGCAAGCCCCCAATAAGAGGCAATAGCAAGAAACATCGGTACTTTGGTGTCCTTATAGCCGCGCAACGCACCATTTGCTGACGTTTGCAGCGCATCACTAAATTGATACATAGCAGTAAAGATTAATAACGTTGCCGCGGTCGCGCTAATCGCTGGATCAGTGGTATAGAGCCTTATGATCACTTCAGGGAACAACAAAAACATCGCCACCGACAACAATGACATTAACGCCGCCACTAGAATACCGAACTGGCTTCGCTCGACGGCACCCGAATGGTCTTTAGCCCCAAGAGCATGACCAACACGAATCGTAATACCAAATGAAATACTCATTGGAATCACATACGTCATACTAGAGATATTCAGGGCAATCTGAGCTGCAGCAACGTTTTCTGCACCAATCCGTGCAATCAACAACGCAATCACGGCAAAAATACTGCCACACACGGCAATATTCATCCCAATTGGTAGCCCCAATTTTACCAAATGACCAATTTCTTTTGCTCGCGGCTTCGTGTCTTTAAAACGCAAAATCGTTTTAAAATGATGGTGCCCTTTAATATAAGAGTACAACAACGCCGACATCATCCAATACACGAGACTTGTCGCCCAACCACAGCCTACGGCGCCCATTTCTGGCAAACCAAACTTGCCGTAAATAAGGACATAGTTCACAGGAATATTTACGAGCAAACCCAAGACCGAAATGATCATCGGCGCTTTGGTATTATTCATTCCTTCGCAAAAGCCATTTAAGGTATAAAACAGAGCGATGCCCGGTACGCCAAACGCTAGAGCATACGCATAGTCGCTGGCAATAGGGATGATTTCAGAGGCAACACCGATCCATTGCAAGATCGGTTTAGCACTTAATAAATAGCCAATCAGCAAAACACTTGAGGCTAGAGCGAGCCAAAGCATTTGCACAAATTCTACAGAAATGCTGTCAAAATCACGGGCGCCACGGTGAAACGCCACCACTGGCGTTAACGCCATAATAATGCCGCGCAAAAGCAATAACACCGGAATCCAAAGGCTGGTTCCCAGTGCAATGGCAGCTAAATCAGCAGGGCTCACCTGCCCTGCCATGGTCGTATCAACGAAACCCATTGCTTGCGTAGCAAGCTGAGTCAAAATAATTGGCGTCGACAACGTCATTAACGCTCCCGATTCGCGGGTAAAACGAGGTAAAAAAGGACGAATTGTAGTTTGCATGGGGGTTCAAAACACCAATATAAATGCACCAATAATGGCAGGATGGCGGTGTGCATTTTAGGGTGTGCCCTGTGGGCGGCGACAATATAAACGTCATCATGGTCAATTTCAAGCCACCAATAACTGAGAATTGTATTGATGTTCGACTCGAAAGCACGCAAAATAGCGCGCCT
Source organism: Vibrio sp. GJ43-1 (assembly GCF_055808835.1). Lineage (NCBI taxonomy): Bacteria > Pseudomonadati > Pseudomonadota > Gammaproteobacteria > Vibrionales > Vibrionaceae > Vibrio > Vibrio sp. GJ43-1. The sequence goes on along the minus strand of NZ_CM147884.1, from coordinate 1,249,019 downwards.
TGCCCTATCTTAGGGTATATGGGCGCAAAAAAGATACACCTACCCCGGTAGTATCCACTTTGAGATCCCACTCTCCTATCCCACTTACTGAGTACCACTATGAGTTTTGAATCCTTAGGATTATCTGTTCCACTTCTTCGCGCTATCGACGAGCTTGGCTACACCAAAGCATCGCCAATTCAAGAAAAAGCCATTCCTGCCATTATTGAAGGCAAAGATGTCATGGCTGCCGCTCAAACAGGAACAGGCAAAACTGCAGGATTCACGCTACCGTTACTTGAGAAATTGAGCGCTGGACAGAGGGCAAAAAGCAACCACGTACGTGCACTCATCCTGACGCCAACGCGTGAACTTGCTGCTCAGGTTCATGATAGTGTGGTGAAGTATGGCGCTCACCTGCCAACAACATCGAACGTTATATTTGGTGGCGTCAAGGCAAACCCGCAAATGCAAAAGCTTCGTAAAGGTTGCGATGTCCTGGTCGCGACACCGGGTCGTCTGCTTGATCTTTACAGCCAGAATGCAGTGAAGTTTTCACAGCTTGAAGTACTCGTATTGGATGAAGCCGATCGTATGCTCGATATGGGCTTCTTCCGTGATATTAAAAAGATCCTCGACCTATTACCAAAAGAGCGTCAAAACTTGCTTTTCTCGGCAACCTTCTCGCCAGAAATTCGTTCTTTAGCAAAAGGCTTAGTACACAATCCGGTCGAGATCTCAGTAAACCCACCTAACTCAACCACTAAATTGGTTGAGCAAAGCATCTATGTTTCCGACAAAAACCAAAAGTCAGCGATTCTGGCTAAGCTCATCGAGCAAGGTGACTGGAAACAAGTGCTCGTATTTAGCAAAACGAAGCATGGTGCCAACCGCTTGGCTCGCTTTTTAGAAGGCAAAAACATCTCTGCGATGGCAATCCACGGTAATAAGAGCCAAGGCGCAAGAACCAAGGCACTGGAACAGTTTAAAACTGGGCAAATCCGCGTGTTAGTGGCGACTGACATTGCTGCTCGTGGCTTAGATATTCCTCAGTTGCCACAAGTCGTCAACTTTGATTTACCACATGTTTCGGAAGATTATGTGCACCGTATCGGTCGTACTGGTCGCGCTGGTGAAGCCAGTAAAGCCTACTCACTGGTTTGTGCAGACGAAGCGAAAGAGCTGTTTTCCATAGAAAGACTGATTGGCGAAGTGTTAACGCGACATGAAATGGAAGGCTTCAAGCCTGTGCATGCGCTACCAGCTTCAAGAACAGACACTCGCGCAATGAAGCCTAAAAAGCCGAAGAAACCAAAACAGCCAAAAACAGAACACACAGATGGTCAACGTCCAACGAATAGCCATCAAAAAACCAAGCAGAGACAATTTGGCAACTCTGAGTCAAATAACAAAAATGGCGGCAAACCGAATGCTCGTTCCGGCGCGAACGCCCGCCCTGGCAATGCCCCAAGAAGACGTAAGCCAAAACCAACCAATACGGTTGCGAAGTCACAATAACTAGACGGCTTATTAAGCCGTTATTATTGATTAAAAAAGCCATCGCAAGATGGCTTTTTTAATGGTGCAGTAACCATCGCCTTACCGCCACAACAGTCACACCATCGACGAGCTACCACTTAATGGCTAGCCGGATTTTTGACACTAAGTCAATGTTTTGACTACGCTTGCGCGACATCATTGTTCTATAAAATAACTCTGCAACCTCTTTTCAGTCTATAACAATTTTTGTTAACTTCATCGCAAACATATTGCATAGGGTTATATTCATGCTCAGGTCGCTACGTTCGCTCAATATTAAAAATACGATTCTTGTTGTATTTCTCATTCCCACCTCTCTACTCATCTTTTTAATTGGAATACAAATTAACCAAACCAGTCAGCAAGTCTCAGCCGCTGACACCTCTGAAGAATCGGTTCAGTTATTTCACCTTTATGATGAGGTCGCTCACCAGTTTGCGGTCGAGCGAGGATTGACTGCGGGTGTACTCGCCACTAAAGGCCAAGGCACACAAGCTGACGCCCTTAAAAAACAGCGCAAAAATGCCGACCTTGCGTATCAAAACCTCATTGCTTTTCAACCTATGCATATCGACTCGACGCTGTTTAGCAACCTGATGAGGGATATCAAGCAACAACTTGAGCGACGAGGTGAAATACGCGCTCAAGTCGACAGTCTCGCCATCCAAGATTCACCTTTTGCTTTCTACACCAACATCAATAGCCTCGCCCTTGATAACCTATCCGTGTTATTGACTCAAATTAGCGACTCACAGCTCAAATTAAAAATGCAGGGCTTGCTGGCGTTATTGGTGATTAAGGAAGAGGCAGGAAAAGCGCGCGGTGCGCTCAACGGTGCCTTTGCAGCGCAGCACTCTTCATTAGACGCTTACAGCAATATCAGTACTTATATCGCCACTGAAAAGCAAGCGTTAAGACAAGCAGAGCTTTTATTGCAAGGCGATATAAAGCAACAACTTCTCGCCATTACTCGCAGTCAAACTTGGAAAGACGTCAATAACATCCAACAGCAGTACCTGAGCCAAAAAGACAGCCTTACCACGTTAACGGGTCCTACTCCTCAAACCTGGTTCTCGTTAGCAACAAAACGAATTGGGTTAGTCAAGACTCTGCGCGATACCTTTACTCTGGATATTTCTCAGACCGCAGCTGAACTCAAAGCGCAAGCGAGCCAAGCTCGCTTTTCCTATATTGCTCTCGCACTATTTGTGGTGGTGCCATTAACTCTACTCGCGTTTCATTCCGTTCGGACGATTCGCCAGCGGGTTCGCCAATTTAGTCAGCAACTGGATCACATTGCCAAAAACAAAGACCTAACCGTTAAACTGACTAGCAACAAAAATGATGAGTTGGGTGAAATTGCCCTTCATTTTAATCACCTCACTGACAGTCTAAGCCAAGCATTGCGTAAATCGCTTGAGGTCGCCAATCGCACTGAACAAGAAATGAAGACCATGACGGAATTGGTCAGCCAAGCACAACAAGCTAGCCAACAGACGCACCTTCGTTGTGACAACATTGCAACAGCGATGACTGAAATGTCGCAAACTAGCCAAGAAGTGGCCAGTATCACCGTGGATGCGCAACACAGCGCCGATAGTGTCAAAGATAAAGCGATAGAGTGTCATCAACACGGCGAACAATCGCTAGCCACAACCACGGGTCTTATTGAAAGTGTCAACGACACCTATACCTGCTTAGAAAGCCTTGAGCAGCAAATGGCAAATGTCACTGAAATTCTCGACACTATCAATGCGATTTCAGAGCAGACTAACCTTCTTGCGTTAAACGCGGCGATTGAAGCTGCCAGAGCTGGCGAACAAGGACGTGGGTTTGCTGTCGTCGCAGACGAGGTGAGAACGTTGGCACAACGCAGTAAACAGTCCACAGAAGACATTCGACACCTTCTAGACAACATCAGTGATAACGCCAAAACCTCCTTTGGCAATATGCAGCGTAGCCGAGATGCTAGCTACACTACACAAACCATGGTATCTGAAACCAACGAAATGATGGATGCGCTCACGGTGACAGTAAAAGAAATCACCGATTTCAACACCAGTATTGCAACCGCTTCAGAAGAACAGTCTCAAACCACGCTATCGGTTGATTCCGATATCGACAATCTATTGTCTCTTGTTGAAAGCACTAATCAAACGGTCACTAATCTTCATAACGAAATGAGTACAGTAAAGTCGCGAATGTCAGAGCTGGTCAACGAAGTGTCTGCCTTTAAGCTAAGCGCGTAGCTGTAACTAAGTTAGTAGCTGTAACTAAGTCAGTCACTGTAACTAAGTCAGTAGCTGTAACTAAGCCAGTCGCTTAATAATTTGAAAGTAATAGATAAAAAAATACCGAGCTAATCACAAACAATGTATTAAACTCGGTATTTTTTGGCTTTCATGGTCCGATAAGATCAGCTTACATGCTATGAGCTTGCATAGATCACACTACCACCCTTGATGGTGTCTATAATCTCTTTAGATAACGCCTCCGGTAATGCAGGGCAACCCCAGCTGCGACCTAAATAGCCATTCTTTTTAATGAATGATTCATTAGCGTAGTCTGCGCCATGAACAACGATATAGCGATCTCTCGCATTATCATTAACACCACGGCTCAAACCATCTAGCCGTAACGAATAGCCGTTAGAGCCGTAATAAGTCGTATCGGTAACAAAAGTACCTAATGACGTTTTTCGAGAATTAATCGCATTAGAAAAGGCCGTGGCTTGTTTAGCACCGCTATTCACACCATGGGAAACATACGTGTTATACATCAACGCTTTTTTAGCTAGATCAATAACATAAAAACGTTTATCCGTTGAAGGTTTCGAATAATCGATAATCGTCAGCAACGGTTTCTTTTTTTCTGGCGTTTGGCTATACGCGATATAGGCGTCTTTAAATAGTTGAAAATCAACCACACCATCTAATGCTGCTCTATCATATATACGCTCAACTTGCGTTTTATCCGTCTCTACCTTTTTCGGTGTATGGTAGGGTGATAATTCCGTTTCGCTGCGAGCATTATATGAAAACGCCAAAACCGCTATGAAAGCAAACATCCATAGAGGGGAAATAATATTTTTAATCATTACTACAACAGGTTAGCTCAATAAATCAATTTATACGTTCAATAACGCATTTACAATTGCTGGGATATTACGCTAATTTGAGTAAATACTGAACATTATCGTGGGGTTTTTGAGCGAAAATTTGAAACAAATCGTATGATATCTATAAGCTCTCCAAGCGATTCATTTATAATCAACAAGTTAACTTTCTTATTCCAATACATTAAGTGTTACGACAAAAATACGCCACTTAATTCATATTTCAGTGACCATTAGTATAATCCAATCCATTTTATAGCACGCCTCTTAATTGGCTTAACCGTACGTCACTCTATCCGCCGTTAATGATGTGGCTGGATTAGACTGTTGAGAATGATGACCACTAAATATACGGTCGAAATAACTCAGTGGCGCGATTTTAGCGTTTGCTTTACCTTGCCATTTAGAGCTGTTCGCCACCAGCCATTTTTCACTCGCGCCTGCAATAATTTTCTGGCTGACTGCCGCCTCTCTGAGTTCATGTTCAAAAGCATAATCTTGCTGCTCGCCAGACGTCGTCACAAAGCCACTTGGCTGTGGCCCTGCTGACACTTCAACGGCACGTATAGAAGCACAACTCACAATCCCAATATCGGCGGAAAACAGGTCAAAGAATGGGACAACGTGGTCACCAACAACATCTCGATCATTGGTTCGAACCCGCCCTCCGGGTACCCAAGTTTCGATATGATCGCACTGAGACAGGACATGCGCCGCTTCAAAATTATTCGTGACCACTCTTAACTCTTGATGGGTAATTAATTGCTCTGCAATCATCGCAATGGTCGTGCCAATACCTAGAAATACCGTACTACCATTCGGGACATGCTGAGCCACTTGCTTGGCAATACTCAATTTTTCGTCTTTATTTGTGGTTTGACGTGACACATAACTGCGGTTCGCCAACATCGCCGAGTAAACCCACACCTCCGTGATGACGACAGGCTAATCCTAAACGACACAACTCGTTTATATCTCGCCTTATCGTTTGAGTCGTCACGTCAAAGCAGCGGGCTAAATCATCAATGGCGCAATATTCCTGAAGATGAATTTTATCTACAATAGATTGCTGACGAAGACTTAATTTATGCATTATTACAACGTCTCACATTCAACCGGATCCTGCGGAATAAAACCCAAAGAATGATAAGCTTGTGGCTTATCAGTAATCATCATATCCACACCCCACTCCCAATATTCAGATACTTCTCCCGGTCTATTAGGCGTGTAACAATAGAGATCGTAACCCAATGCCTTAATATTATAGGCCTGTCCTCTAGACAAGTAGCGATAATCACAATGCACGCTAAACGCCTCTATTTCTAATAGTATCTCACTGGCATTATCTGGAATACTCTGCCACAGCTGACCACGCTTTATCTCTGGCAATATAACACCAAGATACTTTAATACAACGTTATCAAAACTAGAAAAAAGCAAATCCGACAACGTCAAATTATGCGCATCTATGACGTTTTTTATTTGGTCGCAAAGTTCAAACACGTCATCATCTGGGTAGCGTTTTATTTCAATATTAACCTTAGTCCCATTAACTTTGGCTAACAACAATGCCTCGCTAAGTGTTGGAATTTGTTCTTTATTATATTGCGAATCGAACCAAGAACCCGCGTCTAACTGTTTCAATTCTTGTTGAGTCATTTGAGAAACCAAGCCATTACCATTACTGCATCGGTCTACCGTTTTATCATGGATGACCATAGGAACATTATCCGCGCTCAACTGAACGTCAAGTTCAATCCAGTCACAACCATATTGCCTCGCCAAATTGAACGCCGCCAATGTATTTTCTGGCGCGATACTAGATACACCTCGATGTGCGGTTAACTTCATGAATACTCTTCTCTGTCTCATTAATTCAAATCGAAGAATCTCAGATTAACGTTACGATTTTATTTCATTAATAGTGAGCAATAGTGAACAAAACCGAAAAATTAACTTCATTTTAATGTCACTAAAGCGTCATTAAGTTCATTTAACTTTCAAGTGAACATTTTGGTGGCAGTTTATTATTCCCATCAAATCTTACTACCACAATATTGATGTCCTCAGATAAGGAAGATCTCATGTCAATTAAGACATTTACTGGTTTAGCATTAACAACCGCACTTTTAAGTACACAAGTTCACGCTAAAACAGAAGTAGAATGGTGGCACGCAATGGGCGGTGCGCTAGGTCAAAAGGTCAACGAAATCGCCGCCGACTTTAATGCCAGCCAATCAGAATACGAGATAAAGCCCGTTTATAAAGGCAGCTACGCAGAAACTATGACAAGCGCTATTGCGGCGTTTAGAGCAAAAGAGCAACCTGCGATTGTGCAAGTATTTGAAGTCGGTACCGCAACAATGATGGGGGCGAAACAGGCGATCTACCCCGTCTACGAACTGATGGAAGATACCAAAGAACCCTTTGATACAGATGACTATCTTGCGGCCGTCACGGGTTACTACACCACCAATGATGGTGAAATGCTATCCATGCCGTTCAACAGCTCAACCCCTGTCATGTACTACAACAAAGACATGTTCAAAAAGGCTGGCATTAATGCCGCGCCAAAAACGTGGAAGGAGATGGAGTCGGTTTCACGTAAGCTGATGGAATCTGGTGCGCAATGCGGCTTTACAACAACCTGGCAATCTTGGACACAAATTGAAAACTTTGGTGCTCGAAACAATATTGCCGTGGCCAACAACAATAATGGTTTCGGCGGCGTAGATACTCAGTTTGAATTCAACGCAACACCATTTGTTAAACACATCGAACAGATGGGAGAATGGTCAAAAGCGGGTATTTTTAAATATGGCGGTCGCCAATCTGACGGTATGCCTCTGTTCTATACACAAGAGTGTGGTATGACAATGGGCTCATCAGCGGGTCTAGCTGGCATCCAAGAAAACATGAAAGGTATCGATGTGGGCGTCGCGCAGCTGCCTTATGACGATACACTGATTGAAAAGCCACAAAACACCATCATTGGCGGTGCCTCTCTTTGGGTACTTCGTGGCCACTCTGATGAAGAGTATAAAGGCGTTGCCAAATTCTTTAGCTACCTATCAAGCCCAGAAGTACAAGCCGACTGGCACCAGTTCACCTAGCTACCTACCCATTACTAAAGACGCCTACGATCTCACTAAGCAACAAGGCTTTTACCAATCTAATCCAGGTACCGACACTGCAGTCGTTCAGATGACATCGACCACGCCAACGGCGAACTCTAAAGGGATTCGTTTCGGTAACTTCTTACAAACACGCGACATTATCAATGAAGAACTTGAAGCTGTTTGGGCAGGAAAAGCATCGGCCAAAACTGCGCTCAACAATGCCGTTCGTCGCGGTGACGAACAACTTCGTCGCTTTGAACGTACACAAAAATAACAAACATAATTAGTCGCCACCGTTATCGGTGGCGATATTTTGCTTTGCCGAAGTACCTTGGAACACTTGTATGTCATCTCCTGTTGTATTTAAAAATAAGTGGTTACCTGTTGCGCTGATCGCGCCCCAGCTATTTATCACATTAGTCTTTTTTATCTGGCCTGCGGGTCAGGCTATTTTCCAATCCTCGCAACTTGAAGACGCGTTTGGGTTGAGTAAAGAATTCGTTGGATTAGAAAACTTCATTACCCTTTTCAACGACAGCTATTATCTAGATGCATTTCTTACCACGTTACAATTTAGTATCAGCGTGGCTTTTCTCGCTTTGATCAGCGCCCTGATTCTGTCGGCATTTGCGGAACAGATCGTGCGTGGTTCAACCTTTTACCGCACGTTTCTCATCTGGCCTTATGCCGTTGCCCCCGTTGTTGCAGGATCGCTATGGCTCTTTCTCTTTGACCCGACCATTGGTGTCGTGACGGAAATGTTAGGCTGGTTTGGTGTGGACTGGAACCCAACATTGAACGGCAGCCATGCGATGTGGATGGTCATCATTACCTCAACATGGAAGCAGATTAGCTACAACTTCCTATTTTTTCTCGCTGCATTGCAATCGGTACCTAAATCCTTGCACGAAGCCGCAGCGATTGACGGAAGTGGTCCAATTAAACGCTTTATGACCATTAGCTTTCCACTCATTTCACCCACCAGCTTTTTTCTCTTAGTGGTGAACTTTGTCTACGCCTTTTTTGACACGTTCGCGGTCATCCATGCGATGACACAAGGTGGGCCAAGCAACAGTACATCCACCTTAGTTTATAAGGTATATAACGACGGTTTCATCGGACTCGATCTTGGCTCCTCAGCAGCGCAATCCGTTATTTTAATGGCATTAGTCGCGCTCCTCACCGTGTTCCAATTTAAATATGTAGAAAAGAAGGTGGCATACTAATGGTTGAACGAAGACCCCTATTTGCGATTTTTTGTCATGTCATTTTGATTCTTGGCATTCTTTCTATTGCGCTGCCAGTATGGGTGGCACTAGTCGCAACCACTCATGACAACACCGCCTTTGCCACAGGTACACCACTCTGGTTCGGCGATCTCGGGTTTAGTGTCTTTAGAGAGCTGTGGAGCAACGAAAGTACTTACAACAACTCCGCCTTGCCCATTACGCACATGCTGTTTAATTCACTCATCATGGCACTCTGCATTACTGTCGGGAAACTCACCATCTCCATCTTATCGGCCTATGCCGTGGTATTTTTCCGATTCCCCGGTCGTATGTTGGCGTTTTGGATGATTTTCTTCACGCTCATGCTGCCCGTTGAAGTACGTATCATGCCGACATTTGAAGTCATTACGAATCTTAATATGCTCAACTCGTTTTCTGGCCTAACGATACCGCTGATCGCCAGTGCAACGGCGACGTTCTTGTTTCGTCAATTCTTTTTAACCGTCCCTCATGAGTTAGTCGAAGCCGCTCGTATGGATGGTGCGGGACCTATCAAGTTTTTTATTGATATTTTACTACCCTTGTCGAGAACGAATATCGCCGCACTATTTGTTATTACCTTTATCTATGGCTGGAACCAATATCTTTGGCCATTACTGATCACCACCGATACTCAATACTTCACCATTGTCATGGGTATCAAACAAATGCTAGGCGTCGTCGATGGCGTCGTGGAATGGAACAAAATTATGGCGACCACCATCATCGCTATGCTGCCCCCTGTCATCGTTGTTATTGGCATGCAAAAAGCATTCGTCAAAGGCCTAGTAGATTCGGAGAAATAAATGTCAACGCTCACTCTTAGAAACATCGCAAAATCGTACCCAAATGGCTATCAAGCGGTCCAAAAATTAAACCTAGACATCAATGATGGCGAAATGGTGGTGCTTGTTGGCCCTAGTGGCTGTGGAAAATCAACACTCCTTCGCATGATAGCGGGATTGGAAGAAATCACCTCCGGTGAACTCACCATCGACAACACCGTCGTCAACCACCTTGAACCGGGTGAACGAGACATTGCGATGGTGTTCCAAAACTATGCGCTTTACCCGCATATGTCGGTGTTCAATAACATGGCGTACGGACTTCGTAACCGTAAAACCCCCAAAGCGGAAATCCAACGTTTAGTGGATGAAGCGGCAGAAATGCTGGAACTTTCACACTTGCTTGACCGCAAGCCCAAAGAGCTTTCCGGAGGGCAACGCCAACGCGTCGCGATGGGGCGAGCCATCGTCCGAGAGCCTAAAGTATTTCTATTTGATGAACCGCTCTCTAATCTCGATGCTAAGTTAAGAGTTCAAATGCGCCTTGAGATTAAGAAGCTGCAACGCAGGCTGGCAACCACATCGGTTTACGTCACCCATGACCAAGTCGAGGCAATGACACTCGCCGACAAATTGGTGGTGCTCAACAAAGGAAATGTCGAGCAAGTCGGCACCCCATTAGAAATTTATGACAACCCCGCCTCCATGTTTGTGGCAACGTTCATCGGTTCGCCATCCATGAACATACTCGATGCAAACGTCACCGCAGAGGGGCTGCAACTTGGACACGCATTACTGCCAAGCCAGACTCAATCGCTCGACTTAGGAGCAATCAAGTTAGGCCTACGCCCTGAACATCTCACCATTGCCAACGCCGACCCATGGTTTGAAGTCGAAGTGGAACTGGTTGAATCGCTGGGCGCCGATTTACTTCTCTACTGCCAGACTCAAGATAACCAAGCACAAAAGCTGGTTGTGCGCGTTGAAGGACACAGCAACATCAACATTGGTGATATTCTGGGTTTGGATATCGACCTAAATCATGTCCACTTATTTGACTCTACGACTGAAAAACGCATTGCGTTTGATGCTCATGCGGCAGACAAGCCAGAGGTTATCAATGCCTAGCACCCTGAACAATATGTTGCCTCCCAGCACGTCGGCTGTGCCTCAACCGCTTAAAAGTCCGCAGCCATTAACAGAGGCACCGACTGAAACGTTGAAACGAATTCAATGGTTGCTCACTGATGTTGATGACACATTAACATGGCAAGGCACTCTACCCGCTCAAACCCTTGAAGCACTAACGCAACTCAAGGAGGTGGGTGTTCATGTTATTGCGGTGACAGGCGCGTGTGCAGGATGGTGTGACCAAATCGCAAAATTATGGCCTGTTCATAGTGTGATTGGCGAAAATGGCGCTTTTTCCATGCAGAAAAACCGTCAAGGGTTTCACATTGAGTCAACGTTGCCCATTGCAACAATGAAGCATCAGCAAGCGCAATTGCTAGAGGCATTAAAAGAACTTCTGCGTGACTACCCCGATATTGATTTTGCTAATGACCAAGCGTTTCGCTACTGCGATGTCGCCATCAATATTGGCCAAGACCGCGATGCGGTTGATCGCGACACATGCCAAGAGTTACTGGCGCGTATTCGTCAATTGTCGATTGAAGGTCATAAGGTAAAAGCCACACAAAGTTCGATTCATATTAACGTGTGGATTGGCGAGCACAGTAAACAAGTGACGAGTGAGCAGTTACTCCTACAACAATTGTCACAAGAATCCTTACCTCTCGAACACATCACCTACATTGGTGACTCCCTCAATGACGAGTCTATGTTCGCATGGCTTCCCATGACATTTGGCGTCAACAATATTACTCGATGGCTACCACAACTCCGTGCAAAACCAAGCTATATCACTGTGAACAATGGTGGATATGGATTTGCTGAACTGGCAACGTTGATTGTTCAAGCAAAGCAGTAATTAACCATGTTCACCAAAGAGCCGACATTGCATACACAATGTCGGCTCTTTTCACATAAAAGGCGAGCGCTTACTCTTACGGTATTTACTTACAATGATAAACCGAAACTTGTGCCCCGGCTGGAAGCTCGTTACGAGTTTTAATCACTTTATCCACATTAAAATGAGTGCCACTCAACATGTACGTGGTGTTCTTAATGTACGGATAGAAATTATTCGGGTGCCCGTCTTCAAGCACGAATGTGTCTATCTTTTCACACTGCATGTGTTTCTCGGTGAAATCAGACATCATTCGAACTTTGGTCGCTTCAGGGTCTACTGGAATTTTTCTCGTCACACAGCCTGTGGTCATCAAAGTGATGAGGAGTAACAGTGTGGTACAAACTACTTTAAACATTTATTAGGCTCTGACAATAACAATCATAATTCGACGCGACTATAATCGTTACCGTATTCAAAACCAAATAGCGCCTATCGATAAAGTCGATAGAATGTATGCGCAACCTAATTTACAACCAACGTTGGGGATTAAGATTTCCGTCATGTTAGCAGTAGATACTGGTTTAGTTGCTTAGCTGCCTAATTGCTTAAATAAAAAAAGCCGACATTGAATTCACAATATCGATTTTTGTACTCACACTATCCGCGATTAGCGCTAGAAGCCACTGATTGGCAGTGATACGCCGTAACCTGCGCACCAACAGGTCGCCCTTTGCGGGTTTTAATCACGTCTTCAATCTGAAAGTGTGTGCCACCCAACATATACGTTGTGTTCTTAATGTACTGATAAAAATTATTCGGGTGTCCATCTTCAAACTTGAAGGTATCGACCTTCTCACAACTCATCCCTTGTTGGGTAAGAGCAGAGATTGCGTGAACTTTCTCTGCTCCAGGTTCCACAGGGATTTTGCGGGTAACACACCCCGTACTCACGATAATAGTAAGCACTAACGCTGCGCGAAAAATAACTTTAGACATATAATCGACCTTACTCATAATAACGATAATTCGACAGGACTCTCGTCCATCACAAAAGTGTATCGCCAAGCAACGTCGTTACTCCAATCAGTTATGCATCAAAAATCATTCATACCTTTCACGCCACATGTCAATCCTGATTCGTAAGTACTTAATCAAAAACACTTAATCACAAAAACTTAACCACAAAACACTTAATCACACGCTTTCAATTTCAATAGCGTATGGCCCAGCCCTATGTTATCGGTACGCTCTGTTACCTCAAGTCCAGCAGCTTCAACGATTTCTAAGAAATCTTCACTACGGTAGAAACGGCTATTACCGTTAGCGAGGCAAGTAAAATACAATGACGTAGCGTTTAGACTAAATGAGGCGGCATCGTATTTTTGTGCATCCCAAAACAGTTCTAAAATATAAACCGTCGAGCCAGGGGCAAGCTGAGCTCGTACGTTTTTCAAAATGGTCAGAATCTCCATCGGCGAAAAACAATCTAAGAATTGACTCATCCACCACACATCAGCATGCGCAGGTAATGCCTGAGATTTATCCAACATGTTAGCAGGGAAGGGATGAACGCGATCAAAAAAGCCATTATCAGCAACATTTTTCATCGCCACATTAAGCTGCTGCGGCAAATCAACAATGGTCACTTCAACATCATCATTGTAACCACAACACTGCAACGCCCACTTGCCCGTATTGCCACCAATATCTACGATGTGTTTAGGTTCAAGGCTGAACACTTCTTTTAGCAATATCGGAAACGAACGATCAGAATAAAAATGGTCAAACTTAAACCAGCTTTCTTTCGCTTTTTCAGGTAATTGAGATAAGCCTTGATAAATGGTTTCCCACTCTCCTAACTCTTTCAACCCTGCAGGTTTACCTTCTTTGATGGATTCAGTTAAATGCATCATCGCGGCGTAACAAACGTCTGCGGTAAAATCCATGTTGGCTTGAGTCATGCCATCATGGAGTAAGAAGTGCCCCATATTCGCCAATGAGTAGTTGGGTTTATTCCACAACACAATATGCGCACTGATCGCCATATCGAGCAGCACTTTTACCCCGTACTCAGACACACCCGTCGCTTGAGCAATATCTTCGGCACAAAGCCCTTTCTCACCCGCTTTATCAAGTTCAGCTAAAACACCTAAATCTCTTAAGGTACGAGCGGCTTGAAACACAATCGGAGCAAAAGACAGTTCTTGAGCGGCCGTCTTTGCTTCAAACGCATTGTATGGATCAATATTTTGTTCTGACACGTAAAATCCCGATTACTATCTAATTAATTATTTTGATGCTGCCGTCGCGGCAAGTTGCTTTCTTATATCAGTATTCAAATTATTGATCCAGCGGTTGTAATTACGATGAATTTCACCATCTGCTGCTTTTAAATTTTTTGAATCAACGTAAGTGATTGAATAATATTTTTTTGTGTAAGGAATGTCTATTATAGCTTCATGGCTGCGAACTAAAATGGTCGCGTTTAACTCACCTGCTTTGGTTTCTGACACCACCCAGCCACGATTCTCAGCCGCTTTAGTGATCACTGACTTGACTTGCTCCGCCGTTAAATCATACGCGACGGGCTCATTTTCGAAATTCAATACTGGCTGAACTCGCCCACAACCTACTAATATCAATGTCATGACAAATGCCATTGCGAACTTAAATGCCTTCATATTATTTCCTTACATTTTGGTTTATAAAACGATATGATTATCCAGTCGCCTGCAAATAAATCAATATCTTATGTCTCATCCACTGCCTATAATTTCTTTTAATATCGAAACTTGGTGCGCTAAGTCTAAAGGTCTACATACCCATGCAGACTGGTTGTCTTGGTCCCACACTGGCCAGTGGCCTGTGGAAGGGGTGCTAGAAGTCGATCGAATTCCTGCCATGATGCGCCGTAGAATGAGCTCACTAAGCAAGCTGGCGGTTCAGTGTGCCATCGAATTGATGGAGCACCCGTCTATCGATTATATTGTCTTTTCTAGCCGACATGGTGAGCTACTGCGCAGTTCTGAACTCATAAAAGATATTATTAATGGTGATGACGCCTCTCCTATGGCATTTTCTCAATCAGTGCACAACACGGCGGCAGGGTTGACAACCATCGCCACGAAACAACCCATACCCGTGACTTCCATCGCCGCTTCAAGCAACACCTTCCACAGTGCGATGATTGAGGCGTGGAGCTACCTAGAAGAACACCCAACTCACCGAGTGCTATTGGTTGATTTTGATGAACCAGTACCCGACATTTACCAGCAGTACGAAGACAAGCAATTTTGTAGCTATAGCGTAGGACTGGTGCTAACTCATGGCGATTCACTGGCATTTCCGCTGTTAAATTCCAGCCATACACATAATGATTTGCCACAAGCATTATGTTTTTTGCAGCATTGGTTAACTACTACAACGGCACAAAAAAAGCCGCTATAACAACTTCAATAGCAACAAGGACCCGTAATACTCATGGCACTGACACCACTCTATCTAAAAATAAATCAAGTTTGGCGTATCTTCGCCACAGGATTTTGCTTTAGTGTATTTGGCTTCGGTGGGCTCATTCTTAGCTTTGTTCTCATTCCAATCATTGCTCGACTTACCTCTGAGCCAACGGTGAGGGAGTACCGTGTTCAAGCGCTAATCCAACGTTCATTCCACCTTTTTTGCCGTTTGATGAAATATACTGGCGCGATAGATTACAAAATAACAGGGGCAGAACGTCTCCAGCAAGATCGTCACTGTTTAATTGTCGCTAACCACCCAAGCCTTATTGACTATGTGTTAATTGCCTCGCAACTCGAGCAATGTGATTGCCTAGTCAAAAGCGCGATTTGGCGCAATCCTTTTATGAAGCATATTGTCCGAGCGGCAGGCTATATTCCCAATGAAGCACCTGACGATGTCATATCGATATGCGATCAGCGTTTTGACCAAGGAAACGTATTGCTGGTATTTCCTGAAGGGACACGCACCACGCCTGGTGTTGAGTCAAAATTACAACGTGGCGCCGCGCAAATTGCCATTAGAACAAGACGTGATTTACGCGTGGTGCATATCTCAGTAAGCCCCAGTTTTTTAACCAAAGAAAAAATGTGGTACCAAGTCCCAAAGATCAAACCCTTTTTCCATATTGAAATAAAGGGTAAGATTGACGTAGAGCCATTTATCGCGCAAACGAACTCCCCGACTTTAGCCGCAAGAAAACTGAACCGTTATTTGGCTGAAGCGATTTTCCCAAAAATGAACAACGATGAGTAAGATCCTGTGGAAGCACTACAAAATCAGATTAAACAACTAATTATTGATGCCTTGAATCTAGAAGACATCACAGTCGACGATATCGAAACTGACGCTCCACTCTTTGGCGAAGGCTTAGGGCTAGACTCTATTGATGCATTAGAGCTTGGCTTGGCGATTAAGAAAACCTTCAATATCGTCATTGACGCCGATGATACAAATACCCGAGAGCACTTTGCGTCTGTCGCAAACCTAGCCAACTATATTTCGTCTCAGACCAGCCACTAAATTAACAGATATCATCATGACAGAATTAAACCAACAGCAAGTATTTGAGCAAGTAAAACAGGCTCTCGTTGAACTCTTTGAGATTGACGAAGCGGATATTCAGCCTGACGCTCACCTATACCAAGACCTCGATCTCGACAGTATTGACGCGGTTGATCTGGTGGTACACCTACAAAAAGTGACAGGCAAAAAAATTAAGCCTGAAGAATTCAAAGCCGTTCGCACCGTCAATGACGTGGTGGTCTCTGTCACTGAGCTATTAAAAGACAACTAATGCGCCCATTGCTGACCATCCTGTCCGCAATCGTTATTTTTGCGTACCCTTTTGCCGTCTACTTCGGCGCAGAGCAATTTGGTTTGCAAGCGATCAGTATGATTCTTATCACTGTCTTTGTGATAAGAATCGTCTCTAGCAATAATACCAAGCTTAAAGAGTTCAAGCAGCTCGCGTGGATAAGCGGTCTCACCGGCATCACTTTAAGTGTGCTTGGCGCTGTATTCAAACAGCACGGATGGCTGACCTTCTACCCTGTTGTCGTCAACCTTTGTATGCTCACCGTTTTTGCACTCAGCCTCACTCAACCACAATCGATCATTGAACGTTTTGCTCGTCTCCAGCAACCCACCCTGCCTGATAGCGCTATTCGCTATACTCGTAATGTCACCAAGGTGTGGTGCGGTTTTTTCACTATCAATGCTGGTATCGCCTTTTATACCTGCTTTCAAACACTTGAGGTTTGGACGCTTTACAACGGCTTACTGAGTTACCTTGCTGCTTATTGTTTATTTGCAGGCGAGTGGATCATTAGACAGTTTGTTCGCGAGGATTAATCTACTATGTCGTCCCATATTCAAGCGAACACCGCTTTAAATCGATGTCAGTCTCTTGCACACCTACTTAATGCAGCGCGTAGCCAACAGCATGTCGTCGCATTTGATGGCACGCATCACTGGACATGGCAACAACTGCTGAGTGATGTCACCGCCACAATGCAACAGATTACAACGTTTCCTGCTCAGCGCATTGCACTATGCACACAAGACAGCTATCGCTTTGCTGTCGGGCTGCTCGCCATTTGTCATAGTGGAAAATCTCTGATTTTGCCAGGGAATTACCAACCTAACAGCCCTTGCTGAACTTGCTTGCCAATTTGATCTATTACTACACGACGATGGCGTTGAGCCGCTCGCGGGTCATCCGTGTCAACCCATTCACGTGGGTAGCCAACACGATACCATCAAGACCTTTGATGTTCTTGAACTCAGTCATATCGAAGTGGTGTTATTTACCTCAGGATCCAGTGGCTCACCAAAAGCAATTACCAAAACCCTGCAACTTCTGAATACCGAAATCACCATCTTAGAATCGGTTTGGGGGGCGGATTTAAAAAACAGTGTTATTGAAAGTACCGTCTCCCATCAGCATATTTATGGGTTACTATTTCGAGTGCTTTGGCCGTTGTGCAGCGGACGAGCGTTTGCCTGCCAAAACCTTGAATATCCAGAACAAGTGATGAGCCACGCGTCCCAAGACTGCGTTTTAATTAGTAGCCCAGCATTACTTAAACGGCTTTCAACGCAAACATCCATGTCACCCTATCGTGCGTTATTTTCTTCCGGTGGACCTTTGCCATATCCAACGGCGCAACATGCATGTACGCTCTTTTCGCAACTGCCAACGGAAGTCTACGGCAGTACCGAAACAGGGGGAATTGCGTTTAAACAGCAGCACAGTGAAGGTGAACACTGGCAACTCTTTCCCGGCGTCAAAGCCGAACTAAATCAAGAAGGTTGTCTACGATTAAAATCCCCACATATCGACCCTGACAATTGGTATCAAACGGCTGACGCCTGTGTCTTGCATAGCGCCGAACGATTTGAACTAAAGGGGCGCACTGATCGTATAATCAAGATCGAAGAAAAACGAATTTCTTTAGTCGAGATAGAAAAACGCTTGGATCAGCTCGACTGGATTTGTGAAAGTGCGGTATTCTCTGCTCAGAACGAACAACGATTGTCCCTTAATGCCGCCATCGTTTTGTCACAATCCGGGCAAGACAAGCTTGAACGCTTAGGTAAAGGCAAATTTTGGTTACTGCTACGTTCTGAGCTAAGGCAATGGATAGAACCTATTGCCATTCCACGTCGCTTTAGAGTGATACAAGAGATCCCTTTAAATAGCCAAGGGAAACGACAAGTCTCAGAGCTAGCGTCGTTATTCAACGAAACGCATTAACCTGTTTCAGAGCGCCTAGACCCTTTACATTCACGCGACGGATGCCGACACGACAATGACAAAAAGAAAACCGACCGTTTTACAATCTGATGTACAATCGCCTAGCGCGATATTAAGCCTGAAAGTCGACGCCGATATTCTTGACTTTTGTGGTCACTTTTCTCATTTCCCTTTGTTACCGGGCGTGACTCAAATAGACTGGGCGCTTTACTACGCTGTCGAGCTACTTCAAGTGCCAAGCGCATTTAAAGGAATGGAAGTGATCAAGTTTCAAGAACCTATATTACCTGATGCGATTATCACACTGTCACTGAATTGGAATGAAGACACACAAAAGTTAGTATTCAAATACAGCTCAGTATCGGACGAACACACCACCGTCCACTCCTCTGGAAAAATGAAGCTAGGCACACCTTGTGACTAACACGCAAAAAAGAGAGCTCGTAGACCGCATGAGTGATAGCAAACCAGCAAACCGCGACTATAACCCCTGCTTCCTTGTCCCTTGCTTCAATCATGGCGATACTATTGCAGACGTCATTAGGTCACTGACGGCGTTTAGTTACCCTGTTTTACTGGTTGATGATGGCAGCAATCAGCGAACAAAAGCGGCATTGGCACAGGTCGCCACGCAACAACATGTGTCTCTTATTACACTTGACACTAATCAAGGTAAAGGCGGTGCGGTGATGGCGGGCCTTCGTCAGGCAAAAGCTCTCGGTTTTACTCACGCCATTCAAATTGACTCAGACGGTCAACACGATCTTGAATCACTACCTTCACTGATCGAGGCCTCCCAAGCCCAACCTGACGGCGCTTATTTCAGGCAAACCTGTCTACGACAGCAGCGTGCCAAAGTCTCGTCTATACGGTCGATATGTCACTCACTTTTGGGTATGGGTAGAAACGCTGTCGTTCGATATCAAAGATAGCATGTGCGGCTTTAGAGCTTATCCTGTTGATCAAACGGTCCACGTACTCGAGAAGGTTCGCGTTGGCAGCCGAATGGACTTCGATATTGAAATTTTGGTTCGTATGTATTGGCAAGGCTGCGACATTCAATTTGTCGATACCCGTGTTATGTACCCTGAAGGCGGCATTTCTCACTTCGATGCGCTTTGGGACAACGTCAAAATTAGCAAAATGCACACCAAACTGTTTTTCGGCATGCTTCCGCGAATACCCACACTGATCGCCCGTCACTTTAGGCGAACAGAACTTATTGTCACCGCATCCCACAGTAAAGGCAACCCGACAATGCCAACAACGACTAGCACACACTGGTCAACACAAAAAGAGCGCGGCACCGTATTGGGTATCAATATCTTATTATGGATATACAAGCTTTTAGGGCGGCGAGCGTTTAATCTAATCTTACCGCTTGTGACCGATTACTATCATTTAACAAACCACCGTGCTCGTCACGCGTCTGAACAGTATCTACAGCAATTAACAAGCTATGCCGACAGTCGCGGCCTTACTTTGCCAAATAACCTCACTAGCCAACAGCACTTGCTGTCTTTTGGGCATACGATGTTAGACAAACTCGCAGCATGGAAAGGTGACTTTTCGCTCGACAACCTGACTATCCATGGCCAAGAGCAATTTCAACCACTTATTGATAATAAGCAAGGCGTGCTGTTACTGGGCTCACACCTTGGTAATATAGAACTGTGTCGAGCCCTCAGTCGTCGCTATAGCCATATTAAAATCAACGCGCTGGTATTTACTGAACACGCCGAACGCTTCAATGCCGTGATGAAAGCCGTCAATCCGAACTCCGAACTCAACCTTATTCAGGTCAGCCATATGGGCCCCGATACCGCCATCCTATTGCAGCAAAAAATCGAGCAAGGAGAGTGGGTCGTGATTGTTGGAGATCGCACTTCCACCAGCAAAGAACAGCGTTGTGTTTGGGCTGATTTCCTCGATAAACCCGCGCCATTTCCTCAAGGGCCATTTATGTTGGCATCGGTACTCAAAGCGCCTGTTTATCTCATGTTTGGTCTTCGCGATGATAACCAAGCCACCCCCCATTTTAATGTCTATTTTGAACACTTCAGTGACAAAATAGCCTTACCACGCAGTACACGACAAACCGCATTGGAGAGCGTAGTACAACGTTACGCGGCACGCTTAGAGCATTACGCTATGCTAGCGCCGCTACAGTGGTATAACTTTTTCAACTTTTGGACGTTAAGTAAAGATCATGACGAAGAACACTAATATTATTTTTGGTGCCGAGCACCTTTCCATTGAAGATGTTGTTGCCATTTCGGCGGGCGCATCGGCAAGCATGAATCGTTCTCCGGACTACGTCGCCAAAATCGATCGAAGCGTCGCGTTCCTAGAGCGTTTATTGAAAGAAGAAGGCGTTATTTACGGCGTGACGACAGGTTATGGCGATTCGTGTACCGTCGCTATCCCACCGCACCTCGTTGATGAGTTACCTCTGCACCTAACACGATTCCATGGTTGTGGATTGGGTGATAACCTCAGCCACGAACAATCGCGCGCCGTTTTAGCAACACGTTTGTGTTCGCTATCTCAAGGCATGTCGGGCGTCTCACACGACCTACTCAATCAAATCACCACACTCATCAATCATGATATTGCCCCAAGAATTCCGCAAGAAGGTTCCGTAGGCGCCAGTGGCGACCTTACGCCGCTTTCCTACTTAGCTGCGGCTCTTATCGGTGAGCGTGAAGTGCTATACAAAGGTGAAATTCGCGCAACAGAAGACGTCTTCAAAGCACTAAACATCAAACCCATTACGCTCAAGCCCAAAGAAGGGCTAGCGTTAATGAACGGCACCTCGGTCATGACTGCGCTTGCGTGTTTGGCCTTTAAACGAGCGGAATATCTGGCTCAGTTGTGCACAAAGATCACAGCGATGGTTTCCGTTGGCATTCATGGCAACGATTTCCATTTTGACGAAGCGTTGTTTGCCGTGAAGCCTCATCCGGGTCAGCAACAAATAGCAGCATGGCTACGTGATGATCTACAAGCCGAACGGCCACCTCGCAATAGTGACCGCTTACAAGACCGATACTCACTTCGCTGCGCACCACATGTTATTGGTGTGGTTCAAGACTCGCTACCATGGCTACGTCAACTGATAGAGAATGAACTCAACAGCGCCAATGATAACCCAATTATTGATGGTGATAACGAGCGTGTTCTGCACGGTGGTCACTTCTACGGCGGTCATATTGCGATGGCAATGGACACCCTAAAAACCGGCTGTCGCCAATCTGGCGGATTTACTGGATCGTCAAATGGCGCAATTGATGGACTACAAGTTCAATAATGGCCTGCCTTATAACCTAACAGGCGCTGAAGGCGATCGTAAGCCAATCAATCACGGTTTTAAAGCAGTGCAAATTGGTATATCGGCATGGACAGCCGAAGCATTGAAACACACCATGCCTGCTAGCGTATTTTCGCGCTCTACCGAATGCCATAACCAAGATAAAGTCAGCATGGGCACGATTGCCGCGCGTGACTGCTTGCGTGTATTAGAACTGACAGAACAAGTCGCGGCGGCTTCGTTACTTGCAGGAACACAAGCGATTGAACTTCGAAAACGCCATAATGAGCTCGATGAACATCACATGAGTGACAACCTGAAAGCCATTCGCGATTCGATATTAAGTGAGTTTGAAATGGTCATTGAAGATCGCCCATTGGAAGCGGATTTGCGCCATTTCATGAACCGTATTCAGCAACGTCATTGGTCGCTGTATTAAGCGCTAAACATTAGGCATTAAGTGTAATAGGTATTAACCGTTAGGAAACGCTATGACTGACATCACACATCCGCTCACGGCAGAGGTCTCAATTGTGACCTCTTTTCAGGACGCCGATCCAATGGGCGTCATCTATCACGGCAACTTCTTTCGATTTTTTGAAGAGGCGCGTCGCGTGTTGATGAGCAAAATTGGTTATGATTATCGCGCCATGCAAGCCTCGGGATTTGCTTGGCCGATCATAGATACCCGCGTGAAATACGTCAAAGCCATTCCATTTAATCATGACATTCGCGTCACGGCCCACCTCACCGAGTGGGAAAATCGTCTGCGTGTCGACTATGTTATCTACGATGCAGACAACGCTACTCGAATGTGCAAAGCCCACACCACTCAAGTCGCGGTCTCAATTGAAACCGAGGAGATGTGTTTTGCTTCCCCTCGCGTGTTTATCGAAAAAGTCGAGCATTGGCATCTACATGGACACGTTAATCATGGCAAATAATCCAACTCTAGTGACTCGTGCAACATGGCGTCATGATCTCATCGTGCTACTGCTACTGTTTTCTCCCTTGTCATGGGCGCAAGTCAGTAACATTACAGACTTACAACAGCAATTGGCAAAGCATGAGCTAGTACGAGGCGACTTTGAGCAACAGCGTCATATCGCCATGTTTGATCAGCCTCTTAGTTCATCGGGACAGTTCACACTAGACAAAACTAATGGGCTCTTATGGCATCAGCAAGTGCCATTTTCTGTCCAATTGGTGTTAACAAAAGACAAGCTACGTCAAACCTTTGCCGATCAGCCTGCGCAGGTGATCACCGCCGAAGATAACCCAATGGCATTCTATTTTAGCCATATATTCCTTGCCGTATTTCATGGTGATACCCAACAATTAGAGCAGCAGTTTGATATGCAGTTTACGGCGTCCCAGGGCCAATGGTCCTTGGTCCTAACTCCTCTTGCTGCGCCACTCAATGCAGTTTTTGACAACATCACCATTAGCGGAAAAGACGATCTTGAACGCTTAACTCTGCAAGAAATTCGTGGTGACAAAACTGACATTACGTTTAGTCATCAACGTTATCAACCAAAGAGCCTAACGGATGCCGAACAAGCCCAGTTCCAATTCTAGCCAAGCGGCTAGTCACCGCTTTAACAAAACTCGTTCACATCAACTGGCCGTTTTATGGTTAGGTGTGGTGGTATTTGCCACTCTTTTGCTTGTTAAGCAATGGGGCTTTAGTTCGGTTTCCCCCATTGAAACCGATATCCTTAAATTACTGCCCGTCAACGAGCAAAACCCTATTGCAGAAAGTGCTTTTGATAAAGTCACCACAAGTTTGAGTGACAAGGTGGTGTTTGTGCTCTCTGCTGATTCTCCTGCAGGAGATAGGGATAAAGCGCTTAAAACGACTAAAGACAGCGATAATAGCGCGCTTTATCAGGCTGCTCAGACCTTTACTAATCAACTTAAAAATAGCGGCTACTTCGCCAATATCACCGCTGAAATTGACGCTAAACAGCAACAGCAATGGGCTCAGTATTACTTCCAGCATCGTTGGCAGCAATTAACATCAGCACAGCGAGCGCGACTTGAGGATAATCCAAGTGCGCAAACTCAACGCGTTATCCAATCGGTTTACAACCCCTTTGCTGGTGTGACAGGTCAAGAGTTGGCAAACGACCCCTTTTTACTGTTTCGTGACTATCTAAGCCAAATTAGTCATTCTTCATCGTCATTTGGGTTAACGAACGGCTACTTAACCACCCAGTATCAAGACAAGACCTATTTGCTGATTACCGCTGAACTCAACGATTCACCCTATAGCATGCAAGCTCAGCAAGCGGTTCCGCTTATCGAGCAATGGCAGCAAAATCTGACCCAACACTATCAGGTGGACGTGGCTCATACTGGGGTGTTGTTTTACGCCGACTTTGGCACACGAAGTGCCAAATCTGAAATCAGTACTATCGGCGTGTTCTCATTACTGGGCGTGGTGCTGCTGATCGCCATGGTTTTTCGCAGCCTGACGCCGCTTGCCCTTGCCTTACTTTCTGTCTCAATTGGCCTACTGGTTGCCATGGCAGTCACGACGTTTGTATTTGGTCGTGTCCATTTATTTAGTTTGGTATTTGGTGCTAGCCTTATCGGAGTCTCGATTGACTACGCCTTTCACTTCCTCACCGATCGGCTTGCCGCAGGCAATAAATGGGATAGTCTGAAAGGGCTAAAACACATTTTTATTGCGATTACGTTGGGGTTAATGACCAGTTTGATTGGTTACTTAGGGCTATTTATCGCCCCTTTCCCAGGCTTGCAGCAATTAGCCCTGTTTTCTGCTATAGGACTGATTTCTGCGTATGCCACTGTCGTCGCTTGGTACCCTATTTTAGCGCGTTCGCCAAGTAAACCACGTCAATTGCCCGGTCAACAACTGAGTCAGCTATGGCTGACCACATGGCAAAACCGTTTCGTATCTTGGGGCTTACCAAGCGCCATTTTATTCCTCAGTTTATTTGCCATGACGCACGTACGTTACAACGACGACATTCATCAATTGCAAGCTATGCCTGCTGCACTAAAGCAACAAGAAACCCTCATTGCAACCTTAACGGGCATGCAATCTTCCCAGCAGATGTTGGTGGTCACCGCCGATGATAATGAAGCGCTGTTGCAATCGCTCGAGTCACTCGAATCACAACTCAACGACTGGCAAGATACGCAAATAATCAGTGGCTATCAAAGCCTTCACCGCTACCTGCCATCTCAACAAAGACAGGTGGAAGACTTCACACTCATCCAGTCATTGTATCTTGACCAAGGTAAGGCTTTAGCTAAGGCTTTGCACCTTACTCGTTACCCCAAAATCGCGGAGCAGCCTACTCTGGTCACCCTGCCAGACTACCTTCAGCATCCCGTCTCTGAGCCATTGCGTTTTCTCTACCTTGGCGAAATTGAAGGACAAGTGGCCTCCGTCATTCTTCTCAAAGATGTCAGCGACGCCGCCGTCGTGAAAGCACTGTCAACGCAACAACCACAGATTACTTATCTTAATAAAGCTGAAGAAGTGTCAGAGCTATTTGGTCAATACCGCATCAAAATCATGGAACTTCTTGCTTTGGCCATCTTCGCCATTGCCGTGATATTAGTTTGGAGATATGACATTAAACGAGCCATTCGTATCTTACTGCCATCACTTATCGCTTGCCTTGCCGGGCTCGCCGTCACAGCGGCGACAGGTAGCGAGTTGAACTTATTTAATTTACTCGCGTTAGTATTAATCATCGGTATCGGTATTGACTACACGCTATTTTTTGCCGAACAGCAGCGCTGCCACAGCACCTTGCTTGCCATTACGTTATCTGCGATAACCACACTGCTGTCCTTTGGGTTACTATCGCTCAGTGATACGCATGCCATTCACAGCTTTGGGATCACCGTTCTTACTGGTATTTTCATTGCTTGGTTGCTCTCTCCGTTAGCGATTGATCTTGTCCAAAGTGAACATAGGGAGTCGCAATAATGTCAATAAAATCAATGATGGCCACTCGTGCTGGTCACAAGAGTCTATTCGTTAGACAAGCGGTTAAGTATTTGGCAGTGTTGTTTGTCTTAAACAGCGTTATCGGCTGCGCACTAACGCCACAAGCCGCCTCGACACAAGTACAGTTAAAACCTGGAACCACTGTCGCTTTACCCGCCCCTGCTGAGCTAGGCTATCAACTCACCGCCAGTCAGTTAATAAGCG
Organism: Vibrio sp. GJ43-1; assembly: GCF_055808835.1. NCBI lineage: Bacteria > Pseudomonadati > Pseudomonadota > Gammaproteobacteria > Vibrionales > Vibrionaceae > Vibrio > Vibrio sp. GJ43-1. The sequence goes on along the minus strand of NZ_CM147884.1, from coordinate 1,222,962 downwards.
CCACTTGGCAGGGTGAAAAAGGCCTCGAATCCTCACAGCTTCCCGTCCAACTGCAGGTGGATAAGGACAAGGTGATTTTGGCAGGTTTCTCCTCTTGGGGCACACGTATCATGTCACTGACTTACCAAAATGATGATATTAACGCCAACGTATTGAACGGACTAGAAAATACCCTACCCGAGCCACAGCAGATTTTATTTAATTTGATGATAACACTCTGGCCGCAAAGTGCTTGGGAAGCCCCACTAAATACGATAAAGTGGCGTATCATAGACACGGCAGGTCAACGTCAAATCATCGATGAAACCTAGGCACTCCCGTTATCATCATTCGTTACGATAATAGAGAACCATTGCAGGGTAAGATTCATTTTGAACACCAGCAATTAGGGTACTCAATCGTGATCCAAACGCTCAACTTTAAACTCAACGACGAATAATACTCAGGCATGAAGCAAACCAATTCTCCAACACCAATATTTATCCATGCGTGCGGCTTTCATTCCGCGTTAGGCAATACGCCAGCAAGCATTCAACAACGTTTGTCATTGCGTGATTGCCCAAGCATGGAACACGCTGAAGGACTGCTCAATGCTGGCGGAGCGACGATAGTGGGTAAAGTCACCGACACGCTCCCTAGTCTGCCCCCACATTTGCTTCACTATGATTCAAGAAACAACCGTCTCGCGCTTTCAGCCCTGCAGCAAATTGAAGTCAATGTACGTGAAGCTATCGCACAATACGGTTCAGAGCGAGTGGCCGTTATCGTCGGTACCAGCACCTCGGGCATTTCGGATGGTGAAACCGCATACACGGCTAAACTAGCGAATGGCGAGTTCCCCTCTCACTTCCACTACAGCAAACAAGAGTTAGGCAACTGCAGCGACTTTATCGCTGACTATTTTGATATCAGCGGCCCTTGCTACGCCATTTCTACTGCGTGTTCGTCAAGTGGTCGTGTATTTCTTAGTGCCAAACGCTTACTAAAATCAGGCCTGGTTGACGCCGTCATCGTCGGCGGTGTGGATACACTTTGTGCCTTAACCCTAAATGGCTTCAATAGCTTAGAAGCACTCTCCGAACAGTTATGCCGCCCTTTTGATGAAGATCGCAATGGCATCAATATCGGCGAATCCGCGGCGTTTATGCTGCTATCTAAAACGCCTAGCCCTGCCTCCCAAAGACACATTGCTCTGCTTGGCGTTGGTGACAGTTCAGATGCACACCATATTTCTGCCCCTCATCCAGACGGGAACGGTGCAGAGCAAGCCATGCAAAAAGCACTCACCGATGCACACTTAACGGCCGAAGACATCGGTTATATCAATGCGCATGGCACCGCCACGCCGTTAAATGATCGCATGGAAAGCAAAGCCATCGCTCGCGTATTTGGGCAATCGGTGCCTGTTAGTTCAACGAAACCGTTGACCGGACATACCCTAGGGGCCGCCAGTGCCACTGAAGCAGCTATCGCTTGGTATATACTTAACTATGATTTGCTGTTACCTAAACAACACTGCCAAAACAAAGCGAATGATATAGAGATCAATTTGGTCGAAACCGACCTTACACTTAATGGTGGAGCAATATTGAGTAACTCTTTCGCGTTTGGCGGCAATAATATCAGCTTAATTTTTGGAGTATGGAATGACTAGCTTTCCTACCATTGATCAGCTACTCCCCCACGACGACCCCATGATACTGGTCGATCGGGTTATCAATATTCAAAGTGAAACCGTTCACTGCCAAGTCGATATTGGCGATCACCATCTGTTCTTCAACGCAGAAGCACAATCAATGCTTAGCCTATGTCGGTATCGAATTCATGGCGCAATCTGTTGCCGCATGGTCTGGATTTCACGCCAAACAAAAAGGTGAAGCGCCACCCGTCGGATTTCTATTAGGAAGTCGACGATATCAGGTAGAATGCGACACATTTAAGCAAGGTCAGACGCTGGATATTCATGCTGAAAAAATAATAGAAGACAGCGGCATGGCAGTCTTCTCGGCCCGATTAGAATTGAACGGAGCTACCATCGCCTCCTGCCAACTCAATGTGTATGTACCGTCAGAACAAAAATTAGAAGAAATGAAAAATAGGAACTCTCAATGAGCCGACAAGTTTTAGTCACTGGTGCCAGTAAAGGCATCGGCAAAGCGATTGCTATCCAACTCGCTAGCGATGGCTTTACCATTGCTGTGCATTACATGGGTGATAAGCAAGGTGCTTTGCACACACTTGAAACCATCGAAGCAAATGGTGGTAGCGGACGATTAATTCAATTTGACATCAGTAATCGTCAACAATGTCGCGAGCGCTTAGAAGCCGATATTGAGCAGCATGGTGCCTACTACGGTGTCGTCAATAATGCGGGTGTAACAAAAGATACCGCATTCCCTGCGATGACAGAAGAAGAATGGGATGGCGTGATTCATACCAATTTAGACAGCTTCTACAATGTCCTTCACCCTTGCGTCATGCCAATGGTTCAAAAACGCAAAGGAGGGCGCATTGTCACGCTTGCTTCCGTCTCTGGCATCATGGGTAATCGTGGACAAACCAATTACAGCGCAGCAAAAGCTTGCTGTCATTGGCGCAACAAAGTCACTCGCGCTTGAGCTCGCTAAGCGTAAAATCACCGTCAACTGTGTCGCACCTGGCCTTATTGATACTGGTATGGTTGATGAACATGTCAAAGAACACGCTATGCCGCAAATCCCTCTTCGTCGCATGGGTGAGCCAGAAGAAGTGGCTGGATTGGTTAGTTACCTGATGTCAGACATCGCATCTTATGTCACCCGACAAGTTATTTCCGTTAACGGAGGTCTAGTATGAACCGTCGTGTTGTTGTCACTGGTATGTCGGGTGTTACCGCTTTTGGTAACGACTGGGCGTCGGTTGAACCAAAGCTTCGCGCCTGTGAAAATGCGACACAGTATATGCCCTCTTATGAACAATACGATGGGCTAAATACCAAGTTAGCCGCACCGATTGATCACTTCGAATTACCTAAACACTACAAACGTAAGCAAGTTCGAGGGATGGGACGAGTTTCCAAGTTAGCTACCGTTGCCACCGAAAATGCCCTGATTCAATCAGGCCTTCTTGGTCAGGATGTGCTCACCAATGGACAAACCGAGTATCGCCTATGGTTCCTCAACGGGCAGTACCGATGCCATCGGCGCATTTGGTGTCATGCTCAACGAAAAAAGTACCCGTGCAATTACCGCCACCACTTATGTACAGATGATGCCGCACACCACGGCCGTTAATGTAGGACTATTTTTCGGACTTAAAGGGCGCGTCATTCCAACCAGCAGTGCCTGCACTTCTGGCAGCCAAGCGATAGGCTATGCCTATGAAGCGGTGAAACACGGTTATCAAACGGTGATGGTTGTTTATGGTGGTGAAGAGCTTTGTCCAACTGAATCCGCCGTATTTGACACCTTATTTGCCACAAGCCTAAAAAATGACGCGCCTAAATCCACACCTAGCCCTTATGATTCCAGCCGCGATGGTCTGGTTATTGGCGAAGGGGCTTAAGCACGTTAGTATTAGAAGAGTATGAACACGCCATCGCTCGTGGCGCGACCATTTATGCGGAAATTATCGGTTTTGCCAGTAACTGTGATGCTGCCCATGTGACGCAACCACAAATGGAAACCATGCAAATATGTATGGAAATGGCGCTACAAAATGCCAACCTATCCCCAGAAAAAATTGATTACGTGTCTGCCCACGGAACCGCCACCGAACGCGGTGATATTGCCGAAAGTAACGCAACGGCTAATGTCTTTGGCGAAGTACCGATTAGCTCTTTGAAAAGCTATTTTGGCCACACGTTAGGTGCCTGTGGCGCGATTGAAGCATGGTTAAGCTTAGAGATGATGCACACCTAGGTTGGTTCAACCCAACACTAAACCTCAATACGCTAGATGAACAGTGTGGCAAGCTCGACTACATTTCCGGCTCAGGACGTGAACTCGATGCCAAATACCTGATGAGTAATAACTTCGCATTTGGTGGCATTAATACATCGATTATCTTTAAGAAGCTTTAGCGTTATTAAGAAGCTTTAGCGTTTTTAAGAGGACTAACGTTCCGTTGTTATATACAAACTGGCGACTGACCGCCAGTTTGTATCACGGACAGTTTGTATCACGGACCGTTTAAACCTGAAAGCCAAGTATACCCCACTTCAGACTAACTGAAGCGCCGTGGCATTCTAGCGCCACTTCGAGCACGGACTAGATATCGCGCTCTCAAAGACATCCACTTCATTCGTTATCGCTAAAGTAGTGATTGAATGCGAACGAGCACTAGTCATCCTCCCCACATTTTGCACACTCATCGTACGTACGTTCGCCTTCACTGATCACAACGTAGTCTTGTACGCAACGATCGCAAAGCGCGAGTTTTGGATAGCCATTATTCTTCCCTTCAACGGTGTAGTGCTTTCTCATTTTCTTTGCGCTCTCATCTTCAACAATTGACTCGTTCAAAATTATACAAGGTTCGACCATCAAGTGGATACCTCGCTAAGCAAGAAGTTCAGCGTTAACTAATATCATTCGCCCCCCTTAAAGATCACCTGACACGACCTATCACTGGATACAGCAAGTCTAATTCACTTTAAATGAAGATGAATTTTCCTCAGCAAACGTTGGTATGACACATCACACTTTTACAATCATTTAATTATTGATTTATCAGCAAGTTAGGCAATACTTATTTAATACATTTTTTAAGCGTACTGACATAGGAGACATAGGTGGGTGAGAAAGCGTTTACCGTTCTATTAGTCGATGACACACCAGGCAACCTTGATGTTCTCAATGGCGTCTTGTCTGAACACTATAAAATTAAAGTGGCAACCAGTGGCGCGATCGCTCTAAAGATTGCCAGCCGAACACCTAAGCCAGACCTCATTTTACTGGATGTCATGATGCCTGAGATGGACGGTTACGAAGTATGCCAACACCTTAAAAGTAATCCCATCACTCAAGATATACTCGGTTATTTTTGTCACGGCGAAAAGCCAAATTGGCGATGAAACGAAAGGCTTTGAGCTAGGGGCTGTCGACTACATTATTAAACCAATTAGCCCAGCAATTGTACGAGCCAGAGTTGCGACACATTTGTTTTTACATAACCAGCGCCAAATGCTTGAGCAAGAAGTTCAACAGCGTACTCAAGCACTTCGTGAAAACCAGTCGGAGATCATTAACTGCTTAGCAAGAGCCGCGGAATTTAAAGATAATGAAACGGGTATGCACGTCATCAGGATGAGTCATTACAGCCGTTTGTTAGCCGAAGCTATCCATGTTTCTCCGCACTGGCGTGATTTACTCTTTGAAGCTGCCCCCATGCACGATGTGGGGAAGATAGGTATTGCAGACCGAATACTGCTCAAACCCGAAAAGCTTAACGACGATGAATGGAAAGAAATGAAAAAACATGTCGATTATGGCGTCGAAATCTTAGGCTCGCACACTTCACCACTGCTCACGCTCGCTAAAGAGATCGCCCAATATCATCATGAAAAGTGGGACGGCAGTGGCTACCCTAAAGGCGTAGCTGCGTAACCAGATCCCTTTGTCGGCGCGCATTGTCATGATTGCCGATGTATTTGACGCGCTAACCAGCGTCAGACCTTATAAACCAGCATGGGCAATAGACGACGCCTTTCAATTCTTAACGGAACAATCTGGGCATCATTTTGACCCCCAATTAGTCGACAAATTTATCTCGCTCAAATCAGATATTGTCGTCATTCAACAAAAATTTAGTGATTGACTCACACTTTCAAATACGACCAAAAATAAGATGTAATCAAGGAAGATATGCCATGCTATCAAACGACGTACAACGCTCAATCGTTCGCTCCAATCGTATTGTGGTCGGGTTTTTGATTGTCATCGTCATGCTATTTGGCGTCGGGCTCATGGCTTGGGTAAGCCTTAACAAATTATTTAGTTCAGTTGACCGCTATGAAGGGGCTGGGCAGCTTCTTCTAACCCTAGACCGCGCTCGACTGCATGAACTATCCTTTACTCGAGACTTGTCCGTCAAAGAATCGGAAGTCGCATTAAGCTACATGCAAACCGCGCTTGTTTTGGCAAAAACATTTCACAAAGAACGCCAAGAAGACAGCTCTGGCACTCAGGACCTGATCAATCGTATCTCCCAATATGAACGTGATTTTTCCGACTACACCGACTTAAGCTTGAGCTTCGTCAGTGAACGATATTTGATGGTGCAAAATGCACGTAAAGCGAGCATCTTGTCAGATGCAATCCACAACCTGCAACTCAAATACATTGATTTGGACAAACGACGGGTCAGCGAACTTCGTGATGAAATGAGCGACATTTCAAAGAACTCCGCAATTTCTTATCGGCTTTCAGTCTCTGTTGAGTCTGCCCGCAATTTCGCCAAAGACTTTCTGGTTTTTGATGAAAAAAAGGATTATCGCTTAAGTTTGGCTGAGTTAAAAAAAATATCTCGATATTTGGAGCAGCTAAAAACTCGCATCAAAAACCCTCATAGCCGTGAACTTCTTAACCGATTAGATTCATTGAGCCAAAATTTTTACGAACGACTACATCAACTAGAAAATATCTCCGGTCCCTCAGATGTTAGTCTCAGCAATCCCCTCATCCGTAATTTTGCTATGACCGCATTCGAACTCGCACAAGCCGCTCTCGATTTAAGAAGTAACGAAAGTCTTGTGTTTGAAACCGCTGAAGAAAAAGTCACCGCGATTCAAAACTTAATGGCACAGCGCCTCAATATTTCCAAAGAAATTACCTCACTAATTAAAGAAATTGATTCCGCTCGCCAAACTGACCGTGACTTTTCACTCGCGATTACCGGAGAAGCCAAAAGCATCTATGCTCAGGAAGTCATTATGCTGCTGCAACGAGCGATGCACCGAGCCGAAATAATTGCTAGTTTGCTGATAGAAGACGATGAAAAGCAACTCTTTGTGCAGCTTTCTCCGATACTAAAAATGTATCTTGATGATTTCTATCGCGTCCAAGCCGTTTCCGATCAAACCGACACTATCGCCAAACGTATGGTCGAGTCAGCGATTGAAATAGATAGTGCGATTTTGGATATCCGCAATCGTCGCTTCGAACAAATGTCGCAAGCAAGAGATCTTTCTGCTTACATTTCTTATGGCGCGGTGTTGTTTGTATTGGCATTAATGATGCTGGGCTATCTCATAAGGCGATCCCACATTGAACTACAAAGCGTCACACAAGTGCTCGAACAAGCTAATGATAGCGCCCAGCATGCCAACCAAGCTAAATCCGATTTCCTCGCCACTATGAGCCATGAAATCCGCACACCGATGAATGCCATTATCGGTATGAGCCACCTTGCCCTTGAAACCGACCTCGATAAAAAGCAACGTAATTACATCACTAAGGTTCACAGCTCTGCAAAATCCTTATTGGGCGTCATCAATGACATCCTCGACTTCTCAAAAGTAGAAGCAGGTAAAATAGAACTTGAAACTCTTGAGTTTGCACTTGATGAAGTGATTGAAGATTTCATCAACCTTATCGGTGAACGTGCTCGCGAAAAAAACCTCGACCTACTCATAGATATCGACCCCAATGTTCCAACACTAATGATGGGGGATGCTCTGCGCCTAAAACAAATCCTCATCAACCTTGGATCCAATGCCGTCAAATTTACGGAGCAAGGCGAAATTCGAGTTCTCATCTCCACCATTTCCTATTCCAGCCAACAGTACACACTCCAATTTAAAGTCATTGATGACGGTATAGGCATGACGCCAGAACAAATACAAACACTGTTCCAATCGTTTACTCAGGCTGACAGCTCAACCACTAGAAAGTATGGCGGGACGGGGTTGGGACTCGCGATCACAAAAAAACTGGTCACCCTAATGAGAGGCGATATCTCAGTCACTAGCCAACCAAATCAAGGTTCCATATTTACCTTCACCGCCCAGTTTGCGGAAGTCGCCAACAGTAACAAAGCCCTATACCCCTCAATCTTGAGCAGCAAAAAATCCTGCTAGTGGATGATTCAAAAGAAGCGACTAGAATCATCAACGCTCAATTGCAACGGATGCAATGCGAGGTACATTGCTTCAACAACTTGCCTGAACTGGCGAGCGCAATGCAAGACTCTGTGATTGAAGCTGACTTAGTGATTTATGATTGGCGCTTTGATGGCTTTGATAACATCGGAGAAATCTATCAATTACGCGAACAGTTTTCTAAGCTACTGGTGAGTAAATTGGTCATTTTGACGTCCAAAGGATCCAACGACATATCCGAAGCGCTGCAAGATACCGATATCATCGTCGCCGATATTCTCGAAAAACCGTTTACTAACTCATCCTTAGTGGACCTGCTCATGAACACCCTAGTCTCAAAGCAACGCACTCCCCATCGTAGAAAACGCGATATCCAAATGAGTAAAGATATGGCTACACTGGTTGGCGCAAAAATACTGCTCGTCGAAGACAACGAAATAAATCAAGAAGTGGCGCGTGAAGTATTAGAAATGCATGGCATGTCTGTGGATGTCGCCTGCAACGGTAAAATCGCCTTAGATAAATTAACCACCAACCACTATGACGGTGTGTTAATGGACTGCCAAATGCCCGTTCTTGATGGCTACAAGGCCACCCAAAGTGCTCGCCAAGACTTAGGTCTTAATGCGCTGCCTATCATTGCCCTAACGGCGAATGTTATGGTTGGTGATAAAGAGAAAGTACTCGCTAGCGGCATGAACGACCTGATCGGTAAACCATTACTCATCGATGAAATGTTTCGCACCATGGCGAAGTGGATCACCGTCTCTAAATCCCGTCCATCACTCGCAACACCCGACAACAGAGCAAACGTATCTACGGTTAGTTTCAGCGCTGAACAAACCATTCATCAATTATCTTCTATAGCGGGACTATGTACTGAAAATGGGCTAGCTGCCACCAGCCAAAATAGGGCGCTCTATTTGAAATTGCTCAAGCAATTTTGCCAACAGTACCAAAAGCACACATTTGCTTGGCAACAACATAACGCTCCGGAGTATTCATTTGATATTCATACATTAAAAGGCATAGCGGGGAATTTAGGGATGCAAGACATCGTCGCGCTTTGTGCCGACATAGAGCATTCATTACAGACCGAAAATTTTGACGCGATAGACATTCAAGAAACCAAGCTGAACCAAAGTGTTGAAGAAATGATCATTCAATGTACACCGACCATAGCACCGCTCGCGATAGAGCCCCACAATGAACTAATGAACACCGAAGCGGCGCTTACTGCGGCTTCAGAAACACAAGCAACCATTCATAATGCCCCTATTTACGCCATTATAGAGCATGCAAAAGAGTTCGATATGGCGGCGATATCATTGCTAGAAAACTCCGATATTTTAACGACGACGATATTAAGCGATCACCACAGATCACAGCTTCATTCCGCCATAGCCCAATACGATTTTGAAGCGATTACCACAATTCTAACCGACTATTTAAATAGTGAGAGCCGCCCATAGCGTTAGGGGTAACAAACATAAGCTCAGCGCCTGGGTACCCTAAGCCAGCCAAATGCACCGCCCTAGCCAATGCCACGACGTCATTGCGCTAGGGCGGCCATTTAACCCACGGCCGTGTTTACGATGGGTTGAGCTCTGCTTTCAACACTTTCTCTAGCTCTGGGTACGGTAAGTAACCCGGTATAATTTGATCATTAATCACTAAAGCAGGTGTGCCACGTAAGCCTAAGTCGCGAAAAAATTGTTGATTACGCTCCAATAATTCATCCGATACCTTTGATTGAACGAGCTGGTTTTGAGTCCCCGTTTTCTCAGCTATCGCCTTCATGGTGCGCTCACTATGCATTCGAGGGTTCGCAACCAATAATTCATGGACTTGCGCATAGCTCTCTGGCATGTTTCGCCACACATTCAACGCGTAACTTGCGGTATTGTATTCAAGCGGGCTGTTGTGCTCTTTAAGTGGCGTATAAATATTCACCACTTTAATTTGTGGGTAGGCTTGTGCCAACTTCTCAAGTTCACGATCCAATTTTTTACAGTAAGGGCAGTTGTAATCCGTCACGTTAATAATCGTCAATTGTGGATCTTCCATGGCCCCAAACGCGCTATGTGCGGCGCTATTCACATGAGGCTGATAACGCTGTAACGTCGTTGTGATACCTTGCTGCTGAGCAATAAATGCCATAAGACTCTGATGAAGGTTGTCGACCACTTCTGGGTTTTCTTGCAGCATTTGGGTAATGTCTTCGATTTTGTTCTGGGTATCATTCGTCACCGTCCCCGCAACACTTTGTGTGCTCACTAAAGTAAACAGTGCCAAGGTCACGAAAGGTTTGAACGTTTTCATAGCCGTATATTTTGTCTCGTGCGTTACGTTTTTCATCTTTACTTATCCATTTTAAATCGGTCATATCGTGACATCGTCACGATATCTTTAAACTCAATATTCGTTGTTAGTTAAAGCATGACTAAACGAGCAAATAAGCCCATTGGGGTCGTCACGCCTGTCGTGGTTGATGCTATTTTTCCATCTTTAATAATTACAATGGTGGGGGTTGCCGTAATCCCCCACTGACTCATTCGTTGCCCTTTGGGATCATTAATATTGGAAAAGTGCCTATCTTGCCCGGTCATAAAACGGCTAACCCGAGCATCTGACCCAGACATCGTCGACACACCAACGACATTATAAGGGCCATCAAACCAATCAATGGTTGGCGTGACAAACTTACATGCCGGGCACCACGTCGCCCAAAAATAAACGATAACCAGCGCTTGTTTACTTTGTTCTATTACATCGGCCCACTGACCATCTAACGTCTTACCACTTAAAGCAGGTAAGTCCATCTGAGGCATATCACGAGTGCGATAATAGTCGACAGCTATCGTCACCAAGACCATAACAATGGCGATTGTTCCCCACTCTCGTGCATGCCGACGCCAACCTTTGGCCGATGCTTTATTCGTCTTTTTGCGTGACCACATTATTGCTCACCTCGTGCGCTGGAAATGGCATTGAGCACAGCGTCATTGGTAAGAATGACGGGTAATGGAATACCGTCAGGCGCATTAGGGCCAAACACGATGTTAAAAGGCACACCGTATCGACCATAAAAACGAAGAAAAGCGGTGACGTCGTCACTTGGCGTGGTCCAGTCTCCTTTCATGGCAATAACATCGCTTTGTTGCAAGGTGTCATAAACTGGAGGTTGCAGGATAACGCCAATTTTGTTGGCCTTACAGGTAATGCACCAATCGGCCGTCACGTCGACGAAAACCGTGTGCCCCGCTGCCACTTCATTGGCGATTCGAGTAGTCGACAGCGCTGCCCAGTCAGGCTCAGGTGGTAATGGCGTTGCCCAACGGTCGGCGGTCATACTGCCAATCATCAATCCTCCCGCCAACGCTATGATGCTCACCCCACCTAGTAATAATGCTGGTTTATCCCCGTAACACGATTTAACGCGCAGAAACAGCCACACCAACGCCGCCAATGCCAATACACCAATCCAAAACGGTGGTAAATGATGGCTAAGCAACGACAGTAACCACGTTGACGTCAATAACATCATCGAGCCGAATAAGATTTTCACCCGGTTCATCCATGCACCAGGCTTGGGCAACCACGAAACCAAGCTTGGAAACAGCGCTATCAGAACCCACGGCAGAGCCATCCCTAAGCCAAGAGCGGTAAAAATTGCAAACGTGGCACTCGTGCTGGTCGCAAGCGCGAAAGCCACTGCTGTGCCTAAAAATGGCGCAGAACATGGCGTTGCCAACAGTGTGGCAAACATACCTTGCACAAAGTGTCCGACATAGGAGTTATCACCTTTTGTCGCCATCCAAGTGTTCATTGAACTCGGTAGTCGAAGCTCAAATAAACCCAGCATATTGGCACCAAATAATCCGGTGATCAGCACCATAACGGCGATAAAGCCACCGCTTTGAAATTGGATGCCCCAGCCAATGCTAGACCCTGACCATTTCAATACGGTAATAAATAAAGCCAGTAGCAAAAATGACGTGATTATTCCCATAGATGAGGCAACAAATTGAGCGCGTATTTGCGTTTTCTCTGCCGTTGCAGCGGAAATAACATGGCTCAATTTCATCCCTAATACCGGGAACACACATGGCATAATATTGAGTATCAAACCACCCAATAATGCAAAACCAAGCATCGATAACATAGAAGCAGACGACAAAGCGCTGGCGATGTCATTGCCTGTGATAACTCCGCTATTTACCGTTATCGCTTGCTCCGCTAGTAGGTTTTCATCAATCATGGTGACCAAGATCGAACGTGAATCCAAATCGGGGTCACCTAACCAACTCGTGACCTTAAACGTCGCCACGACTTTATCGCCATCTATATTAATTTTGGGCGATAGAAATGAATAGTCCTCAACCACATCATCCTGACTATCAATCAACAGATCCGGTTTCACCCATCCTCTCGCGTTAAGCACGGTGACTTGAAGCTCTTGACGAGATGCGTCCCAAATGGCTTGGACACCATCAATGAAAGGCGACGCTTTTGGCACAAGGCTCATCGCTTGCGCATATTGATACATCGCCGTTTCTGATAAGGACAGTTCGCTAGGCACAAACGTCATATCAATAGGGAAGTCCGTCAATACACAAACGGTTGTGCAGCTTGAAATCGTTGCTGTCGCCGACAAATTGACCGGCTTGTGAATATCGTTAACTTCGATATGCAGTGGGAACACGACATCATGTTTATAGCCTAACGTCTCTAAACCCAAGAGTTCGAAACGATGAGGGTAAGGCCACTCCCATTTTATCGCCTTAATATTACTTGATTGTTGCCAGTCCAGCGAAGGGGCAATGCCACCCTCGCCCGGAGAGCGCCAATAGGTTTTCCAATCACCGGATAAACGAACTTCCAAAAAACCTTCAACGGTTTGAGTTTGCTCATCGACTTGCCCAGTAAGAACCACTCGCGTTTCAACATGAGGATGAAAGTCACTGGTGAGCCAGCCAGTCTCAACGCCTGTTGCAATAGGGCTAGAAGAGGGATTGGCTAAGGCCAGAGGGCTGAGTATTAATGTACTCAAAAACCAAAGGCCAAACACAAATGACGCCAGTCGCTGTACGACGGAGTGCGGGTATGCGGTTTGCTTTTTCATTGATATTCCTAAAATAAAATTACGACGTGTTGAGCTGTGTTAACAGCCAAATACGGAAGTGTTTGTTTATTTTTGGACTCGTTATTCTTGGAAGGTGCAGTGCCGGAGATGGATCCGATATCGACTAAAAATCGGCGGTGTAAAGGGGACAAACGACATTCTCTGAACACGATAAATACCCAGAGCGAGAATCGTGACAATAAGGGTAATCAGCCAAAGACTATCAAGATCGAAGATATGGAAACTCAATAACTGGCTAGACAGATGACACTCTTCACTGGCTTGCTGATCGCCGCCTTGTCTTGACGTAATCGTACTCTTAGAGGCCGCACTGTCTAATGACATACTCTCAAGAGCACTGGCGTTCAGCGCGGTATTTAAACCCGGCTGTAGAGTTGGCTGTGCAACTATTGCCGCGGTGGGTACGCCACTCATGTCTTTTAGCGGCGAACACACTTGCAGCACACCACTATTTTGCAACAAACACACAAACAGCACCCAAACCGTTAAGGTCAAAGCGAATTTTGCTTTTTTGTGTAAAGACTTCTCACGAAGATCAGAGAAAAACGTTGCGTCAAATTGGTTTCGTTACCGTTAGTCAAATGCTAGAGCACGCTCGATGTTAAGAGCGAGCGGCAACCAGTGTAGAGAACCTCAACCCGTAACTCTAGTGAATTCTTCGCCTTTTTTCATTTGTTAACAATATACACCCGCCGCTTTCGGTCATCCCGTTAGTCCCCTCATATTCCAATAGTCATTCTTAACGCTCTATAATCACAAAAATTCATTTATTGAAATGAAAAATTCCACTTTATGTATTTATTGGGTATATTGAAGAGGTTCAATGTTCATTCTAACCACTGGAGGTCCCCTATGGCTTATTGTCTTAATCCTAACCACGAACAATATTGTCTCATCAACGTCGCGACCTCAGAGGTGATACGGGAAGTGTTTTTGAACTCGCCCAGCAGCTTGGTTGTCGAGTAGACACGATCCAAGCTTTGCTAGTTGGTGGTGAATCAAATAGCGCATACTGGGGAGATAATGGATTTTCGGGTTATCAACGCCATTTAAGTCTTAATGACAGCTAACTCTTGATCACAGCTAAACCTTAATGATGCCTTAATCTTCATGATCACTAAGCAGGCATTACGAGCAGCCATGTAAACTCATAGCATGGCATTTTGGGGTTTCATTGTATTGAGCTAACAGCCGAGAAACATTGCTCGGCAAATCACGTAACCAGTGTTCGACGCTGGTTTTAAATTCACTTGATGTCGCTGTCGCAGACGTTGTTGGAAATAAGTCCACACCTGACTCTTCGAGTATTCGTAAAATGGATCTTTGATACTGGCTATACGCTTGGGCCTTCTTAACCTTGGCAATAACCCATTGCACTTGCGCCTTATATAAGTCTAATTCATCCATTAATTCATAGCTCAACCTTTGCTGCCTTAACTCAAATATTTCTTCAAGAGTACGCGTTCTCTGTGACTCCATAGCCAAACGCTTTTTATCCGTTTGATAGGCGATATTGGCAGCTCTAATCTGACCTACAATAGCAACGGCATTCGCCAATGAAGCCAGCTGCTCAAGTGCTTGACGTTTTTCTAACTCATCAAGTTTCGCAGGCAATGTCAGTAGCTCAATCACCTTTATTGCTAGATTAAGATCAACTTGAAGCCACTCACTGTTTCTCAGGTTTGGATCCGAGTCATAATAGCTCGAATAACCCACTGAGAAGTTTGGCAATGCATCCAACCAAGCTCGCTTTATCTCAAGCCCTGCATTTTCAATCTGATACATAGATTCCATAAGATCAGAGCGATGATAAAGCGCAAAACGCTCCAACACCTTAAGCTCAGTACCATCAAGCGAGAGATTAAACGTATTCTGACCTTTATGAATAATTGACACCTCCAAGCCAGGTGCGCTGATCAATGTCATGAGTTCCTGTTTTGATGACAAATAATCAAGTTCTAACTCTTCAAGTTGAATACGTAACCTAAGCAATTGTTCGCGATATTGAAGCAAGACTAGTGGATCCACCAAATGACTATTTTCCAGCAGCTTCACTCTAGCTAAACTGCGGTCCAATAACGTTAAAATTTGCCTAGATTGTTCTATTTCCTGCTCAATGGCGGCAAGTTCAACGTAAGCACTTAGTACTTCACGAACAATGCGAGTCAACACCCGCCTTTGCTGCTGCTCTTCCATCAAGGCTTCATTCCCCAACTCTTGCGCCCTTAAATAGGCTTGTCCAAGGTCGAGTGAAGACCATGATATTGTCGTCGACGAGGAGTTTTTATCCCGCGCCGGAGGCAACACATCCACGGCGCCGCCATCATTACTTCTCACGTATCGATTCGAATTCGAATTAAGTTGTGGCAAATAACCCAACACCGAGTGATTAAGCGCAGTTTGCCCGACTAATACTCGATACCTTGCTTGCTCAATTTCTAAATTGTGCTTTAAAGCTAAAATAACCGCGTCAGACAGGGATAATGGCCCCGTGATTTCCATCTGGGTATTTTCAATCCATTTGCTCTGTTGCATCACTCGCAGATCTATTTGTTCCTGTGTCACTTTAACTGGAGTGACGGAGCAAGCAGACAGTACCAATGCGCTTACAATCAATAAGGTGAATCGCATCCTAAGGCTCCCTGAAACTTTCGTTAAATGCCTTAGCAATTGGAAAAACAAGATATGAAATGAGCGTTCGCTTGTCCGTTTGAATATTCGCTTCGAGCGTCAGCCCCGGCTGTAATCGAAAATCGCTAGGCGCGTCCCGAATATCGTCAAGACTCGAAATATCAATCCAACCTCGGAACGTCAGCGCTTCTTTACCGTAGACATCATCAGTAAGCGCATCTTCACTCACCTGCCGTAACGAGCCACTCATCGTGCCGTATTTAGTAAAAGGTAACGAATCCAGTTTAATTGTGACAGTATCACCAATAGAGACCTGGTTAATATCAGAAGGATTTAAATCAACAACGATCTCCATCGGACTATTGTTTGGGACAATCTCATATAAGAACTCATTCGCTGCGACGTAACTGCCAAACGTTTTGTCCGCGACTTTTAGTATGACGCCGTCAATAGGAGCATGAATTTCAGCTAATTTTAGTCGAACGAGATACGCAGATAACTGCTGCTCAAGCGCGATATATTCTCTCGTCGATTTCACTAACTGATCTGAAATATCGACTTGCTGCTGACTGATGTATCGCTTTAATTCACTAAGGGTGTTTTTGGCTTCTGTTTTTAACGACGTCATGGCGCTCACCAACGACGTGTGCTTTCTCTGCATTTCCAACAACTGCTTTTGAGCATCAAGGTAAGCTTCCCGCTTAGGTCCTGTTCGACGAAATCGATCTTTTTCTTGTTGATACAACCTTTGCTTATCAGCAACGAGCTTTTTTGTAGTTCAATTTGCTTTAGTACCACAACTTCTTCTTGCTTCATGCTCCCTAATCGCGTGTCGAGCGAGGTCAGCATGACATTTTTGGCCGTAACCGTTGCTTGATAGGCTGAGCGCCTTGCTTTAAACAAGGAAGCTTCTAACTTTTGAGAGGATCGCGGAGGACTATCCACATCATAGGCCTCATTGGCTAACTCCGCTTCCAGCCGTCGGATGCGGGCTTTCATTCGTTGCATTTGGTATCGGGTAGAACGAATGTCTGACTCTATTGGTCTCCCACCAATGATCGCAATGAGGTCTCCCTTTGATACGGCCGTTCCCGCACTACCAAAATATTGCTCAAGCAACCCTTCAGCTTGGCTCTGAATAACAATATTTTGCGCCACGGGCTTAACATGCCCTCGTGCGACGACAAAAGTATTAACTTTGAAGATACAAGACCACGTAATTAGCGCGACAATAGCAACCAGTAATACCCACAATGACAAATACATAGTCCGGTTGGGATAAGAATGGCGAATTTGCTGCCATTTAGGGGCATGCTTTATCAACGGGTCATGAGGTTCAATCTTCATCCGACGCGCTCCTGTATCGCAAACGACGACGGGTGCTGCCGATTCCATAGTTCTTTGTACAGTGAGCATCGTGACAATAGCTCGTGGTGAGAAGCAAAATCTTCCAGTTTCCCTTCGTTCATGACCAGAATACGATCCATATAAGGCATTGACGATAAACGATGGGAAATGTTGATTAGCGTTCTACCTTGAGCAAGTTGATACAGATTATCCAATATGTGTTGCTCACTTTCCGCATCAAGCGCACTGGTCGCCTCATCCATTAATAACACTTTAGGATCGTCGAGCAGTGCTCTAGAAAAGTTAAGTCGCTGGCGCTGACCACCTGACAGGTTGCTGCCGTTTTCTTCCAGCATCGTGTCATAGCCTTGGGGGAGCTTGTCGATAAAGGTGTCTGCGCCCGTGAGTTGAGCGACTTGTATGATCTCTTCTAGTGATTTACTGGGGCTCGACTTAGCGATATTGTCTTTTATCGAACCGCGAAATAGGAAGCTATCTTGTAAAACAATGCCAATTTTGGAACGAAGATAATTGGGCTCATATTCCCGTAGTTCGTTATTGTCAATTCGGATAGAGCCTTGCGTCGGATTATAAAAACCGAGAAGAAGCCGAGTCAAAGTGCTTTTTCCGGAGCCACTCGGTCCAACAATGCCTATTTTCTCACCTCGCCCAATGTCAAAGCTGAGCTGGTCAATAACTGGGGCTTGATTCGGTTCATATTGAAAACTCAACTGCTTTACCGCAATATGACCCGCGATTGGTGACGTCACGCCTCCTTCTCTTACACGCTCTGGTGCGCTATTGAGCACGCGTCCTAACATATCAACACTAATCGAAGTCTGCTGAAATTTGCTAGTCAATCCCACAAGCTGCACCAACGGGCCCGCGATACGGCTCGCCATGATGTTGAATGCAATCAAGGTACCGATCGTCATTTCTCCCGCCAGAACCAATTGCGCCCCTAACCAAATGATCACCAATGACATGAGTTTTTGTAGAAAGCCACTAATTTCATTAATGTAGCCGCTCCATCGCCCTACTCTATGTTGCCTAGACACAACATCGGCAGTGACTTCTAACCATTCACGCTTTTGTCGCTCCTCTATCGCCATGCTTTTTATCGTTTCCATACCGCGCACATTTTCCACCACAATGGACTGGCGTTCGGCTTCGGCTAGATAGAGAGCCTCCAACTGTGTTCGATAAGGACGAAGAACCGCCACCAAACTCAACATAATAACGGCTGAAAAACCAATCACTAACCAAGTTAACGTTGGGCTAAAAAACCACATCACGGGGATCAAAACGACAACGGAAGTAAGTTCGATTAACGTAAAAAGTAAATTCCCAGTAATAAACTCTCGAATACTACTGGCTTCTTGCACCTGTTTCGCCAGTTTACCTGCCGCTACCTTATGAAAAAAGCTAAAGGAAGCCTAAATAGGCGCCGACACGTTAAGTGAGCGATTTCAATATCTAACCTTGCAACAGCATGTAAAATAATAAGATTTCGAATGAAAGATAGCACGCCGCTAATCACTAAAGCGGCCGCAGCACCGATGAACAACACATGAAGCGTGGAATAACCGGAGTAGCCAATAACCTTATCGAATACCACCATGGAAAATAGCGGGACAACAAACGCAATAATATGGAGAAATAACGATACTACGATAATGTTGTATAGCATCGCAGGTTGTTTCAGTGCTTCATGAAAGAGCCAGCGAAAACCAAATGGCTGCTCTAACCCTAGCTCTGAGCCAATGGGACGGACAAAAATGCAACGGCCTTTCCAATACGAACGAAAGGCTTTTTCTGCGATAGGCACAAGATCCATACTCGCCGCCTTGGGATCCTGAATTAATACTTCTAACTCACCGCTTGATGATGCACGTACACCAGCTGCAACAACAAACTCACTGTTACTCAGCTGAATAATAATAGGAAACGCCGCTCCTAACCTTATAAACTGACGCCAGCGCAATGCCGTACACTGCGCTGTTAATCCAGTTTGATTAATCAAGAGCGTTAAATCCAACGCTGTCATAGGCTCATCCTTGACCCCATGATCGCGTATTAAGGTATCAGCAGAGTGATATATCTGGTAATACCGAGCGATAAGAACATACGCGTCCAATGCTGTGTTCATATCCTCTCCTTTTAACTAAAGCTCGGGGCAAGGTTAGCGGCTGGCTGATCTTCAGTGACTTCAGGTTCGGTATTCGCTTGTTTTTCTGTTACTAGCCCGCGACTTTTCAGTTCTTCCAGCAGTTGTGCATGAGTTTGCCAGCTGCGTAAAAACGCATCCGGAGACATCACTAAACGTAAATTATGCTCTTTTGGCGGCTCCTTACCGCTTGTTTCTGGGTCAACTGCAAACGTATAAAAGTCCATTCGAATATTCCCTGCAATGATCGCGACATTTTCAATGCCATCAATATAATGTTGATCTGCCATGATTTAATTTCCTTACTAGATAAAAAAATGCCTAGCTCAATAACCGAGCTAGGCTCCCGATCACGCAAGTCCTACTGCGCTATCAATTTTTGTTTTCGAATCGTGCATATCACCAATAATGCTATCGACCATATTCGATAAACCATCATTGATGTCGCCGAAATCGACTTTTCCAGCTTCGCCATCATTGAGCCAAGCAATGGTAGCTTGTGCGCCCTCTTCAAGTGCAGACGCAGAATCAAAGGCATCAAAACCTCTTAACTGCTCTGATACCGATGCGTCCATATTGTCCCAATGCTGCTTAAGTTGACTAAAGCTAAGGTTAGCTAACCCTTCAACATTAAAGACATCGTTATCCCCCCAGTTATTAAGACCAATCTCAGCGACAGACTGACCATCAAAGACAACGTCCAAGTTTGTATAATCTGTAGATAACACCAAGTTATCCAAAGAAAAAACCACGTCGTTTTGCGTCGAGTTGGAGTTGATAAACAGCGTGTCGACTTCATTGGGCGTATCCGATTCATAAATATCAAAACCTACCACTTCCCAAGGTAAATCGATAGCTATCACTCCCGGTGCCTCCTGTGACTTGAGAGCGGCCAAAGCCCGAGACAAACACATCGTTACCGACGTTACCCAATGACACCGATTGGTCATCAAAACTAAGCAAAGAAGCGATGCTATCTTGTTTGTCACCACCAAAGGTGCTGACAACATTGCCCATAAAGTCGGTCAACCCACCCAATACTTTGTTAATAATGGTTGCGCCACTAGAGGTAAGTAAGTCAAACGTCTCCCAGCCCAGATCAAGGAATACATCGTTCCCTTCGCCACCAGAAGTCACACCTGCGAGACCAATATTAAGTACCGTGTCGTTGCCTTCTCCCATCGAGACAACATTGGCTAAGCCTAGATTGATAGCAAAATCGTCACCTAAACCAGCGGTTACGGTATTAGCGCCGCCAATCGTCGCAATAACATCATTACCGCTGCCACCGCTGACCAGTGACTTACTGCCCATCGAGACCACTAAGTCATCACCGTTACCGGCCACCACATGATTAAATAAACCACCCGCAAACAAGCCATCATTACCACCTCCACCGTCTATCATATTGCGCAATCCAGCCGCAACAATGACATCACTATCAGAACCGAACTGGTCGACGGCGTCACCATAGACTTTATTATCGATGCCCATGACAAACGCTACATCCTTACCCTTGTGAAGCGCGACGTCATTTTCCACACCGATAGAAACGATATAGTCGTCTTTAAAGGTCGTCTTAACGGTATTTTTTCTACCCACAACCACGGCTGTTGTCGTAGCAAAGCCACCTTTAACGGTGTTTTCATTACCCAGCGCAAAGATGACGTTTTTAGGCGTATCGCCCGGCATGCCAGGGGAGGTATCGCCGGTAATCGTATTTTTGTTGCCTATCGCTGCCATGAGGTTTTCGCCAATGCCGCCTGACAGGTTATTTTCATTGCCTATCGCCACCAGCACATCATTATCAACACCACCCGCGAGCGTGTTTGTCCCGCCGATCGCCAACGCAATATTTGCACCGTAGTCATCACGCCAAGTATTTTCTGCGCCAACCATGAGGGCAATATCATTACCTCGGCCGGTATAAACAACGTTTTCTCGGCCAACGCCAATCGCGACGTCGTCACCACGACCTCCCATCAGTCGGTTGGTATCCCCAAGCGCCAACATGACATCCCCCCAGTCTCCCGCTTCATTTTCTTGAAGTAGGTGGTAATTATTGTCAAAAGAAGGCAGCCGTTCAGACCAATCAATCCCAATCACATTAGGAATAGAAAATGCGGGTATATTGATGGCCTGAGCAGGCAGTGTCAGTGCATCCATATCGGTGTAGTCACCCAAGCTAAAGTCAGGAACACCAAATTCTGGGATTTCAAAGTTTGGAACCTTGAAACCATAGAACTCACGCCCACTCAAGGCCGTGCCAAATAAACTAAATCCTGACAAGTCAAAACCGTTAAGATTGAATTCTGGCACTTTTATCTCAGGTAAATGCAATGTTGGGAGCTTGACCGTGGTATAGGTCGTCGAGTCGGTTCCGGTAGAACCGCCACCACCTCCAGATGTGGTCTCAGTGTGTTTAAGTTCAAAGTCATCCGGTGTTGTCCATTGCCCAACCGATGTTTCATTGATCAAGTGATTGTCTGTACCAGCTTCGGCAGGGGTGTCCTCGTCGCCGTAAAGGAAATAATTGTCAGACGCCCCTTTCGTTGCCGTATCAATGTCGCCCAAATCAGCCGATTGATAGGTATACATATTTAAGAACGCACCATTATCATTCAACCTTGGCTTAAACTCGGCTTGGGAGTTAAGAATGTTTCTACTTTGTCCTCCGCCCGACTCGTAACCAAATAGGTCACCTAGCATCGAGTCCGCACCACTGAATATTGATGAATTCACATCCAATTCGTACGTTAACTCCAAATCAAGGCTATCGACTTCCACTCCAAATCCACTCAGTGATGGCATGCAAAGTGACGGCAACGTGATACTCGGTATCTCTATTTCCGGTGTACTGATAGTAGGTAAATGAATTTCGGGTAAGCCATAGTTGCCAAGCGAACCATATTGGTATGAAGGCGCCGATTTCAATGCAGGGATAGGTGGGATATCAAAGTCATACTGAGGAATCGTCAATGATGGGGTCTTCCAATCCGGGACACTTGGATCGGAGAAGTCCATCTCTGGGAATAGCAAATTGAAGTTGCCACTCATTTTCATTTCAGCTTCAAAGCTTGCTGAACCCAGCGTTCCTTTTACAGGATCACCACTACGCTCACCTTTGTCATCCTTCTCTTGGAACATATTTTCAGTCCCTTTTTTAAGCTCTGTAATTTCTTCTGTTGAAAAGGTAATCTCATTGTCTGCAGCGATCATGTTGCGTTTACCAACGGCTAAAATGATATCTGCACCACCACCTGAAGCTATCCAGTTTTCCTTACCAAATGCCGCTATCGTATCGTTACCACTTCCCGATAGAACCACATTATTTTGACCAACCGAAAGCACAACGTCGTCACCGCCTTCGGTCAGTAAAATATTATGCTGTCCAACAGCAGCCACAATATCATTGCCCCACCCCGTCAAGGCGACGTTGTAACGCCCCGCTAGAATCGCGACATCATTCCCTCCGCCTGCATGAACGAAATTCGAATACCCAAAGGCATAAATGGTATCGTTACCCGAAGCCGTAGAAATGATATTTTTCGTGCCAAGCGCGGCAACCGCATCATCCTGACTGCCCGTCAGAACAATGTTGTCCATGCCTGCCACAATGACATCATTTTCACCGTCACCAGCCAGCATGACATTCAACTGTCCTAGCGCGACCATCACATCATTACCATCGCCTGCCCAGAACAGGTTTTTCATCCCAACGCCAACCATAAAGTTGTCACCATTACCCGCAAGCATAGCGTTGACATTTCCTAGACCAATAAATGCGTCGTTACCGCTGGCGCCTTGGAAAATATTATTGCCGCCTACCGCAACGGCGATGTTGTCGCCCCCGCCCATGACCAAAATATTGTTTGCACCAGCCACCATGACATCATCATTGCCACCAGCACCAAGGAAGACATTATTCAATCCTATTGCTGTCATGGTGTTATTCCCGTCACCAGCAATAAAGATGTTTGAATCGCCCATCGTACATAACGTGTCGTCGCCCGAGCCGCCCCAAACAATGTTGTAAGCCCCAAGCGTGGTAATGTCATTGGTGCCATTTCCTGCAATGATCATATTCGCATAACCAAACGCGACAATGAGATCGTTACCTGACCCCGTTTGAACTAAATTACCTCCGCCGTATACTTTCACTACATTGTTGCCTTCGCCCGCCAGTACAATATTTCCTGCACTTGTTACGTTGGCTAAATTTTTAAGATGATCGACCCCTGTATCCTTGCCAAAGTCATCACCATCCTCAGTGACAATTGACAGTAACCCCCCAGCTCGAATTTTGTCGTCGCCATCGCCTGACAAAATGAAATTACCGAAGCTATAAGCACGGATTTCATTGCCTGCCACTTCGCCGTGAGCAACCTGTCCAACAGAAGAAGCGCCTGAGCCGCCGCCATTACCCGTGCCAATGATATTAAAACCACCTTCCGCTCGAATGACATTTTTTCCATCGTCATAGCAAAGACAATATTCAACGCGCCTGCCGCATGAATCGTATTGCGACCATTGCCTGAAAACACGAAGTTTCCACCACCAAAGGCATCAATGGTATTTCGTCCATGACCCGCTAATACCACGTTAAGGCCACCAGCACTGTGGATGGTATTGTTATCATGGGCAACCTGCACCACGTTCATCCCACCTCGTGCATCGATCGTGTTATTGCCCCATCCCGCAGAAACCACATTCACGCCACCGTAAGCTTTAATGACATCATTGCCGTTTCCTGAGTTAATCGACTGACCGCCGACCGAGAGCGAATCAATCACATCATTACCATTGCCACTGGTAATTTCAGCACCCGCCGCACTCACTAAAATAGTGTTGTTACCATGCTTAGCATCAATCTTGACACCTATCGCTTTTACTTCAATTCGGTCATCACCATCTCCAACAAAGACATTGCCTCCGGCGGCATGCAACACGGCGTGATTGTTACCTTCACCAAGGTCAAGTAGCCCTACCCCCGCACCGACATAGGCATAATCATTACCATTACCTGCCGTAATACGAGCTCCCGCGGCACGTACATCAATGTGGTTATTCCCGCCCTTAGCGTCGATATTGACACCAACAGCACGAACATTAATTCGGTCATTTCCATCACCAACGCGAACTTCACCACCAATGGCATGAAAATCCACCGTATTATTACCGTGACCTAGATTTAGTAAACCAACCGCCGCTCCGACATAAGCGTAATCGTGACCGTTACCCGCAGTAATATTGGCACCCGCCGCACGAACATCGAGATGATTATTCCCTTCCCCCACATTCATACCGACACCCACGGCACGCACATTCACTCTGTCATTACCATTGCCCACTCTGACTGTGCCACCAACCGCGTGATAATCCACTGTATTGTTGCCGTGACCTAAATCAACCAACCCAACCCCAGCGCCAACGTAGGCATAATCATGCCCATTGCCCGCCGTAATATTTGCGCCCGCCGCACGGATGTACAACTTGTTGTTACCACTACCAGCATGAACGGTGGCACCAACCGCATTAATGTTGATAATATCGTTACCACCTTCGGTGCGAACCTTGGCGTAAATGCCTCGAGCATCAACTTCATCGTGCCCATTGCCGATCCATACATCCGCATGAGCACCACCTAGGCATAAACGTAATTATTCCCATTCCAGCCAGTATGTGCCGTTACCGACGCGCCTTTCGAGACGATCCAATCATCACCATCACCACTGTGAATATACGAAGAAACCGCACTGGTATAGATCGTATCGTGACCACTACCGGATTTCACACTGACCCCCGCACCTTCGGCGATAATATTATTGTTCCCGCCCCACGTTTCCACTTTGCAATTAAAGGTCCCAAAGGCGTATATCGTGTCGTTACCATACCCCGTGGTTACACTGGTATTCGCGGACTTAACATTAATGTCACGGTCATACCACGTACCTTTTTCGACCAATGTTGCTTTAGATCCGACATAGTTGACCGTCACGTCTTTTTCTCCGGTACCAAGCTCAATGTAAACATTGCTACCAGACGTCACTTTATAGGTATCGTTACCCGAGCTCGCATAGATATTGACGTTCACCGCGCCAACATTGACATAATCATCATCGGCACCATCCCAGATATAAATTTGGTTCAGTGCTTTGTTATAGTTACCAATGACATCGTTACCGTCTCCGGCATAGATCCATGATTCCCAAGTTGTATGTCCAGCACTGAGGTCATCATTTCCTCCCCCTCCTGAAATAATGCTTTTATGCGTGGCGTGACCTAGGCATGAAGCCTATCTGCGCCATTACCACCTTGATAATTTCGCGTTCCCATTTCATTTTCCTTCTGTTGTTTTAAACACACTCGCTACTTTCTGCGTACTGACGCGTGCAGTGTCATCGGTTTCACCCCAAAGCACCCGATCAATTCAAATAACTAACACCACTATGTTCAACATGCCCTTTCCGATGTTTAAATACCCTATCGGCCTTAGTACCAGCGCCAAGACGTCGACACCAGGCTTGATCTTTATGACTAAACTGCTGGCTCAAACTTCTTCGAATCGCGGTGCAATTTCCAAATGGAGCAACAAAGTCCATGAACCAAAGGTAGTTACCCCTATTCCATTCCACCTCCGGTAGCCAGACATCGTCGTCAGTAAGCTTTTCATGCCACTCGCGGGTAACTTGTGCCCAAGTCACAATGCCAATGGGACCTTGCTCATCATAGAAAAATCGACATTGCCCCATTCTTATTGCATTCAAAAAACGACTTTCCAGAACATGCAGGGGATAATCTCGATGTACTTCTGATTGCAATAGCAACCATGAGACTTCACCAATAAGCTGCATCTCTTTCTCATTCATATATGGACGCTCTAGCTTCATATACCCTCTCAGAACTTGTTTAAATATTCACCATCCATCCCTATTGTTAGTAACTTATGCGCCCACACTCAATAAATAACTATATTATGAGACGAAATGTTTTGTTTTTAGTGATCAGGATCATCAAAAAAGATGTATATGAGACTATTGGTACTGGTAAATACAGATCAGAAAGACGTTTGAAGTAAAAACTCGAGAGCGAGGTTACATGGGATTCTAAAGAGACTGATATTGATAAAAGGCGCTAGAGAAAGCGACGGTCGTTATATCGTTAATTTCAGCTAAAGCATGGGCGTCAATCGTAAACCTACCCAATTACGCTCTTCTTGTGGGGAATGTAATCACCCGTTATCGAAACACTTATAATCGTGTCTCGATAACGGCGATGTATGACAGTCAGCAGAGATTAACTCATCGAGTGTAATAGCCTACCGCGACCAATTTATTATCGATGACTCGGTAATAGGTATGTTTGTTCTCTACTTCACTTGAGAGCGGATTAAGCCAACGATACGAGTACTCTCCTCGACCATTCTCTCGTGCTAGCTTGAGCATCTCGGTGATAATCGGTTTATTATCAGGGCTTAGTATCTCATTATGCGATAGCCCGATGAGCTCTGGTGAAGTCCCATGGGCAAGAAACTTACCTGAGTTCATATCCAAAACAAACACATAGAGATCACCTTCGACGAAGTCCCCATCAATATCGTTAAATGCTGCGATGCTTTGCTGCTCCGATTTGACCATTGCGGTCATTGCGCGAGCAAGGAGGCGCTTAGCTTCTGCCGAACTTGAACGCTCTGGGTAATAACCAACCGCGACAATGACATCCCCTACACGTTCAAAAAACGTTCGCTTTGGTTCGCCCATTCTATCGGTAGGGTTCGTCCAATGATATTCCACTTCACCAAAACCGCTGTGCACTGCCTTAGAAAGCATTTCACGAAAAAAGGGTTTACCGTAAACATCCTGCGTATCCAGTACACTGTCGCCAATAAGCACCATAGACGAGCCACCACTGGCGAGAAATTCTCCGTCAATGCCTACTGCAAACACATACAGCTCCCCATCCGTAAATTGTGCATCACGTGAAAAATCTTCCACACTTTCATCACCATTAACCTGTACATGAAGCACCGCCTTTGCCAGTAGCGTTTTGGTTCTTAACTCGGCTTCTGTCGAAACATGCGGCTCACTGATCTCCAAAACATTCGTCGCCTCTTCAGCGCGAAGGTTTAGACTGACTAACACCAACCAAAACGCAATGATCGTCTTTATAATTTGTCGTATTTTCAATGTATTATCTCCTAGTAACCCACCATAGACGGTAACCACAGGCTTATTTTCGGGAAGAAAGCGATAACAAAAACGCCGACAATAGACGCCACCACAAACGGGTGAATCTTAGCGGTAATTTGTTCCACGGTAGCCCCTCCTATCCCTGACGCTACAAAGATATTTTCCCCCAGCGGCGGGGTTGCAAAACCAATCGATAACGTGCAGACGATAACAATTCCCACATGTGTCGGATCAGCGCCCAACATGTACATAATCGGCAATAGAACAGGCACAATGATCATAATGGCGGCAAGGGTTTCCATAAACATACCAATAAACAACAGCAACATGATTGTGAGCGCCCATACCAGATACATATTATCGGTAAAGCCAAGCAAAGACTCCGCAACAATCACAGGGATCTTTTGCTCAATTAGCAGACGGCCAAATACTGTTGCCGCAAACAAAATCAGCAGTACTCTACCCGTGATCCATGTTGTTGTAGAAAGCGACTTTAAGATGTTTTTAAATGACAACTCTCGGTGAATAAACACACCAACAAACAACGAGTAGAAAATAGCGACAACCGCTGACTCTGTTGGGGTAAACATGCCAGTATAAATACCACCAAGAATCAAAAACG
This sequence comes from Vibrio sp. GJ43-1, assembly GCF_055808835.1. NCBI lineage: Bacteria > Pseudomonadati > Pseudomonadota > Gammaproteobacteria > Vibrionales > Vibrionaceae > Vibrio > Vibrio sp. GJ43-1. The sequence continues at coordinate 1,194,783 of NZ_CM147884.1, read as the reverse complement.
GCGCCAATATCGACCACAACCCGCGCTTTATCGACACTTTAACTTCATCAAAGGACCAGTTTTCAGACAGCCCCCGATACCCTTCGCGCTTAGCAATCATATAATTGGTCATGACTAAGGTAGAGGCCATAATCAACCCCGGCACAACGCCCGCCACAAACAATTTCGGAATGGATAAAGAAGCAAACTGTCCGTGTAAAGCAATGGCTTCTGGTGGTGCCATCAACCCCATCGATGAAATACCGAAGATCACCAAAGGTATTGACGGTGGAATAATAATCCCAAGTCCCCCAGAGGCTGCCGTCACCGCCGATGCATAACTTCTGTCATACTCTCTCTTGACCATCGCTGGCACCATTAACATGCCAACCGCTGCTGTTGTTGCAGGGCCAGAGCCTGAAATAGCACCAAAAAATAAGCATGCCATCACCGTGGCGGCGCCTAGCCCGCCCGTCACTGGCCCTGCCAGACTTTCGGCAATATCCACCAACCGTTTGGAAATCCCAGCCGCTTCCATTAATGCGCTATAGCCAACACGAACGCAGGCAACGCCATTAGGGGAAAATTACCAACCGACGTAAAAGCGATTTGTACCAAGGCAATGGGATTTTTATCCAGTATCAAGTAAGCGGCCATCGAAGCGCCAGCTAAAGACACCGTGATCGGTGCACCTAGGATAAGTAGGAATAAAAAGCCACCAAAAAGAATCAGAGTTAAATAAGCTTCCATAGTAATGTCTCTTCCGTTTCGTTAAGGCAGGTTTTTTTGCATGGTCATTTTTCGCAACTCTTTCGCTTCTGGGTCTTCGTTTTCAGCCCCTTTAAACAAGCGCTCATAGTTGTTCCAGAGGATTCGAACCATCATTAACGAAAACGCAATCGGCAAAATCATATAGAAGTATTTCATTGGAATGCCTGTAGTTTGAGACTTCCAAAAGAGATTCATTTTATTAAAAACAAAGTCATAGCTTAGATAAACAAAATAGCCATTGAAAGCTAACCAGAGTAAGTCAGCAATGGTCTCACTGACGGTTTTTACGATTGGTGGGAAAAATTTGAAATGAAAACTCACTCGGTTATGCGCCGACATTTTGGCCGCAACGACGGCGCCAAGGTAGGCAAACCAAACAAACATATACGTGGCGACTTCATCTCCCCAGGGAATCGAATAATCAAAGAACTGACGAGTAATAATTTGACTAAATAACAGTAAAACAAAGCTTGCTAACAATAAGCAGCATGCGTATTCCTCGGTATTATTTAGGTGTTTTTTTATTGTGTTTGCGACCGACATATAGCCTCCTTTTTATGTTCTACATGACAACCAATCGCTCTAATTTCAAAACGTTATTGAGTAGGCATGTAATCACGCTGTCTAGCAGCAGGGGACACTGCTAGACAGCGCTAGTCCTATGGTTACTTTCTACCTAACAACTCCAGAACATTATCAAGTTTGTCTTTACCACCAATGCTGGTGTAGAACTTAGGCCAAACTTTGGTTGTGACCTTTTCGATCCACTCTTTCTCACCATTCGCAGGGTCGGTAAACACCATGCCTTTCATTTCTAACTCTTTACGGATCTTACTTTCCGTTTCTTGTAGGTACGCAAAACTGTGCTCAGTCGCCTCTTGACCCGCTTCCAAAATGGTTTTTTGCATTTCAGCAGATTGTTGCTGGAAAACGGACTCACTGACAATAAGTGGCTCTAGAGAGAAGATATAGCGCACGTTCGTGACGTATTTTTGTACTTCGTTAAACTTCATTGCGTAGACCGTGATATAAGGGTTGTCTTGCCCGTCAACCACACCTTGCTGCAAGCCAGTAAAGGTTTCAGACCAAGCCATTGGCGTTGGGTTCACACCCCATGCCTGATAAGAAGCAATCATTATTTCGTTACGAGGTACTCGAATAACAAGACCTTTTAGATCTTCAGGCGACGCCACTAGGCTTTTTCGAATTGGTGATGACTCGGAAACCAGAATATGCCCAACCAACCACACGTACGTTGGCATCACGAATGGTATTTTCTACCAACTCCTGACCTACCTCTCCTTGCGTCAACAATACCGCTTCTTCAGCACTTTGAATGACGTAAGGCATTGTCAGCAAGCCAACGGTTGGAGAGAAAGGCGTCACATTGTTAATGGCGAGGATTGAAAAATCGAGTAATCCGATCGCAGCATCATTGACCGTATCTTGCTCATTGCCCAATTGACCGTTTGGAAATAGGTCGATCTTGACCTGCCCATCGGTTTTCTCTTCCATCAACTCAGTGAATTTCGTTCCGAGCTCCCATTGTGTACCGCCCGCGGCATCACCAATAGCCATTTTAAATGTCGCTGAAATAGCGCTGTGCGACATGAACGTCGTCGCCATAATGGCAACAGTGGCTACGAGTTTGTTCTTTGTAAATGTCATAGTCTTAACCTTTATTATGTGTACATCTATTATTCTGTACATTGCTTTTAAGGTGACCTGGTACAACAATCCTGGTCGTCGTTACTTCCCTATTGATGGAAACAAATTCTTGCTGACAGGGGATGCCCTCTATCTATTAGATGTCATCGGCCGGAGCCTAAAGCACCTCATCTTTTAACTGATACCATTGGTAAAGAAAGTGTTGCCCTACGCGTCGAAACGGCGCAAAGAACTCTGACTCAACCACTTCTTGTATATTTGGAAATGGCAGCTTGGATTCAAAAATAGGCAGGTTGAGTTCATGCCCTTCACCTCCAATCCACTGCGCCAACCTTTTGCCTGCCTGAGCAGAGTACATGACGCCATTACCGCCATAACCCAACGCATAGAAAATGGTTTCATTGGGGTTAGGCTGATAAATTCTTGGCATCATGTCATGACTCACATCGACCCAACCCCACCATGAGTAGTCAATCTGAATCCCTTTTAAAGCTGGGAATTTTTTTGCCAAATCCGCTTTTAGCATGTCTTCATATTTTTGGTTCGGCGCGTCGCGGCCTGAAATAGCACTACGGGTCCCAATTTGCACACGGTTATCCGGCAATAAACGATAGTAGTGACGCAGCACACGGGTGTCGGTAATCACCTGGTTGGTTTTAAAATTACAGGCCGCTATTTCGTCTTCGGTTAACGGGCGCGTCACCATGGAATTAGACAAAACAGGGAGCAGCCGATTTTTCAGTTCAGAGTGCAGGCCCTGACTGGTATAACCGCCAGTACAGACACCCACATTTTTTGCAGTGACAGTGCCATTCGGGGTCTTGATATAATGCATTCCACCACGAGTTTCCCAGCCTAATACAGGGCTAGAGGGATGAACTTTGACTCCCAATGCTCGTGCTTTTTTTAAGTAACCAAAGGCCAACTTGCCAGCATGTATCCCGATTCCCTCGGGCTCATGCATAGCACCCGCGGCTTCTTCATCATCGACATACTCACGCTTTACCGTCGCTGCGTCGAGAATTTGCGCATTGTAATTAAATGTCTCACGCAATAACTTGGCTTCTTTTTCCAGCGTTCGCATCACCTTAGGGCGATGAGCAATGTATAGATGTCCACCATGCTGTGCATCGCAATCAATGTCTTTAATCAGCGCCTTAAACGTCTCCATTCCGTCTAGGCATTCTTGATGCATTTTAAGCGCGGTGTCTAAACCCCAACGGGCAATCCACTGTGAGCGCTTTAATCGACCAGTTGCGCACTGTGCCTGCCCGCCATTTCGGGTACTGCAACCCCAACTCGCACGGTTTGCTTCAATTACCATTGCTTTAATGCCATACATTTCAGCAAGATGGATCGCCGTGCTTAAACCGGTATATCCAGAACCAATAATAACCACTTCCGCTTCCATATCTTTCACGATAGGTCCGTCATCTTCCGGTGGCTCTCCGGCGGTATCAACCCAATAAGTAGGCGCGTATTCTTTGCCACACCCTGGGCTGTTATCCTTTAGCGGATCGTACTGTGGATCGTAATGCTCTTTAGCTTGCGTACTTGGTGACTGACGATCAATGGCGTCAGGTACAGGCTGCTCAATGACTACACTCATAACTTCACCCTCCTTGATATACTGACACGCAAGTCACACTGATAGGTCGCTCGCAAGACTGCGTGGATAGATGTGTTCATCACGAGCATCATGCTCTGGCCGCAATCACTGGGCGTGTTTTTCGAAACGCATTCTTGACACTGATCTTGCCATCTTTGAGGGTAAAGACATCCACCATTCTTGCTTCAATCACACCACCGTCAGGGTTGGTCGCAGAAAATGTAGATTCGGATACCGCGCGATCACCACAAACAAAATGGCTAGGGTCTGACCAAGCGGCATCCGGGAAGTTCTTCCACACTAGCTCAAAACTTTTTCTGACGTTCTCTCGACCCTCAATGGTATTACCTAGAACCCCATCACCCGCTACGGTATGAAACACACAGTCATCGGTAATAAAGCTCATCAACGCTTCAATATCATGATTGTTCCAAGCATCACTGAATGACTGTAAAAACGTCACATCCACTTGATCATCCATAACTTCCTGAATTATTCCTGTTTGCATGTTCATATCCGTATTCCTTTCTTTCACGTATTTTTGAGTTTTTATCACTTGGAATCGATGTATTTATCAGTTGGAAAATCTAGACTATTTAATCTAAATAACTGACCTATTTACAAATTATTAACATTTATTAAATGTATCCATTTGCTACCGCACATTCAAACCTCAACCTCACACATTTGAGAGTTTTTTAACGATTTAGACCCAGTATTTAGTCGTATATTCCTGTTAATTCTAAATGAACACCTTTATATTCAAACAAGTGTTTATAACCATGTTTTTTATTATTATTCACTCATTATTTCTAATCAAAATCAAAATCAGCATGGTATTTTCTCCCATACTGCTCGAGCGTCTCCATTGGATCAGATGTATTTGAATCCAACTCTTGAAACTCTTCCTCTTTTGCTTCTTCAATCTCTCTTAATTTGGTGTAATTATCCTTCATTTGTATTTCCTCCTTTGGCATAACACTCATATTAAACTCGTCTATTTGTGTGTGTATTTGTCGTTTTCGTAGTTCATTACAAAACGAATCAGACAAATAAATCACACCCAGTAGCGCTTCATTTTCCAACTCATCACCCAACGAAATCACCTGGTCATTGATGATAGGGTGACAGCTAAACCACTTATCGCCATCCTCTTCATCCATATTGCAATCTTGAGACTTAAACACTTGGGTTTGTTTAATCCTCTCATGGCACTGCGTAAAGCAAACTAACCGTGACGACTTGACCTTGAATACACAAATAGCATCCAAACCGCCATCTTGAGCGACTAACCCAAGCGCCTTGAGGGCATCGCTGGTCCATTCTAATAACCGGGTATCAAATCCAAGCTGCTTAGCTACGCACAATAACCGCCAGTTATTACTCCCATTAACATTAAATATATTATTCCCATAAGTAAGCACTGCGGATAGCACATCCTTTTCTTTTGATAAAAGAAACTCACTTACATTATTAATTTCAGGCGTTAGTGTATCTTTATTATTCGCATAAGGTCGAAATATTAAAATATCATCATGTAAGGAAAGAGAGGCGATAAGTAATTTATACTCAATTATAGATTCAACTTTATATCGATTAATCATTGCTACACTCCAACCTAACCTTAACTATATCGGGCATAACATTATCTTTGTAAATAGATAACCGTTAATACATACCCCGCTATGAACACCGTATTTGAAAACAGTAATGCGATTGGTTTCCAACCTAGCGAAAATAATTTTTCAAACGATGTTTTCACTCCCAATGCTGCTATTGATATCACTAAACACCATTTAGAAGCGTCCGACATCGTATCCACCGCGGATACCTAAGCACAAGATGAAAACTATTGGCCACAACCAGTACAATAAACACCAATAAGAAAAATGGGATAATGGGGGTGGACAGCTTTGTGACATTCCCCTCTGATGCTCGGGTGAATCGCACCGACAGCGCTAACACCACAATGACTGGCATTAACATCGCCACTCTAAACATTTTAGCCAGTGTTGACGCATCACCAACCTCAGTAGACAGCATAAAACCCGCGCCAACGACTTGTGCCACATCATGAATCGAACCACCTAAAAACATCCCAGCTTCCGCTGGCGTCAAACCCAACGAGGTCACGACTAATGGATACGTCACCATTGCCAGCGTAGAAAACGCCGCGACGCCTATAGCCGTCATCAAAGTGAACTGCTCATTCTCTTTGGTTTGTGGCATTGTAGATGAAATCGCCATCGCTGCCGAAATACCGCAGATCCCAGTCGCTCCTCCAGCAAGCAGGGCGAAAGGCCCAGGCACACGTAATAATCTGGCTAATATCATGCTAAAACAAATAGTTAATACCACCGCACCCGCCAAAACACCCACACCCTGAAGCCCTATTGTTGCGACATCGCTGTATGCAATCCTGACTCCAAGCAAGGCCACGCCAATACGTACTAACTTTTTAGCGGCAAATTCAATGCCCGCCACACACTTCCCATGCTCAGACAAAAAGTGCAATGAAATACCCAGTAACAAGGCATAAAGAAACTTTGGGCCACCATAATGATCAGAAACAAATGTCGCCGCTGCTGCAATCACAATACTTAACAGTAGCCCTGGAGCAATCGTTGCCGATTCTAGATATAGATTTCTTGGCATTTGTACTGATTTTGAAACTACCGCTTTTGACATGCTCATTCCCACCATGCAACTTGCAAACTATCCGGCCAACCCTGGCCGGATATCCCCTACCCGACTTAGACGTAGTCTTTGTATTTGTCTAAGAAGCGCACCTAGGTTTGGAGAGTGCATCACGGCGGAACGGGTCCCCCAATTCTTGCGTACACATGATTTCAAGAATGGTGGTTTTACCTTCGTTCATCTGCATATCAATCGCTTTTTGCAGTGCCGGACCGACATCTTCAAGTTTGTCGACGGTAATGCCTTCCGCGCCCATTGCTCGAGCGATTTCAGCAAAGCTTTCATTCTCAAGCTCGCCAGCAACGAAGCGGCGGTTATAGAAATCCACTTGGTTTTTCTTTTCCGCTCCCCATTGTCTGTTATGGAAAACAACCGCTGTCACAGGAATGTTATGACGGACTGCCGTCATGGTTTCCATTAAACTCATCCCCCATGCTCCATCACCCGCATAAGAAATCGCTGGGCGATGAGGCGCAGCGGCTTTCGCACCTATGATGGTTGGGAACGCATAACCACAGTTACCAAAGCTCATCGCAGCAAAAAAGCTTCGTGGTTTTTCAAATCGCAGGTAACTGTTAGCAACAGAGTTAATGTTACCGATGTCCGTTGATACCATGACGTCTTCAGGCATCGCTTTTTCTAACTCTCGCAACACTTGTCGTGGGTGCAGGTACTCGCCACCAGAAAATGGCGTTTCTTGGGCATTTTCTTCAATCATATCTAAGCTGAAAGGGTCACGTTCATGTGTCCATTCATCCAACTCTTTTTCCCACTGCGCTTTTTCTGTCGCCACGGTATCTAGTCGGATCGCTTTATTGCCATCACAGGTAAGGTTTCTGCCTTCCAATCGTTGGGTGATTGCCACGGCAGCCGCTTTCGCGTCGCCGCAAATGCCCACAGAGATTTTCTTCACCAAACCTAGCATTTTATTGTCAGCGTCAATTTGAATGATCTTGGCATCTTTCGGCCAGTAATCCATACCGTGCTGAGGCAAGGTGCCAAATGGCCCTAAACGCGTACCTAATGCAATGACAACGTCAGCCTGAGACATCAGTTTCATCGCCGCTTTCGATCCTTGGTAACCAAGCGGGCCACACCAAAGTGGATGACTTGCTGGGAAAGAATCATTATGCAAATAACTATTTACGACGGGGGCACCGAGTCTTTCTGCCAATGCAGCACACTCTTCAACCGCATCCGCCATCACCACGCCACCACCAGAAATAATGACTGGGAATTTCGCCTGTGCAATCAGGTCTGCGGCTTCATTCAGTGACTTTTCACCACCCGGCCCTCGGTCAAGTCGTGCGGGTTGTGGAATTTCTGTTTTGCTTTCTCCGTAGAAATAATCACGAGGAATGTTAAGTTGAGTTGGCCCCATTTCACTCATCGCACGATCAAAACAGCGACCAGTGTATTCCGCCATTCGATCTGGGTGAGTAACGTGACCTTGATATTTTGTAAACTCTTGGAACATTGGAAGTTGGTTACATTCTTGGAACCCACCTAGCCCCATCGTTTTCGTACTCGGTCTCCGGCGTCACAATAACCACAGGGCTATGTGCCCAATATGCCGCTGCTATTGCCGTCACACAATTACTAATACCCGGTCCGTTTTGACCAATAACCACACCGTGACGACCAGAAACACGAGAGTAGCCGTCTGCCATGTGAGCAGCGCCCTGTTCATGTACCACAGGAATGAGGCGTATCCCAGCAGGTGCAAAAATATCCATCGCGTCCATAAATGCAGACCCCATAATGCCAAACATGTCGGTGACATCATTCGCGACCATGGTTTCCACAAATGCTTCCGACGGTGTCATCGTAGTTATACCGGAAACAACCGTCCTTTTTTCTTGCTCGCTCATCCTTCGCTCTCCTTGACTTCTGATAATAATTTCAATTTTCGGAACAAAACGTCTCTTTTTCACTTCACAATCACCTTAGTTGCTGTGAATTTGTTCGTCAAAATTTTTAATGCAAAACGGAACATATTATTCCAATAAATAAAACCAGATCACATTATTGATAGTTTTTCGTACGAAACTTGTCGTTAATTACGCCAATGAGTCTCTATAATCAAAACCAAAAGCCTATAGTCAGAACCGCAAGCTTATTGCCAGAACCAGAAACCTATAGCCAGAACCAGAAACCACTTCGTGGTTGCGACCATTATCATTAAGGAAGGATGATTCAGATGAGTGAAAAGCAAATAACCCCACAAGTAGACCTATCGGTTCGTGATGTCTTTGGTATTGAAAGCGATTTAACGGTGACTGCTTTTACCGAGCGAGGTGATTATGTCCCTGACATTGATCCCAGCTATTGCTTTGACCCTGAGGTCACACTCGCCATTTTGGCTGGCTTCACGTCAAATAGAAGAACGTTGATTCAAGGGATGCACGGTACAGGCAAGTCATCGCATATCGAGCAAGTCGCAGCGCGACTGAATTGGCCATGCCTTAGAGTGAACTTAGATGGGCACTTAAGTCGGCTCGATCTCATTGGTAAAGACAGCATCGTGCTAAAAGACGGCCTACAAGTTACCGAATTTAGAGAAGGCATATTACCCAAAAGCATTCAGCAACCCATCGCACTCGTGCTCGACGAATACGATGCAGGTCGCCCTGATGTCATGTTTGTGATTCAACAAATTTTGGAGCAAGACGGGAAATACACATCACTGGAACAAAATCGCGTGATCACGCCACACCCGTACTTTCGCTTATTTGCTACCTGCAACACGGTCGGACTCGGCAATTTTTCTGGCTTGTATTCAGGTACTCAAGTACTGAATCATAGTCAGTTAGACCGATGGAATATTATCGCCACCTTGAACTATCTAGACCCAAGCCATGAAGCAGATATCGTGTTGTCGCGCGTCCCTGTATTACAGAATGAACTTGGTAGACTGACGGTCGATAAAATGATCGCCACCGCAGGACTGACGAGAAAGGGCTTTGTTGCTAAGCGATCTTTCAACCGTGATGTCACCACGAACAGTTATTACTTGGGCGGAAAATATCGCTATTTTTAACAGCGTTGCGACGGCCTTCAGACTCTCTTTTGTGAACCGTTGCGAAGAAGAAGAGAAGCATTTGTTGGCAGAATATTTCTATCGGTGCTTTGGTGAAGAGCTCATCCCAACAAACCCGTCGACCGCAGAAGGGAAATATCATCGTGTCTAACACAACCTCACAACCGATCACGCCTTTACAGAAGCGTCTTCTCGATAGCAGCGTTGCTGTCGCTCGTGCCATTAGCCATGATGCGAACCTAAACTACCGTGGTCATCGCTTATATCAAGGAAATCAACCTTGCTACTTTCTTGCTGCACACGTCAATGATTTAACCTTCCATTCTCGGCATAATCACGCTGCTGATCATGCTTCTACCCGAGGTAAAATTGACTCCGCCGCCATACGGATTCTGTTTTCAGACAGAGAATTGCACCGCTCTTTGCGTCCAGACTCTGAAATTGAAAGGCTACTGTTCGATTTCTGCGAACAAGTTCGCGTGGAGTCAATCGTCCCTAATCACCTTCAGGGCGTTATCAACAGTACGCGACTCAATTTTCATCATTGGAGTCAGCTCTACCATCAAAATGGCTTTACGGAATCTAAACTTGGCATCTTATTATTTACTCTCATGCAGGTGCTCTATTCTCGCCTGCATGGTTTAGCGGTTCCTGAGGCCATTGCCGATAGCATTGAGGCTACCCGCGCCGGGATCGCTCCAGCGATCGGTCACGCCCTAAAAGCACTGCGTGAATCCAAAACCGATCAACCTAACTTTGCACAGCATTCGTTAGTACTTTGCCAACTCACCTCCGAATTGGTAAACGCAGAAATGTCTAATCAGGAGGAAGATGGTGGCGACGCCATTGAAGAAGACACTAAATTACTGTCAAAACTGGCGCTTTTTGTGGATGGCGACATCGAAGATAACCCTGTCGCGACCGACATCACTGGAGTCAGTCGTGTATTTCAAGAAGACCATAGCCAATATCAAATCTATACTGCTGAATTTGATAAGGTGATTCCGGCGGAATCCATGGTCAGGCAGGCACTGTTACAAGAGCTGCGCCAACAAATCACTGACGACGCCTCCCGATTACACATTAATGCTCGCCGACTGGCCGCTTTCATAAGTAATATTGTCAAAGTCTCTGAAATAAAAGGGGTTCGCGATAGACTAGAAGAAGGGATTATTGATGGTAAAACTCTGCCTAGTATTGTTACGTCACCACAAAACACGCAGGTCTTTTATCAAGCAGAGTTCAGTACAACCAATGATTGCGCTATTTCAATCCTAATGGATTGCTCAGGCTCAATGCAGCAGTACGCGCACCAACTAAGTTTACTATTCGACACACTACTCAAGTCATTGGGACTGGTACAGTATTCCCCATGAAATACTGGGATTTACGACGGGCAAATGGAATGGCGGTCAGGGCTACAAACAATGGCTAAAACAGGGGCAACCCGCACACCCTGGCCGACTCAATGAAGTTCGACATATTCTGTTTAAGGACTTCAATACACCTTGGAGGAAAGCGCGCCTCGCCATTGCCGCACTGCGCAAAGCGGATATCTACAAAGAGGGAATTGATGGTGAAGCGATTCAATTTGCCAGCCAACGACTCAAATCAAGACCAGAGAAAAGAAAAATCCTCTTCGTTTTTTCTGATGGTTGTCCGATGGATACCGCAACCAGCACCGCTAACGATCAATTTTACTTAGACAATCACTTAAAACACGTCATTGAAATCGAGCAGCAGTCCGCAGAGATAGAAATCTACGGCGTAGGAATGGGGATTGACTTGAGCACTTACTACCGAAAAAATCTCACCATTGACGTCCGAGAGAGTTGCATCTTCTCCGTTTGCAGGCACATATTTTCGGCCTTAAGGTGACCATCACTAGCTAAACACGCTAAACCTTGTTGAAACCGCGATACTTTATTAGACCGCTATGCCTTGCTTAGACCGCTATGCCTTATTAAACCGCTAAGCCTTAGACCAACAAGGCTCTCGCGTCCCATAACGCAGACAAGAGGAGCTGCGCGCCAATAAGCATCAATACGCTAAACACTATCGACCTTAAGGTTTGGCTACTAACACTCGGAGGATAACGTCGAGCCAATCCGGTCACTAATGCCACTAAGGGTATCGCTAACACTGATAAAATGAGAATCTGCGACTCTAATGCTCCACTGGCGTAGACATATACCGTCCGAGAAGCGGAAGTACACGCAAATACCATGAGTAAGATGCTACGTACCACTTCAATCGTAAACGGTTGCTTAGGGTACAGATGAAAAACAATAGGTGGGCCAGCCATGCCAAATAAGCCACCAGCAAACCCAGAACCAAAGCCAGACAATAAAAACGAAGCTGGCAAGGATCGGTGAGCGAGGGTGCTGGGCTTAAACATAAAATTAAGGCCTGCTAGCATAATCATCGCCCCCAGTAAGCCACGCAATACGTTCGTCGACGACTCACTCAATTCGCCCAACAAAAAAACGCCAACCACGACCCCAGGAATGACCCCTATGACTAAAGCGGTCATGATCTTCCCTTCACCAGTAAAGGGCTTGTTAAGCGAGCGCAACGAAGCAATTAAAAAAGGTGACAATACTCACAACCGCTGCAATGACAGGGAGCGACGTTAAATTGAAGGTCACACAAATGCCAATAACAATGATGCCAAGACCGAATCCTGTCACCGTTTGAAAATAGGTACCCAACACAATCGTGGCTAAAATTGCAGCCAATAACACAACGTCCATCGCGACCCTTTATTTCATACACCAGTAGGTTGTCGTTAAATTTGTAATGATTACGAAATCAAGAAACGCTAAGTTCTGGTTCAAATAGTTCAGCACCAGCAGACGCCTGAGCCTGCACTGCGGTCACCGCAATCACGTGCATGATGTCCGTCACACTGCATCCACGAGATAAGTCATTGGCTGGTTTGTTGAGCCCTTGCAACAATGGGCCAATCGCCACCGCGCCGCCCAATCGTTCGGCCAATTTATAGCCAATGTTGCCCGCTTCCAAATTAGGAAATATCAAAACGTTCGAGCGACCTTTCACGGTGGAATCTGGCACTTTTCGCTCCGCAATTTCAGTAACAATTGCCGCATCGAGTTGCACGTCTTCGTCGATAGCCAACTGGGGATGTTGACGTTTAACAAGGCGGGCTGCCTCACGAACTTTATCAACCGATTCGTGCTGGGCACTGCCGTTAGTGGAGAAGGACAACATCGCCACTTTAGGCTCTTCCATCAAGAGTCCTCTTGCACTGTCTGAGGCCGCAATGGCGATCGCTGCCAACTGCTCTGCGTCTGGATTTATCACCAAGCCACAGTCACTAAAAATAAGGCCGCCTTTTAAATTATGAAATGCCTCGCAAAGCATCATTAAAAAGAAGCTCGATACTAATGGTGATTTGGCCTCAGTACCGATAATTTGTATCGCCGCTCTCACCACATCTGACGTGGTATACACCGCGCCATTCACCGTGCCATCTGCGAGCCCTTCTCTTACCATTAAATTGGCAAAGGTCAGTGGGTCGTCCACTTTTTCTAGTGCTTGAGAGTAAGACATCCCCTTCAGTTTTCGCAATAAGTACAGACGCTCAGCCAAAACCTCCCTTAACGGCGAGCTCTGGGGAGAGACAATGTGGATACCTTCTAAACTTACATGACACTGCTCAGCAGCCTGTTCAACCTGCCGTTCATTACCGATTAACATGACATGCGCAATTTGATTATCCACTACCTGGCGGGCCGCCTGCAGTACTCTTGGATCGGTTGCCTCTGCAAGGACCACTCTTTTACGATCTTTCTGTGCTTTATTGATAATCCGTTCAATCGCCTTCATGACTAAATCCTATATAGTGGAATAAATTGTTCCATAATTTAGATTTACTATAAATGTAGTGCCATTAAAGATCAAACTCTATTCTGAAAATGGATATAGATATAACAGAATTTCAGAGGTACAATCTGAGTCATAGCTCTATTGCAAGGATGAACATATATGCCAAAAGAACCCGCTCAACTCCAAGGTGACACCCCTACTCTGAGACTCTTTTCTCTTTTAGAAGTCATTGCACAAAAAGACGAATTCATTTCACTGCAAGGTCTTGTTGAAGAAACGGGATTACCGAAACCAACCCTTCATCGTATGTTACAACAGCTGGAATCTGCTGGAATCATTCAAAAAGATGGTGACGAGAAACATTACAGTTCCGGTGTTCGGTTAAGAAAATTGGCGGAAAACCTATTGCTCAACAGTACGATGCACAGTGCACGTCGTGCCATACTCGAGAACTTAAAAGCAGAAGTGGGCGAAAGCTGTAATCTGACTGCATTATCTGGCGGTGAAATCATCTATATTGACCGTGCGGAAACGGAAGCTCCATTACGATTCCACTTACATCCAGGTTCCCGCGTACCCGTTCACTGCTCTGCGAGTGGTAAGTTATTTTTAGCGCATATGTCTAAATCTCAGCGCAGAAGGCTGATTGAGAACGTACCACTAACCCAATACACCATTAAAACGATCACCGATCACGGTGAATTAGAAAAAGACATCGATGATGCCAAAATCCAAGGCTACGCGATCGATAACGAAGAGTTTCTTCCCGGTTTAATCTGCATTGCGGTTCTCGTCCCCTCACCGTCTGGACAATCCAATATGGGTTTAGCGATTCAAGCTCCGGTTATTCGAGTCAAGCCTGATGAGGCCATAAAATTTTTACCCGCTCTATTAAAAGCAGCAAAAGCGCTCTCTAAGATCGAGAGCGAAAGTTGGGGGAAATAATAAATACCAGCGACATTATGCTTCGGAAGAGCATGGTAACTGCACAGGTGTAGATGTCGCTTAAATAAACATAGAGCAAACGGATAACCGTTCGCTCTATAAGAAATGAGGCTAGAATGCGTAAATGGCGTTAAAGCCGCCGCCGTTGTCACTCACACTGCCTAGTGCTAAGTCATCAACTACGTTGCGCTTAAACTCCGCTGTCACCATCATTTTCGGGCTGTAATGATAAGTCAAACCTAGCGCGTAAACCTGTCTATCCCCTGTAACACCAACGTCAGAATCATCAAAATCTAGATTAGAGTAATACGCATAAGGGCGAAGGCCGATATCAAACATGTAGTGGGCATAGACATCAATACCGTTCGCATCGGCGTACTCTAGGTCAGAATGTCCAAGCAAACCAGCTTTATGTACCTTGGTGCCTTTAGTGTACATTGCCGCAACTTTTAGTGGGCCTTGAGCGTACTGCGCACCTAAGCTGAAATAGCATCTTGAGTGTCGCCGTCTTTTAGGTTCATGACTGGCGCATTATTGTCCACGTACACTTTATTTTGTAGATACGTTGCACCAACACTCACACCAGATTCAAAGTCGTAACTTGCTGCAACCGCAGCATTATAGTCACGGTCGATATCCGATGTTTCACTGGTACTACCAAATCCATAATGCGCAGAAAGGTTCAATCCACCTAGAGTGTTGCGATATGCTACGAGATTATCGCCACGCCCTGTTGCTAAGAAGCCACCGTCACGACCATCGCTGTAGATGGGTGTTGCGTCGGGATCGATGATGATCAAATTATCCATATACTTGGCGACATCATGGTATGCCGACCACTGTTTACCAATACGGATGCTACCTAATGACTCGTTATTCAACGAGATATAACCGAGACGGTTACGGAAGTTATCGCCGTTCACACCGTAGGAAGAAGGGGCATTTAGGAAGTTATCCCATTCCAATTTCACATCGGTGGACCAATCGTTACCTAGATCTCTTTCAAAACCTAAATTGAACGTAGAACGGCTAGTATAAAAAATGGCATCCATATCAGAGGTTGGTTTAAAAATATCAACGACAAAAGCGCCGCCAATATCAAATTTATTCATATCATCTTCGTAAACCGTGTAAGCACTGGCTTGCGAACTTAAACAAATAGCAGCAATAGTTGTCGCGAGAATATTTAATTTCATTATTATTTTCCGAATTTAGAGTACAGGATAACGAGTCCAATATTTATTGAACGACTAGGAGAAATATATTTCAGATACGTGGCTACCTACCGATTCAAATAAAATTCGAATCGATTAGATAGCGTCTAAATCTGTAAGATTGCTTTACGCAGCAATCACTAACGGGTGTTAGTGAATAGGATGGTCGTGAGTAAATCGGTAGTCTTGGTTATACCAAAAGGAAGGTTGGAGATGATTACGCAAAGCACAAAGCCCGATTCCAGATAATAAGTGCAACATTCTTGGCATCTTCATGTGAGTAAGTAGGGACAGTTTATATACAATTATCAATAACGCATAGTGATCGCCATCTTGATTCTATCCATTAAAAAATAACTTTAATCCAATTCAAGATAATCATCACAATAATTACTCCTGTGCACTTTTTAAAAGCAATGATTTAATAAAACTACGAGCACTTTAGATGACCACCAGCCACGACACCACACTCTATAAAATGCACATTTCCATTTATAAGCGGAAAAAGCCAAACGCACATAGGTCGTACGTTTAGCTTGTTAAACACTAAGTCTTACTTTTTTTACTAGAAGGTAATATGGTAAGCATTACTTGGCTGATCAAGATGGATGACAACATTCACTTCAGATTCAGCGCTATTCATAGGCACCCATTCAGCATAAAGCGCTCGCCAGTTACTGTTCACCTCTAACTCTACCTCATTGGTCAAGGTCGGATAGATGGTGGTAATTCTGGATGTTGGATCCGCTGCCACATCACCATTCGTAAATACATGGGCCGCCTTAGTATATAGGTGCAACGCCCCCTCAGACGTTCCAATGTAATCTAATGACAAGGTGATCTTTTCGCTGACATCAAATGAAAAATCACGGCTAGCAACAATGTTTGCCGTATTCTCTATCGGCTTCACCACAGGCGCAGGTGGGGCGGAATCACCACCTCCTCCTCCCCCACAAGCGGTTATTAGTATTGGAATTAGCAGCATGGGAGCTAATGTTAAAATGGGGCTTTTCATTATATTATTCATTGTAAACTCCTTACTGCTCGCTCACCGAGACAACCGTATTTGCAACGGCAGATTTATACCATTCACCATCGGTTTCACCACTGCTTGTCACCCACGTAGGAAATGTGAGGTAAGCTTGGCTAATATCCGTTCGTTCTATTGGGTGCTGCCATTCATCACGAATGTTTATCGCCCATGGCATATTATTGATGGTTAAAAAAGACTGTGTACCACCTGAACGGTCATCATGTAGATTAAAGAAACTACTGTTCATATCACTGGTTCCAGAGAACTGTTTAAAGTGTGTCTGCCAACTCATTCCAGGAGCAGTTGCGGCAAAGTCACCGTGATACATATCTTTTGCCGCAAAAATAAAGGCATCATAAGGTGGGTACCCAATGAGGGTGCGTGATACGGGATCCATCAACTCAACAATCAATTGATACTCCAGTATATCCTCGGCTTGTAAAGCAATACAGGCACTTTGCGTTCTATAGTAATGGCACTCCGGAGTAAGGGCATTAAGCGTATTAAGATCGGCTCGTAAATCTTCCGAAACCACAAGTACCGTCTCGCTACCCGATTGAGATAGAACAGTGCGCGTCACTTCAACACCATTTCTCATCAAGGTTGCCGACGCAACATTACTTGGATCTACATTCGGCAGATGCAGAGCGAAGCCATTAGAAAAACCAGCCCCCATTGCTTGCAACGTATAGTCTACGGTTAAGTTGGTCACCTCTCTTTGTCCGTTGAGCTGCTCTGTCACTCGATAGCGCCACACAACGTCATTAAAATCATAGTCTCCCATCAATGGCCAGCGATCTTCGAACGCCATTGTCGCATAGGTATCTGAGCCAGGGTAAACCGAAGTAATCACCACATCATTATCATTTTCTAGGACTAAGGGTTCATATTTTGAGTCCGTTGACCCGTCAGAATTCACCCCATCGATAGCTTCAAAAGGTGTCACTTCAACGGTAAAAATCAAATCATTAAAATCATTATCGCCACTGGGACGCTTAATGTCTTCAAAGCCCAAAACAAGAAACTCATTTTGAACATCGATAAAGGCGACATTATGCCGACGATGCTCATTCGTCGTTTCTGGATTTAAAGCAGGGTAGCTGTAAAACGGTGTTCCCCAACCGCCCAAGCTACTGATGGTATTGTAGCTACCACTCCACCCCCAACCATTAGGGATAACAAAGAAAGCAAGAGTCTGATTGGCGGTAAGTTGTACGCTCAGGTCAATGGTATCCCCCTCTTCCATTTCACCCTCACCCGGTTTTGAGGCATTTGGAAAAACAATGACATGAGCGGTTACCTCATCCTTTGTCGTTGGAGGATTATTAGTATCGTATACAAAGTAACCCAGTGAGTTTCGATAACCTGCGCCTTCATTTAAGAAAGTAATACGAGCTGTGGCGAACTCAGCGCCATTAAGTTCATCATCAATATCAATACTCGAATATTTTTCTGGTGCAATAAAATCACTATTTACAACCTGACCCTCTGGCAACATCGAATAGACATTGCTGAGAACATCTTGCGGGAGCGAATCGGCGACTGAATAAAGATTGTTTGGCTTTCCTTTTATGGAGTAATTAGCACTCTGTGCCCCAGATTCAAAAGTGAAGTCGCTCGTGGTAAGCGCGCTGGCCAGCCATGGTATACAGCAGGTAGCCAAAATAGTGACGTTCCGTGTTCTCATATAAAATCCCTCTAGTCATCAGTTTGTGTGGGGCTAGAGTAGATGTAGCAAATTTAATGCCGAACTTTTTCATCTAAAAAAACAAAAACTTAAATAACAACAGAAGGGAGCCTCTCATTTTGAGAATACTATTGACGAAGAAATAGCAGAGCAAGAAAAACAAAAATACCACGTCGCTTCCACACAAAAATGCATAATTCTCGGTACAAAACAAATAACCAACCTACTAAACTGAACAAGATACCCTTAAAAAACTCGTCTATTCTCTATAGGGACAGGGGATATTTATCTAACCGCTATATTTTTGCTCACTACGTTAACTTTGCTTTTACGACAATTATTCGGTGCTATTAATGAACGTTGATGACAACTATATTTATAACAACAAAAAGGCGAAATTAGACTCATCGACACCGCTTGAACATCATGCCCCTAGAATGGGCTACGCCTATGTGAGTTTGTTTGGTTTTTACGTTTTATCGGCGTATCTCTTTTCTTTGCTTAGCCCGCAAAGCCAGATAGTGTCACTATGGCCACCAGCCGGTATTGCGCTGGCGGGTTGCTTACTCTGGCA
Source organism: Vibrio sp. GJ43-1 (assembly GCF_055808835.1). Lineage (NCBI taxonomy): Bacteria > Pseudomonadati > Pseudomonadota > Gammaproteobacteria > Vibrionales > Vibrionaceae > Vibrio > Vibrio sp. GJ43-1. The sequence goes on along the minus strand of NZ_CM147884.1, from coordinate 1,175,717 downwards.
GGCTCGCTTTATACCTGTAATTATTGTCGGCTCTGTTATTTTTAACCTTGGCATTCAACTCGCAGAGGGTCTTGATCACGAACTCATGACCCTACCATTATCAATTGGGATAGCAGTGGGGTCAGCTATTCAAGCTTGGGTTAACTATCGTTTACTCGCTCACTTTTCCATCAATATTATTGATGCGCCCAACCTACGCAAAGTCTCACAATTTATTGTTCTTGCATTACTATGCTGCCTGATCGCTAGCTCAATTGGGAGTATATTGATTGACATCCCTTTATTAGAAAACGCTCAAAGCACCTATTGGACAACCATGGCGATTTGGTGGTTAGGTGATTTTTTAGGTGTTATCATCGTGACACCCATTGTTTTAGTATTCTTGCATTCTCGATGTCGTTTTACTCAAACATTAGCTCACTATAAAGCACTGATCTACCCTCTACTTCTGGTCTTAATTGCCCTTGTCATTATTCAAAAATACACCGATAAATCGATACAAAACGACAGTATCAATGAGCTAAAAATCCATTCAGAGCTCATTGAAAAAGATCTCAATCACCAAGTAGAAAACTATCTACATTCTCTTGCTTTACTTGCGCGCCAACTCTCTGGTAATAGCGACATCACCCGTGACGAATTTCAACGTCTTGCCTTACCACTCATTCATCAAATGAGAGGAATTAAGGCGTTTTCTTGGAACCCTATCATCGAGCAGCATCAGGTCGAGGGGTTAAAAGCTGAAGTAAATAAACAGGTTACTGGTACCTTTGAGATCAGAGGTAAGCCACTATATCCCGAAGACCCTTTCGTGGTGGTTAAATGGATCGAACCCTTTGTATCCAATGAAAAAGCATTTGGGTTTAATGTTTTCTCCAATGCTGCGCGGCGAGAAGCAATGATTAAAGCTCAGAACCAAAATGCCCCCATCGCGACCGACATTATTCAACTGGTGCAGCTCAACAAAAAGGAGTCTGGTTTTTTAATCTTTTCTCCCATCAATCAAGGACCTTCACTCAGCAACGAGCGGCTCACTCGCGCTTTTAATTTGTCAGGGTTCGCCGTTGGCGTTTTTGTTGTGGGTGATATTGTTACCGCGAGCTTAGATAATACCTCAACCCATTTCATGAGCGTTAAAATACTCGATATGGATGCCAACGATGACGTAATTTACCACTCCTCGCCTTCAGGTAATACGACAACCAGCAGCGCCATAGAGTTTTCATTTATTCAGCATGTGGCGACACGAAACTGGAAAGTGATTCTCTCTGTGTCTCCCAATGTGCTCACCCTACTTCAGACTCATGATTCTGTCACGTTTCTTGTCTATAAATCTGCGTTTGGCGCTTTAAGCGTTCTACTCATCATTACATTATTCAGTAACCACCGAGTCTTATCTAATCAGGTCAAGCAACGCACAAAAGAATTGGAAGCATCAAGAGACCAACTCAAAACATTTGCGTTCAACGACTCACTCATACGGTTTACCTAATCGGCGTATGTTTATTAACCAAACCACCCATGCATTAACCTTAGCTGAGCGTGCAGACAAGATCGTCGCCATACTATTTCTAGACTTAAACCGCTTTAAACACGTCAACGATAGCTTTGGTCATGACTTTGGGGATCAATTACTTACCCAGGTCGCCCATAACTTTGCTGGAAACCTAAGAAGCAGTGATACTTTGGCTCGTTTCGGTGGTGATGAGTTTACTATCCTCTTAGAAAACTTAACCAGTGTCGACCAAGCGATTACTATCTCGAAAAAGCTGATTCATGGACTACGAACACCGATTATAATTAACAACGAGTCGCTTATTATTTCCACCAGTATTGGCATTGCTACCTACCCTAAAGATGGTGACAATGTTCACGATCTAATTCGCGCCGCTGACACAGCAATGTATAAGGCGAAAGAAACATCATCGGGATTTTTTTGTTATGCCAATATTTTGAGAAAACAAGCCAGAGCGAAGCTATTTATAGAATCGGAGCTGCCTCAAGCATTGGAAAACAACCAATTAGAACTGTACTTCCAACCTATGATTGAACTGGCATCCGGTCAACACATTGGCTGTGAGTGTTTACTACGTTGGAATCACCCTGTATATGGCGTCATTCCACCGGACTCATTTATGCCTATTGCGGAATTGTCGGGGGAAATTATCCCTATTGGCGCTTGGGTGATTGAAGAAGCGTGTAAGACGATAAAAGAGTGGCAAGACCAGGGCATCTATCACCAGAAGGTCTCCGTCAATGTGTCGGTTGTGCAACTCATGTCAGGAAGGCTTATTCAAGATGTCACCAGGCCAATACAACAATATGGTATCGCCGCTGCATTACTCGAACTTGAAGTGACTGAAAGCGTGCTGATGAAGAATATACACCATGCCATCACGCGAATCACAGAGTTGAAAAAAATTGGTGTGAAAATTGCCATTGATGATTACGGTACTGGCTACTCGTCGTTAAGCTATTTGAAACAGTTACTCGGTAGACAGCCTAAAAATCGACCGCATCTTTATTGATCAACTCAACGCAGACAATATGACTATCGTCACTTCAACACTACAAATGGCAAATGAGCTAGGTCTCAAGGTCATTGCGGAAGGGATACAAACTGACGAACAAATGCGCATTTTAGTAAAGTACGGCTGTCTTTGGGGGCAAGGTTTTTTATTTAGTAGGCCGCTTCCTAGCAATCGATATATTGCGTTTTGTTTGCTCGATAACGATCGTAGCGCTTAAGCCATCTAAGTCTTCGTAATATCTGAGTCTTCGTAATATCTAAGTCTTCGCAATATCTGAGTCTGATTACTTATAGAGACAGCACATTCAAATTTTTCGATCAAATGATAACAAAAAATTATTTTCTTGATAACTTATGATAATTTTTAGAAATCATAGTTTCCCCATATACTCTCCTCATCGAAACGAAACACGAAACGAAACACGAAACGAATGCCTAAAAGTTGGAGCAGATTATGAAGATGAATCACGTTGGTATCATGGTTGGCGATATGGACAAAGCCGTTGAATTTTACACCAAAGCGCTAGACCTTAAAATTGTCATGAACAACACTAAAGTTATTGAAGAGCGTGAGTCTGCGATTGGACGTATGTGTATCGCTGTATTTGGCGAGGGTTTCAAAGGCTTTAACATCGCACATCTTGTTACTTCCGATGGTATCGGTGTCGAGATGTTTGAAATGAAAGAGCGTCAAGAACGTCATGAGGTCGATTTTTCTCGCCTAGGTATTTTCCACTTTTGTCTCCAAACTGACGACTTCGCTGGCGTGATAGAGCGCACTGAACAATACGGCGGTAAAGTCCGCATGGATATTATGCGCTACCACCCCGAAGACGATAACAAGCCAGCGAAAATGGTATACCTAGAAGACCCATTTGGTAATTTATTTGAGCTGTACTCACACACTTATGAAGAAACCTACGCGTCTGATTACGAGTAAGTTTCGCCTCCATAAGTGTTAAAAAGGATTGGCTCATTACCAATCCTTTTTTATTTGAGGTCTAAAAAGTGTTCACTCAAGATTCATCGCTAACCACACTCTTCAACCCCATATATTACTCACCTTAGACCATTTATACTTTGGTCAACCTGGCCGCTGAGCAGCTCTTCCTTTGAAGTCAAAATAATTGAGCCCTAACTTAATTCTGCATTTCAACCCACCAAGCTAATGAACCGTTATTACTCGCTGACCATGTAAAACTCTAGCTTAGACATAGTTACTTACAAAACAGGCTCCAATTTCCCCCTCACTACAAAAAATCACAGAAAAGCATTCAATAACAAAACGTTAAATAGAAAATCACCCGGTTATAGATAATACAATTAACACTTATAAACCAACATTCCTACATGGTCACATAGTAAAAATCATCCATATCCTTTGACGCTGAACCCAGTCTACATATGACCTTACTAATGTTCCGGCTCACCAAAGAGTACTTAGAGCACGAAACAAAACCCGGTTCACCTCGGTCTCTTTTGTACCTATTTTGTGTTAGATTATGCCGCTTGGGATTAGGCGTGACGCAGTCAATTAGCGAATAAAATCATGAGTTACTCCATTATTAATATGGCATTAACACTCTAATCAAGAATGAACTAAACATGGAGTTGGTCGTTGTATTCGTGCATTCGAATATACAAACCTCATCTTATGAGTTTTAAATCAAAAAAATACAGTATCGATTCGACAGATTATCAAGTTGGTCAAGACAACATCACCAAATGGGGTATGGATGTCCACAACACAGTGTTTACCGCATCGGCGGGATTATCTATCCTCTTTATCGTCGCACTGCTCATACTTTCACCTGCAGACGCAAAAGCTGCCATAGATTCGGTGAAGACTGCCGCACTTTCTAAGTTTGACTTCGTCTTCATGTGGGGCGCAAACATACTGCTGCTCTTTGCCATTGGTATTGCGTTTTCACCGTTAGGTAGAATTCGCCTAGGTGGCGACGAAGCAACCACCGACTATTCCACTCTATCGTGGATCTCCATGCTCTTTGCCGCTGCAGTATGGGCATTGGGCTGATCTTTTGGGGAGTAGCCGAACCGACAGCGTTTTTCACTAATTGGTTTGGCACGCCATTGAATGTTGAGGCCTATACCTCTGAAGGTCGCGAATTGGCGCTTGGGGCTGCGGTATTCCACTGGGGTTTCCACGCTTGGGCCATTTATGGCATGACCGCACTCTCTTTAGCCTATTTTGTTTATAACAAAGGGTTACCACTTTCCATGCGCTCCGTTTTCTATCCCCTGCTAGGTGAAAGGGTTTGGGGTAAGGTTGGTGATGTCATTGATGTGATGGCCGTACTGGTCATTTTATTCGGATTGGCGACATCTTTAGGCTTAGGTGGCTCACAGGCCGCCAGTGGAATAAGCCACGTCTTTGGATTTGAAAACAGCCTTTTCCTTCAGCTTCTCGTCATCCTGGTTATCATGGGGCTGGCGATTATCTCTGTGATACGTGGTATGGACGGTGGCGTGAAGGTGTTGAGCAACCTCAACATGATTATCGCCTTTGTTTTTCTTGGCTTTCTTGCCGTACTCAATTTCACTACCGTATTTAACTCTTTGACGACAGCAGTGGTGGGCTATGTGAAAAACATCATCCCACTGAGTCAAAGCGCTGGTCGTGAAGATACCACTTGGTTACATGGTTGGACGGTATTTTATTGGGCTTGGTGGGTGGCTTACGCACCTTTCTTTGGCATGTTCGTTGCTCGCATATCCAAAGGGCGTACCATCCGTGAGTTTTTGGTTTGTGTGATGGTAGTACCAACCCTGGTCACCACGGCATGGATGTCTTTCTTTGGCGGTATCGCTATCCAACAGATCATCGATAAAGTGGGTTTGCTTGGTGTGGAACAAGGCATCAGTGATGTCTCGCTCAGCTTGTTTTACATGCTGAGACGCTTACCCTATTGGCAATATACTTTCTATCATTGCGGTTGCCCTGATCATCGTGTTCTTTGTGACCACCCTAGACTCTGGTTCTATCGTTGTCGATAGTATGACCGCAGGCGGCAAACTGGAGCTGCCAATCAAGCAAAAAGTTGTTTGGGCGTTTATCTCTGCTGTGATTGCGATGGTGATGCTGTGGATTGGTGGAACAGACTCGATTCAGGCTCTGCAGTCCATTACCATTATTGCCGCACTCCCCTTTACGTTTATTCTATTACTCGGTTCCGTGAGCCTAGTGAAAGCGTTATTGACTGAAGTGGAACGACCTAAGGTGACGGAAAATACATCTGCATAAAATTTAGCCTCAAAGGCTTATCGACGTTTTCCATCGATAAGCCTTTTATCTCTTGCAAATAACGGTATTCTGCATTGAAGATATACCCGCGTCGCTACAAGGCTAACTTATAAAGCTCAAATACCTCTTCATAGGTCAACGTTCTCGGGTTACCTCCCATACACACATCATCCATCGCTTTTTGCACCCAACCATCAATATCTGCATGTTCAATACCCAGACAAGCAAGCCCAGTAGGAATACCAACTTCGCTCGACAATTTTCGAATAAGATCAACGGCGAGTGTCGCCGCCTCATGGTCATTTAGCTGAGAGGTATCCCCTCCCATTGCTTCAGCTACTCGGTCTAAAGGCACTTGGTACCGTTTGAGCATTAAATTCGCTCACCACTAAGCAGTAAGATCGCATTACATACACCATGCGCTAAGTTATGCGTTGCCGAAGGCTGATGGGACAAGGCGTGAACGGCGCCTAACCCCGCCGAGTTAAATGACATCCCCGCTAAAAACTGTGCGTCCGCAAGGGCCGAGCGCGCTTCGATGTTCGCGCCTTCTTTTACCGCAACAGGCAACCACTTGGTAATCAACTTCACCGCCTCAAGTGCCGTAGGAAGTGTCAAACGGTGTGCGCCAGGGGTGACAATAGACTCGATGGCATGCGTAAGCGCATCCATACCTGTCGCGGCGGTTACAGATGCCTAGGCAAACCAACCATCAATGAAGGATCATTAACGGCAACGTCTGGAATTTGTTTTGTATCCACTATCACCATTTTGACGTGATTCACTTCATCGGTGATCACCGAGTTAGAGGTCATTTCAGCCGCGGTCCCTGCCGTAGTATTAATAGCAATAAAGAACGCGCCTTTGTTCTTAACTAAGCCGACACCATTATAAACGGTAATGTTCCCGTCATTTGATGTGACAATGCGAATCGCTTTTGCGCAGTCAATCGGGCTGCCACCGCCCACGGCAATCAAGCAATCGCAGGCATTTTTTTGTAAAACTCAGCTCCCTCGTTAACCAGACTAACGGTTGGATTGGGAGTGACATGATCAAACGTGACATAGTCGAAGCCTTTATCATCTAGCGCCTGATAAAGCGAGTCCAATAGGCCTAGCTCAATCAGGTTTTTATCGGTCACTATCATGACTTTCTTCACGGACTGGCCAGCTAATACCGCCACAGATTCTGCCACTGCACCCACACCAGATAATGATAATTTGGGTAAATTTAATGCAAACACCATACTCATTCCTTTACGGTAAGAGCCCGACGTATCGGGCTATTCTCAATGACTTGTTAACTACTTCTCAACTCGTAAGCCGTACGTTTTGAATTTATCTAACACATGGTTCATTTCTTGGTCTGGAAGAACCAGTACGTTTGCTTGAATCGCCGCGCATTTTAGATAAAGCTCCGCCAAGACCTCCGTTTCATGGGCCAGCCACAATGCTTTTTTCAGGTTTTCGCCGACCGTGATCATACCGTGATGCTGAAGAAGAATTGATTTACTTTGGCGAATACCGCCATCTACATAGTCAGCCAGCTCAGGAGAGCCAAAGGTAGCATAAGGCACACAAGGTATTTCCGTTGTGCCCGATGCTGCAACCATATAGTGGATCGCTTGGATTGGACGATTGAGTATAGAAACGGCTGTCGCGTTAATGGCGTGGTTGTGAACAACGGCATGGCAATCCTCTCTTGCGTTATAACATGTTAGGTGGAATGCCCATTCACTAGACGGAATTTTGCCTTCCTCAAACTCACCTTGATTACTCACAAAAACAATATGATCCGGAGTCAGCTTTTCATATTCGATCCCTGTTGGCGTAATCAACAAGCCATCTTCAAAACGAGCTGAAACATTACCCGCTGTACCTTGGTTCAGCCCCAGTTTCGTCATCTCTAAACAGGTATCGATAATGTCTTGTGCTATTTCATTTCTTGTTATTGTCATCGTATTACTTCCTTAAACTGGCGTGACGCCTTTCTTTAAAATGATGTTTCCGTATTTAGCGGTTTCGCCCGTGAGTACAATTGCAAAGCACTTTTCGGCACGCTCGTAAAAATCAAAACGATCCATTTGTTCTAAAGCGGGCTTGCGTATCGTGGTCTTGGTAATGGCTGCCATATATTTAGATTCAACGGTCGGGTCAAGCTGGTCCCCTTCTACCGCCTGCATCATAATGAGAGGGCATTCGCAATAAGCATCGAGCTCAAACAGCGGCAAAGTGCCCGCTAAGAGCGTATCGATATTCACCCCATCCGCTCTTAATACAACATGTGACCCAAACGTCTCTGCGGGAAAATGAGCATCAGCAAATAAGATTTCATCGCCATGCCCCATTCGACTTAATACGGCAAGCAAGTCGGGGCTTATTGCCGGATGTATTCCTTTAAGCATTGTGTGTTCCTTTAAGCATGGTGCATTTCCTCCAATAACTGCGCGTATTGCTCACGGTTCTTTGATGGGGCGACCACTTGATAAGATGGCTTCATATTATCTTGAGCGTGATTGGCATCAATGAAGACCTCTGCTCCAGCAAAGGCGTACATCGCCGCCCCTGTTACCGTTGCTTCTGGTTGTTCAACGACATGGATAGGGATCCCAACAACGTCCGCTCTTATTTGGTTCCACAGCGTATTCTTAGACCCACCACCCACCACCATTAAACACTCGGTGTTTAAGCCGCAAGTCGTGGAAAGCGCATCCAAGCTGCGAGAGAGTTTGACGGCGAGCCCTTCCAGTGCCGCGCGATATATTTCGCCTCTCGTGGTATTAATGGATAAACCGGTAATCGCGCCACTGCCTTGACCCTTTGCATCCAGTAAAAAAGAGGGGTCGAATCTCACGCCATTCGCACCAATAGGCGCAGCTTCCCCTTCAGCGACCATCACGGCGTACTTATTGCCGCTCTCGGCAATATCAGCAAAGTAGGTGTTGGCGACCCACTCCATTACTGCACTAGAGAGCCATTGGATGGCGGGGTTAAACAGGCCGTTTTTCGCGTCCAACTCTGTTGTCATGCCGTCTTTGAGGTAGTCTGGTTTTAACTGAGGGCGTGGCGAACGGGCCATCAAAATCTCCCACGTACCAGAACTTAAGAAAGACTGATTCTCTTTGGCGCCTGAGCCAAATAACGCAAACTGAGTATCATGACCTGCGGAAATCATCAAGCACTTTATTCGGAATGCCTAATAAAAAGGCAACGTCGTCTTGTAAGCGACCTACAATGTCGCCCGCTTCAACCATTGGCGGAAAGTGCGATTTCGTCAGTTCTAAATACTGTAATACTCCTTCATTCCAGTCACCGCTATCGAGGTCGGTCATCATCGACGTCCCAGCCATCGTGCGGTCCGTAGTGAACTCACCCGTTAGCTTTTGAGTCAACATTGAGGAAATAAACACCCATTTGTCCATATTGCGATAGACGCTTGGCTCATTATCTTTCAACCACTTAAGTTTGAATAAAGTATTAAATGAGTAGTCCCCAATACCATTAGCCAAATACAATTCATCGCGGTCAATATCTTGCGCGATCTGGCTCATCACTGGCGCGGTGCGAGCGCATTTCCATGAAATAATGGGATAGATCTGTTTTCCATTTTTATCGAAGGGCGCACCATCCACCCCAAATGTAGTGACAGAAACGGCGACAATATCCGTTGAATTGATTTGAGCCGTCACTTGCTTTGAACATTCAACCAATTTTTTCCATATTTGTTGGAAATCCCAAACATGCTTTGTGCCATTTTGCAGCGTCTCGTTAGCGATATAATGTGACGCAACGATGTCACCTTTTTGATTGATTGCAATTGAGCGAACGTTGGTGGCACCGCAATCAAGAATAATAGCAATCGACATAACTCCCCTTAAGGCCTGCCCCAAAACGGGACAGGCAAATTAGTTACCTACTTAATGACCAATTCATTATTTATAGATAGGGCCGAAGTTTTGACACGCACGGTAATCTTGTCCCTCTACGTCCTGACCAAATGCAGACCAAGTATGTGGGCGGAAAATATCTTGGCTATCAACGTTATGCATAGAAACCGGAATGCGCAGCATGGCGGCAAGCGAAATCAAATCAGCCCCCACATGCCCCGAGGTGATCACACAGTGGTTAGCGCCCCAATTCGCCATGACGTCATAGACGGATTTAAATGTGCCTTCTCCGGTTAAACGTGGCACGAACCAGGTCGTCGGCCAAGTGGCGTTAGTACGTTCGTTTAGAATGTTATGCACGTCTTCAGGCAGTTCAATAGAGTGCCCTTCCGCAATTTGCAGCACAGGCCCCATACTCGGCAATAATGTTGACACGATGCATAGTAAACGGCATGCCACCTTCTGTGAGGAACTGAGATGAGAAACCGCCCCCGCGGAAATATTCTTCGATAGCAGGACACCATTTCGTCGCATTAAGAGACGCTTCCACATCTTCTTGCGTTAATTCCCAGTGCGGCTTCATGGCAGGTTTGCCATCTGCATTTTTGGCTTTACCTGCACCATCTAGCGCAGCAGAACCTGAGTTAACAAGATGCAAGAAGCCTGATTCAGGGCGAGTGCCAGTCACACGCTCAACCGCATCTTCAGACCAATAAGTACGAACATCGTGGAAGACCTGTGCTTCACCCGTCAGTAGTTTGCCAAACATCATGTTGACGCCATTCAATGCATCATTTTCTGTTGCCACACAAATAGGCTCACGAATGCCGTTCCAATCGAATGAAGAGTTTAAAATGGCCTCAGAAAAGTCACCATTGGGTAGATGATCGGTCCAATGACGTTGACCTTGGAAGCCAGCCAATATGGCGTTATGCCCTAGCGACTCTTCGCCAAAACCTTGTTCTTTGAGTTTTGGGTTACCTTGCATCAAATCACGCATGATCATGGTCATCTTAATGACCGTATCCCAATCTTCAGCCTTGCGTTCTTCGGTAAATGGGGTGCCGTTGTAATCTTTGCCTTCTTTACACCAATCTCTCACCCAAGCGCGCGCCAATTCAAATTCTTTCTTGTCGTACACTTCGCGATCCAAACGACGTTTGATTTCCGTCATATCGACATACTCATTACGCATGCCCAAGTATTTCTGGAAGAATTCTGGGTTAACGACTGAACCTGCAATTCCCATCGAGACAGATCCCATAGAGAGGTAAGATTTGCCTCTCATCGACGCGACCGCTAACCCTGCTCGGCAGAAACGGAGAATTTTTTCTTGCACGTCACTTGGGATGGATTCATCACCCGCGTCTTGTACTTCTTTGCCGTATATTGAGAAGGCAGGTAAGCCAACTTGGGAGTGGCCTGCCATCGCAGCCGCAAGATAAACCGCACCTGGACGCTCTGTACCATTGAAACCCCAAATCGCTTTTGGTGTATGCGGGTCCATATCAATGGTTTCCGTGCCATAACACCAACAAGGTGTCACCGTGAGCACAAGGCCCACATTTTCACGTTTAAACTTGTCGGCCGTTGCTGCCGATTCAGCCACACCTCCTATACACGAATCAGCAAGAACACACTCCACTTTCTCTCCACTCGCATGACGGATATTCTCTTGAATAAAATGCGCCGCCCGTTGCGCCATCCCCATGGTTTGTTCTTCTAAAGATTCTCGTACCCCCATTTGACGACCGTCGATAGTAGGGCGAATACCGATTTTAACTAACTGTGACATAATTGATGTTCCTTGTTATTTCTTTGAGTCAGGGGCAAATTGAATACTGCCCCTTTGCATAATGTGTTACTTAACTTGGTAACCCTTTGCGCCGTAGTAGACGAGGTAAACAAAGCCAATGAATGGGATGATAAATGCGGCACCAATACCGGCAGCGTCTGAGATTTGGCCCATGATGGCAGTCAGTACTGCACCACCTAGAATTGCCATAATGAGAAAGCTTCCGCCAAACTTAGAATCTGATCCTAAATCCCTTAGAGAGAGCCCGAAAATAGTTGGGAACATCAGTGACATACATGCCGATACACCCACTAAGGCATAGGCGCCTGCTAGTCCACCTGCAAACATAATGACAGCCACTAACATCGCAGCGATCGCGGCCAATGCAGCAAGTAGTTTTTGTGGTTCAATGTGTTTCATCAGTGCAACACACACCCAGCGCATGAGAGAGAAAATTACAATAGAAGTCAGAAGATACGTTGATGCTTCTGCCTCTGTTCCGCCAACTTCTTGCATCACATAACGAATTGTCCAGGACCAACAGCCAATTTGTGCGCCTACATAGAAGAACTGAGCTAATACACCTTTGGTAAAGTGACTACGCTTAACAATGCGGCGATACGCTTGACCAAATGTTGACTCTCCCGTCGAGCTAGTATCCTTTGCTGACGGCATTTTTGTTTTGAGAATCAATAACCAAATCAGAGCAATAACAACGGCTACGCCGAGATAAGGCATCATCACTGCGTACAATTCGTCGGACTGAATTTGTGCTAGCTCATCCGCCGCCATCACAGCACGTTCACTATCCGTTGCAGGGTTAAGTTGCGATAAGATATAAAACTTGCCGATCAATACCCCTGTGATCGAACCAATAGGGTTGCAAGCTTGGGCAATATTGAGACGCCGTGTTGCGGTTTCTTCAGGACCCATAGTCAAAATATAGGGATTGGCACTGGTTTCTAGAATGGAGAGACCACCTGCTAGAACAAATAACGCTAACAAGAATGGTAAGTATTCCATGGCTTGCGCAGCGGGATAAAATAGCAGCGCACCAGTTGCAAATAACCCTAAGCCTAAAAGCACTCCTGCTTTGTAGCTATATCGCTGTATAAAAAGTGCAGCGGGTAAGGCTAAACAAAAATAAGCACCATAAAAAGCCGTTTGAACTAAACCAGATTGCATATCAGTTAACGTAAATACTTTCCGAAATTGTGCAATAAGCACATCCGTCATATTATTTGCCAACCCCCACATTGCAAAACAACTACACAGCAGCCAGAAGGCAAATTTGATTTCCTTTGGTATTACCTCTACTTTATTATTCCTCTGAGATTCAGACGAACTTATATTGAGAGTATCAGTCATAAGATATCCTTATTAATAATCACATTATTGATTTGATTTATATGTTATTGTATTTCACGTTATTACAAGTCGGTAATTACCACATCCACCGACTCACTATCACATATTTTAAGAAGACTTCTCTTTTTATATTTTGATTTATCAGCAATGAGAATAACTTGCTGAGAAATCTCAATAAAACTTCTTTTTATTTGATAGTTATATTCATTTGAGTCCCAAACCCCCGAGTCATAATCAAACCCTACGCAGGAAAAGAAGCAAACATCTACCGACATATTCGCCAGAGTATCTACGGCGAGCGGACCATAAAAGCTGCTGTACTTCTCGGAATAGCTTCCGCCAGTACAAATGACATTAATGTTATTTTTCCCTTCTAAAGCAATAACATTCTGAAGAGAGTTGGTAATAATTGTACAACTTATGTTGGGAATTTCTCGTGCTAAGCACCAACTTGACGAACTCGCATCTAACCCAATTACCATGCCTTCTTGAATATAATCCAGAGCTTTACTAACCAGTAATTCTTTTTCTTCTAAATAGTCTTTAGCTCGAGCATGAAAAGAACGGCCCTCATCAATTTCTTGAACACTCACTGCCCCACCGTGAACTCTTTTAAGCGCACCGGATTCATCAAGCTTTTTTAAGTCACGACGAATAGTTTCAACAGAAACATTAAATGCTTCGGCTATTTCCTCAACCGTGGCACTTCTTTGGTCATTAACGAGTTCAACAATCTGCTTAGGCTTCTCATAATTGCTCCCTTTCTGGCTTGATTATTAATTTACCAACGAAAAAGGTGCAAAACTGTGACCGAATCGTCATCACGCCCGCTATTGACCATTTTATGACTAGTATTGTGGAGTATCAGCCATAAATGCCCGAGAATTTAAAAAACGGTCAAAAAAGATAATGCATTACTCGTTAGCAAGTCAGTACTTAACTACCTGTTTATAAATGAAACCTCTGGTTTTATCACTGAGTAATAAAACTATGGTGTGTAAACTTCTTTTTTGAAAATGGCAGGAATATCATGGGAATTTTATTTAACTAGTGTGACATAACTAAATAACAGAGCCTTTTACCAGCTCAGGTTTACTCTATTGGCTCAGCTTAATCATTCTCAGAACGTCTTATTATCACCACGTATCACGCTTCATCCAAATTTGTAGCATCATCGAAAATGGCGCGCTGAAACGCTTTAGTTCTATCATTGCAGGTTGTTGAGGTTATCAACTCAAGTATCTTCTGCTTTCTCTATATATGGAAACGCCCAAAGTTATTAGCTTTGGGCGCATCTTCTAGCAACATTAAAGACCCTAACACTCAATTAGCTTGCGCCGCAACGTAACAAATTAACTCGACATTCCACCACTAGCACTGAACCCGCTTAACTGTATAACTGCCACATATGACCATTTGCTACCCAGTTATTAAGCCGTGACTATTTCATGGAATGAAGCCCAACCATGTTACCCTCACTATCACAAAAAACACTGATAAAGCCATGTTCACCAATGGCCATTTTCGGGACTTGAACTTCACCACCATGAATCGAAACTCGAGATTCTTCTTCGGCACAATCTTCACATGAGAAATACACAAGAGTGCTATTGCCGCCCGCTTTTACGTGGCTCATATGTGCAAGAGCGCCACTTGCACCATAGCGATCCATCGTATGGGGGAAGCACCACATCTCAATCTCCATTTTGGCCGGACTTTCTAGCTTCTCGAGTTTTATATCAAACACTGATTCATAAAATTTTCTGGCTCTAGCCATATCATCGACATAAATTTCAAACCATCCGACTGGATTCAATAACATAATTTATTCCTTAGCTGAAAAAGCAAACCGTGATTATCAGCTTAGCTTAGGAATTAGAATTCGTGTGGATGTGTCTTTTCCTAACACCAAGAAAAGTGGCGCGCCACACCGCCGAATGTGAAACGTCGCCTTAATACCTTAATACCTTAATACCTTAATACCTTAATACCTTAATACCTTCGTTAGACTCGTGCAGATTAAGTACCCGAATCTCGCGAAATAGTGCCGGATTTTTTAATATCTTGTTCATCATAGCCTTGCTCTTTAACAGCTAAACCCAAACGTTTAGCGTTAACTCTTCCATCTTGGGCTAAGTCGATAAACTGCTGCCCTTGATAACCTGGATACAAACTCATTTACATGGCTACTCCAATTGAAAAACGCCTTCAATAGGATAGTGATCGGATAGAGGAGTTGGAACGCCGTTAATATTAATATTCCAATCGGTAATGACGCTCATCGATAAAGGTAGCAACTTCTCTTCTAAAAAGTAGTCCAATCGCGCAGAGGGCTCATCGCCACCAAACCTTCTAGCAAGTGCGTTAGTGGTTGGATCATAGGTGTAGCCGTCTAGCTTAGAATGTAAATCTAACCAAGAATCTGTCGTTTGGCTAAATATGTGCATCATTTCTGAATGTTCCGTGGAGTGACCGGGGACATTTAGATCGCCCGTTACTATTAGTGGTAGGCTGCTGTGCCATCCATTGATAAACGCTTCAATTTGCTTAAATTGCTCGTTTCGAACATTTCGGTAGTCATGGCTTTCGGTATCTGCTTGAGTATGACTAAATATGAAACGTACTCTGCGGCCATTTTCTACCTCGATAATAGCGAAGATAAAACCTTTATTCGATAATGCATCTTCACCACTCGAGTCTTCAAACGCAACAAAACCATGGTCATTGGCATCTACGGGCTTAGATGACAACAACAGTAGCCCTGAACCCATGGAAAACGGGCCATTTCCATCGCTAATGTGGTGGGGGTACTTATCTTTTAATGCTTGGATGATGGCCTTTTGGCTGGTTGTGGACCAAACCTCAGAAAGCATCACCATATCACTCTGACTCGTTCGAAGTCGTTCTATTATCCCTTCAAGCCTCGCTTTATCATGAAAGGTTAGACTTCCAATGATTTTAGCAACGGCCGTTTTATAGAAGAGATGGGTATTGTAAGAAATGAGGTTGAAGGTTGCCATTTTTCGTATCCTTTCCGCCTTAAAAATTAGGCCCTCCATAAATGAAGGGCCTAGCCTGCATTAACCAATACAATTAATGTATGGTTTACCGTCTTTACACCCTTTGCTACTCATACCAAAAAAGCAGTATTTGCTCATACAATCATCGCCACAGCATTGTTTATTGTGGCCAGACGGGATTAACCCTTTGCTCTGTGTATTTTGACGAGAGACATGTCTTGCAATTGGACTAGATTGATTTGGAAGTTTCATATTAAGTTCCTTTTTATATCGGAGTGTTTGCTTGCTCTTACGAGCACAGGTTTATATAAGTCACATGACTTGTATAATATTTAAAATTAACCATATATCAGATATGTACAACAAAAACAAAAGCGTTAATGGGCAGTTCAGTATTGGCACTTCCCTTTAAACTTTACATCACCTTCTATATATTCCGCTTTAATAAAAGCGTTTTTTGTCTTTCTGCTTTGCACTAATTTAAGTATTAATTCTTCGTTATATTTAAACAGCATTTTTTCTTCGTTTACCGACGATGAACGCTCGTAATAAGTAACATAACTAGACGGTGAGCTGCTCACTCTTTCTATAGCGAGCACTGCGGTTCCTAAACCGAGCCCCGTAGGCTTACTCGACTCTACTTTTATATCAATAACACTATTATTATCGGCGCTAACGTGGCAATTTAGTGAAGTATTCGCAGCGACATTAGACGTATTAACTAGAGATATCATTGCTATTAGCAATGTCATATAACACTTCATCGCATTAACCATTTCTGTTGGTTTTAAATTGAATCAGATTATTTAACCTAGCAGCACGTCGGCTGCATGAAGAGCAAGACTTAAACCCCATCTTACTGGTTAATTTCTGTATTGAGTCACCTAGTCCAATATCCTCAGAAATTGGTAAGCTAATATTAAGGGATGCTTTATCCCTTTGTACGGGTTGTGTTTGCTTAGGAATAGCCATGAATTCACCTTTTATCATCTCAAATAGGGAATACGAGGCAGCGTCTTATCTTAATAGGGTAACTTGCTGCCTCTAACGCTGTTTTTATGGCAATGTCATACTTAACATGAACCAAAACACTCTTTCGCTACGCGTTGGCCAAGTACGGTGACTGTGGCACAAGCTCCCGTTGGAATGCCAAATTTAGTACATACATCGATACAGGCTTTAGCCGCAGTACCCGACGGGAATGGCGTTTTTACTGGTATACACTGTTTTCCGACAACAGGAATGTCGATACACACCTTCCCTTGATTATCGATATCTGCGCTTACACACGTATCGCTTTGTGAAATGGCTCGATTGTCATTAGATGCAATAGAGTAATGTCCTGATCGGATCACTGGTGTATGTTGTTGAGGAAGCATAATTTAATCCTTTCTATTTTTGTGCTTAAAAGTAATGGCGGGACTTGTCTATCGCTTAGACCAAGAACGAACTTCACCGATTGTGACCGGAATGTCGCCACTCACATCAACGGTAAATCTAAATATTTTATTAGCAATCAATGTATTAGTAGGATTAAAGAAGCTGATTTCCACATCATAACAGTCAGAATCAGGGCGGCTAACTGGGCTCTTTTGAACGGAGATATCGTCAAGTTCAAGTTTTCCTTTGGTCGTACTTTCAATGACTTGACTCACTTGGAATGCATTGGTCGCTGAGTAATTAAGTGCTCGTTCTTCCGGCGACATGCCCAAATTACGTAAATCGTAGTAAACGCGGCTAAGAAAATTACTCAACCCTTCATGATGCTCGTCGTATTGAGTTTGATCTGCGCCAGATTTAGTCGGTCTCTTACCAAGTACGTTATCCACTAGCGCTTTCGTCGACCAACTGTATATACCTCGCGGATTCGGTACGATTAAGGGAACAGTTTGTCCAGAAGACAGCGTGATAGAGCCGGATGTAATACCAGGAATTGATACCAGTTCAACACCTTGACTCATTTGCTCTTGTAGCGCTTCTCGAAGTTTTTCATAGCCAATATTCGCAAATGGACCAATCGGTTGAATCGCATAAATTGGGGTTACGTCTAAATTCAGAGTCCAAATGAGTGACTGTGCTTCATACGGATTCTGATCTAAATAGCTGAGTATCGCTTCTGTATCATATGGGTTGTTTTTCCCGAATGGCATATTTTGGATGAAGGCATCTTTGCGGGCTTCTGTTCCAAAATCAAAATCTATAGAACCTAAGGCATACACAAGAGAGTTTCGGTCACTAGACGGCTCTGAAGAACACCCACAGCCAGAGGGCGTGAGTTCCGCTTCTGCCGCTGGTATCAGTTTTTCCTTATCATGAACGGTGGCTGCTTTCACCTCAGAAGTACTTTTCACCTCAGAAGTGCTCTGCTCTTCCTTGGATTCTCGTTCATTTACCGAGCAAGGCTCGATAACAAGTTCTTTTGGCTGATGTGTGTCCATTTCGTTAGTCATCATTTGTATTCCTTTATCAAATAGAAGTTTTAGTGTGTTGGTGAGGTTTAATGTTCCCGCTAAATACTTATCGCAATAGGCAGCCTGCTCGTGTCCTGATGTACAGCTGTCCGTACCCGACAAAATTGCTTGTCGTACAGCGAGCGGGTTGATGGTTTGGTGTCGTTCAATTTGTAAACTCACAAGAAGCGCGGCGAAACCCGTTGTAATTGCGGTAGCAAAACTGGTTCCGGATAATCGCCCGTACTGGTTATCTGGGAAGGCACCGTTAATATCTTTCCCATAGGTCAAAATGCCATTTTTCTTATATTTGCTTCCCCAGTTACTTGAAGGCAAAGGGATACCTTTCTCGTCCGTCGCGCCAACAGCGAGTGTGGAATCGATAGCCGCGGGGATATTTAAGCACTGACAGCCGTCATTACCGACGGCCGCAATTAGGAGCACCTTATTTTTTTCACAGGCCTCTAGGGCATTTTTTAGAATTGGATGGACGTTCCCAGAGTTTTCCAGTTGACCACCACTTATATTGATAATGTGTGCTTTTGCTTCAATGGCTTTCATGATCGCCCTTGCCAAGTCAATCTGGCTGCAAGGTGAAACGACACCATTGTTAAGTTGCGAGTAAATGGGAATAGAGATGCCACTGCATTTTGGGGCCAGCCCCTTGATAGGAGTACGGTGATCACCAAATATGACACTGCATATATGTGTACCGTGTTGTGATGGTATGGCACTATTTTCAAGCGCAATGGTCGTCAATTGAGAAAGGCGGGCGGCTTTTAGGCATTCATGCTTGGTGTCAACGACACCATCAAGTACTGCAATTCTAACGTCGGGGTGGCCCGTTGTTTGTTCCCACAACGTATTTAAACTATCAATATTATTGTTTTGTTCAGCGTGCAACATAGACTCTCTACCTAATAGTAATCGTATATCTAATGCTTAAAGTTGTTTATCGCTTTAAATATCGTGACTAGAAGTTAGTCTAAGTTGGTAAATAAATTTATTACCTCGCTATTACACGAGAAGGTAAGCCTGAAATGATGACTTAATTAACAAGCACCATAGTAGGCTTAAGAAGGGAGAAAGAATGACGTCTAACGGTAACCATCCTCTAAAACAGCTAACTTCCACTTATACATCGGTAACATGTTCATTTAACGATGTAAAAGTGGAAGTACAGAATTAACACTAATTGAGTCAAACTTCTTGATGTTTAATTCAATATGCTCTGAAATTTGGCGTTAAACATCGCTCTTAAGGACTTTGTATGCATTACAGGCCACCAGCTAAGTCTAAAAAATTACCTGTGGAGAATGATGATTTCTCTGAAGCAAGCCAGTAGATGGCTTCAGCGACCTCTTCTGGCTCTCCACCACGCTGGAGGGGGATTATACTTTTCAGCCTTTCAACCCTTTCCGGCTCTCCGCCATCAGCGTGCATTTCAGTATGAATTAGACCAGGGCGCACACAATTCACTCTAATGCCTTCAGAGGCGACCTCTAGTGATAAACCTTTTGTGAGAGTATCAATAGCGCCTTTTGACGCAGCATAATCGACATATTCATTCGGTGACCCAGAACGAGCGGCACCAGATGAAACATTTATGATCGCACCACCCTTACCACCATGACGTGTAGACATTCGCTTTACGCCTTCCCGACTGCATAAGAAATAGCTCGTTACGTTGTTCGTTAAGATTGTATTAATTCTATCTGCAGTCATATCTTCAAGGCGACATTGCTGACGAAGAATACCTGCGTTGTTTACCACAACAGATACTTGCCCTAGTTCACGATCAATACGTTCAAATAACTGTACGACCTCGTGTTCATCAGAAACATCAGCTTGAGCCGTGATACATTGACCGCCATTAGCGGTAATTTCTAATGCTAAGTTCTCTGCTGCAAGAGCGTTGGACTTGTAATTGATACATACCGCGTAGCCATGAGCAGCAAACAACGTCGAAGTGGCGGCTCCTATTCCTCGACTGCCGCCTGTCACTAAAACAACTTTTGAACGACTCATAAACTATCCCTGTATGATGAATTTGCAGTAACGCCATATTTGTTTATTCTACATTCTGCTCAGCGACTTGCTAGCCAGTGTTTGCATCTCGCCCGCCAGCACTAGTGACAATGATTCCATCACCGAAATATTCATAACCATCTGACAAGACTATTGAATCGGTACTTTCTTTAGCCACGCCAATGAATCACTCGCTTAGCGCCAAAACATCGCAGCGTGAGGCGCAGATGAAATCATTTTTGTGCAAGCCTTTGATTGAGTGGCTCCACCATGTCACGGTGACTTTGCCCCATTCCAATACAATGGAAGGGTGATGAAACTGATCTTCCGCCAACTCTGCCACTTTATTGCTAAATGCCCACGCCTGCTTGAAGTTCTTAAACTTATATACCTTTTCAAGCTGTGGGATGCCGTCTCTTTCCACGATCTGCCAGCCAGACAACTCCAATAGTAAGGATTGTTGATCATCGTTATTAAGCGCAATGGCATCGATACTGCAGGCTTCGCATTTTTGTTCATTCAACATGTACAGGTTCCTTGGGTTCAAAAAGTGGGGGGAATAATCCCGCTTCGGCCGCGAGATCAGCTTGCTGTAATAGGTTTATCTGACTGATTTTAAACAGCTCAGATAGCGCCCCGATCACATAATATTTAGGCTGCATAATATCGATACGGTAAGGGGTTCTTAGGACCGTTTGTAAATCAAACTCATCACGAATCGCCACCTTCCCTTCCAGCGCATACATGGTTTCTGCCGGAGACGAAAGAATACCGCCGCCATAGACTTTTAGCTTTTGCCCTTCTTGGACTAAGCCAAACTCAACCGTAAACCAATACAAACGCGCAAGATAAGCACGTTGCTTGGGGGTTGCCGCCAATCCTAGTTTTCCATAATGCTCTGTAAAAGCGGCAAAATCGGTATTGGTCAACATGGCACAATGGCCAAAAATTTCATGGAAGAAATCTGGTTCTTGTAAATAATCAAACTCGTCTCGCGTCCTCAAAAAGGTCGCAACAGGAAATCGCTTGTTGGCAAGCAACTCAAAGAAACGGTCAAAATCGATCAACGCGGGAACAGGCTGTACCTGCCAATCGGATTGTTTCCTTAAGTACTTTATTTATTTCAGGTAGCTGAGGCACCCTATCTAGTGGTAGATCAAGCAGGGTCAAACCATGTAAATACGCATCGCAAGCACGGTCATTGATGACGTTCAGTTGCCTTGTCACCAAGTCGTGCCAAATGGCGTCTTCTTCGAGGCTCCACTCAACCCATCCCTCTTGGCTCACAGGCTTTGAATGATATTGAGTCATTGCACACCTCCTTACGAATGTCTTCTTTTAAGCCTATCTCCACTCGTGATAAGCGCCAATTTGCGCCACTTTTCGAAACCAGCCTTCATGTAACATTTTGTTTACACAGTTCTGTTAGGCGCTTATTTTGCTGATCTTTTGACTTTGTAAAGCCTAAATACCAGACTGAAAACGTTAACTTTTTGTTAAAGGCAGAGAATGCACCAACCCAATAAGCCAATTTGGCAACCAAGCGACCAACGCATCGCGCAAGCCAATGTCACCCGATTTATGGATAGCCTCAATCAGCAAGGCGTACTTGAGGGAGCGTTACAAAACTACACGGCGCTTCATCAATGGTCTGTGGAACAGCCCGAGTCATTTTGGCAGAACGTATGGCAGTTTTGTGGCATGGTTGGTTCGCAAGGCGACCACTTTGAGGCGCAAGATAATGGTATTAAAGAACCAGGTTACCGAATTAAAGAACCAAGTTATCGGGTTAAAGTGCAAGGCGAGAGCCGCTGGCAGCAGCCAAAATCTCATCGTGATGCCGTTTGGTTCCCAGACGCGCAAATTAACTATGCAGAAAACTTGCTCGATTCAGCAAAGGCGTTGCCAAACGAGCTTGCGATTTGGTTTGAAAATGAGCGTGGCGAGCAACAAAGCTACACGTGGCAAACTCTCTGTGAGGAAGTCTCTAGCGTTCAACAATGGCTCATAGATTGTGGCGTGCAACCCGGCGATGTGGTTGCAGCCTACACCCCTTATCTGCCGCAAACCGTAATCGCAATGCTTGCCACCACCAGCTTAGGAGCAATTTGGACCTCCACGTCGCCGGACTTTGGCGTAGAGAGTGTGATTGAACGATTTGGCCAAGTGAAACCCAAGGTTCTGTTCACCTGCGATGGCTACACCTTCAATGGCAAGACGTTCGATATGACTAACAAAAACCACGACGTCATTGAGCACCTAAATGGGCTAAAGCGAGTATGCTCGATTCGCTATTTGAAACAAAGCGGCTACTTAAAACAGACCCCGTATTTGAAACCGAGCGACGAGTTGAATCAGCATCGCATTGAGACGGATGTATCAACCCAAAGCTGGCAAGACATCATCAATCATTATCCACCACAACCTTTGTGTTTTACTCGTGTAAATTTCAACAGCCCACTGTTTGTTTTGTACTCTTCTGGCACCACGGGCAAGCCCAAATGCATTGTGCATTCCGTTGGTGGCACCACCATCAACCACCTTAAAGAGCATCAGCTTCATTGCGACATTAAGCCGAAAGATCGCGTATTCTACTACACCACGTGTGGGTGGATGATGTGGAATTGGCACGTCTCTGCGCTCGCGAGCGGCGCCTGTTTGGTGATTTTTGATGGTAGCCCGGTTTATCCGCAACCTAATGTTCTGTGGGATTTAGCGCAGCGCGCTGAAGTATCGACATTTGGCACCTCAGCCAAGTACTTAGAAGCGATTGAGAAAGAAGAACTTTCTCCCGTCAAGAGTCACTCTCTTCCTCAGTTAAGAACACTCTGCTCGACAGGTTCGGTGCTCTACCCAGAACAGTTTGATTACGTCTACAAGCACATCAAGCAAGATCTGCATTTAGCGTCTATTTCTGGCGGTACGGATATTTGTGGCTGCTTTGTATTGGGTAACCCTATCTCCGCTGTTTATCGAGGAGAATGCCAGCAGGCGGGGCTTGGAGTCGATATCAAGGTGTTCAATTCATCGGGTCAAGAAGTCAATCAAGAACGTGGCGAGTTGGTGTGCACCAATTCCCTTCCCAACTTCCCTGCTGGCTTTTGGAATGACACTGGCGAACGTTATCACCGCACTTACTGGGACAAATTCGACAAT
Source organism: Vibrio sp. GJ43-1 (assembly GCF_055808835.1). NCBI lineage: Bacteria > Pseudomonadati > Pseudomonadota > Gammaproteobacteria > Vibrionales > Vibrionaceae > Vibrio > Vibrio sp. GJ43-1. Next base: position 1,152,222 of record NZ_CM147884.1, on the reverse strand, counting down.
GTCTGGCACCACGGTGACGAAGTTGAGCAAACTAGCCGTGGTGGCTACCGGTTCTACGGACGAGGTGACACTACCCTAAACCCCGGAGGCGTAAGAATTGGTACCGCCGAGATCTATCAGCAGGTGAATACCATCGAGGGCGTCGTTGATTCCATCGCCGTAGGGAAAGATATCGACCGCAATGAGCAAATATGGCTGTTTGTTCAACTGCAACAAGACATGATTTTGAGTGACGAATTACTGGCAACCATCAAGAATAAACTCAAATCTGCTTGTTCACCGAGGCACGTTCCAAGCCAAATATTTGCTATCAGCGATGTGCCCAAAACACGCTCTGGTAAGCTGGTGGAGTTGGCAGTGAAACAGATTATCAATGGCAACAACGTAGAAAACCTCGGTGCGATTGCTAACGCCGAGGTTCTAGAAGAGATAAAACAAGTTATTGCGCCTTGATGCTCCTCGCTTACAGAAATAGCTCGACGTAGGCAGAAATCTCTCTTATCTATCCTTTTGCTTTCGCTTATCCGTTTGCATCCGTTTATCCTTGTGCATCTGCTTGGTTCTCAGGCATGGCGTCAATAAAAGCGGGCAACTGATTACACGCGTCTACAATCGAGTTAATCAATGGATACGGCGACATATCAACAGCAAAGCGCAGCGCGTTATAGACTTGCGGCACCAAGCAGATATCAACAATGCATGGCGAATCCGTCAGACTATAACGTGAATCACCGTGTGTTTGACGGTGTTTGTGAAGCTTCTCCTCTAGCGCACTGAATCCTTGATGAACCCAATAATGAATCCAATCCATTTTCGCCTCTTGTTCGCACGCCAACGCCCTCTCCAAATACTGCTGCACACGCAAGTTGTTGAGAGGGTGAATTTCTATCGCAATATCCTGAGCCATTGCCAAAGCTTGATAGCGCAATGGCGTCTGATCAGGAATAAGTAAGACGTCAGGGTAAGTTTCATCTAGATATTGAAGAATCACTAACGACTGATTGAGCTGAACCTCACCATCCACCAGCACGGGCACAAGTTCACTGGCGTTAATCTCACGATATTGTGGGTCATGTTGCTCGCCACCATTGCGCACCAAGTGCACCGATATAGACTCGTAGTTGAGCTGCTTTAGATTCAACCCAATACGCACCCGATAGGCTGCGGACGAACGCCAATAGCCATAGAGTGTCATGCTATCGTTCATAAAGGCCCTCATTCATAATCCCTCTCTTTGTAGCCTTAGTTCTCTAGCTATCCGATTATCGTTTTTGATATTGGCTCACTTTTTGGTCAATCGCGCCAAAAATCGAGTCCCCCGCCGCATCGAACATTTCTAAACGAATCGAGTCACCAAACGACATAAACTGGGTCGATGGCTTACCATCTCGAATGGTCTCAATCATGCGCACTTCGGCAATGCATGAATAGCCCACGCCACCTTCAGCAATTGAAGTGCCGTGATCCGTGCCTTGTTTATTCGACACCGTGCCTGAGCCTATGATTGCGCCCGCCGACAATGGACGCGTCTTCGCAGCATGCACGACTAGCTCTGCAAAATTGAAGGTCATATCGACGCCCGCATTCGGGCAACCAAAAGGCTTGTCGTTGTAGGTCGATATCAGTGGTAAATGCACCTTGCTGCCTCGCCACTGTTCACCAAGCTCATCAGGAGTCACCGCAACCGGAGAGAACGCCGAAGAAGGCTTGGACTGGAAGAAGCCAAAGCCCTTTGCCAGCTCAGCAGGGATCAACCCGCGCAGCGATACATCATTCACCAACATCAACAAGCGAATTGAATCTTGTGCCTGTTTGGCACTCGCGCCCATCGGCACGTCACCGGTTACTATCGCAACCTCACCCTCGAAATCGATGCCCCATTCGTCGTTGGCAAATTCGATATTGTCACAAGGGCCTATAAACGCATCTGAGCCACCTTGATACATTAATGGATCAACCCAGAAGCTTTTTGGCATTTCAGCACCACGTGCTTTACGCACCAGCTCAACGTGATTTACATAGGCACTGCCGTCTGCCCATTGATAAGCGCGCGGCAAAGGCGACTCACAAGACTGAGAGACAAAGACTTCACTGCCTGTCACTTGCCCGTTGTTTAACGAGGTGTATAACTCTTCCAACTGAGAAGCCACACGATCCCAGTTATCCAATGCCACCTGCATGGTGGGCGCAAGGTGCATCGCGTGGAAGATGTCGGTGGCCGCCACACACTGTTTGAGATCTTTACTCACGACCATCAATAGACCATCGCGGGTGCCATTTTTCTTGGTTGCTAATTTCATTCTGCTCCCTTACTTCTTATCGCTCTCGGCCTTTTGCAAGCTCGTCTGTTGCCCATTCTTTTCTTGCCAGCTATAGACATATTCTTTGTTCTCAACGCTATCGAGTTCATCAGAGAACTGCAGTGCATGGCGAGTGTCGATCATCACCGCCACTTCATCGGTAAACGTCTTCTTGTGCGCCAGACCCGCCTTGAAGGCTTTTGGGTGAGGCCCATGCGTAAACCCAGCCGGATGGAAGGTCACCATACCCACTTCAATGTTGTCGCGGCTGAAGAAGTCCCCGGCGTGGTAGAACAGCACTTCATCGTAGTCATCATTGTTGTGATAAAACGGTACTTTCAATGCACCAGGATCGCTCTCAATCGGGCGCGGCACAAAGGTGCACACCACAAATCCTGCGCCCACAAACGTGGTATGTGCGGAAGGGGGCAAGTGATAACGATGTGACATCAGCGGCCTGATATCACGCCAGTTCACTTTCACTACCGCTAAGTCGCCATGCCAACCAATCGCGTCCAGTGGGTTGAACGGATACGTGATCACACTGACTTTATCGTGGCGTTTCACCTGAACCTGAGTCTGGCTTTCAGAATACTGAGCGCGGAACTTGTCATTAATCGAAGGGATATCGAGAACGGCCGGATCAAACACCGCGTGATGACCGACCATGCCTTTTTCTGGCAAGGAATACGCCGCATCGGTATTCTCAACCATCAAGATAAACATCGGCTCACTTGGCTCCAAACGCCAATTGGTCGAGCGCGGGATCATCACGTAATCCCCTTCACTCACCTCTAAATGGCCATAATCGCAATAAAGTTCAGCACTGCCTTGGTGAATGAACAGCAGTTCATCCCCATCGGAATTACGCACCAAAAACTCCATCTTCTCATCCATTCGCCACACGCGAATTTTGCAGTCCGCATTGTGCAAAAGGTGAGGTACGGCCCAAGGCGTTATCTGGCTGGCTTTTTCAACTAAGGTAAAATCAAACGCGCGGGGGCGTAAGTCGCCCTCCCACTCAGACCAACCGTATAGGAGCATGTTGGTGATGAAAGTGCGCCGCAGGACCAAAGAAACCACTCCGCCCCGCTTCCCTCTCATACATTGCCTCTTCGGGAAAGTCGGCGTGTGCTTGTTTAGAGCACACCCCTTCCCGATGAGGAAACGAGATCCATTTATGCATCGTCTAATACTCCTCGACGAATCTGGTCCTCTTCAATCGATTCAAACAGCGCCTTGAAGTTACCTTCGCCAAAACCTTCATTGCCTTTACGCTGAATAATTTCAAAGAACACCAGCCCGATTACCGTTTGCGTGAAAATCTGCAGCAAGATACCGTCTTTGGTCGGTGCGCCATCAATCAGAACACGCAGATCACGAAGCAGCTCAGTGTCTTCACCGTGACCTTTCACACGCTGATCCACTTTCTCATAGTAGGTATCTGGGGTTGGCATAAAGTCCATACCGCGATCACGCAAGGTTTTCACCGTTTTATAAATATCATCCGTGGCCAACGCGATGTGTTGGATTCCTTCGCCGTTGTATTCGCGGATGAACTCTTCGATCTGTGATTTGTCGTCTGAAGACTCATTGATTGGGATGCGGATCTTGCCACAAGGTGACGTCATAGCGCGGCTTACAAGCCCTGTCAGTTTGCCCTCAATGTCAAAGTAGCGAATCTCGCGGAAGTTGCCAAGACGCTCATAGAATCCAGACCACACGTCCATATTGCCCTGCTTAACGTTGTGTGTAAGGTGATCGATCTCAAACAAACCAACATCGGCTTTCGCCATGCGTGCTTTGGCATCATCGTAAAATCGGAAATCAACATCGTAGATGCTCTGCTTACCATAGCGATCAACAAAATAGAGCAGGCTTTCACCGATACCGTAAATGGCAGGAATGCTCAGCTCCATTGGCCCTATTTCTGTTTTGTACTCTTCACCGCCACCCTTGAACGCTTGCGCCATTGCCGCCGTGGCTTCATGAACACGAAAAGCCATGCCACAGACCGATGGCCCATGGACCTTGGCGAACGCTGCCGCTTGGCTGTGTGGTTGTTCATTAACAATAAAGTTGATGTCACCTTGTCGATACAGCCAAGCCTCTTTTGAGCGATGCTTGGCGATCTCAGCAAAACCAAGTGACACAAACAGCGCTTTAAGTTGCTCAATTCCCTTGTGGTCAACGGCCGTGTATTCAACAAACTCGAATCCATCCGTACCCAGCGGGTTGTAGGTATCCACCATGAACTTTCTCCCTGTATCTTTTGGTTTTATGTTACGTCGTTTAGTGTTGTGTTTTTTGCCCTTAATTAAATTTGGTCCACAAGCTGAGATAATGGAATGCATGGAAGGAAATGGGCGCTCACGGTGAAGAACCGTTAAGTTGTAAAATAATTGTTACACAAAAATAGTTCTATCAGGAAAGGGAGTACTATCAAGGGATTGAAAGGGGGTGCTTTGATTTACACCGAAGACGTGATGTGAATGAATTGTTACAGACAAGCTTTATTCGTACAAGATAACGCAGAGGAAAGCATGGGATACAAAAAAGCCGCTGTCGTCAGCGGCTTGATGGATTCTGTATGGACACAACAGGTTTTGGCGCGTTGCTCCGTGTGACAAACAAATTCCGCGAGGAGGACGGCCTCATTGGAACGGCTAAAGAGCAACTATTTAAGGGCCCTAGTCCGTGCTGAAGCTAACGTTTCTACCGCTAACTTTCCTAAAGCATCCGCAGCTAATGGGCTTGCGCCTGTAACTAATAAGCGGTCACGACATACCGTATTGTCAGCTTTGCTATTCACCAACATCACTCCAAGCTCTTTTAACGTCTCACTCAATCCCCAAGGCATCTTGCCAGGCAAGTAGCCAATAATAGGCGTTTGAGCATCAACTGAATCGGGAAAAACCGCCATTTTATAACCCTGATATAAAAACTCAGAACCACTCTCGCGAGTCGATAAAAAAGCAGCTGGACCATGACAGATGGAAATTGTAAATACGTCGTTGTTATGTGCCCAATTTAAAACCATACCAACAAATTGGTCGCTAGGGAGACCCAACATTGCACCATGGCCGCCTGGAATAAACACAGCAGCGTAATCTTCAGCGTTCAACCCATTAGTAACAAGAGTATTTAGATTCGTTGGATTTTCAAAGTGTTCTTTATATTCAGTGTAAATAGCGTTTACATGATAGTCTTTCTGGGGAAATGCCCACATTTCAATGATTGCAGGGTGACCATTAGGCGTCGATATCTCAAATTCGTAGCCTGCATTTCGAAGATGAAGCATGGGTACTAGCGTTTCGACAGGATGATTACCTGTTGAAAACAGCTTACCATTTTTCATTTTCATATTCTTTTGCTCAGTCGCCAAGACTAATATTTTTCGCTTTTGAGCCAACTACAGGCGTGTATACCACTTCTTTATAATCGGTCTTTTCCGCCGTCGCAAGCTTCAAAGCAACCCTTGAAGGTGAATATGAACCATCCAATTCCAGCTTTGGAGCAAGCCCCAACAGATTCCTTAACATCGCCGCACCCTTTTATTATATCGATAGCTAAATACTAGCCTAAAGTATTGGTGCTCCCCACAAAAAGTCGATACCAATGGCCTTGCCATTACCTCTCTACGGCATTATCTCTCTACGGCATTATCTCTTGCGCCATAAATGCTTACGGTTTAAAACACTTCGATGTACTCAAAATACCAGCCCTTGCTTCATCTAGTGACTGACACTCTTCTGCGTAGAGCGGCTCAGGGCTAACGGCATATCAACGACTTTTAGAGGCAGGAAAACCCCGAACAGTCGCTATCATTACGTAGGTAAGAAACAAGGGGAGTCACTTAACTTCAGTATGCTAAAGTCGGACGGAATGCGACCCGGCTTTAGGAAAACTTATAGGCGCTCAACTTGGCAGAAGAGCGTTTCTTATAAGCGTACTAGCGTTTTCCAATAGTCATAAAGACCATCGATATTAGAAGAACACATTAAGCTCATAGCCCCCTTAATTTGTTCGTCGCTCCATTCCCACCATTTCATTTCTAATAACTGAGATATTTCACTTTCAGCGAACCTGTAACGTATATGTTGAGCTGGATTTGAGCCCACTATGGAATATGGGGCTACATCCTTGGTAACGACAGCACGACTTGCGATAATGGCACCATCTCCAACAGATACACCACTCATAATCATGGCTTCTGTACCAATCCATACATCATTACCGATAACCGTGTCACCCGAGCGCTCAAACCCATCTTTAGCATCAGCAAAATATTCATTCTCCTGGTAGAAAAATGGAAATGTACTCACCCAGTTATTTTGATGCCCTTGATTGCCAGCCATCATAAACACAGCACCAGAACCAATTGAGCAATAGCTTCCGATAATTAACTTATCAATATCCGTTCTATCAGGCATTAAGTAACGAGCACAATCATCGAAGCTATGATTATGATAATAACCAGAATAGTAGCTGTGCTCACCTACTATAATATTTGGATTCGTCACCTGTTCTTTTAGCGACTTCCCTACAAAAGGGCTTTCAAAATAGTTGTTCAACTTGATTCCTTGTGGAAGCTCATAACACCGAGTTAAGGTATGAATGACTCAATACCAAAGCCTCGGCATTATGCCTTAATCGTAAAAACGAACACATAATAAAAATGCCAATACTGAGTCTATGCAAGGAACGGTAATATTTAAATGCTCGATCTTTGTTATTTTCAATTGTCCTTTTGAATCAATTACGGGAAACATGAATCAAAAGCCAGCCGAAAACCTCAACTTAATCTGAGGTCAAGCTAGTGCTTTGTTGCCGAACTCAGCGAAAGAGCGAACACTAGCTAAATAGTTCGCAGTTTAAACAACATACTGAGTTTCGGGCATACCTATCCCAGTTAGCTTGTTGAGTGCTTTGATCATGGCGTAAGTCTCACCCACTTGTGCGTTGTAATTTCGAAGCGTGAGTGAACCTCGATTGACTAGGGAGTTGTTGTACTTGCGCCAGTTGGTGGTTTTATAGCGAGGCTTCGGCATGAAATCAAAGTCAGTAAATGAATGTCCCTGATCTGATCGTAAGATTTTGATTTAGTTCATTCGATTTCGGCAACAAAGCCTAGCGAAAGTACCAGATACCTGAAGAAGAACGTTGGGTTAGATAGCGCAGTTTTTAGTACCACTATTTAGTACCAATTGGCTTTCTGAGCTATATTTAAGGGGTAGTTACTTGATAAGTAAGGATAAAGCAGTAGAAGGGTGGAAGCCCCAGCCACATCCCGGCACACAAGTCATCCGCTGCGGCTGCTTCCTTCCGGATCTGACCGAGTTCACGAACTATTGTTGCGGGAGGACCAGGGCCTCCATAGATTCTGTTGATTTTGCGCTAAGGCCAAATCGTGGAAAGGATTATCAGGTATAGGCGCATTGAATGCAATAGCTAAGCAGACTTTTTAGTGTAAGTTAGCGTTAAGTGACTAGAGATTAAACAAAAAGGCATTAAAGCGAACTTCAATGCCCATATGAAAGCCACTTTGCTAACAAAAATCAGTGTTCTTGGTTTTCACGGTCACTTCGCAAAATGTAGTCCGTCATCCATGCCGTCCCTAGTAGGCATATCCAAACAACAAAAACAGGCTTGGGTACGTCAACACCTGGGGCAATGACAAGCGCGGCAAAACCAACACTCGGCAGTGTCCAGCACAGCAGTTTATTCCATCGGAAGGTTGGAAGCTTACCAAGACTCTCCATTGAGGCGAGCATCACCAGTAAAACACAATGCGATGAGCGCAGCATGGGGTAGACCTGCGGCCCAAATTGGAATGATCAGCGCCAGTGACCACCAGCTGTGTTTATTACTGCCCTTCCAATGGCTCGCTGCATACCATGCAACAAATACCGCAAAGCCTTGAATCAACGTGACCATTGGGGTGCCCCCTAGCTTCCCAGACAACTGAGTCATCATAATTCCGACATTCAGTGTGATAACAATCAGGCCAACGAGGCAAACTATCCAAATGTTGCTGCGCCGAGAAGAGGCGACCATAAATACCGGAAGGAGAATCCAAACCGCAATGGACATGGCGATACTCTGCATTGGCAGTGTTATTCCATACACCACCATTGCCGCGAGCAAAGCTAGACCAGCCACCCCTCCTTGTGGAAGCACCCATAATGCTGGAATCATCAGCGCTAAAACGGGAATATCACCTTCAGTAACGCTAATTGCTCTGGCGCAAACCATGGCAAGAATACTTGTGATTACGAACTGAAACACCGAAAATACCATTGCTCCTCCCTATACCGATCCATGGCACATTGAACTAGGACTACATTCAGTATGGAACAGTTTCGAACACAAATCTTTGCTGTAATTCACCAAATTCCGCATGGAACTGTGACAACGTACGGACAGATTGCAAAAATGGCTGGCTATCCTGGCTACGCTCGACATGTTGGCAAGGCACTGAGCGACTTACCAAAAGGCAGTACCCTTCCTTGGCATAGAGTGATCAATGGTAAAGGCGAGATTTCATTAACTGGCGAACGTTTCAGCGTCCAAAGAGCAAAACTATTGGAGGAAGGGGTTGTCTTCACAGCAAGCGGTAAAGTCAGCTTACGCACTTATGGCTGGCAGGTATAAATGAAGTATCGGGTTCGATGCGTCGCGGCCGAGCGAAACCATTCTCGGACTAAACCGCTACCTGGCTAAGCGAATAACCAGATAGCGATGTTTGGCTTTACTTCGCTTGTACACCAATAAGAAGTAGATTCACTTCTTCTGTCTTATTTTGATCGGTAATCACTGGGTAGGACGTATCGCTGATAAAACGCAGTTTGCCGTCTACCTCAATACGCGCACTCACACTGTACGTGTGTCGGGCATCGATATCTGCGCTGTTGTAGCTCAGTTCAAAATCAAATGGGACTTGCGCGCCCTCTGTTTCAAACGTCTGCTCAGAAATCACCGTTGCTGGCGCATCGGCTAGTGAGACATCTTGCAGTTTCACTGTCACAACCGCGTTTGGTGGCAGTGCGATTCTCTCACGATACGCAATGCTGCCTTTCACTGATGTCATGCCACTCTCTACCGCTACTTTCGAGTCTGTCGCTGGTGCAGTTTGGCACCCAGCAAGTGTTAGGCCTAATACGACCGCCAATAAACCTGAAAATACCTTCTTCATAAAGCCTCTCTATTTAATATGTGCACTTATGCTCGTCAGTGCCAACCTGTATTACATTAAAGATATCAGAAATTTATCCATCCATTGTAGGAATAGCGCCAGAATGCATTATTCTCATACCATTCCTACATGACTTGTTACGTGATGAAGCTCACGAGCAACTTGACGAACAAACTGACAAAACCCACACTTGCAGTATTGAACTTGAGTATAAGTGAATTTATGAGTAAACCATTACGTGAATTGCTGGAATTGCTTCAACTAGAAAAGCTAGAAGAAGGATTGTTTCGTGGTCAAAGCCAACACTTGGGTTTACCGCAGGTGTATGGTGGTCAAGTCATCGGGCAAGCGCTGTCAGCCGCTCGATATACGGTATCAGATGATCGCACGGTACACTCGTTTCACAGCTACTTCCTCTACCCTGGAGATGCAGAAAAACCGATTATTTATGATGTAGAAAATCTGCGTGACGGTAAGAGCTTTAGTACAAGACGAGTAAAAGCCATCCAAAATGGACGACCGATTTTTTACCTCACAGCGAGCTACCATGGGCACGCGCCGGGGTTTGAACATCAAACCGAGATGCCTGTTGTTGATGGGCCTGAGAATTATGTTTCAGAGTCCGAACTGGCGGCGCGTATTGCGGACTTTTTGCCCCCTAAAATTCGAGAGGTGTTTTGCAGTGAAGAGGCCATTGAAGTACGCCCTGTCACTGTGATCAATCCGCTCAAACCGGAAAAAGCAGAACCTAAGCAGTATTTGTGGATTCGCGCGAATGGCGAGGTACCAGATAATGCACTCATCCATCAATATCTACTTGGTTACGCATCGGATTGGCGCTTCCTAACTACAGCGTTGCACCCACATGGTGTTTCTATTATGTCACCGAAATTTCAATTGGCGACGATTGATCACTCTATGTGGTTTCATCGTCCGGTTAAAATTGATGAATGGTTGCTTTATGCCATTGATAGCCCTAATGCGAGTAACTCGCGCGGCTTGGTTCGTGGTGAGATTTTCAATAGAAAAGGCGATCTCGTCGCCTCCACTATCCAAGAAGGCGTAATGCGATTTAGTGAATAATTTCGCTCTGTCACGATCTCAGTGCCACTAAAAACGCACAAAGCCAGCCGAAAACACGGCTGGCTTTTCTGTATTCACACGCTTTTTCCAGAATTAACACACTTTAGCGGCGCTCAATCAACCGCCAGGCCTAAAACGCTAGTCAGGGTATTTACCCCACTTCCTATTGATAAGAAAGTTAACCATTCGGCGAGCAAAGCCTGAGTATGGTGCAGTTAAAAATGCCGTCGCTGCCCACTTTCCTTGGGCCATCACTGGACGCATCTTAGATAAGCTATTAAACCCTTCTCGGCCGTGATAATGCCCCATACCACTAGGCCCCACGCCACCAAACGGTAAGTCGTGCTGGCCGACGTGCAGCATAACATCATTAATGGTGACACCTCCCGATAAGGTATTTTCTAACACTGTCTTTTGCAGCGTCTTGTCATCTGAAAAAATATACAGGGCTAAAGGCCTATCTCGCTGACTAATAAAGTGATAGACATCATCCAACGTTTTGTACGTTAAAATCGGCAAAATAGGCCCAAAGATTTCACGTGTCATTACGTTTTCATCTACCGCTGGCGTCACCACCAAATGAATAGGAAAGCGTCGACTTACGGCATCAGGTTCACTATCCGGGATAAGATTAATCACCTCACCACTACCCGCTTTTGCCAAGCTGAGTGTCTCACTTAAACGCTGAAACGACACATCATCAATTACGGCTGTATAGTCGGGGTGCTCAATCGTTTTGAAGCGCTTTTTCACGATAGACTTTGCTGACTTAATCACCGAATCAAGCTTATCTTCTGGTACAAAAAGATAGTCTGGCGCTACACATGTTTGCCCTGCGTTATACATTTTTCCGGTCAAAATACGCTTCATTGCTTTTTTAATATCGTAATCCGGCGCGATAATAGTGGGTGATTTCCCTCCTAACTCTAGCGTTACAGGCGTAAGGTTCTCTGCCGCTGCAGCCATCACTTTGCGACCTGTCGCCCCAGAGCCAGTAAAGATCAGGTGATCAAACGCCAGTTTAGAAAAAGCTTGGCCTGTCTCGCCCGTTTCGGCAATAAAACAAATTTCATCTTCCGTAAACGCCGTTGAAAACACTTCCGCTAAGACGCGACAAAGATGCTGAGAGTTTTCTGACATTTTTACCATCACGCGATTACCCGCGGCCAATGCAGCGGTCATTGGTCCTATCGCAAGAAACAACGGATAATTCCATGGCACAATAATACCAACCACACCGATAGGTTGCGGAATAACACTATTCTTGGCGGGTTGAAACCATATGGCGGTATGACGCGACTTGGGCTTCATCCACTTTTTAAGTTGTTTACGGGCATCCACAATGCCGTCAATCGAAGAGAAAAACTCCAGCAATGCCGTTTCCGTTGAAGAGCGATGGCCAAAATCCTTACGAATGGCCTCACACAACACCGCCTGGTTTTGACGAATAAGGCGCTCTACCTTGGACAAATTACTCAATCGCAATTCACGACTAAGAAAAGGCGACTCTGTAAACGCTCGTTTTTGCTGGTTAAAACACGCTTGCATTTCTAATTCACTAAGCTCGACTTGGCTCATTATTCGACTCCTAATTCGACCAGTTTTTCCAATAACTGCTGACACTCTAATCGTGACATCACCTCGGGAACCGGATACTCACCAAAGGCTTCTTTTATCGCTTGCTGCGCAATATGAGGAATGTCTTCTACTTGCAATTCTTTGACGACTTTCGGAATCGCAATACGCTCTAATAGCGCGTTAACCGCATCGGTAAACTGTGAGGATGCGCTCCCGTGTACACTGTCTTTATAGCCCAGCTCAACCGCTAGCTGTGTCAGTCGTGCGTTATCTCTTTGTTGGATCCCCTCTAGCACAAGGGGTAATACAATGGCATTCGCTCGGCCGTGAGGCACGTGATAAAACGCACCGAGTTGATGGGCAATGGCATGAACATAGCCGATATAAGTGCGCGTAAAGGCAAGCCCAGCTTCAAAACTTGCCAACGCCATTTGCTCTCTGGCATGGGTATTGTTGCCATCTTCGTACGCCGTTGGTAACTCACTAAAAATTCGCTTAATTGCGCTCACCGACCATTGGCGAGTTTGTGTATTCGCGTACCCACTTAAATACGATTCAATGGCATGAGTTAAGGCATCTGCGCCCGTTTCAGCCGTTACCTGTGCAGGTAAACCTAACATCAACTCTGGGTCAAGAATCGCGACTTTGGGTACCAAGAACGGGTCGGTGATGGAGCGTTTTTTTCGGGCATCAACATCACTAACCACTGCGGCGACGGTACACTCAGAGCCAGTGCCTGCCGTAGTGGGTATCGCGATAATAGGCATAAGACGACGATGTACCTTAAGTAACCCCGGTAACTTCGCCACGTCTTTATTGGTTTTGACACTCGCCGCCATCGCTTTTGCGCAATCCATAGGCGAACCACCACCAAAGGCAATAACGCTATCGCTAGCATGGTTCTGGTAGTGTTCGACGCCTCGTCTCACCATTTCATAGTCGGGGTCTGGGGTAATGTCATCAAAAATTGAATAGCCAATATTCGCGTCATCTAGCGTCTGCAGTAGGCTATCGAGTAAACCCAATTTCATCAAAACATGATCCGTCACGATGCAAGGTTTACTCACGCCAAGTTGTTTGCATATTTTAGCAATATCATTCACTTTGCCACGCCCAGAAATGCACGTTGGCTGTGGAACAGGCACCATTTTAATAAACGGTTTCTTAACGGAAACCAGGCATTGGTGCAGCATATCGACGCTCCTTATAGACAAAATGATTGAGTAGACGAGCTAAAGCAGTTCTGCGACATTATTCTGATAACAGCGCTCAGACAACCCAACTTTCACGATTAAGCTTCACCCGTTAAGTACTAACGACTCCGCTTTTAATGACATTCAGTTATAGAGTGATTGCTCCATATAAGCAAGATTGTCATCCAAGAGTTGAGAGTCGTATACCTGCGACATAATACCAACTAAATCGTGCCCGCTAGCGAATGGGTAATGCCGTTGTGTATTTTAAAGGTTCCATCGCAAAGGTAGAGGTCACGTTCGATAACTCGTCGATACTATTTACCAATTTTTTATAAAACTCATCAAAACACTTCATGTCTTTTACCAGTACTTTCATCATATAGTCATACTCCCCCGCCATACGATAAAACTCCATCACTTCGGGAAATAACGATACAGTATCGACAAAAGCTTTGTACCACTCATGGGAGTGGTTCGTGGTCTTGATTTGCACAAAAGCGGTAAAGCATAACCCCAACGATTCAGGATTCAGTAACGCAACTCGCTTATTAATCACGCCCTGATCTTCAAGCTTTTTAATCGCTTCCAACACGGCGTTGTGGTTAAGTTCACCGCTTCGGCGAGATCATGCAACGACAGCGTACTGTCTTGCTGCAATAAGCCCAGTAGTGTCTTATCTGTACTATCGATTTCCATAAAAACCCCAAAAGGAGAATAACTTTCTCTAAAAACCCATTTATACAGTAAATATAGCAAAGTTTTTCTCCCCGTATGTAGGTAAATTATCACCATAACGATAGCCAAGTAGGAAACCTAACTATGTGTACTGACCATCAATGGATAAACAACGCCATTCGTAAAATTGAAGCTGACTATCAACGCTCTGCCGATACTCACCTGATAAAGCTCGACCTTCCAAGCATTGATGGCATCGATCTCTATCTGAAAGATGAAAGTACGCATCCAACTGGCTCACTGAAGCACCGCTTAGCGCGATCGCTTTTCTTGTACGCGATTTGTAATGGTTGGATTGGCCCGGAAACCACCGTTATTGAATCTTCTTCAGGCAGCACCGCGGTGTCAGAAGCTTACTTTGCTAGACTTCTCGGCCTACCTTTCATTGCCGTTATGCCCAAAAGTACCGCGAGCAAAAAAATTGAACAAATTGAGTTCTATGGTGGCAAAGCGCACCTTGTCGATCGCTCTGACCAAATTTATGCAGAATCGCGTCGCCTTGCCGATGAGCTAAATGGTCATTATATGGATCAGTTTACGTATGCTGAACGCGCGACTGACTGGCGTGGTAATAACAACATTGCGAACTCAATCTTTAGTCAAATGGAACTTGAAGATCATCCGATTCCTACATGGGTAGTCATGAGCCCGGGTACTGGTGGCACATCGGCGACCATTGGTCGTTTTATTCGCTACCAAAAACACGATACTAAACTGTGTGTGGTTGACCCTGAAAACTCGGTATTTCACGACTACTACAAAGCCAGCAATAAACACATCACTGGCGACTGTGGCAGCAAAATTGAAGGCATTGGGCGACCTCGCGTAGAGCCAAGTTTTATTCCCGGTGTGGTTGACGAAATGCGCACCATTCCCGACGCAGCAAGCATTGCAACGATTCATTGGCTTGAGAAAATCTTAGGAAGAAAAGTCGGCGCATCAACCTAGCACTAATTTATACGGTGCCTTGCAGCTAGCCTGTGAAATGAAAAAACGTGGTGAAACAGGATCGATTGTGACCTTGTTATGCGACAGCGGCGAGCGCTACCTCGACACTTACTACAACCCTGAGTGGGTAAAAACCAATATTGGTGATCTACACCCTTACACAGAAAAACTTGAAATCTTTGAAGCAACAGGTGAATGCAGCGCAGATTGTTAAGCCCTGTCATTTAGCTTGAAGACGCAAGCCGTTAGCCTGACGGCGTGTATGAGATGAGAAAAAGGAGTGATGCTATCACTCCTTTTTACTTTATCTGCATAATTAATAACGTCATTTGACCTTACGTACTACTTTCGATCATAACTACGATTGACCTGCATTTGAGCGGCGGTGATGTACGACACTAAGTCCTGATACGCGCGATCTAACTCTTCAACCACCAGTACATCGGCGGTATCGTTAGCGATCAAGTGCAACCCATCATGAAAGGCCCTCGCTTTCGCGGAAAAGTATTCCAATGGTCCGCCAACACTGGCTAATTGTCGCGTCTCTTCGTGGTTTGCCACAACGGTGCCAAATGTCGTTTCAAGCTCACCGAGAAGCAGCAGTGCATGATCACAGTTAGCACCGATTAACTTCGAGTGCGCGGTCGTCCACATGTTGGTGTATTGAGCAATCCCGCTTGAAGCGTAAATATCCACGGTACTCTTGTAAATAACGTCAACCGTTGTCGACGACAAAGACAAGATAGATTGGGTATCTTTGACAATTTCTGCCGCGCCTTTCGACGCATCCGCGACCTGTACCGAGACTGTTTCGATATTCTCTCCGGCAAGGTTGGTGCTCGATTCAATTCTTTCCACTAAGCTAGAAATCTCACTGGCGGCCTCATTGGCACGTCCAGCAAGGGAGCGGACTTCATCCGCGACTACCGCAAACCCCCGACCATGCTCCCCCGCCCGAGCCGCTTCAATCGCAGCATTCAGCGCGAGCAAATTCGTTTGCTCAGAGATCTGATGGATAATACTGATAAACTGACTAATATCACCAGTTAATACTTGAAGAGCATTGACCGTGTCTTTACTTTCTGCCGACGATTGAGAGACTAAATCCAACGAACGATACATTTCTTCAAGCTGACGCTGCGTCGACTCAAATACTCCTAGCTTGCTTTGCAGCTGATCACTTTGGGCAATCAAATCATTATTCGCCACCTCGATACTATTCGCACAATCCACAAGATGAGGGACAACCATCCCTAAAAAGCGTCGTGAACGCGATTTTTGCTCGGCTAACACGTGTTCTATTGCCGATACTTCACTCTGCTTCGCCGCTAATTGCTGTTGCAACTCCGCAACCTGCTGCTGTAGAACCTCGTTAGCTGCCTTTTCAGTAAGTACCTGCTGCTGCGTTGTTTTTAATTGTTTTTTTGATACAAACATTGAGTCACTTCTTCTACCACTGCCTTTCCTATATTCACTACGCTAACACTCAGTAAGGAATTATAAATAGCGTGAAGAGTAAGTTGTGATAACTACCAATCACCATACCCCAATTAGGGTATAGGCAGAGCAATGTACTAACTCGCGATTAAAATCCGTTGTTCATTCAAACGTATCGCATAGCAAAAAAGCACTATATACCGAATGATACCGACATAAAAAAGCCCCTGACTAAGCAGAGGCATGATGAACGCGATGACGCGAACTATTTTTGCTTCGCTTCAAAGGCTGCCAGTTGCTCTGGCGTCGCTTTAGGTTGGTGGTTTTGCTTCCACTCATCATAGGTCATACCGTAAACACGCTCACGCGCATCATCGATGTCTAAGTCAAGTGACGCCTGTTCTGCTTCTGCTTTGTACCATTTACTAAAGCAATTACGGCAGAAACCCGCCTGAATCATTAGATCGATATTTTGCACATCCTTATTATTATCAAGGTGGGCAAGCAAGCGACGAAATACCGCTGCGTCTAATTTATCTTGCTGCTCTTGAGGGAGATCTTTATATTTAAATTCAGCCACTTTACTTTCCTTTGCTGTTATTTTTATGCTCCACAATCCTAACGAACAAACGAAAAAATGCCCAGCCGAAACTGAGCATTTTTCCAAGCGAACAGGAAAGGCGGCCTTCACTATCCGTTAATTAACCATGACTGGTTCGTGCTTTCACATCTTTTTCCAATGCTTTATTCAACTCAGCTTCAACGTGTCCCGGCGATTGTGTCTTCGCGGATATCAAGCGGTACATCGCTGGAATCACGAATAACGTCACTAAGGTGGCAAACGCCATCCCAAAGAAGATGACCGTACCTACCGCCACTCGGCTTTCATAACCCGCCCCAGTGGAAACAATCAGCGGGATCGCGCCAGCTAACGTAGTGAATGCCGTCATTAAGATTGGACGCAGTCGCCTTGCCGATGCATTAATGATGGCTTGCTCAAACGCGATACCTTTGTCTCTTAACTGATTGGTAAACTCTACAATAAGGATCCCGTTCTTGGTCACCATACCAATAAGCATGATCATACCAATCTGACTGTAGATGTTGAGCCCTTGCTGCATAATCAGTAAGCCTAGGAAACCGCCAAATACCCCCATCGGGACGGTAAACATCACCACAAGCGGGTTAATAAAGCTTTCAAATTGCGCAGCCAGTACCAAATAAGCCACTAATAACGCCAATGCAAACACCACGAAAATACTCGATTGATTTTCTTTGAAGTCTTTCGACTCTCCGGCGTAACTAATCGATATATCACCCGGTAGCATCTCTATGGCCTGTTGGTCCATAAAGTCCAACGCTTCACCTAATGTATACCCTTCTTTAAGGTTCGCTTTGATGGTGATAGATTTCTGCTTGTTGTAATGCGATAAACGAGTAGAGGATGCCACTTCCTCAATATCAGTCACGGCATCTAACGTCACCAACTCGCCGGACTGAGTGCGCATGTAAATTTGGCTCAAATCTGCGGCGTTATTGAAGTTATTTTCATCCCCTCGCAAGTAGACATCGTATTCTTCACCACGCTCGACATAGGTGGTCTCTGTTTTACCACCAAGCATAATTTCCAGCGTGTCGGAGATATCTTCAACACTGATCCCGAGCTCTGCTGCGCGCTCTCGGTCGATGGTCACCACCAGCTCTGGTGTTTTCTCAGAGTAGTCGGTACTCGCGCCTTCCATCATCGGTGAGGCGTCAGCGCGTTGCTCAAGTAAATCTGCCCATTTTTGCAATTCCGCATAATCTGAACCGCCAATGACAAATTGTACTGGCTCGCTCGACCCGCCTCTAAAGCCTGGCATAAACGGGAACACACGAACATCAGGGATCCCAGCGAGGGCTTTTCGAGCCTCTCCCAGCGCTTGCGTCGCAGTGACATCACGTTCGTTCCAATCTTCTAAGATCATGATAACGAAGCCCGTTTGGTCATCGAGCATTGCCGCCAAACGCTGGTGATTGAATACTAAATGACTTTAAGAAACCTTGCCCTAATAACGGCATTAAGCGCTCTTCTACGATGTCCATATTCGCTGCCATTCGGTTGTAACTGGTGGCATCCGCACCACGAACAAAAGCGAAGATGACCCCACGATCCTCTTGCGGTGTTAACTGAGCAGGTACTTGCTGCATTAACTGATAACTGCCGCCAACGCAGGCTAAAATCACCACTGGCGCGAGCCAACGAAATCGTAAGGCTTGCCCAAGCGCTCGCTTATAACCACGCTCTAATTTTCTAAAGCCTGAATCTACCCATTGTGTGAAACGATTTGGTTTCACGTTCGCTTTTAGAATCGAACTTCCTAATACCGAGCGTAAGAGTGAGAGCAATCAAAGATGAGAAGATCACCGACATGGCTAGCAGCACAGAGAACTCGGTAAACAGCAGCCCTATCATGCCGTCCATGAATGAAATCGGTAAAAACACCATCACCAGCACTAATGTGGTGGCGATAACGGCAAACCCCACTTCGCGCGTCCCTTTATAAGCAGCAAGTAGTGGCGGCTCGCCTTTCTCGATATGGTGGAAGATGTTTTCCACCACCACGATGGCATCATCCACCACTAAGCCAATAGAGAGAATCAACGCCATTAACGTGATCAAATTGATGGAAAAGCCAAAGAAATAGGCGGCAATAAACGACGCAATCAAAGATACGGGTACCGTCACGGCGGGTATCAGCGTGGCTCTGGCTTGACCAATAAAGATGTAGAGCACCAATATGACCAAACACCCGGTGATAAACAGCGTGCTATACACTTCAGATATGGAGCGATCGATAAAGACGGTGGAATCGTAATCAATCGCTAAGCGAGTCCCTTCAGGGAGGAACTGCTGCATGCGCTCCACTTCTTTGTGCACCAAATCGGCCATTTCCAGCGGGTTCGCATCCGACTGTGGCACGATGCCCATGCTGACGTTAACCACACCATCACTCTTAAAGGTGGAATTCTCATTCTCTGCGCCGATATACACATCGGCGACGTCTTTCAAGTAAATCGGTGTATTGTCACTGGCGCGTTTCACCACCAAATATTCAAAATCTATCGGGGAGTTGTATGACCGGGCAGTACGAACCGACATCACCGTCGCATCATTTCGCACTTCCCCACCGGGGCGTTCAATATTTTCAGATCGTAGCGAAGCGGTGATGTCAGAGGTGGTCACCCCTCGCCCAGCCATGTACGCAGGCTTGAGCTTAATGTACATCACTTGGTACAAGCCACCAGAGATGTCCACCGAGCTCACGCCGGAAATAAGACTAAACCGGTCCAGCAATACTCGGTTGGTGTAGTCCGTCAATTGGGTTCGATCCATCACCGACGAGCTAAGATTAATATAGACCGACGCTTCACCACTACCATTGTTTTTAAACACCAACGGATCATCAGCTTCATCGGGCAGGGAGCGCTGGGCTCGCGCCACTGCATCACGAATATCACTCACGCTGCGGTATTCAGGTCATAACCCAACTCAAATGTGACGGTAATTCGTGACATGCCATTTCGAGTCACCGACTCTATTTCATCAATACCACTAATACCAGAGAGTTGATCTTCAATAGAGGAGGTGATCTGGCTTTCAATGATGGTGGCTGACGCCCCTTCATAACGAGTGGAAATCGACACCACTGGGTTTTCGATGTCCGGCATTTCACGTACAGCAAGTTTATTAAATGACACAATGCCAAATACACATAACAACAAGCTCAGTACGATAGCGGCAACCGGACGCTTAACTGAAATATCAGATAAAAGCATTAGCTGACTTCCTTCTCACTAACGAGTTCGGTGCGCTTTTCAGTGCGCTGTGCTGTAGGCTCCGATTTCACTTCCTGAACGGCAGATCCATCACGCATGTTAACAATGCCCTGCACGACAATTCTCTGACCAATCTCTAGCCCTTTTTCGATCACCACTTGGTTACCTACACGAGCCCCCAAAATGACCTCAGTACGATGCGCCTTGTTATTTTCATCAATCACATAAACAAAGCGTTTGGTGCCTGAATACTCAAGAGCTTGAACAGGAATAATCGGTGCTTCAATAGGCGGGAAAGCCATGTTCGCCTGAGCGAGCATGCCGGGCTTTAATCGATTCTCTTGGTTTTCAAAATGGATACGCACGCGAAGGTTCAACGTTTCTTGGTTTACTCGCGTGTCCACTGCAACGACCGCACCTTCGAATAAGCGATTGCCCCACGCCGAGGTTTTCGCCGTGACTGGCATACCTTTTTCAAGCATTGACAGGTATCGTTCAGGGACTTGTAAATCAAGCTGCATAATAGATAAATCATCCAACGTGAGTAGCTCTGTCCCCACATTGACTAACTTGCCACGGCTAAAATCAATTAAGCCAACCGTACCTGAGAACGGGGCTTCAATATGCAGGTCATTGAGCTGTGCGTTCGCCGCATCTAGACGGGCGTTGGCAATGTCTACGTTGGTTTTTTGCGCATCAATTTCCGTTTTAGTAATGGCATTACTCGATGCAAGGCGTTCGAACTCAGCCAAAATACGTTTTTGGTCACGTAAATAGGCTTTTGCTTCTGCGACAGAAGCCACGGCTTTGTCGTCATTAAGCAAAATCAAGACCTGCCCTTTTGGCACCTTTTCATTCGCCGATACGCGAATTTGATCAACAATGCCGGACACTTCAGAAGCAATAATGACCGATTGATCCGCCTCCAACTTTCCGACCAAGGATAACGATTGAGACACTTGGTGAACGGCCACCGTCTCGGTCACGACAGAGATAGCTTGCGATCCTTGAGACCTTTTTGCGTAGCTTGCAGAAGAAGCACTAAGAATAGACAGTGCCAGCAAACCGATTATTGTTTTATTTTTCATCGTATTTGTCTTTTTATATAGAAACTAATTGATATTCTAGCGACTTATGAGCCACATAACGTCAAGAAGTGTAAATCCTAAATTGAGTTTTTGTTTACAAACATTGCGCCGTTACAAACAACGCAAGAAAATGAAACAAAATGACACGACTAAGGGGAGTAGTGAGTAAACCTAACCCATTCATTGTGCTCATTCGCAAGAAAAATCAGCGCGCCCTGTAGCGAAGTGGTTAATAAATAGAGCATAAACCTGCCTTTTTAGGCACCTCTGTCCAAAAAGACATCATTCAGTTCAAAATGCCAAGAAAAAACTTTACAGCTTTGCGGAGTTTGCTATGATTCGCTCCGAACTTGAGTTGCTGCTTTGGGAAAACAGCGAAACAAGTATAAAACACCCTGGAGGGGTTCCCGAGTGGCCAAAGGGATCAGACTGTAAATCTGACGGCTCTGCCTTCGATGGTTCGAATCCATCTCCCTCCACCATATTTAGTTTGCTTGTTACTAACTCTGTTATTAACGAATAAACACACTTGAGTGACTGCTTTGGGAAAACAGTGAAACAAGTATAAAACACCCTGGAGGGGTTCCCGAGTGGCCAAAGGGATCAGACTGTAAATCTGACGGCTCTGCCTTCGATGGTTCGAATCCATCTCCCTCCACCATATTAGTTTACTTGGTGATAACCAGATAAACGCACTTGAGTTGCTGCTTTGGGAAAACAGTGAAACAAGTATAAAACACCCTGGAGGGGTTCCCGAGTGGCCAAAGGGATCAGACTGTAAATCTGACGGCTCTGCCTTCGATGGTTCGAATCCATCTCCCTCCACCATATTTAGTTTACTTGGTTATGACCAGATAAACGCACTTGAGTGACTGCTTTGGGAAAACAGTGAAACAAGTATAAAACACCCTGGAGGGGTTCCCGAGTGGCCAAAGGGATCAGACTGTAAATCTGACGGCTCTGCCTTCGATGGTTCGAATCCATCTCCCTCCACCATATTAGTTTACTTGGTGATAACCAGATAAACGCACTTGAGTTGCTGCTTTGGGAAAACAGTGAAACAAGTATAAAACACCCTGGAGGGGTTCCCGAGTGGCCAAAGGGATCAGACTGTAAATCTGACGGCTCTGCCTTCGATGGTTCGAATCCATCTCCCTCCACCATACAGAAAAAACCGACTCTTAGAGTCGGTTTTTTTTCGTCTGAATATAATCAAATATTATCACTAATCTAGCACTCTGCACCAAACAAGATAGCGCGCCTGGTTTTGTAAGAAGTGTAAAATAATACAACAACTTAGCTTACTTTCGCTTACAGCAATTCTTGAATGTTCGATGATAAGATCTCTCATATCCTAATAACAACATCCAATGAGAAATCAGAATGAAAAAAACACTATTAGCACTTTCCTTGATCATAAGCTCTGTGTCTGCATCATCCATGGCGAGCGAAGGCTTTTATCTTGGCGCCGCCTACTCAAAGATGAATTATGACGCAGCGTTTGTGGCCAGCAATGAGGTCGAAAATGGCTACGCCGTGAATGGTGGATACGACTTCCCTATTGGCAGCTTTTTCGTGATTGGTACCGAAATTGAGTACAAGAACTTAGGCTCGACAACAGAATCCATCGGCAGCGACTACTATAAACTGTCTATGACCTCTTATGGTGTTAACGTGCTGCCAAAGCTTTACATCGGTGATCACTTCTATGCGCTGGCTAAATTCGGTTTTCATAAAATCAATTCAGAAATAAGCACTAACGTTACCACTGATGATACCGCGGTATCTGATACCGCTTCGGTATATGGATTGGGCGCTGGATACGATATTTCCCCAAACTTTGCTATTCAAGCAAGCTACGAGATCCACAACATTGCTGTCTACAATACGTCTTCTGCCAACCTAGGGGCAAAGTTTAATTTTTAGCTAATAGCTATTAGCTAAGAGCGTTTAACTTTTAGTCGCTAACGACGAACAAACACTCATCGCGGAGTCTGCTAATTATCGGAGTAGTCACCGTTATTTGGGATTTGGGACAAACTTATTGTTTGCAATATCCGTAATTCAGATAGTATTAGATGAGTGTTTGCAGAAATACGGACAATGGTCATGGCAGAGATTGAAACAGAAGGTTTTGAATTTTTTGGCTTAGAAGAAGCCATATTTCGAAAAATGGTGATAGAGAGAATTGAAGCGTTGATGGTGCAAGCCAAGCTCTCTAAAAACGCCCTAGCAAAAAAAACCGGGATTGGACGTTCGGGTCTATATGAAAAGATGGATCGTGATGCACAAAGCCATTTCACTATTCAAGATTTCTACCGAATTGCAAAGGCCTTAGACGTGAGCATACTTCAATTGTTTCCGATGACGAACCTGGAGCGACACCATGGTGGACAATTACCATTACCCGCCAGTACGCTAAAGTTCCTTGATGTGATGCTCTCCGCTCCACAAGAAGATATTGAATTCCTTTCCAAATTTTATACTTCATTGCAAAAGCGAGATCAAAACACACGCTAGCGACCAATCATGTTATGGCTAAATGAGGTGACACCAGCTTCACTCATCCAACTTAAGGACACTAGGTCGTACTACTTTCCAAATTACGGACATTCGCTCTGATAGGATCTTCATCCATAGCGCACACTCGGTGCCATTTATATGATGAAATATCGGAGCACATACATGAAATTAGCCGTCACCCTCCCCCTCTGGTTCTAGCTTTAATGGCGAATAGCGCGTTAAGTTATGCAGACTCGTCACTAGCATCTAACAAAACGTTGGGGGTAGATCGAGACTATTCTGGTCATCGTATTGGTTTGGGAATAGACCAAGGAACAGAAATACAGAGTACGTTGCATTTTACTACTATTGATGACTGGCACACCCAGTACCCTCAAACGGTCGACCATAACGACCCTTTAAACGGATTCAAAATAGAATACGGCTATGACTTCAACCGAATTATCTCGTTAAACTTGGGATACAGTAAACTTAGCCACGACGTTAAAGGGACGCACACGATAGGGCTCGATCATGCTCGCTACTACCGAGAAGCAAAAGCTGACATAGACGTAGTCAATGTTGAGGCAGAATTAGGGTACGCTTTCATTGCAGGCAGCTATGATTTGAAACCCTACGTGGCACTGGGCGTTAAACATACAACTGGCTCATCTAGTGGGTATATAGACACGGGAATTAACCATGAACGGTATAACCATAAACTGGATGACACCGCCTCTTATATGGCATTAGGTGCACGCTTAAACACCCCTATTGGCCTCTATCTGGATACCCGACTAGGTACGTCTTGGACATTAACAATGGGGTATAAATTCTAACGCAACCATCATTCAACGACTATTCAATCGGCAGTATAACATTGGACAAATCAACATGAGTTTGTGTCACTAAACATTAAATAGATTAGATAGCATGGAACGCTATCAACGCCGTACACCATGCCAACTTGCACGACTGCATATTCTCACAATACAACATCGAACTTTATGCAATCAATTCAGCATTCTGTGATACTGAATCACATCGACATCAAGGTCATTGATTTTCGCGAAAGCTTTAATGTGCTTAACAGCCTTAAATTCATTCCCTTCTAAAACTTTCCTAGACCCCAAGTTGCTCGTCACAGCATGTGCACAAACTTCCGTTAATGCGCTAGAGTTGCGTAACTGCTGCAGCAATTGTTGAAGCGCCGATGAGGCAATGCCTTGCTTAAGATAACCATGTCCAATGCGATAACCAATCTCGGCCATTGTTGGTGTGCTTTCTTTGACGTTAACGTTAATACGACCGCAAATATCCCCGCTTGCCGTTTTAATTAGCATAGGAAGCATTAAACCAGCGCGATGATAAAGAAGGAACTCTTGCGTCTGAGCTCTTACGCCCTCTAAAGAATAAAAGCCATCCTCACGGGGTGGAACATGCTGTTCAAACCACGCTTGATTTTCTGTTTCAAATGCCAGCAGCGCCGCACAATCATCAAGATGAAGCAAGGTTACTTGTATGCCTTCCATCGCTTTTTCCTAGTAAATACGTACCACATGAACGGGCTATCTAGTCCGTTTAGAACACCTCGTTGACATGGAAGTAAAACGTACCACCATGCTCACCATAACCAATATCAGCACGAACATTCACGGTATCTTTAATCTTCAATCGAAAGCCTGTCCCTGCGCTCGCGAGAGTATTGTCCCACAACCCTGACACATCATTGGAAACGGTACCTGCCGCCCCCCAGAATACGACTCCGACACGCCAATACACTGGTAATCGGTATTCAACTTGCCCCATCATCATTTGGTTGTCACGGTAGCGTCCAAGAATGTAACCACGCATCGCATCTGAACCGCCGAGATCCGGAAGATGATTCCATGGTACTTCACCCGACGTTAAATTGGCCTGAACTTGCCACGCAAGCAAACCTGGCATCGGAGCTAATGCTAAATACTGCGATGCCTTTATTGAATATTTGCCAAAGTTTTCTGAGTTGGTGGTGTCGTGATACAAGCCAATATCAGCTTGCAACAACGTGCCTCGAGAAGCATTGGTGACGTTATCGCGTGAGTCATACACATTCGATACAAACAGCCCATAACTGGTATTGTCGGTAAGCTCCGATGCCACCCCCTCTTGAGTAGGCGTGTCAGACTTTATTTCATGCGGCTTGACCGATTTGATGTTACCGCCAAAGCCAATAAAGTAATCACCGGAAACACGGTTAAGCCAAGTCGGCTTAATATCTATGACCTGTTCTTTAAAATTGACGAGATTACCGTCTTGCTGACCATTGTCATAGCCTTGACCGTAGTATGTGGCCGCATCATCGAAAATTTTAAGATCGGTATAAAGACGATTATCGCCGCCATTATAAAAATGCTTATTACTTAGTGTGATCCCCGCAGAGCCATTTGAGGAGGCATACGGATTCACAACCAAAGATGAAGGCTGCCCAGTACCATCCGTTTCGTCACCATATAACCCGACATACAGCAACCCTAGTCCTAATCCTTGTTCTGGTTTGTAAAACACCGCCGGAATATAGCTTGAATTTAAGCCTTTTGATGAATCGTATTCCGATTCAGCACCGAACACATCCAGCACTTTATCTAGCGCATCGGTGGTTGGGTTTGGCTTGGATTCAAAAAGGGGAACAACTTCTTTAGGCGCTGCGGCAACCTGAAAGCTGCCGATAAAACCAATACCGATAAAGGAGAAGCCAAAAAGAACAGTAGAAAATAGGTTGCGCATAGATTGAGTTCTTAAATTCATCACAGATTAGGACAAAACAATGGGCAGAATTATACGGGAAAAAGTTTCAAGGCGTGCAAATATCCAGTTAATTGCTGCAACGATAATAAAACGACAGATGTTAGGTAAAAAAAACCGTGGCCTTTTGCCACGGTTTCATTGCTAGTCGTCGTAACTCAAACACTTAACTCTCGTAGAGAAAGTGGTCAATGACTGAAGTAATCTTAACCTTGAATACCGACGATCAACCATGGTGCATTCTGCGCCGTTAGGTCGCGCTCTAGGTGCCAGATATCTTCGATATCTTCCTCAATGCCTTCTGCCGCATCACGATAACGACCTGAGAACTGTAGGCTTAGCTGAGCTTTATTCGCATCATAATCGCCGCGTACAATTTCAACATCAACGTACATCACGTCAGTGTGTTGTTCGCCTTCAAGCTTAGCGCGCTCGGCCATTAAGTCTTGTAGCAAACTTGGCGATACATACTCTTCAATAGTATGCAGCTCATTATGGTTCCACGCACCTTGCAGAATTCGATAGTGCTCACGAGCGCCATTTAAGAACGCTGCAGCATCAAATCCCGGTGGGTAATTGTGAGGAATATCGCTTTGACCCGCAGCGCCAAAACCACCACCTGTAGCCGCATTCTGAGGCTGCTCAAAACTTTGAAAGTTTTGTTGTGATTGCTGCTTTTGCTCAAACGGGTTACGTGCGCCATTACCGCCAAATGCAGGCTGCTGACGCTGCTGGTTCATACTGCCCTGCTTCGCGCCAAGTAAATGCCTCATTAGTTTGAAGATAACGAAGGCGATCAGGCCCATAATCAAAATATCCATAAACTGGATACCTTCAAATGCGCCGCCAAAGAATGCCGCTAGTAAGCCACCAGCAAGAAGACCACCTAGCAGTCCACCCATCAGGCCTTTCTTACTACCCGCTTTATTTTGATCTTGTCTTACCGTGTTGGTATTTTGCTTTTGTTGTTTTGGCGCTGGCGCCGTTTTAAAGCTTTTCCCAAACGATTTACCGCCACCGAATTTCTTCGCTTCAGCAACAGGGTTCACCGTTACTGCAAGTACGAGTAACGCGATGAAAGAGAATAAACGTTTCATTCTGTACCTTTTTTTATTGTTACGTAATATCGTAAACTCTGCGGTAGGGAATACGATGGTTAACGAATCATATACTGAGCTTAGCACTAAAGGAAAGCATCATATGATCCGACTTGTTTCAGAATATTGCACGTTTGTTGCAAACAACGTGAGTTTCATCTATTGAATTCGCGTTTCTCTGTTCTCATACAAGGCTTCATCAGTTGACGCTGCTAGTACCTCACTCTAAAATAGTGAACTGTGTTCAATTCGATTATCACTATCATGGCCCGTAGAAACGATCATACAAGGGAAGAGCTTGTCCAGCTAACACTTAGCACGGTCAAAACCTACCTTAACGAAAACTCACATCACACGCTTAGCCTGCGAAAGATCGCTACGCTGATCGGTTATGTACCAAGCACTTTGGTGAATGTTTTTGGCAGTTATAACCTTCTACTGTTACGAGCCGTTGCCGAAACACTTGATGACTTATCAAGTGAAGCAAAAAGTGTGGTTGATCATGCTCAAAACCCAGAAGCAGCGCTTTATGCTTTAGCGGCTTGCTATCACGATTTTGCCCAGCAATCGCCTTACCGTTGGCAATTGATTTTTGAACATAATATGAATGGTGACCGCCTGCCTGAATGGCAAGCACAGCGTATCAATGGAATGACCGCAATGCTTGAAGGCTTACTCTCTGTTCATAGACCTGATAAATCACACTCCGAAATACTAAAAGCCAGTCGCGTGCTATGGGCAGGCGTACACGGTATTACGTTACTGAGTGTTGATGATAAATTTTTCTCTGCCGAACCTATCGACGGCAACGAGCTTATTCGAGACCTTATCTCGAAATACCTACAAAGCTGGTAACACCACAAGGAACGGCAATGCCACACTCGACATCAGGCTCTTTGCTCTCACAAAGGCGCTTTTTACCCTATTTCATTACTCAATTTTTTGGCGCTTTCAATGACAACATTTTTAAGAATGTATTGTTATTGTTCGTTGCGTTTGCAGCTCCCAAGTATTACTGTATGTCGAGTAACTTATTTATTAACCTCGCTGCGGGTCTGTTTATCCTGCCCTTTTTCCTATTTTCGGCCTCCGCGGGCGTGCTTGCAGACAAATACGAAAAATCATGGTTTATTCGTAAAGTAAAACTGATTGAAATCGCCATCATGTGCTTAGGGGCGATTGGTTTTATCACACAAAGCTATGGCATTTTGCTCTTTTTACTGTTTTTGATGGGCACCCAATCGGCCTTCTTTGGTCCCGTGAAATACGCGTTGTTACCTCAACAATTAAAGCCTAATGAACTCCTTTCCGGCAATGCTCTCGTTGAAACGGGAACGTTTATTGCCATTCTTGTAGGGACATTAGGTGCCGGGCTAATTGCGTCAGCTGAGCATGCCAACTACGTCGCTGCAGCGAGTGTCGTCATTTTTGCTATTGCGGGTTACCTATCCAGTCGCTACATTCCTGAAGCGGCCGCCAGTGCCCCTAATTTGAAGTTTCGTTGGCAGCCAATTAAACACACCAAAGAAACGCTGAAAATTGCTCATCAAGATCGTGTGGTGTTTCAATGCATCATGGCCATCAGTTGGTTCTGGTTTTTGGGCGCAACCTATCTAACGCAATTCCCAAACTTCACTAAAAACCATCTTATGGGCAACGAAGCGGCGGTTTCTTTTTTATTGGCGCTATTTTCTGTTGGCATCGCATTAGGGTCTATGCTGTGTGACAAGATGTCTAGAAACCGCATTGATATTGGTATCGTGCCAATTGGTAGCCTTGGTATCACCATTTTTGGGGCGCTCATGGCTTACGCTGTCCCGAGTGATTTACCGCTGTTTGATGGTTTTTCTGCATTTGTCGCACATTCAGCTTTATGGCCTGTTTTTGGCTTCTTGCTGCTGCTGGGCATTTCTGGCGGCCTCTTCATTGTGCCGCTTTACGCACTAATGCAACAACAAGCGAAAGAAACAGAGCGCGCTCGAGTGATTGCCGCACTTAATATCTACAACTCACTGTTTATGGTGGGCAGCGCAGTTTTGGGTATCGTCACCTTGTCGGTACTCGAATTAACGATCGTACAACTGTTTCTCGTTCTAGCATTATTGAATTTCGCGATGGCGGTTTACTTATTTCGACAAGCGCCTGTATTTGTCGTTTGCTCGATCGTCCGCGGCCTAACGGCAATGCTTTACCGAGTCAATCTTAAGAACCTTCACCACATCCCAAAAGAAGGCGGCGCGTTGATTGTTTGCAACCACGTCAGCTATATGGATGCCGTGGTGGTAACGGCAGCCTGTCCACGCCCGATGCGCTTTGTTATGGAAGAAGATTACGCCAACTTTAAACCTAAGCACGTCGCTTCTTTAAAGGGTTAGGCGTCATCCCTATTTCTGCGACGAAACAAGGTTCAATTCGCCGAGCCTTTGGTGAAATTGAAGAGGCATTACGTCAAGGTGAAGTGGTGTGTATTTTCCCAGAAGGGCGTCTGACCCCTGATGGTGAGATGAACGAGTTTATGCGTGGTGTTAACTTGATTATGAAGCGCTCTCCCGCACCCGTCATCCCAATGGCACTCAAAGGGCTATGGGGCAGTTATTTCAGCCGTCACAAAGGTCGTGCTTGTAAAGGTCTACCCAATCGATTCCGAGCGAAACTGGAAGTTGAAACGGGTGAACCGAGTAGAACCAAGAGAAGCAAGCAGCCAAGTGATGTTCGAGAAAGTCTCGACGCTGCGTGGTCAATATCGCTGATTAACACGCTACATGTTCAGTATTATTGAACGCTAGTTCATTAATATAAGATTTTTCTATCCAATAAATAAGGATAGGATGGCGATACTGATATTCGCCATCCTATTTTTTACGGTTACCTATGCTGACCTTGCTTCGATCGTCTCCGCTGTTTTTTCTAGCCTTAGTTGTTTGTCTCACCCCTTGGATATCATCGCCAATTGCGTTGATACTGGGTTTTCTGCTGACAACCTTCAGCTTAGTTCCACGCGGGTTGCCATTAGCGAAATTTACCAAAACGTTGCTTGCCTATTCTATTGTCGGACTGGGGTTTGGGATTCATCTCGATCAGGCCATTCAAGCCACCAGCCATGGTATCGGCATTATCGTTGCAACCATTTTTGGTACGCTGATCGTCGGTTGGTTTCTTGCCAAACGTATGGGCGTTGAAAAACAAACCGGATATTTAATTGCCTCCGGGACGGCGATATGTGGCGGAAGCGCCATCGCCGCTGTCGCGCCCGCGATTAATGCCGATGACGAAAAGATTGGCATTGCGCTCGCCACCGTATTTGTGCTTAATTCTGTGGCTCTGTTTGTATTTCCAGTCATTGGTCATGCGTTACAGCTTGATCAGCACACCTTTGGTACATGGGCGGCCATCGCCATCCACGATACCTCTTCTGTTGTAGGGGCAGCATCGGCGTATGGTGAAGAAGCCCTGACAACCGCAACCACGCTTAAATTAGCTCGCGCGCTATGGATTGTGCCTGTCGCTTTTATTAGCGCACTGATTTTTAGCAGTAAGCAAAAGAAAATCACCATCCCTTACTTCATTGTGTTTTATTGCGCCGCGATTTTAGTTAGTGACTACTTTCCACAATTTGACGTCGCCTACCAAAGCATCTTCGCACTTTCGAAACAGTTATTGGTGGTGTGCTTATTTTTGATTGGCTGCAGCATTTCTGTTGATAAACTCAAGCAAGCGGGAAGTAAACCCATGATCTTTGGTGTTACTCTGTGGCTATTGATTTCGACGATTTCGTTGGGTTGGCTGATGACGCGGTTTTGCGTAGTTAATCAGAAGTTACACCGCAAAGATAACCCGCGTCTTTGTTAGCTATGTCGAAATCATCACACGATAGCCAAGGTATCGTGTGATCCAATTCTGAGTCTAAACGCTTAAAAAAGAACTCATATACTTTAGGGTTGGTTATACGGTTTACCCAATGCGATTGATTCTATCGAAACAAAATCCCCCTCCGATGTGATAGCGGGCATCGTTGCGCCTTCTTGACGTCCAATGCTCACTTTCACATCCACTCCCCCATTGGCTTCATACGCCTTTACTATCCAGTTATCCGCCCCGTTTTGCGTCGACAAAATAACATATCTCCACCACTCTCGGCTCGCAGACAATTGGTCATCAGGGTACGTAAATTCGAAATCATGATCAGATTTTTCTAAAACCGATCGGGCGGCATCAAGTGCTTGGTTTTTTGTCACTCCATCATAATGACGCGTCGTGACTTGGTGCCACTCCGAACGAGACAACTGGGGTGCGGTTGCACAACCTGTCATAATAATTGCGGTCACAGCCAAGATAAAAATGGTTCTAAAGTGCATTCTGGTTACCTATTGATTTATTGCGATTGTTTTCAATTGGTACCACTGAAGTCTGAACGACTCCCGATACTGGGAGTCTTCACTTTTTGGGGTACCATCCATCTTTTTGCCACTATGCCGTCGGCTCTCTATCTCTCATTATCTAAATCTCTAAAATTGATAACCAACATCGACCAACCATTGACCAGACTTGAATCCGTTCGTTTCTTTTGAGTAACTAACACCAGTCATAATGTGCTCGTTGAATTCCCCTTTCACTCCGACTGAAGCAACAAAGCTATTATTAGTTTCGTTTTGTCCGCTTCCTTTTATCTTATCCCACGACCAACCAGCAGTAACATAAGGCTTAACCACGACAGAGTTTGAAACGTGATAGGGCATCCCATAACCGATAGCAGCTTGATATCGGTCTAAATCAACCGAGTGACCATACTTTTTCTCAGCATCGGAGTTAGAGCTCAAATTTCCTGATGTTGTTGTGACTCGAAAATCAGTAAATAGGCTCTCTTTTAGCGAGGGGACGAGATAGCCTTGAGAGAAAACCGAGTAGCCTTGTAACGTACTTCCATGGCTGTTGTCGGTTGCATACCCTGCGCCTACCGTGATGCCTGAAAAAAAATCTTTCATTGTGGCCGCTTGGCTAAGCGTTGATACAACAGAGAGTGATAAAAAAGCAACGGTTGCTTTGTTCATGTTACATACCTCATTTTATTGGCTTCCCCTAGTATTTCGCAGGGCGAACGATTAAAAGAGGACCATCTACTTTTTGACTATTCACCTTTTTTATTTTGATCTACACTTTTGCCTACATTCCGTATTATTCGAGGTATTTTGTGGACAAGTCTGGCAACGTCATTCAATTACAACGCCTTAAGCAATTGGAGCAACGGTTTCATCTCACCCGCGCCATTGTAGATAAAAATCAGCTATCAGACGTGTTCGTATGTTCAACGCGGAATGTCACTAAGATAATGAATAACCTAGCGTCTTTAGGTTGGGTAGAGTGGCACCCGGGGAAAGGTCGTGGCAATAAATCTACGCTGTTAATTCTGTGCTCGTTTCAGGACCTACTCACTGAGCAATTGAAAATAATGATACAAAATGGCGGGCTAAACGAAGCTTTTAAGTACGCGACTATTTTTCACTATCAACATATTTTCAAACAAAAACTGCCAGAATGGTTAAAAGTATATTCTGATGACCTTGAGCGCTCTGATGAACTCAATGGATTGGTGGGTTATTCATTACCTCCTTGCCACCCTATGACGATGACAGAACTTCAGTCTGGGATATACGTGAATGCGATGTTTGATACGTTAATCCGATTCAACTCTGTAAGCGATACCTTTACTCCTCACTTAGCACACCAGTTCTACCAATCGAATAACACTTACTTTTTTCGAATTCGTCCGGACGTCTATTTCCATAATGGCGAGTTACTGACACCAGAACATGTAAAGAGCCACATGATCAAACTCACCAAACATACACCGTTATTCACGAGTGTAAAATCGGTGTCAGTCAACAAACGTTGGCTTGAAGTCACTTTGCATCATGATGACCCGATATTTTTGCATGCGTTAGCTGACATTCATTGTAGTGTTTATTTGGATAATGAGCGTGACCCAGAGTTTCCATTTGGCACAGGATGCTATCGCTGGGAGACTCGCCTTCCTGAACACTGGTCGCTAATTAAGAACGAGCAATACTTTGGGGTACACGGGATACTAAAACGAGCGGATTTCTGGGTGGCGGATTCGAATATGACTGACCAGCTTGAACAAAATAATATCAGTGTTCAAACCGAGGTTGCAATGCACAGTGAAAAGGAACGACAAGCCCACTCAAAGCGTACCACCCATTACCGACTAAAAGGGTGCCAAGCGGTGTGTATTGCTCACCATGTTCCCGTTCATGTCCGAGAACAACTGGCATCAAGGTTAAAACGTACCTCACATCAGCACTTTTCTACCTCTCAATCAACCCAACTGTCGTGTCAGAATCTGTTTGGCGACGACTTTAATACATCAACATATTTGGCAACGAGTGATCTAGACTCAAATGAACACTCCGCATTAGGGGGAAACAATAACCTATTGGAATAATGAAAATAGTGCCTTAGCGGCAATGTTAGAGAGCCTATCAAGTACTGGTGCGACTCTAAAACCCACCAATGAATTAAGCGAAGCGGATGTCTGGCTAAACGACTATTTGTTTGGTCATGACATATTACTTGACCAGTTTTATTGGTTGCTTGCTAATAAAATGACTGAGCAGTTACTTCCTCCCGTTCTTCATAAGCAATGGAAAGATGCGATTGCACATTCCAGCCACTTATCTCAGCTATTTTTAGATATTGAAGAAGTATGTAAGCAGAAACACTTCATTGTTCCTCTGTGGGGGAAAACCGTTTCGTTCACCACCCATGAGTCACTTCGAGGAGAAAGTACGGATTCGCTCGGTCTGATGAATTTATCTGACCTATGGTTTGATAAGCGCGATCATCAGCGTTAAAAGTATGTCATTACAATGGATGAGCAACATGGCATGCATCGTACCGTTTAAATACCGAATTGATTGCGAATAACCGACTAACATACATGCGAAAAAAGTATCGTTTTTTTCTTCATTTACTGCTGAGCATTGATTGAGGCGGTTTAGTCGACGATGTTGTACGGCGCTTTACACTAACGAACAACACAACGGTGAGAATGAATGCGGTGAGCTCCGCCATTGCCCGTGGCAGCCCTTCCGTGGAGAGTGCCAGTAAAATCTGCAGCACAATTGCTATTCCAAGAGTTATATTCATTCCATTTGCTCACGTCATTATCCTAGAGACATTATGGTGAGCAATGACCAAAGAGAAAATTCCGTTTTGGACTATGAAATAACCACATAGTCAGACTGCGCGCTTGATAGCCAGATTTTAACTTGTGCCCTTGATATTTTAATACCTGACGACGCCAATGATTCTGGTAGATGATAATACGCGACAGGATATTTAAACGTCTCTAAACCAGTGCCTTTAAGTCGTTGGTTCATTACTAACTTTTCATCTGAGCTCCATTCGCATGGACTCATTTCTGAGTCATCACTATTGATATTTGAGCTTTGTATTACGGCAACGGGACACGCACCAAACTCATCGCAGCCAACAGGTACGATAATGGCCTGAATAATATTGGGAAGTCGATTTAATACCGCTTCTATCTCTTCACAGTGGATATTTTCCCCACCTGAGATAAACAAATTGTCTGCTCGTCCAGTCACAAGCAGCTCATGATTTTCACTCCAGCGCCCCAGATCCCCGGTATCAAACCACCCATCCGTTAATGCCAGCGCTCGAAGGTGTCCTTGATAGAAGTAGCCTTGAGACAATACTGCCCCTCTGACCTGTATGCGCTGATCTTGTAACTTAACTTGTCGATTGGGTAAGGCGGTACCAGAAGAATACTGTTGGTCAACGAGCTTGGCCGTGACGGTTGATGCGGTTTCTGTCATGCCGTACCCCATCCACATTTCAATGCCCAAAGCTTGAGCTTGTTGGATCAAATCTGCAGGGATATGACTGCCACCCAGTAACACGCGTTTAAGCTGATTGGGAATACGCTGATCGATAATTCGTTTCAGCTGCGTGACAACCAAAGACGCATGACTGACATCCACGATGTCTTGGCTAAATACACCACTGGCAATTTTTAACTGTGCACCGACGGATAGCCAACGCCAGATAATCGCCAAACCGGAGACGTGAAACATAGGTAGGCTAAGCAGCCAGCTGTCGGTGTCACGATACGTAAACCGCTCTAACAATCCTCTTGCGGATGCTAGGTGCTGCTCAACCGTGTGAACGACCGCTTTAGGTTGACCTAGTCGATCCTGAGGTAAAAATAATCGAGGCGCGTTGGTTTAGATCAGTATCGCTGAACACCTCAAGTGACGGCCTTTTCTCAAGGTGCGATTTATGCTCGAGTGAATGCAGACGTATTGAACGACAGTCTCTTGTCAGACTCTGCGCAGTAAAATCGATACCTGAATCGGAGCAATCCCATAGGTAGGCCTTCTCGTTCGCTTTGTATAGCGTCTCTAGCTAGGTCATTTATATTTGCTGATGTCGAGACCATCGCCGGTATCGCACCATGAGCGACACACGCCAAATAAGCGAACACAAGGTCGATTTCGGCTCGCCCTACTAGGCACACCACGTCGTGAGTTTGTACGCCCTCGTTAATTAAGCACTGTTGATATTGCTGTACTGTTTTCTGGATCTGTTGCCAAGTGTAGGTGCGGTTTACCGTCACTACCGCAGTATCATTAGGCTTGTGCTGCGCCCACGCTGTCCATACGTTCACGCGCTCATGGTCTCCATAGTTTGCCACTTCGCTACGACTGCCAGTACAACGTCTGTTCATCCAGTGTTGAGACAGGAAGTCGACATTTTGGCCACGTCACTTCAAGTTGGGCGGCGAACAACTGCATCGTATCAAGACCCGGCGTTTCATTTGGAAGTTGCCATTGAGAAAAACGAGCAAGGTGATTAAGACCGATACTGCTTTCTAAACTCGAGCTAATGACCACTTGGATACCGTGCTGATGCGCCGCTTCAATCAGCGATATACATTTCTCTAAACTACCGACCAATGTCGGTTTCATAATCAGCGTTTTTACTCCAGTTAACGAGCGGACCGAAAAATCCGATGCTCGCACCGCTTCTTGTAACGTTTCATCCCACGCTATCGCTATTCCCGTATCAATGGCAAAAGAGAGGCTATCACCCGGTGTTTTGCACGGCTCTTCAATAAAAGCGATACGCTGGCGCAGCGATGGCGAGATGTAAGAAGCAAATTTGTTGGCTTTTTCAAGGCTCCATGCTCGATTGGCGTCCAACCTCAACGTCAAATCAGGGATGGACTCCAAGAATAGACTGACGATCATGCCATCACGAATCGCTTCGTACATACCCACTTTAATCTTTGCGACTTTATGACCGGGCATCGTATTGAGGATAGGAAGAAGATCATCAGGATCACCCGAACATAACGGCGCCGCCTGATAATTGCCACTGATCGGTAAGCGATTAGCCAGATCCATTACCGCGCACGATAAGCCAAATGCCACTGAAGGGAAACACTCGTCAAGATCAGAGTCAAGATGGCCTTCTTTCACCCATAATTCAAGGTATTGCTGCGCTTGAATGCCAGCTTCTTGTAATGACTCTTGACTAAAACCCGGTAGCGGTGCGATCTCGCCCAACGCATGTTTGCCGTTTTCAATCAGTTCAACAACCCACCCTTCACGTGAGGTGAGTTTGGTATCTCGTAAGATCACGCCACTGTCCATCGGTAGCGTGTAGCGATAAAGCTTTGCTTGTCTCATGGTCGACATTCCGCGTTTAAGTGTTATTTTGAACAAGTTAGAAGCATTGAAGATAGGTGTTGTCGGCCGCTCTTTCAATCAAAAAGAGCGGCGTTATTACGGTTGTCGCTTAAGGGTTACGTGGGAATTTATGGAAATCAGGACGACGTTTCTCGTTAAACGCATTGCGCCCTTCTTGACCTTCTTCCGTCATGTAGAACATCATGGTGGCATTGCCCGCAAGCTCTTGCAGACCCGCCTGACCATCACAATCAGCATTGAGTGCCGCTTTGAGGCAGCGCAGCGCCATTGGGCTGTGTTGCAGCACTTCACGCGACCAACGAATCGATTCTTTTTCTAGATCAGCAACAGGAACCACGGTGTTAACCAGCCCCATGTCCACCGCTTCTTGAGCATCGTAAAAACGACACAAAAACCAGATTTCACGCGCTTTCTTTTGGCCAACGATACGCGCCATATAAGAAGCCCCCCAACCACCGTCAAACGAGCCGACTTTCGGGCCAGTTTGACCAAATTGGGCGTTGTCTGCGGCAATAGTCAAATCACACATCATGTGTAACACGTGACCACCACCTACCGCCCAACCTGCTACAGCAGCAATCACTGGCTTAGGACAGGTGCGGATCTGACGCTGAAAATCGAGAACATTTAAGTGGTGCGTCCCCGTATCATCTTGGTAACCACCGTAGTCACCACGAACGGACTGGTCCCCACCGGAACAAAATGCCTTTTCACCCAAGCCCGTTAAGATAATTACACCAACATTTTCATCATAGCGCGCATCGGCTAACGCACGGATCATTTCTTGAACGGTACGAGGCGTGAATGCATTGTGAACTTGTGGTCGTGCAATAGTAATTTTCGCAATACCATCTTCAGATTTGTGATATTGAATATCTTCAAAGTCACAAGTAACGTCAGCCCAATTTACGGGTGCATAAAGTTCTTCTTCGGTTAATCCAACTGTTTTTGCCATGGTATGTTCCAATGTTAGCCACCGTTTAGTTCGGTGTGTTTATATACTTGAGCAGAGCTGAGGTAAACGCCTTAGGGTGCTCTTTATGAACGTTATGTCCCGCATGCGGAACCACGTGATGATTTAGGCCGCTAAGCCTTGCCAGTGCAGTGAACTTAGTATCATTTGCACCACTGATGAATAACGGCGTATGACCGGAGTCAAAACTCAGTTGTTGCACTTTGTCTAGTAAGTACGGCTGCCGCCCTAATGAGGTGCTATCAAGCATCGCACTTAATTTGTTGCCTAGGTTAACACTTCGCTTCACGATCAAAAGTTGTCTTTGCTCATGATTTAATGAAGAAAACACCGGCTTGTTGGTACCAGTCGGCTAAAACCTCTGCAATTTTTTCATTCTGAAAGCGTCTTGCCCAGACTTGATCCGCCATTAGGCGTTGCTGACGCTCATCATGGCTTTGCAGGCCAAAATTGCCGCCTTCAATGACCAGCCCTAAAATTGGGTTTGTACACCATGTCTCTGGATCGTCCATCGTTAAGCGATACATCAGCAATCGCGCCCCCAATGAATAGCCAATTAGACACACGGGGGTCACTGGGTCAATTTGGTATTCATCTAAAGCACGTTGAATTGCCATACCCAGTAACAAACTTGCCTCTTCAAACCCAGAGCATGTGACGTGGGCACTTAAGCCATGTCCTGGCAAGTCTAGGAGCAAACGTGGGTAATCCGTCAGCTCATCAGTGACGTTACACCAATCATCGGTCGAACCAAGAAAGCCATGCACAAAGACCAATATAGGTCGATGCGTGTGCGGTTGGCATCCCGGCAGGAACCGCGTGCTCAGTAAATGAGAGTTTAGTAAATGATCGTTATTCGGCATGATGCAAGTGCGGGAGTTTCAACGCTTTCACCTGCTGGGCAAGCGAACGAATGTGACCGCCGACTTCTTCGCTAGGCGTGTTCACTTCCACTAAGAGCGTCTTTGTACCGTTCGCTAAGTGATTAAGCAGCGTCGACTCAAGCTCATCACTTGATTGAGGCTGGCAATACTGCAACCCAAATTGCGCAGCCGCATGCTGGAACGTGAAGCCATGAGGCATTTGATAGCAAGCGACTTTTTGTTCCACGGGAACCGGAAGTAAATCAAAAATCGCGCCACCATCATTGTTCGTGACCACTATGACGTTCGGCTTCGTTGAATGACTAAACAACGCTAACGAATTCAAATCATATAAGAGCGAGGTATCACCGAGATACATCACAATTGGCGACTCTTCGGCACGAGCAACACCACTCGCCGTCGCCACTAGCCCATCAATTCCTGACGCGCCGCGATTGCTATAAGTACGACGTCCATGAATCGAAGACACCATATCAACAAGCCGAACAATAAGACTATTACCCAAGAACAACGGTATCCCTTCGGGTAAACCCTGCGTACTTTTCGCGACATCCAATTCACTTATTGTTTCACTTGGAGCCGATAAATGTTGGGTCGCAGAGGCAAACCGAGTCAAATCATCTCCCCAGTGTGCATATTGAGGTGACGTTAACATCGCCAATGCATCCCCTAGCCACTGCTTTATATTCACCGACAAATGTGTCATCGGCAAATGGTCAGGGTTGATACGATCCCAATGCTCACTGAGCAAGACGCAGCGGGTGCCGCTGGTCACTTGTTCCTTTAACCATTGGTTAAGCCTTTTAGACACAAACCTAGCACCAACTTGCAAGACAAAATCGGCTTGTGAAAGATGCTGATGTGCTACTTGATTTTGCAACCAAAGATCATAATGTTGCCAATCGCCACCTTGACCCGATTGAGGGTCAAACAAAATCGGCCACCCCAACGATTGAGCCAACGCGGCCGCCTGATTGGCGATAGTCAAGCTCGTATTCCCAACAAGAATGACCCCTTTTTTCGCCTCTAGACCTAGCCTATTTACGCTCTCACTATAATCACCAACGACAGGTAATTCATATCGCACATAAACATCATCACTTGCCAGCCAGCTTTTGATTGAGCCTCGATACGCCTCAAACATCGATTGGTCTTCCCCGCCGTACAATGGCTCTGGGTAAGGACAGTTGATGTGAATGCTTCCACCATTTTGCTGTTGCGAGACAAACGCCGAATCAATGGTGGTTAGCAGCCAATTTAATGAAACAGCGGTATTAGGAGAAGGCAACCCGACATATTTGGTCACGTGATGAGAAAAAATATCCGTTTGCACTATGGCTTGGTTTGCGCCGCACTCCACCAGCTCGATCGGACGGTCAGACGTCAGCAATATCAGCGGTTCTTTGGTCAGCATAGACTCGGCAACAGCAGGCAGTAGATTAGCCACCGCAGTGCCTGACGTGACAATAACCGCGACCGCGTTATTGGTCGCTTTTGCTAGCCCCAGCGCGAGAAAACCCAACCCACGTTCATCAAAATGGGTATGCAAGGTAAAACCACCGTGTGCGACCGCTTCTAATGTTAACGGTGTGGAGCGAGAGCCGGGAGCAATGCAAAGGTGGCGTACCCCTTGTCGATACAGCGCCTCCAACATGACCTTTGTCCACACCCGATTTAATGCGGCTTGGTGTGCCATCATGATGCCACTCCAAGTAACGGATGCTCAGTAATCAGGCTAAGCAAGGTCGACATTTTTTTATCCAGCTCTTGCCATTCGTGATCAGCAACAGAACCGGGAACAATGCCTGCGCCCGCAAACAGTTGCAATTGGTCTTCAACGATCAATGCACTACGAATCGCCACACAAAACTCGGCACCATCGTGACTAAGATACCCGACAGAGCTAGGCATACCAGCCACGAGCAAAAGGTTCATTTTGCTCTATGTACTGCATCGCAGCCTGACGCGGTAAACCCGCCACCGCCGCCGTTGGTTGCAACGCTTGCAACAACTGCACGCCATTAATTCCGGCCTTAAGTTGGGCATGAATGTTACGTTTCAGATGCTGAACTTTTCGCAGACGAACCAAACGAAGCTCTTCTTCTATCGCAACCATGCGTGAATGCGGCGCCAAGCTTTGCTGAATATCATCCACGACATACTGATTTTCATTAATATTTTTAACGTCTTGGGTTAGCCAGTTAGATAATTGCATGTCATGAGAGGCATTCCCTCCTCGACCTATCGTTCCAGCTAATGCTTCCGTCTCCAGCTCTTGCCCACGGCGTCGATACAAACGTTCGGGTGTTGACCCAACAAAGCTATGCTTGGGAGACAGCGCCATTAAAAAGTGAAAGCTATGATGGTTGTTCAAATAACTGGCTTTTAGCAGTTGAGCGGGAGAAATTGGCGTTTGCAGATCAATTGACGTTTTGCGTGCCAGTACCACTTTTTTAAATTTATTGTGCTGAATTCCCTGCAACACATCATCAACTAACTGACCCCATTTTTCTTCTGTAGGGGTGTGCGTCATCGCTACTACCGAGGTAGAAATAGGAGGCAAGTCCTGATGAGAAACAATCAGCCGCTGGAGAGCTCGTATTGATATATCAACGTTTGTCCCGATATTGACTGCTAAGCGCCAACCTTTATCAAAACGAATCAGTTCTATTTGCGGAAGAAAAAAGAAAGCAGGCATGCAACGGCGGTTCTTGGCCGTATGACCATCAAAAGAGCGTCCACCCCATACGCGTTGATTATGATCTAAGATCGCGTACGCAGGCGCGGGTTCAGAAAACGTATGTAACTGCCCCAAAGCCACGACTTCTTCACGAGTATCTCGCGACTGCCAGTAGAACTTAGGATAATGAGGTTGCACATCTAACCAGTCAATACTTGATGACTTGGGTTTACCATCCAATGGTTGTTCGAGACGCTTCGTACCCGGCGGTACACTCTTCAACTTATCAAGAAGCTGGATAATAGCTTGTTCTAAATGAGACAAATCAACCTCAAAACGATTTCTTTAATTTAATCAGTAATACAGAAGCTACTGTATTTATACCTACAGGATAGATCAAGCGCCATTACCCTAATTTGCTAGCCACGTGTTGTAGCACGTCACAACCAGATTCATATCAACACTTTATTTGTGAGTTTTCTTAGATTTTTATTCTATAAAAACGCAATCTGGTGTAATTTGGTAAAGAAATTATCGGATTTTTAGGAACATAACAATGAAAAATATCGAGATGTCGTCAAAACTCGATAATGTCTGCTACGACATTCGAGGACCAGTACTCAAACATGCTAAGCGCATGGAGGAAGAGGGGCATAAAATCCTGAAACTAAATATAGGAAACCCCGCCCCCTTTGGTTTTGACGCCCCCGATGAAATCTTAGTCGATGTGATAAGAAATTTACCAACATCGCAAGGTTATTGTGATTCCAAAGGTATTTACTCCGCTCGTAAAGCTGTGGTGCAACACTATCAAAAGAAAGGCATTCACAGTTTAGATGTTGAAGACGTCTATATCGGCAATGGCGTATCTGAGCTTATTGTAATGGCGATGCAAGCTCTGTTAAACAACGGAGATGAAATGTTAGTTCCCGCTCCTGACTACCCTTTATGGACAGCAGCGGTTTCTCTATCTGGCGGCACGCCCGTTCACTACCTCTGCGATGAGGAAGCGGATTGGTACCCAGACCTAGATGATATTAAGAAAAAGATTACACCGAAAACACGCGGCATCGTTCTAATTAACCCGAACAACCCAATCGGTGCTGTCTACAGTCGCGACTTTTTGCTTGAAGTGATCGAAATTGCTCGCCAGCATAAACTGATTATTTTTGCTGACGAGATTTATGACAAGGTGCTTTATGATGGCGCAACACATATTCCAGTGGCAACACTTGCTGAAGATGTACTGGTTTTAACCTTTAATGGTTTGTCTAAGTCGTACCGTGTTTGTGGCTTCCGTGGCGGTTGGATGTTTTTAACCGGGCCAAAAGAGCATGCGGTTGGCTACATTGCAGGTCTAGAAATGCTCGCCTCCATGCGACTTTGTGCCAACGTGCCTATGCAACATGCCATTCAAACCGCGCTTGGTGGATACCAAAGTATTAATGAGCTTATTCTGCCCGGTGGTCGATTGCTTGAGCAACGAGATCGCGCGTACGACCTCATCACACAGATCCCTGGTATTTCTTGTGTGAAGCCGAAAGGCGCCATGTACTTGTTCCCCAAAATTGACACTAAGATGTACAACATCAAAGATGATCAACGCATGGTACTCGACTTTCTCAAACAAGAAAAAGTACTGCTAGTACAAGGCACTGGCTTTAACTGGCCAAAACCCGATCACTTCCGCATTGTGACACTGCCGCATGTCGAAGATCTAGAATTAGCCATTGGGCGATTTGAAAAATTCCTAACAACATATAGCCAGTAACTCTTTCATATTGTTATTAATAAGCCTATTCTTATTGAATGCCGCACTGTGAGGTGCGGCATTTTTTTAGGGAGGTTGCCCAATGGAAAACAGTTGTCTCAAAGAAAGCCACTTTTTTGCCCACTTAGCACGGATGAAGCT
This sequence comes from Vibrio sp. GJ43-1, assembly GCF_055808835.1. Lineage (NCBI taxonomy): Bacteria > Pseudomonadati > Pseudomonadota > Gammaproteobacteria > Vibrionales > Vibrionaceae > Vibrio > Vibrio sp. GJ43-1. Next base: position 1,108,259 of record NZ_CM147884.1, on the reverse strand, counting down.
CATACAACGCTGGCCTTTAATGCGTTCCGTATCCAACGAAAACATCTCCGAGCACAGCCTTCAAGTTGCGTTTGTCGCGCATGCACTCGCGATAATAAAAAACAAAAAGTTTGGTGGAAAAACCAACCCCGAACGCATTGCCATCTTAGCCATGTATCACGATACCAGTGAAGTGTTAACCAAGCGACCTCCCCACCCCTGTAAAATACTACAACCCTGAAATCGCCAAAGAATATAAAAAAATTGAAGCCGCCGCCGAGTTAAAACTTCTGTCCATGTTGCCTGAAGAGTTTCAAGAAGATTTTAAGCCCTTTCTCGTTTCTACTAGCGCTTATGAAGAAGACACTAAAATCGTCAAACAAGCCGATTCTCTTTGTGCTTATCTCAAATGTCTTGAAGAACTCAGTGCGGGCAATCACGAATTTGCGTTAGCGAAAAAACGACTCGACCAAACACTTGAATCCATAGCAACTGAGGAAATGAATTATTTCCTGCATACCTTTGCCCCGAGCTTTGAACTATCGCTCGATGAGATCAGTTGACCCGCCTCTAATTAAGACGCGAAGCGGCAAGGCAGCGAATAGAAACCTAATATCTCCGTCGCCGTTCCCTGAAAAAGCGACACGATAGAGCGTAATGAGAGTGGTAACCCAATGCAGCTAGAACAACCGTTGATTTGGCAATCAAGACACAGTGATGAGCACAAACTACGCAGGAATGATCATAGGGACCCTTATCAAAGAGATAGAGCCCGAGTCCTGCATTCTGCCGCTTTTCGTCGCCTGCAAGCTAAAACACAGGTTCATGGCACCGGAGGCAATGACTTTCATCGAACTCGCCTTACACACTCACTTGAGGCGGCACAAATTGGCTCTGGTATTGTTTCTCAGTTGCGTCAAAAGCAGCCTGAGTACCTAGACATTTTACCTAGTGATGCTTTAATTGAAACGCTATGCCTTGCACATGATATAGGTCACCCCCCATACGGACATGGTGGTGAAGTCGCGTTAAACTATATGATGAGAGACTTTGGCGGCTTTGAAGGCAACGCCCAGACATTTCGGATCGTGTCACAGCTTGAGCCCTACACCGAACATAACGGGATGAACTTAACTCGCCGAACATTACTTGGCTTGCTCAAGTATCCTGCATACTTGAGCCAAACCTGCGCAAGAATTCAGCCAGAGCCTGTCGCACATCAACGTCAGTTAAAAGCCAAAGACTGGTCATCAAGCTAAAGGCATTTATGACCAAGATAACGCGCAATTTGAATGGGTCACACAGCCACTCAGCCAAAGTGACCAATCGCAGTTACAACAAATGCGTACACCACTACCGAAATGTCACCAGCACCACAAAACCAAATTCAAATCTCTAGACTGCTCCATTATGGAGTTGGCGGATGATATTGCTTATGGGGTTCACGACCTCGAAGATGCCATTGTGCTTGAGTTAATCAATAAGGAGGTTTGGCGAGCCAGTATTGAAGGTCAACTGTCTTTACAAGCTAATTCATGGTTTACGCAGCATTTTGATGCCATTACTGAGTTGCTATTCTCTGGCAAACATTACCAAAGAAAAGACGCCATTGGGGGCATTGTAAACGCGTTACTCACGAGCATTTGTATCACACCGCATGCTGATATTGCCTTTGATTCGCCTTTGCTTCAGTTCAATGCCTTCTTAGAACCTGAAATGGCGCATGTACTCACCATCCTCAAACAATTTGTTAGTGAGCACGTTATACAAGTGCCACGGGTTCAGATTTTTGAGTATAAAGGTCAGCAGATTATTATGGATCTTTTTGAAGCGTTCAGTGCGGATCCAGCTCGCTTGTTACCCGAGTCCACAAAAGAGATTTGGTTGAATGCTCAAGCGCAAGAGGGGAACGGAATGCGAGTCATCGCCGATTATATTTCTGCGATGACTGACGGCTACGCACAAAAAATGCACCAACAATTATTTGCGGCGCATTCGCATTAATGACAGCCCTTATTCACATTGGTCGTCTATTCGTAATTTCGCTCGAAAACTCCTGGTGGCATCTGCGAGATATGAAACTCAATCATTTGGTTAAACGCAAAAAGTAGCGCGGAAAAATCTTGCTCAGGCTCGAGAATAGATAAAATATGGTAGCCCGCTTCCACTGTTGACAAAGCATTACTCGTTGGGGCTTTTCGAATACGATAATCGCCTTCAAGATCCGTTGGTAATTGCACCATTGGCAGCTTATGAAGGTTCGTTGATAACGTCCAAATCTTATAGGCCTTTTTCCATGTACCATCGAGTAAAATAATACGAAACGGACGTGTGTCATGGGTTTGATCGAGCTGCTCTAGTGGCTGAGATTGCTCACCAAGAAATAACACGCAAGTTCGAACACTGTCATCTGCCAATAATGCGTTAAGTGCAGTATCATCTGAAAAGTCTTCACCAATGAATACCTGTGTCGAAGGCAAGGACAGCTGCAGTATTTTAGCGGTTCCAAGTGGGCGTTTTTCCTCACTTGGATGCTGCAAGATAATCAATTCAGATCGGCTGTTAATTGATGTAATCCATTGACAGATACAGGCACGCTTTGCCTTAAAACATTGAGGACAATATCGCAACATGACCTTTTCTTTCGTCATAAGACTGGCTCTCATCTTACTACTTTGCATGGTGTTACAAATACCCGATCTCCAAAATTGGGCCGTGTGGCATCGTGAGGCTATTTATAACGGTGAATGGTGGCGGATAGTAACAGGAAATTTCTCTCACACCAACCTTGCTCATTTAGCGATGAATATGGCAGGACTTGTCGTGATTTGCTATTTATTTAAACCCACCGTAAAAGCGCTGTATACCCTGCTCGCACTATTATCGCTCTCTGTGGGGGTTGGCTTGCTAGTCACGCCCCTTGATGCCTACTTGGGACTCTCTGGCGTCTTGCACGGCCTGTTTGCCTACTGGGCATTGACCGAGTGGCTATCCGGAAGAATGAGCAGTGTGTGGTTGGTGCTGGGCGTGAGCATAAAGGTGGGGTGGGAATCGGTATTTGGTGCGTCAGCCTCCACACAAGATTTGATTGCTGCCAATGTGGCAACCGAGGCCCACGCAATCGGCGTGGGCGCTGGATTTACGTTTGCGTTATTGTACTGGCTATATCAAAAACGTCATTTACAATAAGATTCTGGCACGGTTTTTTCAACCGTAGCAGGCCCCACGCCTTTCACTTGCGTCAGGTCATCAATGGTTTTGAAGTCGCCGTGCGTATCGCGATACTCAACAATACTTTTTGCTTTTTCAATACCAATGCCGTTAAGTAACGCGGCAATTTCTTCTGGTGTTGCTTGATTCACATTAACGGTAATTTCGATGCCTTCTAGCTTATCGGCTTTGGCGGCGAAGCTCGTTGATAGTGGACTCAATGCACACAATACAATAAGCCAAACTGACAGCAATACTTTCATTTCTGATCCCTCTCTGATTAGTGATTCCTCAAAATACACTCAGCATCAAGAATGACCAGATGACAATACCTAAAATAAAACGGGCCGCTTTCGCGACCCGTTTTTATTCGACTATCAGTTGCATTGTTTTCGTGATCTCACGAGGGTTTCTCGTCAGCTCAGCGAGTTACTCAACAACATTTACTCAGAAACAATGAAGTACTCAATCTCTGTGTTTTTACGCAGAATCGTTAGCACTGATGCTAAGTCTTGTTGAGTTGCAGCACGCTCCATCTGAGCACTAATTTGCTCGTTATACATAGGATCAGCATTTGACGCCACTTTACTCAGCTCTACCACTACGACATTGCCGTCCGCGTCTTTCGCTTGAGCAAAGGTCAACGCGCCTTCTGCTGGTTTCGTCATTGCAAAGACGGTACCAGCCAGTGCTGAACTACGATCAATCGTTTCAAGCTCACCAAAGCTTAACTGGTTCTCCGTCAGAGCGTCAGTGTTGCCTTCTTTGAGTTCGTTAACGAGTTGAACGCCAAGCTCCATCGCCGCTTGCTCACCTTTCACGCTTGCTAGTTGTGAGGTCACTTGCGCTTTTACTTCATCAAGAGGTAATACGGTTTCAGCACGAATGTCTTCGACACGAACAACTACAATATGTTCTGGCGCGACTTCCATTGCCTCAGAGTTCAAGCCGTCTTCCTTCACTTCAGGTGATTGAAGCGCTTGTACTACTGATTGGTTCTGTAGTACGTCTGGCAATTCTGATAGTGAGATAAAGTCTGTTGTTACTACATTTTGCTTAATTGCAGCGGCAGCATCATCAAGTGAATCAGGGTATTCAAAGGCGATTTTTTCCAACTCATTTTGTAAGTTATAAAAATCATCAACCGCAAGTTGATCAAGCAGCTCTGCAGAAATTTCATCTTTGACTTCAGCTAAAGGCTTAGACTCTGAAGCTTTGATTTCATCAAGTTTAATGATGTGATAACCAAAGTCAGATTTCACTAGCGCTGTTACGTCACCGACATTTTTAAGCCCAAACGCGGCTTCTTCAAATGCAGGGTCCATAACGTCACGCTCGATCCAACCTAAAGAACCGCCTTCTTCAGCACTGCCGATGTCTTCAGATTTCTCTTGCGCCAATGTTGCAAAGTCAGCCCCTGCATTCAATTCGTCTAAGATAGCTTGTGCTTTAGCTTCATCATCACCTTGAACCAAGATGTGACTCACTTTACGCTGCTCCGACGTAGAGTACTTATCTAAGTGCTCATCGTAGTACTGCTGAATTTGCTCGTCTGAAATTTCTACGTTGTCTTTTAGCGCTTGAGCAGATAATTCAACGTAAGATACTTTTAGCTGTTCAGGGCGAGTAAATTGCGCAGGGTTAGCATCGTAGTACTGCTGAATTTCTTCGTCAGTAATCTGCGCTTGCTGTGCAAACTCTGCAAGAGAGAGCGTCAACGTCTTAATGTCTCGAGTTTGAGTCAGTAGCTGGCTTTGCAACTCGATTTCGCTAGGAAGCGTAAATTCACTGCCTTGCAAAGCAGAAAGAAGTTGGTTGCGTACTAAATCTGTACGTAAGTATTCAGCAAAGCTATCGGCACTGAAACCTGCACGTCGTAGCGTTGCTTGATAAATATCTTGATCAAACTTTCCGTTACTTTGGAATTGAGGCATTTCTAAAATCATTTGACGAATCTGAGCGTCACCAATTCGAAGGCCTAAAGACTCTGCGTGTTGCTCAAGTAGCACATCGTTAATCATGCGATCAAGAACAGACTTGCGGAATGATTCCACATAATTTGGATCAGCCAAGAGCGTCGAGAAATAGTCGCCCATTTGAGATTGCATTCGATTACGCTCATTTTGGTAAGCCTGCTCGAATTCGCCACGACCGATCTCAACATTGCCAACTTTTGCTGCGGTGTTACCACTGCCACCCGCGATGTAGCTACCTACGCCTGCGAACACAAAAGACAGGATGATGAGTCCAAGGATAATCTTAACAGCGATACTGTTCACGCCTTCGCGCATTCGCTCCATCATAATTTTATTACTCTCCAGATAGGAAGGTTTATCTTCTACTGAATAGGATAATATCAGAAAAAGAAATGCGCATCAGTAAGATGCGCATATTTAACAAAGGTTGGCCTTTTTAGCCAATCAAACCCCAAAAAGGTTCGATTTTTGCTCAGTTGGTAATCAATTTACTTCCAACTGTAACAATTGATTAGTTACAAGCGTCTTTCAGCGCTTTACCAGCTTTAAACGCTGGTACTTTTGCTTCTGCGATTTGGATTTCATCACCCGTCTTAGGGTTACGGCCTGTACGTGCTGCACGAGTACGCACGCTGAAAGTACCAAAGCCAACTAGTGCAACCTGGTCGCCATCTTCTAGTGTTGTGCTTACTGCTTCGATGAATGCATCTAGCGCACGTCCAGCTGAAGCTTTAGATAGGTCTGCGTTCTCTGCGATTTTTTCTACTAATTGAGTTTTGTTCACTGTGTTTCCCCTTAGTGTTACCGAGTTATTATTTTGAAAAAGGTAACGTTAGTTCCGTTCTAGTAATAAAAGACCCTAAGCCTTGTCTATCAAGGGTTCAGAGTTACATAGCTAAAGTTAGTGCGACAAAAAAACGCTGACAAGCTTTTTTTACTTATCAGCGTATTTCTTTTACCTAAATTTGGAGCACATCACTATTTTACAGGCTCAAATGCGACGCCAAGTGGTGAACGCTCTAGCGCAACTTCCAGTACATCATCAATCCATTGCACCGGAATGACCTTTAAATCGGCAATAACGTTGTCAGGAATCTCTTCTAGATCACGTTCATTATCCTTAGGAATCAGCACGGTTTTAATACCGCCTCGATGCGCCGCAAGGAGTTTTTCTTTCAAGCCGCCAATCGGAAGTACTTCGCCACGAAGAGTAATTTCACCCGTCATTGCCACTTCAGCTTTTACCGGATTACCCGTTAAACTAGACACTAAAGCGGTACACATCGCGATACCCGCACTTGGTCCATCTTTAGGCGTTGCTCCTTCAGGAACGTGCACGTGGATATCACGTTTTTCATAAAAATCGGTATTAATACCCAATTTCTCTGCGCGAGCACGTACCACTGTCATTGCAGCCTGAATAGACTCTTGCATGACATCACCCAATGAATACGGTTTGGGTCAACTTGCCTTTACCTACCATTGACTCGGTTTCAATCGTAAGTAGATCGCCACCAACCTCTGTCCAAGCAAGACTAGGTTACCTGACCAATACGATTGCTGTCGTCAGCTTTACCAAAGTCGCAACGTTGTACACCAAGGAACTCTTTCAAGTTATCTTGATTAACGACCACTTTCTTCAGTTCAGTGTTGAGCAAAATGTTCTTCACCGCTTTACGACAGATCTTTGAAATCTCGCGCTCTAGGCTACGAACACCTGCTTCACGGGTGTAATAACGAATAATGCCAATAATCGCTGAATCTTCAATCTCGATTTCGTGTGGCTTCAAGCCATTACGTTGCACCTGCTTATCCACCAAATGACGACGAGCAATATTGAGCTTTTCATCTTCGGTGTAGCCAGACAAACGAATCACTTCCATACGGTCAAGCAAAGGACCTGGAATATTCATTGAGTTAGACGTCGCTACAAACATCACATCAGACAGATCGTAGTCCACTTCTAGATAGTGATCGTTAAAGGCGTTGTTTTGTTCTGGGTCGAGGACTTCAAGCAAAGCTGATGAAGGGTCACCTCTCATGTCAGAGGCCATCTTGTCGATTTCATCTAACAGGAATAATGGGTTTTTCACGCCCACTTTTGACATTTTCTGAATCAACTTACCCGGCATTGAGCCAATATACGTTCGTCTGTGACCGCGTATCTCAGCTTCATCTCGAACCCCGCCTAATGCCATACGTGTATACTTACGGCCTGTAGCTGACGCAATAGAGCGCCCTAGCGATGTTTTACCAACGCCTGGAGGACCAACAAGACAAAGGATTGGACCTTTAAGCTTGTTGATACGGTTTTGCACCGCAAGATACTCAAGAATGCGCTCTTTAACACGTTCTAAACCATAGTGGTCTTCGTTAAGCGTTTCCTCAGCTTTCGCCAAGTTCTTTTTCACTTTAGAGCGTTTCGCCCAAGGTACGCCGACCATCCAATCGATATAGCTGCGAACCACTGTCGCTTCAGCCGACATTGGTGACATCATTTTAAGCTTTTGCAGCTCTTGTTCTGTCTTTTCTTTCGCTTCCTGAGGCATTTTGGATTCTTCAATCTTTGCCTTCAGCGCTTCAAATTCATCCGGTGCATCGTCTAAATCACCAAGCTCTTTCTGAATCGCTTTCATTTGCTCATTCAGATAGTACTCACGTTGTGATTTTTCCATCTGCTTTTTAACGCGGCCGCGAATACGCTTCTCAACTTGCAGTAAGTCTATTTCAGACTCCATCTGCCCCATCAAGAACTCTAAACGCTCAGACACATCAAGTAACTCTAGTACTTGTTGCTTATCCACTAATTTCAGTGGCATATGCGCAGCAATCGTATCTGCGAGACGTGCAGCCTCATCAATACCACTCAGTGACGTGAGCACTTCTGGCGGGATCTTTTTGTTTAGCTTAATAAACCCTTCGAACTGATCAATAGCACTACGAACGATGACTTCTTCTTCGCGTTCTTCAAGCTCTGGGGTAATAAGAAATTCAGCGTCCGCCATGAAGAATTCTTCATCACGGTAATGATTGATTTTTGCTCTTTGCTGACCTTCCACTAGAACTTTTACTGTTCCGTCTGGAAGTTTTAATAATTGAAGAATCGTGGCAACGGTGCCTGTGGTGAAAAGATCTTCAATGGTAGGTTCTTCAGTATCTGCTTCTTTTTGAGCGACGAGTAGGACTTGTTTGTCATTATCCATTGCCGCTTCCAAGCAACTAATGGACTTTTCGCGGCCAACAAACAAAGGAATTACCATGTGTGGGTAGACCACAACGTCGCGCAGAGGCAATACCGGGATTTCGATACGCTCGGAACGTTCCAAGTTCATATTATTCTCTCTTCCGCTTAGTATTATTTTCTGTATATGGGGGCGTATTCGTTGGATTCAATAAAAGAATAAAAAAAGGAGGTATCCAATACCTCCTTTTTTATCACTCTTGCAAATTAGTCTGCACTTGCGACCTGATTATCATTATTGCTGTAAATAAGCAGTGGTTCTGATTCACCGTTTATTACACTTTCATCAATAACAACTTTGCTCACACCTGTAGCAGATGGCAGCTCATACATCGTCTCTAAAAGGACACCTTCTAAGATTGAACGTAGACCACGAGCATAGGTTTTACGTTCCATTGCTTTTTTCGCAATTGCACGTAAAGCATCTTCACGGAATTCAAGCTCTGCACCTTCAAGGTCAAATAACGCACCGTACTGTTTCGTTAGGGCATTCTTTGGTTCATTCAATATTTGAATCAACGCTTCTTCATCAAGCTCCGTCAATGTCGTTGTAACGGGTAGACGACCAATAAATTCCGGAATAAGACCGTACTTCACCAAATCTTCAGGTTCTACCTGCTTAAACAACTCACCTAGGCTGTCTTAGTTTCATCTTTAGAGCGTACTTCAGCGCCAAAACCAATACCTGCGCCTGTCGCAACACGCTGATCGATAACTTTATCAAGACCTGCAAACGCACCACCACAAATAAACAGAATCTTCGATGTGTCTACTTGTAGAAATTCTTGTTGAGGGTGCTTACGACCACCTTGTGGTGGAACGGAAGCGATCGTGCCTTCAACGAGTTTGAGTAGTGCTTGCTGAACACCCTCACCAGATACATCACGGGTGATCGATGGGTTTTCCGCTTTACGCGAGATTTTATCAATCTCATCGATATAAACGATGCCGCGCTCAGCTTTGGCTACGTCGTAGTCACACTTTTGAAGAAGTTTTTGAATAATATTCTCAACATCCTCACCCACATAACCCGCTTCGGTCAATGTGGTGGCATCAGCCATCGTAAATGGTACGTCTAGGAAACGAGCAAGCGTTTCAGCAAGTAGCGTTTTACCACTACCCGTTGGACCGATAAGTAGAATGTTACTCTTACCCAGTTCAACACCATCAGCTGTTGTATCACCATTGCGAAGACGCTTATAGTGATTGTATACCGCAACTGAAAGCACTTTTTTTGCGTAGTCTTGACCGATTACATAATCATCGAGGTGCGCGCGAATATCTTTTGGCGTTGGCAACGCTTCGGATTCTTTTTTCGGGAGCACATCTTTAATTTCTTCACGAATGATGTCGTTGCATAAATCAACGCATTCGTCGCAGACGTAAACAGAAGGGCCCGCAATTAGCTTGCGAACTTCGTGCTGACTTTTGCCACAGAAAGAGCAGTACAGCAGTTTACCACTACCACTCTCTTTGCTTTTATCTGTCATTCGCTAACCTCTTAGCCTGTACTTTCTATGATTTGAGTGTATATCAATTTAGACCAAAATGCGCCCGAGAATTAATCATTCTAGGCGAACAATTTGGTCTATTTACAATCAAACCGTTATGGATCAACCTCGTTGGGTCAATACCTCATCAATAATGCCGTATTCAGCCGCTTGTGCCGCTGACATGAAATTATCGCGATCCGTATCTTTTTCAATCACTTCTAGTGGCTGACCCGAGTGCTCAGCGAGTAACTTGTTCAGCTTCTCTTTAATTGTCAGGATTTCTTGAGCGTGGATCTGAATATCCGACGCTTGCCCTTGGAAACCACCAAGTGGCTGATGAATCATGACGCGAGAATTTGGCAGAGCAAAACGCTTACCTGGTGCACCACCCGCCAATAGGAATGCCCCCATTGAACAAGCTTGACCAGTACATAACGTACTTACATTCGGTTTAATGAATTGCATCGTGTCGTAAATCGACATACCCGCGGTCACACTGCCACCTGGTGAATTGATGTATAGGAAGATGTCTTTGTCAGGATTTTCTGATTCTAAGAAAAGCAGTTGGGCAACCACAAGGTTTGCCATGTTGTCTTCCACTTGACCCGTCAAGAAAATGATTCGTTCTTTTAGTAATCGCGAGAAAATATCATAAGAGCGTTCACCACGGGAAGTTTGCTCAACAACCATAGGTACTAGCGCGTTCATAATTGGCGACATTGCATTTTTTTCTTGGTAGCTCATATTCTTATGTCCCTAAAATAAATGGCCCGGATGATAAACATCATACGGACCATTGTTAGCAGAGAAGTCGACTCTAAGTCAACCTTCTATACAAGATATTGCTTATTGAGCTGGTTGCTGATTCATTAGCTCGTTGAAGCTAACTTCTTTATCAGAAACTTGTGCTTTAGCAAGAATCGCATCAATCGCTTGCTCTTCTAGTGCAACGTTGCGCATGTTGTTCATCATTTGCTCGTTTTGCTCGTAGTAAGCGATAACTTCTGTTGGATCTTCGTATGCTGTTGCCATTTCAGCGATAAGTGCTTTCACTTTCTCGTCGCTTGCTTCTAGCTTCTCAGACTTGATTACTTCACCAAGAAGAAGACCAACCACTACGCGGCGCTTAGCTTGCTCTTCGAACAATTCACGTGGAAGTTGCTCAGCTGCTTCAGGGTTGCCACCGAAACGCTGTGCCGCTTGCTGACGTAAACCAACAATTTCTTGGTCGATAAGTGCAGAAGGAACGTCCATTTCGTTCTCTTTTACTAGACCGTCAAGTGCTTGCTCTTTGATACGGTTTTTGATCGCTTGCTTAAGCTCACGTTCCATGTTTTTGCGAACTTCAGCTTTAAGTGCTTCAACACCGCCTTCCGCTACACCGAACTTAGATACGAACTCGTCAGTTAGCTCAGGAAGCTCACGCGCTTCAACTTTGCTTACTTTAATTGCGAATTTCGCCGCTTTACCTTTTAGGTTTTCAGCGTGGTAATCTTCTGGGAAGTTTACGTCGATTTCAAATTCCATGCCTAGGCAGTCTTGCCTTTAACACCGTCTTCAAAACCAGGGATCATGCGACCAGCGCCCATCTCTAGTGGGAAGTTCTCAGCTTTACCGCCTTCGAATTCTTCGCCATCGATAGAACCAACGAAATCGATAGTTACGCGCTTACCGTCTTCTGCAGCTTCTTCAACTTCAGCCCACGTAGCTTGTTGCTTACGTAGCGTGTCGATCATTTCTTCAACGTCAGAGTCGTTAACTTCAGTTGCTGGCTTTTCAACAACGATGTTTTCTAGGCCCGCTAGTTCAACTTCTGGGTAAACTTCAAACGTTGCAGCAAAAACAAGGTCTTGACCCGCTTCGTTTGAAACAGGAGCGAACGTAGGTGCGCCTGCTGGGTTGATTTTTTCAGAAACGATTGCTTCGATAAAGTGGCGTTGCATTACTTCGCCCATTACGTCTTGACGTACTGCTTGACCGTACATTTGCGCAACCATTTTCATCGGCACTTTGCCTTTACGGAAGCCATCAAAACGACGGTTTTTCGCGATGTTGCGTAGTTCAGCTGTCACTGCATCTTCGATGTTTGCAGCAGGAACAGTAATGTTTAGACGGCGCTCTAGGCCCTCTAGAGTTTCAACAGTAACTTGCATTCTATAAACCTCAGTTTGGCTCAGCGTTAGCCGAGCATATGAGCATCCATATCAAGTAAACGATATGACTATCAACTTAAACGATACTTCAGCTTCATCCTTGTTAGTGCACTAATGCACCTTCTAAATGGGTATCGATAATCATCAAACATATTTCATGACTACCGGACTAATAAGTGACGTCTTCTTTTATGAAGGGTTACTTCGAAGGCATCTCCAATTAGTCTCAGGACAAAATTTCAGACGCGACATTCTAGCGATCTCAATCTATGGTGTCGAGTCGAACTCCAATCAATCGGTGGTTTTGTCACTAATTACTCAACGAAACGAACAAACCAAAGAGTTTCCTCTCGGTTCCAACCAGAAATGGGGACAATATTGCCATTTTCAAGAAAATAAACGTTTTTTTTGTTAAACCTTTAAAAACGCGAACTAAGTCCCCTTTCCTAGCTTGCCACCTCTCAGTTCATATAACTTTTTCGCCACATATTCATCAAATTCGTTAACCTATGCACAAGCGATATGACGGAGGTACTATGCGATTAAAACAGATATTATTCGGCCTAACCGTCCTGTTTATTGTCCTTTCTACCCTAGGAGGAAAATGGTACTGGCAACACAACTTTGCGTTACTTAAAGAGCAACATGAAAGTTGGCTCAACCGATTTGTTGAAAATATCGACAGCAAACTCGATAAATATCGTCATATCCCGCAACTGTTATCGCAAGACAAAGAGTTAGTCGATGCCCTACTCACCCCAAACAACAGTGCTCAGCTTGAAATCACTAACCGTTATTTATCGCAAGCCAATCATGTTGTCCAAGCGTCTGACACCTATCTCATCGACAAGTTCGGTAATACCATTGCGTCGAGTAACTGGCGCCTCAAGCACTCTTTTATTGGTAAAAATTTCGCTTTCAGACCTTACTTTCAACAAGCTATAAGGGGTCAACAGAGCACTTACTTTGCCTTGGGCTCAACTTCTGGACAACGTGGTTACTATTATTCTTATCCCGTGACCTACGCCGCCGAGCATATTGGCGTTGTGGTGGTTAAGATGGATCTCTCCACGATTGAGCGAAATTGGCAAAGTGATACCAGTATCTATGTCGCGACCGATAATAATCATGTGGTTTTTATGTCAAGCCAAACGGAATGGCTGTTCCACAGCTTAGCTCCGTTGTCTGCTAGGTACGTTGAATAACATCAAACGCTCAAGACAGTATCTCTCTACGTCTATTCCCGATCTCGGTTTTAAGGGGTTGTTGACGGCAGACTCGAGCATTATTACCAAACCAAACAATACTCTGTTTACTCAGAGTTACTTAATGAGCCAACGAGATTCCGGCGTACCCAATCTCACTTTGAGGGTACTCACGCCACTTTCTACGCTTTACATCGATATATTCGCGTTTGTGTTTATCCTGTTTCTGTTATTTATCACCGCTTATTTGATTATGGTAGTGATTGCTACACGCCAATCTAAACATCGACAAATCGCGCGCCTTCAAGCAGAAGCAAAGCAAAAGCTGGAATTTCTAGTGATGGAAAGAACCTCGGAATTACATGTCGAAATAGATGAACGAGTCAAAACTGAAAAAGCGCTCCGGAAAACACAAGACGAACTGATACAAGCTGCAAAGCTGGCGGTACTTGGACAAATGTCGGCGAGCATTAGTCATGAGTTGAATAACCCGCTCGCAGCCATTCGAAGCTTCGCTGAAAATGGTCAGCGGTTTATACAAAAACAAAAAATTGACCGCGCGGAAGATAACCTAGCCCGAATTGTTGCGTTAACGGAGCGTATGGCAAAGATAAGCCAACAACTTAAATCCTTTGCCAAGCGTAGTGACGCCGATGAACTGTGTGAAGTCAGCCTAACACCCATTATTTTTTCCACGCTTGAGCTAATTCAACCACAATTAAAAACGAGCCAAGTTGTCCTTAATTACACCGCCACAGAAGATGAAATTCTGGTGTGGGTCAATCCGATTCAAGTTGAGCAAGTGCTGATCAATTTAATTACCAATGCCATTCAAGCAATGGCATTGCATGAGGTAAAGCAGCTCGAAATTTCTATTCAAACACATACCCTGAGCGTCGATATCCATATCGATGATTCAGGACCCGGATTAGACGATCATGCCCTTAGTGAACTATTTGAGCCCTTCTATACAACGAAGGATAACGGACTAGGGCTGGGGCTTTCGATCTCCCAACAGATTATCCACAACCTCAATGGGAAAATATCCGTGGCCCGCTCTCCTCTTGGTGGTGCGCGTTTTACCGTTTCCCTTCCCACCCGTCATGCCACGATAATTAAGGAATAATCTATGAGCCATGTGTTTTTTATCGACGATGAAACCGATATCCGCATCGCTTTGCAGCAAAGCTTTGAATTGGCTGATATCAATGCGCAGTGTTTTTCTTCAGTTGAAGATGCGCTGCTAGCACTTCAAGATCAGCCCCCTCCGCTGGCAATTATTTCCGATATTCGTCTGCCCGGCTTATCCGGCATGGATTTGCTCAGAACCATTACTCACCAACATCATGCTATTCCGGTTATTTTAATCACAGGCCACGGCGATATCTCCATGGCGGTGCAGGCAATCCAAGAGGGTGCCTATGACTTTATTGAAAAGCCATTCTCTGCCGATAGGCTTATTGAAACTACGTTGCGTGCCATTGAGAAACAGCAGTTGACTCTAGAAAATGAACGCTTAAAGCAGTCACTAAAAGTCAGTCAAACCCTAGGGCCAAGAATTATTGGTGACACGAATATTATTCAAGAATTAAGGCACACCATTACTGCCGTGGCCGACACCAGCGCAGACATTTTGTTGTTTGGCGAAACCGGAACGGGTAAAGAACTGGTCGCTCGCTCTTTACATGAACAAAGCGCACGACGCGATGCAAATTTTGTCGCCGTCAACTGTGGCGCGGTACCTGAAAACCTAATAGAAAGTGAACTATACGGCCATGAAAAAGGTGCATTCACAGGTGCTGATTCTGCACGCATTGGGAAGTTCGAACACGCTCAAGGAGGCACGCTGTTTCTTGATGAGATTGAGTCAATGCCAATACAAGCACAAATCCGTCTTCTCAGAGTATTACAGGAGAGAGTGATAGAACGTGTCGGCTCCAACAATTTAGTGCCGCTAGACATCCGAGTCATCGCCGCCACTAAGGTGGACCTCAAAAAAGCCGCTGCTCAAGGTACCTTTCGTGAAGACCTCTACCTACGGCTGAATGTCGTCACGCTACAACTCCCACCATTGAGGCAGCGTAAGGAAGACATACCTGCGCTATTTCATCACTTCTTGTTGGTTGCCGCCGCTCGCTATGGCAAAGCTTCCAACGCTCTGCCTGCCACCGATCTACAAGCATTGATGAGTCAAGACTGGCCAGGAAATGTGAGAGAACTGCGCAACTGTGCGGAACGGTTTGTACTGTTAGGAAAGTTAAGTAACTTGGCTGAGCCTAATCAAGAGCCTACCGATTCGCCACTCACCACCCAAGTCGCCGATTTTGAAAAAGCGCTGATTGAACAGGCGCTAGCAAGCTGTGATGGCAAAATAAACGACACCATGAACGTACTGCAGACCGCTCGAAAAACGCTTTACGACAAAATGCAAAAATATGGGCTAGATAAAAACGACTACAAAAATGAATAGGCGGACGTGCACATCAATAGCTACCTTTCTCTCCCTTTATTGCTAAGCAACATAATAGTGACGAAAATAAGCTCGAAATCTATTTATCGACTTCTATACTGAAAATAACAGCAACAATTTATTAACAAAAGAGAGGTCGCGCATGGGTGAAAAAACCACGGTTCCCGCCATTACCGAGACCATTGAAATTGATGGCGTCTATTATGTCGAGCAACGAGAATACACTGACCGACGAACTCAGCGTAACCAACGCGTATTTTATGAGCGTCGTTCGCAACCCGATCCACGCACCGCGCATATCAAACACATTGACGAGGAAGTGTAACCTTCCTCGCCATCTGTTATGTACAGCCAAGCACTGAACAGCGGTGTGTTGACCTATTTTACGCAGTCTAGTTGTACTGGTAGTCATCTTGTTTCTGCTTGAGTTCACGCTCAAGTGTGACGCCTATTTAGTAATAATTTCAGGGCCCATGAGTAACGTTGGTAACCACGTTGACACCCAAGGGACATACGTCACGATAATTAAGAATAAGAACATCACGCCAACCCAAGGCAACGCCGCTTTGACCACGCCCATCATCGACATCTTTGCCACACCAGCCGTGACAAATAGGTTTAATCCCACTGGCGGAGTAATCATGCCTATTTCCATATTCACCACCATCATGATCCCTAGGTGAATAGGATCAATACCAAGCGCTATTGCAATTGGGAAAACCAATGGCGCGACAATAATCAGAAGCCCGGAAGGTTCCATGAATTGCCCACCAAGCAATAACAGAATGTTGACCACAATAAGGAAGGTAATCGGTCCCAGCCCTGCTGACAGCATCGATTCAGTGATCATCTGCGGGATGCGTTCTTCTGTTAACACATGCTTCAATATCAGCGCATTGGCGATAATGAACAACAACATGATTGTCAGCTTCCCTGCTTCATAAAGCGTGTTTTTGGTATCTTTGTGTACAAAGGTCTGCACAATTTTCACGATAACTGGTTGGCGATTTTCTTTATCAGCAAACGGCCCCATATCTTTATAAATAAAATTCGCAATCAGAAATGAATACACAGCGGCAACAGCCGCGGCTTCCGTTGGTGTGAAGATACCGCCATAAATACCACCTAAGATGATCACCACCAATAACAAGCCCCAGCTTGCATCTTTGGCAGCATCAAAGGCTTCTTTCCAGCCGACAAAAGGTTGCTTAGGTAATCCTTTTACTCTTGCAGCAATGTAAATGGCAATCATCAACATTAACCCTGCAAGCAGTCCCGGAATCACCCCACCCAAAAACATTCGTCCTACGGATACATCCGTCGCCGCAGCATAAACTACCATCACGATCGAAGGTGGAATCAGTATTCCTAGTGTCCCTGCATTACAAATAACGCCAGCAGCAAACTCTTTGGTGTAACCATTTTTAATCATCCCTGCAATAACGATACTACCAATAGCAACTACGGTAGCCGGGGACGACCCAGATAGCGCGGCAAACATCATGCACGCAACAACCGACGCCATGGCCAAACCACCACGAAATGACCCGACCATTGCAATAGCGAAACGAATAATACGCTTCGCCACGCCACCAGTAGACATAAAGCTGGATGCTAAGATAAAGAACGGGATCGCTAGCAGCGTATAGTGACCAGCAAAGGCATTAAATAACGTTTGAGCCACCGAGGCTAAAGACGCATCGGAATGCATTAACAAAAACAAAATGCTCGATAAGCCTAGTGAGATGGCAATTGGCACGCCCACCAGCATGAAAGCAATAACCATTAAAAATAGAAATAAAATCGCCATAGGTTACTGCCCCTTATCCTTGGTATTGCCTAACGTACTGTGCTTACTAGATTCACTGGCTGCTATATTTTCGAAGGCGTTATCTTCAGCCATCTCAGCCTTTAGCGCCTCTAAGTCTTCTTCGGCTTCGTGACTAGGCAATCATGCGATCCATTTTTCCTGTCACCACCTGATAAGCAACATGCAAGAAACGATAAGTCAGCATTGCCATGCCAATTGGTAGCGCCATGTAAGGGATGAATCGAGGCAGTTTCTCGTAACGCTCGCCTTCATTGAGCCAATCCGCCAAAAATTGCAACATCTCAGGCATAGGGATATCGTCGGTTTCATACCACGCTCGCTCGGTGACAAATGGATACCAATAATTCCAAGAGCCGATTAGCAGCAGTATCGAAAACGTTAAGCAACTCAGTACCGCGATAATGGCGCACATTTTACGCCACTTGACGGATACCATATTGATGATGACATCCACGCCAATATGAAAATGTTTTTTAACACCATACGACGCGCCAACCAGTACCATCCACGCGAACATAAAGACGGTTAATTCAAGTGCCCAAAGAATATTGTCGTTAAACACATAACGAGAAATAACATTGGCGAAAGTCAGCAGCGTCATCGCACCAAGAAAAAAGGCGATCAACGCTTCTTCAAATGCATCGGTCACCTTACCGATTTTTGTCGTTATTGATTGTTCCATGTGAACCATCACTTTTTATAAATAGGGAGAAGAGAAGTTGGCCTTGCGTGAACAAGGCCAAACTTGGGTTTGATGGTATTACTGTTGGTTTGACGCCTGCGCAGCCTCTATCAGCTCCGAGCCGATATCTTTCTCAAACTTTGCCCACACAGGTTGTAGCGCTTCTACCCACAGCTGACGCTGTTCGGGCGTTAACGTTCGAACTTCCCCACCCGCTTCAATGATGTTGTTTTTGTTAGCTAAGTTGACCTGACTGGATTCCGCATTGCGCGTCTCTGTCACTTCTTTAATGATAGTGCCAAGCTGGTCGCGAACATCGTCGGGTAGCCCTTTCCAAAAATCATTCGACGTCACAACTAAATAGTCCAAAATACCGTGGTTAGTCTCAGTCACACCATCTTGAACTTCAAAAAACTTTTTGCCGTAAATGTTCGACCATGTGTTCTCTTGCCCATCGATAACCTTGGTCTGCAAGCCACCGTACACTTCTTTAAATGACATTTTTTGTGGGTTTGCACCAAGCTGTTCAAACTGCGCCACTAATACATCGGATGCCTGAACACGGAACTTTAGCCCTTTCGCATCTTCTGGCACCAATAGCGGTTTATTGGCTGACATTTGCTTCATACCGTTATGCCAAAACGCCAGACCTTGTAAGCCTCGGCGCTTCATGGCATTTTTTAGCTTGTCACCAGATTCTGAGTTCTGGAAGCGGTCTACGGCGTTCACGTCTTCAAATAGAAAGGGGAGATCAAAAATGCGGTATTTTTTCGTGAACTTTTCAAATTTTGATAGCGATGGTGCAGCGAGTTGTACATCACCATTTAGCATGGCTTCGAGCACTTTATTATCATCATAAAGTGTCGAGTTTGGAAAAACCTGCATACACGCCTTGCCGTTCATCTCGGTATTCACACGCTCTTCAAGTAACGATGCCGCGATGCCTTTTGGGTGTTTGTCGGTATTCGTTACATGACTAAACTTAATAACAATTTCACCCGGATCGCAATTGGCGGCCGCATTGAAACTCGCCACAGACAGGATGGAAACCGTAAGTAGGGATAGAGGCTTTAACATTCTTATTCTCCTTGGATTGAAGCAGTCCCTTCAATGGGTACTGATACTTCTATAGAGCAAGTTGAATGCCAACCATAAAATGTATTTATATTTCAGTAGTTTAAGTTTATATTTATATCTAAGATCCGAAATGGACTAAGAAAATGGGGGGAAATGACCCATCAATTACGTTAGAAAGGGTAAACAATGACTCATTTCGTACTGTTACTATCTGTGCTTTTTTATTAGAACGGTAGATTACTTGTATGCAACTAATTCACAGTAGTGAGCCCGATATTGACAGCTTTCTACGCGCTCAACTCTTCTCAACCCTGCTTGTTTTAGCATAGATATAAATGTGTTTTCTTTTATTAAATGCGAATATTTAGTGAATTTATATACGTCTCCAGCGATTGAAATATCTACGTCCCACTTACGTTTCAACGACGCCTCATCGTGAGTTATCTTTTCTCTTACTCGTACTGGTAGGCAATTGACTGATTTCTCTTCGTGCTCAATCACCAATGGTGCATCGAAATTAAAGTGTTTCTCTGAAGGAATATCGATATATAAACACCCATCGTTTCTTATCGCTTTATAGATCCCATTAATCGCTTTTTTAACACCATTAAGATCTCCCAACATCTGATGTGACTCCCACATATCAGAATAAACGATTGAATTCCCTCGACATAAAACTAAATCGAAGGACTCTGGCAATTTATAGCCCAATTCATCCCACTGAATTTTTAGGGGACTCGTTTGCACATTATCTCTATGCGCGTTTTCACTAAACCGACGTAACATGTCACTACATGCATCCGAGCAGACAATATTATGACCCGTTCTAATTAAATCGATAACACCAAAACCAGTGCCTACCGAGCAATCTAAGACACGGCCAAAACGATAAGGTTTTATAATGGACTCTAACGATTCTATGAGGGTATCCCTGCAGGTCACTGCATCTAAATAATAATCAATTTGGGCTGGGAATGACAAAGGCTTCACAGGGCACCCTCTCGCTCTTCGTATTGGTACTCACCATCGTTCCAAGATTTCAAGCGATCTCTATCTATCTTGCTGTTATGTCGCTTATCGGTCGGCAATAAAGAGGGATAAAGCATAATATTCGACGACGCATACCCTAAACCCAAAAGCTTCTCTTTGATGACATCAATATTTACGAATCCTTGTTCGGACTTAGGTACAACTACCGTAACATGCTGATTATTATCACAAATAACAGCACTGGCACTAATTCCGGTATGTAAGTTTATAAACTGCTCTATCGCGTCAGGACAAAAATAATTATCGCCGTATGAAATAGCGTACTTTTTGCGAGTCATAAACCACACAACACCATGATCATCAACGTATCCAATATCCCCCATTTTATGCCAAGTAAGATCACTCTCAGGAATGCGTACCTTTGATCGTTTTGTCAAATCTGGTTTTCTAAAATATTTACTTGTTACCCGTTCACCAGCAACGATGATCTCACCGATTGTATTAGGTTTCAGAGGGAGCGATAGAGCTGAATTGCAGTCTACTGATATCACCTTCACTTGAATGCCATCACACGCGGTACCTAATGGGATTCCCATCCCCTGCGCAGTCTTGTCTAGTGATAATGTTTTAAAGTCTTCATAACGAATCATCGTAAGTGGAAGTAATGCCTCAGTACTTGCATAAGGAATATAAATATCGCCTTTATTTAGTAACGAGTTCAACTTTCTCAACATATTTAAATTCAAAGATGCTCCCGCTGTCGATATTATTTTTATATAATCAAGGCTATGAGATTGGGTTTCTAGGCACTCAATAACACGAACCCAAAACGCTGGTGATGCGAATATATATTGACATCCATAACGCTCCATTTGATGCAAGATATTGCTAATAGGCATAAGATTAGGCTGTAGAGAGTTAGTCTCAGGAATAATAGCTTTTCTATTGTTATAGATACACGCCAGAGCTAGGTATGGAAACAATACAAATTCTTTATCAACCAATTTATGAATTTTATTTAACTCTTGCGCCTGTGACTTCAACTGTCCAATAGTCCATGGAACGCCTTTCGGTGTTCCCGTCGTTCCCGTCGTATACAGTAATAAACACTCAGTTGAATCAGAAACCATGACTTCAGGATAGTCCGATGGATCTATCGCCCATAATTCTATTGATGAACAAGTCGTGAACCCTTCGATTTTCTTATCACTAAGCCATAAAACTGGCTTTAGCTCGTCAATACACTCGACAAGTTGGCTCTTTTTCTGGCTAACATCTACCAAACTTGGAATGGCGCCAATCATAAAGCAACCATATAGAATTGAGTAATAATCAAGTGAGGCTGGCACAGACACGATTACATGGTCATTTTGACGTACACCAGACGCCCATAAACGACCCGCTACTTGTCTACTGCACGCCAATAACTCAGACGCTATATATTCCTTTCCTAACGCAGCATCAATAAGAACTGTATTATTATCCTCTGAGGAACTTTGAATAAGAGATTCAATAAACGTGTTCATATGTTACCTATATAGCGAAGTGAGCTATGGAGTTTATACTCACTTAATATATAGGTCTTTTGTAATTATCATACCTTGTAGACATTTCAAATAACCAGGAAACCAACAACATTGTAAGTTACAAACAGCTCGTTAGCATAAAAATAGTACAGCCCAGAAAACGCCAATATTATTCCCCCTATTAACAAGCAATAACTAATACAAATCACCACCTACAGTCCAAGATAATACCATTTATTATCGAAGGTAATTCCAGAGTTTTAGTGATTCACTTATCGTCAGAAGACTTAAGGGGTACTAATTCCGACTTCAGACCCGATTTCAGATAATAAGTGCGACTAAAAGAGGTATTAAGTGCTAAATAAAACACTCGAACACCCCGCTACTTACCTAAATCGCCGCTTTTACCGCTTTGGCTAGCTTCTTCGCAGTCTTTTTAGCATCGGCATTTGGGTCATTAAAAAAGTCTGTCACGACATCGAAGATAGCACCTTGCACGTAACTCGTTGTCGCCATTCCTTGTGACACACTCGGCACCAGATCACCGCTCCTTTCTGCCATTTTAAAACTCGCCAATGAATCCAGTGAGCATTGGTCGAACTTAGACATGTCTAAATCCGTTCTGGCAGGTAGTGAACCTTTTTTTAGATTAAAGGTTTCTTGAAAGTTTTTGTCTAAGATTGCGGCGGCAAGTGCTTTCTGGGCATCCACATCACCACTGTCTTTTAAATCAAAAAAGGCGAAACTATCAATGTTGTAAGTAAACTGCTCCGCCGTACCCGGTGCTGGCGCACAAATAAAGTCTTTACCAGGTACTTTACCTAAAGCAATAAACTCACCCTTTGCCCAGTCACCCATTATCTGCATTGCCGCTTCACCGTTGGCGACCATAGAAGTCGCTTTATACCATTGACGCTCTGGTGCGTCGCTGTCCATATAGTCGCGCAATTTCTTGAACTTGACGAGCGCTTCTACCATTTTATCGCTGGCCAACATTTCTAGGTCAAGCTCAACAAATGCCTTTGTATAACCTTCTGTTCCCAGAACACTTAAGGCGATCGTTTCAAACATGGTCGCATCTTGCCAAGAGCCGACGCCATTTGATAATGGTAAGTAACCAAGCCGACTTAATCTTTTCAGCGACAACAAAAAACTCATCTAGAGTGGTAGGCACACTCACCCCGGCTTTTTTTAGTACCGCTGGGTTTGCCCACAACCAATTGACTCGGTGAATATTCACAGGAACAGCGACATATTCACCATTAAATTTCATTATATCGGTAACGATTTTCGGAACTATTGCATCCCAATCTCCCGCTGCCGCAACATCATCTAAATTGGTTAAAAAGCCAAGGCTTCCCCACTCTTGAATATCGTGGCCTTTTATTTGGGCTGCGGATGGCGGATTACCTGATACGGCGCGCGTTTTGAGTACCGTCATCGCCGTTTCACCGCCACCACCGAGCGACAGCAAAATCCTTCCAGGTATGCCCCTGCTTTTCAAGACTGAATTTTAACGGCTGTACTGCTTTTGCTTCACCACCAGATGTCCACCAGTGAAGCACCTCCACCTCTCCTGCATAGGAAAGGTGGGGCAGCAATGCAGGTGTACTCAGTGCTAGCGTCAATAACAGTTTGTTTATTCTCATTGTCGTTCACATCGTCGTCGTACAACACTCGCAGTCCACGAGCTGTCTAGGGTGAAATAGATAGAAGTTCATCGGTTTTCACTAAGTTTCTAGTTTATAACTAAGCTTCTAGTTTTTACTAAGCTTCTAAGTTTATTACTAAGCTTCTAAGTTTGGCGGGATGAAGACTTGTACCTCTAGGCCGCCAACATCTGCGTTTCGCATGATTAAGTCCCCGCCTAAGCCGTGGAGAATACTGCGGCATATCCCAAGTCCCAAGCCATGCCCATCTTTATCTGTTGCCAATCTCACATACGGCTCAAAAACCGCTTCAATTTTCTCTTTCGGGATACCCGGCCCTTTGTCTTGAATCGTCACGATTATCCAATTCGGTGTTTCTTCAACGTTAATGAACGCTCTATCCCCGTACTTAACCGCGTTATCCACTAAGTTGGTTAGCACTCGCTTAATCGCAAGTGGTTTGGCAATAAACGGTTCAATCGGCTCGGAAGTGACCGATACTAGCGTATGCACTTGGTTATGCATTTCAGACACACTACGGATAATCTCATTAAGGTCGATATAAGCGTTGTTTTCATGCAAATCCGTGTCACGAACGCACTGCAGCGCACCTTTTACCATCATTTCGAGTTCATCGAGATCAAGATTGAACTTGTCACGCTTAGCGTCATCATCAAGCAACTCGGCACGCAATCGCAATCGCGTAATTGGCGTTTTTAAATCATGAGAAATCGACGAAAACAGATGTTCACGATCGGCAATGTACTTACGAATACGCGTCTGCATGCGATTAAAGGCCCGAGTTGCCGTCACAAGTTCTGTCGCGCCTTGTTCAATAAGTGGCGGCTGGTCAATATCCATGCTCATATCATTCGCCGCTTTTGCTAGACGCCTTAACGGTTTCACCTGCGCTCGAACCAGTAAAAAAGTCAGCAGCAATAGCAATGTGGTAGAGGTGATCAAAAACACCATTTGATCTTGAGTCAACATCGTATCATCGAGCTGGATATACGGAGACGGTAACAAGGCTGCGATATATAACCATTCGCCTTGGGCAATTTTTAACTGTACAACCAGCACTGGAGGATCAAGCGGTCCAAGCGTGAGTGTATGGTGCGCCCATGACTTGGGTAAGTCATTGAGAAAAATATCGTTTTTTAATAATCTTAAATTTTCCGCTTTGGAGAACTCAACACTAACCGCTTGAATCGATGGTAGTTTTTCATTCAATACGTCGCTGACCGATGTCATCGAGGCCAGCTTTAACGGGGTATCTGGAATCGGGTCGACGATCAGCTCTTCTTTATTAAACGATACGAAGAAGCGTGTGCCACCCATATTACGGATTTGGTCTAGAACAATATGTCGGTATTTGATGGGCAACTTTTGAAAAAAGTCACCGTCGATGCAAACATGTTGGCCATGCTGGCAGAGGTATCTCGGATGCCCGCCAGTTCATCTTGCTTGGTTTTTTGATACCAGATAGCGGTTAGAACGCCCTGTGAGCAGACTACTGCTAACAGGGTTAATAACAATGTGCGGGCAACTAAAGTATTGAGGTTAAAGCGTCTTAACCAGCGGGAACGAGACATCAGGGTTTCACCATTTTAACTTAGTGCTATTCTAGCTTAATGCAATCTTGGCTTACCGCCATTCATCATGAACAACGGTTACATTCACCAGCGACTAATACCCATACTCAACCGCAACGGAAAGAATATAACCATTACCACGCATCGTTTTAATGTAATGTGGGAACTCGGTACTTTTACCTAGCCTATTACGGATTCGGCTCAATTGAACATCAATCCCGCGTTCAAAAGGTAGCGCTTCTCTACCGCGAGTCGCAAATGAAATGGTGTCCCTATCCAATACTTCATTGGGCTTAGACAAAAACAACATCAATAACGCAAAATCACTACCAGATAAATCATGATGGCGATTGGTCACCCGATTCACCATACGTTGCGATAATGTATCAAGACGCCAGTCACCAAAATCAATCGTTCTTGGTGGCTGTTCATCACGATCTTCATGAATGTGAGCTCGTCTCAATAGCGCTTTAATACGCGCCATCAGTTGACGAGGGCTGAATGGCTTAGCAATGTAGTCATCTGCGCCAATCTCCAGACCAATAATCTGATCCGTTTCATCTGAAACGGCTGTCAGCATAATAATCGGCACTTGCGAGTCACGACGTACACGTTGACATAACGTAAAGCCATCATCACCAGGTAACATGACATCCAATAAAATTAAGTCTGGATAGCCTTTCGCTTTGATGAACAACTCCATTTCAACACCATCTTCTGCTGTGGTGACCTGAAAACCCGATTTACTCAAATACTCATCAAGTAATAAGCGGATCTCCTCATCGTCATCTACGACAAGAATGTGTGTCTTTGGTTGCATTTCCAATCCTTAATGATTACGTCACAGCCTATAGTGTAAGGCTTTGTGGTTTTATTTATCATCGCTTCATTAATAAAAGTAACACACGAATCTTGACTAAGATCACGAAAGTGATACTTAACAAGCCATGTAAAAACTGATAGCACAAAAAGTATTCAACTTTATGAAGAGCAACTGATCTCCATTTTTTTCCCCCAGCTTGGTGGGGGCGCAGCTAACGCTGCTGATTCGGGATGCTCATCGTAGGGCGTTGTTAATACCTTGAACAGTGTATTAACTAAGTGAAAGTTGCCCTGCTCCGCCTCTTCGATGGCTTGTTGAGCCAAATAATTACGCAGTATGTATTTGGGATTTACCGCGCGCATTCCATCACAACGTTCATCAACCGATAACGGCTCTAGCGTTGCCCGAGCCTGATAACGTTGCAACCATTTTTCAGCTTCTGCTTTATCACTGAACAAGTCCAGTACTGGTGTCTTTCCGCTGGTATCTAGGTTAGAAAGCGTTCTAAAAAACAGCGTAAAATCGACCTGATGACGCTCAATAAATTCAAATGCATCATTGAAGAACACACCGTCTTCGCTCTGTTTCGTCAATAAACCAAACTTGGCGCGCATCTTTTGGCTGTATTCGCTCTGTAAGGTAGCGGTGAACCCTTCAAGCACGTTATCCAGCTCCGCTCGCTCGATAAATGGTGACAATGCATGTGCTAAAGCGGTTAAGTTCCACAACGCAATAGAAGGCTGATTGTCAAACGCATAGCGCCCCTGATAATCGGAGTGATTGCAAATATAGCCCGGCTCATAGTCATCGAGAAAAGCAAACGGTCCGTAGTCAAACGTTTGTCCTAGCACCGACATGTTATCGGTATTCATCACACCATGAGCAAAACCAACCGACTGCCACTGGGCGATCATCTGCGCAGTTTTTGTCACGACTTGATTGAAAAAATACGCATAAGGGTGAGCCTGATTCAGACCGTCTGGAAAATACCATTCAATCGCCTTATCTAGCAGTAGTTTTAGTTCGCTATGTTGTCCGGTGTAAAAGAAATGTTCGAAATGACCGAAGCGAATATGCGTTTCCGCAACCCTCACTAGCATAGCTCCCTGCTCAACACGCTCTCGATAGACTGGAGTCTCGCTGACCATCATGCCCAATGCTCGGGTTGTTGGGATACCTAGCCCATGCATGGCTTCACTGCATAAATACTCTCGAATCGTTGAACGAAGTACTGCCCGACCATCTCCCATCCGAGAATACGGTGTTTTCCCCGCCCCTTTAATATGAATGTCTTGATAAACACCATTTTTGTCTTCTATCTCACCAAGGAGTAATCCACGACCATCACCTAAATCGGGGTTATAGACCCCAAATTGATGTCCAGCGTATTTCATTGCCAGCGGCGATAGAGAATCAATGGACTCCGTTCCAGACAATACTGCTAATAGCTCTGGGTAATCATCAACGTGTCGCGGCAATCTTAACTGCGTGGCAAGATCACTATTCCAAGCCACCCATTGCGGCGCCAAAAGCGGCGTTGGATTCACGGCAGTATAAAAGCTCGCGGGAAATTCAGTAAAGCGCGTGGAGAGATGAATACTATCCCAAACCGACATAGGTAAACCCTTTTACAGCAAATATGGTGTAATTAGAGTATAGCGATAAGATTGTAATAAAAAAGCAACAAAAAGAAGGGTCTTTAGCCTAGAGGAGCACCCAGAAGCCAATGTTTAATTGGAATTTGAACTGTCCTCTAAGAAAGCAGGTAGGGTTAGATTAGCGCGAGAATGGCAACCACTGAACCGAGTGAAAATAAGCAAGTACGGCTAATAACGCCAAAATTTGAATGTTGGATCATTTCATGATGCATAGGCAATTTCTCCTTTTTATTACACTACAATTACAATTTAGTACGAAGTGGCCATTTTTTCAATATTATTGATGCAAATCTTTGAATTCGTACCAACAAAATAATACTAAACACGATCAGTACCCCGATAACCATACAGAAAAGCGAGAATTGGGTGTATTCCAATTCTCGCTTGAGCATTAAACAACCTCTATCTATTCAAAACCGATCATTAACCTTATTTCCGTGCCAACCACTCATTTTAGTGTGAAAACTCGGGCTGTTTTTCTAAACGCACCGCTGATACCTTAAATTCCGGGATTTTGGCATAAGGATCCGTTGCAGTATTGGTGAGTTTATTCGCCGCCGATTCTGCAAAATGAAACGGCACAAATACGACACCAGCTTGCATCCGCTTGGTGACAAATGCAGGCGCCGATATTTCCCCACGGCGAGATCTCAACACGACAGGTTCACCATTAGCGATATCAAGACGCTCTGCATCTTCAACACTGATCATCACCCGTGGGCCCGCTAGATTATCTAACCCTTTCGTTTTTCTCGTCATGGTTCCGGTATGGAATTGCTCGAGCAGTCGCCCCGTTGTTAATGTCAGCGGAAACTCTTCGTCCGGCAGCTCTGCCGCATACTCAAACGCTATCGCCGCCATGGCGCCTTTACCACGAATAAATTGGTCTTTATGCATGATACGCGTACCAAATGGCTTCACATCATTACACGGCCATTGCAGACCATTCCCCCTATCGACTCCCAACGAATCCCTTTGTATTGAGGCGTGACCTGCGAAATTTCTTCGGTAATATCTTGCACCGTTTGATAATTCCATTCACCGCCCATCGCGTTAGCAATATCTTGGATAATTCGCCAATCTTCCATAGCATCACCCGGCGCTTTAACTGCTGGTACTAAACGCTGTACCCGTCTTTCGGTATTAGTAAAGTGCCCGGCTTTTTCTGCAAACGAGTATGATGGCAAGACGACATCCGCTAACGCCGCAGTTTCTGTTAAGAAAATGTCTTGAACCACTAGGAAATCTAAGGCTTTTAACCCCTTAAGTACATGAGCTTGATCAGGGTCGCTCAGCACAGGGTTTTCCCCCATAACGTACAAGGCTTTCATGTCACCGTCACAAGCGGCATCAATAATTTCCGTTAACGTCAAGCCTCGCTCGGTAGGCAATGTGTCGCTTTGCCACGCCTGAGCAAACTTTTCTTGAACATCAGGATGTGTCACCTTTTGATAGCCAGGATAATCTGTCGGCAATGCGCCCATATCACACGAGCCCTGCACATTAGATTGGCCACGAAGTGGATTAATACCGCCCCCTTCTACGCCAACATTTCCACATAACATTTGTAAGTTGGCGATCGAGCGAACGTTGTCGTGCCCTGTTGTATGCTGAGTGATGCCCATTGAATAGAATACTGAGCTCACGCTTGCGGTACCGATTATCTTGGCCATTTTTTCAATGTCTGCTTTTGGTACGCCAGTAATCAGCTCTGCATTGCTTGAAGAATAGGTTGGCTTACTGACCTCCGCGAGTAGCGCCTCATATCCTTCCGTTCGTTCGGCAATATACGCCTCGTCTTGCCAACCATTAAGTACGATTTGATGCATGATGGCATTGAGTAACATTACATCGGTACCCGGACGATGGCGCAGGTAAAGCTTCGCATGATCAGCCATATCAATACGTTTTGGATCCGCAACAACTAGCGTCGCGCCATTCGCGACCGCTTGTTTGATGTGGGACCCAATAATTGGGTGTGCCGCACTGGTATCTGAGCCAATAATAAAGATCACATCCGAGTGTTTGATGCTCGGAATATCATTGGTCATTGCCCCGCTACCAAACGCCGCCTCCAGCCCTGTCACGGTGGAAGAGTGACAAAGTCGCGCACAGTGATCGATATTGTTGGTGCCAAACTCACGGCGTAGCAGCTTTTGAAAGGCATAGTTATCTTCATTCGTTGTTTTTGCCGATGAGAATCCGGCAAGGCTATCACTACCATGCATCGCTTTAATTTTGGCAAACTTACTGGCAACGTAATCAATGGTCTCCGGCCAAGATGCAGGCTGAAGCTGACCTGACTTACGGATCAGCGGCGTGGTTAATCGCTCATCGCTGCCAATGAAATCAAAGCCAAACCGCCCTTTTACGCACAACATGCCTTGGTTGACTGGCGAGGTTTTATCCCCTTTCACATAACGAATGGTATTACTTGCGGCATCCACATACAGCTCGACTCGGCAGCCAACGCCGCAATACGTACAAATGGTTTTGACTGGCGTTAGCATCTCTATTCGGCTATGGGATTTATCACGCTTATCCACCAGCGCTCCAGTAGGACAAACTTGAACACAAGCGCCACATTGCACACAATTACTGTCACCCATTGACGCATTCTCAGGAAAACTTGGCCGATGTGACGACTCTGAGAAATTCAAAATACCGTGTACTGATTCCGTTTGGCAAGCATGTACACAAGAGCCACAGCTGATACAACGGTTGGCATCAAATACAATGAATTCACTCGATTTGTCTACCGGAAACATCTTGCGTTCGTTGATATCAATCTCACGATAATCAACCTGATATTCTGTGGCATAATCCCGAAGGTCGCACTGGGTATTAGCTTGGCAACCACACTCTAGACATCGCGCTGCTTCAGAAATGGCGCGTTCCGCGTCTATATCCAACTCCACTTCTTGATAGGTGGTTTGGCACGCTTCAACATCCAGCTGCTCGGCTTGCGCTCTCGGTCTCGCGTGCTCTTTCAAGTACTCAGTTTGTCGCACTAAGCTGATTCTTTCTGCTTTGTGGCTATTAAATGGCGTTTGCGTTGGCTTAAAGTGCCCTTGCAAAATAAACCGCTCAATCGCGTCGGCGGCTTTCTTACCATCAGCAATGGCTTCAATTGCCGTCGCAGGACCTCGCCTAAAATCACCAATACTATAGATATTGTAACCGTGATGCATAGAATCCGAATCTGAGGCTGCCGTCCCCCAATCGGTCAGTGGCAAAGCATATTTTCCTGTCTTTAAAAAATCAGTCTCAGGCTTTTGTGACAGAGCAGATATGACCGTATCGAAGGGCTCTACTATTGTTTTACCTGTGGATACTGGACGTCGGCGCCCTGAACTATCAGGCTCACCTAGCTCCATAATTTCCAGTTCAATATGGCTAACTCGCCCTTGCGAGTCCGCACTATTTTCTACTGGGTTAGTCAAAAATCGAAACTTAACCCCTTCCAATTCTGCCGCTTCAATTTCATGTAATTCTGCCGGCATTTCATTGCGAGTTCGTCGATAAATAATCGTCGTCTCCGCGCCCTCACGGATTGCGGTTCTCGCACAATCTATCGCCGTATTACCACCGCCAATAACGGCGACTTTATTACCAACCTTAAAGGCTTGATTCGTCATTATGTCTTTAAGAAAATCCACACCAAGTATGCAGCCTGACAAGTCCGAACCGGGATAAGGCATGTTTACCGCCTTAGTTGCGCCAACAGCAAGGCAAACCGCTTCGTAATTTTCGGTTAACTCATCCAGCGTCATGTCACTGCCCAACTTCGTGTTGGTGTGGAGACGCATTCCTCCACGACACATAACTTCAATTTCTTTATCTAAAATATGTTTCGGTAATCGATATTCTGGGATGCCATAACGTAGCCAACCACCCGCCTCTGGCATCGACTCAAAGACATCAACCGCAAAGCCCTGATAACTCAGGTAGTAACCACACGCCAAACCACCCGGTCCCGCACCAACGATCGCCACTCGATGGCCGTTATACGGCAATTTTTCCGGTTCGAACTGTTCGCTAAGAGACAGGTCAATATCAGCCGCATGGCGCTTTAACTGTCGAATCGCCACAGGCTCGTCAACTAAACTTCGACGACACTCGTGCTCACAAAACGCCGGGCACACTCGGCCTATTGAAATAGGCATCGGCAGCGTGTCTTTTATCACTTCCACCGCTTTAATGTGATCATCTTGCGCAATATGATGAAGGTAGGTTTGGATATCAACATGCGCAGGGCACGCCACCTTACAAGGTGCCTCACAATCGGCATTATGATCGGCAAAGATACGATTAAGCGCTTGGCGACGAAGGGTATTAATTTGAGCGGATTGTGTAACAACGGTCATGCCATCTTCTATGTCCGTTTCGCAAGCTTTGACGATACCTTGCCCGACGATTTCAACCACACACAAATCGCACGACTGTTTATCGTTATGCTGACTAATAGAACAAAGGGATGGGACATCAACGTGAATATCTTTAGCGATATCTAAAATGCTTTTACGCTCACGCAGTAGGTACGGTTGACCATTGATTGTTACATTCATATAGAACTATCTCTTTTAAATCACTGAAACGCGTCCACTGAGGTCATGCATTCTGGCAAAGCGGTGACTTTGCCAGGCTATTCAGTAACCACACTGGATTGATAATCGCGAGACAATTAATCATACCAGTGCATACAAGTCCACACGATAGGTAAGGACTTAAGAATTAAACGCATGACGAACCATCAGTAAGGCTCTGATTAATAAGCTTGTTGCACAGTGGTCGAACTAGTTTAAAAAAGAATTCTTGGCGCTCTCTGGGGGTCTCTCATTGAGAGAGATTTATAAATAGGAGCATACTCACTAAAGTATAACCCTACATTTGAAAAGGATAAACGATACGACCCTAAAAACGAGATCTTACGTGGCGCATAATGGTAAATACCCACTCTTTATCATTGCTATTCTCCTCCTCGTCAACAAAACAACTAAAAACATCACGAGGAATAAAAATGAAAATGTTCAAAGAAATCGCATTAAGCACCGTTATCACGACCATCGTTATGCTGAGTCTAAACGCTTCTTGGGATTGGGTTTTCATTGCAAGTTTAGAGGTTGCTGTACTCGCATCTATCATTTTAGCTAGCATGCTAAAAGGCGCGATATCATTTGAAAAAGTGATGGCGTCTTACTTCTTAACCCATAAAACGCTCCCTAAACTAAAACGCGGCATTTCTTCTTACGTAATCCTTGTCGGCTCTAAGTTTGCCGCTATGGGTATCATTGCTAGCGTTTTCGGCCAGCACGTCGCCTTTACTGGCGCATTTGGTGGCGTTGTCGCTTTCTTTGCTATTATTTTTGCCGTGCTTGGTATCGAGTCATTACTTGCCCGCTTTCATTCACAAGCAAGCGCGTAAGGGGGATGTCCCCCTGCAAATAATAACGGTTTGCACACAATCAAAATGTAAGTGATTTCTATCAATTACATATCTGTACATCGCAACTCGAAACACACGCACTTACGCAACCTTTCCTTAACCACTTACATTAGCATTGCTGCGACTATTATAACGAAGGAACAGTTATGAACCGCATCACGCTACTCGCAACTTGTATCGCTGGAGTCATTTCCCCAGCGTTACTCGTTGCCGCCCCAGTGGCACCAACACGATCTATAGATCTCAATACCATTAATCATGAGCATATATTAAACGCACTCAATGGCACGACAATACTTGCCGCAAGTGAAGAAGCAGACGCAGAGCAAGCACTGCATCACCATTTGAACCATCACCAACACCTTAATGACACCGGTGCTCTCGATGACTATGAACAGAGAAGAAATCAGCGTTTACGCCAAATGATGACTCGCTCACCACTCACAGTGACTGAAAGTACAGCGACAAATAATGAAATAGGCGTACACACCGTTCTCAAAGCAGGCGCATGGAACGGGCCCATAACAAAAGACAAAGTTCTCGCTCTACTGATAGAGTTCCCCGATTACCCCGTCAATACCGTCACCGCCGATGAAACATCCAACTACTACGATGATTACCCCGCGACGCACTACGCTGACATGTTATTTGGGCGGCAGGGGTACGTAGGCAGTAACGGAGAAACACTCCTATCAATGGTGCAATTTTATGAAGCTCAAAGTGGCGGCTCATATAGCCAATATGGCGAAGTGTCTGGTTGGTATACTGCACAATTCCCCGCCGCCTATTACGGGGCGCAAAACGGCTCAATTAATGATATTAATGCACGAGCACTCGTTAGAGAGGCATTGCTCGCTGCCGACAAAGACCCCAATATCAATTTAAGTGATTTTGATCTCGAAGATCGATACGACATCGATGGCGATGGAAACTTACGAGAACCAGACGGTCTCGTTGACCATGTGATGATTTTTCACTCTGCAGTTGGACAAGAGGCAGGAGGCGGCGCCCTCGGTTCAGATGCCATCTGGTCCCATAGATGGAACCTTGGAAGCTTACAACTTCTTCCGAACTCTCCCGCGACCGTACCAAACTGGAACGGGCTAATGGCGGCGTACGACTATACCATTCAACCGATTGACGCTGCTGTCGGCGTGGCTGCACATGAATATGGCCATGATCTCGGCTTGCCTGACGAATATGACACTGTGTATGGGCAAGACGAATATGGCACAACCCCGGGAGAGCCCGTTTCTTACTGGTCTATCATGTCATCGGGTTCATGGGCGGGTCTCATTCCAGGTAGTGAACCGACGGCGTTTAGTCCATGGGCTCGGGAGTTTCTTCAGCGTTCTCTAGGCGGAAATTGGTTCAACGTCAAAACGGTGTCCTCTGAGGCGCTTACCACACAACCTCAACGCTTTGAGCTTACTCACGCAGCAAACCGAAATGAAAAGCTCGATGCAATTAAAGTCGAGCTCCCTAATAAATCAGTAAAAGAAATTGATCCTATTGGTTCTCATGCTTATTTCTCAGGACGAGGAAATAACCTTAATACGCTAGCATCCTTTGAGGTTGATTTAACTCAAGCCAGCACGGCGACGCTCTCTTTCATGGTGCATTACAGCATCGAACAAGATTACGATTTTGGACGAGTTCTCGTCAATGGCGCACCGATTGCTGGAAGTATCACCACCGATAGTGATCCATTTCAAACCGGGCATGGCATTGGGTTTACCGGGCAATCTGGTGGCTGGCAACCAGCAACGTTCGACTTGTCTGCGTACGCAGGCCAATCCGTTACCATTAGCTTTAACTACTTTACCGATCTGGGGTATATCGATGATGGATTCTGGTTTGATGATGTCAGCGTCACTAGTGAAAATGGCATCATTAAACAGTTTTCAGCAGAAAATGAAGAACCTGGCCTCACCTTGCTAGGTATGACACGAAACTCTGGTTCATTTGAGTATGAGCATTATTATTTAGTGGAATGGCGTCAACACCAAGGTGTGGATAAAGGCCTAGCGCATATCAACCGTAGTGGTAGTTTAATGAGCTTTGATCCCGGCATGGTCGTTTGGTATGTCGATACTTCCTTTACCGACAATGGTGTCACGAAACACCCAGGAGAAGGGTGGCTTGGTGTGGTAGACGCAGACCGAAATCCGCAAATTTGGAGTAATGGCACTCCTGCAACAACGCGATATCAAGTTCGAGATGCCGCCTTTAACATCCAAGCGGGTTCCATTATGAATTTACTCGATCGCATCGGCAATCAACTCCATGACCCGTACATCGTAGCAAACCCGATGTTTATTGATTGGGAGGATTATTCCAACCCAATTCGACCAGCCACAGGGAAACAATTGCCGCAATACGGCTTAATTTTTAATGTTGTTGCCCAGCACTCCAACGGTCGTGACGCCACACTGGAACTATCTAAAGTTTGGTAATACAAAACTAATCACAAACTTCAGACGTAAAAAAGCCTCGTCATAAATGACGAGGCTTTAGAATGAGGTCAATAAAGAAAGCTTCCTCACGACTGGGCTTCCATTCGACTGGGCTCTGACCACCAGATCACATGTGCACTTCTTTGACTCAAAGTTTTTGATATGTCAGAAAGCAAAAAACCTCGCTAAAAAGCGAGGTTTTTTTAAAGATGGTCGGTGAAGAGGGATTCGAACCCCCGACCCTCTGGTCCCAAACCAGATGCGCTACCAAGCTGCGCTATTCACCGAGATGTTGCGTTAAGTCTTCCTAAGCAACGGATGGGTATATTACTGATTATTTTTTTTGACGCAAGTCATTTAGCACATCTTTTTTGTGCCAAGCGTTTGTTTGCTTAACTAACAACCAAAAATCGTAAAACCGTGACTAAGCACACACAGTTGGCTACAAATATTTAACGAGTTATTCCCATTTGATCCAGATCAGTGTCGTTATTTTAGCCAACCAGTAGCATCAAATTTGTCACGCAACTTTGGAGGAAACATGGAATTTTGGCTTGAACTCCTATTTGGTAATGCTGTAGGTCTATCATCAATGATTGTTATCTTTGGTGCTTTAGGGCTTATGTTGTTTTACGGTGGTTTCTTCATCTATAAAGTAATGCATGACGAATCTCCTCACTAGAATCGCTTAGCTCCTACTCTAAGAACAGAAACATCTAAGAATAGAAACCGCTATGCACCGGAGTGAATCGCTTGTTCACTCCGGACTTTTATTCACTGCACGTTATTCCATCACGAAGTACTTTTTCCCCACCTCTCGCTTGGTATATACTCTCTTTATCCTTTTTCCTCACGCGTCGTGACCTATCCGAGATACTGCTATGTCTCAAGATAATGACCTAGATCTATTCCAACAAATGATGGGTGATGTTAAGCCATTGCCAAACGATACTATCGAATTCAAGAAGCCTCCGCTGCAAGCCTCCGAAGCACAGTTAGCGAAACGAGAAGCTGCACTTTGGCTATCAGAGCAATGTCCAGATTACTTGTCCCTTGATTTTGCCCCACCACTCAAGCCAGAAGATATTATCGAATTCAAACGCAATGGCGTACAAGAAGGTGTTTACCGTAAACTTCGTCTAGGCAAGTATCCATTACAAGCTAAACTTGATTTACATAGACGAACT
This sequence comes from Vibrio sp. GJ43-1, assembly GCF_055808835.1. Taxonomy (NCBI): domain Bacteria; kingdom Pseudomonadati; phylum Pseudomonadota; class Gammaproteobacteria; order Vibrionales; family Vibrionaceae; genus Vibrio; species Vibrio sp. GJ43-1. Next base: position 1,071,615 of record NZ_CM147884.1, on the reverse strand, counting down.
CTGAGCCAAGCCAGAGATGAAGTCATTGGGTTTTTACAACAATGTATGCGTTTAGATATTCGTACCCTTCTTATCGTACATGGCAAGGGAGAGCGCTCTAATCCGCCAGCGTTGATAAAGAGCTACCTAGCCCATTGGCTTACTCAAATTAGAGATGTTCAGTGTGTGCATAGTGCTCAACAATTTCATGGTGGCAGTGGTGCGGTGTACGTTTTATTGCGAAAAAGCCAAGAAAAGAAGCTAGATAACCGAGAACGTCATCAAAAACGGACGAGTTAAGTGACTTGTCACTCACTTGAGTATAAAATACGCGACCTTATTTGTGTCTGACCAACCAAGAGTAATATAAACTCATGCCTAACTCTGCTGACGGTAAACGTCTTAATAAATACATCAGTGAAACTGGTTTTTGTTCTCGTCGTGAAGCCGACCGCCTGATTGAACAAAAACGCGTTACCATCAATGGCATCATTCCTGAAATGGGAACGAAAGTACTTGCTGGTGACAATGTCGAAATCGATGGTAAGCCAGTTAAAAGCAAAGAAAAGCCTGTTTATATTGCCCTTAATAAACCAACGGGTATCACTTGTACGACCGAACGTGATGTGCCGGGAAACATTGTTGATTTCATCGGACACAGCAAACGCATTTTCCCAATAGGTCGATTAGACAAACCATCGGATGGGCTGATTTTCTTGACGAACGATGGCGACATCGTCAACAAGATTTTGCGGGCTGGAAATAACCACGAAAAAGAGTACGTGGTACGTGTCGACAAACCCATTTCTAAAGAGTTTCTCAAAAACATGAGCTCTGGTGTCGCCATTCTAGATACCGTTACCCTACCTTGTAAGGTTGAGCAAGAAACGAAATTCTCATTTCGTATTACTCTAACTCAAGGTCTCAATCGCCAGATTCGTAGAATGTGTGAAGCATTAGGCTATGAAGTTCTAAAACTACGTCGTGTACGTATCATGAACATTAGCATCGATGGTATCCCTAATGGCAAATGGCGCTACCTAAGTGAAGCCGAAGTTCAGGAAATTCATGCTTTGTGTGAAGACTCTTCAAGCACAGAAGAAGCCTCTAGAAAAGATGGTTCAGGCCGCCGCATCAATAAAGCGACCGATGCTAAGCTTCACGATGCTCGTCTCGAAGCAAAACGCGAGAAGATGAAAACCTTTTCAGGTCATGGTGCTGATGAATTCAGACGTGGACCGAAGCATAGTGACCGAAATAACCAAGATGCTCGTGGTCACCAAAGTGGTCGCGGTAAGCAAGGCGAACATAATAAACAAGGTGATCGTAACAAATCGAACCACCGCAATAACTCGAATGTCACTCGTACACATACTGACAGCAAGCCACGCTCAAACGATACCTCTAGTAAACCTAGAGCGCGAGTCAGCGGTACACTATCCCTTAAGAAGTAGTCACTTAAGAAGTAGCCAATTTAACAGCCACTACTTGAGAAATAGGCCACTGGCAGAAATAGCCACTGGCGGCTTTAATGACTAGGCTTCACACAAATTAGCAAATTGACCACGAGTTAGTGCGGCCAAATCATGCGGCGCTAACTCAATTTCTAGCCCTCTTTTCCCTGCACTCACGCACATGGTTTCTCTTGCTTCGGCACTCACATGAATAAACGTCGGCAACGCTTTCTTTTGACCAAGTGGGCTAATTCCACCTAACACATACCCTGTCGTTTTCTGAGCGATCTCCTTGTCCGCCATTTCTGCTTTTTTACCGCCCGCCGCTTTAGCTGCTAACTTCAAATTCAATTTTTCTTCAACAGGAATAATTGCAACGGCAAGGTTTTTCGGTTCACCATTTAATGAAAAAAGCAGGGTTTTAAATACCGACTCAGGATCTTGCCCAAGCGCTTCAACCGCTTCTAATCCATAGCTTTCATGCCTTGGATCATGATGATATTGGCGCACGACATGGGTGATTTTTTTCTTTTTGGCAAGGTTAATAGCAGGTGTCATAACAGTATTCCCAGACATTAAAAAAGCGGTACCGACAGTACCGCTTATTTATAACTGACTCATTCAAAAAGAGTCAATGCGTGATTATTTAATTTTGTAAACAATCTCGCCATTTGGCTGATACTTATTGACGTCAATTGGACTGTTCGCCTCTAAGTAGTCTTTTAGCACTTCTGCATCAACAAAGCCAAGTTGTCAACATAACCAGGGTGGTTGTTGAGTTTTGGATACCCGTCACCACCAGCCGCATTGAAGCTAGGTACGGTGAACCGATACGTCGCTTTTGGATCTAACGCTTTACCGTTAATCACCACGTCCGACACCGACTCTTTACCCACCGTCATTGAAATACCAGCAAACTGCGCATACGCACCAGAATCAATACGGTTTCAATGCGACTACATTTAAGTAATCTAACACTTCTGCACCTGACATATCGGTGTAAGTCACGATGTTACCAAATGGTTGAACGGTCAATACATCTTTATAAGTGACAGCACCTTCAGCAATAGAATCACGAACGCCGCCAGAGTTCATAACCGCAAAATCTGCTTTCGCACGTTCTTTATGAGCGGTACCGATTAAGCGACCAAGGTTTGTTTGACTGAAACGCACAACGTTACGGTCACCCTCTAACTTGCCGTTAGTCTCAGCGATTTCTGCGCTCAGTTGGCCTTGACCTTTTTCTTGGTAAGGCGTCAAAAATGCCAGTAGTTCTGCATCAGGCTGAATCTCTTCTTCGATCAATACACGCTGCTTCTTACCGTCAACTTTAATTTTTTTCTTCAAGTTCACAGGAATTAAATCATAGCTCACCATCTCTAGTTCACCATTCTTGAATTCATAGTCTGCACGACCCACGTACTTGCCCCACTCGTGTGCTTGAACAATCCACGTGCCATTTTGTGTATCGGGTTTACACTCGTCGGCAGGCTTAAAGTTTTTCTTCACCACATTTGGGCCTTCCATACAAACAGGCTCTTGTGAGTGACCACCGACAATCATATCCAAATCACCTGGCTCAAGGTAACGCGCCAGTGCCACATCACCCGGTGCATTCACACCGCGCTGACCATTTTCATAGTGACCCATGTGCGTCACAGCAAAGATAAGATCAGGTTTTTCTGTTTCTTTTAGCTCAGCAATGAGCTTTTTCGCTTCCACTTTAGGGTCACGGAACTCAATGCCACCGATATATTCAGGGTTACCAATTTTCGCGGTATCTTCTGTTGTTAAACCAATAACCGCGATTTTTATACCCTGCTTATCAAACATGTGGTAAGCGTCGAACATACGCTCACCGGTTTTTTTGTCATAAATATTGGCAGATAGCATTGGGAAGTTTGCCCACTCTTTCTGCTTAAAAAGCACTTCAAGTGGATTGTCAAATTCATGGTTACCGAGTGCCATCGCATCGTAACCAATTTTGCTCATGCCTTTAAAGTCAGGCTCAGCATCCTGCAAATCGGACTCTGGTACAGCAGGTATTAATGTCGCCGCCAGAGAGTAGCAATAAGCTTCCCCCTTCTGCTTCTACCTGTGAACGAATATCATCGATCAACGTTTTACGCGCCGCCATGCCATATTCGCCATATTTGTTTTGCCAGAAACGACCGTGATGGTCATTGGTATGAAGTACAGTTAGCTTATACGTTTCATCTGCATTCCATTCGTGCTCTGGTTGAGTTGCGCATCCTGCAAGTGACGCGATGATTGCCGCACTAAGTACGGACTTAAACATAAGGCTCTTTTTCATTGTCATACCTTTGAACTTTGGAGAATTCCACTGCTTTAATTATTTTTGAGTGAGTCACTATCTATGCTGAACAGTCAGTTTATGCTGAGAACGAATGAATAGACCGACCTTGAAACATCAGCAAAACTTGCGTTAGTTTAAATTAACCTATTAAACATAACATGTTGATTTCATTTTTATGATGCATAGGTCACAAGTTGCTGGGCAACTCTAGAAGTGGCTCGCATCATCACAATCAACATCGCTTATAACTTGGTTAATAACTAACGTTGATTGATTAAAAGATAAACCAACTCACCCCAAGAGTGTTAACCATTCCCAGCAAAGTTAAAGAGAACTAGCAGGAAACCGCTTTTACAACACAAAACGTGAACATTTATTACAAGGTGACCATTGTAGTTTTACCAAACGGTCTATAGCCTACTGGCTATACTCATTATAATAAGCGCCACCCTGAGGATATTTTTTGTTTTCTTTTTTGCACTTAACTAAAACACTTCCGTTTCAGGTGTTACGTTATCGCGTTTTTTTAGATACGCAAATCTACCAGCCCTACGCTCGATTTATGTATGGGGCCATTGCGACTTTTTTACTTTTTTCAATTTCTGACTTTCTGGTATTACAACAACATAGCCATATTATTGTCGCCGCTCGTTTCACACTGGCGATCATTGCTACCCTTTCCTTATATTTCGCATCCTTACATAGATGGCGAGGCTTGCCGCAACTGGAGGTCAGTTTATTCATCTGCGCCGGATTCATTGTCCATCACTCAGGAATCATTGCGTTAAGTATCGGTAACACTAACTACCAAAGTGGCGGCATTCTTTTAATGCTCTATATCGGCACGTTTTCTCGCCTCTCTTTTGGCTATTCGCTGATAGCAATCACTGGTATTTTGCTTCCCTACGTTTTGTATTTACACCCAGCGCTCGCGCTACTTAGTGAAGCACAAGAGTACAACCATTATATGATCGTCCTCAGTACGGCGATATTTTGTGTATTGGGTAGCTATCGTCGTGAGCTGGAAACCAAAACACGCTTCACTGAAAGCCAACAAATTCGCAGTCAGTCCATTCGTCTTTCAGCTTATTCGAAGCGTCTAAAAGATCTTAGCGAAACAGATGCCCTCACCCAAGTCCACAACCGACACTATTTAAACCTTTGGATCAGTCAAGAAGCTCAGTTACCGTCACCGTTCAATCTTGCGTTCGTGATGCTAGATATCGACCGCTTTAAGCAAATTAATGATAGCTACGGGCATGATGTGGGGGATTCAGTCATAAAACAGGTGGCATCAGTCCTGCTCGCGAATAAACCGCAAGAGAGCCAATTTATTCGTTATGGCGGTGAGGAATTTTTGCTCATTTTCCCAGCAACCGATGTCAACACACTGGCACATGACGTCGAGTCAATACGCAAGAAGTGTTCAACGGTAACGACCCTAGAAAGCGTTCATATCACTGTATCGGCAGGCGTTTATCTAGCAAACGGTCAAAACGATACTATTTTGGCGGCGATCAACTACGCCGATAAGGCGCTATACCAAGCGAAACAATCTGGAAGAAACAAAACTGTGATACCACAGTTACTAGATAAGCCTTTATGACCATCAGAATTGACAAGGAATGTCAGCATGACACGGAAGACCAAATACAAAAAAAGGGTAAGTCGCGACGCCACTTACCCTTGTCTCGTTAACTCTGAACGAGATTAACGAATATCAATATGTTCAAAGCCTTTAATGAGATCATCTAACGCTTTCATTTGAGCGAGGAATGGTTCTAGTTTATCCAGTGGTAATGCAGAAGGGCCATCACACTTTGCTGCATCCGGGTTTGGGTGCGCTTCAATAAATAGACTGGCAATTCCTGTCGCTAAATCGAGCTTTCGCCAGTTCAACCGTTTGCTCACGACGACCACCAGAGGCAGCACCAGAAGGGTCTCTCATCTGTAGAGAATGCGTCACGTCAAAAATAATTGGGCTACCATTGGAGACTTTTTTCATCACGCCAAAGCCAAGCATATCAACCACAAGATTATCGTAACCATGGCATGCACCACGCTCACACAAGATGATTTTTTCATTGCCGCACTCAGCAAATTTATCCACGATGTTACCCACTTGACCAGGGCTCATAAATTGCGGCTTCTTCACGTTAATGACGGCATCGGTTTTCGCCATCGCTTCAACGAGATCGGTTTGACGAGCTAAAAAAGCAGGAAGCTGAATCACGTCAACCACATCCGCAACGGGCTGCGCTTGCGCTTCAGTATGAATATCGGTAATGATTTTTACGCCAAACGTGTCTTTCAGTTCTTGGAAGATTTTCAATCCTTCTTCCAAACCAGGGCCGCGATAAGAATGCACTGAACTGCGGTTTGCTTTATCAAATGACGCTTTAAATACGTATGGAATGCCTAATTTTTCAGTAACTTTTACATAGTGCTCGCAAATCTGCATAGCCATGTCACGAGATTCAAGCACATTCATGCCTGCAAACAATGTAAATGGCTTGTCATTCGCGACTGGAATATCGCCTACGTGAACGGTTTTAACTGTCATTGGATTATCTCTAATTTTAGTGAAGGATTACAGGTGAGCGACTGATCGCAGAGACCTGTGTTTTCAGTAATTCAATTGCAGGATCATCAGGGCATTGATCAATAAAAAATTGAAAATCACTCGCGGCGATTTGATGACAATCTAACTGCTGGTATATGTACCCTCTATCTCGAATTTCATAAGGGTCGTCAGGCACAAAAGTTAGCGCCAAATCCGTGCAACGTAGCGCTAACGTGTACTTTTCTTCGCGTAATAGGGCACTTTTGAGTAAAGCTAACCAGCGACCAATCACCGTTGGGTTGTCAGAGCTATCTAAATGCTTCGCTTCCAATTTCGCCAATGGCCCTTCGTTACCAATCAACCAAGCTCGTAGTGTCGACTTTGCCACATACTCACCATCATATGGGTTGATATAACAAGGTGCTTCATTGGGCCATGTTACCTTTAATAAAAACTGAGTCGGAAATGTGACCGCCTCAACAGGGAAGCCTAGCTTGCTGGCGAGATAGATCAAGATCGCACCTAAACTTACCGGTACACCTTTTCGTCTTTCTAGCACTTTATCAATAAAAGCATTCTCAGAGGAAAAATAGGCGTCTTTGTCACCACTAAAATTCCACTCTCGATAGAACAATCTTAACAATGCATCAAAGCGCTGCTTTTCATCGGTTTCATGAACTAAGGTTTGCTCTGCTTCTTTTAGCAAGCGGGCTAGCTCTAGCTCAGCCCAATGATGCTGTGTTTCCGGGTCAACGGCTTTATTTAATATGAGTGCGCCTTCAACCAACGCGATCGCGTCAAAATCTTCATCAAACAGTTCGATCATCGTTTATCCCATCAAAAATGGCGTTTTGTGCATGGCGATTTTCGCAGCCATCATCAACCAACCTAACGCACCAAAAAAGGCACAAACTCTTAGTAAATTGTTCTTTGCAAGTTTTAGCGAGAAGAAAGCAAGCGCAAAGTATGCCAAGATACAAGTGACCTTCTCGGTCATCCACGGTGCTGCATCGGTAAATGGAATAAAGCCAGTTACCATAATTAAGCCGATACCAGATAACAACAGCAATGAGTCATTGATATGGGGAAAACGTTTTAGAAATGGATGATTTACCTTAGATGAGTTCATCATGATCAAACCAAATCGCACAGACAGTAGCGCCACACTCAGTGCAATTGTCATTAAGTGGAAATGTTTTAGTCCTTCATACATAGCAACTTTACTCTCTGTTTTATGGTTTTTATTGATTACTGGTTATTAACGCTTGCTCGTCTGTTCGCGCTTACAACCACTGACCGAGCGTCACACGATCATTACCCGCGTAGTCTTGCTCAGTCGTGACATTTGTAAATCCATTGCGTAGCAGTATGGTGCGAACCGCATCGCCTTGCTCAAAGCCGTGTTCAAACATCAACCAGCCATTGTTCATCAAATATTGAGGCGCATTTTCAGTTATGTACTCAATATCCGCGAGTCCATTATTCTCGGCGATTAAGGCCGTGGCAGGTTCAAACCTCACGTCACCTTCCGATAGATGAGGATCATTTTTATCGATATAAGGGGGTTTGAAACGATCATAGCAAAGGTCTTATCCGTCGCAATAGGGGTAAACCAGCTGCCTTGATAAAATGACACATTGCTAAGGTTAAGTTTCATGGCATTGCCTGCTGCTAAATCAACCGCCTCTTGCTGATAATCAACCCCGACAAATTGGCGGCTCGGTAACTCAGACGCTAGGGCTAGAGCAATTGCGCTAGAATACAGGTACCCAAATCCAGCACAGCCCCGTCTAGCAATTGTGCTTTATCTAGAGCCAACTCAACTAAGCGCTCGGTATCAGGGCGTGGAATTAAAGTACTAGAAGCCACGTTCAGTGGCAGTGACCAAAACTCGCGCTCACCAAGAATATAAGCCACTGGCTCACCTTGAATGCGACGTGCAAGTAGCGACTCAAACTGCGCAGATTCATCGTCGGTTAGCTGTTTTTCCGGCCACGTTAGCAAATAGCTTCTCGGCTTATCCAGCGCGTGACAAAGTAACACCGCCGCATCTAAAGAAGCGGATTCGCTACCCGACTCAGAAAGAACAAGCGATGCTCGTTTGAGCACCGCTTCGATAGAGTATTTCAAAGGCATAAATTAGTTATGCTCTGCTAGCGCCGCAAGTTGGTCTGCCTGGTGCTCGGTTAGCACTGGATCAACCAAAGACTGCAAGTCACCTTCCATAATTTCAGACAAGCGATAAAGCGTCAGCGTAATACGGTGATCCGACACTCGGCCTTGTGGGTAGTTGTAAGTACGAATACGGTCGCTACGATCACCTGAACCTAATAGGTTACGGCGAGTATCCGACACTTCAGCAGCACGCTTTGCTTCTTCAGCTTGCGTAATACGGGCTGCCAACACCGCCATCGCTTTGGCTTTGTTCTTATGTTGCGAACGCTCGTCCTGACATTCTACTACCGTACCCGTTGGCAAGTGAGTAATACGAATCGCAGAGTCGGTCGTGTTGACGTGCTGACCGCCCGCACCCGAAGCACGGAAAGTATCAATTTTCAAATCCGCCGCTTTAATCTCAGGGATTTCAGCTTCTGGCACTTCAGCCATGACCGCAACGGTACACGCAGAAGTGTGAACGCGACCTTGTGATTCTGTTGTTAAGCACACGTTGAACACGGTGACCGCCCGATTCGAACTTAAGGACACCGTAAGCACCGTCGCCAGTCACTTTGGCAATCATTTCTTTAAAGCCACCTTGCTCAGAGATGTTTGAGCTCATGACTTCAATGCGCCACCCTTTCTTTTCAGCGTAACGGCTATACATACGGAATAAGTCACTAAGCAAAGATACCCGCTTCATCACCACTAAACGCCGGCACGAATTTCCAAGAAACAGTTACGATCATCGTTTGGATCTTTAGGAAGAAGCAATACTTGAAGCTCTTCGGTCAAACGTTCAATCGTTGCTTTAGACTCTGAGATTTCTTCTTGCGCCATTTCGCGCATCTCTTCATCGTCTTCTTTTGCCATCTCTTCCGCGGCAACAAGATCGTCTTGTGCTTGCTGGAAAGCTTGGAAACACTGGGTCACTTCTTCTAGCTGAGAATACTCTTTTGATAACGCTCGGAACTTATTCTGATCGCCAATCACGTCAGGGTCGCCAAGCAGATGTTGAACTTCTTCGTAACGTTCAACCAGAGTTTCCAATTTCATTAGGATGGAGGCTTTCATAATTGCAGTCTTATCTCAGAATATGGCTTATTTAGTTTGGTCTAATCCCAAACTTTGTCTAATAACCGTCAGCTTAGCAGGATCACCCTGCTCTGCGGCATCTTGTAGCGCCTTAGTTGGCGCATGAATAAGCTTGTTGGTTAATTTATTACTGAGCTCTAGCAACACTTTCTCCGGATCGGTTCCTGTGGCTAGCGCTTGTAAACTTTTTGATAATAGATCTTGGCGAGTATCATTCGCTTGCTTGCGAAACTCTCGAATACTGTCAACCGCTTGCAAAGAACGCATCCAAGTCATAAACAAAGCACTTTCTTCGCTAACAATGGCTTCTGCTTGAATCGCCTCGACTTTACGCTGTTCTATATTACCGTCAACGATGGATTGTAAGTCATCAACGGTATAAAGGTAGGCATCATTAAGCTCACCCACTTGCGACTCTATGTCACGCGGAACGGCAATATCAATCAATAGCATTGGCTGGTAACGACGCTGCTTAATGGCGGTTTCTACCATCCCTTTACCGATAATGGGTAGAGGGCTCGCCGTCGAGCTAATCACGATGTCCGCCTTTGGTAGTACCTCTGGGATCTCATTAAGTGCGATGACTTGAGCACCAAACTGAGAAGCCAATACCTCGGCACGCTCCTTCGTCCGGTTTGCCACAATCATGTGTTGGCACCCGTGTCCCTGTAAATGCTTTGCCACAAGCTCAATGGTTTCACCCGCGCCGACTAACAGCACCACGGAGTCGGCAATTGTTTCAAATATTTGCCTTGCCAAAGTACAAGCAGCGTAAGCAACCGAGACAGCACTACTGCCTATTTCCGTTTCAGTACGAACGCGTTTTGCTACCGAGAACACTTTTTGAAACAGTCTCTCAACATTGCCATCAACCGCACTGTGTTTTCGAGCATCCGCATACGCTTGCTTCACTTGGCCAAGTATTTGCGGCTCACCTAAAACTAAAGAATCTAGCCCACACGAAACACGCATCAGGTGTCTAATGGCAGCTTGTTCTTCATGAACATAAAGCGAAGGTTTTAATTCTTCCGCCGCCACACCATGAAATTTAATCAGCCAATCAATGAGTTGCGTTTTCCCGAAACTGCCTGTATCGCAGTAAATTTCCGTACGATTACACGTAGATAAAATCACTGACCCATTAACCTTGGTATTTTCTTTTAGCTCTTTCAGCGCTCTATCGAGTTTTTCAGGTGGAAACGCCACCTTCTCTCTAAGATCTACTGACGCTGTATTATGGTTGATACCAATGGTAAGCAATGACATGTAACGCAAATTCTCTGATACGGATTTGACAAATAGGTGCGAATTTTACTTGATGGCAAGCGTTAATGAAAGGCTAACGCCAATTTGTTTTCCTGAGTTTGTGGGTTTGATGCTATAGTCTTTCAATATTGTATTGAATTTGCACAATAAACCATCAAGTTAAGACGTTTCCTATGCTCAAACTCTCTCGTCAGTTTTTTTATGCCTTTATTGCCCTTTATCTCATAGGGTGTAGTTCATTGCCGCCAGAACCCGAAAGTGTTGAATGGAAAGCGCATCAATCGCAGCTTGCCAACCTCACGCAGTATACCGCCATTGGTAAACTCGGCTATGTGTCTCCTGAGCAACGTCAAACACTCAACTTTCAGTGGACGCACTCACCTAACTTTACTCAAGTTAGGCTCACGACATTCTTAGGGCAAACCGTATTAAATTTGACCACTACGCCTAACGGCGCATTCATTGAAACGTATGATGGTCAGAAGCTAAGTGGTAAGGACGTCAACCAACTCATCTATCAACTTGTTGGTTTAGACATCCCCATTGAACAACTGCAAGATTGGCTCATTGGTCTACCTTCCACAGCGGATAGCTACGAACTCAACCCATTCAACACCGTGGGGAGTTTGACTAAAAAGCTGCAAAACAAGCAATGGCGTTTAGATTATGAAGCCTACCAAAGCTATACGCTGTCGGACTCGACACAAACGCTTCCTATGCCAACTCGAATGCAACTTGAACAAGGCGATACCAAACTCAAACTTGTTGTTGCGAAATGGACCATCAAACAATGACCATGAACGCCCTACTTAATAATGCCGCCACCGTATGGCCAAGCCCTGCGAAACTGAACCTTTTTCTTTACATCACGGGTAGGCAAGCAAACGGATACCACGAACTGCAAACCCTATTCCAGTTCATCGACCTCTGTGATGAACTGGAAATCACCGTTAACGATTCTGGGCGCATAACGCTATTCCCCGATATTGAAGGGGTGAAAACGGAAGATAACCTCATATGGAAAGCCGCGAAATCTCTTCAAGATGTCACTCGTAGCCCATTAGGCGCGCATATTAAGATTAAGAAAATTTTACCTATGGGAGGCGGCATTGGCGGCGGCTCCTCAAATGCCGCAACAGCACTCGTCGCTCTCAATTTTTTATGGCAAACGCACTGCTCCATCGATGAGTTAGCACAATTAGGTCTAGCGTTAGGTGCCGATGTCCCCGTTTTTGTCCGCGGATTTTCCGCGTTTGCGGAAGGCGTTGGAGAAAAACTGTCGCCTGCTACCCCAAAAGAGCAGTGGTATTTAGTTGTTAAACCTGAAGTGAGTATCGCGACTGTCGATATTTTCACTCACCCCAAATTAACTCGAAACACGCCAAAACGAGACTTATCAACGCTTTTGGACTCGGTTTACGAAAACGATTGCGAAAAAATTGTGCGAATGCTGTACCCAGAGGTTGATAAGCAACTTTCTTGGCTGCTACAATACGCGCCGTCGAGATTGACGGGAACCGGATCATGCCTCTTTGCTGAATTTGACAGCGAAGAGAATGCAGAGAAAGTTTTTCACCACCTTCCTGACAATGTCTCCGCTTTTGTAGCGAAAGGGTGCAACCGCTCCCCTTTATTAGAGACCTTGGCTAAATACCAATTAGCCCAAACACAATCTGTTTAAACTGGACGCAACCCTGAGGTTTCCACCGTGCCTGATATGAAGCTATTTGCTGGTAACGCTACACCTGAACTAGCCCAACGTATTGCTGATCGTCTATACATCTCTCTTGGAGATGCTACTGTTGACCGTTTCTCTGACGGCGAAGTCGCTGTTCAAATCAATGAAAACGTTCGTGGTAGTGATGTATTCATCATTCAATCAACTTGTGCGCCAACTAACGACAACCTAATGGAGTTAGTGGTAATGATTGATGCAATGCGCCGCGCTTCAGCAGGCCGTATTACTGCTGTAATTCCTTACTTTGGTTACGCTCGTCAAGATCGTCGTGTACGCTCTGCTCGTGTGCCAATTACTGCAAAAGTTGTTGCTGATTTCCTTTCTAACGTCGGCGTTGACCGCGTTCTTACTATCGACCTACACGCAGAGCAAATTCAAGGCTTCTTCGATGTACCTGTAGATAACATCTTTGGTACACCAGTATTGCTTGAAGATATGGCGAACCGTGGTCTAGAAGATCCAGTGGTGGTTTCTCCTGATCTTGGCGGTGTTGTACGCGCTCGTGCTACAGCTAAAGCATTAGGTGACATCGACATTGCTATCGTAGACAAACGTCGTCCACGTGCGAACGTGTCGGAAGTCATGAACCTTATCGGTGATGTTGAAGGTCGTGACTGTGTTATCGTTGATGACATGATCGATACTGGTGGTACTTTATGTAAAGCCGCTGAAGCATTGAAAGAACGTGGTGCAAAACGCGTATTCGCTTACGCAACGCACGCCGTATTCTCTGGCAACGCAGCGAAAAACATTAAGAACTCAGTACTTGACCAAGTGATTGTCACGGACTCAATTACACTGACTAAAGAAATGGCGGCTACAGGCAAAGTTCACCAGTTGACATTGTCTTCAATGCTAGCTGAAGCAATTCGCCGTATTAGCAACGAAGAGTCTATCTCTGCGATGTTCAGCTCTAAGTAAGACCGTAACGTATTTTAAAAAACCACTTCCTAGGAAGTGGTTTTTTTGTATTCAAGTTTTGTGTCCCCCGTTAGTGTGCTATCATACCGCGCTTTTTGATATTCAAGAGAGATCGGTCCGTTGACTCAGCAGATAAAGTTACTTGTAGGCCTAGCCAACCCAGGTCCTGAATACGCGAGAACGCGTCACAATGCAGGAGCATGGGTGGTCGAAGAGCTTGCTCGTATCCATAACATCACATTAAAGAATGAACCAAAGTTCTTTGGCTTAACTGGCAGAATACAAGCTAACGGCAGTGATCTTAGGGTATTGGTTCCGACAACATTTATGAACTTATCAGGTAAAGCCATTGCGGCCTTAGCAAAGTTCTACCAAATTCAACCTGAAGAAATCATGGTCGCTCATGATGAGCTAGACTTACCTCCAGGTGTTGCCAAGTTCAAAAAGGGTGGTGGTCATGGCGGTCATAACGGCCTGAAAGACACCATTAGTAAATTGAGCAACAATAAAGATTTCTATCGTCTTAGGATTGGTATTGGCCATCCAGGACACAGAGACAAAGTCGCAGGCTATGTACTCGGTAAAGCGCCAGCAAAAGAGCAAGAATGCCTCGATGCGGTTGTCGACGAATCCGTACGCAGTCTCGATATCTTACTGAAAGATGGCCTGCCAAAAGCACAAAATCGCTTACACACGTTCAAAGCTGAATAAGGTTACAATCATGGGTTTTAAATGTGGCATCGTTGGATTGCCAAACGTTGGCAAATCAACTCTGTTCAACGCACTAACAAAAGCAGGAATTGAAGCAGCAAACTTCCCGTTCTGTACTATCGAACCAAATACTGGCATCGTTCCTGTTCCAGATTTGCGTCTAGACGCACTGGCTAAAATTGTTAATCCGCAAAAGATCTTGCCGACAACAATGGAATTCGTTGACATCGCTGGGCTTGTAGCTGGTGCTTCTAAAGGTGAAGGCCTAGGTAACAAATTCCTAGCTAACATCCGCGAAACTGACGCGATTGGTCACGTTGTTCGTTGTTTTGAAAACGACAACATTGTGCACGTTGCTGGTAAAGTATCGCCAATTGAAGATATTGAAGTGATCAACTTAGAATTGGCTCTTGCCGATTTAGACAGTTGTGAGCGTGCAATACAACGCAATGCTAAAAAAGCAAAAGGCGGCGATAAAGACGCTAAATTTGAAATAACTGTACTAGAAAAGCTGCTTCCGACCCTAACTGAAGGTGGCATGGCTCGTACGGTTGAACTAGCAAAAGAAGAACTTGCCGCGATTGGCTATTTGAACTTCCTTACGCTTAAGCCAACCATGTACATCGCCAACGTTAACGAAGATGGTTTTGAAGATAATCCGTATCTTGATGCGGTTCGTGAATTCGCAGCCAATGAAAATAACGTTGTTGTTGCTGTTTGTGCCGCGATTGAATCTGAACTATCTGAACTTGATGACGAAGATCGTGAAGAGTTCCTAGCGGACATGGGAATCGAAGAGCCGGGCCTAAACCGCGTTATTCGTTCTGGTTATGATCTACTTGCTCTACAAACTTACTTCACCGCTGGTGTTAAAGAAGTACGAGCATGGACAATTCCAATTGGCGCGACGGCTCCACAGTCTGCGGGTAAAATCCACACCGACTTCGAGAAAGGCTTCATTCGAGCTGAAGTGGTTGGTTACAATGATTTTATCGAGTTTAGCGGTGAATCTGGTGCTAAAGACGCCGATAAATGGCGTCTAGAAGGTAAAGATTACATCGTAAAAGATGGTGATGTGATTCACTTTAGATTCAACGTCTAACAAAGCAAGCTTTGTTTTGTATAAAAAGCCAGCACTCGCTGGCTTTTTTTGTTTTTACTCACACAAAGACACATTGTTTATTAGAGCGAAAGGCTAATGCTAGCATCGAATAGCTGGTATTTTATTATCAGTTTTTGATCACAAACAGCGCTATTTGTTTAAAAAAAACCCGAACGGCACTTTTTGGCTAATTTCTTCAAAAAAAAGTTGACGCATTTGTCTCAACTACGCATAATGCGCCCCGTTCTCAGCGATAAGGCAACTTACCGGAGAGAGCGGTAATTTAGAAAAAATGGCTACTTAGCTCAGTTGGTTAGAGCACATCACTCATAATGATGGGGTCGCAGGTTCAAATCCCGCAGTAGCCACCATTTCTAAATTCGCTTTTAAATAAGCACAAGATGCGGTCGTGGCGGAATTGGTAGACGCACCAGATTTAGGTTCTGGCGCCGAGAGGTGTGAGAGTTCAAGTCTCTCCGACCGCACCATTCTTTAGAAATAAAGAATCAAGTATGATGACTTTGAGTTTTAAGTACTCTAAACATCCTGTTGGGCTATCGCCAAGCGGTAAGGCACTGGCTTTTGATGCCAGCATTCCCTGGTTCGAATCCAGGTAGCCCAGCCAACATTTCGTTTTATTGGAAGACATTTTTGTCAAATTCAGTAGAACTAGAGATAAGTTTGTATTATATTGTCTCGCTCGCAAAACATGGCTACTTAGCTCAGTTGGTTAGAGCACATCACTCATAATGATGGGGTCGCAGGTTCAAATCCCGCAGTAGCCACCATACAACGTTACTTAGACTTACCAATGTCTTCTTAACTACATATTCTTCTCTAAGTGCTTACTTAGGTTGAAAAGCTTTGCTGCGGTCGTGGCGGAATTGGTAGACGCACCAGATTTAGGTTCTGGCGCCGAGAGGTGTGAGAGTTCAAGTCTCTCCGACCGCACCATTATTTCTTAATGTGTTATTTAATTAACTCAATTAAGAACGTGTGATTGACACTGAAACAATCCTGTTGGGCTATCGCCAAGCGGTAAGGCACTGGCTTTTGATGCCAGCATTCCCTGGTTCGAATCCAGGTAGCCCAGCCATTACAACGTTATTGAGACTTACCAATGTCTTCTTAACTATATATTCTTCTCTAAGTGTTTACTTAGGTTGAAAAGCTTTGCTGCGGTCGTGGCGGAATTGGTAGACGCACCAGATTTAGGTTCTGGCGCCGAGAGGTGTGAGAGTTCAAGTCTCTCCGACCGCACCATTATTTCTTAATGTGTTATTCAATTAACCCAATTAAGAACGTGTGATTGACACTGAAACAATCCTGTTGGGCTATCGCCAAGCGGTAAGGCACTGGCTTTTGATGCCAGCATTCCCTGGTTCGAATCCAGGTAGCCCAGCCATTACAACGTTATTGAGACTTACCAATGTCTTCTTAACTATATATTCTTCTCTAAGTGTTTACTTAGGTTGAAAAGCTTTGCTGCGGTCGTGGCGGAATTGGTAGACGCACCAGATTTAGGTTCTGGCGCCGAGAGGTGTGAGAGTTCAAGTCTCTCCGACCGCACCATTATTTCTTAATGTGTTATTCAATTAACCCAATTAAGAACGTGTGATTGACACTGAAACAATCCTGTTGGGCTATCGCCAAGCGGTAAGGCACTGGCTTTTGATGCCAGCATTCCCTGGTTCGAATCCAGGTAGCCCAGCCATTACAACGTTATTGAGACTTACCAATGTCTTCTTAACTATATATTCTTCTCTAAGTGTTTACTTAGGTTGAAAAGCTTTGCTGCGGTCGTGGCGGAATTGGTAGACGCACCAGATTTAGGTTCTGGCGCCGAGAGGTGTGAGAGTTCAAGTCTCTCCGACCGCACCATTATTAGAAATAATATTTAGTTATTATTTTCTGGCTACTTAGCTCAGTTGGTTAGAGCACATCACTCATAATGATGGGGTCGCAGGTTCAAATCCCGCAGTAGCCACCATACAACGTTACTTAGACTTACCAATGTCTTCTTAACTACATATTCTTCTCTAAGTGCTTACTTAGGTTGAAAAGCTTTGCTGCGGTCGTGGCGGAATTGGTAGACGCACCAGATTTAGGTTCTGGCGCCGAGAGGTGTGAGAGTTCAAGTCTCTCCGACCGCACCATTATTTCTTAATGTGTTATTTAATTAACTCAATTAAGAACGTGTGATTGACACTGAAACAATCCTGTTGGGCTATCGCCAAGCGGTAAGGCACTGGCTTTTGATGCCAGCATTCCCTGGTTCGAATCCAGGTAGCCCAGCCATTACAACGTTATTGAGACTTACCAATGTCTTCTTAACTATATATTCTTCTCTAAGTGCTTACTTAGGTTGAAAAGCTTTGCTGCGGTCGTGGCGGAATTGGTAGACGCACCAGATTTAGGTTCTGGCGCCGAGAGGTGTGAGAGTTCAAGTCTCTCCGACCGCACCATTATTAAGAAAGCTCGTCATATGACGGGCTTTTTTTCGCTTGAGTTTTCGTATGAACGTCTATTCCTTGAAAAAGTAGATTAATTAAAGCTTTGCTGTCCCTCACAAAAATAAAACGTCCCCCTATCCTCTTAAATAGCCTTACAACACTCTAGAACAACGAATCACTCATAGAAGTACTACCATGTCACCAACTTCGCTTTCGTTATGCATAGGGCAATATAGCGATGACGCATATTCTGGGTTTAGCCATATCGCATTTAACCTTGAAACTATGGCGCTCACATCGCAGCACAACGTTTCTGGTATTAATAACCCTTCTTATCTCGCACACACTGATCGCGGCTGGTACGCCATCTCTGAGCAATCTCAGCAAGAAGGCGCCGCACTGTACTTTCTACGTGATCCTTTTAAAGAGGTCTGTAGACAACCTCTCGAGGGTGACCACCCTTGCCACGTGGCTATTTCTGAGTGTCAAACCCGGCTCGGCGTTGCGCATTACGGTTCAGGCAGCTTTGAGGTGTATACATTAGCACCCACAGGGGAGATCCGTCAGCGGCAAGCTCGGTTTCAGAATGAAGGGCAAGGGCACCACTCGACTCGACAACGCGGCCCGCATGGCCATCAAATCGTATTCGTGCCTCAGTCTAATCAAGTCATGACGGTCGATCTTGGATTGGATACGCTGAATTTTTACCAACTTAACAAGGATTCCGTCACCCAACAGCAAACCCTTAAGCTTCCTGCGGGCAGTGGTCCCAGGCATGCCGTTTTCAGCAACGATGGACAGTTCGGTTTTATTCTATGTGAGCTCGATGAAACACTAGGCGTTATTGAAAAGCAAACCAATGGGCGATGGCAACTAACAAGCATCCAGCCCGCCTTTCCGACACACAGTAAAGGCGAAGCAGCTGGCGCCATCAAACTTTCTAGCGACCAGCGCTATATCTATTTATCAGGAAGGCATCAATCAATCATTAGTTGGTTTGATATCACCTCGCCAAACTCACCCAACTATCAAGGATTCGTTGAGACTGCGGGCTCCTTTCCCAGAGATATCACCCTATCAAAAGATGGTCATTGGTTGGTCGTGGCAAACCAAAACTCAAATAACCTTGTCCTCTTTAGTGTTGATAAAAAAACAGGCCAACCAACGTTAGCAAAAGTCATGCTAACGTTGCCTAAACCTGTTTGTGTGGTATTTGACTAGCGCTGACGCCATAACGTCGACGCAATCCTATAATTCAGGTCTTTTATTTCAGCCCCATAGCGTAACGTAAGATTTGCGTTTTAATGGGGCCTGAGTGCTCAGCCAGCTTTAACATGGCATTACGTGCCACTTGCACAGGGCTCAAAGTGTTACTAAATCCTTTATAAAAGACATCCATACCCGTTTGCATTAATAAATTATCAGGGCGACGATGAACTTCATAACGACGCAGTACCGGGTCTATTGACGAGTTGTTACCAGTGAGCTGCAATAACGCGCTGACATCTTTAAAACCAAGGTTGACTCCCTGCCCAGCTAAGGGGTTGATGGTATGCGCGGCATCACCAACTAAAACACATCGATGCTTAGAGTACTGTTGAGCATGGCGTCGTGTCAGTGGGAATGAGCCATGTTCTAAGACTCTAATCGGTCCTAACTCTGCAGGAAAACAGTGCTGAATTTCATTCTCCAACTGCTTAAATGTCATGGCTTTTAATTGCTTGATGCGTTTTGGGGCGTCGTACCACACCAAAGAGCCTTGATGCCCACAAAGCGGTAAAAATGAACGAGGACCAGAAGGGGTAAACCATTGCCAAGTAATATCTTGCTGCGGTAATTCAGTTTCCACATTAATCAACATGCATTCTTGTCGATAGTCCCAAGCCGTGACACCAATACCAGCCGCTTGACGCACCTTTGAGTTTGCACCATCGGCACCAATGACCAACGACGCGTGTAGTTGCCTACCCGACTCTAGATTCAACGTATTCCCCTCTTCGCCGAGGGTAATATTCGCCAACCCATCTGAATCAATCACCGTCAAATTCTCGTAGTGGAAGAATTGCGCCCACAACCCCAGCTGAATAACTCTATTCTCAACGATATAGCCCAATTGCTCTGCACCTAACGTGTCAGCGTTAAAGCGCAGGCGACAAGATTCAGCCTCCCAAGTCTCTAAACGCGCGTAAGGGCAGATTCGCATGGCGGCAATATCATCCCATGCACCGAGCTCTTCTAAGAGTGCAATGGAGTGAGGAGAAATAGCAGACACTCTCAAATCCATCGGTTGAGAAAGGTGAAACGGCTTAGGTTCGAATTTTTCAACGACGGCGACGGAACGTCCTTGCTTTGCAAAACCAATGGCGACGGCTGCGCCGACCATTCCACCACCAACGACTACGATTTCAAACTGTTCCATTGTTCCACTGCTACCCTGAATTCTGACGTATTTTTATTGTACGTATGGAACCTGCAAAGGGCGAGTAATTTTCATCAAATTTCCTTACACATTAAGAGGCTACTTTCTCTTCACAGCTGTGGTGCCATAAGCGTTCAAAGAGTTTTTGCCCTACCACTAGTCAGGCGGTTTTTAAAGCAGTACAATACGCCGCTTAGCGCCGTGATGGCGGCTATAATTTGAACAATAGTTCTACGGAATTTAAATAACTGACGAGCGAAAGTGATGAGTAAGAAACTGCTAATTAAAACCTGGGGCTGCCAGATGAACGAATACGATTCATCAAAAATGGCCGACCTGCTTAATGCTGCTAACGGCTACGAGCTGACAGAAGTGCCAGAGGAAGCAGATGTACTACTATTGAACACCTGTTCGATCCGTGAAAAAGCACAAGAAAAAGTCTTCCACCAACTCGGTCGTTGGAAGACACTGAAAGATAAAAAAGAAGGCGTCGTTATTGGTGTAGGCGGTTGTGTAGCGACACAAGAAGGCGATCATATTCGTCAGCGTGCTCCATTTGTTGATGTGATTTTTGGCCCTCAAACCCTTCACCGCTTGCCAGAAATGATTCGCCAATCTCAAAGCAACGAAGCGCCTGTTATGGATATTTCGTTCCCAGAGATCGAAAAATTCGACAATCTACCAGAGCCACGCGCGGAAGGCGCAACGGCGTTTGTTTCCATTATGGAAGGTTGTTCAAAGTACTGCACGTACTGCGTGGTACCTTATACTCGTGGCGAAGAAGTCAGCCGTCCAATGGACGACGTATTATTTGAAATCGCACAACTTGCCGAGCAAGGGGTTCGTGAAGTCAACCTTCTTGGTCAAAATGTTAACGCTTACCGCGGACCTATGCACGACGGTGAAATTTGCTCATTTGCTGATCTTTTACGCTTAGTTGCATCTATTGATGGTATCGACCGTATTCGCTTTACCACTAGCCATCCCCTTGAGTTTACAGACGACATCATTGCGGTGTATGAAGACACTCCTGAATTGGTTAGCTTCTTACATTTACATGGTACAAAGTGGCTCGGATCGCATCTTGACGATGATGAAGCGCCCTCACACCGCGATTGAATATAAATCGATCATTCGCAAACTAAGAAAGGCGCGTCCTGATATTCAAATCAGTTCAGATTTCATTGTCGGCTTCCCTGGCGAAACTGACAAAGACTTCCAAGACACAATGAAACTGATTAAAGACGTGGATTTTGATATGAGCTTTAGCTTTGTCTTCTCACCACGCCCGGGGACACCTGCAGCGGATTATCCGTGTGATACACCAGAGCAAGAGAAGAAAGAGCGTCTATACGAACTGCAACAGACTGTGAACGCTCAAGCTATGCGTTACTCACGCCTGATGCTGGATACTGAGCAACGAATTTTAGTAGAAGGCCCTTCGAAGAAAAACCTGATGGAGCTTCGTGGTCGTACAGAAAACAGCCGTGTCGTGAACTTTGAAGGTAGCGCTGACCTGATTGGTCAATTCGTTGATGTAAAAATTGTCGATGTATTCGCGAACTCGCTTCGCGGTGAGCTACTTCGTACCGAAAAAGACATCGATCTTCGTGTTGTGACGTCGCCAACAGAAATGATGGAAAAAACTCGTCGCGAAGATGAGCTAGGTGTGGCAACCTTTACGCCTTAGCACCTAATGAGGAGCCCGGTCGCAATCGGGCTCCATACATCGCCCATAGGGCATAATGTGAGGCTACATTGAGTAATAAAATAGTCACTTTAGAGATCAACCTAGAACCCTCTGATAACCGCCGCCTGTCTAGCCTATGCGGACCTTTCGATGACAACATTAAACATTTAGAGCGTCGTTTAGGCGTTGAAATCAATCATCGAAGCAACTTCTTTACTATCGTCGGTCAGCCGCACACTAGCGCTGCAGCGCTGGAGATTATCAAGTCACTTTATGTCGATACCGCGCCTGTTCGTGGACAATTTCCAGATATCGAGCCAGAGCAAATCCACCTCGCCGTTAAAGAGTCCGGAATACTGGAACAAAGTGCTGAGTCAGACATTGCTCACGGTAAAGAAGTCTTTATCAAAACCAAGAAAGGCATCATCAAGCCACGTACCCCCAACCAGGCACAATACCTTGTTAATATGGTGACACACGATATTAGTTTTGGAATAGGACCTGCCGGTACAGGTAAGACTTACCTCGCGGTTGCTGCGGCGGTTGATGCGCTAGAGCGTCAGGAAATTCGTCGGATTCTACTGACTCGCCCAGCCGTTGAAGCGGGCGAAAAACTGGGTTTTTTACCCGGTGATTTGAGCCAGAAAGTGGATCCATATCTGCGCCCACTCTACGATGCTTTATTTGAAATGTTAGGCTTTGAGCGTGTTGAAAAGCTGATAGAGCGCAACGTTATTGAGGTGGCCCCCCTCGCCTATATGCGTGGTCGTACACTTAACGATGCCTTCATTATTCTTGATGAAAGCCAAAACACCACCGTCGAACAAATGAAGATGTTCTTGACCCGGATTGGTTTTAACTCACGCGCGGTCATTACGGGTGACGTGACACAAATTGATTTACCTCGTGGGGCAAAATCAGGCCTTCGTCATGCGGTTGAAGTTCTCAATGACGTGGATGAAATCAGTTTTAATTTCTTCCAAGCGGATGATGTGGTCAGGCACCCCGTTGTCGCTCGTATCGTCAACGCTTATGAGAAGTGGGAATCGGCTGACCAAAAAGCGCGAAAAGAGATTGAACGCCGTCGTCGTGAAGAACACGAAGCAGCAAAACTTAACTCTGGGACTGATGTCAGTCCTCAATAACGCTTTAACAAGTTTTGATAAATAGGTAAATGATGAGCATTGAACTTGATCTCCAGTTGGCGGTCGAATCTGAAGAAGGGCTGCCTTCTCACGCGGAGTTTCAGCAATGGCTAGACAAAGCGATTATCCCGTTTCAAAAGGAAGCGGAGCTGACCATTAGAATCGTTGATGAAGCTGAAAGCCAACAACTCAACCACGATTATCGCGGGAAAGACAAATCCACCAATGTCTTGTCATTTCCATTTGAAGCGCCTCCTGGTATTGAAATGAATTTGCTTGGTGACCTGATTATTTGTCGCCAAGTCGTAGAAAAAGAAGCGAAAGAGCAGTCAAAAACCCTAACTGCACACTGGGCACATATGGTTGTACATGGCAGCCTTCATCTGCTAGGTTATGATCATATTGATGACGAAGAAGCTGACGAAATGGAAGCTTTAGAGACCGAAATCATGCTAGATATGGGTTTTGAAGACCCGTATATAGCAGAGAAACAATAGAGGCTTTGCCTCTTCTTATGTGCGCTATCACACGTCTGATAGCATTCTGAATTGAGAAATCATGAACGAAGAGTCTTCTCCCTCTAACCCCGAGGGAAACAGTAAAAAATCTGAAGGTCCGAGTAGAAAGTCCTTCTTTGAGCGCCTAGGTCAAATATTTCAAGGTGAACCAAAAGATCGCCAAGAGCTTGTAGATGTCATTCGTGACTCTGAAGTCAATGACCTAATAGACCATGACACACGAGATATGCTTGAAGGTGTCATGGAAATTTCCGAAATGCGAGTACGCGATATCATGCTGCCTCGCTCACAAATGGTTACTATCGAACGTTCTGATGACTTCGATAAGCTGATTGGACTAATGATCGATGCACAGCATTCTCGTTACCCAGTGATCAGTGAAGATAAAGACCATGTGGAAGGTATTCTCTTAGCTAAGGACCTACTCCGTTACTTGGGCTCGAATAGCACCCCTTTTGACATTGAAGAAGTGATTCGCCCTGCCGTGGTCGTGCCAGAAAGTAAACGTGTTGATCGCTTACTTAAGGAATTCCGCGAGGAGCGCTATCACATGGCTATCGTCGTTGATGAATTTGGCGGAGTGTCTGGTCTCGTGACCATTGAAGACATCCTCGAAGAAATTGTTGGCGAAATCGAAGACGAATTTGATGATGATGACGAGCTAGACATCAGAAAGCTGAGCAAACACACCTTTGCCGTCAAAGCTCTCACGACCATCGAAGAGTTCAATGACACCTTTGGTTCAACCTTCAGCGATGAAGAAGTTGATACTGTTGGTGGCTTAATTATGACCGCATTCGGTCACTTACCTGTTAGAGGGGAAGTGGTCGAAATAGAAAACTATACCTTTAAAGTGACAGCGGCGGATAATCGTCGAGTGGTACAAGTTCAAGTGACCATTCCCGATCTAGAAGCAGCATCGAGTGTCGAAGAATAACGATACCCAATGTTCCATAGGTTAAGTGAGACCACCATTAAATGAAGAATTATCTTCGCCTATTGCGGCCCATTGGGGCCGCTTTTGTTGGCGCCAGTACAACCCTAGCCTTCGCTCCCTATCAACTGTGGCCACTTGCTCTGTTAAGCCCACTTATCTTATTGTTTCTACTGCAAGGACAAACCGCTCGGCGTGCGCTTTTTATTGGTTACGCCTGGGGTTTTGGCCAATTTGCGACAGGCATTAGTTGGGTTCACGTTAGTATTGATAGCTTTGGCGGTATGCCAAAGTTCGCCAGCGTACTCCTAATGGCGCTGCTAGTGGGTTATCTCTCCATCTATTCCGCCCTGTTTGCTTGGTCATTAAACCGTTTTTTCCCAAATGAGAATCGCACACGCTACCTACTTGCAGCCCCTGCACTGTGGCTAGTGTTTGACTGGGCTCGAGGCTGGGTAATGACAGGATTCCCTTGGTTATGGTTAGGTTACAGTCAAATTGACGGGCCGTTAGCCAGTTACGCACCGATGGGCGGCGTTGAGCTCATTACCCTACTCATTATCGTAACGTCAGCGAGCTTAGCTTACGCGATTCAAAGCAAACACTGGCTTATTACTGTTATTCCGTTAGTCATTTTTTCAGTTGGCTTCGGATTGCGTAATTATGACTGGGTCACACCGGATCCCACCCGGACCAAAAGCGTTGCGCTCATACAAGGCAACGTTGACCAAGCGCTAAAATGGCTACCTAGCCAACGCTGGCCGACGATTATGAAATACACCGACCTTAGCCGCGAGAACTGGGACGCTGATATCATTATCTGGCCTGAAGCGGCAATTCCCGCAATGGAATTTGAGCTGCCGTCGTTCCTCAGCAATTTAGACTCAGCGGCGAAAATGAACAATACCGCCATCATTATCGGTGTGATCAATAAGTCAGAGTCTGATGAATACTACAACAGTATTCTGGTTGTGGGACAAACCCCTTATGGGGACTATGAGCTTGACCTTGATGAGCGCTTTCACAAGCACCACTTACTGCCTTTTGGCGAGTTTGTTCCTTTTGAAGATCTTCTTCGTCCAATCGCTCCGTTTTTTAATTTACCTATGTCTTCGTTTAGTCGCGGGGCATATGTACAACCCAATATCGTTGCCAATGGCATGCATTTAGCAGCCAGCTTTATGTTATGAGATTATTTTTAACGAACAGGTTCGACAAAATGTGACACCAGAGACCGATTACTTGCTCACGTTATCTAACGATGCGTGGTTTGGTCGCTCTATTGGCCCGTTACAACATATGGAAATTGCTCGAATGCGAGCGCTAGAACTTGGAATACCATTAATACGGTCAACCAACAATGGCATTACGGCTGTCACCGATCATAACGGAAAAATTACTGCGCAAATCCCACAGTTTGAAACGGCAGTGTTGCGTACAGAAGTCACGCCGACAAACGGGACAACGTGGTACAGAGAGGCCGGAACATGGCCTCTTTACGGTTGGGTGTTGTTAAGTTTAGCGTGGGGACTTTACCTACGTAGGAAATAATGAATAGCGGCATAGCCTATGGAAATATTGCGTCATTGCAGTCAATGACAACACAATTTTCCCTTGGGCTATGCGCTTTATTTACTGGGCTTGCGCTAACAATTCAGGCTTTCCATACTTTCTTCCATAATATATAACTATTTAATTCTTCTCCCCCACCCAACAAAATCATATTCTTATCATGTAATCGCTGACCGATACGGTTAACTGAATGAAGGAACATATAATGAGCAAGATCTACGAAGACAACTCACTCACCATTGGTAACACTCCTCTGGTTCGCCTTAACAAAGTTAGTAATGGTAACGTTCTAGCTAAAGTTGAAGCTCGCAACCCTAGTTTCAGTGTTAAGTGTCGTATCGGCGCCAACATGATTTGGGAAGCAGAAAAAAATGGCAGGCTAAAAGCTGGCATTGAGCTTGTTGAACCCACCAGTGGTAATACAGGTATCGCGCTTGCTTTTGTTGCTGCTGCTCGTGGTTACAAACTGACACTTACAATGCCTGAATCAATGAGTTTGGAGCGTCGTAAGCTACTTAAAGCTCTAGGCGCAAACCTAGAACTGACTGAAGCAGCGAAAGGAATGAAAGGCGCAATTGCTAAAGCTGAAGAAATTGTTGCCTCAAATCCAGAGAAGTACCTACTTCTGCAACAATTCAACAACCCGGCAAACCCGGCTATCCATGAGAAAACAACGGGCCCAGAAATTTGGGACGCAACGGATGGTGAAATTGACGTCTTCGTTGCTGGTGTCGGCACTACGGCGGTACCATTACGGGTACAAGCCGCTATATCAAGGGCGAAAAAGGCAAAGCTATTATTTCTGTGGCAGTTGAGCCCGCAGAGTCTCCGGTCATTAGCCAAGCGCTGGCTGGCGAAGAAATCAAACCCGCTCCACACAAAATTCAAGGTATCGGTGCTGGTTTCATCCCAGAAAACCTCGATTTGGAAGTTATCGACCGTGTGGAACTTGTAACATCTGATGAAGCGATTGATATGGCTCGCCGTCTCATGGAAGAGGAAGGTATCCTTGCTGGTATCTCCTCAGGAGCGGCTGTAGTAGCGGCAAACAAACTAGCGGAACTCACTGAATTTAAAGGAAAAACAATAGTTACCGTATTACCAAGCTCGGGCGAACGCTACCTCAGTTCAGCATTGTTCGCAGGTATATTCACGGACAAAGAGATTCAGCAATAATATGTTGCCAAATCAAATTTTGCTTTAAAAAAGCCCCTTTATGGGGCTTTTTTGTTGAATCTCTGTCAGCCTTTGGTAATATCAGGTCAGTTTTATTTTAAGCTAAAAAATAAATAAGCAGTTTAAAGAATAGTCGTAGGATATGGAGACAGCGAAGACTGCAATCATAGCCTACAATTCAAGACCAATGCGGCGCTTAATGAATCATAACTTTAGTCCTATAGCAGGAATGAAAAAATGACGCTAAGCTTGGCTTTAGTTAAGAAAACAAACATAAAATAAATCAATTGGGGTATTAAAATGTACGAGAAGCAAGTAGAAATCACAGCAGAAAATGGTCTTCACACTCGTCCTGCAGCGCAGTTCGTTAAAGAAGCAAAATCTTTTGACGCAGACATCACTGTGACTTCTAACGGCAAAAGCGCTAGCGCAAAAAGCCTATTCAAACTACAGACTCTAGGTCTAGTTAAAGGTACTAACGTAACTATCTCTGCTGAAGGCCCACAGGCTCAACAAGCAGTAGACCACCTAGTTGCTCTAATGGACGAGCTTCACTAAGCAGCACTCTCCTAAAGCCATTTTGTCGAAAGCAAAGTGGCTTTATTGGAAATAGCGCTGACTATCAGCTACACATAAATGTAGCAACGTAAGTCACCCTTTCTTTATACATTTGACCACATTAAGGTAAAGCTATGATTTCAGGCATCCTAGCATCTCCTGGTATTGCGATCGGTAAAGCATTACTACTTCAAGAAGACGAAATTGTTCTTAACAAAGCAACCATCTCTGATGACCAAGTTGAAGCAGAAGTTCAGCGTTTCTTTGACGCTCGTAACAAATCATCAGCTCAGCTAGAAATTGTTAAGCAGAAGGCACTAGAAACTTTTGGTGAAGAAAAAGAAGCCATCTTCGAAGGCCACATCATGCTTCTTGAAGACGAAGAGCTCGAAGAAGAGATCTTAGCGCTCATCAAGAAAGACAAAATGTCTGCGGACCACGCAATCTACACCGTAATCGAAGAGCAAGCGTGTGCACTTGAATCTTTAGATGATGAATATCTAAAAGAGCGCGCAACGGATATCCGTGATATCGGTACTCGCTTTGTTAAAAATGCGCTTGGCATTAATATCGTGTCACTTAGCGACATCAATGAGCAAGTGCTTCTTGTTGCTTACGATCTAACGCCTTCTGAGACAGCGCAAATCAACCTAGATTATGTCCTTGGTTTTGCCTGTGACATCGGTGGCCGTACTTCGCACACCTCTATCATGGCTCGTTCACTTGAACTTCCTGCTATCGTTGGTACTAACGATATCACGAAGCAAGTCAAGAACGGCGACATGCTGATTCTCGATGCGATGAACAACAAGATCATCATCAATCCTTCTGAAGCAGAACTTGCTGAAGCAAAACAAGTCCGTGAGTCGTTCCTTGCTGAAAAAGAAGAACTTGCAAAACTTAAAGACCTACCAGCTGAAACTCTAGACGGACACCGTGTAGAAGTTTGTGGCAACATCGGTACCGTAAAAGACTGTGACGGTATCAACCGTAACGGCGGTGAAGGTGTAGGTCTGTATCGTACTGAATTCCTATTCATGGACCGCGATTCTCTTCCTACAGAAGAAGTACAATACCAAGCGTATAAAGAAGTTGCTGAAGCGATGAATGGCCACTCAATCATTATCCGTACTATGGATATTGGTGGCGATAAAGATCTTCCGTACATGGATCTTCCAAAAGAAATGAACCCATTCCTAGGCTGGCGTGCGGTTCGTATTAGCTTGGATCGTCGTGAAATTCTACGTGACCAAGTCCGCGGCATCCTACGTGCTTCTGCACACGGTAAGCTTCGCATTATGTTCCCGATGATTATTTCTGTTGAAGAAATCCGTGAACTTAAGAAAGCTATCGAAGAATACAAAGCGGAACTTCGCGCAGAAAACATCGCATTTGATGAAGATATTGAAATCGGTGTAATGGTAGAAACACCTGCTGCTGCAGCGATTGCTCACCACCTAGCGAAAGAAGTTTCCTTCTTTAGTATTGGTACTAACGACTTAACTCAGTATACTCTAGCAGTAGACCGTGGTAACGAGCTAATTTCTCACCTATACAACCCACTTTCACCAGCGGTATTAACCGTAATTAAGCAGGTGATCGACGCTTCGCATAAAGAAGGCAAGTGGACGGGTATGTGTGGCGAGCTTGCTGGCGACGAACGCGCGACGTTACTTCTACTAGGCATGGGCCTAGATGAGTTTAGTATGAGCGGTATTTCTATTCCTAAGGTTAAGAAAGTTATCCGTAACGCTAACTTCGCAGAAGTAAAAGCTATGGCGGATGAAGCGCTAGAAATGGCGACTGCTGCAGAAATTGAAGCGCACGTCGAAAAATTTATCGCAGAAAAGACAAACTGCTAATATAATTGAGCAGAATAAAATCAAACCTTTAGGAGCACAACATGGGTCTCTTTGACAAACTGAAGAAGCTAGTATCTGACGACAGCGCTGACGCTGGTGCAATCGAAATCATCGCACCACTATCTGGTGAGATCGTAAACATCGAAGACGTGCCAGATGTCGTTTTTGCTGAGAAAATCGTTGGTGATGGTATTGCTATCAAACCAGCTGGCGACAAAATGGTCGCTCCTGTAAACGGTACTATCGGTAAGATCTTCGAAACGAACCACGCGTTCTCTATCGAATCTGACGATGGCATCGAGCTATTTGTTCACTTTGGTATCGACACTGTTGAGCTAAAAGGTGAAGGCTTTAAGCGTATCGCTGAAGAAGGTCAAACTGTTAAAGCAGGCGACACTGTCATCGAATTCGATCTAGCACTTCTTGAAGAAAAAGCTAAATCTACGCTGACTCCAGTTGTTATCTCTAACATGGACGAAATCAAAGAGCTGAACAAGCTATCTGGTTCTGTTACTGTTGGTGAAACACCAGTACTACGCGTAACTAAATAATTAGTCACTAATTTATTAGATACGTCGAAAAAAACGCAGCCATTGGCTGCGTTTTTTTAACTCTAAAATTCGTCCGACTAAAGCTTAATCGAGCAAAGCTCATCCCCCGCGAACGTTCTGACACTTAATGTATCATTTTCAAAATAGCCGAAACTCGCCGAATAGCCATCTCTTGGAAAAGTAATTGAGCCGGGATTAAAAATCACTTGTTCCCCGTCCCATTGAGCGACAGGGATATGCGTATGCCCATGAACAATGACATCCCCCTTTTTAAGCTTGGGACGCTTAGCTGCATTATATAAATGCCCATGCGTTAAAAATAAACGCTTACCCGATGGCAATAGCACCCATGCGTAATCCGCCATCATAGGAAAGTGAAGTAACATTTGGTCTACCTCACTATCACAGTTTCCTCTCACGGCAATAATTTCAGATTGGAAATCATTGAGCAATGCGGCGACTTCTGGTGGATTGTAACTCTCTGGAACCGGGTTCCTCGGGCCATGGTTGAGTACATCGCCTAGAATGACAAGGTGATCTGCTCCCGATTGACGGTATGCTTCTAATACTTGTTGCGTCGCACTCACGCTACCATGTAGGTCTGATGCAAAGAATAATTTCACGGATTTACCTCCAACTCACGTTATGAGGCTATTGTAACTCAGTTTTGCCGCTATTCCTCACGTGCCATGCCATTCACCACAATATTGTTATAGCTGACCATACCAATAATCTTACCGTCTTCGATAACCGGAGCCCGACTAATGCCAAAGCGTTCAAAGAGGCGAGCACAGTACTTCACATTCATGTTTGGGTCGACTGACAAAGCAGGCTTGGTCATGATCTCGTAGATGTTCGTCCGATGAGAAGAACGATTTTGCGCCAGTACTTTCTTAGCAATATCATTCATCAGTACAATGCCATATTCATCATCATCATGACGCTTACTCACCACCAACGCCTTTACTTGGTGCTCTTTTGCTAACACAATACCTTCGTGAACGGTTTTTAACCCATCGACCATCACATAGGTATTCGCCATGACATCACGAACGTATATTTTTTGTTGTGAACTCATAATTCATCCTCAACCACTTTGGTTAACGTTTCCATTTGGTGAGCGACACCCACGGCATCTTCAATATCAATTTGAATCGCGATACCCTGCCCTGAGGTTTGATCAAACTCCCCTACTTCACTAATTGTTTCCAGTATTTGTCTCGACAAATGCTCCTCAACCACAAACAGTAATACATCTTTTTGCACCTCTAACGTCAGACCGAAAAAGGTGCGTTTCTTATTTAAACCTTCGCCTCTAGCGTTGTTGATCACCGTTGCTCCGGTCGCACCAGCTTCCCTTGCTGCATCGAGCACTACGTCTGTTTTGCTGTCCTCAACAAACGCAAGCAGTAACTTAAAGCGCATTATCATTCTCCTTTTCGATCGAGCCAACCGTGTTCGCATGTTGATTCAACCAGTGAGTAATTTGTGCATAGGCCATGACAGAAATAATGGGAAACAGACTCGCGAATGCGATCAACCCGAAGCCATCAATCATAGGGTTTCTTCCCGGTACGGTTGAAGCGAGCCCTAAGCCTAATGCGGTCACCAAAGGTACGGTTACCGTTGATGTTGTTACCCCCCTGAGTCATAAGCAAGAGGGACGATCAATTTTGGCGCGTAGAATGTTTGTATCACCACTAGAATGTAACCTGCGATGATGTAGTAATGGATAGGGTCTCCCACCACAATTCTATAGCTACCTAAAGAAATGCCTATTGCCACCCCCAGCGCGACTGAGATTCTCAGGCCATTAACCGAAATGGAGCCTGCCGACACTTGGTTGGCTTTTATCGCAACAGCAAGTAAAGAGGGCTCTGCTATCGTGGTACTAAAACCGATACAAAACGCAAAAAGATACACCCAATAATAATCAAACCACTCTAGCGAGTGACCGATCGATAGCTTTACATCAATAAGAAAGTCGGGGGCTGTGAGTTGCATTGCCATCGTTTCCCCAAGCGGAAAAAGCGCTTTTTCTAAGCCGATAAGAAATAAACTTAAGCCAACAATCACGTAGACAAAGCCGACAGCTACGCGCAGTGGATGAGCAATCGGTTTTCTCAATACTGCAAACTGAAAACCAAAAATGATCACAATAATTGGGGTCACATCTCGGACCGTGAAAAATAAAGTTTGTAACAACTCTGAGATAAAACTCATGCCATCACCATCCCATAGACCATGACAAACATCATAGGTAGTAGCGATGCAAATGCGATTAATCCAAAGCCATCTAGCATGGGGTTTCGCCCCTTAATCGTACTCGCGAGCCCCACTCCCAGTGCGGTCACCAAGGGGACAGTAATGGTTGAAGTCGTGACGCCTCCAGAATCATACGCCACACCAATAATGTATTCTGGGGCAAACCCAGTTAACACTACAACACCTATGTAGCCACCAATAATTATCCAATGAATTGGCCAACCTTTGAGTATTCGAATAACGCCAAGAACAATCGCAAGCCCCACCGAAAAGGCAACCGATAGACGTAAGCCCATCGCATAGCTCTGCATTGATTCTTCGGTTAACGCTATCATGCCCCCTTCCGCAGCCACCTCTGCTGCTTCCGCGGAGACTGCTGTTAATGCGGGTTCAGCGATCGTCGTGCCAAACCCTAAACAAAATGCAAATAGCACTAACCAAAAAACACTGCCTTTTCTGGCAAAAGCCTGCGCCATGGATTCCCCAATAGGAAATAGCCCCATCTCGAGACCAAAAACAAAGAAAGTCAGTCCCAACACCACCAGAAACAAACCAAAAAGAATCGATAACACATTAGGAAGCGGCTCTTGGAGCACGACAAGTTGAAAGAAAAGCACCACAATGATAATGGGCATTAAATCTTTCAAACTGCTCAACATGGCATGTATGAGGGCTTTCATTCCTTGCACGTATTTCTCCCGTACCTCATATTGTCACTTTAGAATGGCAAAGAAATTTGTAAGAAGATGTGACAATTACAGCATCCATGCAACCTAACCAGAGTTACTTACCATTCTGTGATCTCCACCATTTAACCATGTTCGTTATTAGAGTTAGTCCATAACGCAATTTCATTGCTATATTTACGTAATGGCGTCAAATCATTTACCTATAGTCAAATTACCGACTCTGCTTACTTGGGGAACAAACGTCGCAACACATTGACGAAAAAGTAAAAGACTTAATGGTTAACAAGCAATTAAGGGAGCTCGAATGCATCTGTTAGTATTAGGTGGTACTGGATTTATCGGTAAAGAACTACTTAAACACCTCACCACACACACGGTTACCGTGATCAGTCGTGATATTGAAGCAGCGAAATCGACACTCCAGCATACCGATGTTGGAAACATTACTTACTTATCCACTCTCGATACTTTTGACGACCTCAACGCATTTGATGGTGTCATTAATCTTGCAGGAGAACCCATCGCGGATAAGCGCTGGAGCCAACATCAGAAAAAAATCATCTGCGATAGCCGTTGGAAAACCACTGAAACGATCGTCACTCTTATTCACGCAAGTACCGAACCACCCAGTGTTGTCATTAGCGGCTCTGCCGTGGGCTATTACGGCGACCAACAATCCCATCCTTTCGACGAAAGCTTACAGGTGCATCAAAACTCGTTTGCTCACAACGTGTGTGAGAAATGGGAAGCTATTGCAATGAGAGCGCAATCAGAGCGGACACGGGTTTGTCTATTACGCCATCGGTGTTGTATTGGGGGACAATGGCGGCGCACTACACAAAATGTTACTTCCATACAAACTAGGGCTTGGTGGCCCAATTGGTCATGGTAAGCAGTATCTACCATGGATCCATATCCTCGACATGGTAAGAGGTATCGTCACCTTACTCGACACCCCCCATGCACAAGGCCCTTACAATTTTTGCGCACCCCACGCGGTTTCTAACGCGTTATTTAGCCGAATATTAGCAAGAACCCTAAAACGCCCTCACTTGTTAATGACCCCTACATGGCTCATAAAAGTACTCATGGGAGAGTCATCATGCTTGTTACTAGACAGTGTCAGAGCAAAACCTAAACGCTTAACTGAAATAGGGTTTAACTTTTCTTTTCCCCATGTTGAGCCTGCTTTAAAGAATATTTTAATTAAAAGTCGATAACACTTGTCTCGACCTGCCTCTAGTCGCTATGGTTAGCTCTCTGAAGGACTAAGGCGTTAATGTTAAATGAAAAAGGCTATACTAATCACAGGTTGCTCCAGCGGTATTGGCTATACTGCCGCGCATGCACTCAATCAACGCGGCTATCATGTCATTGCATCATGTCGCTCCTCATCGGACGTAAAACGCCTGCAAAGCGAAGGGTTAACCTGTATTCAGCTGGATCTTACTGACACAAAGAGTATTCAACTTGGTGTGCAAAAGACCCTCGCACTTTGTGAAGGCAGATTGTATGGTTTATTCAATAATGGCGCCTATGGGCAACCGGGAGCATTAGAAGACCTTCCGACTGACGGACTCAGAGCTCAATTTGAGGCTAATTTCTTTGGTTGGCATGAACTAGTACGACTTATCTTACCGATTATGCGTCAGCAAAATGAAGGTCGTATCATTCAAAATAGTTCCGTTCTTGGTTTCGCTGCGATGAAATATCGTGGGGCCTATAACGCCTCTAAATTCGCACTGGAAGGATGGACAGACACATTGCGTTTAGAGCTACACTCATCCAACGTACGTATAGCCTTAATTGAACCCGGCCCTATCGAAACACAATTTCGAAGCAATGCTAAAATGGCTTTTCTTAAATGGATCAACGTCGAAGCTAGTATCCATAAAAACGAGTATCAAAAGCAGCTGCAGCGTCTTTCGGTCACAGAATCAAACAACCAATTTACGCTACCTCCAGAGTCCTGTTTGCCAGCATTGATTCATGCCCTTGAGTCCACGCGTCCTAAACTCAGATACCGAGTCACAACGCCGACAAAGATCTTTGCGATACTAAAAAGGCTACTACCGGGCAAGTGGCTTGACCCAATTTTGCGAAAAGCTGCATAGAATTCGCTCATTTGTAATTTTAATGTCACAAAGTATCGATATATTACTCAATATAGGCTCGCAGCAATCGGTTTTATTGCTACGACTTTCTAAAAAGGATCAATAACGATCCTACAACTTGCAGTGATTAATCTGGATACGACAACATGACGTTAAATCAGCTTAACTGGGTCGCTGTGGGGGTGACGCTCGCCTATTTTGTTTGGTTTTAACTCCCCCAAACAGCCGATACCGAAAACACCATAAACACCGTGCTGAAAAGCGCGGTGTTTTGGTTTCTGCACCACGCTTACTTTCTTTATAACCTTGAATTGCTTTACACCCTTGAATTTCTGCTCTTTCATACCAATCTTGCTTGTAGAACTAACGTGAATACAAACAAGGACTATTGGATGCAACCTCCGTATATTGTTGATCTGAATGAGCAAAATTTTCGCCAAGTATTAGAAGGCTCTATGAGCACGCCAGTACTCATTCATTTCTGGGCGCCGATGAGTGAAGAAAGCGTTCAAATGATCCCATCATTAAAAGCATTAACAGAACAATACAGCGGTGCTTTTACCCTAGCCCTATTGAACTGCGAAGAACAGCAAGCTATTGCTGGTCAATTTGGCGTACAAACACTGCCGACGATCGCGTTATTCGTCAATGGTCAATGCGGTAGACGGACTAGGTGGTCCCCAGCCTCTTGAAGCCATCACAGCCATGTTAGCGAAACACCTACCAAGCCAAGATGAACTGACAGCACAAAAAGCGCTAGAACTGACTCAGCAAGACGCGCATGCCGAAGCTCTAACTCTCTTTGCGACTTTGTCAGAAGAATACCAAAGCAAGGGTGAAATTAAGCTCGCAAGAGCAAACAGTTTATTAGAAACCAATCAATTCGACCTCGCTGAAGCGATGCTAGACAGCATTCCGCTAGAATATAAAGACAATTACTATAAAACGTTAGTATCTAAGCTTGACCTGCACAAGCAAGCCGCCGACAGTCCAGAAATTCAATCATTAGAAGCCGCTCTACACGCTTCCCTAGCGAACTTAAAATCGTTGCAGAACTGGCCCTGCAATACCATCAAGTTGGTCGAGATGAAGAAGCTCTTGAGCTACTTTGGGGCCATGTTAGCCGCGATCTCAATGCGTTAGATGGAGAGCTAAAGAAGACCTTCATGGACATCCTCTCAGCTCTAGGACAAGGTAATCCAATCGCTGGTAAATATCGCCGACAACTCTACTCCCTGCTCTACTGATCAAACAAAAGGGAGGGAAAACCTCCCTTTTAATAACCTTCTGATATTATTTACAATTTAGTCATTTCCTTCGATACACAGCAATACACTATTCTATTTGCGCTCACGTTAATATTGATCCAGAATGGATTAAATTCTATACAAGGAGTTAGCTCATGGCTATTGATGCAATGGTTACTATTGGTGGTTTTATCCTCGTCGCAATCGTATTTTTAGTTGCTGGGGTTAAAACTGTATCACAGGGCGATAACTGGACTGTCGAACGTTTTGGACGCTACACCCATACCCTTAGACCGGGGCTGAACCTCATCATTCCATTTGTTGATTCCATTGGTAATAAAGTCAATATGATGGAGCGCGTACTGGATATCCCGCCACAAGAAGTCATCAGTAAAGATAATGCCAATGTGGTGATCGATGCCGTCTGCTTTGTGCAAGTCATCGACGCGGCCAAAGCCGCCTATGAGATCACTGATCTTGAACATGCTATTCGCAATCTTACTCTCACCAATATGCGTACTGTACTTGGCTCAATGGAGCTTGATGAAATGCTCAGCCAGCGTGACTCCATAAATACTAAGTTGCTTGCTATCGTTGATGAGGCAACCAACTCGTGGGGGGTAAAAGTCACCCGTATCGAAATACGTGATGTTCAGCCACCAGCCGATCTCACCGCTGCGATGAATGCTCAAATGAAAGCCGAACGAAACAAGCGTGCTGAAGTTTTAGAAGCGGAAGGGGTAAGACAGGCTCAGATTTTACGTGCAGAGGGACATAAGCAATCCGAAATCTTAAAAGCGGAAGGTGAGAAGCAAGCTGCTATACTTCAAGCAGAAGCGCGAGAAAGAGCCGCTGAAGCGGAAGCTAAAGCCACTGAAATGGTTTCAAAAGCTATCGCCCAAGGCGATATGCAAGCGGTTAACTACTTTATCGCGCAAGGCTATACTGATGCTCTAAAGTCAATTGGCCAAGCCGAAAACGGCAAGATCATTATGCTACCACTTGAAGCTACAGGTCTAATGGGGTCAGTCGCTGGCATCGCGGAAATGTTTAATCAATCCAAAGCTGATAACAAGGAAAAAGCGTGATTGAGCTACTAAACCAAGTTAACTACTGGCACTGGCTCGCATTTGGGTTACTTCTCTTATGTGGGGAGCTACTCGGCACCGCTGGCTATTTATTGTGGCTTGGGATCTCTGCTATGTTGGTTGGCATCATTGTCGCCTTTCTTCCTATCAGTTGGCAGCTACAATGGATAAGCTTTGGCGTATTCGCCCTTGTGCTCACATGGCTATGGTGGCGAAAACAGCATAAGACTGACACACGTTCAGACAACAGCAGAGTGCTAAACCAAAAAGATAAGCAGCTGATCGGTCAAACCGCCGTGTTAGATCATGATATCACTAAAGGCAAGTGCCGAATTAATCTTGGGGACACGTCTTGGACCGCCTATAGCGATGAACCCATAGCGTCAGGGTCATTAGTACGAGTCATTGATGTCGATGGCATTACACTTTTGATCGAAAAGGCGGATTAAACGTTCGAAACAGCAGCGCAAGTGCTATTGCGAAAATACTATTGCGAAAATGCAAATTTTAAGCAGCTCAATCGAGCTGCTTATTCTTTCTCTATCATTTGAAAATTAAAGGTTTTCCCCTTTGACATTAAGGTGTTCAATGTCTGGCCAACGCAGTTATTTTTACTGTGCTTGTGACTCGCACTCACCAACCCTTTACGATCGATCTTGACGCCTTGCTTTCCATCCATACTGCGATAATACACAATCCGGTTTTGATCCTGATATTCAGCAAATAAAGTAATTGAGCCGTTGCGATAAGGCTTACCGACTTCACACACCACCACATCAGGAAAGCCATCAAATACCTCAGCACTTGCCGTAAAAGCTAAGCAAATCGCCCACAATCCCCACCAGCGTCTTGCCATGATAGTCCTCTCATCCAATGTAGCCATAAATTAATACGCGAGCCCTTACCAGCCAGCGTTTTAATAACCTAGTATAATTTCAGCATGTAGTTAGGATAATTATTAAGTAGTTAGGATAATTATTGAGTCGTTAGGATAATGAATTACACGATTCTCCAAACGTAAAAAAACCTCTAATGAAACACTAGAGGCTATGGGTCATCTGTTATCGTTTATCGCTGACTGTGATTCGCTTACTGTTAGTCGTTCAGCGCTACGATGATTGGATTACCGCTCTTCGCTATTACGCTTATGCTTTGGCACATAGTTTAAAATCGAAATCGGCACAGGTTTACGAGGTTCAAAACCTTCAATCTCCACGCGTTCAAGCAGGTGCCCTAATCGACTTTCGATCATACATAAGTTCTTAAAATTATCTTTCGATACTAAAGACACGGCTTCGCCCGCTGCTTCTGCTCGCCCTGTACGACCAATTCGATGCACGTACTCATCTGCCGGGAATGGTAAGTCATAGTTAATCACAATAGAGTAAGTTTTCAATATCGATACCACGCGCAGCAACCCCTGTTGACACCAAGTATTGAATATTCCCAGCCTTAAAATCTTCAATCAGCTGCTGACGCACTTTTTGGTTACGACCACTATGGAACGCTTCCGCTTGAATTCCGCGCTTCTCAAGTTGACTCACTAGTTTTGCAGCACCGTGCTTCGTCTCGATAAAAATCAATGCCTGAGACCATGAATTCTCTGTTAATAGATGGCTTAACAATGATGACTTAATATCTTTATCAACCGTCACTATCCATTGCTTAATATTCCCCTTAGAGGCGCTGTGCTTAGCAATACTGATCTCAGATGGGTTATCAATCGCACTGCGGGCCAACTCTCGGACAGGGTTGGACAGCGTAGCGGAAAACAGCAGTGTTTGTGCGTCTTCTGGCACTCGAGCAATAATCTTGTTAATCGCTTCAATGAAGCCCATATCAAGCATTTTGTCAGCTTCGTCCAATACCAAGCATTCCACTTCATCAAAGTGAATAGCATGTTGACCATAAAGGTCTAACAACCTGCCAGGTGTTGCCACTACAATATCAATACCATCAATTAATGCTTGCTTCTGTGGTGCATAATCAACTCCACCATACATCGCCATGGATTTTAGCGACAATTCTTGACCGTACGTTTCAATACTTTGGTGAACTTGTTGCGCGAGCTCCCGTGTCGGAGTCAAAATAAGCGCTCTTGCCCGCTTCTTACGCTGGGTTTCCGCTCGACTTAATTTTTCTAGAATTGGTAAAACGAAGCTCGCCGTTTTACCGAGTACCAGTTTGCGCCGCAGCAAGTAGGTTGTCGCCGTTTAAAATGAGGGGAATGGCTTTATTCTGAATAGTGGTAGGCTTATCGTAACCTACTTTTTCAATCGCATTCAGTAATGGGGCACTGAGCCCAAGTTTAGTAAACGGCATAAAGAGTCTCTCACATTGTCGATGACGCGCTAGTAATAACGCGTGATGAATGACGCGCAATAAGGTGATGATAGTGTAGCAGATACGATATATATCGCAGAAAAAGCAAAACCCCTGATAACTCAAGGAGCTATCAGGGGTTTCTTAATAAATGGCGCGCCCTGTAGGATTCGAACCTACGACCACATCCTTAGAAGGGACGTGCTCTATCCAGCTGAGCTAAGGGCGCGCTACAGGGAAAGGATTATACGAGATGAACTCGGTAAATCAATGGCTTTCTTACTCTTTGTGATTCAAATGCCCAAAAAAACCACAACCTATCAGTCAATGGTGATATTTCAAACGAGGCAAACGTTTGCTTTCTGGCTTTTGAAATACTTTTCTGGGACAATACACACAAAAATAACAGCCAATTAACTTTCTCAAGGAAAATTATGACTGCTCAAAACATCGATGGGAAACTTATTTCTCAAACTGTCCGCTCTGAAGTCGCTGCACGAGTAAAAGCACGTACCGACGCTGGCCTTAGGGCGCCGGGCTTAGCGGTTGTTCTGGTAGGTGAAGATCCTGCCTCACAAGTTTACGTCGGAAGTAAGCGCAGAGCGTGTGAAGAAGTGGGATTTGTTTCTAAGTCTTATGATCTGCCTGCAAACGCAAACCAAGATGAGTTATTAAGCCTTGTAGATACCCTTAATAACGACCCTGAAGTAGATGGTATTTTAGTGCAATTGCCCCTCCCCGCAGGCATTGACGACACGCTTATTCTTGAGCGCATCATCCCAGAGAAAGACGTTGATGGTTTCCACCCCTACAATGTAGGTCGACTCGCTCAACGTATGCCTAAACTACGCTCTTGCACACCAAAAGGTATTATTACCCTATTGGATCGCTATAACATCCCAATGCGTGGCAAACATGCTGTCGTCGTTGGTGCATCTAATATCGTCGGCCGCCCTATGACACTTGAGCTTCTACTTGCAGGCTGCACCACGACGACATGTCATCGCTTCACTAAAGATCTAGAAGGTCATGTTCGTCAAGCCGATATCGTCGTAGTTGCCGTTGGTAAACCTAACTTCATTCCGGGTAACTGGATCAAGAAAGGCGCTGTCGTTGTCGATGTGGGTATCAACCGAATGGACGATGGCAAATTAGTTGGCGATGTGGAATATGATGTAGCAAAAAACAACGCCAGCTTTATCACCCCCGTCCCAGGTGGTGTTGGCCCCATGACCGTGGCAAGTTTGATTGAAAACACCATGATTGCCTGCGAGCAGTTCCACACAGCTAAAAAGTAACGCGCTACTTTTCAAATCTTCGAATACGCTAACACCTCAATTTGAGACATCAAGTTGAGGTGTTTTTATTTTTAACGCATATAAATCAATACAATAATTAATACTGGTTCTCATTTTTTCCCAATATACGTTTTGACAATTGGCATTTTGCACTTAGGTCACGGTTTTTCGACAGGTGCTCAGATAAAACTAGACCAAGATAAGAAATAACAATGAATCATGAGGATAAGACACTATGTACAAAAAGAGTGCCACGATTACTGCCGAAAGCGGCCTTCATACACGTCCTGCCGCCCTATTCGTTAAAGAAGCAAAAAAGTATGCGGAAGACGTAGAGCTTATCTCGCAAGGCAAAAGTGCCACCGCAAAGAATCTCTTCAAAATCCAAACATTAAACTTGGTAAAAGGGACAGAAGTGACCGTTCAGTCCTCAAATCGCCAAGCGGTTGACGAACTCACTCGTTTTTTAGAAGGCGTAACTGGCTAGATAACACCATTGGAGAAGAGTAGATAGGATACCGAAACAGATAATAGAAAGGCCTTAAGATAAAGATTCTTAAGGCCCTTTTTTTCGAATGTTTCTCTTTAATACAAAACTAAAGCGTACTAATCCATTGCAATTCGGTCAGCTAAATGACTAACCGCAAGCGCAAAATAATACGAACGGTTCCACTTCATCAGTACATTGTAATTGTTATAAACCAAGTACACGCGACCATTTTCGTCATCGGGCATAATTAGCCATGCTTTAATGTCCTCATCTAGCTGTGGCAGTGGGCGACCATCATAACGAGTGACGCCAAGTTTACTCCATTCTTGAAGATACTTACCTTTGGCTGCCTCTCGCCCTTGTAGCTCGGGTGAAATACCGTGAGGGACTTTAACTTGGCGTCCCCATGTATAACTGTCATCCCATCCCGACTGGGCAAGATAATTGGCGGTCGACGCAAAAACATCGGCTTCTGAGTTCCAAATATCCTTTTTCCCATCACCGTTACCATCGGCCGCAAAGTTTAAGAAAGAGCTCGGCATGAACTGACTCTGCCCCATTGCCCCCGCCCATGAGCCTTTCATTTTATCTGGGGCAATATGTCCTTGCTCCAAAATAGTCAACGCTGCGAGTGCTTCTTTACGGAAAAAGGCTTCACGTCGCCCTTCATAAGCTAAGGTCGACAACGCATCAATAACTCGATAATTGCCTGTAAAGGTACCAAAATTGCTCTCTACGCCCCAAAGCGCGACGATAAAGCGAGACTGAACACCATATTCATCCGCGACTTGTTGAAGTTCAGCGTAGTATTTTTGGTGCAATTCTTTGGCTTTTTTGACTTTCCAGTCTGGCACCGCTCGCGGTATGTACTCGTCTAGTGTTAGCTTTTTCTCTGGTTGATTTCGATCGGCAGTCACCGCCCTCGGCTTAAACTCTACGCCTTGGAATGCTTCTGTTAAGATCTGTTGCGAGATACCTAACGACTTTGCTTCTTGCTTTAAGCCTTCAACGTACTCTTCAAAGCTGCCTTTTTCTGATGCGAGTACGCTCGCAGATAAGCTGACGCCTAACACAACTGATAACATTCTTTTCAAAGTGCCCTCCCTAGAGCGTCTTCACCGATTTGTCTTATTGTTTTTTCTGCGCCTTTTTTTGCTCTTTATACGTTTCGAGCAAGTTCTCTTGCGGTGGTGGTAACTGTAAGAAAAAGCCCTCATTTTGTAATGACTGTTTAACGATATCGACATCCACCTGAGCAAGCGTTCGGCCATCCAATTTTACAACCATAACTAACGTCGGTTTTCCGAACATTTCAAGTAAGGCGTCAGGAACCTGTGAAAAGTCATCTTTCTTAGTGATATAGAGGTAAGCCCCTTGCTTTTTTGCACTTTTATAAATTGAACAAAGCATGATATGTCTCTTTTGTCACCGCTGTTTTTGTTGAAAAAAAGGCGATGCAGGTTGTTTAATCGAAAATGAGAGTAAATTATCTATTTGGGAGCAAGATAGCTTGCTGTCTTTAGTGTTGAAATATAACATGATTAGCCTAACCTAAAGCAATGTCATTGGCACAAGGATTTGATCATTAATGTCACCATCCCCTGATTTGAAAGGCAGTAGCTTCACCTTATCGGTGTTGCATCTTTCTGACAACGATGTGTCTAAAGCCGTTCACTTTTTAAAAGAAAAAGTGAATCAAGCTCCAACTTTTTTGCTGCGGCACCCGTTGTCTTGAATATCAGCCAAGTCCACGAAGATATCGTGTTTCTCGACCTAAAACTAGGTATTGAAGAAGCCGGAATGATCCCTGTAGGTGTGACGGGGTGTAAAGATAAACGTACCCAAAATCTAGCATCTGACGCTGGATTTGCCATTATGACGGCAAGTAAAACGCCAGCCAAAGCGTCAAGCAAAAATGGAGCCGACCAAAATAATTCGTACTCCCGTGCGCTCCGGCCAACAAGTTTATGCCAAAAATGGCGACTTGGTGATTTTAAGCCACGTAAGTGCCTAGGTGCTGAAGTGATTGCTGACGGTACTATTCATATTCATGGCACACTCCGAGGACGCGCGATTGCAGGCGCTAGCGGCTCCACCGACGCAAAAATCCTCTGTCACGATTTACAAGCTGAGCTAGTTTCCATCGCTGGTAACTACTGGCTGAGCGACCAGATTGAAAGTGAATACTGGGGGAAAAAAGTTATGTTTGGTATGACAGACGACAGCCTCAGATTTGACATTCTCACGATATAGAAATTAAGGAAGTAAGAATAATGGCCCGCATTATTGTTGTAACATCAGGAAAAGGTGGCGTAGGTAAAACTACCTCTAGCGCTGCTATCGCCTCTGGTCTTGCGTTAAAAGGTAAGAAAACGGCAGTGATTGATTTTGATATTGGTTTGCGTAACCTCGATCTAATCATGGGCTGTGAACGTCGCGTTGTTTATGACTTCGTCAATGTCATCAATGGTGAAGCGACCTTAAATCAAGCGTTAATCAAAGATAAGCGCACAGATAACCTCTTTATTCTTCCTGCTTCACAAACTCGCGATAAAGATGCGCTAACACGTGATGGCGTGCGTCGCGTACTGGACGATCTTGATGAGATGGGCTTTGACTTTGTTATCTGTGATTCACCCGCAGGTATTGAACAAGGTGCACTAATGGCGTTGTATTTCGCCGATGAAGCCATTGTAACTACCAACCCAGAAGTCTCTTCTGTGCGAGATTCAGATCGAATCCTTGGCATTCTCGACTCGAAATCAAGACGAGCAGAAGAAAGCCTAGAGCCTGTAAAACAACACCTACTGTTAACTCGTTACAACCCAACACGTGTCAACCAGGGTGAAATGCTGTCGGTTGAAGATGTTGAAGAAATTTTACACATCTCTTTACTTGGTGTAATTCCAGAAAGCCAAGCGGTATTGAACGCCTCAAACAAAGGGAGTGCCGGTAATTTTCGACAATGAGTCAGACGCCGGATTGGCTTACAATGACACGGTTGAGCGCTTATTAGGAGAGCAGGTGGACTTCCGCTTCCTAACCGAGCAGAAGAAAGGTATTTTCAAACGTCTATTTGGGGGTTAATGCATGTCACTACTTGAATTTTTCCGCCCACAGAAG
Organism: Vibrio sp. GJ43-1; assembly: GCF_055808835.1. Taxonomy (NCBI): domain Bacteria; kingdom Pseudomonadati; phylum Pseudomonadota; class Gammaproteobacteria; order Vibrionales; family Vibrionaceae; genus Vibrio; species Vibrio sp. GJ43-1. Next base: position 1,026,798 of record NZ_CM147884.1, on the reverse strand, counting down.
AAAAACTCGGCAAATCTTGCCAAAGAACGACTGCAAATCATTGTCGCTGAACGCCGCAGTGAAGGGTCGCCATCGCCCTCTTATTTACCGCAGTTGAAAGAAGATATTCTGAAGGTCATTGCTAAATACGTCGACGTGGATCCATCAATGGTCGACCTTTCATTTGAGCATAAAGATGACGATATCTCCGTACTCGAATTGAATGTTCAATTACCCGAAGATGAAAGGTAAGCGCGCTTTAGCCTAAATTAGCTCTTCGACTCACCTTCGAAAGTGAAGGCTCAATCATTGTAGATTGAGCCTTCAAAACCATTCCGGCCTTATAGATCCAGATCTTTATTATCAATACTCACCGGAACCAGCTTATTAATTAGATTAACCAACATAATCGAACGCGTATCGCCATCCTTCTCTTGAAAGATCGCATCAATACCTGCGAATTGACCCGCCGTTACTCGCACTTTTTGCCCGACATCGGGAAGTGCACCGTCTTCCGCCTCTACATGCGAATACACTGCTTGCTGAAGCTCAAACACCAAATCCCCTTGCACCTCGGTTGGCTGGGCACCAAAGCGAATAAAGTCAACCACGCCTCGCGTTGAACGTATTGTGGTAAAAGAAGGGCCTGCTTCAAAATCAAACTGAATAAAAATGTACGAAGGAAACAGCGGCTCTTTGACTTTTTGCCTTTTTCCTCGTCGAATTCTTTCCACTTCAACTTCTGGGTAAAAGCATTGTAAGCCTTGATTCTCTAGATGGAGCTTTGCTCTCGCTTGCTCACCGCGCTTACAATACAGTAAATACCAACGTTTCATTGTGTTCACTTAGCCTTAATTATTATAGTTCGCCTGCACTAACTGCCTTACATCGTACCACAAAGGCAACTTTTCCTAATAGGTAGTAGGGAGCTTCTTACAGCGCTTTATAGACAAAACAGTCACTTCCAATGCAATAAAAGTGAAAAGTTAGTTTCCAGCACGCAGCTTTCGTGCCCTCTTGGTTAAAAATTCTTACATTTTAACAACTTAGCTTAATCATTCATATAGGCTATAAAACAACCCTATTGCAGTTTTTAATTTTGTTATGTATATCTTGATGCACATTATATTCTTTCATAACTAAAATTAGTAAAACTTATGACAGCACAACACAACATTTTAGGTCACCCTCGGGGGCTGTTTTTACTGTTTGGTACTGAGCTATGGGAACGTTTTTCCTATTATGCGATGCGTGCCATTTTGGTCCTTTTCCTCACTGACGCAACGATGAATGGCGGTATGGGTTGGTCCACTAAAGATGCTCTGGACTTATATGGCATCTATACTGGACTGGTTTATATCACCCCTCTCATTGGTGGCTGGATTGCTGATAACTATTTAGGTCAGCGTCGTTCTATCATCATCGGCGGTGTGCTCATGGCTGCGGGGCAATTTACCCTTGCAATGCCAGTAGGTGCGATTGGGCTGCCCGCTGAGCAAGCTTTCTACCTAGGACTGGCTCTGTTGATTGCTGGTAACGGTATGTTCAAACCAAACATATCAACAATGGTTGGCGATCTTTATAAAGATGGTGACAACCGTCGTGATGGCGCGTTTACTATTTTCTACATGGGCATTAACTTAGGCTCACTACTTGCGGGTATTGCTTCTGGCTCAGTCACTGGCTCTTACGGCTGGCGTGCTTAAGCTTCCTGATTGCAGGCATTGGCATGGTGATCAGTATTATCATGCAACTGACTATGTCTAAATCATGGTTAGGCGATATTGGTACGGTTCCTGCGGCGGCTCGCGCTAGAGCACTCAACAAAAACAAAACGAAAGCGCCGTTAACTCGCGAAGAACTAGATCGTCTTAAAGTCATTCTTATTATGGGCTTGTTTGTTATTGTTTTCTGGGCTGGTTTTGAACAAGCTGGCGGCTTGATGAACATCTACACGCAGCAATATACAGATCGCATGATTGGTAGCTTTGAAGTCCCAGCGGCTTGGTTTCAGTCTCTTAACCCGTTCTTTGTGATTACGCTTGCTCCCGTTCTAGCCGCGCTTTGGGTCAAACTGGGTAAACGTGAACCTAACTCTCCAGTTAAATTTGCTTTGGCACTGTTCTTCCTTGCGCTTGGTTTCTTGTGCATGGTGGGGGCGGTAATGGAACAAGGCGGTGACACCAACGTGAAAACGTCTATGTTATGGCTAGTAGGTGCGTTCTTCTTCCATACGTTAGGTGAGCTGTGTATTTCTCCTATTGGTCTGTCACTGGTAACCAAACTTGCGCCACTACGTCTTGCTTCACTCATGATGGGCGCATGGTTTGGCTTTAACGCAATTGCAAACTACGTTGCTGGCTTGATTGGCTCACATGTGGGTGAGCTTGGCGCAATGTCCATCTTCGGTGGTATTGCTATCACAGCGGTCATCTCTGGCGTCATTTTGCTGCTATGTGCGAACACTTTGGTAAAATGGATGCACGGTGCAGAACAATCGGCAACATCAAACGCTCAAGAAATCGAAGAGCAACAAGCTCAAATCGCTTAATTGATTTGAAAAAAATAGATGCGTAACAAAAAACGCCGCTCTAAATAGAGCGGCGTTTTTTTATGCCTAGCAGCCAGTACACGTCTATTAATCCACAACTTTAATACCGTCGATAAGCCCTATGCTCAGTACCACATCAGCTCGATAAAGCATAAGCCCGATAAACCGTAACCTATAAGCTTGTGTTAACCAAATCGACCATCATGTCGATGTGCAGTTCTGAGTCGTTCAAACACTCTATATATTGGTAGGAATCACCGCCAGCTTCGATAAAAATATCACGGCACTCCACGGCAATCTCCTCTAAGGTTTCGAGACAATCAACTGAGAAGGCTGGTGTCATCACGTTTATACGCTTAATGCCTTGAGTCGGCAAAGCTTCTAACGTCTTCGCCGTATACGGCTGTAACCACTCTTCACGCCCAAAGATAGATTGGTAGCTCATTCCTATCTGAGAGTCGTCCAATCCTAGTTCTTGCGCCAATAACCTCGTCGTGTGCTCACAATGTTGAGGGTACACATCACCATTATCAGCATAGCGTTTTGGAATACCATGATAGGAACAAAGTAAATAGTCTTGTCCGTGCTTGTCCCAATGTGCTCTCACTTTTTGTGCTAGCGCTTTGATGTAAAGCGGATGCTGATAATAATCTCGAATAAAGTCGATACTTGGTATCGTCGACAGTGACTTACACGCTTTTGCTAATCCATCAAAAACTGCGGCACTCGTTGTCCCCGAATATTGTGGGTATAAAGGCAATACAATCACCTTCTCTACCCCTTGCTCTAGCAAAGAGGACATCCCATGCCTTAATGATGGGTTGCCATAGGTCATTCCCAGCTCTACAGGTACATTCAGGCGCTCTTGAAGCGCCTTCACTTGCCTTACTGAGTGCACCATCAAAGGAGAACCGTCATCCATCCACACCGACTGGTAGAGCTTCGCCACTTTTGGCGAACGAACTGGCAAGATAACACCGTGTAAAATGGGGCACCACAGCCAACGAGTCATATCTACGACTCTATGATCATGTAAAAACTCACCTAAGAATGCGCGCACTGCTTTTGGTGTCGGCGCATCTGGAGTGCCCAGGTTAACCAAGAGTACTCCCGTGTTTGGTGCCATGCTCATAGACTTCCTTTTGATTTGATCAAATAACAATGGCGATTATACCCATTGAATCTAGGATTGGATCAATAAAAAAAACGACCCTAAAGGGTCGTTTTTTAACAAGATTCACGAATCAGCAATTAAGATAGTGCTTTTTCGATGTCTGCACTTACCGCGTCAACTTGCTTAGTACCATCAAACTTAAGGTACTGAGTGTTGCCTGCTTCAGCTTCTTTGCCGTAGTAAGCAATCAACGGCGCAGTTTGATCATGGTAAACACCTAGACGAGCACGTACTGTCTCTTCTTTGTCGTCATCACGAACCACTAGATCTTCACCAGTGATATCATCTTTGCCTTCCACTTTAGGTGGATTGTAAGTCACGTGGTAAGTACGACCTGACGCTAGGTGCGCTCGACGACCCGCCATACGATCAACAATCACGCTATCCGCTACGTCAAATTCAATCACGTAATCAACGTTAACGCCCATTTCTTTTAGGCCGTCAGCTTGAGGGATAGTGCGAGGGAAGCCATCTAGCAAGAAACCTTTCTCACAATCGTCTTGAGCAATGCGCTCTTTAATAAGACCTAAGATGATTTCATCTGAAACAAGTTGACCTGCATCGATAACCGCTTTCGCTTTCTTACCAAGCTCTGTGCCTGCTTTGATCGCTGCACGAAGCATATCACCAGTAGAAATTTGAGGAATCCCGTATTTTTCCATGATGAATTGAGCTTGTGTGCCTTTACCAGCACCTGGAGCACCTAGAAGAATGATGCGCATGTTGTTTCCTCTTATAAATAAAAAGACTTTATACCGAAGCTCACAATCAAAGCATGGCTTTGAATAGCGTATCGACGATAAGTTTCGGTATAAAAGTGAAATGAATGATTATTCAAGCGTCGCATTCTAGCATAGAAAATTCTCGCTTGGCGTGAAATACGACTAAAGAATGCCCGTAGAAAAGATAAAGTTAGCTAAAAACGAGATCCTCACTACGAAAAAACAATGAGCCCAGCACGCTGAGCTCATTGTTTTCAATAAACGTGACTACTTCACATTAGACAAAAGTCGGTTAACCGCACCTAGGAATTGCGAAGGATCCGTCATCGACCCGCGCTCAGCAAGCATGGCTTGTCCAAGCAATACTTCTACCCAGCCGCCAAACGCTTCTTCATCAGCTTCATCAGCCATGCGCTTAACCAATTCGTGCTCAGGATTAATTTCAAAGATGTATTTCACCTCTGGCACTTCCTGACCCGCCGCTTCTAGCAACTTCGCCATTTGTGTGCCCATTTCGAAATCATCCGTCACCACTACTGCTGGTGTCGTGGCAAGCTTAAAGGTTGTACGAACCTCTTTCACTCGATCGCCTAGGTAAGCTTGAGTGCGCTCTACCACTGACTTGAATTCTTCTTCTGTTTCTTTGTGCTTCTCTTTCTCAGCTTCGTCTTCAAACTTGCTCAGATCAAGACCCGACTTTGTGATCGACTGGAACTGCTTGCCATCAAACTCAGTCAGGTAATTCATTAGCCATTCGTCAATGCGATCAAACATCAGTACCACTTCGATGCCTTTCGCCTTGAATTGCTCTAAGTGAGGGCTATTCTTAGCCGCTGCATAACTATCTGCTGTCAGGTAATAAATCTTATCCTGACCTTCTTTCATGCGCTCAATGTAAGAGGCCAAACCGACGGTTTGCTCTGCTGAATCCACCTCTGTGGAAGCAAAACGCAACAGACCCGCCACTTTTTCTTTGTTACCCATGTCTTCTGCTGGGCCTTCTTTTAGCACCAAGCCAAACTCTTTCCAAAACGATTGATATTTTTCTTCGTCGTTTTTTGCTAAACGCTCTAGCATTGTTAATACACGTTTCGTACAAGCATTACGTAGCGATTGCGTGACTTTATTATCTTGCAAAATTTCACGAGATACATTGAGAGGTAAATCGTTTGAATCAATCAAACCACGAATAAAGCGTAGGTAAGAAGGCATGAACTGCTCGGCGTCATCCATAATAAACACGCGCTGAACATAAAGTTTTAAACCACTTTTATGGTCACGGTTCATCATATCAAACGGCGCTTTAGCTGGGATATATAGCAAGCTCGTGTAGTCGTTTTTGCCTTCTACTTTATTATGACTCCACTGAAGTGGGTCTGCAAAGTCATGAGAAACGTGCTTATAGAACTCTTGATATTCTTCGTCGCTGATGTCTGACTTATTGCGAGTCCACAACGCTTGTGCTTTGTTGATTTGTTCCCATTTGGTTTCGCCTGTTTCTTTGCCTTCCTCGTCGCGCTCTACGGTTTGGATAGAAACAGGGATGCCGATATGATCAGAATACTTGCTGATGATTTCTTTTAAACGCCACTCTGATAGGAACTCTTTTCCTTCTTCACGCATGTGAAGGACGATATCAGTACCACGCGTTTCTTTAGTAATGTTTTCAATCGAGTACTCACCTTCGCCAGCAGAGTGCCATTGCACGCCCTGCTCGGCAGACGCACCAGCCGCACGAGTGCGAACCGTCACTGCGTCAGCAACAATAAACGCGGAATAGAAACCCACACCAAACTGGCCGATAAGTTGCGAATCTTTACCTTGCTCTTCAGAAAGCTTAGAGAAAAACTCTTTTGTGCCTGATTTTGCGATCGTTCCTAAGTGCTCAATCACGTCATCGCGTGACATACCTACGCCGTTATCAGAAACCGTTAAGGTATTATGCTCTTCACTAAACGATAATTTCACACCAAGTTCAGCATCACCTTGATACAAATCACCGTTAGAAAGCGCTTGGAAACGCAGCTTATCTGCGGCATCCGATGCATTCGAGATCAGCTCTCTAAGAAAAATTTCTTTATTGGAATACAGAGAGTGAATCATTAAATGAAGTAATTGCTTTACTTCGGATTGAAAGCCACGAGTTTCTTTATTACTTGTTTCGGTTGCGCTCATGTTATCTCCATCACACTTTTCGTATCAAGTATCGACATTTATTTGCACTCGATACACTTAAGATTGTTCTGGTAAAGAAATGAGGCTGAAGATTGTAAATTCAAGGTCAAAAAACATAAAAATGCTGTTTTTTTGATTTGTTTTTATTATCCTTGTGCCCCTGACTATAAAAAAATCCTAAATTACTATAATTGGCACTGCGCGACATTCAGCGCCTAACTATTTTTTTCCATCGCTCCGCGACAATTATAAAGAAGAATGCAATGAGTAACATAGGCACTAAGTTCATACTCGGCCAAAGATATATCTTTGATCCAAATAGCAATTCCTTGGTCGACCAAACCAACAATGATGAAGTAGTACGTCTTGGTAGTAACGAAAGTCGCATTTTGCTTCTGCTTGCAGAGCGTCCCAATGAAGTCGTCACTCGTCATGATTTACACGAATACGTTTGGCGGGACCAAGGCTTTGAGGTTGATGACTCAAGCCTAACTCAGGCGATTTCAACGCTCAGGAAGATGCTCAAAGACCCAACAAAATCACCGTTATTTGTTAAAACGGTGCCGAAACGTGGTTATCAGCTCATTTCAACCGTCGAGCGCTCTGCACCTTCGAGCTCTATTGACCTTAATAACGTTAATGAAGCGTAGGTGGCTGAACTGCCTAACGATCCTGTGGACGCTCAACCTACCGCTGCGGCGCCGCATGTCGCCGTAAGTAAAGCACCAGCAGAGAAAACACCACCAGCAGTATGGGGAATGGTGGTTGCAGCCTTATTGCTGCCGATCTTAGTGTTGATTGGTACCAACCCTGCTGAATCAAGTTTTAGAGAACTTGCTGTCGTTGATGAGGTGAAAATTGTCACACCAGAAAGTCACCCCGATGTGTCCACTTGGCAGCCTAAAATTGAACAATGCGTTCAAAAATACATTGAATCACACGAGCTAGATAAAAAACCCGAACAAGTCATTGTCACTGGCGATCAAAGTGATCAAATTGCACTCAACTTCATCCATACGGTGGAACACTCTGGAGAAAACGTCACTATGAGAATTTTCACCGAGCAGTCTGACTTAAGTAAAGTGTGCCAGTAGAAGGATAATATGATGAAAATGAAATACGCTGCCATTCTACTTGCGGCCTCTACGGCGCTCAGTGCGTGGCTTTATTGGGGCAGTGACTTAAAACTGGAGCAAGTGCTCACCTCAAATGAATGGCAAAGCAACATGGTTGCGATCCTCGCCTCCAGAAATGCACCAGATACAGATATTGGTCCACTGAGCCGTCTAGAAATGTCGGCAAACGTGAAGTACCTTCCCGAAGGCACTTATATTCGTGAATCTTCTATGCGTTTGTTCGGTAAAGATCCAAATTCACATACGCTACTTAAAATTTCGGAAACCGGAAGCTGGACCATCAGCGACAACTATTTGCTCATTTCACCTCGTGCGTTTAAGGACACCGCAACCGCGCAGTCTGATGAATTTACCCACGAGCAGTTAGCTATGATTAAGCAATTCTTAAAAATGGAAGCACAGCAAAGCCGTCGCATTGATATTGTTAATGGTAAGACGCTACTGCTGACTAGCTTAAATCAAGGCTCATCGGTTTTATTTTCAAACTAAACCACGATTAAAACCACGCCATAAATTAGAGGCCTATCTTGGGCCTCTTTTTTTATGCTTTCTGGCTCAGTTCACTCCACGGCTCGAGCCCCCACGAGTAGGTAACACTTACTCATAGTGCATCTCTCTGACCTTATACCTCCGATTACCGCTCGTCGCGAACAGGTTACTTACACGCCTATTCAGCCATAAAAAAACCAGAGCCTGGAAGCTCTGGTTCTTATCTATCGCGCTAATCTGAAACACTGTTAAGCGTTTTACTTACTGATGCACTTAGCCTAGTAGACTCATTGCTGCCTGGGGCGCTTGCTTGGCTTGCGCTAAAATTGAGCTCGAAGCTTGAGAAAGAATTTGGTTCTTCGTCATCTCTGTTGTCTCTTTAGCGAAGTCAGTATCTTTAATACGGCTCTTCGATGCATTCACGTTTTCGTTAATGTTATCAAGGTTGTTGATCGCATGGTCAAAACGGTTTTGGAATGCACCTAGCTCTGCGCGGTGGCTATCAACGTATTTCAGCGCAGAATCAAGAATCGCAACCGACTCCTGTGCACCACCAACGCTTGTCACGTCAATCGTATTCACGGTTACCGCTTGACCGTCTTGCATGCCTAACTCACCCGCAAGTGAACCACCAAATGACACTTCACCATCTACTTTATTAGTGTAGGCAAACATTTGCAGTTGACCATCTTCATTTACCGACGCTTTTACTAGGTCAGTTTGACCATTGATGTACGTGGCTAGCTGTTCAATGTCATCGCCTGCTTTGGCTGTAATAGCGATATTTTGCTCTTCACCAAAGCTGTCTGTAAGCGTGATATTTAGCTCGTTAGAGCCCGCCGCCACACTCCAATCTTTATCTTTAGCTTCTGCTGCTTGGTAGCTTGTACCACCCATTCTAACGTTGTCAGAGCGCATGTCATTCAGGTTTAGCATTACTGCCTCGCCATTATCCGCACCGATTTGGAATGATTGCGTGCCGTACGTGCCATTCAATAGGCGGTTACCACCAAAAGATGTGGTTTCTGCGATACGGTTAAGCTCATCATTTAGCGCAGTTACTTCTTCTTGAATTGCCACACGCTCAGATTTTGAGTTTGAGCCATTTGAAGATTGCAGAGACAAATCACGCATACGTTGTAAGATGTTGGTCGTCTCATTCATCGCACCTTCAGCGGTTTGAGCAATCGAGATACCATCGTTGGCGTTACGTACTGCGACGTCAAGACCGCGGCTTTGCACATTCAAACGATTAGAGATTTGTAGACCCGCGGCATCGTCTTTTGCGCTGTTGATTTTAGAACCAGAAGCCAAACGCTCCATTGACGTCCCTTGCGCTTGACTTGCATTGTTTAGGTAACGCTGAGCGGTCATTGCCGATACGTTGGTATTTACATTCACTGCCATGTTAATTCTCCAATTGATTTTCCGGTGTAGCGGTTTCCGACGTCTCGGAAAACCAAGTAGTTCTCTCAAAGTTACTTTCTTTATCGTCTTGCAAAGCAATAACTTGAGATTTTTTTAAAGATAATTGGATTTTTTAGGGGATATCAGCTTGGAGTGTGATAAAACTGGAAAAAGCAGAAGTTAATATTAAAAAGGTCTAAAGTTATTCGGTGTGACGTCGAATGCCAACGTTATGATTGTAATAAGCTCATGGCTAAGTTCGGGGTTTGCTTCGCTTGCGCCAGAATAGTCGTACTGACTTGCTGCAATATCTGCTGCTTAATCATTTGCGTCGTCTCTTTAGCGTAATCGGTATCGCGGATCCGACCTCGCGACGCTGCCAAGTTCTCTTCCATATTGGCTAAGTTATTAATGGTATGGCCGAGTCGATTTTGGTTGGCACCCAATTCTGAGCGATGGCTATCAACAAACTTCATTGCCTTATCAATAACAGAGACTGACAACTGAGCGCCTCCTACCGAATCAATTGACAAATCATCAACGGTCACCAAACCTTGTGTCTCCATCTGTAATTCGCCCGCTAATGCCCCTGAAAACGCCACTTCGTTAGTCACTTGTTGCGAATCAGCAAACAGCTGCAATTGCCCATGTTCATTTACAGATGCCGATAATGCGCTTGTTTGGCCATTGATGTATGTCGCCACCTGCTCTATATCATCACCAATCTTCGCTTCAATCGTTTCTGTAATGCTGCGGCCTGTCGAATCCTGATAACTAAAGCTAAGCTGTTGCTGCCCTGGCATAACACGCCAACTCTCCGCTGCTCCGTTTAATGACTGGTAAGCCGCTCCGCCCATTTGCAGTTGATCGGTTCGCATACTCTTAAGTTCAACCTGCAATGCCTCCCCAGAGCCCGCACCAATTTGAAAAGAAGTACTACCAAACTGGCCATTGAGCAGTTTTCTGCCGCCAAATGAGGTGGTTTCAGCAATACGGTTTAGCTCATCGTTAAGCGCGGTGAACTCTTCTTGTAACGCACGTCGATCATCCGGAGAGTTGGCGCCGTTAGATGACTGCAAGGACAAGTCACGCATACGTTGAAGAATTTGTGACGTTTCATTCATTGCCCCTTCCGCGGTTTGCATGATGGAAATACCATCATTGGCATTTCGTTGCGCGACACTTAAACCCGAAATCTGTGCATCTAAACGGTTGGAAATTTGTAGCCCTGCTGCGTCATCTTTTGCGCTATTAATACGACGGCCCGACGCCAGTCGCTCTAACGACTGATTTAGGGCGTCAGTCGCCTTGTGGAGCTGATTCTGCGCCATCATTGCACTAACATTGGTATTAACGGTAATAGACATAGCAATCCACAAAACAGACGATTGTGTTTTATATCGGCAAGCAAAAGCAAAACTTGAGGAAGGTAAATCGAGCAAGTGGATACGCAATACGAGTTTCTTGCTAAAACCGCAAGAAACTCTTTATTGATCAGGTTAGACGGTAAGAATGACTATTTAACCGCTAACTCGGCTAGCATACCCTGAGAAGGAGCGAAGAAGTACGCGCCAGTGACCGCTTTAGTAAAACGCAACAATTGGTCGGTTTTCCCGTCTGTTACCCCGTACATACTTTCAAGCATCGCATCAAAGTTATGGACAGTATTACAGTAAGCGATAAACAGTAAACCATGCGCGCCACTGACGCTGCCATATGGCAAGCTGTGACGAACAATTTTTAAGCCGACACCTTCTTCTTTCAAGTCTACTCGCCCTACGTGAGAGGCTGCAGGAACATCATCAAGTTCAATAGAGTCAGGCTTAGTTCGACCAATCACTTTTTCTTGTGCCGCAACGTTAAGTCGGCTCCACGCCGGAAGATTATGTTCAAAACGCTGAACCATCACATAACTGCCACCCGCCAATTCACCCTGCTTGATGATCGCGACTTCTGCGCGCTTTTCACCTTTAGGGTTTTCGGTGCCATCCACGAAGTCGGTCATGTCTCGTGAGTCCATGAACCGGAACCCTTGAGTCTCATCAACAATCGTAACGTCAGCTGAAATATCTAACATCAATTTACGTAGCACAAAGAAATGCAAATCGTGACGCTTCGAGTGACAATGAATCAGTACGTCGACATCGGTTGAGGGTGCATGAATCTCACCTTCCCCTAACTCAGGAAACGGCTTCAGCTCAGCAGGCATTGGCTGAGCAAGTCCTGACCAAAATTGGTGGCTGAATGCTAGCGATAGCGTCAGTGCTGCGTCAGGTTGAGATTGATTGAGATCGTCCACCAGCTTTGGTAAAGCTTGTAATGCAGCGAGCACTTGTTGCGGATTTTGATTCACTTTCAATTGCGTATACAGCGCGAAAGGTTCCGCATCTGGGATAATGGCACTTTGTGGTAATGACATAAAAAGTCCTCTATTTTTGCTCAGTGTATTTTTAACTAGTGAGTAGAGTTATGATTGTGATCAGTAACCGAACGGATATCGTTTGGAGTTGCCAAACAATCTACCACAGTACGGCTGTTGACTAAATAAATGGCGAACCAAAGCAGTAGCACTAAGGTCACCGCATTGGTCCAACTGAATCCCCAATGCTGTAAATTGACTAAATACGTGGTGTGTATCAACTGACCTGCCACCACGATCAAAGAAATGGGTTTTAAGTAGTTCACCAATCCGTTTATATACGTCGATTCGGGCTTCCTTAAGCTAATCAACCACATCGCAATGGCAATCGGCAACCCCATTGCTAACCCTATATACAACATCTGCTGATCAGGATAGACGTATTCTAAAATCGTGACTCCCTCATTACGGCTAGCGCCAGCAACGACGAATACCACCCATGCTCGGATAAGAAAAAACCACCCAAGCCATAACCAAATGGGGGCTTTTAAGAAACCATGTTTGTCGTATTGCTCAAGTGCATAGCGCATGTGTCTGTCTCTTTTTGTCTCGTATCACATAATATTGAGTTCCACGTATGACTATTCAAGCTCATGCGCGACATTGTGATAAAATAAACAAAACGTATTGGCGAGTAGCTTGGTATTTATAAACAATGAAAAATCAACAACCCATTCCATCAGCTGAAACTCAGCAGGAGGCAATGAAAATTGCAAAATCCACACAAAAACCCGGTCAAACCAAAGAACAAACGCGTCTAGTCGCACAAGGTATCGAAAAAGGCATCGCTCTTTATAAAAAACAACAAAAAGAGAAAAAACGCCAAGCGGATAAGGCACAGAAAAAACAACGAAGAGAGAAGCTAAGACCCGTAACATCCGATAACACTATGCAGGGTGACAACACAATGCAAAGTAACGCGACTTCCCGTCAAGCAACACCATCCCCTTCTATACTACCTTGGGGACTATTAACGATTAGCTGGATAGGCTTTGCTGCGTATGTTTTCTACCTACAACAATAAACTATCGGCGGTATTACTCTGCGTTGTCATTCTATCCGGGTGCTCGTCACCTGCGCATAAGGTTACGCAACAATCGGCATCCGTGGTATTGAGATTGGATCACAATCTAGATACCTCACTTTGCCAGTGGAAAGGTGAAGTCACCGGATCAGAAGGTCATTGGTACAACTTTCTCTTTTTACTCAACAGTACCATGGCAAGAGGCGCAATGAATGACATTAAAAACAATGCAGCCGAACTAGGTGCCAACACGGTCTTCCTATTGTCGCCCGTCGACTTCCAAACTTCTGTTACGCTGCTCGGCAGTGCTTACGATTGCCAAAAATAAAGCCAGAGTCTAGACCCTGGCTTTATTTTTTATTCGCTCGCACGTTGTTAATATTTCATTCGCGTTCAATGATTGCCGCTGTAGCTATACACCTAACGTTGATTCTATATCAACTTTACGCTGTACAACCCATTGGCTATCAAACGGTCCCCAGTCAGACAACTGGTAATATCCATCATTGTGTCTGCGCCCATCTTGAACAAACATAAGTTCAATACCGATACCGGGCAGTGCCTTAATAACATCTTGTATGGTGCGACGAGGCCACCCCGTTCTTTCAATCAGTTTTGGCACATTCGGTCTGTCTAGGCTCTCAACGAGCAGGGCAAGATAGAGACGACGTGCAAATACAGGACTCAGTTCCATTGACACCTCCTAATTATGTGCTTCACCAATATATTGAATTTCACCACAATCGTGTTGCGCTTGATCAATTTCTCGATAATCGGTTTTGTTTCAATGACCTTGTTTTTGTAACGACTCTTTAGAACTTCGCAGCGAAACACGGCAATTTTTTACCAAACTACTATAAAAATCGAGGAGTATCAGTCCGGCAAAGGCCGACAGGCTTTGTCTCTCACAACACTTCTTGATAGGATGCAAAGAACAACCCCCACAACAAGAACCCTCATATAGAAAGAGGGGTCATCAGCGCTCAAAGGACACGACTATGTCGACAACTATGTTTGGGATTCCAAACTGTGACACCATTAAAAAAGCCAAAAAATGGCTGGAAGCTAGCCATATTGAGTACCAATTTCATGACTATCGTAAGCAAGGCATCACACCAGAGCTTGTCGAAGGTTTCTGTGAACAGCTTGGCCGGGAAATCGTACTGAATAAACGCGGAACCACCTATCGACAATTATCGGCAGAACAAAAAGAACAACTCAATGCTGACAATGTTGTCGCGCTTCTTGTTGAGAACCCAGCCATGATCAAGCGCCCTATTCTTAAGGTCGATGGGCAGTACCACATTGGTTTTAAAGCCGAACAATACCAACAGATTTTCAACCTATAATACGATTCAATTTTAAATTTAGAGACAAGGATCCTCAAGGATGACAGACAGTCCCGTTTTGGCACTAGCAAAAGACTTAATTAGCCGCCAATCAGTAACACCCGAAGATGCCGATTGCCAGAAAGTGATGATAGAGCGCCTTAAAGCGCTGGGATTCGAAATTGAAATCATGGTATTTGAAGATACCACTAACTTCTGGGCTCGCCGTGGAACCGCCGCGCCACTCTTTGCATTTGCTGGTCACACTGATGTCGTGCCAGCAGGATCTCTCGACCTTTGGCACACCCCACCGTTTGAGCCAACCGTCATTGATGGTCACTTACATGGTCGCGGCGCTGCGGACATGAAAGGCTCACTGGCATGCATGATCGTCGCCGTTGAACGCTTCATCAAAAACAACCCAAATCACACTGGCTCCATCGCGTTCTTAATAACGTCTGATGAAGAAGGCCCTTTTATCAACGGCACCACCCGAGTGGTCGACACCTTAATGGCGCGTAATGAACTCATTGATATGTGTATCGTGGGTGAACCTTCCAGCACCGAACATGTCGGAGACGTGGTTAAAAATGGTCGCAGAGGCTCCATTACTGGCGATCTATGCGTCAAAGGCATCCAAGGTCACGTTGCGTACCCTCAATTGGCGCGAAACCCAATCCATCAGTCCCTCACCGCATTGGCCGAGCTAGCGGCGACCAAATGGGATGAAGGCAACCAGTACTTTCCACCAACGAGCTTTCAAATTCCAAACCTGCATGCTTAAGCACAGGGGCAAGTAACGTCATTCCTGGCGAGTTTAATGTTCAATTCAACTTCCGCTTTAGTACCGAATTAACCGATGAAGACATTAAGAAACGTGTCCATTCCACACTCGACTTACATGGCCTAGAGTATGATTTGCAATGGACTCTCAGCGGTCACCCTTTCCTAACGGATACTCGGTGATTTGCTCACAGCCGTCGTCGATGCGGTCGCCACTGTTAATGAGCAAAAGCCAGAGCTTCTTACCACTGGTGGAACCTCTGATGGTCGCTTTATTGCCAAGATGGGCACGCAAGTCGTTGAGCTTGGTCCTGTGAACGCGACCATTCATAAAGTAAACGAGTGTGTTAACGTGAGCGATCTTGAAAAGCTTACTGATATGTATGAGCACACTCTGATCAACTTACTCGGTCAATAGACATGATAAATAAGTCGCTTGTAGGACTCGATGACAGCAAACTGATCGATTTGAAGGTCGCTCAACGCTTATTTCAAGTCCACCCACATGTTCATAAGGACATGTCACAGTTGATACAAGCGGCATCCTCCGCTGGCTTTGACCTGTTCATTGCCAGTGGCTATCGCAATTTCCAACGACAGCTGGTCATTTGGAACAATAAAATGAATGGCACACGGCCGATACTTGACGACCACGGGTTGCCACTTATCACGGAGCAACTGACAGAAAAAGAAAAGGTATTTGCAATTTTAAAATGGAGCGCGCTCCCCGGGGCCAGTCGCCATCACTGGGGGACCGATTTCGACGTCTACGCGGGCAATCTACTTCCAGAACAAACCACACTGCAATTGGAGCCTTGGGAGTATTTAGATGGGCATCAACACGCTTTCTACCAATGGCTGAAAGACAACCTTTCAACGCATGGTTTCTTTTTCCCCTACCAAGATAGCCTTATCGGTGGTGTCGCTTTTGAACCTTGGCACATCAGCCATCGCCAAGCTTCGCAAGACAACATGAGCAAACTAACACTTGAGCAGCTAAGTGCGCTCATCGAGCAATCTGAAATTTTGGGACGAGATACCATACTTTCTGAGCTCAATACCATCTACAATCAATATATCACCAACATCAGCCTTTGAGAGCGAATTATGATTGAGTGGCTATTTAACCCTTGGGTGATCATCATCGTGGTTTTAGCGGTCGTATTTGGCAACATTGCTGCGCTAAAGTACACCGCTAACATGAAGTTCGATAACCAAAAGAATGCTGCAAAGAAAAGAAAGTATGAGCTCGATAGACTGAACGAGCTCGACAAAGAAAAATACGGGAAGCATGATAAAAAATAAAAAGGACCATAATGGTCCTTTTTATTTTATTGGCTCTCTTTTACCCTGTTTTATCACCGTTGAGATTAACGGCTCCAACGAACGTAATAAGCTCTCGTTGACAGGTTTACCATCTTTGTCCGTAACATTAATTGACGTACGGTTACCAAGATCACCAAACAGGAAGGTATATTCCCCCGGTTCTAAATCAATCGGCTTCAAGCCTACATCATTCCAAAACTCATCATCTGGTGACGCATATTTGGCTTTCGCTGTCCCTTGGGACTGATTACGAGAATCAATCGTAAAGCCCATTCTAGGCAATAGCTCAGGCACTTCTTGCCACATCACATTATACGGTGTGCGCGCAATAATAACGGGTAGCCCGCTTCGGTCTGTTCCCATACTAATTGGGATTGATTTTACCAGTTGCTGAGCTTTAAGTGCCGCTTCTTCTCTTAAATCACGATCATAACGTGCTGTGACCAAATTGGTCATCAAGGTGTTATAACGCTCTTCATTGGTGCGAGTCACAGGCTTAACCGTGTTCGCTTCTCGCCAATCGATCAATACCATCTTAAAACCAAAACGACGGTTGGCTTCAAAGCGGGTGATTTCGTAACGGCTACCAATTTCAACATCTTCATCTTCAGAAACCCAAGTGACCCAATCCGTTTCGATTCGGTCATCGGTTTCTTCCAGCGCTTTAACGTTAATCTCAGTAAGCATTTTTTGGACCGTCGCCCATACTTTGTCCATTTCGTCTTGCTTGAGTAGCCATAACGTCACTTCTGAACCTTGACGCTCAACTCGAGCACCAGGAATCAATTCCAGTACTTGTTGTGGTGGTCGAATGTCGACTTCACGCCCGATTCCACCCTTGAAGTCACCCTCAGGGATCTCATAGTTAGGGTAAAACTGCGGAGTGGCGTCTTCAGCTAATTGCCAACTGCGAAGCTCTGGCGCTTCTAAATAGTTGAAATCATCTTTGGCTTCACGACGAGTGTTAGGATCACTGGAGCAAGCGGCTAATACAATAACAGCTAACGAGGAGACCGCTAGCTGACGAGAAAATTTCATTGAGACTCCCTTAAAAGAGGAGCATAGCGCTCCTCTTACATAATCTATTTTAGTAGATACACGCTTCCGACATTGCCTGAGCAACGATCGGTTTAGCTTGTTCTGACAATTCAGTCAGCGGCAAACGTAGACCACCTTCTTCAATCAAACCCATTTTGTGAGCCGCCCACTTCACTGGGATTGGGCTTGATTCAACAAACAGGTTTTTATGCAGCGTCATAAGTCGCGCGTTGATTTCATGCGCTTCTTCAAATCGACCCTCTAAAGCAAGGTCCATCATCTTCGCCATATCCGCTGCTGCGATATTGTTGGTCACAGAGATAACACCTTTACCACCTTGTTGGATAAAATCCAACCCGGTTGAGTCATCTCCACTTAGTAAGATAAAATCTTCGCCACAAAGTTCACGATGTTTTTGAATTCGTGATAAATCACCCGTCGCATCTTTTAATGCAACAATACCTGGAATTTTAGACAGGCGCGCCACCGTTTCTGGCAATGAGATCCACACCCGTACGTCCAGGGACGTTGTATAAAATTTGTGGGATGTCACTCTCTTCAGCAATCGCTTTATAGTGCTGATATAAACCTTCTTGAGTTGGCTTATTGTAATATGGAGTCACACTCAAACAGCCCGCAATACCCACGTTATTTAGCAATCGGCTAAAAGTAATGGCTTCATGTGTAGCATTCGCTCCGGTACCAGCAATAATTGGTACTCGTCCAGCGGCAAATTCAACCGTCTTAGCGACAACCTTGACATGTTCTTCTACAGTTAATGTTGCAGACTCACCCGTCGTTCCAACCGCAACAATGCCGTCAGTACCCGCGTCAACGTGAAAATCCACTAGCTTCTTCAAGCTAACAAAATCCACCTCACCATCTGGAGTGAATGGGGTTATTAATGCAACAATACTTCCTGAAAACATGGCTATCTCCCTAAATTGATACTTCTTGCATGGTACTGTAATGATATTGATAAACACAAGAGATTAAAAACAGTTCCCATAAAGAAGTGAATGATTAATTACAGATTTCAGATATGAGGCACGTATAAGATGCGCTTTTGGTGAATATCGGTGTCAACCAATCGTCAAATTTAGCCAGAATATCTTGGGTAACCACTATATACCGAGGTTACCTCAGTAGACCAACGCCTAATATAGCGAATTGTACGAAGGTCGCGTTGACAAAGCTCGCTTCCTTTAACAACATATAAGACGACATTAGAGAGCGGTTTCGACAAAAAAATATCCGTGGTTTTCATTACAGCAACCACAAGAGCTTTAATTTGAGTTGTGCTACCATATCAACAAACATGGAATAGAAGTCTCGCTATGAATCAATACTTAGTCATTACCGCCGTTGGTACCGATCGCCCAGGGATTTGCAACGAATTGGTACACCTTGTCACCCAGTCAGGATGTAATATCGTCGATAGCCGCATTGCTATGTTTGGCAATGAGTTTACCCTGATTATGCTGATCTCCGGCAACAGCAGTCACATTACTCGCGTTGAAACAACGCTACCGCTACTTGGCCAAGAGCATGATCTCATCACCATGATGAAGCGTACCTCTAAGCATGATCTCCTCACGAATCAATATACCGTCGAAGTCTTTGTTGAATCAGAGGACCGTGTCGGTCTAACCGAGAAATTTACGCAGTTTTTTGCAGACCGTGACATTGGCCTTGCCTCATTAAGCGCGCAAACCATTATTAAAGAGCGAGCTGGAACAGATATTGACCAATTCCAGATTGCCCTTAGCGCCAATGTCGAAGAAAACTGCAACCTAATGCAGCTACAAGAAGAGTTTGATGCGCTGTGCCAAAGCTTGTCAGTACGTGGATCTCTTAACTTCATTAGTAGCAATAAGTTATAAGTCAATTACCTATAAAAATAATTACTTCAAAGGAATCAACATGAATACGCTGACGGCTGGCTCACCAGCACCAAACTTTAGCCTTCTCGACCAAGACGGCAATACCGTCTCGTTGGGCGACTTTAAAGGTAAAAAGATTCTCTTTTATTTTTATCCGAAAGCAATGACACCAGGCTGTACTGTACAAGCCCAAGGCTTACGCGATATTCAATCTCAGCTGGCTGAGCATAATGTCGTCGTGCTAGGCGCCAGTATCGATCCTGTTAAGCGTTTAGGTAAATTTATTGAGCGTGATAACCTTAATTTCACCTTACTATCTGACGAAGAGCACATTGCTGCAGACCAATTTGGCGTCTGGGGCGAGAAAAAGTTTACCCTTGGAAAATAAGTTTGACGGGAAAACCTTGATAATTTTCTTTGATCGCCTAAGTTTAATTTAAAGGTAGATATGAAGGGAAAGAAGAATGTCAAACGTTCCAGAAGAGTATCCCTACGATGATTTTCGATTGCTCGAAATAGAAATTGACACTTTAGCCAAACTCAAAATAATATCGCACACAACCCAAAACACTGATGAAATAGTCTTAACCCCGCACCTTTCACCTTCAAACCTCAAAAAATACACAAAAAAAACAAAGATAATTCTAGCTCCAGATGGTTCGGTCGTTTACCCACAATCTCTCTATCTCATTTCCAAGTTAAGAGGTGAAGGAAAAGTAAAAGACACGTACAGTATCGCTAAAGCCCTCCTCCTTTTTACTCGCTTTCTCTATGCATCCCATTCAGAACAATACGATCAAAATGGTGATGTGGTTCCGCCTGAGTATCTGACTTATAAAAAGCTAACACAATACGAAGAAGAAGGTGCGCCCTGGCGCTTTGCAGAATTTTTATTGTCAAACTGCCGACACAGAAACTCAGAGGGCGATGAGGCTTTATCGCTAGCAACAGCAAAAAGTTATATGAATTCCGTGCTTGCTTTTTATAAGTGGCTGCAAAATTCGGGGTATATAAAAGATAACTGCGAACACGTTGTTACTCATTACTCGAAAGTAACTCTAAGATATGATCAAGGTAGTGAGCAGCACGATATATTAGCCCACATGAGAACAAACAAACCTCATGAGGCTGATATATCTAATATTATGAAAATATTTCCTCGCTCAGACTCAACGCCTTCCCATAAAAAGCTTAAACCTATGAAGGTAAAAGACCAAGATCTGTTCTACCAGCACATAGAGCACCTACCAAAGCCTTTCTCGTTAATGTTCAGACTTGCTGTTGAAACAGGTACTAGGATTGATGAACTTCGTCATTTTCCGTCACATCAGGTGGGGGAAATCA
This sequence comes from Vibrio sp. GJ43-1, assembly GCF_055808835.1. NCBI lineage: Bacteria > Pseudomonadati > Pseudomonadota > Gammaproteobacteria > Vibrionales > Vibrionaceae > Vibrio > Vibrio sp. GJ43-1. The sequence goes on along the minus strand of NZ_CM147884.1, from coordinate 1,006,020 downwards.
ACACTACAGGGCTAGATGTTGTCCCAATACAAATCACTGTGACCAAGTTCAATAAACCGCGAGTAATTGAAGTACCTAACGCTATTTACGAAGAACTTGAAATCTATAAGTACAGCAAGCAACGCCTTAAAAACACAACAAAACGCAACACGCTTCAGAATACAGAAAAAAAGCTTACCAGTTCAGGCATTCTCTTCCTCTCAAATAAAGGCACTGTGTACTCACTTAATACACTTGAAAAGCAGTTTGCTGATTTACGACAACACCTTACGAAGATTGACCCTACATGGTACTACCGAGTTCATGACTTGCGCGCGACTTTCGCAACTAACTGGCTATTAATTGAGGCACGTGAGCGAGGCGTTAGTTTTGAGTTTCTCTTAGATGAATTAGCAAGCTTGATGGGGCACGTTAGTACGTTAACAACTCAAAAGTATATCAAATTCATGCAAGAAGGAGCTTCCCAAAGGTCAGCAGCTAAACGCAAAAACAATAAGCTCAGCTTGATGGGTGAATATGATGGGTAAGAGTCCATTAGCAAAAGGCTCACCTAAGAAAGTTTCTCATTACAGGAATAATATAACTCCTTTAAAACTGAGTATTCCTATAGAAAACACATCATCAAGGTCAAGTTACGATTTTAGTATTGAGCACCTCACCCATTTTAAGTGTGATTCAAAACAAAATGTAATAACGACTCGAGTTCCTCACATACGTAAATTCGCAAAGAGTGCAAGAAAATATGCAGAAAGGTACAGATCGCAACAAACTATAAGTGCTGTGTATGATTGCTTACGTTCTTTCATTTTCTTTTGTGATTGCCAAGCGATAGATCCTTTTTCAAGGGAAGGTTATCTACGTTACTTTGGAAATGATGGAGAGATGCGCCACCAGATTAAGCTATACATACCTTCATTACGTCTTTGGCAAAGGAGTAATGGTGAAGAGTTAGGCCTCAAAGAATCAACCTGTAATAGCAAAATGTCAAATACTATCAAGGCCTTAAGGTGGTGCGGTACATTTAATGAAAGTTGGAAATACCAACATCGTATCTTTAGAGACCAAAATGACCCGTACCCCTCTTACTCTGAAGATGAAGAAAAGTTAATAGTATCAAGGTTAAGCAATTTATTTTTTGGGCTAGCTTCTCAACTAGTTGCTATAAAAAAAGATGAGATTGCTGTACCAGAAAAACTCTGCGTAAGCATTAATATTGGGAACCAGATAGAACTACTTAAAATCCCGACCTCACTAAAAACTTATGTGGGACGGGTAAATAAAGCGTGTGCATTTAATATGGCAATGGGTGCTGCATATTATTTAATGTCCTACTTCACGTCATTAAACTCAACACCGATAAAAGAAATACACCACCCTTTAATAGTCGAAAAAGACCTTAGAGATAAGTCACTCCAAACGGTTAAAGTTAAGTGTTATAAAGCTCGAGCAAACAAAACTGTTAGTGCAACATTGACTAATGAGGTTGATAGCCACTCAACATTTAACTTGAAAAAGAGAACAGGGGTTGAGTTTATTAAGTTATTGTCTGAACTTTCTCTATCATATGGAAGCAACAAAGAGCTTCTCTACTTACTCGACGAAAATGGGGAGATATCAAATAAGTTTGACGTTAGAGCCGTTAACACGCACTTAGTTACAACTCTACATTTAACCTCGGTATACCGCTCTCTCAACCTGCCTATGCTTACTGAGCTTTTCTATCACACACTAGAAGGGGCCAGTATTAGATATAGTATTACCACAAACGAAATCGGACGAAGGGTGGTTAAAAAAAACACACACCCGTTAGCAAAAGCACATATAACAAGGAATTTACTTCGAATTAGCTACTGTATCTTGGCGTGCCTTACCGACAATTCATTGAAAGGTATTGTTTTACCTTTGTCATACTCCTGCGATAACAGTAAGCATAGTACCCATGTTACTTTTTCATATGATGATGGTAAGTCTTCAACAATAACTATCGCAAGCAACATCGTTAAATTAATAAAGGATATCGAATCTTGGGCGATGCGTAGAGCTGCTTACACTAAAGATTCAGCTCCTGTTTATTTACTACGTTTTGGCCATTCAGGGCAAAAGCCAAAACAATGGTCAGGCATTAACCCTATAACTGCAGCTCAAATTTCTAAATGGGGCATAGCGCCTGATGACTTCTTTCTAACTCTACAGTCAAGTCGCTTTAGAGAGTCAACAAGTAATAGCGAATACCGCGAAGGTGACTTGTCTCACTTAACAAACCTACTACAAAATAGCATAGCAACATTACGTAGGCATTACTCAAATGGACACCCAAACACTAATAGAAAAACTCTCTCCGAAGCAATAGAGGTACTCGAAAACATAGCGAAAGGCAACTCACTGACAAAAGCAAAAGACACAGTTAAAGAAAAGCTAGTTGTTGAGATGCTAACGCATGATGAGTGGCAAAAAAATAGAAAGCTTAGCTAACCCAAATGGAATAACATGTGATGGCCAGCAGATACTAAGAGGGGGGCTCAACACAAAAGTTTACCAATAAGGCGGTGAAACATAATTTACCATGTGCTGAATTTGATATGTGTTTTAAATGCAAATCTGCGAAGGCTGTAGATGAACCAAACTCTATTTACAAGCTCATTTCATTTATTGATGTATTGAAAGAAGCTTTAGATCATTACCCAGATGCTAAGCCTGAAATTCAAGAAAAAATTTCTGTATTTGAATCAACTCTAAAAGGGGCAAGTCACGAAATACTACAAAGTGCATGGTCGAACTTCAACCAAAATGGCCGCCATCCTAGAGTTACCATGGACCACGCACGTTTATCAGTATTAAGGTATAGGTAGACATATGATTAAAATCATAGACTTAAACCGTTTAAAGAAAATAAAAAGTGCACAACAAAATATTGGTACGCATACCAACTACCTTACAGATATCTTAAAGCTTAGCTATAAAAAAAGGAAATTGGGATGTCTTCGAAGAACTAGATATTGGATTTGATGAGAATGGTCAGTCACTAGGGAAAATCAAAGACAATGATGCTTGGAAGAATCTTCAGCCATTTTTCACCCCAACGGCTACAAAAGCAAGCACACTAAACTTTTCGCTAGACGGTAAGGTTATTGAAAGAAATATTCAAAATGAGCTAAAAGCTCTCATATTAAAAATGCTGTGGGTATCTCCTGTCGAACATTCATTTGACTCTTTATGTCAGACGCTTGTTGTCCTAAAAAAGTTTGCTAAGCCATTATTAGGAGATGGCTTAAACAGTCTATCTTATGTAGATGTTGACCGTATTACCTCATGGATACAAAGGGAAGTCATTGATATTGACTTCAGAAGAGAAAAGAATTACGCCCCTATCAACAAGCTCTTTACTGAAGGGCGAGGCTTACCCTTTACTGTTGGGTTTAAAGGTGTGATTAACCCTCAAACACTTGGACTTACACCATACCCTGCACTTCAATACCCGGTTATACCTCAACGCCTGTTTTACCAAGCCTTAGATGAATCTGAAAACCTAATCAATTATCTATACAACAACTTAAACCTAGTTGAAGAACTTGCTAATTTCCTCGTTGACTTCGAAGACAACATTTACAATGGCTATGCAAAATACTTATATCTAAGTTTAAGTGTACGATCTGTAGGTAAAGAGATTTGGCGCTTAGATGACGGTAATCAAAAAAGTAAAAACAACAAGTTTAAATCCGAGTTTAAAAGTTTAGAGTCGCCTAGTGAAGCGGAAATATTACAACTGCTCAAAGATACTCAGCCAAAAGTCCACTCCAGCTTTTATGAGCATTGCTACCCTGGCTCAACATTTACCTTAGGGAGCATAACGGTAACTACTCCCACCCAAGCACAAGCATTATTAAAAGAGCTATCAGGGGGGTGCCTATGGGGACTAATGGCTAGGTCAGGGATGAGAACCGATGAAGCCTACCACTTGCATACAGTTAATGGATGTGTGGCTGAAGTGATTTCTGGTCAGGTTATATATTTACTTAATACAAGCTTGTCAAAAACAGTAAAAGGTATGCAAGCAAAACAAGATGAATTTGTTACAACTGAAATAGGAAAAAAAGCATTTGAAGTTCTTAACACTATCCATAATCCGTTACGCAATAAACACACCAGTAGCAACGCATTTTTTCACAAATTTAAAGAAGGGTTTGGAGTTATAAGGAAAAAATCCGTCTCTCGACATGCGCAATTTTGGTTCAATAAAACCCTATCAACTGAGCTTGAGTTAACAGAAAATGATATCAAAGACTTAAGAATATCAGACCCGAATCATGAATTCGAACTGGGACAAAAATTTCATTTTTCATGCCATCAATTGCGACGATCATTTGCATATTATTTAATTGGTTACGAGTTACTTTCATTTCCTCAGTTGAAACAACAATACGGTCACTTATCTCTTGCTATGACACGACACTATGCAAGATATGCGAGCAAATTTCAGAAAATACGAAAACGCAAGTCAACCTCAAAAGACCTACACAATATTGTTTACAGAGAGCGAATAAAACAGAAATCACAGCTTTACTTGAAGATTTATAACAAATTCGCCAACAAGGAGCGTGTCGCAGGGGGAAAAGGTAAAGACTTCACCAAAAGAGTCTTAGAACTGGGGCATGTGGCATTTCAAGATAAAACCCAAAATGACATGTTGACGATAGAGTATTGGGAAAACGTGTTAAAAAAGGGCACAGACATATACATGTGGTTGCTCCCGGCCTCTACTGTACATCGCGCAACTGCAGCCTTAGAACGCAGGTTAATTTAATTGAGTGCGTAGACTGTAAGAACGATTACATCGTGGATACTGTTTATGCTGAGGCTATGCGAAAAGAAGCCGAAATATTTATGTATTATGACATAGAACATGATGAATTAACTCCACAGTCAGCAGCAGAGTCATATATCAAAATTACCGCGGCTGAACGAATAATGAGTGATCTAGGTATTGATTATGAACCAGTATCAATACCACAAGAAGTCAAACATCTACTCATACCTCACGCTGGAAGCACATTATGAAGACCACCACAAAAAGCTTACTTATCGCAGCATTAAACCGTCTTCTCACAGACTCACCACATAACCAAGAACTACGGAAAAAAGTTCAATGCGGAAAACTCAAAATCAACAACAGTACAGTCGAAAAAGAAGCTGGTTTGTCTGTTGGGGCTCTTCGCAATCACCCTGACATAAAGGATCTGATACAAAAGAAGTCGCTATCGGCTCGCGTTAACAAATGTATGTCGGCTCAATCAGAAGTAGAGCTTTTACTAGAGGAGATTAAAAAACAAAAAAGTGAAAACACTCAAGCAAATAAGAAGAAAAAGGAATACTTAGATCTCGCTAGAAGTCATGAACAAGCATTAGCTACCCAAGCAGCTAATCACATCAAAATGATTCAAGAACTAATGGAGATGCTTCCTGCTTCAGAGCGTGAGAAAGCCATGGATAAAGTCGTTAACACTAGGCCCGATAATATCGTTGAAGGCAACTTCAGAAAGTAACTAAACCTAGTTTAGAGTTACCACTAGACAACACCACCAAGCATAGATAAAACTACACACTGAAATAATAACAAAGCTCGATTCAGAGTAAATTAAAGAAAGTAAGGATAACCCATGGCTATCGAAGCAGGACAAATCGCTCCAGATTTCACATTAAACGACCAAGACAACAACCCAGTAACCCTCTCTGAGCTGAAAGGAAAAAAAGTACTACTCTACTTCTACCCACGCGCTTCAACGCCAGGCTGTACAGTCCAAGCTCAAGGGCTTCGTGATACGAAAGCTGAATTAGGCGCCCACAATGTTGTGGTTCTTGGCGTCAGCCCAGACACTCCCAAAAAACTGACGAACTTTATCAACAAGCAAGAGCTGAACTTCACGTTACTGGCTGATGAGGACCACGCTGTGTGTGAGAAATACGGTGTTTGGCAACTTAAGAAGTTCATGGGCCGTGAAAACATGGGTGTTGTTAGAACAAGCTTCTTGATTGACGAGTCTGGTAACCTTGAGCATGTGTTCAATAAGTTCAAAACCAAAGACCATCATGAAGTTGTTCTAGATTACCTCAACAACAAATAGTATTTAAATGACAAACCGAGCCAGTGCCCTTTCGCTGGCTCGCGTAGCTAGTCCCCTTTAGGACAACTATTTTCAAATGACTCTTCAATAAGCCGCACTGTGACCTCAAGAACCTTCTGCTTATCCGTTTCAGAGAGCTTATTTAGATTCACAGCTAACTCCGCAGAAATCTCATCTTCACAAAAGAAGTAACTCAAAGGCACACCGAGTTCATCTGCAATTGACTTTAACGTACTGATATCCGGCGTATGTTTTCCCTTTTCGTATTGATTCATTCTCGGGCTTGCGGAGCTTTCATCCATACCTATACGCACTCCCAAAGCTTTTTGGGAGAGTTTCGCTTTTTTGCGTGCATCTTTAAGACGCTCAGGGATTGGGTTAGTAAATGACACTTATAGTTCATGTCTCTGATCTCAAGGTAACTAAGATTTTCTTAGTTTTACTGATTTCTGTATACTAAGCAATCCTTAGTTTTTGGTTGGTGTAATTTTGGAAATGAAACGGGATCGACGAATTAGTGCGGTCATGCACAAGTTATTGATAGAGAATGGGTTAGATGGGTTCACAGTGCTAGAAGCAAGAGATTTTTGGCTATCACTTGATAATGTGGACTCCAATTCTGCCGAAGCTCGTAAAAAGGTGTACCGAGCAATTTTTCACTTTGAAAAGAAAAGTTGGTTGCGAAGTGAAGGCTCAGGTCGGAAAAAGCGTTACTTTCAAACGGAACAATTTAAAGAGTTACATAACAATGTAACCACGAATAACCAAGCGGATATAAAGCCTAAAATACCCATTCAAAACTATTCTATTTTGAGCAATGAACGTAATGAATATAAGGGTGAACTTGAGATCGTACTTGGGGAGATTGACGAATATCAATCGATCGTATCTCGATTTCCTGAGCTAGAAAATAAACTTGCCCCTTTGCATCAAGAGGCTAAAGAGCGCGCCGCTTTATTGCTCGGTAAAGTGAATGTTTTAACAAGGGTTCTTAATACTCTCTATGAAGGAGATGAACCGTGTTAAGGGAATGGCAAGGTGAATGCTCCAACAGAGCGTTGAAAAAATATCAATCCAACGGCTCCCATTTCTTTTGCCAAGCGACACCAGGGGCTGGTAAGACAGTGCTTGCCGCTAATATTGCGTCAAGCCTGCTACAAAGTGACATGGTAGATCTTGTATTGTGTTTCTCGCCATCATTGACGGTTTCTGACGGTATAAAAAGAACCTTTTCATCGATACTTAATTGCACATTTAATGGTGGTATGGGAGCTATAGGGCAATCTTTAACATACCAATCTATCCAGTTCCTCAACGATGAGTTTTGGCAAACATTGCGGAATTACAGGGTCTTTGTTGTTTTTGATGAAATACACCATTGCTCTGGCTCTGAGGTTGAAAATGCGAACATTTGGGGGCAACAAGTTCTCACAAAGATTCAAGGGCTTGCTACTTTTACCCTCGCACTTTCAGGTACACCGTGGCGTTCAGACTCTTTACCCATTGTCATGGGTGAGTACAGCGACCCAGACGGACAGCTTCTTGTCGATTACCAATACACTCTTAAACAAGCTATTGCTGATGGTGTTTGTAGAACGCCTAAAATCGTCTTGGTTGATAATGAACACTTGTCTGTTAGTAGTTGCGAAAAAGTCGAATCCTTTTCATCAATATTAGAGATGCTTAAACAGACAAAAGCATCCTACCAGAGTGTTATTCACAACCAAGAGGCGATGGAATATCTACTCGGTTTAGGATGTGAGCGGTTAGAAAAAGTACGTATCAGATCCCCTAATGCCGGTGGACTGATTGTTGCAGCGTCGGTTCAACATGCGCAAACAATCAAAGAGATACTATCTCAAAAGTTTGGGCAAACCGTTTCTATCGTCACTTATCGACATGAAGAACCGCTAGCAGAAATAGAGAGTTATCGACAAAGCGACGCACAATGGATTGTTAGTGTAGGTATGATCAGTGAGGGTACTGATATTCCGCGCCTTCAAGTATGTTGCCATATGAGTTCGGTCAAAACGGAATTGTATTTCAGGCAGGTGCTCGGACGAATACTTCGTGTGAATAATACAATAAACCAACAAGCGTGGTTATTCACTTTTGCTGAACAAAGTCTGATTGAGTTTTCTGAAAGGGTTGAACAGGATATTCCTGAGTCTCGTCTCTATGTAAGTATGGGGAAACCTATCGAAACAGAGTTCTCTGGTCGAGGAAATAGCTTAAGTGTCGCGCTTCCGCTTGAGTCCCCAAAAGGCGGGAGAACAACAGTATCTTGGGAAAGCAGTATAGACAGTTCAAATAGTCTCTATGGAACACTAGGGACGTTTGATGAGCTTCGACTTGGGGCATTTAAGCAGAGAGTGATCTCGGCTTTCTCTTCTATGTAGTTGAAAAAACATAGGCTACAATTTCACTAAAGGCACACTGGGGAGGCCGGAATGAATTACTTTGCAGAGGACCCCTTCTAGGTAATGCAAACCTGGAGGGTAAATGAAAAGGCTAAAACAGCAGTACCGGAACCGTATAAAATACCAGTGCCAATATCTTTGGGATCTTTATCCAAGCGTTCGCAGTGGAACTCATAAGCACTTTTCTACCAAGCAGGAGAAGAGCTATTACTTTCTTCACAAGGTTGAGTGTAGAGGTTACCCAGTTAAGCTGCGCGCTGCACGAGGAAGAGCATTAGCTAACCCATGGGATGACTACCCGTCGTATGTGTATGGCCTAGCAAAAAGTTGGAAGCATAACTCGAAGCGCCAAAAACAATACTACCGATAACCTATCAAAGCTCTCTATTCTGGAGAGCTTTTTTATACGCCCCCTCTCAGTCGAAGGATAACTTATCAGTAAATCCATAATAAATTAATCTTAAGTCGTTGATTAAAATATAATATCTTACTCTTTGCGCTGGTACTTCTTAAGTGGCCACTCACATCGCAAGTTGCGATGCGCAGGTTGCGATGTGAAGTTAAAACCACCCGGAATCTTACTTTCTGTAAGAAGGGTTACACGTGCTTCTAATTAACACACTAGAGGGCAGCTCATTGTGTTGACGGCGCTAGGAAACACACTTTTGCCCCAAGACGTGTTTACTCTGGTAACAGTTTAGGCGTGAATGAGGAGGATACTCTAACGTTAAGACAGCACCTATTCCCGGCAACAAATCACCACTTCACCCTACTTATCACTTAAGCCAAACCCAGCTACTCACCCGCACTCATGTCGAACTAATACATCACGTACACGAAACGCCTACCTGTAAAACTCTTTATCTAGAACAAAATGTTCATGCTTTTGTCGGTTGGCCACTTGCTATATGCAATATAAATCAGGAAGATGGAAGCAATAAGATCGATTTGTCTTCGGCATTCAATCCAGCTTTAAACCCACCGCTCTCAGTACGAAAATCGGGCGCAGCTATAGCAAGGTATTTGAAATGGAAAATGAGCAAGATTACTGGAAAGCTGAAACCGTTGCGTTTCTAGCATTACAGTCTATACACGGCATCGGCTTTAGAACCTTGTATAAAATCGCGGCTCAAAAAATCAGCTTTAGAAAACTGATTAAAACAGACGACGTTGAGCACTTCGAAAAGATGCTTCACAAGAAGCTAGATGACTCTATTAAAGAGTCAGACGAATCGTGGATGCAGTTCAAGCTTGACTTGTGGAATAAGGGGCTTGAGCTTGCGCGTGATTACACCAAAAAGAACGTTCGTATTTTCTTCCATGACCAAGACACCTTTCCGCAGCAGTTGAAGAACACACCTGAGCCGCCGATGTGGTTATTCGTTGAGGGTAACTACCGAACGCTTCACCAGCCGTCTATTGCGATAGTTGGCAGTAGAAAATCTACCGAAGACGGACTCTGGCTAACGAAATATATTGTTTCAGCTATGGCTAATCAAGGACTTGCATCAGTAAGTGGCCTTGCTGACGGTATTGACCAGAAAGCTCACGTTGAATCAATGCGTTTTGGTGTGCCGACGATTGCTGTTCTCGGTACTGGTATTGATAGCAACTACCCGCGTGGTTCTGAACACTTACGAGCTGAAATAGTGGCTAATGGTGGTGCGATTATTACTGAGTATTTGATAGGTCAAAGCTACAGCGCACATAACTTTGTGCGCCGCAATCGCATTCAAGCAAGCCTTGCTCAAGTTACAGTGCCCGTCGAGTGGAAGATTAAGAGTGGTACGGCTCATACAGTGAACTTCACAAAAGACTACGGTCGATTCCTAGTAATGCCATATCTCTATCAATCAGATTTAGAAAATGCAGAAATAAAAGCGGTCAGTGCATATAAACGCGGACAAGTATTCAGCGTCCCTGACCAATCCAGTGATTTAATCGAGTTTTTAAAACAACCTGAAGAAAGCGAACCGTCACCAGCACAAGGCGAACAAGGTCAACTTTCAATGGATTTGTAAGGAGTTTGCATGGCTGCTAAACAGCTAAAAGGTGTGATTCTCAGCGTAGAAGATACGCTTATTAACACTAGACGGTAAGATTAAAACAGACGTGTTCGCTGAGGTAGAGAAGTTAATGGCTTTCTTTACACTTCGTGGGATTAAGCCTGTGTTACTTGCTAACCGAGCTTGGACACTTACGGATAACGACGGCAACAAAAAAGACCTTTACGACGAGTTCGAGAAGCATTTTAAAGACCTAGCAATCTTTACTCGACAGCGTGACTCCAAGATTCCGCCTAAGCCACGCGCAGCAGCAACTCAGTACGTTCTTGATGAAATGAGGTGGGAATCTAACGAAGTTATCTATATCGGCAGTAGCGACGATGATATGCGCACTGCTGTAAATGGCAAGATTCTGTTCTTGCGTGCGACTTGGTACAGTAATAATACTGACTACGGCTTCGAGTTTAGCGAACCGAAAGAACTTGCTCGCTTCATTGATACGCTTTGTCTACGTGAGCACTTCTGGAGTCATGAAGTCAAAGACGGTGACTTTGAGTACTACGCGTTAGCCCCGTTCAGTACGTACAAGCCAGAGTTCAGAAAGTACTCTGAAAATGGACGTGCAGCAGCTAAGTTCGGTCAAGGTGATGTTGACTTCTGGCTTGGCGCGCTAGTTACTAGTATGTACTTTACTGGCATTCATCAGCGTATTGATTTCATTGCTGCCTACCCTGGGCATAAAGCAGGAGTTGGCAACGACAAAATGAACGATGATCTTATGACTTTCGGCAAATGCTTCAACAAGGGCTATTTGCATGATTTGATTGAGCGTCACACTACAGCGACCAAATCTCAGAATGCGCGTAATGCTGGCATTGTGATTGACCACCATAATCAGCTCAACACTATTAAGCTGAACAAGCTACCAACAAAGAACTACAAAAAGCCTTACGTAAATGCTCCACTAAAGCGCAATAAAACAGTTTTGCTAGTTGACGATATCTGCACAAAAGGCTGGTCACTTGAAGCTGCTCGTAAGTACGTCGAACGCACTGGCGCTAAAACAATCATGGTTACATGGCTAAAGACCATCAACACTGATATTCAATCAATCGGTGTTACTCCAGTATTTGACCCTTATCAAGCAACGACATTTACCAAAATTCCATCAGGAAAAACGTACGGCTATCACGCATATCACGTAGACGGTGCTGCTTCAGAGGAACTTGGCGAACAGCTACAGCAATACATTGATTGGGATTGGCCTGTTTAATCCCATTGATAATAAAGCCCTAGCCATACGTTAGGGCTTTTCTTTATCACCTCCCCTTTAGCGTAATATCTCTATCATTTGAGTTGCTGACCTAGTTATGTGATAGAAAGCAATAATGCAGATACTCGTTGCTTAAGAGCACCGACTAACAGCCAAGACACAGCTCGTGCTAAAGAGTCTATGACTGACTTTTTGAAAAACATGAAACACTCTGTTTCAGGTTGGTTCATCGAAAATAAGTTAGGTGTAAGCTTGCATAGTCATGAGCTTATGCGTCTATTGGGTGAAGCTAACAAGGGATGTGTTCTATTCATTGAGCAAGTAGTCCGCCTAACTCGTTTGACAGCAGAAGACTGGAAACGACTAAGGCGAATCATCGAAGACAAGCAAGTGCATATTGTTTCGATGGATTTGCCGACAAAGAATATCTTAGTACTGCCCCTAAGTGAAATTACACAGGTTGTGTTTGTCAGCGTGATTATCGCTAGCATGTCTTTGCCCCATTTCTTCTCAGAACCACCGAGCGGAACACCTGACCAGTGCTCCAATAGACCAAGTTAATCTAATCCGTACTTTGGTCTCTTATACGGAGTCTTTCCGTAATTCGCCCCACAAATATATGCCGATTCACATAACAGCTTGATATCAGTTGAGCTTGATATCAGTTGAGTTTCATAATAAATAACAGCAATATAGACGGAATGCAAAGACGGAAAAAGTACGTCTATAAAGTGCTATACGCAATCATTTAATGGAGTATCAAATTGAAAGGTAAGTACATCACGCCATTTTTGCATGAAGAGGCTTTTAATTGCGTTAGCTGCCATGTCTATACAAAGCAGCACTGGTATTACATGAGAGGCTCAACTGGAGCCGATGGTTTCGGCGTGCAGAGAGAGGACAGTAGGTTTCTTATCTCCTACTGTGAGCATTGTGGCTTTCCTGCAATCTGGCACGGTGAGTCCATTGTATTTCCACTAAACCTATCTGCTGAGTCGCCAAATGAAGACCTACCTGATGAGATAAAAAGGGATTATGAAGAGGCAAGGTCAATTTTTAATCTTTCGCCCAGAGGGGCTGCAGCTTTACTGAGATTGGGAATTCAAAAGCTATGTGCGCATCTTGGCCAGCCAGGTAAAAATATCAATGCAGATATAAAGGCTCTTGTCGCTGCAGGCCTTCCTCATAAAGTACAGGAGGCACTTGATAGCGTAAGAGTCATCGGAAACGATGCAGTCCATCCCGGTACGATTGATCTTAATGATGACCGAGATACTGCAAATCAACTATTTCGGCTTGTTAATTTTATTGCTCAAAAAATGATTACCGAGCCGAATGAAATTGACGCAATATATAACAATCTGCCAGCTGATAAACTCAAAGGCATCAAAGATCGAGACGGTGTGTAATCAAGCGTATAACAAAGCCAGTCAGTAGGACGCTCGCAAGCTCGCGCCCCCGCTGGCGGCGTTATGCATATGAGAGAAAAAATGGAAACGATCGAGTTAGATTTCAAGCTGGAAGAAGACGATTTATTATCATTAGAGCTTTTCCATGAGCGCTTCACGATACTTTGGGAAAATTTTCAAGACTTGATCAAGTCAGGTTTCAGCTTAACGGGCAGTTACACTAGATCTGAAAATGGTGTAATTCAGTCTGAGTTCGGCCAGCTTAATCATTTTCGTATGAAAGGACTATTTGTTGATTTTCGCTTTTTCTATGCGCAAAAAGAGAAGACGCATTTTTACACTATTTGTAATAAGGTGCTCTCCAAAAACGTAAGTGACAGTAGATTTAGGCAAATGGTTAAAGATAACGTCGATGATTATAAAAAAGCTGGTATGACGAAAGGTTGGCATGGCTATGTCGCAGATGACCTGCTTAATTACTGGTTCAATGGTGAACTTTTCCACCTTGATGAGAAAAAGAGACCTAAAGTCAAAGGTGTGTTGAGAGCGATGGATAGTGATGCTGCCATGCATATATTGGGTGAAATAATTTATACACGTATGTTGGCAATAAGGAATATATGTGTAGTAAGTAAACCGTTGATAGAAGATAAACAAGCGGTTTTATTGCCACAAGAATATGCATAACAAGCGGTTAAGGTTTCAAAATATTTTTCTAATTTGATTGAAACCGTTTAGGGAAAAGTACCTAAACGGTTTCTGTCCAGATACTAGCTATGAGAATAATATTTTTAGACTTTACGGTCGAGCATGCCTTTACCCATTATATACCAGAAACTGAAAATACCCAGCGCAACAGATTACCTATCTCAGTTCAAACGTTTCCCTCTATTCGCATTAGCTAGAATTTTCATTAATTGGAAATGAATTATGATGAAAATCACGATAATTAGACCTATGTTATTGTTATTTATCAATCTTTTTAATGGCGTCGTTTTTTATGTCATTAGAACATGTAGGTCAATAAACCTATTCGGTATCGTATAATCAGGTTTGAACTTCACAACTAATCCAACTAATTTAATACTCTTACAGTCATGGCGCGAACTCCATTTGACAAAGTATTGGGAGCTAGCAAATTGAAGAACTTTAGGTTTACATACTTATCGCACCAGACAGTATCGCACTGAGTAGTATGATACTGTTTAGTTCGATAATAACGGATGGACAATGGAAAAATTTTACAACAGAGATAGGTTAAATTTTTCGTGTTTTTTTAACCTATCGCTCCAAATAGGTTAGCAGAGACAACCTTTTTAGAGTCATAGTAAATGCACAAGCCATTAGCCAATAACTTTTTGTCCAGAGGCTTCATAGAGCGGAAGTTTTACACGTGGCACTTTTCTATCAAAGTGCCTGCTAACTAAGATTTGCCCCAAAGTTTGCTAGCTTTGATACCCACAACATTTCTCCATGACTTCCTTTGACCTATTTATCCTAATGCGTTTACTATGAAACACATGCACTATGCGTTTACTACTAGTAACATATTTTATTAGATCAGCTATTTGGTGGGGTTGGTACAAAATGTTGGTTATTACACGAGGTGAAAATGCCTAATTATGAAGATGATGATTTGAATATCGGCAATTTAGGAGAGCATGAACTGTCAATTTGGTGCACAAAAGCCAGATTGAAAGTTAACCGTTCTCTTGAAGAAGATTCTACTGGTTGGGATCATCTCATTCGTTTTCCTTATGAAGAAACCTTGCTTCCAAAAGATGTAGTGGCATAGTGAATTTGGTCACTTAGTTAGAGGTGATATCATCACCTCATAAGTTAACAGGTGACACTATGACAAAACGTACAAGACGGTTATTTAGCGCAGAATTTAAGTTAGAAGCAGCGCAGTTAGTTCTAGACCAAAACTACTCAGTGACTGAAGCAGCCCAAGCCATGAACGTGGGTAAATCCACAATGGATAAATGGGTTCGCCAGTTAAGAGAAGAGCGCCAAGGGAAAGCACCGAAAGCTTCACCTATGACCCCTGAGCAAATAGAAATTAGGGAATTAAAAAAGAAACTGGCTCGCCTTGAAGAGCATAATGAAATACTAAAAAAAGCAACTGAACAATTCTTGATAATCAAGAAACTCAAGCAGAGCTATAGCGTAAAAACATTATGCGAAGTCTTCAATGTTCATCGAAGTAGTTATAACTATTGGCTAAAACGCCCAGCAGTAATTAATGCTGAAACAGTCAAACTTCGCAGCTTGGTTAGCGAAGCCCATGCTGCGAGTAATGGCTCTGCAGGAGCGAGAACCATTGCTGATATAGTGACAAACCAAGGCATGAATTTAAGCCGTTACCGAGCGGCAAAGCTTATGAAAACACTTGGTTTAGTAAGCTGCCAAGTACCACAACATCGTTACCGAAAATCCTCGCAGGAACATATTGAAGTTCCAAATCACTTAAGTCGACAGTTTGCTGTTACAGCACCAAATGAAGTCTGGGTTGGCGATGTTACGTATATTTGGACGGGTAATCGGTGGATGTATTTAGCGGTCGTTATCGACCTTTTTGCTCGTAAAGTGATTGGTTGGTCGATGTCTTTATCACCTGATAGTCGGCTAACAGGCAAAGCTTTGTCGATGGCTTATGAATCTCGCGGTAAGCCAAAAGATGTCATGTTCCATAGCGATCAAGGTAGTCACTATACCAGTCGTAAATACCGCCAATTACTGTGGCGTTTTCAAATAAAACAGAGTTTATCTCGTCGAGGAAACTGCTGGGATAATGCGCCGATGGAGCGCTTCTTTAGAAGTCTGAAAACGGAATGGGTGCCAACGATGGGTTATCGTAGCTTTGCTGAGGCTCAACAAGAGATCACTCGCTACATCATTGGATATTACTGCCAACTCAGGCCACATCAGTATAACGGTGGTCTAACTCCCAATGAGTCAGAACGATTATATTGGGAAAACTCTAAAACCGTGGCCAATTTTAGTTGACCACTACATTTACATTGTGCGCTGAGCGGCAGAAACCATGCGACTGATGAATACTGAGGTTGGTGACAATCGCTTTCTCTTCTGGGTTAGTAACTTACAACCGATATTCGGTCAGGCAAGTAGTGTTCATTACCCTACTACGCGAACACGACATGAGACTATCTGGCGCATTGGAAGACTTAAAAGAGCAGACTGACCACCCCGACTCTATATACGCACATTCAGCCGTAGAGGCAGTTGCCAGCATTTTACGTGACAATGACCGCACTGCTGATTATTACCGGGACTACATTCAGCATCTGTTGCTGTTATCAAGTACAGGAAATATAAATCCACAGAGACCACTGATCAAATGCCAATCAATTTCGCTTGTTTCATACCTCTTAAAAGCCTCATTCAGCAGTTTCAAAAGCGTGTCCTACTTCGGATTTTGGTTATGCTGTATTCGAGTCATGGTTTCTTCCAGATAAGTATTAGATAAACTTTTCATTACTTTGGAATGAATGATGATGAATATCATCGGTGGTACGACTATGTGGTTGTTTTATAGTATATTTATACGAATATAACTTACTGTGTTGATTAAAAAAAATAAGGAAACTAAACACTCTTCAGCATTGTAGAAGGCACCCTAAAAGCTCTAAATTTACATTTTGAGAAAAACAGCCAACACCGAATGTAGATTTAACTCTGAAAATGAGGCTTGATGACAATGATGCATTAAGACTAGCGTTGCCATACTGACTAAGTTGTTAAATGGTGCCTCAGCATCCAGCCGAGGCTACATCATAATTAGAAAAGGCGGATGAATACGCCGTCTGTAATAAAAAATATAGTCATAGCGCTAAGGCCAACTACAGTAACAAGTGTAAACATAGCTCCTCCTAAAACTTGTGTGAAAGTGTTAAGAAACCACGGGTTCCATATGAATGATTTTTCTGTCCGACTTCTTCATGAACTCGTAACGAAAGTGAACTGTTGATTGCCTCTATCGGGGTGCTGAACTCCATTCCTAACGCAGATACATGAGAGCCATAGCGCCCCATGAGCAAGTAATTCGCTCCATCATATTGCACACCGCTATCACGATTTAAGTGGCCAATATGATAGGCGTACCCGCCGAGTGTCATACCATTATCAAACTTGCGTATCAGTGAACCTTCAACGTAACCGATATCACCGAGCTTGCCAACGCTGTCCATTGCGAGTTGTCGCGGTGCGATGTTCATACTGTAAAGCGCCGTTTACTTGCCACCGTTCATTAATATCGTAAGTGACACCAGTGTTGAGCGTGTGCATGTCATAAGCTTTGTCGATGGACATGCGGGAGGACTTTAATCCTAATCGCACCGAGTAGCCAGCCACGACATGTAAATCATTTCCAACAGTCCAATTAAGTCGGATAGGATGTAACCACGGGCTTCCACTCACGCCTACGCCCACTTCTTCGCTACCGCGGTGGACACCACCAATTACACCAGTGATACCAAAACTATATCGACCCCCCAATATTCTGGTATCGGTGTAATAACTTAGATGAGGCAAAATTAAATCCAATGATGTGTACTTATCCGAAGCATGGTCTTGACCGTTCGCGTTGATTCCTCGGATGTTATAGTGACCGAGTGTAATAGCACCAAGCCAACCTTTGCCTGGGTCTTTTGATGCATTTGCACCTGCCCCACTACCTGGCTGCGTCGTCGTTAGCTCAGGACTACCAATATCGACAGCTGCGAATGCACTAACTGATAGCAATAATAATGCTGATAACGATAGTTTCTTCATCACATCACTCCATTACCAGAACATGGAATACTGCCTTTGGGTCACCATAGTTAACCCCATTATTTTCTTCAGAAGCGAAACCACTTGGCATCACTAATAACCCAGTAACAATGAGCAACACTCGAGTGCCTATTGCAATGTATTTGCTGCGACGCTGACCCACAGCATGTGAAAATATCTTCATTAGAAATACCTACTTCAATAAAAAAGCCCCGCAATTACAGGGCTTCCTTGCCTTTGGCTATTGTTTTATTGTTTGTTGCGATTCTTTCGTTTGAACATCGAAAGACACTTTGTTTTGACGAGTGCCAGAACGGGCTTGCCCAAAATGAATATTGGTAGTGCTGCCATTGCCTCAGCTGATATCAGATAACCTGCAGTGAGCTCAGTAATTTCCAAAGCGGACAGGCTATAATGAACGCTGATCGTAGAAATCATGACTGGGCTAGAAAGCATAAGCGCATTACCCAGAATCATTACTGCTAAGGCTATTTTTTTTGTCGGTGTATTAACTAAGTCTTTTAGTGTTGGTGTTGGCGCTGATGCCACCGGACTATTAATCGTTTTCATATTTACCTCGCTTAGGTTGAAAAGAGCCCCTATGACTGGGGCATCCTCCGCTTGGGCTGGTGACTAAAAACCGTTTCCAGTACCAACTTTTCCGTGCTTCATTCCCGGTCTACCTTGCATGACCCAATCCACTGCATTGATTGATTTCAATGGTGTTGTCTCAATGGTTTCGAGTGGTCCATCTAATCCTTCAAGAATCTGAACCTTGACTGGATAGCACGTAAATTCCTCCAGTGAGGTCGTGTTGTTCTGGTCACCTAAAGGACAAGGGCTGAACGCCACGTACATGTCGTGGTGAACCAATACATCGACATGGTCCCCTTTCGTGAAAACACCTTTTGACGGGAACAGCGAATAGTTCGTTGGGAATCGGTCATAGGCCATAGGTTGAAAGTGCATGAATACATGAGGCGTATGAAGTTCACGCGCTTTCTCCTCTCCCAATAGCTCAACGAATGCCTGTGCAAGATTCGAATCACAGTTGTTGATATTGGGTTCACCTAGGTAGGTTTCCATCAAAGCGGCATTACAACGACCCGATGGATAAATAAAGCTATGTGACGCGAGGTCGCCATACATTTCTTTGAGGTTGTCGTGGTCTACCGTGTCCTCGATAATCGTTGCAATCGGGCGCGCATATGGCGTGTTTGAGTAATAGTGCTTACCTTTCGTAAACACCAAATCGCTAAATGAAGCCGTACAATAGCTGTCTGCGTACTCACCTGTTGGGTTATCTTTCATGAGATATACTGTGTCGAGAATTTGAGGGCCATCAATCAGTTCATAGCGAATAACTTGACCTTTCTTTAGCTCAAAGCTGTGGCCCTGATATGGTTGGCAAATTCGCTCTTCAACGACACGTAACCCTCTTGCTGCATTAGCCATCGCTGCGTTAGTGACATCGTCGTATTGTGCTTTCAGCACTTTTTTATGTTGTCCTACTTTGTCGTCACCCGTGTCTTGCACGTTACCTTTTGAGAAAACGTGATAACCAGCTTCTTTTACTGCTTCAAGTGTTACTGCATCGATCGTTGATTTAATGTTTGATTTAGACATTGTGTTTACCTCGACTATTTAACTTATTACGTTTTATGATGTATTCATGAACTTACCTGTTTGACGTCCTGTCGTTTCCATGGGTTGTACTTTATAATTTGATGCGAAATTTCCAAAAAAGGGTTCCTACGATTTTTCTGTAGGGTGTAGATGGGAGAGGTCTAGAAAATGGTAAATGTGGATCATGTATCCCTGTTTGTAGCGTCAGTTGAATGTGGTTCATTCTCAGGCGCTGCAAGGGCTAAAGGGAAAAGCTTAAGTACTGTTAGCTTTGCTATATCTAGTCTGGAGGATAAGCTGGGGCTTTCGCTGTTTGATCGTAAAAGTAAATACCCCACCCTTACAAAGGAAGGCGAAGCTCTGTATCGAGTATCACGAAATCTACTTAGTCAAAGTGAACGTCTGGTTTCACTAGCTAACGGATTATTGAACGAAGTCGAAGACACGTTAACGATAGGTATTGACGATGTCGTTCCGTTTGAAGTGATCGAGAGTGGCATCATCAAACTTCAAAATAGATACCCAAACGTCAGAATTAACATCATTAGGCATTCAGTGTCTGAACTTAAACAGCTTCATAAAGATGGAAAGGTTCAACTTCTTATCGTTTTGTCAGAAGGGACGTCGGATGATGGTTGCGAATTTATACATTTCGCCAACTTTGATGTTGTCGCTATTTGCTCTCCCGAATCCCCGCTTTCAGAAACCCCGCATATTGATGCTGAGTATCTAGCTTCTCAGCGCCAGATCTGCTGTGACACTATGAAAAGTAACCCCGGTTTTCAGCAATATATTGTTGGTACAGATACTTGGGAAGTGAGCGATTTTGAAGATTTAATTCGCTTGGTAGAGTTAGATATGGGCTGGGCAGCAGTACCGAAGCCAATCGCCGAACGGTACATTTCGCTGGGAACCGTCACTCGCTTTGATACCACAAAAGTGAGCAGAGCAAGTGATATTCTGGCCGTTGATCTTAGATACAACGTAACGGCGAGCCAAGGGGTCGCTCTCAGGTATCTCATTGAGCAATTGTCAGCCAACTAGCTTTATTTTTAATGACTAGGTGCTTTTGAAAAAAGCGCTTCAACGTATCGGTGCACCGGACCTTTAATACTAGATCCAGAGGATAGCATGTAGACTGGAAATGCATGCTCTGAAACCGTTAACCCACTATCGAAAGTAACTACTTTTTGCGCTTGATGAAACTCTTTCGTCAATTCCACTGGTACCAGCGACCACCCGTATCCTTGAGTCACAAGGCTGACAGCGTCTTCTAAAGTCGTACATTTTATGCGAGGTATTGGCAGTGCATTTAGTCCTTCCAAACTTGTTTCTAGCAGCAATGTAATACTTTGGCAAAGCACAAACAGTCCTGTTGCCGATGAGTATTGATTTCGCTCTTTGATGATATGATCAGGTGCTCGAATCGCGACGAGGTTTATACTGCATTTGGTTATACTGCCACCATCATGAGAGCCAGGTATCAAAGCAAGGTCGAGACTACCAGATTGTAGGGCTCGCCAAAGATCGTCCCTGTTACCTCTTTTTACCGTTAACTTGGTATTTGGATACGCATTGGCTACTTTCGCCAGTTCCGCTTCAACAAGACTCAATGGTAGTAGCTCTTCAATGCCAACGGCTAGCTTTTCTTCTACACCATTTACGAGGTCACGAGCCGCTGAATCAAGCTTTTGGGTCTGACTTAATAGTAACTTGGCTGAGTCGTAAATGATTTTTCCATCGACTGTCAATGTCGGAAATTTGGTTGTTCTATCGAGTAATAACACATCTAGGTAAGACTCCAACTGACCGATTGAATAGCTCACCGTGCTAACACTTTTGTTACGCAATCTCGCTACTGCCGAAAAAGAGCCCTTATCAACGATATCAATAAATAACGATAGTTGTTCGAGGTTAACCATGAATTTGACCTTTAGCTTCTTTACATAAACCGTCTAATAAGCTCTGCATGACTGGGCCTCTTTTGAAGCTAGGCTGAACTCTGAGCTCCAACGGAATGCTTGTCGGGACACATTCGACCGCATTGTGGAACTCTACAATTGACCCTGCTTCTAAAAACACTTTGGCACTTTGTTTCGGTAATATTGCCCATCCGAGGTCTTGTTCAACCAAGCGGATTTGCTCATCACATCTTTCCACCACCCAAACATCACTCGACACAGTGTGCTGAGAGGACAGTGAAACGTTTGTGACCTGATCTTCGGTCATAATTTGGCGATACAAAGTCAAAGCTTCAAGTAACACTACATCCTCATCGGTAAGGTAAGAATCAGGAGAGCAAACTGTAGTCAAATCTAGGTTAGCTATGTGATAAAACTCGGTTCCGGACGTATTAAACGCATCAGCAACAATGATCGCTGCATCAATATCACCAGTTTCAAGCTGATGTAACAAACGTTTAGCCGACGCGCGAATCAGTGAAATTTCTAGCTGAGACTCTGTTTCAATGTTGTCGATGAAAGGTTGGATGAATGAGATTGGCACTATCCCATCTAAGCCAATCGTTATTTGAGACTCTTGCTGAGTCGTCATTCTTGAAATACTGTTTTCTAAGCGTGTCGCTTGCCAGCACACCTGCTGCGCCATGTCGTAGAGTTTTTTGCCCTCTTCAGTCAGGTTTGCTTTACCGCCAGAGCGATCAAATAAGGTGCACCCTAGATAGTCCTCTAACTTGCCCACAGTAACTGCAACCGTAGTTGTCCCTTTAGAAAGGTGACGCGCGGCTGCTGAAAAAGAGCCGAAATCTGCGGAAGTAATGAATATTTTGAGATGCTCTATGTTCATCATTGATACGCTCGCGTAACAAAAGGCTATATGCAAAATCTAACACAAACATGGAGCACTATCTTCTCTAACTTTCCTACTCGCACTTATTGACATGACCAAAGCGAACACCTAATCAGTGTAGACAGCACTTGCATTCATCATGGCTTTGTATAACAACTCACTTCTCTGCTTGTAGCGCAATACTCTAGCTTCAACAAGCAGGTCTAACATCACTACGAAGGCTAAGTTAATAATACTATTTTGACTACCATTAAACCGACTCATACATTTATCAAGATAATAGACGAACTCTCGTTTCCTACAACATTGCGTAATATATGACTCGCGATTTAAATAGTTCGAAAAGTCTGGGTTAGGGTTACTAATCTTGTCGTTAATATCTTTTAAGTTCATCTCCGATAACTGACCAACCAGAGATTTATCGAGATAGAAGCCATCAAAATGACTTTGAATCGTTGGAATTAGTTCTCTTAGCACAAAGACACATTTCTCTGTATCCAAATTGGAGTGATATCGCATAGCCGTCTTCATTTTCATGCCTTACAACTTTAAACACATTACATATCAATTAAGTTAACGAACAAATCATTCGCTTGAGCTTGCTCAGTGGCTGCTATTTACTAACAGATCATCACCATGCTAGACTTCTCGCCATGCAGGCTCAAGTAGGGTTCCTACGAGTTTACCGAAGGGTTGACCTCTTATATTTCAATCAGTTAAAAAGTAAAGTCATTGAGAAAATCGCTTTATGTCTTCTTTAGTTCCCACTCACATGAACAAAGACGAATCTCGAAATCTATTGCCTGTTTTGATAGTCGCTTGCGCCCCTCTATAATGTAAGAGGTGTCATGAATCGGAGTCCTTATGATTAACCTTGAGTACGTAAACTATTTCATTTGTGCCGCTGATTCTGGATCATTCTCTTCCGCTGCTAGGAAAAAGAATAAAGCGCTCACAACTGTTAGCGCGGCTATTGCCAATTTAGAAGATCAGCTTGGAGTCAAACTATTCGATAGAACCACGAAATATCCGGAATTGACTCCGGAAGGACAAAGAATGTATGAGATTGGCGTCCAATTGCTCCGACAAGCCGAGAGAATGGAGATCATGGCTCACAGCATCATAAACGATATTGAGGAGCAACTTGTGATCGGCATGGATGAGCTCGTCCCTTTCTCGCTAATCGAACCTATCATTGCAAAGTTTGAAGCCAAATTCCCAAATACCAAACTGAGGCAAACTCGCAGTACCGTAAATCAACTCTATCGAATGCTCGACACTGAAGAGATAGATCTCGCCATTCATTTTGCTAATAGCTTCAAGAATGTATCTGCTGACTACTATCACATTGCCAATATAGAGATGGTCGCTGTTTGCTCTCCCGATTCGCATCTCTCGGATTCTGGTGCAGTTAATGGTGAGCAACTCGTTGAGACCAGACAAATTTGTAGCTCTGGCCTAATGAACAATGAAATGTTGAACGACTTTATTGTTTCAAACGAGGTGTGGGAGTTTGCCTCTACAGACGATGTAATAAGGGTTGTGGAGAATGATTTGGGTTGGGCAATCGTTCCCAAATCCATTGCGGATGAACGCGCTCAACTAGGGACGTTAAAAGTCATGAATCTAGAGAATAACTTTGCCAAGACCACGTTTATGCTCGATTTTAAAGTCAACCCAAGCTTGAGCCACGGCCCAGGTCTATCCTACATGGTGGAACAACTAAAAGGCATTCCAAACTCATAGAAAAAAACGGCCGCATAGGGCCGTTTTACTAATATTATGATTGACGCCATATACCCGCTGTAGAACAGTGGATACCTGAGCCAGTCAATGAATAGATTGTGTTATATGGCACTTGCTCACACAACCAACCTCTCCCTTCCAACTCTGATACAAGATTGTCGCATCCTGCTGGAAGAATCAGTTTCTGATCGCCAAGAGGCTCATTGTTACAAGCACCTTGCTTAAAGTCTTCGTAAGATACCTTAATCACTTCCCAGCCTTTAAGCGCTTCGATCTCTTCAAGAGGTGTAATCAATGCCTCTTCATAGACGGCGACTAGTCCCTCCTCCAGTGGAGCCATCATACAATCAATGTGATAAGTATAATTGCTATTGAAATACACAATCTCGGTTTCCCACCCCAGCGGCTTGAGCATACGTGTTAGGATTTCTGCGCCATATTCATCACCGCTTGAGCGAGGTTTGCTAGGGTCATTAATATGTGATGGATCTTCTACACCAATACCAATAATGACT
Organism: Vibrio sp. GJ43-1; assembly: GCF_055808835.1. Lineage (NCBI taxonomy): Bacteria > Pseudomonadati > Pseudomonadota > Gammaproteobacteria > Vibrionales > Vibrionaceae > Vibrio > Vibrio sp. GJ43-1. The sequence continues at coordinate 981,304 of NZ_CM147884.1, read as the reverse complement.
TTTTTATTCAAAACAATTGGGTCCCCCGGCGCTAGGAATGGCCCTAAGTTCTTGCGGTCTGCTGCCGGAAAATGCGCTGGCATCGACATCCAAATTGCTTCTTTATCGTTCTTCATTATTTCGTTAATAGCTTCGCGATGCGCTAACTCTGAGATGCATGAGTTCGATACTTCCCAGAACGACACAAACGCATGACCAAATGACTCACTCGCAGACTGTCCAAACAAAGTCCATTGACGTTGACCAGCCCATGCATAGTTGTAGTCAACCAACTCTTTTGGCGTTGAGCCTGTTTCATTACGGATCACATGCACGCCATGCTTACGAAATGCAGCCGCCAGTGCGTCAGACTCATTTTTCATTTGTTGTGCAATTTCTGGATTCGACTCCCACAAGTTCGTGCCACCGTATTTGACCATAAAGTCTTTAATTTCATCTGGCGCTCCCTTCAATAGGTTGTTGTATTCCCACATATCCACATCTGGAATCCACAGTTCACTGGCATTACCAACCAATACAGCGCGTGCTTTTGCATATTCGCTTTCAACGTAATGACGAATACCCTTTCCTTGCTCGGCCATACCAGGGATCACCTCTCCTTCTTTAGGAATCACGTTTTTGAAATCTTTCGCGGTTAGGTGCAGCTTTGCCTTAGACGATACTTTGCTGTTGCTGTTACTCTCGCTTGCCATTGTTAAGCCAGGAACCATCGCGGCTGTCACTCCAGCAGCGCCTGCCATACCTGCGTTCTTCAAGAATTCTCTTCGGTCATTGTTTGTAATAGACATATGTATCTCCAACTCTTTCGGTCAATGTGTGATTAGTGAAGCGTTCGCTTCGTTCATTTGATGTACACATTATGACCAACAATAGAGAAAGCAGTTAGTAAGTTGCTTACCGATTTTTCGAACGAAAGGTAATAACTCATCAGCTCCCACCGGAGATAGATATTTCCCTCAAAGCGCAAAAAGGCGACTTTTTATGCTCTGCTATTACTTGAGTAATCTTATATGCCTTACGATTATTTTAAATGATGTTTAATATTGCCCTGCAAGCACAAGATGGCGTTGGTTCGATCTTATAACTTGGAACCGCCACCTAGTATTGTTCACCCGTATGTTGATTAAGTGCAATGCAGGTTCCTTAAAGAATGGTTAATACGAAGAAAACGCGCAGATTAGAGCAATGACGTGCTTCTAGATGCCCCTAGCAATTAGCTTTTTATCATTTCCCAAAATAAGAAACCCCGCATAGGCGGGGTTTCTTATTTTCCATTTTAATTAGGTAGAGGAGCATTTGAACGCTCGCTTGAGTCTATTGGTGACAATGGAAGAGACGCCCTTCCCTAAAATAGGGCGTCCTCCTAAAAAAGTACCTCTCCAACGACCCAGGTTGTTCCAGCAAAAGCACTCCCCTCTACTACATCAAGGTCGAATATTGCAGCTGCAGCCGTGCCTACAAATGGAAAAAGAACGGTTAATGACATTCCTAAAACAAACATAATGAACACAAACGTCTTGAAAGGTGTATTGACCGTGTCTTTCAGTGAACGAGAGCTACGCGCTTTACTCATATTCTTCATGTGCGATACCTCACTTAATAAAAGCCCCGCATTTGCGGGGCCCCGTGCCACGTCATCACTTTGTTGGGGCTATTTTTCCGGTAATCATTCCCGGGCGACCTGCGAGAACATAGTCCACAGCGTTGGCGCTCTTGAGGTTTGGACTTGGTGCAGTCTCAAGCGGAGAATCTTTACCCTCAAAAATCTTTACTTTCACTGGCGAACAGACCATCTCTTCCATCCCACCTAACTCGTTCTGGTTGCCCATCGGGCAAAGAGATACCGCGACTAATAAGTCTGCATGTGCTAATAATTCGACAAAATCACCTGTTCTAATCACCCCCTCACTTGGGAAGTAAGTCAGCGCTGTATCTGGCTCTTTATCAAACGCAATTGGCTGAAAATGCATAAATGCAGCAGGCTGAATATATCGACGCGCAAGATCTTCTCCACCTAACTGTAAGAATGCTTCAGCGAAGTTTACGTGACAGTTATTAGCGTTGACTGTGCCATAAGTATGCTCCCAAGTAGACGCATTACAGGCCCCATTGTGAATGACATAAGAATGCGCTGCCAATGGTCCATATTTTTCTTTCATGAACTTGTTGTTTACAGTATCTCGCGTAAGCGTTAGCAATGGTCGGCCAAAAGGCGTATTCGAGTAGTAGTGCGAACCTTCGACTTGTACATGGGGCCCAAAACACGCGGTGTTAAAGCTATCTGCATACTCTTCCATCGGGCGCTCTTTAACCATGTAGAAACAATCAATAATTTGCGAATCTTGCATGACCTCGTAGCGTACTACTTGACCTTTTTTGATTTCAAAACTGGAGCCATGATATGGCTGCATTTCAAATTCATGCACCAACTCTAGCTCACCATCAATGGATGCTTGTTTGGCTTTTTTTCCTGCTGAATCGAACGGTGCGTTCACTTTCGCTTTAGCCATTTTGATTAGGTCTAATTCTTCCATAGCTGCTTGATTAGTCGCATTTGTTGATTTATTCATCTTAATAACCTCATTCATTTAGTTCAGTTTCATCAAATCCGTTTGCAACTACTCGAGCGATGAGTCCAGTTACTCAATTTGCTAAACGCCATTCCGATACGTTTCAGTACTGCAGACGCAAATTCACTTGCATATGCTTTATGTTTTCCCAACCTAAAAAGTCTTAATTCAAACCATTCTCAGCTTGACTTTTGTTGCTATGACTAGCTTGGATGACTAGACTGTAACAAGTTACACTGGAATCGCGAAACAGCGAAACTACGAAAATTCCGTACCTAGATATAGTTAGAGGAGCCATAACAATGCTCAACATAGAACACTTGACTCTGTTTGTGTCCGCCGTCGAGAGAGGATCGTTTACCGCTGCAGGAAAGGCTCACAACAAGAGCCTGAGCACTGTAAGCTCTGCAATTTCAAGCTTGGAAGACAAACTTGGTATCGAATTATTCGACCGGACCGGAAAATACCCTGTTCTTAATACCCAAGGCCGTGCCATCTACCCCGTTGCCTGCAACCTGATTTTCCAAAGCGATAAGATTGTATCTATTGCTAACAGTTTTCTTAGCGATGTTGAGGACAGCATTACTATAGGTGTTGACCAAGTCGTTCCGATAGAGCTCGTTGAACATGGTTTGATATTGCTCGCTAACGAGTACCCCACTATTAACCTATCGATAATTCGAGGCAGTTTGGTCGATTTACGCGAAGCATTAGCACAAGAGAAAGCACAATGTATAGTTGTACTTTCAGAAGGGACCTCTGGTGATAACTGTGAGTTTGTTCACTTTACAAACTTCGAAATAGTTGGGATATGCTCTCCAGAAAGCAATTTGGCAGGTACAAATATAGCAAGCATGTCAACGCTAGCATCACATCGACAAATCTGTTGTAGAGCGATGTTCGATAACCCAGGCTACCAGCAATTCATCATTGGATTTGAAACATGGGATGTGGATGACTTTGAGGGTGTTGTAAGGCTGGTTGAGCTCGACTTAGGTTGGGCATTAATACCGAGAGTGGTTGCTGAAAAATATGTAGCTCAAGGTACTATTAATATGCTTGAAACGTCAGAAATTAGTCGTACTAGTAATATACTTTCTGCTGAAGTTAGGTTTCCGTCTAACTTAATTCGCAGACCAGCCTTAAGTTTCCTTATCTCGAAGCTCACGCAGATGGTGTAAATGGCGCAATCCCTTGCTCATACGCGGATCATACTAATAGCGCAGTATTGCTACCACCCGATGGAAAAATCGTTGCCCCACTACAAGGAAACCTATTAACACACAAAAATCATAAGTCAAAGAATTGATGTAGGTCGTTCCGATTTGCCCGTTTGATAACAATACCTGCTCTGGAAAAGCATATAACTCAATGGTTGTCGCCAATAATCCGGTGCCAATAAGCGACAAACCTGAGTAATATTTAAACTTGCTATCCACATGCCAGCCGACCATGTGACTAAACAGGGTTGAAACTTTAGATACAATCAACTTAACGTTTTCTCTACCTGCAACAATCGCTGCGAAAACCATAAAAACTTCAGGTCCCCCAACGATGGCTACGCCAATGATGGACGTTTTCCAAGCCGATGATAAAGAGGTACTTAGTACAAGTGGACTTACAATAAAAGGTAGGGCAACGCCTAATGCGACAAGCACCACTCCTAGATAAAACCGATATTTATTCACGATACACTCCCCATACAGTTTAAACAATTAAGCCCCTGAGAAGGGGCTTAATTTTGAGATAGAAGCTTAACTGCTGAACGACTCAGGGACTGTATTGTTCTCGCGAGCCACGGTTAACGTCGCGCAGCGAATCGAACCGCCAGTTGATGCCACGACTTCACATTCAATCTCCACAGGTCGAATACCGCGTATCTCTAGTCCTTCAACCAACGTTGGATCGGTTCGACGACTAGGCACCATCACTCGATACTGGCCACGTACATCAGGCCCAAGTGATACAACATTCGCGCCAGCTCTATCGGCATCTTCCGCTGGTAGCCAAATAATATCTGCATCTTTCAATATCTCTGGCAAGCCATCTAGGAAAGTGCCTTCAATGACCGCAAACGTATTTGGTGCGATATTGCCAAACAAGTAATCTAAGTGAAAAGCTAGGTCTCCGTTGAAGCGGACAATGTGAACGGTGAAACCAAATCGTTCCATCATACGCTTGAAGTGCTCTGCACCTTCTAAGTTGGTTGACGTCGCCTTCTCTTGACCTGTAGCCTCACCAACTCCAACAATAATGTTTTTGTCATCAAGCATGCGAATATCACCACCTTGGACAAAGAGCGTATCACTGTCATCCGCAGCTTGATCATATGGAGCACTTGCCGACATTGCTGCCCACACAGCATTAGGGTTCTCTTGGTACTTTTTCCTATAAACTTCGCGTGACTGGAAGCCTGCGAGAGCCGATTCTAGAATGTTATCTGAGCTCATCATCTCCACAAGCACGTCACCGAACACCTGGTAGTTACTCGCAAGAGTCACAGGCCAGTACCCTGTACCTTCTGTCCAACCAAAATAGTCCAGTTGACGGTCTGTGGGAGCTTCAAGCACATTAACAATCACCCCTTCTGCCTCATATGCTGCTTTCATATCGGCGTGTAGTTGGTTGTATGCTTCGACAATTTCTGGAGCAAACGCTTCAAATGGAATACGCTGACCTTCTTCGAATTGGTCGTAGAAGTCACCCGACAGATATGGGATATGGTCTGCAAAGTTATCTGTCGATTTACCTTTGGGTGGGTAAGCTGCACCAATGGTGTGACCGATAATGACTTCTCTTAGCCTACTGTGCTCGTCGCGTTGGTACATCATAGGGCTGGTATCAATCCCCATAGCTTTCATGACAGCTTCACGGACTTCTACTGATGATGATTCTTGACGGAATGCTTTAGACATAATGATTACCTCGATTAAGTATTACAAATTAACTGATATTCATGGAAAATTCCGAAGACCTCCTGTCCGTTCCATGTGGTGTAATTTACAGTTCAATCAAAGAATCTCTAAATAGGTTCCCTACATAAAACCTGTAGGTTTGACATTCAAGACAGCGGCGAATTTGGATCGTAGATTTGTTAAATAAGGAAACATATGAACAAGAAATCAATTATCGATAATTTGAATAGTCGACCTTTATCTGAGTCATTACAGAAGTTACTTGTTTTAGCTACTCAAGCTGAAGATTCAGAGCTGGTGAAATGGGTCAAATTTGAATTAACTGGATATCAAGGGACTGCGATGACAAATGATGACGTTGTTCCTGAGTATCGAGAAGTTAAGGGATATCATGCTGACGACCATCATAGAAAGTTCGTGATAAATCGTGATGATATGCAATTTATTAACTGTACTCGGTTACGTGCAGGAGTTGTTGAGTTAGAAGTTTATCAAGAGAACGGTTTGATTTTGAAAGATCCTAGCTTATGTAAACTGATACAAGACAGCCTAAACGTGAAAGTGACTTCTTTCCATATTTCAGCATCTCAAGTCCAAAATGTACTAGCTAACGTGAAATGTGCGTTAATTGAACGACTATCAAAATTCCAAGATAAAGGAAAAGCCGTTACTAATAATGAAGAAGATATCATTGAAATAAAACCGAACTTTTATGGCATCGGATTGAACTTAAATGCTCTGAAACGCAAGTGGTTTCCAAGTAAGAATAAATCTGAGTAAAGAAGTTTTACTCGTGGCACTTTCTAACTAGAAAGTGCCCCAAAATCATTTAGATTAAATACTCTACAAAATACAAGGGCGTGCGTTTTCCCTACTAAAAATTATCCGAAGCAAGAAGTTGTCATAGTTGTACCACAGTGCCACACAGAGCAATCCAACCTATTTACTTTGTTATTAACCTATTGATTTATAGTTGAACCCTGAAGCAATAGACGCTATTTTGTGAATACAAAATACGGACAGATGCCGTATAGAAAGCGATAGCTCGCAATCATCATTTTTTAATTAAGAGGCAATATGAGAAAAGACATTCCTGCGCCCATGATAGCGGTTTTATCAGACAATTTATCTGCACTCGAAACTCATGCAAGTCTCGATAACCTTTTCTTATATGCTGATGCTCCAGGGGAGCCGCCTGAAGGTTCTAAACCCGTTAAAGTTCAAGCCTGGTTAAGACGAATTAACAAAGAATCAGGTGAACCACTGAAAGTCCTTGGTAAGTTGGTTGAAACGTATATGGAGCTACCTAAGCAAGAAGAGGAAGAGGTCTTCCTGTGGGGAACTAACGTTACAAATCATAAAAAGGAATTCAAAGAAAAACTTGAGTCAATTCTTGTGCAGTGCAATCTAACTTACATTAATGGCGGGATTATATCTGATGGTAGTTCAGCTCCAAGTCGTTCTTTGTCTGACTTAATTAAAGGTAGGGATATTCCCTCAATTGAGGCTGAATTTACAAGAGCGCTAGCAAATGTAAACTCCGAACCTAGAGAGTCAGTGTCAGCAGCTTGCAATATTTTGGAATCCATATTTAAGGTCTATATTGCTGACGAACAATTAGCACAACCTCAAAAGCAGGATCTACAAAATGTTTGGAAAGTTGTGCGTGGTGATTTAGGTTTCGATCCTAAATTGGTTCAAGATGATGACTTAAAAAGAGTACTATCAGGCATCTTGTCAATTGTTGACGGTATAGGAGCGTTTCGCACACATGCCAGTTCTGCGCATGGTGAGGGTCGAGTTATGTATAAATTAAAGCCTCGCCATGCTCGCTTAGCAATTCACTCTGCGCATACAATAGCGATGTTTGTGCTTGAAACTTGGGACGAAAAACGTCACTCAGCAAGCTAATAGGGCTACATGGCTTTAGTAATGGGAATTGAAAATATGAATTTAACTCAGAAACAGCTAGATGAAATTGTGGGTGGAGTTGATGACAAGTTTGATATGGATTTAGTCGCGGTACATCAAAGGCCAATACGTGCTGTTCTTGAGGTCTTTAATGAATTAAATATTTCTGGTGTATTATTTGGTGGTTCAAAGCAACCTGCCAATCTCCCAATTACAGCTCAAAACCTATCCAGCCATGTGACTAAATGGTATGACGAGCGATATGGTGATGCTTTAAAAGTAGATATGTCGGTTGGACGTTTTCCGTTTCAAATAAAAGGTGTTTCTTATGCATGTAAATTACCCCAGATATACGGAAGCATTCAAGTTACAGCCAGTAAGTTGCCTTTAGATTCTAAAGTGGTTCTTAACGTGTTCGACTTGTTGCTAGGTTTACCGAAATATGTTCGCGAGAAATCTACTAGCTCTGACGAAAGTAGGTTGATGTATAAGTTTGGAGTTGCAATGGGAGCAATGACTAATCTTCAAGTTCACAAAAATGAGCCTCTGATAAATAGTGCCCTATCTGACGCACTAGTGAGTTGCGATCAATTCACTTCCAATAATGCCAACTTTTCGCTATCGGCGTGGCATTCTCTTCAATTTGCTGAAAAAGTCCTAAAGTCTTATATCAATAAGTTCGAAGAACCTAAATTCACACATGAGATAAAAAAGCTTAGGAATAAAGCTAAGAGCCTAGGGTATATTGACGAAGGGCATGTAAATTGGAAAGCTTTGGATTTTAAGCCATGCATTCGTTATGACCCTAGCGCAGTCACTCAATCGCAAGCTTTAGAGGCAAACTTGGAAGCGTGGAAAGTAGCGTTTGATATTATGAGGCAAACAAAAGTCTAACAAAAAATTTCAGAGTGATTCCTCACGCTTGGCATTTTGGGCTTAAGTGTAGCTTAGTGTTTACGGCGTCCAAGTTGAGTTCTGTGGTAGCGTGGTTCACACCTTAATTGGGCTAGTTGCCCAGATAAAATCACATGCAGGTGACCCCCTTGTTTGATAATGAAATTATAGATCTTACATGCCAAGTGTTTTCAACGATCGTTGACGATCTGAATGATGGTTTGTATAAAGATATCAATGGTGAAATATCTGTACGGTGGAGTACGAGAGAGATCTTCTATGCTTGGGCTGCTGTTGATATTGCAGATGAAAGTACACCCAAGCATTATGTAGGACTAACATATGAAACAGCAGTATTACTATACAGAGATGTAGAAGCTTACTTTCAATATATTGAAAGTGGTATTGATAGTGACAAGTTCGATATCGTCTTTCAAGATTTTGAATATCCGAAGATTTTATCATCTGAATCTACTTTAGAAGATTGCAAAAAAAACATGTTCATTAGTGGAATTACTTGGTTGTTTTTCCATGAGTTAGGTCATTTGGTTCAAGAGCACGGAAAAGTCAGGCAAGAGTATGGTTGCGGTGTTGGAATGGATATTGTCGATTGTGCGGCAAGTGAGAACGTGGCTAACCAACTTCTAACAGGTAAAGCTTCAGCCGTTTCTCATGTGACTGAAATTGCTGCGGACTACTTTGCGACAATATCATGTTTACGTGCACTAGCTAGACATTTTGAGGCGGCTGTATTTGATGAAGAAGTTCGCAGTTTTTCAGTCGCATTATCACTAGTGTTGTATAGATTCCACGGGACAGAATCATTTACTCCAATGTCCAAGCCACAAGGCAGTCACCCCATCCCATTGATTCGACTAGAGCAGACACAACCATTAATTTATGAGGTCTACTCTAGGTTAAATGTACAAGAGACTTTGAAATCTAGTTTATCTCGTTTGGATATGGTTAATATTGTGTCATGGTCAAGCTATACAGTTGGTCTTTTCTGGCTTAGAAAAAATCACCATTTTGAAATCCCAGAAGACTATTTTATTGCTGGTAGTAAGCAACGTCCTGAAATGCTTGCTTATCACAAGCATATAGTTGGTATATGGGATGAAATTAAGCCCCATATAGACGAGGTAAAACGAATGAATGATGCACATTCAGAGCTTCAGTTTAGCCCGCAATATCGAAAGATACTAGAGGGGGCTGTTTTGGATACTGGCAACTAACAAACGTTTATGGTTTCAAGGTACTTTTTCTAATCTGAATAAACTGTTTAGATCAACATTTCTAAAACGTTTTTGTCCAGAGGCTTCATAGACCTGAATTTTGACTCGTGGCACTTTCTAACTCGAAAGTGCCCCAAAACCACTTAGAGTAGATGCTCTTCACTAAACAAGGATGTTCATATTGACCAACATTTTCTAATGTTAGAAGCTCGTCTCTAGCCAATCTCGTTGAAGGTCAATATGGATAGTAATAGCAAGGTTATTTACAAAATCACATACCCAAACGGCAAGATCTATATCGGGAAAGATCTGACAAACAGTATCAACTACTGGGGAAGTGCTAAAAGCGATGTGATCGCTGAAGATTTCAGCTTCGAAGAAAGGATGAATATGACTATTCGCCGTGAAATCATTTTCTTTTCTGACAGTGCTGATGAGGTAAACAAAAAGGAAGCTGAGTTGATTCGTCAGTATGACTCTAACAACCCTGACATTGGGTATAACAGATGGCCAAAGTATAAACGTTAGATGCCCCAAAGTGAGTTTACAATGAAATATTGGAGATTCAAATTGGGCTCAGAATTACAGGGTTATCATTTAGTCTCTATTGCCAAGCATGGTTTATCAATGTTGTATGTTATTTGACTGCTTTGTTTCCAGCGTGTTGATATACGATATGAGAGACTCAGGTAATAAGAGGATAAACTATGGGTAGAGCAAGCGCCGCAGAAGCTGAGTTAACCAAGCAGAAAATCATTGATGCTGCTTTTAAGATTACGTTAGAGCAAGGTTTCAACCAACTTACGTTTTCTAATCTTTCCGATCATTGTGGCGTGTCTCGCTCAGGGATTAACCGCCACTTCCCTAAGAAAGCGGATCTCATTCAAGTTCTAAAATTAAAACTCAATCGAGTTCTAATGAAGCACCTTGATTTCACGTCGACGGATGCATTTTATCATTCTTGGGTCAACGGCTTATCCAATAATAAGGAGTTTAAGTCCGCCATTCTCGCGGCAGCCCCCATTATTCCAACACGAGAGGGAGTCAGCAATTTAAAGCATCTTATCCAGGGGGCCGAGGAAGAAGTGCTGAAATGCATCTATGTTTGCATTGGCTATGCTATTGTGAATTTACGCTAGACGCCAGTCTCATTGCTAATAAAAATCTAATCACTTAAGCAATTATTAATGTCTATATATAAATTAGATTGATATGAGTTATAATTCTTAGATACACGATAGGCACACTTGAAGTTTAGGTGTGAACCATAAATACCACCACATGTTGATATTATAGCGTCTAAATAGCGGAATTCATCCGCTATTTTAAAAGGTGTATTATTGATGTAATAGCGAGCTCTCCTCTTTTTTACTGGTTATGACAAACACGTGATTTGAGGATTGAGAATGAGGAAAGGTTAATGAGCCAAAAAGCAATAATGCGCCCACTTGTACTTCTGACCGCGACCATCGCGTTATTTGGGTGTAATAACGACAATGTAGCACAAGAAACTGAGCAAAAAGTTCGCCCAGTAAAGTGGGTTTTAACGGGCATTGATAATGCTGTTGAAGTGAGTAAATTCCCTGCCGTTGTGACAGATAATCAACTCGTTGAATTAAGCTTTCCGTTTGGCGGAAAAATCGAGCTATTTGATGTGCAAAGTGCTCAGGCTCTAAAAAAAGGTGATGTGATTGCAAAGCTCGATCAGCGCGAGTTGCTTAACAGCTTAAACAAAGCCAAAGCACAAAATAAAAATGCAGAAATAGAGTATCAAAGAGCGAGCAAACTTATAAAAAGTAAGGCAATTTCTCAAAGTACGTTTCAAGAGCTTGTGACTTCAAGGGATGTAAGTCGGGCGCAGTTGAATGCGGCAAAGCAAGCGCTAACCGATTCTGTATTAAGGGCTCCGTTTGATGGCGTCATTGCTAGCAAAATGAGCGACCAAGGCCAGGCTATTTCTGGGGGCCAAACGGCAGTTATATTCATTGGCGGTACAAAATTGGAAGCATCTATCGACTTGCCAGCTGACTACCTAGCTACACTCTATAAGCGCCAGTTTGAAAAGCGTTCAATTGATTCATTCATTGCATTAGATGTAGCGCCAGAAACAAGCATTCATGCGGTATACAAAGAAGCCACTCTTTTAGCGGATACTTCAACGCAAACTTATACAGTGACTTATGAATTTGAATCTCCAAAAGACTTGCTTGTGCTTCCAGGTATGAGCGGAACCATAGAGGTCCACGTCGGTGCACCAAGTGCAGGCAGTCACATCACTTTACCGTTAGCGTCCATTACCAGTGATGGCGAGGGTACTTATGTATGGGTTGTCGATAAACAGAGTATGAAGGTGGCGAAACGTGAAATTACGGTTGCGGAAGGCGTCGGTAATACCTTAATTGCAGAGTCAGGTTTGGAAAAAGATGAGTTGGTAGTAAGCGCAGGTGTTGCCTACCTATACGAAGGGATGAAAGTAAGAGAGTGGAAATAACCTTACTGAATCAGTTTGTAAAAGCGACCAACGAACAGGCGAATTGAAATGAATATAGCTGAATTTACAATTAAGAATACGGTGCTGAGTGTCATCGTTATTTTGCTAACCATTGCGGGTGGTTGGCAAGCATATCAAAACATGGCTCGTTTTGAGGACCCCGAGTTTACAATTCGACAAGCCGTGATAGTCACTGGTTATCCGGGGGCCAACCCACATGAGGTTGCTCTTGAAGTTACCGAGCCTTTGGAAAAAGCGATACAACAACTCGCTGAGGTGAAAACCATTGATTCAGTATCAACTTATGGCAAATCAGAAATTAATGTCGAAGTAAGATACGACGCCTCAAAAACGCGAGGTGATTTGCAACTGGTTTGGAATAAGCTGAGAAATAAAATCAGTGATACGACTGCTAGTCTGCCGCCGGGAGCTCAAACACCTTATGTCGCGGATGATTTTGGTGATGTATTTGGCTTGCTCTATTTCCTAACGGGCGATGGATATTCAAATCTTGAACTTAAGAAATACGCCAAAACATTGCAAAGTTCCTTACTGCAGGTAGACGGTGTGGCGCGTGTTTCTCTTGATGGTATAAAAAAGGAAGCCATCTACGTAGAAATATCTAAGCAAGATGCAAAAAGGCTTGGCCTGTCTGTTTCAAGCATTGTTGATATGCTAAGCCAGCAAAATGCAGTTGTCTCTGCAGGCAGTGTAAAAGTGGGCAGCAAACGCTTAGTGATTGACCCGACTGCCGCCATTGACTCTATCGATTCTATTCGTAATTTAATGATTTCGGTAGATTCTGACGGAAAGCTCATTTACCTCAAAGATATCGCAAATGTTTGGCGTGGTTACCAAGAGCCGACGGAAAAAGAGTTTTTGTATAATGGTCAGCCCGCAATTGCTGTTGGTATATCTGGAGTTCTCGGCAGTAACATTGTTCAAATTGGTCAAGAGATCGATCTTAAAATTGCCGAAACAGAAAATCTAAGACCGCTAGGTATTGAACTGCATGAGTTCTACCACCAAGGCAATATTGTTGATTCGTCGGTTGAAAATTTTGTTGTAAACGTTATTGCGGCACTGTTGATTGTTATCGTAACGTTGTTCATTTTTATGGGCTTCAAATCTGCGTTAGTGATTGGGTCCATTCTTCTGCTTACAATCTTTGCGACGCTAGCGACAATGAACTTTGTTGATATTCCGATGCACCGAATTTCGTTGGGTGCATTAATCATTGCACTAGGAATGATGGTCGATAACGCGATCGTTGTTACCGAAGGTATTTTGGTTGGCGTGAAGTCGGGGGCCAAGAAATTAGAGATAGCAAAGCAAATCGTTCAACGCTCTATCTGGCCTCTACTCGGCGGAACGTTAGTAGGAATCATTGCGTTCGCACCGATAGGTTTTGCTCCAGGGGCGACAGCTGAATATACCGGACATCTATTTTGGGTAATCCTAATTTCCTTGATGTTTAGTTGGTTGTTTGCCATTACGTTAACACCTTTATTTTGTCATTGGTTATTTAAAGAGTTAACTGTCGTCGAAGAGGGCAAGCAAAAAGAGAGCGGATTCACCAAAGCGTATAAACGTTTGCTGTTTGTTTCTCTTAAACAACGTTACCTAGTGATTGTTGGTATTGTTGCTATGTTCTTTGTGTCGGTATGGGGTTTTCAGTTCGTGAAACCTGGCTTCTTCCCTGCCTCAACGACCCCGTTATTTGTTGTTGACTATTGGTTACCACAAGGGACGGATGCGAGCACTACCAAGAATGATGTTGAGCGTTTAAATAAGTATATTCAATCACTTGATGGCGTGGAGGATGTTCAAGCTTCCATTGGGGGTGGTGTTCCTCGGTTCATGTTGGTCTACGCTCCAGAGTCGTCGAACTCGGCTTATGGGCAATTGTTGGTTAAAACTAATGATTACCGAATCATCGATGGGTTGCTTGCTGATATTCAAAGCCATATTGATGAGTCGTTCCCTGACGCTCAAGGTAAAGTGTGGAAGTTTGTTCTTGGGCCGGGTGGCGGTTCCCGTATTCAAGCCAAATTCAGTGGTCCAGATACAAAAGTCTTGAGAGAGATTGCCAGCCAAGCGAAAGCCATTATGGCGGCAGATGGCAAAGCGTTATCAATTAAAGATAACTGGCGTCAGCCTATCAGCGTTATTGAGCCGATCTACTCAGAAAAGTCGGCGCAAAGAGTTGGGGTTTCTCGTGAAGATCTCGCCTCAGCGTTGGAAACCAATTTCTCTGGCAAAAATATTGGCGCATATCGTGAAAATGATGAGCTGATCCCGATTATTACTCGCGCTCCTGAATCTGAAAGTCACGATGTGAGGGACATTAAAAATATCCAAGTTATCAGCTCGGTAACAGGTCATGCGGTGCCTATTGGACAGGTTACCGACGGCTATCGCACAGTATGGCGCGATGGTTTAGTAAGAAGAGTTGATCGCCAATGGGAGATCAGAGCTCAGTCTGATCCAATTCCGAGTGAATTAACCTCCGATTTATTTGAGCGATTAAGGCCTCAAATTGAAGCGATTCCTCTTCCTGATGGCTATCAATTGGAGTGGGGCGGAGAGTACGGTGATTCTAAAGAATCGAATGAAAACCTAGCATCTACCATTCCACTTGGTTTGTTGGCAATGGTGATTGTGGTGTTCATCTTGTTTGGGACGGTAAAACAGTCGGTGGTGATATGGCTCGTGGTTCCGCTGGCGTTAATCGGTGTGTCAGCAGGTTTGCTTGCAACAGGGACCCCAATGGAATTCATGGCAATATTGGGCTTGTTGTCATTGTCTGGTTTGTTGATAAAAAATGCGATTGTTTTGGTGGATCAAACCGACTTGGAAATTTCTGAAGGTAAACCAAGGTTTGATGCCGTTATCGATGCTGCGGCAAGCCGTGTGAGGCCAGTTATCATGGGCGCGCTAACAACAGTCCTAGGCGTTATCCCACTGTTCTTTGATGCGTTCTTTAAGTCGATGTCTGTTGTATTGGTGTTTGGTCTTACTTTCGCAACATTATTAACGTTAGTTATTATCCCTGTCTTGTATGCCATTTTCTTCAGCATAAAGCCAAATGAAGTCGAACAAACAAAATTTGATAGCAACCGAAGAGTACGATAGCTATCTAAAGGTATAGTAGCGGTATTGGTAGCAATACTGCTAACTCACGCCTGTACTCTCAATTCTGATGGGTAAGACTTACACTATCACTTTTTGTCCAGAGATGTGATTACTTGATTTCTTATCCACGGCACTTTCTAACTCGAAAGTGTCCAGGGACGTGTTACCGATGGTAGAAGTAACACGTCCTTGCCCCAAAATCATTCAGAGTAAATACTCATTCATATCTTGTTAGTGTGAATTTGTACTACAGCAAGTTATGCGAATACCGCTAATCTGGGAATTATGGACCTCTTAGCACCTAACTTCCTTGCATTGTTGATAGGGTATCGATATGTAATTGAGTCAGTAAGTGAAAGACGGCATTATGTGAGAGTTAAAGGCGGCTGTTAGCCGTCTAATTAGCGTTAGCAGTCAGAAGTAATAAGGATCTATAAATGGAATTAAAGTATCGTTCAGTTGATTTTGAAGATTTGGAAAGTCTTGTTGCTTTGCTTTCAAATGACCCGCTAGGTAGTAAAAGAGAAGATGCATCTGTTCCGTTGAATAGTGCGTATCTTGAAGCGTTCGAAGCAATTGCGCGAGACCCAAACAACGAATTACTGGTTGTTGAACTGGAAAACTCTCTAGTTGGGATGCTTCAAATTACATTTATTCCTTACCTGACGCATATTGGTAGTTGGCGTTGTCTTATCGAAGGTGTTCGAATCCATAGTGACTATCGTGGACAAGGTTTTGGTGAGAAAATGTTCGAATATGCTATTGAACTGGCAAAAAACAAAGGCTGTACAATCGTTCAGTTAACAAGTGACAAGCAGCGTCCTGATGCAATTAGGTTCTATGAGAAACTTGGATTCAAAGCGACACATGAAGGGTTTAAACTCGCGTTGTAGGTTATCTGCTAACATAGCATTTAACAGTGATTCGCAACGCTTGGCGTTATGTAAATGGACCAAAACATGGCAGTCGTTGACGTAAAATATTTTGAAATAAGAGGCTTAACCCTAATAACCCGCAATAAAATTGAAATGAACCCCGAAACGGCGAATATCCCCAGACACGTTGAATACGTTGACTCGAATTTAGTTATCGATTATCAATCGGAGCGAGGGCATATAGTGTCTACTGCAATTATGAGTCAGATGTTAA
Organism: Vibrio sp. GJ43-1; assembly: GCF_055808835.1. Lineage (NCBI taxonomy): Bacteria > Pseudomonadati > Pseudomonadota > Gammaproteobacteria > Vibrionales > Vibrionaceae > Vibrio > Vibrio sp. GJ43-1. The sequence goes on along the minus strand of NZ_CM147884.1, from coordinate 965,004 downwards.
TGGTGACTTTGACGTTTTAATGGGTTCGAACGAAATATCCTCTTCAAATGTTGAGTTGTCATCAGTATCTGTACTTTCAGGCTCTTACCTTAAGTTTGAATCCGAAGGTGAGTTTCCTGCCGCCGTTATTGCTGCATGACAGTCCATTTGGTCGTACTTTGCTTCTCCGAATTGTGAACACGAAAGGGCATATACCACAGATTTTGAGCACTTCGAAAGCGCGAGTAAAGTTAGCGTCTACATTGCACTGAGATAATTTGCATAACGATCATTTAAGGTTTCAAGATACTTTTTCTAATCGTGTAGAAGTCATTTCGAGTAACCCTTCTAAGTGATTTTTGTCCAAAAGTGAGTTACAGGTGTGATCATCAAGCGATTCTGTCATATATACTAGTAGCTCCACGTCATAGCTTACCTAAGATTTTTATGACAGGCTTCACTTGGAAAATCGGTAAATAGAGCCAAATTTACAAAAAATTATGACAACTGCTATATTTGTAGTTGAACAAGAGAAAATATTAACCTAAACCACTATTAAAAAAAGATTTTTCATAAAATTGTCAAAGTTGTCGTCTTAGATTTTTCCAAGGGTAAGGTCGCATGGGCAAAGTTTACGATGGGCTACACCGCATTAGCTTCCTGATTAATGAAGATGGTGTGATTGAACATGTTTTCAACAAGTTCAAAACCAAGACTCACCATGACGTTGTTTTAGATTACTTGAACGACAACGCCTAGCGTACTCAAGCTAAAAATCACAAAAACGCCTCGCATTTGCGAGGCGTTTTTGTGTGAATAAAACACTCTACCCTAACGTATATCTGCGTAACGCTAGGTTGACGTCCTAGGTTCTTCATGACTTGGTAACGCATTCCACACCGCTTTTACCAACGTTGCCAATGGTATCGCGAAAAATACGCCCCAAAAACCCCACAACCCTCCAAAGACCAACACAGCGACGATAATCGCCACAGGGTGTAAGTTAACGGCTTCAGAGAACAGCACTGGCACTAAAACGTTACCATCTAAAGCTTGGATGATGCCATAAGCCAGCAACAACCAGTAAAACGGTGGCGTGAGCCCCCACTGGAATAGCCCAACAATAGCGACAGGTACGGTGACCGCCGCAGCGCCAATGTATGGAATCAACACTGAGAACCCTACCAGCACAGCCAACAACACCGAATAACGTAAGTCTAAAATTGCAAAAGTAATGTAACTGACACTACCAACAATCAGTATTTCTAGTACCTTACCGCGGATATAGTTTGAAATCTGCTGATTCATTTCAACCCAAACTTCATTCGCTAAGCGGCGATTACGCGGTAACACGCCACTCGCCATTCCCACCATTTCTTCTTTATCTTTCAATAAGAAGAAAACCAATAGCGGAACAAGTATCAAATATACGGCTAATGCTGCGAGACTAACTAAAGAAGCAAGCGATCCTTTCACCACATTTTCACCCAACATCAAGACCTTATTCTTAAGGTTGGTCATCACCGACTCGACTAGGTGAATTTCAGCAAGATCGGGGTAGCGCTTAGGGATCTCGACAACAAATTTCTGCATCCCTGCATACATGTTAGGCACGTCGTTAATTAAGTTACCCACTTGATTCCAAATCGTTGGCACCAAACCAAAAATAGCCAGCAACATTAAACTAATGAATAATAAAATGACCCCGACTACCGATACGGTTCTGGGCAGTCCAATTCGGCATAACTGACTTACTAGCCACTCCAATAAATACGCCAGAACAATGGCAACAAGTAGAGGTGCTATCAGATACCCAAAAAAGTAGATGGTGATAAAGCCAAATAGCAATATAAGGACGAGGCTCACCGCCTCTGGATCGGAAAAGCGTCGTTTGTACCAACGACGAATCATATCTAGCATCTACAAATTTTCCTGTTTACTGACCGTAAGTGTGGTGACGTTCCCTGCTTTTGAGCAATCTACGTCGGCATTTTGCATCATAAGATAGTTGAGTATATCTCTTATTGAGCTCTCATCTGTTAATTGAACATGTAACTGTTCGTCAAGCCCTAAGGGCTTAAAAGAACGTTTCACTAATAGAAGTGACATAGGGCAACGCTCTTGACAAAGATCTAAGGTTTGAATCGCCATTCATCTATTAACAACTTGAGCTAGGTGGTTCTATAGTAACATCTTAACGATTCGGCGCTATCGCACATTGCTTTTCATTCACAATTATCAATGTATGTAGCAGCATTTATACACAAAAATAATAAGGCCAACTCCCCTTCCGTGCTTAGGTACTCATCCGTTAATAGCAAGGGGGATAAAGCGTTAAGTGCTTCCTTATCATTAAGCCATATGCAAAAATGAAGGCGATATGGAAAAAGGTAGGAAACCAAGCTCAACATTAATGGTCAAAACTACCAAATCACAGGAGTTACTTGAATCAGTATGTTAAAACGCGCCCGTTCTTTAGTTTGCCTATGTGTTGCGACAGCCCTAGGTGTGCCGCAAGTCACCTATGCAGAGGCGGATTTGCCTGAAATTGGTACGGCAGCAGGCGCCACATTAACCATAGATCAAGAAATCATCTATGGTGACGCCTATATGCGAATGCTGAGAGCAAGTTCGCCAATCGTCAACGACCCGGTAATGAATGAGTATGTTGACTCTATTGGGCATCGCTTAGTATCCAGTGCCAATGACGTAAAAACGCCGTTCACCTTTTTTATGATTCGTGACCGCAACATTAACGCCTTCGCATTTTTTGGTGGTCATGTCGCCTTGCACACCGGATTATTTCTTCATGCCCACACGGAAAGCGAACTTGCCTCTGTGATGGCGCACGAAATTGCCCACGTCACTCAAAGACACCTGGCGCGAAGAATGGAGGACGAAGCACGACGGTCACCCGCTACGGTCGCAGCGCTCGTAGGGTCATTACTACTGGCGATTGCCTCTCCTCAAGCTGGTATGGCGGCGCTAACAGCAACGACCGCAGGATCAATGCAAGCGTCCATTAACTACACGCGAAGTAATGAAAAAGAAGCAGACCGTTTTGGCATCGCGACGTTGGCTCGGGCTAAATTTGATGTGAATGACATGCCTCGTTTCTTTGGCCGACTTGCTGATGACTATCGCTATGCCAGCAAACCGCCACCCATGCTACTGACTCACCCATTACCCGAAGATCGTATTACCGATACGCGAGCACGTGCGCAAAACTACCCACCATTGCGCGTATTGCCTTCTATTGATTATCACCTAGCAAGAGCAAGGGTTGTTGCCCGCTACGCCAACATAAAACAAAGTGCTGCGTTAGATTGGTTCGAGCGCACAGCAAAGAAAGCTGACCCTGCCATTAAAGACTCTTTTGAGTACGGTAAAGCACTCGTTTATTTAGATAATAATCAGCTCGATAAATCCGAAGCTATTTTAACAAAACTGCTTAAATCAAGACCAAACGATAACTTCTATCTTGATGCCGCTTCCGATCTTTATATTGCACAAGGTAAGCCTGAGAAGTCGGTGCAGCTGATGCAAAAAGCCTTAAAGACCAAACCCAATAACCCGGTTATTACTCTCAACTATGCCAATGCATTACTAGAAAGTGACCAATTAGAGCAAACCGTTCAAGTATTACAGCGCTACACCCATGATCACCCCGATGATACCAATGGTTGGCACTTACTCTCTGAAGCTCATATTAAATTGAGTAATAGTGATGGTGATTTGGCGGCGCGTGGCGAAATTATGGCACTCAATGCGCAATGGGATAAGGCGATACAGCTCTACTCACAAGCTAGCCAAATTGCCGAGTTAGGAAGTTTAAAACAAGCCCGCTATGACGCTCGAATAGACCAGCTACTGGTTCAACGAGACCGTTTTATGGCACTACAATAAAAAGGAATCTACATGTCAGTCACTATTTTTCACAACCCTCGCTGTTCTAAAAGCCGCCAAACGTTAGCGCTACTGGAAGAAAAAGGCATTCAAGCCGATGTCGTGAAATACCTCGATACGCCACCTAGTGTCAGCGAGCTAAAGACACTGTTTAAACAGCTTGAGCTAGACAGTGTTCGTGCCATGATGAGAACCAAAGAAGATCTTTATAAATCACTCAATCTAGCTGATACAACAATCACTGATGAGCAATTATTTCAAGCAATGTTTGAAAACCCAAAACTTATTGAACGTCCAATTGTCGTGAGCAATGGCAAAGCCAAACACGGACGTCCACCAGAGCAAGTGCTTGAGATTATATAGTGCCTTGCCGTATTTTAGTGCTGTACTACAGCCGACACGGTAGCACTCGCCACTTAGCCCGCGCGATCGCGAGAGGAGTGGAGAGTGTCGCAGGCTGTGAGGCGATATTAAGGACGGTTGAAGAACTCAACACCACCCAAAGTGAAGCTAGTGACGCCTTCGCAACACTCAATGACTTGAAGCAATGCGACGGTCTGGCGATGGGAAGTCCAGTCTGGTTTGGTAACATGGCAGCACCATTGAAACACTTTTGGGATCAAACCTCGAGCTTGTGGATCAGTGGTTCACTTATTGATAAACCTGCCTGTGTGTTTACTTCATCATCCAGCTTACACGGCGGGCAAGAAACCGTGCAGCAGTCAATGCTACTGCCATTGTTGCACCATGGAATGCTCGTCATGGGGATCCCCTACAGCGAGCCTTTACTCCACACCACTACCTCTGGCGGCACCCCATACGGCGCCTCTCATGTTGCCAATGACAGCAACCAATTGACAGCAGAAGAAGCCACGCTATCGCTCGCACTCGGCAAGCGCTTGGCGACCATGGCAAAACAGCTTAAACAATCATAATGGACATGACACGATTGCAACCAAAAGTTCACTACGTTCGCTACTTTGCTCTGTTTACCAACTTAGCATTACTCACATGGGTCATTTTATGGCACAGCACCCTTTCGCCTCACCCGCACGTTAATGCGCTTGCCATTACCGTCGCATGGGCGATTCCACTACTGCTGCCTTTACCCGGTATCCTTGCTGGTAAACCTTATACGCATGCATGGGCTAACTTCATGCTCATGCTCTATTTCTTACACGCCTTTACTTTGTTATACACCGATGAAGGTGAACGTTGGTTAGCGGCGATAGAGTTACTGCTCACGACACTCACTTTCATCGGCAATACGCTTTATGCCAGAGTCAAAGGGAAAGAAATGGGGCTAAGATTACCGCGCCTATCCAGCGTTGAGAAAAAAGAAAAAGAAACCTTTGAAAAGAAACAATAACCAATAAAAAAGGAGGCTGAGCCTCCTTTTTTATTATTTGCTGTCTGTCATTAATATGACTAACGCGACGTTAGTACAACCACTCAAATACAAGCTTAGGTTTTGAGATTAACCCCGACGCCGTTTTATCATCGCTAGCAGTCTCTGCCGAAGAGTCGGTTGTAGACGACTCTAAGCCATCAGATACATTAACATCAGAAACATTTGCACCCGCTTCATTAGGGGGTTGAAGCGTCTCTTCCGCTGATACCAATGCTGAAGTCTCTGGCAGTTGCTTCGGTTCAGCGGCTTCAAGTACCTCTTCAGCAACCTCTTCAACCACTTCAACTTTCTTAACTAAACCAAGCTTAAGTACTTCTTGCTCAAAAGAGTCGATAGAACCTAATAACGCCACACGGACGATAACATTATTGCCACGAATTTCTGCCACATCGACACGAGCCGTCGAGGCAAGTCGACCTAACGCGCGCTCTAAGGTAAAGAAAGCATCGGCGTTCGCTAGACCATTAAAAGCGACAGTTACGGTACCCGCACTGTCACCACTGACGACTGAGGTATTTTTCGATGCGTAGTAATCACTCACTTGAGCAATTACGCTTTGCGCCGCTTGCTCTCCAGATGTGCCACCGAGTAATGGGAGCAATCTGTGTTTTACCCATACTAGCAGGAGATTGATCATATAAAGACCAACGTAGCTGGCGACCATCCGCTTTGATCACCATCACGGCATCAACAGGGTAACGCATCGTCGCCTGTCCTATTGAGCTAACAAAGCCACCCCATAAGTCAGTCGACTGGATACTCGGTCATATCATCAAAGTCCCCAACAGGAAACGTTAATGGTAAGCCACGCTTTTTCGCCTCAGCACGCAACTGAGTCGCCATTGCAGAGTTACTATGTTCCCACGTGATGGTACGATCGTAACCATTATCTTCAACTAGCCATACCATGATGTTACTGCGCTCTGCTGGCCAAGATGTCAATTCAGCTTGTTGTAATAACACATCAATTTGATTGCTATTAAACTTCATGTTTAACGCTTGCTGACCATCAACTTGAGTATAGCCAAGCTGAGAAATATACCGAGAGCTCTGGCCCAGTGCTTTTTTAACGACACTATTTGACGCGACACTCGCGTCACCACTAGCACGCACAAGCACCTCTAGCATTCCCTGCTGACGTGCAATTTCATCGGCGTTTGGTTCTTCCGTATTCACCGCAATTTGAGTTGAGTAAATATCAACTTTAGTCAACGCATACGCTGGTAACGAACATAATCCAACCAACAACCAAGCAAAATAACGCATAGGAATCCTAAATAACAAAGATATAAGTCGGAATAATAAGCAAACATGAGGACAGGAGCAAGCAGACTGGTTCAAGGTTTGGTTAAATTATCCAAGCACAAGGCGATCTCGACACCCACAGATAGAATAGAATAGCACAGCAAGTATTGAGATATTTGTAACAATAAAGCGGATTTATTTACCAAGATCATTAAGTAATCGATTACAAAGTGATACTATCGCGCGAATTTGCCTGACTGCGGTTGGGTGTGCTTATGACTTGCTTGGAATATTAAATAATGAAAACAATTCTTCAAGGTTCGCAAATGCTGTTCGTTGCATTTGGTTCCTTAGTTCTTGTCCCTTTGCTAACAGGGCTTGACCCTAACGTTGCCCTATTTGGCGCCGGCGTTGGTACCCTTCTTTTCCAACTGATAACTAAACGCAGCGTACCCATTTTCCTTGCTTCTTCTTTTGCGTTCATCGCTCCAATCATGTTTGGTATTCAGACATGGGGCGTGGGGGCGACCATGGGGGGTCTAATGGCAGCCGGGGTGGTTTACGTCTTAATGGGCGTACTCATCAAAGTGCGCGGCGTCGCGATCATTCATAAACTACTGCCTCCCGTGGTCGTTGGTCCAGTCATTATGGTGATCGGCCTTGGCCTTGCACCTGTTGCTGTTAATATGGCGCTGGGTAAAACCAGTGACGGTAGTGTTCAGCTTATCGCAGCTGATGCATCGCTGTGGATCTCTGCTATCTCACTGCTAGTCACCGTAGGCGTGAGCGTTTTTTCTAAAGGCTTCCTTAAGCTACTTCCTATCGTGAGCGGTATCCTAGCAGGTTACATCACCAGCCTTATTTTTGGCGTGGTTGATTTTAGCCCTGTCGTTCAGGCCGCGTGGTTATCCCTTCCTAACTTTACCGCACCTGAATTCAACATCAATGCCATCCTGTTTATGCTACCAGTGGCTATTGCTCCTGCAGTAGAGCATGTCGGTGATATGCTGGCTATTTCCAATGTAACTGGAAAAGATTACCTTAAAAAACCAGGTTTACACCGCACTATCGCGGGTGACGGGGTTGCAACAATCGCAGCATCAATGATGGGCGCGCCACCTAACACCACCTATAGCGAAGTGACAGGGGCAGTAATGCTCACTAAAGCATTCAACCCTGTCATTATGACGTGGGCAGCGGTAACGGCAATTGTACTTGCGCTGGTTGGAAAACTCGGGGCAGTGCTACAAACGATTCCGGTCCCGGTTATGGGCGGCATAATGATCTTACTCTTTGGCTCAATCGCGACGGTCGGCCTCAATACATTAATTAAGAACAATGTCGACCTTCATAAGTCACGCAACCTGGTAATTGTTGCGATTACTCTGGTATTCGGTATTGGCGGTATGGCTTTTGGTATTGGCGATTTCAGCCTTCAAGGCGTGAGCTTATGTGGTATCGTCGCGATTATCTTGAATCTTGTTCTGCCTCATGACCTAGGTGAAAACAAGGTCGTTGATAACGCACAAATGGAAGACTAAAACGCTATAGACAAAAAAAGGCTGACATGATGTCAGCCTTTTTAATCACCAATTCAATCGTAATCTAAGCAACGAATGACTTAATTATCGCCGCTCGGAATTACAATGTACCGAAGATTTTATCACCCGCGTCACCAAGACCCGGAACAATGTAACCTTTGTCGTTCAAGCATTCATCGATAGCAGCAGTGTAAAGCTCCACCTCAGGGTGCGCTTTCTCTAGCGCTTCAATACCTTCCGGCGCTGCAACTAGTACAAGTACTTTAATCGACTTACAACCTTTCTCTTTAAGAAGATCGATAGTGGCGATCATTGAACCACCCGTTGCTAGCATTGGATCCACAACTAGCGCAATACGCTCGTCCATGTTTGATGCTAGTTTGTTAAAGTAAGGCACTGGCTCAAGTGTTTCTTCATCACGGTAAACACCAACAACACTAATACGTGCACTTGGCATATGCTCAAGAACGCCATCCATCATACCTAGACCAGCACGAAGAATTGGAACAACCGTGACTTTTTTACCTTTAATCTGATCCACTTCAACGGGACCATTCCAACCTTCAATTGTGACTTTTTCAGTCTCAAAATCTGCAGTTGCTTCATAAGTCAGCAAGCTACCAACTTCAGTCGCAAGCTCACGAAAACGCTTTGTGCTGATGTCCCCTTCGCGCATCAAACCAAGTTTGTGCTTAACAAGTGGGTGTTTAACTTCAACAACTTTCATGTCCAACTCCGGCAATTTTTACAAAACGCCAAAATTATACATGCTTTATCGGCTTATTTCAGTTGAGTTTCGTCATTAAAGGCAACTTTCCACAGAAAAGTTTGATCTAATCCTGCTTATTCTTGTTAAACCGTACCTTAAAAAATAGTTTAAATTTTCTTACGCAAACGTTTTCCTTTTTACGTAAACCCCTGTTAGAATAGCGCCGCTTTTCACTTCCAATTATTTATCGAGGACTGTCCCGTGAGCGGAAACAACACTTCCCTAAGCTATAAAGACGCTGGTGTAGACATTGATGCAGGTAACGCGTTAGTTGACCGTATTAAAGGCGCAGTTAAGCGCACTCGTCGCCCTGAAGTAATGGGAGGCATCGGTGGATTTGGTGCTTTATGTGAGCTGCCAACTAAATACAAAGAGCCTGTATTGGTTTCAGGTACTGATGGTGTCGGCACAAAACTTCGCCTTGCACTAGACCTGAAAAAACACGACACCATTGGTATCGACTTAGTCGCCATGTGTGTGAACGATCTTATCGTTCAAGGTGGTGAGCCGCTATTTTTCTTAGATTACTATGCGACAGGCAAGTTAGACGTTGATACGGCTGCAGATGTTGTTTCTGGTATTGCTGAAGGCTGTGTTCAAGCAGGCTGTGCACTCATTGGTGGTGAAACCGCTGAAATGCCTGGCATGTATGAAGGTGATGACTACGATGTTGCTGGCTTCTGTGTTGGTGTCGTAGAAAAAGCAGACATCATTGATGGCACAAAAGTGGCGGCAGGTGATGCTCTCATTGCTGTAGGTTCAAGTGGCCCGCATTCAAATGGCTACTCTTTGATCCGCAAAGTGCTTGAAGTATCAGGCGCAGACAAAAATGAAATTCTAGGTGAGCGCACCATTGGCGAGCACCTACTAGAACCAACAAAAATCTATATCAAGTCGGCATTGAAAATGATCGCAGAGCATGACATTCATGCTATTTCTCACATCACAGGCGGCGGCTTCTGGGAAAACATCCCTCGCGTACTTCCTGAAGGAACGAAAGCGGTTATCGACGGTAAGAGCTGGGAATGGCCTGCTATCTTCAACTGGCTACAAGAGAAAGGCAATGTCGAAACATTTGAAATGTACCGTACATTTAACTGTGGCGTAGGTCTTGTTGTCGCGCTTCCAAAAGAACAAGCTGACACTGCGGTAGCTTTGCTACAAGCTGAAGGTGAAAACGCTTGGGTGATTGGTGAGATCGCAACTGCCGAAGCTGGTGAAGAGCAAGTAGAGATCAAGTAATTCATGAAGAATATCGTTGTTTTAGTTTCAGGGAATGGCACGAATTTACAAGCGATTATTGATGCTTGTGAAACGTCGATCACCAACGCAAAAGTGCGCGCTGTATTCTCGAATAAAGAATCAGCCTTTGCTTTAGAGCGGGCAAGAAAAGCCGGTGCCGAAGCTGAGTTCCTTGATCCAAAAGCCAGTGAATCACGAGAAGCCTTCGATGCCGAGCTTATGCGCCGCATTGACGTGCATAACCCTGATTTATTGGTACTCGCTGGTTACATGCGTATTTTGAGTGGTGAATTTGTGCGCCACTATATGGGGAGAATGATCAATATTCATCCTTCACTATTACCAAAATATCCGGGTCTCAATACGCATCAACGCGCCATTGATAACTGCGATGAGCATCATGGTACTAGCATCCACTTCGTCACTGAAAAGTTGGACGGTGGGCCGATCATTTTACAGGCGAAGGTGCCAGTATTTGATAACGACACGGTGGAAATTCTAGAACAACGAATTCAAACCCAAGAGCACCAAATTTACCCATTAGTCGTAAAATGGTTTGTCGAAGATCGCCTGTCTATGGATGGCAGCAAAGCGATACTTGATGGCCAAGAGCTTGGTGTTCAAGGTTACGCTGATCAATAACAAAGCACAGCTTTAACTAGCAAAATGCAGATACAAAAAAGCGAGTGTTGTTAGCACTCGCTTTTTTAATGCTGCCACTATTTCAATGAACTCAATTAAGAAAACAATCAAAATTGGCATTCAATATCACTTGCGCTATAACGGCTCCGTCGGTGCCTGACTCGCGGGTTTTGCTGCCGCGTATGGAACATCCTTCAATTGCTCAGAATTGCTCAATACCAACTCACCAAAATGAAACAGGTTAAACTCTCCTGGCTTCATTCGATGCCAAGTCTCATTTAGCGTTAACGGCTGCGTAGCAATCACTGAAACCACATCATTCGGCGTGGTCTCCATTTGGAAGTTAATGGTGACATCTTCATCCAATAACGTTGCCTTACCAAAAGGCGCTTTGCGAGTAATCCAATACAGATGATTAGTACAGAATGTCATGACAAACTCACCATCACTCAGCATCATGTTATAGACACCAAACTGACGTAACTCATCGCAACACTCCGCCACATAAGCAAACATAGCCATCATATCTTGTGGCGGCTCAGGAAAACGGCTTTCCAACGTATTGAGCAACCAACAAAACGACAGTTCACTGTCCGTTTCACCGACTGGGCGATGACGTCCGGTCTTCAAACTCCGGTAATCACTCAATTGACCATTGTGTGCAAATGTCCAATAGCGTCCCCAAAGCTCTCGAGTAAAAGGGTGCGTATTTTCTAAGTTCACTTGACCACGGTTGGCCTGACGAATGTGACTCACCACCGCTCGGCTTTTTATCGGGTAACTTTGCACTAACTCAGCAATCTGCGAATCACAACTCTGGTTTGGGTCTTTAAACGTTCTAAAGCCCTTCCCTTCATAGAAAGTAATTCCCCATCCATCCTTATGAGGACCTGTATTTCCGCCTCGCTGAATCAAACCAGTAAAGCTAAAACAGATGTCCGTTGGCACATTGGCGCTCATGCCAAGCAATTCACACATTACGTTCCTTATTCTCCATAACCTATTGTTCTATTGTTCGCCGCTGGATACAGCAACTATTCCATTTCTTTTTCAATCAACTGAATGATGATATGGATAATTTTAATATGAATCTCTTGAATTCGATCAGCATAGCCGAAATGTGGCACACGGATTTCAATGTCCGCTAATCCGGCCATTTTTCCACCATCTTTGCCAGTCAAGGCAATGGTCGTCATGCCTTTCTCTTTTGCCGCTTCAATCGCTTTAAGAATATTACCAGAATTACCTGAGGTAGACAGACCAAACAGAACATCCCCTTTGCGCCCTACGGCTTCAACATAACGCGAAAAGACATACTCATACCCAAAGTCGTTACTCACACAAGAAAGGTGACTCACGTCAGAAATTGCAATACCTAAGCATAACCTGGACGGTTTTCACGATAGCGCCCTGTCAGCTCTTCAGCAAAATGCATCGCATCACAATGAGAACCGCCATTACCACAAGATAAAACCTTACCGTCTTGCTTAAACGACGCCGCTATCATTTTTGCTGCAGCTTCAATTTTTGCGATGTTATCGTCATCACTTAAAAACGCATTCAAGACATCTGCTGCTTCGCTTAATTCACTTTTAATCAGATCTTGGTACATAGGGCTCTTCTCTTTGTTGCACCGATAGGTTCGGTTGTTATCGATTAACTTGAGTGTACCTATAAATCAGAGAGACTGTCGATAGCCATCACAGTTCAATCGGCTCCACATCATCAATTTTTTATGTTAATCCATTCAAAACTTCCTCAAGACAATACTCACCATATCCTTATTCTGTGATAACCAACACTTTCAAATTTTACATTTTCGCAATAATTAGTTTACAATAACAACTGGTACGACCTCCTACCTTTGCTATTTATACTTATAGAGAGGCGTCATAAATCCAATAACAACACCAAAAATCCAATAACTATACCCAGATAAAGGAACCATCATGGACATCTTGCTCTCTACTGTCATATTGCTCGGAGCGGTTGGCGTTAGCTTTTATCAACGTGCATCGTTAGCAAAATCTCTTTTACTTGTTTCTGCAGCTATGGCAATAGGAACACTACTTGGCACTTTTGGCTTTATTGCATGGAGTGTCTATGTGCTACTCATCGCGGTAACTTGTGTTCCAGCGATACGTCAAACACTCGTATCAGAAAAAGCACTCGCACTTTTTAAGAAAGTGCTGCCAGCGATGTCTCAAACAGAAAAAGAAGCACTCGATGCTGGTACAGTATGGTGGGAAGCTGAGTTATTCAAAGGCAAACCAAATTGGCAAACGCTGCAACACATCAGCGCACCTAAGCTGAGTCAAGAAGAGCAAGATTTTTTAGATGGGCCAGTCAACGAAGTCTGTGCGATGGTCAACGATTATCAAGTCACTCACGAACTTGCCGATCTTCCTGCCGACGTTTGGCAGTACCTAAAAGATCATAAATTTTTCGCCATGATCATTAAGAAACAATACGGTGGGTTAGAATTTTCCGCTTACGCTCAATCACTGGTACTACAAAAACTAACCGATGTATCCAGCGTCCTATCCTCTACCGTTGGTGTCCCTAATTCACTGGGTCCAGGTGAATTATTGCAACATTATGGAACCGAAGAACAAAAAGATTATTACTTGCCTCGTCTCGCTGTCGGCAAAGAAATTCCATGCTTTGCATTAACAAGTCCAGAGGCTGGCTCCGATGCAGGATCTATCCCTGACTTTGGCGTTGTGTGCAAGGGTCAATGGGAAGGTAAAGAAGTCTTGGGGATGAATCTCACATGGAACAAGCGCTATATCACATTAGCCCCCGTGGCAACGGTTCTAGGGTTGGCTTTTAAGCTTAGAGATCCCGATGGTCTAATTGGAGACAAAACTGATTTAGGGATCACCTGTGCGCTGATCCCTACCGACCTTAAAGGTGTGGAAATCGGTAATCGTCATTTCCCATTAAATCTGCCGTTCCAAAATGGTCCGACTAAAGCGCAGTCTCTTTTCGTTCCTCTCGATTTCATCATTGGGGGGCCTAAGATGGTACGTCAAGGCTGGCGCATGTTAGTTGAGTGTCTGTCAGTCGGTCGTGGTATTACCCTGCCTTCAAACTCCACTGGTGGCATCAAAACAGCGGCATTAGCGACAGGAGCCTACGCACGTATCCGTCGTCAATTTAAACAGCCTATCGGCCATATGGAAGGTATTGAAGAGCCATTAGCACGTATTGCAGGTAATGCTTACGTGATGGACGCGGCAAGCAGTCTAACGGTCACAGGTATCGATTTGGGTGAAAAACCATCGGTGATTTCTGCCATTGTTAAGTACCACTGTACGCACCGAGGTCAGCGCGCCATTATCGATGCAATGGACATTGTTGGCGGTAAAGGCGTCTGTCTTGGTCCATCAAACTTCCTGGCACGAGGCTACCAAGGTGCACCAATTGCGATTACCGTAGAAGGCGCGAATATCCTGACACGTTCAATGATCATTTACGGGCAAGGTGCGATTCGTTGTCACCCTTATGTCCTAAAAGAAATGGAAGCCGCCTACTCAACGCAGGGCAGCGCCGTCTCAGACTTTGACCGAGCGCTAGCTGGACACGTGTCATTTGCCATTAGTAACTTCATTCGCAGCTTATGGTTAGGCATCACTGATGGACGAGGTTCCGACACGCCTCATAAAGATGCCACGAAACGATACTATCAACAGCTTAACCGTTACAGCGCCAACCTTGCCTTGTTATCAGACGTCTCGATGGCGGTACTCGGCGGTTCACTGAAGCGTAAAGAACGCCTCTCTGCTCGTCTGGGTGATATTTTGAGTCAGTTGTATTTGAGCACGGCAGCCCTAAAGCGCTTCGATAATGAAGGTCGTCAAAGCGAAGATCTTCCGCTGATGCACTGGGGCCTGCAAGACAGCCTGAAGCAAACCGAACAAGCACTCGATGACTTTTTAACCAACTTCCCAAATAAAACTATTGGTCGCTTGTTACGCGTTGTGGTTTTACCGTTTGGCACGGTGAGAGTCGCCCCGTCGGATAAACTCGATAGCCAGGTGGCGCGAATCCTTCAAACGCCTTGCGGTGCACGTAGCCGCCTTGGCCGCGGTCAATACTTAGAACCGACGGAGTTTAACCCTGCTGGTCGTATTGAACTTGCTTTAGAAGTGGTATTAAAAGCCGAACCTATTTTCAATAAAATATGCAAAGAGTTAGGTCAACGTCGCCCATTCACGAACCTCGATAGCGTCGCTGAAATCGGTTTAGAAAAAGGCATTATTGGTCAAGACGAAGCGATGGTATTAAAAACAGCGGAAGCTCATCGTCTCTATACCATTAATGTCGACGACTTCGCATCAGAGGAACTCGCAGCAAAGCCAGTCTATCCAGCCATGGAGGAAGTGGCATAAACCGCGATAGAGAGGAAGTTGAAGATAGAGATTAGCCTAGTTTCATACTCATAATAAGATGCCAACCACACGGTTGGCATTTTTTGTTCCATAAGCCACGGAGTCGACCGCAGCGCGCCCTTACCGGTTAGCTTGGCATCTTCAGCTGCATTTCAGGGGTCACCGCACGTATTGCCCGTTTTCGTCTGACAATCCACCATACCAACGCACCCACCAGCAGCAATACCGTATTACCAACCACAATCGCAATAAACGCACGCTGTTTTACCTCTGCTCGATGTTGCGCGATTTGCGCTTCTTGCTGTGCTTTCTTCTTCGCTTCTCGAGCTGCCTCTTGCAATTCTTGTGCTTTGTTCAGGTCAATCGCTCCCACCACACTAAATGAGCGACTAGGTAAATCAAAGACGAGCTCGCGCTCTGTCACCGCCTCATCGGCATAAACATGCCCAGACCAATGATAGGTTCCCACTTCATTAAGATCGGTAAACAGTGACGTCACTTCCATCTCACTGCCATCCGCTTGAGCTTGCACAACCTGCTCACTCTCACTAGGAGAGATCAACTCAATTGATGTCGCCAAACTGCCAGCTTCGATAGTGGCCGCTTCACCACGCAGTAATAGTTGATGAGGCGAGTTTTCATCACCTTGTATAAAGCGAGTGACAAACGGGGTCGGATAGACAAACACCTCTTGCTCTAACGCCCGAAGAAATACACCATTACCCGTGGTAATTCGCACATTATACTTACCCGGCTCGATGGTAATAGGAAGTTCAACGGTAAAGATACCATCTCCAGAACGCTCATCGAGCCTAGCACCATCATCGAAAAACTCACCGATAACAATAGGAATAGGTGTTACTTTGGAGTCCTTGGCCTCTTGCTCCTCAAGGTAGCGTGTCATGACCACTTTTAAATTCACATGAGTCAGAATGCTGTCGATAATAAGCGGCGCCCCATCACTGAGAAGACGAGCAGTAAATTTCACCTTTTCACCTTGGTACAGGCGCTCAGGCAGGGTTTGCGCTTTTAACGACAGCTTAGAGACTAGTTGGATATTATTCTTCGGCGTGACTTTACCAATGGCTTGCCAAGGACCAGGCATCGGACGTTCAATCGTCACAATATCGGCGGTAGGCTCTTCAATCCAATGCACGTTGGCAGGGTGTTTCCAAGCATAGTATTTTCTGCCATCAGGGCGAACTAAAGTGACCGGACGAGAATTATCTTTGCGATAAACAAGAAACGTAATTCGCTCGACGGTTTCGTCCACGCGAAATCGGTTATCCAAAAATGACATAGCAGACTCATTGGCCATCGCTGTCCCAATGAGCGTCAACCACAGACTAAACGCTATGAAAATCCTCTGCATGCCTTTCTCCTACTGACGCCACAAACAGTTACCGCCTTTTGCTACGATATCCAAGCGCGAATTATGCGCTTCTATTTCATCGGCCGTTGCATGCAAAACCTTTAGCGCTTTTCGTCCTGTCGTTAATCTTTTGATCATTTCTGAGTCCGAGTCCCCAGATTGGCTAGCATTAAACTGTAAGTGCGTCTGCCCACCTGTCATGGCTAAATAAACGTCAGCAAGAATTTCCGCATCGAGTAAAGCGCCGTGCAATATACGTGCAGAGGTGTCGATGGTGTAATGCTTCGCTAAGGAATCAAGGTTTTTCCTGGCGGGCATGTTGGCCATACGCTTTGCCATTGCCAAGGTATCGGTAACCTTGCAATGATCTTCCGTTTTGCCAATGCTCGTATCCACCATGGAAAACTCAAGGTCCATGAAGCCCACATCGAAGGGCGCGTTGTGAGCCACCAGCTCAGCACCAGCAATGAATTCAAGAAATTCTGCATGGATTTGCTTATATTCTGGTTTGTCTAATAAGAATTCGTCCGTAATACCGTGAACGGCAATCGCATCAGGCTGGATCAGACGATCGGGCTTGATATAAACGTGGAAGTGCCTTCCGGTGAACTTTCGATTGATGATCTCAACCGCACCAATTTCTATAATTCGATGCCCTAGGTAGTGAGGACCACCTTCACGGTTCATACCCGTCGTTTCCGTATCGAGTACGATGATTCTGCGTTGTTCTGAATTGAGACTGGTATTCATGATGTTTTGTATGTCAGACTATAGAAATAAAGTTACAGACCTACATAGTATCAAATCATGGCGAAACAGGTTGAAATTTTCACGGACGGATCTTGCTTAGGTAATCCTGGACCTGGCGGGTATGGCATCGTACTGCGCTATAAACAAACTGAAAAAATTATCCAAAGGCTATCAGCTCACAACCAACAATCGCATGGAGATGATGGCGACCATCGTGGCACTTAAAACACTCAAAGAGCCGTGCAATGTCATTCTTACCACCGATAGTCAGTATGTACGTCAAGGCATTACACAGTGGATTCACAACTGGAAAAAGCGCGGTTGGAAAACCGCCGACAAGAAACCCGTGAAAAATGCCGACCTTTGGAAAGCGCTAGATGAAGAGACCGCGCGCCATTCTGTCGATTGGCGCTGGGTCAAAGGGCACGCTGGCCACCGCGAAAATGAAATGTGTGATGAACTGGCAAGACATGGGGCTGAAAACCCGACCGAAGACGATGTAGGCTATCAGCCTAGTTAGTCTTGCGTTTATCGGCGGTTCGATAATTCAAGCTCACCAAGCGTGAGCTTTTTCTTTAACTGCCAATGCGGCTTTATTGGTTTCAGCGGATACGTCCGCTTTCGAGCAACAATAAAATACAAACTCCCCATCGGTGAAGCCCAGTCCCCCACGCTACCCTCTAACCATGTCCACATGGTGCGATGTCGCTTCATCGGAAACAGCGCGTAGGTGTCAGCGTGGATCACCTGATAGTTAAGTACACTTAACCAATCACGAATTCGATTGGGCGTAAACATACGTCCACTCCATGGAAAGTTGTTGCGCCTCCAAGGCATCAAGCTCGCAAGCCCGGTAAAACTAATCGGATTAAACCCGGTGATAATAAGGTAACCATCATCGATCATCACGCGGTCAACCTCGCGCAATAAGCGATGGGGATCATCACAGTACTCAAGTTGGTGAGCAAGAATCACCGCATCAAAACTTTTTTCTAAGAAAGGTAAGTCATAACGATCAGCGATCACATTGTGCAGTGGGTTTTTAGCGTCTAAATTAACTTGATGCTGTATATTGCAGTTACAGCTTGTCAACTCACAGCTTAAGCCACCGAGTTTAAGCATATGATAACCAAAAAGCTTTGGGCACCACTCATCCAAACGAGTCTGAATAGATTCAGAAACCCATTGACCGTTGGCAAGTTCTTCCCAAGAATGGGGATGGTCGAGCTTTTTCTTGCTGCGTGCTGGCTTCATATTTTCGCGCTCTCTCTCAAAGTGAATTGGAGAAACAACAATGTTACATATCAAAAGCATACCCGCATTTAATGATAATTACATCTGGCTGATTCAAAATAACCAGAAGTTGTGCGCTGTTGTCGATCCTGGTGACGCAGAACCCGTCATTGCCTATTTAGAAAAAAATCAGCTCGAACTCACCACCATCATGATTACCCATCATCACTGGGATCATATTAATGGTATTGAAGCACTCGTCACCAAGTACCCTAATCTCACCGTAATAGGCCCAGAAAACGACGCTATTCCGTACTTAACGCATCAAGTCTCCGAAGGACACCGCATTCACTTATTTGGTGAAGAATTCTTAGTCTTAGATTTACCCGGGCATACCCTCGACCACATTGGCTATGTTGGCGACGCAAAACTATTTTGTGGTGATGTGTTATTTTCAGCCGGGTGTGGTCGAATTTTTGAAGGCACACCGGAGCAAATGTTCAACTCTTTACAAAAACTCACGTTACTGCCAGAAGAAACTGACGTGTACTGCACTCATGAGTACACGCTAAGTAATCTTGCCTTCGCCATGGCGATTGAGCCTCATAATGCTTTTCTTCATGACTATCGAGAGCAGGCCAATAAGAAACGAGTGCAAGGCATTCCGACCCTACCCACTTCTATTTCCATCGAAAAACGCATCAATCCATTCTTGCGAACCCAGCAAATAGAAGTGATGAAATCCGTTGCAAATAGAACCATCAACAACGATCCTGTGTCTACTTTTACCGCATTGCGTGAGTGGAAAAACGAATTTTAACGTTTTCCTGCTTGTATTGGCACCAACCGTATTAGTATTATGCACGACCGTTCAAGTAACCGTTTGTAGTAAAGAGTATGCATAAGAAAATCAGTTGGGCCTTAGCCCTGTTGCTGGCTGGGTGTCAAATGACTCAGCCAGATTCAAGCAGTAACACAACAGAGCCGACCAACTCTCCTTCAGAAACAGCCAAAACTACAACCACTACACCTGTTTCTGTTGAGCCTGCTGTCGCGGAACCTAAAGCCCTTACCCCGCAGCAACAAGAAGATGTGTGGAAGCGTATTGCGATGCAGCTGAAAATGCCAACGCCAGACCACGCTAAAGTCGATTACTATCGCCAATGGTACATCAAGCACCCAAGTCACCTAAAAACGGTTTCACAACGCGCTCAGCCATTCCTTTATTTAATTACCGAGGAAATTGAAAAGCGTGGGCTACCTTTAGAGTTAGCACTGCTACCTGTCGTTGAAAGTTCGTTTGATGCCTTTGCTTATTCACATGGCAGTGCCGCAGGCTTATGGCAATTCGTCCCCGCAACAGGCAAAGCATTCGGACTAGAGCAAACCTATTGGTATGACGGACGAAGAGACGTCACCGCCTCGACAACCGCAGCATTAGACTTCCTAACGCAACTTAATAAACGTTTTGATGGTAACTGGCATCATGCTATCGCGGCTTATAATAGTGGTGGTGGACGTGTAAACAGCGCCATTCGTAAAAACAAAAAACTCAACAAACCTACTGATTTCTTCTCGCTTGATCTCCCGAAAGAGACCAGCAGCTATGTGCCTAAATTACTTGCGCTAGCTGACGTACTCGCCAATCAAGAAAAGTACGGTCTCAACATCCCTGCGATCCCAAACCAACCAGCATTACAGTTGATCGATCCAGAAGAGCAGCTCGATTTAGCCATCGCGGCAAAATATGCTGGTATTTCAGTGAAAGAATTGCAAGGTTATAACCCTGCCTATAACCAATGGGCGACGGCACCATCAGGGCCACAATCGTTACTACTGCCAATAGCAAGTGTTGAGCAATTCCAAGAAGAACTAGAGAAAAACCGCGGAAAAGGCATGCGCCTGGTACGTTATAAGGTTCAATCTGGGGATTCGTTAAGCGTGATTGCACAAAAACATCAAACCACGACCAAAGTCATTCAAAAAGCGAACGGATTAAGAAATAACAACATTCGCGCTGGCCAGTATTTACTGGTCCCGACTTCAACGAAAAATGATGACATCTACGCGTTAAGTGCCTCTAACCGCCTAGCAAAGACACAGTCAACATCTCGTGGTAATTACAAGATCACCCATAAAGTCGCCAGTGGTGATAGTTTGTGGTCGATTGCAAAAGCCAACAAAGTGTCTCATCAATCGTTAGCAAAATGGAACGGCATGGGACCAAGAGATACCCTTCGTATTGGGCAAGAAATTGTCATTTGGAAAGACCAGTCAAATGGTGCCATCATTCGAACGGTATTTTATTCGGTGAGAAGTGGCGATACCGTCAGCGGCATTGCGCATAAATTTAATGTTCCGCACTAATGACGTCGTCAAATGGAATAGTCTTGAAAAACAGCGATACTTAAAGCCTGGCCAAAAACTCAAGCTTTATGTTGATGTCACTAAAACCAGTGCTTAATCGCTTAATCGCTTAATCTTACAAAGATAAGTCATCACTATTACTAAAGAAAAATCAAAAACGGCCTATCTAGGCCGTTTTTTTATGGGCTACTCACAACTCATCAATCAAGACGAAACTCGGCCATCATGGGGTTATGATCCGATGCCGTGGATGGCGGTGAGGATGAAGACAATAGCGTCATTCCGCGATAAAAAATATGGTCTAGCGGCAAACCAGTAATAAAGCGCTTTCGGTTATCATCTTTAAAGGTCACTTCTTTAATGTGGTACTTTTTGAGCACACCGCGCAAAACCTCAAGACGTTCCTCGCTCCAGCTATTAAAGTCCCCAGCAATCAACAGCGCACCTTTATGGCTAATTAGCACCTGTTTAAACGACTCTAACTGCGCCTGATATTCCTCAGTCCCGACCGTAAAGTTAACAGAGTGAAGATTTACGGTAATGAGTTTTGTCCCATTACTTAATACGTACTCTGCATATAAGCCCGATTTAGGTAAGCGCAACCATGGTTCAACTTGCAAATTAGCACACGCAATTGACGGCATGTGAGTACTAAGATTAAGCACGCCTGCAGACACATCAAAGGCCTTAAAAGCGCTGGCTTGCTGGCCACTCCAACTGGATTCCTTTAGCCATTGCAAAAAAGACGCGTCGAGGTTTGCCTCTTGCAACAACGCAAGCTGCTTACCCTTAGACAAACGTTCCAGCTCAGACAATAAGTTTTCACGGTTCTGCTTATAGATGTTCCAAACCAATATATTCAACCTACACGGCATCATCGATAGCTTGCGCACTATCGCTTTGATAACATTTAAGCTCTGTGGCGACGTTACCGCTATGAATGGACGTCACTTCAGGGGTAGCTCGCGTAGTAAAAATCAGCTGGAAACCGCCGAACATCATTAGGGTGACAACAAAGACTCCCCATATCAGCCACTTCACTTTCATTTGTTACGACCTCCCAATAAAAAAAGGAGTAGATAACTACTCCTTTTTACAGTGTATCCGAATTGGATTAAATTGCGTCTTCATCTTCCTCGCCAGTACGAATACGTACTACACGATCGATATCGGTAATAAAGATTTTACCATCACCAATTTTGCCCGTCTGAGCGGTTTCAATAATAGTATCAACACACTGGTCCGCAACATCGCTAGAGACAACAATCTCCAGTTTCACTTTAGGAAGGAAGTCCACCATATACTCTGCACCGCGGTAAAGCTCGGTGTGTCCTTTCTGACGCCCAAACCCTTTAACTTCAGATACCGTCATACCTGTGATACCCACTTCTGCTAGCGCTTCACGTACGTCATCTAGCTTAAAAGGTTTGATAATCGCTTCAATCTTTTTCATGTTCTTCCCTTACATCACTTTTATGTCGATATTATCTGGTAGCCAGTAAAAACAATCAATCAAAACAAAAAAGCCCGAAGGACAACTTCGGGCTCTAGATTAGAATTTTTTGTAATAATTACTTCAAGCTTGCATAGTAAGCGGCAACATTAGCGATGTCTTCATCGCTAAGCATAGAAGCCTGAGCTTGCATCACTGCCGCTAAGCCACCATTACGATCTTTGTTTTTGTATGCCTTAATGGATGACACTAAATATTGTTCGTTCTGACCTTTAAGGTGTGGATAACCCGGTATCACAGCCATGCCATCGGCTCCGTGACAAGCGGCGCAAATCGCTGCTTTTGCCTTACCTGCTTGTACGTCAGCCGCTACTGCGGTTCCACTTCAAAACACTGACAGCGAGTGCTGCACCTATCACGAATTTATTCATTGCATTACCTTTTTGCTATTTCCATATATACCAGATAACAAGTTATCGGAGACGCCTTCCCGTATCTGGCGATTTATTATGCTTACGATTGTGACATGAAATTGGTTCACTTTGTCCCAAATTAGTTCACAATCTGAACCATAAAAAGCTTTATCGACAAATAAGTTAGCCACCGCTACCACTTTCTCATTGGCCATTAAGATAGGCAAACGACGACGCTGCCAACTTGGTATTCTGTACTCTTGATATAATTTTTTCATTTTCCGCGAACCGCGGCGCCCCTGAGGATGAGCACTGAGACCTTCCGGATTAAACGTGACAGTGACGGGCGCCGTTAGCGCTGAGCGATTTAATGTCATCGTTGTCTAGTTGAGTAGCACTGATAACACGCAGCACTCCCCAAATCATCGGGCAAAGGTAACTTGCTCGATAAGTCCCAACATTGCGAACTCCCCGACACATCTTGACTATGAGTAACCCAATATAATTGCCCATCAAAGCGCCTTATAGAGCCTGAGGTTAACTTCAACTCTGGATTCGCATCATCTTGGGCGCAGGCCACTTCTTGCCAAAGTACCTGTAACTGCCGCTCACTAGGAAGCGCGACTGACAGCAACTCCAGCCACAGCCTCAACAAATAATCACGCTTCACAGCGGACAAGGGCGTCAATGCTGATATGGATAGTCCACCCAACGCGCCAAGCATCGCGTCCAGCTCTGGGCGCAGCATTTCATGAAGTAACGTTTCTTGCTGTGCACATAAACGAGCACTTCGATGTACAGCATGAGCAAAACTCGGCCAACGATGATTAAGAATAGGCAGCACTTGATGACGAAGAAAGTTACGATCGAAACGCGTATCCTCATTGCTCTCATCCACGACCCATTCAAGCTTTTCTTGCTGAGCAAAAGAGGCAATAGCCGATTGAGAAGTTGTCAAAAGAGGGCGAACAAGACGCCCTTTTCCCCAAGCCATATCCTCTGCCATTGAGGATAACCCCTTCGGTCCGCTCCCACGTTTTAGCGCCAGTAAAAACGTCTCGGCTTGATCATCTAAATGCTGCCCTGTTAATAAAACATCATCCGCTTCAACATATTGTCCTAACGCGTGATATCGAGCGTCGCGCGCAGCCTTTTCCACACTTTCTCTATCACTAAGACTAAGCTGCACTCTCTCTGCCGCAAACGTAATTCCCTCTTCAGAAGCCCAACGCTGACAGTCCGCTAGCCATCGCTCAGCGTTATCACTCAGCCCATGGTGAATGTGAACCGCAGGACATTGTCGGGTCGGGTGTTGCTTGGCATAAATAGCAAGCAATCGCAATAATACGCGCGAGTCCATACCACCACTCAACGCGAGAATAATCTTAGAGCTATCGATTAATGACGCAGATAAAGCGTTTGAAAATTGCTGATAAAGTGCCATTGCTGATCCTAAAAACAAATAAAGCGAGCCTATGCTCGCTTTATTATACTAATGAGATGGACTTAACAGTAGCCGTAGCTCATTAAACGCTTATAACGACGGTCAAGCAACGAGTCATGATCCAGCTGCTCCAAGTCTTCAAGTTGACGTAATAGCGTTGCCTTGAGGGTTCTCTGCCATCTTAATTGGATCACGATGTGCGCCACCCAGTGGCTCTTCGATGATATCATCAATAAGCTCAAGCTCTTTTAGTCGAGGGGCAACTAAACCCATCGCTTCAGCCGCTTGTGGGGCTTTGTCTGAATCACGCCATAAAATAGACGCACAACCTTCTGGTGAGATTACCGAGTACGTTGAGTACTGAAGCATATTCACGTAATCACCCACACCAATGGCTAATGCGCCGCCAGAACCACCTTCACCAACAACCGTACAAATGACTGGCACTGTCAGACCAGACATCACTTTCAGGTTTTTTGCGATCGCTTCAGATTGGCCACGCTCTTCCGCGCCAACACCAGGGTAAGCGCCAGCGGTATCAATAAAAGTAATGATCGGCATTTGGAAGCGCTCAGCCATTTCCATTAAGCGCAATGCTTTACGGTAACCTTCTGGCTTTGGCATACCAAAGTTACGCTTCACTTTTTCTTTCGTTTCACGACCCTTTTGATGACCAATAATCATCACTGGACGACCGTCTAGTCGCGCCATACCACCAACGATAGCTTTATCGTCAGCAAAAGCACGGTCACCCGCTAGCTCGTCAAACTCTGTAAACGCGTGTTCGATGTAATCCAGCGTGTAAGGGCGCTGAGGGTGGCGAGCCAATTGTGCAACTTGCCATGCACCTAAATCACTAAAGATCTTCTTTTTAAGCTCTAGGCTTTTCTTTTCTAGTTGTTCAATTTCTTTGTCTAAATCAATCGCGCTATCACCACCATGGCGAGATACATCGCGCAAGGCTTCGATTTTAGCTTCTAGTTCTGCAATTGGCTTTTCAAATTCAAGAAAGTTCAAGCTCATCAATGAATCCTTTTCGATTCAGTCCTCGGATAGTGTGAGGACCCAATTAGTTAAATTCGAGTTCTACCTGGTCTTGACCAAGTAACTGCTGTAATTCTTCTAACAACGTGTCGTTTGGCGTGACACGCCATTCTGTTCCCAGTGTTAGTTTTGCTCGCGCATCTTCACGCTGGTAATAAATATTAACTCGGTACTGTTCCAGCTTTATGTGGCGCTAGAATATCAGTAAAGCGTTGGTAAAAACGCTCATCAATTTGTTTTTCTAGCAACGAAATTGATAATCCACGAGTAAATTTCTCGCGTGCGCTTCCCAAGTCTAAAACTTCGCGGGCGGACATTTTAAGCCCACCATTGAAGTCATCAAAGCTGACCTGTCCAGAAACGACCACTATTTTGTCTTTTTCGAGCAATTCAGCATATTTATCTAGCGCATCTGAGAACAACATCACTTCCATACGTCCAGAACGGTCGTCCAATGTCATCAAACCAATACGATTACCACGCTTTGTTGTCATCACTCTCGCAGCAATCACTAAGCCGGAAAGTGTTAACGACTGATCTCGTCGTGTTGGCGTCGCTTCATTTAGTCGACAACTGGTGCATTTATTCAGTTCCCTTAAATACGCATTAATGGGATGGCTTAATAAATAAAGACCGAGTGTTTCTCGTTCTCCCTCTAACCACACTTTTTCAGGCCATGCTGGTACCTGAACGTATTTATGCTCAACGTCTTCTGGTGCTTCGGTCAATACCCCAAACATATCCGACTGGCCGAATGCTTCAGCCCCTGATGATGTTGGCTGGCGGCCTTCACTGCATCGTTAAGTGATGCCATCAACGCTGCTCGGTGTGGACCTAATCGGTCTAATGCGCCCGCCATAATCAGTTTTTCTATAACACGCTTGTTGACTTTTTTAAGGTCAAGACGTGCACAAAAGTCGAATAAGTCTCGGAAATGTCCACCTTTATTTCGT
The DNA here is from genome assembly GCF_055808835.1 of Vibrio sp. GJ43-1. Lineage (NCBI taxonomy): Bacteria > Pseudomonadati > Pseudomonadota > Gammaproteobacteria > Vibrionales > Vibrionaceae > Vibrio > Vibrio sp. GJ43-1. The sequence goes on along the minus strand of NZ_CM147884.1, from coordinate 938,846 downwards.
GCATCAATAATGGCTTCAATTGGACCTTCACCCACCCCTTTGATAGCGCCGATACCATAAACGATAGCACCATCATCATCGACATTAAAGCGATACAGCCCTGAGTTGATATCTGGTGGCAACAACTTAAGCTTCATGCGTAGACACTCGTCCACCAGTCCAATCACTTTTTCTGTGTTGTCCATATCCGCCGTCATTACCGCAGCCATGAACTCGGCAGGATAATGGGTTTTAAGCCATAGCGTCTGATAAGACACCAGCGCATAAGCGGCGGAGTGAGATTTATTAAAGCCATAGCCTGCAAACTTCTCAACCAGATCGAAGATCTTCATCGAGAGCTCACCATCCACGCCATTCGCCACCGCACCTTCTTCAAAGATAGTACGTTGCTTTGCCATCTCTTCTGGCTTTTTCTTACCCATCGCACGACGAAGCATATCGGCGCCGCCTAGCGTATAACCTACTAAAATTTGGGCAATTTGCATCACTTGTTCTTGATACAAGATAATGCCGTACGTCGGCTCTAACGTCTCTTTTAGTGACTCATGTTGCCATTTTTCATCTGGGTATGAGACGGCTTCGCGACCATGTTTACGGTCGATAAAGTTATCTACCATGCCTGATTGCAATGGACCTGGACGGAAAAGCGCCACCAAAGCGATAATATCTTCGAAACAGTCTGGTTGAAGACGTTTGATCAAGTCTTTCATACCACGTGATTCCAATTGGAACACGGCCGTTGTTTCAGAGTTTTGCAGTAGTCTAAACGATGCGGGGTCTTCTAAAGGGATCGACTCAATACGAACCGGGTCTTTGCCTTCTTTTTCCAAACGCGGATTAATCAGCCCCAGCGCCCAGTCAATGATGGTCAATGTTCTTAAACCTAAGAAATCGAACTTAACCAAGCCTGCGGTTTCAACGTCATTCTTATCAAACTGAGTGACGGGGAAGTTACCTTCTGCATCCGCATAAATTGGGGCAAAATCCGTGATCGTGGTAGGCGAAATAACAACCCCACCCGCGTGCTTACCCGCATTACGCGTACAACCTTCCAGAATTCGACACATATCAATCAAATCGCGGACTTCTTCATCGCCATCATATAACTGAGGCAATGCAGGTTCAGCCTTGAAGGCTTTTTCCAGCGTCATCCCCGGATCTGGTGGGATCAATTTTGAAATCCGATCCACAAAGCCAAAGGGGTGTCCTAAGACACGACCAACATCTCGAATAACCGCTTTAGCGGCCATGGTACCGAAAGTGATGATTTGAGATACCGCATCACGCCCATACATTTCAGCTACATGGTCGATAACCTGATCACGCTTGTCCATGCAGAAATCGATATCGAAATCGGGCATGGAGACACGTTCTGGATTCAAAAAACGTTCGAACAGTAAGTCATATTCCAACGGATCTAAGTCAGTGATCTTTAGCGCATAGGCAACAAGTGAACCCGCACCAGAGCCTCGTCCTGGCCCAACAGGGATATCATTGTCCTTGGACCACTGAATAAACTCCATTACGATCAAGAAATAACCAGGAAAGCCCATTTCATTGACTACATCGAGCTCTATTTGCAAGCGTTCATCATATTCTGGACGACGCTTAGTCCGCTCTTCTTCATCTGGAAATAAAAACTCAAGTCGCTCTTCTAAGCCTTCTTGTGATTTTTTCACTAAGAAGTCCGTTTCCAGCATCCCTTCCGTCGGGAACGCAGGCAGGAAATACTCATCTAAGCGAACCGTTACGTTACAGCGCTTCGCGATTTCAACTGAGTTCTGCAGCGCTTCAGGGATATCAGCAAATAACTCACACATTTCTTCTTCAGAACGAAGGTACTGCTGTGCGCTATAACGCTTTGGTCGTTTAGGATCATCAATCGTGTAACCATCATGAATCGCGACGCGAATTTCATGGGCATCAAACAGTTCAGGTTCGACAAAAACGACTTCATTCGTGGCAACAACAGGTAAACCTCGCGCTTCGGCAATTTCAATTGCAAAGTGCAAGTAGCTCTCTTCGTCAGGACGACCCGTACGCAGTAACTCGAGGTAAAATCGGTCGGTAAAATGGGTTTCGTAAAACTCCAGACATTGATTCGCTAACGCACGGTTACCTTTTAACAATGCCCTACCGACTTCGCCATTCTTGCCTCCAGAAAGTACGATTAAACCTTCTGATAGCTCAGGGAGCCATGCTTTATCAATCACTGGCTGGTGCTGGACATGGCCGCGAAGATAAGCTTTGGAAATGAGCAATGTCAGGTTGTTGTAGCTATGTTATTGATAGCAAGAACCGTAATACTCGTCAGTTCATCGCCAAACTCATCGGACTGCATTGCAAAATCAGCACCAATGATGGGCTTAATTCCGCAACCATGTGCATTGCTGTAAAACTTCACTAAGCCACACAAGTTAGTAAAGTCGGTAAGCGCCATAGCTGGCATATTCATCTCAGCAACTTTCTTGACGAGTGGCGGCACTTTCGATAGGCCATCCACCATAGAAAAGTCACTATGTACACGCAGGTGTATAAACTTGGGATCTGACATACTAAATCCTAATTGTCACGATAGTGTGATTCATGGTCATCATTACTTATTCGATACCCAACGCGCGTTTAACCAGCTTTAAAACTTTTGCGGTGCTCGTCAATAACACCATGTTGCTCAATCGCATCAAAATGTGCTTTTGTCGGATAACCTTTGTGTTTAGCAAAACCAAATTGAGGGTGACGTTTATCCAACTCGTCCATTTCCGCATCCCGTACCACTTTAGCAATAATGGATGCCGCGCTAATTTCCGAGACGCGCAAGTCCCCTTTTACCACGGCTTGTGAGTCCATCGTTAAACTCGGAGTGCGATTGCCGTCAATCAACACAAGATCAGGACTGACTTGAAGCCCAGCAACCGCTCGTTGCATCGCGACCATCGTTGCTTGAAGAATATTCAATTCATCAATCTCTTCTGGCGAGCAACGCCCTACTGCCCATGCTAACGCTTTTTCTTTAATTTCTGGGTAGAGCGCTAACCGTTTTTTTTCCGACAGCTTTTTGGAGTCAGCCAGACCCGATATCGGGTTATTTGGATCTAAAATGACCGCGGCAGTCACGACGTCCCCAACTAGTGGTCCACGCCCAACCTCATCCACCCCTGCAATCATGCTATAACCATGCGGATATTCAAAAGGCGGATACTCTACAGGCGTTTTCTTGGTCATGTTCTTCACTTATTAATTAGTTTTAATACGGCTTGAGCGGCTTGCTCATCCGCGTTTTTCCGGATCCAATGATGCATTTCGGTGAACTTGTCTAGCACCGCGGTGTTATCTTGGTTTAATAATACGGTTAACGCATTATACAGATTTTCGACCGTACACGCGTCCATCAAGCATTCTTCTACGATCCCATCATCGGCTAAAATATTCGGCAAGGACACGTACTTGGTTTTCACTAAGCGCTTGGCTAAAAATGTTGTGATCGCATTCATTTTGTAACCAACAACCATCGGCCTTTTTATTAACATACACTCTAGTGCTACCGTTCCCGATGCGAGCAACACGACATCAGCAGCGGTGATGACGTTTCTCGCGGTATCTTGAACAATGTGAAAATCTAACTCTGGAGCGAAGGTTTTCCAAGCTTCGACAAACTGCTGTCGGCGCTTGTCATTGACCGCTGCAACCACGAAGCCTAAATTAGGATCATCAGCGTGCAGTCTTTGACAAGTTTCGATAAACGGCTGAGACAACATCTTAAGTTCATTATTTCGGCTTCCTGGTAACACTGCGAGCCAGGTTTTATCTTGCTCAAGACCTAACAGTGCGCGCGCGGAATGCTGATCTGACTGCAAAGGAATGGCATCAGCTAACGTATGACCAACGAATTCGCAAGGCACATTGTGCTGATCATAGAATGCCTTTTCAAATGGTAAAAACGCCAATACAAGATTGGTGGCTTCGCCAATTTTAATAATGCGTTTTTGTCGCCAGGCCCAAACCGAAGGGCTGACATAATGTACCGTCGGTGTGCCCGCTCTTTTAAGGTCAAGCTCTAACCTTAAGTTGAAATCGGGAGCATCAATACCAACAAAGACATCAACGGGATTTTCAGAGAAGTAACGAACAAGCTCCGCCTTAACATGCAATAAACGTCTTAAGCGGCCCAATACCTCAACCAGGCCCATGACCGCAAGTTCTTCCATGTCAAATAGAGACTCACAACCTTGCGCAATCATTTTTGGCCCACCAATGCCGACAAATTCTGCATCAGGGTAGCGTTGTTTGATTGATGTAATGAAACCTTCACCTAACGTGTCACCGGATAACTCACCTAGCTACAATGCCAATTCGAAGTGGTCTTGCCATACTTTTTCCCTTTGTTGACGTCATTCGTACCCAAGTACGGTTCTGTTGAACCTAAAAGACAAAAAGACCGCTAAGTATCACACCTGCGATCTTTTGTTCTCGTCATTGACAGACGATACATGTGTGTCCGGGTTTAGCGGATAATGCCACGCTCTGAGTTTTCGAAACTGTCGATCAGACGACGAACAGCTGGAAACTCTATCGCCATTTCTTCTAAAACGGGCTTCACTTCCGCTAACGTTTTGCCAGAACGGTACATTTCTTTATACGCTTTTTGTAGTGCTCTTAGTTCCGGTTTTTCAAAACCATTGCGCTTCAAGCCAACTAAATTAAGACCGAATGGCGTGGCATGATTACCTTGCGCGAGTACATACGCTGGGACATCTTGAACAACTGCTGAACACCCGCCAACGTAAGCATAAGCGCCAACAGTACAAAATGGATGAATCGCAGACAGCGCCATCACACCAGCATAATCACCGACTGTCACATGCCCACCCAAAATAGCATTGTTACCAATGTGAGTATGGTTTCCAACAATCACGTCATGGGCTATGTGCGCGTTCACACACAGTAAGTTATCATCACCCACAACCGTTTGTGTTTTATCTTGAGTGGTACCACGATGAATCTGAGCACTTTCACGAATGACGTTACGATCGCCAATAATCACTTTCGTGTCTTCACCACCGTATTTCTTATCTTGGTTTTCTTCACCAATGATAGCTTGTGGGAAGATACGGTTATCACAACCAATCGTAGTATTACCTTTAATGACAACATGCGACATGATTTCGTTATTTTCACCAATCGACACGTCGCCTGAGATGTAAGTAAATGGGCCAACGCTGCTGTTCGCACCAATAGACACATTGCCTTCAATCACTGCACTTGGGTGAATTTTCGCGGTTTCATGAATCATACTAGAACTCTCGACGGGCACATTTCAATTCAGCGGAACAAACAACTTCGCCATCAACTTTTGCAACGCCATTAAAGGCTGCAATGCCACGGCGTTCTTTTAGGAATTCGACTTCAATAACCAATTGGTCACCAGGTGTCACTGGCTTACGGAACTTCGCTTTATCAACACTAGCAAAGTAGTAAAGCTCATTACCCTGAGGGGCGCCAAAAGATTTAAATGCCAATAACCCAGTAGCTTGAGCCATTGCTTCAAGAATCAAGACACCTGGAAACACGGGCATCTGAGGAAAGTGACCCGTGAATTGAGGCTCATTAACTGATACGTTTTTGATCGCCTTTAAGTATTTTGCTTCTTCGTAGTCGGTAACACGGTCAACCAACAGAAAAGGATAACGGTGAGGTAATAGTTCCTGAATTTCAGTGATGGTCATTATTTTAGTATCAGTACTCAAAGCTATATTCCTATTTCAATTCTTATATCTTACTACAGGCATTATATACCCAAATCCACTTGAGTGGCAGTTAGGGCTGTTAAGATGTAGATAAGCAAACAAACAATAAAAAGACCCGCCTATTGCGAGTCTTTTTTAAAGAAGATAAAAGTCTTAGTCTTCTTTATCAATTAACTGTTTTTCAGCGGCTTTAAGTCGCTTGTTCATATCATCGATACGATGTACACGAGCGGCTGTTTTACGCCACTCTTTGTTGGTTTGCAATGGGATACCAGAAGAATAAATCCCCTTGTCTGTAATGCTTCGCATCACCATCCCCATACCGGTAACAATGACACCATCGGCAATTTCAATATGACCGTTAATGACACTACCACCACCAATCTGACAGTACTTGCCTATTGACGTGCTGCCAGCAATGATTGTACCACCAGCAAGCGCAGTACCATATCCGATGTGCACGTTGTGAGCAATCTGTAACTGATTGTCGATAATAACATTATCTTCAATAACTGTATCATCAAGCGCACCACGATCTATCGTCGTACAAGCCCCGATCTCAACACGATTACCAATACGAACCGTGCCGACTTGGGGAATTTTCACCCACTCGCCTTTCTCGTTTGCATAACCAAAACCGTCGGAGCCAATCACCGTGTTTGCTTGGACTAAACAGTGCTCACCTAACTCAACACGATGATAAATGCTGACATTTGACCATAATTGAGTATGAGCACCTAACTTGGCACCCTTACCTATAAAGCAACCCGCGCCAACGCTAACGTTGTCCGCCAGCTCTGCCCCGGCTTCAATCACAGCATTAGCGCCAACAGAAACATTTGCTCCCAATTTAGCCTCAGAAGAAATAACCGCAGTCGCGGCAATACCTTCAGCTGCTTTTGGCGTTGAATCCAAGGCTTGGGCCACTTTTGCGTAAGCCACATAAGGATCGGCAACCACTAGAGCGTTGGTATGACAATGCTCTAGTTCAGCGGCTTTAACCATGACGGCAGAAGCGTGACTCTCCGCTAAATGCTTTGCATATTTTGCATTTGTCAGGAAAGTAATCTCACCTTTACCAGCACTATCCATTGGCGCAACCGCATGGATACGAGTGTCCCCGTCGCCATGTAATTGGCCGTTGGTGATTTCAGCAAGTTTCGCTAAAGTCATTTCTGTCATCATTGTCCTACCGCTTTCTCAATCTATTGCTTTCTGTTCAATTACTTAATCGAATCAACTATTTAAGTGAATCAATAACGTTTTGAGAGATATTGAACTCTTCTTTCGCGTAACCGACCGCTTGAATGTCAATGATCATGTCGTAGCCTTGCTTCTCTGCGACTTTCTCTACTGCCTCTTGGATCACTTTAAATAGCTTTTGCTTTTCTTCTGCTTCACGACGTTGGCTTGCTTTTTCTAGAGCCTGACCTTTGATTTTGTACTTACTATCAAGTTGACCGATCTCGATACGAAGTTTTTCTACTTCTTCTGTACCTAATAGCTCGCCATCACGTTGTAGCTTTTCCATTTTCTTAGCCGCATCCGCTTGAATAGCTTGCAATTCCGCCGCTTTATCTTTGAATTCACTTTGAAGCTTTTGAAGAACAGCCTCACGTTGTGGTAACGCTTGGAACACCTGAAGCGTATTCACATAACCAATTTTTTGTGCCGCTTCCGCTGCATTAGCAAAAAGTGAAGACGTTAGGATTACCAGGCCAAGACCAGCCGCTTTCATCATGTTTTTCAAGGTCAATTCCTCTATTTATATGCAATATTCTATCGCCTATCAACTAGGCTCTAAAGTTTAAATTCTGCGCTCTAATACTAGAACGTATTACCAATCGTAAATGTGAAGGCTTCTGTTTTATCACCTTCAAACTTCTTAACTGGTGTTGCTAGTGAAAATACCAATGGTCCCATTGGAGACATCCATTGAACTGCTACGCCGACAGATGCTCGATAATTCGATGGATCCGAGTAATCGTAATAGTATTTCTGCCCTGACATGTTAGGGTCCGGTGACAAATACGTAAACTCTGTATCCCATAAGCTCGCGGCATCAAAGAACACACTGGTACGAATTTGGTTGCGAAACTCGTCAGACGCAAATGGTGTCGGTACGATAAGTTCAACACTCGCTAATGCAACCGCGTTACCACCCACCGACTGCTCAGTTGCGGAATAACATGGGTTATTGCCACCAACATTACTTGAACAGCCGTTAGGATCATCATAAACGGCTTTCGGGCCTACCGAGTTTTGTCTAAAGCCACGTAACGTAGAGAAACCACCGACATAGAAGTTCTCGTAGAATGGCAACAGGTTGTCATTACCATTGGTTTGTCCGTAACCGTTACCGTAACCCAATCGACCTTTTAACAATAACGTAAAATTGTGACTTTGTGTTATCGGAAAATACTGCCTAACGTCATATTGTGTCTTGAAGTATTGAACATCCGAGCCAGGAACCGTCACCTTACCATAGAGTTTTTGATGGTTACCCGCTGTCGGGAAGCGACCACGGTTCAAGTTGTTTCGAGTCCATGCCGCTGTCATGTGGAAATCATCGGTAATTAGGTTACCTTCCGCATCACGGTTCTTCTCTTGCGCTTGTAAGAATTTTTCAATCTGTACGTATTCTTTGATGTTGCCAAGGCGACTGTGGGTATAACCACCACCAAATTCAACGTAGTTTAGTTCGTCAACCGGGAAACCCCAAGTCAGCGTTCCGCCGTAGCTTTGGTCGGTATAGTCAATAATACCCGCTTTAGAGGCTTCAAATTCGTTGTAGAAAATCTGCCCACCTAAGCTGACACCATCCAAGTTCCAGTATGGGTCTCGGTAGTCTAAGGTAATGTTCTTTTGATACTTGTTGGTCATTGCGCTGATACCAACACGGTCACCGCTACCAGCAAAGTTATCTTGCTGTAGACCAACCTGGAAACTGATCCCTGATTCCGTACCATAGCCGACACCAAAGTTGACACTGCCAGAGTTGGCCTCTTTGACGTCATAAACTAAATCGACCTGGTCTTCAGAGCCTGGCACTCGAACCGTTTGTACATCTACGGTTTCAAAGAAGCCAAGACGGTTTAATCGGTCTTTACCTACATCGATAGATTTTGAGTTCAACCAACTGGCTTCCATTTGACGCATTTCACGACGTAACACTTCATCTTTCGTTGAATTGTTACCAGTGAAACGAATGTCACGCACGTAGATACGATTACCGGACTCGACATTAATGACCAAGGAAACTTGGTTATTCTCATCGTCAAACTCCGGAATAGTCCGTACTTGTGGGTAAGCATAACCTGATTCACCCAGTACTCGCTTAATGCTTTCCTCTAGCGCCGTGACACTTGAGCCATTATAGGTATCGCCGTCTTTAAACGGAACCATGCCTTGAAACTCAGCTTCTTTACCAATGAGTTGTCCGCGGAATTTCACCCCTTCGACCTGGTAAGGTGCGCCCTCATCAATGCCTAGCGTAATGTAGACACCTTTTTTATCCGGAGAGATAGAGACTTGTGTGGTATCGACTTTAAACTTCAAGTAACCACGATCAAGGTAATAGGATTTCAATGCTTCAATATCACCAGCCAATACTTGCTTCTGGTATTTATCGTCGGCAAGGAAGTTCCACCATGCAACGTCTACATTCAAATTAAAGCGAGAACGCAACTCATCATCGGTAAAGACTTGGTTGCCGATGAAGTTAATCTGCTTAATTTTCGCAGATACGCCCTCGGTAAAGACAAATTTCAAATCCGAACGATTACGTGGCAATGGCGTCACAACCGCCTGCACTTTAGCGTTGTATTTACCCACGCTATAGTAAAAGTCTTCTAACCCTTTTTCTATATTGCTCAGCGTCGTACGATCGAGCGCTTCACCAACAATAACACCAGACGCGTCCAAGTTTTGCTGTAGCTGCTCTTCCTTAATCGCGTCATTTCCTGAGAACGAAATGCTGGCAATTGTCGGACGCTCTGTCACCTGAACAACAAGCGCATCTTGATCTCGCAAAACCTTGATGTCTTCAAAGTTACCAGACTTGTAGAGCGCGTTAATAATTTCTGAGATATCCTTCCCATCAACCGTGTCACCAATTCGTACTCTAAGCATTTTCAATAGCGCAGCACCCAGTGCTACCCTTTGCAAGCCTTCAATACGAATGTCCTGTACAACAAAATCCTCAGCTCCATTCGCCGACACACTGGTCGCTAGTAGAGACGCGAATAGAATATGCTTAATCGCCATACCTGCTCTAATTAATCCTTTGCTAATACTGCTGCCTAAATTCTGATATCAGAGGCGTGTAAAATCGTTAAAAATTGCGATCAACATGAGTGAAAAAATAATCGCCCCACCCACTCGATAACCCATTTCTTGTATTTTTTCTGGCATCGGTCTCACGAATGACCGCTTCGATTGCAAAAAACAGCAAATGACCACCGTCTAGCATCGGTAATGGCACCAAATTTATTATTCCAAGGTTGACACTAATCAGCGCTAAAAAGCCTAAAAAGTACACCAAACCATAATCGGCCGTCGCCCCTGCTCCCTTTGCAATGGAAATAGGGCCACTTAAATTGTTAAGACCCACATCACCCGTAATCAGCTTTTTCAGCATGGAAACGGTGAGTTCTATAATCTGGCCAGTTTTAACAAATGCTCGCCCAACAGATTCAACCGGACCATACTGGAGATCAAAACGATAATCTTCGGGCCACGCTTCCATTTCTGGTGCGATACCAGCGAAACCAATTGTAGTCCCATCCTTCAATGTTCTTGAATTTGGCATCAGCGATAGTGTCATGTCGTCGCCGTTTCTATCAACCGTGACATCAACTGGTGTATTAGGGTTCGCTTGAATCGCATTGACGACTTGTTGCCATTGCTGGATAGCTTGTCCGTCAATCGCAATAATCTTGTCGCTTGAGCTAAAATGCCTGCTGCCGCACCAGCGCCATCACTACTCACATTTGCTAATGTCGTTTTGATGGACGGCGAGTACGGTCTAAAACCAAGCGTCCCCATAGCAGACTCTGTTTCTGGGTTAAAGTTCCAACCAGACAGGTCAAATGTTAATTTTTTATCCGTTCCTATTTGGTCACTGGATGAAACTGTGACCGTCATTTGATTATCTCCAATATGAGATACCAAACCCAAATTCACCGACTCCCAATCTAGCGTTTGCTTACCATCAACAGATTTAATCTGCATTCCGGGTTCGAAACCAGCTTGGGCAGCAATAGAATGCGGCGTCACTTCACCGATCACAGGCTTTACAGCAGGAACACCAATCAGAAACACTAACCAATAGGCAAACACGGCAAAAATAAAGTTAAATGCTTGGGTCCAGCCCCCACAATAGCGGTTCTTTTCCAAAGAGGCTTTTTGTCAAAAGCATACTTGTGATCCGCCTCAGAGACTTCGTCAACACGGCTATCTAGCATCTTGACATAGCCACCAAGAGGAATCATCGCAACACTGTATTCAGTGCCATCGCTGCCCGTCTTTGACCAGATAGATTTACCGAACCCAATCGAAAACTTTTCGACGTAAACGCCACACTTCCTTGCCACCCAAAAATGGCCGAACTCGTGCACAGCGACGAGCACTCCTAGGGCGATCACAAAGGAGGCAAAGTTCCACAGTATGTCTGTCATAGTCAATTATCTCTCATGGCTCATACGCCTTGTGATGATGGTTACTAGTGATGGTTACTAGTGATAGTTATTAGTACGCGCTGAGCTCAGCTCACTGCCAGCGTTGTTACTTACTGTGTACAATCTCGCCCGCATAGATTCGAGCCATTCTATCTAGCTCAAGAATGCTTTCCAAGTCACTTAACACGTTATATTGGTTTGATGCACAAACCTTCGACATAACACGCTCATTTATCATGCTAATATCGGTGAAGCTTATCCCACCCGATAAAAAGGCTTCAACCGCGACCTCATTAGCAGCGTTAATAGCGGTTGTCGCATGCTGACCTTCATAACAAGCTTCAATCGCTAGAGCAAGACATGGGTAACGTTCAAAATCAACCTCTAAGAAGGTCAGCTCATTCATCTTAGTAAAGTCTAGAGATGGAACGCCCGCCGGGATTCGCTCTGGGTACGACATCGAGTAAGCGATCGGTGTTGCCATATCAGGCTGCCCCATTTGCGCGAGTACAGAGCCATCTTGATATTGAACCATAGAATGGATCACAGATTGAGGATGAATAATAACCTTCAGCTGATCTTTATTAGTGTTAAACAGCCATTTAGCTTCAATAAACTCCAGCCCTTTATTCATCATTGTCGCGGAGTCCACCGAAATTTTAGGTCCCATAGACCAATTAGGGTGAGCAATCGCTTGTGCTGGTGTCACTGACGACAGGCTAGATACATCACTATAACGGAATGGACCACCGGAGCTGGTTAATAATATATGCTCAATCCCAGCTTGCGCTAAATCACAATAGCCAAGATCGGTTTGAATTGAAGTCGGCAAGCATTGGAAGATAGCATTATGCTCACTATCGACGGGAAGAAGCTGAGCCCCAGAAGTACGAACCGCATCAATAAACAGTTGCCCAGACATGACCAAGGCTTCTTTATTGGCAAGGAGTATACGCTTACGGCCTTCACCGCGGCTAGAGTCGGTAATAAGCCTGCAGCACCCACAATGGCAGCCATAACCATATCAACGTCATCATCAGCTGAAACCTGGCACATTGCATCCTGTCCGAACAGGATCTGAGTATCGACCAAACCGTTTAGCTCTGTTCGCAGACGTTTCGCATCACTCTCTTCTGCAACTACAGCAAATTTAGGCTGCCATTGCAGGCACAGTGCGGCCATTTTGGTCACATTTTTGCCGCCTACTAGAGCATAGATTGAGTAAAGCGAAGGGTTTTGAGCGACCACTTTAAGGGTGCTTGCGCCAATAGAGCCTGTAGCACCAAGGATGGTTAAATTTTGCATGCTAGTACAACCGCTTATCGAACATAAAGAGGGTGATGAACACCCTCTTTATGAGATTAGAAAATGAGATAAAGAAGAGCAAAAATTGGGAATGCGGCCGTTAAACTGTCAACGCGATCCAATACGCCTCCATGACCTGGAATAATGTTGCTGCTGTCCTTTATTTTAGACACACGCTTGAACATACTCTCAACAAGATCGCCCAACACTGAGATGACAACCGTAGCTAATGTAATGAAAACCATGCTAGTTGCGCTGGTAAACTCAATATCAAACATAATCGAGCTTCCCCATGCCACACCTAGCGCCGTAACAATTCCCCCTAACAAACCTTCAATCGTTTTATTAGGACTGACATGAGGAGCCATTTTTCGTTTACCCAAGCTTTTACCCGCAAAATAGGCACCACTATCTGCTGCCCAAACGATAAGGCAAACAAACAACACGAGTTTAGCACCGTGGTAAGGGTCTTGATGATACGCTTGAGCACGAAGTATGAGTATACTCCATAAAAACGGCAGCAGAGTTAATAAGCCAAATAGGTGTCGTAGCAGATTAGAATGCTGCCAATAGTTAGCCGATTTAGGGTATGTCATAGCGAGACCACTGGCGATCAACCACCAACTACATCCCACACCCAATATAGTAATATGAGCTAACCCGACTTGATTAAATGCTATGACGTCAACTGGAATAAGCAATACCGATAACGCGATAGCAATCACAGGTGGCAGCATGGCGACAAGACGCGATGGCGTTAACGTAAATTGTGTCCATTCCCACGCGCCAATAAGGGTAATGGCAGCAACCGCTATCATAAACCACAAAAATGGCAGAGAAAAAATACCCCAAACCACCAGCGGAGCGAGGATTAGAGCTGTTATAATTCGTTGTTTCAAACTAAATCGTCCTTAATTGGCTTCCATTAACGCTTTGACTTGCTCTCCGGTACAACCAAAACGCCGTTCGCGATTCACAAACCAAGTGATAGCTTCCACTAAGCTGTCTTCATTGAACTCAGGCCAAAATTGTTCAGTAAAATACATTTCTGCATACGCCATTTGCCAAAGCATGAAGTTACTAATACGGCATTCACCACTGGTGCGGATAAGTAAATCAACATCCGGTAAATCCGACATTGTGACATGTTCGGATATCATATCTTCCGTGATATCGGCTGCTTTTAGCTCACCACGCTCTACTCGAGCAGCAACGTTTTTCAACGCCTCAGTGATATCCCATTTACCGCCATAATTGGCAGCAATATTAATGACCATACCGGTATTGTTTTCAGTCAACGCTTCCGCATCTGCAATTTTACGCTGTAGTCGGTCATTGAAACGGGTGATATCACCAATAATACGAAGTCGTAGATTATTCTTATGCAGTTTTTTGATTTCACTAGATAGAACCGTAATAAACAGTTCCATTAGTAGCCCCACCTCTTCTTCAGGTCGTCGCCAGTTTTCGCTACTGAACGCAAAAAGAGTGATCGCTTTAATCTCTAGCTTAGCGGCTGCCGAAATGGTTTTTCTAACCGCAGAAACACCTTTCTTATGTCCAAATACACGAGGTTTTCCCTTAGATTTAGCCCAACGTCCATTTCCATCCATGATGATAGCAATGTGTTGAGGAAGGGAATCATTGAAGACTTCTGAGTTCTGCATAAAAGAGTTTAGTAATAATTTGGGACAAACAGAGTAGCATAAAAAAACGCTGGGCTGTCAGCACAGCGTTTTTTCACAGGTGCAAGTGGTTAAGAATTAAACTTCCATTAACTCTTTTTCTTTTGCTGCTAATGTATCATCTACATTTTTTACAGCAATGTCAGTCAGCTTTTGAATCTCATCTTGCGCTTTACGATCTTCGTCTTCAGAGATTTCTTTGTCTTTTAATAGTGCTTTAAGATCACCATTTGCATCACGACGGATATTACGGATCGCCACTCGACCACCCTCAGCTTCGCCACGAACAATCTTAACAAGGTCCTTACGACGCTCTTCTGTCAACGGTGGTAGTGGTACACGAATAACCGTACCTGCTGACATAGGGTTCAAGCCTAAATCGGACATTAGGATTGCTTTTTCAACTTTTTGCGTCAGCTCTTTATCAAATACTGTAATAGCAAGAGTTCGTGCATCTTCAGCGATAACGTTAGCAACCTGATTCAACGGAGTCGGCGCGCCATAGTATTCAACAGAAAGACCCTGAAGTAGACTTGGATGTGCACGACCTGTGCGAATTTTTGATAGATTGTTTTTTAGTGCTTCAACACTTTTTTCCATACGCTCTTGAGCGTCTTGCTTAATTTCGTTAATCACAATATCACCTTAATAATGTGCACCTAAATGCGTGTACGCATTTAGGTTGTTTCTTTCGATAAATCCTAGTGACAGAGTTTACTCTTATTCTTCGTCACTGATAAGTGTGCCTTCCGTTTCACCCATCACAACTCGACGAAGTGCACCTGGCTTATTCATGTTGAAAACACGAATTGGCATTTTATGATCACGAGCCAGAGTAAACGCGGCTAAGTCCATAACCTTAAGTTCTTTATCTAGAACAGTATTGTAGGCAAGCTTATCATATAATTCAGCGTCTGGGTTAGAGACAGGGTCTGCACTGAATACGCCATCTACTTTTGTTGCTTTAAGCACAACGTCCGCTTCAATTTCAATACCACGTAAACAGGCTGCTGAATCAGTAGTAAAGAACGGGTTACCCGTACCTGCTGAGAAAATAACAACACGGCCCTGTCTTAATTCACGGATAGCGTCCGCCCAGTTGTAATCATCACACACACCCTTAAGAGGGATTGCAGACATCACGCGCGCATTCACGTAAGCACGGTGCAACGCATCACGCATTGCTAAACCGTTCATTACCGTCGCCAACATTCCCATATGGTCGCCCACTACACGGTTCATACCCGCTTCAGCAAGACCAGCACCACGGAAAAGGTTGCCACCACCGATGACAACACCAACTTGAACGCCCAGTTCCACCAGTTCTTTCACTTCTTGAGCCATACGCTCTAAGATTGATGGGTCAATACCAAAGCCTTCTTCGCCTTGCAGCGCTTCACCACTAAGTTTTAACAGAATGCGCTGATACGCTGGTTTTGGGTTCGTTGTCATGGAGTTCACCTTCCAAAGAGAGTTGTCGATTAACGGTCATGGATTAAGATTCATAAATAATATAGCACTCAAGGCAGGTAACAATGCCGATGCTCGCTAAGCAAATCTCAATTCATGACGGTTAAAAAATTACCACCTAGTCTACTCGCAAAAAGACCGTAGCCTTGGCTACGGTCTTTAATTCAACGAGACAAAAAAGGATTAACCTTTCTGTACCGCAGCTACTTCGTCAGCGAAGCTCATTTCAGCTGCTTTCTCGATACCTTCACCAACTTCTAGACGTACGAAGTTAGTTACTGTAGCGCCTTTCTCTTTCAAGATTTCGCCAACAGTTTTCTTAGGTTCCATGATGAAAGCTTGACCTGTTAGAGAGATTTCGCCCGTGAATTTCTTCATACGGCCGATAACCATTTTCTCAGCGATCTCTTGTGGTTTGCCTTCGTTCATTGCGATTTCAACTTGAACCGCTTGCTCTTTAGCAACTACATCTGCAGGTACGTCAGAAGGGTTTACGAACTCAGGCTTAGATGCTGCAACGTGCATAGCAACGTGCTTGATCGTTTCTGCGTCAGCTTCACCAGCTACAACAACACCGATACGGTCGCCGTGGCGGTAAGAACCAACGTTTGTGCCTTCGATGAATGCAACGCGACGGATGCTGATGTTCTCACCGATTTTAGTTACTAGAGCAATACGTGCATCTTCAAATTTAGCTTGAAGAGCAGCAGCGTCTAGTTTCTCAGCTAGAGCAGCGTCAGCTACTTCGTTAGCGAATGCAAGGAAGCTTGCATCTTTTGCTACGAAGTCAGTTTGGCAGTTCACTTCAACAAGAGCAGCAACGCCAGCATCTTCTTTAATGATAATTGTGCCTTCAGCAGCTACGTTGCCTGCTTTTTTAGCCGCTTTAGCCGCACCACTTTTACGCATGTTTTCAATTGCTAATTCGATATCAGCATTTGCTTCAACAAGCGCTTTTTTACATTCCATCATGCCAGCGGCTGTGCGCTCGCGAAGTTCTTTTACAAGAGCAGCAGTAACAGTTGCCATTCTTAAATCCTCAGTTGATTCTACACAAGGTAAAAATCAGGGGCTCTCATTGGGCCCCTGATGCTAACTATAACTTAGTTTATATGAAAACTAGACGTTGCCCAAAACTAAGTGTGACTTATAGTCGCTATTATTCAGCTTCTTCTACGAAACCGTCTTTCTCAGCAGCTACAGCAGCAACATCTTTGTTACGACCTTCTTTAACCGAGTCTGCAGCAGCGTTTAGGTAAAGCTGTACTGCACGGATTGCATCGTCATTACCAGGAATGATGAAGTCAACGCCGTCTGGGTTAGAGTTAGTATCAACTACAGCGTAAACTGGGATACCTAGGTTGTTTGCTTCTTTAACAGCGATGTGCTCGTGATCAGCGTCGATTACGAATAGTGCGTCAGGAAGACCGCCCATGTTCTTGATACCACCAAGAGACTTCTCTAGCTTCTCCATTTCGCGAGTACGCATTAGAGCTTCTTTCTTAGTGATTTTCTCGAAAGTACCGTCTTGAGCTTGCGCTTCGTATTCTTTTAGACGCTTGATAGACTGACGAACTGTTTTGTAGTTCGTTAGCATGCCGCCCAACCAACGGTTGTTCACGTAGTACTGGTTGCTGTTGATTGCAGCTTCTTTAACAGCTTCAGACGCAGCGCGCTTAGTACCAACAAAAAGAACTTTACCTTTTTTCTCGCCGATTTTAGCTAGCTCAGCTAGTGCATCGTTGAACATAGGTACAGTTTTTTCTAGGTTGATGATATGAACTTTGTTACGAGCACCAAAGATGAATGGCTTCATTTTTGGGTTCCAGTAACGAGTTTGGTGACCGAAGTGAACACCAGCTTTAAGCATATCGCGCATTGATACAGTTGCCATTTTAAAATCCTCTATGGGGTTAGGCCTCCACATTTCCCATGAATCCGACTTGGTATGAATGATTACTCAAGCACCCCGGAACATGTGACGAAATGTGTGTGATTTAAATTAAAGTTAATGAGAAAACAAAGGCAGTTCGCCGCAAGGGAGAAACTGACTCTATATTCTGGCGCGCTTTATACCATATTTTGCCACCTCAATACCAGAAAAATCACAATAATTGAGCAAATTCAAACCACGCTCTAACGACATAAATGACCAAACCGAACTACCATTATCACAGCAACAATCTTAGAAACGAGTTTTATTCTTGTTGCGCTTAATCTCGTCGTTGTTAGAATAACGCGTCAAATTAGAGAGTAGAGAACACAAATGTCTATCAAAATCAAAACTGAAGCTGAAATCGAAAGAATGCGTATCGCAGGTAAACTTGCGGCCGAGCTTTTGGAAATGATCGAGCCCCACGTCAAAGAGGGCGCGACTACCGAGGAACTTGATAGAATTTGTGCTGACTACACGCGCAAAAACGGCGCATACTCAGCGCCTCTCGATTATCATGGTTATCCAAAGTCTATCTGTACTTCCATCAACCATATTGTTTGCCATGGCATCCCTGCTGAAAACGATGAAATGGGGACCACTGGCAAGACAAAACCAGCGGTACTCAAGAGCGGCGATATCGTCAACGTTGATGTCACCGTCATCATCCCAAACGATGATAATGCCTCGCTCGATACTCGACCTGAAGGCTATCACGGCGACACATCAAAAATGTTCTTAATTGGGGATGTTTCTCCAGCAGATAAACGCCTATGCATGGTGGCTCAAGAAGCACTGTATTTAGGCATGAAAACCGTCAAGCCTGGCTCAACCGTTGGCGCTATCGGTACAGAGATCGAGAAGTACATTAAGACCAATAATAAAAACAACCCTCGCGCTAAATTCTCAATCGTAAAAGATTTTTGTGGCCACGGTATTGGTTCTGAGTTTCATGAAGAACCTCAAGTTGTTCACTATAAAAATGCCGACCGCCGCGTGCTAAAAGAAGGCATGGTGTTTACCATCGAGCCAATGATTAATGCAGGTAAATTTGGTTGTAGCATCGACGCCGAAGATGACTGGACTGTTTATACTCGGTGATGGTAAAAACTCTGCGCAATGGGAACATACTATTGTTGTGACTAAAACAGGCTGTGAAGTCCTCACATTACGAGCTGAGGAAACCATTCCTCGCCATATGAACAACGCTTAATTGCTCCGTTATTTCGTCTTTTAAAAATATCCTCACAATGTGAGGATATTTTTTTATCTTCACCATTTTGGTATAACCGTAGTTAGATTTTCTTTTTGCTTGCACGGATTGCGCCTTTTATGACTTTTCAGACCCCCACAACGCTCAGTGATGAACAACTGACCGTGGAAGAACTCAAAGCCCAGCTGGATACCTTTTCCGACCATCAAAAGCACGAGTTCTTAAATCACCACCCCATTGCCGATTTGATTCTTGGTCGTTCAGACTATATCGATTTGCTGCTCAACCGACTTTGGCAGCATAGTGGTCTTAACAATCAGACTAACCTTGCATTGGTCGCAGTCGGAGGTTACGGCAGGGGTGAACTTCACCCACTTTCCGACATCGATATTCTGTTTGTCTCGCGTAATAAGCTCACACCCGCGCTAGAAACGACCGTCAGTGAATTCATCACCTTGTTATGGGATCTTCGCTTAGAAGTGGGTCATGCCGTTCGAACAGTCGCAGAATGCGTTGAAATAGGACAATCTGACCTTACGGTCGCCACTAACCTGCAAGAAGCACGATTGCTATGCGGCAGTGAGGACACGTTTTCACAACTGAAAAACGTCGTGGATTCCGACACTTTTTGGACATCAGAAGACTTCTATCGAGCAAAAATAAACGAACAAAAAACCCGTCACTCTAAGTATCACGATACCACTTACAATTTAGAACCCGATATCAAATCTACACCAGGCGGTCTGAGGGACATCCATACTCTAAGTTGGGTAGCTCGTCGCCACTTTGGTGCCACGTCTTTATTTGAAATGAGCCGTTTTGGCTTTCTCACTGATGCGGAATATCGCGAGTTGGTCGAATGTCAAAATTTCTTATGGCGCGTGCGCTTTGCCCTACATATCGAACTCAGACGCTATGACAATCGACTCACCTTTGGTCATCAGGCCCAAGTTGCAGAAAGCCTTGGCTTTGTCGGTGAAGGCAACATTGCCGTAGAAATGATGATGAAGGAGTTCTATCGCACGCTAAGACGTGTCGCTGAACTCAATAAAATGCTACTAAAACTATTCGACCAAGCCATCATCAACAAAGGACAAATTGTTGCCGCTGAAGTCCTCGATAATGACTTTCAGCGTCGGGGACATCTTATTGAAGCGAGGAAACCCGCTCTGTTCCAAGCGCGTCCAGAAACCATCTTGGATATGTTTATCCACATTGCCAACGATTCAAGCATCGAAGGCGTAAGCCCAGCTACGCTGAGACAGCTGCGTACAGCTCGTCGTCGGTTAAATAAGTTTCTACATGAAATTCCCGCAGCGCGAGACAAGTTTATGGATCTTGTCCGTCATCCCAACGCCCTCCACCGGGCTTTCCGGTTGATGCATAAATTAGGGGTGTTAGCAGCCTATCTGCCACAATGGAGCCAAATTGTCGGCCAGATGCAATTCGACCTTTTTCATGTTTATACCGTCGATGAACACAGCATCCGATTGCTCAACCACATTCACACCTTTAGCTTGGAAGAGAGTTATTCCAAGCATCCCATATGTTGTGAAGTCTATCCAAGAATGCAAAAGAAAGAGCTGCTGATCCTCGCGGCGATTTTTCATGATATCGGCAAAGGGCGAGGTGGTGACCACTCTGAAATTGGCGCGGTTGAAGCGTTCGAGTTTTGTATTGAACATGGGCTATCAAAGCCCGAAGCTAAGCTCGTCTCATGGCTGGTGCAAAGTCACCTCTTAATGTCTGTCACCGCGCAAAGGCGCGATATTTACGATCCAGACGTGATCATTGAATTTGCTAAAAAAGTACGTGATGAAGAATATTTAGAATACTTAGTTTGCCTAACTGTGGCCGACATCTGCGCGACTAACCCTGAACTCTGGAACAGTTGGAAACGAACGCTCCTCGCTGAGTTATTTCACTCCACCCAACGCGTATTAAGACGCGGTCTTGAAAACCCAGTCGATGTTCGAGACCGTATTCGTCACAACCAACAGCTCGCCTCTGCACTCCTAAGAAAGCAAGGCTTTGCTGCCCGTGAAATTGAGGTATTGTGGCAACGATTTAAGGCGGATTACTTCTTACGACATACGCACAAACAAATCGCCTGGCATTGTGAGCATATTTTAAACTCCGAAGACCCATCTAAGCCACTGGTGTTGATGAGTAAAAAGGCCACGCGGGGCGGTACCGAAGTTTTTGTTTACAGCAAAGACCAACCCGCTTTATTTGCGACAGTGGTCGCTGAGCTCGATCGACGCAATTTTAATGTCCACGACGCACAAATCATGACCAGTAAAGACGGTTTTGTTCTCGATACGTTTATGGTACTCGATCATCACAGTAAAAAAATTGATACCACTCGTCACTCAGCTGTCATTAAGCACTTAATACGAGTACTTGAAAGTGGCAAGCCAACCAAAATAAAAGCGCGCCGTGCACCGCGAAACTTAAAACATTTCAACGTAAAAACCAAAGTGGACTTTCTACCAACGAAAAGTAAGAAGCGGACATTAATGGAACTCGTCGCACTCGATGCACCTGGCTTACTTGCGAAGGTAGGTGCTACATTCGCACAGTGTGATGTAAGCCTCCATGCCGCCAAAATCACGACCATTGGTGAGCGGGCGGAAGATCTATTCATTTTAACCAGCGCCAGTGGAGGACGCCTTTCTGAAGAGGAAGAAGAAGCATTGAAACAGAAATTGCACGACACCATTTCAGAACAAATATCGGCCTAATGGCAAAATATTCAATCTAAAAAGCTAGGTTCTATTATGAACCTAGCTTTCCCTACTTATTCAGAATGAATATTAAGCGATCTCCCCACATTTCTTCTTAATCGTTCAACTTATCAACTATCTACCACACCAATAGACTGCTACATTTGTACTTAGAACACACAATGAAAGAGGTAAACTATGTATCCAAACCTCACGAGTTTAGGCATTCATGAACCTAAACAGATTGAGCGTTACTCAATTCGACAAGAAGCGCACAAGGATGTGTTAAAAATATATTTTCGTAAACAGAAAGGTGAACTGTTTGCTAAGAGTGTTAAGTTCAAATACCCAAGGCAAGTTAAGAACGTCAGGGTAAATAGCAGCAGCCAAAGCTATAAAGAAGTCACAGAGATCAACCGCAACTTAACCTTAGTCATTGATGAGCTCAACAAAATCACTAAGCCCGTTGAGGTGGCAGAAGTCGATGTGAAACAAAAAATCCTATCTGATCTTCGTCACTTAGAAAAAGTCGTCTCTGGTAAAATTGCAGAGATTGAAGCCGATTTAGAAAAACTAAAATAACACCCTTCAACAAAAAAATGCTCCCAATTGGGAGCATTTTTATTTTGATAACGCTGTACCACCTACCATTAACTAAGGCGTGTAGTACGTCGCGGCACCAGGACCAACAGGTAAGCCAAATACGAATACCCAAATATAGAACAGTACACTCCAGCCTACTAAGAAGCAGATAGAGTACGGCAGCATCGTGGCGATCAAAGTACCAATACCAAGGTTCTTCATGTAGCGTGTCGCTACCGCTAAGATAAGGCCGAAGTAGCTCATCATTGGTGTGATGATATTCGTCGTCGAATCACCAATACGATAGGCCGCTTGAATCGTCTCAGGCGCGTAGCCAACCAACATTAACATTGGAACGAAGATCGGTGCAGTTACCGCCCACTGAGCAGATGCCGAACCAATCATAAGGTTGATAAAGCCACACATCAGGATGAAGGCAAAGAACAACGCAGGACCCGTCAAACCAATGGTTTGTAAGAAATCAGCACCGCCTACCGCGAATACCTGACCAAAGTTCGTCCACTTAAAGAACGCGACAAACTGAGCTGCAAAGAACACCAATACAATGTACATGCCCATTGAAGACATCGATTTAGACATGGCATTGATAACGTCACGATCGTTATTCATGGTTCCCGTGACTTTGCCGTAGACAAATCCTGGAATCGCAAAGAAAACAAAGATAAACGCAACGATACTCTTCAAGAAAGGTGAACCAGCCACTTCTCCTGTTGCAGAACGAAGTACACCGTTAGCAGGAACAATCGTTGAAGCAATCACAGCACTCACAATCAGTACCGCAATACCTAGCCATTTTTAGACCTTTCTTTTCAACGTCAGACAGTTTACCCATACGGTCATTAGATAAGTCTTCCGCCGCTTCTTCTTCATTGTATTTACCCAGCTTCGGCTCAACAATTTTCTCGGTAACAAAGGCACCAGTAATTGAGATAAAGAAGGTAGACACAAACATAAAGTACCAGTTTGACTCTGGGCCAACGGTGTAGGTTGGGTCAATCATTTGTGCTGCTGTCTCAGTAATGCCTGAAAGCAACGGATCCACCGTACCAATTAATAGGTTTGCAGAATAACCACCAGACACACCTGACAAATGCAGCAGCTAGACCTAGCTAGAGGGTGACGCCCTAGAGAGTGGAATAACATCGCAGCCAGTGGAATTAGAACCACATAGCCAAGCTCTGAAGCGGTATTAGAGATAATACCCGCAAACACTACCGTTACAGTCACCATGCGTTGAGACGCGCCCATAACTAGGCCACGCATTGCAGCAGACAACATGCCAGAGTGTTCAGCAATCGCAACACCAAGCATGGCAACCAACACGGTTCCTAAAGGAGCAAAGCCAGTAAAGTTCTTAACAAGGTTAGTAACGATAAGCTGTAAGCCCTCAGCATTGAATAAGCTGACAACTTTGATCATTCCATCAGCAGCACGACCAGGTGCGCCTTCTGGGCGAGGGTCGACAACCGCAACGTCAAAGTAACCTAGCAATACCAGACATGACTAAAATGGCGACACAGAATATAGCGAAAAGTGTGATTGGGTGGGGTAATAAATTCCCCAAATATTCAACGCCGTCTAAAAAACGGGTAAATATCGGCTTTTTTGGTTTGTTGTGTTTCATTGCGGCAGATGAACTCATCTGTCCCCTCCTTTTATTATATTGTCCTGGCTTATTTGACAAAGCTATCGTCCTTTTCTGACAACTTTGTAAAAAGCAGGCGAAGGGTACGTGACCAAAAGCGCAATTAAAAGCCCAATATGTTGCCAAATGTAAAATTAGCGCAATATTCAACCAGGCGGTTTAATATCAATCAACCACATATACTGACATCCATATCAATTAAGAAATAACATTCTCATGACAAATGCATTTTTTGATCAACACACCAATATGTTATAGGCCACACTTGCCTTTCGCCCCCTATTGAAAACCCCAGGCACATCTGAAATGATGAATCTTTAATTTTGTGACCTAAAGTGACGCCTTTGACCTACCACATTGAACCGATTGGCATTATCAGCTCGCCTTATAAAGAAAAATTTGCCGTGCCGAGACAACCGCGCCTTGTCTCTTCTGCGACAGCGACCGTAACACTGCAGGGGCAAGCAAACTGCCAAGAGGCCATTAAAGGCATCGAGCAATTCTCTCATCTGTGGTTGCTATTTTTATTCGATCAAAACATCGACGCGGGCTGGAAGCCAACGGTTCGCCCCCTCGCCTTGGAGGCAATGAAAGAATGGGAGTGTTAGCGACTCGTTCTACTTTTAGACCCAATGGTATCGGCATGTCCGCGGTTGAACTAAAAGGCGTAGAACAGCAGGGGTCACAAACCTTAATACATATCGGCAGCGTTGATTTAGTTGATGGTACGCCCATCGTTGATATCAAACCCTACATCCCTTACTCAGATGCCATTCCTCAAGCGCAAGGCGGCTATGCGTCCGATGAACCTGAACTCATTGATGTCCAGTTTTCGAGCAGTCTCGAATCTGTCTTTCATCAGCGACAAGATGGCGAGCACCGACGTCAGGTGATAGCACAGGTTCTCGCTCAAGATCCCAGGCCTGCATATAAAAAAGGCAAACCGGACAATAAAGAGTATGGAGTGAAACTGTACGACTGGAATATTAAATTCAAAATAATAGATGAATCGGCATTAGTTACCGCGATTGAACCTTTGTAGAACGACAATACGCTGATATCATAGTCGGCTTAACTCGATTTAAGCGATGGCTTGAATCTCTTACAATCATGATGAAACGGATACCATAGAATGCGTACCAGTAACTACCTTCTTTCCACTTTGAAAGAAACTCCAAACGACGCAGAAGTTATCAGCCACCAGCTGATGCTACGTGCAGGTATGATCCGTAAGCTAGCTTCAGGTTTATATACTTGGCTACCTACTGGTCTACGTGTACTGCGTAAAGTAGAAAATATCGTTCGCCAAGAGATCGATAATGCCGGTGCCGTTGAAATCTTGATGCCCGTCGTTCAACCGTTTGAGCTTTGGGAAGAGACTGGTCGCAGCGAGAAAATGGGTCCGGAACTGCTTCGTTTCACTGACCGCCACTCTCGTCCGTTTGTTCTTAGCCCTACAGCGGAAGAAGTCGTCACAAGCCTAGTTCGCAACGAGATTAGTTCTTACAAGCAGCTTCCTCTTAACCTGTACCAAATCCAGACTAAATTCCGCGATGAACGCCGTCCTCGTTTTGGCGTAATGCGTGCTCGTGAATTCTCTATGATGGATGCGTACAGCTTTGATATCGACAAAGACGGTCTAGAGCAATCTTACCAAGCCATGCACGATGCTTACTGTAAAGCCTTCGACCGCATGGGTCTTGAGTACCGTCCAGTATTGGCAGACTCTGGCGCAATCGGCGGCAGCGGCTCTCAAGAGTTCCACGTTCTTGCTGAAAGCGGCGAAGACCTCATCGCCTTCTCTTCTGAATCGGATTACGCAGCGAACATCGAAAAAGCCGAAGCACTCGCCCCTACAACTGAAGCGGCTGCGCCAACGCAAGAGATGGAACTGGTTGATACACCAAACGCAAAAACAATCGCAGAGCTAGTAGAACAACACGGTCTAGCCATCGAGAAGACAGTTAAGACTCTGTTCGTTAAAGCTTCTGATGAAGTAGATGCCGATATCATTGCTCTTATCATCCGTGGTGATCATGAACTTAACGAAGTGAAAGCAGAAAACCTCCCACAGGTTGCTTCTCCACTAGAAATGGCTGATGAAGCTGCAATTCGTGCACTGGTTGGTGCTGGTCCGGGTTCACTTGGCCCTGTTGGCTTAGAGCTACCATTCATCGTTGACCGCTCTGTTGCAGTAATGAGCGACTTCGGCGCTGGCGCAAACGTAGACGGTAAGCATTACTTCGGCATCAATTGGGGCCGTGACGTTGAGCTTGCTCAAGTTGAAGACCTACGTAACGTTGTTGAAGGCGACCTTAGCCCATGTGGTCAAGGCACTATCCAACTTAAGCGTGGTATCGAAGTGGGCCATATTTTCCAACTGGGCACTAACTACTCAGAGAAAATGAACTGTAACGTTCTTGGTCCTGACGGTAAGAGCGTAACACTAGAGATGGGTTGTTACGGCATTGGTGTATCACGTGTTGTTGCCTCCGCTATCGAGCAAAACCACGATAAATTCGGTATCGTATGGCCAGACGCCCTTGCCCCTTTCCAAGTGGCGATTGTGCCAATGAACATGCATAAATCAGAGCGTGTGAAGGAAGCGGCTGAGAAGCTATACGCTGAATTAACGGCTATGGGGATCGAAGTCCTGTTTGATGATCGTAAAGAGCGTCCTGGTGTGATGTTTAAAGATATCGAGCTTATCGGTATTCCACACACCATCGTTATTGGTGACCGCAGCATGGACGAAGGCAACTTCGAATATAAGAACCGTCGCAATGGCGAGAAAGCACCAATTGCTATCTCAGACATCGTTGAGCATGTTAAAGCGCAATTAGCGTAACGCTATACCGCAATTGATCAGCGCAACTGATCATCGTAAATGAAACGACCTCGGTCATAAAAGGCAGCCTATTGGCTGCCTTTTTAATGCCAATAAACAAACCAACTTCATCTTCAGTTCAGATTCACTCTATTACC
Source organism: Vibrio sp. GJ43-1 (assembly GCF_055808835.1). Lineage (NCBI taxonomy): Bacteria > Pseudomonadati > Pseudomonadota > Gammaproteobacteria > Vibrionales > Vibrionaceae > Vibrio > Vibrio sp. GJ43-1. The sequence goes on along the minus strand of NZ_CM147884.1, from coordinate 911,859 downwards.
ATCATAGATATGACGTGCCAATCGCATTAGATCTTAAGCACGAATCGCTCAAAAACCTAAACTCTACTCATATATTTTGGAGAATACGATGGATCTGAAATCACTACTTAATCAAGCACTCAAATCAGATGTTGTGAGTAAAGCGACCCAAAAAGCCTCTCAGTCATCATCGAACCTTAGCTCTGCTCTCAGTGACAAGAAAACCATGGGTGCATTAGGTGCAGGGGCCGTCGGCGGCGGCTTACTTGGTATGCTCATGGGATCGAAGAAAACCAAAAAAATGGGCAAAACAGCACTAGGCGTTGGCAGCGCAGCCGCTCTTGGCGCTCTGGCATTTAAGATTTACAACGATTGGGATAAAAAGAATGCCTCAGATTCACAAGGGGCAACCATCAATGAATTTGCCAATACCAATCATGAAGAAATCGTTCTCAAAGCCATGATTGGGGCAGCCAAAGCCGATGGTCATATTGATGAAGCAGAAATGAGTAAAATTGACCAAGCGCTACAACGAATGCATGCCGACGCTCATCTTCAGGCATTCGTTCAAGCTGAAATCGCAAAACCGCTTGATCCTAGCTATATTGCGCAGCTTTCACACTCACCAGAGCAAGGAGCGGAAATTTATCTTGCGAGTTTACTTGTCGTGGATGAACAAAACTTTATGGAAAAAGCGTACTTACAAGAACTGGCAAAACAACTTCAGCTTCCACCAGAACTGGTCAGCAAACTCGAAGAGCAAGTATTTTAAGTCGAAGATAACAACGGCCTTAAGGGTGGATGCACGACCCATGAAAAACGCGCACAAAAAAACCGCTGATAATACAGCGGTTTTTTATTGGTACCTATCAACGAATCAAAACTCGTCAACAGTACTAAAATGATTACTCTTCGTCTTCTTGCTCAGCGCTATCTTGGCGAGCGGCAGCTTTTACTGCTTTTAGAGCTTCTTTCGCGTGCTCTTTGGCTTCTTTCTCTTTACGAGCTTCAGATTTACGAGCATTACGTTCAGCCTGGCTTGCAATAAAGCCTTGTAGCTCTTTCTCTGCCCAAGCTTGTGCTAATTCTTCGCTTTCAAAACCCATCTCACGCTTAGATACTACCGTTCTACGAGAGGTTACTTGGCGAGTAATTTCTGCAGACCAACCATTGCGCTTTTCCGTTAGACGGATAGCAAATTTTTTATTTTCAGACATTTAGATGATTCCTAAGGGTTTTGTTAAGGGATGTTCCAACATAATTATCATTACTTTGTCAGCCATCCCTAAGCCAGCGCGGTATTAGAACACAATTAGTTCAATTACGCTCCACTATTTTTAGCAACAACGACGGATTTTTTTATCGTACTAAATGACTAATAATCGCCATAAAACAGCTAGCAAGAAAACAACTGGCAATAAAAAAGGTCGCCAGCGCTTACACTGACGACCTTTCCAATTGACTATGTCATTAACCTAGCGATTAACCGATATTCTTGCGCGCGTTTTGGAACATACGCATCCAAGCACCGTTTTCACCCCAAGTCTCTGGAGCCCAAGAGTTAGCAACCGTACGGAATACTCGCTCTGGGTGAGGCATCATAATGGTTACACGGCCATCCGTTGTCGTGAGACCTAGGTGATAGCGTTTGGTGAACCATTCGGGTTATTCGGGTATTGCTGCGTCGGATTACCGTTGTTATCAACGTAACGTAGCGCCACTGTACCTGAATTTTCAATCGCGTTTAGGTGCTCGTTATCACGCACTTCTACGCGGCCTTCACCGTGAGAAACCGCGATAGGCATACGAGAACCTTCCATGCCGTTGAAGAATACAGAATCAGACTTCTGAACTTCTACTAAGCTGAAACGAGCTTCAAAGCGCTCAGATTCGTTACGCACGAAACGAGGCCAGTACTCTGCACCCGGAATCAATTCACGTAGGTTAGACAGCATCTGACAACCGTTACACACACCTAGAGAGAAGGTATCTTCACGCTTGAAGAAGTTTTCAAATTGGTCACGTGTAGAGTCGTTAAACAGTACTGACTTAGCCCAACCTTCACCAGCACCTAGTACGTCACCGTAAGAGAAGCCACCACAAGCCACAAGGCCGTTGTACTCTTCTAGAACCGCTTGACCCGTTAGGATATCGCTCATGTGAATATCGGTTGCTTCAAAGCCTGCACGGTCAAATGCCGCTGCCATTTCAACGTGAGAGTTAACGCCTTGCTCACGCAAAATCGCCATCTTAGGTTTCGCGCCTGTCGCAATATATGGCGCTGCGATATCTTCATTAACATCGTAGCTCAAGCTAACGTTTAGACCTGGGTCTGAGTTATCTTTCTTCGCTTCATGCTCTTGATCGGCACACGCAGAGTTATCACGAAGTGATTGCATCTTATGCGTGGTTTCAGCCCAGATAGTACGTAGTTCAGTACGGTTACGTTCAATCACTACCGATTCACCAGACTTAATCACTAGCTCATCAGAGGCTTCAACCGAACCAATGACGTGTGAACACGCTTCTAGACCATTTTCTGCCAGTGTAGCAAGTACAGCGTTTAGGTCATCGTTGCGCACTTGGATGACCGCACCTAACTCTTCGTTAAATAGCGCAGCAAGCGTATCGTCACCTAATGCTTCGATATTCGCATTCACACCACAGTGACCTGCGAACGCCATTTCTGCTAGCGTAACGAATAAACCACCATCGCCTTTATCGTGGTAAGCCACAACTTGGTCGTTCGCGATTAGTGCTTGAACACCTTCGTAGAAACCTTTTAGCTGTGCTGCGTTGTCTACATCTGCTGGCTTATCACCAAGCTGCTTGTATACCTGAGCAAGTGCTGTCGCACCCATGCGGTTTTTGCCGTTGCCTAGGTCGATAAGCACCAGTGACGTGTTACCTTTGTCAGTGCGTAGCTGCGGAGTAATGGTCTTACGAACATCTTCAACACGAGCAAACGCTGTAATAACGAGAGATAGCGGAGAAGTGACTTCTTTCTGCTCGCCGTTCTCTTCCCACTTGGTCTTCATCGACATTGAGTCTTTACCAACTGGAATCGTTAAGCCAAGTGCAGGACAAAGCTCTTCACCTACCGCTTTTACCGCTTCATAAAGACCAGGCATCTTCACCTGGGTGACCAGCTGGAGACATCCAGTTAGCCGACAGTTTAATGTGCTTAATATCGCCGATATTTGTCGCTGCGATGTTAGTGATTGCTTCACCAACAGCTAGACGAGCCGATGCACCGAAATCGAGTAGAGCAACTGGCGTACGCTCACCTAGAGACATAGCCTCACCGTGGTAAGTGTCGTAGCTTGCTGCTGTTACTGCGCAGTTAGCAACAGGAACCTGCCAAGGGCCTACCATTTGGTCACGAGCAACTAGGCCTGTTACCGAGCGGTCACCGATGGTGATAAGGAATGTTTTTTCTGCAACCGTTGGTAGACGAAGAACACGGTCAACCGCTTCGTTCATCTCGATACCAGAGCGATCAATCGCCGGGTTGTTCGCTTTCAACGTTTTCGCGTCACGGTGCATCTTAGGTGTTTTACCTAGCAAGATGTCCATTGGCATATCAATTGGCGTGTTATCGAAGTGTGAATCTTCTAGTTTAAGTTCACGCTCTTCTGTTGCCTTACCTACAACGGCATATGGTGCGCGTTCACGCTTACAAATCGCGTCAAACGTTGCCATGTCTTTGTCAGCAACTGCCATTACGTAACGCTCTTGAGATTCGTTACACCAGATTTCAAGAGGACTCATGCCCGGCTCATCGTTTGGTACGTCACGTAGGTTAAAGATACCGCCACGCTCACCATCGTCCACTAACTCAGGAAGTGCGTTTGAAATACCACCCGCGCCCACATCATGAATGAAGGCGATTGGGTTCGCATCACCAAGCTGCCAACAACGGTCAATCACTTCCTGACAACGACGCTCCATCTCTGGGTTTTCACGTTGTACAGAAGCAAAATCGAGATCTTCAGAAGAAGAACCAGAGTCCATTGAAGATGCAGCACCACCGCCAAGGCCGATGTTCATTGCAGGACCACCGAGAACGATTAGGCTTGCACCTACAGGGATCTCTTTCTTCTGAACGTGCTCATCACGAATGTTACCTAAACCACCAGCTAACATAATTGGCTTGTGGTAACCACGTACCTCTTCACCAGCATGAGAGTTAACTTTCTCTTCGTAAGTACGGAAGTAACCTAATAGGTTTGGACGACCAAATTCGTTGTTAAACGCCGCACCACCAAGAGGACCTTCAAGCATAATATCCAGAGCAGTAACGATACGGCTTGGCTTACCAAAGTCCGTTTCCCAAGGTTGAACGAAGTTCGGGATCTTAAGGTTAGAGACAGAGAAAGCGACAAGGCCTGCTTTAGGCTTACCACCGATACCCGTTGCGCCTTCATCGCGGATTTCACCGCCAGAACCGGTTGATGCGCCCGGCCAAGGAGAAATAGCCGTTGGGTGGTTGTGCGTCTCAACCTTCATCAAGATGTGCGTTTTCTCTTGATGATAGTTATATTGGCGCGTGTCTGGATCTGGGAAGAAACGACCAACAGTTGAACCAGTCATAACTGCTGCATTATCTTTATAAGCAGATAACACGTGTTCTGGTGTCGTTTCAAACGTGTTCTTAATCATCTTAAACAATGATTTTTCTTGCTTAACGCCATCAATAGTCCAGTCAGCGTTAAAAATTTTGTGACGACAGTGTTCTGAGTTTGCTTGTGCAAACATCATAAGCTCTATGTCTGTTGGATTGCGACCTAGCTTTTCTGTAAAGCTTTCAAGAAGGTAATCAATCTCATCTTCAGCAAGGGCAAGACCTAGGGTAACGTTTGCTTCTTCAAGCGCTTTACGACCACCACTAAGCAGGTCAACCTCAGCATAAGGTGCTGGTTCTGCCACAGTGAAAAGCGCCGCTGCAGAATCAAAGTCATTGAACACGACTTCCATCATGCGGTCATGAAGGATCGCTTTCAGCTCTACTAATTGAAGCTCAGTTAATTCGCTTGATGATTCAACATAAAAAGCGGTACCACGCTCTAAACGTGTGACTTTATTCAGACCACAGTTATGCGCAATATCTGTCGATTTAGACGACCATGGCGAGATAGTACCCGGACGAGGCGTAACTAGTAATAGTGTACCCGTTGGTTCATGTTCTTCGATTGTTGGACCGTAAGTCAGCAACTTCTCCAATTTTTCGACTTCAGACGCATCTAAGTCTGATGTCAGGTCGGCAAAGTGGGCAAACTCAGCGTAAATACCTGTGACAGGTAGGCTTAATTCACGACAAAGCTCTACTAGCTTGTTAACACGAAACTCAGAAAGAGCTGGGGAGCCACGCAAAATTCTCATGTGCTTAGGTCTCTTATGCAATTGATTTGAGGTGATATTGGAATAAATTCAACAAGTTACATTTAAAAAATGAACATATGCCAATTTCTGCCCCCTTGATTCCGGCGTATTATAGTGTATTTTTTTGTGACGTAACCACTTGCGCAAACGTTTTCGTCATTTTTTTCTTAATTGCAAAAATACAACGAACAAAGGCGATAAAGTGACAGTAAACGAGACTTTCTATGATGTTGCTTTGCCAGAAGTTCTAGCTTTGGTATAAAGGCAACATCGTTCTCGTGAGATAATTAAATTAATGCGAAATAATTATTCTGTTCGTTGGCTAAAACTAACAACGTTGCTGACCTTATCGTTAGGTCTCTTCGGGTGCCAAATAGACTCTGATCCCAAAAGCGAATTGGAAAGCATCCAGGAACGAGGCGTGCTGCGTGTAGGAACGCTGAACAACCAACTCTCTTACTACATTGGTCCAGACGGCCCAACCGGATTGGATTATGAATTAGCCCGCCAGTTCGCAGACGAGCTTGGTGTTAAGTTGGAGATGAAACCCGCCTACCGCCTTTCAAGCCTCTTTCCTGCGCTAGAAAAAGGTGAGATTGATATTATATCTGCCGGGTTAAGCCAATCACCGCAGCGTATCGAGCAGTTTCGTGCTGGTCCCGCTTATTACTACGTGAGTCAACAAGTGGTGTATAAGAAAGGCCAATGGCGACCAAGAAATCTTGAGCAACTATTAGCCAATCAAGCTGAATTAATCGAAAAAGCCGATGGCGAAGATGTGTTTGCTGTGGTGCAAGACTCTCATTTCGAGCGTACCTTAAATCACGTCGCCAAAGACAATGCCGAATTTCGCTTTAAGGTTGATGCTAACGCGGATGTCAACGATCTACTCAAGCAAGTCTCTGAAGGTGAACTGCTCTTCACTATGGCAGACTCTGTTGAGTTATCGCTCTCGCAACGCATCTACCCTGACCTCGCCCTAGCTTTCGAGATGACCGAGGATCAACCTATTTCTTGGTACATGAGAAAATCTGACGACGAAAGCTTATACGCATTATTGATCGAGTTTTTTGGTAGTCTAAAACAAAGTGGTGAGCTCGCTAACTTAGAAGAAAAATACATCGGTCATATTGGCACTTTTGATTACGTTGATACTCGCGCTTTTATTCGAGCCCTCGACAGCAAACTGCCTAAATGGTCACCGTTGTTTAAACAGTATTCTCAAGAATTCGATTGGCGCTTAATCGCAGCCCTCGCGTATCAAGAATCGCACTGGAACCCGGTCGCTAAATCACCGACAGGGGTTCGTGGCATGATGATGTTGACGCTACCAACCGCTAAAATTGTCAATGTGACCAATCGTCTTGACCCTGAACAATCCGTACGAGGCGGGGTGCAGTACCTTCGCTATATTGTCGGTCGAGTGCCTGACTCAATTACTGAGCATGAGAAGATTTGGTTTGCGCTGGCTTCTTATAACCTCGGGTTCGGCCATATGATGGACGCAAGACGCTTAACTAAGCGACAAGGTGGTAACCCAGATGCTTGGGCGGATGTGAAAGACCGCTTACCCCTGCTGCGCCAAAAGAAATACTACAGTCAGACACGATATGGCTATGCGCGTGGCGATGAAGCGCAAAACTACGTAGAGAATATACGTCGCTACTATCAAAGCATCATCGGCCATGTTGATAAACAAATCGCCGCTGAAGCGGAACTAGACAATAGTACAGACGGGCTCACTGTCATCACACCCGTCGCGGTCAGCTCTGCCGCTGTAGGAACCCTTCAACCTGCTGTCAGCGAAGCGATAGCAACCTCAGAGGCCGCTGCAGACACGAACCCTTAGTTAGAGTAGGCTAATACACCGCCCGCTTACCGCACAGGTAGCATGAGTTCAAGAATTCGTATTTGCGTATTCTTGAACTCAACTCAATTTGTTCTACATTATGAGAAAGGGTTAAAGACTCACGACAGCTACACAATACACGTTAAACCATGCACGTTAAACCATACACGCTAACCAATACTCGCTAACCAAGAACACCTCTGCCCATTGTAATTATCAATTAACATAGCGCTATCGCGCTGAATTAGTGATATTGTCTGCGCCGTGCTACATCCCCCTTAACATCGCCCTTTGAAGGTATCCCATTAATCCGATACCTTGTTGAGCACCGAATTATTAGTGATAGGAGATCGTTTCATGCTTGCTAAGAGACGAATACAATCAAGAAACTTAAGTAAAACCGTGTCTGCGAATCGCAGAAAGCGAAAGTTAGCGAACAATAAAAAGAAAATCATTTGGCGAAATCGTGCTTTCATGCAATTGATTGCGCCTTAACGACCGCTGAAACACCCTGACTGACAAACACCTGTCTCTCAGGTGTTTGTTTCCCCTTTATCTTGCTGTAAACGCCGCGCCTTTTTCGCTTCCTTTATCTCTTTTCTTCGACGCTTAAAAAACGCCTGTAACTGTTCACGACACTCGTTGGCGAGCAAACCATGCTCAACATCAGCGTAATGATAAGACGCCTGACTCTCGAATAAATTAAGTACTGTCCCAGCCGCTCCCGCTTTAAGATCGGGTGCACCGTAGACAATTCGTTTCACTCGACTATGCAATAAAGCACCCGCGCACATTGGGCACGGTTCCAAGGTGACATAAAGCGTGGTATCAAGTAGTCGGTAGTTCTCAAGTCTTTTCCCGGCCGCTCTCAATACTTGAATTTCAGCATGCGCCGTTGCATCATGCAGCCCAATCGAGCGATTCCAGCCTTCAGCGATAATTTCACCATCTTTCACTAACACCGCTCCAACGGGAACCTCACCCTCACGCTCAGCTTCATGAGCAAGTGCAATCGCACGTCGCATAAACTGGCGATCTTCCTCGCTATATTCTTCAGCACAAGGCACGGAATTGTCATTACTTTCCATATTGACTAAAGGCCTCTACAAGATAATCTATCAACGTTCTTACTTTGGACGTCAGCATTCTATTTTGCGGATAGAGCGCCCAAATACCCTCTCGATTGCCACGATAGTCACTCAGCAATTCCACCAATTCACCAGACTCCAGATAAGGCTGCACATAATAATCTGGAAGCTGCACGATCCCTAACCCCTTTAGTGCCGCATCCACCAACGCATAGCCACTATTACACTGTAGTCTGCCGTTAATATTAATCACCCTTTCACTGCCTCCATCGCTAAAACGCCAGTGGCGAACAGACCCTCGTAAACACTGATGCCTTTTTAGCTCAGATAAGGTATGAGGCTCGCCATAGGTCGAGAGATACTCTGGACTACAGCAAACAAAAACCTGCCGATCCAGTAACTTTCTCGCCATCATCGAAGAATCATCTAATTGCCCTAAACGAATAGCTAAATCGAACCCTTCTTGCACTAAGTCTATTTTTTGATTAGAAAGCATCACATCCAACTCAATCTGGGGGTGTGCTTTTAAAAATTGATGAAGAATTGGCGCTAACGCTTGCTCACCAAATGTCACTGGGGCGGTGACCTTAATCAATCCTTTCGGTGCGACTTGCAGCTGAGTCACCGCCAATTCGGCCGACATTAGTCCTTCAAGCAATGGTTTACAGTGGCGAAAATAACTTTCTCCTGCCTCCGTAACCGAGACTTTTCTCGTTGTTCTGACTAACAGCTTCACCCCGAGTCGCTGCTCAAGTGCGTTGACTCGTCGGCTGATATTTGCAACCGAGGTATTAAGTCTATTTGCAGCACCGTAAAACTTTGGCTTTCCACCACCGCAACAAACTCATTGACGCCTTCCCAATCTGCCATTGCTCTACCCTTTACTCTATTCTCAACGACCCACGTCGCCTATTGTTACAGTACCGTAATAGTTTATTTCAAATAGTCCTAATTATCATCTCATTAGAAATAAATATACTATACCTATCAAAACAAACGGCGCCATTTAGGCTAGTCTTACTGGTAATAATGCCCCTTAAGTCGCCGCGTCTTATTGACCTTTAGTAAGGAAGTAAACATGACTATCGAAAATAGCAGCCAAGCAAAAGTATTTGGTGGTTGGCACAAGCAATATACGCATCAATCTAACGTTCTAAACTGCGCGATGAAATTTGCCGTTTACCTTCCACCACAAGCGAGCAAAGAGAATCCCGTGCCTGTCATTTATTGGCTGTCTGGCTTAACCTGCAGCGACGAAAATTTCATGCAAAAAGCAGGGGCGTTTAAAGTCGCTGCGGAGCTTGGCGTTGCGATTGTTGCTCCCGATACTAGCCCGCGAGGCGAAGGGGTAGCTGATGACGCAGAAGGAGCGTATGACTTAGGCCTTGGCGCAGGATTCTATCTCAATGCCACCCAAGCTCCTTGGGATAAGCATTACCACATGTATAGCTATATTGTTGACGAACTACCAAGCGTTAATCGAACAGCATTTCCCTGTCACACCAGCCAAGTCGATATCTGGCCACAGCATGGGCGGGCATGGTGCACTCACTATTGGTCTAAAAAATAGCGAACAGTACCGTTCGATTTCAGCTTTTAGCCCAATAACCAACCCTATTAACTGTCCTTGGGGACAAAAAGCATTTAGCCACTACCTTGGTAATAATATTGAAGATTGGAAGGCCTATGACAGCGTTGAGCTTCTCAAACACAATAAAGCCACCTTACCGATTCTGGTTGATCAAGGCGAAGACGACGGCTTTTTACAAGAGCAGCTTAAGCCAGAATTACTGGTCGCGGCAGCCAAAGCCTCTGGCAGTGATATGACGCTTAGAATGCAACCAGGTTATGATCACAGTTATTTCTTTATACAGAGTTTTATTGAGAACCACTTACGCTTCCACGCTCAGTTCTTAACAGCGTAACCCCCGATTGATTCGCTCATTCTCAGATAAAAAAAGCCCGCCAGTTCAATCCTGGCGGGCTTTTCAGTACTTTGTACCTGATTAAGTTAGCGATAACTTACATGGTGTACGTGTACGGTGCTTGAATACCTAGTGGGATACCCAGCGCCCAATAAGCGAGCAAGAATAATGTCCAGCCAATTAGCATCGCGATAGAGAATGGCATCATTAGAGAAGCCAATGTACCGATGCCCGTTGATTTCACATAACGTTGACAGTAAACCACAACCAATGGGAAGAAGACCATCAATGGCGAAATGATGTTCGATACTGAATCGCCAACACGGTATGCCGCTTGAGACAGTTCAGGAGAGATGCCTACTGCCATTAGCATTGGAACCAAGATTGGACCAATCAACGCCCACTTAGCCGATGCAGAACCGACAAGTAAGTTAACTGAAGCCGTCAACAAAATCATACCTACGATGGTCGCTTGACCTGGTAGGTTCATGGCTTTCAGACCTTCCGCACCGTAAAGCGCTAGCATAGTACCGATATTTGACTGAGCAAACGCTGACAAGAATTGTGCACAGAAGAACGACATCACAATGTACGCACCCATGGTAGACATGGTGTGAGACATCGCTTTAATGATGTCATTGCTATCTTTAAACGTACCCGCCACACGACCGTAAACAATACCTGGAATAATAAACAGGATGAAGATTAACGGTACGATGGATTGCATGATCGGCGCAGAGAATGCGGTAATTTCACCTTCAGGAGAGCGTAGTGCTGAATCTTCTGGCAAAAGTGCGAAAACAAGTAAGGCGATACCCGCCATCATTGCCCAACCAGCCGCACGGAATGCTTTAGACTCAACAGCAGTAAAAGAACCAAGATCTGGTGCTTCTTCTGCATCTTCATCGACAGGAAGGTTTGCAAGACGTGGCTCGATGACTTTCTCAGTCACCCACCAACCAATCGCGATAACCAAAACAGAAGATAAACCAGTAAAGAAAATATTCGAAAGTGGGTTAATCACATAGTCTTGGTCTAGTACTTGAGCAGCCGTTTGTGTGAAGCCAGCCAACAGTGGGTCGATACCAGATGGGATGAAGTTTGCAGAGAAACCGCCCGATACACCAGCAAATGCTGCGGCAATACCTGCGAGAGGGTGACGACCTGCTGCGTGGAAAATGATACCACCAAGCGGGATAACCAACACATAACCCGCGTCAGCTGCCGTATGAGAAACAATCGCAACCAAAATAAGCATTGGCGTTAGCAATTTCGCTGGCGTGAAGTTAAGCATTTTCTTCAAGCCAGTTTGGATAAAGCCAGAAGAGTCTGCAACACCAACACCTAACATCGCAACCAATACGATGCCAAGAGGAGCGAAGCCAGTAAACGTGGTTACCATGTTTGCTAAGAAGCTGGCAAGCGCCTCACCCGTTAGCAAGTTATTGACCTCTAATGCACCGCCAGTACGAGGGTTAATAAGATCAAAGCTAACATTCGATAGAACGGCAGATGCGACCCAAACAATAACTAATGCCCAGAAAAATAGAATAGCAGGATCTGGGATCTTGTTTCCTGCCTTCTCAATTGCGTTTAAAAAGCGATCCATGCCACTCGGCTTTGGCGTTGGCGCTTGATTGATAGTCTGGTTACTCATGGTAACTCCATTGTGATGTTGTGGTGCGTGAACTTTAAAGCAGCTTCACTGTGTCATTTTTCTTCGCGACTATTTTATGTAAAAAAAATTAAATTAGTAGATAATTTGGAAGTATTTCCATTTTTGTAGACTTATTTTGCAAAAAACACCCGAACAAGTAACAGAAAAACAACATAGAAGTACACATATCCAAAACATTCCACTAACTAGCACGCAAAGTGCCCGATTATATAAGCATAGTGTATAAATCCATCACATCGGACGGGCAATGCGTCACACACCTTTATTCATTAAAGTGATGAGCGGTAGGGGGGATAGTTCAAGTAAAAGAAGTGCGGTAACCATGTTAATTGATGACCCGTTGACCTTAGCTGAGTATCAATCAAATTCACTGTAATTGGAGAATTGACTTTGTAAGGAGAGCGTCTGTGTCTGCCCAAATCGATCGGGCCAACTGACGACGACTTCGACAGCTTTGATACTGCTCGAAAAAGGAACGGCCGACACCGTCCATTCAACAACAAATGGCGAATGAGTCAAATCTTCACCATCCACAAGATCCGTGACAAAATCGGCCACATCCATGGTGGACGATGCGGGATCTGCGCCTCGGGTACTAAACCACTCTAAACGTGCTTCGGCAAGCCCCAACGCCTGAATGCCTTGGGCGGCATAATCAGATTTCTGCTCGATGTAGGTCTGCATTTTCACTAACCCTAATGCGCCAACACCTATCAAGCAAAAAGCGATCATGACTTCAATCAGGCTAAAACCTTGTTGTTTAGAAGTCACGCCATGAACCCTTTTTCCAGGAGAAAACAGAAACTGTATTTTGTGTGTGTTGCACCACATCCCTATTGTAATGAAACGACAGTGAATCCCTAAAAAGAGACAAATGCTCCTTACTTGGGTAGTCAAAAAAACACCTCCTTTGATACTAAAAGCACCGCCTTGATAATATGCTGCAGAACCATATTTTGTGGGGAAATGATCTACAGCTCCATCGGCGATATTTAAGTCTTTCCATGCCTCTTGAGTAGGAATAAAATCATAATTGAAATGAAATACAACACCTTGTATCTCCGCCGCCCCTCCCAAAGACATTAACCCCTCATGAACAACAAGAGACAGAGATTTTCTATTCGAATCTCCAGGGTTTAAAAGTTTGTTAAGAGAATCCAACTCATCACCACTAATCGCGCATGACCCCTCAACCCAAATAGCGAAGTTTCCACTTTCAAGTTGCTCAATAATTTTTGTGCCGCAGTTTGTAGCGTTACTACCTTCTAAGCCAAGGCTTAAATCAACCACCGTAAACTCACCATTATCTCTGACTAAATTATGATACTGTGGGTCAACACCAAAAAAATCTTTAAAAACATTAAGTTGTTCATCTTGCTTAAAATCACTACGTAAACAAATTGGTTCAGAATCTGAGGAACAAGGCACACTAACAACCGTCTTTTCAACACAATCCTTATTCTTATGCTCAAACCCAGCATAAGGGCTCATACCATGTATCACACCACTATTGACAATAGAGGAAGCTGAGTTGAACGAACCAGCAAATCTTACCGCCGTACAATCCCAATCGTCATCGAGCTCTAATCCTGGGTCTGGCGTCGATATATTGATTGAACTATTCACGACAAAGCTACTACTGCTTTGGATTGCTCCAGATTGCAAGTTTCCTCCTGCACGCATAAAGCGTCGGCTCACTCTACGCTGCTGGACCGTCGCAATAATCATCACCTCATTATTCGCTGGATCGAGAATTATTTCCGGTACGACGTTGAAGGTAGAATCACAAGCAGTGACTAAGGGCGGTATTGTTCTACCTATCATGTACTGAGCCACACCGCATTCAACCGCTCCTTCCGCTTTCCAATGCGCCTGTCTTGAAGCAACCTCATTTTGTGTCCGCTTAATTTCATAAAATGTGCTTTTGTATCCACCAAGCGTCACAACTAAAGCAACGATCAAAAGTAAGCATGTGGTGAGAAGTGTGACTACCCCGCCTTGCGCGGAGATGCCTGAAAATGATGTTCTAGTGCTTATCATTGGCCATTCCTTATCAAGAAACGGCGCTCAATATCCGCTCTAATCATTGGATTTCCAGCGAGCTGAGCGGCCATCGATAAATGAATATATTGTTTACTAATACTGGAACTAGAGACATTAAACGCCTCTACGGAAAAGGACGTCACCGCAATCAAATCATCTTCCAACAGCGACGTACAATTGCTGCCACTAAAATAATTGATGTCAAATATGGCCACGGCGCGTTTTCGGCAAATTCGCAGAGACTGCGACGATTGGGAGTAGCGCCATGAGGTATTTTCATACTCTCCACTATCACCTCGATGATCATCCCAATAGGCATACTGGATTTGGCTTCCGTCACTGTTTATATAAATCGTATTCGCCGCGCCAGAAGGGGTGCTAGAACTTCCCAGTTCGCTATAGCCTGCCCGAATAAGATCATTTTGTAACCGTCTTGCTGTTGTCGCCAGTGCTTGACTCAACAACATAGTCTGAGCACGTTCGGAGGTATGCTGTTGAACCATAAGATACACCGACCCAATGGAGCCTATCGCGACAATGCCGATCGTCGACGCCACTAGCATCTCGACTAATGACCCACCTCTCTCTCGAGAAAGACTCATACTGAACAGTCCCCTACGCCATATTCAGCATCACCAAATTGACAAACCACAATGCGACCCGACGCCGCCGAGGTTTTAATTCTGATACCTGAATTTTGTTGTGAATACGGGCTAATCGTGATCGTCCCAGTTGATAAAACAACACTTAATCAAATTATCAAATTTGATTTGTTTACTATTGTGGTTAAGGTGGAGATGAACGTTTTGATATGGCTGGCCGCTAAGCGCCATGAAGGTCGTACCCGATAAGGAGGGTGAATTGGTCACCAAAATATTCCAGCTTCCATCCTCGGCACCTTGAGGGAGATGATTAAAATGACTCCAAAGAGGTTCATTTCGCATAATGGCTTCGGCCTTGGTTTGCATTAACATCCCGTAGATTTCTGCCGCCGCTCTCTCTACCTTCACTTCCTTCGACAGTCCTGAAAAGCTAGGGGCGACGCTCAGCATGAGTATCATCATAACGAACACGCTAATCATGAGCTCTAGTAGAGTGAATCCGCGAACCATTTCCCAAATCCCAATGAAACCTATCACAACAATCGGATAGGTATTGCAGAAATCCTAGCAGTCACGAACACTATAAATATCAAAAAAATCAGAGCATTGGGCAGAGTTAAAAGAATGAGATGTAAAGTAAGTAACCACTTTCAAATAGGCTTGACCCTGATCGAAATTCTTATCGCTTTAGTCATACTTGGGGTAGTAAGCGCTGTCGCATACCCGACGTATACACAGCAAACGCGCGAAGCGTATCGGATGATTGCGCTGGGTGACATGCTAGAAATGCAACTGGAACTTGAACGACACTACAATGCTGGTTATAACTTTGAGCACATCCTATCTGGAGGAAAATGTGTGGTGTGTGAGTCTGATACCACTCGATACCAATTTACTGTAACCAGTAGCGCGACCGCTGCCTACACCATTACAGCAATAGCCCAACCCTTCAGTAATCAAAGTAAGGATAACTGTTTAGATAGCGATAGGAAAATGAGTTTGAATTCCAAAGGCGTAACCAAACCAAATGCTTGTTGGAAATAGCGCTAGCCAGACCCCCCCCCCCGCGAACACAAGCTTGGGAAAATAACATAGTATGACTGAAACAAAAAAGCTCGCCACAAGGCGAGCTTCCATAATGCGCTAACAGTAAAGGTTAACTGGTTAGATCATCGAAGAATTTTTTAACACCATTGAAGAAACCTTCTGATTTCGGCTGATGCTTGTTTGCAGCTTCGCCACCACAAGTATCTTCAAATTCGCGTAATAACTCTTTTTGACGCGCACTGAGTTTCACTGGCGTTTCTATCACTAACTTAACGATTAAGTCACCAACACCACCGCCACGAACGCCCTTCACGCCTTTACCGCGCATACGGAACATGCGACTTGTTTGCGTCTCTTCTGGCACTTTTAGGTTAACGCGTCCGTCCAACGTTGGAACTTCCACTTCACCACCTAATGCAGCTTGAGCAAAGCTCACGGGCACTTCACAGTACAAATTGTTGCCTTCACGCTCAAAGATATGGTGCTCTTTAACATGAACTTGTACATAAAGATCGCCCGCAGGTGCGCCTTGCTCACCCGCTTCGCCTTCACCAGATAAACGAATACGGTCACCCGTATCCACACCAGCAGGGATTTTCACATTCAGTGTTTTAGACTTTTGAACACGACCTTGACCATGGCAGCTGTTACAAGGGTCTTTGATGATTTTGCCTTGACCATTACACGTTGGACAGGTTTGTTGTACGGCAAAGAAGCCTTGGCGCATCTGAACTTGACCGTGACCATGACAGGTGCCACACGTTTGAGGCGATGAGCCTTTTTTCGCGCCACTCCCCTCACACGGCTCACACTCAACCAATGTAGGAACTTCAATTTCTTTTGATACACCACGTACCGCTTCTTCTAGAGAAAGCTCCATGTTGTAACGCAGATCTGAACCACGCTGAGCGCGTGATTGACCGCGGCGTCCACCACCGAAAATATCACCAAATACATCACCGAAGATGTCACCGAAATCACCAGCACCGCCGCCGAATCCGCCGCCACCCATGCCGCCTTGTTCGAAAGCTGCATGACCATATTGATCGTACGCTGCTTTCTTTTGAGGATCGGTTAGGATTTCGTACGCTTCTTTTACTTCTTTAAACTTATCCGCAGCCGATTCATCACCTTGGTTTCTATCCGGGTGATACTTCATTGCAAGACGTTTGTAGGTTTTCTTTATATCGCGCTCAGACGCATCACGACCTACACCTAATACTTCGTAAAAATCACGTTTTGACATATTGCTTGGTACCAATTACTTCGACAAACAGCCCAGCGCTGTTTTTGGGTTGTATCATTCTAGATAAAAATTTGGGTCCTGGGTCCTGGGTCCTGGGTCCTGGGTCCTGGGTCCTGGGTCCTGGGTCCTGGGTCCTGGGTCCTGCAGGTTATTGTGACTTCCTTATCTAGAATGACAATATTCACATACATGCGGGCGTGAAGGTTACCCTAAACGCCCGCATAAATCACTTTTCAAGAATCCAAATAATCGAATTCTTTACACTAAGAGGATCTGCCTCGGCATAAAGATGCATCCTTTGCGTTGCAAAATACACATCTCAAACAGGGAGGCTGAACTCCTAGCAACAAGAATTATTTTTTCTCGTCTTTTACTTCTTCGAACTCAGCATCAACAACGTCGTCTTCTTGCTTAGGCTGTTCACCAGCTTCTGCATCAGCACCTTGTGCTTGTTGTTGAGCCATTTCCATTAGTTTTTGTGCCGCAGCCATTAGCGCTTGAACTTTCGTGTCAATCGCTTCTTTGTCATCGCCTTTACGAGCTGTTTCTAGCTCAACGATTGCTGCTTCAATCTTCTCTTTCTCTTCAGCTGGAAGGGCTTCGCCTGCTTCTTCCACTTGCTTACGAGTACCGTGAATCATTTGGTCAGCTTGGTTACGTGCCGCAGCCAATTCTTCGAACTTCTTGTCCGCTTCTTTGTTTGCTTCCGCTTCTTGAACCATTGCTTCGATATCTTCGTCGCTTAGGCCACCAGACGCTTGGATCGTGATTTTTTGCTCTTTGCCAGTTGACTTATCTTTCGCAGATACGTGTAGGATACCATCCGCATCAAGGTCGAAAGTTACTTCGATTTGCGGTGTACCACGTGGTGCTGCTTGGATACCTTCTAGGTTGAATTGACCTAGAGACTTGTTGTAAGTCGCCTGCTTACGCTCACCTTGTAAAACGTGGATAGTTACCGCGTTTTGGTTGTCTTCTGCTGTAGAGAAAACTTGGTTCGCTTTCGTTGGAATCGTTGTGTTCTTCTCAACAAGCTTCGTCATTACGCCGCCCATTGTCTCGATACCTAGAGAAAGAGGCGTTACATCTAGAAGAAGTACATCTTTCACGTCACCCGCAAGAACACCACCTTGAACTGCAGCACCCATTGCTACTGCTTCATCAGGGTTTACGTCTTTACGTGGCTCTTTACCGAAGAACTCAGTTACCTTAGCTTGAACCATAGGCATACGAGTTTGACCACCAACTAGAATAACGTCGTTGATGTCGCTTACTGATAGGTCAGCATCCGCAAGAGCAACTTTTAGTGGCTCAAGAGAACGTTGTACTAGGTCTTCAACTAGAGATTCTAGTTTCGCACGAGTCACTTTAACGTTCATGTGCTTAGGACCCGTTGCATCTGCCGTTACGTACGGTAGGTTTACGTCAGTTTGAGAAGTAGAAGAAAGTTCAATTTTCGCTTTCTCTGCTGCTTCTTTAACACGTTGCATTGCTAGAGGGTCAGTTTTAAGGTTAATACCTTGCTCTTTTTTGAATTCATCAACTAGGTAGTTGATTAGACGGTTATCGAAATCTTCACCACCAAGGTGTGTGTCACCGTTAGTTGCTAGTACTTCAAATGTTTTCTCGCCTTCAACTTCATCGATTTCGATGATAGAGATATCAAATGTACCGCCACCAAGGTCATAAACTGCGATAGTGCGATCGCCGCCTTTTTTATCTAGACCGTAAGCAAGAGCAGCTGCAGTCGGTTCGTTGATGATACGTTTAACTTCAAGACCTGCGATACGACCCGCATCTTTTGTTGCTTGACGTTGTGCATCGTTAAAGTAAGCAGGAACAGTGATTACTGCGCCAGTCACTTCTTCACCTAGGAAGTCTTCTGCTGTTTTCTTCATTTTTTTCAGGATTTCAGCAGATACTTGAGGTGCAGCCATTTGTTGGCCTTTCGCTTCAACCCATGCATCACCGTTGTCAGCCTTAACGATTTTGTAAGGCATGATTTCGATATCACGCTGAACTTCTTCATCTTCAAAACGACGACCGATCAGACGCTTAATCGCAAATAGCGTGTTTTCTGGGTTAGTTACTGCTTGACGTTTTGCAGGTTGACCTACAAGAGTTTCACCGTCTGTATAAGCAATAACCGATGCGGTTGTGCGTTCACCTTCCGCGTTTTCAAGTATACGTGGTTTGTCGCCATCTAGAACAGCAACACATGAGTTAGTAGTACCTAAATCAATACCAATGATCTTACCCATCAGACTATCTCCGAATAAATTCTATTATTACGCTTTCTATTGCCCCGAGTCGGGGCCTTAGAGCCAGTTGGAAAACTAACTCAAAAAAGGTTTGTTTTCTGTATGAACCATAGATAAGGGCAGCAACGCGCTTTTCAAGGGAAGAGGACAAAAAAAATCGCTTTTTTTCATATTTAAACGAAAACGGAGCACAAAGGCTCCGTTTTTTAACTCGCTTTTCCTGCGACGTCTTTCGCGACGTTGTATTTATCTAAGGCGTTATTCTTATTTACGCGCTTATGCTTGGCTTTGAACGGGTGCAGCTTCATTGACTGCTTCCGAGTCAAGCTCACCTTCAGAGTGCGCTACGATAGTATTCACCGCCGTATCACCCACTACATTCGAGCTGGTACAAAACATATCATTGATGCGGTCAACAGCAGCAACAATCGCAAGGCCTTCTGGTGGTAAACCAAGTTGATGAAGTAGAACACCAATCATCACGACACCACCACCAGGTACACCACCTGCGCCAATGGATAGCAACAAGATAGTGAAGCCCATTGTGACTAGGTCTGCCATTTGGATAGGCTGACCAAATGCGTTAGCAATAAAGATAGTCGCAATCGCGATGTAAATGGAAACGCCAGCCATGTTCATGGTCGCGCCTAACGGCACACCAAAACCCGCCACCGACTTAGAAACACCAATTTTATCTGTCAGTGTTCGCATTGTTACCGGGATAGTCGCGTTTGAACTTGCCGTAGATAGCGAGAACAGGACTTGTTCACGAGTTGCACGCATAAACTGGGCAGGCGATACTTTTGTTGTTGCACCAACCATGATTGGATAAACAATGAATATCCATAGAATAAGGATACCGACAACTAACGCAACATAACCAGCAACCGACGCCAATGTACTGGCATCTAGAGTTGCACCAAGCTGAATCATCAGTGCAAATACACCATAAGGCGCTAAGCTCATCACCAAGCCAATCAGCTTCATCATGATATCGTTACCCATCTTAAAGGCACGAATCGCTGGACCACCTTTCTTATCCAGAGCTTGGATGGCTAGACCTGTCAAAATAGCCATAAAGATAATCTGTAGCATGTCGCCATTAGCAAATGCTTGGAAAGGGTTGCTTGGTACGATATTGGTAATCAAAGAGAAGATATCAGGCGTGGTCGTTGATGTTATCTCAACCGTAGCGGCAACGGTTCCACCAAGGTTTGCTCCCGCACCAGGCTGAACAATCATACCAACCGTTAGTGCAAACGTGATTGCTATTACCGTATTTAGAATATAAAGCGCAAAAGTTTTACCGCCTAAACGGCCAAAGGATTTGATGTCTTTTAGTTCCACAATACCGCAAACAATTGACACATAAACCAGTGGTACCACTAGAAGTTTAATTAACGATACAAACATACCGCCAACGCCTTCCGCGAGACCAAGTAAGTATTGGTCAAAAAGACTAACACCAGCGAACAAGTATTGAATTGCCGTACCGATCAGTAGACCGGTAAATAGACCAATAAAGATCTTTTGGGATAGAGGTTTATTCATTCATAGACTCCAGAATGTTGTGTTGATTCCCTGTGTTTTTATAGTTATTTGCTTTCTTATTAATAGAAAACTCAGGGCATCTTACAGATCTGAAGTTCAAAATAAAGCATTAATTTTACATTTTGTTACCTCAATGAAACAATACAAAAACCTAATTGATACATGGTTATTGATATTTACAACAAAAAAAAATGAAGCCAAATAGGCTTCATTTCTTTGATATACATAAACTAATAGAGTTTTACGCTCGTCTTAATGATTTGCGTCCCTACTTGTTATTTCGACACCATAACCATGGCAGGTCTGATCACTCGACCATTAAGCTCATAACCTTTTTGCATGACGAACATCACAGTATTTGCTTCATGATCCGCGCTTTCTTGAATAGACATCGCTTGGTGAAGTTCTGGGTTAAACGTCTCGCCTTCAGGGTTAATTTCCTTTAAGCCAAACTTAGCGACCGCATCAACCAGTGTTTTATGAGTCATCTCGACTCCTTCAACGATTGGTTTTACCACCTCATTTTCAGCATCTGCAGCGGCAATCGCACGCTCTAGGTTATCGATTACTGGCAATAACTCTTCCGAGAATTTGTTTAAAGCGAATTTACGTGCTTTATCAATTTCTTGCTCAGTACGACGGCGCATGTTTTCCATTTCAGCTTTGGCGCGCAGTACAGAATCTTGCTGCTCTTTAATTTTAGCTTCGCTAGACAACAATGCTGCTTCTAGTTGAGCAATCTTAGCTTCTTGAATATCTTGTTCTGATTCTTCATTCCACTCAACATCAGCGTCAGAACCAACCACGTCTGCATCTTGCATTTCTACGTCTTGCGTATGCAGTTCTTCTTGATTTACTTTGTTTTCTTCGTTGCTCATGGTCTCTCCGCAATACTCGATTCACGTCAATGCATGGTAGCCAAGTGAGAAACTTGGATTAATTTCATACCAAACACTGCATATATAAACACTTTGGGTATATTATGGGGATGAAGATTTTTGATTCAAGCACTAAAAGTTTGGAAGTGATATGAAAAACACCTTTAAGGTGATCGCCATCATAGGTAAACCCCGAGCACAGAAAGCAATTCAGACTCATAAAGAATTGTTTCATTGGCTTACATCAAAAGGCTATAACGTCCTTATTGATGACCGATTGATTGATATTCTTGTCGATATTCCCAGACAGCATTTTTTTAGCCTAGTTCGTATTGGTCGAGAAGCTGACCTCGCTATCGTCGTTGGTGGTGATGGCAATATGCTTGGCGCCGCAAGAGTGCTATCACGCTTTGATGTGGCCGTCATCGGCGTCAACCGTGGTAACTTAGGGTTTCTCACCGATCTCAACCCTGAAGGCTTCGAGCAAGCGTTAGAAGCCGTGTTGCAAGGGGAGTACATCGAAGAAAAGCGTTTCTTGCTTGAAACTGAAATTCACCGCCATGGGCAAATCAAAAGTCACAACGCCGCCCTTAATGAAGCGGTACTTCACCCAGGTCAAGTCGCCCATATGATTGAGTTTGAAGTCTATATCGACGACACGTTTGCATTTAGTCAGCGATCAGATGGCTTGATCGTGGCGACACCAACTGGATCAACCGCTTATTCATTATCCGGCGGCGGGCCAATCCTTTCAGCAAAACTGAATGCCATATCTTTGGTGCCAATGTTCCCTCATACACTTTCAAGCCGCCCACTCGTGGTCGACGGTAATTGCCGAATCAAACTCATTGTTTCGCCAGATAACCGGGGCACTCAAGAGGTCAGTTGTGATGGGCAAATTTCACTGCCTGTGTCACCAGGCGATGAAATACATATTTTCCAAAGCCCTAACGTTTTGAAACTGATCCACCCTAAAGATTACAGCTACTATCATGTTCTGAGAAACAAGCTGGGTTGGTCGAGCAAACTCTTCTAAATCATAGGTTTGACTACCCATTGATTGAGCCAGCAATGTATTGCTGGCTTTTTTGATCGTATTTTCAGCAACCCGCGATTGATCACATAAAAAATTCAGACAGTACCTTTACTGTATAAAGAAACAGTATATACTGAGCTTATATACAGTAATGTTGATATAAACAGGTAAAGAAAATGCTGTCTCATCTAAGTGTTAATAATTTTGCTATCGTAAAATCTCTGCAGTTAGAACTCAGTACGGGAATGACCACCATTACCGGAGAAACTGGTGCAGGTAAATCCATCGCGATTGATGCACTGAGCCTCTGTTTGGGCGGACGTTCAGACGCAGGTGCGGTTCGCAACGGCGAAGATAAAACCGAAGTCACCGCCGCCTTCATGATTGATAATAATGTCCATGCCACCCGCTGGTTAGAAGACAACGATCTCTATGATGGTACCGAATGCATCTTGCGACGAAGCATTACCAAAGAAGGTCGCTCTCGCGCCTTCATTAATGGTAGCCCTGTGCCGTTATCCCAACTTAAATCTTTGGGACAAACGCTTATCAACATTCACGGGCAGCACGCTCACCACCAACTAATGAAAGGCGACTATCAACTTTCATTACTGGACCAATATGCTTAGTCATACCACCCTACAAAAACAAGTCCGTAATAGTTATCAAACTTGGCGAAGCGCCGATATTGCATTGAGAAAACTAAAAGAAAACAGTGCCAATAACCAAGCTCAATTGCAGCTGCTTGAGTATCAAATTAAGGAACTCAACGAACTCGCGATTGAAGAGCTAGAATTTCCAGAACTTGAACAAGAGCACAAGCGCTTAGCAAACAGCGGCGAACTTGCGATTTCATGCCAGCAAGCCATTGATATTATTTACGAGGGTGATGATGTCAATGCTCTCGCACTACTGCAAAGTGCCAGCAGCAAACTCATTCAGCTGTCAGAGCTTGATACTACGCTTACACCTTTACCGACAATGCTTGAAGAAGCAATGATCCAAATTGAAGAGGTGAACGCTGAACTACGTGACTACCTTGATAAAGTCGACGTGGACCCGCAACGCATGGCGTATGTAGAATCACGCTTTTCTAAAATCATGTCGCTCGCTCGCAAGCATCACGTGCTACCTGAGGAGCTTTATCAACATCATCAAAGTTTGCTCAATCAAATTGAGCAGCTCGACTGTTCTGATGAAACAATATCTGCGAAGGAACAAGACGTCAGCGCCCTTTTTGAACACTATGTCCGCATATGCGAGAAACTCAACAAATCTCGCGGTCGTTACGCTAAAGAACTAAACAAGCTGATTTCGCAAAGTATGCACGAGCTCAGCATGGATAAAGCCAAGTTTGCTATTGATGTGAGCTTTCAGCCAGAGCACCCCTCACCAACAGGAATGGATACAGCAATCTTCTTAGTCTCAACTAACCCGGGTCAACCGATGCAGCCTATCGCTAAAGTCGCATCTGGTGGTGAGCTATCACGAATATCATTAGCCATTCAGGTCATTACGGCGCAGAAAGTAGATACACCAAGCCTTATTTTTGATGAAGTGGATGTAGGTATTAGTGGTCCAACTGCGGCGGTTGTTGGACAGATGCTTAGAAAACTAGGGGAATCAACACAAGTCCTGTGTGTCACCCATTTGCCTCAAGTTGCTTAGTCATGGACACCACCAACTGTTTGTCACAAAAAATACTAAAGGCAATAAAACTGAAACCAGTATGTACGCGCTAAACGAAAACGAACGAATTAGTGAACTGGCTCGCCTACTTGGTGGTAGCCAAATTACCGAGTCGACGCTAGCAAACGCCAAAGAACTATTGATTGCGGCTTAGAGGGTTAGTTCCCTAAACCAATAGATTTCAACAAGGATTGTAATCTAACTCATAAATCAGCGCTCTTTTTACATAATGAAGCAGACATGTTTTTACATCTGCTTCATCCTTGTTTATTATCTCTGCAGTTTAAAAAATCAAAGTTGTAAATTGACGCTATGCAATTAAAAAAGTGGTTGGCAGCAATACCACTCGCCTTAACATTACTGACAGGCTGCTCGGTAATAGAAAAAATCGTCTACCGTATTGATATTAATCAGGGGAATTTTGTCGAACAAAATGCCGTTGATCAGCTACGCTTTGGCATGACAAGAGAACAGGTTCGCTTTGTTCTTGGCTCACCGATGCTTATCGAAAATGGTTACCCGAATACGTGGTACTACATCTACCACGCAACGAAAGGACATGATGACGCTGTTCAGCGTAATCTTGTTGTCGATTTTGATGCTACTGGCACATTGACGAACATTTCTGGCGACTACGAAGCCAGCGACCAGTTTTTCGAAAGCCTAAATTAATAAAAAAGCTCGCAATGCGAGCTTTTTTATTATCGATTCGTTGACCAGTTCATCATGCAGACTTGGCAGCTTTAGCCTGCTCAGCTCGCTTGCGGCGGATTTCTTTTGGATCAGCCAGCAATGGACGATAGATCTCTATTCTATCTTTATCTCTTACCGTTGCATCAAGCTTAACGTTACGGCTAAACACCCCGACCTTATTAACCTTAAGATCAATATCAGGGTAAATGTCTAATACGCCAGATTTCTCGATAATTTCTTCAACGGTGAGCTCATGGTTAACCACAATCGTAAAAACACGCTGCTCATCGGGTAAGGCATAAACGACTTCAACGTGAATGAGCGGTTGATCAACGTTCATGCTAGTACACCTCTTTGGCACGCTTGGTAAATGAGTTCACCATATTGCTGGTTACGTCATGGAAAATCTTGCCGAACGCGAGCTCAATCATCTTACTCGAAAACTCAAACTCAAGCTTGAGCTCAACTTTACATGCTTGCTCATCAAGCGGAATAAAAGACCAGACCCCTTTCAACATTTTGAATGGGCCGTCAACCAATTCCATCAGTATTTCACGGCCTTGTACCAGCGTATTCGCTGTTGTGAATGTTTTGCTAATGCCTGCTTTCGACACATCAACCGATGCCACCATTTCCATACCAGAAGACTCTATTACACGAGAACCAGAACAACCAGGCAGAAAGTCAGGATAACTGGCAACATCATTCACCAAGTTAAACATCTGGTCAGCACTGAACATTACTAATGCCGAACGCGTCACATGTTGCATAAAAAACATCTCACAATAAAAAGCTAATGGTGATTCTACTGAGTTCTACGAGTTAGCTCAAGTTGACAACTCAACCCAACAAATATATCAAAGCACTAACGACTCATGATACATTTAGCTATCGAAAACAAAAGCCTTTCCTAAAACTCCAGACTCACCTTATAATGGCGCCACTATGGTAAAAAAGAACTCAAAGAATAAAGCGGGTAGTAACACTATCGCGCAAAACAAAAAGGCTCGCCACGAATATCACATTGAAGATGATATCGAAGCTGGTATTGAGCTACAGGGCTGGGAAGTCAAATCACTTCGTCAGGGCAAAGCTAACATCGTCGAAAGCTACATTTTTATCCGCGATGGCCAAGCCTATATCAGTGGTATGTCTATACTCCCGCTAAATCAAGCCTCTACTCATATAGTCGCCGAACCCACACGTGTGCGTAAATTACTTATGCGCCGCCGAGAACTCGACAACCTTATTGGTCGTGTGAATCGCGAAGGTATGACGTTAGTCGCGCTCTCTTTGTATTGGTCTCGTTCTTGGGCGAAACTCAAAGTCGGTGTTGCTAAAGGTAAAAAACTGCACGATAAACGCGAAGATTTAAAAGAAAAAGACTGGGCAAGAGACAAAGCACGCGTTATGAAGAGTAACTTGCGCTAATCTTAACCACTTGAACTTTCAACTACTAGACACGCTTAGCTTTTCTGGTACTATGAAAAATAACACTTGGGGCTGATTTAGGATTCGACAGGAATTTTGAAGTCTGAGGTGCATGCCGTGGGGCGGTTGGCCACGTAAAAAGCCGCAAAAAAATAGTCGCAAACGACGAAAACTACGCACTAGCAGCTTAATAACCTGCTGAGAGCCTCTTTGCCCTAGCTTCCGCTTGTAAGACGGGGAACAACAAAGAGTCAAACCCAAACTAGCTAGATCGGATTCTCCCGCCTGAGAGATGAAGTTCGAAATTTAATTCAGGATAGTCATTTACTAGCGTGTCGGTTCGCAGGTACTTGGTGAATTTAAAGATCGACTAAGCATGTAGTACCAATGATGAATGATTTCTGGACGCGGGTTCAACTCCCGCCAGCTCCACCAAACGTTTGGAAAGGGCGATAACTCTTTGAGTTATCGCCCTTTTTGTCTTTATATCGACAAAGATTTTGTTGTTAGTACTGACCTATGGTACTAACAACCACTTACGATTACAGCTCTTGAGCCACGGTTCACTCTACTCATCAGACTCTTTTGTTCTAATGTCCACGTAAGGCCAGTAATGGTGCCCGACTCGAATCAATAGGGTTGCGGCAGCCAAAATAAAGGCAGCAGCAGATAGCCAGACAATTAGCACAGCGTCTAGCTCCTTCATGCCTAACGTTATGTAACGCGCGATCGCCATCATCGCGATATAAATTGGGTAGCGGACTGGAATTTTTCCATTCACTACAAACTGCTGAACCATCGCTAGAACTTCGAGATAGATGAACATCAACAGTATATCTGTCAATTGAACCCGTCTCTCCGTAAAGACGTGCATAAACTCTTCCATCATGGCGAACAAAGTAGCAAGTGTGATGGCGACTAAGAGTATCGCTTCTAAGACGTAAAAGACCTTTAGAAAAGGTTTGCTAAAAGATTTCGGTAAGTGAGAAGGCATAGTTATTCTTCAGAAATTTTAAATCTAGTTTTTACAATAGCATGCATCTTTATAACTCGCTCTAATTCAGTACATTGCCTTTAATTTATTCGGCGAATTAGCCACACGGACTGCGTGTATTTCAGTATATGACATGAGGCCAACCCTACCTATGACAGCGGTCTATATGGCTTTCAACTCACTTCGACACATGCTTGCTCTATCAATGCGAGGTATTGGTGAAGTTCATCATCGGAGATCTCAAGCAACCTAGTCACCCACGTACCACTCTATAAAGCTCTGATTGGGTAATATTCCTTGCTGCGGGTTGCCAATCCACACACCAAGTTCGATTGCTAGTTTGTCACGTAGCTCACAGGCTTGCTGCTGACTAAGAGGAAGGTGTATGTGTAGCATGTTAGCTTGAGGTTGGGTTGGATTAGCGGTGAGCCGTGGATATTGCTCCAGCATTGTATATACCTGCTGAGTCCTCTCAAATAGCTTAGGCAAGGCACTGATTTTTTGCTCAAACTGCATAGCTGCAGCCACAATATAAGGAGTACGGTGATAGACACTTCCCCCCTGTCTGTGCATCCAAACCCTTGCTTTTTCAATAAACGCCTTATCACCAACTAACATTGCGCCTCCAAGCCCAGCAACCCCCTTGTAAAGCGACACATACACTGAGTTAAACCCTATTGCGATGTCATTATAGGATTTCTGATAAAATGCCGCCGCTTCCCATAGCCGTGCACCGTCCATATGCAGATGAATATCCTGAGATTGGCAGTAACGCTTGATCTCTTCAAGTTCACTGAAGTTAGGTAACTGCCCTCCAATCTCTCTCATTGGCAACTCGTAAAGCACCGCCCCGAGACGATCAGGAATGGAAGCAATAGCCGATACTGTCCATGGTTGGTAGGGCTTTCCTACTGGGAATACGTTAAATCTATTTTGTAGCTGATAGCCTTGATTTTCATGTAGATAAATATGACTAGAGGGATGCATTGCAACGTTACGACATTCACGCTCCTCACACGCGATTTGAAGAGCTGTCGGCTGAGCCATGGTTCCGGTGATAACAAATAAACCCGCTTCAAAGCCTAATAAAGTGGCAATCTTTTGCTCGAATGCTTGAATTAGCTTTCCTTCACCGTACCTATCATGTTCAACCTCGTGCTGCTCGCACCACGTTGCCATCTCTGCAAACATTTGAGCGGGAGAACGCTCTCTATTACCCGGTAATACAACCCTACACTTATCCTGCATTTCCTGTCCTTCGTTTTTCTACCTAACTAGAATCTGACTAACTAAAATCGGCCTAACTAAAGGCATTCTATTAAGATAACCCATTAATATGGCTGGTGAACTTATAACATTACAACGACTATTATGGATTATTTTTCACCACCTTTGCCGCTAGAAACACCTATCATTTATTGACTGTTTAAACTAAGCAGAGTATCTATCAAATAACCATAGCAATCCATCGAGGTTATCCATTGCAGCATATTAATGATCTTTTGTTAACGATGAAGCCTCTGCTAGAGCATTATGGCTACCTAGCTTTAATCGTTAGCATATTCCTTGAAGGAATGGGGATACCTATGCCCGGTCAATCACTTATGATTGCGGCGTCTATCCTTTCATCACAGCACCTGATGAATCTATCGCTGATTATCGCAGTATCTTGGCTAAGCTGTTTTATCGGTAACACCTGCGGTTATCTAATTGGTTATCACTTTGAAGGTTGGCTGGACAAAAAGGGCTATATCTCTGGCCCTAAAATGCAACGACTTCAAAACACCGTTCAACGCTATGGCCCTGCATGCTTGATTATTAGTCGCTTTGTGGAAGGCATGAAACAATTTATGCCTCTCGCATGTGGGATAGCCAAAATGCCTAGACATGAATTTCTTATCGGTAACGCTATCGCGACAAGTATATGGGTCGCGATATTTAGCTTACTCACGCATTTTGCGTTCGATCATCTACAACAAATAGAGCAGCTCTATCGCGCACATAGGCTGTCCGTTTGGCTCGTAACCGCAAGTCTATTTATACTTTTCATTATCGCGCTACTGAAAAAGAAATCGTGAGACAGTTAATACTCTGGCTCTTTGATTGTGAGCTCTAAACGTACTAGACCCATTTCATCAGCCTGAGTCAAGTGGGCGTTGACTGTCTCTAGTCCTAATCGCTGACAAACCGCTATAGCCGCTTCATTTCCCTTACGGGTTTCGGCAAAAATAGAGGTGATAGGGAAATGTTGAATACCGAACGTGATTAGCGCCGACATAGCTTCAACGGCGATACCTCGCCCTTGTCGATCAACCGCAAGACCAAAACCAATCGATGCTCGGTTATTGGCTTCTAAGCGAAAGGCTGCAGTACCAATTACCTGATGACTTTCTTTTCCTTCAATAACTAGCTGAAACCTCGTTCGAGGGATTTGCTGTGACTGCTCCACAAACATTTCGAGTAAATGGGCGTTAAATTCAGGCGAACACTCTTCTTTGGGGTAAAATGTTTGGTATCTTGGATGTGACGTTATGTTAAGCCAAGCCTCAATATCACCAAGTTGAAAGTCTCTTAAAATCAGTCGTTCGGTTTCTAGCATAAATTCCATTCTATTCTCTTTACATTCAGGTCTGCCAGCATACTGTGAAAAGACATCAATACTGCCGCTCTTATCTTAGCTTTTAGATAGCTAATTCAATGCTAGGTTCCAAAAATATATCTCTTCCTATTAATGTGTTTTGTCATTCAGCAATGACTAGATGGCTAGGAAAACAGTGTAGGACAGACGGGGCAATTTAGCTCACCAGTGCTGTAGAATTCACCTTCAACCTTCAAAAAAGTTGAGGGTTATCGTACTTCAGAGAAACATCCAATACGCTCGCTTGACATGTGATTAATAAATCGTCGCGATCGCACGAAATAAAAAGCAAAACATGCTGAGTTCAACAATAAACGCCTTACTTCTTTTCAAGCTGGTAAAAAATCGCTACCATTTAGTCGTCGTTAAGACATTCATTTTATTCTCAGGGCGGGGTGAAATTCCCCACCGCAGCGGTAAGTCATTCAATTGATAAGCCCGCGAGCGCCTAACCCCTTAGGAGTTAGGGTCAGCAGATCTGGTTAAACTCCAGAGCCGACGGTCATAGTCCGGATGGGAGAGGATAAATATACCCACAACCACTTCTCTATACACGCTTTCGTGTATACGGATAGAAGTGTGCGCTACATCGCGTCACATGTGGGTATAGAGAGCGGCTGTATGGCGTTTAACCACCATGACAGCCGCTCTCGGATATCTTTTGGATCCTTTAAGGTCCCCATACCAATGCCCTGATTCTGGTATTTTAAACTTGGAGTATTACCATGAATCAGAACCAAACCTCACTACTATCAGAATTTGGCACACCTCTAGAGCGTGTTGAAATTGCTCTTGCCGCGTTACGCGAAGGTCGTGGCGTATTGCTACTCGATGATGAAGATCGCGAAAATGAAGGCGATATCATTTGTTCCGTTGATCATCTAACTAATCAACAAATGGCACTTATGATTCGTGAAGGCAGTGGCATTGTTTGCCTATGCATCAATGACGAGCAAGCAAAGCAACTCGACTTACCGCCAATGGTCACCAATAATAACAGCGCTAACCAAACCGCTTTCACGGTGTCGATTGAAGCCAAAGTGGGTGTAACAACTGGCGTTTCAGCTGCAGATCGGGTCATGACCATTAAAACGGCGTGCGCTGAACAAGCAAGACCAGAAGACCTTGCCAGACCAGGACATGTGTTCCCACTAAGAGCTCGCAAAGGCGGTGTGCTTACTCGTCGCGGTCACACTGAAGGCACGATTGATCTGATGCAAATGGCAGGGCTATCACCATTCGGCGTATTGTGTGAAGTCACCAATCCAGATGGAACAATGGCAAAGGCACCTGAAATTGTCGAGTTTGGCAAGGTACACAATATGCCCGTCTTAACCATTGAAGATATGGTTCAATACCGTTTGGCGATCACAGAGAAATCTGCATAATCAAAAATGGAGCTCCCTAAATACAGGGAGCTCTGCTATTTATCTTTTCAAGTTTACGGTAACGGCCAGATCATATCGAATACACCTTCCATTCTCATTGGCCTCATTCCAGTACCAAAAACACGACATACATCCCCCAGCTCCTATTTTAATGGTGGCGGTATTGTCTTTAAGGTATTGATCACAATTTGAGTGAAGTTTTGTACATTTAGCGGCTTAACCACAACACCTTTCGCACCAACTTGAATAAACGCTTTGTGGGTTTCTGCTGTAAGATCCGCTGTCCAACCAAAAATAATCAGGTTATCTTGTTCAATAACCATTTTCTGTATTAATTCAATCCCGGAAACCTCCGGCATATGATTATCAATGAGCATGCAATAATAAGAACGAGTTCTTAAACAGTTCATTGCCTCATGGTGATTGTTCGCGACATCAACAATAAAGCCGATTTTTTCACACCACTTTTTCCCAACTAACAAATTGACTTTATTATCGTCAACAAGAAGCACGCGACTACCGTTCGGAGGACGCCAACTGACATCTTCTAGTTTATTGGTTTGCCCAGTCAGTAAACTGGCTGACGACTGATTCACTTTAAAGGCTAAAGGGAGCACCACTGTAAACGTACTGCCCTCCCCCAACTGACTGGCTACCTCTATCGTCCCATGCATCTTTTCGACTAATTTACTCACGATAGAAAGCCCTAACCCAGTTCCACCATAATCTCGAGTAATCGTATTATCGGCTTGAACAAAAGGATCTAGGATCACATCGACCTTATCTTCAGCAATCCCCGCCCCTGTATCTTGTACTTCAATCATTAACCTAGATAACGACTCACTCCATGTAACCCGGCATGTCACGCCTCCCTTGTTGGTGAACTTAATGGCGTTCCCCATCAAATTAAACACTATTTGCTTGATCCTTGACTCGTCTCCATCCCACTCTATATTACTCGGGATGTTATTTATGACCGATAGTTGAATATTCTTTTCCGTACAAAGTGGTTTATAAAAGCTTTGTGTCAACCGAACGGTTGCGAGCATGTTAAACGGGGAGGGATTAAGCTCTAATTGATTTTGTTCGATTTTTGAAAAGTCCAAGATATCATTGAGGATGGACATCAAGTGCTCACCGGAATCATTGATAACTTTGCAGTTTTTCTTTGACTCTCCTGTAAGCTCGGACTCCATATACTTAGACATACCAAGAATACCGTTTAGCGGAGTGCGTATTTCATGGCTGATTAATGCCAAAAAATCATCTTTGGCTTGATTTGCCGCTAACGCTTGATCTTGAGATCGTTGTAGCTCTTCATACTGCTTATGCATTGCAGTGGACATACTATTAAAGGCATCAATCACTTGTCCTATTTCATCTTGGTTATGATGCTCAACTCTATGACCAGGCCCCTTGCGCTCAATCTCTCGATTCGCGCGGGTAATTTTGTGAAGATCTTTTGTCAGTGTCCAACCAAAAAGCCACGAGGCAACGGCAACAAACACAATTTCTATGACGGCAATTCCGCCCAGATATATACCAGAGCTTCTTACAACCTCTGTGATTCGTCGTCCATCAAACATTAACTCAAGACGGCCAATATAATTACTTTCAAAATCAATATCGAGCGTTCTAAAGTAGTAATCCTGAGGCTGATGTGAGTGTGTACTCAACACCTCTCCAACAGCGACCACTTCCGTATTTCCAATGTACATTTTGACATAAACCACATCGGGGTCGACCAATACATCGCGGGCAATACTTGTTAATCTAGCAATATCGTACGTCAGTAACGCATCAATAGAGCTTTGCTTAAGTAACGACAGAGTCCCAGCCATTTTATTCTGGAACAATTCAGCATTCGATTCGGCCAAAAAGCTCATGGCATAGAAAACCAAAACCATGAGGAAAATCGCTTCAATTATAGCGACTCCAACAATCATTTTGGTTCGAAATTTCATCTCTAATTAATCACTTTGTACTGAGATCAACATTCAGGGCCAACTCTCGAACATCATCCCAATCAGAATCTTGAGCGGCCACGAAGCCTTGGATCTTAAGTGGATCTAACAATTCGGGGGTCGTCTGTTCAAGCTTAATTAACGCCTGCTGTAATTTCTCTTTTAACGCCTTAGGCATCGTTGCATTCACCGCAATGGCGTGAGGGGTGTAACCTTTACTCTCCCACAAAATTCTTAGTTGCTCGGTCACCTGAGGATCCATGGCTTTAAATGTTCGTCTCACCCCGCCCCCCGCAGGAAATAGCCCTTTCGCGACATTCAAATAAACAGAATCATGGGAACGAACATACACAGGTGTGATGTCGATATCATTTTGACTAAAATAACCACGGCTCAAAACACTGGCAGCAAAAGCGGCCGGAGCAGGAAACGCCAGTTTATTTCCAGCCAACTCATCCATGGATTGAATCCCACTGTCTTTACGAACGACAACAATACCTTTGATCAATTTATTTTTGGCTTTTGCTATCGCGTCATAGCCGTCATCCCTACTAAAGACCGTATAGTGATACGGGTTCATGTATGAAATATCATATGCACCTTTGGCAAGTTGATCTTCAAACTCAGGAATAGAGGGCTTTGTAGCAAATTGAATCGTCGTCCCTGTTTCTTCCGATAAGTAATTCATCAAAGGAATCCATTGTGATGCTAATTTACTTGCCGACTGCTGAGGAACAATACCAAAAATCAAAGTATCTTTAGCATAGCTATAACTAGAAACAAGCATGGCGAAGCAAGTTGCAATAATTGATAATTTCATTGGTTATCATCTCTATTCGTTCATTATAAAAATACTAGATGCTATTGACCAATAGGCAATTTTCTATTTGATTTAACGCGCTACCCCTTCCTATCACAGCCCCTATTTGACGTAGTATTAAACCTCTTAAGCTGCTACTAAGAACTAAATACTACTCATAATTAAACACTACTGATAAAAAGAAAGGAGACCAAATCGGTCTCCTATAGCATTATCATTTACTAAACATGATCAACGCATCATTATTGACAAAGCCCTAGAGATGTCCAAACACCCCATTCACCTGACTTTTCAGGGTCGTCACCTTGCGTCCACCATTTCGCTTGGTAATTCTGTCCGTTGTAGACCACTTGATCGCCACCGTTATACACCGCACCAGAGTCCCATGTATTTGGACAAGCAGTACCACCGCCATTATCCGCTATCACCTTAACGACATGAGTGGCTGTGGATGTCAATGATCCATCACTCACACTAAGTGTGAATTGATAGTTAGTATCAACGGCTACACTGGGAGCGGTAAAGCTTAGAGTGCTATCTTGACTCGTGATGTTAAGATCTGCCTAGCTTGCCAAGAATACGTTAAAGGGTCGTTGTCAGCATCACTTGAACCCGATGCATCCAATACAACCTGATCATTCACAGCGGCAGTAGTCGGCCCTGATATTTGAGCGATAGGCGCCGTATTTAGTGGTGGCGAATTTTTAGGCGTTACGGTCACCGTCACGGTATCAGAATTAACAGCGCCTTCGTTATCCGTTACCGTTAATGTAAACCCATAACTCGTCACCTGCGTGACTTCAGGAACATCAAAATTGAGTGTCGCGCTATTTTCACCTAGCTAAGACTAGCGGGCTACCCGACGTCTGAACCCAAGCATAACTGGTAATACTCCCATCGCTGTCGGTTGAGTTTGCACCACTAAGCGAAACCGATACGCAAGCCCCTCAACTTGTTGATCAACACCTAAGCATTCGCAACAGGTGCGCGATTACTTGGTGTTCCACCAGCTAACCCTTCATGCATAGCATTAAGAATATCGCCATTATCAGCATCTATCTCCCAGGAAAATAAACCTGCGAGACCTAGACTGCGAACATATGCGCCTTTGGCTTTCACGGAGCGATCATCATCAAACGTGATCAACTCTCCCGTCGTTTGGTTCCAAACATAGGCCGCTTCCGCCTGTGCATCATACCCGTACTCATAGCCATTAATTCCAGTATTGTTTGCGCCTAACATGAAAGACTTAATACCTTTATAATCAATCACGCCAGCTTCCCAAACACCTTGTGCAGTAGTCCCGGTCAGCTTTCCTGTTGCTGTTCCGGTCATCGGGTCCGAAGGATCGGTAAGCGTATCTGGCGTCACCCCTTCCCAACCACGACCATACATTGCAGCTCCCAGCACTAGCTTACTGGCTGGCACACCTTGTGCTAACAGCAACTGAATACCATTGTCAGCGGTATAAGCAGGGCCTTTATAGGGCACACCTTCGGGATCCACTCCGCTGCCATCACATTGTCCTGCTGTCATAAAGTTACCGCAATAAAGAGCAGCTTGATGACCAGGAACATTGTTCCAACCACCGTAAAAGTCGTACGTCATAGCGAAGATATAATCCATATACGGAATCGCATCAGCGTAATTCACGTCTTCAATTTTATCGTGACCAACACCAATGGCCGACGTCAGCTCATAAACACGTCCATATTCCACTTCAAGCTCATCCAGCATGGCTCTGAGCTCTCTCATGAGTGCCACATAGGCAGGGCCATCCTTAAGTGGATCGCCTAAATCAGCCGCGGCGCCATCACCACCGGGGTATTCCCAGTCGATATCAACACCATCATAAAACTTCCACGTTTTCAAAAAGCGTTTTACCGACGCGACAAACGTATCTCGATTCACTTTATCGTCGAAGCTGTAGAAGGGATCAGAAAGTGTCCAGCCACCAATTGAAGGAATAATTTTTAGCTCTGGATTGCGCTGTTTGAGCGCCATCATCATCGCGTAGTTACCTTTGATCGGAGTGTTGTAATCGTGTCCCGCTTGACCAAAGCTTTTCTGATAAGCCGCCCATGGGTCATGAATGACAACTTCATAATCAGGCACACCACTACAAGCGGTTTTCAGAGCGTTAAAGCTACTCCCCCTACCGATTTTACGGACTCGTTGGGACCACAAATCGGAATAAAGCCATATAAGATATGGGTTAAATTATCAGCAGGAATATTGTCAACGGTATAACCTCGACCATAAATTCCCCACTCAACAAAGTACGTACCAACTACGGTACTCGGGTCAGTATTAAATGATTGGTTATTAGGATCGATGTTCATGGTAAGTGGCGCTAAATGCGATCCGTCCGTATCTGCCACCACTAATTCCATCT
Source organism: Vibrio sp. GJ43-1 (assembly GCF_055808835.1). Classification (NCBI taxonomy): domain Bacteria; kingdom Pseudomonadati; phylum Pseudomonadota; class Gammaproteobacteria; order Vibrionales; family Vibrionaceae; genus Vibrio; species Vibrio sp. GJ43-1. The sequence continues at coordinate 875,282 of NZ_CM147884.1, read as the reverse complement.
CAGCACTTTTACTACAACCGCTAGCATCACATGCTTCTATTGCCATTTGATATCGGCCACCTTGGGCATAAGGGAAAGTGGCCGTCGTTTGACTGCCTGTTATAGGGCCTGTGGCAACATTCACACCATCAAAGTACACATTGTAGGTATCACCCGTCGTGCCACTCCACTGATTAAAGGTGATCTTAATCTCAGCAAGCTCGTTATATTGCACCATCTGGTTGTAACCAGACGTGGTCTCCATTGCTAACTGAATCTTAGAAAACTGAAGGTTATTTGACCCCCAGAGATCGATAGAAGGTGTCGCTGGCGCAGCCCAAGAAGCACTGCTTACGGCAAGCGCTAAGGCTGAAGCGCCTAATACGATACTATTCATTATTGTCTTCTCTATTCCCTGAAAAAATAAAATCTGCCCAAAAGTTGGCCTTCTCGGCATCGAGGTTAGTATTGGAAATAGAGATAATTTTATGATTAAAAATTAAGCAACTCTCGAGTGATAGCTCATAAAAAAGCAACTTGCAGCACGTTTTTTCATCCGCAACTTTATCCTCTGCACAAAAAATAACCAGTCATAGCCAATTAAAAACAACCCTGTTTTTAAATCGAGTCTTTTCCAATAACTACGCCAACATGTTGATCCATGCTTGAGAGTGAGGCTTTATTACTGGAAAAAAATACTCGCTTGTATAACAATGTCCTTTCTCATTAGTCGGGGAGCATTACTGCTGAGATCACCATAGGTGAGACCCGTTGAACCTGATTCAGTTAACACTGACGTAGGGAACTGATCGACATTGCTCACCATGCAGTTAATCTGCAACTGTGGCCGTGCGCTCGCTCCTACGTTGGCGAGGAGCACTATAATGGCAAACCCTTCGAACACGACCCCTATTGTTCTGACTATCGCTGGCTCTGACTCAGGAGGTGGTGCAGGTATTCAAGCAGACATTAAATCCATTTCCGCCACTGGTGGCTACGCCTGTTCAGTCATTACCGCGCTGACCGCGCAAAACACACAAGGTGTCTCAGGCATCTTGGGTATCGCCCCTTCATTTGTTGAAGCGCAGCTAGACGCCGTTTTTTCTGATCTTAATGTCATGGCAGTCAAAATTGGCATGCTCGCAGACGCCGATATCATTCGATCCGTCGCCAATAAAATTAAGCAATATCAACCGCCTTATGTTGTGCTGGATCCAGTGATGGTCGCAACAAGTGGTGATCTCCTGCTTGAGTCCAGCGCCATTGATGCGTTGAAAACAGAGCTACTTCCACTGGCAACCATCATCACACCAAACCTGCCAGAAGGCGCGGCTTTGCTAAATTGCGAGATACCGCAAACCGAGGCCGACATGCTCGAGATGATTGAAGCACTTAGAAACCTTAATACTGCAACGATATTGCTCAAAGGCGGACACTTAGAGTCAGAAGCCACTAGCACCGATTTATTCATCACTCGTACCGAGGTATCTCGCTTTGAAACCACACGTATCCACACAAAGAACACGCATGGGACAGGCTGTACACTAAGCTCTGCCATTGCGTCGTTCCTTGCACAAGGTCAAGACCTTCCTGATGCTGTGCAATCCGCCAAACACTACATCACCCAAGCGATATCCCATGCCGATGAACTTTCCATTGGTCACGGTCACGGTCCTGTTCACCATTTCTTTGCGCTTAATTAATACCGATGCCCGCCATGATAGACATTAAATTGAGTCAGGCTTCTCTTACCTACGTCGGAGACGAGCAACCGATTTTCTCAAACCTAAACGTGCATTTTAAATCCGGCACTTGCACCGCCATCTTAGGTCCAAGTGGTTGTGGTAAGAGTACATTGCTTCGCTATGTGGCTGGATTACTAAAAGACAACGTCCATTTTAGCGGACAACTCACATCGTCACCGGAAATCGAGATAGAGCAGTCAATCGCGTATATGGCGCAGCAAGATCTATTGATGCCGTGGCTCAATGTCATCGATAACGTCTGCTTTGCCTCTAAGCTACGTGGCGAAAAAGTCACGTATGCCATCACTGAGCAAGCACTAAATTTACTCGATAAGGTGGGCCTAAAAAATAAAGCCTACCAACCCGTCAGCGAGTTATCTGGAGGACAGAAGCAACGCATCGCGCTCGCTCGGACACTGATGCAAGACAAACCCGTCGTTTTAATGGACGAACCTTTTTCAGCACTAGATGCCGTTACCCGGCACAAGCTACAAAACTTAGCGGCCTCCCTTCTCGCTGAGAAAACGATCCTATTAATCACCCATGATCCACAAGAAGCATTAAGGCTTGGTCATCAAATTGTGGTGATGAACGGCACGCCTGCAACATTGCATCCCATCGTCCCCCCACCCAATGCTGTACCTAGAGACATTGATGCTCAGTTTGCCTCTATCCAACAGCAAATTTTGAAACTATTGGAGGTAGACGATGACACTGCTCAATAAATTGACCGCCTCTTCTCAATTTAATGCTGAGACGACTGGCAATCGGTCATCATTCGTTAAATCAGCGCCAGTTGATTCGTTAACTCGCATCTTCATAAGTGCCTTAGTGATCTTGGCTATCTGGAAAGCGATTGTCGTGTTATTCAATATGCCGAGCTTTATTCTTCCGTCACCAGAAGATGTCGCCTCCAAGCTAATCAGTCGACACGATATTTTGCTAAAACATACTTGGGTCACGGCAAAAGAAATTCTACTTGGTCTATTGCTAGGGCTGAGTATGGGATTGTTCTTTGCGTTGCAAATGCTGTTTTTTAAACCCATCAAGCGCTGGCTTTTACCGATTCTAATTGCCAGCCAAGCTATCCCTGTTTTTGCGCTCGCACCTATATTAATGCTTTGGTTAGGCTATGGCATTGCATCAAAAGTGGTGATGGCGGCACTCATTATTTTTTTCCCGTCACAACATGTTGTTACGACGGACTGCGTTCGACCCCAACAGGCTATCTGGACCTGTCACAAACCATGGGAGCGAGTCGCTGGCAACAGCTATGGCGAGTTCGCCTACCCGCTTCTCTCCCTGTCTTAGCTTCTGGTATTCGTGTCGCGGTAGTTATCGCTCCAATTGGCGCGGTGGCTGGTGAATGGGTGGGGTCCAGTGAAGGGTTGGGTTACCTCATGCTACAGACCAATGCTCGAATGCTCATCGATGAAATGTTTGCAGCACTCTTTATTCTAGCGGCCTTATCGGTGTCTTTGTATTTCATCACTGACACACTACTAAAGCGCTTTATCCCTTGGGACAACAAATAATAATCAAAAGGAAGATTCATGATATCTACGTTTAAAAAAGGCTCTGCAGCTCTGCTTGCTATGGCGATAGCTTTACCATCACAAGCCACTGAAAAAGAGCTGACTTTGATGCTCGACTGGTTCGTTAACCCAAATCACGGACCGATTGTGATCGCGAATGAAAAAGGCTACTTCAAGGAACAAGGGCTAAAGGTCAATATCCAAGAGCCCGCCGACCCTAGCACACCAGCAAAGCTTGTTGCTGCCAATAAAGTCGATATTGCCGTCTCTTACCAGACCAGTCTTACCATTGATGTTGCGGCAGGCCTGCCGTTAATCCGCAGTGCCACACTCATCGCGACACCGTTAAATACCATGATGGTCATTGATAATGGCAAAATTAACACCCTTGCAGATCTAAAAGGTAAAAAGATCGGCATTGCGATTGCTGGCAATGAAGAAGCGACCATCGGTACCATGTTGCAATCACAAGGCGTTGATTTCAAAGACGTGAAAATCATTAACGTCGGCTGGGCACTATCCTCATCTCTAGCATCAGGCCAGGTCGATGCAATCTGGGGTGGACTGCGCAACTTTGAAACCAATCAGCTCGAACTTGAAGGATTTAAAGCCAAAGCGTTCTTTCCTGAGGAACATGGCGTGCCGACTTACGAAGAGTTGGTATTTGTCGCCAATGCCAACAACTACGATAAAGCTGCGCTTGCTAAGTTTAACCGTGCAATAGAAAAAGCCACGACCTACATTGTGAATCACCCACAAGACTCTTGGAATGAGTTTGTCGCCTATGCGCCAGACACGCTAAACAATGAGCTAAATAAACGAGCATGGCGCGATACGCTGCCGCGATTCGCGCTTCGTCCATCTGCTATTGATATCAAGAAGTACGACGCGTTTTCAGAATTTATGTATCAACACAAGATTATCCCCACACAACCTAAAGCCGAGACTTTTGTTCCCGTACTTTAATTTTCCTGTCACGCTAGAACTCAGCGCGTTAATTAAAGCGTTGAGTTCTGTGTAGTACCTAACAGCAATGCGACCAATTAATACCTCTATAATGGTAGGACACTCAATGAATCACCAAGATCTTATTCACGCATGCCAAGAAGAATGGCAAGCGTACACGCAGCATGATTTCGTTCAACAACTTGCGAGCGGTACGCTTCACCCAACCGCTTACTTACACTACCTAAAACAAGATTTCCTATTCTTAAAACAATACGCTCGAGCTTATGCTTTAGCGATTTATAAAGCGAAAACTCTGGCCCAAATGCGCGAAGCCGTACCAAGTGTGCTGGCGCTACTCAACAGTGAAATTGCTCATCACGTCACTTATTGTAATCAGTGGGGGATCAGTGAGTCTGATATGGAAGCTGAACAAGAAGACTTTGGCACGGTGGCTTACACGCGCTACGTGTTAGATGCAGGTATGACAGGCGAGTTGGTGGACCTGTACGCCGCTCTCGCACCTTGCTCCATTGGGTACGCTGTGATTGGTGCAGAACGAATCAAACATACAGAGACGACCTTAGAGGGTAATGCATACCGCAGTTGGATCGAAATGTACGCCAACGAAGAGTTTCAATCAGGGGTGACGACAGCGATTCAACGCCTAGATTCTCTGCTCGAAGAAATCGACATCAATAGCCAGCGAGCACAAGAATTAATACACGTATTTAAAACAGCCACTCGGATGGAAATTGCCTTCTGGCAACAAGGTTTAGACGCGGTATAACCCTAAAGGTTGGCTTCTTATGACGCCAACCTTTATCTCGCCCATTACACAGAAATACAAACAAACTGCATCTTTACTCCCTTCTGGTGAAATTTTGTGCTGACCGTCACGGGTTAACATAAATTTTACATCTCCTGTTAACAACGCGGTCACAATTCGTTAGGATGACCTCGCTTGCTTTATAAAATTAAACACTCGCACTTAGATTTTCTCATGCTTTTCGTACAAGCAAGGACGATTGAGACAGTCTATTTCATAACAAGAATATTCAGATCGTAACGCTAACGGCTTTACTTCATAGAATATTCACCCGAGCTTTACAGGGAAGAACTATGCAATCATTTGTTGATCTTTTGAACGGGATTATCTGGAGTCCCGCTCTTATTTATTTATGTCTTGGTGCAGGCCTGTTTTATTCAGTGCTTACCCGCTTCGTACAAATCCGCCATTTCTTTGAGATGTGGCGACTATTATTGTCAGGAAAAAGTTCTGACAAGGGCATCTCATCATTCCAAGCACTCGCTGTTTCGCTGTCTGGGCGAGTGGGTACTGGTAATATTGCAGGTGTTGCGGCAGCCATCGGTTTTGGTGGACCTGGTGCCGTATTTTGGATGTGGGTGGTGGCGTTCTTTGGTGCCGCTACCGCTTATATTGAATCAACCCTTGCTCAAATCTATAAAGAGGAAGATGAAGGCCAGTTCCGTGGTGGGCCAGCCTACTATATTGAAAAAGCGATGGGTCAAAAGTGGTATGCATGGATTTTTGCGATTGCGACTATTTTTGCGTGTGGTGTGTTACTTCCGGGCGTTCAGTCTAACAGCATTGGTAATGCCGTTGAGACCGCATTTGGCATACGTACCTCATGATTGAAACGGCTATCGGTACCTTTAGCTTCGCCAAAATTTTCACCGGCACGGTCATTTCAATCATCCTTGGTTTCATTATCTTTGGTGGCGTGAAGCGTATTGCCAACTTCACTCAAATTGTTGTGCCATTTATGGCGCTGGCCTATATCATCATTGCCTTCGTCATCATTCTTCTAAATATTGGTGAAGTACCTGGCATTGTTAGTATGATCATTGGCGATGCCTTCACACCAATGGCTGGATTTGGTGCCGCGATTGGTTGGGGTGTAAAGCGTGGTGTTTACTCTAACGAAGCGGGCCAAGGTACAGGTCCACACGCTGCGGCAGCAGCTAACGTTGATCACCCAGCTCAACAAGGCCTAGTACAAGCGTTCTCAATTTACATTGATACGTTACTCGTCTGTTCTGCCACGGCATTTATGATCCTAATCACTGACGCTTACAATGTGCACGGTAGCGGTGAAGAAGCCTTCCTGGTGCAAAATCTAGCGGCAACTGTTGGCGCTAATGGCCCTGCGTTTACTCAACTGGCGATTGAAAGCACCATGCCGGGCGTGGGTAAGTTGTTCATTGCATTTGCACTGTTCTTCTTCGCCTTTACAACGATTTTGGCGTATTACTACATTGCCGAAACCAACATTGCTTACATTCGCCGTACCTTTAAAGTAAGTGGGCTGATGTTTGTGTTGAAAATGGTGATCATGGCTTCCGTGTTCTACGGTACAGTGAAGGCCGCCAACCTTGCTTGGGCCATGGGTGATATTGGTGTTGGTCTAATGGCCTGGCTCAATATTGTCGGCATTGTGATCATTTTCTTTATGGGCAAACCCGCGCTGCTGGCACTCAAAGATTATGAATCTCAGCAGAAAAAGGGCGTAAAAGATTACACGTTCAATCCTGTAGCTCTTGGCATTAAAGGGGCACATTATTGGGAAGGAAAGTATCAGCGACGTACTGGCAAAGCTGCGACGTCAGAAAGTGATGCCCCTAAAGACGTGAAGACTCAAACCCAGTCTTGAACATGCGTGAATAGCGATAACTTATCGCTACACTAAAAAGAAAAAGGGGGTAGCATTCGCTACCCCCTTTTATCATCCATCGTTCCCGAAATGAATGAATTCGAATTTATGCTGCTATTTCTTGCGTCGGTGCATCTTGTACAGACGCGACTGACTCAGCTGGTTTTTTCTCACCAATTGGCATTACAGTGCGGCCATACTCATTGTTGATGACTTGCGCCATAGCAAAGTAGATAGCGCTTGCACCACAGAAGATACCTTCGAAACCAGCAATAGTACCGATAAGCTCGCTACCAGTGAAATCACGAGCCGCTAACAAGAAGAACAAAATAGTTAGCGAACCAAATACAACTTGCTTAGCCACTGGGTAGCACAAAGAGCCAATGAACATGAAACCAGTAAAGATACCCCATAACAACAGGTACCAACCCATAAAGCTCGCAGGACTTGCTGGTAGACCCATATATGGCATAACAATCAGACCAACCAGTGTTAACCAAAACAGCCCGTAAGAAGTAAAGGCTGTCGTACCGAAAGTATCACCACGCTTAAAGCACATCATACCCACAAGAACTTGGCTAAGACCGCCATAAAAGATGCCCATCGCAAGAATCATTGAATCGATTGGAAAGAATCCAGCATTATGGATATTCAAAAGAATGGTAGTCATACCAAAACCCATTAGACCTAACGGTGCTGGGTTTGCGAGTTTGTTCGACATGTAAAAGAGCCCTGTTTCAAATTTAGTGACAAAAGTTATAGGAAAATTTTAATCTATTTCTGTGATAAGCAGCAGATCTCTTATCTGCAATCTTAGATTGATAATTTGCAGTTATCATTTGGCACACTCGCATTTCAGCCAGTATTGTTGTGAATTAACTCGCGTAACTTCATTTAATGGTTTGCTTTTACACAACAATCCACGCCCTCCCAAATAATCAAAATATCACTAGCTGATAAGCTAAACACTGCTCACTTTTTTATTTTCAACTTATTCTCAATCTAATGGCTAAGGAATCTCTAAACACTAGGCAAAAAAACCGTACCTAGGCTTGGCTTTTTTCTTACAGTTGAATGATTATTCCCATTCAATTGTTGCAGGTGGTTTACCCGAAATATCGTAAACAACACGTGAAATGCCGCTTACTTCGTTAATAATTCGGTTAGAAACCTTGCCTAAGAAGTCGTATGGAAGATGAGCCCAATGCGCTGTCATAAAATCAATGGTTTCTACAGCACGTAAAGACACAACCCAATCGTATTTACGACCATCGCCCATTACGCCAACAGAACGTACTGGTAGGAATACGGTAAAGGCTTGAGACACTTTGTTATAAAGGTCTGCTGCGTGCAGCTCTTCGATAAAGATCGCATCGGCGCGACGTAGCAAGTCACAGTATTCTTTCTTAATTTCACCAAGAACACGCACACCTAGACCTGGACCTGGGAATGGGTGACGATAAAGCATGTTGTAAGGAAGACCAAGCTCAAGACCGATCTTGCGCACTTCATCTTTAAATAGTTCACGCAACGGTTCTACTAGCCCCATTTCCATATCGTCTGGCAAACCGCCAACGTTATGGTGAGACTTGATCACGTGTGCCTTACCTGTTTTAGAGGCCGCTGATTCGATAACATCTGGATAGATGGTACCTTGCGCCAACCATTTCGCATTCGATAGCTTCTTAGACTCTTCATCGAAGATATCAACGAATACGTGACCAATGATCTTACGCTTGGCTTCTGGATCGCTCTCGCCTTCTAAAGCGGCTAAAAAGCGCTGCTCAGCTTCAACATGAATAATGTTCAGTCCGAACTTGTCACCAAACATCTCCATCACTTGATCCGCTTCGTTTAAACGAAGTAGACCATTATCAACGAATACACAGGTCAGCTTATCACCAATCGCGCGGTGCGCTAGCATGGCTACTACCGATGAATCAACACCACCAGAAAGGCCAAGGATGACTTCATCATCGCCCACTTGCTCTTTAATTCGAGCAACAGCGTCTTCAATGATAGATTCTGAAGTCCAAAGCCCTTCACAACCACAAACGTTAAGAACAAAGTTCTCCAACATTTTTAGGCCATTTTTTGTGTGCGTCACTTCAGGGTGGAATTGAACACCGTAGTATTTTTTGTCTTCGTTTGCCATTGCCGCGTAAGGGCAAGTATCTGTTTGCGCGGTTTTAACAAAGTCAGATGGGATTTCAACAACTTTGTCACCGTGACTCATCCAAACATCTTGAGTGCTTTCAAGATCTTTAAACAGTGCAGACTCGCCAGTTACTTGTACTGCTGCATAGCCAAACTCGCGCTCATCAGAGCCTGCTACTTTGCCACCAAGCTGCTCTGCCATGGTTTGCATGCCGTAGCAAATACCAAATACAGGCACACCTGAATCGAACACATATTGAGGCGCACGCGGTGAGTTAGCTTCGGTCACGCTTTCAGGGCCACCAGAAAGAATAATACCGTCTGGGTTGAACTCGCGGATATCCGCTTCTTCGACATCCCAGCTCCAAAGTTCACAGTAGACACCGATTTCACGAATACGGCGCGCGACAAGTTGAGTATATTGAGAACCGAAATCTAGGATTAGAATTCGCTGGTCATGAATATTTTTCGTCATTTTAGGCAATCTTATAAGCTAAGTGTTGAAAACGGAGGCGAGTTTACTCGCCTCACATCTATGCTTCAAGGAAAAAAGCAAACGTTTACGTAAGAATTATTCTTACCAACGTTGAATTAACCTAAACGGTAGTTCGGTGCTTCTTTAGTAATCTGTACATCGTGTACATGAGATTCGTTTAAGCCCGCACCTGAGATACGTACAAATTCAGCTTTAGTACGCATATCTTCGATCGTTGCAGAGCCTGTAAGCCCCATGCTTGAACGAAGGCCACCCATTTGCTGGTGAACGATCTCTTTAAGGCGACCTTTATAAGCGATACGACCTTCAATACCTTCAGGAACAAGTTTGTCAGCGGCATTGTCAGTTTGGAAGTAACGGTCAGATGAACCTTGAGACATCGCGCCTAAAGAACCCATACCACGGTAAGCTTTGTAAGAACGGCCTTGATAAAGAATCACTTCGCCTGGTGCTTCTTCAGTACCAGCGAACATAGAACCAACCATCACGCAAGATGCGCCAGCCACAATCGCTTTACAGATATCGCCAGAGAAACGAATACCGCCATCAGCAATGACTGGAATACCGTGTTCATTAGCCACCGATGCTGCATCAGCAATCGCGGTAACTTGTGGTACACCTACGCCAGTAACAATACGAGTCGTACAGATTGAACCAGGGCCGATACCGACTTTAACTGCGCTCACACCCGCATCGATCAATGCTTGTGCACCAGCTGCTGTTGCCACGTTACCGCCAATAATTTCTAGATCAGGGTAAAGAGCACGAGTGTCGCGGATGCGTTGAAGTACACCTTCAGAGTGACCGTGTGAAGAATCGATCAGTAGTACGTCAACACCAGCTTCAACTAACGCTTTAACACGCTCTTCGTTGCCTGCACCAGCGCCAACGGCTGCACCTACGCGTAAACGACCTTGTGCATCTTTACATGCGTTAGGCTTACGCTCAGCTTTATGGAAGTCTTTCGCAGTAATCATGCCTATTAGTTGGAACTCATCATTTACGACAAGGACTTTCTCAACACGGGCACGATGCATTTCTTCTTGTACGTCTTCACGTGATGCACCTTCTTTAATCGCGGCTAAGCGCGCTTTAGGTGTCATGACGACTTCAACTTTTTTGCTTAAATCAGTAACAAAACGAACATCACGACCAGTGATGATACCAACAAGCTCGTTTGTTTCTGTTACCACAGGGAAACCAGCAAAGCCATGTTTCTCAGTCAGTGCTTTAACGTCTGCAATGGTTGCTTCAGGGCGAACCGTTACAGGGTTAGTGACCACACCTGCTTCAAAGATTTTAACCAGACGAACTTGCTCAGCTTGTTGTTCGATAGACATGTTTTTATGAACGAAACCAATACCACCTTCTTGCGCTAGCGCAATCGCTAGGCGAGCTTCAGTCACTGTGTCCATGGACGCAGAGATCATCGGAATATTAAGATTGATATTCTTGGTCAACCGAGTGCGAAGATCGGCTGTATTCGGGAGAACGGTGGAGTGTGCTGGAACGAGTAAAACGTCATCGAACGTCAGCGCTTCTTTGGCAATTCTTAGCATTTGCAATATCTCACAACAGAGGAGTTTAAGGAATTAACCCGCCCTTATCGTTTCGCATAATAAGGGGTTTGGGCTAGATATTGCGGTGGGATTATACGCTGCGCGTAATCGCTTGGCTACTCATTTTTCCATTTTTTATTTGCATTATAGGCCTTGATATGTATTATGTTGTCGCTAATTTCCATACTCACGTCTTAGAGATTAGCTGTGTCCCTTTCTCCACGTTCCGTATCGAATTCCTCTGTGAAAAATCAGAACATTTTTACTGTTTCTCGCCTCAATGCAGAAGTGCGCTTATTGCTTGAAAATGAAATGGGTATTGTCTGGTTAGTTGGTGAAATTTCTAACTTTTCCTCTCCGGTTTCAGGCCATTGGTACCTCACGCTTAAAGACGCGCGCGCACAAGTTAAATGCGCGATGTTTAAAGGCAGTAATCGCCATGTCTCGTTTAAACCCGTCAATGGTAACCAAGTATTAGTTAAAGCGCGCTTATCGTTATACGAACCACGTGGTGACTATCAACTTATCATCGAGTCGATGCAACCAGAAGGGGATGGTCGTCTACAGCAAGAGTTTGAAAAACTGAAGATGTCATTGGCCGCAGAAGGGCTCTTTGCGCAGTCATTAAAACACCCACTTCCTGCCCACCCTAAACGTGTGGGAGTCATTACCTCTAAGACTGGTGCGGCACTTTACGATATCTTAGACGTTCTCAAACGCCGTGATCCTAGTTTGCCCGTCGTCGTTTACCCGACAACCGTTCAAGGAGAACATGCCGCGATTGAAATCGCACAAGCGATAGGACGCGCGAATAGCCGAAATGAATGTGACGTACTGATCGTCGGTCGTGGCGGCGGCTCTTTAGAGGATCTATGGTGCTTTAATCACGAAATCGTCGCACGAACCATCGCCGCGAGTCAGATCCCGATCATTAGCGCGGTAGGTCACGAAATTGATGTCACCATCGCCGACTATGTTGCTGACGTTCGTGCGCCGACCCCAAGTGCCGCTGCTGAGTTAGTCAGCAATGACACCTCGCATAAAAAGCAATCGCTAACCACAAAAGTACAGCAACTGCACAATGTATTCAGAGTGTACCTTGCTGAGCGAAAGCATCAGCTACAACACAATATTCAGGCCTTAAACGCCTTGCACCCTAAGCATCAACTTCAGCGACAACATCAGCGACTCGACGAAGCCGAATATCGATTAACTGCTGCTATCCGTCGGCGCTTGTCACAAGAAACGATGCGCCTAAAAGCAAAAGAACATCGCTTAGCACTAAATTCTCCGGTCAAAAAACTAAGTGAACAGCAATTTTTACTGCAACAAAGTGAGCAACGTTTAAAGCAAGCGATGCAGCGTCAACTCGTTCAGCTTCGCCATCAGTATACGCTCAGTGTAGAAAAGCTAGACACAGTAAGTCCACTGGCAACATTAAAACGCGGCTATTCAATTACCCAAGACTCGCAGGGCAATGTCATTACATCTGCCTCGCAAGTGGAAGTAGGTAAGACAATAACGACTAAACTCGATAAAGGCTCGATTGAAGCCACGGTTACAACAATCACTACTCGATTAGATCAGCTAGCACAAATCCACATCAATTAGAGCACAGACAGAGCCCTGTAATAACGCGATTACTGGGCTCTGTTTATCTGTTTATTAAGACAGTCCTAACAATTGAAATTCAATCTTTACTCTTGATTTAGACTTCAATTCGTTACAACTATGGCAAAAGTAGCTAGCTGACCCACACGCCTGCAGCTTTTCCAACAGGGCAGAACAATCTGGGCAAAACGCCACTTTTCTATAATGCTTGCTACATGATGAACAGTAATATTGTCCATCCCAAGTAAGAGCCGAATGACAACTCGGACATGGATTTTCTTGGCCTTGCATGCCATCTCCTTAATCAATCAATATGATGAGTACAAAGTTACAGTGAATTTAGGAGCGCTTCACTCAGCACGATCTTAATGACTTTAGTGCGAGAGTTTTTTGATCTTGATGCCCTATCGCTTTATCACCCAAACTTGCCTCTCTATCAGCTCAGGTAAATTTGCCGATACTTTGACGTTCTTTACCCTCGACACTACTCTAAATAGGTATTAAAAGTATCACTTATCACTCGACACCCTAGCGATGCTTTTCACGATCTTATCTCGATCCTACCCAAAAGCTATGTTGATCAGCGATCTGCTACAAAAAGAACATTTATATAACCACACACCGAAAGCATAAGTTACATATCCTGCATTTGGACTACAAGCAGATTAATCAACTTAATTAAACCCCACATTCAACCACTTGATAGAATTTAATAAAAAGATCATTTCTAGCATTAGTGGATTACATAGGTATGCATACGTATATAAGTTGATTCTATTGTTTCAAGCTTAATCTGTGTCTTTGAAATTGAAGATGTGGATGTCACATGCGTGCCACCACAAGGCATAACCACAAGTGCGTCACACTTATTCCAATGCCAAAATCGAGAACTGGTCAAATAAGGGCCCTCGAGTTGCATCTGGATCGGCGATGGTTGAGATAACCAGTGCGTTAGCAATGTATTCACGGCCGACTCTATTTCTACAATGTCTGAAAGCACATCTGCCGTATTCAAACCACGCTTCTTTAATGTTTTACCCAAGCGATATAGATCCACACACCTATCAGGAAGAACCTCACTTTGTTCTTGTGCGTAGCTATTGAAATCATAGTGCCCTAACCCATCAATTCGATCCGCGACTTTTCTCCAATATTTATCAGCCAACACTTTATTTAGTGCTAAAGAAGCAATATGACCAGCACTATGCCCACGACTCAGGCTCGCTTGATAATCGGCATCAATCTCTAACGTGACGGTTTGTCCTTGTGTCAGCGCTAACCTTTGAGAGAGGCGATGAACCACAACAAACACCCAACCTTCCGTATCACGCTTTACGGGTATCGCTTCAGCGACATAAAGCTCACTCGTCGCTAACTCTATTGCACCAACCAAACAATCACTCACGTCCATACGATTGCCATCGATGGTCATCCAACCACGATCGGCTGGATGGTCGGGCCATATGTGACTAACAGGATGAAACGGCGTACTTTCAACCACCACATCCGTATACTCTTGACCCTCTACTCGCAATTGAACGACGCTTTCAAGCGTAGTCATGTCATGGCAAAAAAAGGTTTTCGTTGCTGTAATCATATTTTAGCTTCCCTTAAACTAAAAAAACGCCCACTGATAATCAGCGGGCGTCTCTATTTTTTCTTACGCTTTATTTCTTAGTACGACCTTTCATCATGGTCATTAAGCGTTTGTGTTTTCGCTCTTGCGACAACGTCATCTTGTTCGACTTACCTTCAAATGGGTTCTCGCTGTTTTGGAATTGAATCCTAATCGGCGTCCCCATAATCTCTAAGGCACGACGATAGTAATTCATCAAGAAGCGCTTGTAAGAGTCTGGTAGTTCTTTCACTTGGTTACCATGAACGATAACGATTGGTGGGTTATAGCCACCAGCATGCGCGTATTTAAGCTTAACACGTCGACCACGAACCATTGGTGGTTGGTGATCATCCGTTGCCATCTTCATAATACGAGTAAGTACAGAAGTACCCACACGTGTTGTCGCTGACTTATACGCTTCTTGTACCGATTCAAATAAGTGACCGACACCTGTACCATGCAATGCAGAAATGAAGTGAATACGAGCAAAGTCAACGAAACCTAAGCGGCGATCGAGTTCTTTTTTAACATGCTCTTTAACATCGTTATCCAAGCCATCCCATTTATTGACGGCGATAACGATAGAGCGTCCCGCATTCAATGCAAAGCCAAGTAAGCTAAGATCTTGATCTGAGATATTTTCACGCGCATCAATAACCAATAATACAACGTTGGCATCCTCTACGGCTTTAAGTGTCTTCACCACAGAGAATTTTTCAACGGTCTCATTAATACGACGACGACGACGAACACCCGCAGTATCGATCAATACATATTCGCGCTCATCACGTTGCATTGGGATATAGATAGAGTCACGAGTCGTGCCTGGCATATCGTAAACAACCACACGCTCTTCACCAAGAATACGGTTGGTCAACGTTGATTTACCAACGTTAGGGCGACCAATAATCGCTAACTTGATTGGCTGATCTTGCAGACGCTGAAACTCTTTCTCCGCTTCTTCTTCCGTGTATTCCAGTTGCTCTTCTTCTTCATCTTCAAAATCAGTCAGATCTTCAATCTCACCATTTTCTTTTTCAAGAGCTTCCGCAAAAGGATTTAACGCACGGTCTATCAGCACGGATACACCACGACCGTGAGCCGCTGCGATTTGATACATGTCATCAACGCCAAGCTTCCAGAATTCAGCACTGGCAACATCGGCATCAATACCATCAACCTTGTTAACTACTAAGATCGCTGGTTTTTCAATCTTACGTAAATGTTGAGCGATTGCTTCATCTGATGGTGTGAGACTCGAGCGCGGCCATCAACCATAAACAGCACGACATCAGCCTCATCGATGGCGGCTAATGACTGCTCTGCCATTTTTGTTTCAACACCTTCTTCAGTGCCATCAATACCACCAGTATCGATCACAATGAATTCATGCTCACCTAGCTTCGCCTGACCGTATTTACGGTCTCGAGTCAGTCCAGGAAAATCTGCAACCAACGCATCACGAGTGCGAGTTAGCCTGTTAAACAGGGTCGACTTACCTACGTTTGGGCGTCCCACTAGGGCAACAACAGGTACCATAATAACCTCTATACTTATCTTGTTATGTGGTTATAGGTAAAATTCGAGCTTTCCTATAACCACACCATTATCCATCTGTCCGCGTACGAAAAGATCCTTTTGCTTCGCAGCAATAAAATGGCTCCTAACTGAAATCAGCAAGGAGCCTTATGTGAATTATATCACGATTTTTTATTTGATCGTCAGTTTCTTTATTTCACCGTCACGATTCACGATGATGTAACCACCTGGCACCATGGTTGGACCAACCGACAAACCACTTTCATTCGTCATTTGCTGAGAAACAAAATATCCCGTCTCTCTATCTAGCCAATGCAGGTAACCTAGGCTATCTCCAACAACCACAAAACCATCTACAATCACAGGTGCGGTCAACAAACGGTTCTCTAACAGTTTGTTTTCCCATAGTTCTGTGCCACTTCGAGCATCGACAGCCACGATATGATCATTATCGGTAATGAGATATAAAGTACGACTGTCCGTTGCCATGTCCGTTGCAGAAGAGTAGTTACGCTTCCAGATTGGGTTACCCGAACGTAAGTCTATCGCAATCAATTGACCATTAAAGCCAATCGTATATAACGTGCCGCCAAGAATAATCGGCGATGCGTCCACATCTACCAAACGATCAATTTCGGTCGCCCCTTTTGGTGTGCCCACAGGTTGCTGCCAAATCAACTGACCACGCTCTACGATAGCAGCGGCGAGACGTCCGTTTGCCGTTCCCCAGAACACGCCACCAGAAATGGCCGCTGGTGCACTATCACCACGTAACGTTAAGTTTGGAACGTCTGTGCTAATCGCCCAACGTTCTTCACCATTACTTTGCTCTAGCGCGACCAATAAGCCTTGGCTTGTGTGCACCATGATGAGGTTGGCATCCGCAACGGGTTTCGCCAACACTTCACCGTTCACCTCAGCACGCCATACGACTTCACCCGTTTCGACATCCAAAGCGATAACTTCACCGTTTTCGCTACCGATATAGAGTTTTTGATAAGCCGTTGCAATGCCGCCAGACAAACGAGCTGAGTCATCCTCTTCTAGGTCAACTTGCCAGAGTGTATTACCACTTTCAGGATCGTACGCTTTTACGACACCATCTCGACTGGCAACAAACAATTTATCATAGGCATACGCTGGCGACAGCTTGGAAAAAAATTGCCCTATGCCGCTACCAATACTTGATGACCATTCGGTTGCAGGTGAAAACTCACTGTCAACGACTGGCAATGGTGCCATGATGACCGTATCTTCTTCACTCGAACAACCAGCCAGCACGCCCAGCACCGAAATAGAAAGTAAAACCTTCTTAACGAATCTATTCATCGGCTAGCCCTTACTTGGCAAGATCATCCAGCTTAATTTGCAACGCTTGGCTGGCATCTTGCGCTTGTTGCGCTTCAGTATACGCAGAATATGCCACATCACGTTCACCGCAGCTTTAATAGCAATGTCACCACGAAGCTCAGCAACTCGACCTGCCCACGCTTCATCGGTGATTTTATCAAGTTCCGCTCTCGCGCCGTCGATATTCTCTTGCTCTGCCATAATTCGTGCAATACGGTAAGTCACTAACGGAGAAACCGCTGCATCTTTGGTATTCGCTTGTGCCCACTGAAGTTGTGTTAGTGCTTGGTCAAGCTCACCAGCTTCAACTTGAGCTTTTGCCAACTGCAGTGCCGCTAATACTGAATATTCCGTCGCCTTGCTTGTATCGATAAAGCTTTGAACTTCAGCACCTGCTTCAACACCTTGTGCTGCGATCGCTTCGACGACGCTGGTATATTGTTCAGACGCTGCTTCTTGAGCTTGAATCGCTGAATCTTGGTAAAAACGCCAACCGAACAAGCCACCTAAACCAACGACAACACCCAATACAACGGCCTTGCCGTTTTCTTGCCACCAATCTTTGATCGCTTCTACTTGTTGCTCTTCAGAATCGTAGAGTTCCACTTCCTGTCCTCTTAAAAATAATATCGTCACTGTCTAATAAAGAGGTCGTTACCCACCACCTCTTCTTCGTTACCAAGACAGGATTTAAATAATATCTGCTAATTTAGCGGTTAACTCATTTAGCGCAACAGTTTCCTGCGTGCCACCTTGCAAATCTTTGACCACGACCGTGTTCTCAGCCACTTCATTTTCGCCAAGCACTAGTGCGTAGACCGCACCCACTTTATCTGCACGTTTAAATTGTTTCTTAAAGTTACCGCCACCAAAGTGATTCATCACTCGAATACCAGGCATCGCTTCACGTAACTGCTCAGCTAATTTCACGCCTGCAATCATGGTGCCTTCACCTGACGTCACGACGTATGCATCAACACTACGGCGTACTTCAGTCAGCTCTAATGTTTCCATCATCAGTACAAGGCGTTCTAGGCCCATAGCAAAGCCAACTGCAGGCATTGCTTTACCGCCAAGTTGCTCTACAAGACCATCGTAACGTCCACCGCCACAAACGGTGCCTTGCGCACCCAAGCTGTCTGTAATCCACTCGAAAACGGTACGGTTATAGTAATCTAAACCACGAACTAAACGTTGGTTGACCGTATACGCTATACCCGCCGCATCTAATAGTTCACACAGACCTGAGAAATGCGCTTTAGACTCCTCGTCTAAGTAATCCGCCAGTTCCGGTGCATCGACTAAAATCGCTTGAACGTCTTGATTCTTGCTATCAAGTACGCGCAATGGGTTCGTATGCATACGACGCTTGCTGTCTTCATCCAGCACGTCGATATGCTGCTCTAAGTGGGCTATCAACGCGGTACGATAGTTGGCACGCGCTTCCAGTGAACCGATAGAGTTAAGTTCTAAACGAACATGTTCATGGATACCTAGCTCACGCCATAAACGCGCTGTCATCATGATCAATTCAGCATCGACATCAGGGCCATCAAGACCAAACACTTCAACACCACATTGATGGAATTGACGGTAACGACCTTTCTGAGGGCGTTCATGACGGAACATAGGGCCCATGTACCATAAACGCTGCTCTTGGTTATAGAGCAAGCCATTTTCAATCCCTGCACGTACACAGCCAGCTGTCCCTTCTGGACGCAGTGTCAGGCTATCGCCATTACGGTCCTCAAAGGTGTACATTTCTTTTTCTACCACGTCGGTGACTTCACCAATCGCACGGCGGAATAAGTTTGTCATCTCAACAATTGGCATGCGGACTTCATTATAGCCGTATGCACTGACAACTTGTTTAACCGTATTCTCTACTTTTTGCCAAAGAGGAGATTGTGTAGGAAGGCAGTCATTCATGCCTCGTATTGCTTGTATAGTTTTTGCCACAGTTAAATACCGTTATCGTTGAGATTATTTGTCGTCTATCTGACTAATATTGATTCGATTGTTTTCATCTAAAATTGAGGCTTTCGCGCGAATTTTAGCTTCTAACTTACTAATAAGATCATCGTTGTCTAAGCGCTCTTTTTGACGTTTACCATCTTCGTAAAAAGCACTTTTTTTATTACTGCCTGCTAACCCTAAGTGAGATACTTCCGCTTCGCCTGGACCATTCACTACGCACCCAATGATCGAAACATCCATTGGTGTAATGATATCTTCTAGGCGCTGCTCCAGTGCATTCACGGTGCCAATAACGTCGAATTCTTGGCGAGAGCAACTTGGGCAGGCAATGAAGTTAATACCGCGAGAGCGAATTCGCAGGGATTTAAGAATATCAAAGCCAACTTTAATTTCTTCTACCGGATCGGCCGCTAACGAAATTCGCAGCGTGTCACCGATACCTTCAGCTAACAGCATGCCTAGACCAACAGAAGATTTCACCGCACCTGCTCGTGCGCCACCCGCTTCGGTAATGCCTAAGTGCAAAGGCTGATCAATTTTCTTTGCTAGCAATCGGTAAGAATCAACCGCAAGAAAAACATCGGATGCTTTTACGCTGATCTTGAATTGATCAAAGTTCAGGCGTTCTAAAATATCCACGTGACGCATAGCAGACTCCACCAACGCTTCAGGTGTTGGTTCGCCATACTTCATTTGAATGTCTTTTTCTAACGATCCGCCATTCACACCAATTCGAATAGGAATATTATTATCTCGAGCACAGTCGACCACGGAGCGAATACGTGCTTCGTTACCAATGTTACCGGGGTTAATACGCAAGCAATCTACACCATATTCAGCCACCTTTAAGGCAATCCGATAATCAAAATGAATATCGGCAACTAATGGAATCGAAACTTGCTTCTTAATTTCTCGAAAGGCTTCTGCAGCGTCCATCGTTGGAACAGAAACGCGGACAATATCTGCCCCGACATTTTCCAACGCTCGGATCTGAGCAACCGTCGCTTGCACGTCGGTTGTACGCGTGTTTGTCATGGATTGAACGGCGATTGGTGCGCCGTCACCGATAGGTACATCACCCACATAAATACGCGTAGATGGGCGACGTTTAATTGGAGATTCGTGATGCATATTGAGTTCTAAGGTAAGGTGAATCGAGCTACTTTGCCTGAAGTATACCCAGAAAGGTCAACAGGTTCACTCGCAAATGTCATAGAAACCTTCTCTGGAGCACCTAAGATGATTTTAAATGGTGCTTTACCATTCACATCAACCAGCTCTCCCGGCTTCTTGATTCCTGTCGTCACGGTTTTTCCATTGGCATCTTTAACTTGGATCCAACAATCACCTTTAAACGACATAGTTAAATTGGTTAATCCGTTTTCAGCTGTTTTTTTCTTTCACTTGTGCCGTGGTCGACTCTTTTACGTCGGCGTCCGTTGCGACCGAATCATCGGCTGTAACAACGGCATCCACGACAGTTTCTGATTGCTCTTGTGCCGCTTCCGTCTCCGAACTTTCTAGTACAGCGGAAACATCCAACGTTTTGACTTGCTCGGTAGCCTCAGCGGGCAAGGTATCAAACGTCGTGTCTTGTGCAGAATGAGCATCAAGCTCTGTCTCTGCGACTTCCACAGCGGGTTCACTGGTATCCGCGATTTCAGATAAGGTGTCTTTTTGTTGGTTTTGTAGCCACCAAACCGATGAAATTCCGATAATGACAGCAAAAATGCCCCACGTGAGTTTCATGATTCGGCTATCGTGTTTTTCTTTGTTGGTTTTCTGCGAGAAGCTTTGCATCTCTTGTTCACTGTGCTGAGCTTCACCATGATGATCAATCGCACCCAGTACTTCTTTTTCTGCTACACCTACCGCTTTGGCATATGAACGAAGGTAACCTCGGGTAAACGTTGCGACCAGCTCACCATCAAACTCATTGGATTCTATTTTTTGAATGATGGCCACTCGCAAACGAAGTCGATCAGCAATCTGCTTTTGAGTCAGCCCTAATGCTTCTCGCTTTTGCTTTAAAATGGTTCCAGCTAAGACAACGTCTTTTTCTTCTAGGACACGCTCTGTGCTTTGATTGCTATCTGTACTCATTAATTCTGTACTTCTTATGGTTGTGACCGAGATTCACACACGCTTATTTCATTTTATTTATCGGTGTTTATTTGTCATCAGTCTAGTAAATCGTATGCACTAACTGTATATACAGACTAGTCCCTAATGGTGGTCATCGTCGACACGACATCCGTTGCTAAATCGTCGACATTAACGTGCGTTCGCACACTAAGAATTTTTCTCAATATCTGAGATTTACCATCTCTAATGCCCCATGATAGTCGATTCTATTCATGAGTTAAAATAACCAATCGTAAATCAATGCGAATACTGGCTATTTTGATTAAAAAATAACAATACTTACCTTGATCAGGCGACGCTTTGAACTATTTGATTAATAAAAACAATATTTGTTCCCTAATAGCAAAAATATTTGTATAGCTTTGTGGCAGCGATCGGATAATTTCGTCAGATTATTCTCTAGACACTAAGTACAAAAAAGCCAAGTCGAAACTTGGCTTTAGAATATAGAGCGTTACAGCGTTTTAACAGGTATCGCTTCTGCGCCTTTTTGAGTCATTTGTTTAGTCCGTTTGGTACGGTCAATCACATCACCCACGAGCTGACCACAAGCGGCGTCAATATCATCACCACGTGTTTTTCGAACCGTAACCGTGTAATCATATTGCATCAAGGTTTTCATGAAGCGATCGATTCGTGAATTACTTGGTTTCTTGTAAGGCGAACCCGGGTATGGGTTAAATGGAATCAAGTTAATCTTAGCTGGCGTGTCTTTAAGTAACTCCGCTAACTCACGCGCATGATCCATATCATCGTTGACGTGATCAAGTAACACATACTCAACGGTAACTCGGCCGCGGTTTGCATTTGATGAAGCGATATAACGTTGAACTGACGCTAAGAAGTCTTGGATATCCCAACGGTCATTGATTGGCATGATTTCGCTACGTAGCTTATCATTTGGAGCATGCAGTGAAATGGCCAATGCAACATCAATGTTACCCGTCATTTGATCAAGTCCAGAAACTACGCCCGAAGTCGAGACGGTAATACGTCGCTTTGATAACCCAAAACCCAAATCGTCAAGCATTAGCTCTAGTGCGGGTAGCAAGTTTTTCATGTTAAGAAGTGGCTCACCCATTCCCATCATCACGACGTTAGTGATAGGACGACGACCTAGTTTCTTTTTGTAAGCCAATTTCTCTTGCAGCACGCCAAACTTGTCCAATAATCTCAGACACTTTTAGGTTACGGTTGAAACCTTGTTGGGCAGTAGAACAGAACTTACACTCAAGTGCGCACCCTACTTGGGATGACACACACAATGTGGCACGATCTTCGTCCGGAATATAAACCGTTTCAACATCTTGATCACCCACTCGCATCGCCCACTTAATAGTGCCATCCGATGAATGTTGAGCTTCAGAAACGGTCGGAGCTTTGATTTCCGCCACTCTCAACAACTTCTCACGAAGTTTTTTGTTGATGTTGTTCATTTTCTCAAAGTCATCACAACCAAAATGGTAGATCCACTTCATTACCTGATCAGCACGAAAGGCTTTCTCGCCGAGCTCTTCTTGGAAAAACTTACGCAAGCCCTTGCGATCAAAATCGAGTAGATTGACTTTTTGTACGGTCATGTTGCCTCTTAAATGACGAAGATTCTGTTAAGGGCGCGAATTGTACAGCCTTTAGGCTCCTGCAACAAGCGCAACAAAACCCTAAAATAATAAGGCTTTCATTTATAAGTGAACATTTTTTATACAAGCCACTACACAGGCAATAAAAAAGGAGGCGACTGCCTCCTTCCTATTATGCCCTTAATTAACGAGGGCAGATTTCTGACTCTGGAAAGAAAAATTCAATTTCTCGAGCCGCTGACTCTGGGCTATCTGAACCATGAACCGAATTATAACGCATGCTTAGAGCGTAATCGGCACGTATCGTACCGCAAGCTGCTTCTTCTGGGTTGGTCTTACCCATCAACTCACGGTAACGACTGATCGCATCTTCCCCTTCCAACACTTGAACCATAATCGGTCCTGATGTCATGAATTCACGTAGCGCCGGGAAAAAAGGTTTACCGTCATGCTCGGCATAAAAACCTTTCGCTTGCTCATCCGTTAAGCGAACCATTTTTGCCGCTACGATACGCAAACCTGCTTTCTCTATTCTGTGGTAGATTTCACCGATAAGGTTACGCTCAACAGCATCGGGTTTAACGATTGAAAATGTTCTTTCTAGGGTCATCGTTCTTCCTTTCAGTTTTTGTTATCTATTGCTTTTTATTCGCAATTTGTTGGCCTATGCCACTATTTTTTAGCTTGCTCTACTAGTAATCGAGCTAAGGTACGTGTTCCCATACCTGTCGCACCTGCAGCCCACTTGTCTGAAGCAGACTTACGGTATGTGCCTGCACAATCAAAATGCAACCAGCCTTTTTTATAGTCTTCAACAAAGTAAGACAAGAAAGCGGCTGCCGTGCTAGCACCAGGAGAATAATCCCCACTACTTATATTAGAAAGATCGGCAAAGTTTGATGGCAACATATTGCGATGAAAATCGGCAAGTGGCAGTGGCCAAAGCCCTTCTTTCTCTTGATTAGCATTCGTCAGAGCTTGATGAGTCAATTCATCATCAAACGACATAATCGCGTGGTAGTCATTACCAAGCGCATTCTTCGCAGCAACCGGTTAATGTTGCACAGTCGATGATCATTTCTGGGTTTTGCTCGCTCGCAAAAATCAGACCATCGGCAAGGACCAAACGCCCTTCAGCATCGGTATTCATGATCTCTACCGTTTTGCCGTTCTTATAGGTAATGACGTCGCCAAGCTTTAATGCTCTGCCTGACACCATGTTTTCAGCGCAACAAAGAATAAGCTTCACTCGCTTGTTTAGGCCACGAAGAATCGCTAAGCCTAATCCGCCAGTAATGGTCGCTGCGCCACCCATGTCGGCTTTCATCGCGGTCATGAAGTTTGACGGTTTTAAGCTATAACCACCAGAGTCAAAAGTAATACCCTTGCCGACTAAACAAGCAAACACTGGCGCTTCAGGATCTCCAGTCGGGTTAAAATCCAGTTGCAACATGGCAGAAGTACGAGCAGAGCCTCGGCCAACAGCAAAAATGCCCGTCCAGCCTTCAGTCAACAAATCTTTGTCTTTAACAATGCGATAAGTAACATGCTCTGGCGCTGTGGACTTGATGAATTCCGCCGCCATTGTGGCAAGCTGGCGAGGTGCCACTTCTTCCGCACTTTTATTAATAATATCGCGCGTCCAGTCAGCGGCTTTAATACGAGCATTCAACTCATGAGTATCGGCTTCGCTTAGCGTGGGAAGCGCCACTGATGTGGTTTTCTTCGGGTTGCGATAGCCTTGGTAAAACGCCCACGTCGCTTCTAAATCCCAGTTATCACCCTGTAGACTCGCGCATGTGATGCCTTGTGAGTCTAATTTTCGAGCCGCTCTTTGAATAACATCTAAATCTAGATTTTCGGCGAGATGAATTGTCGTGCCTGATTCTGAATAAGAGAGTGTCGCCCCCTCTCCCCATTGTGATGGTGCAACTTCTTGGCTCAGAAATACCGACAGTGCATTAGACATGGTTTCTCCTTGTCTGGTCCATTATATGTTTCGTCGTATTTGTAATTATCAAGATGTTAGCATTATGTAGAGTCAATACCAATGACATGCCTATCTGAATTAATAACAATGTAACAACTGAATACAAAAAAACGGGCCATAGGCCCGTTTTCATTACAATACGTTAGATAATCGACTTACTCGAACTCATCCATCCAGCATAATATGACCGCTTCCAAAATTTTTTCATTAGAGCGATTTGGTTCATCATCAAACTCTTCTAAATCAAGGATCCACTGATGCAAATCGGTGAAACGCACCGTTTTAGGATCCGTGTCTGGAAACTTGTCACACAACTCAATGGCGATATCACGTGAATCCGTCCATGTTAAACTCATAAGCTCTCCTTAGCAGACGCTTTAATGATCTTCTGATGCGTGATTAAGGGTATATTTAGGGATCTCTACAACCAAATCTTCATTCATCACTTTTGCTTGGCAGCCTAAACGTGATTCAGGCTCAAGACCCCATGCTTTATCAAGCATGTCATCTTCTAACTCATCACTTTCGTCTAGAGAATCAAAGCCTTCACGTACGACGATGTGACAAGTGGTACACGCACATGATTTTTCACAAGCGTGCTCAATTCCGATACCATTTTTGAGTGCAACGTCTAATACCGTTTCACCTGGGTTCGCTTCTAAAACCGCACCGTCTGGACAGAGGTCCTCGTGAGGTAATACAACAATTTTTGGCATGACTACTTGGTCCTTACTTTTAAATATTGTCAACTGACTGGCCAGCTAATGCTTCTCTGATGGACTTATCCATGCGACGAGAGGCAAAATCTTGGCTTGCTTTATCAGTGTCTTTAATACCTTGCTCAATGGCGTCAGCGTTGTCACCATTGCGTAACTGAATCAACGCTTCGATCGCGCTGACTAGCGATTGTTTACCGGCATCATCCAATAACTCATCACCGTCGGCTTGCATTGCTGCGACTAACCCTTCTATCACGCGATCCGCTTCAACACGTTGCTCTGCTAACGCTCGCGCTAACATGTCTTCTTTCGCAAACGTCATCGAGTCTTTCAGCATGTTTGTGACTTCATCATCACTTAAGCCGTAAGATGGTTTCACCTGAATTTCAGATTGCACTCCGGTGCTTTTTTCCATCGCGGTTACTGAGAGTAAACCGTCGGCGTCAACTTGGTAAGTCACACGAATATGCGCCGCACCCGCCGTCATTGGAGGAATGCCCTTTAAAGAAAAACGAGCCAAGGAACGGCAATCGTCTATCAACTCGCGTTCGCCTTGAACGATGTGTACCGACATCGCCGTTTGACCATCTTTAAACGTGGTAAACTCTTGTGCACGAGCAACTGGAATTGTGGTGTTACGAGGTACGATCTTCTCAACCAGCCCACCCATGGTTTCAATGCCAAGAGACAATGGAATCACGTCGAGAAGCAGCATTTCTGAATCCGGTTTGTTACCCGCTAGAATATCCGCTTGAATCGCAGCACCAATTGCCACGACTTCATCTGGATTGATCGATGTTAATGGTGTTTTGCCAAAGAATTCACCTACCATTTCACGAACCAGTGGCGTGCGGGTAGATCCACCGACCATCACGGTTTCAAGAACGTGTTCAGCATCGACTTCTGCATCACGTAACGCGCGACGGCATGACATAAGCGTTTTCTTTAATAAAGGACGAACGATGTCATTAAATGTTGAACGCGTGAGTTCACCTTGCCAGCCAAGTACAGAAACTGAGGTACTTTCTGCGTCACTTAAATCTATCTTTGCTTGAGTCGCTGCGTCAAGAAGCTCACGTTGCTGTGCCGTCGTCAGCTCAGTGAGTCCAATTAGTGCTTGGAAGTGATCGGCAATAAGATGATCAAAGTCATCGCCACCAAGCGCAGAATCACCGCCCGTTGCTAATACTTCAAATACGCCTTTTGATAAGCGTAAAATAGAGATATCAAATGTGCCACCACCTAAGTCGTAAACCGCAATCACACCTTCTTGACCACTATCTAAGCCATACGCAATGGCTGCTGCGGTAGGTTCATTGAGTAAACGAAGTACATGCAATCCTGCTAGATTAGCGGCATCTTTTGTCCCGACACGCTGCGCATCATCAAAATACGCAGGCACAGTAATAACCACACCAGCTAACTCCCCTAGCGAGGCCTGAGCACGTTCAGCGAGTGTTTTCAGAATATCAGCAGACACTTGGATTGGGTTTTTGTCCCCAGCAGCCGTTTGCAGTACCTAAGCAATCCATTTGCACTTTCAGACAGTCGATAAGGCAATGAAGGGTAGCGAGCTTTAACATCAGCTAAAGAACGGCCAAGTAATCGCTTCACCGACACGATGGTATTCTCAGGATCTTGGGATGCATTATTTCTTGCATCCCAACCAATGGTCACCTGTTCTTGTGAATAGTGGACGGCAGAGGGTAAGATTTTTTTACCATTAGAATCCGCGAGCGTTGCCGCTTCGCCACTTCTTACGCTAGCAACCAGTGAGTTAGTTGTCCCTAAATCAATTCCTGCTGCCAGTTTGTGTTCGTGTGGTGCAGAACTTTGTCCCGGCTCTGCGATTTGAAGTAATGCCATTCAAATATCCTTGGAGGCTGTCATTAGCCAAGCAATTTTTCTTCTAACTGTTCGATTTCGTTTTTAAGCTTGGCGATAAATTTGAGTTTTCGAACGCTGTCAGCAGCGCTATCCCAACGAGCCTGTTCCAACTCATGAGTTAACTCGGTTAGATGCTCGCTAAACATTTTGCTTACCTGACGTTCAAAGTCAAAAAGTTCTTCTTCTGCATTCGCTGAGCTTGCTACGTCTTCGAGAGTTTCTCGAAGTTCCATTTGTTCCATAAGAAACATAGGATCTTGAAGGGTTTTATGCTCGCTGCGAATATCGATACCATTTTCGGCAAGTAAGTATTCTGCTCGTGAAATAGGACGTCGCAATACTTCGTATGCATCGTTAATCTGTGCTGCTTTTTGCACCGCTAATAATCGATCGCGCTCTGAAGCGGAGGCAAAATTATCAGGATGAAAACGCTTTTGAAGCTCAAGAAACTGAGAAGAAAGAAGGCTACCGTCCAGAGGAAACTGAACAGGTAGCCCAAAAAGTTCAAAATGATTCATATCGTATGACTCGTATTATTGGAGCTCAGATAACTGAGCTCCTTATCGGTTAAACATTAAAGCTTTCACCACAACCACACTCGCCTTTCGCGTTAGGGTTGTTGAATTCAAAACCTTCGTTTAAACCTTCTTTTACGTAATCCAATTCTGTTCCATCTAGATAGACAAGGCTTTTAGCATCAATGATGACTTTTACACCAGCGTGTTCAAATACCTCATCACCATCGTCTAGATCATCAACGAACTCAAGTACGTACGCCATTCCTGAACACCCAGTGGTTTTAACACCTAAGCGTAAACCAAGGCCTTTACCACGGTTATCTAGAAATGTTTTTACGCGACTTGCTGCTGCGTCTGTCATGGAGATGGCCATACTACAACCTTATCTTTTAATCTATTGAATCAATTCTTTAGGTATTAACCTAGGATTTAGTCGTGCTTTTTCTTGTAATCAGCAACGGCAGCTTTAATTGCATCTTCTGCAAGGATAGAACAGTGCACCTTGACGGGTGGCAACTCTAACTCATCTGCAATCTCTGAGTTCTTAATTGCTGCGGCTTCATCCACTGACTTGCCTTTCACCCACTCTGTTACAAGTGAACTCGACGCAATAGCTGAACCACAACCATAGGTTTTAAATTTCGCATCTTCGATAATACCTTCTGGTGTTACCTTGATTTGCAGCTTCATTACATCACCACACGCCGGAGCACCAACCATGCCGCTACCAACATTTGGATCATTCTTGTCAAATGAACCTACGTTACGTGGGTTCTCATAGTGATCAATTACTTTTTCGCTGTAAGCCATAATGTTTTCCTCGAATCCTCTATATCCTTGAGATTAGTGGTGTGCCCACTCAACCGTATCTAGGTCAATCCCTTCGTTATACATATCCCATAGAGGAGACATGTCGCGTAACTTATTAACTGCGGTTTTGATTTGCTCAATGGCATAATCAATCTCTTCTTCCGTTGTAAAACGGCCGAAGGAAAAACGTACTGAGCTATGCGCAAGCTCATCATTTAAGCCAAGTGCACGTAGCACATAAGAAGGCTCTAAGCTCGCCGAAGTACAGGCTGAACCCGATGAAACGGCAAGATCTTTCAAAGACATGAGCAGTGACTCACCTTCAACAAAAGCAAAGCTGATGTTCAAGTTATGCGGTACACGCATTTCTAAGTCGCCATTCACGGTTACTGCTTCAAGACCTTTTACACCAGCATAAAGACGTTCGCTCAAAGCTTTCGCATGTTCGTAATCTTTTTGCATGTCTTGTTTAGCAATAGCAAATGCTTCGCCCATTCCCACAATCTGGTGAGTTGCGAGAGTACCAGAGCGGAAACCGCGCTCATGACCACCACCGTGCATTTGCGCTTCTAAGCGAATACGTGGTTTACGGCTGACATACAGAGCACCAATACCTTTAGGACCATATACTTTATGCGCTGAGAGTGAGATAAGATCCACTTTCAGTTCTTTTACATCAATCGGTAATTTACCAGCAGACTGAGCAGCATCAACGTGAGAGATAACCTTTCTGCTACGACACAACTCGCCGATTGCCGCGATGTCTTGCACGACACCAATTTCATTGTTCACATGCATGATAGACACCAATACCGTGTCTTCACGCATCGCTGCTTCTAGCTTCGTTAAATCAATAATACCGTTGCTTTCAGGCTGAAGGTAAGTCACTTCGAACCCTTCACGCTCTAGTTGGCGGCACGGGTCCAAAACAGCTTTATGCTCAGTTTTACACGTAATAACGTGCTTGCCTTTCTTGCCATAAAAATGCGCTGCACCTTTAATCGCAAGGTTATCTGATTCTGTTGCGCCCGATGTGAAGACAATTTCACGAGGGTCTGCATTCAGCAAATCTGCAATTTGCTCACGTGCATTATCTACTGCTTCTTCTGCCTGCCATCCATAACGGTGCGAACGTGACGCTGGGTTACCAAACGTTCCGTCCATAGTCATGAATTTAACCATCTTATCAGCAACACGTGGGTCTACTGGACAAGTGGCAGAGTAGTCTAAATATATAGGCAGTTTCATTCTTTACTCCAATGTAAAAGCAACACTACTTACGAGCGAACATTAATGCCGATGGGGGCAGCGTTATTATTTTTTCTGGAAAACCCATTATTGACCGTAAGATCTATGTCTTGACGATCAGAAATTTCAAGGACTTCATTATCAACCATCAACTCACCGAGTGTGATGTTGTTCAGGAAATCGCTAATGCGAGAGCTTAAATCTCGCCACAACGTGTGAGTCAGACAACGCGTACCACCTTGACAATCGCCTTTGCCAGCGCATTTGGTTGCATCGACCGATTCATCCACAGCAGCGATAACCGTACCAATGGAAATGTCGGCGCCGTCAGTACCTAGGCGATAACCACCACCAGGACCACGTACACTTGAGACCAATCCGGCTTTACGCAGTTTAGAAAACAGCTGTTCTAAGTAAGAAAGGGAAATCCCTTGACGCTCAGAAATATCGGCCAGTGGGACTGGGCTTTGCTGTGAGTGCAGCGCGACATCGAGCATCGCTGTTACTGCGTATCTTCCTTTTGATGTTAATCTCATATCACACGTTTCCACATTGTCTTTGTGGATTCAATTTTTCCATACCTGACTATTTTAATCAAGTATTTATTTGACTAAAATAGTCAGGTATTCACCCACACACTTAATGCGGTTACTTTTTGTCCGCCAGTATTTTATCAATCGACGTCAAAATACCACGTAATGTGTTGATTTCTTGAGACTCAGGACGAGCACGACTGAACAGTCGACGCAACTTATTCATGACAAGATTAGGCTTATCCTTAGAGATAAACTGGGTATTGGTTATCACATTTTCAAGGTGCTGGTAAAATAATTCCAACTCTTTATGGCGAGGGTAATCTGGTTCGTCTTGAGCAGGAAACTGTTGACTCTCACGCTCTAAATGAGCCACACGAACTTCGTAACTTAACGTTTGAACCGCCATCGCCAAATTCAGTGAGCTGTACTCTGGGTTCGCTGGAATGCAAGTATGGAAATGGCACAGTTGCAGCTCATCATTGGTAAGACCGGTACGTTCACGTCCAAAAACTAACGCGACGGGATGCTTCTCCCCTTCAATAGCAAAGCGTTGTCCACATTCACGTGGCTCAATCATAGGCCAATCCAAGGTACGAGAGCGCGCGCTTGAGCCCACGACCAAACCACAGTCTTCGACCGCTTCTTCTAACGAAGACACAATGGTGGCACCCAAAGCAATATCACTTGCACCTGCGGCTAACGCGACAGCTTGCGCATCTACTTCACATTGAGGATCAACTAATACCATCTGGCTTAATCCCATGACTTTCATCGCACGAGCAGCAGAGCCTATATTTCCAGAATGAGAAGTTCCGACGAGAATGATCTTAACGTTGTCTAGCATTGTCAAATAGCACCAAGATTACAAAACCGCCGAATAATAACATAAACCTGACTAAAATAGTCAGGGTCTTTTTATTCACCCGAATGACAGAACAAAAAATAACCACTTCCCTTTTCCCAAATCTTTGATATACTCGCCGCCGCTTTTTGTTCTTTAACATCCGTTGGGAAAATTCGTATGCATCCAATGCTAAATATCGCTATACGCGCTGCGCGTAAAGCTGGCAACCATATTGCTAAATCACTTGAAAACACTGACAACATTGAGTCAGTACAGAAAGGCACTAATGACTTTGTTACTAACGTAGACAAAGAAGCTGAAGCACTCATTATCCATACTATTCAAACCTCTTATCCTGAACACAGCATTGTTGCTGAGGAAAGCGGTATGATTGAAGGTAAAGATAGTGATGTTCAATGGATCATCGACCCACTGGATGGCACCACTAACCTTATCAATGGTCTACCACACTTCTGTGTTTCTATTGCTGTTCGCATGAAGGGCAGAACAGAAGTTGCGTGTGTTTACGACCCAATGCGTAACGAGCTATTTACTGCACAACGCGGTTCTGGCGCTCAACTTAATAACGCTCGTATTCGTGTAACACCTCTAAAAGACCTTAAAGGTACCATCATCGGTACTGGCTTCCCTTACAAACAAAAGCAGCATTCTGAAAGCTATTTCAAAATCATGTCTTCAATGTTTGTTGAATGTTCTGATTTCCGTCGTACTGGTTCTCCAGCACTTGACCTTTGCTACTTAGCTGCAGGTCGTGTCGATGGTTACTTCGAGCTTGGACTTAAGCCTTGGAACATGGCAGCAGGCGATCTGATTGCTCGTGAAGCTGGCGCGATTGTTACTGACTTTGCTGGTGGCACTGACCACATGAAATCTGGCAACATCGTAGCATCTAGTGCACGTGGCGTTAAATCAATGCTTAAGCACATTCGCGAAAACTCCAATGAAGGTATGCTTAAGTAATTTATCATTACTTAGCGTTCACTGAGTTTCTCAAATCCCAGCTTTTAGGCTGGGATTTTTTGTATCTCGCTTTGAGAAAAGCATCGCCTAAAAACTCGATACAAAAAAGCCGCTCATTTTGAGCGGCTTTTATATAGCAATAGAAAATGCTTATGGCATTTCGTCGAGCTCTTCGCCTTCTTTCTCTATTTGCGTTGGCATTAGGTGTTCACGTTGAATACCCAGTTTCAGAGCCAGCGCCGAAGCAACATAGATAGAAGAGTATGTACCAACCGTGATACCAAGCAGTAGTGCAAGTGCAAAACCATGGATCATTGCACCGCCTTGCGTAAACAATGCGATGACTACGAACAATGTCGTACCCGAGGTAATTAATGTACGGCTCAGTGTTTGTGTAATGGAGTTATTCATCACCTCAGACGGGTCACCTTTACGCATTTTTCGGAAGTTCTCACGAATCCGGTCAAATACAACAATGGTATCATTGAGGGAGTACCCCACAACCGTCAGCAAGGCCGCGACAATGGTTAAGTCCACTTCAATTTGCAATAAAGAGAAAATACCTAAGGTAATAATAACATCGTGAGCCAAGGCCATTACCGCACCAGCAGCTAGACGCCACTCAAATCGTATTGATACGTAGATCAAAATACAGATAAGAGAGACTAAAATCGCTAGCCCCCCCGCTTCCGTAAGCTCATCTCCCACGTTCGGACCGACAAACTCGATACGACGCATCTCAACACTTTCACCTGTTCCTTGCTGAATTGCGCTTAAGATTTGGTTGCCCAACGCTTCGGCTTGTACACCATCACGTGGACGTAAACGCACCATCACATCACGTGAAGAACCAAAATTTTGTACCGTCGCATCACCAAAACCTTCCGCATCCAATGCACTTCGCACATCTTCAAGGTTGGCAGGCTGCTCGAAACCCACTTCAATCAGCGTACCGCTTAGGTGAAATCTAAGCCCCAGTTCAACCACTTAGTAGATAGGGTAAATATTGCAGCAGCAATCATCGCAATGGAAAACATGAATGCTACTTTTGACCAACGCATAAAGTCGATCGTTTTGTCTGCTTTCATTATCTCAAACATAACTATTTCCTAGATCGACAGTTTCTTAACGCGTTTGCCGCCATATACCAGATTCACTAAGCAGCGAGTACCAATAATTGCAGTAAACATTGAAGTAATAATACCGATTGAAAGTGTCACAGCGAAGCCTTTGATGGCACCGGTGCCGACAGCAAATAATATAATCGCGGTAATAAGCGTGGTGATGTTGGCATCGGCAATGGTACTAAATGCGTTCGCGTAACCTTGATGAATCGCTTGCTGAGGATTACGTCCCTCTTTTAGCTCTTCCCGGATCCGCTCAAAAATCAGTACGTTCGCATCTACCGCCATACCGACGGTCAGTACAATACCGGCAATACCTGGAAGCGTCATTGTCGCCCCTGGGATCATTGACATCACACCAATAATTAGGACGATGTTAGCCATTAATGCACAGTTAGCGAATAGACCAAAGCCACGGTAATAAACCAATGTAAAGAGCATCACGGCAATCATACCAGTGATACACGCCATGATACCCATATCGATATTCTGCTGACCCATTGATGGACCAATGGTTCTTTCCTCAACAATCGAGATAGGCGCAATCAACGCACCAGCACGAAGTAATAGTGCTAGGTTATGCGCTTCAGCAGCGGAGTCGATGCCAGTAATGCGGAAGTTACGACCTAGCGCTGACTGAATCGTTGCTTGGTTGATGACTTCTTCATGTTTATCCAGAATGACTTTGCCTTCAGGCGTACGTTTACCGCTATCCTTGTACTCTGCAAATACCGTCGCCATTAGCTTGCCGATATTTTGGCGAGAGAACGCCGCCATTTTGTTACCACCTTCACTATCAAGTGAGATGTTAACCTGTGGGCGACCATATTCATCCGCACTGGAGCTCGCATCAGTAATACTGGCTCCGCCAAGGATAATACGTTTTTTCAGAACGGCCGGACGACCATCGCGGTCAAACTTGATTTCACTGCCAGCAGGCGCTCGACCACTAGCTGCAGCAGCTAAATCTGCACTACTGTCAACTTCACGGAATTCAAGCGTCGCGGTTGCACCAAGAATTTCTTTTGCTCGAGCAGTATCCTGAACACCAGGTAGCTCAACCACAATACGACTTGCGCCCTGACGCTGTACCAAAGGTTCAGCAACACCGAGTTCATTTACACGATTTCGTAGAATAGTGATGTTTTGTTCAACGGCGTAGTTACGTATTTCTTGTAGGCGTGTTTCTTTAAAGCGAGCCACAATAGCAAAGCGACCGTTGGAGTCTGAATCAAAAAAGTCCATATCAGGGTGTTGAGATTCAAGTACGGCTTTAGCTTGTGCCAGTTGTTCTGCATCACGAAGTAAGACTTCTACCCCGTCCTTTCCTGAAGGACGAATAGATCGATAACGAATGCGGTCTTCGCGCAATTCACTTCGAAATGCTTCTTCTTGTTGTCCAACTAACTTTTCCATCGCAGCGTCCATGTCAACTTCCATTAAGAAGTGAACACCACCACGAAGGTCCAAACCCAGTTTCATGGGTGCGGCACCAATAGCTTCTAACCAATGAGGTGTCGCTGGCGCTAAGTTGAGAGCAACAATGGAATCTTTGCCTAACGCTTCGCTGATCACGTCACGCGCACTAATTTGAGTATCAGTACTGGTAAAACGAACTAAGATAGAGCCGTTTTCTAAGGCGATAGACTTATGAGAGAGCTGCTCTTTATCAAGAGCTTGAGTGACAGTATCCAGCGTCGACATATCAACAGAGGCGCCACGCGCCCCTGTAATTTGAATAGCCGGATCTTCACCGTATAGGTTGGGAAGCGCATATAATGCTGCGATAGCAATGGCGAAAATCACCATTAAGTACTTCCACAGAGGATAACGGTTTAGCACAGCGAGGATCCTTTAGCTGTTTTTATAGAGACTTCAGTGTACCTTTTGGTAGCACTGCAGTGATGAAATCTTTCTTGATAACCACTTCGTTGTTATCGTTTAGTGCGATAGCAATGTAGTCGTTGTCTTCAGCGATCTTGGTAATTTTACCGATTAGACCACCGTTAGTCAGAACTTCATCGCCTTTGCCCATAGAAGACATTAGGTTTTTATGCTCTTTTGCGCGTTTTGCTTGTGGGCGGTAAATCATGAAGTAAAAAATTACCGCAAACATACCAAGCATAATTAACATTTCAAAACCACCGCCTTGTGGAGCGGCTTCAGCAGCGTAAGCTGAACTAATCAAACTCATTGGAAAACATCCTCGTTAAATGTAAATACATATCCAAAATTGGGCTATCCCCTTATCTTTTCAAGAAGCAAACCGTAACTCAATGTTTCTTCGCCTGTTCGGAGCACAAAAAGTGTGACCCAGCGCTAGGATTTGTCACCAGTTGCAAGGATAGCCTTAAAATTAACCAACTATTTCATATCAATTGGTATTACTTCGCGGTCGCGACGTGCGTAAAACTCTTGAACAAATTCATCAAAACGGTCTTCGTCAATCGACTTACGGATACTTTCCATCAGACGCTGATAGTAACGAAGGTTGTGAATAGTGTTCAGACGTGCACCCAAAATTTCGTTACAGCGATCAAGATGATGCAAGTACGCTTTTGAGTAATTCTTACAGGTGTAACAATCACATTCAGGGTCCAATGGCGTCGTATCCGTCTTATGCTTTGCATTACGGATCTTGATAACGCCACCAGTGACAAATAAGTGACCATTACGTGCATTACGCGTTGGCATAACGCAATCGAACATATCAATACCTCGGCGAACACCTTCAA
Organism: Vibrio sp. GJ43-1; assembly: GCF_055808835.1. NCBI lineage: Bacteria > Pseudomonadati > Pseudomonadota > Gammaproteobacteria > Vibrionales > Vibrionaceae > Vibrio > Vibrio sp. GJ43-1. The sequence continues at coordinate 838,979 of NZ_CM147884.1, read as the reverse complement.
CGAGATCTTCCGGTTTACCTACACCCATTAGGTAGCGAGGTTTATCTTCTGGAAGTTTTGGCGTTGTGTGCTCAAGAACGCGGTGCATGTCTTCTTTAGGTTCACCTACCGCCAAACCACCAACCGCATACCCGTCGAAGCCAATATTCGTTAAGCCTTCAACAGAAACATCACGTAAATCTTCGTAAACACCACCTTGAACGATACCAAACAACGAATTGGTGTTTTCTAGCTTATCGAAGTGATCACGAGAGCGTTGTGCCCAACGCAGTGACATTTCCATGGATTTCTTCGCTTCATCATGCGTCGCAGGGTATGGCGTACACTCATCAAAGATCATCACAACATCAGAGCCAAGGTCTTTTTGAATCTCCATTGACTTCTCAGCGTCCATGAAGACTTTGTCACCATTTACCGGGCTACGGAAATGGACACCTTCTTCAGTGATCTTACGCGTTGCACCTAAGCTAAATACTTGGAAACCGCCTGAATCTGTCAAGATTGGACCGTGCCAGTTCATAAAGTCATGCAAGTCACCGTGCAGCTTCATGATTTCTTGACCAGGACGAAGCCAAAGGTGGAAAGTATTACCAAGCAGAATCTCTGCTCCGGTATCTTTCACTTCTTCCGGCGTCATACCTTTCACCGTTCCGTAAGTACCTACAGGCATGAATGCAGGTGTCTGCACTGTCCCGCGTTCAAACGTTAATTGACCACGACGCGCGTGACCATTTTTCTTTTTAAGTTCGTATTGTAATTTCACGAAGCCTCCAATTCGCCAGAGACACAGTCTGACTCAATATCAAAACGCACTAACAAGCGTAGCTTGTCGCACTCGATTGCACCGACATTTCTGCCAAGCGCTTACTGGTATTCCTTACCTAAACTCTCACTGGCTCCTTGAGTGAAATTAAACCTTTGATGCCGGTCGTTAGTTTACTTTCTTGGTAATAAACATCGCATCACCATAACTAAAGAAGCGGTACTTGTTATCCACGGCATGCTGATAAGCGTTCATAACATGGTCATAACCGGCAAATGCACTTACTAACATAATCAGCGTTGACTCTGGCAAGTGGAAATTAGTCACTAGACAGTCGACAACTTGATACTCATAGCCTGGAAAGATGAAAATTTCAGTATCGCCGAAAAATGGCGCGAATTCTGTTCCCTTCGATTTCGCATCTTGGGCTGCACTTTCTAAAGAGCGTACCGATGTTGTTCCAACCGCAATCACTCTGCCACCATTCGCTTTGGTTTCAGCAATGGCTTTAACCACTTCATCGGTCACTTCAACATATTCGGAATGCATGTGGTGATCGTGAATATTATCGACACGAACGGGTTGAAAGGTTCCAGCTCCAACATGCAAAGTCACGTAGGCGAAGTTCACGCCTTTCGCTTTTATGTCGGCCAAGACTTTGTCATCAAAATGAAGTCCCGCAGTTGGGGCTGCTACAGCCCCCGGTTTCTCATTGTAAACGGTTTGGTAACGCTCTTTATCTGCATCCTCATCAGGACGATCAATATAAGGCGGTAATGGCATGTGACCGATGTCGTTTAACACTTCCAACACCGTTTTCTCTGATTGAATTTCAATTTCAAACAGGGCGTCGTGCCTAGCGACCATAATAGCTTGGTAGTCATCATTTTCACCAAGAAGCAGCTCTGTGCCTACTTTTGGTGATTTCGAACAACGAACATGGGCCAACAGACGCTTATCATCAAGCATACGCTCAACCAACACTTCCAATTTGCCGCCAGATGCTTTGCGTCCAAACATTCTCGCTGGGATAACCCGAGTGTTATTAAACACAAGTAAATCACCGGGTTGAACAAGGCTGGCAATATCAGTAAAGGTTTTATCAGCCACTTCACCTGTATTACCAGTGAGCTGTAATAATCGGCTCGCACTACGTTCAGCGGTGGGATAACGAGCAATAAGCTCATCAGGTAGGTCAAAGTGAAAATCTGAAACTTGCATAACACCCATCTTTGTTGATCTATGACATAAAGAACGAAAAATTTCGCAGCCGCTAAGTATAGGCTTACAGCATGGAATAGCAAGTTGAACAAGATTAATCGTGTTGTATTTTTAAGCAAATTATCGCCACGTGACAATCACTGCAATTTTGCGATCCATTTTTAATGATTCGCATCAAAAAATGACCGAGTTCTCAACTTTATTGCCGCGATGATTCTATAGTTAAAACAGACAATCAAAATGAGTTGGAGGCCCTCTATGATTAAGGTCGAAGATATGATGACCCGCAACCCTCACACCCTTTTGCGGTCTCACTCCCTTGCCGATGCCAAGCACATGATGGAAGCGCTCGATATCCGGCATATCCCTATAATTGATGCCCATAAACAACTATTAGGTATTGTATCTCAGCGCGATTTACTCGCAGTTCAAGAATCCATCTTACAACGCATTCCTAGTGACCAATCTTACACGCTGGCGACACCTATAAGCGATTTTATGCACGTTAACATTATGACCATCGAACCTAGAGTACGGTCTTCGTGAAAGTGCCATGTACATGCAAAAGCACAAAGTAGGCTGCTTACCTGTCGTTAAAAAAGGAGAGTTAGTCGGAATTATCACTGACAGCGATTTTGTCGCTATCGCCATTAATTTATTAGAATTACAAGAAGAGGCAGAGCCTGAAGAAAGTGATGTTGAGCCAGTACAAAGCGTCACAGAATAAAGATAGTGTACGCGTTATATCTGGTGGGCGAGCAATTCAGTAAATTGAAGTCAATTAGTCTATAGGTATACTTTATACCAACCATACCTATAGACGCCTCGATGTAAGCATTCCCCAGCACATTTAAAGCAGTTCGGATACCACGTCCGCAAGATGCATAAACGACTCACGCCTCGAGGAACTCGGTCTCCACACCAAACCAATCTCTCGATGGGCTTGCTGACCGGGTGGTTCTATGACAATTAAATTCTGGTTGTCTAGTAAGCCATGTTCAATCGCCATTTGCGGGATAAACGTCGTACCTAAACCATTAGCAACCATTTGTACTAGAGTATGTAAACTGGTGGCGCTAAATGGGTTAATTTTTTCTTTTTTTGTCAATTTACAAGCCGACACGGCATGCTCAGTTAAGCAATGCTCATTTTCAAGTAGGAAGACCGATTCATCGGGAAGATCGTCATATTTAATCGGCACTTGAATACGATCGGCCTGCGTTCTGCTGATGACCATTTTAAAAGGGTCTTGGCCAACGATACAGCTCTCCATATTGCCAATTTCCATCGGCAGTGCCAGAATCAAAACATCTAACTCACCATGCTTTAGTGCCGCCAACAAATTCGATGTCGTATCCTCTCTAAGTAACAAATTGAGTTGCGGATAGCGTGCATTCACTTCTTGTACTAAGTCGCACAGCAGAAAAGGAGCGATGGTGGGGATACAACCTAACTTAATCTGCCCTTGCATCGCATCACCTTGGCAAAAATCACCTAACTCTATCAAATCTTGCCCTTTCGCTAGCAATTCTCTTCCTTGCTTAACGACCATCTCTCCGGCTTGAGTGAAGACTAACGGGCTTTTCTTATCCTTTTTTTCGTAGAGAGGACAGCCAATAAGCTCCTCAAGGTTTTGAATGCCTTTACTCAAGGTAGATTGACTCACAAAACAACGCTCTGCCGCCTCACTAAAATGCCGAGTTTCGCTGAGCGTCACGAGGTAGTGGATTTGTTTTAAACTGGGCCATTTATTCATATTTACTGCCTACTTTTTTCGCTGCATTCAAAAAAGGAATGAGCAAGAACGACTCATCGTTTTTTTCGATTAAATCAATCTATTAATTTCGCTTTTTTCAATACTACAATGTGTACTATAGTTTGTCTCGTACAAACACGGACCAAACCGAACACGGTTTGAATTAACCTATTTTAGGAGCAAAAAAATGGTACTAGTTGGTCGTCAAGCCCCAGACTTTACTGCAGCAGCTGTTCTTGGTAACGGCGAAATCGTTGATAACTTCAACTTCGCTGAATTCACTAAAGGTAAAAAAGCAGTTGTTTTCTTCTACCCACTAGATTTCACGTTCGTTTGCCCATCAGAGCTTATCGCGTTTGATAACCGTCTAGCTGACTTCCAAGCTAAAGGCGCAGAAGTTATCGGTATTTCTATCGATTCTCAGTTCTCTCACAACGCATGGCGTAACACTGCTATCGAAGATGGCGGTATCGGTCAAGTTAAATACCCTCTCGTTGCTGATGTTAAGCACGAAATCTGCAAAGCATACGACGTAGAGCACCCAGAAGCTGGCGTTGCGTTCCGTGGTTCTTTCCTAATTGATGCTGACGGCCTTGTTCGTCACCAAGTAGTGAACGATCTGCCACTTGGTCGTAACATCGATGAAATGCTTCGCATGGTAGACGCACTAAACTTCCACGAGAAGAATGGTGAAGTTTGTCCTGCACAATGGGAAGAAGGCAAAGCAGGTATGGACGCATCTCCAAAAGGTGTTGCAGCTTTCCTATCTGAGCACGCAGAAGACCTATCTAAATAATTGAAACCTTCCGCCCCATGCTCACGGGGTTGATGGTTGGAAATAATAAAGCGGACACCGCAGCCAATCATTGAAGAGATTTTCAGTTAGCCGAATCCAAGCCCGAGTTTTTACTCGGGCTTTTCTCATTTGTTGCCCAGTGTTCACTATCCTCTGCTAGTATCTCCACTGCGAGAAGGCTATATTAATTACCCCTCGGAATTTGTGGACCAACCAATGACCTACCAACTTGAAGTTTGTATCGATAATATTGAGTCACTGCGATACGCCATCGAAGGCGGTGCTACTCGCATAGAACTTTGTTCCTCTTTAGCTTTAGGCGGTCTCACTCCGAGTGCGGGGTTTATGATGCAAGCCGCGAAATATAGCCAAGTCCCTGTCTATGCCATGATTCGGCCTCGACAAGGTGACTTTCTCTACAGCCCACTAGACGTTGAAATGATGGCGCAAGACATCAGCATTGCAGCCAATATGGGGATGGATGGCGTGGTATTAGGCCTCTTGACACACGATGGCTACCTAGATATCAAAAACTTAACCGCTTTGGTTTCGCAGGCGCAGCAACTCGGCTTAGGCGTCACTTTTCATCGAGCGTTTGATCAATGTAACAATGCGCCAGAGGCCCTTGAGCAAATTATTGCGCTTGGATGCGAGAGAGTACTCACTTCCGGACTGGCAAGCTCTGCACTCGCAGGTATTGAATGCTTGGAGAGATTACACCAGCAAGCAAAAGGGCGTATCAGTATCATGGCAGGGGCTGGGGTATCACCAGAAAACGTTGCTCACATCATCCGTCAAACAGGCATTACTGAACTCCATTTATCAGGAAAAACTACTCGACAAAGCACCATGTCATTTCGCGCACCACAAGCTAAAATGGGTACAGAAGACACCGACGACTACGCCGTGCCGATTACAGATAAGAGCACTATTAAGCAGACCGCCGACATGATTAGAGCCACCATTGCTAAACGCTAAAAGCGTCAGCGATGGTTCGGTCAGTCGTTCAATACTGATGACCATGAGAAAACATTACGATGCTAAACAATCATTTTTATAACATTGATCTCAACTTACTTCGTATATTTATTGTTCTCATGCAAGAAAAAAACATGCGTAAAGCCTCTGAACGTTTGTTAGTTTCGCAACCCGCGATAAGTCAGACTCTGCAAAAGCTTAGGCACCATTTTAACGACGAACTGTTTGTAAAGGTAAGACAGGGATTAGAGCCTACCCCCTTTGCTCTCAACTTGGAACGTGCAGTCAGCCCCCATCTCAATAATTTAGAGTTGGCATTAGGAAAGCTCAATGAGTTCTCACCTGAAGAGTTATCAGGAACAATGAAGATTGCTCTCTCTCCTCATATTCTTTCTACCATTACAGGGACGCTGTTCACTGCATTGCGCCGTGACGCACCCAATCTCAATATTGAGTTAGTGAACTGGGGGGGCAACACCAATGAGGATATCCTAAGGGGGGATGTTTTTTACGGTGCCCATTACGATTTAGATGGTATTTCGAAAGAAATTTCCCGAAATAGACTAATTGATATAGAAGGTCGAGCCATCGTTAGACAGGGGCACCCTATCACTGACAACATAACAACACCGCAGTCTTTTGATGGCTTCGAGATAGCCTCTCAGTTGCTACCCGGTTTTAATGATAACGTCTGCCTAGCCGCCAACATTCTCAACTCACTCGGCTGTAAGACTCGGGTGGGATTTCGTTCTGAAGTTTTACTCGCACTTATTGATGTAGTGCGTAACACTGACCTCGTCCTTCCCCATTCCAACCTATTTCCAATCAAAAATTTTCCAGAACTCCGCTCTATTATCATTCTGATTGATAACACCATCCCACACTACAGTCTCTATAGTTACACCCACAATAAAGACAGAAATTCACCCACTAGAAAGTGGATTGATTCCGTGCTGATTAACGCCATCAAGCAGCAGATAACAATAAATACTGACTAATCCCACTCAATTCACCGGGCAGCCTTGTAGCCTTCCCTCCGACCCCCCTTTTCTCCCTCTTATTACAGTCATAAGCAATACTACTTAGTCTCTAATGACTCAAAAATTTACACTAAGCCGCATCTTCTATCTAAGTCAACGGAACGACGAGAAGTTAAATCCTATTTACTTATATGGTTAAGATTATGATGAAAAAAGCTTTATTAATGGCTAGCCTGCTCGCAGCTCCGTTTCTCACTCACGCGCATACAATTCAAGTGTCCCCAGAACTAAAGATCGGCGCATACCGTGGTGCTGGTCTTCAGGTTGGTCTACCAAATACGTTAGGTTTTGACGCTGTCTTCTTTGACTATGGGCACACTCGCTACTCCAGCAATGCCTATGACGAGACGTTACATAGCTACCGTGTCGGACTGCAGCAAATGTTTGGTCAAGCTGCGACTCATGGTTTTCAGGTAAGTATCGGTGGTGTGCAGTACGATGGAAGCAAAAGAGAAGAAAGTCGCAGTGCGACTGGCGTTAGCATTGGTGCCAACTACGTCTATCAGATGACCGATAATTTAGCGGTAAGAACCGGACTTGATATCAATGTGTTCGATAATCAACAAACCTATATACCAGCAGACATCTTATCAAACTGGAATTTAGGTTTCATCCTACGCTTCTAGCGTCAGAGTTATCGCGACCTCTAGATCGTAATTCGGTCTAGAGGTTAACAATCACTATTTAAAGTTAAGTTATTAAGCGTTAAGTTATTAAGAGTTAAGTAAGTCGTCAATGCTCTGCTCACCAAGATGGCGAACATCTTTTCCTTTCACGAAATAAATAATGTACTCACAAATATTCTGACAACGGTCACCGACTCTTTCAATTGCTCTCGCCGACCACATCACCTGTAATACGCTCGGAATATTCTTCGGATTTTCCATCATGTAAGTCATTAACTGACGAATCACGGCCTCATATTCAGCATCGAGCTTATCATCCAGCTTATACGCCTCAGCTGCCGCATCGACATCCATGCGAGCAAACGCATCAAGAACTTGATGTAACATGCTAATCGCTTGGCGGCATAATGGTTCGAGAGATACATGAAAACTTTGCTCTTTCGTGGAAGGGGTCTCAATCGCCACTCTCGCAATACGCGCAGCAACATCACCAATACGCTCTAAATCGGTAATGGTTTTAATTATTGCCATCACTAAGCGAAGATCTTTGGCTGTCGGTTGGCGTTTAGCGATAATACGGGTACACGCTTCATCAATAGACACTTCCATGGCATTCACTTTATGATCGTCACGAACCACTTTTTTAGCCAGATCAATATCATCGTTATGCAACGCCTGTAGTGCGAACGAGAGTTGTTGCTCCACCAGCCCTCCCATAGTGAGAACGTGGGTACGGATTGACTCGAGTTCCGCGTTAAACTGACCTGAAATATGACGACCAAAGTGCATGAGTATTGTGTTCCTCTATCCGTAACGACCAGTAATGTAGTCTTCTGTTTGCTTTTGCAGCGGAGATGTAAAGATGGAATCTGTATCTGAGTACTCTACCAGCTTTCCTAAGTGAATAAACGCAGTATGATCGCTAACTCTTGCCGCTTGTTGCATGTTATGAGTCACCATTACAACCGTATACTTTCTCTTTAAATCGTTAATCAGCTCTTCAATCGTCAGAGTTGAAATGGGATCAAGCGCTGAAGTTGGCTCGTCGAGTAATAATACTTCGGGTTCAATCGCGATGGCCCGAGCGATCACTAACCGTTGCTGCTGGCCTCCCGATAAACCAAATGCATTCTCATGTAGGCGATCTTTCACTTCATCCCATAACGCAGCAGCACGTAACGAACGCTCAACGGCATCATCGAGATTGCGACTGTTGCGCACGCCCTGCAAACGCAAGCCGTAGACAACATTTTCATAAATCGATTTAGGAAAAGGATTGGGCCGTTGAAATACCATCCCTACTCGTCGTCGTAACGTCGCCACATCCACTTTAGGGTGATAAATATTATTACCATGCAGTCGTACATCCCCTTGCACACTGCAACCTTCAACTAAATCATTCATACGATTCATACAGCGTAGTAGCGTCGATTTACCACACCCAGACGGACCGATAAACGCCGTAACTTGCCCTTTAGGAATTCGCATCGATACATTATGCAGGGCCTGCGTACTGCGATAGAACAAGTTTAAATTCTCTATTTCAATGGCCGTCTGATCATCGGTGAGATCATTGACGTCAAGTGGTGTGGGATAACCTAAAGTTTGGTTGATAGAAAACATCGTTAATCTTGCCCTAGCGTTCGGTATTTTTCTCTTAAATTATTACGAATAGCGATCGCCGTTAAGTTCAACCCAACAACCACTGTCACCAATAAAAAAGAGGTGGCGTAAACCAGCGGACGTGCCGCCTCAATATTGGACGTTTGAAAACCAATATCATAAATATGAAAGCCCAAATGCATGAACTTTCGCTCTAAATGCAGAAATGGAAATTGAGCATCAACAGGTAAACTCGATGCCAATTTCACCACGCCGACTAGCATCAAGGGAGCAACTTCACCTGCTGCGCGAGCGACGGCCAATATCAGCCCTGTAATAATAGCAGGGCTAGCCATGGGTAACACAATTCGCCACACCGTTTCAAACTGTGTCGCGCCCAATGCCAACGAACCATGTCGAGCTGATATTGGGATTCGATTTAACCCTTCTTCCGTGGTCACAATAACCACAGGTAGAGTGAGTATCGCCAGAGTTAAGGCGGACCATAACAGACCGGGTGTACCAAATGTCGGTGCTGGTAGACGCTCAGCATAAAACAGTGAGTCAATTGACCCGCCGATCGTATAAACAAAAAAGCCAAGGCCAAAAACGCCGTATACAATTGACGGCACACCCGCCAGATTAATCACCCCGACGCGGATCAATCGAGTGAGCCAGTTATTTTCGGCGTACTCATGCAAATACAACGCGACGATTACCCCGAGTGGCATCACTAATACGGACATAATCAATACCAGTAAAACCGTACCAAAAATCGCGGGGAACACTCCGCCTTCAGAGTTAGATTCTCGCGGTTCATCCGATAAAAACTTCCACACCTGTCCACCCCAATGAGTCAGCTTTTCAGACATTGACATCTGATTAGGGTACCAAAAATCGACAATGCGACTTAACGGGATCTCAACTCGATCCCCTTTCATATCCGACACAACTAATAGTTGGCTATTTAAGATCTTTCTTAACTCATCCAGTTCCAATTCATGCTGTGCAAGTTGCTGTTGAATTATCGCTTTTTGTTGCTCGTACTTCGCAGAAGCCTCTTCCGTTAATGTACCATTCAACGCCTCCCTACGCTGCTTTAAGCGCATAGATTCCAACTGGTGTCCTAAACCTCGAATTCTTCGCTCTATGATCGTATCGATATCTTGGCGAGTCTGCTGAGCGTCTATCAAAGCGTCATCAAGCCGCTGCCGGATGTTAGACACCACGACACCATCAAAAGTACTAAACGCGGTAATCTCACCAAAAAAGTTGCCGCCTCTTGTTCGCTCAATAACAACAAGATCTGCTGGCGTTTGTTGTTGATAGAGCTCTGGCTTAAGTACTGACAGAAAGTCCATTCCATACAAATCGCGATTGGCAATTTTAATGCTCAAACGCTTCACTTTACCGGATTCAACTACCGACGTTGGCAAAATGTCACTCGCGTTCGGAATGGTATGCGTCGAGACCCATGTTTCAGAATACACTTGGCCGATTAAGCGCTCGCCATTGATGTCTTGCCATTGATATAAAGGGGCTGGCCAAAAATACGCCAAGCCTTTCCAGCCAATCAGCAGTAATAGACCCAACACGGAAATCAAACTGATACTCACCGCGCCGCCAGTAAGCCAGACCCATGGAGCGCCAGACTTAAACCACTTAAACATAGCGCGTTTCCTTACTCTGCTCACAGTGCACTGTATTTATCTCTCAATCGCTGTCGCACCCATTCGGCCATGGAGTTCACCACAAATGTAAAACTAAACAAAATCAATGCTATTAAAAACAGCAACCTATAATGGGTACTGCCTACATCAGATTCGGGTAACTCTACCGCCATCGTGGCAGAGAGGGTTCTCATTCCTTCAAAAATATTCCAATCTAAAATAGGAGTATTGCCCGTTGCCATCAGTACAATCATGGTTTCTCCAACCGCTCGGCCCAGCCCCATCATCACAGCGGAAAAGATCCCTGGGCTGGCGGTTAGCAGCACAACATACAATAGGGTCTGCCACTGTGTCGCCCCTAATGCCAGTGAGCCGTCACATAAGTGCTTCGGAACGGAAAAAATGGCGTCTTCGGCGATAGTAAAGATCGTCGGTATTACGGCAAAACCCATTGCAAACCCGACAACTAAGGCATTACGTTGATCATAATCGATGCCATGCTGAGCTAAATACACTCTAACATCCCCTCCAAATAGCCATACCTCCATGTCATAGGAGTACGTCATCATTAGATAAATGGCGACTAAGATGACTGGAATTAGGGTAAAAGGGTGTAAACCACTCGGTAACTTTGTCGTTAACTTTCTTGGGATCAAATACCAGACTACGCCCGTCGCCAATGATAACAATGGCAAAGAAATAAGTAGCATCATGACGGCTGGTAAATGACTTTCAACAATGGGAGCAAACCACAATCCGGCGAGAAAACCGATGATGACGGTTGGTAGCGCCTCCATCAGCTCAATGGTTGGTTTGACGACTTTACGCATGCTTGACGACATGAAGTAAGCGGTATAAATCGCACCAAATATCGCAATAGGCACGGCAAATAACATGGCAAACCCAGCGGCTTTAAGGGTACCAAACGCGATAGGAACGAGACTGAACTTGGGTTCAAAGTCATCATTGGCTGCAGTGGTCTGCCACACAAACTCTGGTTCTGGGTAGCTTTCATACCATACTTTTCCCCACAAAGCGCTCCAAGAAATTTCCGGATGATCGTTGTCTATTTTTACCACATGAAGTGCATCACCAATTACTAACGCCGCATAACGATTATTATTTGATAAGGCGATACTATGCACGTCCCCAGCTGGGAGCGGTATATTCAAGAGCGCCCTTTCACTTGTTGTATAGCGCCCGTCCAATTCGCCATTCGCCAATTGAACATAGAAGCCTTTACTTAACGTTTCTGGAAGCACACGCTCGACAGGTGCTGAGAAGTCAAACGAACGTATGGGTGTCAGCGTTCGCTCTCTATTCGCCAACACATCAAACCATTGCCAGATCTGTTGGTTTTGATACTGAATCAGCAAAGAATATGCGCCAGAAAGCAGTTCCATACTCATCACTGGAGATTGAGAAACAGCTGATAAATCCACCACTTCTCTCAATACTAACGCCTTATCCTGCAACACTAAGACATACAATTCATTCGCCGCTCGCGCATACACGACATCTGCACTAGGCGTTAACAGAATTTGCTCAACCTCAGGAAGAACAAAAGACGTGGTAATGATGTTATTTTGTATTTCTGGTTGGCTCTCAAATTGAGTTAGAGGCGTCGCCACTGTTGTCTGTTCCGTTGTGGCGTGCCCCATCGATAAGGCATCTTGTATTAGGTGAACTCGCCCTAAATTATCAAGAGTAACGAAAGAGATGATATTGTTATTTCGCACTGCTGACGCTAATTCAATCGGTCGGTCATCCGTGCTAGCCGTAATCCACTTCCTCTCATTTCTCTTATGTGATGCTAGCGCATCGTCATTTTCACTTTGAATAATCGAGGGCTCAATGGCGGTAATTTCATTGCTATTTCGAGCCAAAATTAACAGTTTAGATGAGGCGGTGACGACATCATTATTTTCGGCATATCGCTCTGTCGTGCTCTCTCCTGTCGCCAACGATCTCTGAGTAACTAAGCCATCTTGAGTATAGAAACGCACATTCTCAGCATTATCATCGACAACCGACGCTATAATAGGGGTACTGGTGATCATCGGTACGGGCTGCAACCAAGTCGTGGTCGCCCCGGAAAAGATAGGGAGTGTGACAAAAGCTAAGTAAACAAAAATAAAGATCAATCCAGCAAGTACACTAAGTCCACCAAACGAGACGATCCCTCGAGCAAGCCGATCTTGAATCTGACGTTTACGATCTTTGGTATGCAATGAAAAGCTGGCATTTGCCATAATTTACATTCTATCTCTTGATGATGTTTGAGGCTCTAAGAGGAATCCGTCCCACATTAGATTATGGGATAAAATACAAGCTTGCATGAAATGCCTCAACATAATATGTCGTTTACGTGACAATTATATTACACGGCCTCTAAGGTACTGAAAATCATAAACTGTCGTTGGTTGCCTTAGAGCTTCTATAAAAGTGTCACAGAAGCCAACCAAGGTGCACGGTTTAGGTTTTATTATCTCGCCCTACAAGGGTACTAACAATGGTTGATCCTATGAGTGCAGAAAAATTCTATGTTGAAAAGGAGCTTAGCTGGTTATCATTTAACGAGCGAGTCCTACAAGAGGCGGCTGATAAAACCGTTCCGCTGATAGAAAGGATCCGTTTTCTAGGCATTTTCTCCAATAACCTTGACGAGTTCTATAAAGTTCGCTTCTCCGATGTCAAGCGTCGTATTTTGATCAATCAAGAAAGTGGCAATAGTGATAAGTCCAAACGCCTCCTTTCTAAGATGCAAAGTAAAGTGCGTAAGCTGAACTTCAAATTTGATGAACTCTACAATGAACTCATTTTAGAGATGGCACGTCGGCGCATCTTTCTTGTCAATGAAACCCAACTGACTGAAACCCAAATAAAATGGATTCAAAAGTACTTTCAAAAGAAAGTGCTCCCTCACCTCACTCCATTATTACTTAAAGATGAAATTGATGTATTGCAGTTTTTAAAAGATGAGTACGCCTACATTGGGGTTGATATAAAACAAGGGCAGAGTTCGCAGTACGCACTACTCGAGATCCCAACCGATCACCTCCCTCGATTTATTATGGTGCCAGAACAAAAAGGAGAGCGTCGGAAGACCATTATCTTACTCGACAATATTATCCGTTATTGTCTAAACGATATCTTTCGGGGCTTTTTTGATTATGATGAGCTAAATGGTTACTCGATCAAAATGACGCGCGATGCCGAATATGATCTTAGCCATGAAATAGAACACAACCTACTAGAACAGATGTCAGAGGGGGTGAATCAGCGCCTAAGCGCAATGCTAGGTCCGCTTTATCTATGAAAAAGGCATGCCCAATACAATGCTAACCTTTCTTTGTAAAAAGCTAGGTATTTCTAATTACGACAGTTTAATTGAGGGCAGCCGATATCATAATTTTAAAGACTTCATCCGCTTCCCTAACGTAGGGCGTGACTACTTAGAAAATAAACCGCTACCACCGATGCGCTGCGCCGATTTCGATGGCTATGACAATCAATTTGATGCCATCCGAGCACAAGATATCTTACTTCACTTTCCATACCACTCATTTGGACATGTCACCGAGTTAGTTCGTCAGGCATCTTTTGACCCGAAAGTACGAAGTATCAAAATCAACATTTATCGCGTAGCTAAAGATTCACGCTTAATGAACTCCCTCATCGATGCGATTCACAATGGAAAAAACGTCACCGTTGTCGTAGAACTACAAGCTCGCTTTGACGAAGAAGCAAACATTGAATGGTCAAAAGTCCTCACCGATAACGGTGTCCACGTGATCTTTGGTGCTCCAGGGCTAAAAATACACTCAAAATTACTGCTTATTAGCCGAGTAGAAGACGGTAACATGGTACGTTATGCCCATATTGGCACCGAGTAACTTCCATGAAAATAACGCACGTTTCTACACCGATTTCTCCCTACTTACCGCCGACCAAGATATCGCTGATGAGGTCAGACATGTCTTTGGTTATATTGAAAACCCTTATCGTCCGGTCAAATTTGAACAACTCATTGTGTCTCCACGTAACTCACGCAACAAACTGTACCGACTCATCGACAATGAGATCGCCAATGCACAAGCAGGAAAAAAAGCACGCCTAACCCTAAAGCTCAACAACCTAGCGGATAAAGGGTTAATCAACAAACTCTACTTGGCTAGCCAAGCAGGCGTAAAAATAAACATGATCGTTCGCGGAATGTGTTCTTTAGTGCCCGGGCTTGAAGGGATAAGCGACAATATCACCATCATTAGTATCGTTGATCGCTTCCTTGAGCATCCTCGAGTGCTCATCGCACATAACAATGGTGATACAAAAGTGTTTATTTCCTCCGCAGATTGGATGACACGAAACATTGACCATCGCATTGAGGTCGCGACTCCAGTAAAAGATGAGCGCCTGAAACAGCGCATCATCGACATTATCAATATCCACTTCACTGACACCGTCAAAGCTCGTCGTATCGACAAAGAGATGAGTAATCGTTATGTTTTGCGTGGCAATAAAAAGAAAATTCGTTCGCAAGTTGCTATTTACGACTATCTTAAACACGTAGAGAAACAAACAAAAAAAGCGAATAAGCGACGGTTATAAGATGAGCCTGAACAACATAGACACCAATAAGCAAGTCGCTGCGATTGATTTAGGTTCCAATAGCTTCCATATGGTCGTTGCAAAAATTGTCGACCAAGATTTACAGATTGTCAGCCGACACAAACAACGGGTTCGCCTGGCATTGGGCCTAGACAGCGAAAATAATCTAGACAATGGTGCAATTGAACGTGGGCTAGAGTGCCTAGCTATGTTTGCAGAAAGGCTCCACGGCTTTGATACTGGTAACGTACGGATTGCCGCCACACACACCTTACGCATTGCCAACAACAGTGCCAGTTTTCTTCAACGCGCCAAAGAGATTCTCCCCTTCTCGATTGAAATCATTCCAGGAGAAGAAGAAGCCCGGCTTATTTATACTGGTGTGGCGCATACTCAGACAGAATCGAGTTCAAAGCTTGTCGTAGACATTGGCGGTGGAAGTACCGAACTCATTATTGGTGAAGCCTTTCGGCCTACCTTGCTCAATAGTACTCAAATGGGGTGTGTCAGTTACACGAAAAAGTACTTTGACAACGGAAAACTCTCTTCAAAAAACTTCTCGAAAGCCATATTGTCAGCTCAACAACGTCTAGAAGCACTCGCACCACGCTATAGAAGATTAGGTTGGGAGGTGGCTTTCGGCTCATCAGGCACCATTAAGGCCATTAAGGCGGTCTTAGTTGGTATGGGTTACGATGATGGGGTCATCACCCTTAAGCGTCTACACAAGTTGATTGATACACTCTGCGATTTTAATTCTATTGCTCAGGTGTCGCTCTCCGGTCTGACCGCTGAACGGCAACCCGTCTTTGCCGCTGGTGTCGCGATACTAACCGCTATTTTTGATAGCCTCTCTTTAGATGATATGCATTTTTCAACGGCAGCATTACGTGAAGGGTTGCTCTATGAAATGGATGACCAACTGCAACGCACAGACATTCGAATGCGTACGGCAGAAAACCTCGCAAAAAAACATTTTGTTGATATGGTGCACGCCAACAATGTTCGATTACAAGCTCGTGACTTTTTGTATCAACTGCACGATACTTTCAACCTGAAAAAGAAAAGCAAGCTATACAGTTTAATCGAGTGGGGTGCATTACTTCATGAAGTGGGCCTCAGTATCAGTTATCAAGGCTTTCATCGTCACTCTAGCTATTTACTTAGATACACAACGATGCCTGGTTTTAACAGCGAAGAGCAACTCGTGCTTGCGACATTAGCACGCTTCCAACGAAAGCAGTTGAAACGACAAGAATTACCTGAGTTCTCACTGTACAAAAAAAAACATTTAGAAGTGCTAATCCGAGTACTAAGGCTGTCCATTATTCTTCATGGCCAGAGAAGTGAAGAGCCTAGACCGACTATGAGGTTAATTGTAGAAGAGAAGGATAACTGGTTGCTCTCAAGCACAGAGGAGCATTGGTTAATAAATAATAAATTACTTCACGCTGATCTGCAGACTGAACAAACCTATTGGCGAATGGTAGGTTGGACACTCACTCTATCGTGACACCACAAATTGAGCCCCCCTATCCATACAATACGTTTACGCATAGGGGATAAACAATAACGACTGACCTATAATTCCGAGCCATCATTACGAGCCATCATTACGAGCCATCATTACGAGCCATAGTTACGATCTACAGCTACGATCTATTTCTCTGTCTTGAGCCTTAAACCCACCTTATCCAGTTCATGCTCAACAAACTCCCGAGTTAAAGGCACATAACCATTTTTCTCTACAATGCGCTGCCCCTCAAGAGAGTAAATATAGCGAATATACGCTTCTTCTATAGGCTCTAGGGGTTTGTTCGGATTTTTATTTACATAGACATAAAGATAACGTGACAGCGGGTAATCACCTGACAACACATGCTCTTGCAAAGGAAAAACATACTCATTCCCTTGCTTGGCAATAGGGACAAGTCTTGCTCCTGAAACTTGGTAACCAATACCCGAGTAACCGATTGTATTTACCGATGATGCGACTGATTGCACCACAGAAGCTGAGCCCGGTTGTTCATTGACATTTCGCTTGAAGTCGCCACCGCATAACGCATTCTCTTTAAAGAAGCCGTAAGTTCCTGACACAGAGTTGCGGCCAAACATTTGAATCGCTCGTTGATTCCAATTGCTTTCAACGCCTAACTCAGACCATGTCTGCACACTCGCTAATGCGCCACACCTTAACGTAGCTGAAAAAACACTATCAAGCTGCTCAAAGTTAAGCCCTTGAATAGGGTTATCCTTATGAACAAAGATCCCGATCGCATCAATTGCAACGCTAAGTGCCGTGGGCTTGTAGCCATACTCTCTTTCAAAAGCATTCACCTCCTGTAACCTCATTGCGCGACTCATTGGGCCAAACTGCGCGGTGCCTTCAGCAAGAGCAGGAGGAGCAGTAGAGGAACCCGACGCTTGAATTTGAGCGTTTACATTCGGGTAAATCGTTTTAAATTCTTCTAACCATAATGTCGTCATCCCTGACAGCGTGTCGGAACCCACCGAAGATAGATTTCCTGAGACTCCGGGGATTTTTTGATAGCGAGGCAACTCAGCAGCAGCAACGCTGAATGAAGCCAACACTAAGCCAACCCATACTGCGATACGTGGAGTGTTTAACATTAATTGACAACCAATCGTTCAGGTAAAATGAAGGAGAACTTACTGCCAATATTCACTTCAGAATGGATTTCTAAATGAGAGTCATGGTGAGACAAGGCATGCTTTACTATTGCCAAACCTAAACCACTGCCACCAGTATCCCGTGAACGGGCTTTATCAACTCGATAAAATCGCTCGGTCAAACGATGTAAATGCTGAGCTTCTATACCGTCCCCAGTATCCTCTACATCTAAACATGCACCTTGGGAGGATTGATACCAACGGACTTTTACGCCTGCTCCTGGCGGCGTATACTTAACCGCATTGTAAACAAGGTTAGAGATAGCACTGCGCAATTGATCCTCATCACCAAATACCCGCAAGCGATTATCAATATCAAACTCGATAACATGCCCTTCATCACCACTTAAGCTGACGGCTTCTTTTTCAAGAATTTCTAGCATCGCTGGCACATTCACTACTTCATCCAATTCGTGCATCGGAGCCGCTTCTATCTTAGAAAGCGTGAGCAACTGATTGACCAAGCTATTCATACGGTTAAGTTGTTCTGTCATCACCCCGTGGGCTTTTGTCCACATAGGTCCAACGATCATGTCAGGGTCTTCTGTCATCTCAAGGTAACCTTGCAATACCGTCATTGGCGTACGCAGCTCATGAGAGACATTCGCAAAGAAGTTTCGGCGCATTCCTTCTAGCTGCTTTAACTGACTGACATCACGCACAACCATCAAGTGTTCACCTTCGGTATAAGGCACAATACGCAATTCCAACATTCGCTCCACATTTAAGGGCGAAGGCATTTCTAACGGCTCAGAAAAATCGTTCTTATTGAGATATTTGATAAAATCAGGGGTGCGAATAAGATTCGAAATAGGCTGCCCAGAATCTCCTGGCCACCGAAAGCCAAGTAAGTGTTGGGCTAATTTGTTACACCATACGATGTTGCCTTCACTGCGGAAAACAACAACAGCATCTGGCAACGATTCCGCTCCGTTTTTAAATCGGCGAATCAGATTTGTCAGCTCTTTACGCTTTCGTCTTTGCCGCTGCTGCAAACGATAAATACCATTAAAGAGCAGCTCCCAATTACCCGTTCCTGATGGCGGTGTTAGTCGCTTCTCGTCCCAAAGCCATGCCGATAAACGCAATTGGTTATGCAGATGCCAAATCAACTGCATAACCGTCGCAGCAAGCAGTAGCCAGGGCATATAGCCAAATATCCATCCAACTACAATCCAAGGGGTGTAAAAAAAGCCAGCTCCCAAGCTAGCTTTTTCCATGTTAAACGTTCAACCATCTACCTCTCCGGTTCAATACTAGCCTTTGGTTGAGAATCGATAGCCAGCACCTCGTACTGTTTGAATCAGCTTATCATGTCCTGCTGATTCTAGTGCTTTACGCAACCGACGAATATGTACGTCTACTGTGCGGTCTTCCACATAGACGTTGGTACCCCACACGTTATTAAGTAGTTGCTCACGACTATAGACACGCTCTTGATGGGTCATAAAGAAGTGCAGCATCTTAAACTCGGTCGGCCCCATATCTAATGGTTGATCGTTCGCCGTTACTCGGTGAGAAACTGGATCTAGTTTCAATCCCTGAACATCAATCACATCCTCTAGCGCGGTAGGCGTAACACGACGAATCACCGCTTTTAAGCGTGCGACCAATTCTTTAGGTGAAAACGGCTTGGTGATGTAGTCATCGGCCCCAACCTCAAGTCCACGAACTTTATCTTCTTCCTCGCCGCGAGCAGTCAGCATCACAACTGGAATATTACGAGTCAACTCTTCTCGCTTCATATGCTTGATAAAATTAATGCCAGAACCACCAGGTAACATCCAATCCAGAAGTACTAAGTCGGGGAATGGTTCAGCCAATTTATTGACTGCTGTATCGTAATCTTCAGCTTCTACGGCTTGATAGCCTTTTTGCTCCAATACAAAGCACAACATCTCGCGAATAGGTGCTTCATCCTCAACAACCAGGATCCTTCTAGACATAACGGCGTAACCTTATGGAATCTAATCAACTGCATGCATTATCAATAATTATTATGACACTTTTGTGACCATTGAAAACAATTTTTCATATAAGTTTCGCACAAATCCCATTGTCAGAATCCATATTTAGGCTAAGACATTCTGGCCAAAATTGCCTATGATGTGCAGCGTTCAATTATTAATGTGAGAGTAATATGTGGTTTAAAAACTGTTTGGTCTATCGTTTCAATAAGGAACTTGAGTTTAACGCTGATAAGCTAGAACAGCAGCTTGAAGAGTTTCGTTTCACGCCATGTGGCAGTCAAGACAAACAAAAGTTTGGCTGGGTGACCGCTCTGGGCAAACATGGCGACATGATGACTCATGTATCTGAAGACCGTATTTTGCTTTGCGCTAAGAAAGAAGAAAAAATGTTGCCCGCTTCAGTGATTAAAGAATCATTGAACAACAAGGTAGACCTGCTTGAAACACAAGAAGGTCGTCCACTGAAGAAAAAAGAAAAAGACGACCTCAAAGAAGACATTATTATTGATTTACTGCCACGTGCATTTAGCCGAAGCAATCTCACCTATATGGTTATCATGCCAAAAGATGGCTTCATTATTGTGGACTCTAGCAGCTTTAAAAAAGCAGAAGATGTGATCGCGCTACTTCGTAAAACGATGGGCAGCCTCCCTGTTATCCCTGCATTCCCAGAACAGCCAATAGAAAATACGCTAACGGAATGGGTAAAAACGGGCAGCACCCCAGCGGGCTTTAATATGCTAGACGAGGCCGAGCTTAAATCTGTACTTGAAGACGGCGGTATCATTCGCTGTAAAAAACAAGAACTGTCCAGTGATGAAATTCTTGGCCACATCGAAGCCAATAAATTTGTCACCAAACTGGCCCTTAACTGGCAAGAACGAATTGAGTTTATCTTTGCGGATGATGGCAGCATTAAGCGCCTGAAGTTTAGTGATGAACTCAAAGATCAAAACGAGGATATCCCTAGAGAAGATGCGGCTGCACGAATTGACGCCGATTTTTCTTTACTATGTGGCGAATTGAGTACGTTCTTACCCAATTTATACGACGCATTTGGTGGCTTGCCACAGCAATAACCCTTTCAAATCAATGCCCGGTACTTCCGGGCCTATTTCTGCGCTTGGAATACCCACAATTTTAGCGTAGAATTTGCGCCCCTTAGTGCCACCAGGTGGTACTTCCCTGACTTATAATCAGAATAGAGATTTTATCAATGTTTACTCCAGAACTCTTATCCCCCGCTGGCAGCCTTAAGAATATGCGTTATGCATTCGCCTATGGTGCAGATGCCGTTTATGCGGGTCAGCCTCGTTATAGCCTTCGCGTCCGTAACAATGAATTTAACCATGAAAACCTTCAAATCGGTATTAACGAAGCTCATGAACTGGGTAAACAATTTTATGTGGTATGTAATATTCAGCCACATAACTCTAAGCTAAAAACCTTCATTCGAGACCTTAAACCCGTTGTTGAGATGGGTCCAGATGCACTTATCATGT
Source organism: Vibrio sp. GJ43-1 (assembly GCF_055808835.1). Lineage (NCBI taxonomy): Bacteria > Pseudomonadati > Pseudomonadota > Gammaproteobacteria > Vibrionales > Vibrionaceae > Vibrio > Vibrio sp. GJ43-1. The sequence goes on along the minus strand of NZ_CM147884.1, from coordinate 817,753 downwards.
CAGACCCTGGTCTTATCATGATGGTACGTGAAGCATTCCCGGATATGGCGATTCATTTATCCGTGCAAGCAAACGCCGTAAACTGGGCAACCGTTAAGTTTTGGGCAGCAAACGGCGTCGAGCGTGTCATCGTGTCTCGTGAGCTATCGCTTGAAGAGATTGAAGAAATTCGCGAGCATTGCCCTGAAACTGAGCTTGAAGTCTTTGTTCACGGTGCACTTTGTATGGCGTACTCTGGTCGCTGTCTATTATCTGGCTATATCAACAAGCGCGACCCTAACCAAGGGACTTGCACCAATGCTTGTCGTTGGGAGTACAACGTCGAAAAAGGCAAAGAAAACGACGCAGGTCAAATTGTCGAAGAATTCGATCCTAATACTCCGAGTGCTATCGAAGTTCAAGATGAGCGTCCTGATAACACTTTAGGTTTAGGTAAACCAACTGACGAAGTGGTTCTTCTTTCTGAAAGTCACCGCCCAGAAGAGAAAATGGCGGCCTTTGAAGATGAGCATGGTACTTATATCATGAACTCCAAAGATCTTCGTGCTATTCAACATGTCGAGCGATTGACCAAGATGGGTGTGCACTCCCTTAAAATTGAAGGTCGTACTAAATCATTTTATTACTGCGCAAGAACCGCTCAAGTTTACCGCAAAGCGATTGATGATGCCGTTGCTGGTAAACCATTCGATGAAACATTAATGGGTACACTTGAGAGCCTTGCACATCGTGGTTATACCGAAGGTTTCTTGCGTCGCCACACTCACGATAGTTATCAAAATTACGACTACGGTTATTCCGTTTCGGACGCTCAGCAGTTTGTTGGTGAGTTTACTCGGTAAGCGTCGTGGCGCTTTAGCGGAAGTAGAAGTGAAGAACAAATTTATCGTCGGTGATAGCTTAGAAATCATGACTCCCCAAGGGAACGTAGTGTTTAGTCTAGAAGTCATGGAAAACCGTAAGTCAGAAGTTATCGAGGATGCCAAAGGTAATGGTCACTTTGTCTTCATTCCAGTTCCTGAGGATATGGAACTAGATTTCGCGTTACTTATGCGTAATCTAAATGTCGGTCAGGATACTCGTAACCCCACAGGCAAATAATATGGCTCTGTTAATTACAGGAAAATGCATTAACTGCGACATGTGTGACCCAGAGTGTCCGAATGAAGCAATCGCGATGGGAGCAGAGATCTATGAAATCGATCCAGCCCTATGTACCGAATGTAAAGGCCATTACGATAAGCCTACATGCCAATCGGTCTGTCCTATAACTAACTGCATCATCACTGATCCCAATAACGTGGAAACAGAAGATGAACTTTTAGAGAAGTTTGTCATTATTCAAGGCATGGCCTAAAGAAAGAAGCCTCCTGTTTGGAGGCTTCTTTTTATCCTGATTTTTCAATGGGAAACACATTACAATACAGCTCTTTTTCGTATTGTATTTCAAGTTTTTTACGCCAGTTTTCGGCAGAGTTAACAGGGATTAAATAAAACTTCTCTCTACTGGTATCAGTAACAAAGGCGATACCATGCTGCATCAATTCGTAGTGAATATCATTGATAAATCCCAAAGTGAACCCTTGACGGCCTGAAAGCTGATTAATGTCTTCTCTCGTCAAGATCACTCCCTCTTTTTCTGAAGAAAACCTCTCCCTCAGCCAACGGGAAAATTGCCGTGCTGAAATCATAGTCATAACGGTATTCCTTACCTAAACTCTAAAAGGCTTGCGCCAAAGAAAAGCAGTAGAGTAGCCTAAACCGTGACAGAAAGGTCAATAACAAACAACTAATCCACTGAATTACTGATAAATATAGTCAAGCAAAAGTCACTTCTCCAGTCCCAAAAATGAGAGGACTGACATTCATTTATTTGTGACAACTATCTATAAAGATAAACTAGGAAGGAGTTCGTCAGGGTCAAGTTTGCATTTACAATTAATGGTATACATTGATAAATATGACTATTTATCAATGAGATACAGACTTACCAAATAGCACAATACCAATGTGATACAAGTGCTATATACTATCAAACCGTAAATAGCATGCTAGGACTAACGTTTAAAGACGGAAAAACAGAAGGAGTTCGGATCTAAATCAGAGCCTTTGAATATGGCAGAGGTGGAGAAACTCGACCGGGTTGGTGACTCAGATCCCAGCACATCGCTTTGAAAAAGTGAAAACGAAAAAGGCTCCGACCTAAGTCAGAGCCTTTGAATATGGCAGGGGTGGAGAGATTCGAACTCCCAACACGCGGATTTGGAATCCGCTGCTCTGCCAATTGGAGCTACACCCCTGTAGTTGTTTTTAAGACTTAACTTTGTCTAAATAAGTGGCGGAGTGGACGGGACTCGAACCCGCGACCCCCGGCGTGACAAGTCGGTATTCTAACCAACTGAACTACCACTCCGCAGTGGCTCTATCTAAAGTCTTACCTAAGTTGTGCTTCAAATAGATGTCTGTTCAAAGCCTGGCGATGTCCTACTCTCACATGGGGAAACCCCACACTACCATCGGCGCTACTGCATTTCACTTCTGAGTTCGGCATGGGATCAGGTGGGTCTGCAACGCTATGGTCGCCAAGCAAATTCTTCTTTTACTTTCAGCTTTTCATAAAAACTGAAGGCAAAATTAATCTGGAAAGCTTAATAAAAATTCTTAATACACATTCAATTATGTTCTTGCTTTGAGTCCATCAAAACCCTTTGGGTGTTGTATGGTTAAGCCTCACGGGCAATTAGTACAGGTTAGCTCAATGCCTCGCAGCACTTACACACCCTGCCTATCAACGTTCTAGTCTTGAACAACCCTTTAGGACACTTAAAGTGCCAGGGAAGACTCATCTCAGGGCTCGCTTCCCGCTTAGATGCTTTCAGCGGTTATCGATTCCGAACTTAGCTACCGGGCAATGCCATTGGCATGACAACCCGAACACCAGAGGTTCGTCCACTCCGGTCCTCTCGTACTAGGAGCAGCCCCCTTCAATCTTCCAACGCCCACGGCAGATAGGGACCGAACTGTCTCACGACGTTCTAAACCCAGCTCGCGTACCACTTTAAATGGCGAACAGCCATACCCTTGGGACCGACTTCAGCCCCAGGATGTGATGAGCCGACATCGAGGTGCCAAACACCGCCGTCGATATGAACTCTTGGGCGGTATCAGCCTGTTATCCCCGGAGTACCTTTTATCCGTTGAGCGATGGCCCTTCCATTCAGAACCACCGGATCACTATGACCTACTTTCGTACCTGCTCGAATTGTCATTCTCGCAGTCAAGCGGGCTTATGCCATTGCACTAACCACACGATGTCCAACCGTGTTTAGCCCACCTTCGTGCTCCTCCGTTACTCTTTGGGAGGAGACCGCCCCAGTCAAACTACCCACCAGGCACTGTCCGCAATCCCGATTAGGGACCAACGTTAGAACATCAAGCATACAAGGGTGGTATTTCAAGATTGCCTCCACACACACTAGCGTGCATGCTTCAAAGGCTCCCACCTATCCTACACATGTAGGGTCAATGTTCAGTGCCAAGCTGTAGTAAAGGTTCACGGGGTCTTTCCGTCTAGCCGCGGGTACACTGCATCTTCACAGCGATTTCAATTTCACTGAGTCTCGGGTGGAGACAGCGTGGCCATCATTACGCCATTCGTGCAGGTCGGAACTTACCCGACAAGGAATTTCGCTACCTTAGGACCGTTATAGTTACGGCCGCCGTTTACCGGGGCTTCGATCAAGAGCTTCGACCTAAGTCTAACCCCATCAATTAACCTTCCGGCACCGGGCAGGCGTCACACCGTATACGTCATCTTACGATTTTGCACAGTGCTGTGTTTTTAATAAACAGTTGCAGCCACCTGGTATCTGCGACTCCTAGTAGCTCCATCCGCAAGGGACTTCACCGCCAAGAGCGTACCTTCTCCCGAAGTTACGGTACCATTTTGCCTAGTTCCTTCACCCGAGTTCTCTCAAGCGCCTTGGTATTCTCTACCCGACCACCTGTGTCGGTTTGGGGTACGATTTCTTATAATCTGAAGCTTAGAGGCTTTTCCTGGAAGCATGGCATCAATGACTTCACTACCGTAGTAGCTCGACATCGTATCTCAGCGTTAGTAGTGGTCCGGATTTACCTAAACCACCCGCCTACGTACTTGAACCTGGACAACCATCGCCAGGCCCACCTAGCCTTCTCCGTCCCCCCATCGCAATTATAAGAAGTACGGGAATATTAACCCGTTTCCCATCGACTACGCCTTTCGGCCTCGCCTTAGGGGTCGACTTACCCTGCCCCGATTAACGTTGGACAGGAACCCTTGGTCTTCCGGCGAGGAGGTTTTTCACCCCCTTTATCGTTACTCATGTCAGCATTCGCACTTCTGATACCTCCAGCAGACCTTACAGTCCACCTTCAACGGCTTACAGAACGCTCCCCTACCCAATATGATAAATCATATTGCCGCAGCTTCGGTGTATAGCTTAGCCCCGTTACATCTTCCGCGCAGGCCGACTCGACTAGTGAGCTATTACGCTTTCTTTAAATGATGGCTGCTTCTAAGCCAACATCCTAGCTGTCTAAGCCTTCCCACATCGTTTCCCACTTAGCTATACTTTGGGACCTTAGCTGGCGGTCTGGGTTGTTTCCCTCTCCACGACGGACGTTAGCACCCGCCGTGTGTCTCCCGGATATTACTTACTGGTATTCGGAGTTTGCAAAGGGTTGGTAAGTCGGGATGACCCCTAGCCTTAACAGTGCTCTACCCCCAGTAGTATTCGTCCGAGGCGCTACCTAAATAGCTTTCGGGGAGAACCAGCTATCTCCAGGTTTGATTGGCCTTTCACCCCTAGCCACAAGTCATCCGCTAATTTTTCAACATTAGTCGGTTCGGTCCTCCAGTTGATGTTACTCAACCTTCAACCTGCCCATGGCTAGATCACCTGGTTTCGGGTCTATATCCAGAGACTGAACGCCCAGTTAAGACTCGGTTTCCCTACGGCTCCCCTAAACGGTTAACCTTGCCACTGAATATAAGTCGCTGACCCATTATACAAAAGGTACGCAGTCACCCAACAAGTGGGCTCCTACTGCTTGTACGTACACGGTTTCAGGTTCTATTTCACTCCCCTCACAGGGGTTCTTTTCGCCTTTCCCTCACGGTACTGGTTCACTATCGGTCAGTCAGTAGTATTTAGCCTTGGAGGATGGTCCCCCCATATTCAAACAGGATATCACGTGTCCCGCCTTACTCGTTTTCACTGATTATGATGTGTCGGTTACGGGGCTATCACCCTTTACTGCGGCACTTTCCAGAGCCTTCACCTGCATCATTAAAAGCTTAAGGGCTAATCCAATTTCGCTCGCCGCTACTTTCGGAATCTCGGTTGATTTCTCTTCCTCGGGGTACTTAGATGTTTCAGTTCCCCCGGTTTGCCTCATTAACCTATGTATTCAGTTAATGATACGTGCTTATGCACGTGGGTTTCCCCATTCGGAAATCCCAGACTCACAGGTTATTACTACCTAATCTGGGCTTATCGCAAGTTATTACGTCCTTCATCGCCTCTGACTGCCAAGGCATCCACCGTGTACGCTTAGTCACTTAACCATACAACCCCAAAAGGTCTTATGTATGGCAAACAACCAAAGTCGCTATCTCATTATTTGAATGAGCGAGATAGCATTCGATTTTGCCGGACTCAAATATAAACGTCACAACCGAAGTTGTGCTGTTTCCAAGAACACTTGAATGTGTGTTGGTACCTACATCTTAAAGACATAGGATTTGAGAACTTTTATTTGAACAACATTAAATCAAATGTTGTTCGTCAGCTTTCCAAATTGTTAAAGAGCATGTGTTACTTAAACAGTAACCATTTTTAAATACTTTCAAGAGACTTTCTATTTAAAGAAAATACTTAAAGATGGTGGAGCTATGCGGGATCGAACCGCAGACCTCCTGCGTGCAAGGCAGGCGCTCTCCCAGCTGAGCTATAGCCCCATCTGTGTCGATATCGTACCGTATCTCCAAAGGAGATAGTGGTGGGTCTGAGTGGACTTGAACCACCGACCTCCCGCTTATCAGGCGAGCGCTCTAACCAGCTGAGCTACAGACCCAATATCGTCTCTTTTACTTTATAAACCTAATCAATCTGTGTGAACACTCATCAAGATAATCTTCGTATAAGGAGGTGATCCAGCCCCAGGTTCCCCTAGGGCTACCTTGTTACGACTTCACCCCAGTCATGAACCACAAAGTGGTGAGCGTCCTCCCGAAGGTTAAACTACCCACTTCTTTTGCAGCCCACTCCCATGGTGTGACGGGCGGTGTGTACAAGGCCCGGGAACGTATTCACCGTGGCATTCTGATCCACGATTACTAGCGATTCCGACTTCATGGAGTCGAGTTGCAGACTCCAATCCGGACTACGACGCACTTTTTGGGATTCGCTCACTATCGCTAGCTTGCTGCCCTCTGTATGCGCCATTGTAGCACGTGTGTAGCCCTACTCGTAAGGGCCATGATGACTTGACGTCGTCCCCACCTTCCTCCGGTTTATCACAAGCTGCAGTCTCCCTGGAGTTCCCACCATTATGTGCTGGCAAACAAGGATAAGGGTTGCGCTCGTTGCGGGACTTAACCCAACATTTCACAACACGAGCTGACGACAGCCATGCAGCACCTGTCTTAGAGTTCCCGAAGGCACACCTGCGTCTCCGCTGGCTTCTCTAGATGTCAAGAGTAGGTAAGGTTCTTCGCGTTGCATCGAATTAAACCACATGCTCCACCGCTTGTGCGGGCCCCCGTCAATTCATTTGAGTTTTAATCTTGCGACCGTACTCCCCAGGCGGTCTACTTAACGCGTTAGCTCCGAAAGCCACGGCTCAAGGCCACAACCTCCAAGTAGACATCGTTTACGGCGTGGACTACCAGGGTATCTAATCCTGTTTGCTCCCCACGCTTTCGCATCTGAGTGTCAGTATCTGTCCAGGGGGCCGCCTTCGCCACTGGTATTCCTTCAGATCTCTACGCATTTCACCGCTACACCTGAAATTCTACCCCCCTCTACAGTACTCTAGTCCGCCAGTTTCAAATGCAGTTCCGAGGTTGAGCCTCGGGCTTTCACATCTGACTTAACGAACCACCTGCATGCGCTTTACGCCCAGTAATTCCGATTAACGCTCGCACCCTCCGTATTACCGCGGCTGCTGGCACGGAGTTAAGCCGGTGCTTCTTCTGCAGCTAACGTCAAATCCATACGCTATTAACGTATGAACCTTCCTCACTGCTGAAAGTACTTTACAACCCGAAGGCCTTCTTCATACACGCGGCATGGCTGCATCAGGCTTGCGCCCATTGTGCAATATTCCCCACTGCTGCCTCCCGTAGGAGTCTGGACCGTGTCTCAGTTCCAGTGTGGCTGATCATCCTCTCAGACCAGCTAGGGATCGTCGCCTTGGTGAGCCATTACCTCACCAACTAGCTAATCCCACCTGGGCATATCCTGACGCGAGAGGCCCGAAGGTCCCCCTCTTTGGCCCGAAGGCATTATGCGGTATTAGCCATCGTTTCCAATGGTTATCCCCCACATCAGGGCAATTTCCCAGGCATTACTCACCCGTCCGCCGCTCGACGCCCAACAAATCACCCGAAGGGTCAATGTTGTCGTTTCCGCTCGACTTGCATGTGTTAGGCCTGCCGCCAGCGTTCAATCTGAGCCATGATCAAACTCTTCAATTTAAGATTTTGTCGGCTCAATGAATACTGACTTCAAAACTGTCCCTTACTTAAAAAGTAAGAAGTAATTTTAAAGCTATTATCGTTCCAACAGAACGATAATGAATTTTGACTGTGTGACAGTAAGCGAGCTTACTACCCTTAGGTCACGTGTTCATTGAAAACCATTTTACTTCCGAAGAAGTGGTTCGTTTCTGCTTTGCAGCAGAAGCAAACATAATGATTATCATCAACAAGTGTCCACACAGATTGATATAGGTCTATATTGTTAAAGAGCTTGTTTCGAGGCTTGCTCAAAACGGACGGCCATTTTAGCTAGATAAGCTTCAGTGTCAAACACTTTTTAAAACTTATTTTGCTAAGCTCATTGAGCTTGATAGCCTTCTGATTCGTTATTGGTTTTTGTTGAACCTTTCCCGTCTCAGTGGGGTCGCATTATAGGGAAGGATTCCGTCTTGGCAAGTACTAAATTAAGCAAAAATGCACATTAGCGCTCGTTCGCACACAATTCCACCAAGTCGTCTATTTAAAATACAAAAAGGGAGCTAAAGCTCCCTTTTTGACGATTTAGAGTGAGTTATTGACTAGCAATGACATTATCATTACTCACGACCAGCCTCACTGGCTTCGATGGGTCGAGCTTTCCGGCAAGAATTTCTTTCGCCAGTGGGTTCTCAACACTTTGCTGTATCGCCCTTTTTAATGGTCTCGCCCCATATACGGGGTCAAAACCAACCTTAGCAATAAACTCGAGCGCTTGTTTTGAAACTGAAAGCTGATAGCCACTGTCTTCCATTCTCTGCGCTAGACGCTGTAATTGTATTGCTGCGATAGATTCAATATGCTTCGCTCCCAACGGATGGAATACAACACTCTCATCTACTCGATTTAAAAATTCGGGTTTGAAGTGTGATGTCACGACTTCCATAACCTCTCTTTTGATCCCTTCATAATCCAGGACAGCAAAGTTTTCTTGTATTCGAGAGGAACCAAGGTTCGAAGTCATAATCACGACGGTGTTACGAAAATCGACCGTACGCCCCTGTCCATCAGTCAAACGACCATCATCTAATACCTGAAGTAATATATTAAACACATCTGGGTGTGCTTTCTCTACCTCATCAAGCAAGATTACCGAATAAGGTTTTCTACGAACAGCCTCCGTCAGATAACCTCCTTCTTCATAACCAACATAACCTGGAGGTGCGCCGACCAAACGAGCAACAGAATGTTTTTCCATAAACTCAGACATATCGATTCTCACCATTGCATCTTCACTATCAAACATAAAGTTCGCCAGTGTTTTACAAAGTTCAGTTTTACCTACGCCTGTTGGACCAAGAAAAAGGAATGAACCTATTGGTTTGTTAGGATCAGATAGACCCGCTCGGCTGCGTCGGATAGCATCTGAGACAACCTCAACCGCTTCTGCCTGCCCTATGACTCGCTTATGCAGCACTTCTTCCATCCGCAATAGCTTATCCTTTTCTGCTTCCAACATTTTGGAAACTGGGATCCCAGTCTGTTTGGACAGTACTTCAGCTATCTCAGCGTCAGTCACTTTATTTCGCAATAGACTCATTTCTTGCATTTCAGCTTGGGTCGCTAAGTCAAGTTGCTTTTCCAGCTCAGGAATACGCCCATACTGAAGTTCGGACATTCTATTTAAGTCACCAGCACGACGGGCAACGTCCATATCCATTCGAGCTTGTTCTAATTCTGTTTTTATATGCTGCGTACCCGATAAGGCTGCCTTCTCAGCATTCCAGACTTCATCAAGTTCAGCGTATTCACGCTCTTTCGTTACTAATTCACTATTAAGAATGACTAAACGCTTTTCACTCGCCTCATCCTGTTCATTCTTAAGGGCTTGCTGTTCAATTTTCAGCTGAATAATTCTGCGTTCTAATTTATCTAAAGATTCCGGCTTTGAATCTATTTGTAATCGAATGCTCGATGCAGCTTCATCGATCAGGTCAATCGCTTTATCTGGTAATTGTCTATCGGTAATATAGCGGTGTGATAGACTCGCCGCCGCAACAATTGCCGGGTCCGTAATCTCTACGTGATGATGTAGTTCATATCTTTCTTTCAAACCACGTAAGATCGCAACGGTATCTTCAACAGAAGGTTCATCAACGATAACTTTTTGAAAGCGACGCTCTAGCGCAGCATCTTTCTCAATATATTTACGATACTCATCTAATGTCGTTGCCCCTACACAGTGTAAGTCACCTCGGGCAAGTGCAGGTTTTAACATATTCCCTGCATCCATCGCCCCTTCACCTTTACCTGCACCAACCATGGTATGCAGTTCATCAATGAACAGAATAATATTGCCTTCTTCTTTGGCAAGCTCATTCAGTACCGACTTCAAACGCTCTTCAAATTCTCCACGGTACTTGGCACCCGCGATAAGCGATCCCATATCAAGAGAAAGCACGCGGCGCCCTCGTAACCCTTCTGGTACTTCATTATTAATAATGCGTTGGGCAAGTCCCTCGACAATGGCCGTCTTCCCCACACCAGGTTCACCAATAATCACGGGATTATTCTTAGTTCGGCGCTGTAAGACTTGAATCGTACGACGAATTTCATCATCACGACCAATAACGGGATCAAGCTTGCCCTGTTCAGCTCGCTCAGTCAGATCAATAGTGAACTTTTCTAATGCTTGTCGCTTTTCTTCTGCATTAGGGTCATCAACTTTCTGACCGCCTCTAATTTGTTCAATAGCTTGATTAATTTTCGCTTCAGATAGGCCCATTTGTTTCAATAATTGCCCTAAGGGTCCTTTATCATCAATGGCAGCCAACAAGAATATTTCTGATGAGATATAAGTATCTTGACGCTTTTGCGTCACCTTATCGCACAGATTGAAGAGTTGTCCCATTGCACTAGACAACTGAACATCGCCGCCGACGCCTGTCACTTTAGGTAACTTATCTAATAGCTCAGCTAATTTTGAACGTAACTGAACCACGTCTACATTAAGCATGGTTAGCAGGGGACGAATTGAACTGCCCTCTTGGTTAAGCAAGGCAACCATTAAGTGAACAGGTTCGATATATTGGTGATCTCTCCCTAGCGCGAGAGATTGAGCATCAGAAATAGCGGTTTGGAATTTGCTAGTAAAACGGTCAAGGCGCATAGCAACCCCCTCAAATGACATACGACGTTATATGAAATTAAGATGGTTACACGGCAGGCATTTTTCAAGATTAAGAGATAAAAATCAGCGATTGATCCAAACAAAGCTCGCCATTCGGCCCGTTTGACCATCACGACGATAGGAAAAGAAACGTTTAGGATCAGCATACGTGCATAAACCACTTTGCGTAATATCCATCACTCCTGCTCGTTCTAATTTGAGTTGGGCAATAAATGCAAGGTCAGCTAGCCACTTGCCCGGCTCTTGCTTCGCTTGAAACGCAAGCTCAAATCTAGTGTCTAGTCGACAAAACACATTCTTGACATCGTCTCCGACCTCAAAAGCATCACGACTAATCGCTGGACCAATCCAAGCTTGAATATCTCCGGCGAAGCAATCTATCGCATTTTCAACAATACCATCAGCCAACCCCCGCCATCCTGCATGAACAGCAGCAATCTCATCTCCGTCTTTGGAAGCAAGCAGTATGGGTAAACAATCCGCTGTCATTGCAGATAGCACAACATTAGGCTGGCGAGTAAAAGCCGCATCCGCGTCAATCACGTCATTCGTAGAGGAGGTAATAATGGCGACAGTTGTCGAATGGGTTTGATTTAGCCAGATAGGTGAAGAAGGCATACTTGCCCTCTCCATTAGCTTTTGACGGTTCATCATCACATCTGATGCACAGTCACCAACATGGGTACCGATATTCAATCCATCAAAAGGGGCTTTCGAAACCCCTTCCTCTCGCGTTGACGTCACGGAAGTGATGGAAGGATGAGTGACCCAAGTTGGTTGAAGCGTGGACACTAGTAGTCGTCCTCTTCCTTATTAAGCTTGGCATCTTGTCTCAATGCTTCTGTCATGACGACCATATCTTGAGGGATTGGCGCATGGAACTCCATCTCCTCTCCAGAAACTGGGTGAGCAAACCTCAACATCACAGCGTGTAGTGCTTGTCTATCAAACGCACGAATCATCGTCGTTAACTCTTCACTTGCTCCTCTAGGAATACGCGCACGACCGCCATAAGCCGTGTCGCCTAACAATGGATGTTGCAAGTAAGACATGTGTACACGGATCTGGTGAGTACGCCCAGTTTCCAAGCGTAGACGAAGTCTCGTATGCTCTCGGAAGTGCTCTGCAACTCGGTAGTGAGTGACCGCGGGTTTACCCAGTTCATTCACTGCCATTAGCACTCGCTTGGTCGCATGACGGCTAATGCCTTTATCGACCATGCCACCTGCCGTCATTTTACCGATCGCGATCGCTTCATATTCACGGGTAATATTACGCTTTTGTAGCGCTCTTACTAAGCGTGTTTGTGCTGGCACCGTTTTCGCGACAACCATAAGACCCGTTGTATCTTTATCCAAGCGATGGACAATACCCGCTCGCGGAACTTCAGCGATCGCCGGAAAATGATGCAATAGTGCATTCAATACCGTGCCGTCTGGAGTACCAGCTCCTGGGTGAACAACGAAATCTCTTGGCTTATTGATCACAATGATGTCATCATCTTCAAACACGATGTCTAGAGGAATGTCTTGCGCAATAAAACGCTCTTCATCTTCTAGTTCAGCTTGAATTGTGATCGATTCTCCGCCCATTACACGAGTACGCGGCTTGGTGATAACCTCTCCGTCTACGGAGATTTTTCCCTCAAGTAACCACTCTTTTAAGCGTGAGCGAGAAAAATCTGTGAATAATTCAGCAACAGCTTGGTCTAATCTTTGACCTAACTGGCTGTCTTTTATTGTATTTGTTAATTCAATCTGCTGAGCCATATCGAACTTTTTAAAAAACCTTGGGACTAAGTAACCACTAGTGTGGATAATGTATCCCAACATTGTATCTGTTACTTGAGTGAAAAGTAATGGAGACTGACAAATATTTACGTCAAGGAATCTCGTTTTAGTATGAAACTGCTTAAACTGACAAGCTTACTTTCCCTAGCTTTGCTGTTTGGTTGTGCTGACAAAGAAGTCACCGTTCCAGATGTCCCACCATCACAACTGTACTCAGAAGCACAAGAATCACTACAAGGTGGTAATTGGACTTCAGCTATTGAGCGTTTGGAAGCGCTAGATTCTCGCTACCCTTTTGGCGCTTATACTGAACAAGTTCAGCTTGATCTCATTTATGCTTACTACAAAAATGATGACTTAGCTTTGGGCTTAGCGACCATAGAGCGATTTTCTCGATTAAATCCAACACATAATCGTTCAGACTGGGTACTGTACATGCGAGGTTTAACTCACATGGCCCAAGACCGAAACTTTATGCATGATATTTTCAAGATCGATCGCTCAGATCGAGATCCTGAGCCAGTTAAAGCTGCCTTTTCTGATTTCGACCGCCTACTAAAACGCTACCCAAATAGTGCTTACGCTGAAGACTCACAAAAACGCCTAGTGGCTCTAAAGAACCGCTTAGCGAATTATGACCTCGCTACCGCTGATTTTTATCTGCGTCGCGAAGCATGGATCGCAGCGATCAATCGCTACTAAGAAATACAAAAGACCTTTCCAGACACAGAGGCCGCGAGAAAATCTCTCACCATTCAAAAGAAAGCCTATGAAAAGTTAGGAATGGAAGATCAAGTTAAGCGCACCGAAACATTAATGGAACTCAATCCCGAGTAAACACTGAGTCAAATCTACGCTTAAACAAAAACATAAAAAAACGCTGTCCATTGGACAGCGTTTTTTTATGTCATAAATTGGAAAAATATCGTTTTCATTTATATATTTATCTTTAACACAGTAGTAACAAGGATTGTATGTGAAAACATTTATATTATGCTTGATGATGGCTTTCACTAGCTTTCCATCAGTTGCACTGGAACTCACTCCCCTATCTAACGACCCCTATACTGGCGATCTGGATAGCCTCACTAAACGTGGCGTGTTGCGAGTACTTGTCGCTGCTGATCTTGGCTTTTACTATATCGACAAAGGGCAACCCAAAGGCATCGGTGCAGAGCAGCTGTATCACTTCGAGAAACAACTCAAAAAGAAATATCGCCATTTAAAAGTACAAGTTATTCCCGTGCCTCGCGACGATCTCATTCCATCACTCGTCCGAGGTTACGGTGATCTCATCATAGCTAACTTAACCGTTACCAGCCGTAGAGAAGATGTCATTCAATTCAGTAACCCAATACTTACTGATATCAATGAATTGATTATTACCTCTGAAGACTACCCTAATCTCAGCTCGATTGAGGCATTAAGCGGCAAAGAAGTGTGGGTAAGGGCAAGTTCAAGCTATTTTGAAAGTCTTCAAACACTCAACAAAAAATTGACCGACAACAACCTGCCGCCTGTTTTTGTTCAATATTTAGAAGAAACACTGCAAGACTATGAGCTCATTGAAATGATAAAGCAGGGCTATATTGGAGCGACGATTCTAGATAGCCATAAAGCCGAGTTTTGGCGTAAAACGTTCAAGGATTTAAATATACATACCGACATGCCATTGCGAAGTAACGGTAAAATAGCTTGGGCAATGAGAAAAGAGTCACCGCAACTCGCCAAACAGGTGAATGCTTATATCAAAACAGCAAAAGGAGGCACCTTGCTTGGTAATGTTATCTATAACAAATATTTAGACAACACCTCATGGTTTGCAAGAGCGCTCGATCCTAAGTCGCTTGAGCGGTTAAACGGCATGACTGACCTATTTAAGAAATACGCAGACAAATATGAATTCGATTTTCTCATGATTGCGGCGCAAGCTTTTCAAGAATCAAAACTCGACCAAAGCAAAGTCTCCCCAAAAGGTGCCGTCGGCATCATGCAAGTCCTCCCGAGTACGGCGAGAGATAGAAACGTTAACATCAAGAATATCAACAAAATCGATAACAACGTTCATGCAGGGGTGAAGTACCTAAGATTTATTCGCGATCGCTATTTTAATGATGATGCCATCAGTGAGGACGACAAAGTCTATTTGTCGCTTGCCGCCTACAACGCAGGGCCTGGCAATATTTCAAAAATGAGACGTCTGGCAACAAAGCATGGCTACGATGCAAACAAGTGGTTTGGTAACGTTGAGTTAATGGCAAGGCGTAACATCAGTTCAGAACCTGTCACCTATGTGATGAATATCAACCGTTACTTCGTTATCTACAAGCAACTTGAGTCGTTAAAAGAGATCCGGCAAGAACAACAAGCTAAAAATAGTGATATTTCGTTTTATAAGATGCTGAATGACTGAAAAGGGGGAGAGTGCGTGACTTAAATCACACTTTCGTGTCGTGCACTTTTTGTGCGGCGGGATTTTCAGGTCGTAACAATGCCCCAAAAACAGTGGATTTTTAGCGTATTACTCTTTCAAATTTAATGAATTTTCGAATAAAGGGAAGCCTTTTTAACACGATTCCATTCGATTTTTTGCGATAGATCACATTTAATTCTCATTGAATAATGCCCTGTTACTTTAGTGATCTATATCACATTTTTTTACTATTGAATGAGTAATCTGGAGTTAACCCATAAGGGATGTCACAGAGGAAACGCATATGAGAGTAAACATTACTGGCAAAAATATTGAGATAACCTCTGCAATCCGTGAACACATTGAAAGTAAGTTTAAAAAACTTGAGAAGTGGCAAGTTGATATCATTAGTTGCCAAACCGCTTTCAGTGAAGAGCCGAACAAACAAATGAAATTTGAAGCTGCGATAACGGTACCCAAAGGCAAACTTGTCGCTTCCGCTTCTCATGAAGATCTCTACACAGCAGTCAATGAAGTTGAACAGAAGCTAGAACGACAACTGAATAAATTAAGACATAAGCCTGAAGCACGTCGTTCGGAAAAACTTGAATTCGAAGAAGAGATTGAAGCTGAAGTCGAATAACGACCACAATTCTTTCTATAGCGCCTAAGGGCGCTATTTTTTTGCTTGACGGTCTATGCCTGCTTCCCTATTGTGTGGTTGGGTTCAATAAAAAGTAATTTGAAATGTTATACACACCTCCGTTCCTTTTTGACTTCTTTTTCCTCCAATAAACTTGGGGGCATCGTCGTTTACGAAAGAAAAGTCAAAAACGAACGGAAAGCCTCCCAAAAGGGAGGCTTTTTTATAAGGATAATTCGATGACCGATACTAAATATTCTCTTGATGAGATTCGACTACGTCTTAATGAACTAGACGACCAATTACTGCAACTTCTCTCTGAACGCCGCAGGTTCAGTATAGAGGTGGCCAAGAGTAAGGTAGAAACATCGAAGCCAGTACGAGATGCCTCTAGAGAGCAACAACTGCTCGTCAAACTCATCAATAACGGTAAAGACAAATACCAACTCGATGCGCCTTATATTACTAAGATTTTTCACACTATCATTGAAGATTCCGTTTTATTACAGCAAAACTACTTACAGAACTTAGCCAACCCACAACAAAGCCGGAAGCCACTTGCTCGCGTTGCGTTCCTTGGTTCAAAAGGGTCATACTCTCACTTAGCAAGCCGAGAGTTCTTTTCTCGTAAAAATACCGAACTGATAGAGCTAAACTGCGATCAGTTTAAAGAAGTCATAAAAACCGTAGAATCAGGTCATGCGGATTACGGCGTGCTACCCATTGAAAATACCAGTTCAGGCTCTATCAACGAAGTGTTTGATTTACTTCAACACACGACATTGCATATTGTTGGCGAGCTGACTCAACCTATCGACCACTGTTTGGTGGCGACTAAAGATATACAACTAGAGAAAATCAAAACACTCTACTCACACCCTCAGCCGCACCAGCAATGCAGTGAATTCTTAAGCCGACTTTCTGGCGTTGTTCTCGAATCATGTGCAAGTACCGCCGATGCGATGCAGAAAGTACAAGAATTAGCTCGTGATGACGTTGCAGCCATTGGGCATGCATCCAGTGGTAAGCTTTATGGTCTACAATCCATTCAAAGTGATATTGCCAACCAAACAGAGAATCATACCCGTTTCATTATTGTTGCAAGAAAGCCTGTCGAAGTTTCTACGCAGATCCCAGCAAAAACGACCTTCATTATGTCGACCTCGCAAGAAGCTGCTCTGTTAGTGGAAACATTGCTCGTGCTGCAACGCTACGACATTAATATGACGAAGCTGGAATCTCGCCCTATTATGGGTAACCCGTGGGAGGAGATGTTTTATGTGGATGTTGAAGCGCATAAAGACTCAGAATCGATGCAACTTGCCACTCAAGAGCTAATCAAAATCACTAAGTATCTAAAAGTGTTAGGTTGTTACCCCATCGACAACGTGAAACCTGTCATTCCCGATTTAAACGCATAAAAACAAAGCCCCAGTCATCACACTGGGGCTTTGTTTATATTTATTATCATCGCGTTATATTAACTCAACGGCATGATTTTTATCTCTACGCGGCGGTTACACTTTCGCCCTTCAGAAGTAGAATTAGAGCAAATTGGGAATCGCTCACCATTACCTCGAGCAACCGCTCGGCCTGCTGCTACATTTTGGCTAACCAAAAACGAGCGCACTTGCTCAGCTCGCTTCTCTGAGAGCTCTTGATTGTACTGTGCATTGCCCGAGCTATCGGTAAACCCATCGATAACAAGACTGGTATCTGGATATTCGACTAACACTCGAGCAACACCTTTTAATGTACTGTTTATGCTGTTATTCAATGCATAAGAGTTGCTATTGAAGCCGATTCCATTTTCCAACCTAAGTATCAGTTGATTATCGCCTGTTCGCTCGACTTGAACGCCGGAGTTAAGCAGTTCTTGCCTTAAAGCTTTTTCTTGTTGGTCAAAGTAGTACCCCGCACCACCCCCAATAGCAGCACCACTTGCAGCTCCGAGCAAAATACCTCGACTGTCGCCACCAGAGGCAATTCCTACTGCAGTACCTGCTATAGCACCGATCACCGCACCTTTTGTTGCGGAATTTGTTTCGTATTCTCCTGTTGTTGCATTTTGTCGCTGCGTAGCCTGACACCCAACTAAAGTCACTAAACCAGCCACTACCACTACTTTTTTAATTTTCATTTCCATTATCTCTTGTCATTACGTTCGCAACAAATAGAACGACGTACTATATATTATTATTTTCCTTTAATGAACCTCTTCGAGTTCACTTTTAGGGTAACCCCGCTGGAATAAATTAATGACATAAACAAGGAAAATTTACGTTAGAATTGAGTTTGTTAACTAGAAAAATGGAATTCAATATCATGAAAAAAGTCGTCATCGCGTCACTCAATCCAGCAAAAATCAATGCGGTAAAAAGTGCTTTCGACGCTGCTTTTCCAGGCTTAGCTTTCAATTTTCAAGGTATTCGTGTCCCAAGTAACGTCTCCGAACAGCCTATGAATAACGACGAGACACTATTAGGGGCATGCAATCGAGTAAGCAATGCCCGCCATGCGGTAGAAGATGGACATTTTTATGTTGGGATTGAAGCAGGATTAGATGCTGACTCTACTTTTGCATGGATGGTCATCGAATCAAATGGCAAGGTAGGAAAATACGAAGCGCAAGCTTAATGCTACCACCAAGTGTAATCGCACAGCTTGCGCCAGATATTGAGTTGGGAGATGTCATGGATTCAACGTTTGGAACAAAAAATATCAAACAGAAAGGCGGGGCAATTGCCTTGCTCACCAATCATCAATTAACTCGCAGTTCCGTTTATCACCAAGCTCTTATTCTTGCCCTGATCCCCTTCATGAATCCAAACCACTTCCCAAGTACTTCAGGAGGATAAGTACCTCAGGAAACGACGTTTCGCTTCACTATTTGAGCAGTAAATCGCTCAGTGACACTTTTTAGCGTCGCTTAAGCGTTTTACTTCAGCGGAGCCACGTGTAATTGTGGCGACGCCTACTCCAAGCATTTGACTGATCTGTCGCTGAGACAACTCACCTTTGAGTAGCTCACATAAAATGTTTACCCTCGCGGTCACAGCTTCTCTTTCGTCGGGAGTCAGGAGCATGGTCATTAATGCCGCCTGTTGCTCTGGACCATCGGTTCGTTGAATCAAATCCAGCACTTGTTGCCAGTCTTGGTATTGAGGTTCCATTCACTTTTCCATCAGAAACGTTCCAGTGAGTATTCTACCCTTAAGCACCTAAACATTGGTAGCCTAGTCGTCTAGTATCGACGATTCAGTTCATCCGGCGTTAAAAAATCCCCGCTAACACCGAGCCGATCTCGATAATAGGTTTGAAACATCAGGATATTTTGGACATAACCACGAGTTTCCTTAAATGGAATGGTTTCAATAAAGGCAAACACATCAAGTTGTTCATCCGAGCGCTGACGCCAACGTTTTACTCGGTTTGGTCCGGCATTATAAGCGGCAAAAGCAAAGATACGATTATCCTCATAATTGCCTAATAGTTCATTTAAGTAGTGAGAACCAATCTGAATATTTTTCCCCACGCGATAGAGCTCTTGGCTATTTTTATAAGGAATCTTATGTTTCTTAGCGGTATATTTTGCCGTTGCTGGCATGATTTGCATCACCCCGCGAGCCCCTACGGGAGAACGGGCTTCTACATCCATTGCGCTTTCCTGTCTTGCTAAAGACATCAGCATAACGCTGTCCATATTGAGCTCTTTCGCATAAAAATCAAACCACCAGCGATGGGCGAGTGGAAAACGTAAGTTCATGGTATCCCACATTTTTGCTGAAATCGTTGCCACTACCGTAAAATGATGCCAGCGTTGCTGCCCAGCATAAGCTGCCAACATTGTTTTTTCTTCTTTAGAGACACGGGACAGCAAGTAGCGCCATTCGGATTTTGCGGCAGCAATCTTATCCCTATCAATTAATTCTCCAATACGAATCAAGCTTGTTTTATATAGCGAAAGCGTCTCCATATCGATGACAACTTGAGAAATTGGATACACGATGGAGTGCTGCAAATAGATCGCTGCCGCTGCACTATAAAAATTCCGTTCGCCAACCAAGCCCTGCAAGCGTTGCTCACCGCCCGATGGGTTCCCTAACGCAATTTCTGTACGCGCCAACCAATACTGCCAGCGGCTGCTCTGCTTTTTCGCCTCAGACAACCTTGCTATCCAAGCCGAGAGCCCTTGCCAATCTACCTCCTGAATCGCAAGACGCGCTCGTCGTTCGATATTGGTGTCATTGACACTTTTCACTAGCACTGAATCACGCCATTTCGCTTCCGATGGCGACTCAGTATTAATGAAACGCATCGCCAAATATTCCGCCATAGATTGCTTTGAATCCGCAGACATGTTGCTGTTCGACTCAAGGCTTGGCCATAAAGAATAGGCTTGCTCACTATCAGAGCGAGCGAGTTTACGAAAGGCGGCTTCAATCAATCGCGCTTTATATGGCGCGGGGAAGGACTCATTAATGAACGATGTCACCGTTTTAGGAGAGGCAAATAAAGAGGCGACTTGCTTACCCTGTGATTTTCCAGTACTCGTTTTAAGCTGTTTATTGAGATATTTGATCAGCGAACCATTACGTGACTGGTAGGCATACGTCATGCGTTCAATGATATGTTCATCGGCTCGAAAGCCCGCTTTATTCCATGCTGAAAATAGAGGATCACACGCATCAGAGACACTCTCACCACTCTTCCACAGCTTCTCCGCGCCTTTGTACGCCGCTTCCTTATTACCCGTCTTTAGCTGAGCAACATGATAAAGACACTGGTATCGCTCGCCATTTGGATACGTAGTTTGAAACTCAAGTAGTTCACGCCAACGCTTCTGCTGAGCTAATCTGTCCAGGTAAGGGGCTCGAATACGGTAAGAAAATGGAAACGACTGATTACTCTCGATAAATGTATTGACCTGAGCGACCGACTTATCCTTCAACTGTAACGAAAACACTCGATTATCGATATAGGGTGTTAATGGATAATCAGCAATTAGTGGCCGCAATGCTTGATAGCCAGCGATGTCATTTTTATCTATTAGCGCTTGCGCTTTATCGTAGACCTCTCGCTGCTTAAGCCGTGATTTGTCCTCACCTTGTGCCTGAGCCAGGCTTGTCCCTAATAGACACGACAACAGCGCTGTCCATAGCAAGCAACGATTTCCTTGTTTATTCATCTAACCTTATCCCTTTGAAGTGCTGGTAACCCGACCACTACAAACATTATTGTTATTATTTTTCCGCTCTTGCTACACGCATATAAGATACGGTTAATCTTCAATTTAAGACGATTACTCGGCTTATGCCAATCTCTTTCTCATTAAGAATTTGTTTCTTTTTGCTTCATAGCTGTAGATTTCGAGCGATTCGACTCATCAGTACCAAAATGAGTTCATGTTGCTAGCCAAGGAAAATTGAAAGGTAGTGACTGCGTGGTGTAAAATACAGGTTCTATTGACTGAATATTAGGAACGATCGGTAATGGCTGAATACGTCTATACCATGTCGCGAGTGAGCAAAATTGTGCCACCGAAACGACAAATACTTAAAGACATTTCTTTGAGCTTCTTCCCTGGCGCTAAGATTGGTGTTTTGGGCCTCAACGGTTCGGGTAAATCGACTTTACTTCGTATCATGGCCGGTCTTGATACCGATATCGACGGTGAAGCTCGTCCACAGCCAGGACTGAATGTGGGCTATCTGCCACAAGAACCTAAGTTAGACGAATCAAAAACGGTACGTGAAATCGTCGAAGAAGCGGTATCGGATGTTGCGGACGCAATGAAACGTCTTGATGCGGTCTACGCCGCCTACGCCGAACCGGATGCAGACTTTGATGCTCTAGCAAAAGAGCAAGGTGAACTTGAAGCCCTCATTCAAGCGAAAGACGGTCACAACCTAGACAATACATTAGAGCGAGCTGCCGATGCATTGCGTTTGCCAGAGTGGGACGCGAAAGTAGAGTTTCTATCCGGTGGTGAGCGCCGCCGTGTGGCCATCTGTCGCCTGCTTTTAGAAAAACCTGACATGCTCCTTCTCGACGAACCAACCAACCACTTGGACGCAGAGTCTGTTGCTTGGCTAGAGCGCTTCCTTGTTGACTATACAGGTACCGTCGTAGCGATTACCCACGACCGTTATTTCCTAGACAATGCCGCGGGTTGGATTCTTGAACTTGACCGTGGCGAAGGTATTCCTTGGGAAGGTAACTATACGTCTTGGCTAGAGCAAAAAGATGCGCGTCTTCAACAAGAAGCGTCGCAAGAAAAAGCTCGTCAAAAAACCATTGAAAAAGAACTTGAATGGGTTCGTCAAAACCCTAAAGGCCGCCAAGCGAAATCAAAAGCGCGTATGGCTCGCTTCGAAGAACTGCAAAGTGGTGACCACCAAAAACGTAACGAAACCAATGAGCTCTTTATCCCACCAGGCGAACGTCTTGGTGACAAAGTACTGGATGTAACTAACCTAACCAAGTCGTTCGATGGCCGTGTACTGATTGACGACTTATCCTTTAGCATCCCTAAAGGGGCAATCGTCGGTATCATTGGTGCCAACGGTGCAGGTAAATCAACACTCTTCAAAATGCTAAGTGGAACAGAGCAGCCAGACTCTGGCACCATTGAGCTTGGCGATACCGTGAAACTAGCATCAGTTGAACAGTTCCGTGATTCAATGAATGACAAGAACACGGTATTCCAAGAGATCTCCGAAGGTTCAGATATCATTAAGATCAATAACTTTGAAATCCAAGCTCGAGCTTACTGCTCTCGCTTTAACTTCAAAGGTTCTGATCAACAAAAGATCATCGGTGAACTGTCTGGTGGTGAGCGTAACCGTGTTCACCTAGCAAAACTGCTTAAAGCTGGTGGCAACATGTTGCTACTCGATGAACCAACCAATGACCTCGATGTTGAAACGCTACGCGCACTTGAAGAAGCTCTGCTTGAGTTCCCAGGCTGTGCCATGGTTATCTCGCACGACCGTTGGTTCTTAGACCGTATTGCGACTCATATCATCGACTATCGTGATGAAGGTCAAGTGAACTTCTATGAAGGTAACTATACCGAATACATGGACTGGCTGAAGAAAACACTGGGTCCACAAGCTGCAGAACCACACCGTATTAAATATAAGCGTATCTCAAAATAGTCATTCGAATTTGAGATAAACTTGTGTTTTAACGTCAGGCCGCTAATAATAGCGGCCTGTTTTTTTGTGATTTGCCTTCCTTTTTGGTCAGAATTTACGAAAAAATCAATAAATTCATCAAATCCTGACAGTTCAAACTGAAATCATCATGCCAAATAAAATTAAGGTTGTTATACCAACAACTCAGGGAAAGACTCAAAAAACGCTACGTCTAGGAAGAAAGCGAACGTATACCGCGATTCTAATAGCTGCTGCTTTTCCCATTGCTTTTGGCTTAGTGAGCTATTCGTATCAACAATCACAGACCGAGCTGACCTCAACAGAAGTCACCGTATCTAGCCTGCAAGCAGAAAACGCCCTACTAGAAGCAAAGCTTGAAGATCAAGTAAACGCCACCCATGACCTTTCTCAAGAGCTCGAAGAGAAGCGTGACGAGCTGCAATTACTTGGCAAACGCGTCAATGATGTAGAAGCAGTACTAGGGCTTGTTGATGAAGAGTTATACGACGCAGAAATGCCACTGGAACAGCGCATTGACGCTGCCGCTATTGATTCAGCCGTGCGTGCAACCATGTTTAGGCTTATCCCAAATGACAGCCCGATGACATATCAGCGAATTAGTTCATCTTATGGCCGTAGAACTAACCCTATCTCCGGAAAAAGACAATTGCATGCAGGCATTGATCTAACCTGTAAAACCGGAGAACAGATCCTAGCCCCTGCCGATGGCGTCGTGGAAACGGTTCGTCCAAGCCGTAAAGGCTATGGCAATTACATGACTATTCGTCACGCTTTTGGTTTTATGAGTTCTTACGCACACCTCAATAGATTTAAAGCTAAGAGTGGCCAATTTGTTCGCAAAGGCGACGTGATCGCGCAATGTGGCAATAGTGGTAACTCTACAGGACCACACTTGCACTACGAAGTTCGCTTTCTAGGCCGTACGCTTAATCCACAGTACCTAATGGACTGGAGCCCAGAGAACTTTGATTATGTATTTGAGAAAGAGAAAAAGTACAGTGGGCACCACTAGTCGATTTGATCACCAGTGTCGTTAAACTGCAGATTAACTTAACCAATGCACCTTATGTCGATGCCTCAATGAAAACAGCGGGCAACGAAGAGTCTTCATCAGAAGAATCACATACGCATTAAAGGCTAGCGAGCTCACGCAACCACAAATACTAAAAAACGCAGCGTAAGCTGCGTTTTTCTATGTATTCTATGTCGTTAATATTTTTAATAATTAAGCTCGATGAATCGCATCATTGGCTTGTTTAAGTAGATTCTGACTCTCTGACATAAACTGCTGAGAGTAATCACCAAACCACGCACTCACTTGCTCAAACTGCGAAACAAAACCCGCCTTATCTTTGTTATCTAACAAGGTTAACGCTTCACCGAACTGCTGATGGAAACGCTTAATCATCGCAATATTCTCTTCCGATGAAAGAATAATGTCACCGTACAAGTTTGGGTCTTGTGCAAAGAGCCTACCTACCATCGCTAATTCGAGACGGTAAATTGGCGAACTCAATGTCACTAAGGTGTCTAAGTCTGGATTTTCTTTACTCAAATGTAGACCGTAAGCAAACGAGGTAAAGTGGCGGAGAGCTTGGATCAACGTCATGCCATTATCATGCTTATCCGCGTCCATCTGGCACAAGCTGGCTCCCCAGATTTTAAACTGCTGTAGTAGCCACTGGTATTGTTCTTCACCACGACCATCACTGTAAACAATCACCTGCTTCGCCATACTCGGCACATCTGGACCAAACATCGGGTGTAAACCAACAACAGGGCCTTGATGCACTCGCAACATGGTACTGAGTGGACGTTTTTTCACTGACGTTAAATCACATAATATGCAGTCTTTAGGCAGGCTAGAGAGCTTCTCTATCACACCTTCTGTCAGGTGAATCGGTACCGTCACCACCACCAACCCAGCATCGTCAAGAATCTCATCAGCACGATGCCAATCTTGGCTTCCTAGGATTTTCACTTGGTAACCAGATAGGGCGAACATTTTACCAAACAGTCCACCTAGCTGACCGTTACCACCAACAATCACCACTGAACGTAAATCTGGATTTAAGCATTTAAAGCCAGAGTCTTTTTCGCTCGCATAAGATTCTCGCATCGTACGACGCAGAATATCTTCGATAAGTTGTGGAGGCACCCCCACCTTCTCCGCTTCAGCACGGCGAGAAGCCAACATCGCCGCCTCTCGATCTGGGGCATAAATTGGCAAACCATGTTGGCTTTTTACTTCACCAACTTGCTCGACTAGAGAGAGACGCTGAGCTAAAAGCTCAAGCATCTTCTTGTCAACTTCATCAATTTTGTTACGAAGCGGGGTCAATTCAGCAGACATGGATACGATTATTCCTTAATACGATTTTCCAAGAATGGGACAAGCTCTTTATGAGCATGACGTAATAGTGCCTCAGTTGCATCCCAATTGATACACGCATCGGTGATAGACACGCCATACTGCATTTCACTTAATGGAATATCTGAGCTTTGATTCCCTTCATTCAAATGACTCTCTATCATCAGACCGATAATCGACTTATTCCCTTCGCGTATTTGATGTAAGACGTCTTCTGCAACCAACGGCTGACGACGGTAATCTTTACGTGAATTCGCATGACTGCAATCCACCATCAATGATGCATCTAAGTTGTGCTTTGCGAGCTCTTGCTCACATTCATTAACGGAAACTGAATCGTAGTTCGTCTGCTTGCCACCTCGCAATATAACGTGACCATCCACATTCCCTTGTGTCGTCAACAATGCCACTTGCCCTTCTCGGTTAATTCCCATGAAACGGTGGCTCGAAGACGCGGCCTGCATCGCATTAATCGCGGTGGACAAACTGCCATCCGTACCATTTTTAAAACCAATCGGCATAGAAAGGCCACTGGCCATTTCGCGGTGAGTTTGAGACTCCGTAGTACGGGCGCCAATTGCCGCCCACGAGAATGTGTCGGCGAGGTACTGTGGGCTAATGGGATCTAACGCTTCCGTTGCTAGTGGGATATCCATCTCAACAAGATCCGTTAATAGTTCACGCCCAACATGCAAGCCGTGTTCAATATCAAAGGTACCATCCAATTGCGGATCATTGATCAGGCCTTTCCAACCAACGGTGGTACGAGGTTTTTCAAAGTACACGCGCATAACAATGTACAATTGATCATTGAGCTCAGCAGAGAGCGCTTTGAGACGTTTCGCGTATTCTTTAGCGGCGTCAATGTCATGAATCGAGCACGGACCACAAACGACCAATAGTCGATGATCACGCTTGTGGATAATATCAGCAATAGCATCTCGCGACTCTTGAATAAACTTTCTCGCTTTCTCGCTTAGTGGTAACTTCGCTTTTAGTGCTTCAGGCGTGATCAGTACCTGTTCATCGCTAATGTTAATATTACTTAATTCACTCTTCTTCATAACTCTACCTGTACAAATTAATTTACGCCAGACTTGCAGTCACTTTACCCAGCCAGCTAATGAAAACCAATATACTAAAATACAAACGACATGCAAGTGTAAACATTAAAAAACAATTGCCGTAAAATTAAATTTACATTCATTGTTCAACATTATTCTTACGGCAGCAGACCGCAACACTTGCAGACTAAAACAAGAGTCGCGCCTCTCCCATCATTTCGGTATACAATATCAATACTTGCACTCTAGGTAACTTTCGATGGACTTAATCCTCTCTTTACTTCAACAGATGTGTGTTTATCTCATGCTCGCATACATGCTGAGTAAAACACCTATTTTCATCCCACTATTTAGCCTGTCGAACCACCTAAGCCATAAGCTCAGTATCTATATCTTGTTCTCTTCATTTTGCATACTTGGCACCTATTTTGGTTTACAAATCAACGATGCAATAGCCAATACTCGCGCTATCGGGGCCGTCATGGGTGGGTTGTTCGGTGGTCCTCTTGTGGGGTTTGCGGTGGGGTTAACAGGAGGAATACACCGTTACACCTTGGGTGGCTTTACCGACCTTGCCTGTACAATCTCAACGACAGCAGAAGGGTTGATTGGCGGAATGGTGCATCTCTATTTCATTAAGAAATCAAAAAAAGAAGCGCTTTTTAATCCTCTTGTTGTTTTCTATGTCACATTTAGCGCCGAAATTATCCAAATGTTGATTATTCTCGCTGTCGCCAAACCTTTCGACCAAGCAGCGTCACTGGTTAGCGACATTGCCGCACCTATGATTATTGCAAATTCGATCGGTGCCGCGCTCTTTATGAGTATCCTACAAGATCGTAAAACCATCTTCGAAGAATACTCCGCAACATTTTCTCGACGCGCTTTAAACATCGCAGAGCGCTCCGTTGGTATCCTTGTGCATGGTTTCAACTCTGAAAATGCCAGTAAGATTGCTCGTATTATCTACGAAGAGACGAAGGTAGGCGCAGTCGCAATAACCGACAATGATAAAATTCTCGCCTTCGTTGGCATCGGTGATGACCACCATAAGCTCAACCGACCTATCTCATCTCAGAGCACATTGGATTCCATTACCGAGAATCGCATCATCTACCTTGATGGTAAAGACAACACATACCAATGTTCCATCTCCCAAGACTGTAAACTTGGTTCTGCACTTATCATCCCCCTTCGTGCAGGGAATAAAGTCATTGGTACCATTAAGCTGTACGAACCCAAACGAAAGCTGTTCTCGACTATAAACATGTCAATGGCTGAAGGTATCGCGCAATTGCTGTCGAGCCAAATCCTCCATGGTGAGTATATTCATAAGCAGACATTACTTAACCAATCAGAGATCAAATTGCTGCATGCACAGGTTAACCCTCACTTTTTGTTTAATGCCCTTAATACGATTAGCGCCATCACTCGTCGTGACCCAGACAAAGCGCGCAGTCTAATTCAGCACCTCTCGCAGTTTTTCCGCAGTAACCTAAAGCAAAATATCGATACCGTATCACTGCATGATGAGCTCTCGCATGTAAACGCCTATCTGACGATCGAGAAAGCTCGATTTACTGACAGACTCACTGTCGATATTGATATCGAACCGTCACTACTCGACCGAAAAGTCCCGAGTTTCACACTGCAACCATTGGTTGAAAATGCTATCAAACATGGTGTTTCCACCAAAATAGAAGGGGGCAGCGTACGAATTTATAGCGTGAAATCAGTGACAGGGCATCGCATTATTGTTGAAGATGACGCTGGAACCTATTGTGCACCCAAAAACGATCATCAAGGACTGGGAATGCAAATCGTCGATAAACGGCTAAGCAACAAATTTGGTCGTGACGCAGCGCTAAAAATTGAGGTAGAAAAAAACACCTACACTCGAATGAGCTTTATTATTCCCGCGCAAGAAAATCACGTTCACACAAGGAACACTGTGACCTCATGACCACTATGACTGCTTTAATAATTGATGATGAGTGCTTTGCCCGCGAAGAGCTCGTTGAGCTGCTGGCCGATATGGAAGGCATTAACGTGATTGATCAGGCAAGCAATGCTATTGAAGGGCTTAAAAAGATTAATAGCCTAAAGCCTGATGTCGTCTTTTTAGACATACAAATGCCACAGATTACCTGCGATAGAACTACTAGGAATGTTAGATCCTGACTCCATGCCTAACGTCGTCTTCGTTACGGCCTATGATCAATATGCGGTACAAGCGTTTGAAGACAATGCTTTTGATTACCTGCTTAAACCTATTGATCCTGCGAGGCTCAACAAAACCGTTAATCGATTACTAAAACACGAGCAAAAAACTCACGATCTCGTTCAGTCTATGTCACCTGCGACGTTAGATCAGATCCCTTGTGTCGGACACAACCGAATCGTCATAATTCCGACTTTAGAAGTTGAGTGCGCGTTTAGCGATATTACGGGCGTCCAAGTAAAAACCGCGACACAACAAGCCAATAGTCAACTGTCTCTGAAAATACTCGAAGAAAAAACACCGCTATTACGTTGCCACCGTCAATATCTTATTAACGTAAAAAGTATAAAAGAGATAAAACTGTTAGAACATGGGCTGGCAGAAATCATCACCCATAGTGACTTCTCTGTTCCTGTAAGTCGGCGCTACCTGAAAAACCTGAAAGAAACATTAGGTTTTCAATAATTTCCACTTTTTGGGGCGCATCTATTTGCCACCACACCCCAAAAATCATGAACGCTCAAGCTCTTATACTATTAAGATCTCAAGCGTTCATTGCACTATTATTCTGCATTCAGCGCTCGTCTGACCCTATCATTAGCGCGTCGCCATTGCTCTGACTTGAATAGTTCCGATAAGTGATAATTTTGCTTACGAAGCATCACCTGCGCTTTAGGTACCGCTGTGATCGGCAAGTTATCTAATACCTCTACAGCTGATTGTCGGTTATTACACATGAGGAGCATATCGCACCCAGCTTGCATGGATCGCAGTGCTCGCTCGGCAGGGCCACCCATTATGGCTGCGCCTTCCATAGATAAATCATCAGAAAAAACAATGCCGTTAAAATTCATTTGCTCTTTTAGCACTGTCTTCAGCCAATAAGGCGAACCACTCGCAGGGTGCTCATCGTAATGAGGATAAACAACATGGGCTGGCATCATCGCATCAAGTAGCCCTGCTTCGATTTGCTGTTTGAATATTAAAATATCTTTTTCAAACAGATCAGTTCGCTCGTCATATGGCGTTTCCAAATGCGAATCAGCAACCACTCCCCCATGGCCTGGGAAGTGCTTACCCGTTGTTGCCATACCAGCCTGTTTCATACCAGAAATAAATGCACTACTAAAGCGTATAATACTCGCAATATCTTCACCAAACGCACGGTTACCAATGGCTTTACAAGCGTGCCCTTGGTCCAATACCGGAGCAAAGCTCAAATCAATGTCATGAGCAATAAGCTCCGCCGCCATTAACCAACCCGCTTGCTTAGCTAGCGCCTCGTCACCCAGCTCTGCATAACGTTGCGCCGCTGGTAAGAGCGTAAAGCCTTCTCGAAAACGCTGTACACGACCACCTTCTTGATCAACACCAATAATGATAGGCTTCTTCGCTGCCGCTCGTATTTGACGGTTTAACTCAATGAGCTGCTTTGAGTCATGATAATTGCGAGAAAATAGGATCAAACCTCCAACCGTAGGGTGCTCTAAAACCTCACGATCTTCCGCGCTCAGTTCAAAACCTTCTACATCTAGCCATAACGGTCCCATTAGTTGTCCTCTGCAATTTTATTATCAAATAGGGGTGCGAAAAGATTATTCCGTTTATTTTTGATTTACAATGACTATCGCTAAGTAACGACTGAGTTTTCGCACCAGATAGCAAGGAGTATATCGCGATGAGTCAAGCCGAGTATTATATTGGTGTCATGTCTGGCACGAGCTTAGATGGTGTAGACGTAGCGTTAGTCTCCATTGACGGCCAACAAATCTCTCTGATAGAGACGCACTTTCTTAGCTATCCCGCTCATCTAAAGGCGAGCGTGCTTGCTATGTGTCATGGCCAACAGACTGACTTACGCTCCATTGGTGAGCTCGATCACCAGTTGGGACACTTGTATGCTCAAGCCACGTTGCAACTGCTGCACAAAGCTCACTATTCTCCCGAGCAAATCACTGCAATCGGTAATCACGGTCAAACCGTATTTCATCAACCCGATGGTGCATCACCTTTTACCCTTCAATTAGGTGATAACCACTTATTGGCAGCGAAAACAGGCATCAATACTATTGGCGATTTTAGGCGCAGGGATATGGCGCTTGGCGGGCAAGGTGCTCCACTCGTTCCTGCGTTTCACCGCTATCTTTTTGGCGTCAATGCCTCATCACAAGTGATCCTGAATATTGGCGGTATCGCCAACGTGTCGATTCTTCAACCGGATGGTTCTGTTATCGGGTTTGATACCGGGCCAGGTAATACCTTACTGGATACATGGTGCGCAACGCACTTCAACAAAGCCTTTGATATTGATGCTAAAGAAGCAAAAAAAGGTCACGTGAATCAGCCATGGTTGACACAACTCCTGACCGACGAATACCTTATCGCGCCCAGCCCCGAAAAGCACTGGCCGTGAATACTTTCATCAAGAGTGGCTCAACCGACAATGTGCTCAACAGACCTCTCCCTTATCGGAGCATGATACGCTAAGAACGCTCACTGAGTTTACCGTACAAACGATTGTCGATGCGCTAACTCCGTATCAAATGGGCACACAGCCGAAATTACTGGTGTGTGGTGGCGGCGCAAACAACCCAATCCTCATGCAGCGCTTAAATGAGCTTCTCACCGATTGGCATCGTGGCAAAAACTGACAGCGAAGCCATCAGTGGTGACTATATGGAATCCATGGCGTTTGCATGGTTAGCGCATTGCTACATTCACAGTATCCCCAGCAACTTGCCTTCAGTAACAGGTGCGAGCAAGGCCGTCCCTCTTGGCGTACTTTACTCGGCAAATTAGGAAACATTATGACTAACGACGCACTACTGCACGCCCTCACTCAACTTGTCTCTGAAGGGCGAAATTCAGAAACTATGGATATCGATTTATTATCGAGCCAGGCCATTGTTCAACGCCTCAATCAACAAGATCGTCTCGTACCACTTGCTGTAGAACAAGTCATTCCCGACATTGCCCGCGCAGTAGACACCATTACCCATGCCTTTAAAAATAATGGTCGACTCATTTATATTGGAGCCGATACCAGTGGACGACTTGGTGTGCTTGACGCCTCTGAATGCCCACCGACTTTCGGGACGTCACCGGATATGGTTGTTGGTATTATCGCGGGCGGCAATGATGCCATGTTTAAAGCAAAAGA
Source organism: Vibrio sp. GJ43-1 (assembly GCF_055808835.1). Taxonomy (NCBI): domain Bacteria; kingdom Pseudomonadati; phylum Pseudomonadota; class Gammaproteobacteria; order Vibrionales; family Vibrionaceae; genus Vibrio; species Vibrio sp. GJ43-1. The sequence continues at coordinate 786,000 of NZ_CM147884.1, read as the reverse complement.
AGGCGCGGAAGATGATCCTATGTTGGGACAACGCGATCTTATTAATATCACGCTGACGGCTAATGATGTCGTTGTCGGTATTGCGGCTAGCGGACGAACCCCTTATGTGATTGGTGCACTCGAGTATGCCAATGAGATTGAGCAGCAACTGTCTCACTATGTTGTAACCCAGATTCGACATTGGCGACTATCGCCTCTATTGCTATTAGCCCGGTTGTGGGACCTGAAGCGCTAACCGTACTTCGACAAGACTAAAGTCTGGAACAGCACAAAAGCTGGTGCTAAATATGTTAACGACAGCCAGTATGATCCGTCTTGGTAAAAGCTATGAAAATCTTATGGTGGACGTGAAAGCCACCAATGCGAAATTAATCGCCCGTGCTGCTCGTATCGTCATGCAAGCGACAGATTGTACTGAACACGCTGCCAAGCAAGCATTAAAGGACACCGATCACAATGTTAAACTTACCATCTTAATGCTCCTAACAGGGCTGAACAAACAAGACGCACAACAGCAGTTAATGGAAAAAGAAGGCTTCTTACGAAAGGCCGTCAACGCCAATACAAATACTTCCAACACGAAGACTTCTCAAGACTGATAAGCGCCCGGCCTCAAGCCAGATTATGCGCTAAAAAACAACCTACCGCTGAAAGAGTAATGGGACCATTAGGTCCCATTACTCTTTCAAATTGAGGCTTAATTCGAGTACTCGCTCCAACCGCGCTGCCATTCCATGCGAAAGCGCTGTGCGTCGGGAAGCCCTTCACAAGCGCCTGAGATAATACTGCCCAGAAAGACCAATCTGATAAGCAAAATCCGCATCACAAAACTCAATGACACCGATTTGATAGCCACGTTCATATTCGGCATGGTTCGCAGGGCCTAGCTCTTGTAACGCAGAGTACGTGCGAGGTAGTTGCCCTCTGACACCATCTTGATACCCTATTTTATTCCAGCTTCCCTGCTTGGCGAGCTCTTCAATACCATTGGCGCACCCAAATAATAATAACCCAGCAAGTACAGTAATAATGGCTTTCATCGTCATCCTTTTGTATCACATATGAATGCTGACACAATGCCAGTATTCCTTTAAGAAAGCCACTGTTGACAAGCTTTAGTGATGCAACTCACGCTTCTCTACGACCGCTCACCCTATTATTTCGACCTCTTAAGCCGTCATAAAACCACTTAACCTAGCTATTGACCACTTAATCAGCTATTACACCACTCACCGAATAACAACCAACCCCGTCCATCAAGTCACGTTATCATCCCCTATAGATTTTAATACAATTACAAACAAAGGATAACAAACTATGTTGTGGTTCTTAACCTGCGTTGCCGCACTGATTGGCGGTTATTTTCTTTACGGCGCTTTTATCGAGAAAGTGTTTGGCATTAACGAAAAGCGTCAAACTCCGGCACATACCAAAGCTGACGGCGTCGACTACGTTCCAATGTCGACAAAGAAAGTATACTTAGTTCAACTTCTCAACATTGCAGGTGTGGGTCCAATATTTGGTCCAATTATGGGTGCGCTCTATGGTCCTGCTGCGATGCTTTGGATTGTACTTGGCTGTATCTTTGCTGGCGCAGTGCATGATTACTTCTCTGGCATGCTGTCTATTCGCAACGGCGGCGCTTCCGTACCCACTATCACAGGTCGATACCTAGGCAATGGCGCCAAACATTTTATGAACATTTTTGCCATTGTCCTGCTATTGCTCGTCGGTGTCGTGTTTGTCTCAGCCCCTGCTGGCATGATCACCAACTTGGTCAATGACCAATTTGATATGTCAATGAGCATGACGACCATGGTTATCGCCATTTTTGCTTATTACATCATCGCAACCATTGTTCCTGTTGATAAAATCATTGGTCGCTTCTACCCACTGTTTGGCGCTCTGCTTATCTTTATGTCTGTCGGTCTAATTACTGCCGTAGCGATGTCCAGTGAGCACACAGTCATGGGCAACTTTGAAATCAGCGACATGTTTAGCAATATGAATCCGAATGACTTGCCATTATGGCCTGCGCTATTCATCACTATTGCTTGTGGTGCTATTTCAGGCTTCCACGCAACGCAGTCTCCATTAATGGCTCGCTGTATGGAAAATGAGAAGAACGGCCGCTTTGTTTTCTACGGAGCGATGATTGGTGAAGGTATTATCGCACTTATCTGGTGTGCACTTGCGTTGTCGTTCTTTGGTTCAGTCGATTCATTAGCAGAAGCCGTGAAAAATGGCGGCCCAGGTAATGTTGTCTACAGCGCTTCATTTGGCCTACTCGGTGTGTTTGGCGGCATCCTAGCCTTCCTAGGTGTGGTTATCTTACCGATTACCTCTGGTGATACCGCTTTCCGCTCTAGCCGTCTTATCCTTGCTGAATACTTCAACATGGAACAGAAGACGCTGCGTAACCGCCTGCTCATGGCACTGCCATTATTTGTTATCGGCGGCATCTTGACTCAAGTGGACTTCGGTATAATCTGGCGCTACTTCGGCTTTGCTAACCAAACAACAGCGGTAATGATGCTGTGGACGGCTTCCGCTTACTTGCTACGTCACAACAAACTGCACTGGGTAACGACGGTTCCAGCCATGTTTATGACAACGGTTGTTATCACTTTCATCCTGAATAACAGCACGCTAGGCTTTGGACTACCAATGCAGCTATCCACCATCCTTGGTATCGTAGGTTCACTTTCTATCACTGCATACGTGATTAAGAAGTCGAAAGGAAAAGGCGATATTGAAGCTGAGGAAGAAGAAAAACCACAAGGTAAAGCTGAAACAGCCTAAGCCTTATAGCGCTTCCCCCTAAAGACGCTATTCAATCCGAGTCCAGTTTATGGGCTCGGATTTTTTGTATGCGATACCCCGTGATTGCATTTCTATACCACCAGTAATAAAAAAACCCCAACTGTAGTACAGTTGGGGCCCGTTCAACGTATTCAAAACTTGATGTTAATCGATTTGCTTAATCTGCAACTCTCTTGGCACTTCAAAGAACATGTTCTCTTCACGACCCAAGACCTCTTCAACATCGCTCGCCCCTAAATCTCGAATACGATCGATAATTTGATTGACCAGCTCTTCCGGCGCCGAAGCTCCAGCTGTCACGCCAACAATTGCCTTGCCTTCAAACCATTCAGCTTCAATAAGGTCTGCGGTATCGGTCAAATAAGCTGGAGTGCCTAACTTTTCCGCTAGCTCTTTTAAGCGAGTCGAGTTAGATGAATTCGTTGAGCCCACAACAACCATCACATCCACCGCTTCAGCTAATTCACGTACCGCATCTTGACGGTTTTGAGTGGCATAACAGATATCATCTTTACGTGGTCCTTGGATCTCTGGGAAGACTTCTCGCAGGCGCTCAATCACATCGGCGGTTTCATCAACAGACAGCGTAGTTTGACTCACATAGTGCAAGTTACTTGGATCATTGACTTGCAATAAATCAACATCCGCTGGGCGCTCAACTAAATACATACCGCCTGTGCTGCTGGCATACTGCCCCATCGTCCCTTCAACTTCCGGGTGCCCGGCATGACCAATAAGCACCACTTCCATATTCTTACGGCTCGCACGAGCTACTTCCATATGTACTTTTGTCACCAACGGGCAGGTCGCGTCAAAGACCGTGAGCTCACGCTCTTTCGCTTCTTTACGAACAGCCTGCGAAACGCCATGTGCCGAAAAAATAACGATATTGTCATCAGGTACTTCCGCTAACTCCTCGACAAACACGGCTCCACGTTGCTTAAGACCTTCAACAACAAAACGGTTATGAACCACTTCATGGCGAACATAAATCGGTGGCTGATATAGCTCAAGCGCGCGCTCTACGATACTAATTGCTCTATCGACCCCAGCACAAAAGCCGCGTGGATTTGCTAATTTAATTTTCATGTTATTACTCATCAGTACACACCGATTTTTGCTTATTTTTTTAAAAAACAGGGCGACGAAACGTTATTCTACAGTGAGAATCTCGACTTCAAATGTTACATCTTGTCCTGCAAGCGGATGATTAAAATCCACCGTCACAGAGTCACCAGCAATGTCAGTAATAATGCCAGGGATCTCCATCCCATCAGGACCAGAAAAGGCCATTATTGTACCGACTTCAACCTCAGAGTCACCCACAAACTTAGCTCGATCCATATGGTGGATGTTATCTGGATTTGGCAGACCAAACGCGTCTTCGGCTTTTAGCTCTATCGCTTGCTGATCTGTTTCAGCCATTCCAATCAAACACTGCTCAAAATTTTCACTCAAGCTACCATCACCAATCACAAGCTTCGCGGGCTTACCCATGTTATGAGTGCTATCTGCGACGGAGCCATCTTTAAGTTTAATGGTGAAATGCAGCGTTACTGCGCTATCTTGCTTTATTGTTGTCACGTTACGGCTTCCTTGTAATCAAGCGCTTACTATCAAACGACTTACTTTCAAAATTACTGTTATCAAACGCTGTTATATAAAAAAGCGCCGTACGAATCAACGTACAGCGCTTAAGGTTATTCAAATTATGTCACTAACTCGGCTGTTTTTTGCGGAAACTGTCGAGAATAATCAGGCCCGCACCAATACAAATGGTCATATCAGCCAGGTTAAAAGCTGGCCAGTGGTACGTTCCCCAGTAAAAATCTAGGTAATCTACGACATAACCATGTACTACGCGGTCAAATACGTTGCCAACAGCGCCGCCAATAATCATGGCGTAAGCAATGTTGTTCCACTTTTCCGTTGCCTGTAGTTTGCTCATCCAGTAGGTCAGCATTCCTGTCACAACAAAAGCGATGCCAGTAAAGAACCAGCGCTGCCAACCTGCTTGGTCACTTAAAAAGCTAAATGCAGCGCCGTAGTTATGAACATATAAGAGGTTGAAAAATGGCAATATCTCAATACGATTTGCCCATCCATACCCCATACTGTCCATCACAACTAACTTGATAGCAATATCAGCAACGAAGATGAGTGCCGCTAGCCATAGCCAGCGGACTCCAGATTGTTTTAATGAAAACGTCTGCTCTGTCATTATATCGTTTAGGCGAACTTACGAACTTCGCCTTCACCTTCTACGTTAGTCACACAACGACCACAAATTTCTTCATGACCAGCAATGGTGCCAACATCAGGCGTGTGGTGCCAGCAACGATCACATTTCTTAGCTTCCGTCGCCGCGACTTCAACGAACAAACCTTCAACATCTGTACTGTGTGCTGCCTGTGATTTTTCACTCAACGGCTTCACTTGCGCTTTCGACGTCAGAAGAACAAATCGTAGCTCATCTTCTAGCTTGTTGATCGTCGTTGCTAAAGCATCATCAGCAAAAATAGTCACTTCTGCTTGCAGTGAACCACCAATCGTTTTCTCTTTACGAGCGTCTTCTAACAGCTTGTTCACACTGCCACGAACCGCTTGAATTTGAGTCCAAAACTCATTGTTCAGCTCTTCACCTTCAGCAAGGTCAAACAGACCTTCATACCACTCGCCAGTGAATACAAATTTATCACGAGCGCCTGGCATTTCGTTCCAGATTTCATCTGCAGTAAATGACATGATTGGCGCCATCCAACGAACAAGCGCTTCAACAATGTAGTAAAGCGCACTTTGACAGCTGCGTTGAGCGTGACCGCCCTGCTTTGCTGTGTATTGGCGATCTTTAATCACATCCAGGTAGAAAGAACCCATTTCGATGGAGCAGAACTGCATAAGACGTTGAGTCACACCGTGAGTGTTGTATTCACCGTAAGCTTTAACAATCTCTTCTTGCGCCGCAAATGCACGACCCACAGCCCAGCGATCCAACGCCACCATTTCTTCAGCAGGCACCAAGTCGGTCTCAGGGTTGAAGCCGTTTAGGTTAGCCAGGAAGAAACGTGCTGTGTTACGAATACGACGGTACGCATCCGCAGAGCGCTTAAGGATTTCATCAGAAACCGCGACTTCACCAGTGTAGTCCGTTGAAGCAACCCATAAGCGAAGGATATCAGCACCAAGCTTGTTAGTGACATCTTTCGGTGCCACAACGTTACCGATGGATTTAGACATCTTACGTCCATTACCATCAACAACGAAGCCGTGCGTTAGCACTTCTTTGTAAGGTGCTTCGTCTTTCATCGCAATGGATGAAATTAATGAAGACTGGAACCAACCACGGTGTTGATCTGAACCTTCTAGGTAAAGATCGGCACTGTGACCGTTGTACTCTTCGCGAGAATCCACTACCGAGTAGTGCGTCACGCCTGAGTCAAACCATACGTCTAGCGTATCCAATACTTTTTCGTATTTATCAGCGTCTTCAGCACTCATCAGCTCTGCAGGATCAACATCCCACCACGCTTGAATGCCTTTTTCTTCAACTAATTTAGCCACTTTCTCGATAAGAGCTGGGCTCTCCGGGTGTAGTTCTGCAGTTTCTTTGTGAACAAACAGAGCAATTGGCACACCCCAAGTACGCTGACGAGAGATACACCACTCAGGGCGACCTTCAATCATACCTTCAATACGGCTTTGACCCCATTCAGGCATCCACTCAACATTCTTAATCGACTCTAGTGCTTTAGCACGCAGACCTACTTTGATCCATTGAAATGAACCACTGTGGTGTTGCACGGAAGATGATTGGTGTTTTATGTCTCCAACAATGCGGGTAGCTGTGCTCATACGCGTGATGATGCAATAACGCGCCTTTCTCTTTTAGTACTTCCAACACAGAGTCGTTCGCTTTAAAGACATGCTGACCCGCAAAGAGCTCTGTATCAGGCAAATACACACCGTTAGAGCCAACAGGGTTCGCCACTTCTAAACCGTATTTTTTACCCACAACAAAGTCTTCTTGGCCGTGACCCGGTGCCGTATGAACGACACCAGTACCAGAATCTGTCGTTACGTGTTCACCAAGAATTGCAGGAACCGTAAAGTCGTAAAACGGGTGATTAAACTGCGCTAATTCAAGATCTTCACCTTTAGCAAAGCCAAGGTTGTGGAAGTGCTCAATACCCGCACGATCCATTACATCTTTCGCAAGTTCAGATGCCACGATGATACGTTGTTCTTGTTGTTCACCTTTGGCTTCAACTTGAACCAATACATACTCTAAATCGTCGCGTAAACAAACCGCACGGTTAGCTCAACAGCGTCCATGGCGTCGTTGTCCAAATAACAATCGACAACTCACCTTGACCAGCATGGCCTTCCGCTAAAGTAAATTTATCAAGCACAGCAGCTTCATCAGCAGCGGTAAATTTCACATCAATCGACGGAGAAACTTTATCTTTATACTCAACTTCTGCTTCAGCCAGTGCTGAACCACAATCCGTACACCAGTGAACGGGCTTAAAGCCTTTCAACAAGTGACCGTTGTCGGCAATTTTGCCTAACGCACGAATGATGTTCGCTTCGGTGCCAAAGTCCATCGTGCGGTAAGGTTTATCCCACTCGCCCATGATACCCAGACGCTTAAAGCTCTCTTTCTGACCTTCAACCTGTCCTGCAGCATACTTGCGGCATTCTTCGCGAAATTCAGACGCTGAAATTTTCTGACCAGGCTTGCCTTTTTTCTTCTCTACCATCAATTCGATAGGAAGACCATGACAATCCCACCCCGGAATGTAAGGCGCATCAAAACCAGAAAGGGTTTTCGATTTAATAATAATGTCTTTAAGAATCTTGTTCAGTGCGTGGCCGATATGAATATCGCCGTTCGCGTATGGAGGGCCATCATGTAAAACAAATGACTTTTTGCCTTTCTTAGCCTTACGGATTTCACCGTAAAGATCTTCTTTATACCAACGCTTCAGCATCTCTGGCTCACGATTAGCCAAATTACCGCGCATAGGAAACCCTGTTTCAGGTAGGTTCAGGGTATCTTTATACTCACTCATCGATTCTTAATTCCGTTGTATTGGGCGACAGTTAGACATTATGTTAGCGGTGGAATCTTCCACTAACCCATACACTGAAGTAGCCACACCCTTGCGACTTCAGCATCCAATTCTATTTGCTGTTTTAACAGCTGCAATGAGCCAAATTTCTTCTCATTACGTATCTTATGAAGCAATGCGACTTCAATTTGCTTTCCGTAAAGATCGCCATCAAAGTCAAACACATGCACTTCTAAATCTTGCTTAGTACCATTGACGGTTGGTTTATTCCCGATGTTAGCTATGCCACCTCGCGGTGTAGAGTCTACCCCCATCACCTGCACGGCATAGACACCACTTACGGGTGAAACATGGCGCTTCAAAGAAACATTAGCCGTTGGAAACCCAAAGTCACGTGCTAATTTTTGACCATGAGCAACACGACCCGATAAGGTATAGTGCCGCCCCAACATTTTTGCACTCGCATCAAGCTCATCATTCGCTAATGCGTGACGAATCGCCGTACTGCTTACTCGCGCCTCACCGACACGAAAACTATGTGTATTGACGACCTCAAAGCCAAACTGTTCTCCAGCTTGCTTAAGCATGTCAAAGTTACCTAGTCGGCCTTTACCAAACCGAAAATCATCACCAATTACCAAATACTTAACACCGAGCTTATCCACCAATAAATCACGTACGAATGATTCTGGTGACAAATCCGCAAAGTGACGATTGAAGTTAACACAAAGCAAACGATCTATATCCATTTGCTCAAGCAGTTCAAATTTATCACGTAAGCGTGTTAACCGCGCCATGTGCTTTATCTTTGGCAAATAACTCCATCGGTTGTGGTTCAAATGTCATTACAACAGAAGGCAAATTCAAAAGCTGAGCTTTCTCCTTTACCTGTTCGAGCACACGTTGGTGACCTAAATGTACACCATCGAAATTACCAATCGTCAACACACAGCCATGATGTTGACCTTTTAGGTTGTGGATGCCTCGAATAAGTTCCATGAAACGACTAAACCACCTGTTGAAGTTAATAATAGCAGTGTGAAACCGACGGATTATAGCGAAACATTGCTAATCTGTCGCTGCTTTTAAATCCTTCACTCTAATGCCAAGTAGCAAGAGTGTAAATAGGTAGGTTGCCCCACCAAGCACAATCAACATTGTTAGTGTTGTAGCGCGTTGTGCAAGCCCCCAAGATAACCACTGTTGCATGTCATCTAAACGCCACACCACCACCGCCACCATCACAATGGCACTGACTGCAAGTTTGGTAATAAAAATCAGCGTTTGCTTGGTTACTCGGTATACCTGCTGAATATGAAGACCTCGATACAACAGAACCATATTGACCAAAGCCGATAACGCTGTCGCCATCGCAAGACCAACATAGCCATAGAAATAAGCGAATATGGCGTTAAACACCATATTCGAAGCCATGGCGATAATGCCGTACTTAACCGGAGTTCTCGTGTCTTGTCTCGAGAAATAACCCGGAGCCAACACTTTAATCAACATAAAGTTGAGCAGCCCTGACGCATAAGCCAACAAAGACATCGAGGCTTGCTCTACATCATGAGGGGTAAACTCTCCTCGCATGAATAACACCATGAGCATGGGCTTAGCGAGCACCATCAAACCAAGCATGGCTGGTAACCCAAGCAACACCACCATCCTTACTCCCCAATCCATTGTCGAGGCAAACCCTTGGCTTTGAGCATCAACATGTTTTCGAGATAAGGCAGGAAGAATAACGGTGGCAATCGCGATACCGAATAACCCTAACGGAAACTCAAGTAAACGATCGGAATAATAGAGCCAACTGATGGAGCCAGTAGCAAGGAAGCTGGCAATGAAGGTGTCAAACAACAAATTAATTTGACTAACCGATACACCAAAAAGAGCAGGGATCATGAGTGTGCGAATTTTAACCACGCCAGGATCACTCCACCCCCACTTAGGCTTCACTAATACCCCAGCCTTAACGAGGAAGGGGATTTGAAACACAAACTGTACAAAGCCGCCAAGAAAAACGCCAATCGCTAAACCAATTTCAGGTTGTTCAAGACCAGGCGCAATAAACCATGCACTGCCGATAATCATCACATTTAGAAAAACAGGCGTAAACGATGAGACCGCAAATTTCCCTAAGGTATTGAGAATGGCACCAGACAAGGCGACAAAAGTAATAAACCATAAATATGGGAAAGTAATTTTCAACATTAAGCTGGCGAGCTCAAACTTAGGTGCTGCGGGTCCATCATTTAGCCAATCTAGGAACCAGCCAAAGCCAAATAATGCTGTCACGACCCCAGAGCCGAGCACGCCAAACAGGGTCACAATCGACACGAGCACACCAAGTGTCCCTGACGCTTTAGCAATAAGATCTCTAGTTTTATCTTTATCACCAGCGGCATGGTACTCGGTTAAAACAGGTACGAAAGCTTGAGAAAATGCCCCTTCAGCAAACAATCGACGTAAAAAGTTGGGGATTTTATTGGCAAAAAAGAACACATCGGCGCTAGCGCTAGCGCCCATTAAATTGGCGACCACAACATCGCGAACCAGTCCCAATACTCGGGACACAAGTGTCATTGCACTCACAATCATGCCTGACTTAAGAAGCCTTTTACTCACTTGAACCCCTAATTACCTTGCTAATACCTTGTCACAGATAGGTTTCTATCGTCTTTATTATTGAAGAGCGGATTAGTATTAGCATTGGTTGAAAAATACTGTTAGAATCCCCGCCATCTTAACCGCGAAGACCTCCAGATATCAAAACTTGTTTTTTATCGTTGGGTTTTTGCACAAATCAGTTGACATTTAAGTGCAAATAGAGGATATTCCTCGCCCTTAAATTGTCACCGAACTAAGTTTTTGGGAGTTAGACCCTTGGCAAACAGTAAATCTGCTAAGAAGCGCGCTATCCAAGCTGAGAAACGTCGTCAGCACAATGCTAGCCGTCGTTCTATGATGCGCACTTACATGAAAAAAACTATCGCTGCTATTGAAGCAGGCGATAAAGAAGCAGCAACAGCGGCACTAGTTGAAGTTACACCTCTTCTAGACCGTATGGCGACTAAAGGCCTTATTCATAAGAATAAAGCGGCTCGTCATAAGTCTCGCTTCACTGCAGCAATCAAAGCTCTTTAATTAGAACTAGATTTGCATTAAAAAATGCCTACTTAGGTCGGTTTTTTTGTATCTATTACTTTTCTATTTATTTGCTAATGAAGGACTGCGTTCACTTAACATCCCCAACAGCACCTCACCGCTTTACTCTTCTTTGCAATACAAGCCATGCAATAGTTCTATCATTTGACGAACTTCGACACTGCTCAACGTGTAGAATACCGTCTGAGCCTCTTTTCGTGTTGAAACCAGTCCATCCCGACGCAACCATGCCAAGTGCTGAGAAAGCGCGGATTGGCTTAGCTTTAAATAATCGCACAGCTCACCAACCGACAACTCAGTATTATGTAGCATGCAAAGTATTTGCAGACGACGCTCGTTGGCCATCGCTTTTAGGAGAACAACCGCTTGTGGTGCGTTTTTTTCCATCTCCTGCAAATTCATATTTTACCTCTTTATTTTCAGCAACATCAGACACGAGCTTTTGTCTTAATAGCCATGTCTTGTCGATTAGTACAATTCATCACATTTTACATGGCTATAATCAAACTGCGTAACAGTTTTTAAACAAATTCTTTATCCCTTAACGATAGACAGCTTTACATCCGTCGCTAAACGTTGAGTAGCTCACTAAAGTCTGCCTCACACACCCCTTTTACCGCGGGATGCTGAATCATTCTCTCAGCAAAAATGACATAGTATTCTTCTTTAAGATCATCGATATCACCAATATGTTGCAATGGGCGCCGATCGGAGATCTCGGACATGTACAAACTTGGTGCTAAAAAGATGACATCGTCTTTATACATAGAGAAAGCTTTCATCAAAGCGACATCATCAAACTCACCCAATATATTAGGCTGGATACCTTGGCGATCAAACCATTGATGAATTTTCCGCCCCATCGATGTTCGACTACCTGGAATAAGAAGCTTTCTTTGCTCTAATATTTCAGGAAAGTGTCCACTCTCAACATGGCCGGAAGTAAAAAGCTCATACGACTTTCTCCAAGCTTCTTACTAAACAGACCAGGGCTTTGACTGGAGTCAACGGGGCAGTCCGACAAAATCATATCGAGTTTATGTTGAGAAAGCTGCTCCAATAACATTTCATGAGTCGACTCAAAGCACCTTAAGTGAATACTATTGTCATCAGGAATGGTGGTCATGAGTATTTTGCTCACTAAACGTTTTGATAATGCGTCTGCGACACCGACATCAAAAAGAATATTTGAGCGCTGACTATAATTGACAATATCGAGCATTTCATAACTCAAGCCAAACATACGATCCGCGTATTTATAAACAAGTTGACCTAACTCTGTCGGTTCAACGCTTCTTCCGTTGCGCTTCGTTAACTTACCATCCATTCTCTCTTCTAGTGCTTTAATCTGCCCAGTGACGGTTTGAGGCGTTAAAAATAGAGCATCTGCCGCCTTAGTTACCGACCCTTGTTTACACACCATCCAAAAATAGTACACGTGGTTATAGTTTAAATGTGACATGACTTACCGCCTTAAAATTCTCCCCACCTTTATAACAAAATCTCCCGACCCCATCAATTATCGACAAAACCGAAACAAACGGTCATATAATTCGTTTTTTACGAAATTAACACTGTCACAGCTGTAATATTACTATCGGTAAAAAACGATAAAATCGAATTTACTCATTAAAAAACGTCTATTTATCTATTTTTCTCAACATCAACTCAATCAGATAAAATTAAATAAAATCAAAAGGTTACGATTGAATATTGAGAATTATAGGTTTTAATTACAACAAATATCGCAGTAATTGATGAACGACATAATATCGTCATATTACTGTCATAATTCAGATCTACTATCGCTGCAGATTCAACAACAGACCTACAACAAACTTATTAAGGTCACACGGAGAAAACTATGATTAACCAAGCAACGACAGCTGCGACACCTACGTCGAATTCGACACGTTGGCTACGCTGGGCTAACTTGGCATTCATGCTGTATTTACTACTTCTTGCTGTATCTATGGTAGGCAGTGGATTTAAGATTGCTACTGGTGAACAGGCTAAAGTCTTGTTTGAGTTTGCATCTCATCCTATTGCTGGGTTAATGATCGGTCTCGTCGCTACGGCTTTGATCCAGTCATCAAGTACCGTCACTTCAATCATTGTTGGTCTTGTTGCGGGCGGACTTCCTGTCACCGTTGCTATTCCGATGATCATGGGTGCAAACATTGGCACAACAGTAACCAATACATTGGTTAGCCTTGGTCACGTACGTTGTAATACTGAATTTAAACGTGCCTTTGCAAGTGCCACCATCCATGATTTCTTTAATCTATTAGCCGTCCTTATTTTCTTACCGCTAGAAATGATGTTTGGCATTTTTGAAAAAGTATCTCACTGGCTAGTTTCACCAATGCTTTCTACTGGTGATGTCAGCATGGGCGGTTTGAACTTTATCAAACCAATCACAAAGCCTGTCGTGTCAGCTATCCAAGACCCATTAATGCAATTTGGCAACGTGACAGGTGGTGTTCTACTGATTGTTCTTGGTATCGCAACCATCTTTATCGCTATTACCGTAATGGGTAAACTAATGAAGAGCCTGATGGTAGGTCGTGCTCGTGAAATCTTAAAGAATGCAATTGGCCGTGGCCCTATCCACGGTATTGTTTCTGGCTCTATCGTAACGGTCTTGGTTCAGTCTTCTTCCACAACAACAAGTTTAATGGTTCCACTTGTTGGTACTGGTACCTTGAAAGTACGTGATGTCTACCCATTTACATTGGGTGCAAATATCGGCACATGTATCACAGGTCTACTTGCTGCGACGGCTGTTTCTGGAGAATACGCAATTTTTGCTCTTCAGATTGCCCTAGTTCACTTAGTCTTTAACGTATTCTCAACCATCTTTATCTTTGGTATTCCATTTTTAAGAGAGCTGCCAATTAAAGGAGCAGACTACCTCTCAGACATGGCGATCAAAAACAAGGCTGTGGTCGCAGGGTACCTTGCATCTATCTTTGTTGTGATTCCGGGTACTATCCTCGCACTGACGGCATAGACGTAACGTAATCGACTCAACGCGATAAAGAATAGAACAAACCCCAACTCATAATGAGTTGGGGTTTTTCGTTGTGCGTTACGATGAAAGTAGTAAGGATCAGTAGTCATCATAATCATAGGCATCGTATGCGTCATAGTGTTCAATTAAGTCCACTTCATCCACATAGTCCCAGTAATAACTACGGTCATAGTAATAATCATAATAGGGATCGCCGACATAATAAGTTTTAATGCGCTTATCATTCGTCCATAAATAATAATTAGACGCATTAAGTACTGGTGCTTGCAACTCTTGCTGACCAACCTTAATCGTCTCGCTTGGGTCGATGACACCGACAAATGTCATCGCTTTTCCTTGCATAAACACCGCAGGGTCTAAAAATCGTTCCACCTTAACGACAAAACGCGAAGAGCCTTGCTGTGTTTCATCTGGTCTTCCTTTGTCATCGAGTTCAAATTGGCTGATTTCTACTACACTTGAACCCGCTGTAGGGTTGCTGACTTTCGCAATAACCCCTCCCCATCTGGCTGGCTGACCAACGACACTATTTCCATCACTCACTGCCGTTTTATAGGCCACTAATTGCTTTTCATCCGCGACTTTTATTTCCGAGGGTGCACTACTGCAACCCGCTAACACCACCAATAATACAAGTCCAAACCATCGCATAATATGCTCCTTTGCAAACGCCTCTTTTACTATTATGAGCGACACAGACCGTTGCTCGCAAGGTGAAGGGGCTATTCAGCCTATTAATGTCTCAGCCCCAAAACGCCGACAGTGATGCGAGCACCCGATACAAGCAAGCGAATTATCACCAACAGCAATAAACACACACGATGCTGACTAAACGTTTACCTGCGATGGGTTATGTTTTTCTCAGCGGTTATTTACCCTACCTCAAAGTCCAATAACAATGTGAATTCCTTATGAAAATCAAAACACTTCTTTTTATCGCGATGTTGAGCTCGCCTTCTTATGCCTATTACTGTGATCAAACCTCTGATGGAGCTATCGATGGCGCGGTTGATGGCGCGATTACTGGTGCTGTCGTCGGGGGTATCGTAGATGGTAGTTCAGGCGCAGCAGCAGGTGCTGCTATTGGTGGTGGTGCAGGTGCAGTAGGCGGCGCTATCGACGGTGCTTACGATGAAGAGGCCTGTGAAGTAGTCGGCGACGTCGTGGAAGAAGATGTGATTGAGGAAGAGATAGTCGAAGAAGAAATCATCGAAGACGAATACTACGACTAGCTGTTACCTATGTAACTAAAGTAACCTTGCGTTTGTTACTGACTGAAATGAATAAATTATTTTACACTCCCTACCAATCAAAACGGGAGTATGGTCATAATGAAAAAGATTGCTTTAGTTACTGGTGCTTATCAAGGTCTCGGACTCGCCACCTCTGCTCTACTCATGGAACAAGATTACCATGTCATTATGGCCGATGTGCAATCTTGTAGCACACTTGCCAATCAGTTTCGACGACAAGGCTACTCTGCTTCACATTTAAAACTCGACCTTGCCATGTCATCAATCTTTCCCGCTATCGCTAACCTAATTGATGAACAATTTGGTCAGTTGGATGTCTTGATCAACAATGCCGCACTCTTAGTGGATATGGGCAGCCACCCTTCCCAGCTTGATGAAGATACATACCGTAGAGTGCTTGAAATCAACCAAATTGGCCCTTTCTTATTAACAAAAGCACTGACACCTCTTTTGAAGAAAGCAAAACACGCACGTATTGTGAACGTCTCAAGCCAAGTTGGTCAGCTCGCGCAACTTTCGGATATGAACTCCCCCTTGAAAGAGGATATTTGCGCCGCCTACCAAGCTTCCAAAGTAGGCATTAATGCCAACACCGTGCTGTTTGCTAAAGAGTTAGAGTCGCATGGCATTAAAGTCAACTCCTGCTGTCCAGGTTGGGTTGACTCAGCAATGAATAGCGATGACTTGCCTGACTACGGTGATAATGCACGACCAAAGACACCACGAGAAGGCGCAGATACCGCCGTTTGGTTAGCGACACTCAACGAAGATGGCCCAACGGCAGGATTCTTTACCGATCGAACTCGTATTGATTGGTAGCCTCTCCGTTAGCACCATATAAAAATGGCCGAGCAATGCTCGGCCATTTTTATTACACTGAAAACGGATATTTTATTGGATCGTGACACTGATAATCACGCACCTCAAAGTCATCAATTGTCACCCACGTTTCCAAATCTTTTAGCGATTTGATCTTTGGATTGATATGGAATGTTGCGGGTGACAGCGGTTCCCGCGTCAGTTGCACATCACGCATGAGCTCAAGTTGGTCTTCATAAATATGCCCATTGACGATTTTATGATAAGCCTTACCGGGTTTCTTACCAGTGATCTGCGCCATGATGGCCAAAAAGACATAGACTTGCACCATGTTAAAATTCAGCCCCAGCGGTACATCACATGAACGCTGCGTGCTATTTAAATGCAAAGTATCACCAAGCAATGAAAAGTGGTGGCTGTACATGCACGGGCGTAAACAGCCCATGTGGAATTCACCTGGATTATAAAAATTTAAGATTTCACCACGATCATCAACACCACGCGTTAAATCATCCACAATTTTGCCAAGTTGGTCGATATGCCCCCCATCGGGTTTCGCCCAAGCGCGCCCTTGAACACCATACACACGTCCCATATCGTCTTCACCTTTACGATATGAATTGTTCAACCAAGCTTCATTAAGGTTCGCGTTTGCGTCCCAAGTTTTTGTGCCAAGTTTGCGAAAATCCTCCGCATTATCATAGCCACGAATATAACCAAGCAATTCAGCAACCGCAGACTTCCAGAAACTTTTACGCGTCGTCACTAAAGGAAACGCATTGCCCGCGACATCATAAGTAAGATCTGCGTTGATAACGGTTAAACAGCGCTTCCCTGTTCGTTCATTTTCAACCCAAACGCCTTCATCAACAATACGCTGACATAAATCCAAATACTGCTTCATAACAATTCCTACTACTTTGCTGCGTTATGTGTCGTGTTGCTATTGACCTTGTAGGCCCATGCCACCATCAAGGCACCTAAGATAACCATCGGCAATGATAAGATCTGCCCCATTGAAATGAAGCCGCCAAATAGGCCTAAATGCGCATCAGGTTCACGGACGTATTCAATAAGGAACCGGAAACAACCGTAGCCTAACAAGAACAAGCCAGATACCGCCCCCTCAGGCCGTGGTCTTTTAATAAACCAATTAAGAATAAGGAACAGTACCACGCCTTCTAACGCGAACTCATATAGCTGAGAAGGGTGTCTTGGAAGCGGGCCGCCATTAGGGAATACGATCGCCCACGGCACATCTGTTACGCGCCCCCAAAGTTCACTGTTCATGAAGTTACCAATACGCCCCATCCCTAAACCAAACGGGACAAGCGGCGCAATAAAATCAGCGACATTGAAGAATGTACGACCATTCTTACGGGCATACCACAGCATGGCAGTAATCACACCAAGTAGCCCACCATGGAAAGACATACCGCCAGTCCAGACTTTAAATAGGTATAATGGATCTTGTATTAAGGTATCAAATCCATAAAACAATACGTAACCAACTCGACCGCCAATCACCACCCCTAAGAAACCAGCGAACAGTAAATCGGACACCTGCTCACGAGTCCAGCCAGAACCGGGCTTATCTGCACGCCTATTCGCTAACCACATCGCGAAAGCAAAACCAACTAAATACATCAAGCCATACCAGCGAACTGAAATAGGGCCAATCTCGAATAAAACGGGGTCAATACTAGGAAATTCAATAAATCCCTGAGACATAAACTGCTCTCTTAACGTTTGGGTAATAAAGGCTAAAACATCATTGAAAATGATACGAATACTAAGAAGACCGCGAAAATCTTTTTAAGTTTCGGAGTTGGCATTGTTGTGGCCAACTTAGCGCCAAATCGCGTCGTCAGCATCGAGGTTATCGCAATCGCTAACAATGCTGGAACATACACATAACCAAGGCTATATTCTGGTAACCCATCAGCCTTAGTGCCATGGAAGATGAAGCCTATCATACCTGAGATCGCAATCACACAACCACACACAGAGGACGAACCAACGGCTCGGCGCATTTCTACACCATGCTTACTTAAAAACGGCACCGACATCGAACCACCACCAATGCCAGCTAGGCTTGACACCATGCCAATTATTGCGCCATAACAACTTGTTGCGCCAGGGGAAGGCAGTGGACGCGAGGATGAGGAAGAGATAGATAAAATCATCTGTATCGCTAACGCCAGTACAATCAACGCGAAGAGTTTAGGTAGGTATTGAAACGGAATCCAATCTGCGACAAATGAGCCAATCAGACCGCCGACAATAACACCTGGTAATAACCACTTGATGACGAAAATATCCACATTGCCGAGCTTAAGATGATTCAGAGCAGATGAGCCAGACGTAATAATGATGGACGCCAGTGACGTCGCCAACGCGATTTGCATCACCAACTCAGCAGAAATACCGAACATCGGCAATAGATAAGCCAATGCTGGCACTACGATTAAACCACCGCCGATACCCAGCAAACCAGACATCGTACCAACGACCGCTCCTAAAATGAGCAGTATAAAAAGAAGTTCAAAGTTCATAATTTTTCCAACAGGCGGGCACTAAGATTTACTCAAGCACGAATAAAGCCAGCTAAACCTTTTTCCTCAAAATAGTCACGCATCTGATTATAAATCGCATCGCCATAAGGTTGCAGTAATGCTTGGCTGGCTAAGTGTTGCAATTCTTCCATTGTGGTTTGTCGAAGAAGGTACTTCACTTTCGCAACATTCGAGGTATTCATGCTCAAGGTGTCATAGCCTAAACCAACCAACAATAAGGCGCCTATCGGGTCACCTAAGCCAATTCTCCACAGATACAAACGGGCAATTGGTAAGACTGACATGTTTGAAAAATATGCTTCATCGCAGCTAACACCGATGGATGCAATGTCTCATAGATATCAGCGACTTGTGCATTATTTCGATCAACTGCCAGCAAATATTGTGTTAAGTCATTGGTTCCCACAGAAACAAAATCGACTTTTTCCGCCATAAATGGCAGTAAATAAAGCATGGACGGAACTTCAATCATCACACCAATCTGCGGTGGAACAATATCATGTTGCAATTGTGCAACTTCATCATAAGCTTGGTTGATCAGCGTAATCGCACCATCAAGTTCCTGCACCGAAGAAACCATTGGCAACAAAATACTTAAATTATCGAGCCCTTGACTCGCTCTTAGCATCGCTCTCAGTTGAATAAGAAAAATATCCGGATGATCAAGAGTAAATCGAATGCCGCGCCATCCTAGGAATGGATTATCCTCTTCAATCGGTAAGTACGGCAACGCCTTATCCCCGCCAATATCCAGCGTTCGCATCACAACACGCTTGGTTGGGTAAGCCTGCAATACCGCACGATATTGCTGCACCTGCTCTTCCTCTGAGGGGAATTGCTGCTGTAGTAGGAAGGAAATCTCGGTTCGATAAAGCCCGACACCGTCTACCCCTTTATTCAATGAAATACTGGTATCTGCGCTTAATCCAGCATTGAGCAGCACCTGAATACGTTGACCATCTTTCGTTGCCGCATTCAGATCAAGTGTCTGCTCAACCATGTGAGACAGCTCACTCTCTTCCGTCACCAGTTCACGATATTCGGTTAATAGCTCTGTGGTTGGATCCGGAAATATCTCACCGCTATAACCATCAACAATAGACAGCTTGCCACTCAATAACTCAGGGTTGATACTCACGCCCATGACAGCAGGTATACCCATCGCTCGGGACAAAATGGCCGCATGGGAGTTCGCCGCCCCTTCAAGCGACACAACCGCAAGCAGCTTATCTTTTGGCACTGACGCTAAAATGGATGCCGTCAACTCTCTAACCACCAAAATGATCGGGTCAGAAAATTCGTGTATGGGCTGCTCTGAATTGTGGAGGAAAAACAATAATCGCTGACCGAGCTCTCGTACATCTTGTGCTCGTTCACGAAGATAAATGTCCGACATTTTGGCAAAGCGATTCGCATAACTCTCAACCACTTGACGAAGTGCCCAATCAGCCCTATCCCCTTTTGCTATCTGCATTTTTAGATCTTTTCGCAACATCGGATCGTTCAGTAAATGCGTAAAAAGATCAAATATTGCTAGTGCGTCTTTGTTGAGCTCAAGATCCAACTTCTTACGCATTCGCTTAAAGTCCGCCAGCGCGTGATCAATAGCAAGCGAAAGGAGTTCTTGTTCACGATTGATATCGAGCGCAGAGGCAGGAAACACATCACTCAGTTCTGGCTGTGTGTTATCCCACCACATGGGACCAATGGCAACACCAGAGGACGCTGCAATTCCCTTAATCACCGTTAGTTGATTATCATCGAAAAAACTCAACCCTTGTGATTTAGCGTGAGCAATAAGCACTGCGACTTGCGCAGCAAGTGTCACTAAGAATGACTCTTCCGTTTCACTAAATTGGCGAGATTGTTTTTGCTGGATAACAAGCACCCCAAGCACCTGCTTGCGATGAATAATAGGGGTACCTAAAAAGGCATTGTAGGTATCTTCCCCCAACTGAGGGAAAAATTTAAATGCGGAATGCTTCGCCGCTTGTGCGATATTGATTGGTTCAGCTGTGCGCTTTACTAACCCTACCAAGCCCTCATTAAAGTTGATATGGATAGTATCACCTTGAAATGTCAGGCCTTGGGTCGCCATCAGTTCTAAGCGCTGCTGCTGCTCATTAGCCAGATAAATTGTGCAGCACTCCGTATGCATGGCTGCACAAGTTTGTCTAACTAAAATCTCGAGGGCCACATGCACGTTATCTTCTTTTGATACGTGCTCAACTATTTCCCTTAGTTGCGAAAGCATACTTACCCTCTTCGGTGTTTTCTTTTGCCTTTAAACTTACGTTCCTTAAAAGGCATTGCGAGAGAAGCAAATTCTTTCATCGCACGACGATAAACATCACGCTTAAAAGAGACCACTTGCCTAACAGGATACCAATAACTTACCCAACGCCAACCATCAAACTCAGGGGTACTACCACGCTGCATATTAATTTTAGATTCATCACAATCTAAACGCAGTAAGAACCATTTCTGTTTTTGTCCAATACAGACAGGTTTCGAGTCCCAACGAACCAATCGTTTCGGTAGCTTATACCTTAGCCAATGGCGACTAACACCGACAATTTTTACATCATCTTTTGTTAACCCGACTTCTTCATATAATTCTCGGAACATGGCCTGCTCAGGGGATTCACCTTCGTCAATACCGCCCTGAGGAAACTGCCATGAGTGTTGCCCGTATCGTTTAGCCCAGAAGACCTGACCATGGTTGTTACAGATTACAATACCCACATTTAGTCGGTAACCATCGCCATCTATCACTGGCCAACCTCAATTAAATTTTCATTACCTTGATTTTTCCACATATCCCCAAGTTGAGCAAACGTAGACATCCGTAAATTTGAACATTTACCAGTTAATCGAACTTCTATGGATAAGTTTTACCCATTACAGAACTTATCAACACCACAATGAGACCTAGACCACATTTATTCACCTTTTCTGTGAATAACCATGTGAAGAATCTTTGATCTTCTACTCTAACTCGTCAGTACTTTCTTACGAACAGGAAAAACCAAAACTGGAAACAAAAAATAAAGCCTTAAATAACAAAGAATTAAATCAAACCCAGCAAAATACAATCGTTTATCGTTCTGTATTTTAAAGCTGGATCTCAGATCGGTTAAAGATCAACCAAAGACGAGTTTATCCACACCAAGCAAGCTAACAATTTTATCAATCACGAATAATCAAGCACTACTTTCAAGGTAACACCTGTTTATTCATACAGAAAACCGTGAGCAAAAGAAATTAAAAATCAAACTGTGGATAACTAATACATCGATCTAAATCACCACTCTTGTGATCTTTTTTTGTACAGGCAGTCTCTAAACTCCATGGTAAACTAAACTGGTCATTCATCTTTATTACATTCATTACTATGAAAGCAACCCCAACATCTGAAGCCGAATTGATGGCTCGAGCCCGAAATATTGCAGGCCTGACATTTGGTGAACTCGCACAAGAAGCGGAAATGAACGTTCCAGAAACGCTGAAACGGGATAAAGGTTGGGTTGGACAGTTATTGGAATGGCACCTTGGTGCAAAAGCGGGAAGTAAGCCAACCCAAGATTTTCCAGAAATTGGTATAGAGCTAAAAAGCATTCCTATTAGTTATGCAGGTACACCACTAGAATCCACGTTCGTCTGTGTAGCTCCGTTGGTGGGTGTTCACGGTCTAACATGGGAGCGCAGCCACATTCGCAATAAACTATCGCGCGTCCTTTGGTTGCCGGTAGAGGGCGAAAGAGAAATTCCAGTCGCAGATCGACGCGTGGGATCCCCGCTAATTTGGAGCCCATCAACAGAAGAAGAATTGATGCTAAAAAATGACTGGGAAGAGTTGATGGAGCACATCACCCTAGGTCAAATCAATCAACTGACTGCGCACAGTGGTGAAATTTTGCAAATACGACCAAAAGCCGCTAACAGCCGCGTAACGACCTAGCGCTTATGGAGCAAACGGACAACCGATTAAAACCTTACCGCGTGGTTTCTACCTAAGAGCTAAGTTCACGGCCTACATTCTTGAGACTTACTTTAGTCATTCAGTGTAGTTTCAGTTCAATGTCGCAGTAGCGATTCATTTCCCCCGCACTACCACACTCATCATAAGCGTTATGTAAACGAAGATAAGCCTTTTCAACACCCAGTTTTTGTAGCACTTCTTTTACTGAATCAAGGGATTCAAAATGAATAGGTTCATCGTCTTCCTTAATAGGTTCTAGTTTATGTTTATATTCCACTGCTAATAAATAATGTGAAATATCAGCACAACCAATTACAAAGACTTTAGGTGGGGTATAGCTGTCTTTATGATACCCATGTAACCACCGATCGAGCTGATGTTTTTGCATATTCCGCCTCCTTTACTCATCTATTTAGATAATGCTTTAATTCTTTATTAATAAACTACAGTTTAGTAAAAGAAATTCAGAAGTGTCGGAATTAAACTGAAGTTTTAGATAAAAGCGGTATAGTGAAAGAAAACCATCGTAACAAGGAAGGCTCAATGAAATATCATGTACTCCCTCATTCCTCTCTTGAAGTCAGTAAAATTGCGCTCGGTACAATGACGTTTGGTGAGCAAAATACTAAAAAAGACGCATTTGGCCAGCTTGATTTTGCTCTAGAGCGCGGCGTCAACTTTATCGATACCGCCGAAATGTACCCTGTTCCCCCTAACTCAACAACGCAGGGACTAACCGAAAGCTATATCGGTGATTGGTTATCTCAATCAGAGAAAAGGCAAAAGATCATACTTGCAACTAAAGTCGCAGGCCCAAGATCCCTTCCTTATATTAGAGATAATATGAGTTTAGATCGTCGTAACGTCCATCAAGCCATCGACGATAGTCTCACACGGCTCAAAACTGACTATATCGATCTCTATCAACTTCATTGGCCTCAAAGACAAACGAACTGCTTTGGTCAATTAAATTACCCTTATCTGGAAGGGAATGAAGAAGTCTCTTTAATCGAGACATTAGAAGCACTCAATGAGTTAATTAACGCTGGAAAGATCCGTTATATAGGCGTTTCAAATGAAACCCCTTGGGGCGTCATGTCCTTGTTAAAGCTGGCTGAAAAACACAACTTACCGAGAATTGTTTCCATACAAAACCCTTATAACTTGCTCAATCGCAGCTTCGAAGTCGGTTTGTCTGAAATAAGCCATCACGAAGGCGTTGAACTGCTCGCGTATTCCCCTCTTGCCTTTGGATGCTTAAGTGGTAAGTACCTAAACGGTCAAAGGCCAAAAGGTGCTCGTTGTAGCGAGTTTGAACGCTTCGTTCGTTACTTTACACCTCAAGGAATTGAAGCAACGCAAGCGTATATTGATATCGCAAATAAACATAACATTGACCCTTCACAAATGGCACTCGCATTTGTTAATCAACGTCCGTTTGTGGCATCAAATATTATTGGAGCCACAAATTTAGCTCAACTTGACGCAAATATTAATAGTATTGATATTACGCTTTCAGATGAACTTATGAGCGATATTCAAGAATTAGGGACACGCTATTCAAACCCGTGCCCCTAATTGACGTTAACATTTTGAGACTAAGCTCGTGCTCTGCTAACTAAGCAAAACTGCATTTCTAGGCGGGCAATATACAGCCCGCCTAGAATTACGTTGCTATTGTTGACCGTAACACCCTTCGAAGATGACGAGTTTTACGTTTGGCAACAACAGCAGGGGCAACCGTCACAGTGCCAAGTGGGCGCCCTTGGCTATCTAAACCAATATCTCGCAGCAAATGCTCATTGTGCAAAGGAAGCTGATAAGCATTACGGCGATAGCGACGTTTCCATTCTCTTTCTTCATGGTGAAGATCCGCTTTAATTAACCAAGTAGCAAGAGTCAGATAAACAGATGTACGCATAATAGTGTCTCCTAATTTTACAAATATTGAGGAGAGAAATAGCGATCTAAAGAAAATTTTCAGTGACTTTGAGACTGCTATTTCCGCAGCCTCTAGAGGTACGGATATTAAAGTTTATTGGTATCAGACATAAATACAGGACTGGCTGAGAACAGCGCAATATGCATCCATTGTCGTTTCATACACTCACGTGAAAGTGCGATAGTCTTGATAGTAATGTTACGATTCATCATTTACGCCTCCACGTTAACTTAATAATCCGAAATAATTTGAATGGTATGAGCTTGAAACTCACGGTCAATTTTCAACCAAAGCGTCGCTATTTTCAACATAATTGTTACAAAAAAAAACAATAACATGAAATATTCTATCTTCTTGCGACTAATCCACGCCAAGACGAAGCAATACATTGCAGATGCAAGCTTTAGTAGTGATTAATTTCAATCAAACAGATAACAACCGAATCAATGAAATAATTCTTTTGATAAAACACACTTCACAAAAATAATGTAATTTGAGGCTGAGAGCATACAAATAGCCATCCGACACACGCTAAAAACCGCTCATACATTTTAAGTTGGCGTCAACATAAAGAACTGAATGTGCACAGTCTAGAATAGCGGAAAAAAACCATCGCGATCAAGCAATGGTTTATAACGAACGCCGGAGGCTAATTACAACGTTTCTTCCGCAATTAAATTGTGCTTATTTAACAAGCGGTACATCGTTGCTCGAGATATGCCTAACTCCTTGGCAGCAAGTGTCACCTGGCCATTGTGGCTGTCGAGTACCAATATGAGTGCATCTCGCTCAGAGCGCTCTCTAATACTCTTTAAGCTACGCTTGCCAGAGTAGGTGCCAGGTAATTCAAAGTGTTTTTTAGACAGCACTTCTTCTTCAGTCATTAGCACCGCTCGCTTAACTTGATTCAGCAACTCTTTTACATTTCCAGGCCAATGATAATAAGTCAGTGTTTTAAGGGCGTCATCGTCAATCGATTTAACTGGGGAATTGAACTCTTTGGAGAACTGACCAATATAATGATTTACTAACAACCCAATATCGGTTGCCCGTTCTTTTAAGCTAGGAACATTAATCCTAAGAACGTTAATACAATGGAATAGCTCATCATTAAATAAACCGTCTCCGAGCGCTTTTTCTATATCCGATGAATCAGCGGCCAATACTCGAATATCATAGTCTTTCCAGCCATTGACCGTCTCTACTTTACCTTCTTGATAAAACTTCAATAAGTTCATTTGTTGTTTAGGCTGTAAAGTAAATATGTCATTAAGCAGGATCGTCCCTCCCGCCGCCTGTTCAAGTAAGGAAACCTGATCTGGATTATGTAAGCCAAAAAACTCATTTTCAAAGCGAGCATCCGAAAAGGCACGACAGTTAACCGATATAAAAGGTTTCTGTGAACGAGAAGAACAGCGATGAATCGCTTTCGCGACCGTCTCTTTTCCGCACCCCACCTCACCATGAATCATAATACTGACATCTGTGGGACCAATGCGCTTAATTTGGTCTCTCAATCGCCTTACTGGTAGCGATTGCCCTACAAGACCAAGGTCGTGGTTATTACCATTATGCGGCCAGACTTTCTGCTCAAGTTTAAGCATACCAAGTTGATGGCCTATCGTGCCCATTAAGCGTGAATCTGGGATAGGGACAGTAAAAAAGTCGATACAGAAATTCACAATAAATTGGCATATGGTGTCTGAACTTAATTGAGACTCTCGAATAAAAGCAATCCACCTCACCTGCTTATGGGTGCTCACCAGCTTTGCAATCCCATTTAAGCTAAAGTCATCTCGTGTTAAATCCACGATACCAATACAAGGACCTATTTCGGAGAAAATGGCATCTGCTTTTCGTAAATCAGAACATTGCGTACACCGCCAACCAGCTTGTTCTAAAACTGATAACCATGGCTCGTAGGTCCCCCCCACTACCACTAAAGCGCCGGGGATGGAATCCATCTTAAACTCGGTTCCCATTACATCATTCCTTATTATTACTTTTAGGATTCAACTGGTTAATTCTATTGAATAGGACTATTCTCACAAGGTAACTCTTACATTATTGCCGACTTTACCTGTCTCATATTTAAGACTAGTGCACAGTTTTTTATTTTTCTACAAAAGTTCTTGATTTTTTGGCATAAAAAAAGCCTCTCAATAGAGAGGCTTAAAATATTTATTGCCAGTTAATTACTGCTGAGGACGCATCGCTGGGAACAAAATAACGTCACGAATAGTATGAGTATTCGTAAACAGCATAGCCAAACGGTCAATACCGATACCCTGACCCGCCGTTGGCGGCAAACCGTGCTCTAGCGCGGTAATGTAGTCAGCGTCGTAGTACATTGCTTCATCATCACCCGCATCTTTTGCATTCACTTGCGCTTTAAAGCGTGCATCTTGATCTTCTGCATCATTTAGCTCAGAGAAACCATTTGCCACTTCACGACCGCCGATAAAGAACTCGAAACGGTCAGTAAAGAACGGGTTATCATCGCTACGACGAGCCAATGGCGAAATATCTGCTGGGTAGCCAGTAATAAACGTTGGTTGCATCAACTGAGGCTCAGCTGTCTCACCAAAGATTTCTTCTAGTAGCTGACCGCATGTCCAGAACGTTTCAACATCGACATGGACCGATTTAGCAATAGAAACCATAAGCTCACGATCTTGCAAATCTGCTTCGGTTAGCGCTTGGATTTGCGCATGATCTGGGTTGTACTGCTTAATCGCGTCAAACATACTTAGACGTGCGTAAGTACCACCAAACTCAACCGTTTCATCACCGTATGGCATTGATGTAGAGCCCAGCACATCCATTGCTGCCGTGCTTAGCATCTCTTCAGTCAAATCCATAAGATCTTTGTAGTCTGCGTACGCTTGGTAGAATTCCATCATGGTGAATTCAGGGTTGTGACGAGGAGACAGACCTTCGTTACGGAAGTTACGGTTAATCTCGAATACACGATCAAAACCACCGACAACCAAACGCTTCAGGTATAGCTCAGGCGCCACACGTAGATACATGTCGATATCCAACGCATTATGGTGAGTCACGAATGGACGAGCTGTTGCGCCACCAGGGATCACGTGCATCATTGGCGTTTCAACTTCTAAGTAACCTTTTGAACTCATAAAGTTACGAATAGAAGACACCAGCTTAGAGCGAATAATAAATGCACTACGAGAATCTTCGTTAACGATCAAATCAACGTAACGCTGACGGTAACGCATTTCTTGATCCGTTAGACCGTGGAATTTCTCAGGTAGCGGACGAAGTGCTTTAGTTAGCAGTTCAAACTCTTCCATATTCACGTAAAGATCACCTTTACCTGACTTATGAAGTGCACCTTTAACACCAATGATGTCACCAATATCAAGACCTTGATATTTTTCTTTTAAAACCTTCTGAACATCTTTTGCTGCATAGGCTTGGATACGGCCAGAGGTCTCTTGAATCGCTAGGAATGGACCACGCTTTGCCATTACACGACTAAGCAATAGACACAATGTGGTTCAGCTCTTCTAGCTCTTCTTTCGATTTTTCACCGAACTCAGCCTGCAGATCGCCAGCGAGATGCTCACGACGGAAATCATTTGGGTGGCCATTCGCTTTGCAGCTTTTGCGGATGTGATCCAGCTTGCTACGACGCTCAGCAATTAACTTATTTTCTTCTTGTAGATTTTCATTTTGAACAGCATCAGTCATTTGAATGTACCCTGTTAAGTTGCTAAAAGCTTACAGACCTGATTTCAGGCTAGCTTCGATAAATTTGTCTAAATCACCATCAAGAACCGCTTGTGTATTACGGTTTTCAACGCCTGTTCTTAAATCTTTGATTCGTGAGTCGTCTAATACGTATGAGCGTATTTGGCTGCCCCAACCGATATCTGATTTTGCATCTTCGTTCGCTTGTTTTTCAGCGTTCTGTTTGTGAACTTCTAACTCAAACAGTTTCGCTCGAAGCTGCTTCATCGCTTGATCTTTGTTCTTATGCTGAGAACGATCATTTTGACACTGAACCACGGTATTGGTTGGCACGTGGGTAATACGTACCGCCGACTCTGTGGTATTGACGTGCTGACCACCCGCGCCAGACGCACGGTATACGTCGATACGAAGATCAGAAGGATTAATGTCGATCTGAATGTTGTCATCAATCTCAGGATAGATAAACGCAGAAGCAAAAGAGGTATGACGTCGGCCACTTGAGTCAAATGGTGATTTACGAACAAGGCGATGCACACCCGTTTCAGTCCGTAGCCAGCCGTATGCGTATTCCCCGCTAATACGGACCGTCGCCCCTTTCAAACCAGCCACATCACCGTCAGACACTTCAATGACTTCCGTCTTAAAGCCTTTGGCTTCCGCCCAACGCAAGTACATGCGCAGCAACATTGATGTCCAATCTTGTGCCTCAGTGCCACCAGAACCCGATTGCAAATCGATATAGCAATCAGACGCATCGTGGTCACCAGCAAACATACGACGAAACTCAAGCTTTTCAAGCTTCGCTTCTAGCTCTGCCAATTCTGGCTCAATTTCGTCAAAGGTTTCTTGGTCTTCTTCTTCAACCGCAAGCTCGAGTAATCCAGCAACATCCTCAACCCCTTGGTCAAGTATATCGATAGTCTCGACGATCGCTTCAAGTGATGAACGTTCTTTACCCAGCGCTTGTGCGCGCTCTGGCTCATTCCATACATCTGGTTGTTCTAGTTCTGCGTTGACTTCTTCTAGACGCTCTTTCTTGGCATCATAGTCAAAGATACCCCCTCAGGATATTCGTGCGCTCAGTCACGTCCTGTAGGCGATTTTTAATAGGATTGATTTCAAACATATTCGCTCAGCATTTATGAGTAGAATTTAACCGAAGAATTCTACTCAAAAATGTGATGAAGATACAGAAAAATATCGATTTAGCTTGCGGTTTAAAAGAGCCTCTATCGAGGCTCAATATGATCCACCATGAGCTGCAGAGATTGATTTCCACGGAACTCATTAATGTCCAACTTGTAGGCGAGTGTCACTGTTTTTACCGACGCATCAGGCCAGCGACGTAAATCCACATTAAAAGCAATGGCATCTAACATAATATTGGTGCCAAAGCCTTTATGCATAGGCTCAACCATTAGCTTCAAATGCTTCTCGCCCACCAGTTTTTGATGCAGTACTTTAAACTCACCATCAAAAATAGGCTCAGGGAAAGCTTGCCCCCATGGTCCACCAGCACGCAGTGTTTCCGCGGTATGCATAGAAAACTCTTCCGGTGATAATTCTCCATCCGATAAAATCACCCCCTTTAACGCTGTTTCACCAAGCTCATCACGAACAATTTGATCAAATAGCTGACTGAAACGTTCAAAGTCTTTCTCTTGAATCGTTAAGCCTGCCGCCATAGCATGGCCGCCAAATTTGGCAATTAGCCCTGGATTCTGTGTGTCGATACGATCAAGAGCATCACGCATGTGCAAACCTGGGATTGATCGGCAAGAGCCTTTAATGGTTCCCTCACCACCGTCGGCAAATGCAATCACTGGGCGATGAAATTTGTCTTTTATTCGTGATGCTAGAATGCCAATGACACCTTGATGCCAATCGCGTTGAAATAGCGCCAAGCCATAAGGCATAGTGGCCTTATCGCTGATCTGAAGACGCTCACAAAAAGCCAGCGCTTCTTGCTTCATGCCCTCTTCGATTTCTTTTCGAGTTTGGTTCAATCCATCCAATTCACTGGCCATGCGTCTCGCCGCATGAATGTTGTCACTCATTAAAAGTTCAACACCAAATGACATGTCATCGAGTCGACCCGCAGCATTAATTCTGGGTCCAAGCGCAAAACCAAAATCGGTTGCCACCAATTTTCTCGGGTCCCGTTTGGCAATTTCAATCAACGCTTGAATACCTGGGCGCGCTTTACCTGCACGGATACGCTGTAAACCTTGATGAACGAGTATCCGATTATTTTTATCTAACGGTACTACATCAGCCACTGTACCAAGCGCAACAAGGTCTATCAGTTCCATGAGTTTAGGTTCAGCCATTCCTTGTGTGGCAAACCAATTTTGCTTTCTCATTGCCACGCATAACGCCATCATCAGGTAAAAAGCCACTCCTACTCCGGCGAGCGCCTTAGAAGGAAAGCTGCACTCATTGAGGTTAGGGTTAACCATTGCATCGACGTCAGGAAGCTCACCACCTGGAAGATGGTGATCGGTAACAATTACTTGTAGCCCTTTCTCTTTCGCATATTTTACGCCCGAGATGGAAGAGACGCCGTTATCCACCGTCATAATGACTTCGGCACCAATATCTAACACTTGGTCAACGACTTCTGGGCTCAAGCCATAACCATCTTCAAATCGGTTCGGCACCAAATAGTCCACATTACGGCTACCAAGCATACGCAGTGCTAATACTGATAACGCAGAGCTCGTCGCACCATCCGCGTCGAAGTCTCCCACAACAATAATACGCTTTTGCTCACGAATCGCTTGGAACAGCAGTTCGACAGCCTTATCAATACCGGCTAATTCGGTATAAGAATGCAAACCCTTCGCGGCTTTTTCTAACTCTTCAAGGCTGGAAATACCTCGAGAAAGATACAAGCGTCTAAGAATTTCAGGAATCGTCTCAGGCAGCGCAGAGACATCGACAGGATCGCGACGTTGAATTTCTATCATAAAATCAAAAGGGCTCAATAATGAGCCCATTTCCTAATTATTTTTTAATGCTTTCAAGGCGTTTAAGAAGATCAGCAGGCGGTAAATACCCTCCTACCATTTCACCATTCGGTAAGAAAATAGCGGGGGTGCCGCTAATGCCTAACTCACGACCTAAATTATAATGCGTCGCGATCGTGGCTTTACATTGGGTCAAATCCCCATCAAAGCTTGGTTGCTTGCGGTTAACTTTAGCGTCATGCATAGCGGTATTTGGATTCTCGTCACACCAGATTTTTGCCATATTTTCTGCGACTTGACCATTAGCGCCCTCCCGAGGGTACGCTAAATAACGCACAGTAATCCCAAGATCATTGTAGCCCTGCATCTGACTATGTAGTCGCACACAATAACCACAAGTAATGTCAGTGAAGATGGTGACGGCGTATTTCTCATCATCCGCTTTATACTCAATCATGCTATCGCGATATTGAGCGATTTTCTCTGCATTTAGCGGCGCTTGACGCTCAGCAATGATGTCTTTGTAGTTGCCATCTTTGTCCAACGCATACAAGGTCCCTGCAATAAAGTGGTCACCATTTGGTGAGGTAAACAATACCCCTCCTTCCGTACGAACTTCCATCAAGCCATTAATGTCAGACGGAACAACTTCAAGCACTTCAATGCCTATCTTGGCAAAGCGAGACTTGATTGCCGCTTCATCGGCAGACATCGTTGCTGCCACTTCAACCTTCGCTGGCGGTGAGGTTGGTTGAGATTCTTCTGCACCACAAGCGGTGACAAAGAAAGGAAGAGAAAAAAGAGTCAAACAGCGCATTACGCTCATTAAAGTCACCATGATTTCAAAAAATAGATTTTATACGGTTTTCGAACAAACAAAGCGTTCAAAAAGGTAAAATTAAGCCCTTGGATGATGCTGGCTATGAATGTTTTTCAACCTTTCAGTTGCAACATGAGTATAAATTTGTGTGGTTGATAAGTCACTATGTCCTAACAACATCTGTACGACACGTAAATCTGCCCCATAGTTCAATAGGTGCGTCGCAAACGCGTGTCTAAGCACATGCGGTGAGAGCAATTCAGTATCAATACCTGCTAGTACAGCATAGTACTTAATACGATGCCAAAATGTTTGCCGCGTCATTTGCTTAGCTCGCTTACTCGGAAAAACCACATCCGACGTTTTCTCTCCAAGTAAGTCTGGTCGCCCATTTTCAATAAATTCACCAATCCAATCAATGGCGTTTTCACCCATGGGTACCAATCTTTCTTTATTTCCTTTACCGACAACACGAACTACTCCTTGTCGAAGGCTGATATTTTCCATAGTGAGACTGACGAGCTCAGTAACACGAAGCCCTGTCGCATACAGTAACTCCAGCATGGCTTTATCACGAAGCTCAAGTGGATTATTCAAGTCCGGAGCATCAAGAAGCGCCGTCACCTGATCTTCCGATAAATCCTTAGGAAGACGTTTGGGCAACTTAGGGCTAATAAGTAGCGCGGTAGGATCATCAGCACGCAATTTTTCACGATGGATATATTGAAATAGACGACGAATGGCAGACAGCATCCGAGCTCGAGAGCTTTGATGATAATCTTGGTCAACTAACCATGTTTGGTATTCTTGTAAACCCGAGAAGCTGATGAATTGCAGTTTATAGTGATGCTTATTCATCCAAACCAGTAATTTGATAAGGTCATTTCGATACGACGACAACGTATTCTCAGCTAACCCTCTCTCCATCCACATTGAGTCCAAAAATTGCTCGACCAACCCTTGGTCTTGAATATTGACGTCACTCACAGCAACCTCTTGTATGTTTATACAGTACTAAAAACAGAATATTCGACTTAAGGTGAGAATGCCAATAAAACTCAATAAATCCTCGATAACCGCTGCAACGCTAAGCAAATTAGAGGTAGAATCCGATACAACAGACTCACAAACCATGCGAACGATTATGAAAATAGGACTATTTTACGGCTCATCGACTTGCTACACCGAGATGGCATCAGAGAAGATACGCGATATTATTGGCCCAGATATCGTTGATATATTTAATGTAAAAGATACCCCTATTTCGCAAATGAGCGACTATGATTTACTTATCTTAGGGATCTCTACATGGGATTTTGGTGAACTCCAAGAAGACTGGGGCGGGATATGGGATCAAATCGCTGGCGTACCACTAAAAGGCAAGTACGTCGCGCTGTTCGGACTCGGCGATCAAGAAGGCTATGGAGAGTGGTATCTGGATGCGATGGGAATGCTTCATGATGAACTCAAACCCACTGGCGCTAACTTTATCGGCTATTGGCCGAATGTGGGTTATGAATTCGAAGCATCCAAAGCCCTCATCGACAACAACAGTAAGTTTGTCGGTTTAGCTCTCGATGAAGATTCACAATACGAACTAAGCGAAGAGCGTATTGCAACGTGGTGCGAACAGATCCTTGTTGAGTACCAAGCCTCACTATAAACGGTAACACCTCACTCAGGGTCAATACTGATTGCTGGTGCTACAGGTTAGTAGCCTAAACAAGAAAACAAAAAAACGGCACTCGAAGTGCCGTTTTTTTATTCATCAATAATTCATCTCGACACAATCTCGAATCAACACAATGTCGAATAACATCATGTGCTTGATGGTATCAATGCGGAGTATTCAACTACGCGACTTCTTCAGTAAGCTCATCAGCATTGCGACCGATAAAGCCCATGCAAATGATTGCTGCAGTCGTTGGCAGTACCCAACCCATACCAACGCTAAAGAGTGGTAGGACATTGAAGAACGATACATCTAGACCCGCGACTTTAGCCGCATCAATTAATGCAAATGCCAGCGAAACTAAAATTACTACGCGGTATGCTAGCTTAGGGTTTGGCAAGAATTTGCGTACAAATGTCAATGCAACCAAGGCTATCGCAACAGGATAAAGGGCAAATAACACTGGAACTGACAACGAAATAAGTTGAGCAAGACCAATATTCGCAACGAGTGCACAAGCAGCACCAAGAATAACAACCCACTTCTTATAAGTGACTGAAGTAATAGTACTAAAGTAGTCAGAACACGCTGAAATAAGACCAATCGCTGTTGTCAAACAAGCAAGTAATACAATAACCGACAGTACGATTTGTCCATACGGACCGAACAGCGCTTGGACGTACTGGCTTAACACGGCACCACCGTTATCCGCGCCCGCAGCAACTGTTGCGCTTGTCGCACCAAGATAGAACAGTGAAATGTATACAAATGCCAAACCTGCAGCGGCAATGAAAGCGGCATTGATCAAGTACTTCGTTGTTGCACTTTGCTCCGTGATGCCCTTTTTACGTAACGCATCAACAATCAGCATACCAAACATCAAAGAACCGAAGGTATCCATAGTGTTATAGCCTTCAAGAAAGCCCGTTGTTAATGGTTGGGTCGCATAATCACCAACTGGTGCAATCATGTCCCCTTGTGGGTCAACAAATACTGCAACAGCAAGAATGATTAGGCCAACAAAAAGCGCAGGCGTCAGCACCTTACCAATAACATCAATCAACTTGCCTTGCGACCATGCAAAACACATCGCTACTGCAAAGAACAGAATAGAGAACACCGTTAGGTGTATTTGCGTCGCTTCTAAGAAGAAAGGACGAATCGCCATTTCATACGCCACAAGGCCTGTACGCGGTGCTGCAAATGCAGGACCAATGATGATAAAGATAAGTACTGCAATTAACATTGCTGCACGTTTTGGAAGATCCTTAGTTAGGTGCTCCCAAGAGCCCCCAGCAACTGCGACAGCAATAATGGTAATAAGAGGCAGACCTACCGCAGTGAGAAGAAAGCCCGTCATTGCAGGTAACAAGTTCTCACCTGCTAATTGACCAGCAAGAGGGGGAATATAATGTTGCCCGCACCTAGAAAAAACGCAAACAGCATAAAGCCGACTGCTATAATATCTGTTGTTTTTAAACTCTGATTCACAGATATACCCCTGTAAGTTAATGTTGTGTGTTATCGAGAAAATCGTTGTTTACTCGTATAATTTAGGGCGGCATGATGACGAATAGGCTTAGGATTAGCAATAGAGCCAGAAAAAAACACTACATTAATTTACACATACAAGATAAAAGCAGCTGATTTCACCACCTTTAATTAAAAACATGGAATATAATCTCGATCATTTATAAAAACAATACAAACACAATCAGAACATATACCCATACAAATAATTAACAATAGATTAATTCACTTAATAGCAATCGATTGACCATATAATCATGACCTCTAAAATCAGTACAATAAAAAGCTTTGCATTCAAACAGTTCAAGATCCATTCAGGCGGAGCCTAGTATGCCCGTCAGCACCGACGGCGTGATGCTAGGTGCGTGGGCAACGTTTCAACATACTGATCCAATCCTTGATATTGGCGTGGGCACCGGATTGCTGACATTAATGCTGGCTCAGCGTTATCCTGAAGGAATAATCTACGCCATTGACATCGAAAACAGTGCAATCGAAGATGCGACTAACAACGTGGCACACTCTCAATGGCAAGACAGAATTCATATCATTAAAGGGGACATACTACGTCATAATTTTGAACACGCATTTTCTGGCATTATCTGTAATCCTCCTTACTTTAATTCTGGCGAGCAAGCCGCCCTCCAGCAAAGAGCCACTGCCCGACATACCTCTAGCCTCAATCATACCGAGCTGCTGTCGCGCTGCTATCAACTGCT
Organism: Vibrio sp. GJ43-1; assembly: GCF_055808835.1. Classification (NCBI taxonomy): domain Bacteria; kingdom Pseudomonadati; phylum Pseudomonadota; class Gammaproteobacteria; order Vibrionales; family Vibrionaceae; genus Vibrio; species Vibrio sp. GJ43-1. Next base: position 749,901 of record NZ_CM147884.1, on the reverse strand, counting down.
CAACAACGACGGTGAAGCCAGCTTTATCCTGCCGATTACAGAGGGAGAGCATTTCATCACAATCGCTCAAAATAAGGGATGGTTTCTCAGCCGACGCTGCTTAGTTCGTCCAACACAGACGAAGCTGATCAGCCGAATTCTTTTCACATTACGCAAACAAGAAACCCCGATCACCGAAGAGCAATTGGTCATTCATAGTCCTCATGGAGGCTATTCTGACGCCTTTATTCAGCTAACTGGTGACTTTTACCTTAAAATGTAAGTGCGCTTAGCGAGCGTTTGAGTATAATAGCCGCCCTACTTTTCCTGTGTCGTTTTTTTGTGCAGGTACACCCTCAGTCTTGTGGAGACACGATAGTGATCAGAACATTCGCCGAATTAGATTTAGACCCAATCCTTTTAGAAGCGATTGAAGACATGGGCTATGAGCGCCCTACTCAGGTTCAGGCAGAAGCCATTCCACAAGCTTTAGAGGCAAAAGATATCTTAGCATCCGCTCCAACTGGAACGGGTAAAACCGCTTCTTTTGCGATCCCTGCTATCCAGTACCTGCTTGACTTCCCAAGAAAAAAGCCGGTCCTGCACGTATCCTTGTGTTAACGCCAACACGTGAACTTGCGATGCAAGTTGCTGAGCACACTAAAGCACTGGCAAAGAATACACACCTAAAGGTTGCCACCATCACTGGTGGTGTTACCTACGACACTCACGCCGATACCTTGGCACAAACGCAAGATATCGTGGTGGCGACTCCAGGTCGTCTGATGGAATACATCGAGGCAGAACGCTTTGATTGTCGTGCTATTGAGTGGCTGGTGCTAGATGAAGCGGATCGTATGCTCGATATGGGCTTTGGACCAACGGTTGATCGCCTATCGGCAGAATGTCGTTGGCGTAAACAAACACTGCTATTTTCAGCGACACTGGAAGGCCGTGGTGTAGAAGGGTTTACGACTGATCTTCTAAAGAACCCAGCAGAAATTAAAGCCGAGCCGTCTTTACGTGAACGAAAAAAAATCACGCAATGGTACCACCGCGCCGACACAGCTGAGCACAAACTCACTTTGCTTAAGCACATTTTAACCGAGCAAGCGGAACGCACCATTGTATTTTTGAAAACGCGTGAGCGCCTCGCCGATCTTCGTCAGCAACTTGATAGTGCGCAAATCCCTTGTGCTTGGATTCAAGGTGAGATGCCACAAGATCGCCGTAATAACGCGATCAGCCGATTCAAAGATGGCTCAGTCAATGTTCTACTTGCCACTGATGTCGCCGCTCGTGGTATTGACCTTCCAGATGTGTCACACGTAATCAACTACGACTTACCTCGTACTGCAGATGTGTACTTACACCGTATTGGTCGTACTGCTCGCGCAGGCAAGAAAGGCATCGCGATTTCTATTGTCGAAGCACACGATCAGCCAATGATGGAACGCGTAGCTCGCTACACCAGCGAAACCATCAAAGAGCGCTTCATCGACGGGCTTCGTCCTACGCACAAAAAGCCAACGTTCAAGAAAAAGAAGAAAGTGAAAAAAGACGACAAGAAAAAGACCGTCAAGAAAAAAGCAGCGAAAAAGAAGTAACTCGCACTTAGAACCGTATTTTTCAAAAGAACAGTACTCTTAAAAAAATGCCCCACTCATGAGTGGGGCATTTTTTATAATCAGACTCAAAATGGTTTAAATCACTGCTCCTCGCGCTTAAACACCAATTCATTTGCCGTTGATTCATCCGCAACAAAGTAATAACCAGCGACATCAAAGTTCTGTAGGGCTTCAACGGAATCGATTTGGTTATCAATGATGTATCGAGCCATCATTCCGCGCGCTTTTTTCGCGTAAAAGCTGATCACTTTGTATTGGCCATTTTTGCAATCTTTAAACACAGGGGTCACTACCTGGCTGTTTAATTGCTTTACTTTTACCGCCTTGAAGTACTCATTAGAAGCTAAATTAACTAAAACGTCACTCTCATGCTCCGCCAGTGCTTCATTCAATTTATCCGTAATGAGACTCCCCCAAAACTGGTATAAATTGCTACCACGCTCATTCGCTAACTTCGTTCCCATCTCGAGGCGATATGGCTGCATCAAATCCAAAGGCTTTAATAGTCCATACAGACCCGATAGCATACGCAAATGCGTTTGAGCGTAGTCAAAATCTGCTTCTGACATACTTGCTGCATCCAACCCGGTATACACATCCCCTTTAAATGCAAGAATAGCTTGGCGTGCATTGTCAGTAGTAAAGCGCGTATCCCACTGTTCAAAGCGCGCGACATTGAGCCCCGCGATCTTGTCACTCACCTTCATCAGTGCTGATACATCAGCAGGTGTCAGCTTACGGCATACTTCAATCAATTGAGCAGATTGATCAATAAACTCCGGCTGAGTGTAACGCTCGGTCGCCAATGGCGATTCGTAGTCCAACGTCTTCGCTGGTGAGACAACAATTAGCATAACTTTACTCTTATCATGATTATTTGTTCCTAGTATAAAAAAAGCCACGCCTGATCTTCAATGAAATCATGCGTGGCTTATTCTATTTCTGAGATAGAAAGAAACGATTAAGGCTATTTCGTCGTATCGTCAGCCTTCGTGTTGTCCCAGATCCCAGGTTCTAACTGAGATTTTAGTTCAGGATAATCATTGGCATCAAACGTTGGCACCTTGCCAGCTTTTAGCTGTTGGTTGTAATCCTTAGCCAATTTGACCACGATGCCCGACAGCAAAATAATCGCCACCAAGTTAACCAACGCCATTAAGCCCATCGAAACGTCCGCTAATGCCCAAATCATAGGTAGTGTCGCGACTGAACCAAACAGTACCATGCCTAACACGATAAGGCGGAATAAACCTAGTCCTGCTTTATGGTTATGCTCCAAGAAAATCAAGTTCGTCTCTGCATACGAGTAGTTAGCAATGATTGAAGTAAACGCGAAGAAGAAAATGGCGACCGCAATGAAAATACCGCCCCAATCGCCCACTTGTGAGCTCAATGCACGCTGCGTCAACTCAATACCCGTCACTTCACCGTGAGGGACGTATTCGCCAGACATCAAAATGATAGCCACTGTTGCTGAACAGATAACGATCGTATCAACGAAGACACCTAGCATTTGAACATAGCCTTGAGATGCTGGATGCGGTGGGTATGGCGTAGCCGATGCCGCTGCATTAGGCGCAGAACCCATACCCGCTTCGTTAGAGAACAAACCACGTTTAATACCTTGAATCATTGCTTGTGCAATGGCGTAACCCACACCACCTACCGCCGCTTCTTGTAGACCAAACGCACTCTTAAAGATATACGCTAGAATCTCTGGCACTTTTTCAATGTTCATGAAAACAACGTAGAACGCCAGCACAAGATAAGCGAGTGCCATCACAGGGACAATCAGTTCCGCTGTGCGAGCAATCTTACGGATACCACCAAAGATGACAAACGCAGAAATCAAAGCAATGACAATACCTACGTACAATGGTTCAAAACCAAAAGCCGTTTGCATAGCATTAGCAATGGCGTTGGCTTGAACAGCATTGAATACCAGGCCAAACGCAATGATAAGGAAGACAGAGAACAAGACCCCCATCCAACGCATGCCTAGACCTTTCTCCATATAATACGCTGGACCACCACGGTAATTACCGTCGTCATCGCGTGTCTTATACAGCTGCGCCAATGTGCTTTCTGCGAATGACGTTGCCATACCCAGCATAGCAATCAACCACATCCAGAAAATGGCACCCGGCCCACCAAATGTCAGGGCAACGGCAACACCAGCCATGTTACCTGTACCAACACGTGCCGCTAAACTAGTACAAAGTGCTTGAAAAGATGAGATACCAGCAGCGTCGGATTTACGACTGTTTTTCAGCACACTGAACATGTGACCGAAGTGGCGGAACTGAATGAACCCAAGGCGAACTGTAAAATAAATCCCTACGCCTACGAGTAGATAAACCAGAATCGATCCCCATAGAAGATCATTCATTAAGCTAATAATGTCTGTCACTTTAAAACCTCTTTTAAAATTAGAGCGCCGCCAGCACACCCTGTGCTAGCTAAGTTGCTGAGGTTATACCCATCCGTGTGGTTTTGATTAATTCACTGTTTTTCACGGCAACTTAGCTTGTATTTCTCACCTATTGGGAACGGAATACAAATCGACATATCGTTTGACGGAGCGGATTTTGCAGGGATGCTCGACAAAAATCAATACGCAACTAGACTTATAATGAAGTTATTTTTCACTATACCATCACGTTCCCTTAACACTAACCGCAACATTTGCTTTACCAGCTGTCATCATTTCCCCCTCTGTTCAATAACAACTAGTAAGCATAGCAATGAAAACGGATCTTACCGTGAGACTCGCAATTAAACCTTTGTTCATCAAAGGTCGAGACATATTTATAGAATGGAATGCTTTTTAATCATTCTTGTCGAATGAGAATGTTTCTCGCACACACCAGTGCACTTTAGTGAGCTCGCATGGGGGGCACGTTAACAAACATCGCTAATCAATTCTTTTTCATTATGTGATTCAAACGGTTATTTTTTAATCTAACGATATCAGTAAAACTGTGAGATTGAGTTCAATTTGGCATAAAACATTCATACTAAAGAAACAAATGAGAAATAAATCAAAGTTATTCTGCCTAGGAGTATGGTACTTAAAAGTCTCCGCAAGGAGATAAATACTAAGAGGTAGCTTATGGATGGCTTTGAACTAAACGATATTATGGAAATGGATGCTCCCCGGACTCGAGCGTCTCGATCAAAACCACTAAAGCGTAAATGGCGCGAAATAGAAGCAATAAAAGACAAACGACGTTTACAAAAAGAACTCAACGATATGGATATCGGACTGGATTTCGCATACGAAGATATCAAGCTTTAACTCACCTAATTTTCAGTGATTGAGGAGCCTGAACCCTATTCACTGAACTTGAAATAGCGCCCTCGATAGAGGGCGTTACCTTATCTAGTCACTCACCTGCCTAATGAAAGACTGAGCACGCCATCATAGATGGAACTCGTCAAGCTCGTACATTTATTCGATGACTGGTTTCAAAAGTGTCAAAATACCCGAATCTAGCCACCGAGCAAGTACGTTCCATGGTCTTCAAACGAAAACCGATTCTCCTCAATCGAGTTGAAAAAGTGGTTGAGTACATCAACAACAATTTGGATAAGCCATTGACCATCGCCGAGCTGGCCAGCATTAGTTGCAGCTCTCGCTGGCAACTCCAACGCGTCTTTCAAGAGCAAGCAAAGCAGAATATCGCTCAATACGTTCGTCAACAAAAGCTCAGAAGTCAGTTATAGCCGCGCCTTTAAACAACTTTTTTCTGTTTCACCGCGACAATACAAGCAGCAAGGTATTCTAAAGGGCAGCCAGTGACCACGCATGCTCAATAGCCAGCACGTCGAATACGCTAAAGCACACATCGATTGCTTGAGCATTCCCGAACAAACTTATGCGGTTATCACGCATATTGGTCCCATTGCGAATTTTCCTAAAACATTAGATTGGGTACTGCACAATTGGTTACCACACTCTGGCTATTACGGAGAAGAGGGATATAAACTGGAGAGTTATCCAAGCCATTATGACCCTACGGGGGTAGACGTAAGTATGGAATTTTGGCTTCCGATTCGCTCTGAAGACAACAAATAGCACCACTACTTATTAGCTCACTATCAATAAAACTTGCACCAAATGGTTAAGTATCACAAAATTAGAGCGATGTAATGCAAATAAAACTAATTATCAATCACACTCACAACTCGTTAAGTAAATTCTCTAATGATGCTAAACAGAAAACTATCCCAAATCACTGTAATGGTCGCCATATTGTTGCCTTCAACCAACGTACTGTCTTCGCCAGACGTATTGGCAACCACGTCTAACTCTGCTCATCCGTCCACAACAACAGATGAACAGATGACCATTTTAGGGAAAACGTATCGTAATACCGCAACCAAAACCTATCTAACACCACAAACGCTCAACATTATTAAAAGCAAAGAAATGGAACAACGTGGAGCCAAGTCCGTCATGCAGGCACTGCGTGATCTTATTATCTGAGCTCAGTGTTATGGCCCATACACACAACCTACAAGCGCTAACCAACATTTCGGCACAAGTTTCCCCACTGCTAAGTGCCTTATCTGAAAACGGTTGCGTCATTACCCCTGAAGTCTGCGCCAATAGCGAAATCCATACCCTTTATCATTTTTGGAAAAGCCGCCATCCAGAGGCGGGGCGCATTTATTGGCAGACTCGGACTTGGACAATGCTCATCTGGCAACCTGTCACCGTCGCACTCATTGCTAGCTACTACTCAAAACGCGTACCCACGCTGAGCTCAATGACGCAAGGTGTCAATCGAGAAACAGGCGTAGTCGGCACGTTTGACTTCCTAGTTCACAATTGGCAGGCTGAGTAATCAACATGAACGTCTGAGCTTTGCCGCTGATGAGCTGACCGTACTTTTAGATGACTTAGCAAATCAACTCGATAACGTCTGCAGAATAAGTCCATCCACTCGAGAGAAACTGACCGCTGATACCGTAATGGAAATGCTGCTTCGTGGTTTAAAGCAAATGGTCGTCAATCAACAATTAGTAAACGAGCATATACCCGTCACCTTCTCCCACGAGATCAAGCATTGGCAGCAAGCACTTCAACTTCCCTCAGCCCGTTTTGGGCAACTAAACGTGGTGAGCGATGGGGAGTTTTTCATACAAAAACGCGTGTGTTGTATGCACTACCGAAGATCCGATGGCACTTATTGCCATGGCTGTCCTCAAAAAAAGCAAACACCATCTACTAAAATTATTTAATTTCATTAAGTTATAAAAACCACAACGAAGTTAGTGACGTTTTTTTACATCCAGGTGATTAAGAGATAACAAATGATAACTCATATCAATATCATTTAGACTGTATTTCTTATAGGAGTTGCAATACAATAAGCGCGCTTAAAAAGCGCATAAAGGTAGTACAGCACCTCTAACGCGCCGTGCTTGATAGCGCGATTAAATAGACAGACTCACCAAGCCTATTGAGTGTGTTTGCCATCAGAATTCAATTAAACAACTGGTACTTTCTAGTAGAAGAAGGCTCTTGAAATGAACAAAACGCTCGTTCGCGCCGCATTGTGCACCCTCCCTCTGCTCCTTAGCAGTGGGCAGACGTTTGCCAACGACCTCAACAACGCAAGAAATGTTGAGGCTCAAACCATTACTCAAGGCGCGCAAAGCCAACAGCGAATCAACAAAAGTAGTGATAAAGCGTTTGAGCTGAAATCAGAGATCGCCGCACTGGAACAAGAAGTCTCCAACTTAGAAGTTTACCAGCGTCACCTACAATCAGTGGTGGATAACCAACAGCAAGAGCTATCGAGCATCGAAACACAATTAGTTCAGATCAACGATACCCGTCAAGGGGTTGTCCCTCTGATGTACAAGATGTTAGCTGGCCTTGAACAGCACATTCAGCAAGACAAGCCGATTCGTATCGATGCTCGCCTCGCCCGCTTAGATGAACTCAAATCTCTGATGCCGCAAGCTGATGTCAGTGATGCCGAAAAATATCGTCGTATCTTAGAAGCTTACCAAATTGAAATGGATTACGGCATCAAGCTAGGCAGCTACCGCTCACGAATCGATGTGGGCAGTGGCATAGAAGCAGAACAGCTTTACCTTGGGCGCCTATCGCTCGTCGCTCGCAGCCTAGACAGAAATCAGTACTGGTCATGGGATCACAACAAAAAAGCGTGGGTGAATGTTGAAGCTTCGCTCTCATCCTATATCGACCAAGCGTTTGCGATTGCAAACAAACAAACGTCACCAACCTTAATGACGCTTCCTGTTTCTCTTGCTAAGGATCCGAGCTAATGCGTTACCTAACTTTATTGATCGTCCTATTCACAGTTAGCTTCTCACCACTGACCCTTGCAGCAGGCACACTCACCAGCGAAGCAAAAACGGCGCAGCAACAAGAGAAGCAGCATAACGCATCGCGTGAAGCTAAATTTAAGCAAGAGCAGCAAGCGCTTTTAGCTAAGAAAAAGCAACTTGCCGAACGCAAAGCACAACTGGATGCATCCATTACTTCGCTCAGTGATCAGTTTTCAACCAATGAGAAAACTTTAGCTGAGCAACAAAAGCAGCTTCACCTGCAAACGGGCAGTTTGGGTGAGCTTTTTGGTGTCGTCCGTCAATCAGCTAAAGAGCTTCAAGTCGAACTGAGCCGCTCTGTCGCCAACACAGAACAAACCCAACAACGTGCTGACATCGACACGATTGTGGCTGCGAAAACCTTGCCATCCATCCAAGAGCTAACCACGTTATGGCAAGCTTTTAACGCTCAAATTATTAGCAGCGGAACCTACGCGACTATCACGGTTCCATTCGTAACAGGCGCAGGTGAAGTCACGACTATTGACGCCGTACGATTAGGTAACTTCGCTCTACTTGCTAAACAAGGGCCGATTAACTGGGACGGGCAACTAGCCAGCGACTTCCCCCGCCTACCTGATAATGTATCTCGCTATGAGGACGCTAATAACATAGTCACTGGACAGACCGCCGTTATTATCGATCCAAGTCGTGGCGATATTTACCACCAACTGGCTGAAAACCCGACGCTTACCCAACGTTTTGAGCACGGTGGTGTCGTGGGTAAGATCATTGCAGGCCTATTCCTAATTGGTCTTGTCATTGCGCTTTATCGTGCCGTGGTACTCCTGCGCATCGAGCAACAAATTGGCAAGCAGCTAAAAACACCTGAAGCCCCAACAAATAACCCATTAGGTCGCGTTCTTAGCGTATATAACCACGATAAAAAGATGAATGTTGAAGCGCTTGAATTACGTCTTCTTGAATCAATAATGGACGAACAACAACACCTAGAGCGCGGTCTTAGTATGCTTAAATTGATTGCCGCACTCGCGCCAATGCTGGGATTACTTGGTACGGTAACTGGCATGATTGAAACGTTCCAAGTTATCACACAGTTTGGTAACGCCGAGCCTCGTGTCATGGCTAGGTGGCATCTCCATGGCACTGGTGACAACCGTCCTCGGTTTGATTACCGCTATGCCACTGCTGCTAGCCCATAACTTATTGAGTTCAAAAGCTGACGCAATTCGCAATATTCTAGAGCGTCAAAGTGTTGGCCTTGTTGCTGAGCAGGCCGAAGTGCACTCGACCGAGCAGAGAGCGAGCTATGCTGCATAATTTGGCCCAATGGCTACCTGGCTCAGAGCATCTGAGCCAATTTATGAATCAAGGCGGGCCTATTCTTTGGTGGCTCGCTGCGGTTGTTATCGTTTTTTGGATGGTCGCATTTGAACGCGTGCTCTACTTTTCTCGATACTTCCCACAGCAAAAGCGTGTTTGGACACAAAAGTGGTCTCAACGTAGCGACCACTTTTCATGGTATGCCCGCGCTCAGCGTGACGCCATACTTAGCGACGCTGAAAACCAATTAAAACAGCACCTCAACTTACTAAAGTGCCTACTGGCGTTGTGCCCTATGCTTGGGTTGCTGGGAACCGTAACCTAGCATGATCACCGTCTTTGATACCTTAGCCGCCCAAGGAAGTGCTCAGCCTCGCCTTATGGCGGCTGGCATTTCCATGGCAACGATTCCAACCATGGCTATGGTATGGTCGCTGCACTTTCAGGAATGTTAGCTTTTTCCCGTATCCAAAAGTGGAGCAATAAGCATTTGTTCCAATTAGAACAATTACTGAGAAGTGACCAAAGCAAAGCGACTGACTTGCAAACGGTCACAGATAATCGCATAGGAAATACACAATGAGACTTGGCCACCGTAAAAAACAGCAAGAAGAAGCCAATATCGACATGACCTCAATGCTTGATATCGTTTTCATTATGCTGATCTTTTTCATTGTCACCAGCTCCTTCGTTCGAGAATCTGGCGTCGATGTGAACCGCCCGCAGGCCAGCCACGCGGTAAGCCAAAAAGACGCGGGAATTTTTGTCGCGATCACCGCCAATAACGAAGTGTTCATTGATAAACGTCGTGTCGACGTTGAACGTGTACAAGCCACTATTGAGAAGCTTCTTCTCGAGCAACCTAGCGCGTCCATGGTCATTCAAGCAGACAAGCATGCCTTCAATGGTACCGTCGTACAGGTGATGGACAGTGCAAAAGGAGCTGGGGTAACCAAAATTGCTTTGGCAACGGAGAGCCGATAATGGTGCGCTTTCTATTAAGCATTCCTTTTGCTATCGCTTTCGCATTTACGCTGTTTTCCTTTATGAGTTGGATGATAGACATTGGTCCTAAATCCAAGCCAGAAGAGTCTGCTCGCCTTAGCTATGACTTAGTGATGATTGAACCGGAAAGTGAAACAGCACGACGTACACGCGTGCTTCCTGAACCTCCCAAAATGCCAGCGACACCACCAGCGGCAGCCGCAGTCGAGCAAAGTTCACAGACCTCGTCGGTACAGACACCTAGCACACCGCAACTGCCGAATATTGCGATATCAACACAAGTTGCTGGCGTGGCGATGAACGCACCAAGTGTGCCCGATATTGGTCGCAACCAACAAGTCATGCCGCTTCACCGCAAAGAGCCACGCTATCCGCGCCGAGCCATTCAACGAAATATGGAAGGTTACGTCGTGATGTCATTTACTATTGACGTCAATGGCCGCCCAACCGACATTAAAGTGGTTGAAGCCCAACCAAAGCGGATCTTTGAGCGTGAAGCCATGGTGGCTCTCAAACAGTGGAAGTATCAGCCGATGGTCGTCAATGGCACCGCGCAGCCACGAGTAGGCCAAACGGTTAAATTGGAGTTTAAATTAAACCAATGAACAAACTAATCTCGCATATTGGGCTAGTACTGGTTTGCAGCCTTTGGTTTGCCCCATCGGTCATCGCAAAACAAGAACTCGGGATGCGCACCGCAACGCAGGTCTCAAAAGCCTATTCGTTGGAGCAAGAAGACAAACTTGCCGATGCCATTGTCTTACTAGAGAAACTCAAGCCAAGCGCTAGCTATGACCAAGCTTACGTAGCAAGAATGCTCGGTATTTATTACTGGCAAGCCGAGAAAAGTGAACTGGCAATCAAACAGTTACAAATTGCCGTTAATACTGGCGCCTTTGCTGGTGAGCAAGGCTGGCAAACAGAACGAATGCTAGCTGAACTGTTATTATCAGAAACTAAGGCTGAACAAGCGCTTGTCCACTTTAACGCTCTAGCGAAATCAGCGGGCAGTCTTGATATTCCTAAAGAACAGATAACAAACGTCTGGCTCAATACCGCCCGAAGTCACTACCTATTACAACAATGGACACCATTGCTGACGGCTATTAAGCAGTATCACAAATTAGATAGCACTCCGAAGCTACAGCCACTAAGTCTACAACTCAGTGCCGAGCTGCAACTGTCTCACTTAAAAAGCGCGATCATCACCAGTCAAAAGCTGCTGGCTCTTCAGCCTAACAATGCCATGTGGTGGCAGCAGCTCAGTGCCCTCTATATGCAGACTAAACAGTATAAACTGGCACTCGCGACACTGGTCTCCGCGCAACGAGCTGGCATTGATATGCCGGAATCGATGCAAGTTAGCATGGCACAATTGTATGCCCAACAAGGCATTCCTGAAAAGTCCGCTCACCTCTATTCTGACTTGCAAGTTAATGACACTGATATTGAAACCATCATCAAACAAGCGACACATTGGCAGATGGCAAGGGAATGGCACAACGCTCAGCGTTCATGGCAAGCCGCGGCGCGCTTAAATGCAAAATATTACGAGCAAGTTTCGCGACTTGAACTTCAGCAAGGCGCGTTTGACGCAGCCTTAATATCACTGAGTAAAGTGACAGGCATAAGCTTGCAAGAAAAACAGATTTTACAGATACGAGCGTATGTGGGCCTGAAGCAATATGAGGCAGCAAAAAAACTCGCGCAAGCAGCACACAGAGAAAAGCCTAGCTCTCAAACCTCTGATTGGCTGGACTATCTAGACCAAATGACCAAGACGCGCTAACAGAAAACCACAAAAAATGGCACCGTCGTGGTGCCATTTTTATAAGAGTTCAACCGTGAATTACACGCTCTCATTCTCATTTTGTCTCACCCGATCCGCAAGTTGCTTGTACTGATCAGCAATGGTGTCGCCAAATACCGGATCGTCATCCACTTCGGTCCACAACGCTTCTACTGCTTGCCAATCCGCAGTCGTAAACTTTTTCTCAATCAACGGCAGCACCGACTGCTCTTCAAGATCAAGGTGTTGCTTTTGATTGCGAATGAATTCCGCTAACTTAGTGGAAAAAATCTCATGAGGCACCACCGCGTCTTGTAAAATCATCTCGACAATCGCGAGAAAATCATGGGTTTTATCCGACAATTCGTGGTGCTCTATTTCAAGATTTGAAATCGTCACTTGCTGCCCGTAGTGCTCAATAAAATAACGATAGAGGATATCTTCTTTCGGGTGGTGTATCTTTTCAGAGTGCACCGTCAGATAATCGACAATCTCTTTGATGAGTGAATAATTGACGGGCTCCTCACGTTCCAGCAGGTGCAACTTACGATTCAGTATCGCGAGCAAACGAACCATATAGCCGTGCTCGCGCCTTATTCTTTCGATCATCATCGCCTATCTCCCTTAAGTCCTTATTCTTAATAAGTGTATAGGAGATTTAGAAAGTGTGCTTTGACTATGCTCGAAAAACAGACAATTAGCCTTCGCAACTAACAAGCTTAGGCTGCCAATCAATAGCGGTTTTACCCATATTTTTCAGCAGCATATTAGTTTGAGAAAAGTGCTGGCAGCCAAAAAATCCGCGCCGTGCAGAGAGAGGAGAAGGGTGTGGGGCGGTAAGCACATGATGGCGTTCACGATCAATCATCATACCTTTTTTCTGAGCATGCGCGCCCCAGAGTAGAAAGACAACGCCTTCACACTGTTGGTTAAGGGTATCCACAATATGATCGGTAAATACCTCCCAACCTGCTTTGGAATGAGAATGAGCAGCCCCTTGCTCGACAGTTAAGACCGTATTTAGCAGCAATACGCCTTGTTGTGCCCAGCTTTTTAAATAGCCATGCGTAGGAATTTCAAACCCAGAGATATCCTCAGCCAATTCTTTATAGATATTGACCAGCGAAGGCGGCGTTTTCACACCAGGTAAAACAGAAAAGCACAAACCATGAGCCTGCCCCTGCCCATGATAAGGATCTTGGCCTAATATCACGACTTTAACCGCATCAAGATCGGTCAGTTCAAAAGCATTAAACACGTCTTCCTCAGGTGGATAAATCACCTTTCCCGCTAGCCTTTCTTGCGCGACGAAAGATAACGTCTGCTTGAAGTACGCTTGCTGATGCTGGCTTTCTATAACATCACGCCATGTAAGTGTCGTCATTCGTATTCCCCAGAATTTAAAACCCTGGGGAGTTTATCATTGCAAAAGTCACCATCACTACAGATTTAACAACAGTAGACTCGAACGGCACTTTTAATGACCTTTTTGCTGTGGGGTTCGAAAGTGTCCCTGCCCCGTCACGTGGCGATTGGGAACAGGATAGCGGCTTGCGCGCATGGCATGGGGTTGGGAAGCAACAGTTCGAGACATAATGGCACCTACTTATTCACACTACTTAAATTCACACTATTATTGTTGATGATTCATTTTCCAGAATCACACTTTTATGCAACGTGCATGAAACTAAGTATGAAAGAAAGATGCCAAAGATCCATGTAGTGATCAAAAAAATCATCTTTTAATGGCAAATCGTCTCAATTGTTGGATTTCATCAGCCCAAATTTCAGGCTCAATCGTTTCTAAAATCAATGGGATAGAATCAAATCTCTCATCTTGCATAATATACTCAAAACATGCCCAGCCAATCTCACCTTTACCTAAGGACTGGTGACGGTCAACACGGTCTCCCAGGGCTATCTTTGAATCATTAAGGTGCATCGCGCGCAAATAGTGCATACCAACCACCCTATCAAATTCTGAAAATGTTGAGTGGCACGCTTGCTTGGTTCGTAAATCATAACCCGCAGTAAAGGTATGACAGGTATCAATACAAACCCCTACACGACTTTTATCTTCAACTTTATCAATGATGTGAGCAAGATGCTCAAAGCGCCACCCTAAGTTAGTACCTTGACCAGCCGTATTTTCAATCACCGCAACGACGTTGGGAATGCGCCGATGTGCGATATTGATCGATTCCGCAATCCGATCTAAACACACATCTTCAGCTATCTTTTTCAAATGACTGCCAGGGTGGAAATTCAGAAGTGTTAAACCTAGCTGCTCACAACGTGCCATCTCATCGACAAACGCTTCTCGAGACTTTGCCAACTTATCCTGCTCTGGTGCCCCTAAATTAATCAGATAAGAGTCATGGGGCAGGATTTGCTCAGGAAGAAAGTCATATTTACGACACTCAAGCTTAAACCTATTAATGGTTTCTTCGGTTAGTGGCTTTGCTGCCCATTGCCTTTGATTTTTGGTAAAAAGAGCAAAAGCATTCGCGCCAATTTCCGCCGCCCTCTGTGGCACATTATCTACTCCACCAGCCGCCGATAAGTGCGCCCCTATAAATTTATTCATACTTTATCAACCCGATCTATGTCACATATTTAAAACTGTTATTTAGCGATCTTATACTTTCACATTTAACTATTGAAGCCCTTGTTTTTCGGTCACCTAGCGCCATGAATCACTCAAAATGTAGTTTTATTACTACATTTGACACTTAAAATAAATTTTAATGTATAAAATATTGTTTTAAAGCCTTTGTTTAAGAGGGTTTATTGATATAGGTCAACAAAATAACCTTACTTAGATTAATGTTTTTTGTTGTAATTTGATCTAAATCAATACTAGAATACCTATTATTAGGTATATATAGCTCAGCTCAACAAAATTTGAAAATTAACACCACAACAATACCGCTTTAAAGTGGTTCAGGAGATAGTGATGATTCAAGGTATCCAAATTACTCAAGCAGCAAACGACGACCTACTAAATTCAATCTGGTTGCTTGACGGTGAAAAGAACGAAGCTCGCTGTGTTGCAGCAAACACAGGGTTTGAAGCAGACCAAGTCATTGCAATCAGTGACCTTGGCGAATACGAAAGCCGTGAAGTTGCGATTGAAACTGCACCTCGCATTGAAGGTGGTCAACACCTAAACGTCAACGTTCTTAAACGTGAAACACTAGAAGACGCGGTTGCACACCCAGAGAACTACCCTCAGCTAACGATCCGTGTATCGGGTTACGCTGTGCGTTTTAACTCTCTAACGGTAGAGCAGCAACGTGACGTAATCGCTCGTACCTTTACTGAGTCTCTATAATTTAGAGATCGCAGATATAGAAAAAACAGACGCTTCAGCGTCTGTTTTTTTATGCCCTGAATAAATCGAGGGTGTAAAAAAGCCTCCTTAAAAGGAGGCTTTTACGTCTTAGTTATTCGCGCCAGTGCCGTAGCGACTAGACATACAAACAAGAGAAGAACATTACTTTAGCGTCACTCGAGCGAACTTACGCTTACCAACTTGGTAAACCGCTTGCCCTGCAGCAGGGACTAATTTGGTATCTTCTACTTTTTCACCATCAATTTTCACTGCGCCTTGACGAATCATGCGCATCGCATCTGAGGTTGAACCGACTAAACCGAGCTTCTTTTAGCAGGTTGTTGATCGCAATTCCCGCTTCCAGCTCTAGCTCTGGCATTTCGTCCGGCATTGCGCCTTTTTGGAAACGGTTAATGAACTCTTGCTCAGCCGCATCAGCATCCGCTTGTGAGTGGAAACGTGCAATAATTTCTTTTGCTAGCAGTATTTTAACATCACGTGGATTCTTGCCCGCTTCAACGTCAGCCTTAAATTGCGCAATCTCTTCTAGTGGACGGAAAGACAGCAGCTCGTAGTAGCTCCACATCAGTACATCTGAAATTGACATGATTTTGCCAAACATTTCAGTTGGGACTTCACTCACACCAATGTAGTTGTGAGCCGACTTAGACATTTTCTTCTCGCCATCCAAGCCTACCAGCAGTGGCATCGTCAAGATAACCTGTGGCTTTTGACCATGTGCTTTTTGCAGTTCACGACCCATAAGCAGGTTGAACTTTTGATCAGTACCGCCTAACTCTACGTCCGTTTCCATCGCTACTGAATCATAGCCTTGCAGCAACGGATACATAAATTCATGAATCGCGATTGGCTGTCCATTGCTGTAACGCTTTTTAAAGTCATCACGCTCAAGCATACGCGCAACCGTCTGGTTTGCCGCTAAACGAATCATGCCTTCTGCACCAAGCTCAGACAGCCATTCAGAGTTAAACTGAATTTTTGTTTTCGCTGGGTCCAAAATTTTGAATACTTGCTCTTTATACGTCTCTGCGTTACGAAGCACATCTTCACGAGTCAGTGGTGGTCGAGTTGTGTTTTTACCCGTCGGATCACCGACCATGCCCGTAAAATCACCAATAAGGAACGTCACGTCATGACCTAAATCTTGGAACGTACGCAGCTTATTCAAAATAACAGTGTGTCCCAAGTGAATATCCGGTGCTGTAGGATCGGCACCTAGCTTAATACGTAGAGGACGGTTCTCTTTAAGCTTTGCAATGAGCTCTTCTTCTGGAATTAGCTCATCAACACCACGTTTAATTTCAGCCAATGCTGCTTCTAGGTTCGCCATTCTTGTTCACTCCCACAGATTTGGCAAAAATATAATAGTTGGACATCTTACTTGAATAGCGATGTTTTTTGAAACCAGTTAGACTAAATGGTTCAGGAAATTTAGAAAATAATGTTGAATTAATCACTCATGGTATCTGTTTTTAAGCGCCTCCCTTGGCTTCACCGAGCTCTTATCGCTTTTTTTACGGCGCTAATTGTTGTGGCACTCTTTCTGCCCGACGCCGCCGATCTTCACGACGACCCCAATAAACTGGAGGTAGGTAAGTACTACCCTCTGAAAATCAAAGCGTCGGCGTTAAGCATTGTTAACGAACAAGTCCCTACCGTTGTACTCAATTGGGAAGAGCATTCTGTTCGCTCAGGTGAAAGCGCAGCGATTCTTTTTCAACGGGTCGGTTTGTCCGCTCGACTGCTTTACGATCTCGTGAATACCAACAAAGACATTGAAAAACAGTTATCCAGGCTTCGACCAGGTGACAAGCTGATATTTGGCTTTGATGAAAATAATGAGTTACTGCAGCTAAAACGAAAGATCAGCGACTACGAAACGTTTGTTATCACTCGCACTGACAATGGTTTTCGCTCTGAGCTCAGCAAGAAAGAGATTGATTACCAATATAACTATGCTGAAGCGGATATCACCTCAAACTTCTGGAACGCGGGCATAGGGGCAGGACTAACCGCCAATCAAATCATGGAGCTTGCTTGAGTATATTTGGTTGGGACATCGACTTCGCTCTAGACATTCGCTCAGGTGACCATTTTGAGTTGCTGTATCAAGAGAAAGTGGTGGAAGGTGAAGTGATTGGGCGAGGTAAAATTATCGCGGCGGTATTTAAGAACCAAGGTGATACGTTTAAAGCTATCCTCGATGACAATACTGGCAGCTATTATGATGAAAATGGTCGCGCCATGAAGAAAGCCTTTTTGCGCTCTCCGCTTGATTTCCGTCGCGTTACGTCCAATTTTAACCCCACTCGTCGCCATCCGGTCACCGGAAAAGTAAGGGCGCACAGAGGAACGGATTACGCAGCACCAGTGGGAACGCCTATTTGGGCGGCCGGAGACGGGGTGGTACAAAAATCCAGTTACAACCAATTTAATGGTAATTACGTCTTCATTAAGCACAGTAATACCTATATCACTAAGTACCTGCATTTGACCAAACGTACAGTAAGAACAGGACAAAGGGTTAAGCAGGGGCAAACTATTGGTACATTGGGTGGCACAGGACGGGTTACCGGACCTCACTTGCATTACGAGTTCCTCGTCAACGGCGTGCACAAAAACGCAAGAACGGTCAAACTGCCGCAATCAAAATCGCTCGCAGGTAAAGCTAAGCAAACCTTCTTAGCCAATGCAGAAGTGCGCCTAAACAAAATGGAGCGTTACAGCGAGTTGCTGTTAGCTAAACCGTAATTGGGTTCTATGGTTCTATTAGATATAGAACATGACTGAATCACTCCCTGTAAAGCACAGCGTGCGTATTTTTAGCACGCACTGACTCTGACGCCATAAAAGCAAAAAAGCCCTCAGAACAGAGTTCTGAGGGCTTTTTTGTTATCGACCGATTACTTGTCTTTTTTATCGTGCTTATGAGGATGATCGTTGTACATCTCTTCAATTTCGTCTTGGTAGCGATCGTTAATCACTTTACGACGTAATTTTTGAGTTGGTGTCAATTCACCTTTATCCATCGAGAAGCCACGTGGCAACAATTTGAATTTCTTCACTTGTTCAAATTTAGCCAAACCCTTTTGCAGCTCAAATACACGCTTTTCGAACATCTCAACCACTTCATTGTGCTTAATCAACTCAATGCGATCGTGGTATTTGATGTTCAGTTCTTTGGCGTATTCTTCAAGCGTATCAAAACAAGGCACGATAAGCGCCGAAACAAACTTTCTGGTATCAGCAATCACGGCAATTTGTTCAATGTAATGATCTTTACCAATGGTGCCTTCAATCGCTTGAGGAGCAATATATTTACCATTAGAGGTTTTCATCAATTCTTTTATTCGGTCGGTAATAAACAGGTTACCATTAACGTCAAACTCACCAGCATCGCCAGTTTTTAAGAATCCATCGGCATCAAAGGTTTTCGCCGTTTCTTCTGGCATTTTGTAATAACCACGCATCACCATAGGACCACGAACTAAGATTTCGTTATTTTCGCCAATCTTAACTTCCGCTCCCGGCATCGGCATACCAATAGAGTCAGGGTTATAACAGGTATCATCCCAGCATGACACGGTTGCCGTGGTTTCAGTCATACCATAGCCAAGCTTAACGTTAATCCCAATCGCTTGGAAAAAACGTCCGATGGTTTCATCAAGCTTTGCACCACCGCATGGCATAAAGTTTATTTGACCACCAAGCAATTCACGTAGCTTATTTAGTACGATTTTATCCGCCAATGCATAGCTCTTTTTTAACATAAAAGAAGGCTGAACATTATCTTGGCGACATTGTGCCATTTTGGCCCCCATATTCACCGCCCAAGTAAACAATACCTTACGATGCACAGGGGCCTTAGAGACTCGCTCATGGATAGCTGAGAAAATCTTCTCATAAAAGCGTGGAACGGCGCTCATCACGGTTGGACGAATTTCACCTAACGCATCCCTGACTTGCATTGTGTCTTGCAGGTAACAGTTGGTTCCCCCTTTGTATAAAACATAGAAGGTCCAAGCGCGCTCAAATACATGAGATAACGGTAAAAAACACAGCGACACATCGTCTTCTGATAAGCTCAAACGTTCATCATGCCCTTTTAACTGAGCGCCAATGTTTTGGTAGTCCAACATGACGCCTTTTGGCTGTCCCGTTGTTCCTGATGTGTAGATAAGCGTCAAAAGATCATCAAAATTAGCCTGTTCAATTCGCTCTTGCAGCGTTTGTTCAAGGTGCTCTGGTTGAACACTTGGCGTGGCGATAAAGTCATCCCAACGTGTGACATAGGAGTCATCTGTGATCTCGATGTCGTCGCTCATCGCGACAATCCACTCTAATTGTGGACACTCTTCATAAATAGAAAGTGCAGCGTCAAACTGCTCTTGCTCGCCAACAAATAGAATGCGTACGTCAGCATTTTGAAGAATATAACTCGTTTGAGCT
Organism: Vibrio sp. GJ43-1; assembly: GCF_055808835.1. Taxonomy (NCBI): domain Bacteria; kingdom Pseudomonadati; phylum Pseudomonadota; class Gammaproteobacteria; order Vibrionales; family Vibrionaceae; genus Vibrio; species Vibrio sp. GJ43-1. Next base: position 730,046 of record NZ_CM147884.1, on the reverse strand, counting down.
GGGGTATTTGTTGGGTAAATGGGTACCGTCACCGCCCGCAGTTGGAGCGAGGCGAAGTCAGCGATTGTCCATTTCGGCATATTATTGGCAATAATACCGATCTTATCTTGAGGTTGGATTCCTTTATTCAGCAAAGCGAGAGACAGCGCGTCAATACTAGCGCCAAACTCTTTCCAACTTATCCCTTGCCACACATTGTTAATCTTGTGTTTTAAGGCGATCTTGTCGCCACCTTGCGTGATCCTGTCGCGAATCTTTTTTACAATATGGAATTCTAAATTAGCCATGTTCTATCTTACCTTTAAGCGTACACATGTAAGCTTTTTCAGCGAACAAGTGTACCTATGATGGTAAAAAAGGCAACAGACTCAAATCAAAGTTATCAATAAATAATGTAACGAAAAAGCCCCTGATACTAGGCTTCAAAGCTAATATCAAGGGCTTATTCTCATTGGGTGTGAATTACGCTAGTGCGACAACTTCACCGCAAATCATCATCAGTTGATCACGCAACCAAATGTGACCTTTATCTTTTTCACTCGACTCATGCCAGCTTAGGTAGCCGCTAATCATCGCATTATCAAATGGCAAGGCAATGACTTGTAATTGATCTTTGTTGACCGCGTTTTCTACCATCCAGCGTGGTGCGATTGTCACAAGTTCAGATTGTCCAACCACGTATAGGACGTTGCTTAGGCTTGTGCCTTCATAAGATGCTTGGCACTCTAAATCTTTATAAGCATGCTCAGAGAAACTGCGAACACCGTGTACTTTTGACAGTTTCGCGTGCTTTTCATTACTTAGTTGAGCAACGCTCACCGCATTATGAATGCTTGGGTGGTTTTTCGACGCCACGACCACTAGCTCATCTTGGAAGATTTCTGTGCTCGAGAAACCTTGTGCATCGTAGCGTGCATAATCGATAACAAAGTCGATTTCTTGGTAGCGCATACGATCAGCCAGTTGGCGGTCCGCTTCAGCATCTAAATGCAACTGTACGTGAGGCGCCTGCTCACCAATGTTTTGCATGATTTTTGGCGCAAAGCGCATATCGCATGGAGAGCAAATCGCCATCTTAAACAGACGGGTTGATGTCTCTGGTGTAAAGATTGAGCTTGGTAGTTCATTGCGAATCAATTGTAATGCTTGACGAACAGGGCCAAACAACTGACGAGCGCGTTGAGTCGGCTGAATACCGCGACCTTGGCGCATAAACAACTCGTCATTGAACATCACTTTTAGACGCGCAACGGCGTTACTAACTGCTGGTTGTGACATTCCTAAGTTGTGCGCTGCACGAGTAATGTTTTGTTCCTGCATTACTGCGTCAAATACGGTTAATAGGTTTAGATCTACGCCACGTAATGTGCTTTCCATGCGGTAGCTAGCGATTGCGCTCATAGCATCTTTTTTGTCTAACATTTAGTAAGCCTCGTTAAATTTCAATCTCGAATATGTGGGTAAGGATTAAGCAGAAACGTATGTTGTCCATTTCTGTACCCTACAATGTTCTATTAATCCTCTGCATAGTTCGAGGACGAAGCAAACTATCCACTAATAATAACTTCAACACCAACTAGATTGATAAAGAATCATCATATTTTACCGACAACAATACAATAACCATAAACAACAATAGCTTACATGTATTATAAAAAAAGATAAATTATATTTTTGATAACTTTTGTTGCAAAGAACCTCTAAAATGATAAACGAACGCTATATGAGTGCAATTTAATGATAGAGCCCCTTCATCGCTATATCTTATAGGTCACCACCCGAACTACAACAAAAACACATAGGTCAGACAAATGATAGCAAGACCAATCATTCAAAATAAAGATAACCCGCTATCCTCCCATACGAAAAAAAGCGACTTATCGTCGCTTTTTCCTGCCGTTTATGTCTTTATCCGGTAAGACGTATTTGAATTTCGGAATATCAAGTAAACGTATCCATAAGAATCGTACTCACATCGACACATAACTTGGGAAATCCACTTTCTCCCATAGGCGTTGGCGCAAAGATTGGCTGCAATGCCACTCACCTGACATTAACCAATGAGCTATCTCGCTCGCCACATCAGGATAAACCACGCGCTCCGCTTGTTGCTCATCTAACCAATCCCTAACCATAGACGCGTTTAATGTATCCATACTATGAGCTAACCCAAGGCTTTCTAATGTTGCAGCATTACTTTGTTGTTCAAACTGCCCTTCTAAAGGCTTTACCAATAACTTCTTACCTAAGCTCAATGCTTCAGAAGGCAATTCAAAACCGCCATTTGCGATGACACCATTACATCGATGTAAGTCGACTTGAAAAGTCTGATGACTCAAGGGCTTCATCGTCAAATTCTCAATGGTTGCGATTTCAACGACATCAGGGTGATAACAAACAAATGGCTGATTAACAAAGCGAACCAAAAGATCAATGATGACATCGAGACTTTCAAACGGCAGATAAACCAGAACCATCTCTTCTGACGTCACCTCATGCGATTGAGTATGCACAATCGGTGGCAAAATAGGCTGATCAAAGTGATACCAATGCAATCCTAGTTGGTGATCCGAGGGTGCAAAATGTTGGATAATTTGGCTGTCCAACCAACTTGAGCCTTTTTGAGGTACGTCGAAGCGAAAAGCATTTTGATGACTGATACTCACCGTCGGCACTTTTTGGCGCTTCGCTGCCCAAGCCGAAATCGGCTCAAAATCGTTCACCACTAAATCATAATGGCTGACATCCAGTGATCGCGTTTCTTGCATGAAATGGAGTATGTTGTTATCCGTCGCCGTTTGCAGATAGTCAACTTTGCCATTTTTCGTTACGAAGCTAAATCCGCGCCGAGTTTGGTATTGCCCAAATTGCTCCATTGAAAAGTACTTATCTTTGTCACGACCAGAGAATAAAAAATCAACCTCGACATCATGAGATCGTAGTGCTTCACTCATGGCTCTCGCTCTAGCGATATGACCATTCCCGGTTCCTTGAACTCCATATAGAATCTTCACGCACATCCCCTTAAGCCAGTAGTTCGACGTAATCCAATACGACCGATTTTGACGTTATATAGTTCGAAAACACCCAGTTCAGCGCCAACATGGCACACAACGCACCAAGCACCGCACCTATTACAACATCCGTTAAAAAATGCACCCCGAGCAGCACACGCGACACCCCAATCAAGGTGGCCCACACAAGGCACACAAAGAACCAGTCTGGATAGAAATGACCAATAACGGTTGCCATTAAAAACGCAGCCGCGGTATGCCCTGACGGCAAACTGTAACGGTCGGAGGGGGTAATGAAAGGCTGAACAAACTGACAGAGTTCTTGGGGACGGCGACGTTTAAAACTGTTTTTTGCCACCCAATAGATAGGGAGTTCAATAGCAAAAGCGAGTAAGGCCACCGCCAAAAATGCCTCGCCGACACGCTCATCAAAAAACCAAACGAAGGCAGCTAAACAAGCATACAGGGGACCATCACCACTTCTAGAAATTAACCGCTACCAGTCGCGCGACTTGAGCATTAAAACGGTGATCCAAACAAAACAATGAAAACGCTAAATCGAAACGAGCAATCGGTTCAATAGTACGCATGACCTACTCCTTGTCATAGATAATCTCGTATGATCAAAAAATAGTCAGGTTGCATGACAGTTAGGTGACGAATTGTTGGAGATATGATGAAGGTGAGTGAGGTAAGAGCTTACCTCACTCATTTTACTTAGCACGCTATCAAGGAAGTAGCGCGACTAACGGTTAAATGTCTTCGTGTTTATGCACCAATCCCCAGTCCGCTAATATGGCGTAAGCGGATGGAATCATGAACAACACCAGTAACGTGGAAGCGAAAATACCAAACACAATCGAGATCACTAACGGCTGGATAACCTGAGCCTGCAAACTGGTTTCCATCAGCAGTGGCAGTAACCCAGCAGCGGTTGTCATCGAGGTTAGGAACACCGCTCTAAACCGCTCCCGACTGGCTTTCACTACAGACTCGTGAACCGACTCCCCCTCATCGACATGATGACGAATGTATTGCACTAGCAAAATAGAATCATTCACCACAATCCCCGCTAATGACACAAAGCCCATGATGCTTGGCATGCTTAATGAGTGCCCAAGCAATAAGTGCCCCCACACCACGCCAATGAATGCGAGTGGAATGGCCAACATAACCACAAAGGGTTCTAAGTAACTGCGGAACTGGTAGCTTAAAATACAAAATACACCAAACAGTCCGAGCAAGAACCCTTTGCCCATCGAGGAGCCCGTTTTAGCGGTATCTTTTGCTGAACCTTCAAAATCAAAACGAAGTCCAGGGTAAGCTTGCTTAAGGATCGGGACCTCCTCATTCTGGAATTGACGGATAATGTCAGATGAGCTGACTTTACTGTTATCGGTGTCGCCAAATACGCTAATGGTTCGCAGCCCATCAATTCGCTGGATCCTGACATAATTACGCTGAAAATCCATGGTGGCGATGGCACCTAACGGCAATTGCGCGCCATCAGGGAGAATGATCGGGAAATTAGCCAATTGCTGAACATCGGCGATATCGTGCTTATTGAGTTTCACCTCGATTTTGATGTTCTCAACACCAAGCTGGATCTCATCGGCCGTTTGACCAAAGAAAGCCGCTCGTAATTGATTAGCAATGAGCTGACCATCTACCCCGTATGTCTCTGCTCCCGGACGTAACTTAACCAGAATTTCTTCTTTACCCAATCGCATGTCATCGAGAACACCATGCACACCATCGAATTCATTGAGATACTGCTGAATATCAATGGACGCCGCTTTAAGCTGCTCAAGGTTGTCATGCTTAATGCGAATTTCAATCGCTCGACCACCCGGTCCCATCGTAGGTTGTTTAAATACCAACGAGATAGGATCGGCCAGCTCGCCGACATCATCCCGCCACGCATCGACAAAATCGTCAATCAGCGTATTTCGTTCTTCCGCACCAAGAAGGTCAAGCCGAACCGTCGCAAGATGAGGCCCCGACTCGTTTGCATCTTGATTGGTGTTAAACTGGCTGGTGATCTGTTGAACTAACGTTCGCCCTCCTTCATTATTTTCACTCCATACCAGGTTGAGCTTTTTAGCGGAAGCAACCACGCGATCAACCACTCGTTCCGTTTGCGCGAGCGACGCGCCAGGTGGCAAAATAATACGAACTTCCGCAGTATCGCCATCTAATTCAGGGAATGGGACAAACTTCACCGCACCACCAGCAATTAACGCAATAGAAACCAAGAGCAGTGACAGCACTCCCCCCATAAAGGCATACCGCTGCGATACGACCCGATCGACCGCATTAACTAGTGTCGTATTTCTAAAGTTCTCAAAGCGCTCGAGTAAAACACGCTTAAATTTAATCGGCGGTTTTTCTTTTTTCTGTTTATGTAACGAGTGAGATAGGTGGCTCGGCAAAATCAAAAATGCTTCGATGAGGCTCAACGACAACACCAAAATCAGTACCTGTGGCACCGCCTTCAATACCGCGCCCATTTCGCCATCAAGGAACAGTAAGCTGCCAAAAATACACACGGTGGTTAAAAATGAGGAGATCACACCTGGTAGCACTTTCTTAACGCCATTAATGACCGCGTCATCAATTTTTTGCCCTCGGTCAAGATGCGAGGCAATCGACTCTGCAATTACGATGGCGTCATCCATCATGATCCCTATCGCCATCAATAGCCCGACTAACGACATAATGTTGATGGATAATCCAAGGCTCGCCATTAAGAACAACCCACCTAAAAACGCAACGGGCAAACCTGCCGCCACCCAAAATGAGTAACGGAAACTAAAGAATAACCACATGGTGGCAAAGACTAAGACAATCCCTTGCCAGCCATTTTTCACCATCATGGTCAAACGATCCCACAACACAGATGAGAGATCGTTGGTCATTTCTAGCGTCACGCCTTCCGGTGCTATAGCGCGTTGGTCCTCAACAAATTGCACCACATTGTCTTTAATTCGCAGGGCATCGTCTTCCTTGTTTTTACTAATTTTAAGCACTGCCGAAGGCTTGTCATTGAACAACACTTTCTGCTCATCCAACTCAAACCTGTCGGTAATCGTGGCCACGTCGTTAAGACGAATTAACGCACCAGAAGAGCTGGAACCAATCACTAACGAGGCAAGCTCTTGCGGCGACACTCGACGTTCATCAAAACGAATAAGAAAATTTTTGTCGATGGTCTCTACATTACCACTGGGTAGCTTCACGTTCTGTTTGCCAATTTTAGCGGCAATATCATTCACGCTCAGCCCTAGTTGTCGCATTACCTGGGTATTGAGTTCAACACGATATTGATGATCAGAAAAGCCACTGACCTCAACCAATGACACGCCGTAATCGAGTTTCAATGTTCTCTTGAGTTGCTCGGCGTAAGCTTTGAGTTCGGGCCATCCTATATCCGCGGTAATCGCAATATCGACCACGGGCTCATTCCAATCCAGTTCTTGGACAATTGGAGACTCGATCTCATCGGGAAAATCATTGATAGAATTAATCTGAGTCTGAACGTCCACCAGCATACGACCGATATCCGCTCTCTCAGATAGCTTTAACGTCAAGCGGGCGGAGCCTTCAATTGCTTCACATTTGGTCTCTTCAATGTTTGCTAAGCCATCAACGGCATCTTCCATACGAATGCATAGACTCTCTTCCACCTCTTGAGGTGACGCGCCGGGATAGGTGATCGCCGCCATGATGTAAGGAGGACTGAACTCGGGAAACGTCTCACGTTTAATCGTCGAGAGTGAAGATAGACCCAGTATTACCAGCGCCAACATCAACAAGTTGGCAGCGGTGGGATGTTTTGCGAAAAAACGAATCATGAGTCAGGTTCCCCCTGTTTCATGCTCGAATCTCTCAGCAACATGCCTTCAATCGCTTAAGCAATAAGTCATTCAGGATCAGTTTCTCTCCCCCTTGAAAAGCCCCTGCCACTGAAACTTGGTTGTCACGTCGATACACTACCGTAACTGGCATGATAGTAAGACGCTGCTCATCATCCATCAGGTACACTTTATCGCCGTGCAACGCACGCTCTGGGATCAGCCACGCTTGCTGCGGCTTACCTTCAATGATGGCTTTAACAAACATTCCATTGACCAACAGCGGAGTATCAGACAAACCATTTCCTGTAGTAGTTTGTGGGATCTCAAGGATCACCCCTGCCGTTGCTTGGTTAGGATCCACCGTTTCACTCACGCGCACGACTTTTGCAGGCCATGTGGATAACAGGTTGCCACTACTTAATTCAATGACCGCATTTAGGCTTTGTAACGGGTTTTGTAACGGGTTTTGTTCATTGCCATTAAAGGTATTGGCGATCAATTGAAGATCGTGTATGGATAACTGAGCTTCCACTTCCATCATGTCAGTACCGTGTGCGGTGACCATGGCTTGCTGCTGATTCACCACTTGATTGACCTCGGCATCCACTTCCGAAATCCGCAATGTCTGGGGTAAATAAATACGCGTTTTGGCAAGCAGGCGCTGCGCTTCTTGCTCTTTTGCGTTATTCACATTGACCACCGCAAGCGCCACCTCTCTTTCATCCGGTAATAATGCCAATTGGTTTTGTAGCTCTTGCACCAATTTTTGCTGTGACAGCATGTTTTGCTTCTGGGTATCCACATCCGACTGCGAGCTAAGGCCTCGCTTATTAAGGTCAACTCGTCGTTGATACTCGTTTTTTGTTAACGTCAGGCGATTAAGCTCGATGGTTAGTGTTTGTTTTAAGTTGATTTCTTCTTGATCAATACGCGCAAGTTGCGTCTGGCTGGATTTCACATCGGCAATAGCCTGCGATAATCTAAGTTGGTAATCGAGCGGGTCGATACGCAGTACTTCCGTTCCTGCTGCAACGATATTGCCCTTTTCTAACGCTGGGTGCTTGTACACCACTTCACCCGATACTTCTGATATGGCCTTCCATTCCAGTTTTGGCGTCACACGACCAAAACCCACAGCAAAAGGGGAAGAAAGTTGTGGCTGCATAGTAACAATATCCACCACTCTGGCACGATCACCTAGCAGGTTTTGTTGGAATATCTGGTCTTAAATTAATCGCGGCAATCAACACCACCACTCCCACTGCAAACGCAGGAAAAAACAGTAATTTCTTATTCATAGGCTTCATCGTTAACATTCTGATTTTTAATAATTAGTACGCAGCAAGCCACGCGTAAGAAGTTGGATGTTGTGATCGAGTAACTCATCGAGGAACGTTTCCGTTAACTCAATACCATGCAGTTGCAACATCGCAGGAGGCGCAAGGAACGGGAAAACCATGAGGGCAATAAAGGAGACCTTACACAACTTAGGATCCACGCCATCTCGTAAGTAACCCGCCGCTTGTAATTTACCAAAGATTAAGTCGTGATCAGGTCGACCAATATCGCTAAAGACTTTTTCAAACAGGCGTCGCTGCGTGGCCGATGGCGGCATATGCATGACTTGAGAAATCAACCTTGGGAACTGCGGTACTTTATTCATTTCGTGATAGTAGATTCGCATAAACTCAAAGATATTTTTGTGATCATCTGAGGCAAAAGTGGTTTCCATTTGCTGCTTCATCGGCTGAATTGTTTCCCGAATCATCGACTCAAACAGCCCCTCTTTATTACCAAAGTAGTAACGAATCATCGCAATATTAACGCCAGCTCGTTGGGCGATTAAACGAGTGGAAACTTTGTCATAAGGCATGACGACAAACAAATCTCGAGCATGACTTAACAGCTTTTCTCTGGTGTCGGTTTGCTTACTCGGTCGTCCAACCTTTCTTTTTATCGCCACATCGTTTTCTTGCATCTCTTATCTCTTTTATTAATCAAGCGATTAATTATAGAACAATTGATTAACATATTGAGAGTATTTAAATTCATCACTATTTAATCAATTGATTAAATAGTGATGAATTTGCCTCATTTCAGTCTGACTCATCCGATAACCACAAAAAATAGCGGAAACACTTGACGCTGAAGTGTGAGTGCGGTACTAATTTGTTAACCAAATTTCGTGGAATGTATAACAATGACATTACGTTTTTCTCTCCTGCTGAGCCTCCTCCTTATCGTGACCAAAACGCGCGGGTAGCCAGTGTCTGAAAAACACCACTAAGAATTTTCTTAAAGCCCGCATCGAGATGCGGGCTTTTTTATATCAATCGAACAGGACGTAAACGATTAACCTGTACAAAGAGGAAGCAAATATGAATGACCAGGTAATTATCTTTGACACCACGTTGCGTGACGGCGAGCAAGCTCTTTCAGCCAGTTTGACAGTAAAAGAGAAACTGCAAATTGCTTTCGCTCTCGAACGCCTAGGTGTGGATGTTATCGAGGCTGGCTTCCCAATTTCATCGCCAGGTGATTTTGAGTCTGTACAGGCCATTGCGAAGAACATCAAAAACAGCCGAGTTTGTGCCTTGTCTCGCGCAGTCGCAAAAGACATTGATGCGGCAGCTGAAGCGCTAAAAGTTGCCGATGCATTCCGTATCCACACGTTTATTTCAACCTCGACAGTCCACGTACAAGACAAACTTCGCCGCAGTTACGATGATGTGGTCGAAATGGCAGTAAAAGCGGTAAAACATGCCCGTAACTATACTGACGATGTGGAATTTTCTTGTGAAGATGCTGGACGAACGCCTATTGACAACCTGTGTCGCATGGTTGAAGCGGCAATCAACGCTGGCGCAAAAACCATCAACATTCCGGACACGGTCGGCTACACCGTGCCCAATGAATTTGGCGGCATTATCCAAACCTTGTTTAACCGAGTCCCTAACATCGACAAAGCCATCATTTCTGTGCATTGCCACGATGACTTAGGCATGTCGGTTGCTAACTCAATTGCAGCTGTCCAAGCGGGCGCACGTCAAATTGAAGGGACCATTAACGGCATTGGTGAGCGCGCTGGTAACTGTTCACTAGAAGAAATCGCCATGATCATCAAAACTCGCCAAGAGTTGTTGGGCGTGCAAACCTAGTATCAATCATCAAGAGTTGCACCGCACAAGTAAATTGGTTAGCCAGCTTTGTAATATGCCGATTCAAGATAACAAAGCGATTGTTGGTGCCAATGCATTTAGCCACTCTTCCGGTATCCACCAAGATGGCATGATCAAAAATAAAAATACTTACGAAATCATGACGCCTGAGTCCATCGGTCTTAAAAACAAGGCCTTAAACCTAACCAGTCGTAGTGGTCGAGCAGCTGTGAAGAGCCACATGGATTCAATGGGTTACAACGAAGCTGAATATAACCTAGATGCATTGTATGAAGATTTTTTGAAACTGGCGGATCGCAAAGGGCAAGTCTTTGACTACGACCTAGAAGCCTTGATGCATTTCTCAAATCTTCGTGAAGAAGACGACTTCTATAAGCTTAACTACTTGAGTGTTCAGTCTGGTAGCATCATGGCGACCACCAGCATCAAAATTCAATGTGGCGATGAAGAGCGTTGCGAAGCGGCGGTAGGCAACGGTCCGGTTGACGCGCTTTACCAATGTATTTACCGTGTAACGGGTTACGACATTGTTCTAGATAAGTTTGATTTGACTGCAAAAGGTGAAGGCGAGGATGGTTTAGGGCAAGCCGATATTATTGCCAACTACAAAGGACGTAAATACCACGGAACCGGCTGTTTCAACCGACATTGTCGAAGCCTCCGGTCAAGCACTACTGCACGTGATCAACAGCATTCACCGAGCCAATCAAGTAGAAGAAATAAAACAGAAGAAAGTAGAGACGGTTTAAGTTTTTATCAAAAACATTAAAAATTAACGCAAATACAACAAGTAAGGAACAGGACACCATGGCAGGCACATACAAAATTGCAGTATTACCAGGCGACGGCATTGGCCCAGAAGTAATGGCTCAAGCACACAAAGTATTGGATGCAATTGAAACTAAACATGGCATCACATTTGATTGCGAAGAATTTGATGTGGGCGGTATTGCCATTGATAACCATGGTTGCCCGCTTCCAGAAAGCACGGTCAAAGGTTGTGAGGACTCAAATGCGATTCTATTTGGTTCCGTCGGTGGCCCTAAATGGGAACACCTAGCACCGAATGATCAACCAGAGCGCGGTGCCCTGCTTCCTTTACGTAAGCACTTCCAATTATTTTGTAACTTGCGTCCAGCACAAATTCACAGTGGCTTAGAAGATTTCTCACCGCTGCGTGCTGACATCTCAGCCAAAGGCTTTGACATTGTTGTGGTACGCGAATTGACTGGCGGCATCTATTTTGGGCAACCAAAAGGCCGTGAAGGTGAAGGGCCAACAGAAAAAGCATTTGATACCGAAGTGTATCACCGCTACGAAATCGAACGCATTGCTAAAATTGCCTTTGAGTCGGCTCGCTTGCGCAATAAAAACGTGTATTCCATCGATAAAGCGAACGTATTACAAAGCTCTATCTTGTGGCGCGAAGTCGTTGAGGAAGTGGCAAAAGACTACCCAGACGTTACGCTTAACCACATGTACATCGATAACGCGACGATGCAGCTTATTAAAGACCCATCTCAGTTCGATATTATGCTGTGTTCAAACATCTTCGGCGACATCATCTCTGATGAATGCGCGATGATTACCGGTTCAATGGGCATGTTGCCATCAGCAAGTCTAAATGAAAGTCAGTTTGGCTTATATGAACCTGCAGGCGGCTCTGCGCCAGATATCGCGGGTAAGAACATTGCTAACCCAGTCGCACAAATCCTTTCGGCTGCACTGATGCTTCGCTACAGCTTAGGTGAAGAAGCCGCGGCTCAAGATATTGAATCTGCAGTCAGTAAGGCACTGTCTGCTGGCGAGCTTACTGCTGATCTATCTGGTGATAAGCCTGCACTGAGCACATCAGAGATGGGCGATAAAATTGCTAGCTATATCGCTAATAGCTAATAGCTAATAGCTAATAGCCAATTAGGTTGCCACCAATAATGGTTCGCAATTGCGCGATGGCAAATCATGTCATCGCGACATCATAATAAGAATATTCTGCTTGCGTGATGAAAGAGTTCGCGCAGACCCAACAGCAAGGAATTAGCAATGTCGAAAACACTGTATGAAAAAGTCTATGATGCGCACGTCGCCGTAGAAGCCGAAGGTGAAAACCCAATTCTTTATATTGATCGTCACCTAGTCCATGAAGTGACCTCTCCACAAGCTTTTGATGGCTTGCGCGAGAAAGGTCGCCCAGTTCGCCAAGTCAATAAAACCTTCGCCACCATGGATCATAACGTCTCCACTACGACGAAAGACATTAACGCATCAGGTGAGATGGCTCGTATCCAAATGGAAACACTATCAAAAAACTGTGAAGAGTTTGGTGTCACACTGTATGACCTTAATCATAAATACCAAGGTATTGTGCATGTAATGGGCCCTGAACTTGGCATCACTCTTCCGGCGATGACCATTGTTTGTGGTGATTCTCACACCGCAACACATGGCGCTTTTGGCTCATTAGCATTCGGTATTGGCACGTCTGAAGTTGAGCACGTATTAGCAACTCAAACTCTAAAACAGTCTCGTGCGAAAACCATGAAGATTGAAGTAAAAGGCAAAGTCGCGCCTGGCGTGACGGCCAAAGATATTGTGCTGGCTATTATCGGTAAAACCACTCGCCGCTGCTGCGGCACTGGCTATGTGGTCGAATTTTGTGGTGAAGCCATCACCGACCTTTCTATGGAAGGTCGAATGACCGTGTGTAATATGGCCATTGAACTCGGTGCAAAAGCGGGTCTCATTGCCCCAGACGAAACGACATTTGAATACATCAAAGGTCGTAAGTTTGCCCCGCAAGGCAGCGACTGGGATGCAGCCGTTGAGTATTGGAACACATTTAAAACCGATGCTGATGCGACGTTTGATGCAGTTGTGACACTCAATGGTGCCGACATTAAGCCTCAAGTCACATGGGGTACCAATCCGGGTCAAGTGATCGCAGTAGATCAACCCATTCCAGCACCAGAAAGCTTTGCAGACCCAGTAGAGAAAATGTCTGCGGAAAAAGCATTAGCGTATATGGGACTTGAAGCGGGTAAATCCCTAACCGATTATAACGTCGATAAAGTCTTTGTCGGCTCTTGTACTAACTCTCGCATCGAAGACATGCGCGCCGCCGCCGCTGTTGCGAAAGGTCGCAGCGTTGCGTCCCACGTACAAGCATTAATTGTTCCAGGCTCTGAACAGGTGAAAGCACAAGCAGAAGCAGAAGGCTTAGATGTTATCTTTAAAGAAGCTGGATTTGAGTGGCGTCTACCTGGCTGCTCTATGTGTTTAGCGATGAACAATGACCGATTGGGTCCTCAAGAGCGCTGCGCGTCTACCAGTAACCGTAACTTCGAAGGTCGCCAAGGCCGTGATGGCCGTACTCACTTAGTCAGCCCTGCGATGGCTGCAGCCGCCGCTATTGCTGGCCATTTTGTTGATATCAGAGAATTGGACTCATAAGGAATAACACATGTCAGGATTTAAACAACACACAGGGTTAGTCGTCCCTTTAGATATCGCTAATATCGACACTGATGCGATTATTCCTAAGCAATTTTTGCAAAAAGTCACCCGTACTGGTTTTGGTCAGCACCTGTTCAATGACTGGCGCTTCCTGGATGACGCTGGTCAGCAACCTAACCCAGAATTCATCATGAATGCACCACGTTATCAAGGCGCTAGCATTTTGCTCGCGCGTGAAAATTTTGGCTGTGGCTCTTCACGAGAGCACGCTCCTTGGGCATTGGCAGACTATGGTATCCAAGTGATGATCGCCCCAAGCTTTGCCGATATTTTTTACGGTAACTCCATCAACAACCAAATGGTACCCGTTCGCCTAACTGAGCAAGAAGTCGATGAACTGTTTCACTTTGTTGCTGACAATGAAGGGGCGGACATTACCGTCGATTTAGAGTCAATGACGGTATCAGCAAATGGTAAAACATATTCATTTGAAATTGATGAATTCCGTCGCCACTGTTTGCTAAACGGTTTGGATAATATTGGTTTGACACTGCAACACGCCGATAAGATAGCCGCTTATGAAGCGCAAATTCCAAGCTTTTTAAAATAAGCTTTTCAATCAGCATTGATTTGGCATCAATCCCGGCTCGTTAGCCGGGATTTTTACATCTATCACCGACGCTTATTTCGCTTTTAAGTACACGAAGCCGTGGCTTGCTTTCCTGCCATCCATGACAATAATTATTTCAGGATGAAAGTTTATCACGCTGGCAAAGGTCTTTTAAACCAGCCACTATCAATACGGATGTTCATTATGTTTCGACTATTCTCATTTATTGCCTCTTTTCCTGGCGACCAACGTGTTGGCCGCCCCAAAATCCGAACTTTGGGATTTCTGGAATATAAGTGACGAGTCCAATGCCCAGGTGATTTCTCATCAGCCTTGGCAACAGTTTCTTGACCGCTATCTTGTGACTGAGGGCGAGAATACTTTAGTTCGCTACGTACGCGTGTCTAGCGATGACAAGCAAAACTTAAAGCGTTATCTAGAACAACTTGCCAGTATCGATCCAAGAACACTGAATCAAGCAGAGCAGTATGCTTACTGGGTAAACCTTTATAACGCGATCACTGTAGACCTTATTCTTGACCGTTATCCAGTAAAATCCATCACCAAACTTGGTGGGCTATTTAGCTTTGGTCCTTGGGGAGATGATGTCATTACCATCGCAGGTCAAACACTGACACTGAATGATATTGAACACCGGATCTTGCGACCAATTTGGAACGACCCACGCACACACTACGCGGTAAATTGTGCCAGTCTAGGCTGCCCTAATTTGCAGACTCAAGCCTTTAACGCGCAAAACAGCAATGCGCTACTCGATCAAGCAGCGGCAACATACATAAATAGCAGCAAAGGCATTAACATACAGGGAGACAAAGCGACTCTGTCTTCCATCTACGAGTGGTTTGCCGAAGATTTTTCTGCGCAAGGTGGGGTGATGGCACATATCAGCCAATACCGTCCAGAAGTCGCTCAGTTCAAAGGGAAACTTGACTACGATTATGACTGGGCATTGAATTCAAAATAACGCAAACTAGCGTTATTTGCATAGGGAGAAACAACCGCCGAGCTAAAAGCTCGACCCAGGTTGCGTTAAAAACTCGATTTCTTCCTGTGTAGACAGGCGTCCTAAAATGTCATTTCGATGTGGGTAGCGCCCAAAACGCGCAATAATGGCTTGGTGGCGCTGTTCAAAATCAAGGGTAGATTCAACACCATTTTGGGTAAATAATTTAACTGCGCGCTCGTGAATCACTATTGATTCACTGTGCATGAATGGCATATATAAAAAGGTACGCTCTTGTGTACTGAGCGCGGCATCTAACTTAAGCGCAATACACTCTTGCGCTAAAACAAGAGCCATGGGATCGCAAGAAAACGCACCCACTTGATCGCGATACAGGTTTCGAGAAAACTGATCCAGCACGATCACTTCAGCCAAGCGCCCTTGCGCGCACTCTCTCCATGAAGACAATTCACCAGCAGCGGCAGCAGCATGTAATTGAGTAAATCGCTTAGCAATAACCGCATCAATCGACGCCCCGCCAGAAAACCAATCACTCGGCGTCAATTCATCGAACCAAAATGTTAATACATCCTTGTATTCCATCATTATTTAAATCCTTTTACCTTTTTGATTAAGTCATAGGCTTTTTGAATTTCCTGAGACTTTTCTTTTGCTACATTCATCATTTCTGGCGGTAAACCTTTCGCCATCAACTTGTCAGGATGGTGCTCGTTCATCAATTTACGATGCGCACGCTTAAGTGTTTTTGCATCCGCCGATTCATCAACCCCTAGAACATTATAGGCATCTGATAATTGAGACGCGCTGCTCGCCTGCTGCCAACTGCCACCTTGACCGCCTTGATATTGACCCCCTTCAAATCCACCATGTTGGAATCGAAATGCCGCTTCTTGCATACGCAGTCGTTGCTCTAACTGTTCCGCAGAAAAACCTAACCCCTGTGCGATACGATGCAACACATCACGCTCAGTTGGGTGGATGCTGCCATCCGCAAAGGCGGCGGAAATCTGCAGCTCTAAAAAAACTGCAACAGGTCATGACGGCCACCAGAAGAGATTCTCACCTTGTCAAGTGTGCGCTCTAAGGGAAAATCCGCCTCTTTTCCTAGTCTAAATGCATTCTGAGCCTGCTTTTTTTGCTCACTATTAAGGTTCATGCGATCCATCATAATGGTTGCAAGCTGAATCTCTTCTTGAGTCACTTGGCCTTTTGCTTTGGCCACATGCCCCATGACTGCATAAGCAGAATTTAAAAATTCTTGCTGGCGCTCTTCCTGATTAACTCCACCAAACCCACTGCGATTGAACCCAGCACGGTTCAAGCGCCTTGCTTTATCAAACTGGTGCCCAAGGAACAATCCAAACAAGGCACCAAGAGGCCCGCCGAAGAGTATGCCAAAGAATACACCTAAAATTTTTCCTATCATTTGTATAATGTGCTCTCTATCTATGAATTTTTGCGTTGATTCGCAGTCTACTAGTGTCTGTAAGGTCAATTTCCTTTATGATAGGAACCGTCTTATATACGATTCAATATCAATCGTTTTCAATAGAATGAATCAAGTTAAACAGGATAGTACAACTCGATGTCACGTTATTCACGCTCATATCTAGCGGCTTCTGTCGCTGCTGCGCTGCTCGCGTCCTACGCACACGCCGAAGATACATCGAAAAATAATGGGCAAACTATGCCTCCAACAGACCAGTGCTCTGTTGATACTGCACAAAGTTCTGATTCCAATCAAGAGCCAATCAATATTGAAGCCGACTCATTAGAGGCGATCAATGGTCAGCGCGCGACCTATAAAGGGGATGTGGTTGTCACTCAAGGCAATAAAACCATCACCGCGGATCAAGTAACGCTGCACCAAGATGAGAACGTCGTGGTTGCAGAAGGCAATGTCACTTTAAATGACGGACAGCTAAAAACCGTCTCTGACAAAATCACCAACAATCTTAATAAAGATGAAATTACCGCCGAGAACACCAGCTACAAAATGCTCTGTGGTGGCGGTCGTGGTGACGCCGTTTATGTGTCTAAAACCTAGCAAGTCGATGTATCAAATCGAAGACGGTTCCATCACGACCTGCCCAGAAGATGATAACTCTTGGCGATTTCTCGCTGACGACATAAAAGTGGATCAAGACAACGAAGTGGCAACGCTCTATGGCAGCCGAGTCGAAGTCAAGGATGTGCCCATTTTTTACATGCCCTATATGAGTATGCCGACGAGTGACAAGCGAAAAACGGGCGTCCTCTTTCCTTCGCTGTCTCTAGGCTCAAAAAATGGTTTAGAGCTGCAAGTTCCCGTGTATTGGAATTTATCTCCCAACTACGACTTGTTGACTACATTCCACTACATGCAAACTCGTGGCTTGCAATTAAAAGCCGATTTTCGCTACTTAACCGATACTAGCACCGGAGATCTTCGCTCAGAGTACCTTGCCAGTGATAGTAAATACCCAGAAAGAGGCGACCGCTGGGCCGTTCAGTATAAGAACATCAGTAACTTTGGCTCACACTGGAAGTTAGACCTCGACTACTCACAAGTCAGTGATAATGATTACTTTCAAGACCTCGACTCCAGTATTGGTAGCCGCTCAGAAGGCCAATTGTCTCAACGCGGCACGGTTGCTTACCGTGAAGAGTTCTGGGATGCAGCTCTGACCGTGCAAGACTTCCAAATATTAGTTGATGATACTAAGCCTTATCAACTGATGCCGCAGTTCGAATTTAACTATTATCGCCCTGAAGTATATAAAACAATTAATTTTGACCTTGTCAGTCATGTGTCTCGTTTTGAAACTGAGGACAAAAACAAGCCCTCTGCGACTCGAGTTCACGTCGAGCCGGGTTTGACTTTACCCTTATCAACGACTTGGGGTACTTGGACGACTGAAGCACGCTATATGCTGACTCAATATCAACAAGATATTGAAGGACTTGATACCAGCAGCAACAGTGATCTGCTGGGATTAAAAGAAAACGTTACGCGTTCCTTACCTGAATTCAGAACTCATGCCAATGTCGTATTAGAACGTGACACCGCATTTGTGGAAGGCTATACCCAAACACTTGAGCCCCAGATACAGTACCTTTATGTACCAGAAGTCGATCAAACCGACATCTATAACTACGACACCACGTTACTCCAAACAGATTACTACGGCCTGTTTCGCAGCCGTCGATTTAGCGGCGTCGACAAAATCGCTGCTGCTAATCAAATTAGTTATGGAGCCACGTCGCGCTTTTACGATGGTGGACAAAAAGAGCGTCTAGCGCTCTCATTTGGACAAATCTACTACCTAGATGCAACCAATAAGAACCCCAATTCACCTAACTCAGATGCCAAGTCTAGCTATTCATCTTGGGCGGTAGAAACGGACTTTAATTACAACGACCGTGTCTTTTACCACGGTGGCATACAGTACGACATAGACTCGTCAACGGTTGCCCTCGCAAACAGTGCCATTGAATATCGCGTTAATGATGATTTTATTCAGGCCAACTATCGCTACGTCACCAAAGAGTACATTGAAAGCGTCAACAGCTACACCACCGATGAGTTAGAAAAACTGACCCGAAATGGCATCAATCAAGTCGGTTTTATGGGTGGGTATCAAATCAATCAACGCTGGCTTGCTACTGGACAGTATTACTATGACATGACCGAAAAAGTCTCGGTAGAATGGCTAGCAAAACTCGAATATCACTCTGATTGTTGGTATCTCGGTGTGGATTACAGCCGTCAATTAAGAAGCTGGGAGTCTGGTATTGTAGGGATTGGTGCTGCGAACTTTGAAGACAATGTGCGCTTTAGCTTTGGTATTACAGGCCTAGGTGGCAGCTCAAAAGCACCTGAGCCACCAAACGGTAACGCACTTAAATATGGCCGACCTTTTATACTCAATGATTAATTCCCTTACGATCCGTCTCACGGAAAGACGTCATGTTAGGAACTTTATACGCTTCTCCAACTCTTAGTTGGAGAAGTTTACACTAGGAATATCGATGAAATTTATTAGCAAAATTCTCTCTACCTTATTATGCGCGACCGTCGCACTGCACGCGCTTGCGGCACCGGTTGAACTAGATAGAGTACGCATCGTGGTTAACGATGGCGTTATTTTACAAAGCGACATTGAGTCAGCCACAAAGACTCTGTTTGCCAATGCGAAAAAAAACAACCAAGAGTTGCCATCACAAGACATCATTCAAGAGCAAATCCTCGATAAGTTAATTTTAGAAAAGCTGCAGCTTCAAGAAGCGGAAAGAATTGGGGTTCGAATCGATGATAATCGCCTTGAAGAAACGTTAAAGGACATTGCAAAAAACAACCAACAAAGCGTGGCTCAGCTTCGCCAAACTGTCGCAGAGGAAGGCTTGGGTTGGGAATCATTTCGTGAGCAAATTCGTGACGAAATTGCCGCTAGTGAAGCGCGCAACGCTATGGTTAGACAGCGTATTAACATCCTACCAGCAGAAGTCGACAACCTCGCAGAGCTACTTGCACAAGAAAGCAATGCCACCGTCACCTATAACATTCGCCATATTCAATTACGTTTCAAAGAGGGTGAAGACAAAAGTGACGTTGAGAAGCAGGCAAAAGATATCGTCGCCAAGCTTAAAGATGGTGAAGACTTTGCCACCATGGCTTACACCTACTCAAAAGGTCCCAAAGCCCTAGAGGGCGGTGATTGGGGTTGGATGCGAAAAGAAGAAATGCCCACTATTTTTGCTGACCAAATCAAAATGCAAACTAAAGGTAGCATTATTGGTCCATTCCGCAGTGGTGTAGGGTTCCATATCCTGAAGATTGAAGACGTTAAAGGCCTAGAAACCGTTTCGGTCACTGAAGTGAACGCGCGTCATATTCTAATAAAACCAACCGTCATTTTGAGCGATGAAGGCGTTAAGCGTGCCCTCAACAGCTACATTCAAAAAATTCAAAACGGTGATGCTACCTTCGCAGAACTTGCCGAGCAATACAGCGCCGATCCTGGCTCTGCCGCTCAAGGCGGCGAACTTGGTTACCAAACCCCTGAACTGTATGTGCCTGAATTTAAACACCAGGTAGAAACATTGCCTATCGGTCAAATCAGTGCTCCATTTAAAACCGTTCACGGTTGGCATATCGTCGAAGTCTTAGACCGACGTGATGTCGATAAAACGGGTTCTGCGATGCAAAACCGTGCTTATCGCATTTTGTTTAACCGTAAGTTCAACGAAGAAGCTTCCGCATGGATGCAAGAAATCCGCGCTAGCGCGTTTGTTGAAATGATCAAAGATGAAGACACAGATGATGACAGCAACTAATCAAGCCACTGAGCAAGCCGATTCTATGTTAAGAAAAACAAAACGAATCCTCATCACCGCGGGAGAGCCTGCTGGTATTGGCCCCGATCTGGTTGTCGCCCTATCCCAACGCGAATGGCCTTATCAGATCGTGGTCTGCGCCGATAAGTCTCTGATAGCCGAGCGAGCAAAACAGCTTAATACGGATTTATCGCTCATCGATTACGATAAGGCATGTCAGGAGAAGCATCAGGTTGGTACTCTCGTTATCCTGCATGAACCATTAAGCTCCCCAGCACAAGCGGGAAAGCTCGATGAGTCTAACGGTCAGTACGTATTAAATACGCTAGAAAAAGCAGCAAAAGGCTGTATGAATGGCGAGTTTGATGCTATTGTCACCTACCCTGTGCATAAAGGGGTGATCAACCGTGCTGGTGTCAGCTTCAGCGGCCATACAGAGTTCTTTGCTGAAGTGTCAAATACACCGCTCGTTGTAATGATGCTGGCTACCGAAGGCCTACGTACTGCGTTAGTAACGACCCATTTGCCTTTGACAGCCGTCTCTGCCGCAATAACCAAAGAGCGCGTTGCAAGTATCATTGAGATCCTGCACCACGACCTCGTCAGTAAATTTGGCATTGATCATCCAACCATTTATGTGTGTGGACTCAACCCCCACGCGGGAGAAGATGGAGTCCTAGGTTCGGAGGAAATCGAAACGATTACTCCAACGCTAGACACCCTTCGCAGGGAAAAAGGTTATAACCTTATCGGCCCACTACCTGCCGATACGATTTTCAATGACAAATACCTGCGCGATGCAGACGCTGTTTTAGGTATGTATCACGACCAAGTGCTTCCTGTATTAAAATACAAAGGCTTTGGTCGTTCAGTAAATATCACACTTGGTCTACCCTTTATAAGGACATCGGTTGATCATGGCACTGCTTTAGATCTTGCAGGCACTGGCCTTGCAGATTTTGGCAGCTTTGAGACAGCATTAGCATACGCGATAGATTTAGTAGAGAGCAGACAATGAGAAATGATGTCCACTTAGGGCACAAAGCGAGAAAACGTTTTGGTCAAAACTTCCTTAACGATCCGTACATCATCGATGGTATCGTATCGTCTATCAATCCAAGACCAGGTCAAAACCTTGTTGAGATTGGTCCAGGCCTTGGTGCGATCACTGAGCCAGTCGGTAAAGAAGTGGATAAACTGACGGTTATCGAATTAGACCGTGACCTGGCTGAACGCCTACGTAACCACCCAGATTTGGCAGATAAGCTGACCATCCACGAAGGCGATGCTATGCGCTTCGATTTCACTCAACTGGTGAAGCCGAATAACAAGCTGCGTATTTTTGGTAACCTACCATACAATATCTCAACACCACTGATGTTCCACCTATTTGAATTTCATAAAGATATTCAAGACATGCACTTCATGTTGCAAAAAGAAGTGGTCAACCGCTTAGCAGCAGGTCCAGGCAGTAAAGCCTATGGTCGCTTAACGGTTATGGCACAATATTACTGTAAAGTCGTCCCTGTACTAGAAGTGCCACCAACGGCGTTTGTTCCACCACCAAAAGTGGACTCAGCCGTTGTGCGCTTAATGCCTTATGAAGTGTTACCGCACCCAGCCAAAAACATTAAGTGGTTAGAGCGTGTATGCCGTGATGGCTTCAACCAACGCAGAAAGACAGTTCGAAATTGCTACAAGTCTCTTCTGTCTACTGAAATACTCGAAGAGCTTGGGGTTAACCCAGGCATGCGCCCAGAAAACCTCACTCTGGAGCAATTTGTTGCCATGGCCAACTGGCTAGAAGACAACCACAAATAATGAACGCTGCGCCTAACATTTATAATGTTGGGCGTTTTTTTTAAGCAAAGGAGAGAGACATGGATACTTCTTCCCCTTGTGTTAAATGCCAAGTACATACCAAATACATTGCAGAGCAGTCTGATCCCGATAATCAACGCTTTGTCTTTGCTTACATCATCACCATTAAAAATCTTAGCAAAGAGACAATCCAGTTACTTAGTCGCCGCTGGTTAATCACCGATGCAAATGGTAAACAAATGAGTATTGAAGGTGATGGCGTTGTTGGGCAACAACCGATAATTGAGGGCAATGACGAATACACATACAGTAGTGGTACCGCAATAGAAACCCCGGTAGGAGTCATGCAAGGTCACTACGTCATGATTGATGGAAAGGGAACAGCGTTCAACGCGGAAATTGAACCCTTTCGCCTTGCCGTGCCAAATATTCTCAATTAAAACTATATACTAGCCGCATAAATTCACCTCACGCTTTATCTCGTGTAGCATGGCGTTGTTCTAACTCTAACTTTAACTCTAACTTTAACTCTAACTACACGACTAACCATACCCTTTTAATCTCCCAACATTATAGGTACAGTTTGGCCAATTATATTATCGGTGACATTCAAGGCTGCTTTGATGAGCTTAAGCTATTGCTTACATCGGCCGAGTTTAATGCCAGTGTCGATAGACTCTGGGTTGCGGGCGATCTCGTCGCCAGAGGAAATAAGTCTTTAGAAACCCTTCGGTTTCTAAAGGGATTAGGAAAAGCTGCCAAGATCTGTCTAGGGAATCATGACCTTCATCTCCTTGCGGTCTCTTTAGGTGTTCATCGAGCCAAAGCGAAAGATAAAACACTCCCCATCCTCGACGCAGACGATCGCATTGAATTATTAGAGTGGCTTCGCCAACAGCCATTGCTTCTTGAGCATGATGAGTTTGTTGTCTGCCACGCAGGCATTTCACCAGACTGGTCACTATCTACCGCAAGAACATGTGCCCACGAGGTTGAGGTCGAGTTATCCTCAGACCGTTGGCAGCAGTTAGTTGCCGATATGTATAGCAATCAGCCAGACAAATGGCACTCAGATTTAATCGGGATAGATCGCTGGCGATACACGATTAATGCCTTTACTCGAATGAGATTTTGTTTCCCTGATGGGCGCCTTGACATGGCATGTAAGCTTCCTCCAGAGGAGATAAAGGACGATCAATTGCTACCCTGGTTCCAAGTTCCACAGCGAATCCCGTTGCAAAAAACCGTTTTATTTGGTCATTGGGCAGCGTTAGGTGGTTATATGAATGACGAAGTGATTGGGCTAGATACTGGCTGCGTATGGGGAGGAACGCTTACTATGATTCGCTGGGAAGATAAACAATTATTCTCCCAAGCAGCGCTTTAGCACTCGAAGAGCTCATCCTAGAGGCTCTTTCGCTTAGCGTGTGCAACGGCGAAAGAATCAGCCCATAGGTCGGAACGACTTAACAACCTATGGACTCAATCTATAGACAATCTGCCTACTGATTTTCAAGTATCACAAAACTCATATCGTATCGGTTTTTTTCATCGGCAGTAAACGCTTCGCGGTAGGTTTCACGCCACTCACTTCCCCACTCAGGGAACTGTGTATCCCCCTCTATAGTGGCGTCGATGAACGTTAAGTACAACTTATTGGCCATTGGTAAACAATGACGGTAAAACGCCCCACCACCAATGATCATCACTTCCGCCTCTTCATGCACTAATGCTAATGCGGCATCCAATGATGTCACCGTATCTACACCATCAATGATCAGCGTCTCATCTCTGGTCACAACAATATTGCGTCTTCCCGGTAGCGCTCGTCCAATCGAATCATAGGTTTTTCTGCCCATAATGACAGGTTTACCCATGGTGCATTTTTTAAACCACATAAAATCGGCAGGAAGATGCCAAGGCATTTGGTTGTCTTTACCAATAATACGATTACTGGCCATGGCGGCTATCATACTGATGATCATTGTTATTGTTCCTATATACGACTGAGACAAATCACACTTAAGCGCTCAAGGCTTAAACGACGGGACGACGACGGTAGAATAACAGCCCCGGCATGGCTAAGCCAATAGCAAGCCCAGCGATAATAAACATCGCTTTAAGGAAGTTCTCCATCAAGGTCGCTAATAGATCCGGCGTAAAACCCAAATGGTTGATCTCTACCATAGCTATCATCGCTTTAAAGGCAAACACACCGGGAACCATGGGGATCAGTGCTGCAACCGTAAATACTTTAGGGTGTGCTAAAAATTTATGCGACCAATGGACACCAATACAGCCGACAATCGTGGCCGCAAAAAACGATGCCCACTCAATGGGCACGCCATAATGCAGCATAATAAAACGACTGCCATGTCCTATCGCACCTCCTACTGCACAGTAAGCTAAAGCATTCTGAGGCACATTAAATACTAAAGCAAAACCCACGGCAGGGATGGCTGCAAAAAACATATCATTGAGTAACGCGAATATAAGATCGAACCCCGGCATAGCCATTATTGCACCCATCCTAATACGTTCGTGACGCTCATTGCACCAACAATCCCTAAACAGGTTGCGAGGGTTAATAAACTGGCCATCACAAAGCGAGCGATGCCCATATTGATGTAACCTTTAATCATATCGGCAACGGCGTTGATGAGCGGGAAACCCGGGACGAGCATCAATACCGAAGAAGCCATCACTAATTGAGGCTGAGCACCAATACTATAGATCACCGCTTGAGCGGATATTAACGTGGTAACAAAAGCCGTGACAGCGAAGTTAAGTAACGGATTGAAGTGGCGATGGCCGACTTCCTGTCTCACAATCATACCTATGGATGAAGCTAAAAATGTCATCATAAATACCGACCAATCCCCACCTGCAAGGCGACTAAATGCCGCGCACGACAAGCCAATCATGATCACGACTAACCAACGATTATAGCGCTCGGGGCTAATAGCATTGAGTTTCTTTTGCGCCAACTCATAATCGAGAATACCTTTCTCCATCATGATACAAATTCGCTGAACTTGTGTGACAACACGCATGTTGAGCCCTTTATCCGGGCTCCTGCGCGCCGTCGTCACGCAATGCTGTTGATAAACGGTTGTCACAACTAAAGAACTTGCCGACAGTGAGACTTCAACTTCATCCATGCCCGCTGCAATGCCTATACGATGGGTGATATGGCCGACCAATGTGCTCTCTGCACCGTGAGCTAACAGCATTTGACCTGCTTGAGCGATCAGTCTTGATACGTTTCTTTGTTTTGATGCCATGGTTCCTTCCAGCATGCACAATAATTTGGGTTCGTCAGTTTGCCTTATATTAGGTTGAGTAAAAATGATTTAGGTACAAAAAAGCCGCAATATAATATTGCGGCCTTATTTAACTATCTTGCGAATCGCGATTAGTCACGAACATAGATGACGTGTCCATCATCTTCTTCATCGTCCCAATCATCGAAGTCATCACCATCTTCGGTCACAACGTCTTTACCAGCAATCGCATCTTTGTGGTAATCATCCCACATGAAGTCAACTTTCTCTTCTTCAGAAATCTCTTCCTGAGCTCGAGGTAATGTCTCCATAAAGTCAGCCAGCTTATAGCACAGTTCTTTGGTACCTTGCTTGTTCACTGCTGAAATCTTAAAGTGATCATCTTCCCAACCTAGTGCATCAATCACTTCTTGGATGATCTCGTCCGCTTCTTCCTCAGACATTAGATCGACCTTATTGAATACTAACCAACGAGGCTTACCCGCTAGTTTTTCACTGTATTGCTCAAGCTCATCAATGATGGTTAGCGCATTTTCAATAGGGCTAGACTGATCGATAGGCATGATATCAATCACATGCAACAGCACTCGGCAGCGCTCTAGGTGCTTCAAGAAGCGAATACCTAAGCCTGCACCATCTGCTGCACCTTCAATAAGACCAGGAATATCGGCAACAACAAAACTTTTCTCAGGAACAACACTCACCATGCCCAAGCTTGGGATTAGTGTCGTAAATGGGTAATCTGCCACTTTAGGCTTGGCTGCTGACACCGCACGAATAAACGTCGATTTACCTGCGTTAGGTAGACCTAGCATACCCACGTCAGCCAGCAACAAAAGCTCTAGTCTTAGCTCGCGTAATTCACCTTTAGTACCCAGTGTCTTTTGACGGGGTGCTCGGTTAACTGAAGATTTGAAACGAGTGTTGCCAAGACCATGCCAACCCCCTTTTGCTACCATCACTTTTTTGCCATGTTCGGCAACTTCAGCAACGATTTCATTGGTATGAATATCAACGGCGCGAGTACCTACTGGCACTTTCATTACTTTATCTTTACCGCGTTTACCAGTACAGTTTCCACCGCGACCATTTTGACCACGTTCCGCATCATAAAAACGCTGAAAACGGTAATCAATCAATGTGTTAAGGTTTTCATCTGCTTCGATGTAAATGTCGCCACCATCGCCGCCATCACCACCGTCAGGGCCACCTTTAGCCACAAATTTTTCACGCCAAAAACTCACAACGCCGCTACCGCCGTCACCAGCTTGGACTTTTACTACCGCTTCATCTACGAACTTCATCTCTTACTCCGACTACTTCTTCGCGTGTATATCCTAGAGACTTGATGTGCATTCTGCGCGACTCAATATTACGTCAACGAACTACGAATAAACCCATCTTCTAGGCTAAAACAATTATCACTACATTTTAGCAGATGACAGAGACGATTCCCCACTTAACCTATGCGAATTCGAGTAAGTAGAACTTTGTCTCTATCGACTGCTTATAAATAAAAAACCCTGCCGAATCGGCAGGGCTTTTGAATTCAGCTAGAAAGCTAATTTAATAATTGAGCACTAGGCCAATTATTAACCTTCGATGCTTACAAACTTACGGTTTTTAGGACCTTTAACTTCAAATTTCACTTTACCTTCAGTAAGAGCGAAAAGAGTGTGGTCTTTACCGATGCCAACGTTTGTGCCAGCGTGGAACTTAGTACCACGTTGACGAACGATGATGTTACCTGCAAGAACAGCTTCACCACCAAAACGCTTAACACCTAGGCGTTTGCTTTCTGAATCGCGGCCGTTACGAGTAGAACCACCAGCTTTTTTGTGTGCCATTGTTAAACTCTCCTAATCGATTAAGCGTTGATACCAGTGATTTTCACTTCTGTGAACCACTGACGGTGACCTTGTTGCTTACGTGAGTGCTTACGACGACGGAACTTAACGATTTTAACTTTATCGCCACGACCGTGTTGTACTACTTCAGCAACGACTTTGCCGCCCTCAACTAGAGGAGCGCCAACTTGGATCTCTTCGCCGTTAGCAACAAGAAGAACTTTATCAAATTCTACAGTTGCGCCAGTTTCAACGTCTAATTTCTCTAAACGAAGGGTTTGACCTTCGCTTACTCGGTGTTGTTTGCCACCAGATTGGAAAACAGCGTACATATTTTACTCCGCTTTTTCCGCACAGCCTTTTGATTGTTATTTGAACAATGAGGGTGTGCGCTAAACTAATCATCAATAGGGCGCAGATTCTACGCGAACCATTAACCTATGACAAGCCATATTTTAAAAATTTTGGCGAAAAGCTAATCGCCAAAGAAAAGTGCGGCAATAATGCCTTTTAAGCATGTATTAATCAACGTTTTTTAGTGTATTATTCACCAAATTATAATGATCGACTAAGCCTTATAGGCTCTATGCTCAACCGGGTACGTAATGGATTTTAAAGCTATCCAATCACTAACTGCTAGTGACATGGTAAAAGTGAACGAAACGATTCAGGCACAATTGAACTCTGAGGTCAGCCTTATCAATCAATTGGGCTTCTACATTGTCAACAGTGGTGGGAAACGCATCAGACCACTTTTGGCTATATTGTCAGCAAAAGCCCTAGGCTATGACGGGAAAGCTCACACGACGGCAGCCGCTTTTATAGAGTTTATTCACACCGCTACTCTGCTTCATGACGATGTCGTTGATGAGTCAGATATGCGCCGTGGTAAAGCCACCGCAAATGCCGCCTTTGGCAATGCGGCCAGTGTCTTAGTCGGTGATTACATTTACACCCGCTCGTTCCAAATGATGACAGGCCTAGGATCACTACGAATTCTTGAATTAATGAGTGATGCGGTAAACGTTATCGCCGAAGGTGAAGTACAGCAATTAATCAACTGTAACGATCCTGACACCACTGAAGCCAGCTACATGCAAGTTATCTATTCAAAAACCGCTCGCCTTTTTGAAGCGGCCACGCAAGTTGGCGCTATCCTCAATGACGCAGAACCAGAGGTAGAAACTGCCCTTCAAAACTATGGTAAATACTTAGGCACGGCATTCCAGCTTATCGACGATGTGATGGATTACACCTCATCGGGTGATGATATGGGTAAAAACGTCGGCGATGACCTTGCAGAAGGCAAACCAACACTGCCACTGATTCACGCCATGCAACACGGTGAGCCTGAAGAAACAGCGATGATTAGAGAGGCCATCGAGCAATCAAATGGTATTGACAAGATTGACGCCATTCTTGCAACAATGAAGCGCGTTGGTTCGTTAACCTATACCGAAGAACAGGCTTATAAAGAAGCTGACAAAGCGATTGCTGAGCTGAATGTCCTCCCTGAAAGTGTTTACAAAGACGCCCTTGTTGCCTTGGCCTATATGGCGGTAAAACGAAGCGCTTAAAATGCCTCCTGAGACAATTAAAAATGAAAGAGCGAAAAAGAGATAATTCCACATTGTCTCTTTTTCGCTCTTTCAATCATCGAATGGTGATTTAGTAGTATTGGTCGCAGCCATTATGAAGTTGCAGATTCTCATCAATCTCATCAATGGACAATGCCCATTGCAGTTCACTGCCTGATGGTGCCACCAGTACAGACCCTGACACCTCATCAATCACTAACACTTTACCCACCCCATGCTGAGACTCTACCCACATCCCTTGACTCACATCTTTAATATCCATACCCCTACTCCTTCTTTATCATCGTATCTCTACATACCGATATAGATAGGGTATAGATCAAAAAACCGATCTTAAAAAGATCGGTTTTAGTCTTAATTACGCGTGGTACAGCAAGAATGCCTATTTAGCGAATTCGATACCAAGTTCAATATCTTTATTCAACGTTTCTAGCATGCCGTCAAGGGCCGCTTTCTCGTAGTCACTCAATTCGCCGTAGCTTAGGATGGCTTCCGCGCCATCTTTACCTAACTTCACAGGCTGTGCAAAGAATGGAGCATGCTCACCCTCACCTTCAACATAAGCGCATTCAATGACATTCTCTTCACCTTGTAGGCCTTTCACCAGCGCGAGACCGAATCGACAAGCCGCTTGTCCCATAGACAACGTTGCCGAACCACCACCCGCTTTCGCTTCTACAACTTCAGTACCGGCATTTTGGATACGTTTGGTCAACGCTTCTACTTCTTCAGCGGTGAATTCCACACCTTCTACTTGAGATAGCAAAGGAAGAATTGTCACACCAGAGTGACCACCAATAACAGGAACACGAACGTCGCCTGGATCTTTATCTTTTAAGCCCGCAACAAACGTTTCAGAGCGGATAACATCCAATGTCGTAATACCAAACAGCTTACGCTTATTATAAACGCTTAGCTTTTTTCAGCACTTCTGCTGCAATAGGTACCGTTGTATTCACTGGATTCGTGATAATCCCGATACACGCTTCTGGACATACTGCCGCAATACGCTCCGCCAAAGACTTGACGAT
Organism: Vibrio sp. GJ43-1; assembly: GCF_055808835.1. NCBI lineage: Bacteria > Pseudomonadati > Pseudomonadota > Gammaproteobacteria > Vibrionales > Vibrionaceae > Vibrio > Vibrio sp. GJ43-1. The sequence continues at coordinate 700,051 of NZ_CM147884.1, read as the reverse complement.
CCCAGCATTTACATTAAACAGATCCGAACGATCCATGCCTGGCTTGCGAGCCACACCAGCAGAAATTAACACAACGTCCGCACCTTCTAACGCCGCAGCGTTGGGTCTTCTCCAGCATAACCTTTGATAGAGACAGGAGTCGGGATGTGACTTAAGTCAGCAGCAACGCCCGGAGTGACTGGTGCAATGTCGTAAAGGGCTAAATCTGAACCAGCAGGAAGGCGGTTTTTCAATAGAAGGGCTAAAGCTTGACCGATGCCACCTGCGGCACCAATGACAGCTACTTTCATGGGCGTTCTCCTTGAGAGAGGTTCTCTTATTAATAGTTTTGTAGGGTAATTTTTCATCAGTTAAAGAAAATCTATAATATTCACTAATCGATTACAATCAATTAACCTCAGCTTTGCGAGGTCGCGCACCTCACCAAATACGTGCTACTAAATTAGCACGATATCCCTCGAATAATAACCTTCTTTTTTCTTGGTTTTTATGGAGTTATAGCACTTTATTTAGCTATAAATAATAGTGATACTGTCGACATAAACTATGGATTATTTGGTCAACAAACGGGTTCTGTGCAACAATAGACGGATCACTGCAAGTCGGACCAATTTAAGAGGCGTTTATGCGCAATAATGATAAACAAGACAATCTCGTTCGTGCATTTAAAGCACTGCTAAAAGAAGAACGCTTTGGCTCACAAGGCGAGATCGTTGATGCACTAAAAATTGAAGGGTTTGAAAACATCAACCAATCAAAAGTGTCACGCATGCTAACAAAATTCGGCGCAGTGAGAACGCGAAATGCCAAAATGGAAATGGTCTACTGCTTACCCGCAGAACTCGGGGTACCCACCGTTTCTAGTTCACTACGCGAGCTTGTACTCGATATTGATCATAACAACGCGATTGTTGTCATTCACACCGGGCCTGGCGCAGCACAGCTTATAGCAAGGCTACTTGACTCGCTTGGTAAAGCGGAAGGCATTCTTGGTGTTGTCGCAGGCGACGATACTATTTTTATCACCCCTACGCTCAACATTACCACCGAACAACTCTTTGACTCAGTCTGCGATTTATTCGAATACGCGGGCTAGTTTCAAACAGTAACATTCAGAATAATGTGTCACGGAACACTGGGTTTCGTGATACACATCACATCTTAAATAATCCAACATCGCTCCCAAAAATACACTTAACTTATTGTTTTAAATAATCTATACCACTCCAACCCAACTCCCCTACAACCTTCTGGCACAGATAAATCACCTATTTTTATTAACAATATGATAATTTTCTTCCAAATTATTTGGTATGATTGCGCTACTTTTTCAACAAACGGATTGAAAAAGATGCCGTTTCCGCATAGGAAACCTCTGAAGACGACTATAGTTATTCAGGGTTAGTAATGAATAAAGGAAGGGAAATTCATGGCATTGAAGAAACTTATCAAAATCGGCGTTATTGCAGCTGCCGTTATGGGCGCGGGCGCAGCTAATGCTCAAGAGTTCATCACTATTGGTACTGGTTCAGTAACGGGGGTTTACTACCCTACTGGCGGTGCAATTTGTAAGCTGGTCAATAAAGGTCGTAAAGATCACAACATTCGTTGTTCTGTTGAGTCAACGGGCGGTTCAATTTACAACGTGAACACGATGCGTGCTGGTGAGCTAGACTTTGGTGTTGTTCAATCAGATTGGCAATATCATGGCTATAATGGTACGAGCAAATTTGAAGACCAAGGTCCTTACAAAAAACTTCGTGCTATGTTCTCTCTACACACAGAACCTTTCAATATCATTGCTCGCGCCGACTCTGGCATTGAAAATGTTAGCGATCTAAAAGGCAAGCGAGTCAACATTGGTAACCCGGGTTCTGGTGACCGTGCAACAATGGGCGTGGTCATGGATGCCATGGGTTGGACAAACAGTGACTTTAAACTGGCTTCAGAGCTAAAAGGCTCTGAGCGTTCACAAGCTCTGTGTGACAACAAAATTGACGCATTTGTTTATGTCGTCGGTCATCCAAACGGATCAATCAAAGAAGCCACCACATCTTGTGATGCTCGTTTGATCCCAGCAACAGGTGTTGAAGTCGACGAAATCGTTTCTGCCAACCCATACTACGCATACAGCTCGGTTCCAGCAGGTATGTATCGCGGTTCTGATCAAGATGTGAAGAGCTTCGGTGTAGCCGCAACTATGGTGACAACATCAGACGTGTCTGACGAAGTAGCTTACAATGTTGCAAAAGCTGTCTTTGAAAACTTTGACACCTTCAAGCGCTTGCACCCAGCCTTTGCAAACTTGAAAAAAGAAGACATGGTTAAAGCAGGGCTTTCAATCCCTCTTCACCCAGGTGCTGAAAAGTACTACAAAGAAGTCGGTCTTCTTAAGTAATACGCCAAGTAGGGAAGCATCGCTTCCCTACTGTTTTCTTAAATACCATTACTCAAAATAAATGAAACCAGATGTCTTATCTGGTTTGGCTAATTGGGCTCAACGTTCACAGCCCACTACTTTCTAGCCAAATATACACAACAACAGCCACACCTTCGTATCCTTTGACTACACTGTTTAGAGGCGAAATAGGGCTCTATACCTAAATGACTTGCAGAGACAAGTTGGTCATGCTCACGAGATCTCAATCGACATAAGAAACGATGGGATAGTAAAAAGCGCACCGACTCACCACCGCTACAAGTAAAAAGGGATAATCCGTTGTTGGGAAACATTGGACCATGAATAATAAAGGATAAAGTACATGACGCAGACATCACAACCGTCGCAAGATGTGCAAGAAATGGTCGCGCAAGCCGATACTGGAGCACGAAGCCCACAAGGAATACCAGCGAAGATCCTCTGGTTTGTACCTTTGTGTTGGTCGCTATTTCAACTTTGGTATGCTTCTCCGCTACCATTTATTTTTAATTTTGCCGTTCTCAATGACACTGAAGCGCGTTCAATCCATTTAACGTTCGCTATTTTCTTAGCTTTCACCGCTTATCCAGCGATGAAATCCTCCCCAAGAGACCGAATTCCAGCGATAGACTGGGTATTAGCATTGTTGGGCAGCTTTTCTGCCGCCTATATCTTTCTCTTTTACACCCAACTCGCCGAACGTTCTGGTGCACCTACGACCATGGATATTGTCGCAGCTGTCACTGGGATGATCTTACTCCTTGAGGCGACACGACGCGCATTAGGTCCTCCGCTCATGGTTGTTGCGGCAGTCTTTCTGCTGTACACCTTTGGTGGTCCTTATATGCCTGACGTCATCGCACATAAAGGGGCAAGTTTAAACAAAGCCATGTCACACCTTTGGCTGACCACTGAAGGGGTATTCGGTGTCGCTCTAGGCGTATCCACCTCGTTTGTTTTCTTGTTTGTACTCTTTGGCGCGATGCTAGAACGAGCTGGTGCTGGTGCTTACTTCATTAAAGTTGCATTCTCTTTGCTTGGGCATATGCGTGGTGGACCAGCAAAAGCGGCGGTTGTCGCTTCTGGTCTATCTGGACTGGTCTCTGGTTCATCCATCGCCAACGTGGTGACCACAGGTACGTTTACTATTCCGCTCATGAAACGGGTGGGTTTCCCGGGAACCAAAGCCGGCGCTGTTGAAGTTGCCGCTTCCACCAATGGCCAGCTAACACCACCAATTATGGGTGCGGCGGCATTCCTAATGGTCGAATATGTAGGTATCTCCTATGTAGAAGTGATTAAGGCGGCACTACTTCCCGCGCTCATTTCCTACATTGCCCTAATTTATATCGTACATTTAGAAGCCTGCAAAGCGGGTATGACAGGACTACCTCGCCGCCATAACCCGACGCTGGTTCAAAGCCTATTATCATTTACGGGCACCATTTTAGGGCTTTGCGTCATTAGTGCCGCCGTCTATTATGGGATTGGTTGGACTAAAGGGGTATTTGGTGATGCTGCAACACCGATTGTTGGCGTAGCCTTGCTTGCTTCTTATATTGGCTTGCTGAGAATTTCTGCCCGTTACGCTAAAGAAGGTGTGATGGAGATTGACGCTGAGTTAACCGAAGTCCCAGACCCAGGACCAACCATTAAATCTGGTTTGCACTTTTTGCTGCCAATCGTTGTCCTAGTATGGTGCCTTACTGTTGAACGATTCTCTCCAGGCTTATCCGCGTTCTGGGCAACAGTGTTCATGATTTTCATCTTGATTACTCAACGTCCGCTGATCGCAATAATGAGCAAATCGGATGATGTTGTACAACAAGCAAAAGCCGGATTTGTTGACCTTGCCGAAAGCATGGTATCTGGTGCTCGTAACATGATTGGTATCGGTGTCGCGACAGCCGCTGCTGGTATTGTGGTTGGTGTCGTTACTCTAACCGGCATTGGCCTTGTCATGACCGACTTCGTTGAGTTTATTTCCGGTGGTAGCATCATATTAATGTTGTTGTTTACCGCGGTAATTAGCTTGATTCTCGGTATGGGCTTACCGACCACGGCCAACTACATCGTGGTATCAACCCTGATGGCGCCGGTGATTGTCACCTTAGGCGCGGCCCATGGTCTAATTATTCCGCTTATTGCCGTCCATCTCTTTGTGTTCTACTTTGGTATTTTGGCCGATGATACCCCGTCGGTTGGTCTCGCGGCTTTTGCCGCTGCTGCGATCGCTAAGTCAGACCCAATCCGTACCGGTATACAAGGCTTTACCTACGATATTCGTACCGCTATTTTGCCATTCATGTTCATTTTTAATACTCAGCTTCTGTTGATGGGTATAGATTCATGGTGGCATCTCGCGCTCACGGTTATTTCATCCATCATCGCGATGCTTATTTTCTCTGCCGCGACTCAAGGATGGTGGTTGACCAAAAATAAGTGGTGGGAAACGGTATTACTATTGGTACTCACCTTTACCTTCTTCCGACCTGGTTTTTGGTGGGACATGGTTTACCCAGCAAAAGTTGTTTCACCCGGGATTGAGATAGCGCAAATCACTAAAGAGCTAAATGTTGGACAATCCATCGAATTACGAGTAGCTGGTGAAACCTTTGATGGCAAAGCCGTAGAAAAAACGGTTCGCCTACCATTTGATGACCGCGCTACCACAGCCGAAGATAGAATCGCCTCGATGGGACTCATGCTCACAGAAAATGACGGTAAAATGATTATCGACATGGTTGAGTTTGGTAGTCCTGCGGAAGCTTCCGGACTTGATTTTGATTGGGAAATCCAATCCATCATACAAGATGCGGAACGACCAATGAAAGAGTGGATGTTTGTCCCAGCGCTACTCATACTCTTAGCCATGGCTATGAATCAAAAACGTCGTGCTCGTAGGGAAGCGTTAAGCGCGTAAGACAGATAAGGCTCCCAATGTAGGGAGCCTTAAATAAGGACAAAGCGACCTCACCTAGCGTGAATTAAGAAGAGAAATCACATGTATAAACAGATCCTTGTTCCTGTCGATCTAAATGATAAAGGCTTTTCCGATAAAGCTGTAGAGATCGCGGTTTGGCACGCCAAACATTCCAATGCGGAAATCCACCTTCTGAATGTACTACCAGGCATTCACATGTCGATGGTCGCCACATACTTTCCTAAAGATGCCGCAGCTAAAATGAAAAGCGATGTAAAAGCACAACTTAAAGCATTCGCTGATCAACATATTGATGACGAAGTGATCTTTAAAGTTCATGTCGCCGAAGGTAAACCCTACGCGACTATCTTAGACTTTGCCGAACGCCTTGGCGCTGACTTGATTGTTATGCCAAGCCATAAACGCTCAAAAATTGATAAAGTGGTGCTTGGCTCTGTGGCGAGTAAGGTCGTACAAAACTCCCCAATTAACGTATTGGTCGTCAAACCACAAACAGACTAACCCTAAGATCAGTAGCAATAAAAAAGGTAGCATATGCTACCTTTTTTATTGCTAAAGCATCGCAGCGTTATACTAAGCCTTACTCGTCACCATCCCATAAACGATATAAATCACACCACTCGGTTTAATTCTGAGCCCTGCTGAAAAGCCTCTAAGTTATCAACCAATATATTACAGAGCTTTTGTATCGAAGAGTCGCTGCCCCATGCCACATGAGGCGTTAGTAACAATGTCGGCAAGTCTTGATTCATAATCAAAGGGTTATCTTTTGGAGCTGGCTCTTGAATAAAAACATCAACGCCTGCCCCAGCAATCACACCTTGCCGTAACGCATCCACTAACGCGTGTTCATTGACTAAACCACCCCGTCCGGTATTAATTAGCACCGCCGTTGGCTTCATTAACTCGAGTTCGTGCTTATCAATCAGATTTACAGTGGACTCTGTCAAAGGACACAACAAACACACTGCATCAGACTGTTTAAGGACGCTATCAAACGTCTGATAGCCCGCTCGAACCTCCGATGCGCCTTTTCGCTCAGCAAACACCACCTTCATCCCTACCGCGGATGCCAGCTTGGCCGTTGCTTGTCCCAGTGTACCTGAGCCGATAATACCCAAGGTTGACCCAGCCACGTCTCGAATCGGGTGCGTAAAGAAACAAAACTTACCCTGTTTCTGCCACTCACCTTGAGCAATATCATTATGATAAGCGCTAATGTTTCGAAACAAAGCAAACAATAGCCCTATCACGTGTTCGGGAACCGATTGAGTCGCATAACCTTGAATATTAGAAACGGCGATACTCCGAGACTGGCAGTAAGAAAGATCAACATTATTAACGCCCGTTGCCGTCACTGCAATGTGCCGTAACTTGCTTGCCTGCGCTAACACCTCTTCACTTAGTACCACTTTATTCGTCACGATAATATCTGCATCCACGATCCGCTCTGCAATCTGCGACGGCGTGGTGTCGGGATAATTCAACCACTGATGTTCAAATGATAACGGCGCTATTTTAATATGAGACGGGATAGTATCTCGATCCAAAAACACGACAGTTGGTGCACTAGGTTCGTGCGAGTTCAAACACTTTTCATAGGACGGTGGTTTAGATAAATCGTGATGTGTATCGGTCATAGAGCATCCTTAACTGGCACTGACCGATAGTCTCAATCCGGTCAAATCAACATTTGGGTAGAGTTCTATAATCCGGTAAAACTGGCGCAGGGTCAAAATGTTCAATCACCATTTGCTCCGCTTGCGGATAAAACTCACACGGGACAAAAATAGCACTCAGCGCCAACGTTTCTGGATGATAAAAAGAAAGCTCCGTAGCATGAAGTGCCAACGTGTCTGAATACTGCTTTGCTTCATCATGCGCATAAAACTCATCCCCCACAATCGGATGCCCGATTGCCAACAAATGTACACGTAACTGATGAGAGCGACCAGTAATCGGAAACAAGCGCACAATGCTGGTTTTCCCTTCTTCTGCCACCACCTGATAGTAGGTCTGTGATGGCTTACCGTCTTGATAACATACTTTTTGCCTTGGTCTATTCGGCCAATCGCAAATCAGAGGTTCATCAATCAACCCCTCTTTGGTTTCAGGCGTGCCCCATACTCGCGCATAGTAAATTTTATGGGTCAGTCGATACTGAAATTGCTTCTTGATCGCACACTCTGCTGGCTTATTTTTTGCCAGTAGCATCAACCCCGATGTGGACATGTCTAGCCGATGTACAACTTGGATTTCCGGATACTCAGCACGCAGCTGGCTCCACATACTATCGTAGTGCTCTGCGGCTCTCCCTGGCACTGACAACAATCCAGAGGGCTTATTTACCGCCAGGATGTCCTCGTCTTCATAGACGATATCAATCCAAGGGTCAGTGGGTGGGGTATAGCTTAACATCGCCATAGTGCTTACCGATATAAAGGAGGTTAAATACAGATATAAAGGAGGTTAAATACAGATAAAGGTAACCCTTTGTGGTGTGTCTTTATCTTATGCAAAGCGCAGAAACAAAAAATGCAGCCTACGCTGCATTTTTTATTATCATGCCAAGCTTAGTTATGGCTCACGACAATCAGACGTAGCGAATCCAATTGCAATTGTGCGTTATTGATATAACCATCTAACGCTTTAATCTGAGTATCAATCGCCTCGATCTCTTCATCGCGAATATTTGGGTTCACCGCTTTCAATGCCTGAAGACGTTCCAGTTCACCATTGAGACTAGAGTACATGGCCTTGTGCGCTTGCTCTTTCGCTTGAGTAAGCTTAGGCTCCACGACAGCATTGCCCGCTTCAATCAAACGTACAACTTCACCTTGAACCGATGTCACAAGCTTACTCGCTAAGTGACGATTAACAGGGCTTAGCTGACGATTAAAGCCTTCAAACTCTACTTGAGCAGACAAGTCATTACCTCGCCCATCAATCATCAAACGAATCGGCTCTGGTGGCAAGAATCGGCTAATACCGCTACGTTTCGGCGCTTGCGCATCCACCACGTACACCAACTCAAGCAAAATAGTTCCGACAGGCAACGCCTTGTTCTTCAGCAATGAAACGGCACACGTACCAACGCCTTCACTCATCAGCAGATCGATACCGCCTTGAATCATTGGGTGCTCCCAACTGATGAAGTTCATATCTTCACGAGAAAGCGCGGTATCGCGGTCAAAGGTAATGGTTGCCCCTTCGTAAGGCAAACCAGGATAACTCGGTACCATCATGTGCTCAGACGGCGTCACCACCAAAGCATTTTCACCTTTATCATCTTGGTTCAAGCCAATGGTATCAAATAAGCTTAACGCGAACGTTACGAGGTTGGTATCACCATCGGTCGCTTTAATATCATCCGCTATTTTTTGCGCCGCTTCCCCACCATTAGAGTGCATCTCTAATAAACGGTCACGCCCTTGCTCTAAGTCGTGCTTCAGCTCTTGATTGTACTGACGCGAACCTTCAATAACCTCGTCCAATTCAGTCACATCACCAGAGGCGAGCATATTCACAATCGACTCTTGATAACGGTCATAAACCATTCGACCCGTTGGGCAGGTTTCAGCAAAAGCGTTCAACCCTTCGTCAAACCAACGCGCCAGGATCGCCTGAGACGTCCCCTCTAGGTAAGGCACGTGCACGTCAATATCGCGACTTTGCCCAATACGGTCTAAACGGCCAATACGTTGCTCAAGCAAATCCGGGTTAAATGGCAAATCAAACATAACCAGTTGATTAGCAAACTGGAAGTTACGACCTTCGGAGCCAATTTCACTACAAATGAGTACCTGAGCGCCACCCTCTTCTTGAGCAAAGTAAGCCGCCGCTTTATCACGTTCAAGAATTGACATGCCTTCATGGAACACAGTCGCGCGAATGCCTTCTCGCTCACGAAGTGCCTGTTCAAGCTGCAAAGCCGTGCTTGAGCGTGATGCGATAACCAGAATCTTTTCACTGCGTTTTGCTTGGATTTTTTCAATCAACCAATTCACACGTGAGTCGAACTGCCACCAACTTGACTCTTCACCTTCAAACTCTTGGAAGATCTCTTCTGGGTAAAGCATCTTCATCGCGCGAGCTTCTGGTGCCATTTTGCCACCAATCATGCCAGATACACGCATTGAAGTGGTGTATTGCTGCGGAATCGGCATCGGAACCAAATTCACATTACGCGTTGGAAAGCCTTTAATCGCCGCACGCGTATTTCTAAACAGTACACGTCCCGTGCCATGTCGGTCCATCAGGTTATCAATCAGTTCCTGACGTGCCGTGCTTTTTTCATCATCATCCGCGCCACTTTCTAAGACGTTAAACAAAGGCTCTACGTCTTGTTCTGAAAGCAATTCTGTAATTTGATTCTTGGCTTCATTGGCCAATTTTTCACCAGAGAACAGAGCGGTCACCGCATCTGCAACCGGAGCATACTGATCTTCTTCTTTTACAAACGCGTCATAATCAAAGAAACGGTCAGCATCTAACAAGCGTAAACGAGCAAAGTGGCTTTCACGTCCTAGTTGCTCTGGTGTGGCAGTCAGCAATAATACACCTGGTGTCTTTTCCGCTAATGCTTCGATAACTTGATACTGACGACTTGGTTTTTCTTGGCTCCACTCTAAATGGTGCGCCTCATCGACGACCAATAGGTCCCACTCACCTTCCAAGGCTTGCTCAAAGCGCTTGCGACTCTTACGCAAGAAATCCAATGAACACAGCACAAACTGTTGGGTATCAAATGGGTTATCCGCCTCGGCGTACGCTTCAATACAGCGCTCTTCATCAAAAATTGAAAAGTGAAGATTAAAACGGCGCATCATTTCAACTAACCATTGATGCTGCAATGTTTCAGGGACCACAATAAGAACACGCTCAGCACGGCCAGATAACACCTGCTGATGAATGATCATGCCCGCTTCAATCGTTTTACCTAGACCGACTTCATCAGCTAGCAATACGCGAGGCGCATGACGGCGCCCAACTTCATGAGCGATGAAAAGTTGGTGTGGAATTAAACCAGCTCGCATACCACAAAGACCACGCATTGGGCTTTTATGCTGCTGATGTTGATTAGTCAGTGCACGATAACGCAGCACAAAGTTGTCCATGCGGTCAATTTGCCCTGCGAACAATTTATCTTGTGGCTTGTTAAAACGAATATGGTTGCTTAAAAAGATCTCACGCAATGCCATGTCTGGTTCTTGCGTGTCTTGGCGCGTACCAATATACGTCAAAACGCCTTGGTCTTCCGACACATCCGCAACCTCTAAAGACCAGCCTTCTTGGCTATCTATAACATCGCCGACATTAAAAATGACTCGGGTTACCGAGTGCATCACTACGTGCATAAACACGATTTTCTTCCGATGCAGCAAACATCAATGATACTGTTCTCGCATCCAATGCGACGACCGTACCCAAACCTAAATCACTTTCCGTATCGCTAATCCAGCGCTGCCCTAAAGCAAATGTCATAGAACGAATACCTCACTCTTTTCGATATCTTTTGCGGTTATTTGGCGGTAGCTCAGAGACATTATTGAGCTCACAACTCCGCCCAAATAATAGTAGATGATGACACACAAATTGCGCATCCCTACCACTAGATGAAAGGTCGCTCATCTTACTTGAAGGCGTGATTTAGGTCACGCCAATTGCACGGAAAACCTCAGTTTTTTTTGTTTTGGTCACGTTGACATAAAACTGAAAAAAAATAGTGGCATTTGTTAACGGTAAGGTGAGAATTTTCACTTATACTAAAAGTGTAAACGTTACAAAGATGTTAAACCATCATGAGCTTGTGAACGTATACAAGGATAAGCCATTCAATCTTATTCGTTTTGATTGAAGCAACCAAAGTTGACTCACCGTGTACACAGACGAGCCAGCGAGGATCCAAAACCTGATTCGTCTCAGCTGTGAGCAACTTGCCAGGATAACCGCGGAATGCGGCAAGGAGACTCTATGGGCGACACTGACCGTAAAATTTTTGTTCTCGATACCAATATCCTCCTCCACGAACCCTTCGCCATTTACTCATTTAAAGAACACGACGTCGTCATTCCGATGACGGTATTAGAAGAGCTCGACCGCATAAAAGACAGTAAACGGGACGTTGCGCGTGACGCGCGTGTCGCTATTCGGGCGCTTGAAAACCTATTTAAAGACGCCACGCCCGATGAAATATCTGAAGGGATCCCCTTCTCTCATGAGCAGCAAGCGACAGGCACCATCTCTATACTGGCTGATTATATGCTGCAAGAAACCTTCAAAGCATTTGCCGACAAGGAAGGCGATAACCGTATCCTGAATGCGGTTCTATATCTGCAAAATAAACGCGCGCCGCGCGATATCATCCTAGTCACCAAAGACATCAACATGAGACTGCGAGCCAAAGGCGCAGGTGTGCTGTTTGTCGAAGACTATCGTACCGATCAGCTCATTGATGACGTGGAATACCTAACCAAAGGCTTTCAAAAAATACCGGGCGATTTTTGGGATGGCATTGAAAACGTAGAGACCAGTGTACTTGGCAGCAACACCTTCCATACGATAAATAGAGATGCTATCGCCCCTTCATATGTGAATCAATATCTGGTTGATGAAGAGAGTGACTTTGCTGGTAGGGTCGCGGATATTCATGAGGGAGACATCACGATTAAAGACCTCAGTCATGAGCGCTTGCTGTCTCGCCAAGCTTGGGGGATTCGCCCGAAAAACACTTATCAGGGAATGGCAATGGATGCCTTGCTTGACCCTGATATCGATCTCGTTATTTTAACTGGCGCGGCAGGGAGCGGTAAAACACTGCTCGCGATGGCTGCTGCGCTTGAAATGACTATCGAAAAAAACATGTTTGATAAAATCATCGTGACACGTAACACGCCAGATATCGGCGAGTCGATAGGCTTTCTTCCTGGGAGCGAAGAAGAAAAAATGATGCCTTGGTTGGCCGCGATTACGGATACGTTAGAAGCGCTGCATAAGCATGATCACTGCACTGAAGGATCATTAAAATACATTTGCGATAAAGCTAACATTCAATTTAAATCGATTAACTTTATGCGTGGGCGCTCGATACAAAATGCCTTTGTGTTGCTCGACGAGTGCCAAAACCTTACAGCATCGCAAATTAAAACCATCATCACTCGTTGTGGCGAAGGAACAAAAATCGTCTGCTCGGGCAACCTTGCGCAAATAGACTCTCATTACCTTACCCCTGTCACTTCAGGGCTTACCTACATGGTAGAACGATTCAAAAACTTTTCAGGTAGCGCCAATATACATTTAAATGGTGTGGTTCGAAGCCGACTGGCTGAATATGCGGAAGAGAATTTGTAGGTCCTGGGCCCTGCAGGATAGTGTCTATTATTAAGCCAACTTCAATAAAAATCGCGGCATTTAGCCGCGATTTTCAAGATCTTATCACTAAGCGCCCAAAGGCGTTGTCGTGACTTCACATAAGTTTAGTCTGTGCCGCCTACGGTAAGCGCATCGATTTTCAGACTTGGCTGACCCACACCAACAGGCACGCTTTGGCCTGCCTTACCACACACGCCAACGCCTCGGTCTAGGCTTAGATCATTACCTACCATCGACACCTGTTGCATCGCTTCAATACCAGAACCGATCAAGGTTGCCCCTTTCACTGGAGTGGTAATTTTACCATCCTCAATCAAGTATGCCTCAGAGGCAGAGAATACAAACTTACCCGATGTGATATCGACCTGGCCACCACCAAAGTTAGGCGCGTATAGACCCTTTTTCACTGTCGAAATGATTTCTTCCGGTGTATGTTGCCCTGGTAACATGTAAGTATTCGTCATGCGCGGCATAGGTAAATGAGCGTAAGATTCTCGGCGGGCATTACCCGTTGGATTCACACCCATTAAGCGTGCATTCAACTTATCTTGCATGTAGCCTTTTAACACACCATTTTCGATTAAGGTGTTGTACTGACCGTGTACCCCTTCGTCATCCACATTGAGTGAACCACGCAAATCTTTAAGCGTACCATCATCAACTATGGTGCAAAGCTTAGAGGTCACTTGCTGACCCAGTTTACCCGAGAAAACCGATGACTCTTTGCGGTTAAAGTCCCCTTCTAAGCCATGACCCACCGCTTCATGCAATAAGACACCTGGCCAACCTGATCCCAATACCACTGGCATGGTGCCAGCTGGAGCATCAATCGCTTCTAGGTTAACTAGCGCCTGACGGATAGCTTCATCGGCATAGTGATAAGCGACTTGTCTGCCATTTTCATCTGAGATAAAAAAGTCATAACCGTAACGACCACCACCACCAGCACTACCACGCTCTCGGCGATCGCCTTTTTGAGCCAACACACTGATAGACAAGCGAACCAAAGGTCTCACATCGCCCGCTAATGTCCCATCCGTTGCTGCAACCAACATCTGCTCATAGACACCACTTAAGCTAACCGACACTTCACTAACCAGCGGCTCTTTAGTACGGATGTAAGCATCCAACTCTTTTAACAGCTCTGTTTTTTGCTGTTTTTCCCAGCTTTCTAATGGGTTAACCGCGGCGTAATACATTTGATTATCACGACGAGTTAGCGCCTTAACGGACGCGCTTTTCCCTTGCTGAGCAATACCACGAGCCGCCATCGCACTTTGCTTTAACCCATCGAGGGTCAATTGGTCAGAATAGGCAAAACCCGTTTTTTCTCCGGTAACAGCACGAACACCAACACCACGGTCGATATTAAACGAACCATCTTTAATAATGCTGTCTTCAAGGACAAGAGATTCATGCCAGCTAGACTGAAAATAAATATCCGCATAGTCGATCTGGCGAGTCGCAATGCTGGCTAGTGTAGCTTCGATATCTTGCTCTGTAAGACCGGTTGGTCCAAGTAGCGCATCTTCTATGCGTTCCATATTCATACTCTTATTATGGTAATGAGTGTAGGTGTTGTTCGAAGCGAATATGTTTCGCAACAGGCATGGTTTGCCTGACTTCATTAACAACATCAAAATTTAAATCGGCAATGATGGTACCAACCTGACCCTCAAGTTGACCTTGTATTTCTCCCCATGGAGAAATCACCATCGAGTGGCCCCAAGTTTCACGCCCACAAGGGTGTGTACCGCACTGATTCGCTGCGACAATCCAACATTGGTTTTCGATGGCTCGCGCTCGCAGCAACACTTCCCAATGAGCCTGCCCCGTCACCGCGGTAAATGCGGCAGGGACGACAAGAACAGTGGCACCTTGTGCTCGCAATGCACTATAGAGATGAGGAAAACGCAAGTCATAGCAAATTGTCAGGCCTATTGCGCCAAAATTCACAGGCACCATGGCTAGGCTGTTGCCGGGCTTGAATGTCTCAGACTCTCTATATCGCTGAAATCCATCATCAACATCGACATCAAACATGTGCAGCTTATCATAGTGATTTAGTCGCTGCCCGTTACAGTCATACACCAATGTCGTCGTTGTAACTTCTGTGTCAGAGCGTCGAATGGGAAAGCTACCCACAATTAAATTCACTTTATTGGCTTTTGCTACTGCCGCTAACTGCCGTTGTAACTCCCCCTCTCCAAGCGATTCAGCATGGTGGTGATACTCTTCTTTTTTACCAAATACTAATGAATTTTCTGGCGTGAGAATCCACGTCGCCCCTTTGTTGGCAAGAAATTGAACTTGCTTATCTATAAAGGCTAAATTCTGCTTAGGATCTGGGCCAGAAGTCATTTGAATAATACCGAAGCGTTCCTTGCTCATGGATTACTTTTGCTCCTTTTTTAAGTTATCAGGGAGTGTGTATTCCCCCTTACTTCTCGATATCTCACTCACGACGGGTGAATCGAGCTTTCCTTTCACTGAGTAATTCACCTGAGTGACAACTTCAACCACAGGTGAAATTACTGTGGTCACAGCCAATACCACCAATGCCGTTTGTGGTGTCACGGCAAATGCGGTAATAATCGGGATCCCTGATGTCATATCAGGGGTAAAGTTGACTTCAGCATCCACCGTTTGAGCCGATAAATCTGCTAAGCCTTTTATTTTCATGTCACCCGCAACGGCGTCCATCTCAATGTCATTGGTAACAAAAATACCATCACGTATCTTGCCACTACTAGGTTATGGAGTTAAACGCCATCCCTTTATCAAAGACATCAGTAAAGTCTAGCTGCATCTTACGAATGATGGAGTCCAAGCTAAATAGCCCCAATAAACGCGCCGCGCCACTGACATCCGAAATCACCCCTTTACCCAACTCAGTATTAATCTCGCCATTCACAGTATCGACTCGCATTGACCAAGGCGCGCCATCCCATGACAAGGTGGAATTTAACTCAAAAGGCGCTCGTTGTATCCCTGAAGTAATTCCAAAGCGTTCCATCAGATCGCTATTATTTTCACCCTCAACGCTAAGATTGACGTGACTTCTACTTTGCTGACCAGCCACCATCCAGTCACCATCTATATTGATAGTATTGCTGCCACTACTAAGATTGAGCTTATTCCAAACTAACTTGCTTCCTTGGCGAGACACGTCCATATCGACCTTGCCGACTTTATAACCCTGGAACCAAAAATCATCAATTTTAAGCTTACTGTCAGGCAACAAGTTAAAGAAATTACGATCAAACTCACTCACTAATGGCGCTGACAAGTCCTCTTGCAATATGATCGGCTCATCTTTATCAGACGTTTCATTTAACGAGGGTAAGTAAATGTGCAATCGTTTTAACGCTACATAAAGTTCGTTATCATCACTGTAATTAGCCTGTCCTTTCGCCTCTTGGCTATCCAGTTCAAACTGCCAACCACCTTGCTTATGGCGGGCATTAAAGTCGACGTCATGCCACTCGATTCCCGCGAGCGTCAGCTCTTTTGCTTCAATATAAACCCGCGTAGGCAGCGGAATGGTTGGGGTATTCAAGTCATCCAACAGAGCCTTTTTAGAGCTTGGGGCTGTTTCGCGAGAGCGCTCCACTCATCAAAGCTGAACCGATCGGAGCGAACTTGAAAGTCATGTCCCACTATAGGACTAATTTTAAAACCACCTTTGCCCAACACTAAGTTGGTCGCTTTCAATACAGGCGTTTCTTTTGTGATATCAATTTCAGTTTGATATTTCACAGCGGGGAGCTGCAATCGAGCCGAGATCGCTTGTTGATTACCAGAAGCCTGTAACCTAGCTTTCCCTGCCTCACCAAATGCTTTTTTTAATGGGTAAGGATAGTCACTGGCGAGCGTCACCAAATTGGCATTTAAGTCTAACTGGTAGGTAAAGCCAACATCATTGAGCTGTAGGTCAACATCTAGGCTCCAAGGCGCGTGCCCCCTTAGGCCGCTGACAAAACGCTCACCCACATATGGTTCCAACGGCCCCATCGTCCAATCGCCAATCGCATCAATATTCACGCCATACCCTTTACCTGAATTTTGACCATCAAAGTCAAGGGTTATTGGCTGGTCGAGTAGCGTGGCGGATAGTCCATTTGCATTCACCACATCGTTATCGAATGCGATTCTGCCCGACACTTTCTCTAGTGTCATCGGCGGCGCATCGATTTCAACATGGTTATCTTTCAGTTCGGCAAAACCCCATGCTCTCGACGGCGTCGTATCACCTGAAAACGGAATATACAACTGGAAATCTGCGTCGACTTCACCACTGACTTGAACCGCAGTTAACGCCGCGCCAACAGAGCCAACTAATGGTGTCGCCATCATGTAGTCACGAACAGCGCTACCACTTCCTGCCGCTTTCGCTTCAATTTCTAAATGCCCGTCACCTCGAAGTTCAGGGATTCGACCAGTAATCCGCTTGCCTTTCACCCCCATAAGCGTCGCCGCTTTCGAGTCAATGTGCATAGCTTCATTTTGGAACAACAAATCCAATTGAAGATCAGTCAGCGGTGGCCAATTAGTGTCAAAACTAAACTTAGCATCACGCAAGCCAACCCAAGCTTGAAACATGCCATTGTTGTCATGATACGGGAAGTCAGACAGTTGCCCGTACCAAAGCAGCTTCGCGGTATTAACGCGCCCAGCCTGAATAGCCGCAGATAAATAGTCCGTTAAACTCTGACCAAGAGCCAGTGTAGGAAGGTAACGCCAAGTTTCGCCTGCGTTATAAAGATCTGCCTCAGCATAAAATGAGAGAAATGGGCTACTATCCTTAGGAAAGTCGAGTCGAAATGCGCCTAACACCTGAATATCAGCCGTTGCGGCTGTCACTTTATCAGACCATAGTGACCAGCCCTTATCGCCATGATTCTCCCAATGAATATCCACTAAGCCCTGCTTAATATTCAACGGAGCTTGAAACACATCGCCATAAGGGAATTTATCATCAATGACCATCACCGTCGCTTTGGCTTTATTCAGGTTGCCCGCCACACTGCCAGACACATGAGAAAATCCCGGCAATAATGCCCATTGCGACAACGACATTTGCTCAAAGCTTGCTGAATATTGAAGCGAGCCCGGACCTTCTTTCTGTGCGATACGAATGTCTTCAATTCGTCCGCCTGGATTTAGTTTATCTAGCCATTCAGTTACCGTCGCATCCGGAGCCAAGGAAGCCAGCGGTTTTAGGGCGTCAATCTCCAGCTGAGACAGATTCACCTGCCATTGATTTTGACGATTCCAATCAAGGGCAACATCCAATTCAGGCCAAGGGGTATCATTCGTTCTGGCAGTAATTTCATGGGCATTAATTTGCCAGCCTGTTTTCGAAGGATGAAGGTGAAGCAGAGCCGACTCAAGCAATAACTGATTCTCAACACCCTCCTTTTCCCACATCAATTCGGAAGGTAATACTTCAACATACGCGTCTTTAGCGGTGCTTTTTTCAAGGGTCAACCAAGCTCTAAGGCTAGTATCCCCGCCAGTTATCCCCGTTTTTTTTGCGGTTTCGTCAGTTAGCCATGGAGACACCGACATTTTATCTAATGTCACGTAAAACGAACCGGTGACATCACTGAGACTGCCGTTATCAATAAAATCCGCACGTACTTCCAATGAGTCGAGATTGGCATCAGCAATGGATACCGTCCCTTGTGCAAGATGGCGATCGTTTTCGTTTCGCCATTGCAAATTGGCAATGTCTAGCTCGCGGGGCTCTCCCGAAAGGGCTTGATAGAAAATCGTCGACTCAACGACAGAGAAACGATCAAGTTGTCGCAATAAAATATTATCTAGTCGATTAATAATATCTTCAGCATTTTTAGCAGACTCATTATTCGCTGGCGGCTTAAGCTCACTTTTATTACTTGTCGCTTTAAGCAGATCGACCGTGCGAATATCTAGAATCATGCCGTTAATCGACATATCAGCAATAACAGGCTGACGCTGGATTACCGTTTGCACCAAATCAAACTCAAGTTCCAGATTGGCAACTTCAAACTTACTTTGTTCATTTTTTGGTAGACCAACCACGACCCCCTGTAAGGAGATGGAAGGATGGGTATTGCGCCAAAAACCACGAACGTCACTGATCGACACATCGAACCCTGTTCCTTGATTGATCCAAGCAACGATTTCGGGCTGTATGCGATTAAGCTGAGGCAAAGTGACGCGCAACACTGTGACCGTGGTAGCAAGCAGCACTAACACGGTCAACAATATCCAAAGGAAAAAACGTACTAATTGATTAACGCGAGGGCTCACACACTACTCATCACATCATAACAACATCAAATTGTTCTTGAATATACAAAGGTTCCGCTTGAATACGAACCTGTTTACCAATGAAGACTTCAAGCTCAGCCAACGCATGAGACTCATCCCCCTCTAGCGCTTCGGCTACGGCTGGAGATGCATAAGCGACAAACTTGTCAGCATCATAAGCTCGGTTGACACGAGTAATCTCGCGAAGGATCTCATAACACACCGTTTCTACCGTCTTCACCGAACCACGGCTTTCACAAGTTGGACAACCACTACAAAGAACATGTTCAATACTTTCACGTGTTCTTTTACGTGTCATCTCAACTAAACCAAGCTGAGTAAAGCCATTAATGTTGGTTTTGACTCGGTCCTTAGCTAAGGCAGCCTCAAGTGAAGTGAGTACGCGCTGGCGATGCTCTTCAACCATCATATCGATAAAATCAATGATGATAATTCCGCCTAGATTGCGCAACCTTAATTGCCGAGCGATGGCTTGAGTCGCTTCCACATTGGTATTAAATATGGTGTCTTCTAAATTTCGACGCCCGACAAACGCACCAGTATTAATATCAACGGTTGTCATTGCTTCCGTCTGGTCAATGATCAAGTAACCACCGGATTTGAGGTTCACCTTGCGCTCTAGGGAGCGTTGAATCTCGTTTTCCGTGTCGTACATATCAAAGATTGGTTTGTCACCTTCATAGAGCTCGAGTAGACATTCCAACTCTGGTACAAATTCACGAGTAAACTCTTTCAAGCTTTCATAAACAAGGCGAGAGTCGACCTGAATTCGGGTCAATTCAGTGCCAACAAAATCACGTAAGATTCGGTGGGCTAAACCAAGCTCACCGTATAAGGTAGAACGTGTTTTATATTTAGTTCGTCGTTCATTGATTTTGAGCCATAAGCGCTTGAGAAACTGAGCGTCTTGCGCCAATTCTGTTTCATTCGCACCTTCTGCTGCAGTACGAATAATAAAGCCGCCATTCTCATCACAATAGTCCGCCACCACTCTCTTAAGGCGATTTCTTTCTTTTTCACTTTCAATGCGTTGAGAAACACCGACATGACTTGCGCCGGGCATAAAGACAAGATAACGAGAAGGCAAAGTGATGTCCGTAGTTAAACGAGCACCCTTAGTGCCAAGTGGATCTTTCACCACCTGAACAACAATGTCTTGCCCTTGACGAACCAGCTCAGAAATATCTCTAACCTGAAACTGTTTCTTTTCATTTTCTGCCACACACTCCGTGTGCGGTACAATATCTGAAGCGTGTAAAAACGCAGCTTTTTCTAAACCTATGTCAACAAAAGCAGCTTGCATCCCCGGCAAGACTCGACTGACTTTGCCTTTATAGATATTGCCAACAATGCCACGCTTGGCTTCGCGTTCAATGTGAACTTCCTGAAGAATTCCACCTTCTATCATTGCGACTCTTGTTTCACTTGGAGTCACATTTATCAACAGCTCTGCACTCATGAGCGCACCTCAATTTTTTAATTATTTATAAATTCTTGCAAGAGCTGGTCAGTTTCATAGAGTGGCAATCCTACTACCGCGTAGTAGCTTCCTTCGATACGAGAGACAAAACGTCCTCCGAGTCCTTGAATTCCATAACTGCCAGCTTTATCTTGTGGCTCACCACTTAACCAGTATTGTTGTATTTCATTTTCAGTTAGTGGTTTAAACCAAACGTCCGTTTTCACAACGACAGACGCTTGTTTGTCAGTAGAGACAACGCTTACTGCGGTCATCACTTGGTGCTGATTGTTCGCCAATAATTGCAACATTCGTTGTGCATCGTCAAAGTCTATAGGCTTTTCTAAGACCTTTCCGTTTTGGACAACAACGGTATCAGAACCAATCACGATAGCGTCATTATTAGCGCCACCTTCAATCGCATTGAGACCAGCCAGTGCTTTTTCAAGTGATAGGCGCTCAACATACGCTTCCGCGCTCTCTCGCTCGCCTTTAAGCTCTTCAATATCTGGGCTAATGGTTGAAAATTCATAACCCAATTGGTTAAGCAACTCTTTACGTCGCGGTGACGTTGAAGCGAGTACGATCTTATGTTTCATTGCGATATGCTCTTCTGAGTTATCTGACATGCCAATGTCTTCTAATGCGACGCAGCAACATAAACAGCCATGGCCAAAGTATACAGTTAATCAGTCCACTCCACAGCGACATCGGATTAAAAGTCACGTCTTGGATCAAATACTCACCGAAAAATATTGCAACCTCTAGCCCCATAGACAGCAAACCAATTACCGTTGCCTGCTGCCACAACGCCATATTTCTTAAAACAAGAAAATTAAGTGCCACCACATAAACAATGATGGACATCATCATGCCACGAATACCAAGTGTCGACCCCACAAGTAGGTCCCACACCAGTCCAACAAACAGCGCGGTACCGACATTGATACGATGCGGCAAAGCAAGCACCCAATAACACATCACTAACAGCAGCCATGACGGTCGAATAAAGTCGAGAACGCCCGGCCAAGGTATCGTTTGTAGGGTAAGCGCCACCAGCAATGAAAATCCAATTACTAGCTGGCTGCGGAATCCACGATTAGTCATAGTCTATTTCTGTCTCTTATTGCGCATTCAGCGTCGCTTCCACTTCTTGCTGCTGCCTGTCTTGATTAGGCCAAATCAGCAATAAGTAACGCAAACGGTCAAAATCAACCACAGGTTCTGCGATGATGCTAGCAAACTCTCTACGATTATCGCGCTGCACTTGTTTAACATGTGCCACTGGATAACCTTCAGGGTAAATTCCACCCAATCCCGACGTGACAAGAAGATCATCTTGCTGAATGTCAGTACTAGTCGGTATGTGTTCTAGTTGGATCTCATCAATCGCACCATTACCGGAGGCAATCACGCGAATGTCATTACGGATAACCTGAACCGGAATCGCACTATTTGAATCCGTGAGCAGCATAATCCGGCTATTGTGAGCGCCGACAAATGTGACTTGTCCAACGATGCCGTTTTCGTTAATCACTGGCTGCCCTTCGTAAACACCATCAATTCTGCCTTTATCAATCACAACTTGGTGACGATATGGAGACGTGTCTACCGCCATGACTTCAGTCACAACCTTCTTTTCATCTCGGACAAACGATGAGCCCAGTAATTCACGAAATCGCTGATTTTCTTCTCGATACTGATCCAACAAAATCAAATCGCTCTTTAAACGTAAAACTTCTCGTTTAAGATTAATATTTTGCTCTGCTAGACCCTGCCGTGTGTTAAATCGCTCATACACACCATCAAACATGCTTCGAGGCAAGTTAGCAGCGTACTGAATGGGCGCAACGGCACTATTGAGTAAGTAACGGAAGTGAGAGAATGTATCTAAACGACTATCAGCCAGCATTAAGCCGAGCTGATAGGGATACCGCAAGAAATAGGCGAAGTTGTAAGGAAGGACCTCGACCAAATATTGGTTTCATGTACTCATTATCCTAGTGTGGACTCTGGTTTCAGTGCCACACTAAAACCAGAGTGAAACCATTATTCTTCAGTAAACAGATCGCCACCGTGCATGTCGATCATTTCTAATGCTTTACCGCCGCCACGAGCCACACACGTTAGTGGGTCTTCCGCGATAACCACTGGAATACCCGTTTCTTCCGTAATCAAACGATCGAGATCACGAAGTAGGGCACCACCACACGGTTAATACCATACCGTTCTCAGAGATGTCCGACGCAAGCTCAGGTGGACATTGCTCTAGCGCAACCATTACAGCAGAAACGATACCAGTTAGCGGCTCTTGAAGCGCTTCTAAAATCTCATTTGAGTTTAGACTAAAGCTACGTGGCACACCTTCAGCAAGGTTACGCCCACGGACTTCAATCTCTTCAACGGTATCACCCGGATAAGCAGAGCCAATCTCATGTTTGATTTTTTCAGCTGTCGCTTCACCAATTAAGCTACCGTAGTTACGACGGACATAGTTGATAATCGCTTCATCGAAACGATCACCACCGATGCGCACAGATGAAGAATAAACCACACCGTTAAGTGAAATCACCGCGACTTCAGTGGTACCGCCACCGATATCAATAACCATCGAACCCGTTGGTTCTGATACACGAAGACCCGCGCCAATCGCAGCTGCCATTGGTTCATCGATCAAATACACTTCACGAGCACCAGCACCTAGTGCTGACTCACGAATCGCACGACGCTCTACTTGAGTAGAGCCACAAGGAACACAAACCAACACGCGTGGGCTTGGTTTTAATACGCTATTGTCATGCACTTGCTTAATAAAGTGCTGAAGCATTTTTTCAGTCACATAAAAGTCAGCGATCACGCCATCTTTCATTGGACGAATTGCCGAAATGTTACCCGGAGTACGACCTAGCATTTGCTTAGCAGCGTGTCCTACTGCTGCCACGCTTTTCGCCGAACCCGCACGATCTTGACGGATAGCAACTACAGAAGGCTCGTCTAGGACGATACCTTGGCCTTTTACATAAATCAGTGTGTTGGCAGTACCTAGATCTATCGATAGGTCGTTAGAAAACATGCCACGCAGTTTTTTAAACATATTCTTCGCTCGTCCTGCAAGAATGAGAAGACAAAAATTGCACTAAATGTACCAATGCCTTGCCATATCAGCAAGGCATTGGAGCAGAAACATGGGCTGAAAACCTCATTTTCTTACAGTTTCCTTACTTAACGCAAAAAATTGACACTAATTCGTCGCTAGACAAACCAGTTTCTGGTTAAAAAGACATGATGTTTTAGGTGAGCCATTATTTTTCAACATCGTAGTAATGGCACATTATGACAAAAATAGAGAGAAGTGACAGAGCGAGTGCCGATAGGGTTCATCATGGTGTGCTCTCGACGCGTCACCAAGAGAAAGCACCATCGCCCCCAATAGAGGGCGCATTTATTCAGAAAGGGAATATTCCATACACTTTACTAACAACACAACGTCGTTATGTCTTTCGCCAACGGTTTCGGCGACCCGGTTTGATTGCAGCGATTCTCTTGCTTGCTTCCGGTAGCAATTGAACTTCAGGGGCAAAATAACGGCCTTGACCACCACTTACGCCAAGGTCAATCAAGGTATGCCATTCTTTTTTCGTTTCTACGCCAACAGCAATAACCTTGGTGGTCGAATCACCACAAGCACCCACCATACTGCGGACAAACAGCTGGTTTTCATCTCTTTGATCGATTTTCTTAATCAAGCTGCGGTGTAGTTTTAAGTAGTCGACTTTAAGGTCTTTAATGTAATGCGTACTAACAATCGAGCGCCCTGCTTGACCAACAATGACGGTACAACCTAACCCCGATAACATCCTAATCACCGGACGAATATAATCCAAATGTTGGATGACTCTTGCTTCAGAAAACTCAAACGCCAACTGTTGTCTCTGCGCGATGGGCAATTGAAGCAGCTCATCTCTAAACCATTTAAAGTGGCGTTTATGAGCAAACGGAACCACATATAAATTTATCGAAATCGGTAATATTGCCTTTCCTTGCTTAATGTTACGAATCACTTTGTTCAAGACTGAACGGTCCAAGTTGGACTCGTAACCCACCTGAATAAGCGCGGAATGAAAACGGGAGGCTTTCACCACGCCACGCTCAGGGTCTTCAATTCGAGCAAATAGCTCACGGTGCAGAACTTGTAGATCTTTTCCCTTTTCGTAGAGATAACAAGGCTGGGAAAAGATCAGTAAATTTTCAGGCAACAGCGCTTTATCAAATAAGGTTCGCCAACGCACACTGCCACGCTCATCCATCGTTTGTGTTTGTTTACTGTAGCGGCTCCAGTTGTTCGCCTTCTGCAGCTGGGCGCTTTTCAGTGCTGTCTCAGCCTCTTCCATAATTCGGCCTTGGCGCTCAGATTCCGCATACATGCTGACCCCAATGTGACACCAATTGTCTTCATCCAGAGGCAATGGTGGTGTCACCTTGGCTAACTGACGTAAGCACTGATTAGCAAGCGTAGCGACATCTTTTGCACTTTGATGGGGGATAAATACCGCAAAATCGGCATCAAAATAACGAGAGAAAATGGCATCAGGGTATTTTTGTACCGCATTAGACAGTACCTCACCGACCTCAATTAAGAAGTCATCAGAAACCGCCTTACTGTTGTGCTCAGTCACCTGATCCCAATCCTCGATACGAAACAGCATCACGCCACCTTGTGCGCCACTTTCTAGCAGAGCTGACTCAAGCTTACTGTCGAAAAGCATTCGGTTTGCACTGCCTGTCAAAGGGTCGAGGAAAGTTTGAGTACGAATAAACGTATCAAAGCGACTGCGCTCTTGCCTAGCATCTTGCAATTCTTCGATCAGAATATCGAGTGCTTCACTCGCGGTATACGGCCATTCACGTAAGTCTCCCTTCGCGTATTGCTCAACGCGGCCCCCTAAGATCATTCGACCACGCTCTTCAAGCAACTCTGAACCAATCAGCTGTAGCCGTAGCCACTTCACACCTTGCATTAAACAAAAGACGATTAGCCCAAACGCTAACGTCACTGACCACATCGCCTCTAAAGAATAACGAACACCAAGGTAAGGAGGCAGCGCGGTAAAACTAATGGTGTAGCCGTCATTGCGTTCTAACGTGTAGGTTCTTTGATAGATGATCGTACGATCAATCATAGGGGAGGTATTTTTGTAGCGGTAAACCACACTTCGACAGATGAAGAAAGCTGCATCTCAATAATGTTGCTTGCCTGCAACATTTTTGGCATCCAACGTTGCATCATATAAGCGGCATCAGGATCTTCAAGTTCCTTATCAATAACTTTAACGATGCCCGACAGGTGATGATTAAGATACTCTTGTCCCATTTTTTTTATCGACAATGTGCCACCGACAAACAAAATAAAAACCGCACTGAGTACAATCACGGTCACAAAGGCAACCAAGCGAGTGCTTAATTTAAGGGTGGGAGTTTGTCTCATAAATGTTCAAGTCCTTTTTGACCCATTTATCCTCTCTTAATCATAAGAGAAATATGCGCGTTATCCATCAATCATCACTTTGCCACACGGATAAACAACTGAGTACGCTAACTGATTGTTATATCAAATTTACTCAACAGGGTTAAGCTTCATCCAATGCCCAGACTCTAATAATTGCTCTAACTCTAATAAACGAAAAAAACCGCGATTACTCGCGGTTTTTTCAATTCGAGCAGCAAGTAGAATATCTACTCGCAAGAACGGCCGATTTAGAACGGGATATCGTCATCAAAATCCATTGGCGGTTCATTGTACTGTGGCTGTTGTTGCGCAGGTTTTTGCTGTGCTGGCTGCTGTTGCGCAGACTGCTGCTGAACCGACTGTTGTGGCTGACCCCAACCTTGCTGAGGCTGTTGAGATTGCTGCTGCATACCACCTTGGTTCATGCCGCCCTGCTGCATTGGAGCACCGCCACCTTGACGACCACCAAGCATTTGCATCACGCCATTAAAGCCTTGTACAACCACTTCTGTTGTATAACGGTCTTGACCACTTTGATCTTGCCATTTACGAGTCTGTAGTTGACCTTCAATATAAACTTGAGAGCCTTTACGCAAATATTCACCAGCAACTTCTGCCAGCTTTCCAAACAAAGCAACACGATGCCACTCTGTTTTTTCACGCTGTTCACCTGTTGCTTTATCTCGCCAAGATTCTGACGTTGCGATTGTGATATTCGCTACCGCACCACCGTTTGGCATGTAACGAATTTCTGGGTCGTTACCTAAGTTACCCACTAGAATGACTTTGTTTACTCCACGGCTTGCCATGTTTTGCTCCGTAACCACAATAGATATTTTAAATTTAGCACAATAGGATAACACGATACTTCATTTCGACAACAGCGCTTAATGAATCAATCCAATGATAGGGATCAAGCTCTAATTCTTGAACTGACCACCATCACCGACAACATAAGATTTATATCAGTTACTTAGATTTTTTAACTGAGTCTCAAATGTATCCTTCCGGTCTAGAACCTAACTCCGATACTCGTCAGCATGCATAAAAACAATCGGACTAAGTCATTCTTATGAGAAAAAATAGCTACAAACGCATCATCCAGCATGTGGCACTAAGCACGAGTTCGCCCGATCCTCTTGTGGAACAACTTTCCAAGTTAAGTATCAATGCCATCGATGTTATTCAACCGGAAGCCCTGATGGTGGCGAGAGACAAAGTGCGTAACCGAATATTACTGTTTGATTACCACGCCTCGCTGGACATCTTCCAGCAAGTACTTAACCTCCCTTTAGTGAGTAAGCACTTTGAAACCATTTTAATCAACGTTCCGCATAGACTCACCACGGAAACGATCCTGCGCTACGGCAACATTAAAGGTTTATTTTATAGCCATGAATCGCCAGAGAAGATCGTCAAAGGCTTTGATGAAATCATTAATGGCAAAAACTGGTTACCTCGGGATGTTTCGAGCCAATTATTACATCACTATCGACACGTTGTGTCCGCCAATACGTCTCCAGCAGTGGTTGACCTAACCGCTCGCGAAATTGATATCCTGCGCAGTCTGCAATCAGGCGCGACGAATATGCAAATGGCTGAAGATCTATTCATTACCGAATCCACCGTAAAATCACATCTTTATCAGATATTTAGAAAACTGTCGGTTAAAAACCGCTTACAAGCTATTGCATGGGCAAACCAACACTTACTCTCTTAACGAAGTCAATAATTGCCATCACAAAACATCGAAAAATCAATCATGAAAGACACACCGACCCAACTTAGGATAAGGCTGTTATCTGGATTTAATTAGCGGTAGACTAGCGGCAGAATATTCGTCAGTAACGCAAACTAAAGACTATAAAGATAAAGGGTTTTATCATGATTAAAAAGTGCCTATTCCCAGCAGCTGGGTACGGAACTCGTTTTCTTCCAGCAACAAAGTCAATGCCAAAAGAAATGATGCCAGTGGTGAACAAGCCGCTTATTGAATACGGTGTCGAAGAAGCGATTCAAGCAGGTATGGATGGAATGTGCATTGTGACGGGTCGTGGTAAACACTCGATCATGGATCACTTTGATAAAAACTATGAGCTAGAACATCAGATTAGCGGCACCAACAAAGAAGAGCTGCTGGTTGAGATCCGCGATATCATCGATTCTGCGCAATTTACCTATGTTCGCCAACGTGAAATGAAAGGCCTAGGCCATGCTATTTTAACGGGCCGTGAGCTCATCGGCGATGAACCTTTTGCCGTCGTGCTAGCCGATGATCTTTGCGTCAACGAAGAACAAGGGGTACTTGCGCAAATGGTTGCCCTGTACAAGCAATTTCGTTGTTCAATTGTTGCTGTTCAAGAAGTTCCAGACAATGAAACTCACAAATACGGTGTCATTTCTGGTGAAATGATCAAAGACGATCTATTCCGCGTTGACGACATGGTTGAAAAACCAGAGGCGGGTACCGCACCTAGCAATCTTGCCATCATTGGTCGTTACATTCTTACTCCGGATATCTTTGAGCTTATCGAGCAAACAGAACCAGGCAAAGGTGGCGAAGTTCAAATCACCGACGCCCTACTAAAACAAGCAAAATCTGGTTGTGTCCTTGCGTATAAATTTAAAGGCCAACGCTTTGACTGTGGTAGTGTCGAAGGTTACATTGAAGCAACAAACTACTGTTTCGAAAACCTATATCTAAAAGACGAAAAAACCTCTGAGCTAGGCAAACACGCAACAAAGAAAGCCTAATTACGCTCGACAACCGCTCCCCATTAACGCCACTTTCTCTTAGAAACGTGGCGTTTTTATTTCTCCCCAGCCCTTCTATATTACCCTGTTTTTTTATCCAGTATTTCTTTGCACAAACTTCACACTATGTAATACTTATCGCACTACGTATTACATGAGTGGCAACAATGGATAAGATCGAAGTTAGGGGTGCTCGAACCCATAACCTAAAAAACGTCAGCCTGACGATTCCTCGCGATAAACTCACCGTGATTACCGGCCTTTCTGGTTCAGGTAAGTCATCGCTAGCATTCGATACCCTTTACGCAGAAGGGCAAAGGCGCTATGTGGAGTCATTATCGGCTTACGCGAGACAGTTCTTATCTTTAATGGAAAAGCCTGACGTCGACCATATTGAAGGGCTATCGCCCGCGATTTCCATTGAGCAAAAATCCACCTCTCATAACCCACGCTCAACCGTCGGTACTATTACTGAAGTCTACGATTATCTGCGTCTTCTATACGCACGTGTCGGCGAGCCCCGTTGTCCCGAGCATAAAACGCCATTGGCTGCACAAACCGTTAGCCAAATGGTCGATAAAGTACTTGAGCTGCCAGAAGGCTCTAAAATGATGTTGCTTGCGCCTATCGTGAAAGAACGAAAAGGGGAGCACGTTAAAACGCTAGAGAACCTCGCCGCCCAAGGTTTTATTCGCGCAAGGATCGATGGCGAGACCTGCGATCTTTCCGATCCACCAACACTTGAACTGCATAAAAAACACACCATTGAAGTCGTCGTCGATCGCTTTAAAGTACGTGATAATCTTCAGCAAAGACTGGCAGAATCCTTTGAAACGGCATTAGAACTCTCTGGTGGCATTGTCGCGGTGGGTTGGATGGATGACTCCGAAAAAGAAGACATCATATTTTCGGCTAACTTTGCCTGCCCGTACTGTGGTTACAGCCTGCAAGAGCTTGAACCAAGACTGTTCTCTTTCAATAACCCTGCTGGCGCGTGCCACACGTGTGATGGACTTGGCGTACAACAGTACTTTGACCCTGCCCGCGTGATTCAAGACGAAACCATCAGTATTGCTGAAGGGGCAATACGAGGCTGGGATCAAAAGAATTACTATTATTTCCAAATGCTATCGTCGCTGGCCAAGCATTACGATTTTGACCTTTTCGTACCCTTTAAATCCTTACCTAAGAAAATTAAAGATGTGGTATTAAAAGGCTCTGGCCGAACAGAAATTGAATTTAATTATGTCAACGACCGTGGCGATATCCGAGTTAAGCGTCATCCGTTTGAAGGGATCCTTAATACCCTTGAGCGTCGCTACCGTGACACTGAATCAAACTCGGTTCGCGAGGATCTGACCAAGTATATTTCCACTAAATCCTGCTCATCTTGTGGCGGCACTCGCTTAAAAGAAGAAGCTCGAAATGTCTTTATCCAAGACACGACGTTGCCCGAAATTGTCGAAATGAGCATCAGCGATTCAATGGCGTTTTTCCGCTCATTAAGCTTAGAAGGTCAACGTGCTCAAATCGCCGATAAAGTGATGAAAGAGATTAATGACCGACTTCAGTTCTTAATTAATGTCGGCCTCAATTACTTGAACTTATCACGCAGTGCCGAGACATTATCCGGTGGCGAAGCGCAGCGAATTCGACTCGCCAGCCAAATCGGCGCAGGACTGGTTGGTGTGATGTACGTACTGGATGAACCGTCTATCGGTCTTCACCAACGAGACAATGAGCGCTTACTCGATACTTTGATCCACTTACGAGATTTAGGCAACACCGTACTAGTCGTTGAGCACGATGAAGATGCCATTCGTACCGCTGACCATGTCATCGATATTGGCCCTGGCGC
The DNA here is from genome assembly GCF_055808835.1 of Vibrio sp. GJ43-1. Taxonomy (NCBI): domain Bacteria; kingdom Pseudomonadati; phylum Pseudomonadota; class Gammaproteobacteria; order Vibrionales; family Vibrionaceae; genus Vibrio; species Vibrio sp. GJ43-1. The sequence continues at coordinate 669,422 of NZ_CM147884.1, read as the reverse complement.
TGGCGTACACGGTGGGTCAATTGTGGCGGAAGGAACGATTGATGACATTCTGGCATCCGAGGCATCGTTAACAGGGCAATATCTAAGTGGTAAGCGTGAAATATCAATACCAAAGCAACGCACACCTGTTGACCCTAAAAAACTCGTCACCTTATCCGGTGCGACGGGCAACAACCTGAAGAATGTGGATTTAACGATCCCTGTCGGCTTATTCACCTGTATTACTGGTGTATCAGGTTCGGGGAAGTCCACCCTTATCAATGACACCTTCTTTAAGATTGCTCATACGCAACTTAACGGCGCGACGACCGCAGAGCCGTCGCCTTACAAGAAGATCGAAGGCTTGGAGCACTTTGATAAAGTTATCGATATCGACCAAAGCCCAATAGGCCGAACGCCACGCTCTAACCCGGCGACGTATACTGGCATATTTACGCCAATTCGTGAGCTTTTCGCGGGAACTCAAGAATCTCGCTCTCGTGGCTATAAGCCAGGTCGCTTTAGTTTTAACGTCCGAGGCGGCCGTTGTGAAGCGTGCCAAGGGGATGGGGTCATTAAAGTTGAAATGCACTTCCTACCCGATGTTTATGTCCCTTGCGATGTTTGTAAAGGTAAGCGTTATAACCGTGAAACACTCGAGATCCGCTACAAAGGCAAGACGATAGACGAAGTATTACAAATGACCGTCGAAGATGCTCGCGCTTACTTTGATCCTGTGCCTGTTATCGCACGTAAGTTGCAAACACTGATGGATGTTGGGTTGTCTTACATTCGCCTAGGCCAAGCGGCGACAACGCTCTCAGGCGGTGAAGCGCAACGCGTCAAACTGGCTCGTGAGCTTTCTAAACGCGATACGGGCAAAACACTCTATATCTTGGATGAACCAACCACCGGTTTGCACTTCCATGATATTGAGTTGCTGCTTTCTGTCCTTCACCGCTTACGCGATCATGGCAACAGCGTGGTGGTGATTGAACATAACTTGGATGTCGTTAAAACGGCTGACTGGGTGATTGATTTAGGGCCTGAAGGCGGTCAAGGCGGTGGCGAAATTATTGCTGAGGGCACACCAGAAGAAGTGGCAAAAGTCGACGGATCACACACAGCTAGATTTTTAAAACCCATGCTGAGCACTAAAGCTAAGTAATACATATGCGCCTTGCTGGTAGCCTTCATACTTGCGAGGCGATTTATACTTCTAAGAAGTCCCATGGCTTCTTAGGTTAAAGTTGCGGGCTTAAAACTAGGTTAGTTATTAAAAACTATGCTAAAAAGGTAAATTGATCCCTATTACCTTGAGTGCCTACCCTGTGAGGCACTCATTTTCCCTTAGATATAGTGAAACAACATCAACGATGGCAACCACATTAATTAATGGCACGGAGTTAGGCGTAAGCCTCACTCGTCCACCGTTAAACCGAAAGTTCCTTACTGTGATGGCACTGCTCTATCTCATCGCCATGCATTTTTTCTGGCCGAACCCCGGTGGTGTCGGTCTTGCGCTGTCGTTTAACAATACGGCTTGGGTAGCATTTAGTCTGGCGTTTGCCATTGGTTTATACCAAATGGGCAGCAACCAGTACTTACGATTTAGCAAACTTACCATTGGCTTGCTGGTATCGTGCGTGTTTTTAACCCTACCGCTGATTTATAGCCAGCCGGATTTTACCAATGTGCTACCACGCTTCATTACGTTGTGGGGCGGCTTTTTATTTTTTGTATTACTTCAACAATTCCAATTCACTAATAAACAGAAGCAGCGCCTCCTTTGGTTAGTGGTTCTCGCCTGTTTGATTGAAGCGCTGATTGGTTACGTCCAGCTTTTTTACTTACCAAGTGACAATATTTTCGGTTACGACACCAAGCTAAACCGCCCTTATGGCATCTTTCAGCAACCCAATGTCATGGCCAGCTTCCTTGCCACTGGCTTAGTCATATCGGGGTATTTATTGGCCCGTCAAAAGCACAAGTACCATCGCCGTATTAGTGACGTTTCATTATTGTACGTCACACCGATTATCCTGATTCCATTACTCATTTCGTTAGCGTCCAGAACAGGCTGGTTAGGCGCCAGTATTGGCGTACTTTTTTTGGTCCCTTATCTGTATCGCCATTCAACTCGTAAGCGCTTCCGAGGTTGGACTCTCGCAAACTTAACCGGTGTCGCACTGGGTATGGTGTTACTGTTTTCTGGTCATGGCAATCAAACACTTGTGGAAGACAAAGCTCAACTGCACGACATTCGTCCTACGCTATTTAGTCAATCCATTGATATGTTGATTGAAAAGCCGTTTACGGGGTATGGACTGGGTAAGTTTGAATCACAATACATGTTGTATACCGCGCGCCAACATCAACTTAATGACCGATTTGAACCCGGTCTCCCTGCGCTCGATCACCCACATAATGAGCTGCTTTACTGGGGAGTTGAGGGGGGCGTCGTCACGATTCTGGGTATTTTATTGGCGGCGGGGTTTGTCTTGAGCCGCATCTATACCTCTAAGCCGGGTACCCGACTGGCGATCTTCGCCCTCTTTATTCCTCTGGTGCTGCACACTCAGCTTGAATACCCTTTCTATCACTCTTTGATTCACTGGATAACGTTTATCGTTCTTATCTACTGGGTGGATCAACGAGGTTCACAACTCAAACAAACGTCATTCTCTCGCATCACAAAAACCTCGCTGCGTGTTATGTCGCTTGTTATTCCAATTGTAACAACGCTTTATATGGGCGCAGCTCTGCATACGAATTATGTGCTGACCAAGTTTGAACAAACCACACCAGCTGACCCTGACATTCTTCAGCAAGTGAGTAACCCTGTCGTGTGGAAAGACCGATACGATTGGGACGTGTACAGCACCTACTTAAAAATAGGCTTAAGTACCCAGCAACCGCAACACATTCAGCCGTATATTGATTGGTCTGTCGATATCATAAAACGTAAGCCACGACCGGCGTTTTATCAAAATTTGATTTTAGCGTATGACGCCATTGGGGATAGCAGTCGAGCCTTACAGGTGCTGACTGAAGCTGAGTATTTATTTCCAAATGAGACCTTTACGACCGAGTATTCGCTAGGAAACAGCCTTGCGGTCTCTTCTGGTGCATTAGAGGCCTCAAGCGCTCAATAACATACATCGTTAGTTGCCACATCGCTGGTGCTTAATCGAGTCATCGCTTATTGCTAGCGACTCTACTGACAAAAGGCCGCGCGCTCACAGCGGCCTTTCCTTGAAGGGGGGCTAAACAATAAGCGTCTAACCGATAGACTTTTCGTTGATATCGCCCAATTAATATGGCCGTAACTGGACGAGTCCCTAACCTCCCCACTCATACAACGCAGGAATATCAATCAGTTCATTATCGAAACGAATCGTCACTAACTGCGGCGTGATCTCAACAATCTGGATATTATTAAGCCGATCGCCTTCTCTTAACTCCTGACCATTAATCTTAATCCAACGACGCTGAGAATCTGAAGAATACATATGGGTTTGCAAATTCAATGGCGGTAATCGGCCTTGATATTTACTGATATTCTCCTCTAGCGAGATATGACTCGATGATGCTGTACTCTGTTGATCAATTTTATTCATCGCTGACGCCACTTTACGAGCGATATCAGGGTCAAGTCCGCTCAAATCTAAGTTGTCCAACGTAAACGGTTCATCTGATGAAGGCTGCTCTAATAATGGGGCGTCAGCAGTATTTTTCTCTACCGTCTGCACCTCGGTTACGTAAGCTTCTGAAGGTTTTTGGCTGTAGTGAATAGGCGCAACCTTTTTTTCTGGTGGCACTTTCAACACCCCAAAATCAGGGTATGCCAATGCGACATAGTCCGCAGAGAGCTGTGCTTCACTGTGCGATTGGGACACTTGTTCAATAGTAGGCAATTTTACTGCGCCGCGACTTTCAGAAGCCATCGCAGTCGGCATGCCCATTGCTACCATCAAAGACACTGAAACGGCAGCCCTCGTGAAATTCATAGACATACTAGCTTTCCTCCCCGACAAGCTTCCCGCTTAAAGAAGGCGCATCGACCTGAGTTAATAGTTCCAGTTTCTGTAAGGTATTACGTCCGGCGATCCCATCAACGTCCATCTTCTGCCAACGTTGAAACACTTCCACTTTACGCTGTAATTGCTGGTCAAACACATCACTCCCCGAAGGGCGACTGCCGAGCACCTGAGAAAGCTTTTCATCCAATAGTCGCACCGCTTCCCCTTGCTGATTTAACCGTAGCGTGCTGGTTAGCGCGCGTTGCCAAATAAAGTAGAACTCCCCGGTCCATAAACTCTCAAGGGTGGCGATAGGGATTTGAAAACGCTCGGCTCCATTAAGTAGCTCTGCATGGGTCTGGGAAAGCTTATACAACACAACAAAACTCTCCTTGCCATCAAAATACATTGGCATCACTACCGGTAGGTTCGTCGACGCGACCTGCTGCAATGTCCCTAAGCGCTTTTGACAAATAAACAAACTGTTACTTTCGCTCTCGCACATACCGTCAAGCACGCTCGCTTGATAGCCCCACACGTTATAAAGCTCTTGTATCGCGGCGACCTTATCCTGCCTCAAAAACACCGACTGAAGCAGCGCTTCTGAATACGGTTGTGGCTCTGCAACAGGGGCTGATGCTATCTGCTCTTGCACCGCAGAACTCTCTAGCTGTGCGTGACGATTATCATTTTCAAGGCTTGTGGATGATTGACTCGCCTGCAGCGCCGTCATCACATCCGCTCCTTTAAAGTACATCAACGATGCAAGCGCAACGCCGATCGTCGCTAAGGCGACGTAACTGGCGATAGGCCGCCATCGGAATGCGATCTTTTGTGAGGAATGATCACTGGCAGCATTTGCAAAACCTGGCGCTTGAAAAGACAAAATATCTTCACTGGCTTTTTGTGCCAACGATTTTGAAACCTCCTTTTGACCTGAATGATAAGCGTACTGCAATGACTTATCACCAATGAGGTTAATCAGTCTTGGGATCCCCTGACTGGCACGGTTAATCACCGATGCTGCGCCTTTTGAAAATAGACTCGCTTCTCCACCAGCCATCGACAAACGAAACTCAATATATTGACGAGTTTCCCCTTCTGTCAGCGGTAGCAGGTGATAGCGCCCGGTAATGCGCTGAGCGAGTTGACGTAATTGCGTGGTACGCAGCTTATCTTGCAGCTCTGGCTGCCCGATAAGTAGTACCTTTAGCAATTTACGGTCATCCGTCTCTAAATTAGTTAAAAGCCTTAACTGCTCAAGAACGTCTGCAGATAAGTGCTGAGCTTCATCAATGACGACTAAGGTGTTGATCCCTTGCTCTTCGTTTTGTTGCAGGTAACGATAAATAGCCTGACTCAGCTGCTTTAAAGAGGCACTTTCTGGATAAACAATCGCAAACTCATCACAGATCGCTTCTAGTAAATCTTGGCTCGAAAAAGTGGGATTGAGGATAAGACCTGACGCCGTTTTGTCGTCAAGCGCTGCCAGCATGGCTTTAGCAACGGTGGTTTTTCCAGTTCCAACTTCCCCCGTCAACATAGCAAACCCTCCACCTTGGCCTAATCCGGCCTGGAGGTGTTGCATGGCTTCACGGTGTCGTTGACTGAGAAACAGATAACGAGAGCTAGGCACTATCGAAAACGGTACCTCATGAAAACCAAAAAAATCCTTATACATTCTCTCGTCCTTACATTATGACAAAAAGCAAAGTACCATTGAGCTCAATGAATGCCAACGGCAAAGTATGAAAAAGGGGAGCCAATTTGCAAGTCTATCTTGTCGGTGGTGCAGTGCGCGATCAATTACTCAAGCTTGATGTCTATGATAAAGATTGGGTTGTGGTCGGCGCCACACCAGAACAAATGCTTAATGCGGGTTTTCAAGCCGTTGGTAAAGACTTTCCTGTCTTCCTACACCCAAAGAACAAACAAGAGCATGCGCTTGCTCGTACAGAGCGAAAATCCGGGCATGGCTACACGGGTTTTGAGTGCTTTTCTTCCCCCGATGTGACATTAGAGGAAGACCTGCAACGTCGTGATCTCACCATTAATGCCATGGCACAAAACCAACAGGGCGATATCATCGATCCTTACCAAGGGCGCCTAGACCTTGAACAGCGTGTATTGCGCCATGTTTCACCTGCATTTGTCGACGATCCGTTACGAGTACTACGCGTCGCTCGCTTTGCAGCGAAGTTAGCACACTTAGGTTTTACCGTCGCGCCAGAAACCTTGTCTTTGATGCAGCGCATTGTCGATGATGGTGAACTCGCACACCTAACGCCAGAGCGGGTTTGGCAAGAGTGGCACAAGTCACTATCCGCGCCGCACCCAGAGGTTTTTCTTGATATCCTGCGACAGTGTGGCGCACTCAAGGTTGTATTACCTGAGATTGATGCTCTATTTGGCGTCCCACAACCAGAAAAATGGCATCCGGAAATAGATACTGGCATCCACACGTTATTAGTGGCTCAACAAGCGAGTAAATTGAGTACGGAGACGACCATTCGTTTTGCAGCTCAAGTTCACGATTTAGGCAAGGGCGTCACACCTCGCGACGAATGGCCAAGCCATAAACTGCACTGCCACACTGGACAAAAGCTGATTAAACAGCTGTGCCAACGCGTTCGAGTGCCAAATGAATACCGAGACCTTGCTCTCGCCGTGTGTGCTCAGCACTCTAATATCCACCGTGCGCATGAGCTTAAACCCGCGACTTTTGTGAAAATATTTTCGCAACTGGATGTATGGCGAAAACCTAGCAAAACTTGCGCAAGTTTTATTGTGTTGTGAAGCTGACCATAGAGGGAGAAAAGGTCTTGAAAACCAGCCTTACCGACAAGCAGAAAGAGTAAAGCAAGCCTATCACGCCGCCATTAACGTGAATGTACAAACAATCATTGCTGATGGCTTTAAAGGCCAAGCAATTAGAGAAGAGCTAGAGAAGCGCAAAACAAGCGCCATTGCTGAAGCGCTAAGAAGCTAAGAAGCTAAGAATAAACATCATCTATACCGACCAAATCGTCGATCTTGAGTCGCCATGAACGCTGGCAACCTAATGACTAGGTGCCAGCAATATCATGCCTGATTAACTCATCAGCAAAAATGCAAACAGTCCCACACCTAACAGTAATCGATAGATGACAAACGGCATCATTCCCATGCGAGAAATGAGCTTCAAGAAATAGTGAATGCAGATATAAGCACTGATAAACGAGACCACGATGCCCGTTAACAAGTAGCCCGCATGTATCGGTTCAGAGCCTGTCACCAATTTCAAACCTAAGTAAGCGCCCGCTAAGGTAATAATAGGGATCGACATTAAAAACGAGAATCGAGCCGCCGCTTCGCGAGTAAAACCTAAATATAAAGCCGCTGTAATTGTCGCTCCTGAGCGTGACGTACCCGGAATGATCGCCATCGCTTGAGCAAGACCAATAAACAAGGCTTTTTTCCAGCCCGCTTGGTACTCATCCGCATTTTGTTTGGCATGCTTGTCTACCCACCATAATAACAAACCAAAGATAATCGTGGTGGTGGCAATCACGTAGGCACTACGTAGATACAATTCGATGAGATCTTTCATCAGTAAGCCAAAGATACAAGCTGGGATCGTCGCTAAGACAATCATCCATGCCAACTTTGATTCCTTACTGCGTTCGCCCTTAAAGATCGAAGCAAACAACGCCCGAAATAAAGTCACCACTTCTTTTCTAAAATAGATAACCACGGCGGCTAACGTACCCACATGCACCGCAACATCAAAAGCGAGCCCTTGGTCTTCCCAGCCAAGAATGGCGGAAGGTAAGATCAAATGCGCAGAACTGGAGATAGGTAAGAATTCCGTTAACCCTTGAATAAGGGCCAAAATAAAGGCTTCAAAATAACTCATTACTATTTACTACCAACTAAAATTGAAAATCGATTTTTCTAAGTGCTACCGGATCTGACATTGTCTCTAAGATCTGACCGACAGTGCGACCATCATTCGGGATCACCAAGTTCGGGTCTAGATCATACAGAGGCTGTGTGACAAATGAATATTTAAAAATATCTTCACGCGGTACAAATGGTTTCTTTTGTGTGATTTCATTTCCAAACAACAAGATATCAAGATCAATAGTGCGATCTTGAAACTTGGCGGCATCCACATCACGTCCCCACTTCACCTCGATCTCTCTTAGTGCAGCGCTGAGTTCCGTCAACGTTAATGTGGTATCCAGACGAACCACCATATTGAAAAAATCGTTGCCAGAGAAACCAAAAGATTCACAAGCGTATACTGGCGAGTAGTGCAGGTTCTTGGTGATCAGCGATAATTCATGGCACGCGGCGCGAATGTGTTTCTCACGTTGCACATTCGAACCAATACCAATAAAGGCGGTGATCATGCCTCGCCTCGTTCAATCACCACGCCTACGCCTTTGGCCTGTGCGACCGCACCAGGCTTAGTTAAACGAATCTTAACCCAAGGCACAGAGAATTGCGTTTGAATAAGAGTAGCCACTTCTTCAGCCACACGCTCAACCAACAGAAAACGCCCCGTTTCAATATGCTCAAGGACTGCAGTGCAGACTTGCGAGTAATCAAGCGCATCTTCAACATTGTCACTTTTCCCGGCTGGCGCATTATCGTGTGCCATTTCAATATCTAGAACCAACTTCTGTTTGATTTCTTGCTCCCAGTCATACACTCCGATAGTGGTAATGACTTCAAGTTGCTCGATAAATACTTTGTCCAATGCCATGATTTGTCCTTTATTAGAGGTCGGATACCCATTTGCTGGGAAAAAACGTACTATTGCCGATATGATATCAGTCCCCATTGATAATTTCTTGAGAAAAGGTATGCAATGACACCGTTAGCGCTCGCTATGATCATCATCGCTTATTTGCTCGGCTCAGTGTCGAGTGCAGTGCTGATCTGCCGTCTACTACGCCTACCTGACCCTAGAACTGTCGGCTCGCAAAACCCTGGTGCAACCAATGTACTAAGGTTGGGAGGCAAAGGTGCCGCCGTGGCGGTGTTACTCTGCGATATGCTCAAAGGCACGATCCCTGTCTGGAGTGGTTACTACTTTAATATCGACCCTGTCATTCTAGGCGTCATTGCGATTGCCGCTTGCTTGGGGCATATGTACCCATTATTTTTCCACTTCAAGGGGGGGAAAGGCGTGGCGACGGCATTGGGGGCGATTGCGCCTATTGGCTGGGATTTAACCGGGCTTATTACAGGTACTTGGCTATTGGTCGCATTGATCTTTCGCTATTCCTCGCTCGCCGCCATTACAACGGTCATGCTTGCCCCGGTTTATACCTGGATGGTCAGACCCGTCTTTACTTTTCCAGTAGCAATGCTGAGCTGCTTAATCATTTTGCGCCACCATCAAAATATTCGACGCCTGTTTGATGGAACCGAGCCAAAAGTAGGACAAAAAAAGGCACCGTAAACGGTGCCTCGTCATGCCTATCTTACTGAATTAGGCGTGCTGAGCTAAAAACTCAACAAGTTTGTTGGTCACCAATTCTGGTTGCTCTAGGTTACTAATATGTCCTGCGGCTGGGATCACCATGAGTTCACTGCCTGAAACCAAATCCTGCATCAAATAAGACTCGAGTACCGTACTTTGGCTTATCTTCTGCTCCTACCGCGATAAGGGTAGGCAGAGCAAACTTTTCAATTTCATCACATAGATCGCGTCGCCCAAAGACCATCCGCCCGATACGAGCGATCTCAACAGCCTGCTCGCCTTGCACCTTCGACAATTGAGTCGCGAACTCATCAACCAATTTAGGTGTTGTATTTTTAGCATCTTGCGCAAAAAACATGGGTACAACCGCTTCTAATATTGGCTCTGGCACCGCTCTAACTTGCGTAATGGTATCGAGCATCGCAAAGTATTTGGTATGCATAACTTCAGGTTCTAACCCAACAAACGTATCCATCATGACCAAACTTTTTACACGAGATGGTGCAAGAGCTGTCAGCTCTGCGCCCCACATACCGCCGACGGACAAACCGACAATAGAGAAGGATTCTACCTCTAACTCATCCATTAGAGCCAAAATATGTTCGGCATAGTTTGTTAGATTACGCATAGAGGCGGGCGCTGACTCTGATTCTCCATGAGACCATAAATCAGGCACAATACAGCGATAATGTTGACTCAGCACTTCAATTTGAGGGGCCCACATTTTGCTATCCCATAAATAACTATGCCCGAAAATGACAACAGGTCCGGAGCCTATATCTTGATAAGCCATCGTATGGCCATCAATAGAAAACTGCTTCATGTTTCTTTATTCCCTATGTTTTTCGCTAATGTCGTTTTCACTAATGTAACACGTTTGCTTCGTCACAGACCTTAGGCTTTTTGTTTAAAACTGTCATAAAAAAGGCCACTTACGTGACCTTATTTCTTAACGTCGCACAATGGTTATCAGCCACCTTATGCTTCGCTCGATTAGTGACTGCTCACTTGATCGGCGTTAGCTGATCAATGGGCCAGCGCGGTGTGGCTTCAACCGCCATATCAGCAACATCGCCATTTTTTAGACGTTGCATCCCCGCATAAGCAATCATCGCACCATTATCGGTACAAAACTCAGTACGTGGGTAATAAACTTCACCACCGACTTTTTTTGCTAGCGCTTCAAGCTCTTGGCGCAAAAAGGTATTGGCACTCACGCCACCCGCAATCACGATACGTTTCATGCCTGTTTGCTTTAGTGCACGCTTACATTTTATCGCCAATGTATCGCACACGGCTTCCTGAAACGCGTAGGCAATATCAGCGCGAGTCTGCTCATCATCATCGTTCGCCCTAATCGTATTCGCCGCAAACGTTTTAAGACCGGAAAAGCTCATATCCAAACCCGGCCTGTCTGTCATCGGTCGTGGGAACTTAAAGCGCCCTTTTGTCCCTTTGTCCGCAAGCTTAGACAATAAAGGTCCGCCCGGGTAATCCAACCCCATCAGCTTCGCGGTTTTATCAAAGGCTTCCCCGGCGGCATCATCAATCGACTCACCCAAGATCTTGTAGTCACCAATACCATTGACTTCAACGATCATGGTATGACCGCCAGAGACTAACAAAGCAATAAAAGGGAATTGCGGTGGGTTATCTTCTAGCATCGGTGCCAGTCAGTGCCCTTCCATATGATGCACTGGCACCGCAGGAACCCCCCAAGCGTAAGCCATACTACGGCCAATTGTCGTGCCAACCAACAACGCGCCGACCAACCCTGGACCGGAAGTATAAGCAACACCATCAAGATCCTTTGGCGTTAAATTGGCTTCGGCTAATGCCGCTTTGATCAACGGGATCGTTTTTTTAACGTGATCACGAGACGCCAATTCAGGTACGACACCTCCGTAATCAGCGTGCAATTTCACTTGGCTATAAAGTTGGTGTGAGAGTAAACCTTTTTCATCATCATAGATGGCAATACCAGTTTCATCACAAGAGGTTTCAATACCTAGAATGCGCATAATGTTCTCGACTTATTTCGAAATTGGCGCAATATTACCTCGTCATCGCGTCTCAAACAAATTTTGTACAAGACATAGGCGGAAAAGTGCTTTACAAAGCCTATCTGATCGGATTAAAATTCCGCACCATTTTTGATTTAGCTGGTTTACCGCTTAGAACTAAGGGAATCCTTAGCCCTAACAACAAAAGCACCAGCATTAATGAACAGTTAAACCCTGAGGTGAAAGGCATATGCCAGTAGTTAAAGTACGTGAAAACGAACCGTTCGACGTTGCACTACGTCGTTTCAAGCGCTCTTGCGAAAAAGCAGGTATCCTTTCTGAAGTGCGTCGTCGTGAGCACTATGAAAAACCTACTACAGTACGCAAACGCGCTAAAGCAGCTGCTCAAAAGCGTCACGCTAAGAAGCTAGCTCGCGAAAACGCACGTCGCGTTCGCCTGTACTAATAACTAGGTCCCAGTAGGAATTTAGTTATGGCTCTTATTGAACAACTCAAAGAAGAGCAAAAAATTGCGATGAAAGCCAAGGACAAAGCTCGCCTTGGCACTATTCGTTTAGCCTTGTCAGCTATTAAGCAACGTGAAGTCGACGAACGGATTACTCTGAACGACGACGACATCCTTGCTATCCTGACAAAAATGGTTAAACAACGTCGCGATTCTGTCTCTCAGTTTGAAGCTGCGAATCGTCAAGATCTAGCGGATGCAGAGAAAGCCGAAATTACCGTTCTTGAGGACTTTATGCCTCAACCACTGACGGAAGATGAAGTAACAGCACTTATTGTTAGCGCTATTGCCGAATCAGATGCAGCTGGCATGCAAGACATGGGCAAAGTAATGGGCGTGCTGAAGCCGCAAATTCAAGGCCGAGCAGACATGGGGAAAGTAAGTGGTTTAGTTCGCGCTAAACTGGCTTAGTCACCCAACCAAATTACAGCAAGCCGTGCTATCCTCTGGAGTGCACGGCTTGTTTGTATCTCAACCCTAATAAAAGGGTGATATCTTTCTTGTAAACGTTTCTTGTAAAAGGTTTTATGTCCGGAATTATTCCTCGCCACTTTATTGACGATCTATTAGCTCGACTGGATATTGTCGATATTGTTGACGCGCGTGTAAAACTGAAAAAACAAGGCAAGAACTACGGCGCATGCTGTCCCTTCCATAACGAAAAAACCCCCTCTTTAGCGTGAGCCAAGAGAAGCAGTTCTACCACTGCTTTGGCTGTGGCGTACATGGTAATGCCATTGATTTCCTTATGGAATATGACCGTCTTGAGTTTGTTGAAGCCATTGAAGATCTTGCTTCATCTATCGGGCTGGAAGTACCAAGAGAACAAAGAAACGGCAACAGCGCTTTCACCAAAGGGCCCACTGCAAACAGTGAACAAAAACGATCCTTATATGATCTTATGACCGCCATTGGGCAGTACTACAAAGATCAATTAAAAGTCTCGGCAAATAAAATTGCCATCGACTATTTAAAAGGACGTGGGCTTTCTGGTGAAATCGTTCAAAAGTTTGGTATTGGTTATGTTCCCGATGAGTGGGATAACGTACGTAAAAACTTTGGCCAACAAAAAGCCACTCAAGACATGCTTGTCTCGGGTGGTATGTTAATAGAGAACGACAAAGGCAACCGCTACGATCGCTTCCGTGGTCGTATTATGTTTCCTATCAGGGACAAACGTGGACGTGTTATCGGCTTTGGGGGACGTGTTCTCGGCAACGATACACCGAAATACCTCAACTCCCCTGAAACACCCATTTTCCATAAAGGCAAAGAACTTTACGGCCTTTACGAAGTGCTGCAAGCGTATCGAGAGCCACCTCAGATCCTCGTCGTTGAAGGCTATATGGACGTGGTCGCCCTTGCGCAATACGATGTAGATTACTCTGTCGCCTCACTTGGCACCTCCACCACTGGTGATCACCTGCAAGTTTTATTTCGCCAAACCAATACCGTTGTGTGTTGTTACGATGGTGACCGGGCAGGCCGTGATGCCGCTTGGCGTGCCCTTGAAAATGCTTTACCTCATCTAAAATCAGGCAATACATTAAAATTCCTGTTCTTGCCCGATGGTGAAGATCCGGATAGCTACGTTCGTAAATACGGTAAAGCGGCGCTTGAAGAACAAATTGCGAATGCGACGCCCCTGTCCTCTTACTTATTCGATAACCTCATTGAATTAAATAAACTCAATCTAGGATCCAATGAAGGTAAGTCTGCATTAAGAGCGCTCTCGAGTGAACTAATTAATAAGATCCCAGACGTCTACTTCCAAGAGCTATTGGAAAAACGTTTAGATGAGCGTACGGGCTTTGATAATCAATTAAGGCGAGCACGAAAAACGTCTGTAGAAACGCGACCACAACCGCAGAAAGCGATAAAACGCACCCCTATGCGTGATGTTATCGCTCTACTTTTGCAAAATCCGAGCTATGCTGAAATGGTACCGGATCTATCCACAGTGAGAGATTTATCACTTCCTGGATTAAATTTATTGGGTGAAGTGGTTGATAAATGTCAAACACACCCCCATATGACTACAGGTCAACTGCTTGAGCATTGGCGTAATACAAAAAATGAGGCGCTTCTGTCTCGTCTCGCGAGTTGGGATCTCCAGGTCGACGATGACAACCAAGAAGATGTATTTATTGACTCATTGGACAGAATACTCGCCCAATGCGTAGAACAACAAATCGAAAACCTGCAGGCTAAAGAAAGAAGCGTCGGCTTATCAGTCGATGAAAAACGGGAGCTGCTAGCCTTGATGCTAGATTTAAAAAGCGTAACCCTATTTATTTAGTCAGCAACAAATAAATTTGTTACTATTAATGGTTTGCATTTCGCATACTAAACCCTTCACTAGATCTAAGTTGGATATCGTCTATGGAGCAAAATCCGCAGTCACAGCTAAAACTGCTTGTCATCAAGGGCAAGGAACAAGGCTATCTGACCTACGCAGAAGTAAATGACCACCTACCTGAAGAGATTGTCGATTCTGAGCAGGTAGAAGATATTATTCAGATGATTAATGACATGGGTATCAAGGTAGTAGAAACTGCCCCAGATGCCGATGACCTTGCTCTGAGTGATGAACAGTCTATCACCGATGAAGACGCAGCCGAAGCGGCTGCAGCTGCACTTTCAAGCGTAGAAAGTGAAATTGGCCGCACGACTGACCCAGTCCGTATGTACATGCGTGAAATGGGTACCGTTGAGCTATTGACTCGCGAAGGCGAAATCGATATTGCTAAGCGTATCGAAGACGGTATCAACCAAGTACAAGCCTCTGTTGCTGAGTACCCTGGTACGATTCCTTACATTCTTGAGCAGTTTGATAAAGTTCAAGCAGAAGAGCTACGTCTTACTGACGTAATCTCTGGCTTCGTTGATCCAGATGACGATGGCACCACCGCTCCTACGGCGACTCATATCGGTTCAGAACTAGCAGAATCTGATCTTGAAGATGAAGACAAAGAAGGTGAAGACGACTCTGATGAAGACGACGAAGAAGAAGATGTAGGTATTGACCCAGAGCTTGCTCTAGAGAAGTTCACAGCGCTGCGCAATACTTACCAAGACCTTCAGCTTGTCATCAATGAGCATGGTTACGATAGCCCGCAAGTGGCTAAGTCGCACGGCTTGGTACAAGAAGTCTTTAGAGAGTTCCGTCTAACGCCAAAACAGTTTGATCACCTAGTGAACGAACTGCGCACGTCAATGGATCGTGTACGTACTCAAGAACGTTTGATCATGCGTCAAGCGGTTGAATACGGCAAAATGCCTAAGAAATCTTTCATTACGCTATTCACAGGTAATGAATCGAACGAAGCATGGTTAGATGAAGTTCTCGCTTCTGATAAGCCATACGCAGAAAAGATCAGACGTTACGAAAATGACATTCGTCGTTCTATCCAAAAGCTGGATATCATCGAAGAAGAAACGTCACTTTCAGTACAAAACATCAAAGACATCAGCCGTCGCATGTCTATCGGTGAAGCGAAAGCTCGTCGTGCGAAAAAAGAGATGGTTGAAGCGAACTTACGTCTAGTAATTTCGATTGCTAAGAAGTACACCAACCGTGGTCTTCAATTCTTGGATCTTATCCAAGAAGGTAACATCGGTTTGATGAAAGCCGTTGATAAATTTGAATACCGTCGTGGTTACAAGTTCTCGACATACGCAACATGGTGGATTCGTCAAGCAATCACTCGTTCAATCGCCGACCAAGCGCGTACGATCCGTATTCCAGTTCACATGATCGAAACGATCAACAAACTGAATCGTATCTCTCGTCAAATGCTTCAAGAAATGGGCCGTGAGCCTCTTCCTGAAGAGTTGGCTGAACGCATGCAAATGCCTGAAGATAAAATCCGCAAGGTACTTAAAATTGCTAAAGAGCCAATCTCAATGGAGACACCAATTGGTGACGACGAAGATTCGCATCTAGGTGACTTTATCGAGGATACCACACTAGAACTGCCTCTAGACTCTGCAACAATGACGAGCCTACGAGTCGCAACAAAAGACGTTCTAGCTTGGTCTAACGCCTCGTGAAGCAAAAGTACTGCGTATGCGTTTTGGTATCGATATGAACACTGACCACACGCTTGAAGAAGTGGGCAAACAGTTCGATGTAACGCGTGAGCGTATTCGTCAAATCGAAGCAAAAGCATTGCGTAAACTGCGTCACCCTAGCCGCTCAGAAACTCTGCGTAGCTTCCTAGACGAGTAAGTCAGGTAAAAATCAAACAAAAGGTGAGCACTAGCTCACCTTTTTTGTTTCTATCGGTTTAAGTGATTAAAAAGCAAGCGCAATTAGCCCTAGTTACGTCTAGACAGCTCACCTGCCATCCCCTATAATCATTGCCCTATAAGGCCCCTTAGCTCAGTGGTTAGAGCAGTCGACTCATAATCGATTGGTCCGCAGTTCAAGTCTGCGAGGGGCCACCAAATTTTAGAAGGCTCATGGAGAAATCCATGAGCCTTTTTTATTTTTCCACGTTTATCTGAACTACTTAGCTAGCTGCCTTTCTAAACCATCAATCGTACGTGCTCTAGTGCTCCATCCAATTTCATAAAACACCCTACATTCATATCGCCAAATAGATTTTCACTAAGAATATGATTTCTCACATCAATTCGAGCTTCCAGTCCATGCAAAATATAAACTTATCATTTTCTTCTAAGTCTTTAGAATGCCCAGAAATTTAATAATCAGAACATCTATCCGCACCCCTCACTCAAAATGTGGATAGCTAAAGGGTACTAGAAATGAAAAGAACTATCACACTGGCAATCGTAACTGCACTATCCTCTTCAGCGATAGCTGATGGTTTCTATGCAGGCTTAGATCTCAAACAAGGAGACGTAAAGCCACTTAAAAATGGAAATAGCGAGATTGATGTCGCTAGTATCAACCTTGGCTACGAATTTCAGCTTGAAGAAAGCAACTGGTCTATCGCTCCTGAAGCTCGTATCGGCTTTGGCATCGGGGAAGCAAACAATCCAGGTGCACTCATCTATATTGATGGCAGCATGGAACCCGCATCTAATAAAACCAGGTCTAAATAGTTCGATTGGCCTCGCAGTCAACGCTAAATATGCTTTTGACAATGGTTTTTACCTAAGCATCGCTCCTGTTGTCACTCACGCTGAATTCAAATCTGAGTTTACCGGAGATATGACAGGTAATACCATTAGCTATCGCGATAGTGATACTCGTATCGGCGCCATTGCAGCCGCAGGATACAAGTTCAATGACTATTTTTCAGTTGAAGCAAATTACGAAGGCTATAGCGAAGTAAACTTTATGGGCTTAGGCATCAAAGCCTACTTCTAAAGTTTTGTAGCGCCCGCCTCGACAGACGCTTTTGGGACTCACTCATAGTCAATCAGTCCGCAGTTCAAGTCTGCGAGGGGCCACCAAATTTAAAGGCTTGAGAAGCGATTCGTTTCTCAAGCCTTTTTCGTTTCTGCTGAATCAGATAATGAGTCTGACTGCATGTAAATTACCTTTGAGTAGTTGCGAACTAAGAGACTCAGGTAACCAGTTACCGCGACTATCAAAGAGCATGCAGCTCTATCTCTTAAGTCACATTCGGCCATCTATTTCCCCAATCTTCACAACAGTAGTACGCCCTTCATTTACGTTTTAATACTCTATTGAGTGCTACACGCGCATGAAGCTGGTCTTTAATGAACATGCCCTTGAGAGAAGTTGATCATCGCCACTCCAACCACCACAAACAAAATTCCCGCCCAGACCATAGGATCAAGATGCTGACGATAAACGACTGTTGAGATAAGGCTCACAGCAACAATCGCTAACCCGGCCCACAGCGAATGAACAATACCTACAGGCATCCCTTTCATCGCTTGGCTTAAAAATGCAAATGCCGCTAGATGACCGACAATAACCAGTGTCGCTGGCAGGGGGTTTGACAAACTAAAACCATCGGTAGCCTTTAAGGCCACATGTGACATAGCTTCCGCCAAAACAGCTAACGCTATAAATAACCAACTCATCAAACTATTCCTATTTATTTACAACACAGTGGGGTGAATCAAGCCGTCTTCAAGCGAGCAGCAATATTCAGTCGATGGTATTCAAGGTTCAAAAGCTTTGAGCCTTACATAAAAAAGCCCGAGATAAACGTTGAGATCTCGGGCTTTCAAATAATGAGCCTAAGAAAGGCTCATTGAAGTCAGTTTCGACGACTATTTATCCATATGTAGAACGGTACGGATTGACTCACCTTTGTGCATCAATTCAAACGCTTCGTTTACATCTTGTAGACCCATGGTATGAGTGATGAACTCTTGAAGACCAAACTCACCTGCCATGTAGCGGTTAACGATTTCAGGTAGCTCTGAGCGGCCTTTCACGCCACCGAAAGCAGAACCACGCCATACACGATCGAGTAACCAGTTGGAATGGACGCGTGGAGATCTCTTGACCCGCGCCAGCCACACCGATGATGACAGACTCGCCCCACCCTTTGTGACAGCATTCAAGCGCTTGACGCATCACGTTAACGTTACCAATACACTCGAACGAGTAGTCAACACCGCCATCCGTCATGTCAACAATCACTTCTTGGATTGGCTTATCAAACTTCATTGGGTTAATGCAGTCAGTCGCGCCAAGCTGTTTCGCTAGCTCAAACTTGCTTTCATTAATGTCTACACCGATGATTGTTTTTGCCCCCGCCATACGTGCACCGATAATGGCAGAAAGGCCGATACCACCAAGACCAAATACCGCAACCGTATCGCCTTGCTGTACTTTAGCCGTGTTTAGCACAGCACCCATACCCGTTGTGACACCACAGCCAAGTAGACAGACTTCTTCAAGAGGTGCTTCTTTAGCGACTTTCGCTAATGAAATTTCTGGAAGTACTGTGTATTCAGAGAATGTAGAACAACCCATGTAATGGAAGATTGTTTCGCCATTAATAGAGAAGCGGCTTGTGCCGTCTGGCATTAGGCCTTGACCTTGCGTTTCACGCACCGCTTGGCATAAGTTTGTTTTGCCAGAAGTACAGAACTTGCATTCGCCACATTCAGCGGTATATAGAGGAATAACATGGTCGCCAACGGAAACGCTAGTCACACCTTCACCGATCATTTCAACAATACCGCCACCTTCGTGACCTAAAATTGATGGGAAGATCCCTTCTGGATCGTCGCCAGAAAGCGTAAACGCGTCAGTATGGCATACACCCGTTGCCACGATGCGAACAAGTACCTCATAAGCTTTAGGAAGCTGTACATCAACCTCTTCCATTTTTAGCGGTTCGCCCGCCGCCCAAGCAACCATAGCTTTTGATTTAATGTGAGTTTGACCTGGTTTAATTTCAAGCGTCATTGGAGTTTCCTTTGTTAGCTTTGTCGACAAAGTGTCATTGCCGACATTAGATTTATTTCGTTTCGAATAACCTCGAGGAGGAAAGCTTCTCTCGCTGCTTCGTTGTTGGGGTTAGTATAGGTGGTTACAGATATTTGATAATCCCACCGTTTTGAAATTGATTATTACATATAGGTAATAATCTACACATCCTAACCTCATCGCATCGAAAACTAGGGCTAAGTGGAAATACCTTATAGGCGGGGTTGGGCGATAACCTGAAACAAAAATGGCCTTCCGAAGAAAGCCATTGTTTTTCTGCTACTCACAACAGAGGATCCTGCCGTGTGAGCGGCAAATCTAAGCGTCGCTAAGGGAAAGCATCGCACTGGCCGCAAGTAAAAACGCACCAGCCCCATAATCAATATTGTGCTCAAATTCAACGTCACGAGGGTTATAAGCAGGCAATTGCACCCAGCCAATCATGCCATTGTCATGGATGCATGTTTCCAGTGCCGCCCATGCTTTTTCTACGACAGGTAAATAAGTATCGCGATCAAGGTGACGTAAGGCGTTAATTCCCCACGCCAAGCCATGACAGAATAACGATGTGGCACTGCTTTCGGGTGCAGGGAAACTGTCAGGATCAAGCAAGCTCGTGCGCCAGAAGCCATCTTGTTGCTGGTATTTAATCACTTCAGCAGCAAGGTCAGTAAACATCGTCACGTAACGAGAACGTGTTGGGTAATCTTGCGGCATAAACGCAAGGATTCGAGGAATGGCGGCCAATACCCAACTAATTCCGCGACTCCAAAATACTTTTTCACCATTCGCTTCTCGCATTTCAGTGCCATCAGCATTTGGAATATAGCGCTTATCGCGGTAATACAACGCCGTTTCAGAATCAAAGAGGTTCTCGACGGCATCCCACCACGCTGTGTCCATATAGTCGATGTACTTACTATCGCCAGTAAGCGCTGAGAACCCAGCAAATACCGGAGGTGCCATAAATAGCGAATCACACCACCACCAATCTTCGCGACCAGCTTTAGGCTCATTAATCATGAGCTCAAGCGCGCCCTTACCGTACTCTTGCGCTTCGGCAACATCAATCAATGGGTAAAGCGGTAGATACGCTTGTAAACAAACATGATCATCGGCAAAGCGTGGAAGAGGGCCAGGACGGAAGCTACGGTGTTCAAGGTAAAATCGAGTAAGCCGTTAAGATAATCATCATCTTGTGTCGCTTTCCACGCATCTGCCACGGATAGCCAAAATACACCACGTTCCCAGTCGGTCGCTTTAAGAAAACGTTTCTTACCCGTACTGCGAACAACGTAGCGAGTTCGATTATCACGTTGCCAACAATAGACACGTTTCATTTGTTCTAAAATTTTATTACTGTTCATCAGGTAGCCTTACCTCTTAACAATAAAACCATTGCTAATATTCAAATTAATAATGTTAATACTGAGTCGATATTGAAAAGTGACAAAATGGCACGACTAAACCTGACTAAGATAATCTAAATAGGAGGGAGTTAGATTAAATTCAGTCGTACCAAATTAATAGTTTAAGCTTTGTTAATTATAATTCATCTTCGAACGTGTCAGAATTATTACTTTCAAGTTGATCTAGTTCTTTTTCCATGTCTTTTATCGACTCATTTCCGATTTCCGAAACAATATCTACGAGTTCATTTATTGTTACACCATCGCGCTCAAAACAGGCGTTAGTAATCATCGGTAAATTAACGCCAGCAATAACTTTTACGTCATCTCGTTTAAGCATAATAGAGACAGCGCGATTACAAGGTGAACCACCTGGAACATCCGTTAGAATTAATACGCCTGAACCACTATTTATTTTTTCAATCGACGTCAACATAGATGCTTCTAGTTGCTCGGTCGTCATTGGTGGCACAAAATCTATAAACTCTAATCCACTTTGTTCACCAACAATCGCTTCTACTGCTGATTTCATACCGGAGGCAAAGTTAATATGCCCTGAAACTATAATACCAATCATAACTCAACCTTAATTAAAGAATACCCAATAAATGACCACCGACACCAACAAATAACGTTCCAAAAATCAATGCCGTTGGTGATTTCCCTTTCTTAACCAGGTAATACATTAACCAAACTAAGAGCATAGGTAACAAGTTCGGAATCAGCTTATCCAGCATCCCTTCTTGTAGGCTAATCATTGTCTCGCCAGCCTCCAATTCAATCACGGTTTCGACTTTAACGTATTTCGCTACCATGGAGCCAATCACTCCGAGACCAACAATATTCGCAGCTCGACCAAGCTTCTCCGCATGATCTGACAAGCGCTCTAATGCCGATACACCTGCGTTATAGCCCAAAAATAGCAGCCAGAAATACATTGGAATGCGGTAGGCTTGGTAGAGAATAAAGAATACCAAAACACCAAGTGGATTGCCCTGCAGCGCAATTGAACTACCAATAGCTAGCGTCAGTGGTAACATCACCGAGTGGTCGAGTGCATCGCCTACTCCAGAAACCGACCCCATCGTCGCAGCCTTCACAGACGCGATAGTCGATGGCTTCTCTTTACTCTCTTCCATTGCGATAGCAAGGCCAAGAGGTAAAGTAAAGAGCTTAGGGTTAGCGTTGTAGAACTGTAAGTTGTTTTTTAGCGCTCTCTTAAGGTCTTCTGGATCAGTGTGTATTTTTCTAAGCGCCGGGCTAATCGAATAACAAAAACCACCAGCCTGCATACGGTTATAGTTGAAGTTACCTTCCATCAATAAACCACGGAAACCAATTTTCCAAAGATCATTTTTAGTAATAACCTTATTTACAGATTTATCTTGGTAGCTATCTGCATTCATATTTATGTTTGTCTTACAGTTCATCATCAAATACCTGTGCGTTTGCAACCTGAGGAGTGTCCGCTTTCTTGTTATTCATATAATCTAGAATCGCCACACACGTAAACACTAAAGCCACACCAAGGATAGGCATATCAAAATACGTAGAACATACAAAGCCTAAGAAGAAGTACGGCAGAATAGCGATATTAAACATAGTACGCAGTAACATCGCGAAACCGACAGCAGGCATCATGCCACCCGCGATGGCCATACCACTCACAATACTCTCTGGTAAATATTCTTGGATAAACGTTGCGCCAGTCGCACCAAAGTAAATCGCGCAGAAGCCAACGATACCGTACAGTAGTGCACGAGCGCTAAGACCAATATAAATCAGCTTATCAATGCCTGAGAGGTTTAAGTCCTCTGCGTATTGATCCGCCTTTTGCATCATAGGTGCACATGAAGTAAATAGGAAAATAACCAAAGTTTGCATCGCTAGAGCAAAAGGTATTGCCATACCAATGGCCGCTTCAGGGGTCATATTTAGCTTTATCGCAAACATGGTGCCAACAATAGCGCCTATCGT
Source organism: Vibrio sp. GJ43-1 (assembly GCF_055808835.1). Taxonomy (NCBI): domain Bacteria; kingdom Pseudomonadati; phylum Pseudomonadota; class Gammaproteobacteria; order Vibrionales; family Vibrionaceae; genus Vibrio; species Vibrio sp. GJ43-1. The sequence continues at coordinate 646,646 of NZ_CM147884.1, read as the reverse complement.
GGTGTCCGGCGGTTGAACACCCGCGTTTGAGACGAGACCAAGCCAAGCTAGCTCGAATGTCGCACCAGCGATCAACCCCATTTGTAAATCGCCAAGAATAAATCCAACCACTGTACTCGGTAACTAATGGTCTGTGAATACCTGTGAAAATATCGAATTTATCGATACCACATAACGCCGCCCAAATAGCGACTAATACTGCTTCCATCAACATATTAAATACCTTAAATCACAAGATTTTTCGTTGCTTCAAAAATGCACTCTTTTGAACTTTCAGGCATATGTTGTAGCGTGCAAACACTACCATTCTCACTAAGTACTTCAAAAGCACGCATGTCCTCTTTGTCAACATTAATATATTTATTAACAGCAGTGCGACCTTCATGAAAATGCATATTACCAATGTTTATTTCAGGTAATTCCACTCCACCCACAACAATTCTTGCAAAATCTGTTGGGTTTTTACAAAGTACTAATATTTTTCGGTCTGGTCCGGCTTTAGGTAAATTGGTAATAGCTTGGTCAATCGTTCTAAATAGCACAGAAAAATCGCTACCAGCTGAGGCTTTAAATGGCGCTTGAAGCGCTTCCATTTGCGCGATTTCATCATTTGCGACAAGAATAGTATTTGCGCCAGAATGCTTACCCCATTGCAAACGAATTTGCCCATGGATGAGACGCTCATCAATACGAGCTAGAACGATGTTAGCCATTATTTTCCCTTATTTACTATATTAGATTAACTTGATTATTCTTACATTATTCAACGCTAGTGAATCCTCTACTTCATCATCTAGGTTGCAATCAGTTATCACCATATCGATATTACTTGGTTCACAAGCCCAAAACGCATCATTATTATTAAATGCTTCTGATTCGACGACGACAATAATTTTTTCAGATAATTCGCATAATAAACGAATCATATCTGCATCAAACTCACTGCGTGCAAACACCCCTAATTTAGGGTTAAAGCTGCTCACTTTTACAATAGCGCTATTAAAGCGATATTGTTTTAAACTTCTAATCATATGTGAACCCGTCATTTTCATGAGTTCGGTATTCACTCGTCCGCCAGTAACAAAGAAGTTACTATCTTTTATCTGTGGTAAGCTTTGTATTAAGTTTAAATCTCTTGTAACAATCGTCGAGCTTTTTAAATCAGTTAAATGGCGTAATGATTTTCTAATTAGCGAGCTACTATCGATAAATACAGTACTCCGCTCTTCGAGCCCACAATACACAGTATTAGCAATTAGCTCACCGAAATCCGACGTTTTTCCTTGCCTCTTCGATGTCGCAGACATGGCGAGTTGAGAAAGTACCGTCCGGTTAACTAAAGCATAACCATGAGAGCGTACGATATAGCCATTGTCATCTAAAAAGCGTAAATCGGCTCTAATGGTTGCACCTAAGTCACATTAAAATATTCGGCTAACTCGTCTACATGCATTTTACCGCGTACACCAACTAAGTTGGCTATTTCCATTCTTCTTTCAAGTGCTGTTGTCATGACTAACTCTTGGGGTGCTCTTTCACACCTAATTTTCATTCTTTTTCATTTTGATTGAAGTCTGCATCATGTCAGAACACCAAACAAACCCTTTGTATTGCATTCTTGATCTCAATCACACAATATCGCATAGCCGAACATATCGTAACAAAATCCGGATTTTTTTGTCATTAGTTGCGTATAAATGCAACAAATCGCCCATTAACGCTTAAATTTAATACTACACCTCCATTTTTGGCGAGGGCCTTTCTAAAACCAATTTTTGTTAACCTCCCGCCCATCCTCCGTGTCACTCAATAGCGTTTTTTTCATTTGTGGCGAAAATACCACCATTTTTTCATTTTTTGTGATGAACATAAAAACAAATGAAAATATCAGTAGCCGTAATAAAAATCATCGCTACTATTGCCCCAATCAATAGCTCCATTTGAGGGATTAAAATGAAACTTAGTGCTTATACCGCTGCTCTTCTAGGGGTCTCGGTTGCTATCGCTACTACACCTTTGGTTGCCCAAACTATCGTAGAAATAGGGTCCGAATACGAAGAGTACTACAACGTAACCGACGAGAAAGGAAAGGAGCATAAGTACGCTTCGCTAACCAACTACGTACCTTATATTCGCTTTAGCCATTCACCAAGCAGTAATGAGTGGAATATTTGGGGGCGATACTTCTCCAAAGAGTACATCAATAAAGATCTGTTTAATAACGGTGTTGTCACCGCTATGGATAAACGTTATGAACTTCACTACACAAAAATCAATCGCGTTGGTGATTGGCGTTTTCGTCCTGGGGTTGGGGTGCGCTACAACGGCTACGCCATCGATCGCTATGAAGTGGAGTACCGTCTTTACCCTCAGGTAGAGTACTTTTTTGACAGTAAAAACCGTTTCTTCTTCGATGGTCATGTCTACCTAGGCGATGGTCGAGGTCAACGCTCCGGCGACAGTGAAGCGCAAGATTACACCGACTGGGGTTATGAATTCGATTTTGGTTTACTGCATCGATTCAATTCGCACTCTTACATTCGTCCCAGCTTTTATACCGAATACGATGAATTCCAAAATAACTATGATGTTGACTACTGGCAGTTTCGTTTGGTGTATAGCCACAAAATTGGGCGTGCCACCATTAATCCATTTATGCGCTTGGGATTAGGGCGCTCTGTCACTGAGCGATCACATGTCGACTATCAACGATGGGGAACGACACTAGATAAAAACTATAGTCGTGCTGGCGTCTTTGGCAACGTTGGTATTTCAGGTAAATGGAATGTCATCTACGAAACCTATTACCAAATTGAAAACAACGAGTATTACACCAATGGCACGATCGAACCTTTACCTGATCGTGATAAGTTTTTTGCCAAACTCGGCGTCCAATATATTTTCTAACCAAAGACAGGAATACTCTCTTGAAAAAATTCAAACTTTCAATGCTATCCATTTCTGTGGCGATAGGATTTTTCAGTATAAGCCAGCCTGCTTTGGCAGAATCAACCACACCTAACCATACGGCGGCTTCGCAACCAATAACGTCTGAGCAAGCGTCTTTAAATAACGTGGCCTCTAAGCAAGAGCTACTCTCTCAACTAAGACATCGCTGGGCAACTTACTTCTTGGGCGATCCAAGTGAAGCGACCACTAAGCAGCAACAAACAGAAATTGTGGCGATTAATAAACACGCTCAACAACTATTAAATACCATTCGTATAGAGAAAACCGGTCTTTGGGACGACTTACCACTAGATATCAAATCACATGATGGGCGCCAAACTCTCGGTGTACCACTATTCGCCACTTATCAGCGTCTATTTAAACTGGCTCGCGCCTATAAATTACCTGGTGGTGAACTAGAAGGAAACTCGGCACTACTGGAAACTCTCGTCGAATCATTGGCGTTCCTTAATGAAGAGTTTTATCACGTGGGTATGCCAGAGTATGGTAACTGGTGGCAATGGGAATTAGGTATCTCACGTGTCGTCAATAATACGCTGGTCATTTTATACGATGACATTCCATACGAAATCGTCAGCAACTATGTCGATGCCACACGTTACTTTGTCCCACGCCCAACGCACCTCAGTGAAGGCTATGGAGCGCCTTATTCTAGTGCGCCTATGATCTGGAAGTCGACAGGAGGGAACCGAACAGATAACGCACAAGTCGTATTAGTTCGTGGCTTACTTGACAATAACGAGCAAGAAATAAAAGCCGCAGTGTTTGCACTTTCTAGCGTCATTCCTTACGTTAAATCGGGTGACGGTTTCTACCAAGACGGTTCCTACATACAGCACAAAGATCTGCCGTACTCCGGTACCTATGGCCAAGTGATGCTACAAGGCTTAGGTATGCAGCTAAGCTTAGTCGCGAATACGCCCTGGCAAGCCACGGATCCAAACCTACAAAAAATCTATCCACTCATTTTAAAAGCTTATGCGCCACTTTTGGTGAATGGCCGCATGATGGATTTTGTGAATGGGCGCGCGACATCAAAGAGCTGGGGAGCAAAATGACGTTGTTGGGCAGGCTATTTTAAGTGCCATGCTGCTATACGTAGACGGCGCCCCTGAGCAATACCGTGATGACTTTATCGACGTTATCGCTTCTCAGCTACACAGCACCAATGGACTACAAACATCACGTAACTTTAACAACTACCAACTCGCACAGAGCATGCTGGCGACACGTGATATAAAAGCAACACCAACGGCCTCCCATATTCAATTTTCTGATATGGATCGGGTTGTTCACCACCGAGACAACTGGACGTTTGGCGTAGCCATGCACTCCAATCGCGTCGGCAACTATGAATCCATCAACGGTGAGAACCTGAAAGGGTGGCATACCGCTGATGGTATGACGTATTTATACACTCCAAACGATCGCTATCACCAAGGATTCTGGCCACTTGTCGACCCTTATAAACTGCCAGGTACCACGACGCTACTTATTGAACGTGAGCTTGGGGACGGGCAACTGTCTGCACAACGCAATGGTCGCAATGGGGCGATGAATTGGACGGGCGGTGCCGCACTCAACCAATATGGCGTCGCTGGTATGAAATTTGTTAACCACACTCGCGATCTGTCTGCCCATAAGTCATGGTTCATGTTCGATAATGAAATCATTGCCCTTGGTTCAGATATTGAAAATAGCAGTGATGCGCCTGCAATCACGACGATTGATAATCGACTGGTGGCAGACGGTGCATCCTTACAAGTCAATGGTGAGACAGTAACGGACAACTTTAAAGGTATCGCCAACCACTTTACGATAAAAGAGCAATCTAACGATGCGTCGACGATTCAGTACTCACTACTGACTGACACCCCTATCGAGATTGTCAAACAATGCCGTGAGGGTAATTGGTCTGATATCGGCACCAGCAAAGGGACTGTTTCTGGCTGTTTCTATGAAGCAACAATGAGCCATGACCAAGACCGCAACCAATACGCTTACATGATCACGCCAAGTATGGCGACACCAAGCCAAGATATTTCAATTTTAGCGAACAATCAGTCAGTGCATGCTGTTGAGCATAAGTCACTCAACTTATTTGCAGCCAATTTTTGGAGTAAAGGTAAAGCAGGAGCGATTACAAGCAAATCAGCGATGTCGATTATGACGCAAGAATCCGACGGTCTCGTGCAAGTTTCCGTGTCTAATCCAACTCGATCTTGGTTCAATAGAAGCTTCACTATCGACGGCCAGTTTGAATTACTGACCAATGACGATCCGCGCGTAAAAGTCACTAACGGCAATGAGGTCTCTGTCGATCTCGATGACCTTAGTGGTTCAAGCTATACCTTTACGCTTAAGCGTATTAAATGATGGTGATCCTATGACATCATTCAAACAGCCGCTGCTTGCCATCGCTATTTCAGGCCTCTTGTTCGGGTGTGGATCAGAGTCCAACAACCCAATAAAAGAACCTGAAGATCAGAAAGCGATGGAAGTCTTTCGAGCAAAATGGAATCACTATTTAATTGGTGATCCTGCCCTCGAGTATGACAGCGCACTGCAAGCAAAAATTGCGACTCTCAATACCCAAACAGAAGGTTGGCTCAATAGCCAACCTTTACGAGCAGACGGCACATTTGCCGATTTGGTGATCACACCAAGTAATATCGATAGCCAGTTGCGCGCCAACTATTTGCGCCTACTGGCTATGGCGAAAAGCTACACCCTTCCCCAAGGTGATCTCTTCGGTAATGTGACGTTAAAAACAACCATAGAAAGCAGTTTAACTCGCTTAAACCAGCACTATTACCACGCAAATGTAACCGAACAACCGGGAAACTGGTGGAATTGGCAAATCGGTACACCAAAAGTCATCAATGACATATTGATGCTGATGAAAGATGATCTCGACCCCGATCTCATTAGCCAATACATTTTAGCGACGCGACACTTTGTGCCCGATCCAACAACAATAAATGTCGGAGGTAACATCAAACCCTCTGTCGGTGCAAACCTTGTCGACACGTCTCAAGTCGTGTTGGTTCGTGGCATCTTAGACAAAAACGACCAAGATATTGATGCCGCATTGCAATCGGTGTCAACGGTCATTGATACGGTGAACCAAGGTGATGGATTCTATCTCGATCACTCCTTTATTCAACATACCGACATTCCCTATCATCGGTACATACGGTAACGAGTTGATTAAAGGTCTTGGCCTCATCGTTGGTTCTGCTGAGGCGGCACAATTACCTGCTCTCGATAACCTTAACCTAGAGCGTATTTACCCAATTCTACTCGAGTCCTTTTACCCTTTCCTCGTCAATGGGCGAATGATGGACAGCGTAAATGGACGCGCTATTTCACGTATCAATGGTCAAAACGATAAACTGGGGCATGCCACTCTTAACGCCATGTTGCTTTATGTCGCTTCTACGCCGGATTCCCAGCATGAACAGCTCTCTCCGAGTCATAAAAAGCCAAATCCTCACGGATCTACAAGGCGACTTCTTTGACTCTATTGGTCTTTTCTATCCGTATCAAATGGCTAGAACGATCGTCGAAGATAGCGCGATTGATGTCATTACGCATCGCAGTGAGCATGTTCAATTTCCAGCGATGGATCGCGTGGTTCATCACCGACCTGATTGGTCATTTAGTATCGCCATGCATTCGAATCGAGTGGGCAATTACGAGTGTATTAATAGTGAAAATACCCAAGGATGGTATAGCGGAGATGGTGTCACCTACCTTTACAACCAGCAAGATCATTACAATCAATACTGGCCTGTGGTAGATGCCTATAAATTGCCCGGTATTACTGTACTGGATCAAGTCCGTAATCCGTGTTCTGGTCAGCGCAGCGAACAACGGGAAGGACGACAAGATGCGATTACTTGGTCTGGTGGTAGCCAATTAGATCAATACGGTAGTGTCGGATTCAACTTCACAAACTACAACAATCTTCTGTCAGCGAAGAAGTCATGGTTTTTATTCGACCAAGACATCATTGCGCTTGGCTCAAACATCACCAATAACAGCAGCAGTAATGCGTTAACCGTGATTGAAAACCGAAAAGTGGTTCATAACGCCTCTATTTATGTCAATGGAGAACCGCTTTCTGGGCCTGACGGGTTTACTGGTCGCTTGGAACGTTTGGAGATTCAGTACGATACGACTCAACATCCGATCCAATATATCGCGCTATCCGACAACACGGTCAACGTAAAACAAACCTGTCGCCAAGGTGATTGGTCTGATATTGGCGTCAACAGCGGCAAAGTCGAAGGCTGCTTTGTCAGCGCGACATTCGATAGCGACCTCCACAACAACTATCAGTATGCCATTGTACCCAATGCCGCATCAGGCTATGTCCCTGAAATTGAGGTGCTAAGTAATGATGCGACGGCGCACGTTGTCGCTCATCAGGCTCTCGACCTCATCGCAGCCAACTTCTGGACAAGTGGCAAAGTCGGCAATATTGAAGCACAAACCCCGCTCTCCATGATGATGAAACAACACGGCAATGGCGACATGACAGTATCGGTTTCCGATCCCAAATGGTCTTCACACGTCATCGCTTTTTCTCTTGATAAAAATATAACCATTAGTCATGACGCAGACAATCGAGTGTCAATCGATGCTTCCGGGATCATATCCGTCGATGTCGGTGACTTAGATGGCCAATCCTACACCTTTTCACTAAAAGAATTTAAATACTAAAGGACAATTCTATGTTTAAAAAAATCCTGACAGTTGCAGCTTTACTTTCGTTAGCTGGATGCGGTAATGATAGTAGCGATAAACCCAATCCACCTCCAGTGATCCCACCACCACCATCAGAAGGCCACCCGCCAAATATTGGTGACCAATACACCAATGTGATAGAGCTCGACATTGCACCTCTTGCGGGTTTAGAAGGGCAAGAATTAGTTCAGGGGATCGAAGATCAGCTCAACAATGGGTTAACGGCTCGTTCTGGCCTATTTAATGTCACGCCTAAATGGGGAATGACTACTGCTGGAGATTGGGATGAACTCAACCTTAATGTGATACAACGCGATAATGGCGAATACGTCTTTGAGACCACCATTGCACCGCAAGCCGTGGGTATACCATCAGCCAGCAATGCGGTTAAGAATGGATTCAGCTTTCTAGTCGAGATGCCAAATGGATTAGTAAAAGAAGCCGTTTTAGCATACAACTACCAACTCAGTACGCCACTAGGCTATGGCGGAGATGGATCTCGGACACCCGATTATCTTTTTCTTGGCGGCTTCACCAGCGGGGATCCTCTTGTCGAAAATAAACCACTGACTAACGGCAAAGGCTTTACTTATAAACTCAGCACCGACCGCTACATCTATATGAACACCCGCTTTGGTGATGCCAAAGATAACCTGTTCTTCAATAAAGCACTCTCCCAAGATGGTGAACGTTTTCGTATCCAGCATGGTCAGTGGAATTTAGTTCAGTTTGATCTAACAGCGAATAGTTTTACGCCTGAAGGACTCCCGGTAGAAGATGGAAGCTTGGCGATGCACTACAACGCTAAGGAGGCTATCCCGACGGATGGTAGTACAGGCTTCTACCCTGTCACCGAGCGAGTCATGATTGATGAGCTGCATAATTACCAACTCGCGGGATTAATGGAGTTTTACCGCCACTATAAACACAGTGCAGACCAACCGGAAGATTTGTTAGAGCAAACGTTACAAATCAAAGACATCACTTTTGCTTGGACAGATGAGTCTGTTGAACTCCCTGAACAGCCACCAGTGAACCCAGATCCGACACCGGATAACGTGTGCTCTGATCAAGGCTTTACTCATTCACGCATCGTTGATCTTACTGGCTTAGAAGGCAGTGACCACCAAAAGATCATGGACGCTATTTCAAGTCAACTTGGTGATATTAAACACGGTGCTGCGCTATTCTCTGTGGATCGCAATAACATCAGTGTTGTCACGTTAGGGGATGAACCTGCGCTCAAGGTAACTTATGCGGCAGGCGCAGTCGGCCAGGATAATACGGAAAATGGAACTAGCTTACTCGTCAATTTCCCTGCATCAGCAAGCATTTCATCCGCCTGTATTGCCTACGATGTACAATACGAAAAAGACGTACACGCAAGTCAAAATAATGATCTTGTCATTTTACCTAGTCTTTATTTAACAGACACCACAACCAATACCGTTTTGGCTGAACACAACTACGTGATCAATCACAACAAGCGTTTGGGCACGAAATTCAACGCCTCGTTTCTAACTTGGTTCGATGGCTCAACCAAATACTGGGCGCCTAATCGCTGGTCTAGCATTTCACAAACCCTCAACTTTGATGAACATAGCGGACAAGGCACACTCGATAGCTTATTAAATAACGACACGCACTTTAAACCAATAAACGGAGTAGAGTTTAACCAAGTGGCATACCCGCTTGTCACAGGAGACGCAATAGGAAATGTTGGGGCGGTAGCAAGCTTTAATTCATACCGTCCAGACGCGGCGCGTTCAGGTGTAGAAAATCAAGCGTTCTATTTTAAAAATATCGCGATTGGCTGGAAGTAATCAACGCGAGCGGTGAAACCGTGTCTAAGCCATTTAAGTCTTTGCTTAGATACGGTTTTAACATAGACACAATTTCAATATAGACACGGCTTCAAAATAAATCAGCCCAGCTAGACTGTGCTGATTTGTTGCCATGATTTCTCAGTAAGCGTGATATGTCACGGTGAATACGTGTAGCAACCTCAGATCCGCTAGCCCTATACCCTTACATCAATAATCCGCTCACCTATAAAACACTTTCACTAATCTATTTCGCAAAGTCATCTAGCACAGTCATTTAGCAGCAATTATCGCACTATTAGATTGCAATTTATCCAATATGAATATTGATGCAACTCAATAAATACCGCGTATTTGAAGAGTAGCTTATAGGAAAATAAACAAGGAATGAGGATTAATGATGAGGCTATCTAAACCAATATTAAGAGATGCATTAGGCCTGGGGCTAATTATTTCCGTCGCGTTGGCGTCACTGAGTATATTGCTCGATATTTTAGGTGTGCTTGCCTATGTCAATAATGAAGCAACCATCGCTACATTGCTGTTTCACGAATCATACAGCTTTCTGATTTTCCTTATACCGCCCTACTTCCTTGCCAGAGCCCTTATGCGCATTGAATTACCAAACACCCGACTAAGCGATTCTCTAAGAAACTCTGCTCAACATGAACAACCGCGTGCTGAGGTGTAGGGGGTGACAGAGGTCAATCTGTTCAGGATAGACCTCTGCCTATCTGTCACTCTATGCTTATAATTTTAGTACGCTGATGCTCGGCAGTTTTTCCACTAATTAAGTGGCCAAAGGTTGCTGCCATTAATACTGACAGGATTGGTAGCAAACTCGTCCAAACAATAACCCTGTGAAGTTGCAGCAAAATAAGTCATTGGCATGACATCTAAGCTCATCGCGGCCACTTGTTGCTTGGCTTTATCGCTAAAACTAAAACCCCACATATCAAGATAGCTACGCATATCTCGCTGAGTAATGTAGCTTAACGCCACCAACAGCCAATCATTATTATTCAACGCATTCGCTTCAGCCTGAGAGTAATGAGTAAAACCAATCGAGGCTTTACGCTCTTCCCAAAGGACCTCACTCGCTTTCAATCTATTGAATTCACGTTCAATAAGGTGCAAACGGCCTAACAGGTGCCAACCGTTCTTCAATACCCCTTGCTGCTGAGCTGACATCATCATTTGTATGTAGATACGCGCTCCCCAGCTCCAGCCAGTTTGATTTTGCGCCGCCATGAAAGCATTTGGGTCGGTTTGCAATCGGCTTTGCTGCAGTAATTCAAATTGCCCTTTAAAGTCGAGCCCTTGGCAGGAAGAGACCTTTCCTGTGTCGACATAATAACGAGACTTACTGTAGTAGGAGTAATAGTTCGTGGTGGAGTGGCCATCCCAACCAGTAAATCGAAAGCGCCCTTTCTCTAAGCCATGACCGAGTTCATGCAAATCACCATGACCAAGCGGATGAAACGACCAGTAAGCATCATATGGATTGCCCGAGCAACCATAACCACAGGTTGCTTGGTCGGCATTCATGTGCTTAACGATATCAATGGTCTCAATGGTCCAACCTTGATCTTTACCGTATTGGTGGATCTCATCGATCGTATCAATGCCCGGCCCCTGAAAACCAGCCAGTGCGTGCGGGAAGTTATGCACATAGCGTTCGGTAGCTGCCGCCATATCTTGATGCTGCGCCCAATCTGTTGAGCTCACAGATTCCAACATTTTGTCAGCCTTAGCGTGCACCTCAAATCCCGGAGTAATCAACTCCGCCCAATCAAACTGAGCGGACTTAAGTTGTGCGATAAACGCCTCGTTATCGACTCCACTTCGCCACACTGGGTGCTGGGCCACATTTTCGAAGGAGAGCTCAACTGGAATATCATTGGCATCAAACTGAACCTGAACAGTACCGCCATACGCTGAAGTTAAATAAATCGTTTCTCCTGGCTCAACTCGGTAACTCGTTGATGTCAGAAACTTAGGTCTTGCGTACCCCCCATTACTAGAAAATTCATGCGTTGCCCCGCTACGCAAAGTATTTAACACAATAGAGGTCGTAACGGGTTGATTATCTTGACGTGTCACCTTAAAGGTTTGACCGGGAATGGCATACACACCTGCTGAACGGAAACTGCGTTTTGATTCCAGTAACACCGTCTTATTTATTAACGGCATATTTTCAAAAGATCGAGTACTAAAATTCCCTAAACTTGGCTGGGCATGATTAAGCTTGCGAGTATGGTATTGAGTATAATCACTGAAATAAGATTTCAAAAAATCAAGCGTTTCTGTGCTGTCTTTATCCATAGGAAATAGAACCGATTGACGGTAATGATCGGCAAGTAGCAGCAATAATTTTTCATAGGCATAATCCGGGCTTGAAAAGAGATCCACTTTATTACTATCAAGCCGATTTAGATGCTGGCGTATACCCTCAGCTGCTGGGTAGAACTGCTCGGCCATCATCGAATCTGCACGACACGATTTATCATCGCATAAACTAAGGTCGACACTAAAACTATCACGCTGCAGTCGCTGTAATAGCGCTTGCTGCTGCAATATTGAATCTGGTACTTTGTCGATAAGCGAGGTCGGATCCCAATTCGTTAAGCCAAGCTTACGCCAATAGTTATCACCAACGTAATTAATGTGTAAGCGCTCAAGTAATCGGCTACCTAGTTCGGTCATGCCGCCATCTAAATGTAGATACAACACTGGAATACCATGCTCTAACGCATACTCCACCCCGTGAAGTACTGAGTCAGCACTGTCTCCGGCATTTAACTTTTGGGATAGAATCAACATATCAGGCTTTGCTTGTAAACACGCAAGTAATTGCTCACCATCACATTGATTATCAGCATTCATCAGCAATGAATCTGAATAGGTTTCCGTTAACCAATGTCGAGTCGCTTGGGCGTCGGGGAAATAGTGGGACTGGTCAAGCTGAGCTAATACAATACGTCTCGGTGCTTGAGTTGAAGACATGACCCATTGCACAAGATTTTGTAGCCACCTCTCCATTGACTGGTTCACCGAGTTAGGAAAGCGCTGCTTAGTACGAAATGGATTGCTGCCAAGCGCTGCGTAACGCACATTGTCTGACGTAATACCCGCAACACCAATGGTCAATACCTGATCATCATACCCAGTATTCATTGCTTTATTGGTGGTTAAAATAGTGTCATTAAACCCATAAGTAGGCGAGAGTATTGCGGCATCATGGGTAGGGTCCCAATATAAATCAGACAAATTGTTGCCATTGGTGTCTTGCGCTAATTCACGTTTAATGCCGTTATACGTACGCTTATAACTCGCCACCAAAGATTGGCTCGCATCAATAAAGTCATTGGCGTTATCAACTAATGATGCATCACCACTTTCTAATGCTAGCTGGACGGGTGTTTTGTTGGGTGTCGCGGTCTCAGAGTCAGACCCACCACCACAACCCACTAACCCCGCCAGTAAGATTATCATTACTGCACTTTTTTTCATTTTACCTCCCACGAAAAGTGGAAGGCTAAATCATAAATCTGATACAGCCATTCACCCTCTCTATGATTGGACTTAAGATCACGCAATAACTTGCCTGAAATACGATTTTTTACTTTGTATCACGAATACTCCTACAAAATAACAAACAGTCGCGACAAGAAACAACCAAACCAAAAGCACGCCTGAACCTCAATTCGTCCATAAAAACTTGAACAAAACGTATGCCCATAGAGAGCGTCATGTATGAAAAATAAATGATAATACTCACTTTATATTCAATAAAAAAAAGGGCGCATTGTCTGCCTATCTAGCGAAAAATTTATACGTTCACATGGTAATAACCATCGGTGATTAGTGAGATAATAGTGACTTTGCGATGATAGTCACAACAAATTGCCATTACTAATTTCCAAATCAAATTAACGTGTCATTTTATGGTGTGATAAGTATCACCTATTTAATTTGTAGACTTACAACCACCATTAACAAAGGAAAAAATGATAGTAAGCACTAACATTAATCTCTCAATAGTCTGTAATTCGTGACGTTCATCACCTTAACAACTCGTTCAAAAAACACTCAAAAAAGTGCCACTTTGACGTTTTTAACAACCAGTCACGGCAAATTAACGTTTTTGACGGAGAAGCTAATTGATAAATTCTTCTTTAAGGTGTTTTCTTAGTAACGCCTAAGGCTTACAGGCCACTCTTTAGGAATCAGATAAGAGGTAGGCTTTAGCAAAACGTGAGGGTAAGTCTCCAATATTTACCCAGTGAAACAAAAGCAAATAGTAAGGAATAGCTATGCTTGCGCATATTAAAAAAACAGCACTCGCGACAGCAATTATCGCCACTGCAGTATCAGGGTTTAGCTCTGTTGCAACTGCAGCAGAACGTAATGAACTGACCGTTCACCCAAAAGAGTTCAATACTTTTGTTCGTAACTTTAACCCATACTTGGGTGCGACGAACCTACACACAACAACGGACTTTATTTATGAACCGTTGGTTGTTTTCAATGAGATGCACGGGAACAAGCCTAGTATTCCGTCTTGCTGAAGGCTTCGAAATGTCCGACGACCTAATGACGGTCACCTTTGACATTCGTAAAGGTGTGAAATGGTCAGATGGCGAAACTTTTGATGCTAACGATGTCCTGTTCTCATTCAATCTTGTTAAATCAAAACCTGAACTTGACCAAAGTGGCATTAACTCTTGGGTAGAGAAAGTAGAAAAAGTTAACGACCACCAAGTGAAGTTCTACCTCACCGAAGCAAACTCAAACGTGCCTTACGAAATCGTTAAAGTGCCTGTCGTCCCTGAGCATGTTTGGAAAGATATTAAAGATCCAGCTACGTTTACCAATGAAAACCCTGTAGGTTCGGGGCCATTTACCGAGATCGACACCTTTACAGGGCAACTTTATGTTCAATGTCGTAACGAAAACTACTGGGATGCGGATAACCTAGAAGTAGATTGTCTACGTGTTCCTCAAATTGCGAACAACGATCAGTTCCTAGGCAAAGTGGTTAACTCTGAAATGGATTGGACTTCATCGTTCATCCCAGATATTGACCGTACTTACGCAGCAGCAAGTCCAAATCACCACTACTGGTACCCGCCATCAGGTACACAAGCTTTCATGCTTAACTTTAAGAACCCAGATCAAGTTAAAAATGAAGCGCTTAACAATGTCGATTTCCGTCGTGCATTCTCAATGGCACTTGACCGTCAAACCATCATTGATATCGCATTCTACGGTGGCGGTACGGTTAATGACTTCGCTTCTGGTCTAGGTTATGCCTTTGCAGCATGGTCTGATGAAACCACACACAACAAATTTAAGGGTTATAACTCTTATGACGCGGAAGGCGCAAAAGCGCTCCTTTCAAAAGCTGGCTTCAAAGACGTAAACAGTGATGGCTTTGTCGATACTCCATCTGGCAAATCTTTTGAGCTGTTAATTCAATCTCCTAATGGTTGGACTGACTTTAACAACACAGTGCAACTCGCTGTTGAGCAACTTGCTGAAGTAGGCATTAAAGCAAAAGCGCGTACACCAGACTTCTCTGTGTACAACCAATCCATGCTTGAAGGGTCTTACGACGTCGCATATACCAACTATTTCCACGGTGCGGATCCATATACTTATTGGAACAGCGCATACAACTCAACACTACAAAGTGGTGATGGTATGCCTCGCTTCGCGATGCACTTCTACCAAAACTCTGAGTTAGATTCGCTATTAAGCAGCTTCTATAAGACCGCAAATAAAGATGAACAAATGAAGATCGCACATGGTATTCAGAAAATCATCGCAGAAGACCAAGTGACAGTACCTGTCATGTCTGGTGCTTATATGTTCCAGTACAACACCACTCGTTACACGGGCTGGTGGAACGAGCAAAACCCTCAAGGCCGTCCAAATATCTGGGCTGGTATTCCTGAGCGACTATTGCACGTGCTGGACCTAAAACCAGTAAAATAAACAAGTAAGTATGTAATTAAAAGCGGTGCATCCGTACCGCTTTCATCCCCTTCCTGTATTCAATTGAATGAGTGGCGCTTGTCGTCAGGGGATAGCTCGTCTCGACGTTATGGACGGCAATTCCAGTGATACTACCACTGGGTTAACAAGGTGTAAGTTATGGGTTATTTTTTAAGACGATTGTCCTTTTATTGTATGGCGCTATTAGTCGCCGCCACTATCAACTTTATTATTCCACGCGCAATGCCAGGCGACCCAGTCACCATGATGTTTGCGCATACTACGGTACAAATTACACCAGAACGTATTGCCGCAATGAAAGAATTGCTTGGCTTCGTTGATGGTAACTATTTTGTTCAATACATCGCCTACATGAAGAACATTCTGAGCTGGGAGCTTGGCACCTCTGTGCAATTCTTCCCATTGTCAGTAAACAGCTTACTGGGCAGCGCATTTGGTTGGTCACTATTTCTAGCAGGCTGCGCCGTAGTGCTTTCTTTCTCTATCGGTTCAGTGCTTGGCATCTTCGCTGCATGGAAACGTGGCAGTCGCTTCGATACGTTTATCACCCCCGGAATGCTGATTGTTCAGGCCATTCCTCAAGTCGTTATTGCGATGCTAGCGCTATTCATTTTCGCAATCGGTCTTAAGTGGTTCCCGACAGGTTACGCGTATACCGCAGGGACGACGCCAGATTGGACAAGCTGGACTTTCCTTAAGGATGTGTTGTATCACGCGGTTCTACCTCTCATTTGTGCGACGATCATTCAAATTGGCGGCTTCCTCGTCAATATGCGTAACAACATGATTAACCTTCTTAATGAAGACTACATCACCATGGCAAAGGGCAAAGGCCTGAGCGAAAACCGCGTGGTATTCAATTACGCCGCTCGTAACGCCATGCTACCAAGTGTCACCGCACTCTCCATGTCGTTAGGTATGGCGCTTGGTGGACAATTGATCATTGAAATTATCTTCAACTATCCAGGTTTAGGCAGCGTCATGCTTAACGCTATTCACGCTCGTGATTACCAAGTTCTTCAAGGTCAACTACTTATCATGACTCTCTTTATGCTGTTCTTTAACCTTGTCGCCGACATGCTGTATGTCGTGCTTGACCCTCGCCTACGTAAAGGAGGCAAATAATCATGAAAGGATTTCTCTCTCTAGTGTGGCGAAATACCACCGCACGTATCGGACTTGTCATTATCGGTCTGTTTATCTTTCTTGCTGTGGCAGCACCCTTAATTACTAAGCACGCGCCAGACAAGCGCACTGGTAATCCTCACGAGTATCCAGGCTTTATTGTCAAAATGGCACAAGCAAACCCAGATGGCTGGGTAGCAGAAAACCTTGCCGACAACCGCCGCTCACTGCTGATGTCAAAGAAAGCCGATCACACGCTAGGCACAACTCGTATGGGCCGTGATGTATGGTCACAAGTGGTCTACGGTGCTCGAGTATCTCTCATGGTGGGCTTTGGCGCAGGTCTTACGGTGTGCATCTTAGCGACGGTGATTGGTATTTCGGCAGGTTACTTTGGTGGCCGAGTCGATGATGTGTTAACCGCCGCCATGAACATTATGTTGGTGATCCCTCAGTACCCATTACTCTTTGTTGTCGCTGCATTTATTGGTGAGGCAGGCCCGCTTACCATCTCCTTAGTCATTGGCTTTATGTCCTGGGCTTGGGGAGCAAGGGTAATACGCTCTCAAACCCTGTCCTTACGCGAAAAAGAGTTTGTTAAGGCAGCAGAAGTCTTAGGTGAGTCAAAGCTGCGCATTATTTTTGTTGAGTTACTACCAAACCTTATCTCAATTGTTGGTGCAAGCTTCATTGGTTCGGTCATGTACGCCATTTCTATGGAAGCCATTATCTCCTTCTTGGGCATGGGTGATCCGAATACCGTTAGCTGGGGCATCATGCTCTACAACGTACAAACGTCGTCGGCAATGCTGATTGGCGCTTGGTGGGAAATGCTTGCCCCTTGTTTTGCTCTTATCTTATTGGTTACAGGTCTTGCGCTACTCAACTTCGCTGTTGATGAAATTGCCAACCCTCAACTTCGCTCTCACAAAGGGATGAAACGTTGGAAAAAAATGGTGAAAGAAGACAAGACGACTCGCGAGCCTGAACTACCACCACAAAATGCACTTTGGAGCGGAGACCGTTAATTATGTCTGAACCTTTAATTTCAATCCGCAACCTTTGCGTAGATTACATTACCGATGCTGGCGACGTCAGAGCCTGTAACAACGTCAGCTTTGATATCGCACCGGGAGAAGTCTTTGGTCTGGCGGGTGAATCCGGCTGTGGTAAATCCACCGTCGCCTTTTCACTGATGCGTTTACATAAGCCACCAGCCTACATCAGCGGTGGTGAGGTTATCTTCAATGGTGAAGATATCCTTAAATACAGCGATGAACGTATGCAAGCGTTTCGCTGGAGTGAGATGTCCATGGTCTTTCAAAGTGCCATGAATGCCTTAAACCCCGTACTCACGATTGAGGAGCAGTTCTGCGATGTCATCATGCGTCACACCAATATGACTCGTGAACAAGCGAAAAAACGTGCCGAAGGTCTATTGGAAATAGTGGATATTCACCCAAGTCGACTCAACGATTATCCACACCAATTTTCAGGCGGCATGCGTCAGCGCCTAGTGATTGCCATCGCGCTCGCGCTCAACCCTAAGATGATCATTATGGATGAGCCAACCACCGCTCTGGATGTAGTGGTTCAACGCGAGATCCTACAAAAGATCTACGCATTAAAAGAAGAGTTTGGCTTCTCTATCTTATTCATTACCCATGATATTTCCTTAATGGTCGAGTTCTCAGACCGTATCGGGATCATGTACTCAGGTGAGCTGATCGAAGTGGCGCCTTCTAAAGCGATTCTAGAATCACCTTACCACCCTTATACCAAAGGGCTGGGAAGTTCATTTCCGCCATTAACTGGGCCAAAAACAAAGCTAACGGGCATTCCAGGCAACCCGCTAAACCTACTGGAAATCCCACAAGGATGCCGCTTTCAGGCTCGTTGTGACCGTGTTCATGAAGCCTGTACAAAGGTACCGACACAATTGCGTCAAATTGAGTCAAACCGTTTCTCAAATTGCCATTTATACAATGAGCAAATTGCGGTAGCCGACGTGTTGTCATAGACAACCACCATTAAAAACAGGACGTCACAATAAATTCTGGAGATGAATATGAGCAACTATGGTGAACTGCTAATTGAAGGCAACAATGTCGTAAAAGACTTTCCAATTAACAGTAATACGCTATCTCAACCAATGATGCGCGCAATTAATGACGTGTCATTCAAAATGTATAAGAGTCGCGGCTTAGCCGTTGTAGGCGAGTCCGGCTCAGGTAAATCAACCACTGCAAAAATGATCGCAAAAATGTATGCGCCAAGTGGCGGCGAAATTAAATATCGCGGTCGAGATATTCAAGAGATTAAAAAGCAAGCTGAGCTAACCCAGTATCGTCAGGGTGTACAAATGGTATGGCAAGACCCATTTGGGTCTCTCAATCCAACACACACCATTTTTCACCACATTGCGCGCCCTTTGCTCATCCATAACAAAGTAAGCAAGCGCAATAAGAAAGAACTGGAAGAGCGCATCTACGACTTACTGGAACAAGTTGGACTCATTCCAGCAAAAGAAACCGCGGCAAAATACCCCCATCAACTTTCTGGTGGGCAGCGTCAACGTGTCAACCTTGCAAGAAACATCGCCATTGGCGCTGAAGTCGTTCTCGCGGATGAGCCAACTTCAATGTTGGATGTCTCTATCCGTGCAGGTGTCCTTAACCTAATGGAGGAGATGAAGTTCGAAAAACAAATGTCACTGCTGTACATCACCCATGACATTGCAACGGCGCGATACATCGCTGAAGACATCTCCGTTATGTACGTGGGACATATGGTGGAATGGGGCGATACTGATGAAGTCATCGCAAACCCTCAGCATCCCTATACGCAATTGCTGGTCTCGGCAGTACCTGATCCATCCAAGTCGATTCATGAAAAGCTGAAGGGTAATAAAGGCGATATTCCACTGTGGACACCACAGTCTGTTGGTTGCCCATTTGCTGGGCGCTGTACCCATGCCACCAGCCGCTGTAACGAAGCCCTGCCAAGTGTCACTAAATTGGCAGAGAACCACTTCGTCCGTTGTTACCTTTACGAAAACTAATCAACGACAACTAATAAAACGCTCCCTCGCAAGAGGGAGCTGACTAACACCATTCGCTGGGATACATCATGCAACTTTTAACAAACCACATTGGTTATCAAGCAATCGGCTCCAAACGTGCGGTTGTCATGTCGCCAACGGCACTCACAGAGCTGAGTAACGCATTCTTGATCGATGCCAGTACTCATACCATCGTTTCAGAACTGCCTCTCTCCGGTGGTGCGCAAATTGATGAATGGCATCAAGGTTACTTTTTTGACATTGATTTCAGTGAATGGACACAACCTGGCGAATATTATCTAAGCTACCAATCGGTTTGTTCCCATCGCTTTCAAATTGCACATCATCGCCTATTGGATCGCGCTTTTTCCGATATGATCCATTACTTCAAATCTCAACGTTGCAGCGGCAGTATTTTTGATAACGCTGACCAAGCAGCAAAAGTGATTGGCAGTAACGAACGCGTTGATGTTCATGGCGGTTGGTATGACGCCTCTGGTGACGTAAGTAAGTACTTAAGTCATTTGTCCTACGCCAATTATCTCAATCCTCAACAAACCCCGATGGTGGTATGGAATCTATTAAAAGCAGATGACGTATTACATAGCTCTCTAGAACGCTCTTTTGTACAAGCTAGACTCCATGAGGAAGCACGTTACGGCGCTGAGTTTTTACTGCGTATGCAGCACCCCGACGGTTACTTCTACATGACCGTGTTTGATAAATGGAGCAAAGATACCGAACAACGCGAAATCTGCGCCTACGAAACTCAATTGGGCCACAAGAAATCCGACTATCAAGCGGGGTTTCGTCAAGGCGGGGGGATGGCCATTGCCGCATTAGCGAAAACAAGCCGGTTAGCCAACCTCTCTGCGGATGAAGCACAGCAATTTTTAACCGCAGCCGAATCAGGCTACGCGCACCTAAAAAATTCAATACGCAGTACCTCAATGACGGCACTGAAAACATCATAGATGAGTACTGTGCACTGCTCGCCAGCGTCGAGCTTTATCGCTCTACCAAACAAAGTCAGTACTTAAAAGAAGCAAGATACTGGGCCGATGCGCTAGCACAACGAGCGGCCCACGATGAACAGTTTACTTTCTATTGGTCGAGTAATGACGATGGAACTCGCCCTTATTATCACGCAGCTGAAGCGGGACTGCCCGTAATCGCGCTCAATGAATACGTCGCAATTGAAGATGACTCTTCTCGCACTAAACGATTCATTGAGCTCATACACGAGGCATGCCAATTCGAGCTTAATGTGACGCAGGAGGTGTATAACCCATTTGGCTATCCTCGCCAGTATGTAAAGCCCATTGATGATGCTAAACGCAGCGCGTTCTTTGTTCCCCATAACAACGAGTCCGGTTATTGGTGGCAAGGGGAAAACGCCCGTCTGGCCTCCTTGGCCACGATGGCACTGACCGTGCAACCTCTACTCCATGATTCACAGTTAAAAGAAGCGCTGGAAAGCTACGCTGCTAATGCAATGAACTGGATTCTAGGCTCCAACCCTTACGACATGTGCATGTTAGATGGGCACGGTCACAATAACCCTGACTATTTGGCAGACCTCGGCTTTTTTAATGCTCATGGCGGCATTTGTAACGGCATCACCGCTGGATTCGATAATGAAAGCGACATTGCCTTTAATCCGCCAAATCAAAAAGATGACATGTTACAAAACTGGCGCTGGGGAGAGCAATGGATCCCCCACGCAGCTTGGTTCCTGCTGGCTACCGCATTGACTCATAAGCACTATCAACAGAAGGAGACTTCCCATGCCTAAATTTATCGCTGGTATCGACGGTGGAGGGACCTCTTGTCGAGCACGAATCGTCAACGAACAGGGCGAGCTGATTGGTGAAGGAAAAAGTGGTAGCGCCAACATCATGCTCGGTGCTGATGTCGCCATGTCTGCGATCATCAAAGCACTCACCATCGCACTGACGCAAAGTGGACTTAATCGAGATAGCCTGAAAAATCTCGACGTTGGGTTAGCACTTGCAGGTGCTGAGCATAAATCGTCGTATCAAAAGTTTACCGCCATCTCCCACCCTTTTGCCAGCATGACGCTCAACACCGACGCGTACGGTGCATGCTTAGGCGCACACCAAGGTCAAGATGGTGCCATCATGATTGCTTAGGTACTGGTTCTTGTGGACTGCTACTCAAACAAGGCAAACAGTTTGTCGTAGGTGGTCGCGAGTTTCCAATTTCAGACCAAGGCGGAGGCGCGGTAATGGGACTACGCCTTATTCAAGAAGTACTACTCATTCAAGATGGTATTCGTCCTACTTCTCCTTTAGCGGATTTAGTCATGACGCACTTTAAGCATGATGTGGACCGCATTGTTGAGTGGTCCAAGAGCGCGCTTCCTTGTGATTATGGACAATTTTCTCCCGCTATTTTCGACTATGCCTTACTTAACGAAAGACTGGGCAAATCATTACTGCAACAAACCGCTGACGATATTGAAATGTACTTAACGGCCTTAAATCAAAAAGGCGCACAACAAATTTGCCTGATGGGCAGCATTGCCCAACGTATCCATAAATGGTTATCACCCGCCGCTCAACGCTGGATTGTAGAACCGAAGGGTGATGCTATGGATGGGGCACTGATGATGGCTGGACAAAGCCAACACAATCTATATTAAAGGGAGGCGAGTATGGATTTTCGCGTCGATATTGCCGTACTAGACAGCCATAAGAAAGGCAGTCGCTTTGGCTTAACATTGCATAATCTATCTGAGAAAAGCTACCCACATTGGCGCCTTAGCTTTACCTTTGACCGCTATATCGATCCTGCCAGTATTTCTGTCGGTCACATTACTCAAACAGGCAGTTTTTGCACGCTTGAACTTACCGATTCTGTGCTCTATTCCAACCACCATGTGTATATAGAGTTTTCTATCCTAACCGCGCCGTTTCGCTTCCTTTCCGATGGGATTAAAGAAGCATATTTAGACACAGATTCACTATCGAGAGAAACGGTCAGTGTGTCACCTATCGTTCTTAAACATGGTTACGATAAACACACCACGGTACCGAACGTAATCGCGCATAAACATCAGCTCATCCCTCACCCGGAACAGATTACTTTCACTGATGGCCACTTTGAACTCTCACGCTATAGCCAGATTTCATGGGATCATCCAGACAATAAAGGCGCAGCGGGTTGGCTTCAAGAAGAGGTTGAGCGGTTATTTGCGATGACACCTAAATCGATAGGACAACAAGGTGTGCACTTTAAGCGTAGCCCTGTGCTTAGCAGCGAAGAATACAAGCTCAATATCAGCCATGGCGGTGTCATTATTGAAGCCACTGATACTGCAGGATTTATATACGGTGCGAGCACACTACTGCAGCTATGCGCCTTTGATGAAGCTCGACAAACACTTTCAGTACCCTTTGTTTCCATACAAGATAAACCGCGGTTTTCCTACCGTGGCGTGATGCTTGATAGTGCCCGACACTTTCAGCCTATCAACGAAATTAAGCGCTTCATCAATTTATTAGCACACTACAAGCTCAACACCTTTCATTGGCATCTCACTGATGACGAAGGGTGGCGCATCGAGATAAAAGCACTTCCAGCGCTAACTGAGATCGGCGCATGGCGTGGACCTGATGAAGTAATTAAACCTCAATTTCACCATATTTCAGAAAAATACGGCGGTTACTACTCACAAAGCGACATCAAAGAGGTAGTGGAATTTGCTAGCGCACGTGGTATTCAAGTCATCCCTGAGATTGATATCCCAGGTCATTGTCGCGCCGCTATCAAAGCCTTGCCACACCTACTAGTAGACCATGAGGATAAATCCACTTATCGCAGCGTCCAGCACTACACTGATAACACCTTATCTCCTGGGATAGCAGGTACTTACCAATTTTTAGATACTGTACTAGAAGAAGTTGCCGCACTCTTCCCTGCCCCCTACCTGCATATTGGCGCAGATGAAGTTCCGCTAGGCTCTTGGGTTAATAGCCCAAGCTGTAAAAAACTCATGCAAACCCATGGCTATAGTAGTGCAAAAGAACTGCAAGGGCATTTACTGCGCTATGCAGAAGATAAGCTGCGCTCACTTGGCAAGCGCATGCTAGGTTGGGAAGAAGCACACTTCGGCAACAAGGTGAGTAAAGACACCATTATCTACTCTTGGCTAAGTGAAGAAGCCGCGATCAATTGTGCCAAAATGGGCTACGACGTCGTACTTCAGCCGGGACAAACGACCTATCTCGATATGGCTCAAGATTATACCTGTGAAGAGCCTGGTGTCGATTGGGCGTCGGTCATTTCTCTTGAGCAAGCTTACCAATACGAACCGTTATCTGACATCGCCCATAATGACCCCGTTAAGAAGCGCATTCTCGGTATACAGGCCGCACTGTGGACAGAAATCATCACTCATCAGGACCGTTTAGACTATATGGTTTTCCCGCGCTTACTCGCGCTAGCCGAAACCGCTTGGTGTCATGAACAACGTAAAGATTACCCCTATTTTCTGGCAAGGCTAAAGCCCCATTTAACCTTGCTCGACAGGCAAAACATCCGGTATCGACACCCATGGTCTGAATAACCCACTCTCTGTAGAGACAGATCATGCATCGCATACCTATCACTGAATAATTAGAAGTTTTTATAAGGAAATACTCATGCAATACGGCTACTTCGATAACGACAACCGTGAATATGTTATCACTCGTCCCGACGTTCCAGCACCTTGGACCAATTATCTTGGTACCGAAAAGTTCTGTACGGTGATATCACACAATGCAGGGGGGTACTCATTTTACAATTCTCCTGAATATAATCGCGTCACTAAATTTCGTCCCAATGCGACGTTTGATAGACCGGGACACTACGTTTATTTAAGAGATGATGAAACGGGTGACTATTGGTCTATCTCTTGGCAGCCCGTTGCGAAGAGCTTAGAAGAAGCTCAGTACGAAGTGCGTCATGGGCTGTCTTACTCAAAATTTAAATGTGACTACAACGGGATTGAAGCGACAAAAACGCTTTTCATCCCTAAAGGTGAAGACGCCGAAGTATGGGATGTGGTACTGCGTAATACCAGTAATAAGCCACGCACAATCAGTACCTTTTCTTTTGTAGAGTTTTCTTTTAGCCACATTGCCTCAGACAACCAGAATCATCAAATGTCGCTCTATTCAGCTGGCACTGAGTATCAAGATGGCGTGATCGAGTACGACCTTTTCTATAACACCAATGAAAAAGAAGGGTTCTACTATCTTGCTTCAACCTTTGAACCGGATAGCTACGACGGTCAGCGAGACAGCTTCTTAGGGCTTTACCGCGATGAATCAAACCCAATCGCCGTTGAGCGTGGGCAGTGTTCAAACCATGTTCAAACCTGCTACAACCATTGTGGTTCACTGCATAAACAGTTCACAATTCAGCCTGGTGAAGAGGTTCGCTTTGCCTACGTGCTTGGTATTGGCAAAGGGAATGGTGCTCGGTTGCGTAAAAAGTACCAAGATCTAAATGAAGTTGACCAAGCCTTTGCCGCAATTAAGACTCACTGGGATGAACGCTGCGCAAAATTCCAAGTCACGTCTCCTAATGAAGGGCTTGATACCATGCTCAATGCGTGGACGTTATACCAAGCCGAAACCTGCGTGGTTTGGTCACGATTTGCTTCCTTTATTGAAGTCGGTGGACGCACAGGGCTGGGTTACCGAGACACGGCTCAAGATGCGATGGCTGTGCCACACTCGAACCCAGAAATGACGAAAAAGCGTATTGTCGATTTACTTCGAGGGCAAGTTAAAGCGGGTTATGGTTTGCACCTGTTTGATCCCGATTGGTTTGATCCTGAGAAAGCCGATGTTGAGCCATCAAAATCTCCAACGGTGGTTCCAACTCCGAGTGACGAAGATAAGATCCATGGTATTGCCGACACTTGCTCTGATGATCATCTATGGTTGATCCCCACCATTTGCCGCTATGTCATGGAAACCGGTGAAACCGAGTTCTTTAATGAAGTCATCCCTTATGCTGACGGTGGCGATGCGACCGTCTACGAACATATGAAAGCGGCGTTAGATTTCACAGATGAGCATGTTGGCGCAACAGGCATTGCTAAAGGACTACGTGCGGACTGGAACGACTGTTTAAACCTCGGTGGCGGAGAGTCTTCTATGGTGGCTTTCTTGCACTACTGGGCATTACAAGAGTTTGTCGACCTTGCCAATTACCTTGATAAGCCTAACGATGTTGCTTGCTACGAAGCCATGGCTAAGAAAGTTCAAGATGCCTGTGAAACTCACCTTTGGGATGACGACGGTGGCTGGTATATCCGCGGTATCACCAAAAATGGTGACAAAGTCGGTACCAATGAACAAACCGAAGGGAAAGTTCACCTTGAGTCAAATACTTGGGCCGTCGTCTCTGGCGCCGTTAGCGAAGAGCGCGGTCAAAAGGCAATGGATGCCGTTGACGAATACCTATATTCCGATTACGGACTGCACCTCAACGCCCCATCTTTTGCTACACCTAATGATGATATCGGTTTCGTGACGCGTGTTTATCAAGGCGTGAAAGAAAATGGCGCTATCTTTTCTCACCCGAATCCCTGGGCTTGGGTAGCCGAAGCGAAACTAGGCCGTGGTGATCAAGCGATGAAATTCTACGACTCACTTAACCCATACAATCAAAACAACAATATCGAAACCCGTATCACTGAACCGTACTCGTACGTACAGTTTGTTATGGGCCGCGATCATCAAGATCACGGCCGTGCCAACCATCCTTGGCTAACGGGGACTTCTGGCTGGGCCTACTACGCCGCAACGAATTACATCTTAGGGGTTCGCCTTAGCTTTGAGGGGCTCATTGTCGACCCTTGTATTCCAACGGACTGGCCGAGTTTTAAAGTGACAAGAGAATGGCGTGACGCCACTTATCACATCACCGTAGAGAACCCAGATAGTGTGAGTAAAGGCGTGAAATCCATGACACTAAATGGCACAGAGATAACGGGAGCCATCGCACCACAACAAGCAGGCTCTATCAACCATATCCACGTGGTACTGGGCTAATTCCCACCCAATAGCAACTATCAATACGAGCTCTTCGGAGCTCGTTAGGAGAGAAATATGATTAAATTTGGTACGGGTGGCTGGCGTGCGTTTATTGGCGAAGAGTTTACCCGAGATAACGTTAGGATTGTGGCTCAGGCCTTAGCCAATATTATTAACCACGAAGGCGTGGCCGATAAGGGGTTTGTCATCGGCTACGACCGACGCTTTTTATCGGATAAAGCCTAGTCAATGGTTTGCCGAAGTACTCGCAGGAAATGATATCCCGGTTAGCTTCATCAATAAATTTGTACCAACGCCTATCGTCATGTATCAGGCTAAGCACATGGGCTGCGCCTATTCTGCTTGCATCACCGCCTCTCACAACCCCGCCGATTACAATGGCGTGAAAGTGTTTATCGAAGGGGGGCGGGATGCTGATGAGATCATCACAGAAAAGATCGAATCTCAGATCGCTACGTTAAGCGCGGAACAGATCCAACGTCTCGACTTTGAAACCGCGGTTCAACAAAACAAGATCATTGAGATCAACCCAATGAATCAGTTTGTCGATTCAATTATCGATCTGATTGATATTGATGCGATCAAGCAAGCCAACTTACGAGTGCTCATTGATCCTATGTTCGGTGTGGCTAAGAACGCTCTGCAGACCGTACTAATCAATGGTCGATGCGATGTTGATGTTATCAACGATGGTAAAAATCCAGACTTCGGTGGTTTAATGCCATCCCCGAATGCCGCTACGCTTTATCGTTTAAAGCACCTTGTTGCGGCTGAAGGCTATGATATCGGTATTGGTACCGATGGTGACGCCGACCGACTGGGCATCATTGATGAAAAAGGTAACTTCATTCATCCCAACGAAGTCTTGATGCTGTTGTACTACTACTTACTTGAGTATAAAGGTTGGACTGGCTCGGTAGTTCGAAATATTGCAACCACTCATCTACTCGACAAGATCGCCGCGCATTATGGACAAAAGGCCTTTGAGGTTCCGGTAGGCTTTAAGCACATTAGTGCCCAAATGGAAGCTGACGACTCACTTATTGGTGGGGAAAGCTCGGGCGGTTTAACCATTAGAGGCCACATTAAAGGTAAAGATGGCGTGTTCGCCTCAAGCTTACTGGTAGAAATGCTGAGTGTCACCAGCAAAAAGCTCTCTGAGTTATTAAATGAAATCTACAGTCAATATGGCTACGCCTATACCGCCGAGGGTGACTGTACGTTCAAAGCCTCACAAAAGGATAGCCTATACCACAAACTCTATATCGAAAAGCAACTGCCTGAATTTGATTACGATATTGATAAAGTGAGCTACGCCGATGGCGCTAAGGTCTACTTTAAAAATGGGGGTGGGTCATTGCTCGCTTCTCAGGAACAGAACCGTTGTTACGTATTTTTTGTGAGATGGAAGATAAAGAACAAGCAGAATATGTTCTTCAACAGATGAAAGGCTTTTTGTCGTTGTAGTCTCTGTTACCTTTCTCCTTGCTTCCTGTTATAAGGACCTGCCTTACCAAATAATGGGCTAGCAAGGAACTCCCTATAGGTGGAGAACATCTTTGCCCGATGAATATTCATCGGGCTTTTTTTGTGTGCGCGAATGGGTGATTAACTTTTCATGTAGTAGTCCAATACTACCTAGCATTGTAACAATATTGTTAACACCTAGCCTCTCGCATCTTACTATTTGCAAAATGGTAACGTCAAAAAAGGAACTGAAAGATGGCTAAAGTATTAATTATTGCTGGCGACTTCGTTGAAGATTATGAGTTGATGGTGCCATTTCAAGCATTAGAAATGGTCGGACATGAGGTACTCGTCACGTGCCCTGACAAAGAAATAGGAAACACAATAAAGACCGCGATTCACGACTTTGAAGGCGATCAAACTTACACTGAAAAGCCTGGTCATTTATTTACACTGAATGCAACTTTTAACGACATCCATGACGATAACTTTGATGCGTTGCTTATCCCTGGTGGCCGAGCTCCAGAATACCTGCGCCTTAACCCTCGCGTCATCGCATTGGTGCAAGCCTTTGCTCAGTCCAAGAAGCCCATTGCCGCCATTTGCCACGGAGCACAACTCCTCGCGGCTGCCAACATTATCGAAGGTGCCAAGATATCAGCCTACCCTGCTTGCGCCCCAGAAGTAACACTAGCGGGTGCGGAATATATCGATATTGATGTCACTGAAGCGTATACCGATGGCATCTTTGTAACAGCCCCCGCATGGCCAGCTCACCCTCGTTGGCTTGCACAATTTAATACTTTGTTACCAAGCTAATCATATAACGATTACGACCAAAGCCTAACAGACATAAGCGGTAAGTCGACTATGCTAGCAGGTAGAACCTCAACAAATTGGTCAGGCTATGTGTGAACTATACTCAGGGACAGAGCTCGCATTATTTGAGCTAAAGTCACGCTCTGTGCGCTTGGATGGCGTGGTCACTAGTATCAGGCTAGAAGCCGTATTTTGGAAAGTAATTGAGGATATTGCTTCTGACGCAGACCTCTCCGTGGCAGAGTTTCTCACGCGTATTTATAAAGAGGTCATCACAAAAAGAGGTGAAATAGGCAATTTCACCTCTTTACTTCGCGTCGCATGTACCACTTATCTCAATAATGGCAAGCGTATTGTACTTTAGAGTCAAGCCGGGGCTTATCATTGCTAATGGCCATAAAAACTCCAAGTCACCATTTGGTTAATGTCGCTAACTAAAAGCCACGATCCCTTGAGATTCAACACTTACTGCCACGCTTTGGCCGACATTCAATGCCTCCATTGACGTCGCAAGCACTCGCGTGCCTTTTATATCCACCACATAACGGCAGTGGTCACCCATGAATTGTTGCTCTACAACATGAATGCTACTTTGCTCAGAAGAGGATAATTGAATCTGTTGTGGTCGAACCAACAACTGACACTTTGCACCTTCCGCAATAAAAGTACACGATGTCGCAGCAATCTGCCCTATTACAGTATCAAACGTCGAGCTTGCGATATGCGTCGCTTCAAGGTAACTGCCGCCCCCTAAGAAATCGGCGACAAATTTACTGGATGGACAGAAGTACAATTCTGACGCACTGCCATATTGCTCAATCACGCCCTCATTCATCACCGCCATTTTATCGGCAAAAGCAAAAGCCTCTTCACGACTGTGAGTCACGAAGATAGCCGTGATGCCTTGCTTCTTAAATATCTTACGGATCTCACGAATCAACTCATGACGAACTTGCGTATCAATATTTGAGAATGGTTCATCGAGAAGAAGCAGATCTGGCTTATAAGCTAGGCTTCTTGCTATCGCCACGCGCTGCTGCTGACCACCAGAAAGTTGATGTGGGTAACGGGCTTTAAACGCCTCAAGATGAACCAGACGAAGCGCTTCATCCACAATAGAATCTTGTTGCTCTTTAGGTTGCCCCTTGAGTCCAAACGCAACATTTTCTGCCACCGTCAAATGCGGAAATAACGCATAGTCTTGGAAGATCATACCAATATTACGCTGCTCTGGCGGTAACCATGTTTTACCATCATCAATGACTTTTTCATTTAACGTCATTAACCCACCGGACAAAGGCAGCAAACCAGCAATCGCTTTTAGTAGTGTGGTTTTGCCACAGCCACTCGCACCAAGCAAACAAACAATCTCACCGTGATTCACTTGCAGCGACAACGCTTCCAACACCATTTGAGAGTCATATTGGCAAGAGAGGTTTTCAATCGATAATGCGGTCGTCATTAGTGGGGTTGCTCCAAAGATCGATTAACAATGATGAGAGGGATAAGCCCAACCAATACTAATAAAACCGTAAGCATAGCCGCCAACTCTAAGTGCTCATCAGAGGCAAAGTTATAAACGTAAGTCGCTAATGTTTCGAAGTTAAATGGTCGCAATAACAGCGCCGCATTGAGCTCTTTCATCGACTCAATAAACACCAAAAGACCTGCTATCAAAATCCCGCGTTTAATCAAAGGAAAGTGCACGCGGGCCAACATTTGGTTTTGCTTGCAGCCCATCGTACGTGAGGCCATATCTAGTGAAGGCGAAACCTTGCTTAAACTGGTTTCGATACTACCAATGGCGACGGCTGAAAAGCGCACCACCATAGCAAAAACAATCGCAAACATAGAGCCAGAGAACAGCAATCCAGGACGCTTCCATTCCATCCAGACGGCAAAGTCGTTAATCGCATGATCCATAAATAGCACAGGCACCATGACACCAATCGCCAATACCGTTCCCGGAACCGCGTAGCCTAATGAGCTGGCTCTCATGAAAACTTGGCTGGATGTATTGGATGCTAAACGACGATAAAAATTCACCACTATCGCGATAGCGACAGCAATCACGGCAGCAATAATCGATACCTTGAGGCTGTTCATTGCATAGAGCTGAAATTCAGGTGTCCAGCTTTGAGCAAAGTACTTATATGCGTAAATAACCAGTTGACCAAGAGGGAAAATAAAGGCTATCGACACCAACCCCCAACACCATATTACGGCAAACCACTTTTTCCAACCTTGAAGCTCATAGCGAAAATCTTCATGGCTATTGTATTGGTTTTGAAACAGTTTTTGACGACGACGGCTGTATCGCTCAGCCCCCAACAGTAACACGATCACCATCATCATTAATGCGGATATTTTGGCTGCAGCGCTTAAGCTAGAGTAACCTAACCAAGTATCATAAACCGCAGTCGTGAGGGTATTCACAGCGAAATAACTGACGGTACCAAAGTCTCCAATGGTTTCCATTGCCACCAACGACAAACCCACCGCAATAGAAGGACGGGCCAATGGCAGAGAAATTCGCCAAAAGCTTTCAAGTGGTGTGCATTTTAGTAACCTAGCCGATTGCAACAGCGAGACATTTTGCTCCATAAATGCTGCACGGCATAGAAGATAGACATACGGATAAAGGACAAGTGACAATACCACCGTAGCACCACCCACGGTTCTAATGTCCGGGAACCAATAGTCGCCCACTCCCCATTCAAATACGTTTCTTAGCCATATTTGTATTGGGCCAGCAAAATCAAACCAATCGGTAAAAATATAGCCAATAATGTAGCCAGGCATCGCGAGAGGAAGCACCAGCGCCCATTGCAATACTTTTTCTGATGGCAACTTACACATGGCCATAAACCACGCACTGGGCACACCAAGGATAAGAGAAAGTATCAGTACACCAACAACAAGAAGCACTGTATTTATGGTGTAAGTGGGCATCACCGTATTTATTAGGTGCGAGAAGATATCACTTGTTTCACCAAGCGCTGTATAGAAGATCGCTAAAATAGGTAAAACCAGTAACAGAGTAAGCACTCCACTACTGGTTTTCCAAACTGCATTTTTTTCTTTCATTGCCTAAACATACATCAGGCGACACGAAGTCGAGACGTTCAGTAACCGGAATTCAATAAGGGGTATTATACCCCTTTTTGCCGATTAAAGGTCGAACTTAACTTCATCTAACAATTTGATTGCCGCATTGTGATAACCCGCGATGTCATCAAGTGAAACCGTGTCTGCTTTATAGTCGCCCCACGATTCAACTAACTCCGAGCGCTTCACACCCTCTTTAACCGGGTATTCATAGTTCACTTCTGCGTACATCTGCTGTGCTGTTGCACCCGTTAAGAATTCCATTAACTTAAGTGCATTATCTTGGTTTGGTGCGTATTTCGCCATCGCCATACCGCTGATGTTTACGTGCGTACCTTCCGATTTTTGATTCGGGAAATTAATGTAAACCGCGTCTGCCCATGCTTTTTGTTCTTTGTCGTTAACCATTTTACCTAGGTAATAGCTATTACCCAGTGATACATCACAAAGCCCTTCTTTAATCGCTTTTACTTGAGCACGATCATTACCTTGAGGTTTGCGAGCTAGATTAGCTTTTACGCCTTCCAACCACTCTTTCGTTTCCGCTTCACCATGATGAGCAATCATTGAAGATACTAGAGAAACGTTGTAAGGGTGCTTACCACTACGAGTACAAATTTTACCTTTGTATTCAGGGTTCGCTAAATCAGCATAGTTAAAATCTTCACTAAGCTTGCCTACACGGTCTTTTGATGAATACACATTACGAGTACGTAATGTCAGAGCAAACCATTCATTTTCTTTGTCTCGATATTGAGCAGGAACGTTGGCATTGATAACGTCACTTTCAACGGCTTGAACCACGTCTTTATCTGTGAGTTCAGCAAGGCGGCTAATGTCAGTTGTTAATACGACATCGGCAGGACTATATTCACCTTCTTGTTGAAGCTTCTCTGCTAAGCCTTTTTTAGCAAACTTTACATTAACCTTAATACCAGTCTCTTTCGTAAACTCATTGAACATAGGCTCAACGAGAAACGGTTGACGGTAAGAGTAAACGTTGACTTCTTCAGCGGCCATTGCTGGGGCAGCAAATCCTGCGGCGATTGCTGATAGGGCTAGCAGTTTTTTCATTATTTAGTTCCTTTAATTCAAAATGAGAACGTTTATCAGTTGCGTTATTATATTCATCTCCGGATAGAAAACAATGATCTGACATAAAAAAACCTGCCACGGTGGGCAGGTTTTTCAGCAATTATGTAACAAAGTGTATATTAAATATGACGCTCTGAATTAGGTTTTAGTCGCTACTTTGAAGTAACAAACTCAGGGTACGCCCCTACACCACAATCATGCATATCCATCCCTTCCAGCTCTTCATCTTCTGATACACGAATACCCATCGTTGCTTTAATTACCGCCCAAACGACCAGGCTTGCACCGAATACCCAGCCAAAGATGACTGCCGCCCCAAGTAACTGAGCACCAAAGCTCGCATCACCATTGCTCAGTGGTACGACCATCAAGCCAAAGAAGCCACACACACCATGAACTGAAATCGCACCGACTGGATCATCAATCTTAATTTTATCAAGGCCGATAATACTAAATACCACGAGTGCACCAGCGACGGCACCAATTGCCACAGAATAAACCGTGTGATGGCGAGAGTGGATCCGCAGTGATTGCGACTAGGCCTGCAAGTGCGCCGTTAAGAATCATCGTCAAGTCTGCTTTGCCCCACGTTGTCTTACACACTAACATCGCAGCAATCGCACCTAAGCAGCAGCGGCAGCATTGGTATTTAAGAAAATTTGTCCAACCGCTGTTGCATTCTCAAAGTCAGAGACCATTAGTTGAGAGCCGCCGTTAAAGCCAAACCAACCTAACCAAAGAATAAACGTACCTAACGTTGCAAGTGGCATGTTTGAACCTGGAATTGGATAGATTTCACCGTTCTTGCCATATTTACCTTTACGAGCACCTAGGAGTAACACGCCGACTAGTGCTGCTGCTGCGCCTGCCATATGTACAATACCAGACCCTGCAAAGTCACTGAATCCAGCTTCAGAGAGGAAACCACCACCCCATGTCCAATACCCTTCCACCGGGTAGATGAAGGCGGTTAGCGCGACAGAGAAGATTAAGAATGACCATAACTTCATTCGCTCAGCAACCGCACCAGAGACCACTGACATTGCCGTTGCAACGAACACAACCTGGAAGAAAAAGTCAGATTCTAACGAGTGGTCCGCGCCTTCCGCTTGTGTTCCAATGAGTGCACCAAATGATGGTAACCAGCCAGCTTCCGCATTATCGACATACATAATGTGATAACCGACAACCAAGTAACAAGTACAAGCAATGGCGTACAAGCAGAAGTTTTTTGTTAAAATTTCAGTGGTATTTTTAGAACGGACCAACCCCGCCTCTAACATGGCAAAACCCGCTGCCATCCACATAACCAAAGCGCCTGAAATAAGAAAGTAAAACGTATCCAGCGCGTAGCGTAGTTCACTTACTGTTGTTGCTAATTCCATAATAATGTCTCCAATCCCTTAAAGTGCTTCAGCATCCATTTCGCCCGTACGAATACGAACGGCTTGGCACAAGTCATACACAAAAATTTTACCGTCACCAATTTTTCCGGTTTGCGCGGCATTTGAAATGGCCTCGACAACTCGATCAACATTATCGGCGTGAGTGGCAATCTCTAACTTCACTTTCGGTAAAAAGTCCACTTGGTATTCAGCACCGCGGTACAATTCTGTGTGTCCTTTTTGACGGCCAAATCCTTTGACCTCAGAAACCGTCATACCTTCTATGCCGACATCAGCCAGCGCTTCACGTACGTCGTCTAATTTAAATGGTTTAATGATTGCGTTAATAAGTTTCATGGCATCCCCTTCGCCGTATGTATCCCTGTTGTTGGAATAACACTTTCAAGGCGCGTGCCAAGTTTTTAACACATTGATATATAAGGAATGAATGGATATATGTTAATAAAATGAAAACGCATTGCACCCAATTGGTGCAATACGCTCACAAAAATAAGGCAAGCATTCGGTTAAGCACTAGAACTGTGCATTAGAGTGGTAAAGCAACCTATCGGTTATGAATAAATCGCTCCCACTGAGCGATAACAGAACTAAAGTCCTCAAGACCTGACTCACTAAAGCTTTCACTACTGTAAAGCTCAAAGTCTTCGACACTATCGCTAGTTACATCAAAATTCAGACAGTTTTCAAATACATGGACCTCTGACTCAAGAATGCTTAACGAAATTTCTTTGCCTTCCCAACGAAATTCCTTACTGGGGTATTGCGATGCTAAAGCCATTTGAGCTTTAATTTCCGCAATGGTGCGATCACACGTAGAGATCTCCTCTTGGAATAAACGTGCCAGTACCTCATGTCCCATTTCGCACCGGACCATATATTCTCCGGTGAGCGAGTTTTTAATAAATTCGAATTCCATCACATTGTCTCTTAGCAATAACCGGATGATTATACCTTAAATTCCAATGTTCTCGGGTATACTCAAAAGATTCCTAGTAGTCGAGACAACGAGATGCAACTCAACGCATTGATAGCGAAACAAATTGTTGATAGAGCGAAGAAGATCATTCAACACTCAATCAACGTTATGGATGATAACGGCGTGATTATTGGATCAAGCGATCCTTCACGCTTGCATCACACCCATGACGGTGCGTTACTGGCAATCAAGGACAATCGTATTATTGAAATTAATGATGCGGTCGCGTCGACACTCTCAGGGGTAAGAAAAGGCATTAATTTACCCATTCTTTATGATGAT
Organism: Vibrio sp. GJ43-1; assembly: GCF_055808835.1. Classification (NCBI taxonomy): domain Bacteria; kingdom Pseudomonadati; phylum Pseudomonadota; class Gammaproteobacteria; order Vibrionales; family Vibrionaceae; genus Vibrio; species Vibrio sp. GJ43-1. The sequence continues at coordinate 610,665 of NZ_CM147884.1, read as the reverse complement.
AACGTCATTGGTGTCGTCGGAATCTCTGGCACACCCGATGAAGTCCGCAGCTATGGCGAGCTAGTCAAAATGACGGCTGAACTCATCGTAGAACAAGCGGCGTTGATGCATCAAATCCAATGGAACAAGCGCCACCGTGAAGAGTTATTGCTACAGCTTATCCAAGGAACCAGCTTAAACGAGGGACAGTTACTCTCCATTGCTCAGCGATTAGATCTAGACCTAGACCAACCACGCGTTGCAGCCGTCATTAAGGTGATTCCCAAAGCGAATGAAACGCTAACACTGGAACATCTACAACGATTGGTTCATTTACTCGAATATCCTGAGCGCGACAATATTGTCGGCATTGTCTCGGTGTCTATGAACGAAATTGTGGTACTTAAGCCGATTACGGTTCAGCAAACTATTTGGAATCGACAAGAAGAACAAAAGCGCGTTGCCAAATTAATGAAGCGCATCGACCACGAGTGCGACTTTTCTATTCAAATGACCATTGGTGACTATTTCCCTGGCGTCATTGGATTGGCGAAATCTTACGAAACGGCTAAATCCACAATGGAAATCTGCCAACCAAAAGCAAAGTCGATCCTTTTTTATCACGATCACAAGTTATCAGTGTTGGTCAGTAGCATTAAAAGAGACCCTTGGCGAGCACAGCAATTAACCGATCCACTGAATAAGCTCATACAGTCAGACACCAAAAACGTGCTAGTAAAAACGCTGCGTGTTTTTTTGAACAGAATTGCGATCTAGCTCAAACTTGTGAACTGCTACATATTCATCGAAACACGCTGCGTTATCGACTAGACAAAATAGAGCAAGAAACAACACTAAATATCAATAAGTTAGAGGATAAGATTCAACTTTATCTTGCTTTGAAATGTATCTAAATAAATCACAAAACTGTTCATCTGCACAAATACGTTATCATTCCTATCTATAAATCTGTCACTTCGCATAAAGCTTTAGCCCTATTCTGTCGGTAGTCTGTTTTCAACAAGGTGAAACTCTACACCGACAAGAATTCTAATAACTTACGCGGAAAACTCAAAATGATAGAAGTCTCTACTCTCGGTGCCTTAGCGGCATTGGTCGTCGCTATAACACTCATTCTCAAGAAAGTACCACCCGCATACGGCATGATTATCGGTGCTCTCATTGGTGGCGTGATTGGCGGTGTCTCGCTAACAGAAACCGTCAGCTTAATGATTGGTGGTGCGCAAGGTATTGTCACCGCTGTACTTCGTATTCTCGCGGCAGGCGTGTTAGCAGGTGTGCTCATTGAATCTGGGGCCGCAACTTCCATCGCAGAAACCATAGTCAAAAAGGTTGGTGAAACTCGTGCACTACTTGCACTAGCAATCGCAACCATGATCCTCACCGCTGTTGGTGTCTTCGTTGACGTTGCCGTTATTACCGTTTCCCCTATCGCACTGGCGATTGCACACCGTGCCGATATTTCCAAAGCCGCTATTTTACTTGCGATGGTTGGGGGCGGTAAGGCAGGTAACGTCATGTCACCCAACCCAAATACCATTGCGGCCGCTGACGCTTTTAACGTCCCACTGACCTCGGTAATGGCAGCCGGCGTTATTCCGGGGATTTGCGGTATGATTGTCGCGTACTTCATCGCAAAAAAATTAATCAACAAAGGATCAAAAGTGGCAGCGAGCGAAGTCGTTGCGGTTGACCATTCTAAGCTCCCTTCTTTTGTCGCTTCTATCACGGCTCCTATGGTTGCGATTGCGCTGCTATCACTGCGCCCGATTGCAGGTATTAACGTTGATCCTCTCATCGCGTTACCACTCGGTGGTCTTATCGGTGCTGTCGTGATGGGACGCTTTGCCGATACCAACCACTTTGCCGTCTCCGGCCTCAGCCGAATGGCCCCAGTGGCAGTGATGTTATTAGGTACGGGTACGCTAGCAGGCATCATCGCTAACTCAGGGCTAAAAGATGGATTAATCGATGTTCTTACCACTTCCGGATTGCCTTCTTACCTCCTTGCGCCTATTTCTGGCGCCATGATGTCACTGGCAACAGCATCCACCACGGCTGGTACTGCCGTCGCTTCCAGCGTCTTTGCAGGCACCATACTTGAACTCGGCGTTCCCGCATTAGCAGGGGCGGCAATGATTCACTCGGGTGCAACCGTACTCGACCACATGCCACATGGTAGCTTCTTCCACGCGACGGGCGGTGCTGTTCATATGGACATTCACGAGCGCCTAAAACTCATTCCTTACGAGTCGGCTGTCGGTCTAGTTATCGCCTTTGTCTCTGTCATGATGTTTGGTGTATTTGGTTTATTTGTATAAGGTTTTGTCATGAAAATTGTAATTGCTCCTGATTCATATAAAGAAAGTTTAACGGCAATGGAAGTGGCACAAGCCATTGAAAACGGATTCAAACAAATACTGCCTAATGCCGAATACATCAAGTTACCGATGGCTGATGGTGGAGAAGGCACCGTGCAATCTCTCATCGATGCAACTGGAGGGGAACTGGTCTCAGCCTCCGTCATCAGCCCACTGGGTCAACGTGTTGAAGGGTTCTACGGGCTACTCGGTGATGGCAGCACTGCCATCATTGAAATGGCAGCCGCCTCCGGTATTCACTTGGTCTCGGCAGAAAAACGTAATCCACTGATCACGACCTCTTACGGCACCGGAGAGTTGATTAAAGCCGCACTAGACAAAGGCGTAAAACACATCATTGTCGGCATTGGTGGTAGTGCCACGAACGATGGTGGCTTAGGCATGGCTCAAGCACTGGGCGCGCAGTTGCTTGATGGTGAGGGTTGCGAACTCGGTTACGGTGGTGGCGAGCTCAATAAACTGACTTCCATTAACATGGACCACGTCGACTCACGATTAGCAGAGATCACGCTCGAAGTCGCGTGCGATGTCGACAACCCACTTTGTGGCGATAAAGGTGCCAGCGCTGTATTTGGCCCACAAAAAGGAGCGACACCTGCCATGGTGGCAACACTTGACACCAACCTTTCGCACTACGCTGATGTTATCCGATTAACCAATGGCCGTGATGTTAAGCACACCCCTGGCGCTGGCGCTGCGCATGGACTAGGTGCGGCATTCCTTGGGCTATTTAATGCTGAACTACGTCCCGGTATACAGATAGTAATGGATGCGATTCAGCTCAGTGATGTCGTCAAAGATGCCAACCTTGTCATTACTGGTGAAGGACGTATCGATAGCCAAACGATTCACGGTAAAACGCCGATTGGGGTCGCGAGAACGGCAAAAGCGTATGATATTCCCGTCATTGCAATTGCAGGTAGCACAGCAAAAGACTGTCACGTTGTTTATGAGCACGGTATCGATGCGGTTTACAGTGTCGTGCTTGGCGCAACGGATCTGGCAACAGCGTTGGAAGAAGCCGCGTTTAATGTAGAAATGACGTCGCGCAATATCGCTGCTGCCCTCACAATGACCTTACCACGATAACAATGGCAATCTGGGCATGTATAATCAGACCATGCCCAGAATGAACCACAGCGTTATCTAGACAAAAAAAGACTGCTAATTAGCAGTCTTTTTTATGGAATCAAACTATTTCACAACTCTTAAGCTTGGTCGCCCTTTAGCTCTAGGAGGCTCATCATCACCATCAGGTTCGGATTCAACAGCCGAGTCTACTGGTAACTCTGTGACAGGCGCTTCCGCTACAGACAAACCAGATACCGGCGTCTCTGTTGCAACGTCTTCCTCTTCAATAGACAAGTATGCATCTTCAGGCTCAAACATTGTTCCAGCACCATTCTCTCGTGCATAAATAGCTTGCACAGAATAAAGCGGAACAATAACCGAATGCGGCTTGCCACCGAATCGAGCGTGAAAGGTAATGGCTTCATTACCTAATTCTAATTGACCCACCGCTCTAGAAGCGATATTCAAGATAATTTGGCCATCTTGAACAAACTCTAGCGGCACTCGTACTCCTGGTAACATTGCATCGACAACGATATGCGGAGTAAGGTCGTTTTCTGCCAGCCAGTCATAGAATGCGCGAAGCATATAAGGACGGCGGGGCGTCATTTTAGTGATATCCATGAATAATTAGCGAACTAAACGCATCTCACGCTCAGCTTCTGTTAGCGAAGCTAGGAATGAATCACGTTCAAATACACGGTTCATGTAAATCTTAATCTCTTTTGCACCAGGGCCAACCAGCTCGATACCCATTTCTGGCAGACGCCACAATAGTGGAGCCAGGTAGCAATCGATCAGGCTGAACTCTTCACTCATGAAGTACTCGTATTCAGCAAAGATCGGCGCAAGTGTTAGCAAGTCATTACGCAGTTTATTGCGTGCAGCTTCAGATTCTTCAGCCGTACCTTTCACTACTTTTTCTGCAAGCGTATACCAGTTACGTTCAATACGGTAAATCATTAAACGGCTGTTACCACGAGCAACTGGGTAAACCGGCATTAGTGGTGGATGAGGGAAACGCTCATCTAGGTATTCCATAATGATCTTTGAATCGTAAAGCGCAAGCTCACGATCAACCAAAGTTGGTACAGTTTTATATGGATTCAGTTCAGCAAGCTCTGCAGGGATGTTTGACTCATCCACTAACTCAACCTCAACACTGACACCCTTTTCAGCTAGAACGATACGAACCTGGTGGCTGTATAGATCAGTAGCACTAGAAAAAAGAGTCATCACAGAACGTTTATTGGCAGCTACAGCCATGGAGCCCTCCGGCATACTTACAAAAAACAATGGAGGCAAGGCCTCCATTGTTAACAAAATTTAGAATCAGCGCGACATGATAGCACAATTAGTGTACATCACGCCAATACTCTTTCTTCAGCAACACAACGACAATAGTAAATAGCACAAGGAATGCCATTACCCACCAACCCATTGCATGACGCTCAAGTTTGACTGGGTCACCCGAATACTCAAGGAAGTTCACTAAATCACGAACCGCATCATCGTATTCCGCTGAACTCAATTCACCACGCCCGTTTGTCTCCGTACCAACGATCACTTCGACCTCTTGGCCATCAACCGTATGTGTTTCCACAATAGCGGTTGGAATGCCTTGCAGCTCTTCAAGCACGTGCGGCATACCGACATTTGGGAAAGTGATGTTATTCACACCAAATGGACGACTTGGATCTGCATAGAATGAACGAAGGTACGTATACAACCAATCAGCACCGCGTACACGAGCAACCAAGGTCAAGTCCGGTGGCGGAGCCCCAAACCAAGCCGCAGCTTGCTTTTGTGGCATAGAGTTCACCATCAGATCACCAATTTTCGCTTCCGGGTCAAAGACTAAGTTTTCCTTAGCCAGTTCAACCGGAATACCTAGATCATTGGCAACACGCTCATAACGTTGATATTGAGTTGAGTGACAAGCAAAACAATAGTTCATGAACAACTTCGCACCATTTTGCAGTGATGCTTGATCCGTCAGATCATTATTTGCTTTATCAAGATGCACGTTCCCACCAGCTGCTAGCGCAAGAGACGGCAACAGAGCAAAAAGTACTACAATCCACTTTTTCATTTAAATGTCACCCTCTTCGGTAGTGGCTTGGTGTTCTCATTTTTACTGTAGACATACAACAAAATGAAGAACATGAAATATCCCAAACTAAAGATTTGAGCCATCAAGGTGTACGTTGCCGTTGCTGGAAGCGCACCGAGAATGCCTAACGCAATAAAGCTGATCGTAAACTGAATGATATTAATCAAATGGATTTTGCTTCTGTAACGGTAAGAACGAACTTTACAACGGTCAAACCACGGAAGTAGAAACAAGAACACAATTGAAGCCCCCATTGCAACCACACCGAGCAGCTTATCAGGAACCGCACGTAAGATGGCGTAGAACGGCGTGAAATACCAAACTGGGGCAATATGCTCTGGTGTTTTCAGAGGGTTCGCCGCTTCAAAGTTTGGTGGCTCAAGGAAATAACCGCCCATTTCAGGGTTAAAGAACAACACGTAGCAGAACAAGAAGAAGAAGCCTGCTATACCCACCATATCTTTTACCGTTCCATATGGATGGAAAGGTATCGAATCAATGATGTCGTATTTTTTGCTGTAGTAATCATGGAATTTGAACTGCGTTTTGTAGTCATCGCCCATTGAACCTTTAGGTAGCTTAGTTTCAATACCATCCGGGTTATTTGAGCCCACTTCATGTAGCGCCAAAACGTGCAAGACAATCAGTAGCAGTAGCACAATTGGTAGCGCAATAACGTGCAATGCAAAGAATCGGTTTAGTGTCGCACCTGAGATGATGTAATCACCACGGATCCACAATGTAAGATCATCACCGATAACTGGGATGGCACCAAACAGTGAAATAATTACTTGAGCGCCCCAGTAAGACATTTGTCCCCAAGGAAGAAGGTAGCCCATAAAGGCTTCAGCCATTAGCACTAAGAAAATCAGCATACCGAAAACCCAAAGCAACTCACGAGGTTTTTGGTATGAGCCATAAATCAGGCCGCGGAACATATGAAGGTAAATAACCACAAAGAAAGCAGATGCACCCGTTGAGTGCATATAACGCAACAACCAGCCGTATTCCACATCACGCATGATGTATTCCACAGAAGCAAATGCGCCTTCACCAGATGGTACGTAGTTCATGGTAAGCCAAATCCCCGTTAGGATTTGGTTAACAAGGACCAACATAGCAAGAGAGCCGAATAAATACCAAAAGTTAAAGTTCTTTGGCATTGGATATTCTGATAAATGCTTTTTATAAGCATTCATTGCGGGTAATCGTTTTTCTACCCAATCAAGTACAGCTTGCATTATGCATCCCCCTTATCCACGCCGATAAGAATTTTTGTATCACTCAAATACATATGCTTAGGAATCACTAGATTCAGTGGTGCTAAGCACGTTTTGGAATACTCGGCCTGCCATGTCAAATTTAGACCCGTGGCAAGGACAGAAGAAGCCTGATTTCACACCTTGGACTTGTTCACTAAAAGAATCCGCAAGGTAAGTTGGCGAACATCCTAGGTGAGTACAAAACCCAACCGCGATAAAATACTCTGGTTTAATCGAGCGATAACCATTTTGAGCATATTCCGGTTGCTGTTCTTCTTGAGATTGTGGGTCACGTAATTTATCTGATAACGTCCCCAGATTATCCAAAACAGACTGTGCTCGCCTAACAACCCATACCGGTTTGCCTTGCCACTCGACACGAACCATTTGGCCCTCTTCAAGTTTACTGACTTCAACCTCTACAGGAGCACCTAGCGGCCTTTGCTTTGGCACTTGGGTTCCAAGATTTAATAAAAGGAACGGCGACTGCAGCTGCTCCCAAACCACCGACAACCGCAGTTGTGGCAGTAAGGAAACGCCTACGACCGTTATTTAAAGGCGCATTGCTCATCCAACATTTCTCCCATATGCTCCTTGGGCCAATATCAAGCGAATCCAAGCTGCTCTGTCATGTTAAATAACCGCGGGGGAACCATTCCTTTGGTTATCTTCCTTGAATTGAACGTGCATATTTTATAATTAAAACCTGCACACTTGAGTCCATTCCGATATTAGTTATCACCAATAAAGCATGGCTAACAAAATAAGAATTTTAGTTGTATTTATTTGATAGCAAATGATAAAGAAAACCCTACTTTTTGACAAGATAAAGCTACCTTTTCGTAACATCTATCGCAGGAAATCGTTTACCAGTTCACAAAAGGGAGGAAAAGCACAGTCTATTAGGGGAGTTGATGAATCTAGAGGATTTATACCGGACTGAAAAAACAAAAAGCCCAGCCGAGAGGCTGAGCTTTTGGACCACAAACCAGTATAAACTGGAGCGTAGATTTTTCGAAGAACGAAAAATTAACGCTTTGAGAATTGTGGCTTACGACGTGCTTTACGTAGACCAACTTTCTTACGCTCAACGCAACGAGCGTCACGCGTAACATAGCCAGCTGCACGTAGAGCAGGACGTAGAGTTTCGTCGTATTCCATAAGCGCGCGAGTGATACCGTGACGGATTGCACCAGCTTGACCAGAAATACCGCCACCTTTAACAGTAACGAATAGATCTAGCTTCTCAGTTAGTTCAGTAAGCTCAAGAGGCTGACGAACTACCATGCAAGAAGTTTCGCGACCGAAGTAAACTTCTAGTTCACGCTTGTTGATTACGATGTTGCCAGTGCCTGGTTTAATAAAAACGCGAGCAGCTGAGCTTTTGCGACGACCAGTGCCGTAGTATTGATTCTCTGCCATTTCTGATATCCCCAATTAGATGTCTAGTACTTGTGGTTGTTGAGCAGCATGATTGTGCTCAGCGCCAGCGTAAACTTTTAGCTTACGGTACATAGCACGGCCTAGAGGACCACGTGGTAGCATACCTTTAACAGCTAGTTCGATTACCATTTCTGGCTTCTTGTCGATCAACTTTTCAAAAGTGATAGACTTAAGACCACCTGGGAACTCAGTGTGACGGTAATACACTTTACCTTTAGCCTTGTTACCAGTTACAGTAACTTTCTCAGCGTTAACAACGATGATGTAATCACCAGTGTCTACGTGAGGAGTGTATTCAGCTTTATGCTTACCACGAAGACGAGATGCGATCTCACTTGCGATACGGCCAAGAGTTTTGCCTTCTGCGTCTACAACATACCAGTCACGTTTTACAGTTTCTGGTTTAGCAACGAAAGTTTTCATGCTAATAATTACCTATTAAAAAAATTTACACTTAAGGAACAAACTGTTCCCACTGTCTAAGAGTCCCATTCATCACCCCTTCGAGTGTTGGAAACACTTGGCATAGTTAGACTTTCGTCATAACTAGAGGCTCGCAGTAACGGTAGGTCGCAGGATTATAGAGAAGCTAGAGGAAAAAATCACCTATTTTTTAGACAAAATAGGTAAAAACCCTTACGCCAAGTGCTCAGAGGCTAAATAATCATGACTTTGCATTTCTGTTAGGCGAGAAATACAACGTTTAAACTCAAACTCTAGCTGCCCTGTTGTATAAATTGCCTCTAATTCGACTTCCGCAGAAATAATCAATTTCACTCGGCGCTCATAAAATTCATCCACCAGCGCAATAAACCGTCTCGCAGCATCATCAAGCTTGCTGTCCATCTGTTTCACATCCGCCAGTAATACGGTGTGATAAAGCCGAGACATCTCAATGTAGTCATTTTGGCTGCGCATGGTTTGACACAATTGTTCAAAAGTCGCGAACAAAACATCGTCCACCGACGCGATAACAGAAATATCCCGATGATTAATATCGATTGAAGTGTCTGGTTGCCGCGTTTCCATTACCAACTGCTTAAAATAACGATGAAGATTTTCATTCGCTGAGTTATCCAGTGGATAATGGTAAATTTCGGCTTGCTCTAAGGTTCTCAATCGGTAGTCGATACCACTATCAACATTCAGTATGTGGCAATGTTTTTGAATCAAGGCAATCGTAGGTAAGAACCGCGCACGTTGCAGGCCATTACGATATAAATTTTCAGGTGGGATGTTTGATGTCGCAACCAACACGACGCCTCTATTAAATAGCGCCTGCATTAAAGAAGACAAAATCATTGCATCGGTAATGTCAGAGACATAAAACTCATCAAAACAGATAATGTTGGCTTCAGCATGAAAAATATCAGCCACACTCTCAAGCGGATTCTCAATATCCCCTAATTTCTTCAGCTCATCATGGACTCGATACATAAAGCGATGAAAGTGAACGCGCATTTTTTTTCAGAAGGCAAACTATCAAAGAACGCATCCATTAAATACGTTTTCCCTCGCCCAACGCCCCCCAAAAATACAGCCCTTGTGGGGCAATCGCTTCCTCTGGTGACTTGCCTAATAATTTTTGCATCATCGTCAGCGCTGGCGCTTCAAAATTCAGATAATCGATGAACTCATGATGAAGGCGGTCTAATGCTTCCACCGCCTGATGCTGAGCGGCATCGCGTTGAAAACCATTTGTTTCAATATCATTATTATACTTTTCTATCGGCGTCATGGATAACTCGCAGCACAGATCCAACAACCATAAATGGTGTATTTTGCTTTATTGGTAAGAACTCTCATAGTACCATGACAGAACAACGTGTGTAACCATCAGGTAACGCACATGTTAATAAACAATAATTAAGGAAGCTGCTATGCCTTGGATTTACGCCGTTGTCGGTCTGCTTGTGGGCGCTATTTTAGGAATTGTGATTTCTCGCCTCACTACCCCACAGTACAAAAAAACAAAAAACCATACAAAAAGATCTCGAATCTGCAAAATTTGCTTTAGAACAACAACGTCAAGAGTTATCTGACCATTTTGCTCAAAGCGCAGAAATGCTAGATACGCTAGGCAAAGATTACACCAAGCTCTATCAACATATGGCAAAAACCTCAGCCGAGTTGCTGCCTAACTTGCCAGAGCAAGACAATCCATTTGTTAAAAAAGTCGCGGAGCACAACGTAGAGTCAGCGGTAGACTCAGATATTGATGAGCAACCAAAAGACTATGCCAATGGCGCAACTGGTTTGTTGAGAGGAGAGCAAAAGCAAGTGATTGAGTCACCAGAGCTTGTCGCCAGCGAACCTGTCACGGCAAAAGCGTCTTAAATTCTCAACAAGCAAGTACGACAGATTCACTCAACCTGTTGAGTGAATCTGATATCACCTCCCCATTTCGAATGAACTTTATCCCAATTGCCTAGTCATAACTTTTACTAAACCTTAGAGGAGTTTTATGATGAAGAAGCCAACGCTTGCCTTAACTGTTCTGTCGTTAAGCTTGAGTGCCATCATCACACCCATGTCAGTCTCAGCAGCATTACCCCTTGCGGTCAACGGCGAACAACTTCCAAGCCTTGCGCCTATGCTAGAGACGGTGACACCCGCGGTTGTCAGTATTGCCGTTGAAGGCACTCAGGTCTCTAAACAGCAATATCCAGAGCAATTTAAATTCTTCTTCGGTCCAGACTTTCCAACAGAACAACTGCAAGAGCGACCTTTCCGCGGCTTGGGGTCTGGGGTTGTTATTAACGCTAAGAAGGGCTACATCGTAACCAACTATCACGTTATCAATGGCGCAGAAGAAATACGTATTAAATTGCAAGACGGGCGCGAATACGATGCTGAACTGGTTGGCGGCGATGAAATGTCAGATGTCGCCTTACTCAAACTTGATAATGTCAAAAATCTCACCGAGATAAAACTCGCCGACTCGGACGCACTCCGTGTGGGGGATTTTACTGTTGCCATCGGCAACCCGTTTGGCTTAGGACAAACCGTCACATCTGGCATCGTCTCGGCTCTAGGGCGCAGCGGTCTCAATTTAGAAAATTTTGAAAACTTCATTCAAACCGACGCAGCAATCAATAGCGGTAATTCAGGCGGTGCACTGGTTAACCTTAAAGGTGAGCTCATTGGTATCAATACCGCGATTTTGGGTCCTAATGGTGGCAATGTGGGTATTGGTTTTGCTATTCCATCGAATATGATGAATAACCTAACCGAACAAATTATTGAGTTTGGTGAAGTGAAACGTGGCATGTTAGGCGTGCAAGGTGGCGAAGTCACGTCTGAGTTGGCTGAAGCGCTGGGTTATGATTCCAGCAAAGGCGCCTTTGTTAGCCAAGTCATGCCTGACAGTGCAGCGGAAAAAGGCGGACTTAAGGCCAGCTGATATTATCGTCTCTGTCAATGGTAAAAAAATCACTACCTTTAGCGAATTGCGAGCAAAAGTCGCCACACTAGGTGCTGGTAAGACTATCGAACTCGGACTTGTCCGAGACGGTAAAACAATGACGACCCAAGCAACGTTAACGGAAGGGGCGAAGAGCATCACGAAAGCCGACAAACTACATGAAGGTTTAACAGGCGCTGAATTTGCCAATACAGAGAAAAGCGACAACGTCGATGGTGTAAAAGTCACCTCCGTAGTTGAAGGCTCGCCTGCTGCCCAATATGAACTTAAACAAGGCGACATCATCATGGGTGTGAACCGCCAGCGTGTTAAGAATGTGGGTGAGCTTCGTAAAATACTCGAAGCAAAGCCAGGCGTTCTCGCGCTAAATATTCAACGAGATGACCGCACTATTTATCTTGTTGTACGGTAACATGACACACTTTATGTAAATTCTTAGTGAAAGGGCAGCCGGACGTGACTGCCCTTTTTTATTATTTGCTCACAAAGTGATATGCTTTGCTCGCAAGCTGTTGCTCAAAAAAGTATTTAGTCCCATGGTCATTGGTTTCGTTATCGAACCATTCCCTACTATGCTAGCTTCAGTGATTGTTATTTTGTCCAATAGACCACCCACACCGGTATCCATTAGAGAGAGCAATGCTGAACTTTTTATTACGATCTGTATCAATGGGGCTGATTACGGCTCTGTTAGTCTTAATTGCCGTTCCGTCGCTAAGACCTACGATCATCTCAGAGCAGTTTGACGCAACGCCGACGCAAGATGCTTCATTGCAAGTCTCTTTTAATCAAGCGGTACGTAAAGCGGCACCAGCCGTCGTTAACATCTATAGCTAAGCAATATAAAGAAAGCGACCGTACAACACTGTCCACACAAGGCCTGGGTTCTGGTGTCATCGTGAGCGAAAAAGGCTATATCATCACTAACTACCATGTGGTCGCCAATGCCGATCAAATCATTGTCGCACTGCAAGATGGTCGTGTTGCCGCTGCGCAACTGGTGGGTAAAGATCAGCGCACTGATATCGCCATATTACGTGTAGAAGGCTCAGATCTCCCGGTCATTCCTCTCAACCCAAGCTACAGCCCTAAAGTCGGTGATGTCGTTTTGGCAATTGGCAACCCTTATAACTTGGGACAAACCACAACGTTTGGCATTATTTCCGCCACTGGCCGTTCATCTATTAGTGCCGGAGGTATTCAAGCCTTTATTCAAACCGATGCCGCTATCAATCAAGGTAACTCTGGTGGTGCTTTAGTCAATACCCAAGGTGAGCTTGTCGGCATCAATACCGCGTCATTCCAACAAGCTACTGACTTAGAAACCTATGGCATTTCCTTTGCTATCCCGTATAAGCTTGCCAGTAAGATAATGGAGAAAATCATTGCTGATGGTCGAGTGATTCGCGGCTATATCGGCATTGATGGGCAAGATATCAATTCTGTCACGGCTCGCCTATTAGGCAATGAGCACATTGGTGGCATCATTGTTCTCGGACTGGACCCACAAGGACCCGCTGCGAAAGGCGGCATTGAAGTTCAAGATATTATTCTGACGATTAACGGTAAAAAGTTAAATGGTAGACAGGGCGTATTAGACCTCGTCACAGACTTAAGACCAGGAACCACTGTCGACGTTACCTTATTGAGAGACGGTAAAGAGATGACACTACCTGTGACCGTTGCTGAAGATAGCCGCGAATAGACCTCATAACGCATAAAAACCACCGATAAAAAAATGCCGCTGATTTCTCAGCGGCATTTTTTGTTTATAGCGAACGAAACCAATTATTCATCAACTGTTTCACTATCAAATGACACAGAGCCCTCTACGTCAATTCGAGTGACACGCTGTAGACCTCTTGGTAGAAGTCCACCGCGACGACCCCGCTCACCTCTAAAGTTTTCCAAGTCTGCAGGTTTGAGACCTAACTTACGCTTACCCGCATAAAGCGTCACTGACGCACCTTGAGGTAATGCCATTAGGTGAGAAACAAACTCTTCTCTCGATTTGGCTTTAGCAGACGGGATATTGATGATCTTATTGCCCTTACCTTTGCCTAATTGTGGCAAGTCTTTTATCGGGAACAACAACATTCTTCCCTGATTGGTAATCGCCATGATTTCATCGGAATCTAAGTCGCCCACCATACTTGGCGTCATCACTTCAGCAGCTTGTGGTAAGGTCACCAGAGCTTTACCGCTTCGGTTCTTCGACAGAAGATCAGAGCCTTTACAAACAAACCCATAACCCGCATCAGAACCAATCAACCACAACTGCGATTCTTCACCCATGATGACTTGGCGAATACTCGTACCCGCATTGATATTAAGGCGCCCAGTAATTGGTTCACCTTGGCTTCGTGCAGAAGGCAATGAATGCGATTCAAGTGAATAACTGCGTCCATCGTTTCCTAGGAATACCGCTGGTTGACTACTTTTGCCGCGCGCGGCTGCAAGGTAGTTATCACCGGATTTATAGTTTAGCCCTGATGGATCAACATCATGACCTTTCGCATGACGAATCCAACCTTTCTCCGATAGAACCACGGTGATCGGCTCACTAGGAACAAGATCACGCTCTGTCATCGCTTTCGCTTCTGCTCGCTCAACTAATGGCGAGCGACGATCATCACCGTATTTCTCCGCATCTGCTTGAATTTCTTTTTTCAGCAAAGTATTCATGCGACGCTCAGAGCCCAGTAAGCTTTCTAGCTTTTGGCGCTCTTTTTCAAGCTCATCTTGTTCACCGCGGATTTTCATCTCTTCCAGCTTCGCAAGGTGACGAAGCTTGGTATCTAAGATCGCATCAGCTTGAATGTCGGTGATACCAAAACGCGCCATTAAAACGGCTTTAGGTTCATCTTCAGTACGAATAATCTCAATCACTTCATCAAGGTTGAGATACGCAATCAGCAAACCTTCCAAGATGTGCAAGCGAGCTAAGATCTTATCAAGACGATACTGCAAGCGTTTACGAACCGTTTCACGGCGGTAAGCAATCCACTCTGATAAAATGGTAACGAGCCCTTTCACCTGTGGACGATTATTCAAACCGATCATGTTGAGGTTAACGCGGAAGTTCTTCTCAAGATCTGTTGAAGCAAACAAGTGATTCATCAACTGATCGCAATCAATACGATTAGAGCGTGGCACGATCACAATGCGAGTCGGGTTTTCATGATCCGATTCATCACGAAGATCATCCACCATAGGCAGCTTTTTCGCACGCATCTGGTTGGCAATCTGCTCTAGCAACTTGGCACCAGAGACCTGATGAGGTAGCGCGGTGATAACAATATCTGCGCCTTCTTTATGCCAAACCGCACGCATTTTCACACTACCGCGTCCAGTACGATAGATCTTTTCTAAGTCCGTCTGCGGGGAAATAATTTCCGCTTCTGTTGGGTAATCAGGCCCTTTGACATACGCCATGACATCCGACAATTCCGCCTTTGGATTATCAATTAAGTGCACGGTTGCATCCGCAACCTCACGGACGTTATGAGGCGGGATATCCGTTGCCATACCCACCGCAATACCCGTAATTCCGTTTAGTAGAATATGAGGTAAGCGCGCAGGAAGAATCTTCGGCTCTTTCATCGTGCCGTCAAAGTTTGGTTGCCACTCAACCGTACCTAGACCGACTTCGCTCAGTAATACTTCAGCAAACTTAGACAATTTCGCTTCGGTATAACGCATCGCAGCAAACGATTTAGGATCATCAGGTGCACCCCAGTTTCCTTGACCGTCTACTAACGGGTAGCGATAAGAAAACGGCTGTGCCATCAATACCATGGCTTCATAACACGCAGAATCACCGTGCGGGTGGTACTTACCCAGTACATCACCAACGGTACGTGCGGATTTCTTATATTTGGCCGCTGATGATAAACCCAGCTCAGACATGGCGTAAATAATACGACGCTGTACTCGGCTTAAGGCCGTCACCAATATAAGGCAATGCACGATCCATAATCACGTACATTGAGTAATTTAAATAGGCATCTTCGGTGAACTTGCGCATTGGCAGCTGTTCAACGCCATCAAAAGATATTTCAGTCGACATTATCGTTATACCTCGGCCATGTCGCCGTTACTTTGCAGCCAGCTACGGCGGTCATCCGCTCGTTTTTTACCTAGCAGCATATCCATCATTTCATCGGTTGCACTGTCATCGTCAATCGTCAGTTGCACCAAGCGGCGAGTATTCGGATCCATCGTCGTTTCGCGAAGTTGTAATGGGTTCATTTCACCCAGACCTTTAAATCGCTGTACGTTGATCTTCGCTTTCTTTTTACTCAATCGCTCTAAAATGCCATCTTTTTCGTCATCATCTAGGGCATAAAAGACTTCTTTACCACAGTCGATTCGATAAAGTGGTGGCATGGCAACATACACGTGCCCCGCCGAGACTAGTCCTCTGAAGTGCTTGGTAAACAGGGCACATAGTAGGGTTGCAATGTGTAGCCCATCCGAGTCCGCATCGGCAAGAATGCACACTTTACCGTAGCGCAGAGCACTCAAATCATCATTATCAGGGTCAATCCCCAGCGCAACCGAGATATCGTGCACCTCTTGAGAGGCCAACACTTGGTCCGTCGACACTTCCCAAGTATTCAGAATTTTACCTCGTAGTGGCATCACGGCTTGAAATTCACGATCTCGAGCTTGTTTCGCTGAGCCTCCAGCAGAGTCCCCTTCCACAAAGAAAATTTCTGTGCGGTTCAGATCTTGCTGTGAACAATCGGTCAATTTACCAGGTAGAGCTGGGCCCGACGCGACCTTCTTACGCACGACTTTTTTACTCGCACGCATGCGTCGATGAGCATTAGCAATACATACTTCAGCGAGTTGCTCTGCCAACTGGGGCTTTTCATTCAACCACAGACTAAAAGCATCTTTCACAACGCCAGAAACAAAAGCTGCACACTGACGTGACGATAAGCGTTCTTTGGTTTGCCCAGCAAACTGAGGATCTTGCATTTTCACGGACAAGACATACGAGCAGCGATCAAACACATCATCGCCCGTTAACTTAACACCACGTGGCAGCAAGTTTCGGAACTCACAAAACTCACGCATGGCATCAAGAAGCCCCTGACGTAAGCCGTTAACATGCGTGCCACCTTGAGCGGTAGGAATCAAGTTAACATAGCTTTCGGTGATCATTTCGCCGCCTTCAGGCTGCCAAATTAGCGCCCAAGTCGCCGCTTCTGTCTCTGCAGAAAACTCACCAGTAAAAGGGACTTCTGGCAAAACGGTATAGCCTTTCACCCCTTCAGCAAGGTAATCTTTCAGACCATCTTCGTAATGCCATTTATGATCTTTTCCGTTCACTTTGTCGCTAAAGGTGATTTCCAACCCAGGACATAGTACGGCTTTAGCACGCAGGTTATTTACCAAGCGAGTCACGGAGAAGTTGCCGGAATCAAAGTAGCTCGTATCAGGCCAGAAGTGAACACTGGTCCCTTTATTACGACGCCCGCAAGTCCCCGTTACTGTCAGCTCTTCAACCTTGTTGCCGTGCTCAAACGCCATTTCATAGACTTGACCATCACGGCGAACGGTGACTTCAACACGTTTCGATAACGCGTTGACCACAGAGATACCGACTCCATGCAAACCACCAGAAAACTGGTAGTTTTTATTAGAAAACTTGCCACCAGCATGCAACTTGCAAAAAATCAGTTCAACACCCGACACTTTTTCTTCTGGGTGGATATCTACGGGCATACCTCGACCATCATCAATCACTTCTAAAGATTGATCGGCGTGGAGAATTACTTGCACTTTCGAGGCATGTCCGGCTAGCGCTTCATCGACACTGTTATCGATAACTTCTTGGCCCAAATGGTTTGGACGCGCTGTATCCGTATACATCCCTGGTCGGCGACGTACTGGCTCAAGACCATTGAGAACCTCAATGGCTCCAGCATTATATTGTTCTGTCATAATACGGAAATTTTACTCAAATAAAGATTGATACTTAGCAGCAAAAAGAGAGTCGATGATGCATTGCACCATCGGCCTTCATTTGACTCGTAACCAACAAGTCTTAAGGCACACGCGTAAGTACAGACACATCATAGTCTGGCTCAAAGGAAGTGTTGTCAAGTTTCGCACCAAAGTTGGGGGGAAATTTATGACTCCCTCCTCAGCTACACGCTTATTAGTGAAAAAGCTACAACTCTAAGAAGTGGATAATTTGCTCTGGATAACGCTCAAAATTAACAAAACTATGATCGCCACCTGCTTCCACTGTTTGCTTTGAGTTCGAATACTTAGCGACAGCTTGACGGTAGTCCAATACCTCATCGTCTTCTTGTTGCAACAACCAGAAATCACGAGGTGAATGAATGACCACTACGTCTAACGCTTTCAATTCATCGATATGGCGAGATTCTAATGTGTATCGCTCATAAGTATAAGGATTTTCTTGCTCACCAAGAAAATCCACTAACAACTCATAAGGTTTAACCGCTGGATTAATCAACACGGCTTTAAAACCATACTGCGCATTTAGCCACGTCGACAAATAACCACCTAATGAACTACCAATTAAGCCAATTCGATGCGTCTTTTCATAGCGATGTATAACATCAGTCAAATACCTAGCAGCTTGCTTAGGGAAGCTCGGCATTTGCGGAGCCACAACCGTAATATCAGGGCGATGCTCCTGACAAAACTGCTGCATGACACGCGCTTTATGTGATTGAGGTGAGCTGTTAAAACCATGAATGTAGAGCAATAGCGACGGCTTTTTATCCATTAGTAACCCTCAGCATTAAAATCAGTAACCTTCAGCATTAAAGTCGGGACGAAATGCGCCGTGTGGTAAACGTTTAACGATGGTGTCTAGCTGACCATCACTAAAGAGCTCCAGCTCTCGCCATCCTGGCGACAAGATATCCAAAGAGAATTCATTGGAGTTGGGCTTAAACTGAACGCATGTTGACGGTGTTGCTAATACCCTTACACCATGGTGCATTAAATCAAGTTCTTGGTGGATATGACCACATAACACAGCACGCACATTGTCATGTTTATCGGCAATATCCCAAAACTCTTGTGAATCCTTTAGTGAATGCTGGTCAAGCCAAGCACTGTTCACCAGTATTGGATGATGATGGAGCAACACCAACGTATGTCGATCATGGTGTTCACTGAGTTTTCTATCCAAATACTCCAGCTGACTGTCACTTAATCGACCATGGGGTACACCCACCACTTGAGAGTCCAGCAACACTATTTGCCAATGCTCGCCCAGCAACTTATGCGTTGCGGTTTGTATCAGAGGTGAATCCAATACACTGTTCATACTGGGTTTGAAATCGTGATTACCCGGCAACCAAAAACAAGGGAGGTTAAGCGGCACAATGCCGTCAACAAACTTTCGATAAGATGACTCTGTATGGTCTTGAGAGATATCGCCCGTTGCCAATAATGCATCAAAATGCGTGCCTTGCTGGCACACTTCAGACACAACAGCTTTGAAGCTGTCGTGGGTGTTCACACTCAGTAAGCAGCCATCCTGAGGCGCAAATAGATGCGTGTCGGTCAATTGCAGTAACCTGACGGCACTAGACTGAGATTCACCACTGGGTGTTGTTTTCAAAATAATAAGACCTGAATATCTACTATTGTTTAACTTCGATACATAATCGGAGCTCGACTAATTCCATTTTTTAGACAAAACGTCAGCCAATCACTAAGAAACTGATTAAACTGAAACTTTTCATCTTTCTGAAGCATTTTAGTATTGGGGTAATCATACCTTGCTTTCACTCTAGCGGTTTGCTCACAATGACAAACTTCGGCAACTTTTGCGTCATGGTAGAGCCTTACTACCATTTTAGGCAAAGGGAAAACAGGAAGCTCATCATCTTGGCAAATTTCGACCAATGTTGTGTACTTGGTCACTTCTATAATCTCCAGCTGGTAAGTTAATGACCCAGCTTGATAACAGCGCACATCCCCCACAATGGGATCCGTCGGGATCAATCGATTTAATTTGGCGTAATTAGTCTCATAGACTCGCATGAGCTCTGCAAGATCAACATGATACGCTTTACCATCGATGTGACGTGTTGTTGCCATGTTTACCACTCTTGCTGTAGCTGACGATAATTCAATTCAAGCCATTGCAGCGCAATAATAGATGCGCCGTTCTCAATTTCACCACTGGCTATCATTTGATACGCCTTTTGTCGTGAAACAACCTTTACGCGAATGTCTTCACCTTCGCTTTTTAATCCGTGAATACCACTCGCTGTCGAGGCATCAACTTGACCCGCAAAGACTTCAATTTTTTCCGAACAACCACCTGATGATGGATAGTAAGCGGTGATACGCGTGAGTTTATTCACCTCAACACCTGCTTCTTCGACCGCTTCTCGCTGCACAAGTTCTTCAACAGACTCTTGTTTATCAACAATTCCAGCGATAATTTCGGTTTGCCAAGGTGAAGAATGTTCAAGAGCACCCACTCGAATCTGTTCTATGAGTACGACTTCATCGCGCTTGGCATCATAAGGCAGCAATGCCGCCGCGCCGCCACGAACCAACATTTCTCGTTGAATTTCAGGACTCCAACCGCCGTCAAAAAGGCGATGCTTAAATCGATACAACACCATTTCAAAAAAACCTTTAAACACCGTTTGTTTCGAGATTATTTCGACATCTTGTGATGTATATTTAGGCAACGGTTGTTCTGAACCTTCCATGACGACCCCCAATAAAAATGAATCTTACAGTTTACTCAACGATTAGCCCAACTACCAACGACCAGCTTCAACTTTTTACGTAATAATTCAAAAAACATTGGGTTTTGGTTAATTTATTGTCGCATTTTTGCAGGTTGTAGCGTAAAAATTTGCAAAGTTTCGAGTAAATTACGCTCGTTTTAAGTTAAACTGTGAATCATACCTCTTATTCAGTATTCAGGCAGGATTAGGACAAATGAAAAAACTGCTTCCACTATTCATCACAGCTGCATTAGGAAGCGTAAGTGCAGCGACATGGGCCGACTCTTTAACCGAAGTCTATGATCAAGCTAAACAGAACGATCCTCAACTACTGCGTTCAGCGGCTGAGCGAGATCGTGCATTTGAAGCCATCAACTCTGCTCGAAGCACCTTACTACCGCAAATTAACCTCACTGCTGGCTACAACGCAGTTCGTAGTGATGTAGACACCGCAGACAGCGATAAACTCAACAGCGGTATTGGTTTCTCTCAAGAACTCTACAACCGCGCAAGTTGGATCACGCTTGATACGGCGGAAAAAAATGCTCGTCAATCTGATTCACTTTATGCCGCTGCCCAGCAAAACTTAATCCTACGTACGGCCCAAGCGTACTTTGAAGTGTTACGTTCTAAAGACAGTCTAGAGTTTGTCAAAGCGAATAAAGCGGCGGTGGCTCGTCAATTAGAGCAAACCAAGCAACGTTTTGAAGTAGGTCTTTCCGCGATTACCGATGTTCATGATGCGCAAGCGCAATATGACCGAGTGTTGGCTGATGAAGTCGTGGCTGAAAACGACTTATTAAATAAGTACGAAGGTCTACGTGAAATCACCGGACAAGAGCACACTAATATCGATGAGCTAGATACGGATCGTTTCTCTGCTCAGCGCCCGACCAATTCGGTTGATTTCTTCATTGAAGAAGCACAAAGCAAAAACCTTGATTTGCTATCGGCTCGTATCGGACAAGACATCGCTAAAGACAACATTACACTAGCAAGCTCTGGTCACCTTCCTAAGCTAACGCTTGATGGTGGTTACAACTACGGCAACGAGCGTAATAGCAACAACGTCGCAAGCGCATTTGATGGTAGTAACTCTTTCAATGCTGGTATCAACCTATCTGTACCTTTGTATAGCGGTGGCAACATTACGTCACAAACTAAACAAGCAGAGTACGCTTATGTGGCAGCAAGTGAGCAGCTAGAGCAAACTTACCGCTCGGTTGTGAAAAATGTTCGCGCTAACAATAACAACATTAACTCGTCCATTGGTGCTATCCGCGCTTACGAGCAAACGGTTATTTCTGCGCAATCAGCACTAGAAGCAACCAAAGCCGGTTTTGATGTGGGCACTCGTACTATTGTCGATGTACTAGAAGCAACGCAATCTGTGTTCGACGCAGGTCGTAACCTCTCTGATGCTCGTTACGATTACATCGTCAGCATCTTGAACCTACGCCAATCCGTCGGTACGTTAAGCGAGCAAGATATTATTGATATCAATGCTGGTCTTAAGCGAACAAACTAATTGATTGAAAAATAAATCGGTTGAAGAACAAATCAGTTGAAGAACAAAGGGACGCCATGGCGTCCCTTTTTAATTACAGCGTTCTCTCGTGCTATAGAAAGGGATTAACCCTGACCACCCTTGATCGCTTCGATAATTTCCGTCGTTGAGCAACCATCTTCAAAGTTAAGCACTTTCACTTCGCCACCAGCCGCAATCACTTCGGTTCCGCCAGCGATCTCTTCAGGTTTATAATCGCCGCCTTTAACCAATAAACTCGGCAATACTTCAGCAATTAAACGCTGCGGTGTTTCTTCCGAGAACGGGACAACCCAATCTACCGCACCCAATCCCGCAAGAACGGCCATACGACGATCCGTTGGATTCACAGGGCGACCCGGTCCTTTCAGCGCTCGCACTGATTCGTCGGTGTTCACCGCGACGATTAATCGGTCACCTAGCTCGGCTGCGTGGTTTAAATAAGACACGTGACCGGCATGAAGAATGTCGAAACAGCCATTTGTCATGACCACTTTCTCGCCTTTTGAGCGCGCTTTTTTCACCGCTTCAATCAAAGCCGACTCGCTGATCACGCCATAATCCGTATCCTGACTACCGTGTACCGCTTCAGCTAGCTCAATAGTAGAAAGTGTTGACGTTCCTAGCTTACCCACTACGACACCAGCCGCTGCATTGGCGAGCGCACACGCTTCATCGAGCGGCTTACCTGCTGCAACAGAGGCAGCTAATACCGAGATAACCGTATCTCCAGCACCCGTCACATCAAAGACTTCTTTGGCTTGAGTAGGCAGGTGGAATGGTGCTTCACCACGGCGAAGTAGCGTCATACCATGCTCACTGCGCGTGACAAGTAGCGCTTCAAAGTCAAACTCTTCAATTAACGCGCAGCCTTTTTCTACTAGCTCTTCTTCGTTTTTGACTTTGCCAACAACCGTTTCGAATTCAAGCATATTTGGCGTCAGTAATGTGGCACCACGGTAGCGTTCAAAGTCCGCACCTTTCGGGTCGATAAAGACTGGCACTCCTGCTGACTTAGCTTGTTGAATGTAGGCTTGAACGTGCTCTAGCGCCCCTTTAGCATAATCAGACAGCACCACCGCTTTTACATTAGGCAACGCATTCTGCATTCTTGTCAGCACTAGCTCTGGGTTGGTATTTTCAAATTTATCTTCAAAATCCAAACGGATTAATTGCTGTCCACGGCTAAGTACACGCAGCTTAGTAATGGTTGGGTAGTTCTCTAACTCTACAAAGTCACATTTTACCTTCAAAGACGTCAGTGTATCGGTGAGTACTTTTGCTGGTTCATCTTGTCCGACTAAGCCAATAGTATGGGCGTGGCCACCTAAAGATGCGATGTTCATCGCTACGTTTGCAGCGCCGCCGGGACGTTCTTCATTATTTTCGACTTTAACCACAGGTACTGGAGCTTCAGGAGATATGCGCCCGGTTGGACCATACCAGTATCTGTCCAACATAACATCACCAACAATCAGTACGCCTGAATCGCTGTAATCAGGTAGGATGGGTTTCATTTCTTACTCCAAATAACGACCGCGGCAAGCTACCTCACCACGTTAAATTGTTTTGTATGCGTAATCCCTGACGCATCACTCATGCTCGATTCACAACCGATAGTAGGAACAAGCGTCAGGTTAAAGCTTTGAAAAGATAGTAGCACAACTCCTACTGCCGACACCAAATTCGCGTTATGAGATCATCCACTGTTTCCAAGCTTGAATCACCGCTTCACGCTCAGCAAGAAGCTTGTCCTCGGCGACATCCGCATCCAAATTTAACAGATTACGATGATGAATTTCATCTCGCAGCGTCGTATAGGCTCGAATCAACGTCATTGCCTGCTCTTCTTCCATCACCCCTTGCTTAAGCATGGTTTCAAAGATACGGACATTGTCCGACCAACGAGTCAGCTTTGGTTTATCATGACTAAAACGTAGCACTAAGTACTGAGCCAAGAACTCGATGTCAGTGATCCCGCCGGGATCTTGCTTGAGCATAAACCGTCCCGCTTTCTTTCCTCCAAGATGCGTTCGCATCTTTTCACGCATCTCAACGACTTTGGGTTTCAGTTCCGATTCTTCTCGCGCTTTCGTTAACACATCAACTCGAGTGTTATTGAATGCCTGCTGCAAATCAGCATCGCCATAGATCAAGCGAGTCCGGACTAAAGCTTGATGCTCCCATGTCCATGCATCATTGTGTTGATACTCATCAAAAGCATCGGTCGGGCTGACCAGCAAACCAGACACGCCTGAAGGACGCAGTCGCGTATCCACTTCATATAAAATTCCTGACGCGGTACGCGTTGAAAAAATATGAATGATGCGCTGCGCTAAACGTAGGTAAAACTGGCGACCATCCAGCTCTTTTTTTCCATCGGTGTATACATTAACCGGGCAGTCATGCATAAAGACAATATCCAGATCCGAGTTATAGCCCAACTCCCAGCCACCCACTTTGCCGTAACCAATCACAGCAAAACCTTTACTGCCACGATCTTTAATGTGCGTCGGTTCACCAAACTTTTCGGCCATTTGCTGCCAAGCTTGATTCACACCAGCTTCAACGATCGCTTCAGCCAAATACGTTAAGTGATCACTCACCTTCATTACAGGTAACACACCCGCAATGTCTGCCGCGGCAATACGTAAAATACAAGTTTGCTTAAACTGACGCAGCGCTTCCATTTGCTGCTCCATATCCTCTTCTGGAATACGGGCAAGGTAGTCGCGCAACTCTGTTTTATACGACTCTAATGGCACAGGGTTATAAAGGTGGGAAGGATCTAACAGCTCATCCAGCAAGATCGGATAACGACCTAACTGCTCGGAAATCATTGGACTGGCGGTACATAACCGCACCAGCTGGACTAGTGCGGCTGGGTGCTCATCGAGCAACTCAAGATACGTTGTTCTGGTCACAATGCGGTGCAACACATACAACACTCGAGACAAGCCAAATTCCGCGTCCTTATGAGCATAAATCGCATTGAACACTTTCGGCATGAGGCGGTTTAACACTTCTCGGCCACGCGGCCCCAACGTCTTTTTTGCTAGATCTTTTTTAAACTGGCAGATAATGGTTCGCTTTTGTTCTGCCTCTGCAACGTTCAAATCATGCTCAAGGATATGCTCAACCACTTCAGCATCATGAGCCATGTCCCATAATTCATGAAAGTGTTTTTGTATTGGATTAGGTTCTTCTTCATCGTCTTCACCAATCAAATCACCAAATACGCAATGCACGTTGAGCATATGCTGTGAGGTTGCCTCTAACATCAACTCCCACGAATCAAACCCCATCACAAAGGCCAATTTGATCTGATCATCTTCCTTTTCAGGCAGCGTTTGGGTCTGCTTATCGCCCATGGCTTGCAGTAAGTTTTCTTGGCGGCGCAAAAAGCAGTACGCCTCTCGCAGGTGCGTCACTTCTCTTTGTTCTAGTAATTTCAGCGTTTCAATGGCATCAAGTGTTTCAAGTAAACCTCTGCCTCGTAAACTCGGTTCGCGTCCACCACGAATCAGCTGGAAAACTTGGGCAATAAATTCAACTTCTCGAATGCCACCGGGACCAAGTTTGATATTGTTAGCTAGGCCTCGGCGTCTCACTTCACTGCTGATCATCGACTTCATTCGGCGCAGAGACTGAATCGCGCTAAAATCGATATAACGGCGGAAAACAAACGGGCGCAACATTTGGCGCAGCTCTTGGTACTCTGGGTACATCTCCCGCCCCATGACTCGCGCTTTGATCATGGCATAGCGTTCCCAATCACGACCTTGCTCTTGATAATAATCCTCAAGTGCCGCGTAGCTCATCACTAATGGTCCACTTTCACCAAATGGTCGAAGTCTCATGTCAACGCGATAGCAAAAACCATCAAAAGTTTGCTGATCAAGCGCTTTAATAATGCGCTGTCCTAGGCGAGTAAAAAACTGCGCATTGGCAATAGAGCGTCTTGCGCCCTGTGTTTCACCGTTTTCTGGATAAGTAAAAATCAGGTCAATATCTGAAGAAAAATTCAGCTCACCACCACCGAGTTTACCCATACCAATGATCAACATCGGCTGAGCTTCACCTTCTGCGTTACAAGGCGTGCCCCATTCTTGACAGCAAGCCTGATATTGCCAATTGTAGGTTTCAAATATCATCGCTTCAGCAAGCATAGACAAGTGATGCAGGCTTTCCTCAAGCGACCAATCCCCCACCATGTCACGCCAAGCAATATAGGTCATCTCACGGTTACGAAACCGTCGCAATACCCTGTGACCATCGGTTTCTATGCTGCATTCCGATAAATAAGCATGTAAGTGGTCACGATAAGACTCCGCGCGCTCGCCATGCTCGAGCATCTCAGGAAGCTGCTGGAACAGTGTCTCGTCTTTCAGCAGTGCCTCTTCCACAAACTCACTGACTGACAATACCCGTTGCAATTGCTCATATCGAACAGGCGTCCAATGAGAAATATCTGTATAGCGCTCTTTAATTCGCTCAATAGACTGTTGAGCATGGTGTTGTAATGGTGCTGGCAGTTGCATTCGTCGTCCTTGTCTCGACTCAAAAACAAAAATGGTGGCTAATGCCACCATTTTACTTGTCACGTTGACGCCTAGCTTCTCAGGCCAATGCCTTTTGTCACTAGATGATGTGCTACCCCATAAAGTACCACGATAAACACCAATAGTACGCTAAATGAGGTCACAATCCCGACATCCGAAACACCTAAAAATCCATAGCGGAAGGCGTTAACCATATAAACAATCGGATTGATTTTTGATACGCCCTGCCAAAACTCAGGCAACAAGCTGATGGAATAAAATACCCCACCTAGATAGGTAAGCGGTGTCAAAATAAACGTTGGGATTATAGAAATATCATCGAAGGTTTTTGCGAACACGGCATTAATCAAACCGCCTAAAGCAAACACCACCGATGTCAAAAATACCGTCGCGATAATAATGCCCCAGTGCTGCACTTGCAGATCGACAAAAAACAGGGAAACAAAGGTGACAATAGTGCCGACCAACAGACCGCGCACAACACCGCCCATCACGAATCCTGCGATTATCACATAGTTAGGCACTATAGTGCTACTAACAACTCTTCAATATTTTTCTGGAACTTAGCGCTGAAAAAAGAAGAGGCCACATTGGAATAAGAGTTGGTGATCACCGACATCATAATCAGGCCTGGAACAATATATTCCATATAGCTAAACCCGTTCATTTCGCCAATTCGAGAGCCAATGAGGCTACCAAAAATAATGAAGTACAAGGTCATAGTGATAGCTGGCGGTACCAGTGTTTGTACCCATATACGTGTGAAACGGTTAATTTCTTTCGTGAGTAAGCTCTTAAATGCGGTCCAATAAATTGAATACATATTATTGCTCTCCTTGCTTTGGCTGGCGAACAATAGACACAAACAACTCTTCCAATCGGTTGGCTTTATTTCTCATGGACAACACTTTGATATCAGCTCGACTGAGTTGCTCAAATACATGATTAAGCCCTTGTGTCTTATCTAGCTCGATTTCCAAAGAGCCATTGACGACTTGCTGTGAGTTTACACCCGACAACTCTGGGATCGTTTGGTTGGTCTCAATATCGAGCACAAATGTCTCGACATGAAGCTTATTCAATAATGACTTCATGGAAGTATTTTCAATCAACTCACCACGTTGAATGATCCCGATATTACGACACAACAACTCCGCTTCTTCTAAGTAGTGAGTCGTTAAAATAATCGTAATACCTTGTTTATTAATTTCTTTAAGAAAGTCCCACATAGAGCGACGTAACTCAATGTCGACACCCGCAGTCGGCTCATCAAGAATAAGCAGCTTAGGTTCATGCATTAATGCTCGAGCTATCATCAGACGTCGTTTCATGCCGCCTGATAAATTCCTTGCGCGCTCTTCACGTTTTTCCCATAAATCTAACTGAGTCAGGTACTTTTCGGCACGCTGCTTTGCCACATCACGCGGCACTCCGTAATATCCCGCTTGCTGTAAGACGATTTGTTGCACGGTCTCAAACGGATTAAAGTTGAATTCCTGCGGCACTAACCCGAGTTGCTGCTTTGCCAATTCCAGCTGTTCATCAATGTCATGGCCGAAGACTTTTACCTTGCCCGAGGTTTTATTCACCAAAGAAGTGATGATACCAATCGTGGTCGATTTTCCTGCCCCATTTGGGCCAAGCAAGGCATAAAAGTCGCCCTTTTCAACCGTCAGAGTCACCCCTTTCAGCGCTTCAAAGCCGCGCGAGCATAGGTTTTACGTAACTGTTCTATCTCTAATGCGTACATGTTGTGCACCAATTGTGGTCAGATACTATAATTGGTCGTCAAATAGTTATAATTTGATACTTCCGATTATATCGAATAATAAATAACACCAGTAAACACTGTACCACTCAACATGATGTCGCTTTGGGCTATTTTCAATAGTAAAAGCGACATCATGATTAAATTCCCGCTATTTATTGCACTTATCTGCGATAGAGCTCTGCTACATCGTTAATTGAATGTCTTGTTCAAGTTGATTTGAAGCGGCGCTTAACGCTAATTCACGCGACGGGTACATATTAGTGTTTGGCACTAAATCTAGGATGTGGAATTTTTCAAGCTGCTGTTGGGTCTGCGCATTCGGACACAATAAATACACCTGGCAATGCGCATCCAATGCATCTTTAATGGCGTTCTCCAACGCCAAACCAACCGTCACATCGATCATCGGTACGTCCGTTAAATCGAGGATCATCGCCTCGTAATCGGCAATGCTAGAATGCTGTCTAGAGATCGCTTTGGAGACACTAAATATCATGGGTCCTGACAGATAAAAGAACAATATTTTACCATTGGCCTGATCAAGCAATCGTCGTTCATTGGGCGTCAGCGGTACATCGTCCTCATCGGCATCACTAATCGCCTTAACTTGACGTGCCTGTTCACGGCTTAAACGCTCAATAATGATGATATTAGAAATGAATACCCCTAACCCGACCGCGACAATAAGATCGACAAATACCGTTAATAACATCACCCCATACATGACGGCCATACCTTGAATGCTGACCTTATGGGCGCGCTGAATAAAGCTCCAATCTAAGATATTAAAGCCTACGAATACCGCAATACCCGCTAATACCGCCATCGGGATCGGTTCTGTTAGTCCACCCGCAACCAATACTACAAGCGCCAACACTAATGCACGAACTACCCCAGATAATGGCGAACGCGCCCCAACTTGAATATTGGTGACGGTTCCCATTGTTGCACCTGCACCAGGTAAGGCGCCAAAGAGCCCCGCGACTAAGTTCGCGAGCCCTTGTCCACGTAACTCTTTGTCCGAATCGTGCTCTTTCCTGGTCAATGAGTCGCCAATGACGGCCGTCAACAAGGTGTCAATGCACCCAAGTGTGCCGAGCACTAATGCATCAATCACCATCGTCGTCAGCATATCGGCGTTGATATGTGGCAGCACGATACTTGGCAGTCCTGCGGGAATTTCACCGATTCGACGAATGCTGTCCATATCAAAAAACAGCACCGACAATAGCGTCACGGCCACCAGAGCAACCAGTTGCGGTGGTACGTATTTTTGATACGACTTAGGGAATAAAAACAAAATAGCCAGCGTCAATAGACCTAAGAAAAGCTCAGCGATATCCATATTACTGAGAATATCCGGCACTGCTTGCAGCGTTCCAACGACGCCTCCAGCGGGTGCTGCCTGCCCCAATAGTGGCGCAAACTGAAGAATAATAAGAATGACCCCAATTCCAGACATAAAACCAGAGACGACACTGTAAGGCATTAGCGTCACATACTTACCCAGTTTAAGCGTGCCTAATAGAATCTGAAATGCACCTGCCATCATCACCAC
Organism: Vibrio sp. GJ43-1; assembly: GCF_055808835.1. Classification (NCBI taxonomy): domain Bacteria; kingdom Pseudomonadati; phylum Pseudomonadota; class Gammaproteobacteria; order Vibrionales; family Vibrionaceae; genus Vibrio; species Vibrio sp. GJ43-1. The sequence continues at coordinate 580,787 of NZ_CM147884.1, read as the reverse complement.
AGTAAACGTCATGGCGAGCCCGGTTTCAGGGTACTTAGCCATCATGCTGGTGAGAACGGCGGTCATAATTACCGTCATAGGACTAGGTTGGCTCAGAAATGAGTGTTGAAGAGCCACCAAATAGTGAAGCAAATAACCCCACCATGATTGCCCCCCACAGCCCTGCTTCAGCACCAGCTCCTGATGCAACACCAAATGCTAACGCCAAAGGAAGGGAGATAATCGCGGTAGTGACACCACCAAAAAGGTCGCCTTTGAGGCTTATTTCACGAAAACGATGTGTTAACTGCATATCCATCCTTGTTCAATCACTCGAAAACCGCCGTACGATAGCAAATGTAATAGTGTATGAAGAAGTGTTAGTGGTTAATTCAATTGTTATATCTCATATACAAAATGTCACTTTGTGTATAAGTGGTTGATTTTAGCGACATGAAGACGTCAGATGAGTGCTTTTTGACGTAATTTTTACGGGATTCAAATTGTAACATTGTGTATAGTAATTCGAATCAATTAAGGGAATAACCATGCCAGAAATCAAACAACTCTTTGAAAATAACTCAAAGTGGTCAGAGCAAATAAAAGCAGAGCGCCCAGCGTATTTTGCCAAACTGGAAGAAGGTCAGAACCCGGGCTTTCTTTGGATCGGTTGTTCAGATAGTCGCGTCCCCGCAGAGCGCCTCATGAAGCCTTTATTCTGGCGAACTGTTTGTACACCGCAACGTTGCTAACCAGGTCATTCATACTGACCTTAACTGTCTCTCTGTGGTGCAATACGCCGTAGACGTATTGAAAGTCAAACATATCATTGTTTGTGGCCACTATGGCTGCGGTGGTGTAAATGCCGCGATTGACAACCCACAACTTGGTCTTATCAACAACTGGCTACTGCATATCCGTGATTTATACCTTAAGCACAGAAACTGGCTTGGTGAACTTCCTCGTGAAATGTGGGGAGACAAGCTTTGTGAAATCAATGTGGCTGAGCAAGTGTACAACTTAGGTAACTCTACCGTGATGCAAAATGCTTGGGAACGCGGACAAGAGACCGAAATCCACGGCGTGGTATACGGTATTGGCGATGGCAAGTTGCAAGATCTTGGTGTGCGCTGCTCAAGCCGTGAAACTCTCGAAGTAAACTACCAAGCTGCCATGGCAAAAATTTTAAATAGCGGAATACTGAAGTAAAGCATACGGCAAGTACTCGAACGATCGTCCCCCCTCTGCACTAGAATAAAAATCGCCCACTCTTAACTAGAAGAAGCGGGCGTTTTTACTATTCCTGAGGAACAACTTTACCAATGTAAGGCAGGTGGCGATACTTCTGTGCGTAATCAATACCCACACCGACCACAAACTCATCTGGAATGCCAAAGCCAATCCACTTAACATCAACAGGGACCTCACGGCGAGAAGGCTTATCCAACAACGTACAAATCTGGATAGACTTAGGTTCACGCAATGACAAAATTTCTTTCACCTTAGTTAAGGTATTACCAGTATCAATAATATCTTCAACCAATAAGACATCTTTACCTTTGATGTCGTCATCAAGATCTTTCAAGATACGAACATCACGAGAGCTTTCCATGGTGTTGCCGTAGCTAGACGCGGTCATGAAGTCCACTGAGTGTGTAATATCAATCGCACGGGCTAAATCAGCCATAAATACAAATGAGCCTCTTAACAGGCCAACCATGACCAAATCTTCGCTGCCTTTATAATGCTCAGTAATTTCTTTACCCAAGACTTGAACGCGGTCATGCACTTCTTTCTCGGAAATCATCACTTCAATAGTATGTTTCATATCGATCTCGATTATTGTGGTGTACTCAAACGATGCGATTCTAACCGCTTTGAACTCAGCAAAATCAAACCCTAGGAGCAGAATAAAATGAACTCCACTCTGAAGCAGAGGAGCCTCTCTTAAAGTGGCGGTATGGTAACACTTTCTGTGTTTCGATAAAAATAGCACTCATCCTGATACGACAAACACACGACTGGTCTAAACCAGCCGTGTGTCTTGTTAACGTAACCTGTTGAAAAACTGTTACACTTTCAATAAAAGTGTGATGTGCAGGTAAATACCCACTAATTATCATAATTATCAGTGAATGGGCATTGACCAAATGATATATGCACCATTACACTTATCACTCAATAGAAAAAGCTAAGCAGTATATTTCCAAAATGGAAAAGTGGTTGATTCATGATGCGTAGTCGTCATGCCAAACGACCATCCCAGCATAGGGGCCACTGACTCAGCACAATAATCTGAGCATTTTTAACGTCATATGCTCATACAACGTTGGCAAGGAAAATCAAATGGACTCAATCGTTAAAAGACCAAGAACTCGCCTATCTCCTCAGAAGCGTAAACTGCAGTTGATGGAAATAGCCTTAGAAGTATTTGCAAAACGCGGCATCGGCCGTGGCGGACACGCTGATATTGCAGAAATTGCTCAAGTCTCTGTCGCCACTGTCTTCAATTACTTCCCAACCCGAGAGGATCTTGTCGATGAGGTGCTCAATCACGTCGTCTGTCAATACTCTAACTTCTTATCTAACACCATCGACCTTGATAGTGATATTAAAGACAACCTGACGAACATCTTAGATAAAGTAGTCGATATGGTGATGGAAGATTGTCATTGGAATAAAGTATGGTTCGAATGGAGTACATCTACTCGCGAAGAAGTTTGGCCTTTGTTTATTTCTTCTAACAAGACCAGCCAAGCATTGATTGAAAATATGTTCATCAAAGCGGTTGAGCGCGGTGAAGTGTGCCCACACCATGATCCGAAACATCTTACTAGTTTGTTCCATGGCATTTGTTATTCACTGTTCATTGAAGCTAACCGTAATACGGATAGTGACGGCATTAAGTCTTTAACAGATTGCTATATGGACATGGTATGTATCTATAAAAACGAAGCGAATCACTAGCCTTCGCTCGTTAAATCGTCGCCTAAGCATTATTCAGACATAACGTCTCACGATAAACGTTTAGGCATAAAAAAACCGCTCAGATGAGCGGTTTTTTAGGTGCTTAAGAAATCTTAATTATTTCTTTTTCTTCGCTTTGGCATTTGGAAGGTCAGTGATCGTGCCTTCAAATACTTCTGCTGCAAGACCAACAGATTCATGCAGTGTTGGGTGAGCGTGAATCGTCAATGCGATATCTTCCGCATCACAACCCATCTCGATTGCCAGACCAATTTCACCAAGCAATTCACCACCGTTAGTACCAACAATAGCACCACCGATAACACGGTGCGTGTCTTTATCGAAGATAAGCTTAGTCATGCCGTCAGCACAGTCAGAAGCAATCGCACGACCAGATGCAGCCCACGGGAAGCTTGCTGTTTCGTAGTTTAGACCTTCTGCTTTCGCTTCTTTCTCTGTCTTACCTACCCACGCCACTTCTGGTTCAGTGTAGGCAATCGATGGAATCACTTTCGGGTCAAAGTAGTGTTTCTTACCAGAAATAACTTCTGCCGCTACATGACCTTCATGCACACCTTTATGCGCAAGCATTGGTTGACCAACGATATCGCCAATCGCGTGGATATGAGGCACGTTAGTACGCATTTGCTTATCAACATTGATAAAGCCGCGCTCATCAACTTCAATACCTGCTTTTTCAGCATCAAGCAATTTACCGTTAGGCACTCGACCAATCGCAACAAGAACCGCATCATAACGCTCAGCTTCAGCAGGTGCTTTCTTGCCTTCCATTGAAACGTAGATGCCATCTTCTTTCGCTTCAACTGCGGTTACTTTGGTTTCAAGCATCAAGTTAAACTTGTTTTTGATACGCTTTGTGTAAACCTTAACCATGTCTTTATCAGCTGCTGGGATCAGTTGATCGAACATCTCAACAACGTCAATCTTAGAACCTAGAGAGTGGTATACCGTCGCCATTTCTAGACCAATGATGCCACCGCCCATAATAAGCAGTTTGCCCGGAACTTCTTTAAGCTCTAGTGCATCCGTTGAATCCCAAATACGCGGGTCTTCATGCGGGATGAATGGTAGCTTGATAGGACGAGAACCCGCCGCAACGATCGCGTTGTCAAAGTTGATGGTTGTTTTACCATCTTCGCCATCAACATCGATAGAGTTAGGATACGGTAAATTGGCCTAAACCGTTAACCACTGTCACTTTACGCATCTTAGCCATACCACCAAGACCGCCAGTAAGCTGACCGATTACTTTTTCTTTCCAAAGACGAATCTTGTCGATATCAGTTTGCGGCTCACCAAATACGATACCGTGCTCAGCAAGCGCTTTTGCTTCTTCGATAACTTTAGATACGTGAAGTAGTGCTTTAGATGGGATACAACCCACATTCAAACATACACCACCAAGCGTGCTATAACGTTCGATTAGAACCGTTTCTAGGCCTAAATCGGCGCAACGGAATGCAGCGGAGTAACCAGCAGGACCTAGGCACCAAGTACTACCACTTGGGCTTTAATTTCTTTGCTCATTTTGACCTCTTGTAGTCATTATCCCTAACAGGCTGAGTGGGTATTGATTTCTTATATTGAGACGTTGTTTTAAACAACATTATCTAAAGTATGTTGCTTAAACAATGTAATTCAGACCGCCAACAGTTTACAGAGATGTTAATGGTGTGAAAAGTAAATCAATTTAGCCTGTGAGCTAGACAACAATTCGATTTGTAAAAATTACAGTATCATCAAATTGTCATTGAATTTTGTCAATAAGGGCGGCTGTTTCAGCCGCCCTAGTTTCTATTTATTTGTTACAGTACCAAACGGCGAATATCGCTCAAGCAGCTGTTTAAATAGGTAATGAAGCGTGCACCTTCTGCACCATCGATCACGCGGTGATCGTAGGATAGAGAAAGCGGAAGCTGTAGGCGCGGTTCAAATTCTTTCCCGTTCCATACTGGCTTCATTTCAGATTTAGATACCCCTAAGATACCCACTTCTGGTGCATTAACGATTGGCGTAAATGCAGTACCACCAATGCCACCTAGGCTAGAGATAGTGAAACAACCACCTTGCATATCGGCTGCAGTCAGTTTACCAGAACGTGCTTTCTTAGAAATTACTGCGAGCTCTTCAGATAGCTCGTAAATGCCTTTTTTGTTCACATCTTTAAAGACCGGAACAACCAAACCATTTGGCGTATCAACCGCAATACCAACATTCACGTATTTCTTCAGAATGATGCTCTCACCATCTTCAGATAGTGAAGAGTTAAATGCAGGGAAGGCTTCTAGTGCTTTCGCGACCGCTTTCATGATGAACACAAGAGGTGTGATCTTCATGCCTGTGTCTTTCTTCGCTTCAATCGCATTTTGCTCTTTACGGAATGCTTCAAGCGCCGTGATATCAGCATTATCCCACTGTGTAACATGTGGAATCATTACCCAGTTGCGGTGCAAGTTAGCACCAGAGATCTTCTTGATTTTAGACAGTTTTTGAACTTCCGTCTCACCAAACTTGCTGAAGTCAACTTTTGGCCAAGGTAGTAGGCCAAGTGCTGAACCATCACCGCCTTTACCAGATGCTGCTGCACCAGACTCAAGACGTTTAAGCGCTTCTTTCACGTAAGACTGAACATCTTCTTTCAGAATGCGGCTCTTACGACCTGAACCTTTCACCTTCGACAGGTTAACGCCAAATTCACGAGCAAGACGACGAACAACTGGAGAAGCGTGAGCATAGTCACCGTTCTCTTGGAAGTCGCCAGCTGCTGCTGGTGCTTCTGATTTAGGACGGTCCGCCGATGCGGCCGCCGCCGCCGCTGGAGCGGCTGCTTGTGCAGGCGCTGCAACAGGAGCAGGTGCTGCGCCTTCAACGACAAACGTCATGATTAGAGAGCCAGTTGACACGGTATCGCCAGCTGCAATCTTGATTTCTTTCACTGTACCAGCGAATGGTGCAGGCACTTCCATTGAAGCTTTGTCACCTTCAACAGTAATGAGAGATTGCTCTTCTTCTACTGTATCGCCAACCGCTACCATGATTTCAGTCACTTCGACTTCGTCGCCACCGATATCTGGTACGTTGACTTCTTTCTCCGCAGAAGCGGCTGGTGCCGCGGCAACAGGAGCTGCTGCTGGAGCAGGCGTTGCTGCAACGGGTGCGCCAGAGCCTGCCACTTCAAAACCATCACTAGAGAACCAGTAGACACTGAATCACCAGAAGCGATCTTGATTTCTTTAACGATGCCTGCGAATGGTGCAGGCACTTCCATTGAAGCCTTGTCGCCTTCAACAGTAAGAAGCGATTGCTCTTCTTCTACTGCGTCGCCGATAGCGACCATGATTTCAGTGACTTCAACTTCATCACCGCCAATATCAGGAACGTGAACTTCTTTAAGTTCAGCGGCCGCAGGAGCAGCTGCAACAGGTGCCGCCGCTTCAACTGCTGGCGCAGCCTGGTGCTGCTGCAGCACCTTCCGCAGGAGAGCCTGCCTCTTCAAAGATCATGATAAGAGAGCCAGTAGAAACAGAATCGCCTTCCGCTATTTTGATCTCTTTAACGATACCCGCTTGAGACGCAGGAACTTCCATAGAAGCTTTGTCGCCTTCAACAGTGATCAGTGACTGTTCTTCTTCAACCTTGTCGCCAACGTTAACCAGAATCTCAGTTACTTCAACCTCATCTGCACCGATGTCTGGTACATTAATTTCGATTGTCATTGTATTTTCCTACCTTAATGGAAGTCTTATGCGTATTGCGGGTTAGTTTTTTCAGTGTCGATGCCAAATTTAGCAATCGCTTCTACAACCACTGATTTTTCAACATCACCACGTTTGGCTAGCTCAGTCAGTGCTGCTACTACGACGTAATCCGGCGTTAACTTCGAAGTGACGACGTAGATTTTCACGGCTATCAGAGCGACCGAAACCATCAGTACCCAGTACTTTGTATGATTCGCTTGGCATAAATGCACGTACTTGCTCAGCGTAGTTCTTCATGTAGTCAGTCACTGCGATAGCAGGTTCTTTACCAAGAACGGTTGTGATATACGGGACTTTCTCTTCAGCTTCTGGGTGAAGCATGTTGTCACGCTCTACCGCTTGGCCGTCACGAGTCAGTTCGTTGAACGACGTGACAGAGAAGACATCAGAGGCAACGCCGTACTCTTCGCTTAGAATTTCAGCGGCTTTACGCGCTTCGTTCATGATAGTACCAGAGCTCATTAGCTGAACTTTACCCTTCGTACCAGCGTGAGACTCAAGCTTGTAGATACCTTTACGGATGCCTTCTTCAGCGCCTTCTGGCATTGCTGGCATTGCGTAGTTTTCGTTCATTACAGTTAGGTAGTAGTAAACGTTTTCTTGCTCAGGACCGTACATGCGACGAATACCGTCTTGCATGATTACCGCTAGCTCGTAAGCAAACGTTGGGTCATAAGAGATACAGTTAGGTACCGTGTTCGCCATAATGTGCGAGTGACCGTCTTCGTGCTGTAGACCTTCGCCGTTTAGCGTTGTACGGCCTGCGGTAGCACCTAGTAGGAAGCCACGCGCTTGTTGGTCACCTGCTAGCCATGCCATGTCACCAATACGTTGGAAACCAAACATTGAGTAGTAGATGTAGAACGGGATCATTGGTAGATCGTTGGTGCTGTATGACGTTGCCGCAGCAACCCAAGACGCCATTGAACCTAGCTCGTTGATACCTTCTTGAAGAACTTGACCAGACGTTGCTTCTTTGTAATAAGAAACGATGCCTTTGTCTTCAGGTGTGTATTCTTGACCATGTGGGTTATAGATACCTACCTGACGGAATAGACCTTCCATACCGAATGTACGAGCTTCATCACAGATGATAGGAACAATGTTCTTACCAATGTTCTTATCCTTAAGAAGGATGTTTAGCGTACGTACATAAGCCATAGTAGTAGAGATATCACGCTTCTGTTCACCCAGTAGAGGTGCGAATGCGTCTAGCTCAGGAACCTTGAACTCTTGAGTAAACTTAGGAAGACGTGCTGGCGTGTAACCATGTAGGGCATTACGACGAGCGTGCATGTATTCGTACTCAGGCGTTCCTTCTTCCAATTTCAGGTAAGGAAGTTCAGCGATCTTCTCATCTGAAAGGATGTCTTCCAGGCCTAGGCGATCACGCAGGTGTTGAACATGAGTCATGTCCATTTTCTTAACACCGTGAGCAATGTTCTTACCTTCAGCTGCATCACCCATACCGTAACCTTTAACTGTCTTAGCTAGGATTACCGTTGGCTTGCCACCTGTTTCTTTTGCATTGTTGAATGCAGCAAACAGTTTAGACGAATCGTGACCACCACGCTTAAGCGCAAAGATTTCGTCATCCGTCATATCAGCCACAAGTGCCGCTGTTTCTGGGTACTTACCAAAGAAGTGCTCACGTACGTAGGCGCCATCTTTCGATTTGAATGTCTGGTAGTCACCATCGATAGTTTCGTTCATTAGTTGAAGAAGCTTACCAGTCGTGTCTTTAGCTAGTAGCGAATCCCAGTTGCTACCCCAGATAACTTTAACAACGTTCCAACCTGCACCTTTAAATAGGCCTTCAAGTTCTTGGATGATGCTACCGTTACCCATTACAGGGCCGTCTAGACGCTGCAGGTTACAGTTAATGAGGAAACATAGGTTGTCTAGCTTCTCACGCGCAGCGAAAGAAATAGCACCGCGTGATTCTGGCTCATCCATCTCACCGTCACCTAAGAACGCATATACGCGTTGCGCTGAGGTTTCTTTCAAGCCACGGCCGTCAAGGTACTTAAGGAAGCGCGCTTGATAGATAGCAGAGATCGGGCCAAGACCCATCGATACGGTCGGGAACTGCCAGAACTCAGGCATCAGTTTAGGGTGCGGGTAAGAAGGGATACCTTTACCATCCACTTCTTGACGGAAGTTATCGAGCTGCTCTTCAGTTAGACGACCTTCAACGAATGCACGAGAGTAGATACCTGGAGAGATGTGACCTTGGTAGTAAACTAGATCGCCACCGTCTGTCTCGTTTGGAGCACGGAAGAAGTGGTTGAAACAGACTTCGTAGAACGCTGCTGCTGACTGGTAAGAAGCCATGTGACCACCAAGGTCTAGGTCTTTCTTAGAAGCACGCAATACGATCATGATTGCGTTCCAGCGAATAATCGAACGAATACGACGCTCAAGAGTGACGTCACCAGGGTAAGCGGGCTCTTGTGCTGCTGGGATGGTGTTGATGTAGTTAGTGTTGATACCGGTTGGCATGTCAACACCGTCTAAACGCGCTTTATCTAGAACTTGTTCTAGTAAATATTGTGCGCGTTCTACGCCTTCTTCGCGTACTACTGACTCTAGTGCTTGTAACCAATCTTGAGTTTCTAGAGCATCAACGTCATGCTTCATGTCAGACATGGCGATCTATCCTTTTGTTAGTTAGATTCTACTAAATACTAAACATTTAATGCGTCGTTTTATTACGACTCATTACCCTGCTGAATTCGACGTAGAGAACGCTCTCGGCGTGATTCTTCGCGCGTCAAATCCAACAATGTTTCTTCGATATACGCTAAATGTGAATGAGACATTTCTCGCGCCTTTTCAGGCTGACCAGAAACAATCGCATCTACAATATTAGCTCTATGTTTACTGACTTTCTCCGACACTTCAGTGCGGCGATGTAATAACTTTAAATTCTGTAGAACATTTTGCTCAAGTAGTGGCGCTAAGCTTCGAATAATATGCAATAAAACCACATTATGAGCGGCTTCTGTTAAGGCAATAAGAAAAGCCATAACCGCAGACGCTTCCGCCTCTACGTCACTGTTTTCTTGCACTTCACTGATATTAGCTAAACAACTTTCTATCTGAGCGAAATCTTCTTCTGTACCACGCAACGCTGCAAAATAAGCTGAAATACCTTCCATTGCATGACGCGCTTCTAGCAAGTCAAGCTGAGTTTCATTGTGAGATGAAAGGAGTTCTAGCAAAGGATCTGAAAAACTTTTCCATATATTGTCGCTAACAAACGTACCGCCACCCTGTCTACGGGTCAGCAGGCGCTTTGCTTCCAAGCGCTGAATTGCTTCTCGAATTGAAGGTCGAGAAACATCAAATTGTTTTGCCAGTTCACGTTCAGGAGGCAGTTGTTGCCCCGCTGAAAGCGTTCCTTCGACGATCAACCGCTCAAGTTCCTGTTCGATAACATCCGAAAGTTTGGGCTGACGAATCCTTTGATAAGCCATGGCTATAGTTCTACTTTTCTTATGCAGTCAATTGGTATTACCAATTTCAAGTTGGGCTAAAAATTAACACATTTAAAACGCAAATGTCTAGCTAAAAATTGATTCACATCATAGAAGCGACGGTACATTAACAGCAATGAAACATTTATTGATTAAAACACCAACAGACTTGGTCATACCAATTACATACAAGAAACCTATCGGGCGTTTTTCGTGCTAGAAAAATCATTATAAATCAACAGGTAAGAACGTGATAATTGAGTGAGGGAAGTTGATCGAAATCAAAAAAAGCTTGCAGGATGAGACAAGCTATTTTTAATAATTTAAGTAACAAAATAAATATATCGATGTTGAGGAGGTCTAACCCATTGGTGGTATTAGTATTTAATCATAGCCCTTGTTTGAACCGCACCCAGTCAAAAACCAATCCAGGGTCAGTCTTTCTCAAAGGGGCAATATATTGATGTCCAGTTATCCGCTCAGGGGTAATTTGCGGATAATACGACAAAATAACCTTAGTTAATTCAGCCAAGCTCTGATACTGCTCTGGGCTGTACGGTAAAAAGTCCGTCCCTTCTAGCTCAATCCCAATTGAATAATCATTACATTTATCTCGCCCAGCAAAACTCGACACACCCGCATGCCAAGCACGAGCAGAGAACGGAACAAACTGCACTACCTCGCCGTTACGGCGAATGAGACAATGGGCGGAAACACGCATATTCTCGATGACCTTGAAAAATGGATGAAGGCTCGCGTCCAAGGTGCCTTGGAAAAATGATTCTATATGACCACCACCAAACTGACCTGGCGGTAAACTGATGTTGTGTACCACCAGCAAAGAGATATCTTGCTCATCACTACGGGCATCAAAATGTGGTGATGGCACGCGTCGAGCCGAGTAAATACCAGCCCTGTTCATCAACAATAGGTGCCATGCTTTCACACTGAGTCGTATTGGGGTTTTGCATACTAATGATGTCCATCTGCATAAGGTTCGCTATGATTTTATCCAACAACCAATAAAATGCGAGAATTGATGCTGAAATTACACACAAGCCAGAGTATCATGCCCACTTTGTTCCCCCACATAGATTCCTTAAGCGATGAAAAACACACATAACAGCCAAGAACGCCTTGAGTATTTAAAGCAGCAACTTCCTACTGAAATTACTCGTGCCGTCGCCGATACACTGCGTGAAGACCTGGGTGGAACGCTAGACGCAGGCGCAGACATCACCACCAGCTTGATCCCAGCAGACACACAAAATGTCGCGACTATCATTACTCGTGAACACGGTGTTTTTTGTGGAAAAATGTGGGCGGACGAAGTATTCAAGCAACTTGGTGGTGAAGTGGCCATTGATTGGCATGTTGATGATGGTGATAAAGTTGAGCCCAACCAAGTCCTTTGTACCATGTCAGGCCCGGCTCGCATTCTATTAACTGGCGAACGCAATGCGATGAATTTTATCCAAACACTCTCTGGTTGCGCAACCATTACTGCCCAATACGCTGAAAAAATCGCCCACACACAGTGCCGTTTATTAGACACCCGTAAAACTATTCCAGGTCTGCGTAGCGCACTTAAATACGCGGTCGCCTGTGGCGGTGGTTTGAACCATCGTATTGGGGTTTTTGATGCCTACTTAATTAAAGAAAACCACATCATCGCTTGTGGCGGTATCACCAAAGCCATTACCACAGCTAAGCAATTAAATCCGGGCAAACCCGTTGAAGTCGAAACTGAATCGCTTGAAGAATTGAACCAAGCTATTGAAGCTGGTGCAGACATCATCATGCTGGATAACTTTACTACTGACATGATGCGTGAAGCGGTGAAAATCAACGCAGGCCGCGCTGCACTAGAAAACTCAGGTAACGTCACGATGGACACCATCAAAGAGTTTGCCGAGACAGGCGTAGATTATATTTCTGTTGGCGCGCTGACTAAGCATTTAAAAGCGATGGATTTGTCGATGAGGTTTAAGGGATAGGAGCGGTTTAAGAGCGGGGTCCTAGGTCCTAGAGGAAAATTAAACTGAGCGGAGTCTAATTAGACTTCGCTTTTTTTATGTCTGTGGTCCTGTGGTCCTGTGGTCCTGTGGTCCTGTGGTCCTGTGGTCCTGTGGTCCTGTGGTCCTGTGGTCCTGTGGTCCTGTGGTCCTGTGGTCCTGTGGTCCTGTGGTCCTGTGGTCCTGTGGTCCTGTGGTCCCAGACTACGCTTAATGCTCAACCTGTCAAATAATACTGTTAATTCACTATCCCCATCTAGGAACTAGGAACTGCTCTTCCCCTAAACCATAGGGCCACAGGACCATAGAACCGCTCTTCCTCCACCTACAACCCAAAACTCAACCCCACTCGCAACCTCTCCTGCATACCTTGCAACAAACTCCAAAAATTTCCCAACTCACTCGTAGCTCAATCATTGTGCGCTTTATTGCGTATGGGCTGATACCTACTGTAGCTAAGTATCACTATTCTAAGGACAAGATGATGAGAAAAACGAATAAACAACAAGGCTTTACCTTGATTGAGTTGATGATTGTAGTGGCGGTGATTGGGGTATTGGCGGCAGTTGCTCTTCCTCAGTATCAAAAATATGTGGCAAAAGCTGAAGCTGCATCAGCACTTGCTACCCTTTCTGGTTTAAAAACTAACCTTGAAACACATACACTTGAAAATGGAACTTTTCCAGCGACGGCCTCAGCGTCAATTCCAAGTAGCGTTAGTAATTATATAAAAACCGGAGATATAACCGATGGATCTGGAACGGTTGTTTATGCATTTCCAAATGATTCTTCACCAGCTATAAAAGGCAAAAAAATCGCTCTAAAAAGAGATAATGAAGGCTCTTGGAGTTGCATTAGTACAATCGATAGTGGTGCGGATGAACTACCAAAAAACTGTACAGGTGGGGGAACAATCGGCGTTCAATAAACAATGCAATCTAACCTCCCCTCTATCTTGCAGCACGCTAGCCTGATTAGTGCGTCGCAAGCGGAGTCGGTGTTAGACCTCATCGCCACATCGGGCTGTTCCGCGCCCGATGCGGTGCTTGAGCTGAATCTATTCACGCCACAGGAATTCACCCACCAGCTGAGTTTGTTATTCGGGCTGGCGGTGACGCCTATTCATAGCTTTGATTTTACCGAGCTTTGCCAACGCTTAGGGCTACGCGACGCCATCACGACCCACAATGCCTTACCCTTATCTCAATTTAATGGTGTACTTACCATCGCTATTGGCGATCCTACTTTACAGCATGTTGAAAATGACTTTCGTTTTGCCACTGGCATGCAGATTGAGCTGGTTTTAGCGTGTCATCAAGACATTCGCGCCGCAATTCGGCGTATGTACGGAGAAACTGGTGACAGTTGGCAAAATAGCAGTAAGGATCTCACTTCCGATGACTTAGCCAACTTAGTGCAAGTCACCGATGCTGAACTGGATAACATCGAAGATTTAAGTCTCGATGAATCCCCAGTTAGCCGCTTTATTCAACAAGTCCTCATTGATGCGGTTCGTAAAAAAGCGTCTGATATTCACTTTGAGCCTTATGAGCACGTCTACCGTATTCGCTTGCGCTGTGACGGAATATTAATTGAAACCCACCAGCCCGCCAGTCACCTTAGCAGGCGCCTCTCTGCCCGCATTAAGATTTTGGCCAAACTCGATATTGCCGAACGTCGCTTGCCTCAAGATGGGCGAATTAAACTCAAGCTCTCCGACAGCGCCGCCGTAGACATGCGAGTCTCCACCCTACCGACAATGTGGGGCGAAAAAATAGTCTTGCGGATCCTGGATGGCGGCTCGGCCAACTTGAACATTGATCAACTTGGCTATACGTCACAACAACGCACGCTTTACCTAAATGCACTTAAAAAGCCGCAAGGCATGATCCTTATCACCTAGGTCCGACTGGCAGTGGCAAAACCGTCTCGCTGTATACCGGATTGAGTATTCTCAACACTGCGGATCGCAATATTTCAACAGCAGAAGATCCGGTCGAGATCCATCTTGATGGCATCAACCAAGTGCAAGTTAACCCCAAAATCGGCTTTGGTTTCCCAGAAGCGCTGCGATCGTTCTTAAGACAGGATCCTGATATTGTCATGGTAGGGGAAGTTCGAGATTTCGACACCGCAGAAATTGCGGTGAAAGCGGCGCAAACTGGTCACTTAGTCCTATCCACCCTGCACACCAACTCTGCGATTGAAACCGTCGTTCGGCTGCAAAATATGGGCATCGACGCTTTCAACCTTGCATCGTCGCTGTCCCTAATTATCGCACAACGACTGGCTCGTAAACTCTGCAATCACTGTAAAACGCCTGAAGTGCTACCCATTGGATTGCAGCACAACCTCGCTTTATCACCAAGCGAACACCATTTATCAAGCCAATGAAAAAGGCTGCAACGCCTGCAATCATGGCTACTCAGGACGGACAGGCATTTATGAAGTGATGCCCTTTACGGCTGAGCTCGCGGAGGCGGTCATGCAAAATGCCAGTATCCAAGAGCTAGAGTCTATCGCCAAGTCGCAAGGTATGCTCACCTTAAAACAATCAGGGATCACGAAACTTGAGCAAGGGATCACCAGCTTTAAGGAGCTGCAGCGTGTTCTCTATTTCTAGGCCAGGTACTTTAAGTACTTAGATTCAGCATTACTACCTTTGCATTGCAAGCTCTGTATCATTTTGAAGGGAACGATAATGGCTAAAATACAAGCTATTCCGCTAAAAACCTTTCGCTGGAAAGGCATCAACAGCACCGGAAAAAAGTGTCGGGTCATACGCTTGCCATGACAGAAAGTGAGGTTAGGGATAAGCTTAAAAGCCAGCATGTTCAAATTAAGAAAATCACCCGCCATAGCGTATCCCTTTGGACTAAGCTCACGCATCGCATCCAACGACAAGATATCACCACACTAACACGTCAGCTCGCCACCATGTTGAGTACCGAGCATTCCCATTATTCATGCGCTTAAGTTGGTCGCAGATAATCACACTAAAGCAGAAATGAAGTCGGTGCTCGGGCAAATCTGTAAAGCGATTGAAGCTGGGACACCTATCTCACGAGCCATGCAAATGGCCAGTGTGCATTTCGATAGCTTCTACGTCGACATGGTCGCCACTAGGTGAAACATCGGGAAACTTACCTGCTGTCTTCGAGCGTCTCGCACTGTATAGAGAAAAACAAGAAGCTCTGAAATCAAAAGTCGTTAAAGCTCTTATCTACCCCGGCATGGTACTTTTGGTCTCGTTCATCGTCACCTTTTTAATGTTGACACAAGTGATCCCAGAGTTTGAAAGCATGTTCAAAGGATTTAACGCCACCTTACCTTGGTTTACCTTGCAAGTTCTGCAAGCCTCGCATTGGTTGCAAGCTAATGGGTCCATGCTCATCATCAGTATCGGCGTCGCCCTTGTTATGTTTCGCTTATTAAGAAAACAAAATGCCGCATTTAAACTGCATACCAGCCGTTTGTCTCTTGGTATCCCCATCATAGGAGCTATCATCACTAAGGCTTCAATCGCTAAGTTTAGCCGTACCCTAGCCACCAGCTTTAGCTCAGGGATCCCTATTTTATCGAGCATTCAAGCCAGTGCAAAAACCGCTGACTGCACCTATTATCAGCAATCCATTCTTTCGATTCATGGCGATGTGGTCGCTAAGCACCCCTATTCACCTAGCCATGCGCAATGCTAATGCCTTCCCCGAGATGGTGCTACAAATGGTCATGATAGGTGAAGAGTCAGGGCAACTCGATGACATGCTGAATAAAATTGCGGCCATCTATGAATTTGAGGTGGATAACACCGTCGATAATCTCGGGAAAATACTCGAACCATTCATTATTGTGTTTCTAGGGACGATGGTGGGAGGGTTAGTGGTCGCAATGTACCTTCCTATCTTTAACTTAATGTCGGTAATAGGCTAACATAGGCAATAACCTGTTGATTCTTTAGGCTAGCACTCAAAAATGGACGTTTTTACCTATTATCCTTGGCTTTACTCGGTCTTCGCCGCCATTGTTGGCCTAATTGTTGGCAGTTTTCTTAATGTGGTGATACACCGTCTGCCCATCATGATGGAAAGAGGTTGGCGCCAAGAATGTGCTGAGGCCTTTCCCGAATATCACATTGAGCCACCTCAAGGTGACTATAACCTGAGTATTCCTCGTTCAACCTGCCCTAACTGCCAAACCGCAATACGAATAGTGGATAATATTCCCGTCTTAAGCTGGGTATTATTACAAGGTAAATGTCGCCAATGTGGTAATAAAATAAGCGCACGCTACCCTATTATTGAATTACTCAGCGCCGTACTTGCCACTGTCGTAGCATTTGAATTAGGCTACAGCCTTTACAGCGTTGCTTTGATTGCGTTTACTTTTACGCTCATCGCTGCAACGTTTATTGACCTTGATACTATGCTGCTGCCCGACCAGCTTACACTGCCGCTTATGTGGGCAGGTATCTCACTGGCATTATTTGGCATTTCTCCCATTTCTCTAATGGATTCCGTTATTGGTACCATGCTTGGCTATCTCTGTCTTTGGTCTGTCTATTGGGCATTTAAACTGCTCACAGGTAAAGAAGGCATGGGCTATGGTGACTTTAAACTGCTGGCAGCCTTAGGTGCATGGCTAGGGTGGGCGCATCTTCCCATCATTGTATTACTTTCCTCTGTAGTCGGGGTCATATTCGGCCTCATCCAGCTTCGACTACAAAAAAAAGGCATTGATATGGCGTTCCCTTTTGGCCCTTATTTAGCCATAGCGGGTTGGGTATGCGCACTATGGGGAGATGCCATCATCAACTACTATTTAACCGCTTTTGTGGGAGCCAGTTTATGAGTTATGTCATTGGACTAACCGGGGGGATAGCGAGTGGGAAAACCACCGTGGCGAACCTTTTTCGTGATGAGTTTAATATCGAGTTGGTCGATGCCGATGTGGTGGCGCGAGAAGTCGTGGCAAAAGGCTCCACTGGACTCAACGCAATAACTGCGCAATTTGGTCCATCAATACTGCTGCCTAGTGGGGAGTTGAATCGCACAGCTCTAAGAGAACGTATTTTTGCTAGCGAACAGGATAAGCAATGGATCAATCAGTTGCTCCACCCTATGATTCGCCAACGCATGCAAGTGTTACTGGATAACTCAACAAGCCCTTACACACTTTTTGTTGTTCCGCTGTTAGTTGAAAACGGCTTAAATAGCATGGCTGATCGCGTCTTGGTGGTTGATGTTGATGAAGAAACGCAAATTTACCGAACCATGACACGGGACGGTGTACCAGAATCACAAGTGCGTTCTATACTCAATTCACAAGCTGACCGAGAAACTCGACTAGCGTATGCCGATGATGTGATTGATAATAATACGAACAACGCTCAACTTTTGTCCCAAGTCACACAATTACACCAAAAGTACCTAGCATTGTGCAGTCAAAATCGGTGAAAATAATAGGGAAGCGTTTAAAGGCTAGTGAAATGACAACAAATAGATTCGAACATCCTCTTAATGAAAAAACTAGAATTTACCTAAGAGTTGAATCTCTCCTGAGACAGCTTCAGCATTCTTCGTCATTTTCGGACAGTCATCAGTACCAAATTTTCTTTAAATCACTATTTGATTTATTGGAGATATTTGAACAGATGCAACTCAAGAGTGAATTAGCAAAAGATCTTGAGAAACAAAGACAGACCTATCGTTCGTGGTTAAACATCGACGATGTCGATCAAGAAATGCTTGGTAACCTGCTCCGAGATATCGACGTTGTTCATAAAGAACTTATGATGGCTGAACGTTTTGGTCAGTCACTTCGAGAAGACCGTTTCCTCAGCGCCATACGTCAACGCTTTGGCTTGCCAGGCGGCTCATGCTGCTTCGATTTACCGTCCCTACACTATTGGCTTCACCTGCCTTTAGAAAAGCGCATGCACGACGCGGAGAAGTGGCTCGGTAATCTCAAGCCACTCATGAATGCCCTCAGCATGTGGCTAAAGCTCACCAGAGAAACTGGGCGGATGAAACCTCAGATTGCACGTTCTGGTTTTTATCAAAGCGATGCCGAAGAAGCCAATATTCTAAGACTCACTATTCCTATGGAGTGCGGTGTTTATCCTATG
This sequence comes from Vibrio sp. GJ43-1, assembly GCF_055808835.1. Taxonomy (NCBI): domain Bacteria; kingdom Pseudomonadati; phylum Pseudomonadota; class Gammaproteobacteria; order Vibrionales; family Vibrionaceae; genus Vibrio; species Vibrio sp. GJ43-1. Next base: position 562,444 of record NZ_CM147884.1, on the reverse strand, counting down.
ATTTCGGGCCACAAGAACCGTTTTGCCATTAAGTTTATTGCCTTTGAGTCGGGACAAGCCTACCCTAACGATGTTGAATTTGAACTGGCTGTTTGCAGCTAAACAATATGAAGTATGGATCCAATTATGAGTAAACCAACCATCGTTCAGTGCCCTCAATGTAAGGTCGATGTGATATGGAGCGCAGAAGAAAGCCCGTTCAGGCCCTTTTGCTCTAAACAGTGCCAAATGATTGATTTCGGCGAATGGGCTGACGAAGAAAATGCTATCGCTGGCGCGCCCGATATGTCTGACAGCGACGGTTGGTCAGAAGACCAGTACTAGTTTACATGTACCATCGCACAGATAATAAAAAGGCTGAGAATCATCTCAGCCTTTTTATTTAACTTGCCTTATTTTGCTATCTCTCTATGTCGCTACAGCTTTCTTCGCAATAACAGGGTAGCAATCAATAAGAAAATGATACTGGGTCCCAGAGCACCGAAAACGGGCGGAATGCCATACACCAAACTCAGTGGTCCAAAGAACTCACTAGAAATATAAAAGGTAAACCCAGCAACAACACCAGACAGAATTCGAGCGCCCATCGTCACACTACGTAATGGACCAAACACAAACGATAACGCCATCAACATCATGACACCGACCGAAATAGGCTGCGTGGCTTTGCGCCAAAACGCCAACTCGTAGCGAGAAGAGTCTTGTTCGGACGCTTCTAGGTACTTCATATAATCGTATAGACCACTGATCGGCAATTCATTCAAATCAACCGTCACGACTTTCAACTTATCCGGAACTAAGGACGTTTCCCATTGATATGTCGGAAACATTTCTTTAGTGAAAGCTTCCGTATTTTCCAAATTGGTTACCTGAACATCGTTCATGACCCAGCCATTTTTTCCAATGTAATCGGCGCTTTCAGCAAAAATGGTGCTGGTTAACTTTTTATTTTCATCAAACCGCCAAAGATTCAACCCTGTTAGGGTGTTATCGCTAACGCTCGATATGAAAATAAAGTCATTACCGTCGCGCGCCCACACACCGTTTCTCACTGAAACAATGCTGCCCCCCGAAGTCGCTTGTAAGCGTAGATCTCGCGCCATCTGTTGCGTCGTTGGAGCGCCCCATTCACCCAGCGCCATCACGATAATCATCAATGGTACTGCGGTTTTTAACACCGATAAACCAATCCGCACTTTCGAGATACCCGCCGCTTGCATGACGACAAGCTCGGAACTACTGGCTAACATCCCTAAGCCGATCAACGCCCCTAACAGTGATGCCATTGCGAAGAATAGCTCTATATCACGAGGCATACCTAACAGTACAAAGTACAGTGCCGACAAGAGATCGTAGCTGCCTTCGCCGACTGAGCGCAGTTGCTCCACATACTTAATGACGGCTGACAAACCAACAAATACCGCAAGCACCAACAAGATGGTGGTAATGATGGTACGACCAACATAGACATCTAAAATTTTAAACATGAATTAGGCTGCCTCTTTTCGTTTGTAACGCTTTTGCCTAAATTTCTCCCGAAACTTGCGCATACCCACCGTGTCGTAAGCGTTGACCATGATGGCCGTGAACAAAAGAGCGATATTAATTGGCCATAATCCAATGTAAGACGGAACAGAGCCATCTTCTAGCGATGACTTCATGGCACTAATCGCCAAAAAGTAGGTGAAATAAACCAAAATAGCCGGGCCCATTTTGGCAAACTTCCCTTGCCTTGGGTTCACAGCAGAGAGCGGGACCACGAGCATCGTCAGAAGCGGGATACAGATCACCAGTGAAATTCGCCAATGTAATTCAGCCTGAGCTTTCGGATCTGGATTAGAAAGCAAATCCAACGTCGGTATCGCCATCCAAGAGCGCCCTCGAGCTTGCGCTTCTCGTTGTCCGATCATGCCTTCGTAATCAGAAAACTCCGTCACCATGTACTCTAAACGTGTTGGTGCACCTTCATAACGGACACCATCATACAAAGCGATAATCTGGCGACCATCACTGAGCTCTTTCACTTCACCTGATTTAGATGAAATGACACTTGGCAAAACCGTATCACGGGGGCTAAGTTGTGCAACAAACACGTTTTCGAGCTTTTTATCTTTAATGCTGTCGATAAAAACCACCGAAGTGCCATCGGGAGTGCGTTGAAATTGTCCCGTCTGTAGCAGTTCTACTGAATTCTCTGAGGCCAATTTCTCCCGTATTTGTACTTCTTGTTCTTGTGTCCAAGGCGCTAACCAAAACGCATTAAATGCAGCAAGCGCGCAGGTGATCGCGGCGAGGTACATCGCCGCGCGAATGAGAAATTTGTTCCCTATCCCCGTCGCATTCATCACCGTTATTTCACTTTCGGCGTAAAGTCGCCCAAAAGTCACCAAAATTCCGATGTAAATACTTAATGGAAACATCAATAAGCCCATCGTAGGCATGCTAATACCAACGAGAGTCATAATAAGTCCAGCGGGAATATCTCCATCAGAAGCATCCGCAAGCACATTGATAAATTGACGGCTGAAAAACACTAAAAAGAGCACAAAAAATATGGCTAATTGGCTCTTAACTGTTTCTCTGATCAAATATCTAACAATAATCACAGTGAAAACACCTATACAAAACTTGTTTTTTTGGTTGAATCGCTATAGTTTTCGGATAAACCTTTTATTTTTTACTTTTTGGATCAATTTTTATCTTACAATTATAGGCCGAACTAACGGCTATGATTCAAACTTTGATAATTGATTATCCAACATTTAGTTCTATTTGTCTTTAGGATGTAGGAGTACGCATGGAGTTTAGTGTTAAAAGTGGCAGTCCAGAGAAGCAACGCAGTGCTTGCATTGTCGTCGGCGTATTTGAGCCACGTCGTCTCTCTCCGGTTGCAGAGCAACTCGATAAAATCAGTGATGGCTATATTAGCTCTTTGCTACGTCGTGGTGACCTAGAAGGTAAACCAGGGCAAATGCTACTGTTGCATCAAGTACCAGGCGTGCTTTCTGAGCGTGTTCTACTGGTCGGTTGTGGCAAAGAACGAGAGTTGGGGGAGCGTCAATACAAAGAGATTATCCAAAAAACCATCAGCACCTTAAATGAAACCGGTTCTATGGAAGCGGTATGCTTTCTGACAGAACTGCACGTTAAAGGTCGCGATACGTACTGGAAAGTGCGCCAAGCGGTTGAAGCGACAAAAGATGGCCTTTACACCTTTGATCAATTCAAGAGCAACAAACCAGAGACGCGTCGCCCGTTACGCAAATTGGTGTTTAATGTACCGACACGTCGTGAGCTCAACCTTGGTGAAAAAGCCATTTCTCACGGCCTTGCTATTGCGTCAGGTGTAAAAACATCGAAAGACCTAGGCAACATGCCACCGAACATTGCAAACCCAGCCTACTTAGCCTCTCAGGCTCGTCGTCTTGCTGACGATTACGAGACAGTGACCACCAAGATCATTGGTGAGCAAGAGATGGAAAAGCTCGGTATGACCTCTTATCTAGCGGTTGGACGCGGTTCTAAAAATGAATCCCTGATGTCTATCATGGAGTACAAAGGCAACCCGGATTCTAACGCAAAACCTATCGTACTTATTGGTAAAGGTTTAACATTCGATTCAGGCGGTATTTCACTCAAGCCGGGTGAAGGCATGGATGAAATGAAGTATGACATGTGTGGTGCGGCTTCTGTCATGGGTACAATGAAAGCCTTGGCAAAGTTGAACCTGCCTATCAATGTTATTGGTATTCTTGCTGGCTGTGAAAACATGCCAGGCAGCAACGCTTATCGCCCTGGTGACATTCTAACGACTATGTCTGGCCAAACTGTAGAAGTACTGAATACCGACGCAGAAGGTCGCTTAGTACTGTGTGATGCTCTCACTTACGTTGAGCGCTTTGAGCCTGAGTGTGTGGTCGATGTTGCTACGCTAACTGGTGCCTGTGTTATTGCACTAGGTCATCATATCAGTGGTGTCCTTTCTAACCATAACCCACTCTCTCATGAGTTAGTTAACGCTTCAGAGCAAGCTGGCGATCGCGCTTGGCGCCTACCAATGGCCGATGAGTACCAAGAACAACTCAGCAGCCCATTTGCCGATATGGCAAACATTGGCGGCCGTCCGGGTGGCACAATTACCGCAGGTTGTTTCTTATCCCGCTTCACTAAGAAGTATCATTGGGCGCACTTAGATATTGCAGGCACCGCTTGGAAATCGGGTAAAGCGAAAGGGTCAACGGGTCGTCCTGTCTCCCTACTTGTCCAATTCTTACTGAATCGAAGTGGCCACGAAACTGAAGAATAAAAAAAGGGCCTAACGGCCCTTTTACTTTTTAGGTAGCTATGCAAACTGCAACATTTTATATCGTTGAAGAAGAAAGCTTGGAAGATACACAGCCAGGCTTTTTTGCTTATGTTCACTATCTTTGCCGACACTTTACTGGCCAAGGTGCCAAAATTTATCTCAATGCCACCGACCGAGTCTCCGCAGAAGCCTGGGCTGAATACTTTTGGCAAGTTGATGCGAGCGCGTTTATCGCTCACAATTTAGTGGGTGAGGGTCCTAAAAATGGTACCCCTGTAGAGATTGGATTTGACGGCTTAAAACCGAGCTGGAACCGTCAGCTGGTGATAAATGTTGCCGAGACGCACGCAACCTTTGCCCAGACATTCGCTCAAGTGGTAGACTTCGTGCCTTGCGAAGAAAAAGCTAAGCAACTTGCTCGAGAAAGGTATAAAATTTACCGTCAAGCAGGCTACCAGCTACAGACCATCAAGATTCAGCACACTGAATCCTAATCACGGTCAATCCTTATAGGTAAGCGATAATCACGCTTAATTATAAGGTTTGACAGATTTCTTTCACAGTATTAATAAGTTAAGTATCCAGAACGCTATGGAAAAGACATATAACCCAACATCAATCGAACAAGCTTTATACCAAGCTTGGGAAGAGAAAGGCTACTTTAAGCCACACGGTGACACTTCAAAAGAAGCATACAGCATCATGATCCCGCCACCGAACGTCACTGGTAGCCTACACATGGGCCATGCCTTCCAAGATACAATCATGGATACCCTTATCCGTGCTCAGCGCATGAAAGGTAAAAATACGCTATGGCAGGTTGGTACTGACCACGCAGGCATCGCGACACAAATGGTTGTAGAGCGTAAAATTGCCGCTGAAGAAGGCAAAACAAAACACGACTACGGCCGTGAAGCTTTCATCGACAAAATTTGGGAATGGAAAGCTGAATCTGGCGGCACCATCACTCAACAGCTTCGTCGCCTTGGTGCATCGGTAGACTGGGATCGTGAGCGATTCACTATGGATGACGGCCTATCGGCTGCAACTCAAGAAGTGTTTGTTCGCCTGTATGAAGAAGACCTAATTTACCGTGGTAAGCGTCTAGTAAACTGGGATCCTAAACTGCACACTGCAATTTCTGATCTTGAAGTTGAAAACAAAGACAAAAAAGGTTTCATGTGGCACTTCCGCTACCCACTAGCGAACGGTGTTAAAACCGCCGATGGCAAAGACTACATTGTTGTCGCAACGACTCGTCCAGAAACCATGCTTGGTGATACTGGTGTTGCCGTAAACCCAGAAGATCCTCGCTACAAAGATCTTATCGGCAAAGAAATCCTACTTCCTGTTGTAAACCGTCTTATTCCTATCGTAGGCGATGAGCACGCAGACATGGAAAAAGGCACGGGTTGTGTGAAAGTCACACCAGCTCATGACTTTAACGATTACGAAGTGGGCAAGCGCAACAACCTACCAATGATCAACATCCTAACGTTCAACGCTGATATCCGTGATGCTGCTGAAGTATTCACAACGAACGGCGAAGAAAGCGATGTTTACTCAACAGACATTCCAGCTAAATACCAAGGCATGGAGCGTTTTGCTGCACGTAAAGCTATCGTTGCTGAATTCGATGAACTTGGCCTGCTTGAAGAGATCAAAGATCACGACCTAACCGTTCCTTACGGCGACCGTGGCGGCGTGGTTATCGAACCAATGCTGACTGACCAATGGTACGTGCGCACAGCGCCTCTTGCTGAACCGGCAGTTAAAGCCGTTGAAGATGGTCAAATCCAATTCGTCCCTAAACAGTACGAAAACATGTACTTTGCGTGGATGCGTGACGTGCAAGACTGGTGTATCTCTCGTCAACTTTGGTGGGGCCACCGTATCCCAGCATGGTACGACAACGATGGTAAAGTTTACGTTGGTCGCACAGAAGAAGAAGTGCGTGAAAAGAACAACCTAGCGCCTGTTATTGTCCTTAAGCAAGACAACGACGTTCTTGATACTTGGTTCTCTTCTGCACTTTGGACGTTCGGCACACAAGGCTGGCCTGAAGATACAGACGCACTGAAAACCTTCCACCCATCTGAAGTACTGGTATCTGGCTTTGATATTATCTTCTTCTGGGTTGCGCGTATGATCATGATGACCATGCACTTCGTGAAAGACGAAGATGGCAAAGCTCAAGTACCATTTAAAACCGTGTACATGACAGGTCTTATCCGTGATGAAAATGGCGATAAGATGTCTAAGTCGAAAGGTAACGTACTTGACCCAATCGACATGATTGATGGCATCGGCCTTGAAGAGCTAGTCGAAAAGCGTTGTGGCAACATGATGCAACCGAAGCTGGCAGCTAAGATCGAAAAAGCGACACGTAAGACGTTCGAAAATGGTATCGAACCATACGGTACTGATGCACTACGTTTCACACTTGCTGCGATGGCTTCAACGGGTCGTGACATCAACTGGGACATGAAGCGTCTTGAAGGTTACCGTAACTTCTGTAACAAACTATGGAACGCTAGCCGTTACGTACTGATGAACACAGAAGAACACGATTGTGGCATGTCACTGTCTGCTCTAGATCGTGCAAACATGGAGTTCTCTCTTGCTGATAAGTGGATTGAATCTCAGTTTGAAGTTGCAGCGAAAGAGTTTAACGCTCACCTAGACAACTACCGTCTAGACATGGCAGCAAACACGCTTTATGAATTCATCTGGAACCAATTCTGTGACTGGTACTTAGAGCTCACTAAACCTGTTCTTTGGAAAGGCTCTGAAGCGCAGCAACAAGCGACTCGTTACACGCTTATCACGGTTCTTGAAAAGACGCTACGTCTTGCTCACCCAGTGTTGCCTTACATCACAGAGTCTATCTGGCAGAGCGTTAAGCCGCTAGTAGACGGTGTAGAAGGCGAGACGATCATGACTCAAGCGCTTCCTCAGTTTAATGAAGCGAACTTCAATGCTGAGATCGTTGACGACATCGAGTGGGTGAAGACTTTCATTACCGCAATCCGTAACTTGCGTGCTGAATATGACATTGCACCAAGCAAAGGCTTAGAAGTAATGATCAAAGTCGCTGATGAGAAAGATGCGGATCGTATTGAAGCAAATAAGATCGTTCTTAATGCGCTTGCTAAGCTTGATGATATTAAAGTTCTTGCCGACAACGAAGCAACACCTGCGTGTGCGACTAAGCTCGTTGGTAAGTCTGAGCTAATGATTCCAATGGCAGGGCTTATCGATAAAGACGCCGAACTTGCTCGTCTCGATAAAGAAATGGCTAAGATTCAAGGTGAAATTAAGCGTACCGAAGGCAAGCTAAGCAATGAAGGTTTTGTTGCCAAAGCACCAGAAGCTGTTATCACTAAAGAACGTGAAAAGCTTGACGGTTACAAAGAAACCTTAGTTAAACTTGAAGAGCAAAAACAGACGATTGCATCTCTATAACGGTTAACCGTTAAACAGATATTATTCCTCTGTATTTGTAGTTTAAAGAAAAAGACCGAAAGCTAACGCTTTCGGTCTTTTTAATATCATCAACTATTTAAGCACGGTTTCCAGTGCTTTAAGGCACAAAGCAACATTCTCTTTTCTTGCCGCATAGCCCATTAAGCCAATCCGCCAAGCTTTACCTGCTAATGCACCTAAACCAGCACCGATTTCCAAATTATAACCTTCCAGCAATTGCTGCCTCACTGCCGCATCGTCAATGCCCTCTGGGAAGTACACTGCGTTAAGCTGTGGCAATCGACTCTCTTTTTCTACCACAAAAGTCAGCCCTAATTTTTCTAGCCCATCAGCGAGTAAAATATGCATCTCTTTATGACGCTGCCATGCGTTTTCGAGCCCTTCATTTTTCAGTATCACTAAGGATTCATGCAAAGCATAAAGGCTATTCACTGGCGCTGTGTGATGGTAGCTACGCTTGCCTTCACCACTCCAATAACCTAGCACTAAGCTTTGGTCTAAGAACCAACTTTGAACGGGTGTTTTACGCGCTTTAATTCGCTCAATAGCAAGAGGCGATAAAGTAACGGGGGATAACCCTGGAACACAAGACAAACATTTTTGGCTACCTGAATACACAGCATCAAGTTGCCACTCATCCACAAGTAATGGAACACCGCCAAGCGACGTCACGGCATCGACAATCGTAAGCATACCATTTTGCTTGGCAAGCTGACTTAGCTGCTTAGCATCGCTTACCGCTCCAGTAGAAGTCTCTGCATGTACGAAAGCCAACAATACCGCGTCAGGGTTATCTGAGATGACTTGCTGCACTTTTTCAACAGAAACAGGCTTTCCCCATTCATCGTCAACGAGGATAGCTTCGCCACCGCAACGAATGACGTTTTCTTTCATACGATCACCGAAGACACCATTTCGACAAACTATGACTTTATCTCCTGGCTCAATTAAATTGACAAAGCAAGCTTCCATCCCTGCGCTGCCAGGAGCAGAGACGGCAATAGTAAAGTCATTCTCTGTCTGAAAGGCATATTTAAGTAACGCCTTAAGCTCATCCATCATACCAATAAATAACGGGTCTAAATGACCAATAGTCGGGCGGCTAAGTGCTTGTAATACCTGTGGGTAAATGTCTGAAGGGCCAGGTCCCATGAGTGTCCTGTGGGGGGGTACAAAGCTAGAAATCGTCATCGAAAGTCCTTTTGTTTTCTAATAATAATGAGGTTACTTGGGTGTAAAGAATCTTAAAGGCTAAATAGTTTGTTCTACAATACGCATGAGATCAACAAATTTGCAACAAATTTGAGGGGTCATATTTTTATTAAATTGCCTCACTCCATTGACATTTGCATCACAAAAACGTTGAATAAACAGGCTATCAAGCAGAAGAGGAGCACTGCCCAGGCAAGTGATGATGTGGAGCCTCAACTCCAACACATTTCACTCATGGGGAGCAGTGCCGAGATAAACTAAATTTGATGGGTTAGTTTATCGGTTAATTGGGCTGAATCCCTTTAACTGTCACCAAACCAAATTGGTGAAGAGCTTCTGAGGTCGATTCATTATCAATATGCCTCTACTCTTTATTTCTCTTCAAACATCGGACGTTGGGTCTTAACCCTGTAATTTTACTTATTGGAATATCCTGGAGAAAACTGTGAGCGCATTCAATGTAGCTAAATTTGGTGGCACAAGTGTTGCCAACTTCGAAGCCATGAGCCGTTGTGCTGAAATCATCGAAAATAACCCTGAGACGAGACTGGTGGTAAGCAGTGCATGTTCAGGGGTAACCAATATCTTGGTCTCACTGGCTAATGGCGTAAAAAATGATAACGAACGATTAGAACTTATCGAAAAGCTCAGAGCGATTCACGTTGCTATACTGAGTCAACTCAATGATGCAACCTCCATTGAGCCCCGTATCAACGCGCTCATTGAAAAAGTAGCAACGTTATCAGAAGTCGCCTGTATTGATGTCACCGCCAAGCTGACTGACCACTTAGTGGCATGTGGTGAGAGAATGTCGACACACATTTTCGCACAGCTCATGCGAGAGCGTGGCATTGATGCCGTTCGATTTGATATTCGCCAAGTACTAAGGACCGATAGTACTTATGGAAAAGCGGAACCGAACCTAGAGCAAACCAGAACTCTTGCAGAGCAAAACCTCATCCCTTTGTGTAAAAAACATGTTGTCATCACTCAAGGCTTTATTGGCGCTGATATTGACGGTGAAACCACAACTCTGGGCCGTGGCGGCAGCGATTATAGTGCTGCCCTTATTGCAGAGGCTGTCGAAGCAAGTGGCTTAGAGATCTGGACCGACGTCCCTGGGATCTATACTACTGACCCTCGAATAGCTCCTAACGCTCGCCCAATTCCTGAGATCAGCTTTAGTGAAGCGTCTGAAATGGCTAACTTTGGTGCCAAGATCCTCCATCCATCTACATTATTGCCGAAGCGTTAAGGCATCAAATTCCAGTTTTTGTCGGATCTTCTAAAGCACCACAAGAAGGCGGAACTTGGGTACGCCAAACAGTAGAAAGTGCCCCGCTATTTCGTGCATTAGCTTTAAGAAATAACCAAACAATGGTGACACTGCGGAACCCTAAAATGTTCCAAGCATACGGTTTCTTAGCCGATGTATTCACTATACTGGCCAAGCACAAAATATCGGTAGACCTTATTACAACCTCTGAAGTCAGTGTTTCATTGACTCTTGACCAAACAGACACCAGCGGAAAAGCGCCTGAGCTGCCTTTAGATGTGAAAAAAGAACTCGAAGAACTGTGTATCGTCGAAGTGAAGCAGGATCTTAGCCTAATCGCATTGATTGGTAATAAAATGAGCGAAAAGAAAGGTTCCGCTAAAGCGGTATTTGGAACACTTGAGGAGTTTAATCTCCGTATGATCTGCTACGGTGCTAGCCCTCACAACTTATGTTTCTTACTTGACTCAGGTGTTGCAAAAGAAGCCGTTAAAAGGCTGCATATCGACTTATTTGAATAGTTATCATATAGTTAAATAAGTCCCATACTAAGCCTAAGTTCATAACTTAGGCTTTTTTATACACTCTAAACTTAAAGCAAGCTTTTAGTATTAAATACTATTTTATAGCGTCAAAATTCCCTAACCTAATTCCCTAACCTTTTGACAGGGACGCCTAATCTAAGGCTTGGTATAAGTGGGCAGGGCTCGAAACGGTGTAACCAACCACCTCTCTGACTAAAAGAAAAATAACTGAACCATTACTGACCATTTTCTTCAAACGTAAAAAAGCCCCAGTATTTCGACTAGGGCTTAGTATAAGTGGCGGAGTGGACGGGACTCGAACCCGCGACCCCCGGCGTGACAGGCCGGTATTCTAACCAACTGAACTACCACTCCGCAGTGGCTCTATCTAAAGTCTTACCTAAGTTGTGCTTCAAATAGATGTCTGTTCAAAGCCTGGCGATGTCCTACTCTCACATGGGGAAACCCCACACTACCATCGGCGCTACTGCATTTCACTTCTGAGTTCGGCATGGGATCAGGTGGGTCTGCAACGCTATGGTCGCCAAGCAAATTCTTCTTTTACTTTCAGCTTTTCATAAAAACTGAAGGCAAAATTAATCTGGAAAGCTTAATAAAAGTTCTTAATACACATTCAATCTGTTCTTGCTTTGAGTCCATCAAAACCCTTTGGGTGTTGTATGGTTAAGCCTCACGGGCAATTAGTACAGGTTAGCTCAATGCCTCGCAGCACTTACACACCCTGCCTATCAACGTTCTAGTCTTGAACAACCCTTTAGGACACTTAAAGTGCCAGGGAAGACTCATCTCAGGGCTCGCTTCCCGCTTAGATGCTTTCAGCGGTTATCGATTCCGAACTTAGCTACCGGGCAATGCCATTGGCATGACAACCCGAACACCAGAGGTTCGTCCACTCCGGTCCTCTCGTACTAGGAGCAGCCCCCTTCAATCTTCCAACGCCCACGGCAGATAGGGACCGAACTGTCTCACGACGTTCTAAACCCAGCTCGCGTACCACTTTAAATGGCGAACAGCCATACCCTTGGGACCGACTTCAGCCCCAGGATGTGATGAGCCGACATCGAGGTGCCAAACACCGCCGTCGATATGAACTCTTGGGCGGTATCAGCCTGTTATCCCCGGAGTACCTTTTATCCGTTGAGCGATGGCCCTTCCATTCAGAACCACCGGATCACTATGACCTACTTTCGTACCTGCTCGAATTGTCATTCTCGCAGTCAAGCGGGCTTATGCCATTGCACTAACCACACGATGTCCAACCGTGTTTAGCCCACCTTCGTGCTCCTCCGTTACTCTTTGGGAGGAGACCGCCCCAGTCAAACTACCCACCAGGCACTGTCCGCAATCCCGATTAGGGACCAACGTTAGAACATCAAGCATACAAGGGTGGTATTTCAAGATTGCCTCCACACACACTAGCGTGCATGCTTCAAAGGCTCCCACCTATCCTACACATGTAGGGTCAATGTTCAGTGCCAAGCTGTAGTAAAGGTTCACGGGGTCTTTCCGTCTAGCCGCGGGTACACTGCATCTTCACAGCGATTTCAATTTCACTGAGTCTCGGGTGGAGACAGCGTGGCCATCATTACGCCATTCGTGCAGGTCGGAACTTACCCGACAAGGAATTTCGCTACCTTAGGACCGTTATAGTTACGGCCGCCGTTTACCGGGGCTTCGATCAAGAGCTTCGACCTAAGTCTAACCCCATCAATTAACCTTCCGGCACCGGGCAGGCGTCACACCGTATACGTCATCTTACGATTTTGCACAGTGCTGTGTTTTTAATAAACAGTTGCAGCCACCTGGTATCTGCGACTCCTAGTAGCTCCATCCGCAAGGGACTTCACCGCCAAGAGCGTACCTTCTCCCGAAGTTACGGTACCATTTTGCCTAGTTCCTTCACCCGAGTTCTCTCAAGCGCCTTGGTATTCTCTACCCGACCACCTGTGTCGGTTTGGGGTACGATTTCTTATAATCTGAAGCTTAGAGGCTTTTCCTGGAAGCATGGCATCAATGACTTCACTACCGTAGTAGCTCGACATCGTATCTCAGCGTTAGTAGTGGTCCGGATTTACCTAAACCACCCGCCTACGTACTTGAACCTGGACAACCATCGCCAGGCCCACCTAGCCTTCTCCGTCCCCCCATCGCAATTATAAGAAGTACGGGAATATTAACCCGTTTCCCATCGACTACGCCTTTCGGCCTCGCCTTAGGGGTCGACTTACCCTGCCCCGATTAACGTTGGACAGGAACCCTTGGTCTTCCGGCGAGGAGGTTTTTCACCCCCTTTATCGTTACTCATGTCAGCATTCGCACTTCTGATACCTCCAGCAGACCTTACAGTCCACCTTCAACGGCTTACAGAACGCTCCCCTACCCAATATGATAAATCATATTGCCGCAGCTTCGGTGTATAGCTTAGCCCCGTTACATCTTCCGCGCAGGCCGACTCGACTAGTGAGCTATTACGCTTTCTTTAAATGATGGCTGCTTCTAAGCCAACATCCTAGCTGTCTAAGCCTTCCCACATCGTTTCCCACTTAGCTATACTTTGGGACCTTAGCTGGCGGTCTGGGTTGTTTCCCTCTCCACGACGGACGTTAGCACCCGCCGTGTGTCTCCCGGATATTACTTACTGGTATTCGGAGTTTGCAAAGGGTTGGTAAGTCGGGATGACCCCCTAGCCTTAACAGTGCTCTACCCCCAGTAGTATTCGTCCGAGGCGCTACCTAAATAGCTTTCGGGGAGAACCAGCTATCTCCAGGTTTGATTGGCCTTTCACCCCTAGCCACAAGTCATCCGCTAATTTTTCAACATTAGTCGGTTCGGTCCTCCAGTTGATGTTACTCAACCTTCAACCTGCCCATGGCTAGATCACCTGGTTTCGGGTCTATATCCAGAGACTGAACGCCCAGTTAAGACTCGGTTTCCCTACGGCTCCCCTAAACGGTTAACCTTGCCACTGAATATAAGTCGCTGACCCATTATACAAAAGGTACGCAGTCACCCAACAAGTGGGCTCCTACTGCTTGTACGTACACGGTTTCAGGTTCTATTTCACTCCCCTCACAGGGGTTCTTTTCGCCTTTCCCTCACGGTACTGGTTCACTATCGGTCAGTCAGTAGTATTTAGCCTTGGAGGATGGTCCCCCCATATTCAAACAGGATATCACGTGTCCCGCCTTACTCGTTTTCACTGATTATGATGTGTCGGTTACGGGGCTATCACCCTTTACTGCGGCACTTTCCAGAGCCTTCACCTGCATCATTAAAAGCTTAAGGGCTAGTCCAATTTCGCTCGCCGCTACTTTCGGAATCTCGGTTGATTTCTCTTCCTCGGGGTACTTAGATGTTTCAGTTCCCCCGGTTTGCTTCATTAACCTATGTATTCAGTTAATGATACGTGCTTATGCACGTGGGTTTCCCCATTCGGAAATCCCAGACTCACAGGTTATTACTACCTAATCTGGGCTTATCGCAAGTTATTACGTCCTTCATCGCCTCTGACTGCCAAGGCATCCACCGTGTACGCTTAGTCACTTAACCATACAACCCCAAAAGGTCTTATGTATGGCAAACAACCAAAGTCGCTATCTCATTATTTGAATGAGCGAGATAGCATTCGATTTTGCCGGACTCAAATATAAACCTCACAACCGAAGTTGTGCTGTTTCCAAGAACACTTGAATGTGTGTTGGTACCTACATCTTAAAGACATAGGATTTGAGAACTTTTATTTGAACAACATTAAATCAAATGTTGTTCGTCAGCTTTCCAAATTGTTAAAGAGCATGTGTTACTTAAATAGTAACCATTTTTAAATACTTTCAAGAGAAAACACTTAAAGATGGTGGAGCTATGCGGGATCGAACCGCAGACCTCTTCGCTGCCAGCGAAGCGCTCTCCCAGCTGAGCTATAGCCCCATCTGGAAAAGGTTTCCTTACTCTTAACTTCTAAACCTAATCAATCTGTGTGAACACTCATCAAGACAATCTTTCGTATAAGGAGGTGATCCAGCCCCAGGTTCCCCTAGGGCTACCTTGTTACGACTTCACCCCAGTCATGAACCACAAAGTGGTGAGCGTCCTCCCGAAGGTTAAACTACCCACTTCTTTTGCAGCCCACTCCCATGGTGTGACGGGCGGTGTGTACAAGGCCCGGGAACGTATTCACCGTGGCATTCTGATCCACGATTACTAGCGATTCCGACTTCATGGAGTCGAGGTTGCAGACTCCAATCCGGACTACGACGCACTTTTTGGGATTCGCTCACTATCGCTAGCTTGCTGCCCTCTGTATGCGCCATTGTAGCACGTGTGTAGCCCTACTCGTAAGGGCCATGATGACTTGACGTCGTCCCCACCTTCCTCCGGTTTATCACCGGCAGTCTCCCTGGAGTTCCCACCATTATGTGCTGGCAAACAAGGATAAGGGTTGCGCTCGTTGCGGGACTTAACCCAACATTTCACAACACGAGCTGACGACAGCCATGCAGCACCTGTCTTAGAGTTCCCGAAGGCACACCTGCGTCTCCGCTGGCTTCTCTAGATGTCAAGAGTAGGTAAGGTTCTTCGCGTTGCATCGAATTAAACCACATGCTCCACCGCTTGTGCGGGCCCCCGTCAATTCATTTGAGTTTTAATCTTGCGACCGTACTCCCCAGGCGGTCTACTTAACGCGTTAGCTCCGAAAGCCACGGCTCAAGGCCACAACCTCCAAGTAGACATCGTTTACGGCGTGGACTACCAGGGTATCTAATCCTGTTTGCTCCCCACGCTTTCGCATCTGAGTGTCAGTATCTGTCCAGGGGGCCGCCTTCGCCACTGGTATTCCTTCAGATCTCTACGCATTTCACCGCTACACCTGAAATTCTACCCCCCTCTACAGTACTCTAGTCCGCCAGTTTCAAATGCAGTTCCGAGGTTGAGCCTCGGGCTTTCACATCTGACTTAACGAACCACCTGCATGCGCTTTACGCCCAGTAATTCCGATTAACGCTCGCACCCTCCGTATTACCGCGGCTGCTGGCACGGAGTTAGCTAGGTGCTTCTTCTGCAGCTAACGTCAAATCCATACGCTATTAACGTATGAACCTTCCTCACTGCTGAAAGTACTTTACAACCCGAAGGCCTTCTTCATACACGCGGCATGGCTGCATCAGGCTTGCGCCCATTGTGCAATATTCCCCACTGCTGCCTCCCGTAGGAGTCTGGACCGTGTCTCAGTTCCAGTGTGGCTGATCATCCTCTCAGACCAGCTAGGGATCGTCGCCTTGGTGAGCCATTACCTCACCAACTAGCTAATCCCACCTGGGCATATCCTGACGCGAGAGGCCCGAAGGTCCCCCTCTTTGGCCCGAAGGCATTATGCGGTATTAGCCATCGTTTCCAATGGTTATCCCCCACATCAGGGCAATTTCCCAGGCATTACTCACCCGTCCGCCGCTCGACGCCCAACAAATCACCCGAAGGGTCAATGTTGTCGTTTCCGCTCGACTTGCATGTGTTAGGCCTGCCGCCAGCGTTCAATCTGAGCCATGATCAAACTCTTCAATTTAAGATTTTGTCGGCTCAATGAATACTGACTTCAAAACTGTCCCTTACTTAAAAAGTAAGAAGTAATTTTAAAGCTATTATCGTTCCAACAGAACGATAATGAATTTTGACTGTGTGACAGTAAGCGAGCTTACTACCCTTAGGTCACGTGTTCATTGAAAACCATTTTACTTCCGAAGAAGTGGTTCGTTTCTGCTTTGCAGCAGAAGCAAACATAATGATTATCATCAACAAGTGTCCACACAGATTGATATAGGTCTATATTGTTAAAGAGCTTTGCTTTCAATGCCTTAGCACCTAAGCAGGACGCGTATAATACGCTATCTACTTTGAAAGTCAACATAAAACTCTAAGAAAACTTAAAACTTTATGGTGACTTGCTTCTATAAGAAGCAAAGTCGAAATTAAAGCCTGGCGATGTCCTACTCTCACATGGGGAAACCCCACACTACCATCGGCGCTACTGCATTTCACTTCTGAGTTCGGCATGGGATCAGGTGGGTCTGCAACGCTATGGTCGCCAAGCAAATTCTTAAAATTCGGAAAGCTTAATAAAAGTTCTTAATACACATTCAATTATGTTCTTGCTTTGAGTCCATCAAAACCCTTTGGGTGTTGTATGGTTAAGCCTCACGGGCAATTAGTACAGGTTAGCTCAATGCCTCGCAGCACTTACACACCCTGCCTATCAACGTTCTAGTCTTGAACAACCCTTTAGGACACTTAAAGTGCCAGGGAAGACTCATCTCAGGGCTCGCTTCCCGCTTAGATGCTTTCAGCGGTTATCGATTCCGAACTTAGCTACCGGGCAATGCCATTGGCATGACAACCCGAACACCAGAGGTTCGTCCACTCCGGTCCTCTCGTACTAGGAGCAGCCCCCTTCAATCTTCCAACGCCCACGGCAGATAGGGACCGAACTGTCTCACGACGTTCTAAACCCAGCTCGCGTACCACTTTAAATGGCGAACAGCCATACCCTTGGGACCGACTTCAGCCCCAGGATGTGATGAGCCGACATCGAGGTGCCAAACACCGCCGTCGATATGAACTCTTGGGCGGTATCAGCCTGTTATCCCCGGAGTACCTTTTATCCGTTGAGCGATGGCCCTTCCATTCAGAACCACCGGATCACTATGACCTACTTTCGTACCTGCTCGAATTGTCATTCTCGCAGTCAAGCGGGCTTATGCCATTGCACTAACCACACGATGTCCAACCGTGTTTAGCCCACCTTCGTGCTCCTCCGTTACTCTTTGGGAGGAGACCGCCCCAGTCAAACTACCCACCAGGCACTGTCCGCAATCCCGATTAGGGACCAACGTTAGAACATCAAGCATACAAGGGTGGTATTTCAAGATTGCCTCCACACACACTAGCGTGCATGCTTCAAAGGCTCCCACCTATCCTACACATGTAGGGTCAATGTTCAGTGCCAAGCTGTAGTAAAGGTTCACGGGGTCTTTCCGTCTAGCCGCGGGTACACTGCATCTTCACAGCGATTTCAATTTCACTGAGTCTCGGGTGGAGACAGCGTGGCCATCATTACGCCATTCGTGCAGGTCGGAACTTACCCGACAAGGAATTTCGCTACCTTAGGACCGTTATAGTTACGGCCGCCGTTTACCGGGGCTTCGATCAAGAGCTTCGACCTAAGTCTAACCCCATCAATTAACCTTCCGGCACCGGGCAGGCGTCACACCGTATACGTCATCTTACGATTTTGCACAGTGCTGTGTTTTTAATAAACAGTTGCAGCCACCTGGTATCTGCGACTCCTAGTAGCTCCATCCGCAAGGGACTTCACCGCCAAGAGCGTACCTTCTCCCGAAGTTACGGTACCATTTTGCCTAGTTCCTTCACCCGAGTTCTCTCAAGCGCCTTGGTA
Organism: Vibrio sp. GJ43-1; assembly: GCF_055808835.1. Classification (NCBI taxonomy): domain Bacteria; kingdom Pseudomonadati; phylum Pseudomonadota; class Gammaproteobacteria; order Vibrionales; family Vibrionaceae; genus Vibrio; species Vibrio sp. GJ43-1. Next base: position 544,172 of record NZ_CM147884.1, on the reverse strand, counting down.
TTCTCTACCCGACCACCTGTGTCGGTTTGGGGTACGATTTCTTATAATCTGAAGCTTAGAGGCTTTTCCTGGAAGCATGGCATCAATGACTTCACTACCGTAGTAGCTCGACATCGTATCTCAGCGTTAGTAGTGGTCCGGATTTACCTAAACCACCCGCCTACGTACTTGAACCTGGACAACCATCGCCAGGCCCACCTAGCCTTCTCCGTCCCCCCATCGCAATTATAAGAAGTACGGGAATATTAACCCGTTTCCCATCGACTACGCCTTTCGGCCTCGCCTTAGGGGTCGACTTACCCTGCCCCGATTAACGTTGGACAGGAACCCTTGGTCTTCCGGCGAGGAGGTTTTTCACCCCCTTTATCGTTACTCATGTCAGCATTCGCACTTCTGATACCTCCAGCAGACCTTACAGTCCACCTTCAACGGCTTACAGAACGCTCCCCTACCCAATATGATAAATCATATTGCCGCAGCTTCGGTGTATAGCTTAGCCCCGTTACATCTTCCGCGCAGGCCGACTCGACTAGTGAGCTATTACGCTTTCTTTAAATGATGGCTGCTTCTAAGCCAACATCCTAGCTGTCTAAGCCTTCCCACATCGTTTCCCACTTAGCTATACTTTGGGACCTTAGCTGGCGGTCTGGGTTGTTTCCCTCTCCACGACGGACGTTAGCACCCGCCGTGTGTCTCCCGGATATTACTTACTGGTATTCGGAGTTTGCAAAGGGTTGGTAAGTCGGGATGACCCCCTAGCCTTAACAGTGCTCTACCCCCAGTAGTATTCGTCCGAGGCGCTACCTAAATAGCTTTCGGGGAGAACCAGCTATCTCCAGGTTTGATTGGCCTTTCACCCCTAGCCACAAGTCATCCGCTAATTTTTCAACATTAGTCGGTTCGGTCCTCCAGTTGATGTTACTCAACCTTCAACCTGCCCATGGCTAGATCACCTGGTTTCGGGTCTATATCCAGAGACTGAACGCCCAGTTAAGACTCGGTTTCCCTACGGCTCCCCTAAACGGTTAACCTTGCCACTGAATATAAGTCGCTGACCCATTATACAAAAGGTACGCAGTCACCCAACAAGTGGGCTCCTACTGCTTGTACGTACACGGTTTCAGGTTCTATTTCACTCCCCTCACAGGGGTTCTTTTCGCCTTTCCCTCACGGTACTGGTTCACTATCGGTCAGTCAGTAGTATTTAGCCTTGGAGGATGGTCCCCCCATATTCAAACAGGATATCACGTGTCCCGCCTTACTCGTTTTCACTGATTATGATGTGTCGGTTACGGGGCTATCACCCTTTACTGCGGCACTTTCCAGAGCCTTCACCTGCATCATTAAAAGCTTAAGGGCTAGTCCAATTTCGCTCGCCGCTACTTTCGGAATCTCGGTTGATTTCTCTTCCTCGGGGTACTTAGATGTTTCAGTTCCCCCGGTTTGCTTCATTAACCTATGTATTGAGTTAATGATACGTGCTTATGCACGTGGGTTTCCCCATTCGGAAATCCCAGACTCACAGGTTATTACTACCTAATCTGGGCTTATCGCAAGTTATTACGTCCTTCATCGCCTCTGACTGCCAAGGCATCCACCGTGTACGCTTAGTCACTTAACCATACAACCCCAAAAGGTCTTATGTATGGCAAACAACCAAAGTCGCTATCTCATTATTTGAATGAGCGAGATAGCATTCGATTTTGCCGGACTCAAATATAAACCTCACAACCGAAGTTGTGCTGTTTCCAAGAACACTTGAATGTGTGTTGGTACCTACATCTTAAAGACATAGGATTTGAGAACTTTTATTTGAACAACATTAAATCAAATGTTGTTCGTCAGCTTTCCAAATTGTTAAAGAGCATGTGTTACTTAAACAGTAACCATTTTTAAATACTTTCAAGAGACTTTCTATTTAAAGAAAATACTTAAAGATGGTGGAGCTATGCGGGATCGAACCGCAGACCTCCTGCGTGCAAGGCAGGCGCTCTCCCAGCTGAGCTATAGCCCCATCTGTGTCGATATCGTACCGTATCTCCAAAGGAGATAGTGGTGGGTCTGAGTGGACTTGAACCACCGACCTCCCGCTTATCAGGCGAGCGCTCTAACCAGCTGAGCTACAGACCCAATATCGTCTCTTTTACTTTATAAACCTAATCAATCTGTGTGAACACTCATCAAGATAATCTTTCGTATAAGGAGGTGATCCAGCCCCAGGTTCCCCTAGGGCTACCTTGTTACGACTTCACCCCAGTCATGAACCACAAAGTGGTGAGCGTCCTCCCGAAGGTTAAACTACCCACTTCTTTTGCAGCCCACTCCCATGGTGTGACGGGCGGTGTGTACAAGGCCCGGGAACGTATTCACCGTGGCATTCTGATCCACGATTACTAGCGATTCCGACTTCATGGAGTCGAGTTGCAGACTCCAATCCGGACTACGACGCACTTTTTGGGATTCGCTCACTATCGCTAGCTTGCTGCCCTCTGTATGCGCCATTGTAGCACGTGTGTAGCCCTACTCGTAAGGGCCATGATGACTTGACGTCGTCCCCACCTTCCTCCGGTTTATCACCGGCAGTCTCCCTGGAGTTCCCACCATTATGTGCTGGCAAACAAGGATAAGGGTTGCGCTCGTTGCGGGACTTAACCCAACATTTCACAACACGAGCTGACGACAGCCATGCAGCACCTGTCTTAGAGTTCCCGAAGGCACACCTGCGTCTCCGCTGGCTTCTCTAGATGTCAAGAGTAGGTAAGGTTCTTCGCGTTGCATCGAATTAAACCACATGCTCCACCGCTTGTGCGGGCCCCCGTCAATTCATTTGAGTTTTAATCTTGCGACCGTACTCCCCAGGCGGTCTACTTAACGCGTTAGCTCCGAAAGCCACGGCTCAAGGCCACAACCTCCAAGTAGACATCGTTTACGGCGTGGACTACCAGGGTATCTAATCCTGTTTGCTCCCCACGCTTTCGCATCTGAGTGTCAGTATCTGTCCAGGGGGCCGCCTTCGCCACTGGTATTCCTTCAGATCTCTACGCATTTCACCGCTACACCTGAAATTCTACCCCCTCTACAGTACTCTAGTCCGCCAGTTTCAAATGCAGTTCCGAGGTTGAGCCTCGGGCTTTCACATCTGACTTAACGAACCACCTGCATGCGCTTTACGCCCAGTAATTCCGATTAACGCTCGCACCCTCCGTATTACCGCGGCTGCTGGCACGGAGTTAGCTAAGTGCTTCTTCTGCAGCTAACGTCAAATCCATACGCTATTAACGTATGAACCTTCCTCACTGCTGAAAGTACTTTACAACCCGAAGGCCTTCTTCATACACGCGGCATGGCTGCATCAGGCTTGCGCCCATTGTGCAATATTCCCCACTGCTGCCTCCCGTAGGAGTCTGGACCGTGTCTCAGTTCCAGTGTGGCTGATCATCCTCTCAGACCAGCTAGGGATCGTCGCCTTGGTGAGCCATTACCTCACCAACTAGCTAATCCCACCTGGGCATATCCTGACGCGAGAGGCCCGAAGGTCCCCCTCTTTGGCCCGAAGGCATTATGCGGTATTAGCCATCGTTTCCAATGGTTATCCCCCACATCAGGGCAATTTCCCAGGCATTACTCACCCGTCCGCCGCTCGACGCCCAACAAATCACCCGAAGGGTCAATGTTGTCGTTTCCGCTCGACTTGCATGTGTTAGGCCTGCCGCCAGCGTTCAATCTGAGCCATGATCAAACTCTTCAATTTAAGATTTTGTCGGCTCAATGAATACTGACTTCAAAACTGTCCCTTACTTAAAAAGTAAGAAGTAATTTTAAAGCTATTATCGTTCCAACAGAACGATAATGAATTTTGACTGTGTGACAGTAAGCGAGCTTACTACCCTTAGGTCACGTGTTCATTGAAAACCATTTTACTTCCGAAGAAGTGGTTCGTTTCTGCTTTGCAGCAGAAGCAAACATAATGATTATCATCAACAAGTGTCCACACAGATTGATATAGGTCTAAATTTTTAAAGAACATTTCTTCACTTGGTCAGCACTTGGCTTTCCATTTGAAGAGGCGGCTATTCTAGCGAGATATTCTTTCGTGTCAAACACTTTATTGATTTATTTTTTACTTATTTCAAAAACAAATCTCGAACTCTCTTTTGGCTAGAAGCCTTGCTGAACATTGCCTTGAACCCTTATGGGCTCTGCCGTGTCAGTGAGGACGCATTATAGAGATAGAAGTCACATTGGCAAGTGTTTTTCACCATAAAAATCAAAAATAAGCACTTTTGATTGAATATCAAACAAAACCAGCCAAAATCGCAGATTAACTGTTCAAAAACACCTATTTCTTTCACACTCTGACCCTCTTTAATACATGGCTCAATAGAAGACCTCTTGCTGTGAGACACATTAGAAGCAAGCTGTTCAGTTAACAGTAAAACGGCTTCATGTGCCATACGGCTGATAGGAAACTCAATTGTCGTTACTTGAGGATACAATCCCCGACAGCTATCAACGCTGTCATAACTGATAATAGATATGTCTTCCGGACATTGTATACCATGTTGATAGCAATACTTCATTATTCCACGGGTCATCTCTTCACCTGTGGAAAATATTGCACTCGGCTTTTTCGGTAGTGCCATTATGGCCGCCATTGCATCATAGCCACTATCCAACTCATAGTCGCCTTCAATGATATGACTTTGACACGCCACGAGCTGATACTCAGACATAGCTTGAATAAAACCCGCTAAGCGAACTTTCGTGCTGTCCCTATCGCACGGCCCTGTTACACATACGATATGACGGTGACCTCTATCTATTAGATAGCTCGTTGCTAACGCAGATGCTGCTTGATGATCAAATGTCACGCAGCGTTCTTTAATACCAGCGATATACCTATCTAAAAGAACAAATGATGATGTCGTCTTAGACAAGTTAATCAATTCTTCATCGCTGAGATTACGACTATGCAAAATAAAACCATCGCAACGTAAATCACGAAACTTATCGATGGCTTTCTTTTCTCCTTCAGCGCTGTGGTGTCCTTGCGCTGTAATTAAAAACTTTTGTTGCTCATCAAGTTCTAACTGCACTTGATTCATCATCTGACCAAAGAAACCACCAGTATAGTAGGTAACCATTAACCCAATCATGTTTGAGTTTGATTTCGCTAGAGAGCGAGCAATGGCACTCGGTCTATAATCCAGCTCAGCCATCGCTTCCTCAACACGACGTTTGGTGTCAGCACGAAAACTTCCCTCACCATTGATGATTCGAGAGACGGTTGAGCGATTGACCCCCGCCAATGCAGCAACTTCCTTAATACTTGCCATTGACATTATTTCCTTGTGATTGATAACTAAGTGGCAGGCCCAATAGTACGTTAATTCATTGGGTAACAAAAAGAGGTAACCATGAGTACAAGGTGAATGCTAGGGAACGTACTCACGGTTATCGACAACCGTGTCGATCAAACAACAGCACTATAGTTAGACAGCGTTATCGCATTGCTAGTAAGCAAAGAGCGTAACTCTGCCGATTTTAAAACCTCCAATTCATGCTCTCGGCAGGTGCTATAAGAGCTCATCGAAACCAATTCTTTGTCAGCGATACCCGGATGGCACATGACTTCCACAACAGAATGCGATAGTGCCCACTTTCGTAAATTCGGAATCAACCAATCAAGTGTCGCCGTGACATCGTAAAAACCGTCAGTAAATAAATACTGCTTCAATTCAGGCTGAGCACGATAGGGAACACCGAACTCTTCACTCAATTTTTTGACAACCTCATGTACAACAGGATGTAAATGGACGTGGTGATGACTGTCTATATGGCTAAGCTGAATGTCATAATTCAAAAAGTGCTCAATCTGACGTCGCAACTCTTTGTATATATCCGCTTTATGTTCAGGCGTTATTGTTAGCATCAATTGCTGATAACTTAAAAAGAGTCCGTTTTCATTGACTAGTGGGTAATTCGAAGACATAGGCGAACCAGCTGTTAACCTCAGATGAATACCGACGCTCAGTTCAGGTGCTTGCTTTAATCTCAGCAACGCATCACTTTCTCCGGGCATCGCTACCATCATCGTAGTTGACGACACAACACCATTAAGGTGACTATCAATAATTCCTTCATTGACCTTTCGGCATAATCCATAGTCATCTGCATTGAAAATTAACTTCACCTATATCCTCCTTACGTTGGAACTAGCGTGCACTAAATTGCGGCAGGTCGTTATCATTTTCCACTAAGATATCTGCAAGTAAAGATTTGGCTACTTGAATATCATTTACCAGTGGGTGAGTTGCCAACGCTAATAACGCCGTCTCTTTGTTGCCAGAAACAGCTGCATCCACAGTCAGCATCTCATAACTTTTTACTCGTGCAATGAGACTGTCGACATAGTGTGGTAAAGGGTCTGTGGCAAGCGGGGTTGCTCCCTCGCTTCCTACGACCGCAGAGCATTCAATTACAGCATCATTCGGTAAACTTGCAATGACACCACCGTTCTTCACATTTACCACATGTAACGCATTACGATTATTGTAAATAGAATCTACCAAATCGAGTGAAGCATCTGAGTAATATGCTCCACCACGCTCTTCGAGTTCTTTTGGTTTACTATCTAACGAGTCTTGTTGATATAACCGAAACAACGCCGCTTCCGTCTCCATGACTTGGGTCGCTCTACTGCCTTGATTTCGATAAGATTCTTGCTCTTCAGCAAGCATTGCGTCCGTTTGATAATAATAACGATGATAAGGACAGGGGATGACTCCTAAAGCATCCAAAAAGTTGGGGTCCCAAGGCTCCTCAAACACATTTTTCATTGAGAAGTTAGCGCCATCTCCCACTTTTTTAAGTAGGGTCTGGGTAACATCCTCACCATCTAAATAGGCACTCGTCACCCATACTAAATGATTCAATCCTGCGAACTTCATTTTCAACCGACTAGGTTGGCAATCTAACATATCCGCCGCCATCATCTGCATGGAAACGGGTACATTACACAGCCCTATGGTTTTAACTTGGCTATGCTTTTGAATCGCTTCTGTCACAAGGCCTGCAGGATTTGTAAAATTAAGCATCCATGCATTTGGAGCGAGCTCTTCAATATCTCTGCAGATATCAAGAATGACAGGTATAGTTCTTAACGCCTTGGCAAATCCACCAGCGCCCGTAGTTTCTTGCCCGACCCTATCGTAACGAAGTGGTATAGCTTCATCTTTTTGCCTTGCAGCCAAGCCACCAACTCGAAACTGAGTCATAACAAAATCCGCACCTTGAATCGCTTTTCTTCGATCCAATGTTTGAGTTACAACAATGTCCGCCTTCGCCTTTGATACCATACGCTGGGTCAAAGCTGTAATAATAGACAGCTTTTCCTCACCCGCTTTAATATCCGTTAAGCAAATCTCGGTTACCGGTAAGCGATCAAGACGTAATAAAACCCCTTCTATTAGTTCGGGGGTATAACTACTACCACCACCGATCACTGCAATTTTCAATGAACCTGACGTCATCATATTACCCCTGTGGTAAGCCCTTTCGTAATTCAACGATTTCCGTCGCTAACTCATGAGCAAGAATGGTCGTCATAAGATGATCTTGAGCGTGAACCATCACTAAGGTCATTGGGATTTTCCCTTCGCCTTGATCTAATTCAATCAACTGTGTTTGAATTAAATGAGCTTTGTTCAAGCACTCTTTTGCTTTTTCTAGTGAGCCCTCTGCAGAGGCTAGGTCCAGATTCCTAGCTGATCTTAACGCTTCAAAACAAAGGCTTCTTGCTTCACCTGCATTACAGATAATCTCCATAACAACCAATTCTTGATCCATAATAATCTCCTCGTCCTTATCTTTATGCTGTTGCAGGTTTATCTGCAGTGACTACCTTACTTTCATCTTGAGGCTGCTCTTGCTCTAGCAGTTGTTTCTCGAACATCTTGAAGAATGGAAGATAGATAAATAGATCGATGACCATCAGGATTGCCACTAGTAATACGGGTGACAACGTCCAACCAGACCCCCAAGATGCTCCAATAATGGCGGGTGCTGTCCATGGTGTCGTCGCGACCCCCATACCTACTAAGCCTGCGTGTACAGCAAAATAAGCAATGGTGGCATTAATCACTGGCGCGAAAACAAATGGGATAAACAAAATTGGATTCAGCACGACCGGGCTACCAAAAATGATCAAGCTCATTTATTTGGAATAAGCCAGGGACGGCACTCATACGACCTAAGCTTTTAAGGTGCGCAGAACGACTAAACATCATCAAAATAACCAACGCGAACGTCGCACCAGAACCACCAATAAAGATATAGAAGTCCCAGAATGGTTGAGTAAAGATATTTTGAACTGGCTCACCCGCAACAAACGCATCAATATTAGCGCTAATATTGGTTAAGAAAATTGGCGATAGTAGACCAACAACAATCGCAGCACCGTGAATGCTAAGCAAACCAAAGAAGCTGACACACTAACAGAGCACCAATAATCGCAGGCAGTGTGTTTGAAGCACTCACAAGAGGCTTAAACATCGCCATCACAGCATCAGGGATGAGCATGTCATATTGAGTCTGAACAAAAAGGCTGAGTGGATAGAGAATCAAAAAAACGGCGAGGACAGGCAATAAGACTTCAAACGAGCGAGCAATCGCGGGTGGCACCTGCTCTGGCATTCTAATCGTGATGTTGTGCTTTTTCATAAAGCGATACAACTCGACCGCAAAGAAGGCACAAATAACAGCGGTAAAGATCCCTGTGCCCCCCATGTGAGCAGTAGGGAGTCCACCATCTTTTGCCGGAGAAGCCACTAAAAGAAAACACATCAATGACAAGGTCGCACTCGTTATGCCATCCATTTTATAGGACCTCGCCAAACTATAGGCAACACCAAGAGACACGAAAATCGTCATGATCCCCATCGACATACTAAATGGCATCATAATGGTATCAAAATGAGTCGTCGCTAGATCGAGCCATGCTCGACCAAAAGAATTAGTGGTCTCCTCAGTAAAAGGAGGAAAAGCAAAAACGAGAATAAAACTACCCACAATAATAAATGGCATTGCAACAATAAAACCATCCCTCATCGCTCTAACGTGGGGCTGATTACCCACTTTAGTCGCAAGGGGGGCAATATGCTTTTCTACGATATTAATAATCGCATCATAAAGCTTCATAATATATTCCTTTATTTCACGTTAAACTAATAATCAATTAATCAATGAGAGCGAGCGCTTGTTCAAGAACCTCTTCTCCCTTCATCATTCCATAATTTTGTGGTGAAATTGCCTCGATGTTTTTACCATGTTCAGTCGCTACCTTTCGTAACTCATCAAGTTGAAACCTTACCTGAGGGCCGAGTAGACATACATCGTAGTGAGCAATATCTTCATCAAACTCCGACACAGACTTTGCTTGAATCTCACATTCAACACCTCGCTCTTTCGCTGCCACTTGCATCTTTTTCACCAACATACTGGTCGACATTCCAGCGCTGCAGCAAAGTAGTATTCTCTTCATATAACCTCCATTCACAGTGATATAACCACCCTAACAAAAACAACTTTAACATTAAAGCGCAATCCGATTGCGTTTTTGATTGAAGTGGATCGCAAAAATAAAAACACCTGATTTATTACTATAACTATTTCATTAGATTAAATATCAGCTTTTTCCATTTCGTTATTATTAATCCATAAAATAAGGACTATTTATGAGAAAGGTCACTAGTTTAATCGGTAGCTTACTTATCCCTCTATCATTCAATGCTATAGCGCAAGATCCTAAAGCCACTATCTACCTCACCTTTGACGATGGCCCCATAAATGCATCAATTAAAGTGATCGAAACACTCAATAAGCACAATGTAAAAGGATCGTTTTTCTTCAATGCGTGGCACCTTGATGGTATCGGGGATGAAAATGAAGACCGAGCATTAGAGGCTCTGATGCTTGCACTCAATACCGACCATATGGTGGCAAACCATAGCTATGATCATATGGTACACAACTGCGACGGTGCGAACGGTGAGAATACCGCTGCGGCATGTAATGCGACAGGTATGCACAACGTTAACTCTTATCGTGATCCCGCCTATGATTACACCTTTTTCCCGTTAAATCTGGCTAAACTTGAGCAGCATGTAACTAACATCAGCAGCTATGACAATTATGTCGCCGATCAGTACGCTCGTTTGCCGTATACCAATGGCTGGCGAGTAGCAAAAAGTTTTAAAGCTGATGGGCTCTGTGCAACTTCAGATGACTATTTACCTTGGGATCCTAACTATGTTTGCGACCCTGACAATCCATCAAATAGCTCAAGCAATGCTATGACACTATCCGATATGTTGACCAATGACAGTTATCAGCTATTCGGCTGGGATCTAGATTGGGCACCTGAAAACTGGGGGATCGAAATGCCCGCTAACAGCTTAACGGAGCCGGAACCATTTCTTGAGTATGTCGAGGCCTCTATCAATACATGTGCACCTGTCACTATTGAGCCTGTTAATTCCAAATCACAGAATTTTCCATGTGACACTCCACTCCATAAAGACAAGGTCATTGTCCTCACCCATGAGTTCCTATTTGAAGATGGGCACAGAGGCATGGGCGAAACCCAAAATATCCCAAAACTGGATAAATTCTTAGAGCTTGCGCTAAAGGCTGGGTATGTGTTCGATACTTTAGATAACTATATTCCTAGCTGGAAACCAGAAGTGCAGTACTCTGTGGGAGAACATGTGAACCACGAAGGTACCATTTACATTGCACAAAAGGCTCATTACTCTCAAAGCGACTGGGCACCGTCCTTACAATCAACACTATGGTATAACGCCGATCCTGCAACAAACTGGAAATTAAACGTTAACTACGAACAAGGGGACTCTGTGGTATATAACGGCTTGCAATACACTGTCATTACCGCTCACGTATCACAAGCAAGTTGGACCCCAAATTCAGAACCATCTTTATTTTTACTAACAGCTACTCAATAATTTATCGTTAATTAAGTAGTATTACCCTCAAAATAATAGGAGATTCGAGCTCGAGGATTCAGATACTCTCGGATCTCTTCTGGTAATTTCTCTGGATGAATCACTGATTCAATGGTGAGTTCTTTTGGTGCTAACGTAATGATAGGTGCTTGTAGCTTGGGGACGCTAGGGTCGTACAGCAAGACATTTGGGCACAACAAACTACCGCTATTGATAGAGATAACTAAGCCAACCATATCATTCGAAAGCTTAACGATCGTGCCCGGCGGATAAACCCCCATATACTTGATTAGCATATTCAGGTTCTCAGCGTTGTAAAGATGTTTACTATGCTTATAGAGATAGGAAAGCGCGGAATACGGTATTTTTTTCTCGCTCGGGTTCTGATGATGACACAAACCATCAAAAGCATTAGCCACTGAAATAATTTGAGTGACTGAATCAATCTCGTCCCCCTTCAACCCTAGCGGGTAACCAGAGCCGTCAAGTAATTCATGATGCTGCTCAATAACCGTAATGACATCATCAGGTAGTGTACCTATTGCTCTTGCAATGTCGGCACCATACTTAGTATGCAGCTTCAGGTAATTATACTCGGGCTCAGAAAGCGGGGTTGTTTTTCGTAAGATAACCGATGGGATTTTCACTTTGCCGATATCGTGAAAAAGTGCCCCCATACCGACATCTTTAATTTTCTCTCCACTAAATCCTTTCGCTTTGGCTATCATCATCGAAAGCACGGATACATTGAGACAGTGAAAGTAGAGATCTTCGAATTCACTTTTACTGCCCATCAAATGCAGCGTAACTTCATCTTCCGACAACAGAGAATCGACAATATCTTCTACCAGTGACTCTGATTCTTGAATCGCTAGCTCAGGACGGCTGCGTAACTTCGCCATAATACTGCGAATACGCGCAAGCGATCTATCAAATTCCTTCTCACACTGAGAAACCCTGCGGCGATATTTACTTAACGTTTCGATTCGCTCTTGCTTTTCCGCCCACAACTTTTCCGCTTCATCAGATGCCTCATTCGTTGATAGATGTGAAGGTTCACTTATCGACTCTTCTGCAGGAAGCGGTATTGTGTCACTCAACTCAGGCGTAACATACACATACTTGATTCCGAGTTGCTTGATAACTCGTACTTGCTCGTCTGATTTTATTTTGAAGGTATTGAAGAGGAAAGGATGGTCATTCCACCTTACGGGGAGCCTAATGTGTAAGCCTGGTTGAAGTCGGCTCACCGACATTTTTATACTAGCCACAAAGTCACATGCAACAATGAGTAAAACACGCGAGGAGTCTAATGAACTCCTCGTCAATCTTCATCTATAAGTTAAAAAACACAACGGATTATGTGCATTTCGTCAAACTAGACTCATTAATAGCACTTATTCTACTGGTTTACTTTTTAATAGTGCGGCTATTCTAGGATCGAGACTCTTGCCATGTGACTGCTCAAATTCTTCCCGCTTAATATCAATGAGATTCTTCACAGAGTGTTGCGCAATGCCCTTCGGTACTTCTGTCACTAGCTTGCCTTTTTCTTGAAGGCTCATTGCTTCACGATAAAACTCTTTAAAGCGTCGAATGATCATGGATTGGGGAACCCGTCTCAGTTCGTATCCCTTATTCTGAATGATCCATGTTTCGAGTTGATTTTGCGGCGTCTTCGCTACCACTCGATTCATCGCTTCCATAAGCTCTGATTCGGTTAACTGACTTTTGAGTAACGTCAATTCGCCCATAATAGGTGGCCATTTCTCTCCGGCCTGAAGGCGTTCCCGACAATGTTGCATGATTCTCATCAATTCGGCTTCAGTCACGCTATCCGCAAAATCTAAAAATCGACCTGTTGGCCGACGACCATAAGATTTCAGCCACGTCGACTCATAGATGCTAAGTAGAGTACCAAAAATATAGTTACACCAATCACTTGGTATTCTTTCATGCTGCGTTTCATCGACTAAAGATTTTGGCACACTGCTTCTTTGTTGAGAAACCACGGGCTTAGACGGAGCAGATGAAGGGGACTTAGGAGCAACAGGTGTTGTTGCCTTCGCTCCTGAAGCCTTAAGATGCTCTAAACTGCCACTCACGCCCATCTCACGGAGTTTTTTCTCCATAGAGCCAAAGTCCACATTTTTTGGTTTATTACCGTTACCCATATTAAGCACCTACGTTATAGAAAAAGGAAGCAACCATCATTCTAAAAGTCTGGCTTCTTGCCCTGCCCTCTCAAAAATTCTCTAAATTCCTCAGAAGGACTAACATCAACTGACTTATTGCTTTGATACGATTGACGTCTTCTTTCTTCAGCCTGTTTTCGGCGATCTTCAGCCTGTTTCTCATTTACAATCCACAGACGCAGCTTATTCAGCATCTGCGTAACTGAGGTATACTCATTCGCTCGAGCTTTATAGTACACCACAAATTTCTCCCAAAAGAGATTCGGATCGATTTCTAAGCGAGAAAATGCCAGTGGCTGCTGAGCCCACTCAGGAACCACAAATTCATTCAGTTCATGAGTTGAAATGTACTGCTGGCTTTCACCCTGTACTTGACCTTGTTTACGCCTTGTCGATGCGGAAGGAAATGTGTTTGTCGATTGTTGTTTCGCAGGCACGCCGACAATTGAACGAAGATTTCCAGACTGCTTCGCATATTCAAGCCAATTATCTAACTGGCCCGCGAGTCGGTTAATATTCATCGTAGGCGATGGATTGCTTTCTTGCATAAAGCTTTGCCAAACGTCATCTCGACGATTTGCTGGTACTTTATATAGGTTAAGTTGCTGGTGTGACCAACCAGGGGCGCTGGATTCATTCTGGGCACTGACCTTAATCGGAGCACTAGCTTGCTCAACGGGCATCGACACCACAGGAATCGAGACAGACTCTCCCTCTGGCGCAAGCAGTTTAAGATGATGTATTTGCTTTCTGCCTCTCGTTTCCACATGAGACTTAGTCATGACACCTTTGTTGACCAACGATGTAAACAAATCAGCCAACCTAAACTCACCCAATAAACATTCAGTTGCGATATCGGCAAGAGCAATTGACACACTCCCATCGTGACCAGCGAGATCCGCTAGCTTCAGCAATACAAGTTTTTCACTCGCTTCCACATTCGTTTGTTGCCATGCAATATGGGTAAACTTCGCGCTCACAATCACTCTCCTATCTAGTACTTTGATTTTAGCGCCTTTCGCCTTGAAAGACGAGTACAGCCAGAACCTCTCCGTCAGTTTTAGGCCACTAACATCCGTTAAACCGTTTATTGAAAGTAAGAGATTTTCAGCAGTCGCTAAGGAGAAATACCAACTCTCTGGTGGACGCCATCGTTGTCGACAGTGACGTATAATAATACAGATAAGCTTTTGAGAAGATACAAAAAAGCCTCGACTTTCGTCGAGGCTTTTTTGTTTAAATATGGTACTCGGTGGGCGGACTTGAACCGCCACGCCCGAAGGCAACGGATTTTGAATCCGTCGTGTATACCAATTTCACCACACCTAAGCATCTTTAGGCTATTGCCCTTTGATGTTTGGCATTATACGTAAGCTTGGATGACGTGCAAGAACAAAACACTGTTTATTCATTTGTTTGCTGTTTTTTTGGTCACAACGTGATGTATTTCCACAGTCGAGGGTTTCACAAGCCCTTTAGAATCGCTATTCTGTGGTCAGATTATACATTTTAAAAGTAGATGAAATGAAAACACAACCTTTGCCTCCAGCAGGCCTTTTTCGCAGACTTGGTGCCTTGTTTTACGATAGCTTAGTCGTCTTAGCGTTAGTGATGATGGCGGGCGGTCTCGTGGTCGCTATTCTTGAGGCTCTGGTCGCAGCTGGGCTGCTCTCTTATGGCTCTTATACCGATGCAAGCGATTTACTCAGTCGTCACCCCATTTGGAGCCCTATTTACACAGCGTATCTTGCGATTGTTTGGGTCTATTTCTTTGTTTATTTCTGGACGAAAGCAGGACAAACATTAGGAATGCGTGCGTGGAAACTGCAAGTTCAAAATTTACAAGGTGGGCGCATTACCGTCACTCAAGCATTAATCCGCCTTGCCACTTCGGCGTTTGGACTCGCTAACCTCGCCGTTCCTATCGATACTAAAAAGCGCGGGTTTCAAGATATATGGGCAAAAACACAAGTTGTCGTATTGCCTAAAGCGCAATAAATTTGAATGAAACGTAACAATAAAAAAGGTGCCGATATGGCACCTTTTTCGATCTAATGCCTCGTAATCACTAAGCTTTAAACGCCTTAAATGCGTTGATTAAGCCATTTGTCGAGCTGTCGTGTGAATCCACATTATTATCATCAGCTAGCTCAGGAAGGATTTGGTTAGCCAGTTGCTTACCCAGTTCCACGCCCCACTGATCAAAACTGAAAATGTTCCAAATGACACCTTGTGTGAAAATTTTGTGCTCATACATCGCGATTAGGTTACCTAGCGTGCGAGGTGTGATTTGCTTCACTAAGATTGAGTTCGTTGGGCGGTTGCCTTCAAACACTTTGAATGGAACTAAATCTTTCACTTCTTCCGCTGTTTTACCTGCTGCGATGAACTCAGCTTCCACGGTTTCTTTAGACTTACCAAATGCCAATGCTTCCGTCTGAGCGAAGAAGTTAGACATCAGCTTCTGATGATGATCGCTAACTTTATTGTGAGTGTTCGCAGGTGCAATGAAGTCACAAGGAATAAGCTTCGTGCCTTGGTGGATCAACTGGTAAAATGCGTGCTGACCATTGGTACCAGGCTCGCCCCAGATGATTGGACCCGTTTGGTAATCGACAGCATCACCATTGCGGTCAGTAAACTTACCATTTGATTCCATGTTGCCTTGCTGGAAGTAAGCAGCAAAACGGTGCATATATTGATCGTACGGTAGGATCGCTTCTGATTCAGCACCATGAAAGTTGTTGTACCAAATTCCGATCAGAGCAAGTACAACTGGAATATTATTTTCTAGTTCAGTGTTAGCAAAATGATTATCCATCTCATGAGCACCAGCAAGAAGCTCAACAAAGTTGTCATAACCAACCGCTAGGATGATAGATAGACCGATTGCCGACCATAGTGAATAACGACCACCAACCCAATCCCAAAATTCAAACATGTTGTCGGTATCGATACCAAACTCAGAAACTGATTTTGCGTTGGTAGACAGTGCCGCGAAATGCTTCGCGACGTGCGCTTCATCTGCTGCAGTTGCCAAGAACCAATCACGTGCAGAATGTGCATTCGTCATGGTTTCTTGAGTAGTGAATGTTTTTGATGCAACCAAGAAAAGCGTGGTTTCAGGATCGACTTTCTTCAATGTTTCGGCGATGTGTGTACCGTCGACGTTAGAAACAAAATGCATGTTGAGGTGGTTAGTGTAAGGAGACAGCGCTTCTGTCACCATGTACGGACCTAAATCTGAACCACCAATACCAATATTCACCACGTCTGTGATCGCTTTCGCTGGTATAGCCTTTCCAATCACCTGAGATAATGCGCTCAGAGAAGCCTTTCATTTTTTCTAGCACAGCATTCACTGCAGGCATGACGTCTTCGCCATTCACCATAATTGGTGAGTTGCTACGGTTACGTAGCGCGACGTGAAGTACCGAACGCTCCTCCGTCTGGTTGATAGCCTCACCAGAGAACATCGCACTGATTGCCGCTTTTAGCTCAGTATCGTTAGCGAGAGCAAACAGGTGCTTCATGGTCTCTTCGTTGATAAGGTTCTTAGAGTAATCAACAAGAATGTCTGAGCCAAAGCTTGTAGAGAATGTATTGAAGCGTTCTGCATCTTGAGCAAATAACGCTGCCATATCCATATCTTGCGCAGATTCAAAGTGTGCTGTCAGTGCTTTCCAAGCGTCAGTTTGCGTTGGATTAATGTTTTTCAACATGGTCTCTATCCCAATTTTTTGTCGGTTTTTGTTCCCTATCCCCCCAAGGAAAAGGAACCCCCGGTTAGCGAAAATAAAACGTGTAAATCTAAATATAGCTGGGGCGCGTAAACGTCACGCGACTCACAGCAAAATTTCTCTGCCATTTACAAATCGATGGCTTAAATTTAGTAATAAACTTTCAGGTCGTATTATGAACCAGAGCGTCAGCACGCTCCTTGAGTTAAGTCACGTAACGGTTCACAATATAAGCAATACATTTTATGCACTCGACCTATCAATCCTCAATAATACACAGGACAGTCTATGTGGCAACAGCAGAGCCTACTTATCCGAGCAAAACCTCGAGGCTTCCACCTCATTACTGATGAAATTAAACAACAGCTACCCCAACTTCAAGGCTACTCTGTAGGTTTACTACATCTATTCATCCAGCATACCTCGGCAAGTTTAAGCTTAAATGAAAATGCCGACCCCACCGTAAGAAAAGACATGGAACGCCACTTCAATCGCTATGTGCCGGAAGACGCCCCTTACTACGAGCACACTTATGAAGGGAGTGATGATATGCCTGCGCATATAAAAAGTGCACTGCTTGGAGCCAGTATTTCGCTCCCTATCAGTCAGGGTTATTTAGCTCTAGGAACATGGCAGGGTATTTACCTAGGGGAGCACAGGGATCATGGTGGTGAACGACGTATTATTGCCACGTTACAAGGGCAAACGTACTTAGAATGATATGTCTACAACTGGGGAGAATATGGGTGACCGATAAGGCTAATACCCAAAAATGATGCTCCCTCACCTAGCGTTGGTGAGGGACGTCGATTAAAGGTGCGATTTATCGGAGGAGTAACTCATCTCAACTCGAGACGTTAGCTTGGTCACCAACTCATACGCTATCGTGCCAATATGCTCCGCTACCTCCTCGGATGGTAATGCGTCACCCCATAATATTGCTTCATCACCAACACAATCAGATGCTTCTGGCCCCAAATCTACCGTCAACATATCCATAGAGACACGTCCAGCAATTGGCACCTTGCGGCCATTCACTAATACAGGAGTGCCATTTGGCGCCATACGAGGGTAACCATCGCCATAACCAATCGCGATCACACCCACTTTGGTGTCTCGTTCACTGGTCCAGTTTGCGCCATAACCTACGCTCTCCCCTTGCTTCACTTCACGTACCGCAATAAGGTGTGACTTTAACGTCATGACGGGCTTAAAACCCATATCTTCAGCGGTTCGCTCACCGAACGGCGAGACGCCATACATAATGATACCTGGTCTAACCCAATCAAGTTGACTTGTTGGCCACGCAAGCAAACCCGCCGAAGCCGCCAAGGAACGCTCACCATTACACCCTTCCGTCAAAGACAAAAACGTGTTGATCTGCTCCGTTGTCACCGTTTTATCCAGCTCATCAGCACAACCAAAGTGACTCATATAACGCAGTGGTTTGGCAACATTACTGCAAGCGTGCAGACGTTCAACAAATTCCAGGTACTGCTCTTCACGCACGCCAAGTCGATGCATACCGCTATCAACTTTCAGCCACACCATAACAGGAGTTTCTAATTCCGTTTGTTCCAACGCTTCCAATTGCTCAATACAGTGCACAACGGTTTGGATATTATTGGTGACGAGAACTGGCAAATCACTAGGTGAGTAAAAACCCTCTAATAACAAGATAGGTTTAACCACACCGCTGGCACGCAATTGTAGCGCCTCTTCAATGCGCGCAACACCAAAAGCATCGGCACCTTTAGCGTGCTTCGCAATATGTTTCAGACCATGTCCATAGCCATTAGCTTTAACTACAGCCATTACTTTACTGTTAGGCGCTTGCTGTTTAATGCAATTCAGATTGTGTGCCAGTGCGGATAAATCAATATGCGCCGTCGCCGCTTTCATATAACTCATCGTTCAACCCTACTCTTCATCAAACGCAGGGCCTGCGTAGTTATCAAACCGCGAATACTGCCCTTGGAACGTGAGTCGAATGGAACCGATAGGACCGTTACGCTGCTTACCTAAGATGATTTCAGCAATTCCTTTTAGTGCACTATCAGGGTGATACACTTCATCTCGATAGATAAACATGATCAAGTCCGCATCTTGCTCTATCGAACCCGATTCACGCAAATCCGAGTTTACAGGGCGCTTATCCGCACGCTGCTCCAAGGAACGGTTCAGCTGAGAAAGCGCAACAACAGGCACATTGAGCTCTTTGGCTAACGCCTTCAGGGAGCGAGAAATCTCCGCAATTTCGAGTGTACGGTTATCCGACAGCGAAGGGACTCGCATTAATTGCAGGTAATCGATCATGATAAGACTTAACCCACCGTTTTCGCGCGCAATACGCCTCGCTCGCGATCGTACTTCGGTTGGTGTCAAACCTGAGCTGTCATCAATAAACATGTTTTTCTTTTCCATGAGCATGCCCATGGAGGTGGAAATTTTTGCCCAGTCTTCATCGTCTAGCTGTCCGGTACGGATTTTGGTTTGATCAACACGAGACAATGACGCAAGCATACGCATCATAATTTGTTCTGCAGGCATCTCTAGAGAGAAAATAAGCACTGGCTTTTCTTGAGACATCGCGGCATTTTCACATAAATTCATCGCAAAGGTTGTTTTACCCATCGATGGACGCGCCGCAACAATAATGAGATCCGAACCCTGTAGACCAGCCGTTTTCTTATTGAGATCGTCATAACCGGTATTTACACCTGTCACACCATCTTGCGGCGTTTTGTACAGTATTTCGATACGTTCGAGTGTTTTTTCGAGAATGTTGTCGACGTTTTGCGGGCCTTCATTCTCGTTGGTGCGATCTTCTGCTATCGCAAAGACCTTGCTCTCAGCAAGATCGAGCAAATCTTCCGAGCTACGCCCTTGCGGATCGTAGCCCGCATCCGCAATCTCATTCGCCACGCCAATTAAATTACGTACTAAAGCGCGCTCTGCCACAATATCGGCATAGGCATTGATGTTAGCCGCACTTGGTGTGTTTTTAGCTAAATCGGCTAAATAAGCAAAACCACCCACATCTTCAAGTTGTTCACGCAGCTCTAAAAACTCAGACAGCGTAATCAAGTCTAGGGGTTGGCTCTCTTCTAAAAGGGTTCTGATACCGTCAAAAATCAGCCGATGAGGACGGCTATAGAAATCCTTAGTCACCACGCGCTCAGCGACCGTGTCCCAGCGTTCATTATCTAATAACAAACCACCCAGCACTGACTGCTCTGCTTCCAATGAATGAGGAGGGAGCTTAATTGCTTCCACCTGAGCATCTTTACCATTCTGATTTCGGATATCCGCCATGACTTTACTCGATAACACACTAAGACCCTTCATTATACGCGAAATGAAAGATGGCTAAAGCAAAGAAAGTGCTATGAACAGAGAGATTCGTCAATCAACAATTGACCTGTCGTTGACGATGACCGAATATACGACAATTATAATCCTAGCCCTTTTCATCGTCGTGAGGTTTCAGTGTCAAAGAATTTGCTATTTAGCTTGGTCTTACTCGCATCGCCAGTAGCCTTTGCTGAAGAATTTTTGCCATCGAGCGATAGCGAAGACACACCACCGTCACCATTAAAGTCCGAAGTAGAGTTTGGCTTTCAAGCGCACACAGGTAATACCGACTCACGCTCTTTGAACGCTCGAGTCGCGGCAGAATATACCGAAGGTCGCCACCGTACTAGTGGGGAGTGGAAGTACTATCAGTTGTATAAAGACGATGTAGAAGACAAAAATCAGCAGAACTACATGCTGCAATCGGACTATAAGTTAAGCCAACGAACCTATTTATACGGAAACTATAACGGCTTCACGTCTCTTTATAGCTCCTATTATGAAGACCACACCGTTTCTGGTGGTTTGGGTTATCAGATCACGAACACCGAAACGCTACTATTGGAGACGGAAATCGGTCCGGGTTTTCGTTACCAAGAACCTAACATTGACGAGATTGGCGATAAAGACATTGTCTTTCCCAACGTGGTGCGCGAAGCGATCATTCGAGGCAACGTTAATGTTCTCTGGAAGCCGTTAACTAACCTAACAATAGGCAGTAAGCTCACGGTGATTGCGGGTAAAAGTAATACCCGTTTTGATACGGAGTTAAACGTCACCAACGATATCACTGAGACCATTGCGCTTAAAGTGGCATATAGCAGCAAATATCATGACCAAGTGCCTGGTGATTTAAGCAAAAGAGACTCTATCTTTACCGTAAATTTACTATTTAATTTCTAGTGTTATCTCGGCTTCTGGCATTTTCTTAACTTTTAGTCGTCGCTTAACCTCTAACTCCAACCTTTGTCACTGCCTTCATTTATTTCAGACATAAAAAAACACCAGCCGAGGCTGGTGTTTTTATCGGTGTCTTAACTGAGATTACTCAGCAGCAACAACTTGTAGTGTTACTGTAGCGAAAACTTCTGAGTGAAGTTGAACGCTAATTTCGAATTCACCAGTGTTACGTAGAGCGCCTTCAGGAAGACGAACTTCGCTTTTAGCCACTTCAACGCCAGCTGCAGTAATTGCATCAGCGATGTCACGAGTACCGATAGAACCGAATAGTTTGCCTTCGTCACCAGCTTTAGAAGCGATAACAACTGCTTCAAGAGCGTTAACTTTTTCAGCACGAGCTTCAGCAGCAGTTAGTTGCTCAGCAACTTTAGCTTCTAGTTCAGCACGACGAGCTTCAAACATCTCAACGTTGTTCTTAGTTGCCATTACAGCCTTACCTTGTGGGATAAGGAAGTTACGAGCGTAACCAGATTTAACGTTAACTGTATCGCCAAGACCACCTAGGTTACCGATTTTATCAAGTAGAATAACTTGCATTGTTTAATCCTCTATCTAAATAAACGGTGCCGATTACTGATGCTTATCAGTGTACGGCAGTAGAGCTAGGTAGCGTGAACGCTTGATAGCGCGAGCTAGTTGACGCTGATATTTAGCACTTGTACCAGTGATACGGCTAGGTACGATTTTACCAGCTTCAGTGATGTAGTTTTTAAGAGTTGCTACGTCTTTGTAGTCAATCTCTTGTACGCCTTCTGCAGTGAAACGGCAGAATTTACGACGACGGAAGAAACGAGCCATGGGCTATCTCCTGATCTTAAATTAAGTCTGTTGTCGGTAAGTTACATAACGGTCCAACTTTTCAGATGGTGATAAGAACGTATTCTTATCATTGCTATGTCACTACCTTGTACCAAATGTTGAGTATTCTTGATGACCTATCTAAACCTTAAAGGCAGAGACAACGGTCAAGCAAAAAATTACTCAGCAGCTGCTTCTGGCTTAGCTTCGCTGCGCTCTTCACGACGAGGAGCACGCTCTGCACGTTCTTCTTTCTGCTTAAGCATGATAGAAGGCTCAGTGATAGCCGCTTTAGTACGCATAACCATGTTACGTAGAACTGCATCGTTGAAACGGAAAGCAGTTTCTAGTTCATCAATAGTTTCTTGAGGTGCTTCAACGTTCATAAGAACGTAGTGCGCCTTGTGAAGCTTGTTGATTGGGTAAGCCAGTTGACGACGACCCCAGTCTTCTAGACGGTGTACAGTACCGCCAGCTTCAGTGATAGAACCAGTGTAACGCTCGATCATGCCAGCAACTTGCTCGCTTTGATCAGGGTGCACCATGAATACGATTTCGTAATGACGCATAGGTTGCTCCTTACGGATTATTAGCTTCCACGAGTGGCTCGGTCGTCCAGAGGAAGCAAGGAACGAATAAATAAGACCGAGAATTAAGGACCGCGAATGTTATAGAAAGAACGGAAAATAAGCAAGTAATTTCGATGCTTAACAACAAAGGTTCCTAGGGTCCAGAAGCTAGAACCTAAAAATCCTTTTTATTCATCAGCATAGATTTTGACCGTCAACTCACCTTTAGTATCAATGGAGGCTCTATACATTCCAGAACTGTTCATCGCAAAATGAATATCGCCCTGTGCATCCATCGCAATTAAGCCACCCTCTCCGCCCATCGTCTTGAGTTCGCCTTGAATGATCACTTCACAGGCAGTATGGACATCTTCGTTTAAATACCGCATACGCGCTGCGACATCACTCAGCTACCGTCTTACGAATAAAGTATTCGCCCATTCCCGTCGTCGATACTGCTACGTTATTGTTTTCAGCAAAAGTACCCGCGCCAATAATCGCGGTATCCCCGACACGGCCATATTTCTTATTCGTGACCCCACCAGTACTGGTCGCCGCAGCAAGGTTGCCATGGCTATCAAGCGCCACCGCCCCTACTGTGCCGTATTTTTTGTCATCTGGGTACTTCGACTCAGACAACGCAAACAAACCTTTTTCTTTCATGGAAAGTAATTGTTCATAGCGACGCTCAGTAAAGAAATAATCTTGCTCGGTATAGGGATGCTGATGCTCAAACGCAAACTTTTCAGCGCCTTCACCGATAAGTAAAACATGGTCACTATCGCGCATGACATCGCGAGCTAGCTCAATAGGGTTTCGAATATGACGCACACCAGCGACGGCACCTGCATCCATTTCCGCACCATGCATGACAGAAGCGTCCATCTCAACCATTTCATTGTGAGTCAGTACCGAGCCTTTCCCTGCATTAAAATGAGGTGAGTCCTCCATCACTTTTACCGCTTCCACCACGGCATCAAGCGCATCCCCACCAGAGGATAGAACTCGTTCCCCCGCTTTAACGGATGCTGACAATACTTCAATAATTTCTCGTTTAAGTTTCGCAGACATCTGTTCTTTAAGAATCGTGCCCGCACCACCATGAATCGCAATAGAAAAAGGCTTTGTCATTCTCTCGTCCCTTGTCTGCTCTCAGCTAAATAAAGCGATAAAAACACAAAGACCTCCCGTGAAGGAGGCCTTTAAAATCATATTTTCAATAACAGCTCTTGCTATTAGTGAGAACCGCAGCCACCGCCACCGCAGCAGCCATCTTTCTTCTCAGCTTTCTCACCGTGCTCGTCACCACCACAGCAACCGCCTTCATGATCGTGGTCATGATCGTGTCCACAACCACCTTCTTGGTGAATGTGACCGTGCGCCGCTTCTTCTTCTGTCGCTTCACGTAGTGCAACCACTTCCACATCAAAAGTTAGCGTTTGACCAGCTAACATATGGTTGCCATCAACCACAACTTCGTCGCCGTCAACTTCCGTAATTTCTACAGGGATAGGACCTTGATCTGTATCTGCTAGGAAGCGCATACCAACTTCAATCACGTCAACGCCTTGGAATACGTCTGCAGGAACGCGTTGTACTAGCGCATCATTGTACTCACCGTATGCTTCTTCAGCAGCAACAACAGAAGTAAACTTGCTACCGACTTCCTTGCCTTCTAGCTCTTTTTCCAAACCTACGATAAGGTTATTGTGACCGTGAAGGTAATCAAGAGGCGCTTCAACTGTTGATTGATCAACAACAACACCGTCTTCAGTTTTTACTTGGTACGCGACACTCACGACTACGTTCTTAGCAATTTTCATGTGAACTCCAAAGGATTGGCACTTGAGGCTATGCCTCACAAAATAATCACCGCTTGTGCGGCTTATGTGCACATTATGGGGATGAAATTGAGAAACTCAATCACTCAGGCTTAAAAATGCCAATTAATGCTTCTTCACCACGCTCACTTTTTTCGACCGATTGTGGTGTGCGCTGCTCTAGAAATTCGCACTCAACACACTCTACCCATTCAACATTATTTTCAATCCACCAGCGTAAACTGTCTTGAGTGCTACACTTTGGGCAATTCGCTCCTGCGATAAATCTTTTTTAATCTGCTTCATTTTGCTTCCTAACTGTAGCGCTAATACCAAAAGTCTGGGGCTAATCCCAAAAACTTCTCGATTGGCGATCATTTTCCATTTCTCTACCAAAAATCTCTTCTAACTCTTTACGAGCTTCTTTAGAGCGCTGAGCCAGCTGCGTATCTTCACTATGCAGTGGCAGAAGCTCTTTAAGCATCGCATTGTCCAACTTTCTAAAGTGTGCTTCTGCGCGCTTAGCCTCATAAGGGTGAAACCCTAACTCAATGAGTGTTTGTCGACCTAAATCAAGGGCACCTAAAAAGGTTTCCCTCGAGTAATTAGTGACGCCATGGTTCATTAATTGATACGCCTCAACACGACTGCGTGCCCGCGCTAGTACCTTGAGTTTAGGGAAATGGGCATGACAAATATCGACCACCTCCATAATCTCCTCAGGAGAATCGGTACAGATAATAATAGCCTCAGCACTGCTCGCACCTGCCGCTCGCAGCAAATCAAGTTGTGTCGCATCACCATAAAACACTTTGTAGCCAAACTTACGTAACAAATGAATCTGGCTAGCGTCACTTTCCAAAACCGTAATTTTGATTTTGTTGGCGTACATCAATCGGCCAATAATCTGCCCAAAACGCCCAAAGCCAGCAATGATGACGCGAGGCTGTCTATCATGGACATCACTTTCAATAGACGCTTCTTCGGTATTATTTAACGATTTCTCAAACCACTTTTTCTGTGCCATCAATAACAGTGGCGTTGTAACCATGGATAAACTCACCACGACCAAAAGAAACGCAGACTCTTCTCTCGACAATAGACCTTGAGAACTTGCCGCAGTGAAAATAACAAAAGCAAACTCCCCGCCTTGGCTCAAAATCGCCGCCATCTTACTGCGCGCTTTAGGGCGAGTGCCAAACAAACGCGCTAAGACATACAGCAGCAAGCCTTTAATCACCACCAGCGCAGTCACGGCTAACAAGACCTTAAACGGCTCTGAAACCAACAGTCCAAGGTTAACCGCCATCCCCACGGCAATGAAGAACAAACCTAGTAACAAACCTTTAAATGGCTCAATAGCAATTTCTAACTCATGGCGATATTCGCTTTCTGCCAATAAAACGCCGGCTAAAAACGTACCCAACGCCATCGACAACCCCAGCTTTTGCATAAATACGGCAATGCCAACAACCAGTAGTAACGCTGCGACCGTAAACAACTCTCGTACACCGCTCATCACGACATAGCGAAATAAAGGGCGAATTAAAAAGTGTCCCGCCACCAGCAAGCCAATCACACCAGCCAACATCCACGCAATGTCCGCCCAGTTGCCCGATGTGTTACCGACCAACAAGGGTAATAACGCCAGCATCGGAATCACTGCGATATCTTGAAATAGCAACACCGCAAAGCCCGATTGTCCGGTTTCGCCACCCGCTAGCCCTTGCTCTTCAATCACCTTGAGAGCAATCGCCGTCGATGACAGCGCTAATCCCATACCAATCACTAAACTGGTTTGCCAACTTAGTCCAAACAGAGAAGCAATAGCGGATAATACCAACGTCGTCAGCAGCACTTGCGCCCCACCTAAACCCAATATGGGTACTCGCATTTGCCAGAGTTTTTTGGGGTTGAGCTCCAAACCAATCAGAAAAAGCAGCAGTACTACGCCAAATTCAGCAAAGTGCAAGATCTCGCTAACATCACTAATAAGACCAAGCCCCCAAGGACCAATGGCCACTCCAGCCAACAAGTACCCTAGAACTGAACCCAAGCCAAACCGCTGGGCAATGGGCACTGCTACTACCGCTGCCGATAAAAAGATGACACTGTTTTGCAAAAGATCACTCGTCGCTGCCATCTTTGTCCTCCGGTAATAAATAGCTAGGAAGAATATGCGCATTGCCCAAAGGGTTCGTCAGCCACTGTCGATACTGATCGGCATGCTGATAGCGCTCGATATCATCGACTCGCCGCGACCAATACAACACCAAAGGCTCTACCCAGTGCATTTTGCAAAGCGCCGCCGATAACTCAAAAGGTTGCAAAATTTGCTCAAGAGGATACTTGTTATACCCCGTTTGACTGAAAGCCTCTTCCTTGCCTCCTGCAGTGATCACACTGCGCCAATATTTACCTTCTAACGCACACTCATCGCCAAACGCAAAGCCTTTACCCAAGACACGATCTATCCACTCTTTGAGTAATGAGGGGCATGAATACATATAAAGAGGATGCTGGAAGACAATGACATCGTGCTCAAGCAACAGCTGATGTTCGACATTCACATCAATAAAAAAATCAGGATAAAGCGCATAGAGATCACGCAGCGTCACATTATCAAGCGATTGGATTTTGTTAAGCATGACTTGATTGGCAATCGAATTTTGCGGCTCTGGGTGGGCATAAATGACCAGAACTTTCGGAGAGGGAACTGAGCTTATTTGTGAAGACGTCATTCCGTGAATTCGTTCCTTGTACTACCTAGCAGTAAGATAATTGTTATAAGTTTGATCCATCATAACGCAAAACGGATAATGATCGACATTTATCCACTTTGCCCCTAGTATTCCAAAGTTCAAACTCACCGTTAGTTATAGCCTTATGATCACCTTTTCCGACATTCAATTGCTTCGAGGTGGAAAGCCTCTCCTCGATCAAGCCTCTGCCACCATTCATCCAGGAGACAAAGTCGGTCTCGTTGGGAAAAATGGCTGTGGCAAATCTACTCTATTTGCATTACTAAAAGATGAATTGTCTATTGATGCGGGCACGTTCCATCAGCCTTCCCATTGGGAATTGGCTTGGGTCGCACAAGAAACACCTGCCCTAGACCGTAGCGCAATTGAATATGTGATTGATGGCGATAGAGAGTTCCGCGGATTAGAACAAGATCTGCTAAAAGCCGAGCAAGCCGACAACGGTAACCTTGTCGCTGAATTACACGGAAAAATTGAAGTCATTGGTGGTTACAGCATTCGCGCCCGAGCGGCAGAATTGCTGGACGGCTTAGGCTTTACCCAAGAGCAAATGAGCTGGAATCTGACGCAGTTTTCCGGTGGTTGGCGCATGCGTCTTAACCTGGCACAAGCGCTACTATGCCGCTCAGATCTATTGCTACTTGATGAGCCCACCAACCACTTGGATCTCGATGCCGTCATGTGGCTAGAGCGCTGGCTGCAAAACTATCCGGGCACCTTGATCCTGATCTCGCACGATCGCGACTTTCTTGATCCGATCGTCAGCCGAATTATTCATGTCGAAAATCAAGCACTGAATGAATACACTGGCAACTACTCTTCATTTGAAGAGCAACGGGCGCAAAAGCTCATCTTGCAACAAGCGATGTTTGAAAAGCAGAAAAAGCAGATGTCGCACATGCAAAGCTACATCGATCGCTTCCGCTATAAAGCCTCTAAAGCTCGTCAGGCACAGAGCCGTATTAAAGCGCTTGAGCGTATGGAAAAAGTCTTACCTGCTCAGCTAGATAACCCATTTAGCTTTGAATTTAGAGAGCCAGCCGCACTACCTAATCCTATTATGATGATGGACGACGTCTCAGCAGGCTATGACAACAACCTCATTTTGGAAAAGATTAGACTTAATTTAGTACCGGGTAGCCGTATTGGCTTACTTGGTCGCAATGGCGCCGAGTAAGTCCACCCTGATCAAGCTGCTATCTGGAGAGCTCGCCGCGAAAGGCGGTGATTTTACTTACTCTCAAGGCGTAAAAATTGGCTACTTCGCCCAACATCAGCTTGAAACCCTTCATCCAGAAGAAACGCCGTTGCAGCATATGATGCAAATTGCGCCCAACCAAACCGAGCAACAGCTTCGCGACTATCTAGGCAGCTTTGGCTTCCAAGGTGAAAAAGCGCTCGATAAAGTGGCGCCATTCTCTGGCGGAGAAAAAGCGCGCTTAGTGTTAGCCTTAGTTGTCTGGCAAAAACCGAATTTATTGCTGCTTGATGAACCAACCAACCACTTGGATTTAGACATGCGTCAAGCCTTGACGTTTGCACTACAAACCTTTGAAGGGGCAATGGTTATTGTCAGTCACGACCGCTATTTATTACGTGCAACCACCGATGATCTTTATTTAGTCCATGATCGCCAAGTTGCACCATTCAATGGCGACTTAACGGACTACTATAAATGGCTAACCGAGCAACAAAAGCTTGAGCGCAAAGAAACCCAAGACAACGAGCCAAACAAAACCTCCGTACACAGCGCAGCATCAAAAAAAGAGCAAAAACGCAAAGAGGCCGAGTTTCGTAAACAAACCGCGCTTATTCGTAAACAGCTTGAAAAGCTTGAAAAGAAAATGGACCAACTGAGCGCGCTGCTAAGTGAGGCGGAAACGCAATTATCCGAATCATCACTGTATGATGCCGAAAACAAAGCTAAACTGACTAAAGTACTCGCACAACAATCCACAAGTAAATCTGAACTTGAAGAGGTTGAAATGGAGTGGATGGGGCTTCAAGAAGAACTAGAAGCAATGGAACAGGAGTTCTGTGGATAATGGATAAAGCACACCTCGAACATCTATCTCTCGAACACTTATGGCAGTTTAGTCTGCAATACTATGGTGTGAGAGAGATAAAAGAGGCGTGTCTGACTATCCAAAATCACTACCATGGCAACGTGAACCTACTGTTGATGCTCAAATGGCTTGATGAACAACAGCGCCACTTTGCTGCCGAAGATTGGCACCTCATTCAAAGCTGTTTGGGTCGCACCGAACAGCTTCTTCATCATTTCCGCCGACTGCGTCGACAGCTTAAAAACAATGTTAGTGATAATCTCTATCGCGAAGCACTCGCCTTTGAATTGAGCGTAGAGAAACAGCAGCAATCCGATCTTGTCGATTGCGTCAATTCACTTACCCTCACCACCAATCAACAGCAACCCTTAGTCAGTAAATATTGCCAACAGCTCGGTGCTGAGCATCTCAGCCCCATATTTTCTACGCCGTGCTCAGTGTACTTTTCTCGCAAATAATCTTACCAACCCGACGAGCTTTGTTAGCGCGTATGTTCTCGTAACGAATCGCGTTCTTACCAAATAAACGTCTTACCAAATAAAAAGCACACATGATGCCGTCAGCATGGCCATACTCGAGTTAAAACGCTTCCACGCGATTGGTGTCGACAACCAGCGGCGAATCACAGTGCCAAACCCAATCCACACCGATGACGTCTGAAGTTGAATCAATAAAAAAATCACTGAAATAGCCAACAATGAAAACCAATAGTGCTCGCCCGATAATGAAAATGAACTCACCGCTGTGACCGACATTAACCACGCTTTGGGGTTTAAGTATTGAAACAGCACAGCTTCAAGACACGTCATCGGTTTCGCTTGATCATCTTGACCGGTTTTATTGATCCCCGCCGATAAAATCCGCCACGCCAAATACAATAAATAGCCACTCCCTAACCACTTCAATAAGGTTTGGACCACAGGGTAGTTCGTAAATACCACTCCTAACCCAGCGCCATTGAGTAATATCAAGCTAATGAGTCCTAGGCCAATCCCCAAGCAATGCGGCAGGGTTTTTACATAACCAAAATTCGCCCCAGAAGCGGTCAACATCACGTTGTTTGGCCCCGGAGTTCCTGTCATGACTGCTGCAAATAAAGCAACAGAAACAATAAATGACCACTCCATCACACTCTCCTTAATCCAAAATTAAATTGTACCGATACAATTTTACAAATAAGTGTTGATAAAATGTAAAATAGCCGACAAAATAACCATAACAATGGATTAAACTCGACGCAAAAGGTTTATTGTCACCATGACAATCGAAAATATTACCGTACTCAAGCAAGATCCTGTGCCGATCTATAAACAGATCGCCGATCAAATCAGTGAAAAGATTGAAAGTGGCCGCCTTGAAAGCAATGAAAAGCTCCCTACTCATCGTTGGTTAGCCGACAAGCTATCCGTTACTGTGGGCACCATCACCCGAGCCTACGCGGAAGTCGAACGCCGAGGTTTAGTCGAAGCACGAGTCGGGGCGGGTACCTATGTCACGGATAACAACAAACCAACTTGGTTGTTTGAAGAGATCGCCGACGACGCGAGCGAGTGTAACTTTAGTTACAACATTCCCCCGCGCCTCGATCGCAGTGATATGTTGAAACAGGCCATGCAGCGTATTAGTCAATCCCCCCAGCACCTGAATCAACTCATGCTCTATCAACCACCAGCTGGGTTTGATAGCCATCGCACCATCGTAAGCCAGTGGCTCAAAGAAAAAGGCGTCCACTTAGATGTTAATAGGCTGCTGTTTAGCTCTGGTGCCCAACACGCCATCCAAATGGTGCTAGACACCTTTACACGCCCCGGCGATACCGTGCTGGTCGAACAATACACCTACCCCGGTGTGATCAGCCTTGCTCGGCAGAATCAGCTGACACTCAAGGCCGTGGAGATGGATGATGAGGGAATCACTCCCGAATCATTAGAAGTATGCTGCAATCGCTACTCGCCGCGTTTTCTCTATCTAACACCGACATTACAAAATCCGACGACAGCCATTATGTCACCGCAGAGACGACAGGCTATCGTCACCATTTGCCAAGCGCATAACGTTTATATTATTGAAGATGACATCAATGGATTATTGCTAGATTCTGCGCCAGAACCTCTGGTGAACTTGGCACCCGACCATGTCATTTATATTGGTGCGTTCTCAAAATGTTTGGCACCAGGTCTTCGCGTTGGTTACCTTTGCGCCCCAGAAAAACTTTACCCACCATTGGTCGTCACCTTGCAAAACCACAGTTGGATGATCAGCCCTTTGCTGATTGCTTTGACATGCGAAATGTTGATATCCGGAGATGCAGAGCGCAACATTGTCATGATTCGTAACGAAATGCGCCAACGAATGGCCGCGACAACCCAAGTGCTTGGCGCATTTAACCTTCGCTACGAACAAGGCGGCTTTCACGTTTGGCTGACGCTACCTGAACAGTGGCGACTGAGTGAGTTTGTACAAAAAGCGGCAGAATCAGGCGTGATTGTAAAATCAGGGGAATTATTCGCGCCACCGGGCGGTACAGTGGCACCCGCCATTCGCCTTTCGTTAAGCTCACCACAAACGATCGAACAGCTTAACGTCGGCGTAGAAAAACTTAAGACACTATTATTATCTAATCCAATCAGTGAATTTACGCTATGAACACACCAAAATTACTGCCGTTTATCGCCGCCAAAGGGCTTGGCAACGCTCATATTCAGACCTTAATTCCGCGCTTCATTCGTCGAGGTACACTATTCACCCCTGTCTGGGAGACGCTCGATACGCCAGATGGTGACTTTGTCGAGTTAGCTTGGAGTGAAGAACCACACCATGAAAGCGCCAAAAATAAACCTATTTTCATCCTGTTTCATGGCTTAGAAGGCAGCTTTGATAGCCCTTACGCGAATGGCTTAATGCACGCGTTTGCCAGTCAGGGTTGGCTAGCAGTCATGATGCACTTTCGCGGCTGTGGTCCAACACCAAACCGACTGGCTCGCGCGTATCATTCTGGCGAAATTGGCGATGCTCGACACTTCATTGAGCTTTTAGAACATCGTTACCCAAATGCCAATAAGGTTGCCGTAGGCATTTCGCTTGGCGGCAATATGCTGAGTAATTATCTTGCCTATTATAAGCATGACACCAAACTGACCAGTGCGACCATCGTCTCTGCTCCCCTTGACCTTGCGGCCTGCTCTAAACGTATCGAACAAGGGTTTTCAAAGGTTTACCGTAAGTATCTCGTGTCCTCATTAAAGAAGAACGCGTTAAAAAAAATACACCTTTTGAGCGAGGCTCTTGATCTCACCGCTGAGCACGTCCGGGGCATGACGAAGCTTTATGAGTTCGATAATTTAATCACCGCCCCACTGCATGGGTTTAAAAACGCCGACGATTACTACCAACAATGCTCAGCATTGCCTCGGTTGAGCGACATCGTGATTCCGACTCAATTCATCCATGCCAAAGACGACCCTTTCATGAACGATGACGTCATTCCTCGCTATGAACTGCCCACACACCTCAGCTATCACTTACTCGAACGAGGCGGTCATGTTGGCTTTTTGTCTGGCAGTTGGTTAAAGCCTACCTTTTGGCTTGAGGAGGTGCTACCTAAGTACTATCACCACCTACAAGTCACACCGAGCCGTGATTTAACTTAAGAACTCGCTAACTCTGGTATACTCACGCCATCATGAAAGAGAGAGGTATTTATGATCATTCCATGGCAACAAATCGCACCTGAAACACTGGATAACTTAATCCAAGAATTTGTGCTGCGTGAAGGAACGGATTACGGTGAAAGCGAATTCAGTCTCGCCGACAAATTAGCGCACGTCAGAGGCCAGCTCGAGTCAGGCGAAGCCGTCATTGTTTTCTCTGAACTGCATGAAACGGTCGACATCAAATTGCGTCACTCGCTGTAAATGTCTCGCCTTTGAACACGCGTCACGTAATGAAGTGCTATAGTAAGCCTCTCATTATTAGAAAATGCCACATCGACGATAGCGATGCCCATTGGCGCTAACATCGCGGCGCCATGGTTTAAGCTCTAAGATTTAAAGATTTAAGCTTTAAGACTCGGCATCAGTTTCACGATAACTCTCTCCCACACACAGGAAGAGACAATAACTAGAAAATTACACAGGAAGTGTTATGTCAGCCAAACACCCGATTATCGCGGTGACTGGCTCCTCAGGAGCTCAGTACCACAACAACGTCAGAAGCGTTCCGCAAGATGTTCAATATGATGAGCATCAAGCCTGCTTTCATTGAAGGTGATAGCTTCCACCGCTTTACGCGTCCAGAAATGGACGTAGAGATCCGAAAAGCGAAAGAACAAGGAAAGCACATCAGTTATTTTGGCCCCCAAGCGAATGACTTTCCTGCACTCGAAACCTTCTTTAAAAACTATGGACAAAACGGGGTGGGGCAATTTAGACGTTACCTACATACATTTGATGAAGCCGTTCCTTATAACCAAATGCCGGGCACATTTACGCCGTGGCAAGACCTACCAGAAAATTCAGACGTTTTATTCTATGAAGGGCTACATGGTGGCGTGGTTGATGGAGCAATCAACGCGGCTCAGCATGTGGATTTGCTGATTGGCATGGTGCCAATCGTCAACCTTGAGTGGATTCAAAAATTCGTTCGTGATACGCGTGACAGAGGCCACTCTCGTGAAGCGGTAACCGACTCCATCGTACGTTCAATGGATGACTACCTAAGCTACATTACCCCGCAGTTTTCGCGTACTCATATTAACTTTCAGCGCGTTCCGACTGTCGACACCTCAAACCCTCTCAATGCCAAGGGAATCCCAAGCCTTGATGAAAGTTTTGTGGTCATTCGCTTACGAGGGATTAAAAATGTCGACTATCCTTACCTGCTTGCCATGATAGATGGGTCGTTTATGTCACGTCATAACACCATCGTTGTGCCCGGCGGAAAAATGAGCTTCGCGATGGAATTAATCGTCCGACCTATACTACAGCAGCTAATAGAAACAGGGAAAATAGGTTAATTTTTTGCGCCTAAACTTAGATGATTTTTTATACCGTGATCATGTGCACAGTTTTGTATAGAAAAATGGTCTGATGACACGATTAAAATCAAGAAAGTCCGCGCAAAAAAGGATACTATTTCTTTGAAACAGAAGATCGCTTGCGCCATCTTCAAAGTGCTTTTATGCTAGTAAGTCCTAACACAATGGACTTGCTATAATATATGGAAAGCAGCAAGCATACCCTGCAGAGGAAGTAAGAAATATGGTTCTAGGTAAACCTCAAACCGACCCAACGCTAGAGTGGTTCCTTTCACATTGTCATATTCACAAGTACCCTTCAAAGAGCACGCTGATCCATGCGGGCGAGAAGGCTGAAACCCTTTACTACATCGTAAAAGGTTCAGTAGCAGTGCTTATTAAAGATGAAGAAGGCAAAGAGATGATCTTGTCTTACCTTAACCAAGGTGACTTCATCGGTGAACTAGGCCTATTTGAAGAAGACCAAGAACGTACAGCTTGGGTGCGAGCTAAATCACCTTGTGAAGTGGCTGAAATTTCATTTAAGAAATTCCGTCAACTTATCCAAGTTAACCCAGATATTCTCATGCGCTTATCTTCTCAGATGGCAAGTCGCCTACAAGTGACAAGCCAGAAAGTGGGTGACCTTGCGTTCCTTGACGTAACGGGTCGTATTGCTCAGACGCTACTTAACCTAGCGAAACAACCTGATGCAATGACTCACCCTGACGGCATGCAAATCAAGATTACTCGTCAAGAAATCGGCCAAATCGTTGGTTGTTCTCGTGAGACAGTAGGACGTATTCTTAAGATGCTGGAAGAGCAGAACCTTATTTCTGCTCACGGTAAGACTATTGTGGTCTACGGCACTCGTTAATCGACGCCTTTAGACATTCAAAAAGCCACCGCAAGGTGGCTTTTTTATTGGTGGTTAATTCCAACAAGTCGCGCTAGTTAAAGTAAAAATTCAAACTTATTGATGGGTACTCTCAAAAATTTTGTCGGCTGACGCCGCAACAAACCCTTGATAGTAATTTCCATCTGCCATTTGATAGCGCTTGGCAAATTCATAGAAGCCGCCAGGAATACTCTGCTCGCCATCACTAAACATCACCGATACTTTATCAGCCATCGTCGAAGACTGTTCGAGTAAAACCTCCGGAGACCCTTTCACCTCACCACCCGACTCGTTAATATTGAAGCTTTCTTTACGCAGGTAGTCATTCACCTCCGTCACCTCTACAAAACGATTAAGTTGGTTAACACTAACGGTAAAATGGTTAGCGCCATAGCCATGTGCCGCAAGCCATGCCGCATACTCACTCTCTTTGGCTAATGTTTGGTAGTCTTCTGAGCTTAACGTCCACATACGGCCGCCAAACAAGAAATCACCAACCACTAATTGCGAACTGTCCACTTGGCTTACTAGCTTCGCTACGATAGCTTGCAGCACTGCTGAGCACTGTTCAACACGAAGCTCACTAATAAAGACTTTCGGCAACGACTCGTCACTGTGTTGTAGATGAATCGCAGACAGCTTTTTCGCTTCAAAGTCATACTCACCCGCTTGTTGATAACCAAGCTTAAGAAATGGCTTTGCTAATGTTTCAATACCCACAGGCGAGAGATTGAAGGTGCGTAACGCGATATGATCATTAATCAGTGCCTCCCCTTCTTTTAACAACGCCTGCACTTTTGCCGCTGAAGGGCATAATCGCTGAGTGTAATCTTGCCACAACTGCGCAAATAATTGTTCTGCCGTCATCTTTCGCTCCTTAAAGATCGAGACCTGGGCTTAATGTCGCAGGTAGCACGGTGTGCTCCCCTTCCATCGACGCCATAGGGTATGCGCAATAATCCGCCGCATAATAGGCGCTTGGTCGCAAGTTCCCCGACGCACCCGGACCACCAAATGGTGCATCACCACTTGCGCCCGTTAGCTGACGGTTGCGATTCACAATACCTGCACGAATATGGTCAACAAAATACAGCCACTCATCATCATTGGTTGAAATCAGGCCCGCCGATAAACCAAATCGAGTGTCATTAGCAAGCTCAACGGCTTGTTGTAGCGTTTCGTAACGCACAAGCTGCAATAATGGACCGAAGTATTCTTCATCCGGTAGCGCCTTTATTGCCGTAGCATCGATCAGACCAGGCGTCACAAACGCGGCCTGTAATTGTTTCGATTCCATTAAACTCTTGCCACCTAGCGATTGCAATGTCGCTTGTGCCTGAATAATGTGCTGAGCAGCCTGTATGGAAATCTGCGGCCCCATGAAAGGCGCAGGCGTGGCGAATGGTTCATCAATCCGAATCTTGGCTATCGCGGCCACTAATGCGTCAACAAGCTGGTCACCTTTATCACCAAACGGCACATACAAGCGACGAGCGCAGGTACAACGCTGTCCGGCACTGATGTAGGCAGATTGGATAATCGTGTAGACCGTCGCATCAAGATCACCATAGGCATCACTCACGACCAACGGGTTGTTGCCACCCATTTCCAACGCCAACATTTTATCAGGCTGACCTAGCAAATTGACGATGTAATACGTGCCCAGTATTCGCGCTACCAGTAAACAACACCCCATCAATACCTTTAGCGTCAGCCAGAGCAATGCTCGGTTTCTTTACCGCCTTGCACAAGGTTAATCACGCCATCTGGCAACCCAGCCTCTTGCCAAAGTTGCATAGCAAGCTCACCTACTAATGGCGTTTGTTCTGAAGGCTTAAACACCACGGTATTGCCAGCCAATAACGCCGGAACAATATGTCCGTTAGGCAAATGCCCTGGAAAGTTATAGGGACCAAAGACCGCCATTACTCCTAAAGGACGATGGCGCAGTACAATTTGATTACCCGCAGCCTCTCGCTGAGAACTGCCCGTTCTGTCATGATACGCTCGGATTGATATGGCGATTTTACCTGCCATTGCGCTCGGCTTCCGTTCGGGTTTCCCACAATGGTTTACCCGTCTCCTTGGCTATCGCAACTGCAATATCTTCACTACGAGCCTTGAGTTTTTCCGCAAACGCAAGCACCACCGCTTCACGCTCTTCAAACGAGCGTTTTTTCCAACTGACAAAAGCTTGTCTAGCCGAAGAGACCGCAGATTCAACCTGCACTGGCGTAGCCGATTGTCCCTGCCAAATCACCTCGTTGTTGTACGGCGACAGCGAGTGAAATTGCTCACCCATTCCTGCGATCCATTGTCCTGCGATCCATTGCGTCATCAAAAGTTCCTTAACCTAGTAAATAGTGAAGAGTCTGCATCTTCATATTGTGTCGTGATAAGTACGACAAAGATGCAGCAACCCGCGTTATTGCGCCAACATACGAACCATATCGCCTTCAGAAAGGTTCAAGGCGTCAGCGACATCAGGTGCTAGCAATACATGCTGACTTTCAGCATCATAGGCCGCTTTTGCCGCCGTCGCTCTAAAGTGTTCAAATGACGTATTGGCAATAAGGTAATCTTGCGAACTGGCATGCTCGGCAATAGTGACCTTGGCACGGAATGAGTTACGAATCGCCTGAATGTTCTGTAAGTCACACTCCACCGTCGGACCTGCGTCAAAAATATCGACATAGTTACGGCACGTAAAACCTTCTCTTTCCAATAACTTTAAAGCGGGTCTGGTATTGTCATGCACTTGACCAATCACCGCTTGCGCCTCTTTGCTTAACAGGTTGACGTAAATCGGTAACTTCGGCATTAAATCCGCGATGAAGCCTTTCTTACCGATCCCCGTTAAATAATCTGCCATGGTAAAATCAATGGAGAAAAAGTGCTCTTGTAGCCATTGCCAAAATGGCGAGTTACCTTCGGCATCAGACACGCCACGCATCTCGGCAAAAATGGTTTTGGAGAAACGATGCGGGTGTTCAGCCATCATTAAAAAACGAGATTTCGACATCAAGCGGCCGTTAAGCCCCGCGCGATAATCAGGTCGTAAAAATAAAGTGCAGATCTCACTACAATCAGGTGTAGTTATTGCCAAACGTCAGCAATTTCACCACATTATTCACACCTAGCTTAGGAGAAGAGTGCACCACTGTGCTGATATGATAGGAGTAAAACGGCACATCCCAACCTATCGCCCCTTCGATACCCGTAGTACCAGCCACCTCGCCAGTGTCACGGTCATAGCCCACCATCAGGTAGCCTTCGTCCGTCGGCCCTAAGACGTCCGGCTTACTAAAGCTGTATTCTGAGTGAGTAATGCGATTGGTAAGAAGCTCTTCATTAACGGGAAGAGAGGTAAAGCCGTGACCAGACTCAACTGCACAAGTGTGCAGGGCATCATAATCCGACATCGTAATAGGACGAACAACAAGCATCAATAATCCCTCCGACGCAAACTCTCTTGGTACATCCACACCCAAGAGAGCCATTCAAATACGAGTTAAACTAGAGTACCCGTTAAACGAGAGTACTGATCGCCTTATCTAACTTCGCTAAACCTGCTTCAACTTCTTGCTTGGTGATGACAAGTGATGGGGTAAAACGCACCACGTTCATACCCGCCACGAGTACCATCAAGCCTTGTGCACCAGCCGCAACTAATACATCACGAGCGCGCCCTTGCCACTGTTCATTCAGTGCTGCGCCGAGCAATAGCCCCTTGCCACGAATTTCGCTAAAGATATCGTATTTCGCATTAATAGCTTCTAGTCCCTCACGGAACCAGGCTTCACGCTCAGCAACACCCGCTAGAACGTCAGGGGAAGACACCACATCCACTACCGCTTCAGCAACGGCACACGCTAATGGGTTACCGCCATAGGTTGAACCGTGCGTACCCACTTTCATATGAGCCGCTAATGCTTTCGTTGTGAGCATCGCACCAATAGGGAAACCGCCCCCTAGTGACTTCGCCGTGCTAAGAATATCTGGCGTGATACCAAGGCCTTGATACGCGTAAAATTGTCCAGTACGACCGTTGCCCGTTTGTACTTCATCGAAAATCAGCAGTGCGTTGTATTTATCACAGAGCTCTCGAACCGCTTGTACAAACTCCGGTTCTGGCGAAATAATTCCCCCTCCCCTTGCAGTGGCTCCATCATAATGGCACAAGTCTTGTCCGACATTTGCGCTTCTAGCGCGGCAATATCATTGTAAGGTACATGCTTCACATCACCGGGTTTAGGTCCAAACCCATCGGAATACGCCGCTTGCCCACCTACAGTAACGGTGAAGAAAGTACGGCCGTGAAACCCTTGATTAAATGCAATAATTTCTGATTTTTCCGGACCATGTACATCCACCGCCCAACGACGAGCCAGTTTTAATGCTGCTTCATTGGCTTCCGCGCCAGAGTTAGCGAAAAACACGCGTTCAGCAAAACTGACTTCGGTTAATTTTTTTGCTAAGCGCAGTGCAGGTTCATTCGTCATCACATTACTTAAATGCCAAATTTTATTCGCCTGCTCAGTCACGGCATTGACCATCGCTGGGTGACAATGCCCCAAACAACTCACCGCGATACCACCAGCAAAATCAATATACTCATTACCTTGCTGATCCCATACGCGTGCACCCTCACCTTTAACCGGAATCATTTCCATTGGGTTATAACAAGGTACCATTACCTCATCAAACCATTCACGGGATACTGTTTTTTCCATTGTCATAACACGTTCCTTTTAATTACTGCGCATGAGAAAGGGGGCTTCTTATTCACGTGAGATCTAATACAAATATAGAGCAAACCTTCACGCTTTCTAGCAAAGAAGAAACTTCTCACCACTCCTCATAGATGCAGCATTGTATTTACAATTATTTAACTAACACAATAGCAGAAAATGCTTTTCCACCATCAATCAACTCAATCAAGGCACAACTCAATGAGTATTTATGCGTTATTTTTGAATTTAAATGAAGTGTTTTTTCATGATTTATCAAATAAATGAACAGGCAGGGCTCTGTCAGCTATCTGTATCAGAATTAGCGAATAGTTTTGCATCTTCATAAGTAAAACTGATGAAGGATAAGAAAAGATGAAAGGGTGATCTTGATCAGAAACTAAGCATGTAAGAAATTACTCAATAGCTCATGACCTTGTTCCGTTTTGATGGATTCAGGGTGAAATTGTACGGCATGAATGTTCAGCGTTCGATGCTGATAACCCATAATTTCATCAAACTCACCATTTGGCAGCACGGTCCACGCCGTGATATCAAAACAGTCTGGGAGCGTCTCTCGCTTCACGATCAGTGAATGGTAGCGAGTGACAGTCAGCGGATTATTGAGTCCGGCAAAGACACTGCGGTTGTTATGCTTAATTGGTGAGGTTTTACCGTGCATCACCTGGCGAGCACGGACAACGTCGCCGCCAAAGACTTGAGCAATCGCCTGGCGACCCAAGCAGACCCCAAGAAGTGGCAGCTTTCCGGCAAAGTATCGGATAGCATCCAGTGAGATCCCAGCTTCATTAGGCGTACAAGGACCCGGAGAAATGACAAGGTGAGAGGGGTTAAGTGCTTCAATACCAGCAATATCAATGTCGTCATTGCGCACGACTTTAACGTCTACACCCAATTCACAGAAATACTGAAATAGGTTGTAGGTAAAGGAGTCGTAGTTATCAATGATGAGTAGCATAGCGCTCGCTGTAAAATTGAATTTGCCCAAAATAAGGCGGTATTTTGCAACAAGATGACAGAAAGGCAAGTAAAAAGAGGAAGAAAGGCAGCAGCAAAGCCGATAACGACTTTACTGCTGGTCTGTGTTGATGTTATTTACGTTGGTGTTGATATATTTACATCGATATTAATACTGCTTACGTCGGCGCCATCCCATCACACCCATGATAGAAAGCCCTATCAAGCCGATGGAGCCGCCATTCATATTCAAGTCAATCACCGCTGGATCATGATCAGATGAACGATAATGATCGAGATACTTAGGTAAATCCCCTTTACGCTCATCGTTATAGTCAAACAGCGTCGATTCCGCTGCATTGATGTGCCATTCCGTCGCATCAACCACGCGCTTGCTAAGGCTTGGGCTAATTAAGATATGATCCAGCGCACCGACTTCGTCATTGTATGAATAGCTCCAGCCTTGAGGGTGCATCTCTGAAAGGACATTAATGTAACCATAGTTGTGAGTGATCACCGCCCCTTCATCGCCAAACTGCTGCTTTTCACCAATAAAGGTATTGCGCGCCGCACGAATCGATTTGCCGTACTTCTCTTGGCTATAATCGGTCAAAATTAGCATTGGGTCTTCTTTGCCGTAAGCATTGAAGTCCCCTAACACAATTTTATGTCCTTCAATGGACGTCAACGCCTCACCGAGCGCCACAGAGGCTGCCACTCTAAATTGCTCACAAGCGCCTTGCTGATCCAAGTCCTGCCCCCTTGACCGCCAGCAGATTCAGGCGCTGCATCTTCCCAACATTTTGACCCTTTCGATTTAAAGTGATTGACTGCGACCGTCAGCGTTTCCTTGCTACCTTTAACTTTAAACGTCGGGGCCAGTGTGTCGCGTTGATAGTTCTTGCCGTCTTCAATGACGTTACCGTTGTCATCAAGCACTTCAGGTGCAACCTGACGAGGCATTTCAAACACATTGACCTGCTTAAGCTTCACCGCCTTCGGACGATAAATCACCCCGGTGGTAATTGCATCCGTCCCGACTGCATCAAGGGCATCAATCTGGCCATCTTGATTACTGTCCACCGACACATAAGCATAGTGCTGCTTTTTATGCTCAAGCTGCGCGTTTAACACCTTCACTAATTGCGCGATAGCGCCGTTGTCGCCAAAGCCATTATTTTCGATTTCCATCAAACCAATCACGTCAGCATCAAGTTGAATTAACGCGTTAATGATCTTTTGCTGCTGCGCAGTAAACTCTTCAACCGTGTTCGCACCACGATTGCCGCCAAATCGGTTTTCATCGCCACCAAAAGGAGAGGTAAAATAGTTAAGGACATTAAAGGTTGCCACGCGTAAATCGGCTTTATTCCATGGCGATTCATGCAGTTCTGGTGTCATCGTTCTTGGGGTATTGCGCACAAAATTATCACTGGAGAGGGTATTGGTCACAAAGAGGCGATAATCACCATAGCTGTAACCAACCACACCTTCTATGCCAAACAAGGTGTCATTAATACGCACGTAGTCTTCTGTACTGCCATCTTGATCAATATCACTGCGACCAAATTCTGGGTAGTAAGGGATTTCACCATTCGCCGCTGGACTCACCGACTCAACATAAAGACGGCGCTGGGCATTATCTTCACTTTGTGCCTTTGCCTCACTTGAGCCTGCCGCATATTGCTGATTAGGATGCAGGTTCACTCGCTCGTGAGCCAACACCATATTATTGCGACGTGCGGAATAATCATAACCAAACGTGCGGCTTACGCGCATATCCAATGCTTGAGGTAAACTCACCAACATCCCTTCATAGCGCTCAAGCGTTTGTTCAAAACTTTCGTCGGAATCTATCACTTCAACGGCCGTTGCCGCTGGTGCCGCTTGTTGCCCCAACTTATGCCAATCTCGCTCATTTAATTTCAACTGGGTTTGGCTATAGTATTCTTGAATATTGCCTCTTACGCATACCACATCGCCTGCAGATAGCTCCGGATTCGCTTGGGTATAGATAAATAGACCATTGGAAGTCAATGGGTTGTGGTCATCCTCAAGTGCTTGTAGATAGAAGCCCTGGTTCACACCAGTAGTCACGGCAGACACCACACCTTGTACAAAATATTGCTCAGTCGTTATGTACGGGTAACCGCTAATGTAAGGCGAATGACTGCCTTCTCCTTGAATGCTTTGTATTGAGGTAAAAGTCGGTTCTATTCCATTGTCGAGACATTGAAATGCTTGCGGTGGTAATAATGTATCCAACTGTCCCAAGCCACTAAAATCATCACTGGCAAGCGTTGCCCATTGCTTAGGTTGATAAGATACTGAAGGTTTCTGATAAGGCTGATAACGAACCAAGGTTTTATTTTGACCAAACAGCTCTCCCATCACGCCAATCATATCGACTACTTGCTCTTGATTATCGAGCAGTGCAATAGGATCATCACCGTTGAAGTTTAACACTTGGTTCGCCGTTGTCACGGTAGCGATATCCGTTACAGCCGCGCTAGCCTTGGCATTAGCAAACACCAGTACCGATTGAGCGGGAATCGTATAACCCGACAAATCCAACGTATTCCACGTCCCGTTACCATTGGGAGATTTGGCGAGCTGATACCCAGAAAGTGACACCTCTTGGTCACTGCTATTAGCTATTTCGATTGCTTTGTTATACCCGCTTCCTTCCACATATTGCGAAAGAAAGATTTCCGCGCTCGCGCCTCCACTCAAAATGGAAGAAATCACTAACGCTAACCACTGCTTTTTATTTGTGCTTGTCATTATTCACCTCGAATTAACTGGCAATGCTGTCCTTGCCTTTTTGCACATTGTTGAATATGAGAATGTGTATTTTCGAGACGAGTGTTGTCATTTTTATTGCAAATGGGTAATTAATGCACAGATAAATGAGAGGATGCTCTCATTTGAAATCGAAAGTATTGAGGGTGTGCCAAACTATAAACAGAAATGGTTACCAAGAAATAAAAAAACGCCAGTGCGCAAGGCACTGACGTTTTTAGGCTTTAAAGAGGTTGCTGTTGCCGCTATGGACGAGTCACGAAACCCACCGCTTTGTAAGCTTTTGCCAGCGTCACCGCCGCGCGCTCGGACGCTTTCTCCGCACCTTGACGCATTACGTCATCCATATAAGCGCGATCCGCACGAACACGCTTATATTCGCTCTGGATTGGCTCTAGCATCGCTACCAAAGCTTCACCTACATCTTTCTTAAATGGACCATACATTTCCACGCCAGCATATTGCGCTTCAATGTCAGCAAAAGACTTAC
This sequence comes from Vibrio sp. GJ43-1, assembly GCF_055808835.1. Lineage (NCBI taxonomy): Bacteria > Pseudomonadati > Pseudomonadota > Gammaproteobacteria > Vibrionales > Vibrionaceae > Vibrio > Vibrio sp. GJ43-1. The sequence continues at coordinate 499,975 of NZ_CM147884.1, read as the reverse complement.
CCGTCGCGGCTGAATACAAACCCATCAGGTTAGAGATACTCGACTTTACTTTCCCAGTCATGAGCAATGCGAGGTGGCGTTTCTGCATCGGTTTGTGCCTTGTTGATTTTCTTCAAAATCGACTTAGGCTCTTCGAGCAAGGTAATCACGTTTTTACGGTTATCATCCGACTTAGACATTTTCTTCGTTGCATCTTGCAAGCTCATCACACGTGCATTCACCGTTGGGATGTACGGTTCTGGAACCGTAAACAGTGGCGCTTCTGGCGTGTAAATATTGTTGAAGCGCGTTGCGATATCTCTTGCTAACTCGAGGTGTTGCTTTTGGTCACTTCCTACTGGCACTTGGTGCGCACCGTAAAGCAGGATATCAGCCGCCATCAATACAGGATAATCATAAAGACCAACGTTAACATCATTGGCATAGCGCTGTGACTTATCTTTAAACTGAGTCATTCGATTCAGTTCACCCATTTGGGTGTAACAATTAAGAAGCCAACCAAGCTGAGCATGTTCCGGTACATGAGACTGGACAAATAGCGTGCTCTTCTTAGGATCAACACCAACCGCGAGACAAATTGCCAATGCATCTAACGTCGCTTCATGCAGCGCTTTAGGGTCCTGACGAACCGTAATCGCATGAAGGTCTACCACGCAGTACTGACAATCATAATCGTCTTGCATCTGTTGCCATTGACGTAGAGCACCCAAGTAGTTACCGATACTTAGTTCACCAGATGGTTGAACACCACTCAATACGATGGGCTTGCTCATAACTATGATTCCTTCGACTTCTTAATGAGATAATTAGGATAATGAAAAACCGCGCAATTTCTTACGCGGTTTTAGCAGTGTACCCATTAGCCAATTTTTTGCTATAGCCATGAAGACTTTTTTATTGCTCAGGAAGCGAATTAGCCCCGAGCACCGCCTTCGCCGCTAATTTACGGCAGTTGGCCCGCCATTTTTGACCGCATTTAGGACATCTAAGACATCATCGGCAACAAAGTCTGGTTTCGCATTGGCAATCGGCTCACCGTGGTTATAGCCATACGTCAGGCCAAATGCCAAACAACCTGCATTGCGCGCAGCCAGAATGTCATTTTGTGAATCGCCAACCATCAGCACTTCACTTGGCGACACTTGCTCTTGATCCATCAACCAATTCAGTGCCACGGGATCCGGTTTTTTATTGGGGAACGCATCGCCACCCAATACATGCTTAAAATACTTTTCAAGCTGATGCTGCTCTAGCAATTCAGGGACAAATTTAGACGGCTTGTTGGTCAGCAAAGCCACGGTGTATCCACCTGCGACCAGAGTATCCAATGTACGATGAACATTGGCATACAAATGACTCAGCTTATGACCACTTGCTTGATAGAAATCATCAAACAATGTGCGCGCTTTCTCACACAACTCAGCCGATAATTCTGGGTTAACGTTCACACTCTGACTCAATGAGCGAGCAATAAGCACATCCGCGCCATTACCAACATAATCACGGACTTGCTCTTCGGTGACACTTGGATAGCCCAACGCCTGCACCGCTTGATCAGCGGCAAGGGCAAGATCAGGCACACTATCGAGTAGCGTACCATCGAGATCAAAAACGACTAATTTGATAGACTGCATTCATTAATTCTCTTACTTCTGTACTTTCGCAAGCTCTGCGCGCATCTCATCAATGACCTCTTTGTAATCAGGGCGATTGAAAATCGCAGAGCCTGCCACAAACATATCCGCGCCCGCTTCGGCGATTTCACGAATGTTATCCACTTTAACACCGCCATCAATTTCAAGACGAATATCACGACCAGACGCATCAATGAGGCGACGAACCGCACGCAGTTTATCAAGTGTTGAAGGAATAAAAGATTGACCACCGAAACCCGGGTTCACTGACATCAACAAAATCATGTCGACTTTATCAAGGATGTAATCAAGACACGTTAATGGTGTGGCAGGGTTAAGTACCACGCCTGCTTTACAGCCATGTTCTTTGATTAGCTGTAATGTACGATCAACGTGCTCTGTTGCTTCAACGTGGAACGTAATCATCGATGCACCCGCTTTAGCGAACTCTGGCACTAGGCTATCAACAGGTTTCACCATCAAATGCACATCGATAGGTGCGGTAATACCGTAATCGCGCAGCGCTTTACAGATAGGTGCACCAAAACTGAGGTTAGGCACGTAGTGGTTATCCATCACATCAAAGTGGACAACATCAGCGCCAGCGGCAAGGACTTTCTCGACGTCTTCACCAAGACGAGCAAAATCAGCGGATAAAATGGATGGCGCAATTAGAAAATCTGTCATACCTGACCTCAATAGAATGGATTAGCGAGCAATAATTGCGCGCAATTCTACCGAAGCCAGTGGCTAAATCCTAGCGCTTATCCAAATCCGATATCACTTTTGCTGCAATGTCGGCTTTAGATTCAAGTTGGATTTTCGCTTCAGGCTCAGCTTTGGCTTCAAATAATGCCAGCAGTTCGTCCACTTTGTTGCGTCCAGAGCCGTTACGGCTGATGGTGCGTTTCACTTTCACCACATTCAACTGTGCACCGTGATAAAGGCGACGCGTGAGCGTAGTATCGTGATTCGAAATCAGTACCGGGATGTGACGATCAAATGCCGTATGTTCTGCTATATCCGCGAGCGCCGCTTGGTCATCTAATGAAAAACCATTACCCGCATACGAGGTAAAATTAGCGGTATTCGACAACGGTGCATAAGGTGGATCGCAATACACCACGCTGCCTTTTCGAGCACGGCGAAAGGTTTCAGGATAACCTTCACAAACAAATGTGGCTTTCTTGGCTTTTTCCGCAAAGAAAATGAGTTCTTTTTCAGGAAAATAGGGCTTTTTATAAGAACCAAACGGGACGTTGAATCCGCCCTTTTTGTTGTAACGACATAAGCCGTTAAAACCGAAGCGGTTCATATACAAAAAGGCAACCGAACGAAAGAGTACGTCATCACTTTGATTGAAATCAGCGCGAACCCCAAGATACACCTCTTTTTGGTTATACTCAGGCGTGAAGAAGCGTTTTGCCTCTTCAATGTACTTTTCCGGCTCAGTTTTGAGCAGGTTATAGAGATTAATTAAATCTGGATTAATATCGGCAAGCAGATACTGGTCATAGTCCGTATTCAAAAATACCGAACTGGCGCCAACAAAAGGCTCCACCAACTTTCTTGCGTCTGGCAAATGCTTTTGGATATCTTCGACTAAGCCATATTTTCCACCAGCCCACTTTAGAAAGGCGCGTTGCTTTTTCATTGCTTGCTCTATTTACTGCCACCCAAAATTTAAGGGAGGGAATATATCATAATTCAATCTGTTATGTTGACCTTTCTCGCATCAACACCAGCTTTGATTCACTGCGGTTCTACTCTTGCCAGCGATCAATTTCACGATGAACTTGGCTTAGCGATTTGGCCCACGCGCCTAATGAGCGTAGCTCTTTAGGCAATGCTTCAGCCGCATCACGAGCCGCCTGAATACTGACGTATTGATCGTACGTCACGATATACCATTTTTCATCATTACGAATGGTCGGGTAAACACGTACTGGTTTATCAAAAGTATGCTTGTTCAGGAACTGTTGCACATCATCCAGCTGCGTCATCGCTGAGATCTGTAGCGTATAGGTATTAGCGGCCATCGCCTTGAGCTCGTCGCGGGCAAACGAAAACGTTATGGGTGTCTGCAACACTGGAGAACTCTCAACATCAACCACGGTATTTTTGGTAACACCACGGCTTGAATTTCTGCGGCATTTGCCACGGCTACCGCCGTGTTATCCTCCAACAAAGCATCAACGACGTCAGAGGTAATCACCACTCGCTCTCCCGTTTCAGACACCCCAACACTGGCAGTCTCGGAAGTCACTTGTGGAGGTAGCGCCATAGAATCATCCGTTGTCGCTGCTACCTCTGGCATATCTTGGTTGGCATTAGCAATTTGCTCTGCGGATGACGCGTCTAGTTTGGCTTCAGTCGCTGGATTTTCTGTCTCTTCCACAACGACAAGCGATTGTGCATCATCCGCCGTATCTGGCGATGTTAATAAGCTACGATAGCCCATAAAAATTATAATCAGTAATACCACAACCAACGCGGCAATCTTAGTCGGCGAGCCAACCAGCGAACGAATTATCACTTTCTTTTCCATTGTTTGCTCCCCGAGCGCCAATATATTCCCTGGAATGGGCTTCGTCTTAGTAAACGCAGTTTTGATTCTTTTTTCAACACTTTCATCAAGGTAGCGCAGTACTAATGTCTCAAAAAACTGTGTTGCTTCCGAATGAGAAAGTTCATCAACTTCGAGTTCAATAGGTTTAATATCCAAACCATGGCTAAGACGGGACACGCGACTGTGCGTGGCATGGCTCGCGCTAAAAACCACGACACTCACATTTTGCTGCCCAACACTGTGCGTCGCGAGCACCAGTAACCAAAGCTCTGCCAGTAAAGCTTGAGATAAATGCTGCGCTTCATCGACAACGATAACAATGTCGCACGCCTCGCCGTCTAAAATACGCTCAATACTGTCTTGCAGCGTATCTGTTTCACTGTACAACGCATGAGGAAAGAGCTGACGCAAAATATTACCGCGGATCACCTGCTCATCTTGATGAGGAAAGCACGTCACCAATGACTGATTCTTACCGTGCGCCCATGACTCCAAGTAACGATGAGCCAGCCAGGTTTTTCCGATACCTACTTCACCAATAATCGAGACAAAATTGGACGAAAACTGAGTTAACAACTGCAGCCTTTCCAGTAAATGGGTTTGCGAGTCCAACTCCATCACTCGCATTTCATAAGACAAACTCATTGGCGATCACTCTTAGCCTACAAAGCAAGTAGCAGTAAATACCGCAACCTTTAAAACAAGTAGCTTAAAAAATAGGTAGCTTTAACAATTTTAATAAAAAGCCGTTAGTTTAAAAATTCATGTGTCTCTTCACCAAGGTGACTCACCTCTCACAGAGGCGACAACTTAATGAGCTCAAGATCTAAAAAAGGCCCCAAATAGGAGCCTTTTGTCGATGGATACCGTGCGCTAATCTAATAAAAGATTAGAGGCGACAGAGATCAATCGCTTTTTCAATCAACTCATTGGGCACATCAGAGACAACTTGTGCATCGCCTATCGTCGTTGGTAATACCAAACGTAATTGACCAGACAAGACTTTTTTATCTCGCATCATATGACTCATAAAGTCATCAAATGTCATTGACTCTGGTGTATGAACTGGCAATTTAGCTCGCTCAAGTATGGCAATGATACGCGCCACTTGCTGCGCTGAAATATCGCCGAGCAAATGAGCCGTATGAGCAGCCATAACCGTTCCCGATGACACCGCCTCTCCGTGTAGCCATTTACCATACCCTAGTTCCGTTTCAATGGCATGACCAAATGTATGACCTAGGTTCAATAATGCTCGAATACCCGACTCTTTCTCATCTTGTGCCACGACTTCCGCCTTAATGGCACAACAACGTGCAATCGCGTACGTCAACGCCGTTTGATCCAGTTGATATAAGCTGTCTAAGTTTGCTTCCAACCAATCAAAGAACTCGGCATCATAGATGATTCCATACTTAATTACTTCCGCCATTCCCGCAGCAAACTCTCTCTCGGGTAACGTTTTTAAGCAATCAATATCAATAATCACCGACTGAGGCTGATAAAAAGCCCCAATCATATTTTTACCTAAACTATGATTAACCGCCGTTTTCCCACCCACAGATGAGTCCACTTGAGAAAGCAATGTGGTAGGAATTTGAATGAAATCCACACCGCGCTGATAGCACGCCGCAGAAAACCCAACTAGATCACCAATAACGCCACCGCCTAACGCGACAACCACAACGTCTCGGCCATAGTTGCCAGACAGTAGATGCGTCATGATGGTATTAAAGGTATCGAGGGTTTTGTACTGCTCACCATCTGGAAGCTCTAACAAAGAGGTTTGACAACCTTTGTTATCCAGTTGGGCAAGAATAGATTGACTATAAAGAGGGGAAACCGTGGTATTGGTAATCAGTACCACCGATTTTCCATCTGGAATTTGAGAAAATTGCGCCGAGTCATTAAATAACCCGGCACCAATTGAAATAGGGTAGCTACGCTCACCAAGATTAACCGTAATCCGTTCCATGGTTTGCTCTCCTTTCAAAGAAGGTTGTATTAACCTTCTTCTAGCATTTTTACGATTTGGTTAGCGACCACTTTTGCACTTTGATCATCAGTGCGAACTGTGTAATCAGCTACTTCTTTATACAAATTGTTGCGTTCATCCGCAAGCGATTCCAATACTTCACGCGGATCATCCGTTTGCAGTAATGGGCGCTTTTTGTCGCGGTTTGTGCGAGCAAGCTGTTTCTCAATTGTGGTTTCTAAATATACAACGATTCCGCGCGCAGAGAGACGGTTACGGTTTTCTTTACTCTTAACCGAACCACCACCAGTCGCAAGGACAATGCCCTGCTCCTCTGTCAGATCATTAATGACCGACTCTTCGCGAATGCGGAAGCCTTCTTCGCCCTCAACGTCAAACACCCAAGAGATGTCTGCACCAGTGCGTTCTTCAATAACGGTATCAGAATCAACAAACTCCATATGAAGTTGTTGAGCTAGGTGTCTACCGATAGTGCTTTCTTAAGCGCCCATAGGGCCAACAAGAAAAATATTACGTTTTTCAGCCATGTTTAGCAGTAATTTACAACGTTAATTCAATGACATCGCCACAAGAAAATACCGAATAAAAGCATCGGGAAAAGGGCTTGTGACACCGATTCCTCACAGACAAGACGTGATAAGACCCGAAATTATCAAGGTTAGGTGACCTGAATGCAACTTTAATTTTCACTATTTTCAATAAGTTCTACCTTTACAATAACTTAGTTAACTATTATTTCTGGCGTCACAAAGATTAGTAATTCACTTTTCCCTACTTTTTCGTAGGTTCGCCTAAATAATGCGCCTAAACCGGGAATATCCCCTAACAAAGGAACTTTATCCACACTATTGGTAATACTATGTTGAAAAATCCCCCCTAGTACGACGGTTTCTCCATTGTTCACCAGAACTTGTGTTCCTATTCGTTGCGTATCAATGGCAACGGCCTCCCCTTCCTCTGTTTTTACCACCTGGCTGGGTCTATCTTGAGTCACATTAAGGTCCAACACTAAACGATTATCTGGGGTAATTTGTGGCGTCACGGTGAGTGATAATACCGCTTTCTTAAACTCCACCGACGTAGCCCCACTTGACGCAGCTTTTAGATAAGGAATCTCTGTTCCCTGTTCAATGTAAGCCGATTTTTTATTGGTAGTAATTAACCTTGGGCTGGAAATAATTTCCGCTTTGGATTCTTGTTGTAGCGCAGATAACTCAAGGTCAAGCAACACGTTAGAGCCTAGACTTGCCACTTGAAACGCCAATCGCGCAGCACTGTCGGATGTCGCGCCTAAATTGACATTAAGGAAATCATTAACAAACGCATCGCCGTCTTCTGGATCATACAGTCCTATGGTACCTAGATTATTTTCAATCGAACCACCAATCGTGGTATCGCCACTCACCTTGGTGACCCCCCAGCGAATGCCAAGTTCATCCATATTGCCCTCATTAATGGTGACAATCCGAGCCTCAATTTGAACCTGTTTTACCGGCACATCTAAGGAAGCAATAATGTCACGAATCACTGCGATATTGTCTGGCAATTCACGGATCAACAAGGAATTGGTTCGTTCATCAATCGCAATTGAGCCACGCTCCGATAACATACTCACCTCCCCTTCACCGCCCAGCATTGCTGCAACATCTGAGGCCTTAGCGTAGCTAATTTTAATAATTTCCGATCTAAGTTGCCCAATCTGCTCCGTGAGTAGGCTTTTCTCCAATGCCATTTTTTCCTGCTGATCAAGCTCCGCCTTAGGCGCGATGAGCACCACATTGCCACTTACCCGCTTATCTAACCCCTTCACACGTAAAATAATGTTTAACACCTCGGTCCATGGCACATCATCTAATCGAAGAGTGAGGTTGCCTTGGACACTGTCTGACACCACAAGGTTGAAATCATTGTAGTCGGCGAGCAACTGCAATACGTTTCTAACTGGGATGTCTTGAAAATTTATAGACGTTAATTTTCCCTGATGTGCGAGCAGCCATTTTTTTCATCGGTTTTCTCTTTGGACAACGGCAGCGGCGTCACTCTTAACTGCTTGTTAGTTATGTCGTATGAGTAATCCACATTATTTTTGGTTTCCACCAATAACCTAACATCCGGCGTATCATCAAACAGTTCTAACTGATTCACTTCACTAGCAAAATCTTTAACATCGATAATAGACAATTGCTCAGGGCGTATCTTGGTCTGTTTCAAGACAATGCTAACCCCATTAGTTATGGTTTCCACATCAACCACGCTGCCAACTTCAGCTAAATTAACAATCACTACCCCTTGCTTTAACTCATTGAGTTCAAACGAAACCCCTTTAATGGCGTTCATGGGTTCCGCGGCTAAATTTTCCCCCGCCCACCACAGGGTCACCATCATCAATAGCCCTTTGAATACATTGCTCACAGCCCTTGGCATTACCACTTCTCCATTAATTCAACGCGAGCTTAACTTGCCTTTGAAACCAACAGCCCAAACCGTCTGATAAGGTTTCATTGACAATAAGGCCATCTGGGGTCACTTGTTTTATTTGGCCATTATTTTCGCCAATATATTGCCCTGCACTCACCTTAACCAATTGGCGATTAGGCAATTGCAATAGACCCGTTAACCCTTTCCCTTTACTCATCACCCCTTTGAGCTTCAGCTCCGTCAAACGATATTGCTCTAAGTTCCCTTTACCCCTCGCTTTGGGTTGCCAACAAGCTCGATTATTGGCTTAGGTCTTTGCGCTTGGGCTATCTTAGGTAAATCAAAAGGCGTACCGTATTTAGAATACGTAAATGGCACGGCATCAAATGAATAACGAGGCTGAAGCTGCGCCACTTCAATGACAATTTCCGCCTCTGTTTTTGCGACAAAGTCTGTTAAAGAGTCATCGTTAGCCTGACATCCCACCAAACCAAAAAAAGTAACATCCAACGGCTAGCCCCCATGCCCTTACTCCTGTTTTTTTCGCCCTGTTTAAACTGATAGGTGTAAGCCCTAACACGAAAGTGCAGCGTACTACTCTCTTGACTCACCCTTTGCCACTCGGCATTTTCAAGCAAGATAATTCGCGGTAATTGAGCAATAGACTGTGCGTAATCACCAATATTGTTGTAGCTGCCCGTCAACTCGATATCGAGAGGCAGTTTCAATAAAAAGTCCTGAGAGACGCGCTTTCCCCAATCAATTCGAGTAAAGGTTAAATCGTTATTCAGCCCCTCTTCATTCATCGCGGCCAATAAGCTGGCTAACTCTTTCTGCTCTGGCAGTTGCTGCAGTAAGAAATCATAGTGACTATTAAGCTCATTGAGTTGCGCTTGCATCAGCGGCAGTAACGCGGCTTTTTTAGCCACCCGACTTAGTGTTTGTTTCAGCTCCAGCTCTTGCTGCTTGTAATGTTCCAGCTCATCTAACGCTGGTTTTACGACAAAAAACGTTCCAGCAACAAGTACCAATATTAACAGTAACAACGCGACCAGCACTTGGGGAGCCCAAGGCCAATCCGGCATGTCATCAAGCTCTAGGTCCGCAAAACTCATTTTAGGCGGTCCCCACCCGTCCTAGGGGCCGCTGAGGTGCTATCCATTAATGAATTCGAGTTGAATTGAAAAGAAATATTGAAAGACTGGTAGCTTTGTCCAAAACGTTGACTGCCATGGACAATCGAATGCATGTCGACATTTTGCAGTAAACCAGAGCTCTCAAATCGATCCAGCATTTGAGCAAGCTTAGCGGTACTGCTACTAATACCGCTAAGCTTAAAATTCGTCCCCTCCATACGAACTTTGTCCACATAAACACCATTGGGAACTAAAGTCGGTAACGCATTCATCACTAATGTGGTTTTATTGCGCTGTATCTGCAGCATTTCCACGTAACCAAGCCGCTGCTCCAATGCAGTGTGGGATTGAGTCACTTTCACCAATGATGCTATATCTTTTTGATACTCCGTCACCTTTTGCTGAAGGTAACGCTGCCTCGCCTGCTGCTCCTCAATTTGCATCGACACGTACCACATAGCCGTTTGCACCGTCGCCGCAGCGATGACCACCGAAACAATGAGTGCAACGACAAAACGTCGGCGATGTTGATGCCGCCTATTCTCACGCCAAGGAAGCAGGTTAACCATCTCCATCTAATGCGCCTCCATCCATTGCGCGGCGTTATAAGCCACGCCTAATGCCACTGCAAATGAACCACTTAATAATGTGGCTTCCTTACTGCTCACCCCCACAGCGTTGTGCAGTGCTAAAGGTCTAGCTGGTATACCCAACTTACGCGCAATGAAGTCCATTATTTGAGGCGCATTCGCATGCCCACCACACACCAATACCCCCTCCAGAATCAAACCGCCCTGCACAGAACGATACAGCTGAATTTGTGACATCACTTTGCTGGCTATCTGCTCAAATGCCTGCTCTGCCTGGCTTTTGGGATTCACTCCCCTCGCGTCTAGACCATGTTGATGAGTGGTGTCATAGAGCCATTGTTTTGCCATATCCAGCGGCATATTTTTCGGTGGACATAGTGCGGCTTGCTGGCACCCTAAATCTAATACTCCCCAATTATCAAATACGTCTTGATGGTTGCTCAACATGCTCTGCAGCCCACGAAGTGCGTTGATATTGGTATCCATATACTGCGGCTGATAGCCCAGCGCCTTAATAGTTCCACTCCAATTATCAACAATGGACTGCTTCACCACGTGCACTCGATAGGCGTCGGTTTGTCCTTCAGATATTGGCGACGCTTTATAAAAATCGAGGGCCAACTCTTCTAATGGATAAGGGGATTGGTGGCTCATGGCTTGAAACACAGCAAACTCTTGCTCTTGCCCCTCCAATCCCCTTTCAACTGAGATGATTTTGCTGATTGCCGCGCTATCGGGAATGGCGATCGCCGCTTTTTTCCGAAAAATCGGTGGCAGTGTCTTAAATTTTTTTAGATTCTTTACAGTTTCTTGATGCTTTAATGTATGAGAATCGGAGAAAATAGCGTCAGAGCCTGTTAATTCGAGGTGGTTGATGACGGTCAGCGTGACACCATCAAGCATCAGCACAACGGCTTTGGCGCTGTAATGTCCAATATCAATGCCCGTAATCCATTTCTTAGTCATAAGAAATAACCTCAACAAATACAATAACCATGTGAAAAGGTTGAGATTGACGCCCAAATAAGCGTTAATTAACCCTATAGGTAGTTTTTGGACTAGAGTACAAGTAACTGCCTACCCATAACCTTAATCAATCAGGGAATCTCCGGTGAAGTTCATAAAGAGACTGTTGGTATTTGCATTTATTTGCATACTCTTTGGAGTGAGTACAATTTTTGGGTTTTACTACTATGTAAAACCAGAACTGCCTGACGTCGCGACACTGAAAGACGTTCAGCTCCAAACCCCAATGCAGGTATATAGCCAAGACGGGAAGTTGATCGCACAATTTGGCGAAAAACGACGCATCCCGCTTTCCTATGACGAAATCCCGCAGGATTTAATCCATGCGTTAATCGCCACAGAAGACAGTCGTTACTACGACCACTTTGGCTTTGATCCTATTGGTATCACTCGAGCCGCAGTGGCCGTTATTGCTTCTGGCAGCGCGTCACAAGGCGCAAGTACCATTACTCAGCAGCTAGCCCGTAACTTCTTCTTGTCTAATGAGAAGAAAATTATGCGGAAAGTGAAAGAAATCTTCATTGCCGTGCATATTGAACAACTGCTCAGCAAGCAAGAGATCATGGAGCTGTACGTTAACAAGATATTTCTTGGCTACCGCTCCTACGGGTTTGGCGCCGCTGCTCAAGCCTATTTTGGCCGTGATCTTGATCAGTTAACGCTGAGTGAAATTGCCGTGCTCGCCGGACTGCCAAAAGCGCCGTCAACCATGAACCCAATCTACTCAGTCGAGCGCGCCACTCATCGTCGAAATGTAGTACTCGCTCGAATGCTCAGTGAAAAGTACATCACTCAAGCACAGTTCGATGAAGCCCGAGAAGAGCCGATTATTTCGCAGTACCATGGTGCTGAAATCGAACTAAGAGCGCCATACGTCGCTGAAATCGCTCGTGCATGGATGGTCAATCGTTACGGTGAGGAAGCCTATGAATCTGGTATGCGCATCACTATGACGGTAGATTCTAAATTGCAAAAAGCCGCGCACACGGCAGCCATCAACAACCTTTTGGCCTACGATGAGCGACACGGTTATCGTGGTGCGGAAAAAGTGGTTTGGAAAGCGAACCAGCCAGCGATGTCAACGGAAGACATGACAAAGTACCTACGCAAACAACCCACTTATGGTGAACTGCGTCCTGCCATTGTCACTGCAGTTAACGCCAAATCTATTAAGGTTTGGGTGAAGGGTTACCAAGAGCAAACCATAGATTGGGATAACATCAAATGGGCTCGTAAGTTCAGAACCGATGACCGCCAAGGTGCCGCACCGAAATCAGCAGGTGACGTCACCGCCGTCGGCGAACAAATTTGGGTACGTGCAAGCCACATTGATACTCTTGAAGACGTCACGGATGTTGAACCAACAGAAAACGCAGAAGTGGCTCCAGAAAAAGCCATCACATGGCGTTTGAGTCAAGTACCTAATGCCAACACTGCATTTGTCGCGATCAATCCAGAAAACGGCGCTGTCCTTTCGCTGGTAGGCGGTTTCAACTTTGTTCACAGCAAGTTTAACCGTGCGACACAGTCTGTCCGTCAAGTCGGATCAAGTATCAAACCCTTTATCTACGCTGCAGCGCTCGATAAAGGCATGACACTGGCAAGCTTGGTGAATGATGCACCAATTAACAAATGGGACAAGAGTGCAGGCACCGCTTGGCGTCCAAAAAATTCACCTCCGACGTATACTGGTCCTACTCGACTTCGTATCGGTCTAGCTCAGTCTAAAAACGTTATGGCTGTCCGTGTCTTGCGTGAAGTGGGGCTGGATGATACCCGTGAGTACTTAACACGTTTCGGGTTTGATAAAACCAAGGTGCCACGTTCAGAGACTATCGCACTGGGCGCGGGGAGCTTAACGCCGATTCAAATGGCGCAAGGCTTCTCGGTCTTTGCTAATGGCGGATACTATGTTGAGCCTTACTACATCAGCCGAGTGGAAGACCCATTTGGTAAGGTTGAATATGAAGCGCACCCGAATGTCATTTGCCAAACTGGCTGTGCACAAGTGCCAACACCCGAGACATTCACATCAAATAGCGATGACAATGCTCCAAGTATTGAAGAAGCGACGAGTGCAACAGCGCTTGAGCCTATCGACATGACCCGTTTCAATGAGGAAGATGTTGATACAAACGAGCCTAATTACGCGCCACAGGTTCTCTCTGAGCAAACGGCATTCCTCACTCGTGAAATGATGTATAGCAACATTTGGGGCGGTGGAAACTGGCGTGATGGCACGGGATGGAACGACGCCGGTTGGCGAGCTCAAGTGTTAAAACGCCGCGATATTGGCGGAAAAACAGGTACCACAAACGATTCTAAAGATGCGTGGTACAACGGTTATGGACCAGGCATTGTGGCGACTGCTTGGGTTGGTTTTGATGATCACCAAAGAAAGCTCGGCCGAACCACAACCAACAGTAACTTAGGCAAAGAGCAAATCACGGGCGCGGAAGCAGGAGCGAAAACGGCGCAACCAGCATGGGTCGATTTCATGCGCATTGCATTGGATGATAAACCACAAGCTTCCAAAGCTATCCCTAATGGGATATCTCGAGTGCGTATTGATCGTGACTCAGGATTACTATCAAACAAAACCGATTCATCGTCTATGTTTGAGTACTTTGAGATTGGCACTGAACCAAAAGAATACGTTCAAGAAAGTCTCACGGATACTTTGTACTCCAGTGATACCTCGGAAGGGGAAAGCCTGTTTTAGCGATGATGTATTTCATCAGACACCGCCAAAACTAATCGTTGGCAAGTCATCATTAAAGCCCTCTTTCAGAGGGCTTTTTTTGTACTATCCCGTATTAGTGCATTATCCCGTATTAGTGCACATCCCGAATTAGTACGCTATGCCGAATGAGCGCACCAAGCAAAGTTAGGTCTAACGTGCTGAATCAGACCAGCTATAAATAACTGGCGATCGCCGCCGCTATTTTTTCGAATCGAACTCGTAACGGTGAGCCGGGACGATACGCTAATACCAAACTTCTTGAAGGCGTTGGGTTGACCGCCCTGACATAGCACACCCCATCCTTCTCACGCTCTTTCGGCAATGAAAGGTCAGGAAGCAAGGTAATGCCCGCTCCAGCTGCCACCATATTTCTGAGCGTCTCTAAGCTCGTCGCTTTAAAGCGTTCATCATCCTTTGCTCCGGCCGCAAAACAGAAACCAAGAGCATGATCTCGCAAGCAATGTCCATCTCCTAGCGCCAGTACTGTTCGCCCTTCAAGTTCATGCATATCAACTTCAAGCTGATCGGCCCATTCATGGCCGCAAGGGACCGCTACGCTGAGTGGCTCATTGTACACTTCAATTTCTTTAAAGTGCGCCGTTTCAGCAACCGAGGCTAAAACGAGGCAGTCTAACTTGCCTTCTTCCAACTGTCTCACCAACTGATGAGTTTGCGCCTCGTGAAGAAAAAGCTCGAGATCCGGATAGGCCTCTTTGAGTTTTGGGACAATTTTTGGCAATAAATAAGGACCAACCGTAGGAATAAATCCAATATGCATAGGCCCAGTCATTTCACCGCTTTGACCCGCAGCCATCTCTTTGAAGGTTTTGACTTCCTTCAGTATACGCTTAGCTTGCTCAACCAACTGTAACCCAGAATCTGTGAACAACACACGTCGACTGCTACGTTCCAACAGCGACGTACCAATTTCATCTTCCAGTTTGCGAATCTGCCCACTCAATGTGGGCTGGCTAACAAAGCATGCCTCTGCCGCTTTTCGAAAATGCTTATGCTCCGCCAATGCTACCAAGTATTCAAAGTCTCGAATGTTCATTACAGTCCTAGATAGAAAATAACTATCAATACCATAACAATAAACGATTGGAGCTATCAACGTATTTTTTTAATAATGGTCTCAACGAAACAGAGCAGATCAAGCTAAGCTCTCTAAGAATTATTAACAAATTCAAATCTACGAATTTTAAAGGACATCATTATGTTTGCATCAAAAGAAGGTCAAGCGGTTCCACAAGTTACCTTTCCAACTCGCCAAGGCGACGCATGGGTTAACGTAACAAGCGATGAACTGTTTAAAGACAAAACCGTGATTCTATTCAGCCTACCTGGCGCATTTACACCAACGTGTTCATCAAGTCACCTGCCACGTTATAACGAGCTATTCTCTGTCTTTAAAGAGCATGGTGTCGATGAAATAGTGTGTGTATCGGTCAACGACACCTTCGTGATGAATGCATGGAAAGCAGACCAAGAAGCAGAAAACATCACCTTTATCCCAGATGGTAATGGCGACTTTACCGACGGTATGGGTATGCTGGTTGAGAAAAATGACATTGGGTTTGGCAAGCGTTCATGGCGCTACAGCATGTTGGTTAAAAACGGCGTGGTCGAAAAAATGTTCATTGAACCTAATGAGCCAGGCGACCCATTCAAAGTATCAGATGCGGATACTATGCTTAAGTACCTCGCACCAGAGTACAAAACGCAAGATTCCATCACAGTATTCTCTAAGCCAGGTTGCCCATTCTGTGCGAAAGCGAAACAAAACCTCATTGATCACGGTCTTCAATATGAAGAAGTGATTCTAGGAAAAGATGCAACCACAGTAAGCCTACGCGCCATTAGTGGTCGTACAACGGTTCCTCAAGTCTTCATCGGCGGTAAACACATCGGTGGTAGCGAAGAATTAGAAGCCTACCTCGGTTAATCATTTCATCGTGATCCACTCAAATGCCATGCGCATATGAGTGGATCAACTTCCGGCTCTTCTTTTTCGGTTCTACCGTTACGCTCTATCACTTCCGAATAATAAATCACTGTTGTTTAGTCTGGCATTGCTGCTTGTCTACCCACGTTGCTTAAAGAGATACCGCTATGAAACAGTTAAATGTAAATGTCGCCATTATTGGCGGCGGCACCGCAGGCCTAGGCGCTTATCGCGCCGCCAAAGCCCATACCGATAATGTTGTCCTGATCGAAGGTGGTCCTTACGGGACAACCTGTGCACGTGTTGGCTGCATGCCTTCTAAACTACTAATTGCAGCGGCGGAAAGCGTACATCAAATCGAAAAAGCACCAGGGTTTGGGATTTACCCACAAGGTGAAACCCTCATCAACGGTAAAGAAGTGATGGCTCGCATAAAAAGCGAGCGCGACCGATTCGTTGGCTTTGTCCTTGAAGGGGTGGATGAGATCCCGGCGGCAGATAAAATTTCAGGCTATGCCAATTTCATTGATGACCACACATTAGTGGTTGACGATCACACAACCATTATCGCAGAGCGAATCGTTATCGCGACAGGATCTCGCCCCGCTTATCCGGCGATCTGGAACGATCTTGGTGATCGACTGATCGTTAACGATAACGTCTTTGAATGGGATGACCTTCCAGATTCAATTGCCGTCTTTGGTCCGGGAGTGATTGGGTTAGAATTAGGCCAGGCATTACATCGCCTAGGAGTCAAAACCAAAGTCTTTGGACTTGGTGGGCAGGTAGGTCCGTTAACTGACCCCGAGATCATGAACTACGCCAATCAGGCATTCCAAGAAGAGTTTTACCTTGATGCAGACGTCAAAGTCGAGAGCATGAAGCGAATCGACGGTGAAAAAGTTGAAATCCAATTTATTAATCTTGATGGCGAACCCGACACCTTTATTGTCGACTATGTATTAGCGGCAACAGGCCGTCGCCCCAATGTGGATAGATTGTCACTCGAAAATACCACGGTTGTCCTAGATGAACGAGGGGTGCCAAGCGCGGATCATTACACGCTTCAGACATCGGCGAAAAATATTTTCATTGCTGGTGATGCCAGTAACCAAATCCCATTACTGCATGAGGCGGCCGATCAAGGGCGTATTGCTGGCGACAACGCGGGTCGGTTCCCAGATATTCGCGCCGGACTAAGAAGAAGCTCTATTTCTGCCGTATTTTCCGACCCACAAATTGCCATGGTCGGGGAAACCTTTAAGCAACTCGAACAACGCTTCGGTGGTTGCGGCTGTTTTGCTACAGGCGAAGTCTCATTTGAAAACCAAGGTCGCTCTCGTGTGATGCTGCGTAACAAAGGCATACTGCATGTGTATGGTGAGCAAGGAACAGGACGATTCTTAGGGGCTGAAATGATGGGACCGAATGCCGAACATTTGGCTCACTTACTGGCCTGGGCGCATCAAAACAAGATGACGATATCAGAAATGCTGGATATGCCGTTTTACCACCCAGTGATTGAAGAAGGCGTACGAACCGCGTTGCGAGATCTCAATGCTAAGCTACATCTTGGTCCAGAAATGATTAAACATTGCCTAGACTGCGGTCCAGGGTGCTAGATACTCACTCACGGCAAGTGATGTCGCACTTTTATAGGAAATGAGATTCCCAGTAGCCTAGATTCACACTGACATTTCTAGAGCGCTAAAAAGAAAAAAGCCCCAAAGTCAAATCTGACTTGGGGCCTTCTTAGATTCTTCTAAGAAAAAGCAGTGGTACTTTAATAGACCGGGCTTTTTCTCATTTGTTCCCTTAAAAATGATCTTTTTTTAAAACTTTTTCGATCTTTTTATTAAACCATTTAATTTCAGCAACTTAGGCAACATTCATTTTTGCGATAATTTGCTCTGCCAGGTTCACTTCTAGCGCCACTTCATCACACGCATGTTGTCTTGGGCATTGATCGCAGTCCTTTAGCACTTTCTCAGGCAATAACGTCTTCGATGTTGGAATGAAGTCATGCTTCATAAAGAACTCAGGGGTACGAGTCAGTACAAAGACCTTTTTAATCGCCATCTTACGGGCTTTCTCAACCAAGTGCTGAACAATCGCAGTGCCCTGCCCTTGACCTTGCCAGCCAGCTTCAACCCCTAGAGAACGAACTTCGGCTAACCCTGAGTCATACACATACAAGGAAGCACAACCTGTGACCTCACCATGGTGTTCTGCGACAGCAAAGGAGCCAATATCACGCACTAACTCATTGCGGTTTCTTGGTAAATTCTCACCTTGATTTGCCCAATACGCCACCATACTCTCTAGCGCATCAATGTCGGTCAGACGAGCAGAACGAACCTTCACTGCCGAGTTATCACGAGAACTTAGGCGCTTCTCCGCTTGGTCCACGGCGTAAGCGACTTGTTGAGGTGCGACCCCACCCAAAGCGTTACGCTTCTCAAGGCAGCTTTCAATGGTCAGAATATCGTAAACATCTTGCTCAATGACTGACGAGAATTCTTGCAACTCAGCAATGGAGAGCTCTTCTAGTGCGCAGCCTTTAGCAATCGCACTGACCACCGCCACACCGACAATATGGTGTGCTTCACGGAAAGGAATACCTTTTGCTACCAAGTAGTCAGCAAGCTCTGTCGAGTTGGCGTAACCTTGCTTCGCCGCTTCTAGCGTACGCTCACCATTCACTTTGATGCCATCGAAACAAAGCGCCGCCATTTCCATGCAATCATTCCATGTATCGAGCGCATCAAACAGGCCTTCTTTGTCCTCTTGCATATCCTTGTTGTATGCCAGTGGTAATGCCTTTACCGTCATCATCATCGCCGCAAGCGAACCGTAAACACGCCCGGTTTTACCACGAATCAGTTCCAGTGCATCGGGGTTTTTCTTTTGTGGCATTAACGATGAACCAGAGGTTACCGTATCTGCCAATTCGATGAAGTTGGATTCACCTGAATTATAAAAAATCATATCTTCTGCGAGACGAGAAAGATGCAGCATCGAAATAGACGCGATCGACATTAACTCCATCACATGGTCACGATCAGAAACAGAATCTAAACTATTGCGCGTGGCACGACGAAAACCTAAGTTATGTGCCAGCTCTTCACGGTCCATTGGATAAGCGGTACCCGCCAGCGCGCCCGAGCCCAACGGACAAGTGTCCAAGCGTTTAATCGCATCTTCTAAACGAGAATAGTCCCGTTCAAACATTTCTACATATGCCATACACCAGTGCGCAAATGTCATATAGCTGAGCACGCTGAAGGTGAGTATAACCAGGCAGTACCGTTTCTTGGTGTGCTCTCGCCACATCGACCATTTGGGTTTGCAGCCTATCCAAACCGAGCAGCAATTGTTGCCCTTGCTGGCGACACCACAATTTAAGGTCCGTCGCGACTTGATCGTTACGTGAACGACCTGTGTGCAGCTTTTTGCCTAAATCGCCGACTTTGCTGATCAGTTGCTGTTCAACCCAACTATGAATGTCTTCCGCATCAGAACGTAAAATCTGCTCAGGATCTTCCATCACTTCAAGTTTCAGTTCGTTCAACGCCAATTCCAGCTTTTGCTGCTCATCAACGGTTAACACGTCCACTGAAACCAGTGCTTTAGACCAAGCAATCGAGCCGACAATGTCTTGCTCAGCTAATCGATAATCAAAGCGTAATGAGTCATTAAAGTCTTTGAATCTCGTATCTGCTGCTTGGGTAAATCTTCCGCCCCATAATGCCATTATCACTCTCCTAACTGCTCGGTATTCACTGCTTGTCTAACGATGGAATCTAATCAAAGTCAGTTTGTTTTTTTGATAGGTTCAACTTACGGCAAATCAAAAAGAAAATAAAGTAAAAATTCACTTATTTCACATAATTATTCACACCATTTCGTATTCTTGTTTTCTTTATCCTTATAAAACAAGAAACCCACTTGCACTGCAAGTGGGTTTACCTTAATCCAAATAGCCTAGGTTGGCATTATTTGTTTTTCTTCACTTTGTTATTTGTTTTTCTTAACTTCATTCAATGCACGGATACGGCTTGAAAGTGAGTAAAGACGGATGAAGCCTTCGGCATGGCTTTGGTCATACACTTCATCTTCGCCAAAGGTCGCAAACTCTTCACAGTATAAGCTGTTGTCTGAACGTTTCTGAGTCACCGTCGCTTGACCTTTATAAAGTTTGATCACCACTTCGCCATTCACGTCCTGCGCTAACTCTTCCGTTGCAGCAAGAATCGATTTGCAAAGCGGTGTAAACCAACGACCATCGTAAACAAGGTGAGACGCTTTCACGCCTAGCTCTTCACGGAATTCAAACGCCGCTTTATCCAGAACCAATTGCTCAACCGCACGCAACGCTTCCATCATGATAGTGCCACCCGGAGTTTCGTAACAGCCACGAGACTTCATACCTACTAAACGGTTCTCAACGATATCAATACGACCCACGCCATGTTTAGCGCCCTTTTCATTGAGGTAAACCAATGCGTTGTATGGCGTCATCGTTTCACCATCAACCGCAACCACTTCACCCTTAGCCACTTGTAGCGTCACCGTTTCAGATTCGTTCGGTGCTTGTTCAGGGTCAACGGTCCACGCCCAGCAATCGTCATTTGGCGCGTTCCAAGTATCTTCTAAAACACCGCCTTCTGTTGAAATATGCCATGCGTTAGCATCACGAGAATAGATCTTAGTCAGTGAAGCACTACAAGGGATGTTACGCTCAGCTAGGTAATCTAGACACTCTTCACGGCTAACCAGATCCCACTCACGCCATGGCGCAATAACATGCAGATCAGGGGCAAGCGCGGCAAACGCACCTTCAAAACGTACTTGGTCGTTACCTTTACCCGTACAGCCATGGCACAACGCATCCGCGCCAACTTTACGCGCCACTTCCACCTGTGCTTTAGCAATAATCGGACGAGCCATTGACGTACCTAGCAGGTATTTGCCTTCATAGTACGCCCCTGTTTTTAGGGTTGGGTAAATGTACTCAGCAACCATCTCTTCTTTTAGGTCAGCGATGTAACATTCAGACGCGCCTGATGCCTTGGCTTTTTCTTCGATGCCATTCAGCTCTTCTTCGCCTTGGCCCACGTCCGCGACAAACGCGACAACTTCACAGTCGTAATTCTCTTTTAGCCACGGAATGATCACAGACGTATCAAGACCGCCAGAATAGGCTACAACAACTTTCTTTACGCTTTTCTTGCTCATGGTTCTTTCTCCTTGTGTCCGAGCCTGAATTGGCGGTCAGTATCTCGGGTGTTAAATTTGGTATTTATTCTATTCATGTTGCTGCGTGGCAAACAGCCACTCAGCTTTAATTTGGGACGAATTGCGTGCCGATGCTTTTACCTGCAAACAAATCATTTAATTTTTCTGGGTAACGCCATGTGGCGACTTCGATAGGTCGACCTAATTCACTGGCGGCCTGCAACGCCGCCTGAACTTTCACAATCATGCCGTCAGTAATCACATGCCCGGTAATTAAGGCATCGGCTTGCTCTTGAGTTAGGCTTGGCAATAAATGTCCTTTCCCATCCAATACACCGCTCACATCGGAAAGTAACACGAGCTCTGCATCCAGAGCGCCCGCAACCGCCACAGCCGCTTGGTCGGCATTCACATTCATCAATTGACCATGATTGTCTAAGCCGATCGAACTAATAATAGGTAGCGCGCCTGTTTTCAAGATGGCTTGCAATACCGCTGGGTTTCCTGGCTTGGCATTACCAACTGCACCAAGTTCAGGATCCAGTTCGGTCACTTCACAAAGGCCGCCATCTGCAAGACTTAAGCCCACTGCATTTAAACCCGCCTTAATCGCATCACCTTGCAGTAATTTGTTCGCCGTCCCCGCAAGGGCGCCAGCAATTAGCGGGATTTGATCATAAGGGGTCACGCGCAATCCTTGCTTCTTCTCTGTTGGCAGATTAAGTTTCTGCATCAGATCATCCACAAGATAGCCTCCACCGTGCACAATCACGATGTCGCGTTGAGCTTGTTTTTTATAGTTTGAAATCGCCACAAACAGTTGATTCAACGTATTTGTACACGAAAGCGCGGCACCGCCCAATTTAATCACCAGTGGTAATGGCGTGGATGCAAGCTCTGTCGATACTAGTGGTGTTGATGCGTTGTTCTGCGTCATGCTTCTCTCCTCGCCCTATACCAACGATGTCAGCTGGGAAAATTGGTTTTTAATGTTTAGGCACTGCATCGCTTGGCTTGAAGCACCTTTTAGCAGATTATCGATCGCCGATACGACAATAATATGTTGACCTTGTACCTTCCAACCGATATCACAAAACGGCGTGTTCTCTACGTCTTGAATTCTTGGAATCGTGTCACCTTTAATGCGCACACAAGGTTGCTCGGCATATGCCACCTCAAAGGCTTGTTGAACTTGCTCCGCCTTTACGCCATCCGCTAGCTTCATGGTAATCGTGGCCAAAATGCCACGCTTAAAGTTGCCTAAATGAGGATTAAATATCACTTCACAGCCCAAATGCGTCGCCATCTCAGGCTGATGTCTATGGGTAAACAATCCATAAGGCTGCAAGCTCACTTCACAAAAACTATTATTCGTTGTCGCTTTACGGCCAGCCCCCGTCACACCACTTGTGGCATTGATGACAGGCCAAACTTGCGTATCGATCAGTGTCGACTCAACCAGCGGTTTAATCGCCAACTGCGAAGCCGTTGGATAACAACCCGGCACTGCCACCAGCTGCGCCGCTTGAATGTCCGCAGCATTCCATTCGGCAAGGCCGTAAGCCGCTTTATCAAGCCACTGTGCATGCTGATGTTCAAAGCCATAATACGTGGTGTAGAAGTCATCACCTTTCACACGGTACGCACCAGATAAATCGAACACCTGACAACCTTGCGCAAGAAAAACGGGCGCTAAGTCATGGCTCACTTCATGGGCGGTTGCTAAAAACACCACATCACATTCATTGGCGACTTTTTCTACATCAACAAGCGGTTGGATACGGTCATCCACAATGCCCGCCAATTTTCCATGAACCTGTGAAACCAACTTACCTGCATCGACACTATTGGCGGACACGTATAAACCTGATAGCGTAAGCTCCGGGTGTTTCGTGACCATCAGAGCCAGTTCTGCTCCTGTGTAATCGGTGGCGCCAATAATGGTGGTTTTTAGCATCTATCTACATCCATTTCCGTTAGACTTGAACATATCAGCCATTGACTATAAATCTAAAAAAACAGTCAATAAATGATTTTTTATTCATTAATTTTGATTTAATATGTGTTTTACCGTCTTATAGTTAATCTGTCAACAGTAGAAGTGAAGATAATATGCAATTGCCAACGTTCTTAGAGGTCTACAAGGGCCTAATCAGCACCCCTTCTATCAGTTCGACTGACCCAAGCTGGGATCACGGCAACGAAAAAGTGATAGAGAAACTGGCCACCTGGATGAAAGATCTTGGCTTTGAGGTCGAAGTTGAAGAAGTGGAACCGAACAAATTCAATATGATCGCCAAAAAAGGCCAAGGTGAAGGGGGACTGCTTCTAGCTGGTCACAGTGATACCGTGCCTTTTGATGAAGGACGCTGGAGCTTCAACCCTCATGACCTCACAGAAAAAGACAATCGCTTTTACGGCCTAGGCACGGCGGATATGAAAGGCTTCTTTGCCTTTATTTATGAAGCCGTGAAAAAAATCGACTGGAGCAAACAAACCAAGCCCCTCTATGTTCTCGCCACTTGTGACGAAGAAACCACCATGCTGGGTGCGCGTCACTTTACCGACACCGCGCCCTTCAAACCAGATTATTGCATTATTGGTGAACCCACTAACCTTGTGCCTATCCGTGGACATAAAGGGCACGTCGCAAACGCCATCAGAGTCACAGGTAAGTCAGGTCACTCGTCTGATCCTGCACTCGGTGTCAACGCCATCGAAATCATGCACGAAGTGATGTACGCGATGATGACACTGCGTGATAAATTGGTGAAAGAGTATCACCACCCTGGATTCGCTATCCCTAGTCCCACACTGAATCTCGGCCACATCCACGGTGGTGATAGCGCGAATAGAATTTGTGGCTGCTGCGAATTACATTACGATGTCCGCCCACTGCCAGGAATCAGCTTGGATGGCCTAGACAACATGCTAAGAAGTGCGCTGAAAGAGGTGGAAGCAAAGTGGCCAGGGCGCTTAACCATCACCGCACTGCATGAACCTATTCCAGGCTATGAGTGCGATCATCAACATCCTTTTGTTGGTGGTATGGAGCGCTTATGTGACACGCCATCAGACACCGTCAACTACTGTACTGAAGCGCCATTTTTACAGGCGTTGTGCCCAACTCTGGTGTTAGGTCCTGGTTCGATTGATCAGGCGCACCAGCCCGATGAGTTTCTTAGCCTGAGACTTTGTCGACCCAACCATCAATATTCTTGCTAAAGCCATCAATAAGTATTGCTTTGAGTAACGAAATTTGACTCAATTCACTCACACAATGTAATAAATTTTCAACATTGCCGATTGGCTGGGTGTTACTGTACAATAAATCAGCAACACTTCAGCATCGCAACAATCAACAAAATCATTACCCTAAATCAATAACGAATTCTATGAAAAAAGGCATGCTACATTAAGCAGTTAAAGGTTTGCGTGCGCTTTTCATTCCAATGCGATTATTGCAAACATGGATTACTTTATTTGACTACGCCTAGCATTTTTCGCTAGATTGTTAAGCTGAAACGGAATAATGGATGTAGTTAAATTACAAGGCAGGACGACTATGAACGAAAAATACGCCCCATTGAAAAGCAATGTTAGGATGCTTGGGCACTTGTTGGGGAATACCATCAAGGAAGCACACGGAGAGGCGATTTTAGAGAAAGTTGAAAAAATTCGTCAACTTTCCAAATCCGTTGTACGTGCAGGCAATGAGGCCGATCGTGAGATTTTAATCGATGAGATTAAAAGCCTGCCTAATGAGCAATTAACGCCAGTCGCTCGCGCATTTAACCAATTCCTCAACCTCACCAACATCGCCGATCAATACCACACGATCTCACGAAGCTGTGAGGCTGATGTCTGTGAACCCGACCCTATCTATACGTTGTTTTCGAAATTAAGCCAAGAGAACATCAGCAAGCTCGATACTGCACAAGCGGTTCGCGATCTGAATATTGAATTGGTACTAACCGCGCACCCAACAGAAATCACTCGTCGCACCATGATCAATAAACTGGTGAAAATTAACGAGTGTCTCTCTAAGCTTGAACTCAGTGAAATATCAGACAAAGAACGCAGCAAAATAGAGCGTCGCTTAGAGCAACTTATCGCGCAAAGCTGGCACTCTGATGTTATTCGCCAGCAACGCCCAACCCCGCTTGATGAAGCTAAGTGGGGCTTTGCCGTTGTCGAAAACTCGCTGTGGGAAGCCATTCCTGAATTCCTACGTGAAATGGATGATCGCCTGAAAAACTATTTAGGTGAAGGGCTACCCATTGATGCTCGCCCAGTTCACATCTCTTCATGGATGGGTGGCGACCGCGACGGAAACCCATTCGTAACACACAAAATTACTCGTGAAGTGATGCTGCTCTCTCGCTGGAAAGCGGCGGAACTTTATCTGCAAGACTTCCAAGAGCTCATCACTGAGCTGTCTATGGTGAAATGTAACGACCACGTGAGAGATCTCATGCGGTGAACAACATGAACCTTACCGAGCGATCCTAAAACCAGTGCGTAAGCTGCTGGTCAATACACTGGAAGTGCTAGAAGCGCAGATCAACCACCAAGATGTGCCAAACAAACCAATTCTTGAAGACAGTGCACAGCTGTGGGAACCCCTATTAGCGTGTTACCAATCACTGCGCGAAAGCGGCATGGCCATTATTGCTGATGGGTCACTTCTTGATACCATCCGCCGCGTGAAAGCCTTTGGTGTTCACCTTGTTCGCTTGGACATTCGTCAAGAAAGCACACGCCACTCTGACGTGATCTCTGAATTGACTCGTCATTTGGGTCTTGGTGACTACGACCAATGGAGCGAACAAGATAAAGTTTCTTTCCTTATCAACGAACTCAGCTCTAAACGTCCGCTACTACCTCGTGACTGGGAGCCGTCAGAGTCAGTACAAGAAGTGTTAGATACTTGTCGTGTTATTGCCTCTCAATCACGTGATGCTTTTGGTGCCTACGTCATCTCAATGGCGCGCACGGCGTCAGACGTTCTGGCGGTTCACCTAATTTTGCAAGAGTGTGGCTGTAAATTCCGTATGGATGTGTGCCCACTGTTCGAAACGCTTGAAGATTTAAACAACTCAGAAGCCGTGATGAAGCAGCTGTTTGAGATTGATTGGTACCGTGGTTATATCCAAAATCACCAAATGGTGATGATTGGTTACTCCGACTCAGCGAAAGACGCTGGCGTAATGGCTGCAGGCTGGGCGCAATACAGTGCAATGGAATCTCTGGTCGAAGTCAGCGAACAAGCAGGCATTGAAATCACCCTGTTCCATGGCCGTGGTGGTTCTATTGGTCGTGGTGGTGCACCTGCACATGCCGCGCTATTGTCCCAGCCACCAAAGAGTCTAAAACGCGGCCTACGAGTCACTGAGCAAGGCGAAATGATCCGCTTTAAGCTCGGACTCCCGGAAATTGCCATTAACAGTTTCAACCTGTATGCCAGTGCGATCCTAGAAGCCAACCTGTTACCGCCACCGAAGCCAAAGCAAGATTGGCGTGACCTCATGGAAGTGCTATCACAAGTATCTTGTGATGCCTATCGTCGTGTTGTTCGTGATGAGCCGGACTTTGTTCCTTACTTCCGTCAAGCGACTCCAGAGCTAGAGTTAGGCAAGCTTCCGCTAGGCTCTCGTCCTGCGAAACGTAACCCTAACGGTGGCGTAGAGAGCTTACGCGCTATCCCATGGATTTTCTCTTGGAGCCAAAACCGTCTTGTGCTTCCTGCTTGGTTAGGCGCAGGTGAAGCGATTCAGTACTCTATCGATAAAGGCCATCAAGCTCTGTTAGAAGAAATGTGTCGCGAGTGGCCATTCTTCTCTACTCGCTTAGGCATGCTGGAGATGGTGTACACCAAGTGCAACATGGAAATATCACGCTACTATGACCAGCGTTTGGCGGATCCGGAGTTGCTACCATTAGGTGATAAACTACGCGCACAACTGCAGCAAGATATTAAAGCGGTATTGAACGTAGAAAATAACGATCACCTCATGCAAAGCGACCCATGGGGACAAGAGTCTATTCGTCTACGTAACACCTATGTTGAACCTCTTAACATGCTGCAAGCCGAACTTCTCTATCGCACACGTCAGAGCGAAGAGACAGAAACTGAGCTAGAAGAAGCGCTCATGGTGACGATTGCCGAGCATCGCAGCAGGCATGCGAAACACCGGATAGCCAGTGTAATATTTCAAAATAAAGACAAAAGGTCGCATTTTGCGACCTTTAATTTTGCCGAAGTGTCTTATTGAGTCTTTTGTTAGTTCTTTTCTAGTGACACTAGCCTCTATTCCACTTAATGCTTATAAAGTTCTATATAATTAAATCCTGTTGTCCGATAAAAATAATAAAAGTATCTATCGACAACATGGGTTGTGTGTTCATACAACCTCCTAGGTGACAAAGGCTTATATAAGGCGACTGTGTTAACCACACAGACCATGCTTCTTACACAAGACCATTCTAACTTTTCAACTGATGAACGTTAGCTTTGGCCGCGTCACAACTTAGATGACGGTAACAAGCGCCATAATTACTATTAAGTTATTGATCTGGATTTTTATCATGTCACTACCACACGTTATCCTTACTGTATTAAGCACTCGCGACGCGACTGGCTACGACATCACTAAGGAATTTTCTGCAAGCATCGGATATTTTTGGAAAGCGAGCCACCAGCAGGTGTACCGTGAATTAAACAAAATGGCAGACAAAGGTCTTGTGACTTGCAAATTAGAGCCACAAGACGGCAAGCCTGATCGCAAGGTGTACTCCATTACCGAATCTGGACGTGGGACACTCAGTGATTGGTTTGAACAACCAACCGTTCACCCGACAGTCCGTGACGAGTTTTCAGCGAAACTCGCAGCCTGTGCAGTTCAACCTTCAGCCGCATTTCGTCTACAACTAGAAGAGCTGATTGAAGACTCTAAAAAGCTGGTTGCACACTATCGCGAAATCGAAGCCGCGTACTACGCAACACCAAGCACGCTAGATACGCACGCTCGTTTGGAGCGCCTAACACTGCGTCGTAACCTATTCTCACGTCAGGCTTGGCTAGACTGGGCTGAAGAGACATTGGCAGAGCTGGAAGCTATCGCTTAACGCAATACCTTGCGGCAAGCGCCTTGAACGGCAGTGTTATTCGGTCAACACCTTCAAGGCCAAGCTATCAAAAATAAAAAAAGCGCTGGATTTGCATCCAGCGCTTTTTTATTGCCTTTCTAGCTACTTTTGCCAATGACTCGACAATTCATTGGCAATGCTTACGTGTACTATGCCCCTTGTGGACGCACACCTAATGTATGGCAAAGTGCATACGTCATCTCTGAGCGGTTAAGCGTGTAGAAGTGGAAATCTTTTACGCCTTCACGACTTAGTGTTCTCACCATATCGATCGCTTGGCTTGCTCCCACTAACTGGCGCGTTGTTGGGTCATCGTCTAGACCTTCAAACTGCTTTTGCATCCAACCTGGCACTTTTACTTTATTCATCGCAGCAAAGCGAGACGCTTGCTTAAAGTTAGAAACGGGCAAAATACCTGGGACGATTTCAGCATCAATACCCGCCGCCACACAGCGGTCACGGAATCGAAGGTAGCTCTCAACATCAAAGAAAAATTGAGTGATAGCACGGTTCGCGCCTGCATCAATTTTACGCTTTAGGTTCAGCAGATCAGACTGGGCACTTTTTGCTTCTGGGTGCACTTCTGGAAATGCTGCCACCGAAATATCAAAATCATGGCGTGATTTCAGTAACTCAACTAAGTCTGAAGCATACATGTCCGGTTGACCACCACCTTCTGGGATGTCACCGCGCAAAGCAACAATACTCTGAATGCCATTCGCCCAGTAATCATCGGCAATATCAATCAGCTCGCTACGAGAAGCATCAATACACGTTAAGTGAGGCGCGGCGATTAAACCCGTTTCATTCTTAATTTCTTTAATGATGGAGTGCGTACGATCTCGCTCACCTGAGTTAGCGCCATAAGTAACAGAAACAAACTTAGGCTTAAGCGCTTTCAAGCGATGAACAGACTTCCAAAGCGTCTCTTCCATATTCGGTGTGCTTGGCGGAAAGAATTCAAAAGAAACATTAATATTGTCCGAAAGCTCAGCAATATTTTGGTTTAAGGCATCAATATGCCCAGCATGCGTGTATCCCATGGTTCTCTCCCTAAATTGCCAAAGTTGGTTATCCCAGCCAACCTTAGACTAAAACCTGTCTGTCATTAAAAGTGATGAATCTAAATTTGTCATTCTTTTTGACGTTTAGACGTCTATATGTCTGTAGAATGAAATGAATGGCATTTAAAGTCAATAGCATCACAATGAATTTTTTTCATGTTGAATGTTAGGGAAATTGAAGATGTATGACGTTAGAAACAAAATCCCCCGTCTCTATGATAAGAAAAGGGGGGATTGAACAGAGGTAACCATTCACTCAGCAGAAGCAGCCATTCACTCAGCAGAAACAACAATCAATTCAGACGAAGCAACCATTGATTGAGACGAAGCAACACCGGATTTAGAAGAAACTCGATATTAAGTTTAGGTCCGACTGAATCGCTCCCGCCGTCACTTCTCGTCCAGCACCAGGACCTCGAATCACCAATGGGTTGTCTTTATACCACTTGCTTTCAATCGCAAAGATGTTGTCACACGGTAGCAAGTTAGCAAGCGCATGCTCTTTCGATAGCGCCTCAATGCCCACACGAGCCTTACCAAAGCGATCTAAGCGCGCCACATAACGTAGCACCTTATCTTCTCGCTGTGCTTTGTCTAGACGCTCTTGAAGCAATTCGCTCAGCAACCCAGACTGCTCAAAGAAACCATCAAGTGTCAGCTCTTGTAGTGCCTCTGGAACCAAAGACTCAACCACAACACTATCGGGTTCAATATCCAAGCCCGATTCACGAGCCAAAATAACTAGCTTTCGCATCACATCAGAGCCATCTAGATCCGAGCGAGGATCGGGTTCAGTCAACCCTTGCTGCCACGCTAAGTCGACTAACTCAGCAAACGGAACACTGCCATCAAATTGCTGGAACAACCAAGATAACGTGCCTGAGAAGATCCCCGACAGCGCCACAATATCATCACCACTTTCGCGCAAATCACGCACGGTATGGTTAATAGGTAAACCCGCACCCACGGTCGCGTTATACAGCCAATGACGACTGGTTTTCGCGAAAGCATCTTGCACGCGATGATAATCAGCACTTGGTGCTGAGCCCGCCACTTTGTTTGCAGAAATCAGGTGAACGCCATGTTCTGCAATGGATACGTATTTTTGTGCCAGCACTGAACTCGCCGTCACATCCAATACGACCGCTTCATCGTAGCCATGTAATGCTGCGATTTGCTTGAGCCAACGATCGCCTTCATGGGCTACCGCTTCATCTTTATAACGCTCGAGCACGGTAAGCTCATCCAGGCCGTTTTCATCAAACCAATAGCTTTGACTGTCGACCACGGCCACAAGATCAAAGCTCATGCCACGACGTTTTTCGAGTTCAGGTTTTTGCTGCTTGAAAAGCTCTAACCATGAAGAACCAATATTACCTTTACCGCATAAGGCGACGGCAACACGCTTCTGAGCTTGAAAGAGTTGAGTATGAACCGATTTCACCATCGGCATCACCTCGGATCGACGCAGTACGGCGGCCAAACTCAAGCCTGAATCTGCTTCACAGAAAAATTCTACCGGAGCATGTTTCAACTGCTGGTAAAAACCAAAACAGTGATTGGCATTTTTCGTCACACCAGCGCCAACCGCCGCAAGCATGGCAAAGCCTTCTTTCAGCTTAATTTCCGCTTCAATCGCCAAATCTTGCAATTCATTGAGCGTTCCTGAGGCAATCTCTGGGGTATACGCTAGACGCAAACGCGATTGGTCGGCCTGCGCTTCAAAGGCTAACGGTTCGAGTTGCGCTCGCTTTAAGCCATTTAATACTTCCGCTTTGGCACGTTCGAAATCATGACCGTTACCAAATGACAACTCTATGAGTAGCACTTCTTCTAATGAAGTAATAATTTTGGCACCGCGACCTGATGCCAAAACACGCTCAATTCGCGTGGATCCAGATTCGGGTAAATAACTGCAACGTAAGTTCAGATCCATGGTGCTTTGCGCCACAGGCTGAAGGGTACGACTATGCAATACTGGCGCCGCCAGACGCGCCAATTCGCTCGCTTCATCTAATCGAAGTAACGGCAACAAGCACGCATCGGACACGACTCGAGGGTCGGCACTGTAGACCCCTGCCACGTCACTCCAAATGGTTACGCTCGCCACTTCCGCTAACGCACCAATCACAGTCGCCGAATAATCTGAGCCATTGCGACCCAGCAAGACTGTTTCGCCCTCGCTGTTTTGCGCCATAAAACCAGTAATCACCACACGGTGATGCGCATGCTGAGCTAAGGTACTTTTTATCAATGGGTAAGATTGAGCACGATCTACCTCAGGCTGAGCGCCAAACTCGGCCCGCAAGAATGCGCGGGCATCTTGCGCCACAGCAGGTAAATCGTGTTGTCGCAACAATGCAGCCAGCAATCGAGAAGACCACACCTCACCATGACCTAACACAGCGGCTTTCTGAGCTTCCGTTAGTGGCGCGACTTGTTCGCCTAGCGTACTGAATTCATCCGCTAGCTGTACGCGCAGAACTTCGGCGTCATCACCTTCAATCAACGCTTCAACTAGATCCAATTGAAACTGTCGTAAGGCTTGTAAGTGTTCATGCGCGACACGACCGTCTTTGTTTAACGCATCTAAAAAGTTAATTAAACGGTTTGTGGTTTTCCCTGCCGCTGACACGACGATAAGGTCGTCTGAATGAGAGTAATTTTTTAGAATCGATACCACACGACGATAGCACTCTGGATCAGCCAGACTGCTGCCGCCAAATTTATGTAATTGCTTCGTTGTCGGTACGTTAGTATTGCTCATCGCCGTCTTTACCCTTCAAACGTTCTTGCTTTATCAAAAGCGTGTTGTAAGTCTTCAATTAGATCTTGCGCATCTTCTAAGCCAACAGACAAACGCAAGAGTTGTTGTGACACGCCCGCCTCTGCAAGCGCTTCTTCACCCATTGCGCGATGCGTCATAGAAGCAGGGTGACAAATCAAACTTTCCACGCCGCCCAGTGACTCGGCAAGAGAAAATAGCTCAAGTTGACCAACAAAATATTTGAGTTGCTCAAAGCTACTAAGCAAACTCAAAGCTCAGCATGGAACCAAAACCCGACTGTTGTTTTTTGGCAATCTCATGACCAGGATGCTCTGGTAAGCTTGGGTGATAGATAACCTTGACCAAGGCTTCATTTCTCAAGTAATCAAGGATCACTTGCGAACTCTCTTCATGGACACGCATGCGCGCACCTAAAGTACGAATGCCACGTAGCGTCATATAGCTATCAAAGGGTGTACCCGTTGCACCAATGCAGTTGCCCCACCATGCCAACTCTTCAGCATGCGCTTCGGTCTTGGTAATCACCACGCCGCCAATCACATCTGAGTGACCATTGATATACTTGGTGGTTGAATGAATAACAAAGTCAGCCCCCAACTCTAAAGGCTTTTGGTATCTCGATTGTCAAAAAGGTGTTATCAACGGCCACCAGCGCGCCAACTTGTTTGGCTTTTTCACATACTCGAGCAATATCCACCACGCGTACTAGCGGGTTAGAGGGGGTTTCAAGTAAAATAAGCTTGGGCTTTTTAGCGATAGCGGCATCTAATGCCGCCTCATCACCTTGATCGACAAATTGAACCTGGAAATCGCCTTTTTGAGCGCGAGTATTAAATAAACGATAAGACCCGCCATAACAGTCATGTGGCGCGATAATAAGATCGTCAGGTCCAAGAAATGCCGATGCCCATAAATTCAGTGCGGATGTCCCACAGTTCGTCACCACTGCCCCTTTGCCTGATTCCAATTCAAATAGTGCTTGCTCTAGCAAACCACGATTGGGATTACCAGAACGGGTATAATCGTACTTAGGCACGTCGCCGAAAGCAGGAAAGCCATAATTGGTAGAAAGGTAGATAGGGGGGACGACAGCGTGGTGTTGGGTATCTGACTCGATACCCGTTCGTACCGCGATGGTCGCTGGCTTCCGATTGCTCATAGAAACATCCTTTATTAACGCGCGCAAAGTGAAGACTAAATAGGGTTTTCATCATGCTTGAACCGACAGGGAAAAGCATCAATCTTTGAAAAAATTAACAGTCCGTTAAACTAAGCCCCACTTTACTGTCCATTTTGTGAGACGTCAACACTTCTAGACGTCTATATGTCTTTGCTTATGGCAGTAAATGCCGCTAAAATTGCACCTTTCTTATTAAACAAATTTACGATCAATAAACGAAGGTGTGCAATGGCAGATTGGAATGGCGAATACATTAGCCCTTACGCGGAGCACGGCAAGAAAAGTGAGCAGGTTAAGAAGATCACGGTATCCATTCCGTTAAAAGTGCTAAAGATATTGACGGATGAAAGAACTCGCCGCCAAATCAACAACCTACGCCATGCTACCAATAGTGAATTATTGTGTGAAGCGTTTCTGCATGCCTATACTCGGTCAGCCACTACCGACCGATGAAGACCTGAGAAAAGACCGCCCAGATGATATCCCTACGGAAGTAAAAGCGATGATGACGGCGATGGGCATTGAGTTTGAAGCGTTTGATGAAGAATAAAATCTAGAAACTGGGTCCTGGGTCCTGGGTCCTGGGTCCTGGGTCCTGGGTCCTGGGTCCTGGGTCCTGGGTCCTGGGAAAAATAAAAAAAACGTTGCCCTCTCGAGCAACGTTTTTTTTGAAGCAAATTCCAGGAACTAGGTACTTTTTTTCCCAAAGCCCTAATATCCCCAAAACCTTACGATCTCCAAAACCTAAACGACCTACTCAGTCATATAATTTTCAGGCATTTCAATTCTTGCCACGCCGGACTCTACTGCCGCGACCGCGACCGCTCTTGCTACTCGCGGTAACAAACGTGGATCCATTGGTTTTGGAATAATGTAATCTTTACTAAATGACAACGCCGAGACGCCAGCGGCATCCAATACGTCTTGAGGTACTAAGCTCTTTAGCGATTTGACGAATCGCCTCAACAGCTGCAAGTTTCATCGCATCATTAATTTCGCTGGCTCGTACATCGAGTGCGCCGCGGAAAATGAACGGAAAACACAACACATTATTCACTTGGTTCGGGTAGTCCGAGCGCCCGGTACCCATAATGAGATCATCACGAACTTCATGGGCAAGTTCTGGTTTAATTTCAGGATCTGGGTTTGAACATGCGAAGACAACTGGCTTTTCTGCCATGAGTTTCAATGCTTCTGCAGGAAGCAAATCAGGCCCCGATACACCAAGGAAAAGATCAGCACCTTCAATAACATCTTCAAGAGTACGCTTATCCGTGTTATTCGCGAACATCTGTTTATATTCGTTTAGACCTTCACGTCGCGTGTGAATCACACCTTTACGATCCAGCATGTAGATCTTTTCACGCATCGCACCACATTTGATCAACAGCTCCATACACGCCGTCGCGGCGGCGCCTGCACCCAGACATACGATCGTCGCTTCACTTAGCTCTTTGCCTTGCAGCTCAATCGCATTCAACATACCAGCCGCAGTTACAATCGCCGTTCCATGTTGATCGTCATGGAAAACAGGCACGTCACAACGCTCAATCAAGCGACGTTCAATTTCAAAACAATCTGGCGCTTTAATGTCTTCTAAGTTGATACCACCAAAGGTGTCTGAAATATTCGCTACCGTATCAACAAACTCATCTATTGTGCGATGCTTCACTTCAATATCAATAGAATCTAACCCTGCAAAACGTTTAAACAATAACGCCTTACCTTCCATCACTAGGTTTCGAAGCAAGAGGGCCCAAGTTACCTAACCCTAAAATCGCAGTACCATTTGAAATCACGGCGACCATATTGCCCTTCGCTGTGTATTTATACACATTTTCCGCGTTTTGAGCGATCTCTCGCATCGGCTCCGCCACACCAGGGCTGTAGGCAAGAGCAAGGTCCTTAGCAGAATCTGCGGGGGTAGTCAGAGCGATTTCAATTTTCCCAGGGGTTGGGTAGGCATGATAATCCAGAGCTTGTTGACGGAATTCATCGATTTGGTGGTCATCGGACATGGTATGTGATCCTGCTTTTTCGAGTATGAAAGACTGAGTGTGATGGTTTATTGTTTTAGTATAACCCGCTTAATAAGCGTATTTCGCTCGCCTAAAAGGGGGACAAGCGCGCGCATGTTATGTTCAGTGCGTCGCAACTTTGACCAATCATACTACGCTAGTTATCAGCAGTTTTGAACGGATACATAGGTATTTATACTAGTGGTCAGTCAAGCTATAGCAACACGCTATGCATTAAAGGGGGGAATAAAGAGGGTATGGGACAGGCTAAGGGAGAAAAGAAGCAGCAAAGATAAATGATAGAAACAAAAAAGGACGCCGAAGCGCCCTTTTTATATCTACGTAAGTAATATCATTACTTGCTAGATAGTGCGCCGAAACGCTTGTTGAAGCGATCAACACGACCACCAGTATCAACGATACGTTGCTTACCAGTGTAGAATGGGTGACATTTGTCACATACGTCTAGGTGAATTGAATCTTTCGCTAGCGTAGAGTTGAACTCAAATGTATTGCCGCAAGAACAAGTTGCTGTTACAGCTTTGTATTCTGGGTGGATACCAACTTTCATGGGAAACCTCAAATTTAGGCCGTGTCGCTATCCGAATCTTTGCCGGACACCACACGTAGTGAAAAAAATACCTGTGTTACCGCTTTTTACACTCAAAGGTGCAAATAAGCCATACCATCAAGGCGCAGTATAGTAATGAATAGTCGAGATTGAATCAACTAAAATTGCCACTTTTTTCACCACCTTTAGGTGGCGTCATTCAGTTTATTTAATTAACTGTTTATCGAACCCAACATAGCTAGGTAGAATAGTCCTCTATTTTATCAATACCGATTTTACTATGCGCCCAAACGTTGCTCGTGTTGCACTGCCCGTGCCACTAGATAAACAGTTCGACTACATTGTTCCTACTCACCTCTTTCCAGTGGTGGGAGGACGCGTATCTGTGCCGTTTGGACGTCAAACACTCGTCGGTATCGTGACTCAGTTCAGCCATCAATCGGACTTTCCCATTGATCAACTCAAGCCGATAAAAGCCGCCCTTGATAGCCGTCCTATTTGGTCACAGCCTTTATATGAACTCATCACTTGGTGCAGCCTTTATTATCAGCACCCATTAGGCGATACGTTACACAACGCTCTACCAGCGGCGCTGAGAAAAGGCAAACCCGCGGAATTTGCCACCACCGTTGAGTGGCAATTAACGGAAGCGGGCCAAAATCAATTAATGCATGGCTTTGGTCGAGCTGTTAAACAAGCCAAAGCGATGCATTTTCTAGAAAATGGGCCCTGTTCGCATCAAGCGCTATTAGATAATGACATCGGTAGCACGGTGTTAAAAACCCTTGATGAGAAAGGCTGGGTCCGCGCTCATGAAAAACAGGCACCCACGCTACAATGGCCGAGCGACTTAACCAATACTCCGCCCGATCTTCGACTCAATGAAGAGCAAGCCATCGCGATTGCTTCAGTGAATAGCCAAACCGACTTTGGCTGCTACTTACTAGAAGGCGTGACAGGCTCTGGTAAAACAGAAGTCTATCTAAATATGATCAAGCCCATACTTGAGCGAGGACAACAAGCTCTCGTACTGGTGCCAGAAATTGGCTTAACGCCACAAACAATTAATCGCTTTCGTAAACGTTTTAATGTGCCAGTGGAAGTCATCCATTCAGGGCTTAATGATACTGAACGCTTAAACGCTTGGCTCAGCGCAAGAGATAAAGTCGCGGGTATTGTCATCGGCACACGCTCGGCATTACTCACGCCCTTTGCTGATCTGGGTATCATTATTGTCGATGAAGAACATGACACCTCTTATAAGCAGCAGGACAGCCTACGCTACCATGCCCGTGACGTCGCAGTCATGCGTGCTAACAAAGCACAGATTCCGATTATTCTTGGCTCTGCAACTCCGTCATTGGAAACGCTGCAAAACGCGTTAAGTGGTAAATACCACCACTTAATATTGAGTCAGCGAGCAGGACTTGCGGTCCCCACCACCAATAAAGTCATTGATGTAAAAGGTCAGTATTTAGAGAGTGGGCTTTCAGCCCCGTTAATTGCGCAATTGCGTCGCCATTTAAACGCAGGCAATCAAGTGATGCTGTTTCTCAATAGACGAGGCTTCAGCCCAGCGTTAATGTGTCACGAGTGTGGCTGGATCGCCGAATGTAAGCGCTGTGATGCCTATTACACCTATCATCAGGCCAGTAATGAAATTCGTTGTCATCATTGCGGCTCCCAACACCCCGTTATCCACCAATGCCAAGGCTGCGGCTCACATCAACTGGTCACTGTAGGTGTAGGCACTGAACAATTGGAATCTCAACTCGGCGAGTTGTTTCCTGAATACAAAACCATTCGAATTGATAGAGACAGTACGCGCCGAAAAGGCAGCCTTGAAGCAGCGCTAGATGCGATAAAGAAAAACGAATACCAAATACTAATTGGTACGCAAATGCTGGCGAAAGGACACCACTTCCCCAATGTCACACTCGTTGCTTTACTTGATGTGGATGGGTCTCTTTATAGCAGCGACTTTCGCGCGTCAGAGCGCTTAGCTCAGTTATTTATTCAAGTCGCAGGCCGAGCCGGACGAGCGAGTAAACCGGGGAAGTCTTACTGCAGACCCACCACCCCGATCACCCTTTACTGCAGTCATTACTCAACAAGGACTATCGACACTTTGCCGATACCGTTCTGCAAGAAAGAAAACTGGCACAGCTGCCTCCATTTAGCTTCCTCACGTTAATCCGTTGTGAAGCCAATAACCCCGCAGATGTGGAGACGTTTCTACGTCAGGTTCGCTACTCCTTGGAAGCGCATCCACTGTTTGATAATAGCTGCCTGGTACTGGGTCCAACCCCAGCCCCTATCGCCAAACGAGCAGGTAAGTCACGGTGGCAACTGATTTTGCAGGTACCGTCACGTAGCGTGATGCAAAAAATCATTTCCAGTGCGAAGCTGGTGATCACTCAATTACCATTGGCGAAAAAGTGCGCTGGTCGATGGATATCGAGCCACAAGACCTTAGCTAGACCATCGCAAACGTTTACTTATAGAAATATCATCCGCTTCAGATGTGATATACTTCACAACTATGATGCAATTTCTGTTAAATGGACCGTAACTTTTTGTTTGGAAATGAATAATTTCCATTAATGCGTCATGATAATCAAGACCTGTTTATTCGCTTTGTTTATCCTAGCCATCCTGATTAATTGACGACGATTCGTTGATTAAAAACTCAGTAAAATGGCATAACAAGAAAGATAACTTAAATAGCAAAGTGTGGCGAAAACCGCCAAAAAGTGCACTGAAAAGCAATCAGTGAAATAGGTATTTCATTAAATTAGCAAAACATGAGGAAAGTATTGTATGGCGACAATGAAGGATGTTGCCCAGCTTGCAGGGGTTTCTACCGCCACCGTTTCACGTGCATTAATGAACCCTGAAAAGGTCTCATCCAGCACGAGAAAACGAGTGGAAGAGGCGGTATTAGAAGCTGGATATTCACCAAACTCCCTAGCTCGAAACCTGCGTCGTAACGAATCGAAAACCATCGTCACTATTGTACCTGACATCTGCGATCCGTATTTTTCAGAGATCATCCGTGGTATTGAAGATGCAGCAATCGAGCATGGCTATTTAGTGCTATTGGGCGACAGTGGACAATCGCAAAAACGCGAAAACTCCTTTGTTAATTTGGTGTTCACCAAGCAAGCTGATGGCATGCTATTGCTCGGAACGGATCTTCCGTTTGACATTAGTAAGCCAGAGCAAAAAAACCTCCCTCCCATTGTGATGGCGTGCGAATTTGCGCCTGAACTGGAGTTGCCTACCGTTCATATCGATAACCTGACGTCTGCTTTTGAGGCAGTGAACTACTTATCGCAATTGGGTCACAAGCGTATCGCACAAATATCCGGACCCGACACCGCATTTTTGTGTCGCTTCCGACAGCAAGGTTACCAGCAGGCGCTGCGTCGTGCAGGTATCCCGATGAACCCTTCTTACACTGCCAAAGGTGACTTTACCTTTGAAGCGGGGGCTAAGTCTGTTCGGACGTTATTAGCGCTACCCGAGCCACCCACCGCTATTTTCTGCCACAACGACATTATGGCCATTGGCGCGATGCAAGAGGCCAAAAAACTTGGCTTGCGCGTTCCGCAAGATTTGTCCTTTGTCGGCTTTGATGATATTCAATTCGCTCAATACTGCGATCCACCACTGACGACCATTTCACAGCCTAGGTATGAAATTGGCCGTCAAGCCATGTATACCATGCTAGAAGTACTGCAAGGTGTAGACGTTAGAGCTGGGTCTCGCCTACTGGATACCGAACTTGTGATACGCGACAGTGCGGCTCCTCCAAGAATCATCTAACCAACCATTTGCTGACTTGCAAGTTGACCTCGTGGTATTTACCATGAGGTCAGTTATTTACTTCAACATTAGAAGTGTCATCAGTGGCAAACCGAGATTACGTTAGACGAGGCAAAGGTGCGAATACTGGCCGTCGTCCTGCAAAAAGAAACCAACAGGTAAAAAGCCATGGCGTAGCGGACTGCTTGCCATCATTTTGACGTGCG
This sequence comes from Vibrio sp. GJ43-1, assembly GCF_055808835.1. Lineage (NCBI taxonomy): Bacteria > Pseudomonadati > Pseudomonadota > Gammaproteobacteria > Vibrionales > Vibrionaceae > Vibrio > Vibrio sp. GJ43-1. The sequence continues at coordinate 459,876 of NZ_CM147884.1, read as the reverse complement.
GATTTGGCTACGGCTTATATCTGCTCAATCAAGACCCAGAGCCAGCAAAGCCGACACCACCAGCGAAAACAGTCAGCAAGCCTAAAGCAAAGCAGGCTAAGCCTATCCCGCCGCCTCCAGAAGAGAAGTGGGACTATGTTGAGACCCTGCCAAAACGTGAAGTGGAAGTAAAAGCAAAAGAGCAAGTTGTCTCTGCTATCCCTTACATCATGCAGTGCGGCGCGTATAAAACCATGGCACAAGCTGACGCTCGTAAACTGGACATCGCCTTCCAAGGCCTCTCGAGTAAAATTAGAAAGAAAGAAAACAGCAGCTGGTACCGCGTGGTTCTTGGACCATACAAGCTCAAACGCGATGCCGAGCGAGATAAGCACAAATTACAACGCGCTAAGATAGAGCCGTGTGCGATTTGGAAAGAAACGCAATAGTTCTATGGTTCTATGGTTCTATGGTTCTATGGTTCTATGGTTCTATGGTTCTATGGTTCTAACCAATCACACTACGGTTTGAACTGTAAACCATGATGAGCTAAAAAACCTAATCAGAGCATCCCTCCTCTGCTGGAGGGATGTCATAAAACAGAGCTATCGCTCTTAATGAAAAAGCCAGCCGTTACACACCATAAGTCACACCTATAGAAGGGCCACAGGTCCATAGAACCATAGAACCGCTTTTCCAATAACCCCACCTCTTCCCTTGAAATTCTTTTCGCTCGTCCGCATATCCATTTCATACTGGAAATAAAATCTAAAATTTATGAGGCATACACCGTGACTACTATTGTATCTGTACGTCGAAATAACAAAGTTGTAATTGCTGGTGATGGGCAAGTGTCCCTTGGCAATACTGTAATGAAAGGCAATGCCCGTAAAGTTCGCCGCCTCTACAACGATAAAGTCCTTGCAGGCTTTGCTGGCAGCACTGCGGATGCCTTCACACTATTTGAGCGCTTTGAAAGCAAGCTGCAAATGCACCAAGGCCACCTCACCAAGGCCGCTGTAGAACTGGCTAAAGATTGGCGTAGCGACCGCGCATTACGTAAATTAGAAGCGTTACTGGCGGTTGCCGATGAAACGGCGTCTCTGATCATTACTGGTAATGGTGATGTGGTTCAGCCAGAAAATGACCTTATTGCCATCGGCTCTGGTGGTAACTTTGCGCAAGCCTCAGCGATGGCTCTGCTTGAAAACACCGATCTTGATGCTCGCGAAATCGCAGAGAAGTCACTCAAAATCGCAGGTGACATTTGCGTATTCACTAACCACAACCACACTATTGAAGAACTAGAAAGCGGCGAAAAGTAACGCCATAAAAACAAAAATAGTGTCCAATCTTTGTAAGGAATAATGATGTCTGAAATGACCCCTCGTGAAATTGTTCACGAACTTAACCGCCATATTATTGGCCAAGATAACGCAAAGCGCTCAGTGGCGATTGCACTACGTAACCGCTGGCGTCGTATGCAGCTTGAAGAAAGTCTGCGTGTTGAAGTATCTCCAAAAAACATTCTGATGATCGGTCCTACCGATGTCGGTAAAACCGAAATTGCTCGCCGTCTTGCAAAATTAGCCAACGCGCCTTTTATCAAAGTCGAAGCCACGAAATTCACTGAGGTGGGTTACGTGGGTAAGGAAGTCGAAACCATCATTCGTGATCTGACCGATGTGGCCATTAAGATGACTCATCAGCAGGCAATGGAAAAGGTGACATTCCGCGCTGAAGAGCAAGCTGAAGAGCGCATTCTTGACGCCCTACTGCCACCAGCACGCGATGCTTGGGGCCAGAATGAACAACAAGACAACACGGCTTCCAATACTCGCCAAACGTTCCGTAAAAAACTGCGCGAAGGTAAGCTAGACGACAAAGAAATTGAAATTGATGTCGCCGCCTCGCAAATGGGCGTGGAAATCATGGCGCCTCCTGGTATGGAAGAAATGACCAACCAGTTGCAAAGCATGTTCCAGAACTTAGGCGGCGATACTACGAAAAAGCGCAAGCTGAAGATCAAAGATGCCTTCAAAGCGCTCACTGAAGAAGAAGCCGCGAAACTGGTTAATCAAGAAGAGCTGAAAGAGCAGTCCATCTATAACGTTGAAAACAATGGTATTGTCTTTATCGATGAGATCGACAAAATCTGTAAGCGCGGCGAAGCTTCAGGCCCTGACGTGTCACGTGAAGGGGTGCAACGAGACCTGCTTCCACTGATTGAAGGCAGTACGGTGTCAACCAAACACGGCATGGTAAAAACGGACCATATCCTATTTATCACCTCAGGCGCCTTCCAAGTGGCGAAGCCATCAGACCTAATCCCTGAGCTGCAAGGCCGCTTACCGATTCGTGTTGAACTTGAAGCACTAAGCAGCAACGACTTTAAACGTATCCTTACCGAGCCAAAAGCGTCGTTAACCGAGCAATATACCGCGCTAATGAAGACCGAAAACGTCGATGTTTCGTTTACCGAAGACGGCATCCAGCAAATTGCCGATGCGGCATGGAAGGTTAATGAAACCACAGAAAACATTGGTGCTCGCCGACTGCATACAGTAATGGAACGCTTAATGGATGAGATTTCATTCGATGCAACAGAAAAATCTGGCGCAAGCTTAGTCATTGACTCCGCTTACGTCACCTCACGCCTTGGCGAGTTTGTTGATGATGAAGATCTGAGCCGATTCATTCTTTAATCTCAAATATCGACCATGCGCACGGTATCTAAATTTATGTAGATCCTTGCAAGTGCAATAAATAAATGGAGTGAGGTTAACGGCATACTGTTAACCTCACTTTTTATTTGTCGCTGAGAATTTGGTGCTCTGCCAAAATTGCGTATACTCCTTTGTACGCGTATCAGAAATAAGCAATTATGAATAAATCAGTCCAAATCTGGCTCGATGCAGCCCGACCAAAAACACTGCCCCTCGCTTTGGTTTCCATCGTCACTGGCAGCACCCTCGCCTTTTCAACGGGTAGCATGTCTTGGAGTATCGCCTTACTGGCGCTCGTCACCGCCACCTTGTTACAAATACTGTCGAACTTAGCCAACGACTATGGCGATGCTGTTAAAGGGACAGACAACGAAAATCGCTTAGGGCCGATGCGTGCGATTCAATCTGGCGAAGTGACACAGCAAGAGATGAAGAAAGCCATCATCTTTAATATTGTGCTCACGGTATTCGCTGGTCTTGGGCTCATCTTTCACGCCTTAGATTCACTGCAAAACATTCTCGCCTTTATCGCCCTTGGCGTACTGGCCATCATTGCTGCCATTGCTTATACCGTTGGCAATAAGCCCTATGGCTATGTCGGCCTTGGGGACATCTCTGTTTTTATCTTTTTTGGATTACTTGGCGTTACTGGTACCTATTTTCTACACACAGGTCACATCGACTCGTTGTTAGCACTGCCAGCTATTGGCTGTGGGTTGCTCGCGGTCGCAGTGTTAAACGTCAATAATATGCGCGATATTGACAATGATAACGCATGTGGAAAGCGCACCGTGGCCGTTCGCTTGGGCGCGCAACGAGCTAAGCGCTACCATACCTTGCTACTCAGCAGCGCCATCATTGCCTTTGCTCTGTATTTAGTCGCCCAATCCCTGACACATTCTGCCCCACTTTGGGTGATTCTGCCCTTTGCGCTGAGCGCTATCGTGGTTGGGCGCCATGCCAGTGCCGTATGGCGTGCCACTGAGCCTGCTCAGATCGCCCCGATGATGCCAGTCGTGGTAAAATGTTCACTTGTCACTAATATCTTGTTTTCTGGAATTGTTATAGCTCAAACTCTGATGACTTAATTGCGCCTTGTCATTGCATTGACTTAGTCACCCGATATACTCGAAACATACCCTTTGCTAACTGAACAGAAGAATCGCCATGGAATACAGTACTTCAGCACTATGTGATATCTACCTAGACCAAGTCGACGTGGTCGAACCTATGTTCAGCAATTTTGGCGGTCGTGCCTCCTTTGCTGGTCAAGTGACGTCGGTAAAATGTTTTGAGGATAACGGTGTAATCCGCGACATCCTAGAGCAAGATGGCGTAGGTCGAATCCTATTAATCGATGGCGGTGGTTCACTGCGTAAAGCACTCATTGATGCAGAAATTGCGGCGCTGGCGGAAGATAACGAGTGGGAAGGCATCATCGTCTATGGCTGCGTCCGTGAAGTCGATGAACTTGAAGAGATGAACCTTGGCATACAAGCTCTGGCGTCTATCCCTGTAGGTGCGGCGCAGAGCGAAATTGGCGAGATTGACGTACCCGTCAACTTTGGCGGAGTAACCTTCCTACCAGAAGATTATGTGTACGCCGATAACACGGGCATCATCCTGTCTCAAGAGCCGCTTGATGTGAATTTAGAGATAGATGAAAAAGACGTAGAAGAGTAAGCCGCAAAGCTAAGTACAAGCTGACAAGCTCCCAGTCTACGCAGAGATGATAAAAATTGAATCAAAAAAAACGAGAGCACATTGCTCTCGTTTTTTATATCAGTCGAAACTAATCACTAATCACTAATCTCTGTAGCAATAGCTAGTCGTCTCTTTAGCAATAACTAGTCGTTACCAAACAAATCTCGGGTGTATACCTTCTCAGCCACATCCTCAAGCTCTGGCAACATACGGTTAGAGATGATGACATCGGCCTCTTGCTTGAACGCCGCCACATCACGAATAACACGTGAATGGAAGAAATGCTCTTCTTCTAACACCTAGCTCGTAAACAATCACTTCAATGCCTTTGGCTTTTAAACGCTTCATGATGCCTTGAATGCTCGACGCGCGGAAATTGTCCGAACCCGACTTCATGATCAAACGATACACGCCCACCACTTTTGGATTGCGCTTCATAATCGATTCCGCGACAAAGTCCTTACGGGTACGGTTAGCGTCTACGATGGCACCGATAATGTTATTTGGCACTTCTTGGTAGTTTGCCAGCAGCTGCTTGGTGTCTTTTGGCAGACAATAACCGCCATAACCAAACGAAGGATTGCAGTAATGCCCGCCAATACGAGGGTCTAACGCCACCCCTTCAATGATTTGGCGAGTATCTAAGCCCGCCGCTTCTGCGTAAGAATCCAGCTCGTTAAAATACGCCACACGCATCGCAAGATAAGTGTTAGAGAACAGCTTAACCGCTTCTGCTTCGGTGGAGTCAGTAAACAGCACATCGATGTTTTCTTTCTGCGCGCCTTCAACCAGCAGATCAGCAAAGATTTTTGCGCGTTCACTACGCTCACCAATGATGATGCGAGACGGATTCAAGTTATCAAACAGCGCACTGCCTTCGCGTAAAAACTCTGGCGAGAAAATGACGTTTTCTGTGCCTAGTTCTTCGCGTACCCGCACTGTGTACCCAACAGGCACCGTCGACTTAATCACGATAACCGCGCTTGGGTTCACCGCAAGCACATCTTTAATCACCGCTTCTACGGAACCGGTATTAAAGTAGTTAGTTTGTGGGTCGTAATCCGTAGGCGTCGCGACAATGACATAATCGGCATTCGAGTAAGCCAATTTTTTATCCAACGTCGCGGTAAAATTCAGATCATCACGTTTCAGAAACGCCTCAATTTCAGTATCGACGATTGGAGACTGACCGTTACATAACAGCGCCACTTTTTCTTCATTAATATCGACCGCCACTACCTCATGATTTTGAGATAGGAGCATCGCATTAGATAGGCCTACGTAGCCGGTTCCTGCAACAGCAATTTTCATAGTTTCATCTTACACATTGGTTTGGACTACATTACATCCAGTTATAGTTAATTCGCTTGATTCGCTTGATTCCAGACTAAATCACCAATGCCATCTGTTGGCACAAATCCAGTTGGCGCTTCCAGCATCAAACGTCTTAATGTTTCTTGGTCAAAATTGTCTGCGGCTTGCTGGACTTCGTCAAGTAACGCTTTGTATTGCTTAGTGTCCATAGAGACCTCTTGCGCCATCATTATTCGATCGTGACTCGTTTTGGAAACGCTATCACCAATCAATAACTCCTCAAACAGTTTTTCGCCCGGTCTCAACCCTGAATAAATCACCTCAATATCGCCATCTGGGTTTTGCTCATCTTTGATTTCAAGACCAGATAAGTGAATCAGGTTTTTAGCAAGATCAGAAATTCGAACTGGCTCGCCCATATCAAGTACAAAGACATCGCCCCCCGTTCCCATCGCCCCAGCTTGGATAACTAACTGCGCCGCTTCAGGGATCGTCATGAAATAACGGATAATATCCTTATGCGTCACCGTAACGGGCCCCCCGCCTGCAATTTGAGACTTAAACAATGGGATCACAGACCCAGATGACCCAAGTACATTACCAAAACGTACCATAGAAAAAATCGTGTTATGCGATATTTGATATTCTTTTGCCAACGATTGAAGGCCTAATTCAGCCAAACGCTTAGTTGTTCCCATAACATTCGTCGGACGAACCGCTTTATCTGTAGAGATCAATACGAAAGACTCTACATCCGCTTCAATCGCAGCCAACGCCGTACGATAGGTGCCAAGGACGTTATTCTGCATCCCTTCAGCCACATTGTATTCCACCAAAGGCACATGCTTATATGCCGCAGCATGATAAACTGTTTTGACTTGATACGCAGACATAGTGCGAACCAATCGGGTTTGGTCTTGCGCATTACCTAAGATCGGCACAATATCAATATGTGGCACGAGCTGCTGGAGCTCACGTTCAATTCGATACAGTGAATATTCTGATAGTTCAAACAAGACTAAAGCTGTGGGTTGATGTTTTATGATTTGACGACAAAGCTCAGAGCCAATCGACCCACCCGCACCTAGTCACCATCACCACTTTGCTTTTAATGTTTTTTTCCAATAACGCTTGATTCGGTGCAACTTGATCTCGCCCTAGCAAGTCCTCGATCGCCACTTCTTTAAGCTGATCAATTTGATATTCACCATTAACGATATCTACCAAATTTGGAATGGTCATCACTTCTACGGGATACTGAGACACACTTTCAATAACGCGCTTACGCTCATTTCTTGATGCCGTCGGCATTGCCAGCAATACTTTTTCAACTTTTTCTTTCTTTATCAGTTTACTTAAATATTTGTGCCGAAAAACAGTGACGCCTTGAATGGTCGTCTTGTGCATTTTCCGATCATCATCGATAAATGCAACAACGCGATACTCTTCTCCCTGTGCAATCAAGTTATACAACTGCCTTCCAGCATTTCCAGCCCCGTAAATGAGAACAGGTGTTCGCCCCCTCACAATCAAATCAGAGACTAGCATTCGAACCAATAATCGAGCACCGCCACTTAATGACACTAAAAACGTCGCATAAATAATAGGGACAGAGCGGGGCAGGAAAGCCTGAAAATAATGAGCAAAAAGAACGATAGAAAGCGATGAAATGATGGCGCCAAATGCAATGGTAATAACAGCGTGCAAACTCAAGTATCGTAAAACCGCTCGATACAAGCCCGTATTGATAAAAGTTAGCACTGTCACACCAGATACAGCGGCTAAGACAAACCAATAGTCAATATCAAACCAAAACTCATCGATATAGCCCATACGGGCGTAAAATGCGCCCCAAAACGAGAGGAAGATAAACAATAAATCACAGGCAACACTCACGACTCTTTTTAATGGCCTTGGCATCGCCCATATTGGGTTAAGAGAAAGCACTGAGGCTCCTTACTATAAAGGTATAACGAAAATATTGTCTACTTGGAAACGCGGTCGCCCATGCCCTTACCTGTTGCCGTGGCTAAAATATAACGGAAGTAATGTGATAACGTTAAGGTATCAATCATTTCTTTATCCGTTTTAGCTAACAACTCCGGTGTGGACATATCAATGTTAGTCACCTGTGCTAATCCCGTCACACCGGGTAAAACATCGTATACACCTACAGCATCTCGCGCAGATATGAGCTCTTCTTGATTGAACAAGTTTGGACGCGGACCGACTAAACTCATCTCACCTTTCACGACATTGATAAGCTGTGGTAGTTCATCAATTTTGGTTTTACGTAAAAATGCACCAAGCTTAGTAATAGAACTACGGCTTGCTAAATGACTAGCAACGGACTTGGTCTCCAGCGACATAGTTCGAAACTTGATCAGGTTAAATGGCCTTTTATTTCGACCTACACGCTCTTGGATAAAGATCGGGGAACCAGTATCAAATAGGCCAATGACCGTAACAATAGCCAAAATAGGCCACAAAAATAACAGCCCAAAAAACGCAATCAAAAAATCCAAAAGACGTAACATCACTTTCTCGCAATATATTGTAATTAAAGCGCTTTGCTCATCAGAGTAAGACTTTGCTCCATAGTAAAAGGAGGCTTCCAGTCTAACATACGTTCATTTTTATGAATATCGACTTGTAAAGAACCAGTGAGACGTTCAACCATAGCGGATTTCCCCGTCAATCGTCCTGCAAATTCAAACAAACGAGTTGGCACTGGAAGCATCAAGAGTTTACGTCCTTGAGCTCTCGCCATTAGTTCAATCAACGTTCGAGTCGATACATCTTGCCCATCAGATACTAAAAAGACCTGATTCGCAGCATTAGGGTGCTCAAGGCAAACTTCAATAAGACTTAATAAATTGTATATCGACACTAAACTACGACGGTTATTCGTTACACAACCGAGAGGTAAGGGCCAGCCTTTCCCTGCTAACTTATATAGCGAAGCAAAATTAGCCTTCACTCCCGGCCCATAAACCAAAGGAGGACGAATGATCACAATCTCCATTCCAGTTTGCTCTCCCAACTCTAAAAGCTGAGTTTCCGCTTCTGACTTAGATAGTCCGTAATCGTCTTGAGGCGATCGCATCCCATCCGCAACAAAAGCATCTGAAGTGGTGGCCTCACCGCTTACTTTTATCGAACTAATGAAAATAAAACGCTTTACTCCTTGAGAAGCAGCTTGTTGGGCAAGTTCCAGCGTGCCAACCGTATTAACCTTTCGATATTCATCCAATGGGTTATTGGAACTGTCTTGCATAACATGAGCACGTGCGGCGCTATGAACGACAACATCAACGTTAGCAAGTTCTAATTTTGCCGTTTCAATATCTTGCAGCTGTCCTTTTACAAAGTCGCCTTGCCAACTAATTGGCCGCTGACGACCAAAACAGGTTACTTCATACTTAAGACTAAATGCAGACAGAATATGGTGACCAACAAATCCACTAGCCCCGGTAAGAAAAACTTTCATCATATTGGCTATCGCTTCCTTTGTTCTTCGTAAATGACGTCAAATGATGCGAGTACACTTTTATAGTCAAATTTTTCCAGTGCCATCATACGACTACGTTTCCCGTATTGGCTTCTTAATGCCCGATCTTCAGCTAGCTGTTGGATGGCATCGGCAAGCGCATAGGGATTTTTGACAGGCACGAGTAAACCATTTGGCCCTACTGAATCAATCAGTTGCCTACATCCTGGTGTATCACTGGTAATGATAGCTAACCCACATGATGCAGCCTCAATAAGTGATTTTGGCAACCCTTCTCGGTAAGATGGCAAGCAAGCGATATCTGCCGCCTGATAGATATTTATTATATCAGTTCGATGCCCTAGAAATTCAATCAGACCAGCCTCATTCGCGGCAACAAGTTCAGATTCTTTGAGCGAGGAAATGTTTTCATCATCAACACCACCCACCATACGCAGTCGCACATTAACTTGACGCTCTTTCAAGATGCGAGCAGCTTCAATAAACTCTCGAGCCCCCTTATCTTTAAGCATTCTCGCTAAAAAAACGACAACGGGTTTATCATTTTTAACATCAGCTGGAACAAAGTATTGGGTGTCAATACCTACTCCGTTAACCAATGCTGCACGCGATTCAGGTACAATGCCATCATTAACAAATAGAGCGCGATCATCATCATTTTCAAACACGACAGTAGCTTGACGCTGTGAAAGAACAAACCGATAAATAGACTCAACGACACGCCATAATAGACGAGCTTTTGGGGTTTCAGCGAGAGACAGCGAACCAAGTCCAGTAATCGAAAATACAGATCGACGTGGTCGAATACTTTTGAAGAGCTTCGTTAAAAATCCGCTATATAGCACTGGTTTTATTGTGAACGCATGAAGAAGGTCAGGCTTGATTTGCTTCAACAGCTTAAATAACGTCCATATAACTTTGAACTCGTTAAGTGGATTAGTACCGTCACGAGTCACACCATAATTGTGATAATGAAAACCTAGGGCTTCATATTCTTCGCGCTTTTCTTCATCACCGGTAATGATGTGGACCGTGTAGCCTTTCTCTAAATTGTGTTTTGCCAAGCGGATAAAGTGGGAATGAAAAAACCAAGAGACGTTAACGACATATACAAGCCTCATTCGTTTACCTCATAAAATTTTAAATAAACTTTTAGCAGCGGAAAGATAACCACTGCCTAGCCACGCGTTTAAATTTACAAACAAATAGATCACGAGTCTGTTCCTACTTTATCAAACCTACAAATTTAAGAAGAAACAAATTGCATTGAATACCTAAAAATGAAGAAATATATAAAATAAAAACTCTCGCATCTTTCAATATATAAGGCTTAAGTACTACTCGCTTTAGCATATGCTCTTTTAATCCACCTAAATACAAATAGTATGCTGATTTCTTCTCTAGAGTCTGGAGTTGCTCAACAGTAGCAAGTCCCTCATCAAACATTTTTGATGATAACAAAGCAAATTCTTGCCCCCAACGACCTGTTTTTGACCACGTCATACTCCCTGCATGCTCACGCCAAATACATACATTTTCATGGCAGTAGGCTATCTGCCATTGCTTTGCAATTCTTAGGAAAAAGTCATACTCTTCAACCATTGAAAATCGAGTATCAACCCAATGACCTAGAGTACTCAAACATTCACGCCGAAACATCACACTAGGAATCATAACCTTATAACTTTTTAGCCAGAGTTCAAAAACATTTCCAGATTGCTGACTATCGTTATAAAACGGTGAACGCTTCCCGGAGTTCTCAATCTCACCATTCGTGTAGACAAGGCCAATCGTATTATCGCTAAATGCATTTACACAAACTTCAAGACGGTTTGGAGAGTAAGCATCATCGGCATCAAGAAAAGAAACAAACTCACCCCTAGTCTTAGCTAAAGCAAGATTTCTTCCTTCCCCTAACGACGTATGAGCAGCTGCATAGAAATACTTAATTCGATCATCATCGTAACTTTTCACTATATCTGCGCTAGCATCCGTTGATTGATTATCCCAAAATACCAACTCAAAGTTTTCATAAGATTGGTTTAGTACACTTTCAATCGTTTCTCTCAAGTAGGTCGCGGAGTTAAAACAATTAATAATAATCGAAACTAAAGGCTTGTTAGTTAAAGAATTCATAAATACTATCTATTACGTAATCTTGTTCTTCATCCGTCAGATCGTTATGTATCGGGAGTGTCAGTAATTTATCATATATGCCTTCTGTCAATGGAAGCGATGCGCCCGTTGAAAACTTACTAAGCAAATGATTCGGTTTATAATGGATGCCGACTTCAATATTTTTGGACAGTAAAAAGTTTCGTAGCTCATCACGACGCTCTACTAACGTTACAAAAATATGTGAGACTATATTTTCATAATCAAGCTTTAAAGGCATAATTTCTGGTACATCTTTTAATGCTGAAAGATACTTATTTGAGATTGCTTGGCGATTCACCGTGAATTCATCAATACGAGATAGCTGCGCTAACCCTATTGCTGCATTAATATTACTCATATGATATCGGAACCCTTGTAGCTCAACATCAAAATCCCAACTACGCTGACCAGCATAACGTTGCTCGGTATCTTTCTTTACTCCTAAAAGGCGCATATCCTTGATATTGTTGATTGTTTTTTTATCAAATGCGACGACCGCTCCACCTTCGCCACACGTAATATTCTTTATACCGTCAAAACTAAAGCAAATCACATCGCCTATGCTGCCTACTTTTTTCCCAATGAGTAACATCCGAATGCTTGAGCAGCGTCCTCAATCACCCTAAGATTGTAGTCTCTGGCTAAGTCGTAAACTTGTGAGATTCCAAGAGAAGAGCTCGCGTAATGAACTGGCATAATTGCCTTTGTATTTACTGTAATCTTACTTTTTGCATCCTCAACGTCCACAAACAGAGTGTCTGGATTTACTTCACAGGCAATAGGCACAGCTCCACACGCAGTAATGGCTTGAAAAGAAGCGACGTAGGTTAGCGATGGTACAATTACTTCATCACCCGGTTCAATTCCTATAGCCGCCAATGCTATATGAAGAGCTGACGTCCCAGAATTCACAGCCGCAACACAATCCAAGTCAACCCCTAAAAATGAAGCAATCTCCATTTCAAACCTTTGTGTCTCAGCCCCCATACCTAGATATTCTTTATCAAGAACATCAACAACCGCGGCTTTTTCAAGGGAAGACATCGAGGATTTGGATAATCTAATTTTATTCATCATCACTCCAATTAAATGAAATAGCCTCAATCGGTTGATTTTCAGCCTCTTGGGGAATATGTTCCATATTGGCAAAGTTCATCAGTAAATTAGTACCCATACCTTCGCCTTTAAATGCCATCCAAACCCCTTGGGGCACAGTCAAGCGACAATAATTTTGCTTATCAACTGTAATCGAAAAAAAACACTGGTTAGTGGGACTACCCAAACGATCATCATACATGACAAACTTGATGGCTCCTTCTGGAACAATAATATTCATTGTCATTTCAGTATGCTTTTTCCATCCCTTTATTTGCTTGTAGTGAACGGTCGAAAAATAAGCCTCTCCAAAGCCAGCAAAGCTCTCTTCTGAGGCTTTAATTCCATGCAATACATCCCCCTTATCAACAGGAATAACCCTTAAAGGAGTAACAATAACGCCATCAATTAGACTCATAACCATTGAATATTCTTCTTTCTCGCAATTTGGGCATACTCATTGATTTGCGCTATAGTGAAATCCAGCGCACTTTCACCGCCTTTGTAGAAATTAACATACCAATCACTCACCAACTGAGTGCATTCAACGTAGTTTAGTGTTGCTTCCCACTTAAGATGAAACAGGGCCTTATCACAGTTTAATTTTAACAAACCAGCCTCATGAAAAGGTAAATTATCCGTAACCGTAAATGCCTTTTCTGAGTCACTAAAACCCCATTTATCACTCAGATTAGACAGTAAATCTAACACAGTATGATTTTGTTCCGCTCGAGGGCCAAAGTTAAATTGTTCGCCGTTCAGTTTTGGATTATTAGCAAGTTTTTCACCCAGCATAAGATAACCACTTAAAGGCTCCAGAACATGCTGCCAAGGTCGTGTTGCTTCTGGGCAACGAATTTCAACTTTATTGTTAGAACTCCATGCGCGAACACAATCAGCGACAATCCTATCAGCCGCCCAGTCTCCACCGCCAATTACATTCCCTGCTCGCCCAGTGACTACGCGAACCTTACCACTATTCATGAAAAATGATTGATGGTACGCGTGAAAAATAACCTCGGCAGCCCCCTTAGAACCACTGTAAATATCCTTGCCACCCACGGCATCGGTTTCTTTATATCCCCACACCCACTCAACATTTTCGTAGCACTTATCGCTTGTAATCATGACAACATTACATTCAAAGTCCACGCTTCTAAGGACATCAAGTACATTCGCTGTACCCATAACATTCGTTGATATCGTTGCAAGTGGGTCAGTATAAGACAGAGACACTATAGGTTGTGCCGCTAAATGAAATATAAAGTCTGGGCGATAGTCATTAATAATTTTTTCAATAGCCGATTCTATCACGAACATCAGCAAAATGATGTTGAATGCTATCTTCGATCTTAAGTTCTTCAAACATTGATGGTGAGGTTGGGATATCAATAGAGAGACCACATACATCCGCCCCAAGCTCCAACAACCAAGTTGTCAACCAGGTGCCCTTAAAACCAGTATGCCCTGTGACCAACACTTTTTTACCGCGATAAACATCATTAAACATAATTTACCAACTTTTCCACTTTGCTGTGTTTGTTTCTAGCATGCCTTCAAGATCATTTTTATCCTTGAGAGTGTCCATACACTTCCAAAACCCTTCATGTTTATATGAAAACAGTTCCCCAGCTGTCGCTAAGTTTTGTAAAGGAGCTTGTTCAAAAACCGTGCTATCACCCTCAGTAATATAATCAAAGACTTCAGGCTGACAAACGAAAAAGCCGCCATTAATCCAGGAACCATCACCTTTTGGCTTTTCTAAAAACTGAGTGATTTTGTCTCCTTCAATTTCAATTGCCCCAAAACGGCCATCAGGTTGAACCGATGTCATCGTGATCGACTTGCCGTGGCTTTTATGAAACTTCATTAGCTCATCGATATTGACATCGGAAACGCCATCTCCATATGTGAGCATAAAGGGTTCATTGCCCACGATCTCTTGTGCACGTTTGACGCGACCACCAGTCATCGAGTTCAAACCTGTATCAAGCAGAGTTACCTTCCAAGGCTCAGAAGTGTTCTTATGGATTTGCATTTCATTGTTTGACAAATCAATCGTTACATTGCTTTGATGTAAGAAGTAATTCGCGAAGTATTCCTTGATGTAATACCCCTTGTAACCCAGCAAGACTACGAAGTCGTTATAGCCATACTGAGAGTACATTTTCATGATATGCCACAAGATTGGTTTACCACCAATCTCCACCATAGGCTTCGGTCTTAGGTCGGTTTCTTCACTTAAACGCGTACCGAAACCACCTGCTAGTAGTAGAACTTTCATATAACCTTCTATTTAGTACTTAACAAGACCAGAATCATCAATCTTGTTTTTGTTCATAAGAGCCATCACAACTGAAGTGACTATGTCTGCGCAGTGATAACCCTTATCCAAGAGTTCAGCTAGACTCGCACCGTTGTGTTCAAGAGCATGTTCTAATCGTTCAACCACTTCTACAGAGTGATGTGATTGATAATAGTTCATCGTTTTATTGGAAATATTTTTCCCATTGACACAAAGCTCATTGATGAGGGAAGCAAGAGTGTCTTCTTGCTCGAAAAAATCAGGGCCATCAATATTGCAGCCGACATTATATAGCTTAGCATCAAACAAATACCGAAAGCGGTAAAGCCCTGTAATAGGCTCATTACTGAAATCCAACCCAATCGTAGGGATGCCAATACTCGCACTGTCCAATGCAGAGGTACCCATAGCAAAAGATAGATGCTGTTTCTGCACTAAGTTCGGGATCTCTGAGTAATGAACCTCTTCGATATGTTCAAACGTCAGTTTGGTGGTTTTATTCAATGCCGACTTGACCAATTCGACATCTGTCCCAGACCCTACCAATGTCAGATGAATATTGTGTGCTTGAATCGCATCGAGTCGCTCTATGAGGTGCAAGATAATGGAGGTCTTAAACCCTTCAGTTCTACCTATAGATATTACCCTGACACTCTTCTCGAGACCTAGAGGCGAAAATAGATTCGTCTCTGATGCTTCGGTTTGATTCGTTATTGGGCAGTAAACTGGCTCAGGTATCGACACCCCAAGCCACCTCTCTGTTTGAGAACGGTTCTCACCATCCATAAACACAATGCCATTTGTATCCACAAGATCAGCAAGCAATGCTCGCAGCTTACGTTTGCGAAAAACAGCAAGCCCATTGATCCCTTTTCGCACAGCCCTCGCTATGTAACCAGCTTTGATATGAATAAAAGGTGATAAATTATCAGGGTGCAGGTTCCAATAAAAAAGCTTTGTCGATCTAGGAGCATTTTCTAGATAAGGAATACGCCACAGCGGACAAGACTGCGTTACCAGAATCGTATCTTCAGGTAAGTAATCCAGTTTGTCATAAGACAAAAAAGAACAGTCCTGTGGCACGTTCTGCGCCATATAACCATCATCGAGGTCCATAATGATGACATTGTGTCTAGCTGACAAAAGCTGGGCGTATCTCAAAAACAGGATTGAGACACCGCCAACAGATGGGTATGGGAAATAAAAAGCAATATTCATCAGAAACAGTTTACAGCTTCAACAACTTCAGCCACCTCAGCCTCACTCAGCACAGGTGACATCGGTAGCGATAAGACACGCTCACTCATACCAACGGCTCTCGGAAAGTCCGACGTCGACCACAAACCAGAATACGCTTCCTGATTCATCAGAGGAATAGGATAATGAATGAGTGTTTGGATGTTTTTGCTTGCTAAATGTTGTTGTAAGTCATGTCGCTGCTCACTTTGAACGACAAACAAATGCCAAACATGTGACTCCCTACTGCTTACCGTCGGAAGCTGCAGCTTTTCGTTATGAATATTTGCAAGGTAATACTGGGCAATATCGCGCCTTGTTTCTGTTTCTTTGGACAAATACTTGAGTTTTACACGAAGCAGCGCAGCTTGCATTTCATCTAGTCGGCTGTTGAGACCTTGGTACTTATTCTTGTATTTTTCATGCGAGCCATAATTTCTGAGCGCCTGGATAACCTCAATGAATTCTGGATCATCAGAGGTAATAGCACCAGCATCTCCAAGCGCACCTAAATTCTTGCCCGGATAGAAGCTGAAAGCCCCGGCATTACCCCATGTCCCAGCCTTCTTATCGTTGATTGATGCATCATGAGATTGAGCACAATCTTCCAAAACAAGTAAACCATGTTGCTGAGCAAAGTCAAAAATTTCTGGCATCGGTGAAATCTGACCATAAAGATGCACAGGTAATATTGCTTTGGTGCGAGTGGTTAGCTTAGCTTTCAAGCCTTCAATGTCGAGATTAAACGTCGCTGGATTAGGGTCAACGAGTATGGGTTTTAAATTGTTCTCTGTGATGGCAAGTACTGTGGCTATGTATGTATTGGCTAGGCACCAATACTTCGTCTCCGTCCGACATCAAACCTAGTTCTTTCCATGCACGTAAGGTTAGGGTAAGCGCATCCAAACCGTTTGCAACACCAATACAATGTTGACTGCCTGTCACTTTTGCAAATTCACGTTCGAAAGCGTTAAGCTCTTTGCCCATAATGTACCAGCCTGAATCAATTACTCGAGCACTCGCCTGTTTAAGCTCTTCATGATACTGAGCATTTACTACTTTTAGATCTAGAAATGAAACCATTTTACTTACCAATATTCCTAACTATTCTCGCAGGGTTGCCCACAACTAACGTATTTTCTGGTACATCTTTCGTGACTAGAGCTCCGGCCCCTACCATGGCACCTTTACCTATTGTAACTCCGGGCAAAATCGTCGCATTTGCCCCAATAGAGCTTCCTTGTTCAAGTGTTGTCAGTGGGAATGCATCTTGATACTGCTTAGAGCGTGGATATTTGTCATTACAGAAGGTCACATTAGGACCAATGAACACCTCATCAGCGACTCTAAGCCCATCCCATAAATAGACGCCAGACTTAACGGTCACATTATTTCCTAAAATGACATCGTTTTCGATCAAGGTATGTGCACAAATATTGCAGTCTCGACCGATAGTCGCCTCAGGAAAAACCACAGCAAACTGCCAAACTCTGCTGCCTTTACCAATCTTGGATGATTTTACGTCACTTAACTCATGAATGAACATCGATAACTCCTAAAAACGTATCGTAATCTCTGATGTAATCACTCTCATCGTAATGATCATCTGCAATAACCAGCAACACACAGTGTTCTGAGAAATTATGCATCTCATGCCATACAAGCGGTTCAATCATGACGCCACGAGAATTAGAGTTGAGCTGAATCCACTCTTTCCCTACACCGTTATCCATCAACAATTCGCATTCTCCACTGATACAAACAGCGACTTGTCGAGTTTTCTTGTGGGCATGAAATCCTCTAGCCACACCAGGTTTTGTACCAAAGATGTAGTAAACGCGCTTAAACTCAAATGGTATATCGTTCATCGATTCAAGCGCGATCAAGCTACCACGATGATCACCGAGTACACCAAAATCAATAGTTTCAGTAAATGACATAACTATCCTCGAATTTTCAGCTTGTGATTCTTAATCAAAAAATAAAGTAATAAGCTTGGAAGCAATAAAAATAAAGTAAACTTTAGCGCCAATCGATAAATGACATCAAGTTCAGATAAAAAAACAGTATTAAAATAGGCACAGAAACAATACAACAATACTGCCATAATCGCTGTACCATATGAATATCGAGCATAGAACACTCTATTGGAAAAATTCCGAGCGCTAGAATAGAACAAGAGTAGGTTATTAAAGTACTAGCAACAGCTCCCCAAACACCAAGGTTTGGAATCAAGACAATGTTGAGGACAATGTTCAATATCATCAAAAGTAGGTATACCTTGGACTGCGGGCCAAGTTTATTCTTGATCAAAAAACCTAACGTAACGACATTTACCATTCCATATACCGTCGTTGCAAAGAACAGCGGAAACATGTACGAAATTGCCTGAAGGTAATCCTGGTGAGGTTTGAATAAATATATAATTTCTTCTAAAAATACTGGAGCTAAAAAGGACAATATACCACCGACTACAACGTATGCTTTGAAGCCGTTCTCTATCTTTTCACGTGCTTTAACGTCATCCTTAATCGCTTCCATTACCACTGGCTGTAAGACCTGAGAGAACGGATTGACGAAAAGAACGGTCATTACCGTTGCAAATTTAGCAGCAACCGCGTAGACACCGACATCTTCTATAGAAAGGTATTTATTGATAAAGAACTGATCTATCCAAAGTATGGATAACGCCGCGATACTAGACCATATAAAATGCACACCATAACGTAGCTGTTTCTTAGCAATATTTGTTGAAAACCTACCATTAAATAACAGCTCTCTGTTGCACCAGGTTAATACTGTTGCCATCAACAACTGTGACATAGCTGCACCCTCAAAGACACCATTAACACCGCGCCCATCTACCACAACAAGACTATAGATAAAGCCGACATTGAAGACTAAATTCAGAAGGCTGAATAAAAAGAAAGAGCTCGGCTTGTTTTTCAACCGATACAGTATCAAGAAAATCTGGTTGTAAAAAATTAATGCTGCATTGGCAAGAGAAAGAAAAACAGCCCAACTCCATGTAACATTAGAGAACAACATATTAGAAGCAAATGATGAGACAAAATACCCAAAAACTGTTTGCAACAAAACACCCATGAAGGAAAGAACAATCGCAGTGTATACGCAATGATTCTGTTCCTCAGAGTCATCAACATCGAAATAGTAACGATTCAGTGAAGCTGAAATACCAAAATAAAATACAGCTGAAGAGATCACACCCAGCAACTGAATCAAAGATAATACCCCATACTCAAACGTAGAGAATTCTCTCATGTAATACGGGATAAAGATAAAACCAACCAACGCTGTAAAAAGACTTCCTAACGTATAGTAAACAATGGCCTTTTTTATATTATTCGCATTACTCATACATCAGTAATCATAACAGAGGTGTGGTAACTCTTTTTCAATACGTGCTATTTTTTTAAGCGTATCACCAGAAGTGTTTTCCCAGAGTTTGGTGTTCTTTATCGACTTAGTTGGGTCAAAAAACTCGTTTTTTCTCAAATGCATATCACTTGAAAGCCCAACTAAGCTCATAATTCTGTTTACCGATTCTTCATAAGAATAACAAAGGTCTTCAAAGTTCAGTCGCAATACATTGTTATCATCTGATTTAGACACATGATCGCGAAGCATTCTCTGCCTTGCAATAAAGACATCTATATCAAAGGAGCCCGATATTTTTGAATAAGTAGAAACATCTGAATTATATTTATCATCTTGGGTAATGGAGTTGATATAGATATCTCTCACATCCCTGTCAATAACAATAGAGCGCCCACCTTCTAGAAAATTAAGGCCATATGTGGGGTTGAATGGCTCTAAAGCATTCATTGTAACAATAGTACTGGCATCTGTATTATCATCATGAGAAAGCAAACTAGAAACATACCGCTTAGCATGGTGGTCAAAAGTCGACGATTTCACCATACGATATTCTATTTCTGGCCACGGAAATTGCCCTTTTAGCTTAGAAATAACACGTACAAGCAACGCTTCAAGGTTCGACATTTCCATCAATACATAAGGCCACTTCATCCTCCATGATTGATCGGTGATGCCTTCAAGAAACGTTTTTGTCGCTGCATTTATCCCAGGGTATCTCGATTCATAACCGAAGCCAATCTGAAAGATTTTTCTAAAACCTGTCGGGCTCCTCGCTAACTTTTCAATCAGTGCTTCAAACCTTCTCAAAGATGCATCAGCTCTCATTGGATTCCAGTTATCAACGATATTGCGCCTTAAATCACACAATCCATCAGGCATTCGAAGAAGATCAAATTCATGGGTATAATCAGGAACATAAACACCAGAAAACTCACGTAGCAAATCGGACGCAGAGGATTTTCCCGACATCATGTAACCGGAAACATCAACTATTTTACGAGCGCTTATTTCACTCTCATGTTCAGACATTATTTATCGCCTTTATCTATAACAAGCCACTGCACATACACTATTTTATTCAGTTGGCAGATTGATCTGATTATCAAGAAGCTATTAGGAATCCATTGGTTTCTCGGATGCACCTAGTTAACAAGAATAGTGGTTACTTTCTCTTCATGAAGTTTGGAGTAAGTATATTTCTAATAATTTGCGTTAAGTAGATGAGTTGATGCTTCTTATTCTCCAACGCGCCTTTTTTAACTAAGTCTTCATCGTAGCTGATATTGCTCTCGTTCTTCTTAATCACTCCCCAAGAAGGAAACTCACTTGTCGGTCCATTCTCCACCAAATCGGTAATGTGCAACTCTCCATCAATAGATTCAACGAACGAGTCTACAGCTTGAACCACTAGCGGCCACCTTTCATGATAGTCATCACCAGCAATCAATCCACCAATCTTGACCTTACGGCTCCAGTCAATAATCGTTTTTCCGCCCTCTTCACCGGAGTGAGCATAACCATCAACATAGATAAAATCTAAACTGTTGTCTTCAAACAGCTCCAAAGCTTCATCAAACGTCATTTTTAACAGCTTATAATTGCTTTTCATCCCAACGTTTAACAGCGCTTTTTTATACTCATTTATATCATGCATATCTGCATACATATCGACGCCGTAAAAATGTGAGAAACGCCCTGTATTGACCATTCTCTTGGAAAATTCCCCTGACGCAACACCTAGCTCAACACCGACAAGATCATCGCCCTCGATTAGCCTTATGATGTCATGTCTATACGTATTATCTAATTTAATCATATTCGTTTTCTTCCCTTCGGAAAATTCGTAAACATCTCGGTCGACAAAGGCTTAACCTTCAAAACTACCCAGAACACCGAAAATTCATGTCAATTCAACTAATTTAAAAACCCAAAATCACCGCTATTACCTCTTTCTTGATATGCCACCAAACCTTTTAAATAGGAACTTTCATGAATATTCTGATAATGACACCGAGTTTATAACGTGTCTTTTAGTTGGCTACAAGCATGGTGATTGATGCAATATAAGCCCCTGAACATCTTTATCTGACAGCAGCAACTCGCCTTCAACGGGCCACTCAACCCCAATCTCCGGATCATTCCAAAGAATTGAATGCTCCGCGCTAGGGTTATAGTAATCCGTACACTTATACACAAATTCAGCTTCGTCACTGGTCACGTAAAACCCATGGGCGAAGCCTTCCGGCACCCAAAGCTGACGTTTGTTTTCCGCCGATAAATACACGCCAACCCACTGACCAAACGTAGGCGAGTCTTTACGCACATCCACAGCGACATCAAATACTTCACCGGAAACAACACGCACTAGCTTGCCCTGCGTATTTTCGGTTTGATAATGCAGGCCACGCAAAATACCTTTACTGGACTTAGAATGGTTGTCTTGCACAAATGGCGTTGGCTTACCCGTTACGAGTTCTTCAAATTTCTTTTGCTGCCAGGTTTCCATAAAGAAACCACGCTCATCACCAAACACTTGTGGTTCAATTATTTTGACTTCTGGGATATTGGTATCAATAACTTTCATGACAATTTACACCTAGCAATACGCTTTTATATGTTTTAGAGCCTGATTCCAGTCACTTGGCTTAATACCAAATACGGATTCGATTTTAGTGCAATCCAAACGTGAGTTTGCAGGGCGTGGCGCAGGAAGTGGGTACTGGTCGGCGGTAATTTCATTCACTGTTGGGAGCGAGCTTAGCGCGCCATGCTCACCCGCTGCAGCAAAGATAGCCTGAGCAAACTCATACCAGCTAACGTGAGGCGAACCGGAGAAGTGATAAACACCCGAAATATCTGCTTCACCACGCTGAAACTCATCCATCATGGTGATAAGTGCCGTCGCAATGTCACCCGCGTACGTTGGGCCGCCAAATTGGTCGCCAATAATGCCCAGCTCTGGACGTTCTTTGCCTAATCTCAACATGGTTTTCACGAAGTTGTTACCATGCACACCAAACACCCAAGCGGTACGTAAAATCGCATAACGCACGCAGCTCTCAGCGACAGCTTGTTCGCTCGACTAACTTACTTTGCCCGTAAACGCTAGGTGGGTTGGTTACGTCATTCTCAGTGTAAGGTTCAGGCTTCGTGCCATCAAACACGTAGTCGGTTGATATGTGTAATAAGACCGCACCACACTGTTCTGCAGCCTGCGCTAAATATCGAGGACCGTCTCGGTTAATCGCATAGCTTAGGGCAACGTCGTCTTCCGCTTTATCGACCGCCGTGTGAGCGGCCGCATTTATAATAGTGTCCGGTTGAAGCGCTCGTACAAGCGCATTAACCTGATCTTCATTGGTAATATCAAGATCAGCCCTATCATAGGCAACCACCTCGACATCCGCTCTTTGTGACAACAGCGTGACTAAGCAATACCCTACTTGACCATGTGCGCCAGTAATTAATACCTTTTTCATCTTCGCTGTCATCGTGACGCCTTCTTACGCTTTTCTTCAACCAAACGCGCCAGATACTGACCATATTCATTTTTCATCATGGGTTTCGCGATGTTGAGTACTTCGTCATCACTTAGCCAGCCATTGCGCCAAGCAATTTCTTCCAAACACGCAATCTTCAACCCTTGGATATTTTCAATGGTTTGAACAAAAGAAGACGCTTCATGCAAGCTTTCATGTGTGCCCGTATCAAGCCACGCAAAGCCTCGCCCAAGAAGCTCAACGTTAAGCGAGCCATCTTCAAGGTACATCTGATTTAATGTGGTAATTTCTAGTTCACCGCGTTCAGAAGGCTTAACTTGCTTGGCCCATTCCACCACACGGTTATCATAGAAATACAAACCCGTTACCGCGTAATCAGACTTAGGTTGTGTCGGCTTTTCTTCAATCGAAATTGCTTTCATGTTGTCATCGAACTCGACAACACCAAAACGCTCCGGATCTTTCACTTGATAACCAAAGACACTCGCACCGTACTCGCGGCTCGCGGCATTTTTTAGTGTTTGCGAGAATGATTGACCGTAGTAGATGTTGTCACCTAAAACCAAGCAAACGGAATCTTCACCAATAAACTCTTCACCAATAATAAACGCCTGCGCTAACCCATCCGGGCTTGGCTGAACTTTATACTCAAGGTTGATACCGTAATCGGAACCATCACCAAGTAGACGCTGAAAACCGGCTTGGTCTTCTGGTGTAGTAATGACCAAAATATCACGAATACCTAAGCAAGCATCAGTGTCGAAATCGGGTAATACACCATTGGCTTGTCGTAAATAGGAAGTAGCTGCTTAGAGGTACCGCGAGTTAAAGGGTACAAACGGGTGCCTGAGCCACCCGCGAGAACAATGCCTTTCATGAGAAATCGGTCCTTGGTTCTTAGTGCTCGGTCCTAGGGAAGAGCCCTAACACAGAGTTGAAATAAATGAAGTCGGTTATTTTGTGCCTAGACGCTCACCGGAATAAGAACCGTCTAAAACGCGACGCCACCACTCACGGTTATTGAGATACCATTCAACGGTTTTCCGAATGCCTGACTCAAAGGTTTCCTCTGGCGTCCAGCCAAGCTCACGCTCAATTTTAGAAGCATCAATCGCGTAGCGCACATCATGTCCAGGGCGGTCGGTCACATAAGTAATGAGATCTTGATACTGTGCAATACCTTTGGGTTTATTCGGTACCAACTCTTCTAGCAAGGTACAAATCGTTTTCACGACTTCGATATTGGCTTTTTCGTTATGACCGCCAATATTGTAGGTTTCTCCTACTACACCTTCCGTGACCACTTTATAAAGGGCGCGCGCGTGATCTTCCACAAACAACCAATCGCGAATTTGCATGCCATCACCATAAACAGGGAGAGGTTTACCTTCTAAGGCATTCAAAATCATGAGTGGGATCAGTTTTTCAGGGAAGTGGTAAGGCCCATAATTATTCGAACAGTTGGTCACTAAAATAGGGAAACCATACGTTCGCCCCCATGCGCGCACTAAATGATCGGAACCCGCTTTACTGGCAGAATACGGACTGCTTGGCTCATAAGAAGTGTCTTCGGTGAATAGGTCATCCGTGCCTTCTAAATCGCCATACACTTCATCGGTAGAAATATGGTGGAATCGAAATGCCGCTTGCTGCTCACTGTCTAGTGCTTTCCAGTATTGGCGCGCCACTTCAAGCAGGTTAAAGGTGCCAACTAAGTTGGTTTGAATAAACGCCGCAGGGCCGTCTATTGAACGGTCAACGTGCGACTCCGCAGCCAAGTGCATGACGGCATCCGGTTGATGCTTAGCGAAGACACGCTCTAAAGATAAAAGGTCACAAATATCAACGTGCTCAAAGGCATAACGTTCATTGGCTTCAGCACTAGGCAGTGACTCTAAGTTCCCCGCGTACGTTAATGCATCAACATTCACCACGCTGTCCGTTGTATTGTCTAAAATGTGGCGAATAACGGCGCTGCCGATAAATCCAGCGCCACCGGTGACCAATATTTTCATACCCTACCTTATCGTTAAGCACGCTACCGCCCTTAGGTTACGCTCCCAAAGGCCATATTCCTGCGATTTAATTGGAAACCTTAATGTTTGCATTAGACGCATCACACAAGGTTAAACTGCCCAAATTGTACCTGACTTCATTGTTGAGTGCGATACCTTATCCCAACGCCAAATTGATGCTTTACACCAGTATCTACCTGATAAGTTTAGTTGAAAGAAGCCGCTCGGTCATTTTCCACACTCATGCCTCTTTGTCCTACGTTTCACTAATCATGAAATGTCATTACTTACGATGTTTGAGCACTCAACATTAGCCATTTAACTCATCTCTTGTTGACTAGATTTATGGCCCTGGCGATCTCTCCCTAGACAATAAAAGCCAAAGACGATACATTAACAATTGCGCAACAATTATAACAAGCACCACATAAACATTAGCCGTTACCTCATGTGCAATATAATTAAAGGCGATAGCGTATCGTCCCATTACAGACCGTTATCAAGGAAGATTTATGGAATGCAGCTCTCTGACGTTATGGGTAGAACTCCCCACCACCCGATTTGCTCTTGCTTGGGGACCAATAGAAGACCCCAACGCATCGAGTCTATGCTGGAAAAGCATCGAAAATGACGCAACCTCAGCCTCGACCTCAAACACTAGCCAGTTCATGCTTGAACTCAAAACAAAACAAGGTCAGCTCAAACAAAAGCGCTTGAACGCCCAAGACGTCTCAATGCTCATTGAACGCTGGCAAACCATAGAAGTAGAAGTACTCACAGGGCAAGATCTTGATCTACACTGGTAATAGACCAAAGGCATAATCAGAATAAATACAACGCTCTGGTGTGAGTAGTTATTGCGCACAACCTATAACTGATAATGTTATAAATTAGAGGTTCATTCCACTTTTAGTGGGTTGAGTTAATGAATCGATTCTGACTGCCGTATTCTAATAATGTTACTAATTAATAATATTAATCACTCATGAATACTGCACCAAGGAAGTGAGCAGTTACCAACACTAGGAGTCTATTACCCATGGGATTTGCACTTACACTTCGTTATGCGTCATTTCGCCACAAAAACAAAGGCGCTGGACGCTTTATTGAACTTGCCGTGATTACCATGGCCATGGCCGCAATTGGGTCACTGTTAATGACCGACAATATCCAAATCATCCTCGCTTCACTTTGTGCACTTTTCTTTTGCATTGGATCATTTTGGTTTTTCAAAAAGTCTGACGACATGCGCCGCTCCATGCCGGACTAGGTTTTAAGTTCCTGGTTCCTAGGTACTAGGTACTAGGTACTAGGCACTAGGTACTAGGCACTAGGTACTAGGTACTAGATACTAGATACTAGGATAGAACGCAAACACACCACGAGTAAAAAACGACTTACGATAAACAACGGGTTAATAAGACCAGTTCTATAAATCGTCCACAAAAAAACCAGCGACTTTACGTCACTGGTTTTTTACTAAGTGGTCGTTTTTATATGCGGTCGCTGATAGCTCTTACCGCATATAATCGGACACTACAGCGCCGCTTTTTTCGCTTCCGCTACCCATGCATCAAATTGAGCTTGGTTGGCTTTAATCCAGCCATTCACGTGCGATTCAATATCTGCGGTGCTGTTTTTACCGTTACTCATCATCATATTCTGCGCGCTCACGTCATTGATGTTAAGTTTAATGATTTCAAAAAGCTTAGCCGCTGCTGGGTTTTGCTCAGCAAACGCTTTATTCGCGATAATGTTCATCGCGTTCATTTCAAAACCGTAGTTTTTGCCATTTGGTAAGGTGGTATCCACACCCTTACGCTCACCCGGTAATGCCGAGAATGGGACCTCTAGCCACACCACATCTTTATTTGGTACTAATACACCACTGACCCAATACGGTGTCCACGTAAAGTAAAGCACGGGCTCGCCATTCTTATAACGTGAAATGGTATCAGCGATGATCGCCGCATAGTTACCTTGATTGTGGCTCACGGTATCGCGCAATTTAAACGCCGTTAGCTGCTCTTCAATCACCATTTCACAGCCCCAACCTGGGTTACAACCCGTTAGGTCTGCTTTGCCGTCACCGTCTGCATCAAATAACTTAGCAATTTTAGGATCGTTTAGCTGACCAATATTGGTAATGCCGTATTGCTCGGCGGTCTTTTTATCAATGAGGTAGCCTTGCGCCGCACCACTGATGTACTGGCCTTTACGGTAGAACTTTTCATCGCCCCCCGCTTTGGTGTACTTATCGCCATGAAGCGGGAACCAACCCACCGCTAGAAACGTCGCATCGCCTTTAGCAATCGAGGTGTAACCCACGTTGTAGTCGACTTCTTTGGTGTCTTTTACATCGTAACCCAGCGCTTCAAGCGCACGGTTAACAATTAGGGTTTGAAACGTCTCTTCGGCTACTGTCGATTGTACCGGTTGCACCGTTACGCCCTCGCCCGGTAGCTTTTCAGCCCAAACGTTGCTTGATACTGCTAAGGCAGACACAACGCCAACCGCTAAGCTTTTCTTCCATGAAGTCTTCATTTCTTTATTTCTCCAAAATTTCAGTTTTTTGAGTACGTTTCTGAGCAAACAAGTTCAACACAATCGATGCTTGCCCGGTGTGATACCAACGCAACTTGGTATTGCCTGCATTCACCCCTAGCACTTGAGTGATGCGGTCGAGTAAAATCGCTAAAATAACAATGCCAAGGCCACCCACCGCGGCTAAGCCCATATCTAAACGGCCAATGCCGCGTAATACCATTTGACCTAACCCCCCCACCGCAATCATGGAGGCAATCACCACCATAGACAGCGACAGCATTAAGGTTTGATTCACGCCTGCCATTATTGTTGGCAACGCGAGTGGCAGCTGAATTCGATAAAGCATCTGTTTCTTGCTGGCACCAAACGAGTGACCCGCTTCGATGAGCTCTTCCGGCACTTGTTGAATACCTAAAATCGTCAAACGAACCACAGGTGGCAGCGCAAAAATAATGGTCACGACCACACCCGGTACGTTACCGATGCCAAACAGCATGACAATAGGCACCAGATAAACAAAGGCAGGGGTCGTTTGCATCGCGTCCAAGATAGGGCGTACAAACTTAGCCGCGGTATCACTCCGCGCTAACCAAATCCCTAAGGGCAAGCCAATGAGCAGGCAGAAAAATACCGACGTCATGACCAGCGAGAGTGTCACCATTGCCTGAGACCAAGCACCAATTAAGCCAATAAAGGTAAACGACACCGCCGTCGCCAGGCCTAACCTTAAGTTAGAAAATTGCCACGCTAATAAAAACAATAGCACCAGCATGAACGGCGCAGGTGTAGACACTAATGCCGTTTCAAATGAACTAAGAATAAAGTCGATCGGCACGCGAATGGCTTGAAACACCGGACGGCCATGTTCCACTAACCAATTTAAACCAGATTCAACCCAGTTATCGACGGGAAGTACCGCCTCTTCAAAAGGGTTCAAGATATCAAAGGCGGTTTCTTCCACCGTTTCACTGCTTAACCAGTCATTCGCTGCCGGAGACTCCGCCGTTTGACCCCAAGGATCCGCAGCAGGCTGACTGGCAGGCTGTGACCACGGATCGTTGCTTGTTTCTGATGACATGATTTATCCCTTATCTAACGTCTGAAGCAGTCGTGATTTGGTCACAACCCCAAAGTAGTGGCCGTTTTCATCCACCACAGGGACGGAATACGGCACGCTCGCGACTGCACCCAAAATATCGTTAATGGGTTGATTCGGCTTAAGGGTTAACCCTGTCTCCAGCTGAGCGCTCACTAACGTACGGTTTTCTTTGTGCGCTAGGCGCAACGAGTCAACAGACACAATGCCAGAATAGTGGCTGGTCTTTTCTACAACGATGCCGTAATCCCTATCGTTATCCATAAGGATTTGCAAAGCCGACGCCGGACCGTCGTGTTCAGATTTTTTAAATACTGCGGCAGGCTTTTTACGAGCAATGTCTTTAGCAGTCAGTACGCTAGCCACATTGACGCCTCGGAAAAAGGCTTCCACATAATCATTGGCTGGGTTATTTAGAATCTCATCCGGTGTGCCCACTTGCACCACCTCACCATGCTGCATAATGGCAATACGATCACCAATACGCATGGCTTCATCCAAGTCATGAGAAATAAACACAATGGTGCGCTTGTCGTCATTTTGCAGACGAATCAGCTCATCTTGCATTTCGGTACGAATCAACGGATCTAACGCGGAAAAGGCTTCATCCATGAGTAAGATATCAGGATCACACGCCAGCGCTCTGGCCAGACCGACACGCTGTTTCATGCCACCCGACAACTCATCTGGATACGATTCTGGGTAAGCGCCTAAGCCAACGCGCTCTAACGCACTCAGTGCACTTTCATGACGTTTTTCTAATTCAATGCCCGCCAGCTCTAAACCGAAGGCCGCGTTTTCAATCACCGTCATGTGAGGCATGAGGGCAAAGTTTTGAAACACCATAGAGATATTGTTGCGGCGCACTTGGCGAAGTTCATCTTCAGAGATGTGGGCAATGTCTTTGCCCTTAAGTAGCACGTTGCCACGAGTGGGTTCGATGAGTCGGTTAAGCAGGCGCACGAGCGTCGATTTTCCAGAGCCAGACAGCCCCATGATAACAAAAATCTCGCCTTCATTAATGCTGAGAGAAACGTCGTTAACCCCAATGGTTAAGCCCGTTTTTTCGAATACTTCGTCTTTGTCGGCACCTTCGTTGATCATTGAAAATGCGCGGTCAGTGTCTTCTCCAAACACTTTGTACAGTCCCTTAACTTCCAGTATGGGATCCATATTGTTTGTCCTTTTAAGGTGTCGCCATCATAATAAACGGTTAGTACTCTAAGTAATTTACCTTTAATAATCAAGGTGCATCATTCACTTCCACTGCATAAACCTTATCCACACAAGATATTATTTTGCATTAACATCATATTAAAGCATTGATTAAAAGGAGTTTAATCCAAGAATCATCCTTAGCCTTTCATTATTATCCTTTTAAACAATACCGCAATCAGGGAACAAGCCGCCACGCCATGACACAGCGCTGACATTAAAGGCGCAATAATAGTTTGAGTACTAATTAAATTTCAACCAAGAGTACCGAGCGTCATTTCAATCGTCTGATCGCTGATAGCCAAGTTCCATGCAACGTCTTCAAAAAGTCATCCATCAGACGTTAGCAAAAGACGCGTGTTGAAGGCGCTAAATGCGGCGTAATATGCGCCACCAGCGCGGCTTTACCCTGCGTTTCACCATGAATGAGATGCAGCTGCTTTAAGTGGCTTTTACCGCCGATAATAAAGTCCAGCAAATCACGCTGATCAGCGTGCGCCGAATACCCAGACATCGTGTGAATACTGGCTTGCACGGCCACTTTCACGTTATCTATCCACACCGAATTCACGTCTTCTTGTAATGATCGGCCGACTGTTCCTTTGGCTTGGTAGCCAGTAAAAATCACATCCGTTCGAGCATCGGGCAGCAGTGCTTGCAGATAATCCATCACGCGCCCACCCATGCACATGCCCGACGCAGCAATCACTATCGCGGGCTCACCCGTAGACGCAAGGCGATTCACTAAGGCTCGGTGCGCTTTATGGTTATCTATCACCACGCACTGACTAAAATTAAGCGGATAACGACCAACATTGCGCTTATTCTTCGCCTCGCTCGTCCACAATTTTCGATACTGTCGATACGCCGTGGTAATTTTTGCTGCCATTGGGGAATCAATGATGATTGGCAATGACTGAGATAACTGCCGTTGATGCAGTAATGACTCAATGTCATACAGCAATTCTTGGGTTCGTCCTACGCTAAATGCCGGAATAATAATGGTTCCACCGTTTTGTAGACTCTTGGTGATAACCGTAAGTAGTCGCTCACTTCGCGCTTGCACACTTTCATGCTGTTTGTTGCCATAGGTACTTTCAATAAACAGATAATCGGCGCGTTTTGGCGGCTGAGGATCGGGCAATAATGGCGTGTTTTTCGGGCCAAGATCGCCGGAAAATACCGCTATTTCATGGTTAGGCAGCTTTATTTCCACGTACGCACTCCCTAAAATGTGCCCTGCTGGGCTAAAACGCAGGTAGGTAAAGTAGCCTTGTCGCCGAGCTTTATCCGGCACCCAGGTCGCATAATCCACTGGCCGTAGCTGGCGTTTAATTCGCTCTAGAATGCGCACTCGTTGCTGGCGTGTTAAGCCTAATTGCAGCTTTAAGCCATCATCTAGCATCAACGGCACTAAGTGCGCCGTCGCGTGCGTGCAATAAATCGGACCTTGAAAGCCCGCCGCCACTAACCAAGGTAGTAGCCAGCCTATGTGATCAATGTGGGCGTGAGTAAGCACTAACGCCTGAATATGGCCGATATTAAACTCAATATCGAGCGAGCGATTCGCCGCGTCGCAACCTTGAAATAAGCCACAATCAATCAGCAGTGAGTGCCCATTTATCGTTAACTCATGGCAAGAGCCTGTGACCGACGACTTACCACCATGATGCGTCACACATACTTGATCCGTCAGCGTGACAAATTTGCTCGCCTGTCTCATTCCTTCTCCTTCTTTATGACATTGTCTATCACCTTATGATGACTGACCCGCGGTTACTGGTTCTAGCTCTGGCTCTGTCACATCTAGCCGCAGGCTTCGTTCCCCTTCCACATACCCGTTTTTCATCGCACTGACCATACTTGAAATAATAGGGCTGACATTGCCCTTGCTGTCCGTTAAGAAGTAGCTATGCCCCGCGGGGTAATCAAAGCGTTGATTAAAGCCGTCACAGTCAAACTCGCACACGTTTTTTGGCAGCGCACTTAACCGCTCAGGGCCTGTCATTCCTAACCTAGCTGAGACGCCGTCATGTGCCTTAAGTTCGCCACTTTAGACGCCGACATCGCCAAATCATCACTGGCATAAAACACCAGCACGTTTTTCGCCGAATCAATAATATGACGACCATCTTGCCCCTCTTCTAAACAATGATTTTCCACATCGGCTGCCACCATAAAGACATTTCTAAACAGCTGGGGCATGCCACCAAGCCGCTCATCATTCACCCACGATGTCATGGCACTTTTCAACACCCGATTTCCCATGGAATGCGCCAGTACATTCATTCGCCTTAAACACGGAAATTGCTGCTGGCTGGCTTCCCGACGCCACCGATCAAACTTATACAATAACCGCGCAAACGCCACGCCAGAGTGCTCGGCGGCTTTTTGGTCGTCCCAATAATCGTCTGCAATCGCGACAACATGGTCATCATCGCAGGGCCAAATGATCGGCACGACGAATGCCAAACCTGGTTGCTGCGCGTCTAATAATGCTTGCAACTTGGCGCTGCGCTCAAAGACTTCTGGCTCCATGTTGTTATTAAAGCCATGCAAGTAAAATAGGATCTGAGTGTGGGCAGGGAGCGCTTTCAGCCTAGCGAATAACGCGCTTGATAAGATTTCCACATATTCCCCCTTCCCACGCCGCTCACAGAAATAAAGCCATTTAGAGATATCGGTATTTTGCGCATTAAACGAAATGGGACGGTGCTTTCTAGAACGCGCTGATTGGATGGGAATTCGGTTGGTAATGAATAACATGTCGCTTCCTATTGCTCTAAAGCTCTGCTCTAAACACCTAGTCTAAACATCTAGAGAGCATAGGAAAAAACCGGGCATTAGCGCGAAGCTAGTCAATATTTGCGAGTGAAGGAGCACTCGAGAAGGTGGCGTTACAATGACTCACATAAAGAGTGAGCGGACAACGGTGTACGCACCGTGACATGCCGAGGTAGTACGCCTTGTCTTGAAGGGGAACGTGTAGAGGGGAGAGTTGAACGCACTTAACTTACTCCGACAATTATCGACATAGATCCCACTATTAAACATCAAGTCACTTTTTCATAACCAAGCCAATGCATAAAAAAACGACACTTACTGCTTGTGTTCTAGATAGTTAGTGCAATATTACGTACCAGTCTACCGTTCCCCCCCACTTGTAACTCTAAAAATATCAATTATTCTTTAATCTCTATCTGTCATGGCAAACGATAATATCTAAAAAACCTAAACATAAATTATCAAAGCTTTTTACTCGTCTCGTCTGCGAGTGACTGCACCTTAACCTGTAGCAAAAATGCTGCCTTTATCGACGGGTAGCCATGTGAAGAGCAAGGGCCCCAGATAGCAATAAATTAAGCAATAAAATAAGCAATAAAATAAGCAATAAAATAATAGACTTAACACGGAAGTTGGTTCAATTATGGCTTGGCAAATCACCTGCGTCTTCATTGGCACGTTTTTAGTGCTATTTTTCAATCACAAACTCGCCCCTGCTGTTGGCTTAGTCGACAGCCCCACAAACCGTAAACGCCACCAGGGACAAGTCCCACTGATTGGCGGCCTTTCCATGGGCGTAGTAATCAGCCTAGTCCTACTTTTTTCTCCTAATATTATTCCGCACCAGGCCTTGTTAATCATCACTATGCTTGTGCTTTTACTTATGGGTGTGCTGGACGACCGTTTTGATTTGTCTTGCCGTGCTCGGTTATTGGTACAAGCCAGTCTAGCCGCTGGCGTGGCCATGCTCGCCGACATTCAGTTACTCACCTTCGGTAATGCCTTTGGTCTCGGCTATGTTGAATTTGAATTACTGGCAATACCCATGACCATCATTGCCGTCATCGGCGCCATTAACGCCTTTAATATGGTGGATGGTATTGATGGCTTACTGGGTTCGCTGGCCATCATTACCTTTACTAGCTTGGGGATTTTGTTTTATCTAGAAAATAACCTTGCTCATCTACAGCTTTGCTTGCTCTTTATTGCCGCACTGCTGCCGTATCTCGCTCTGAACTTAGGATTATTTGGGACGCGCTATCGCATCTTTATGGGCGATGCGGGCAGTATGGTGATCGGTTTTGTGGTGATTTGGTTACTGTTTACGTTAACGCAACCTTCCTCTAATGCTCATTCGATTGCTAACGCAAGTAATAGTGCCACCTGGGCTTACTATGTCCCTCAAAATAATCCAACAGAACTGAGTATTCGTCCGGTCGCGGCATTGTGGCTTATTGCTGTTCCCCTTATGGATATGGTGGCCATTATGTGTCGGCGCATAAAAAAAGGACGATCTCCAATGACCCCTGATAGAGGGCACCTTCACCATATTTTCCAACGTATCGGCTTGAGCTCACGTCAAACCCTGGTGTTAATTTCCATCGTAGCTGCCAGCTTTGCTTTGGTTGGCATTACCGCACGAACTTGCAGGAGCGGCGGAAAGCACCATGTTCTATCTATTTATTATAAGCTTCGCTGTGTATTACTGGTTACTCAGCAAAATCTTCAGAATCACGGCATTTATCCGGCTTATGCGCAGAAAAACCCATGCTCCAAGCTATGAAAGCGAGCTGTAAAACGAAGCGCAATAAACCACTTCTTCATCTGATGTAAGACACCTAATCTCAACATCGCGAAGATCAGCATACCTAAGCTAAATATAGCTAAACATAGCTACGCTCACTCGTGCACTAAAGGTCATATCTGACTGCATCATGTATCATGTATCATTATGCGAGATATCTAACAGTCGTAAATACGTGTTTCGCTTCATATTATCCCACAAATACTGTACAATTTTTCGCGTCAGATAACACTGACAACTAAAACAACTAAAACAACTAAAACAACTAAAACAACTAAAACCTTATAACTCAGTGGCTAACATGATTTCAACTCTCGGCTTCGTTTTCATCACCGCGTTTATCACGCTCTTCTTCGCACGTAGGCTGGCCAAAATGGTTGGCTTAGTCGACAAGCCCAACGCCCGCAAGCACCATCAAGGGGTCGTGCCTCTCGTTGGGGGGATCGCCATTTGCACCACAGTGACATTAACGGTATTACTGTTTAACGTGCCCATAGAGCATGCGCCACTGTTTCTTCTCTCTATTTGTGCGCTTACCGTATTAGGCGCACTGGATGACAAATACGACATCAGCTTTAAAGCCCGCATGCTGTGCCAAGCACTACTGTCATTAGCCATGATGCACTTTGCCGATTTAGAGCTGCACACACTCGGTAATATGTTTGGTTTAGGCCACACAGAGTTGGGTGGCTTTGCGGTACTTATCACGGTACTTGGTGTCATTGGTGCGATTAACGCCTTTAACATGGTCGATGGCATTGATGGACTGTTAGGTGGGCTGGCGATTGTTTCCTTTAGCGCGTTGGCTTTTTTACTGTATCAGGAAAGCCATCATGAATTGGGTTTACTGTGCCTTATTTTCATTGTGGCCGCGATTCCTTACATTGGCATGAACTTAGGCTTACTTGGACGCGAGCGTAAAGTCTTTATGGGCGACGCTGGCAGTATGATGATTGGTTTTACCGTGATTTGGTTACTGCTTAGCAGCAGCCAAGGCGAAACGGGTACCATCATGCGCCCTGTGACGGCCCTTTGGCTTATTGCCTTACCATTAATGGATATGGCAGCAATTATGATTCGACGCGTGCGCCGTGGCGACTCACCCTTCAAGCCAGACCGTGAGCACTTGCACCATATCTGCCAACGCTTAGGGTTAAGCTCACGTCAGACCTTGCTGGCCATCTGTAGCCTAGCTTCGCTACTCACTGGCTTTGGTATTTATGGTGAAATGGCGCAAATCCCAGAGCCGATTATGTTCTACGGCTTTATTGTGTGCTTTATTGCCTACGCACTGTGCCTATCACACATCTTTAAGGTCACCCGCTTTATTAGAAAAAAGCTGGGAAAGGCTGATGAACCGTCGCTGGCGGAAAATTAACAGCCCCGCATCCGCCCTATTCCTGTAAATTTTGTCAGCGAGCAAGCGGAATAAACGAAAAAAGCGAGTAAAGGATATTCTCCTCTACTCGCTTTTTAGATGTTAATGATTTGACTTGAATTAACGATCATCGCTATGAATGACAGACATCAAACTAGTTATCTTACGTTTTGCTAAAAGCTTTTACTGTCACATAAGCGAACGTTAGCCCAACGGTGTTGGCCACTAAATCGTAAACAGAAGCCGTTCTTGTTGGTTGCATCCCTTGCAAAATCTCAATCACACCACTCATCGACCAAAAGCCGATTAGCGCCAGAACATAGTAGCGCTTTGGCAACGCGAAAGAAGCGGTCACTCCTAATACAAAATAGGCAAAGGCATGCTTGATTTTATCTGCCCCATCAAACGCAATAATGAGTGCAGCATTATTTGGGGTAAGTGATAAGTAAACAATGGCAACAAGAACACAAGCTAGACATAGCTTACTGATTAATGAATAGCGCGGGTGCGCCAGCGCTGCCTGATAGAGTTTGGGACATTCATATTATTCAATTTTCTACTGACTTGATTTAAATTGCTAACTAGACATCATTGAACACTT
Organism: Vibrio sp. GJ43-1; assembly: GCF_055808835.1. Taxonomy (NCBI): domain Bacteria; kingdom Pseudomonadati; phylum Pseudomonadota; class Gammaproteobacteria; order Vibrionales; family Vibrionaceae; genus Vibrio; species Vibrio sp. GJ43-1. The sequence continues at coordinate 423,510 of NZ_CM147884.1, read as the reverse complement.
TCCTGCCACCCAGGCTCGGTTTGTATGCAATGCATAGTTTTCTAGTTCTTTGGTTGTTCCCACGGCACAACGAAACTTCCCTCCGAAGCTTGCAGACAGTGTTAGCCATTCATCAGCACTCATATTTAACCGTTCAAGAATCGTATTATTACATGGCGGAATATAACCACGCTTGTTTGGCCGCACCGCTTGGCCTAATGCTTCTACTAGCGCTAAATAATCCAACAAAGAGAACTCAATACCACCTATCTTGGAAAACACCGAGGGTTGCATTTCTCGCTCATTCCCTAAAAAGCCAGAGAGCCCTTTAGTAGGTAAAGAGGCAACCTCACCTTTTCCCTCATCGCCTTTGCAGGCCACCGAATGAATACGCTCATAAATGGAAGTAAATTCAGATTCTTCAAGTGATTGCGCCATATCCGCTCGAACGGGGCTTAAGTCCACATAAGCCATGCAGCTTAGCAGTGCTTTTTCATCCAACAACGCCTGAGACTTAAAGCGCCCTTCCCAGAAGCGGCCTTTACACCCTTCTTCTTTATTGGCTTCGCGAGCGACAAACTCGTTAATATTGCGCATAAACCAAGAGATATCGGTTAAGCGCTCACGCCATTCGTCAATAAGCGCCAGTATTTTGTTGATTTCAGCTTTGGACGTTAACTCATCACCCAGCCAGCGACTGACCAACAAAGGCGCCTTGTATAACGTTGTCCACCGCTGTGCGACCTCTTGATGGCTCCAAGACTCTGCCGAAGCCGTATTCACATGCAGCACTAAATGATAGTGATTGGACATAATGGCATACGCACACACATCAATGGCAAACACCTGGCTTAGCAAACGCATGCGTTCTACCAGCCAAAGCTCAGCGATGCTCAAAGCTTTTTCCTGAGTAAGCATCTTCGCCGCACAAAAAAGCACGGCGCACACACCGTGAAATACAGTGATAGTGCGCCGTGTCTTGAAGGGAAACTTGAGTTGAGCGAGCTTGCGTCATCCTAACCACCAAGGTGAACAAAATCTAAACAGATAAAGTAAGCCTAGTTGGGGATTGAGAGGGCGTCAAATACATGGGTGTCCTGTATATTTTGTATTACTATCGTTTAGATGGACTGTATTTCTGCTAAAACCTTATCAACATACTGTGTCGCGCTCGTGATAGACGTAGATTCCGCATAGCAACGTAACTCAGGCGCATTACCAGAAGGGCGAAGGTGAATAATATCACCATTATCAAGAGTTAAGCGTAAGCCATCAGTCATATCTAGATGTTCAATCACTGCATTTTCAAAACCAAGCTTAGCGAGTAATAGCTCTGGATTAGTCTGGCCGTCAGCTAAAATTTGCAGGCTTTTTTCCGTGGCGAAGTTTTGAATGCGGTCACTGGCAGTGACTCGTTGAGGTAAGGCACCTACCAGTGGAGAAATACTATCGTTACCCGCAGTAGCAAGCAGCATTAGTGCTGGTAACACGGCGTCCCGCGTTGGCAGTGCTTTTAGTGTTTTTCCATTTACTTGGACATCGCTACCAAGTAAATAGCCACCATTAGCTTCAAAGCCAAGCAACAGATGTATAAGTCTTTGCGAGCGACGTAAATTCAGCAATCACATAAGGCGAGCCAATCTTTGTACGCTCGACATGTTTAAACGCTTTTATACTCTCAACCACAGTATTACAACTAACAGGAATGGCTAGTGCTTCAATGTTCATTGCACTTGAACATAACAGACCAAGAATATCACCGCGCAACCACTCTCCGTTCTCATCAGCCACAAGCGGACGGTCACCATCCCCATCTGTCGAGAAAATCGCATCTAATTGATATTGCTTAGACCAATTCAGTGCTTTGAGTTTATCCGCCTCAGCTACCGCTTCAGTATCAATCGGGACAAATTCATCACTACGCTCTAGTGACACCACTTCGGCGCCAAGGCTGGTAAATAGCGGCGCATATAAATCGCGACCAGCACTTGAGTGTTCATAAATACCAATACGTTTCCCGCTTAACAATGACGGCTCAAATAACTCCGTGTAACGAGCAATATAGTCCGTTGCTGCACGTTGGCTGACCACCAATTCAGGTAAATCACTAATTGCAGAAAATGATGCCTCTGCGTTTAAGATCGCTTGCTCATCCGCTTTACTGATCTCACCATCAGGGCGATAAAACTTAAGACCGTTGCGGTCGAAAGGAATATGACTGCTTGCAGTAATCATAATACAAGGGATATTGTCTTGCATGGCCACATAGGCAAGCGCTGGTGTGGGAACCACGCCATAATAAACCGCTTCAAGGCCTAGCTGCTCTAAGGCTTTAGCGCAAGCTTTTGCCATCTCAGGGCTACTCGGGCGATTATCAATGGCAAGTGCAACGGTTTTAAATTGAAACTGCCCTTGCATACACTGCATAAATGCATGAGTAAAAGCAGCGCAGGCATCAGCAGTGAACTGCTCTACCAAACCACGCGCACCACTGGTGCCAAATTGAATACCGGATTCTTTAATTACTTTCGAGCTAATTAACATAAGTAAAATCTACACATATTGTGAAATACTGAATAACTATAGGTGATTATAGGCACCTTAAAACGAGCGACTATAATTCGGCCCCTTAAATACGACCATATCTGTCTTCAAAGCGGACAATATCGTCCTCACCAAGGTATGAGCCCGTTTGCACTTCAATCATTTCTAATGGGATCTTACCTGGGTTCTCTAGAGCATGAATTGTCCCTAAAGGAATGTAAGTTGATTGATCTTCTGTCACCAAAACCACCTCATCGCCATTGGTCACACTTGCGGTACTAAGCAACAACAATCCAGTGCTCACTACGATGAAAGTGTTTTTGAATCGAAAGTTTTTGACCCGGATTTACCGTAATGCGTTTCACTTGGTCGCGAGCACCAAAATCAATCGAATCATATTTACCCCAAGGGCGATAAACTTCACGATGAATCTTATATTCCGAACGCTCTGTGTCTTTTAGTTGCTGCACAATGGCTTTGACATCCTGAACTTGTGATTTATCAGCGACCAAAATGGCGTCTTTAGTTTCAACAATCACTAAATTATCGACGCTTACAGTTGCTATAAGCTTGTTTTCAGAATGTACGTAGTTATTCGTCGATTTAACCGCAATCACATCGCCTTTATGAGCATTATTATTGCTGTCTTTTTCAGATACATCCCATAATGCAGACCAAGACCCTACATCGCTCCAACCCGCATCCATAGGAACTACAACAAGGTTACCTGAACCATTAGCTGAGCAAACAGGTTCCATCACCGCATAATCAATAGAATCAGATGGACAAGCTTCAAACGCGTCTTTATCGAAACGTACAAAGTCTAAATCAGCTTGGGTTACACTCATGGATTTTTCACAAGCTTCTAGTATAGCTGGGTTATGCGCTCTCAACTCTTCAATATATTGAGAAGCTTTAAACATAAACATACCACTATTCCAGTAATATTCCCCCGAATCTAAATACGCTTGAGCAGTGCTTAAGTCGGGCTTTTCTACAAAGCTATCAACTTTAAACGCTGTATTACTCTGCAACGCTCCGCGCTTAATATAACCATACCCAGTTTCAGCGGCAGTCGGTACAATACCAAAAGTGACTAACTGGCCAGCTTCTGCATGAGCTAAGGCCTGCTTCACTGAAAGCTGAAATGCCATTTGATTTTCAATCAAGTGATCAGCTGCAAGCACTAATAGTATTGGCTCAATATCTGAACCTTCAACGTGTTTTAAAGCTTGAAGTGCGGCAAGAGCAATAGCAGGGGCAGTATTACGGCCAACAGGCTCTAAAATAATTCCAGAATGCTCGAAGCCACCTAAGCGCGTTTGCTCTGCTGCAATAAAGCGATGCTCTTCATTACAGATTAACAAGGGTGGCTGGTGATCAAGCCCTTGCAAACGAGCAAAGGTTTGTTGCAACATCGACTGTTCACCGGATAATGTTAAAAACTGCTTAGGGTAAAGTTCACGAGAAAGCGGCCACAAGCGAGAACCAGTGCCTCCAGCCATAATTATAGGTAGAATCATTACTTATCCAAATATAGTTAACTGCGAAAGAAAAAAATCAATCAAAAATTATGATACATCCAAGAAAGCGTCTCTCTGATAGACTTGTGATCATTATTATCAATAATTTTTTGTAATCGTTTATTATTACCACATAACTTTATAATTTCATTTTGCCTTACAAACTCAGGATTAACTTTCACTTCAATATGATAACCAGCCAACGTATTTAACTCACTCACAATATCTCGTAAAGAGGTCAATTTTCCAGAACAAAAATTGACCACAACGCTATCAGAATTTGAGCTAAGTAGCTTGACATACCACTTAGCGATATCTCTCACATCAGAGAAATCTCGATATACATCTATGTTTCCTAGCTCTATAAACTCTTTTTTCTCTTGAAAGTGCTTAACTATTTTAGGAACTAAGAAATGGTCTGCTTGGCCAACACTAGGTGTAATTAAAAGGCCGACAGATCGTAATGGGTAGTTTATTTACCCATTGCATTGCAGCCATCTCCATCGCAAATTTCGATATACCATAGTGATTTACAGGTAAGGGAGCCTGAGTTTCACTAATTTTTCCGACAACATTACCATATATATTTGCAGAGCTTGCTAATACTACCTTACGTAACTTCAGTTGCGATTCATCTAGTGCACGAAGCAAGTTCACTGTGCCAAGTAAGTTAGTCTCATATATTTCATTTAAGTTATCGTGACCAACATATGAGAGCGCAGCCAAATGAATGACATAGTCAGGCTTAACCCTTTCAATCATCTCAACGACACTATCAAGGTTACGCAAATCAACTTTACTATCTGCAGAATCAATAAATGAAAAACCATTCAGTTCAAGTTCTTTTAATACATAAGCCCCAGTAAAACTTGAACTGCCCGTGACTAAAACTTTTTTATTTACCATTAGAATGAAAAACCAGCTTCATTACGCGCTAAGTCTGCTTTTACCATCATTTCACATAATTGCTCTAAATTAGTTTGAGGCTTCCAATTTAACTCTTCAATCGCTTTACTAGGATCACCAATAAGAAGTTCAACCTCTGCTGGTCTATAAAACTTCGGATTTATCCTAACAACCACTTTATTCGTTAAGATATCTGTAGCAACTTCACGTTCATCTTTACCAGTCCACTCAAGATTAATACCTACAGCCTTGAATGACATTGTCACAAAATCCCTTACAGTTTCTGTTCTATTCGTTGCTAAAACATAAGTTTCAGGTTTTTCAGCTTGTAACATACGCCACATCCCTTCGACATAATCTTTAGCAAACCCCCAGTCTCGTTTGGCATCAATATTACCCAGCTCTAATACATCTAACTTACCTAGCTTTATTTTTGCTACCGAATCAGTAATTTTTCGGGTTACAAATTCTTTACCCCGAAGCGGTGATTCATGGTTAAAAAGTATACCACTAGTAGCAAAAATACCATATGACTCACGATAGTTAATAACCATCCAGTGTGCATATAACTTAGCAACACCATAAGGGCTTCGAGGGTAGAAAGGAGTTGATTCTTTTTGAGGAACTTCCTGAACTTTACCAAACATTTCAGATGTAGAAGCTTGATAAAATTTAATCGATGAATCTACAATTCTTATTGCTTCAAGTAGATTAACGACACCAATACCAGTTATTTCACCAGTAGTTACTGGTTGTTCGAATGATACACCAACAAAACTTTGTGCTGCCAAATTATATACTTCGTCAGGCTGACATTTTTCAATCAAACGAATACTGTTTGACAAATCAGTAAGGTCAAACTCCACAAGCTCGAAACGTTCATGTCCAAGTAAATTCATTTCTTCAAGTCGCCAGAAATTTACGCTACTTGTTCTTCTAAATGCACCATAGACTTTATAACCCTTACCCAGCAACAATTCAACTAAATATGCACCATCTTGGCCTGTCACACCTGTAACTACTGCTACTTTATTCATTTCCATTCCTATAATTATTTATTTAACCATTCTATTCTTTTAATATTAGCTAACTATTATGCATATAGTTAACTCTCCCGAACTCAACTGCGAAGTACGACACTTGCCAATATCAATCTTTTTTCTCTATGCTATGATTGATCAAACCATTCATATTAGTAAATATACGATCCCAAGAGTAAAAATCAACTATTTCTTTTATTCGACTAATAGATGGTACGATATTTTTTTTGAGTGCAGTCTGCAACTTATTCTTAATATCATCCGGATTATTCGGGTCAAAGTATATTGCTTTATTTAAAGTAACCTCTTTAAATACATCGATATCAGAACAAACCACATTACATCCAAATTGATATGCTTCAACTAAAGGCATACCAAACCCTTCGTAGAAAGAGGGAAAACAAAACACTTTAGCTCTACAATAGTTATCGCAGAGCTCTTTATCTGATATTTGCTCCAAAAACAGGACGCTATGTCCCTTATCCTGAAGTGACAAAGATAAATTAACAATCTCTTCTTTAAGGCCGTTATCTGAGCCTACAAAAACAATATTTAAGGCTTCATCAAAAAGCTCTATGGCTTCAATTAGGTTCCTATGATTCTTTCGCTCTTCAAAAGTAGAGACATAAAGTATGTCAATATCTCGCACCCCAACATTATCAATTTTTTTATCCTCAACTCCACAATAAGATACTATGATATCATTGCTTTCGATTGAACAATAATTCTGAATAGCTGAAGATGTGTATTCGCTTATCGTTATTACTTTATCAGCATTTGATAATTGCCGTTTTTGAAAAAATTCAGTCAACATCCCAAGACCTCCTCGACCAAAACCATCAAAGTTTCTTAAGTCATAAATGGTTTGGAAATGATAGTGCCTATGCAGAAACAAAGGCGTGGGCATAAAATCACTAATAAACACCCCTTTAGGTAAGCGAGCTAGCTTAAAAGAGAGGTCAAGCCATGAAATAATCCGCTGAGCTTTATTAGAATAGCATTTAATAAAAATGCAATGTTCTGAGGGGCACCAAACTGGCCGATTATCAATCGTCACAATACACTTAAAATTAGTATTATATTCACTTAATAGCCGTTTGCCAATTTCATCAAACCTCTTATTGGCCCCACTAGAAAAATCATTCAAGTAATAAAGCGAAGAATAATATATATTCATAACATTCCTATCAGAGATTAAAGTTTAATAGCTAGAACAGCTTCATTGATAACAATACTTTCATTGTAGTATTCAACTACATGGTCTCTAGCATTATTCGAAATTTGAGTACGTTCATCAATAGTAAGTTTAAGCATTGAGACCATTGACTGATGTAAATCGCTAGGATTTTTAACACAACAAATCAAACCATTATATTTGTGCGTGATCACATTTCTGCAACCAGGTACATCTGTTGTTATTGAGGGTATTCCCATCGCTCCTGCTTCTAGTAAGCTTCTGGGCATCCCTTCTCTATACGAAGGTAAGACAACACAGTCTGCATCAGCATAAACAGAAGGCATATTATTACTTGAACCTATCCATCTGATATTAGGATTAACTTCCCATCCATGAATGGTATCTTCAGAAATAGCCGAGACATTGTCAGAAGAAGCAAAACCACATAAAGTTAAAGTGCATGGATATAGCGTTTGGTCGATTAGATTAAAAGCACCGATGAGTTCCATCATACCTTTATCTCTTAACATACGCCCAACAAATAAAAAGTTAAATGTGTTGCTCTTTTCTTTACGTAAGCTAGGGTTAAATAATTCAATATTAACCCCTGAACCAGGTAACAACCGAAGTTTATCTTTAGAGACTAATTGGTGTGTTAACAAGGTTTTATAGTCATCAGGATTTTGGCAAAATACAGCCTTTGCATAAGGTTGGCTTACTTTGTATAAAAACTTAACTATTTTTGAGGTTAAGTTATCATGAATAAAGGCCGTACCTAGCCCAGAAATATTATTAATAGCTTTTACACCAATTAATTTCGCAGCCCAAGTGCCATAAATGTTGTTTTTAATCGTAAAATTAAAACAACAATCAGGCCGATACTTCAAAAAAACCATTACGAATTGAACTACAACTAAAAAATCCAGCGCTGGATTTGTAGATTTATTATTCATGCGCAAAGGCTCCCAAACACATCCAATATTTTTCAATTCTTCGGAGTAATCGTCCTCAGGAGAAAAACATACAACCTTATAGCCTAGATTGAGAACAGCTTGAATTGTTGAACGCCTAAAATTATATAAATACCAAGATGTATTTGCAGAAAATATAACAGTTTCATTTTAAACTTCATTCTTAGCATATAAGAACTCGAACATGCTCTTAAGTTGATTTTCAATTGCATATTTTTGGGCGTAATCGTTACCCCTTGAAGTAGCTTCAGATATTTCTCTTGGTCAGTATCTACATCATTAATAAATTCAACAACGGAGTCTAAATCATTTACACCTGAGTAAGAAAGCCATTACTTTTATCTAAAATATCGTTATTTGAACCAACATTTTTAAATGCAATAGGAATAGTTGAGCGACACATCATTTCTGGCAGTGCTTTTGATGTACCTTCAGTATAACTAGGTAAAACAAAGTACTTACAATTTGAAATTATCTGATCGAATTCAAGCCGATCACCTACATGCCCGTGTAATATTACATTTGATATCCCATCATTAACTAAAATATCTTTAACAACTTGAGCCTCGGGTCCATCGCCGAGAACGTGAAAAATATACTTTTTATTGATTTTTTCAGATTGTGCTAGTTTGATAAAAAAATCAAAGTTCTTAAGCTTTTCAAGTCGCCCAATAAAACAGATGCTGGTACGATCCCCTTTATCGGTTATGCTGTTAGGGACATCTTTTCTAGCATGTGTTGTTGAATAAAATGCAAAAGCCCTTTTTACAAAATTTATATTTTGGTTTAGTAAGGTATTCCCGGTAAATACACATGTTCCGGCTTTGATAATCTGCTTTTGAAATACTGGCAAAACTTGGCTTAAATACAATTTATCAGGATAATTAAACTTTAAGCTTTCTTGCCAATTTCCTGCTATATAAAAGCTAATGTTACTCTTTGGAATTAAACTTCTAACGATAAAGTATATTTGCATTGTATATATTGAAGGCAAACGAAACTGTACATGTACATCTTCATGTTTATCTATGATTGACTTGAATTTTTTACGAATATGAAAAAAATCATTAAATATAAACCGACTATTTTTTGAATAACTTGATAATGAAAGGTAGTCGACACCATTGACATTAAATTCTTGTAACGAATCACAAGCAGAAAGATAAGTGACCGATTTATTATGCTCAAGATAAAATGAAAGAATCTCATTTAGTGCGTTATTTCTTGTTCCTTGACCAAAAATCAATTCAGGCTCACTAATTACAATTAGATTCAATTAGACCCTCCTTAACAAATTACAAAATAAATAAATAAATAAGTACGGCAGGATTATTTGTTTAAATGCTGGGGACATAATCGTAGAAAAATCCCCTCTTATTGCATATATAAAAATAGGAAGCATAATCAGGTATACAGCCAAATAAAAATTGCTTTTATAAGACTTATTATATAAACTAATCACAAAAAAACCCGCAATAAAAAACCAAATAAAAACACCAAGAAAACCAAAATTAACATACCCTTCAGCAGCCAATGAAAAACCGTACCCCTCCCTTGCGCTACTATTTGTGGGTGGTATGTATTGTTATACCAACTAACACTATTTTCTACTGAGTATATTCTTCTAGGGACTACACTACGAACAATGTCATTTATTAAACTATAACCATACTTCAATTCAACGTTTTCACTTAAAATGTAATTTATATTATAACCTGCGCTTCTAAACTCTCCATTTAACAAAGAAATATACATAGGTTCTTTAGTCCCCACATCAAAATCAGCTCTAGTAAAATAGTTCTTGAACTGACCCAGTATAGGAATTAATGCCATCAATAAAACACAAGCACTAAACAAATGAACTTTATTTACGTTCAAACGCCTAAAAGCAAAGAATATAATAAGTAACATAAATGAGAAAAATACATTTCTTTCCCCTAATAACAAACTAGAAAGAAAAAGATATATAACAGGGAGTACGATAGTGAATGATATTAGCTTACTTTCATCTCTTTGTAATAAATACAAAATAAAAACAAAGTTAAATATTGAATATATTGAACCGAATTGGTTATCAAATTCAGCTTTATTTGTAGCACCTGAAGTCAAAAAACTTAAAGGTATCAATAATGTTAGAGCAAATACTACAATTAAAAAAACCTAACCACACCATGAGAAATATTGATAGTATCCTTAAACTCATCATTTGAATTTTTATTTCTCATAAAGATAGCTGAAGCAAGAAAATACCCCAGCAATGATAATAAATTAACAAATGCTAATTCTAATTTATTATCGACAACCCTATAGCCTATATAATCAAGTGCAAATATACTTAAATGATAGGCATTTATTGCTATAACATACCAAAAGTCTGGGTTCGTAATATCGAATTTACTTCTAAGTATAAACGTAAAACTAAGACCTATAGATATCACTAAAAAAACATAAGGTTCGCTACAAATCAGTGCATATAAAGTTAAGATTAAAACAATAGACATGAGCACTGAAAACTGAATTACTCTCATCTTAACCACCAAATCAACATTGACATTAAGACACTTGAAGCTAGAGAAATAATTGCACTTGTTGCTAGCATAGGGAATAATTTCACTATATTTCGCAATGAAGCAGCTCCATAAAGATATGTCGACAACAAAACAGCAAAGCTAATACCCACAAGTCCAAAATCTTTTAGTAAAAAACACAATAAACACATACTAACAAGGTATAATTTAAGGCCAACAGCTAGCTTACCTTCACATTTATTCGCAATTAATATCGGCTCGGTGATTTTATATATCATCCGAGGGAAAATTGAAAAGCTTAATACTAGTAATGGTGTAAGCACTGCTGACCATCCTTCACCTAACAGTATTACAATCAAATTATTGCCAAATGTGAGTATTACACAAGAAACCAAAGTTGACACAAAGAAAATTATAAACAAGCTGTATTTTATTACTTTTTCATAATTATCTGTAGTATTTGAAAACCTACCGATTATTACCCTATTAATAATTTGACCAGTAAAATTACAAGGTACAACCATTAGTTGATATGCTCGGGTATAAACCCCCAAACTAGAAACACCTAAATACTTATTTGTAAAAAAGTTATCAACTTGAGATGTCAAACCACTTAATAATTGGCCATAAGATATTACCCCTGCTCTTTTTAAAGTAACTATCAGTTCATGATAAGAGAAATTAAGATTGCACTTAAATTGAAGTTTGAGGTACATAGGTATAATAATCAATAAAGACATAAAGGCTTGAAATATATTTGCAAACACTAAGGCGTAGCTTCCAAAGCCAAGATATGAAAACACAACGCTTACAATAAAATAACCTAAAAAATATGAAATAAAATCAATCCTTGCGATCCAATCAAATCTATGGTGATAAATCAATAGGCCTTCAAAGGGGGTATAAATCGATCTTATAACTATTGAACATAATAAAGTCTCTAGTAAATGATGATTATTTACATTGAGAAAACTTGCAATTTCTTCACTAAAAATGTAAATAAAGGATGCTATAAAAGAGGAAATAGACAACCCGATAATTAGACTTTGTGGAAATTTCTTGTCTATTTCCTCCTTATTACAAGAGCCGATTAGTTGCCCCATGCCTAATTGACTTACAATTAACGCTAGAGATATCACAATCATAAGAGCCGCGAATTGCCCAAACTCATCGGGAGCTAGTAATCTAGATAGAATTAATATTGCAGAGGTTTGAAGAAAATATCTAGATATTACACCTATTGCACTCCACTTTAAGCTTCCGAGAAGCGACATGCTCATAAAAATTCCGTTTCTAGAAAATATGATAAAGCATAATCAGTGAATAGAGGCACTCCTGTCAGCTTAGTCATATTAATTAATGAATCAATATACCAAGGCATCGCCTTATCTATACCTTGTTGAATATTAAAGCCAGGCTCATAACCTAAGTTGTTTTTTGCTTTACTGATATCGGCTTGAGAATGACGTACATCCCCTGCCCTGAAATCGCGATAAGTGGGTTTGTTTTGGTTATCAACTCCATTCTTTGCAAGCGAATTTTGGATACTGCCATATAACGCATTAAGTGTTGTTCTATCACCTACAGCTACGTTATAAACTTGGGCTTTCGCTTCATCACTCGCAGTTGCAGCTAAAATGTTCATTTGCACTGTGTTTTCGATAAAACAAAAATCACGGCTTGTTTCACCATCACCATTGATAAATACCTCATCATCATTTATCAGGTCTGCAGTCCAACGAGGGATAACTGCAGCATAAGCACCGTTTGGATCTTGGCGCTTACCAAATACATTAAAGTAACGTAATCCAATCACTTTAAAACCATAAGTACGGTTAAATACATCTGCATATAATTCGTTAACATACTTAGTTACTGCATAAGGTGACAACGGGTTACCGATATTTTCTTCCACTTTAGGCAATGCAGGATGATCGCCATAAGTAGAGCTTGAAGCAGCGTAGGTAAAGCTTTTCACTCCCGCTTCTTTTGCAGCTTGCAACATGTTTAAAAACCCGGTGATATTAGCTGAATTTGTCACAACTGGATCTGCGATAGAGCGCGGTACTGAGCCTAGCGCGGCTTGATGTAAAACATAGTCCACGTTCGAAACTGCTTGTTCACAATCGTCATAGTTTCTAATATCTCCTTCAATAAAACTAAAGTTCTTCCATTGTTCAGAAGCGACTAAACCTTTCACTTCGTCAAGGTTATATTGATGGCCTGTTGCAAAGTTGTCTAATCCTATTACTTTTTGATTAAGCTTTAATAACGTTTCTAACAGGTTTGAGCCTATAAATCCTGCAACCCCTGTTACCAGCCACGTTTTAGGTGCACTGAGTAATTCTTTTTTTATTTCATCAAAACGAGACATATTTATACCAATAGCTAATTTAAAACTTATTAGCGTTATTAAAATAACGCTAATAATATCGACTTACCGCCTACAAACGCATATCCACTGCGCTTTTGTCTAACACATATTTTAAGTCATAAAGAACATGCTCAATTTTACCTAGCTTGCGGATCTCTTCAGCACCCAGCTCTTTAAATTCATTGTGACCGACCGCTAGAATAATGGCATCGTAGTAATTCTGATTCAGCTGTTGTGTTAACGTTAAGCCATATTCATGCTGCGCTTCTTCATTAGAGCACCAAGGATCTGTGATATCGACATTAATATTGTATTCTTTTAACTCGCAAACAATATCAACCACTTTAGTATTTCGCAGATCTGGGCAGTTCTCTTTAAAGGTTAAGCCCATTACTAATACGTTAGCTCCTTCAACGTGAATACGCTTCTTAAGCATTTTTTTAATTAGCTCAGACACGACATACTGTCCCATCCCATCATTTAAACGCCGACCTGCTAATATCATCTCAGGATGATAACCAACAGTTTGTGCTTTATGTGTCAGATAGTAAGGATCAACACCAATACAGTGACCGCCCACTAAACCAGGACGGAACGGTAAGAAGTTCCACTTAGTGCCTGCAGCCTCTAATACTTCTAAGGTATCGATATTTAGCTTATTGAAGATAATTGAAAGTTCATTAATCAATGCAATATTTACATCACGTTGAGTGTTCTCTATTACCTTCGCCGCTTCTGCTACTTTGATACTTGAAGCTTTATGAGTGCCTGCAGTGATGATAGTTTTGTAAAGTTGATCAACAAATTCCGCAATCTCATCATTCGAGCCACTTGTGACTTTTAAGATATTCGTCACTCGGTGTTCTTTGTCGCCTGGGTTAATACGCTCTGGTGAGTAACCAGCAAAGAAGTCTTTATTAAACGTTAAGCCTGACACTCGCTCTACCACAGGTAGGCACGTCTCTTCGGTAGCACCAGGGTATACAGTAGATTCATAAATGAGAACATCGCCTTTACTTACAATCGTACCCAAAGCTTCTGATGCTTTGATCAATGGGGTTAAATCAGGCTGCTTATGTTCATCAATTGGCGTCGGTACTGTAACAATGTAAACATTAGCTTCTCTGAGTTCATTAAGGTCTGCTGTATATGTAAGAAACTCCGCTTCTTTAAGTTCTTCTTCTGAGCATTCAAGCGTAAAATCTGAACCACTTTTAAGCTCATCAACGCGAGATTGGTTGATATCGAAACCTAATGTTGGCATTTTTTTACCAAACTCTACTGCAAGCGGTAAGCCAACATAACCCAAGCCAATTATCGCTACTTTGGTATTTTCAAACATGGATGTCATTTTTATTCCTAAAATAATTAATTCTTAATTCTTAATTCTTAATTCTTAATTCTTCGAGTCACTTACTCACAAAAATGTCTCAGTTTTATTACACAAACTGAGACACTTATTACCCATTTGAGACAGCCCATTGCGGGCAATCCCTTATAAAGCATAGATTTTTTCTATGTTTCTTAAAACCGTCTCAATAGGTACCCCAATTTAGTTCACTATCCGCCTTGGGAGATCCTCCCGTTCGCGAGGATGACGATGTAACACGAAGAGGAAGATAGTGCTAGCAACTAAATCCCTGCGATTATTTCTCATCACTCGTATACGCATAGTTATAATACCCATACCCATATCCACTAGATGCCTTCTTCTCTATCGCATTAAAAATCACGCCTTTCACTTCAATACCGGATTGCTCAAAGCGCCCTTGCGCCACTTCAATCTCTTTTAAGGTATTTTGGCCATAGCGTGCCACCATTAAGGTTGTGCCCGCTAAGGCGCCAACAATACTAGGGTCGGTGACCGCAAGCACCAAGCGGCGTATCAATAATAACTAAATCGTAGTTTGCTGAGCTCCACTCCACAAACTCTTGAAAGCGTGGGTGCATTAACAGCTCGGATGGGTTGGGTGGCACTTGCCCACGGGTAATCACGTGTAGGTTTTCAATATCTGTGGGTTTAATGACTTGCTCGGTGGTAAGCTTGCCACTTAACAGTTCAGATAGGCCGTCATCCCACTTTAAGTTAAATTGCTTTTGTAAGTAGCCTTTACGCATATCCGCATCCACCAGCAGTACTTTTTGGCCTGTTTTTGCAGCGACTGCAGCAAAGTTAGTGGAAATGAAAGATTTACCAATGCCCGGCGCAGGGCCAGATATCATTAGAATATTGTTTTTCGCTTCCATCATGGCAAAGTGCAAGCTGGTACGTAGGCCACGCAGTGCTTCAATGGATAGATCGGCAGGGTTACTTTCTGCTAGCAGCTTGTCTTTGCCTTTGTGGCGTTTGGCAAGGTGAGTCAGCTGCAACTGCATATCCGACTTAGGCACGCTGGCGTATACCGGAAGACCAATCGCTTCAATCTCGTCTGGCGATTCCACACCTTTATGGAACGCCGCTTTTACGAGTACAAACGCCACGCTTAGCATGCCGCCCAATAGCGTAGCCAATACCACAATTAGCGGTTTCTTTGGTTTTACTGCATGGGTGTGTGATTGCGCGGAATCGACAATGCGTACATTACCTACCGTGCCCGCCTTCATAATGCGCAGCTCTTGCACTTTATTAAGCAACTGCACATAAATTTGCTGGTTTACTTCTACGTCACGCGTCATACGTAATACAGCACGTTGCGTTTTTGGCAATTTTTGAATCTGTTTGTTTAGGCGCGCTCTTTCCCTAACAGGGTTTCACGCTTTTCTAGTAGCGAACGATACGCTGGGTGATCTTTGGTAAAGCGCTGGCTCACTTCACTTTCTTTAAACGTCAGCTCATTAAGCTGCGCTTCTAGCTCTACCATTACCTTTAGGGTGGATTGTGCTTCTAACCCTAAATCGACCGACTCATTGTCTTGACGGTATTGGTTTAATACGTCTTCCGCTGCCGTTAGGCTGGTTTTAATATCCGGCAAGTGGCCTTGTAAAAACTCTAAGCTTTTCTCAGCTTCTGCCGATTGGCGTGCAACATTTTGTAAGAAGTAGTTTTGACTAATATCATTAACAATACGCTCGATAACAAGCTTGTATTCCCCTTCAAGAGACAGCTGCAAAATACCGGTTTGTTTGCCACGCTCAGAAATGGAAAGTGCTTGCTGAAGCTCGGTAATCGCATCAATTTTTGGCTTTTTCCCTAAAGTATATTCTTGCCCTTGCTTACCTTCTAAGTAAGTGACAAACACGCGATAACCATTGCCTTCCGCTATTGCGCCTGCTTTACCCGTTAGTAATACGTTGTCTTGCGCGTCACGTAGCTCAAAGCCTTGATTGTCATCATCGGTTTGTACCAACAATAGTGTTTGATCATCTAGATAGTGCCAACGTTCCGACACCTCTAAACGACCCACATCAATGTACGCTTGCTGACCAGTTAACCTTGCTAGGCCCTTACCGATCACTGGCAAGTACTTAGGCTCAGCGACAGTAGTTAAGTTAAGCTTGTCTACCGTTTGGCCTAATACCATACGCGATTTAATCAGCTCAATTTCTGTGGTGGCAGAAGACTCCTGCGCAAACATGTCGCCTAAGCCTTCACTTAGCAAGGAAGACATGCCACCACTCTTTTGCTCGACCTGAATTAAAGCATCGGCTTTGTAGATAGGCGTGGATAGCAAGGCAAACGCGATACCGAAGCAGGTGAATACGAAGGTAGTGACGATGATGAGCCATTTGGCGTCTAGGAGGATGCCGAATAGTTTACCTAGATCGATTTCGTCGGAAGAGGAAGAAACGGAGTTTTGGGATGGTTTTGGGTTCTGCATTGGGGAATAGGTTCCGGAGTTTAAGCGGTTAAAGGGTAAATGGTCCTGTGGTCCTGTGGTCCTGTGGTCCTGTGGTCCTGTGGTCCTGTGGTCCTGTGGTCCATTTTTTCGTGCTTGACGTCAAATACAAGCCTAAATGACACTCATTTTACGACACCCTTTCTGAGTTTGATGAGCTTAGCTAACATCACGGAGATATGCTTCGCCTCGTTTATAAATATGAGCCCTTGCTCTTTGCTAAAATACCCAAGTTCAATTCCTATATACACTTGAGTAATCAGCTCTCCACACGAACCTTTTGCGTAATACAAAAACCTTGCAGATTCAGCTGGTGTTTCTCGCTCTTCACCTTCAGATATATTCGAAGGAATAGAAAGTGCGCTACGAGAAAGTTGGTCTTTAAAACCATAGTTTTTACAATGTTCAAGTTGCCGTACTATATCAACCGTCAATCGAGAACTTTTTTTCCATAATTCTAACTGTTCAAACCCTAGTAGTCTCATCGCATTCTCTGCTCAAAGCCCAACCAAAGTAAAACAGGGCAAGTATTTGTTCACATCCCACAGGGCCATAGGTCCATAGGTCCGCTCCACCCCGCTCTTACAGTTTTTTTATCCACTCCTTCGCACTCAGCTCAATCAACTCATACGCGTGATCAAACGCTTCGCGGCTTTGGCGGTAGGGATCGGGGATGTCTTTTTGTCCTATCCATTGGCCGAAGAGCATGGTTTTGCCGCGGGCTTCTGGGGCAATGCTGGTTAGAGCTTCTAGGTGGCCTTTTTCCATGACTAGGATTAAGTCGTAGTCTTTGCACAACTCGCTTGTAAGCTGCTGTGATGCGTGGTTTTCTACATCTACACCGTGCTCGGCGGCGACTTGAATAGCGGTTTTGTCCGATGCGGTTTGCCGACTAGGCCGCTTTTGGCGCTGGCGATGCCAGCGGATGCCACGGTTTTGTTGGGTAGCAGTTGTGCCAGCATGCGCTCGCCTATAGGGGAGCGGCAGATGTTGCC
Organism: Vibrio sp. GJ43-1; assembly: GCF_055808835.1. Taxonomy (NCBI): domain Bacteria; kingdom Pseudomonadati; phylum Pseudomonadota; class Gammaproteobacteria; order Vibrionales; family Vibrionaceae; genus Vibrio; species Vibrio sp. GJ43-1. Next base: position 405,637 of record NZ_CM147884.1, on the reverse strand, counting down.
TACGCAGACGACTAAGATTTTGTTAAACATGGTTAAAAGCGGTCCTGGTTAAAAACGGTTCTGTGGTTCTATGGTTCTGTGGTTCTGTGGTTCTGTGGTTCTGTGGTTCTGTGGTTCTGTGGTTCTGTGGTTCTGTGGTTCTAGCAAAAACCAAGCGCACAGCATGTCAAGCACTTACACCTCTCGACATGCCACTCCCATAGGGCCATAGCACCATAGGTCCGCTCTTATTCCTCTTAATTCCCCCACCCTCTATAAGAGTTACCCGCATCACCGATATTTTTAAGACCCGTTAACGTTGGTAGTAACTGAGTCATTAAACGGTTCCAGCGCGCGAGTGGTGTCGCGGTGACGTAGACTACATCATAAGGCTGGAGTTCGAATTCTGTGCCTAGAAACAGTGCGGTGGCGTCTTGCATGTTGAGTTGGTAGATATTGGCAATTTTGTCTTGTTCATCCACGCGAGTAGGGCGAATAACAAAAATGCCCGTTGCCGCTGCAGCGACTTCGTTGATGCCGCCTACCGTGCTTAGCGCTTCGGTTAGGCTCATGCCGTTGCGGTCCATTTTCAGGGTTTGTGGCTCACCCACTTCACCCATCACGAAGATCTTCTGTGCGTCGTTACGTGGCACGTGGATGATGTCACCCGGTTGCATTAGGCGGTTTTGGGTTAAGTCGCCTTTTTGCATGAGGGCGTATAACGATATGCGCTCTTCTTTGCCATTTCTGGTTACCGTGACATTGCGCCAGTCAGCGTCGGTTTCTAAACCGCCCGCTAAGTTCACCGCATCTAGCAGTGTCATGGGGATATTGGTGACAGGTTTTTGGCCTGGGCTGGATACTTCACCCGTGACGTAAACTTTTTTAGAGCGGAACGCCGCTACATTCACGTCCACTTGTGGGCTTTCAATGTACTGCACCAGTCGGTCTGTCATGTCTTTACGGATCTCTCGGACAGTCTTACCTGCTACCTCAACAAATCCAATATAAGGGTAGAAAATAGTGCCGTCGGCACTGACCCAGTTGCCCGCTTCTGCTGAACTACGATATGAGCCCGCTGGAATGGTGAGTTCTGGGTGATCCCAAATAGTAATATTAAGGATATCACCTGGGCCTACGCGGTATTGGTAGTTGGCCACTTCTAAATCCAATTCTGGATTTGGCGTTGACACGGGTTCTGGAATTTTAAAAGACGCCACACGCTCTGGTGTGAGTGGGTAAACATTCACTAATTCCGATAAGTCGGTGGTTTCGCCCTCAGCTTGAATGACGTTTTTGTCGCTGGTTGAAATGTGGCCACCTGGCAAGGTACAATCGAGCAATCAACAACGGGAATAATGCCGTGATGGTGAGTTTTTTAACGTTATTCATGGGGCTTTTGAGTTCCTGGGATTAGGTTCCTAGTTTCCTGGAACATGAGGAAAAAGATCCTGGTTCCTGGAAATATTGTCCTTTGGGGTCTATTGTTCTGGGGATGGGGTTCAGAATCAAGGGCTACGTGATATTTGCTTACCTTTTTGGGCAGGCGATCATGTTGCGTTCAAAGACGCTACCGCCCGCTGGTGTTAAGCATATAACCCTATTATGCATCCGTTCGCATTGTGTCATTCTTTGAGCTCGCTACCATTGATAGCCAGAAACCCAACGACGTGTTGTCCTGTTAGCGTAAGTCATCAGCATGACATAACGATGTCGCACTACTGCTTATGAACTCGCGGTTAAAAAGGTAAAACCGCTCTTTTCACCGTGTAACTTATCGCTTTTTATGTTTTTTAGATGTTTTATAATTGCGCGTGCGATCCAATTATTACTGAGCCCGTATTATCCACATTGAAAACGCCATTACAATCAATAAGTCACTGGTTGCCTATCTTGTTTCACTATGTGTTCTGTTTACTTCACACCTAAATCCAAGCTCTTACAGCATGATATGCTATAGCGGCTTAATACGTTTTCTCTTTATTCTTTCAATTTGCTACAAATCACGAAGTTTAAGGCGTATCGTGTTTTGTAGACAATTGTAAGAGGTATTGTGGTTCTGTGGTTCTGTGGTCCTATGGTCCTATGGTCCTATGGTCCTATGGTTAACAAAAAGGCATACACCACTACAACTCAAACACTTAACAACTAAAAATCACAACTTATCGCGCATTTCCATAGGGCCATAGGGCCGCTCTATCTCTTCTACCATAGGTCCGCTCTTAAACCCGCTCTTATCCCTATCTATTGTTTTATAAATAAGTGTTAAACTAAAGTGAAATTGCATCACATAATAAGAGTTAAGTCGCATTTTAGGGAGAAGGGTGGTCCTGTGGTCCTGTGGTCCTGTGGTCCTGTGGTCCTGTGGTCCTGTGGTCCTGTGGTCCTGTGGTCCTGTGGTCCTAGCAAAAACCAAAAACATAGCATGTCAAACCCTTACCGCACTCAACATCCCCTTACCATAGGGCCATAGCCCCACAGGTCCGCTCTTAAACCCGCTCTCTCAATCCGCTAAATTAACAAAGAAAACCGTTTTACAACTTTCACACTGGCATTTTATTTCATGTCGTCTGAAAAAACGCTTCTCAAATGCCGTACGTGAAATTCGAACTAAGCGCATTTCCATGGCACAAGCAGGGCAATAACCCATAAAAATCATTTCTAATTATTCCTTGCGCTCATTTATCCTCTTTTCTCTCGCTCCCATGCGATGTTAAGCATGCTTTCATACATAACACCCTCTAACTTACAGTTTGCCATACTGTTTGATATGGTTAGTATGACGATGTATTACCGCTTTGGGTTCACAGGCGGAAGATATAATGAGTCGATTAACTGACGTGTTAGTGTTCAACCGAGAGAAGGGCTTAAGCCATCCCATAATCCAACGGTTATCTGTTTAATGACTTACGAGTCAGGACCTTAGACTGCCATGCACTCATAAAACGCCAGTATTATCCCTGAAGCAATATCACATTGATAGAAAATCAGTTGCACTGCACGAGATCTTCATCACGTTTTTATATCAAGCCCATTTAATAGACATCAATAATATCAACCAGATAAATACCACAACCTAGTTATATAGATAGGATAGGGTTTTCTTATACAAAATAAGAAGATGCGCCCAATAGAGTCATAGCACTCTTTTAAGACTTCCTTCGCTTGGTATCAGAGCCTCACCAACTCTAACACCGATACCGCAACACCCCTAGGAACCAGGAACCGCCCTTTCCTAGGAGCCCGCTCCTAAACCGCTCTCCCCCAGGACCATAGGACCATAGAACCGCTTCTAAACCCGCTCTATTCCCGCTCTTCAACCCCATTCGGCCTCTGCAACCACGGCGATCTCGCATCGGTCAAATTAAACAACTGATACTTACGGCTTAACATCTGCCCACCGTCACGGGTAATTGGCTGCCATGAAATATTGGCGCGGTTGGCGCTTGGCTTCACGGTCATGATGTCGAAGGGGATGGAGACATAGAAGCCTTTAGTAAAGCTGCCTTCGCCAAAGTCTTCGCTGCTCATGTTGGTCAAGCTGGCGTACGCGCTGAAGCAATCACACCGCTGTCAAACTGTTTGGAGAAATCCACACGGGTGCCTAAATCACCAGCGAGGAATTTACCCACGCCCACTTTTAGTAACGTGTTATCAATAAAGTTCCACTGCGGCATGTAGTAGATCCGGTTAAGAAGCCTGTCGTGCCTTGCGGCAGTACTTTGTAGTAACGGCCATCGCGTTCGCTGTATTGCTGCTCTTCGGTGAATACGCCAAACCAGCTATTGGGATCGCGTTGCGAGATAAGGTTCACATCCGCGCCAATGGCCCAGTTTTGGTTCAGTGGGCGATATAACACTTCGCCCCCCGCGCCCGCAAACATGCTTTCTAAGTAGCCGCCATAGGCTTGGCTGTAAAAGCCGTTGCCGAGCTCATCCAACCAGGTTAATTGCAGGTTGTTCATGCGTACTGGGTTGTCTGTCACGTACGAGCGGAATAAGGTGCGCACCCTTGGGACATCGGTGCCATCCGGTGGCACTTCGTAGTTAAAGCTGTCGTAGTTATCCACCACATTAAAGTGAATGCCACCAGAGACGTTAACATTGCGAGTTAACCAGTACTCCGCGCCCACATCCACCCCAATTTCAAACAGGTAGAAGTTTTCCGCCGAGCCGAAAGATTGCGCCAGCGTCGGTGACACGTGGTAATCGAAGGCATCAAAGCCGTCATACACGGTTTTCTTCGTCGTGCTGTCACTTAAGTCAATTTCTTCTCGCCCGGTGGCGGCGTCGCTAAAGCTTTGATCAATACTTTGATTTAGGGCGATGGTTTGGTAGGTTTTTGCATCAATGGTGGTGGACGTCACCGGAATATTTTCTGCGGTTTCGACGATTTCATAGCGCTCAATGCTGCTTGGCAAGGCGTTGCTCAAAATTGCCGACGCGCGCTCTTGTGCTTCGCTTCTGTCGCGGTATTTGCTTTGGCTGGCGGTAATAATGGCTTTATCGCCGTCCACGGTAATAGTGGGCGCTTTATAGCCAGCATTGCTTTCTAACTGGCTTGCGACCTTTTGCCAATCGACATCGTCTACGTTCTTGCTCGCATCGGCGGCGGCCTCGTTCGGTCTAGGTTGTACTTGCGGCTCATCTAACCAAACGGCTTTCATGTCGTTAAAATTGGTGCGAAGTGTCAGGCCAAGGGCTAGCGCGTTACCGCGCTGGTAGCTCACGCGTGCATCGCCCCAGTCGCCAAGTCGGTACAACGCGCCGACATTCCACGGGGTGGCTGGCGTCATATTTACCCCAGCCCGACGTACAGGGAAGTCTTGCGAGTAATCGTTGCTGTCGTACTCTAGTTTTAAGCGTAGCGGTTGCCATGGGGTTTGGTATTCTACGCCGCCAAATAATGCCGCAGGGCCTTTAAACCAACGCTCATAATCCACCATACCGCCTTTACCTTTGTAATCTAACGGGCGGTTACAAAATTCCTCGCTGATCTTACAAAATGGGTTGGCTATATTGTTTCTGGTGCCGAGATACCCCCAGCCCATGCCTAAGGTAAAGTCTAGGTTGCCATAGCGTTTGGTGGCCGCGACAAATTCGCCATCAAACAATCCGGTGCCACCAAAATCCCGAAAACCGACGGACGTTTCTGGTAGGTAATCGCCTTCTTGCCATAGCCTAATTTTAAAGTCGATGCCTTTATCGGTGTATTTGGTGTCGCCACTAAAACTTGGGTCGCTGCTATAGAATAGATCCTGCACCAAGGTGTAACGCACTGTGGTTTCTAACCAGGGCATCACTTGCATGCTGATGTTGTATTTATGGTATTGCGAGCTCCAGTCCCCGTTGATGCTGAACTCCCCTTCACGCGCCATTCGCCCCGTGGGCATTTGCATTAACCCTACGCCACCAAAATCAGACTGTGATGGGGTAAGGGTTGCAGGCTCAAAAGGGTCGGCAAATACCATGCTACTCAACACACTACCCGTTAGCGCCGATGAGATAGCCAAGGCCAGTAAGGAAGGGGCGTTATTATTCATTATTATTGATTACCTTATGACGAAGCAGTTGCGCGATATCTTGGTTGAGTGAAGTGAATTGTGAGGGCAGTGAGTCAAACGGCACAAACACTGTCGCGCCCGGCGCGATGAAATGCGGCTTGAAATTCCAATTGCCATAATGGGCAGTGTTTATATGGCCATCGGGTTGGATGATGAGCGCTAAACTGGTACTGGCGCTGTCTAGTCTTAGCTTGCCGAGCGCTTTGAAGTAGTCGGCCAAAAACCATTGGGATCGCTGCAAGGGCTGTTCTGGTTGTTTCACCGCGCCGAAGAAGTAGAGATGCGGATCTCTTACCGCTACGTTTAATTGGTACTCGCCATCCAGCAATGGGTTTTGTTTGAGTTGCGATTGCACTACGTCGTAGTCGAGCGGAGTAAACTCTCGGTATTTAAACTCTAACGCATTAATTTGAGCCATCACCTTATCCGCGCCAAGCTGGGGTTCTTCAAGGTGTAGCTGTTGCAACTGGGCAATGACGTCGCGCTTTTGGCCATCCACTTTTGGCTGTTTTTGCACATCAAATAATTGGGCTTGTAATGGCTCTAATTGAAGCTGTTGATGACTGGCTTGCAAGCGCGTGTCTTTTAATACTTGCTCTAAGCGCGTGGGCTGCGGGTAATCGAAATGAAGGCTTTGTTGTGGTAGCCATACTGATAAACTCGCCGACAGATCCGTTGCGATAGAAGGAAAAGCTAGGAAAAGTAAGGCGCTAGCGGTGATGAGTTTTTTGCATCCTTGAAGCATGGGGGATCCTTGAGAGTTTAAAAATGGTCCTGTGGTCCTGTGGTCCTGTGGTCCTGTGGTCCTGTGGTCCTGTGGTCCTGTGGTCCTGTGGTCCTGTGGTCCTGTGGTCCTGTGGTCCTGTGGTCCTGTGGTCCTGTGGTCCTGTGGTCCTGTGGTCCTGTGGTCCTGTGGTCCTGTGGTCCTGTGGTCCTGTGGTCCTGTGGTCCTGTGGTCCTGTGGTCCTGTGGTCCTGTGGTCCTGTGGTCCTGTGGTCCTGTGGTCCTGTGGTCCTGTGGTCCTGTGGTCCTGTGGTCCTGTGGTCCTGTGGTCCTGCAGAATCATGTTTTTAAAGCTGTTTTTGTCAACCAAAAACAAGCCATTTATTCTATATTTGCGATAAGAGCCACCCAAAAGCTAGAAACCGCTCCTCCCTAGGGCCATAGGACCATAGGACCGCTCTTAACCCGCTCTTTCCCACTCTTAAATCGTCGGAACCTTCAACAATGTCATTTCAACCGTGGTCATCTCCGGCCCTAACTGTTCAATGCTTTTTATGACTTTATCGGTTTTTATATCTTTCCAATAGGTATTCACTAGCTTGCCGTCGATGGCGTCAAACGTGACGGTTTCTGTGAGCTTTTGGGTGTCGTAAGTATTGAGTACGGTGGTGATGGTTTCACTGCCTCGCGGTGTTTGCAGCGCGATGCCGTTGTAGCCGTAGCGGTATTTTGGCATCCAGTCGTACGTGACTTGCCAAGAGGTGTCGGTTTGTTGTTGGCGGGTGCTTCCTGCTAAGTTGTCGCCGTATAAACCAATGGTTTTTACGATGCGACCCGATTCGGTGATGATCACCGCTCGGTCAGAGGACATCCATTTGTATTGCGTCTCACCCGTTTGGGTGTTGGGCTCGGCAAACGCCAAGACCATAAAAATTTGTGGCCCGTCATTAATGCGAACGTAGGCACTGGCATAAGGGAGCTTGCGAATATTTTCCGCAGTAAATTCAATGTCATCCGCCCCAAAAACGGCCTCTGCCATTGTGGCATTCACATCTTGGAAACGTTGCGAACAAGCGGTAAGAAAAAGTACAGCACACGCGAGTAGATACGGCTTAACATTCACACTAACGTCCTTGTGGGGGGATAAATGGGTTCTATGGTTCTATGGTTCTATGGTTCTATGGTTCTATGGTTCTATGGTTCTATGGTTCTATGGTTCTATGGTTCTATGGTTCTATGGTTCTATGGTTCTATGGTTCTATGGTTCTATGGTTCACAAAAAGGCATACACCACTACAAGTCAAACACTTAACAACTAAAAATCACAACTTATCGCGCATTCCCACAGGGCCATAGGGCCGCTCTATCTCTTCTACCATAGGACCGCTCTTACTTCTAAAAACCCCCTTACGATACAACATGTAAGAGGAGCTTATTCATTACAGCGAAGCTTAGTTAGCTGGAGCCGTAACCGTTGTTGCTGTGCTGTCATCCGAAGATGCAGCCGCGACTACAGTTACTGCCGCTGCAGCACCGACAGCGATAGCACCTGTTGTTGCTGCGCCTGCAGCACCACCAGCCGCGCCACCAGCACCCGCTGCGCCAGCTTCTGCTTCCGCAAACGCTGGGCTAGCCATGCCCGCTGCAATCGCCATTACTAATGCGATTTTTTTCATGATTATATTCCTTTACTAAATTATCGATAATTCAGTGCACTCAGTTGAGCACCCTGAGCTGTTATGTTAGTAGAAAGTATAAAGCATTGTAAATGAGTATTTTTTTACAATTTGCTGACAAACGGCGGGAAAGAGCGATCCTGGGTCCTGGGAAAAGCGGGGCTATGGTTCTGTGGTCCTAGGGGAAAGAGCGAAATAAAAGCGGCCCTGGGGCCTAGAGGGGGAATACGTAATTTTGTGGCAAAAATAGAACCAACGTCACTACATGACAAAGCAATACAATAAAAAAACATAAAGATAAGATCTAAAACACTTCCACAGGCCAAAAAACTAACTCCCCCTCCATAACACCACTCCTAACCCGCTCTTCCCTCCCCTTATTCCCCCTTCCCCTCAAATCTTATATACTCAAACTAATTATCCTATTCAATTGGAAGAGTTTTATGATCATCGTAACTGGCGGTGCTGGCATGATTGGCAGCAACATTATCAAAGCGCTAAACGCAGCGGGCTTAAACGACATCCTGGTGGTAGACAACCTTAAAAATGGCCGTAAGTTTAAGAACTTGGTTGATTTAGATATCACTGATTACATGGATCGTGATGACTTTCTAACACAAGTGATGGCGGGCGATGACTTTGGTCCGATTGAAGCGGTGTTCCATGAAGGGGCGTGCTCTGCAACCACTGAATGGGATGGCAAATATGTCATGCTGAACAACTACGAGTACTCTAAAGAGCTGCTTCATTTCTGTTTAGAGCGTGAAATCCCGTTCTTGTACGCCTCTTCTGCCGCCACTTACGGCGACACAACCGTGTTTAAAGAAGAGCGTGAATACGAAGGCGCATTAAACGTTTACGGCTATTCAAAGCAGCAGTTTGATAACTATGTTCGCCGCTTAACTGCAGATGCAGAAGCGCACGGCGAAAAACTGTCACAAATTACCGGTTTCCGTTACTTCAATGTTTACGGCCCACGTGAACAGCACAAAGGCAGCATGGCGTCGGTCGCGTTCCACCTTAATAACCAAATGAATGCTAGGTGAGAACCCTAAATTGTTTGCTGGTAGCGAACAGTTTATTCGTGATTTTGTCTATGTGGGTGATGTGGCGAAAGTGAACCTATGGTTCTTGGAAAACGGTGTGTCTGGTATTTTCAACTGCGGAACCGGTAATGCGGAAAGCTTTGAAGTAGTGGCAGAGGCGGTGATTAAACACCACGGTAGAGGCGAGATTGAAACCATTCCGTTCCCTGATCATTTGAAAGGCGCATACCAAGAGTTCACACAAGCAGACTTAACCAAACTGCGCGCAGCGGGTTGCGATGTTGAGTTTAAGACGGTCGCGGAAGGTGTGGCGGAGTATTTGGCGGTTGTGAATAGTTAAGACGACGGTTCTATGGTTCTATGGTTCTATGGTTCTATGGTTCTATGGTTCATAATAAGCCGAAAGCTCTATAGGGCAAGCGCTTAAGCCCCATAGGGCCACAGGACCATAGGACCGCTCTAACTCTTCCACCATACAACCACTCTTTATTTACCGCTTATTAAGGATACCACCATGAACATTCTTATGGCTCTCTCCCAGCTTGAAGTCACGGGAGCGGAAGTCTACGCCACGACGGTTGGCAATGAATTAACCGCCCGAGGCCATAATGTGTTTTATGTGTCGGATACACTAACCAAACCTCATGACGGCCCTTTCTTCTCATTGCGCTTTAATAAACGCAGTGTGCCGCGTCGCTTTTGGCACGTGGGGTATCTGATTTACCTTATCAAAAAGCACAATATCCAATTGGTGCATGCCCATTCTCGCGCCTCTAGCTGGAGCTGTCATGTGGCGTGCAAGCTCACAGGTACACCGATGGTGACCACGGTTCATGGTCGTCAACCTGTGCATGCGTCGCGTAAAAAATTTCATGCGATGGGCAATAAAGCGCTGCTTAGGTTTGTGAAGCCATTCGTGATCAGTTAGCCAATGACCTTAATGTGCCTTTAGAGCAGATGGAAGTCAGCCGAAATGGTATTGAGACTGAGCGTTTTCAATGGCGTCCTGCCCCTATAAATGCGAAGCCAGTGATTACCATTGTCGGACGATTAACGGGTCCAAAAGGTGAGCTTTGTTATCGCCTACTAGATGAATGCTTGGACTTGGAACGCTATCAGGTGCAAGTGGTGTCTGGCTCAACGTTTGAGCCTCGCTTTGAAAAATTTAAAGATTGCGTCACCTTTACTGGCTATACCCACGATGTGCCGAAAATGCTCAGCGAAGCGGATTTGGTGATTGGCGCGGGCCGTGTGGCGATGGAATCTTTGCTGTGTGGTCGCCCGACTCTTGCCGCGGGTGAAGCGCAGTGCATCGGTATTGTCGATACCACTAACGTCGCCCAGGCGATGGCGAGCAATTTTGGCGATATTGGTCCACAAGATCTGGATATCGATTTTACAGCGATTCCAAGCATGATCGAGCAAGGGTTGTCGACGCCACATTGCGATGAAGCCACCAGCGACATCATTCGCGAACATTACACACTCACTAAGGTCGTCAATCAAGTTGAGCGTATTTATCAAGATGTCTATGTCGATACGCTACGCCGTGAAATGCCAGTGATCATGTATCACCGCTTTATTAGCGATGATAGTGGCAAAGGTGTGCATGGCACTTACCTGCACATTGATATGTTTGAAAAGCACCTTAAGCTGCTAAAACGCATGGGCTTTGACAGCCTGACTTTTGAAGACTTGCAAGATGGCCGCCTTATTCGCCGCTTAGAAGCGGGCAAACGCTATATCATGATTACGGTGGATGATGGCTACGCCGATAACCTTGAGCTAATGCTGCCCATGCTGGAAAAATACGGTTTTAAAGCGGTGGTTTATGTGGTCACCGGAGAAACCTTTAACCGATGGGATGTTGAAAACCCAAGCAACCCCGAAAAGTCTGTGCCACTGATGAATGCCCATCAAGTGAAGCAGCTTGCGGCCTCGCCACATATTGAAATTGGTGGCCATACGCTAACGCATCCTAAGTTAGATACGCTCAACGATGACGCACAGCGCACCGAAATTCTTGAGAATAAGCAAACGCTCGAGGCCTTGTTAGGTAAACCCCTTACCTCGTTCGCCTACCCGTTTGGCGAGCATAATCAAGCCTCGAAAACTATTGCGAAAGAGGTGGGCTATCAATACGCCGTGGCGACCAATTCTGGGTCATTGCGTTTTCATGAAGACCCATACCAAATTCGCCGTATTGCGATTTTCCCGAGAACCGATGTGCTAGGGTTATGGCGTAAAGTGCGTGGCAATTATTTATTTAGAAAGGTGAAATCGTAATGAGAGCTCTTATTTCTCGATTGCAGTTACTACGCGATCAAGTTAGGCGCAAGTTAGGCATTATTTTATTCGATAGACATCAGTCTTCACTGCCTCTCGAGACAGAGCAATTGCAGCATATTGTTTTTTTACGTACGGATGCCAAATTTGGCGATGCTTTTGTCTCCTCTTTTGTGTTTCGCGATATAAAAGCTCACAACCCCAATATCAAATTAACGGTCGTTACTGCGCCAAATATGCGTGATTTATTCTTGAATCACCTTGGCGCCGATTCAGTCATTGAGCTCAAAAAGCGACCGAGCTACAAAGAAATCACCAAGGCATGCATTGAGATTGGAGAGTGTGATTTATTAGTTTCACTTAACCTTAACCTTAAAATGAAAGACTTGTTTTTTCTTAACCAATGTAAAGCGAAACACATTGCAGGATTAGATGACTCGCTCAACGCTGTTGACATCAAACTTGGGGCCGCGACACAAGCGCTTCACTTTGCTGAACGTTTTGGGGCGCTATTGGAAAAAATTGATATTCCTGCCAACCCAAAGCACTACATCGTTCCACAAACAGAAAGTTCTACTCACTGCGCTCAGGCATTTATTAACGCTCATTCCTTGCAGAAGTTTTGTATTATCAATGCCTATGGTAGCGGCAACGCACGTAAACTCAATGGGCACTCTGTGGCCAAAGTAGTTGAGCATATTAAACAACATCAACCCGATATTGCCATTGTCTTAATTTCCGCTCCCGACACGTTTCAACAAACAGAGCAGATGATTAAACAACACCATCTAGACGCGATTCACTATAATGTCAGTAAAACGATATTTGATGTAGCAAGCCTCATTGCTGCGGCTAAATTTGTGATTACGGTGGATACCGCCATTGTACACATGGCCTCTGGATTACGTATTCCACAGCTTGCACTGTACAACCCGGACCCTGCAAATTTTAAGCAGTGGCATCCTAACTCGGATTTGGCTGTTACCAGCATGGCGATGCATTGCGCGGTGCCCGATATAAATGCCCTAAACTGGTTAGACGTAGAGCAAAAATTAGCACAGCTCATTCTTAAGAGTAACGATATTTAACTATGAAAATTCTCGTAATAGGCCCCTCTTGGGTCGGTGACATGGTCATGTCGCAAAGCCTTTACACCGAGCTAAAGCGCCGTAACCCAACTGCGACAATAGACGTGTTAGCCCCAGCATGGTGCAAGCCTATTTTGCAGCGCATGCCGGAAGTGGCTAACGCCATTGAGATGCCGATTGGTCACGGCGCCTTTAATCTAATGGGTCGCTGGAAGATTGGCCGTCACCTCAAAAAAGAAGGGTATACCCACGCTTACGTGCTGCCAAACTCGGCTAAATCTGCGCTTATTCCTTTGTTTGCGGGTATTCCTAAACGTATCGGTTGGAAAGGTGAGATGCGTTATGGTCTATTAAATGACTTGCGCCCCAACAAACGTATTTTCCAATATTACGTAGAGCGTTTTGTTGCGCTAGCCTCGAAACGCGACGAAATGCTTGATGACGTCTCTCTCGCAACATGTCCTCGCCCACAGCTTTCTATTGATAGTGCAGTTCAGCAACAAGCGCTGGATAAGTTCCAACTCACTGCTGGACGCACCGCAATCGGCATGTGCCCAGGGGCAGAGTTTGGCCCGGCAAAGCGTTGGCCAGAACAGCACTACGCTGAAGTGGCGCAACACATTATTGATAATGGTCAACAGGTTTGGCTATTTGGCTCGGTAAAAGACCGAGAAGTCACGGAAAAAATCAAACAAAGCCTAACTGTAGAAGCCCAAGCGCATTGTTTTAACCTTGCGGGCAACACCTCACTCACCGAAGCAGTAGACTTACTGGCAACGTGTGATACCGTCATCAGCAACGACTCTGGCTTAATGCATGTCTCGGCAGCCGTAGGGTGTAAAATCATCGCGATTTATGGTTCTAGCTCTCCTGACTATACCCCACCACTCAGTGACCATGTCCAGATTGTTCATACTGATATAGAATGCCGCCCATGCTTTAAACGAGAGTGCCCTTTCGGGCATATGAACTGTTTAAAGCAATTGGCACCCAGTACTATCATTGACGCACTTTCACTTAAACCGTGAACTTTTCACAATGAACACTATCCAATCCATCATGAGTGCCATGTGTTGCAATCACCTGATAGCTAATAAGATAAGGTAATAAAGATGACGTCTCCAACAATCTCAATTGTGTGCCCTTGCTATAACGAAGAGCAAGTCGTCGGGCTATTTATGGAGCGGATCAGTAAGGTCCTTGCTGATTCCCAATATAGCTACGAAGTTATCTTTATCAACGACGGTAGCAAAGACAATACATTAACGACCATCAAACAACTGCAGCAACAATACTCGGCAATTCGTATTATCAATTTGTCCCGCAACTTTGGTAAAGAAGCGGCGCTCACGGCTGGCATTGATAGTGCGCGTGGTGAAGTACTGATCCCTATTGATGCAGATCTGCAAGATCCACCTGAGCTCATTCATGATTTTCTTCGCAAGTGGGAAGAAGGCTATGATGTGGTGGTCGCAAAGCGAGTGGATCGCAGTACTGATTCTTGGGCGAAAAAGTTCTCAGCTGAGCTGTTCTACAAGTTCCATAACGCGGTTGCTCAAGTCGAAATTCCGGAAAACGTCGGCGACTTTCGTTTAATCAACCGCCGTGTGGTCAACGCGATTCAATTGCTTCCTGAGAATCAGCGCTTTATGAAAGGTATTTTCTCCTGGGTAGGCTTTAAAACGGCTGTAGTGGAATACAAACGAGAAGCAAGAGAAGCTGGCGAAACCAGCTTTAACGGCTGGAAACTTTGGAACTTCGCTCTCGATGGCATCACGAGCTTTAGCACTGCACCACTGCGTATTTGGTTATATGTGGGTGGGCTTATCTCCGCCCTGTCTTTTATTTACGGTAGCGCGACTATAATCAAAACCCTGATCTATGGTATTGATTCTCCTGGTTATGCCTCTTTGATTACGGTTGTGCTGTTTCTAGGTGGCGTACAATTGATCGGTATTGGCGTGATGGGCGAATACATTGGGCGTCTTTATATGGAATCAAAGCGTCGGCCTACTTACATTATTGAAGAAGACAGCCTTGCTGAGTACCAACCCGGCCAGGAAGACAAGTAATGCGTACCTTCTTGGACAGACTGCTGAAATTTCGCCTTGTCCGCTTTGCTCTCACTGGTGGGATGGCAACGGCGATTCATATCGCCGTTGCGTTTAGCTTTCTACACCTAATACAAGACAGCGTTCTATTTGCTAATATCGCAGGCTTCTCTTTGGCTTTTATTTTCTCTTATTTCGCTCAAACTCTTATCGTATTTAGAAATAAGGTAAACTGGAGCAATGCCACTCGTTTTTTTGCTGTGCAATTTGGGGCTTTGCTTGTTTCACAAGGGATAAGTGAATGCTTTTCCGATCTGAATAGCTACCTTCGGGTCTTAATGGTAGTCGTCATTCTTCCTATCGTGACCTACACGGTTCACAAAGCCTGGACATACTCCGTGCAGAACGCCAGCTCAACCGATTAACGAGCCTCTATTCACTAACACTGAGAAACATGATTATGCTTCGAATGCTGTATACGCTGCTTTTGCTAATCTTGGCACCTTTTTTTCTAGTCAGCTTATTCAAAAAAAGAAGGGAAACCAAACGTAGGCTCTCGCTGGAAAGAGCACTTTGGTGTCACCCCTCCTCTACAAAGTGATACAAAGCCTGTCGTATGGTTTCACACCGTTTCTGTTGGTGAGGTCATCGCCGCAACCCCATTAATCAAACGTTACGCTGAAGCGCACCGCGACAAAACCATTGTGATCACCACCACGACACCGACAGGTGCAGAGCAAGCAGAAAAGCTTAGTCATATAGCAACACATCGATACATGCCTTTAGATTTTGGTTTTGCCATTCGTGGTTTTTTGAAGGCTATCAATCCAAGCCAGTTAATCATTATGGAAACGGAACTTTGGCCTAATACTATCAATCAGGTGGCGAGAGCGAGCATTCCTATTACGGTGATTAATGCGCGCTTGTCAGAGCGTTCCCGTCAGCGCTACCTACTTATCAACCCCCTATTTCAGTTGGCGACAAAGCCGATATCTCAATTAGTTTGTCAACACGAAGAGGATGCGGGTCGCTTTATCAGCCTAGGAATAGACCCAACGATAATCACCGTTTCGGGGTCTATTAAATATGACATTTCAGTCAACGCTAATACTTACCAGGTGAGTACGATACTTCGAGAATCTTTAGGTACAGATCGACCCGTTTGGGTGGCCGCTAGCACTCATCAAGGAGAAGATGAGCAAATACTTAGCGCGCATCATACATTGCTCAAAACTGTCCCTAACGCACTCTTGATTTTGGTTCCAAGGCACCCTGAACGTTTTAACTCCGTTGCCCAGCTCTGCCAGCAATCTGATTTTTGCTACACAAGACGAACCCAAGCTTTATCCAATGTACCAGACACCACTCAAGTCTTCCTTGGCGATTCTATGGGGGAGATGATGGTTTATCTTGCGGCATCCGACATCTGCTTTATGGGTGGCAGCTTCATCGGAGATAAAGTCGGTGGTCACAACGTTTTGGAACCTGCCGCATTAGGTGTTCCAGTATTAACTGGACCAAGCTACTTCAACTTCACCCAAATTGTAAACCAACTTAACACCGAGCGTGCTCTGCTTATCGTGCAAGATTCACAACAGCTTTCACAGCAGCTATCCACACTGTTTCAGCACAAGCAACGCCGTCAGGAGATGGGGAGAGCAGGAATATGTGTCGTAAAGAGGAATCAAGGGGCGATAGCAGCAACGTTGCAGACATTATCTGACAACAAGATTAAACCTCCCGTGTCTATTTAGGATAAGATACACGCCATTTTCTTAACCAAGCTAACTCTGAGGTTAAGAGCGTTCCATCATTTTTATAAAACACACTATCCTAAATGTAGGGTTGCTTGGGTATACTGAGAGTAGCAATGTTTAAATATGTATTTGGTCACCACCTGTCCGCTGTTATAGCGCGCTCTTTGATTGCAGGTGTTATCACTCTAATCGCGGAGACTGTCGTTCGTAATCACTATAGCGTGATCCCTCTTGGTGAACCGCTCTTGATTATATTTATATTCTTAATCCTTGGTTTAGTGATCAGCTACGCACGCTCAAGTTTTGCAGTCGGACTGCTGGTCAGTTACATTGGACTCTCTTATTGTATACAATTTTTTAGCCTCTCTACCTATGGTTCTTACATCACTCCAATCAAACTTTGGTTACTGTTTGAAAAATTTCTTGAAGTGCTAATTTCTGGTCAAGATGCCCTTTCAACGATGGCGGTCACGATCACAGCTCTATTCTCGGTATTGATCACTCTTGCCATTCTTGTAAGGTGTCGAAAAAGTATCCGCAAGAAATACCACTGGGTAAGTATCATCTCAGTATGCCTGGTTGCTTTTTATCCAATAAAACAAACTATCAACAACCAAAATACGCTCGGTCGTATACCTAGCTATGCAGCATTCTGTATTAAAAAGCTCTTCTTATACTTGGGGATACTTTATTGCACATACATTGCCAGGAGAGTTATTTGGACTGTCGAAGGTTGCCTCATTTACCAGTAAAGCACCTACTCATACTTCTCCAGGTCTCAGTGATACGGTAGTTTTGATTATGGGCGAGAGCCTTTCCTCCCACTACATGAGCGCCTTCGGCTTTGAAGAAGCAACAACCCCTTGGCTTGATACACAGAAAGAACAACCTCATCGTTTTTTCAAGCAAGGTTTTTCTGGAGGGCTCTTCACCGATGTTAGCATCCCGTTTTTCTTTAACGCTATTGAAAAGCCAAATGGCATAAAACAAATTGGCACAGAAAACACCAGCATCTTCAAGTTGGCTAAGCAAAACCACTACAACACACACTTCTATTCAGCTCAGCCCAATTACGGCCTTGCGTTAGTGTCGCTCCTCGGAAAAGGGTGGATAGATGACTATAAAGACGGCTTTGATATAACTGGGGACGGCTATGAAGGGGTATTAGATGACCAATTAGTTACGTGGCTTGAGCAGGTTGACCTCACGAAAAAGAATTTCATTGTCTTACACCAAATTGGTTCCCATATGCCTTATGCGGGGAGAACACCTGATAGTTATAAACCCTTTGGTACAACATCGGCTTACCAAGAGTATATGAATAGTGTTCATTATACAGATAACATGATCAAGAACGTTCAAGAAACGTTAGAGGAAAAAGTCCCCGGGAACTGGACGCTGATCATGACATCGGATCACGGTCAGTACGTAACAAAAACCACGCAGGGACATGGTAGCTTTGATCATCAAGCAAACTATACTGTGCCTATTTATGTCGCGTCTAGCGAGGAAAAAACCGTTGAACTAGCAGAGAACTTAATGGGGAAATGTGACAATGCCTTCCAAATTCAGCTATCGTATTATGTCACCCAATTACTCGGCTTTACCTACGATCGTGAACTTAATTGTCAAGACGGTTATGTCGCTGGTTCACGCCTTTCCGGTGACGATGGATTCTTGTACATACAACAGGAAAGTAATGAACTGAACGCTACGCGCCTGTATAAATAGCAAAGATCACGTCCTTTTCTTGCTGGGTATAAAAAGGGGGAGCTTAGTCGCTCCCCTTTTTTACAACGTATCATAACCAAATTTTGTATAAGCTTGTTTTTCGGCCCGTACTTTTGCAAATAATTCATCATTGATAGCTAAACGAGGGAGCTCTTTATGGTAAATATGAACCTGTGTGGCTTTGTAAAAACAGTTATGGATCTCGACGCCTAACAATTGCAGTCGAAAATCAATATCACTGTCTTCCCCCGTACCCGCCGCTTCATAGCGCATATCAAAGCCGTTAATGCGCAATAAATCAGCCTTATGTAAAGACAGATTACAGCCAACAAGTCCTTTCTTTTTATTTTGTAGTTTTTGTCGTAACCACTCATTTTCTAAGCGATAACCCTTTTCAGCATTCTTCCCTTGGCTGCGTAAACCATCGATCAGCATTTTACCAAAGTGATTCGAGACAAAATGCTCAGGAGAAGGTGACGCTACCAGCAATTCGCTGCAACGAGGGGAAAGATCCGCTCGCCTGCCATTCACGACCCGATTTAGCTTTGCTTCACTCAAATGATCTTCAACAAAATGAGATTGAGGTACACAGTCTCCGTCAATAAAAATCAGATACTCACTACGACTGGCTTTTACACAAAGATTCAGGCAACGGTTTTTTCTAAAGCCTGCGTCTTCATGCCATATGTGCTGTATGGACAGTGGTGAGTTATCAATTTTTATTTTGAGCTGCTCAACCACTTCCGGTCGAGAACCATCGTCGGCGATAACCACCTCAAAATCGGATTCAGTTTGATTCTGTAAGGCTTTTAAAACGACCGAAAGCACATCCAAATTGTTATAAAATGCCACTATCACCGAGGCTTTGTAGTTTGCTTTTCCTTTATGCATGGGTGCCATCTGCTCCATCCGTCGTGTCTGTAGCCAAAGTGGTTTCAGCATCATGAAAACGAACCGCAAGACAGCACATAAAAGCCGCCATCAAGGTTTGGTAATTGAGTTCATTGCTATAGAATATTCCCATAACTACGTACGCCAACACGACCAACAATGCTGAATGTAGCCACGCTGCCGATTTTTCATTGCCAAGTAGGTCATTGCAACGAGTGACACGTGACCACAACGATTTCAGCACCAAATAAACACCGAACATAAGCATGCATAGATAAACGAGACCCATTTTATTGAGTGTGTTCAAGAACGCATTATGATGGTCATTAAAAGAGGCCTCCCCTCCGGTAACCGTCACTAAGTGCTCAACACTCCCGGTATGCACCAAAAATGCAGTAAAGGTCGGCTCTAAATTTTCAAAACCACTTCCGAACAGTATGCTTTGCCAATCGTTACCTAAATTGTACTTAAAGAACTCAATTGCATACTGCCACATGTTGAGGCGTGCCAAGTTAGAGAGGTTCTGCGTCACATCAAATATCGACATGAATCTCAACCAAGCAAATTCAATCACACCTGGTGCCGCAATAAAGACAATAACAGCACTCACAACAGAAAGTATGGCAAAGTGCAGAAGGTAGTGGCGATTTAAAATTAAAAAGTAGACCAAGAATGAAACCACTATCGCTAAAAATGGGCCACGCATTCCTGAAATCAGCAACGCGAGCAGCACTAAACTAAAACACAGAATCATCGCGGCTCTCTGCTTTCGGGATTGTGGCATAGACAATAAAGGCAGTAAAAAAACTAAAACGTAGCAGACGTACTTCCCCCAGCGTCCTAGATCCCAAAAACTCGCAATACGACCCGCAGGCTCAGCGGAATTTAGGGTCTCGGCCCACATAGATAAGGAATATAACGATGCAATTACGGCACCTAGCAACAAGGCAAAAAAGGCAAAACGTCTGTTTTTTTCATCATGTAGTAAGTGAAGACAAATGGGTAACACTAATAACAAGCTACCTTTGCTCATAAAGTCTTTCATGCTGCCTAAACCACCAGAGGACAGTAAAGAAAGCAGCGAACCACCAGCAAATAACAACAGTAGCCATTGGGAGACTCGACTCATTGAATGAAAACTCAATTCAGTTCGATATTTAACACTAAAACCAATAAATACGAGCAGCAGCAAAATAGAAAAATGCCTAGCCCTGCTTTTGAAACCCCAAGGGATAACGCGAGCCCGGCCAATAGCCAACTAAAAATCGAGTGACTAAATACTTCTTTTTGCATATTGGACAAAATATGGCTCTCTTTTAGCGAAATAGTGAATAATGACTGGAGAAAACGTACTGATGATATCAAAGCCAACTAACAACATCTAGATATTGTCATCGTATCGCCTCCAGCTAATAAAAGGTCTAAACCTTAGTATTTATATTAATAATATCGGAGAAATTTTCTACTCTATACCGTATGTTAAAGCGTACTACTTCTTTCTCAAAAGAGCGCTTTAAGCGTGCATAGTTTAACTCCTTCCAGTCATCTCCTGACTCTAAACAACACTTATCAAAATCAATAATCCAAACCTTATCTTGATCATCAATCAAGATATTGTGAATATTCAAATCAGTATGGTTCACTTGCGCGTCGTGCATTTTACGAATTTCCGCACCAATTTTTTGGTACATCTCTTTCGGTAACGGTTTGTCTTGTAAGATGGCGACAAGATCGCGGGCATTGGCAATTTTTTCACTCAATAAGTCAGCTCGATAGTAAGGCCCTGCCTTGACTGCTCGCGCCGCAATTGGTCTTGGCACGTTGACGCCTGCTTCTATTAAGGTATTGAGCAGCTGAAATTCTTGGAAACTGCGAGTTTTCTCCCAGCCTGTAAACCAATACTGGTCTTTCACCAGTTTTCCAAACAGTCCGCCACGGCGATAGTGTCTAAGCGCCGCTTCACTGGCTTTGGGTTTGCACAAACCATGTGGTTCCACGCCCTTGCGCACTGCCGATCACCTTACCTTGTGATTGCCAAAAATCCGCTGCAAACACTTGCTCTATCGGCTCTTGCAATAAAACCTCATCAAACCAATAGGTGGTGTTGTTACTGTTCACTGTTTTCACGCTTAAGTCCTACCCCTAGGAACTAGGACCAAGGACCCAGCACCATCTTTTCTATTTTTCCACTGTTTCTGATTTTACATTCAAACCGCCCCCCTGCATAATCTTTACATCTGTTTCTGGCGTTGTGTATTTATGGCACTTTTCGATTCTGCTCCTCACTCTGTGTGTATTTTAAGGCTTTCTGCTATTGGTGATGTCTGTAACACCATCGCAGCCGTACAGGCAATTCAACACCATTGGCCTGAGACTAAAATCACTTGGGTAACGGGTAAACTGGAAGCGCAATTGCTAAAAAGTATCGAAGGCATCGAGGTCGTGGTTTTCGATAAAAAAGCAGGCTGGCAAGGCTACCGAGCGCTTTGGAAGCAACTCAGACACCATCACTTTGACGCACTGTTACACATGCAGTACGCCTTTCGTGCGAGTATTGCCACGCTGGGAATCAACACGAAGTATAAACTGGGCTTTGATGGCGAGCGTGCGCAAGATTTTCAGGGGCTGTTTACCAATGTTAACGTGCCCTCGTTCACCAAAATGCATGTCCTTGATGGCTTGATGGCGTTCACTGAAACGTTAGGTATACCAACCACTCAAGCCAAGTGGACATTGCATTATTCAAGTGACGATCTGACTTGGGCGAAGCAACAACTTGCCAGCGAGCGAAATTTGCTTATCGTCCCGGCGGCAAGTAAAGGCTATAAGAACTGGACCGCTGAGGGCTATGTGGCGGTGATTGAACACGCGATAAAACTAGGCTGGAACATAATGCTCGCGGGGAGTCCTGCTCAAATCGAAATTGAGCTTGGTGAAAAGATTGAGAGAGACATTTCATCACCGATTACCAATCTGATTGGCAAAAGTAGCTTGCTCCAAATGCTTGCTCTTCTTGATCAAGCCGATTTAGTTATCGCGCCGGACACAGGTCCGACTCATATGGCTAATGCCATGAGTACGCCTGTCATTGGGCTTTATGCACATCATAATCCTAAACGTACTGGACCGTATAATTACCAAGATTATGTGGTGTCTGTGTATGAAGAAGCAATTATGGCTGAAACGGGCAAACCAAGTAGTGAGTTGAGTTGGCGAGCTCGAGTTAAAGATAAAACAGCGATGCAGCGAATTTCTTCCGATGATGTGATTGAAATGTTCGATCGCGTTGTCGAGGCGGAGGGGCTGGGTTAGTCCAACTGGCAAATCCATCGTCATCCCCTTGAAAAAGGGGATCTCATAAAACGGGCCGTGAAGTTAAGTATGCTTTGATTGCTACGCCGTTGTTAAAGCAGTCACTCTCTTTGGGAGATCCTCACTTTCGTGAGGATGACGTGAGAAGTGAGGATAGCGCGAGAATTAGGGACGGCGAAAATTTACGAATGACATTATCCCCCTATAATAAGCGGGGATACCAACTAACCAAGGATCATCACAGTGACCAAACCAAAACTTGCTGTCGCAATGATTGTAAAAAATGAATCCAAGCATTTGCGAGCCTGCCTTGAAACCGTGCAAGGCTGGGTGGATGAAATCGTTATTTTAGACTCAGGCAGCACAGATAATACCGAAGCCATCGCCCATGATTTTGGCGCGAAGTTTCATGTTAATCATGAATGGCCAGGATTTGGTCCGCAAAGACGACTAGCACAAAGCCATGTTGAGTCTGATTTTGTTTTCTGGCTGGATGCAGATGAACGAGTCACACCAGAGCTTAAGCAAAGTATTTTGCAAGCGGTTGAGAAAAATCAGCCCTCGACGATTTATCAGTTTGCTCGCCTAAGCTGGGTATTTGGTCGCTTCATTAAGCATTGTGGTTGGTATCCCGATAAGGTTCTTAGGCTCTATCCTACGAATCTCACCCAATACGATGATTCACTGGTGCATGAAAAAGTGCAAACGAATAAATCGATGAAAGTAGAGACACTAACGGGCGATCTAATTCATTATACCTATGATGATATCCACCATTACTTGGTGAAGTCCGCAGGGTACGCCAAAGCGTGGGCAGAACAACGTGAAAAGCGCGGCAAGCGTTCAAGTCTTTCTCAAGGCATCATTCATGCTATAGCTTGCTTCGTGAAAATGTACATCGTTAAAGCAGGCTTCTTAGATGGCAAGCAAGGGTTTTTGCTGTCGCTTTTGTCCGCTCACTCAACGTTTGTTAAGTATGCTGACCTGTGGGTTCGTACCAGTACACAACCTAAGCACAGGTGGCTCAAAAAGACCATTCGCCTGAATAACGTTCTCTGGAATAAAACTCTCTGAAATAAAAAGTAGTCGTTAATTTTATGATGTATCAAAAACACTTTAGACAACTCACCAAACTGGTTTGGTTTCAGGTGCTGTTTGTCACCCTCATTATGTGTGTGGGTCGAGCGGTGATGTTCGCTTACTTTGTCGACACTAATCAGCTGACTGGCAAGTCGGCTGATATTTGGCGCATGGTGGTTACCGGGCTTCGCTACGATCTTCGCGTCAGCGCAATCGGCTTCGCGCCCTTATATCTGATTGGCTTGCTACTAGCAGCCCACAGCACCATTTGGCGTGCGTTCCGACCTATCGCGATAACGTATAGCACGGTTATTGTGTTTATTATCACCGCCATCACTGTCGGCAACTATTACTACTACCAAACGTACCATAACCACTACGACTTATTTGCCTTTGGCTTGTTTGAAGATGACACCGAAGCCGTTGTCATGAACATGTGGCAAGACTACCCGATCGTGCAAAGCACCCTACTAACCCTTGCTGTTGCCATACTTGGTGCTTGGATAAGTCACCGACTCACTGCCACATCAAAACACGTCACGCGCTGGTTTAGCCCTGTTGCGGTGGTTTACGGACTCATTTCAATCACGGTGTTTTTTGTGGCTGCTCGCGGGTCTATCGGCACCTTTCCACTGCGCCAAGCCAATGCACAAGTGTCTGAACTGGTGGTATTGAATAAGCTGACTCCGAATGGCTTTATGGCGATAGATTGGGCGATAAAAGCGCGTAAAGAGGATACCAAATTTGTTGATGTGTCCCTCCAAGACGGGGAAGCATTGCTCTCACAAGTGGTTGGGAGTAATGAACTCTTTACTCACACCGCTGAGAACCCATACCTAGAGAAAAACCAGCCAAATGTGGTTCTGGCGGTGATGGAGAGCCTTGGCTCGAATATGTTGGCCTTTGATGACCCAAAAACCAACGATATGCTGGGCAGCTTGCGTCAACACTTTAACCAAGATTTCTTGTTTACCCGCTTCTTGTCGGCCGATAACGGCACCGCGCCGTCGATGGCGCAAATCATGTTTAGTAGCCCTGTTCAATCTATCAGTCAGTCGTCAGCGCAAAATTTAACATTAGCAGGCAGTGCCTTCCAGCCATACAAACAAGCGGGTTACAAGACCATTTTTGTCTCGCCGGGCAATATGGCATGGCGTGATTACATGAGCTACCTGCCCAAACAAGGCGTGGACAGAGTCGTCGATCAAAATACGCTACTGGCGCAATACCCTGAAGCCGAAAAGTACATGACCGATTGGGGGCTACCGGATGACGTGGCCTTTAAGTATGTAGAAAAACTGCTCAGTGAAGAAACACAGCCGTTGTTTATTATCTTGCTGTCGGTAACCAATCACCCTCCGTACGAGACGCCTGACTATTACTCGCCTTATCCTACTCACGTGTCGGATGACTATCGCACTCGCGCCGGGCAAGGACAGATTGCGCCAGAAGGTATTCAAACTACTTTCCAATATTCCGCCGATAGCTTGGGTCAGTTCATTAGCCACGTAAAACAGTCTCCGAAAAGACCAACGGTCATCGCTGCGACTGCAGCGATCACCAGATGCGACGTATTGCTGCGACCATGCCACAGGAAATCTTGCTCGATAAAGGGGTCCCTTTCTATTTGTACATCCCAGAAGCGATACAAGCGCATTTAGACATTACCTTTGATGCAAACCGTATTGGCTCACACAAAGACATCATGCCATCGCTCTATAATGCTAGCTTGTCTAATGCGCGTTATTTGAATGTGGGCGGACGTAATATTGTTGCTAAGCACGATGATCCAACACTGGCATTTGGTGCCAACACCAAGGTGTGGTTATCAGACAAAGGTGTCGCATCACTAGAGAAACCGCGCAGTTTTTACCCGTGGCCTGAATCTGGGCTCTATCTCGATCCAAATGCAAAGCAACCTGTGCTTAGGTGGACATAGATAAAAAGGCGGATGATTACGTGAAGATGCTGCAATGGCAACTTAACTATCGCGTCATGCAAGCAAAGCAAGCGCAATAGCGCACTCGTCATACAAAATCAGCCCTCAATTGAGGGCTGATTTTTTAGTGTGCTTTCATTGAATGCGCTGTACCTTGACCGCTAATTTACGTAGCTGGCAATCCATTGGTTAAGTGTCGGCAGTAGTGATGTCACGTCGATACGAGACATGTCTTCCTGCGAAGACTTGTCCTGTGCCTGAGGTGGGCAAAAGGCGAGATGGCGCCCTTCAGAATTAATCGGTTTCCAACGCAGTGGTGTCGCCGAACGTTTAGAAGGAAAAAAGCCTACCGTTGGGACATCTAGGGCAGCGGCAATGCGTAACGGCCCCGTAGAGCCAGCAATAAAGGCACTCGCGCAGGCAATCGAGCATGAAAAATCAATAAGACCCTCATTTTTATCGTACACCACGCTGGCAATGCTTCGTTGCTCTAACGCAAGTTTAAGCTGCTTGGCTTTTTCTTCTTCGCCAGGTCCCGCAGTAAGTACGACTTCAACGTCCCTCGTCATACCTGAGCAACAAGATCGGCGTATTGTTCAATAGACAAATTGTTGGCCGAACCTCCGCTCCCTGCATGAACAAATAGCCACGGACGTGCTTTATTCAGTAGATACTGCTCGGATAATTTTTCTTTTTGCTTAGCCAGCGCATCCAATGAGAATGAAAAATACGGGGCTTTAGGCTCAATAATTGGCTGACCAATATCAATAAGGAACGCGCGAACAAGGTCTAGGTTATATTCAAACTCCGGCTTAGCGCTTTGCGAGCGCTTTTGCTTAATCCGTTTGTTATAAAAAACCTGAGCTAGCTTCGTGGCTGGCGCTAAACGGTAAGGGATCTTCGCCTTCCACACCAATAAGGCATTATAGGTGGTGGAGAACAGGTTGATCGAGGCGTCAAACTTGGCGGTTTTTAACGTCGAGACTAACGATTGCTGAGTAAGCTTGTCGGCTTTGGGGCCGCAGGTCCACAATCACTTCATCTATCCATGGGCATGCCCTGGCAAGCGCCACGGTATAACTCGGCACGAGAGCGGTAATTCGGCACTCGGGCAACGATGCTTTTAGCATGGCAAAGCTTGGCCATGCCAACATAAAGTCACCAATTTTGTCATTTCGAACCACGAGTATATTTTTCATCAAGCATCTCTTTTTATTTTCTAAGCGATATTACACCAAACGGTACTACGCCAACTGACTATCGAATAATAGCAACTCGTGGCGCGCATGATAACTGTTACCCTTACCCTTATCGTATTTATTATGAGTTCAATGCTCAGTAATGAAAACCTCTTCTCCAATGAAGAAAACCGCGTGCCAATAAAAAGGAATGAGCGATAAAGTGTTACACTAAATAAAACCCTTATACAGAGCTGATATCGTGACACAAAAACGCCTTTCTCGAGTGGTCTACCCTGGTACCTTTGATCCTATTACTAACGGTCACCTTGATCTCATCGAACGTGCCGCGACGATGTTTGATGAAGTGATTATCGCCATCGCCGCCAGCCCAAGCAAAAACACCATGTTTACGTTAGACGAACGCGTACACTTTACGCAAGCGACAACGGCACATCTGGATAACGTTTCCACAAAAGGGTTTTCTGGATTGCTGGTGGATTTTGCTAAAACCGAGCAAGCTAACGTCCTCATTCGTGGCCTGAGAACCACCGTCGATTTTGAGTACGAATTTGGCCTCACCAATATGTACCGCCGCCTCATGCCGGGCCTTGAGAGTGTGTTCTTAACTCCGGCAGAAGAGCATGCTTTTATTTCTTCAACCTTAGTACGAGAAGTCGCGATCCACGGCGGTGACGTCAGTCAATTTGTGCCAAAACTGGTAGAAACCGCACTAAACGCGAAAAAAGTGGTCTGATTAAATTCATGTATATCTGTGCTATTTTCCAACTGACACATTTTGAGCCAAACTTAACCTTTGTTTGCCAGACAAGTTGTTGACGATAGCAAACATAGTGTGTGAGACTTCACCACTTTGCGACCGCGGTAATAATAACCGACCGTTTTTTGATGTTGTAGGAGTAGAAAATCATGGCTAAAGGGCGCACCCTTTGGATTTTGCTGATTGGCGCGTTAGTCATTCGCTTGTTGACGCTAGGCCTCTATCCTTTGATGGATACCACCGAGTCTCGATACGGTGAAATGGCTCGTTTAATGGTGGAAACGGGGAATTGGCTCACGCCCCTTTACGACTACGGCGTCCCTTTCTGGGGCAAGCCACCACTCTTTACTTGGATGAGCGCGGTCAGCGTTGAACTGTTTGGTTTATCTGAATTTACCCTACGCTTCCCTCATTGGATTGCTGGTGTCTTAGTGGTGATTGGTACCGCGTGGTTTGCCAAGAAAAATGGCTACAACCCGCTAGTGGCGGCTGTCGTACTCTCGACCACATTGGTGTTCTCTATTTCTGCTGGCGCCGTCATGACCGACATGGCGCTGACCTTAGGCCTTGCGATGGCGATGATTGGTTTTTACCAATGTTGGCGTGGCGAAACCTTCATGGGCTATATCGGGTTCATTGGTCTTGCTGTCGGTCTACTCGCGAAAGGGCCTATTGCCATTGTGCTCTTTGGTCTGGCCGTCTTCCCTTGGATGGTGATTCAACACGGCATCATTGGCGCATTTGTTGAACTATGGCGTCGCTTCCCGCTGATCAAAGGTACGTTGTTGATGCTAGTGATTGCTTTGCCTTGGTACTTAATGGCAGAACAAGCAACGCCGGGCTTTATTGATTACTTTATTGTTGGTGAGCATTTTAAGCGCTTTGTTGAACCGGGTTGGACAGGCGATCTCTATGGTTCAGGCCACCAAGAGCCTAAAGGCAAAATCTGGTTCTTTTGGGTGTTAGCCGTTTTGCCGTGGTCACTTATTTTACCAGTATTAATGCTGGTTAGAGCCAAGTTTGGTCTTGAACAAGCTAAGCAAAACCATGGTTTTAGTAGTTTTGCCCTTTGGTGGGCACTGTCGCCATTAGTTTTGTTTACGGTTTCTAGTAATATTCTACCGACCTATGTACTACCGGGTACCTCTGGTGTGGCACTGCTTATTGCTATTTTCTGGAAAAAGAAAGATATGCTTTGGCTGTCTATCGCCGCTCTCATTGTGCCTGTTGTCTGGATTGCCGCCACCTACCTTCTTGCGACAGGAAAGGTTGCCGACAACAGTGACAAAGGGCTGATTGCTGAGCTCGACCCAGAAGTGAAAACATTCTATTTCCGACCTCGTTCGTACTCTGGTCAGTTTTATAGCTTTGGGCAAGCCAAGCAATTGAAATCAGATGACCAACTTGTTGGGCACAACGAGTTCTACTTAATCACTTATAAAGAACGCGCCGAGCGTGATTTTGCACCGTACCAAGAGCGCTATCAATGTAGTGGATACGGTAGCAGAAAACTTTGACCGTGTGGCTATTCTCTGTAAAACACCAGAGTAACGCACGACGTTAATAAACCGCGCACATAAAAAAGGTCTGAGTATTCAGACCTTTTTTTGTTTCGTTCATTTAAACTGTAGCTATGGGTTAAACCATAACAGCGAGTTCAACCGTAGCGCCAGATTAGATACCGTACTCAGCACGATACGCTTTCACCGCTTCAAGGTGCTCAGTATTGTCGCCTTTGTCTTCTAGGTAAGTGATTAAGTCCGTTAAGCTCACGATAGAAATGACGGCACAACCAAAGTCACGCTCCACTTCTTGAATCGCAGACAACTCGCCTTTACCTTTTTCTTGGCGATCAATGGCAACCAATACACCCGCAAGATCGGCGCCGTTCGCTTTGATGATTTCCATCGACTCACGAATTGCCGTACGCGGCGGTGATTACGTCATCCACCAGCATAATACGGCCTTCGAGTGGGCTACCTACTAGACTGCCGCCTTCACCGTGCGTTTTCGCTTCTTTACGGTTAAAACAGTAAGGCGTATCAACATCATAGTGATCGGCAAGTGCTACGGCTGTTGTCGTCGCGATAGGGATACCTTTGTATGCAGGGCCAAATAGCACATCATATTGAATGGCAGAGTCCGCGAGTGCCGCTGCGTAGAAGCGACCTAAACGCGCAAGATCACGGCCTGTATTGAAAAGACCAGCGTTAAAGAAATAAGGACTTTTACGACCTGACTTAAGGGTAAACTCACCAAACTTTAGCACTTCTTTTTCTAAGGCAAATTCAATAAAATCACGCTGGTATGCTTTCATGTTTTCTCTCTTTTGTTGTGTTCGTCATCCCCTTAAAAATGGGATCGTCCAAAGCGAGTCATGCGCTTTGTGAGATCCTCACTTTCGTGAGGATGACGGTTATCTTTTTAACAGTTATTCAGTGTGCGTTATGCACAAAAAAATAGCCCCCTTACGGGAGCCATTTAAATACTAATCTTCTAACGCCGCCTTCTGAGCGGTGACGATCTCGGCAATGCCGTTTTTCGCCGACTCCAGCAACGCCATTAACTCTTCATGACAGAATGGTTCGCCTTCTGCGGTACCTTGAATTTCAATCATGCGACCATCTTCAGTCATCACCACGTTCATATCGGTATCAGCGGCTGAATCTTCTACGTACTCTAGGTCGCAAAAGATGTTTTCACCAAGAATGCCTACCGACACTGCCGCTACGTGGCTCTTCATTGGGTTCGCTTTCAAGGAGCCTTTCTTCACCAAGTGAGCAAACGCATCCGCCATTGCCACACTTGCGCCAGAAATAGCAGCAGTACGAGTGCCACCGTCCGCTTGAATAACATCACAGTCAACGGTGACCATGATTTCGCCCATTGACTCTAGGTCTACAACGGCACGTAAGCTACGAGCAATCAGGCGTTGAATTTCCATGGTACGGCCACCCTGCTTACCGCTTGCTGCTTCACGGCGCATTCTTGAATGCGTTGAACGTGGCAACATACCGTATTCAGCGGTTACCCAGCCCTTACCTTTGCCTTTTAACCAACGCGGGACATTTTCTTCCACGGTGGCATTACACAACACTTTGGTATTGCCAAACTCGACAAGAACAGAGCCTTCAGCATAAGCAGTATAGTTGCGAGTAATTGTAATTGGGCGCACTTGCTCTGCTGCGCGGTCATTTGGACGCATGGACATTACCTTCAGTAAGGGAGGGGTTTGGTTGGGCGAAGATTATAGCGAAGATGAGGACGGGTGGCTAGAGGATAGGTTTCGAGTTCCTAGAAAGAGCAAAGAACCTAGAAAATAGGTGCCTAGTCCCTAGAAAGAGCAAGGCCCTTAGGAACTAGAAACCTAGGCACTAGGAACCAGAAACTAAACGCTTCCCCCCTAAATCCCCTCATTACTTCTCTAACCCCTCTGTGCTAATATGGAGACAGTTTGAACAATTATCGAATCCAAGGAAACAATCCATGATTTACAGCATGACCGCTTACGCTCGTAAAGAAGTTAAAGGTGACTGGGGCAGCGCCGTTTGGGAAATCCGCTCAGTAAACCAACGTTACCTCGAAACCTACTTCCGCCTTCCAGAGCAGTTTAGAGGCCTTGAACCTGTACTTCGTGAGCGCTTCCGTAAACGCCTAGCGCGCGGAAAAGTTGAATGTAACCTACGTTTTGAAGCCAACCCTGCCGCAAAGACCGAGCTTAATATTAACGAAGCGCTTGCTACTCAGGTTATCAACGCTGCGAAACAAGTCATGAGCTTAACTGGTGAAGAAAGCCGCCTTAACCCATTCCAAGTGATGAATTGGCCTGGCGTAATGGAAACTCCAGAACAAGATATGGACACCATCAACAAAGAACTGCTGGCAGGCTTTGAAACAGCATTAAGCGACTTTATCGACGCACGTGCAAGCGAAGGCAGCAATATGAAAGCTTTGATTGACCAGCGCTTAGAAGCCATTACTAGCGAAGTAGTAAAGGTTCGTGCTCGTATGCCAGAAATCATTGAATGGCAGCGTGAGCGTTTACTGGGTAAGTTTGAAGATGCAAAAGTAGATTTAGACGCGAGTCGCGTAGAGCAAGAATTAATTTTACTGGCACAAAAGTCAGATGTTGCTGAAGAGCTCGACCGTTTGGATTCTCACGTAAAAGAAACCACCGCTATCATGAAAAAAGGTGGCGCATGTGGCCGTCGTTTAGACTTCATGATGCAAGAGTTCAACCGAGAGTCAAATACGCTGGCATCAAAATCCATCAGCACGGACATCACCGCATCAGGTGTGGAGCTTAAAGTGTTGATTGAGCAGATGAGAGAACAAATTCAGAATATTGAATAAATTGACTGACACTTAGTACCATAATAATAACTTTTAATGAAAAAAAGCCCTTAACGGGCTTTTTTTCATACTAATCTAGATTGTTGATTAAATTTTCAACCCAGCGCTTCAGCGTATACTTTTCTATTGCGGAGCTCTTTGGCGAACAGTAAGCCGTATCGAAAAAGCCGTCCGAGATTTTCGCAGAGGGATCATCAATCACCGCTATATTCTGTACATCATAAAAATCATAGTGGACAATTTCGGAACTCGTCGTTATTAGTTTTTTACCGTAAGCCAATGCCTCATACGCTCGAAATGACAAACCGTTTTGCTGCCCCTGCCCAAGATCCAGAATTGCTTTGCTTTTTCTAATTTCACTCGATAGCTCGCCTTCCAATAGCAACGACTCTATTAACTTAATTTTTGGATGCGTTGCATATTTTCGCTTTCTCGGATGATCGATATAAAAATAGATATTTGGGACAATTTCAGGGTTATGATCTAGGAATCTAGCCACAGCTTGATATCGAGCCTTAGTAAAACTCATCACCGAAAACAGATCATACTGCGAGGTATCTTCTTGGGTAATATCAATGGGCGGAATATAATTATAAGTTTGGATAAAGCCGTGTTGTTCACAATCCATCGGTTCAAAACTAAAGATCTTATCAAACCTATCAAGGTGAGTACCGTTTTGAGGCATTCGACTTAAGCTGTCCCATAATGACAATACCATTCGGTCAGCGTTTTTCTTCATCAAATCAAAGTGGGCATGATTGAAAACATTAGGCTCGGTACAAATAATTGCATCAAACCGACCACTTCCCTTAAACAACCCTTTCAATGACCAGAAAATTTGCTCTTCTGTTCGTTGGTGCTTGTACTTTTTACCACCAAACATATCTAGCATTTTCGACATGATACGATGTGAGGCACTATAGTACCGAAAACTCGCCAGATCTCCGCTATCAAGGTGAATGACCTCATGCCCCTGCTCTCGCATTTCTCGCACAATTGGTGAAGCTAAATTAGCCCAATCGGGACAAATAAAAAGTAGTTTCAAGTGAATATCTTCCAATAATTAGCGGGGAAATTAAGACTAGTGTACATGGCTAAAACATAGGTACAAGAAGATTTAATCGCCACAACAAAGCGCCCAAGACTCGAAGTTGATGCTTAGTATTGTTAACACCTCGACATCTTGGGGCTCAGCACTTAATTGACCACTACAGCAACAACAAATACGTCATAAACAGCGCACACAGTACAAAAATAACTGGGTGTACTTCTTTGCGCTTGCCGCACGACAACCATGGTAAAGGCGTAGCTAATAAAGCCCATTGCCATGCCGTTGGCTGGTGAGAAGCTCAGCACGGTGAACATGATGGTAAAGAAGGCCGCAATGCGGGATTCTTTCTTTTCCCAATCAATCTGCCCTAGGCGGCCAATCATATAAATACCCACAACCACCATGGCAGGGGCAACCATCGCTGCTGAGAATACTGAAAACAGCGGATATAAGAACAAGGATAAAAAGAATAGTCCTGCAACTACTACGGCCGCTAAACCGGTTCTTGCGCCTTGGGAGGAAGCGATACCCGACTCCGAAAATGCGGTAATAGACGTGGTGCCCAAAATAGAACCAATCACCGTACCACCAGCATCAGCCACGAGTGCAGAGCGGGCATTCGGCACTTTGCCGTCTTTATCGATAATGCCCGCGTCTTTACCGACACCAACAATGGTGCTCAAGCCGTCAAAGAAATCAACAATTAGGAAGATAATCACAATAAACAGCAGATCGAACATCTTTTCTGCCGTTAAACCAGAGATATCAAAAATGGCGCCAAAACTGCCCGCCATACTCGGCGGCATCGACACCAATTGATCCGGCAATGGGGCGTTTGATGTGCCCATGAAGGTATCGGCTAATACCGTTAGAACAATCGCGGAGATAAACGAAATAAAGGTCGCTAGCTTAATATCACGCACCATGCAGCCAAGCGCCACAAAGATACTGATGTAAGCGATGATCACTTTCGGGTCTGAAATATCGCCCATACTGACCAAAATAAATGGGTTTGAAACAATAATTCCCGCATTCTTTAGGCCAAGGAAAGCAATAAACAAACCAAGAGAAACGGTAATGGCGAGTTTTAGATCTTCTGGGATAGACTCAATCATCGCTTTGCGTATTTTTGTCATCGATAGAATGAGATAAATCACGCCGGAAAAGAAAATCCCCAATAACGCTTCATGCCAGACCAATGCAACAGAGCCACTTAATAGCATGCCTTTAAAGAAGCCGTTCATGCTCATGCCCGGTGCTAGCATCACTGGATAGTTACCAAACACGCCCATAATTAGAGTCGCAATACCTGCCGCCAATGCTGTCGCGGTAAAGACAGAGCCTCTGTCCATACCCGGTATGTCGCCTAAAATCGCCGGGTTAACGGCGAGGATGTAGCTCATCGCGAGAAAGGTAATAAATCCGGCATACACTTCGGTACCAATAGTGGATTTACGCTCAGAAATTTTAAACGTTGTTTCAATTAACGAAGTTTTCGCTGGGCTTTTGCCTGCTACATCAACACTCACGATAAAACCTGCTTACTTTGATTGAGAAAAGTCGTTCAGTTCATCAACTAAACTTGAAAAGTTGGCGCGGATTTTAATCAGCTGCGTGAATAATTCAATCAATTTCGCTCTTTTTTGTAATCTTTTTTATCTCTTAAAAAACAACACCTTGATAAATAAGCAATCGTTTGCCGCAAACCTTACCCTTTTTTACCTTTCGTCTTTATCCTCTCTTTTGTTTTTCTATGTAGCCGCTCGTTGAGCAGTCAAGCTCTGTCACTTGTCGAAAACCCCCAACTTATGCTACTCTTCGCCTCCATTTTTCTGACTGATTTTTCAACAACTTCAGTCGGTACTATATTTATATTGTGAAGCGTGGCTAACGGTACGCTTCTATTATTAATCCTGAACTATGGACTCACACCTATGGGCAAAGGCACTTTATATATCGTTTCCGCACCGAGCGGAGCAGGTAAATCAAGCTTGATTTCAGCGATGCTGGAGACGAATCCGACGTATGCTATGAAGGTATCGGTCTCGCACACGACTCGCGACATGCGCCCAGGTGAAGAGCACGGCATTCACTATCACTTTGTTGAAAAATGCGATTTTGAATCTCTGATTGAGCAAGGGGCCTTTCTCGAACACGCTGAGGTGTTTGGTAACTACTACGGCACCTCGCGAATTTGGATTGAAGAAACCTTAAATAAAGGGATTGATGTTTTCTTAGATATTGATTGGCAAGGCGCACGTCAAATTCGTGAGCAAATGCCAGCAGCGAAGAGTGTCTTTATTCTGCCACCATCAAACGGTGAGCTAGAGCGTCGTCTAAACGTTCGTGGTCAAGACAGTGATGAAGTCATTGCCAAACGCATGAGTGAAGCTAAGTCAGAAATATCACACTACGCTGAGTACGATTATGTCATTATCAATGACGACTTTGATGTCGCACTTATCGACTTCAAAGCCATTTTACGTGCGGAACGTTTGAAGCAAGATAAACAGACCATTAAATACAAAGGTATGCTCGACGCGCTGCTGTCTTAATAGCAAGTTTAGCTTACCTTGATCATTCATAACGCAATGATCAGGTTATAAAATCCTCATTTACCTATATACTTGTCAGCGACGTACTCGATACTCGTCAACAAAATACGGGTAAATGAACAGTCATCGGGCTATTTTGGGATCATTTGTGATCTAGTATCCACACCCATTAGCCTGTATACTTTCTCGTCATCTAAAATTTAGTTAATTATTGGAGTTCTTATGGCACGCGTAACTGTTCAAGACGCTGTTGAAAAAGTTGGTAACCGCTTCGACCTAGTTCTTATTTCGTCTCGCCGCGCACGTCAAATGCAAATCGGTGGTAAAGACGCATTAGTGCCAGAAGAAAATGATAAGCCTACGGTTATCGCACTGCGCGAAATCGAAGAAGGTTTGATCACTAAAGAAGTCCTTGATGCTCGTGAGCGTCAAGAACAGCAAGAGCAAGAAGCAGCTGAGCTAGCCGCTGTTAGCAGCATCGCTCACAACCGTTAATTCGAACCGAATGGTTTAAAGCGTAAAGGGTTAGATCGTCACTCGTTGTTATCTGCCCTTTAAGCCATGACACTGTTCGAGTTCCATCGACTTTCGGGCCTACAATTTGTACCTATTCGATAGCCTTAAAGACGTTGCCCAAGAATACCTAACAGAGCCTCACCTTGAGGCTCTGCGTCAATCTTATGTGGTAGCAAGAGATGCCCATGAAGGGCAGACCCGCTCAAGCGGAGAACCATACATCATTCACCCCGTCGCGGTTGCTCGTATTCTCGCAGAAATGCGCTTGGATATTGAAACACTGCAAGCGGCGCTGCTGCATGATGTTATTGAAGACACTGAAGTCACCAAAGAAGAGCTAGAAGAACAATTCGGTACGACCGTTGCCGAGCTCGTCGATGGCGTTTCCAAACTCGACAAGCTTAAATTCCGAGATCGCAAAGAAGCCCAAGCCGAGAACTTTCGTAAGATGGTCCTTGCTATGGTGCAAGACATTCGCGTGATCTTGATAAAGCTTAGCGACCGCACGCATAACATGCGCACGCTTGGTGCCCTACGCCCAGATAAAAAGCGTCGTATTGCCCGCGAAACTCTCGAAATTTATGCCCCACTCGCCCACCGTCTTGGCATCCATAACATTAAAACTGAGCTAGAAGAGCTCGGCTTTGAAGCCTTGTATCCCAACCGATACCGCGTTCTTAAAGAAGTGGTTAAGTCGGCGCGTGGTAACCGTAAAGAAATGATCCAGCGCATTCACAGCGAAATTGAAGGTCGCCTTGAAGAAGTCGGCTTGACGGTTCGCGTACTGGGTCGTGAAAAGAATCTGTTCTCCATCTACAACAAGATGAAAACCAAAGAACAGCGCTTTCACACTATTATGGACATCTATGCCTTCCGCGTAATTGTCGATACCGCCGATACTTGTTATCGCGTTCTCGGTCAGGTACACAGCTTGTATAAGCCGCGTCCAGCCCGCATGAAAGATTACATTGCGGTACCGAAAGCCAATGGCTATCAATCCCTGCATACCTCTATGGTTGGCCCTCACGGTGTTCCGGTTGAAGTACAAATTCGTACTGAAGACATGAACCAGATGGCAGACAAAGGTGTCGCGGCGCATTGGGCTTACAAAGGCAATGGGGATCGCTCAGGCACGACAGCGCAAGTGAAAGCACAGCGCTGGATGCAAAGCCTACTTGAGCTGCAACAAAGTGCGGGTAACTCCTTTGAATTTATTGAAAACGTAAAATCCGATCTGTTCCCAGATGAGATTTACGTCTTCACACCAAAAGGTCGCATTGTTGAGCTTCCGCTTGGGGCCACTGCGGTTGATTTTGCTTACGCGGTACATACTGATGTGGGTAACACCTGTGTTGGTGCTCGTGTTGATCGTCAGCCTTATCCATTGAGTAAAGCGCTGAAAAATGGCCAAACGGTGGAAATCATCAGTGCGCCGGGCGCGCGTCCAAATGCCGCTTGGTTGAACTATGTGGTGACGTCCCGAGCTCGTACTAAGATCCGTCAGGTTCTTAAGACCATGCGTCGCGAAGAATCCGTCGTTCTCGGTCGCCGTTTGCTCAATCATGCGTTAGGTCGCCACTCTGTCGATACCATCTATCCAGAGAATATCGACGAAGTGCTGAAAGATCTGCGCCTTGATAATATTGATGACTTACTCGCGGCCATTGGCTTGGGTGAACTCATGAGTATCGTCATTGCACGACGCCTATTAGGTGATACCGATGAATTAACACAGACCAGTTCTGTTCCGTCATCAGGTAAGCGACTGCCAATCCGTGGCGCCGAAGGCATTTTGCTGACATTTGCAAACTGCTGCCACCCGATTCCAGACGACAGCATTATTGCCCATGTCTCTCCGGGTCGTGGGTTAGTGGTGCACCGTGAAACCTGTCCTAACGTAAGGGGTCATCAAAAAGAGCCCGATAAGTATATGGCGGTTGAATGGAGTGACAGCTACGAGCAAGAATTTACTGCTGAGCTCAAAGTGGATTTACATAACCACCAAGGCGCACTGGCTGATTTGACTAACGTCATTGCAAAAACAGGTTCCAACATTCACGGCATCTCGACTGAGGAGCGTGATGGTCGCCTGTATACCGTCACAGTACTGCTCACGACGAAAGATCGTGTGCACTTGGCTGGTATCATGAAGCGTATTCGTGTCATGCCGCATGCGTTGCGAGTCAGACGACGTAAAAACTAGTTGTTAATGAGTAAACTTCAACGGGTTCGATAGTCATATCGAACCCGTTTTATTTGGACAGAATCATGAACCTTGAACGATACAACCGAATTCAAGACGTACTTCGCGCGCGCCAAACCGACCTAACCCTGTTACTTGAAGAAGTGCACAAGCCTAATAATGTCTCCGCCATCATTCGTACCGCAGATGCGGCAGGTGTTCACAAAGTGCATGCCGTTTGGCCTAACAAACAAATGCGCACGCTGAGCCACACTTCTGCAGGGGCTCGTAACTGGGTTGAAGTCGACACCCATCACTCAGTCTCAGACGCGATTGGTGAACTGAAGCAGCAAGGCATGCAGATTTTAGCAACGAACCTTTCTGAAAATGCCGTAGATTTTCGCGATATCGACTACACCAAACCGACGGCGATTATTTTAGGCGGTGAGAAAGAAGGCATATCCGGTCACGCGCTTAATGGCGCCGATCAAGACATCATCATCCCGATGGTTGGTATGGTGCAATCGCTCAATGTCTCGGTCGCCAGTGCTCTCATTCTATTTGAAGCGCAACGACAACGCCAATTGGCTGGCATGTACCACCGAGAAGTCAGCGCGTTGCCGCCCGAGACCATTCACCGCACCTTGTTCGAACGCGGCCACCCCGTTCTGGCGAAAGTCGCTAAGAAAAAACGCCTCCCTTATCCTCCATTGGATGACCAAGGGCAGATTATCGCCGATGAAGATTGGTGGAAGGAAATGCAACAGAAATAGGCATGGTTCTATGGTTCAAGCCAACACTATCCACAGGGCCATAGAACCATAGAACCGCTCTTATTCCCTCCTGTACAAAAAGACAGTAAAATGCTTGAATATCGGTATCTCATTTAGTAATGGTTTGTCATATGGCTCAGCTGTTGTCCGCAATTTCTCTCACGTCCCTCAACGGTGTTGGCGCAAAGGTCGCTGAAAAACTGGCGAAGGTCGGTCTGCATAATGTTCAGGACTTACTGTTCCATCTACCCCATCGCTATGAAGACCGTACGCGCATTTACCCCATTGTAAAACTGCACGCGGGATTATGGGGGTCGGTTCAAGGTAAAATCATGAGCAGCGATGTCAGCTTTGGACGCAAAAAAATGCTGACGGTCAAAGTAAGTGATGGCAATGGCACCATTACGTTACGTTTCTTTAATTTTACCGCTGCCATGAAGAACAACTTTGCGGATGGCAAAGTGATCGTTGCCTATGGTGAAGTCAAACGAGGGCATTTGGGGCTGGAAATCATCCACCCTGACTACAAATTTCAAACTTCAGAGCGAAGTCCTGCTCTTGAGCAAACGCTAACACCTAGGTCTACCCAACAACGGATGGATTGCGCCAACTGACACTGCGCAGTCTCACCGACCAAGCACTTGAGCTCATGGATAAAAGTGCCGTAGACGAACTGCTGCCCAGCGGATTGTACAACCAGCAAATCACCCTAACGCAAGCCCTGCACACCATCCATCGACCACCACCGTCGATCAATATCGACGATTTTGACGAAGGTAAGCACCCCGCTCAGCAGCGACTGATCATTGAAGAGCTCATGGCACAAAATCTGTCTATGCTTGCGGTGCGCAGTCAAGGTCAACAAGACAAAGCCGTTGCCCTGCCAGAAATGGGGCGCTTTAAACAGCAACTTCTCGAGCAGTTGCCGTTTTCGCCAACCAATGCTCAACATCGTGTGGTTAATGAAATCGAGCAGGATCTGCTCAAAACCGCGCCAATGATGCGCTTAGTGCAAGGTGATGTTGGCTCAGGAAAAACCCTCGTTGCGGCGCTTGCGGCGTTACGTGCTATTGAGCATGGCTACCAGGTGGCGATGATGGCCCCTACTGAACTGCTCGCTGAGCAGCATGCTATTAACTTTGCTAACTGGTTTGAGTCGATGGGAATTGACGTTGGCTGGCTCTCTGGCAAGCAAAAAGGCAAAGCAAAAGAGGCCGAGTTAGCACGCATTGCCAGTGGTGAGGCGCAAATGGTGGTGGGGACTCACGCGCTATTTCAAGAATCGGTCGCGTTTAATAATCTCGCGTTGGTCATTATTGATGAGCAGCATCGTTTTGGGGTTCATCAGCGTTTGGAGCTACGAGAGAAAGGCGCGAAGCAAGGCTATTACCCTCATCAACTTATTATGACCGCGACCCCGATACCGCGAACGCTGGCGATGACGGCCTACGCTGACTTAGAAACCTCGGTCATTGATGAACTGCCGCCCGGACGTACACCAATACAAACCGTGGCGCTGCCGGACACCAAACGAGACGCGATTATCGAACGTGTGAAACACGCCTGCCTAACGGAAGGCAAGCAAGCCTACTGGGTCTGTACGCTTATTGACGAATCGGAAGTGCTGGAAGCACAAGCAGCCGCCGATACCGCTGAAGACCTGCAACGTCAACTGCCCGATGTTAAAGTCGGCTTGGTGCATGGCCGAATGAAGCCAGCAGAAAAACAGGCGGTCATGCAGCAGTTTAAAGCCAATGAGCTCCATCTTCTCGTCGCCACGACTGTGATTGAAGTTGGCGTTGATGTACCTAACTCCAGTTTAATGATCATTGAAAACCCAGAACGCCTAGGCTTAGCTCAGCTTCACCAGCTAAGAGGCCGTGTCGGGCGTGGAACGGTTGCGAGTCACTGTGTCCTGCTCTATCACTCGCCGTTGTCTAAAACGGCTCAGAAACGCTTAGGCGTGCTACGAGAAAGTAATGATGGGTTTGTGATTGCACAGCGCGATTTAGAGATCCGTGGCCCAGGAGAACTACTTGGCACCAAACAAACCGGGCTGGCAGATTTTAAAATAGCCGATTTAGTCCGAGATCAACGCTTGGTGCCTGAAGTGCAACGACTCGCACGGCATGTGCATGAGCAATACCCAGAACATGCGAAGAAGATTATTGACCGCTGGCTGGGCGATAAAGAGTTTTACGCTAAAGCGTAGGGTGACCATACTACGTAACCGATCATCATTGATAAGCCATACGCGTTGGGAGATCCTCACTTTCGTGAGGATGACACCTACTTTTTCTAAACACCATTCCGTGAGAGAAAATCGTCATCCCCTTGAATAAGGGGATCTTCTTCAGCCCTTCACGTACTTAAAGGGCGCACTCCAAACAACCGCAAGACACTCTACCTCAACCCATTCTTAGCGACAGGGAAACTGACTTGAGCCATGAGGCCACCCTGACTGCGGTTTGAAATACTCACCGTGCCGTAATGCTGACCGATAATACGCTTAACAATCGCTAAACCAAGTCCAGTTCCTTCACTTCCTCTTGCCGTATCACCACGAGTAAACGGTTCAAAAAGGCGACCAATTTGGTCAGGTTCAATACCAGGGCCATTATCTTCAATGCACACCCACGCCAATTTTTTATCCGCCGTCATGCCAGTACTCACCTTAACCCAACCATTCCCATAACGAATTGAGTTCACCACTAAATTGGTGATGGCGCGCTTAATGGCTATCGGGCTGCCATTAATGTCTTTAATCGCTTCCATTGGCTCAAAGTCGATCTGAATTTCGTAGCCGCCTTCTGAAGAGACAATATCCGATGAAATGTCATTTAAGCTAAGAGCTTCAAAGCTCTGCGTGTTCACCGGCTTTGAGGTAATCCATAAACTGACCAATGATTTCATTACACTCTTCGGTATCGCTAATAATGCCTTCGGCTAAATAACTGTCTTCAGGCGACATCATTTCTGTGGCAAGACGAATACGCGTCAGTGGGGTACGGATGTCATGGCTAATACCCGCCATCAATAAGGTTCGATCTTCTTCCAGCTCCTGAATGCCTTTAGCCATTTGGTTAAAGGCTCTGGTCACCGAGCGAATTTCAGAGGCACCTTTTTCTGGCAGTGGTGGCGGGATCTCGCCTTTACCCACTAACTTTGCCGCATGCTCTAACGCCATTAATGGTCGATTTTGCAAACGAATAAATAACCAGCCTCCCATCACCACTAAGATAGCCATGATCAGACTATTTCTAAACAACGGTGCAAAGTCTTCTTCTTGTAATTCAGACAAGGGAATACGAATCAGGGAATTGGGCAGTGCATCGATTTGCATCCAAAGAATATAGCTTTCCGACCCGAGGATAAGCCGAACTTCTGTTGGTGAGTTTAATTCATCGCTCATTTCCTCACTCATCAAGTCGATAGACATCGCATGATGAAACTCATTTGCCATCGCGCTATCTTTCGCGTGAATGGTCACGCCCAGTTGCTCCAATACGCGACGCCTTAATGGCGCGTCCATTTCTAGTTTTTCATCCACCGCCTCTTGGTCTTCCAAAATGAAATTCAATTCATGGGCGAGGATTTTATTAAACTGCTGCAAACTTGGCACCAAGGCATAGTTGTATACGGCGTAATAGGAAAAAACTTGGCTCGCCACCAGCAGAGTAAAAAACAATAGAATGGATTGCGTAAATGAGCTGCGAAATCGCATAGAACTTCCTTTGGGGAGATGAAAGTGAAAGGTTGAGGCGTATCATAAACAAAAGGCTCTGAATTCATCCAGAGCCTTCGCGTTATTTCTCGTTATGCTTCTTTACCATCGGGTACGAAAACATAACCCAATCCCCATACGGTTTGGATATAACGAGGTTTGCTTGGATCCACTTCTAACATGCGACGCAAGCGGGAAATCTGTACATCAATGGAGCGTTCCATCGCCGAGTATTCACGACCACGAGCCATGTTCATCAGTTTGTCACGTGACATTGGCTCACGAGCGTTGGTCACCAGCGCTTTAAGTACGGCGAACTCACCGGAAGTCAAAGGCATAGCCTCTTCACCACGGAACATTTCTCGCGTGCCTAAATTCAGACGGAATTCACCAAATTCCACCTGAGACTCTTCTTGGCTTGGTGCGCCGGGGGCTTCTATGGTTTGACGACGCAATACCGCCTTGATTCGCGCTAACAATTCACGCGGATTAAACGGTTTTGGTAGATAGTCATCGGCTCCAACTTCTAGCCCAACGATACGATCAACTTCATCGCCCTTCGCTGTCAGCATCAAAATAGGCAACATATTGTTGGCGTTACGTAAACGACGACAAATCGACAAGCCATCTTCACCTGGTAGCATTAAATCCAATACCATTAGATGAAAGTTTTCACGGGTTAACAGGCGGTCCATCTGCTCACTGTTAGCAACACTGCGTACTTGGAATCCTTGCTCTGATAAGTAACGCTCTAACAACGCACGCAAACGCGCATCGTCATCAACAACTAAAATCTTGTGATTTTCTTGCATATTTGATTCCACCACTAAATAAAGCTATCACCATATCCATGCCTGCGAAATGCGGCATCAATATCAAAGGTAAATGTAACATTTCGTGGGCAAAAATTGCGCACAGAATTGTTAACGTTTATTAATTATGGCTCATATCAGACACATCCGTCACTGCTCTAAGTGATATAAGTGATGTATATCTAATGTTGCCTAATTTTACTTGCTGCAACTTTGTTAACCTGCACGCTAACTATTCAACGTCTACTAACCCTTTGTAACGTTTTAAAATATGCTTTTGTGCGCCCCACCAAGCCCATGTCATATAACCTAAGTACACTATCACTAGTTTATCGAACTCAAGGAGAGATTATGACATTTGAAGCACAATCGGAGAGTCCGTTTTCACGCGATAACTTCGCACAAGCACTGAAGTATTGGCGCAATTTTAATGGCATGTCTCAATTGGAACTGGTTGAAGCGCTGAGCTTATCCCATCGTGCATTTCAAGGGATAAACCAGCCAATGCTCAGTAAGTGGGAACATGGCAACGGACAGCCTTCATTAATGCGCCGAATCGGGGTCGCTACGTTTTTCCAGCAAAGTTACCATTATTCAGAAGATGAACGTCGCATCATTCAAGGGGTCGAAAAATATGACGACTTCTTTAGAGGATTTGACACGCTCTACCCTTATACGATTGATACTTATGAAAACTATCGTTGGGATAATCTGCCAGAGATCTATCGAGAGCAAATCGTCTACGCGCAAGAGCACTATCGCTTTATCACGTTTCAAGAGCTGATAGACGTCATGTCCATTCAAGAGATCAACGTGGTTCTTGCTAAGCACCGGAACGCGGTGGTTGGTCATATTGTGCATGGTAAGGATATTAACGGGCAGAACTGCCTACTTAGCTATGTCGCGCTTAATAAAGATCTGCATCGATTAGTGCATAACTACGCGTGTGAGTTGTTTGAAGGTAAAACGTTACTGATCACCGCGATCAAGCCTTACGCTAAAACTCTGATCTCGGATATCTATATTCCTGAAAAGTACCAAAGCGGTCATATTACTGTGTATGAATGCCAAGTCGACACGCTAGCCGCCAATCCGTTTTTCGACCAAATTCACGATGAAGGGCGAATCCTAACGTTACTGAGCCATCATCAGAAGATTCAACGTAACCGCCGCTCAGCTCCCACACACAAAACGGACGAGTTAGCTCTGTCATAAATCACAGCACGCAATTTGAGCTCTCAAGGACATACCACTTTAGGAGCTCAAATCGCTCTATTTATTCAGAGTGCTGTTGGTAAGTGATGGAGTTAATAAACCACTCCTTATC
Organism: Vibrio sp. GJ43-1; assembly: GCF_055808835.1. NCBI lineage: Bacteria > Pseudomonadati > Pseudomonadota > Gammaproteobacteria > Vibrionales > Vibrionaceae > Vibrio > Vibrio sp. GJ43-1. Next base: position 361,263 of record NZ_CM147884.1, on the reverse strand, counting down.
TCCTTGAGGGGTCTTCACCACTACCTCATCATCCACTTGTTTTTTTAGCAGCGCCCTCGCCATAGGAGAATCAATCGATATATAACCTTTTGCATCACCGTAAATCTCTTCGGGACCAACAATCCGGAAATGCATGGTTTCACCTTCTTCATTCTCAATCTCCACCCAGGCACCGAAAAAGACCTTCCCTTCTTGTTGAGGTGAATAATCAACGATGGTGACCTCAGGTAAGAACTTGCGCAGAAAGCGAACACGGCGATCGATTTGGCGAAGCAAACGCTTATTGAAGGTATAGTCTGCGTTTTCAGAGCGATCACCTAGACTCGCCGCCCACGTCACTATCTTAGTGACTTCAGGGCGTCGCTCGTTCCAGAGGTAATCATGTTCTTGTTTCAGTTTGTTGTAGCCTTCACGCGTGATCAATTTGGTCTTCATTTTGCTCTCTATTAATAGCAACTGCTGCTGAGAGATTATAACGAACTATTTGACTTTGTATGAACCCAAAATCCTCCCACCTTGTACACCAACGAATTGCTGAAATGATAGTAAACCGTCAAAACACCGCTTTAAACAACCTAATCATCAACATGGTTAACCAATGATTTATATCGTTTTTATTTTTTATTAGGACTTATTCTTTTACTTACCCCCTTAACTAATACCAATAATGAATTCTCAACGCATCACTTTCGAACATTCACTGTTAAGGAAAACATCATGTTTAGAAATAAAGCCTCTTTTCTACCTCCACTTAAACTTACCAAACTTAAACTTACCAAAAGAGATCTTCAATTAGAGGATATGGAGCAATTAGGCGTACATTTTGTTCATGGCACCAATTCAAGCGCTTTAGAAGGGTTGGTAAAATTCCGAGCGTTATTATCGGCTGAAGAAATAGACTGCACTCCTTGGTTCCATCGGGCTGAGGGACTAAAATCTGGAGAAAGGTTGAATACATTTGACAACTTGTATCGCAATCAACCCATAAGCCAAGGTGTTAGCCTAAATTATACTCGCAGGTACCACGAAAGCCTTAATCATTATGCCAAACTCGGTTTACTCGATGAGGACAACTATGAAGTGCTAATCGGTTTAGACTCATTTGTCCCGCTGCGTGCTAAGTTTACCTCACATCCCGTTAGTATCGGTGGTATTAGCATAATGCGAATCTGCGCAATTTATGTTCCTGCACAATATGTTTCAGACGTAAGAGCGATGTTCCAAACCATTCCCTCTTTAGTCACCAAAGTACGAAGTTTTAGATAGTTGACCAATCCTTTCGTGAAGATAAACCCCATAGAGTGCTGAAAATCTTACTTCGCTTAGCACTCTTTTTTCGAAAGTCGTTGACCTCTTTTTATTTATCAACTTTAGAAGCATATTTCAAATAACTCCACCAACCAACAACTTATCCAATTGTTGCCCCCCCATATCAAACTGCAAACTAATACCAGATTCTAATATTTAACTTTCAGTAGTTTCTCTCTCAAGTTTGTTTATTTTAGTGCTATAGGCTCTACAGCTGGCGAAAAGCTCAACATCAACAAGAATTAGTGTTGTATAAAAACACAATAGAAAATATAAGTGACTGATATAGATGACTTTTATTTTTTATAATCATTTATTAGTTAACTGAGTTCCAAAAAAACAATAAATTTCGTCTCGAATCAGAACACACTGACATTCATATTTAACCTTACTCAAGCAACAAACTATTTAATTTGGAAAATAACTCATGACTCTTAACCTAACAAAACAAACTCTAGCTAGCAGCGTTGGCCTTGTATTAGCGCTAAGCACATCATCAGCAATGGCTGTAGACCAATATGCGTTCAAAGAAAGCTTATATGGTTCTCACGACCAAATAAATACTCGAAACGTGGAAAGTAAAGACATTGAATTAAACATCACAGCAAATGTTGAGTATGAAGGAGCCATTTGTTCATTTGCTTTTGAGAGTGACACCGGATTTGATGTTAATTTTGGCGATGTGAAACTCAATAACGGAGCAAACAATACTATTGATACTAAAGAAACAGACTTACACTTAAAGGGTAATGGCTGTGAAATGGCGTTTTTTAATATTGAAAATACATCAATGAAAGGAAAAAGTGCAGAAGAAGGGAAATTCGCCTGGCCCGTTGAAGATGCCTATTGGAACGAAAATGGTCAGACTTGGTATGCACTAGGGGATGATATTGGCGTATGGTTTACAACGGTTATCAAGAAACAAGACATCGGTGTTAAAGCATCTATTGATGGCAATCAAAAAGTCCAGATCGAGAATGGCTATAAGATTGTAAAAGCAGGAGATACATCAGAATGGCACCGACTGAAAGACTTTGCTAAAGATAATATGCTTACATTAACAACGATTATGAATATTGACCATAGGAAGTATGCCATTTGGAATAACACGGCAGATAAAAAAGTCGATAAAGTGATGTCTTTTACTGCCAAGATTCAATAAAATTTATTTAAGACCTATATTTGGAGTATTTATATACTCCAAATATATAGAGATGTAAAAATGAAAAAATATATATTACTAATGCTAATATTACCAAGCATTTGCTATGCCATTGCTATCCCCGGAGCTAGGGTTGTTTATATTGAAGGGAATAGATACTTTCAAGGAGAAATCGTTAATAACTCAGATTCTGCTACGTTGGTACAGCTTTCCATATTAAATGACAGCTTTGATGAAGAGAGGCTACCAATAATAACACCGAATATCATTCTATCTAAAGCGGATAGTCGCTCAGGATTCAGAATCTATAATTTAGAATCAGTAATGGACTCTAATGAGGTAGAAACATATCGGACTCTTAGTGCTGTCTCTATAAAAGAGCAGTCAGATACTCCATCAGATGTCGTGGCTGGCATGGATATGCATTACAAGTTATTTATTAGACCGAGTTCTATTGCAACATTGACTATGGAAGAAGCAGTAAAAAAACTCGTCGTTAACAAGCAAGGGGATGATTTTACTGTGAAAAATGAGTCTCCATTGCATATCACTCTCACCTCAGTTGAACAAAGAAAAGAAGAGGTAATGGTAGTACAAATGATTGCCCCTTATCAGGAGATCACATTTACTAAAAGTAGTAATTTTAACCCACAACGTTCTTTTGAATTGAATTACATCAACGACCTTGGGTTCCTTGCTAAAGATAAACGCTCACTATAGAAATATTACCTATGTTACGCTCCTTAATTCTGTTCATTCTGACTACTCCTTTACTATCTTTTGCGGGCGGTTTTGATCTTTCTCTCCTTAATGGCATCTCTAAAGATGCCTCCTTCGGCAGCTTGGTTAATCACATCCCTGATGGTAACTATGACTTTAAAATTACCGTTAATAAAAGGCGAACGTATTTTGAATCCATTCTCTTCTACAGCAATGAGCAAGGAGAAAGCACACCATGCTTCTCAGAGCAACAATTAAGTGAGTTCGGCATTAAACCGGATATCAACTTAAAACAGAGCTCGTGTGTGCTAAGCAGCGAAATTGGCTTGGATATTGATTTTGGCAGTTTCGAAATAACCATGAACATTCCTTCCAGATTTTTGCTGTCAGAAAAGCAGTATGCTCTGGCTCATTATGATGATGGTGTCACAGCATTAATGTTACCGTATTCGGCTGGAATGACGACTAGGTTTGACGATAACTACCAAGCTTACGGTTCAGCAAGCCCACAATTCAATGTGGGACGGTTTCGCTTCAAGAGTAGCCTCTCAGCCTCTATGGTGAATCAAGAGACGACAATGTCCAATGGATATCTCTATGGATATACCAACATTCCTTCACTGCGCAGCAAATTTATGTTTGGTGAGCTAAGTCAAAGCACAGCAGTCATGGGGTCGGTCGATATGCAAGGCGTCAGCTTGAGCAGTAATAGCCGTTTGTATCAATCAGGGCAAATGACGGACACCACGACCATTCGTGCCAATGCGGAAACGAATGCCGAAGTGCGTGTTTATCAAGACAACGAACTGATTCACACTGAATACGTGGCGGTAAGCGAATTTACTATTAACGATATGAACATTCGCTCCAATAGTGATTTCGTGGTCAGCATTAAAGAAGAAGATGGACGTGAAGCGGTTTTTTCAGTTCCTAGTCAATTGGTACTCAGTGTCCTAAAGCAAGGCACTAGCGAACATAGCTTATTTACAGGGCTGCAACGAACCAACTCACACGCCTTTTTAGGAGGAGAATTGATCTATGGCCTAACGGACACTCAATCTTTAACTACTGGGCTTTTTGTCGAGCGCGACTATAGTAACCTATCTGTAGCTAGTACGATGAATTTCGACCTATTGGGTGGTGTTCGCTTTTCGGCTGCACATTCTACTTACCTACCAACGGGTCAGTCAGGGACTAAAATCAATTCAAGCTTAACCAAAAGCTTGCCATTCTGGTCGCTGAATTTTCAGACCTCTCTGAGTCATTTTTTGGGAAATGGGTACCGAGATATCAATAGTAGCCATATTGCCGATATGGTTAGAAAAGGCTATCAGCTCTCTACGTCAGCGAGTAGCGGCCTGCCCTTTCAACTTGGAAGCGTCAGTCTGTTTCAGTCTCTGGGAGGATCAGACAAAGCACAATTCCAAAGCTTTGGCTTAGGGTACTCATTTGGTAATGAATACTATCGATACTCCGTTAGCGCGCTAAAGGCCTATTCTAAAGAGAGTAACCAGAATGACTTTGCCGTCGACAATCGACTCTCAATGAATTTTTCGATGCCGCTCAACTGGGGAAAATCGCGCGTAAGCCTATCTCGCTCACACAGCAGTGGTCGCCCTGCGAGTACCTCGTTGTCTAGTGGTATGCGGTTCGGCGACAGTAGCTCCGTATCAGGCTCTCTGCGTTTCGATGATAAGAAGGGCATTGTTGGGCATGGGTTGTCTTTATCAAGCAATAGTGAATATAACGATTATTCTCTGCAATACTCCAACTCTCAATCGGGCTCACAGGTTAGAGGCACCGTAAAAGGTGGCTTGGTCGTTGCGGAAAATACCGCGCTTCCCACTCGGCGTCTATCTGACACCAATATATTAGTCAGAGTTGACGATGTGGAAGGGTTAAAAATAACAAATGCCGAGTAAAACAAACGCGGATGGCTTTGTGCTCATCCCTTCAGCCTCTGCGTACAGTCAAAATCGAGTTTCAGTCGAATCCAAGTCGATTCCTGATGGAGTCTACCTTGACAATACCGTCGCAAATACGATTCCAAGTGAAGGTGCTCTCACCTTAGTCACTTATCACGTTAAAAAAGGGCGCGACACCATGCTTAAGCTGAGGCAAGAGGTTTCATTAGGAACTAAGCTTTATAGTAATGATGCCCCGATTAGTAGCTACTTTGACAGTGATGGCCGTGTATTTATTGCGGCATTTGACAAAAATGAGGAACACCTAAGTGTTCCTATGCTCAGCTGTGACGTAAGCATTATTGAAGACAGCTATATCGATATGTCTGGCTTAGATTATTATGAAGCCGAGTGTCTGTCCCCAAGTAAAAGAAGCTAAATCATGACACCAACCACAAATATAACCTTGAACCCGAATAATGGTCACCTGGCGGAAGACGGGCTTACTTTCGCCAAATTAAACAGCAGTGAGCGACTTATCCTAGAGGCTCTGTGCAATGCCCAAGGTCACCCATTAACCAAGCAACAGTTATTGGACGTTGGCTGGCCTGGCAAGATTGTTGTGGCTAACTCGCTCAATGTCGCCATCCGAAACATTCGGACAGCGTTAGATAAAGTTGGTTTAGTCATGTGCTTAGAAACCGTTCCAACCATTGGTTTTCGGTTAGACCTTAATGTCATTTTGATCACCAATGACGTCCCTTTTGTCAGCGTGAACGTAAGTTCAGCCAGCGCAAATGCTAATGACAATGACGCCAGCTCTTCTGAACGAGCCGCTCAGCCAGTCGAAGAATGCCCCTCACCCAACGACGCAGTTGTGACACCAACTCGGTTTGAGTTAGTCAAAAAGGTGCCTTTAATGGCACTTTATACCGCCTTGTTGTTTTGTGCTTTAGTGATTTTTTACGTGTCATCGATAAAGCCAAGTATGCACACCTATAAGCGTGGCAACACCACTTTAGTCGGCTCATTCTCTCTGCCAGATAACACGGTACACGCCCTGTCTCAAGAGACGGAGGGTCATGTGGTGTATTTTCGAGATACTTCTGATGAAGATGGCATTATTCGCTTGGTCCCAATAGAACACTGAACCGAGATTTTAGCTTCGAATAGTAAGGAATACGGAATGCGCTCTACCAATGCTCTGGCCAACCTGCAAACAATAGCGACATCAAAACGCTTCGTTGCTTTACTGCTAATGGTTTCTGTTGTTTGGCTATTGTACCCCTTCGCTAATGGCTTGGGATGTAGCTATAGGTTTACTCATGATGGTGAGCTCAATTTGCAAAAGGGCAAATGCCGCTCGGGCGTGTTGTCTGTGTATATTGAAAACAAAGCCAGCGGGAGGGTCATTAATAAGACCATGCTTTGGGGTAAACGAGGGTCGGAGATTTACACGTTGTTTATCAGCCAGAGAGAGGTAAAACCTGCAATGGTCACAAAGAACCAAGCACTGTATGCCGATACGTTTTATGATAATCAGCTGTTGATTGTTGGGCTGCTGCTCGAGACAAAACAGCCTAATCAGTACGTCTCTGTGTTTGATTACCCATTTGATATCGGCTACGACATCACGTTGTTTGGCAAGACGAGTTTTTTTGATTAATACGAGAAGGTATTAAGTTTAGGTAGGTCGTTCTCAGGCTGGTCGTTGATAACTTTCCTGAGAACGCACTTTTCTAACCTGAAGGCGTACGCTAGATACTTACACCAATGTTACTGACTCCCTCTTCCTTGAGCTCAAGGCGAAGATCTTTAATCAGCGCTATATCACGCTCAGTGCAATCACGTAGTGGGCGGAAAATCGCCCACTGAACATCCCACTCTTCACAGACCACTTCGTTGTCTTTTTGGTTGTCGTTGGTGATCTCAATACCGGCTTGCGCTTCTTCTAATTGCGCAACGGTAGCCACGGACTGCTGACTGATTTTCAGCGTCGACTCTAGTAGGTAATCTCTATCCAACAAACCATGTAGCAATGTCGATAGGGCAACACACGCGTCGATCGCAGGGTACACGCCGTAAAAATCAAAATCCTCAGAGCTCGGGATAATTTCTTCTAGTTTTTCGAGTTGTTTCTCAAAATTGATTTTTGCCGTTTTCACGGTCAGCAATTCCCAGACGCTATCCAAAATATCTCGGTATATTCGCGCTTCGGCAAACTGTGTGCTTTCGCAAAACATCGCAAAGTTTGGATACATGCGCTCGCACAAGCTAGTCATAAAAGTGATATGCTGCCAAGGCTCAAATTTTTCGATACGTACCTGAATAGGGTTCTGTAACATGGTCGCTCTGCTATGGTAGATAAAGACCGCGAAAGTGTAACCCCAAGGATGAGGAATAGCCAGTAATGACGATGCAAAAGCACACCTTAGCGCTTGTTACCGAAGACAATGACAAATACTTGTCGTTGCTTAAACAGCGACAGTTACCCGATTTGGAAATTTGCAGCAAAGGTCACGCGGCTTCCATTGTACTGGCTGCGCCACCAAAATTAGCAGACAGCTTAGATTGCTATCCAAAAGTGCAGTGGATTCAATCCACTTACGCAGGCGTTGATGCAATACTGGAGAAAGGGAGCGCGCCGCGTTTTCAGCTCACCAATGTTAAAGGCATATTTGGCCAGCAAATCAGTGAATACGTGCTCGGTCATACCATTAATCACTATCGTCACTTTGCTTTATATAAGCAGCAACAAACCAACAGAGACTGGCAACAGCATCACTATCAATCGTTAAATGGTAAGCGTATGGCGATTTTCGGCACCGGGGCGATTGGCAGTCATCTTGCCAATGTTGTCAAAGCGCTGGGCATGATCCCAATTGGCATCAATCGTACGGGCATTCCACCGAGACAGTCAGCATTTGCAGAAACGTACCACATCAATGAGGTTAACACTCTGCTCGCCTCTGTGGACATTATCGTATCCACCCTGCCCAACACCAGAGCAACACACGGCATATTCAATCGTGAGCTCTTTGCTCATTGCCGGGGAGTTTTGTTCTTTAATGTTGGTCGTGGCGCCACGGTAGACACCCCATCGCTGCTCACTGCACTTGAAGCAGGCCAAATTGACCATGCTTTTCTCGATGTCTTCATCAACGAACCGATCTCGCAGGAATGCCCTTACTGGCACCACAGCCAAGTGACGGTCACGCCACACATTGCCGCCCTGAGCTTTCCCGAACAAGTCGTCGATATCTTTGCAGAAAATTATTTACGCTGGCGAGATGGCTTTCAGCTGCAGAATTTAGTGGATTTTAATAAAGGGTATTAGTGGTTCTATGGTTCTATGGTTCTATGGTTCTATGGTTCTATGGTTCTATGGTTCTATGGTTCTATGGTTCTATGGTTCTATGGTTCTATGGTTCACAAAAACCCATAAGGCACAAAGAATCAACTAATTAATAAAACTATAATTAGTCACACCCCACAGGGCCACAGCTCCGCTCTTAATCCGCTCTTACCTCGGATACTCTTCAAACATCTTATGCACTTGCTCTTGCACAAACACATCCCTATCCGCAGGTTCCATGGTTTCCGTGAGCTGCCTTTGCGACACCGAACTCCATACCACCTCATTATTTTTGGCTTCAATCAACTCGACGTTCAATTTACCAAATTTTTTCTCTTTAATTCGCTCTGGCGTTCGTACTCCTACCCCATAACCACCGCCCCCATAGCTTCCTCCACCCACACCAAACCCGAAGGTGGGGCCGCTACTTTGTAACTCTGTCCCTTCTAAAATACGGTAGCGCACTAGCACGTCGCTATCACGTTCCACTTGTTGAAAGCCTTTGTTTGCCAGTTCCCTATCCACCGCTTTTTTGATACGCGCCGCGTCAAGCCCCACGGCAACATCGGGATTTTCTTGATATTGATAGGTCTTGAATAAAGAAAAGTTGGCGTTAGCATCATAGTCGGTCGCCACGTCAGCCGCGCACCCTGATACGACCAATAGGACAATCGATAAAAAGAGGGGGAGTTGTAGAGTCATACTGTCACCATAATTCGTACTCGCTGAAATAAGCTTAGCTAAGTTCGCTTAAGGTTCCTGCCCTTTAGCAACATTTCTCACTAATAAGATCCTTCACCCATAAAAAAACGCTCAGGGAAACCCTGAGCGTTTATCATTACTTCGCCAGCAAGCGCGCTGGAGCTAACCAGCAATTACTTATGGTAAGGCTTTGATAGTTCATGAACGGCGTCCACAAAAACACCGGCGTTTTCTGGCGGTACATCTAGATGAATACCGTGACCGAGGTTGAAGACATGCCCGGTTCCATCGTCGCCAAACCCTTCAAGGATGGTTGCGACTTCTTCACGAATGCGCTCTGGTTGCGCGTAAAGAATCGAAGGATCCATATTACCTTGCAGGGCGACTTTATCGCCCACTCGTTTCTTAGCATCGGCGATATTGATCGTCCAGTCTAAGCCAAGAGCATCACACCCTGTTGCGGCGATTTGCTCTAACCACATGCCGCCATTTTTAGTGAACAGTGTCACGGGTACGCGACGACCTTCGTTTTCACGAATTAGACCATCAACAATCTTGTGCATGTACTGCAGTGAGAACAGGTTGTAATCTCGCGGTGTCAACACGCCACCCCAAGTATCAAATACCATGACGGATTGTGCGCCAGCTTTAATTTGTGCGTTCAAGTACTCAATCACGCTGTCCGCCAGTTTATCGAGCAACAAGTGCAAGGTTTGCGGTTCCGCGTACATCATTTTTTTGATTTTAGTGAAGGCTTTTGAGCTGCCACCTTCTACCATGTAAGTTGCCAGCGTCCAAGGGCTACCAGAGAAGCCTATGAGAGGTACTTCGCCTTTTAAATCCTTACGGATCTGACGAACCGCATTCATGACGTATTGCAGTTCACCTTCAGGATCAGGTAGGCCGATTTTTTCAACATCAGCCTTACACGTAATTGGGCGTTCAAATTTAGGACCTTCACCGGTTTCGAAGTAAAGACCCAGTCCCATCGCATCTGGAATCGTCAGAATGTCGGAAAATAGAATCGCCGCATCAAGAGGAAAACGACGAAGCGGTTGAAGAGTCACCTCAGAAGCCAACTCGGCATTTTTACACAGCGACATAAAATCACCCGCCACACCACGTGTTGCGCGATACTCTGGGAGATAACGACCAGCTTGACGCATCATCCATACAGGGGTGTGGTCTACTGGCTCTTTTAATAGCGCTCTAAGGTAGCGATCGTTCTTCAGTTCCGTCATTCATTTTTCTCCAATTCGAAAGGCCATAGTTTACCGCTAATCATTGACGGTTTGCAGTCATAGATAACATTTCTTTTACCAAAATTTGAGTGTCGTCCGCTTGCGTGCGCTATCGCTCAAAAAGACAACACTTTGCAGGCGAGATCATATTATTAACAACTAAACGTTGAGTGTGTTTGCAACCGCTAATCGGGGGTGTTAAAAATCAATCTGCTAGCGAAAATTACAATAATATACTGAGTGTTACACTCAGCATCTCATAACGACATCTTACTTACCCCCTCCGCTTGCGGAGGGTTTTTTTTATCTATTTTCTCGCTGCATTTTTCTCAATACTCACTTGAGTCACTGTTTCTTCAATGAGTGCCCGAGCGATGGTGCCTTTTGGAGCAACCAATGGCAACTTGCTGGTATCAAACCACTGCGCATCTTTGAGTTCGTGATAATCCGGTTTCACGTCGCCACTTTCGTAGTCGGCTAAAAATGCCATCATCATGCTGCTCGGAAACGCCCAAGGTTGGCTCCCGACATAGCGTATGTTGTTCACTTTTATACCTGTTTCTTCATAAACTTCACGAGCGACACAGGTTTCCAACGTTTCCCCGACTTCGAGAAACCCAGCGATAACCGTATACATCCCTCCCGCATGCCGCTGATGCTGCGCAAGTAAGATTTCGTTGCCTTTACGCACGGCAACGATGATACAAGGAAAAATGCGTGGGTAATGCAGTGTACGGCAATCTTGGCACTGCATTGCCAACTGATTATGATTTAAGTGCGCCCGCCCGCCACACTGCGGGCAAAAACGCATTGTCTGAGTCATATGCCCATACTGTACTGCCTTCGACACCAGACAAAATAGAGCTTCTGGTAAAGACAACAGCTCTCGCAAGGAGGTCATGGTTCGCTGGTCATCCAGGTTGGCATCGTTAATCCACATCACGGGCGTGCCTTCAAACTCACCAATCTTGATCGCTTCTGATGCAGGAAGAGAAAATGCTTCCGCTGGACCATAAGGAAGCACACCATCATGAAGCCAGAGCTCACTTCCGGATACAATACACCAATAGGCAGGATGAATAGCATCTTCACTTTTTTTAACATCTTGAATCCTCAGCGCTTGCAGTTCATCCATTTTACTGGCAATCTAATTTCATACCAGCTGGAAAATTAGAAATTCTAAATCTGGTACCAAGGGAATCAATTTCTCACTAACCATGTGTTATTTCAACACTTAAGGTTATTGCAAAACGTGTGGCTGCAGATCGTAGCCCCGATCATGAGGACATGGTCATGCTGAATAAATTTAAAAATGCACAAGAACAATGGGGTGGCTCTAGTGAAGTCATCGATCATTGGTTAGAAACAAGACAGGCGCTTATTGTTGAATATTGTAAGCTTGCCGCGCTGCAACCCGCCTCTTCTCAATCGAATGTCATTGAGCTTCCTGCTCCATCAGATATTGGCTCATTTTGTAATCACTTAGTTGACTATATCTCTGAAGGTCATTTCAAGATCTACGATATGGTGATGGACAAGTGGAAAGCAACGGGCTTTAAGACCAATGAAGAAATTGATGGGACGTACGCTAAAATCGTTCTAACCACTGAGCCGTTACTTGAATTCAACGATAAGTATGTCGGGCTTTCACAAGACAATGATTTGCCAGGTTTTGAACCGGACATGTCGAAAGTGGGCGAGATTTTAGAACTGCGCTTTGAAGTTGAAGACCGACTGATACAGTTAATTGCCGACAGTTTAGCGATACCGCCTGGGGCATAGAGTTAAGCAAACGACATTAGAATGCCATCGCCTCTTTCCTAGGAAAGGGGTGAAACGCGTCCCTAGGAAGCAGGAAGCAGGAAGCAGGAAGCAGGAAGCAGGAAGCAGGAAGCATTATCCTTTATTCCCTACCAGACAGATACAAAAAAGGCGCCTTTCGGCGCCTTTTTTCATGTCTCTAACAACGATTACTCGTCAGAAGAGAAGCCTGCATTTAGAAGTGCTGCTAGGTTATCCGTTGCTTGTTCAGCTGACGGGCCTTCTTGTACTTCGTTACGCTTAGCTTGACGGTCTTGGTGATACGCAAAACCTGTACCTGCTGGAATCAAACGACCAACAATTACGTTCTCTTTCAGACCACGAAGATCATCACGCTTACCAGAAACTGCCGCTTCTGTTAGTACACGTGTTGTCTCTTGGAACGATGCCGCTGAGATAAATGACTCAGTTGCAAGAGAGGCTTTAGTAATACCTAGTAGGTCACGTTCGAAACGTACTAGTTCTTTACCTTCCGCTTCTAGAGCGCGGTTAGCGATCTTAACGTTGTGGTATTCAACTTGCTCACCAGGTAAGAACTCAGAGTCACCAGCATGTGTGATTGTACACTTACGTAGCATTTGACGAACGATAGTCTCGATGTGCTTATCGTTAATCTTAACGCCTTGTAGACGGTATACTTCTTGAACTTCGTTCGCGATGTATTGAGTCACAGCGTGAATGCCACGTAGACGTAGAATGTCATGTGGAGTTTCTGGACCATCAGCAATTACGTCACCACGTTCAACACGTTCACCTTCGAACACGTTCAACTGACGATGCTTAGGAATCATCTCTTCGTAATTATCACCGCCATCGCGAGTGATAATTAGACGACGTTTACCCTTGGTCTCTTTACCAAATGAAACCATACCTGAGTGCTCAGCAAGAATTGCTGGCTCTTTAGGCTTACGAGCTTCAAATAGATCCGCTACGCGAGGTAGACCACTTGGTGATGTCTCGGTTTCCGCCAGATTTCTGAGGAATACGAGATAACGTGTCACCAACGCCAACTTCTGCGCCATCTTCAATGTTAACGATCGCTTTACCAGGTAGGAAGTAAAGTGCTGGCATATCAGTGCCGCTGATCATTACGTCTTTACCTTGCTCATCTACAAGTTTGATAGCTGGACGCATATCTTTACCTGCAGCTGGACGAGCAGCTGGTTCAGTTACTTCACTTGAAGATAGACCAGTTAGGTCATCTGTTTGACGAGAAACAGTTACGCCATCGATCATGTCAACAAACTGGATGCGACCTGCCACTTCAGTGATGATTGGCAATGTGTGCGCTTCCCAGTTAGCCACAACGTCACCAGCTTGTACTGCGTCGTTGTCTGCTTTGCTTAGGATCGAACCGTAAGGAAGTTTGTGCTTCTCTTTAGTACGGCCAAACTCATCAATAATCGTCATCTCAGATGCACGAGAAGTGATAACCAGTTTCTTATCTTTGTTGATAACAAACTTAGCGTTATGAAGTTTAACGGTACCCGTTGTCTTCGCTTGGATGCTGTTTTCTGCTGCCGCTGTCGATGCTGCACCACCGATGTGGAACGTACGCATCGTTAGCTGTGTACCCGGTTCACCGATAGACTGAGCAGCAATAACGCCAACTGCTTCACCTTGGTTCACTAGGTGACCACGTGCTAGGTCACGACCGTAACACTGTGCACAACAACCGAAGTCCGCATCACAGGTAACTACTGAGCGCACTTTCATGCTATCTACAGAGTTATCTTCCATGATTTGACACCACTTCTCATCAATCAGAGTATTACGTGGAATCAGAACATCTTCAGTACCCGGCTTAAGAACGTCTTCAGCCACTACACGACCAAGAGCCAACTCAGAAAGTGCAACTTTAACGTCACCACCTTCGATGTGAGGCATCATGTCAACACCTTCATGGGTGCCACAGTCATGTTCGTGAACTACAACGTCTTGAGCAACGTCTACTAGACGACGAGTTAGGTAACCCGAGTTTGCTGTTTTCAGTGCTGTATCCGCAAGACCCTTACGAGCACCGTGCGTTGAGATAAAGTACTGAAGGACGTTTAGACCTTCTTTAAAGTTCGCGGTGATTGGTGTCTCGATGATTGAACCATCTGGACGTGCCATCAGACCACGCATACCAGCAAGCTGACGAATCTGAGCTGCAGAACCACGAGCGCCCGAGTCAGCCATCATGTAGATGCTGTTAAACGACTCTTGTTGCTCTTCTTCACCGTCACGGTTAATAACCGTTTCAGATGAAAGGTTGTCCATCATCGCTTTCGCTACGCGATCATTGGTCGAAGCCCAAATATCGATCACTTTGTTGTAGCGCTCACCCGCGGTTACTAGACCAGATTGGAACTGATCTTGAATTTCGCGAACTTCTTCTTCTGCTGATTCGATTTCGTCGTACTTCGCTTGAGGTACAACCATGTCATCGATACCAACTGAAACGCCTGATAGTGCCGCGTAAGCGAAACCAGCGTACATGATTTGGTCAGCAAAAATTACTGTGTCTTTCAGACCCAGCTTACGGTAACACTCATTCAGTAGGTTAGAGATTTGCTTCTTACCTAGCTTTTGGTTTACCAAGCTGTATGGAAGACCCGTTGGTACGATTTGCCACAACATTGCACGACCAACAGTAGTATCTACCATGCCTGTGCTTGTTGTGCTGTTACCATCTTCGTCAACCACTGTCTCAGTGATACGTACTTTTACGCGAGCGTGAAGCTCTGCGCTCTTAGTACGGTATGCCTTCTCAGCCTCTTCAGGGCCAGCAAGGTACATACCTTCACCTTTAACGTTGATCTTGTCACGCGTCATGTAGTAAAGACCCAATACAACGTCCTGAGAAGGTACGATGATCGGATCACCTGATGCTGGAGACAGAATGTTATTCGTCGACATCATCAGTGTACGTGCTTCAAGCTGTGCTTCTAAAGTTAGAGGCACGTGAACCGCCATTTGGTCACCATCGAAGTCGGCGTTATAAGCCGCACACACTAGTGGGTGAAGCTGAATCGCTTTACCTTCGATTAGTACTGGTTCAAACGCTTGGATACCTAGACGGTGAAGTGTAGGTGCACGGTTAAGCAGTACTGGGTGTTCGCGGATAACTTCGTCTAGGATATCCCAAACGATCGCTTCTTCGCGCTCTACCATTTTCTTCGCTGCTTTGATTGTCGTCGCCATGCCACGAGTTTCTAGCTTGCTATAGATGAATGGTTTAAATAGCTCTAGTGCCATCTTCTTAGGAAGACCACACTGGTGTAGACGAAGGTATGGACCTACTGTGATTACAGAACGGCCAGAGTAGTCTACACGTTTACCTAGAAGGTTCTGACGGAAACGACCTTGTTTACCCTTGATCATATCAGCAAGAGATTTCAGAGGACGCTTGTTCGAACCTGTGATCGCACGACCGCGACGACCGTTATCTAGAAGGGCATCAACAGACTCTTGCAGCATACGCTTTTCGTTACGTACGATGATGTCTGGAGCCGCTAGCTCTAGAAGACGCTTCAAACGGTTGTTACGGTTAATCACACGACGGTAAAGGTCGTTCAGATCAGATGTCGCAAAACGACCGCCATCTAGTGGAACTAGAGGACGTAGATCTGGCGGTAGAACCGGAAGAACAGTCAAGATCATCCATTCTGGGTTGTTACCCGATTGAATGAAGGCTTCAACTAGCTTCAGGCGCTTAGTGATTTTTTTACGCTTAGTTTCAGAGTTAGTGGTTTCTAACTCTTCGCGCATTTGTTCCGCTTCTGCGTGCATGTCCATAGTAGACAGCAGATCTTTGATCGCTTCTGCACCCATCTTAGCTGTGAACTCATCACCCCACTCTTCTAGGCGATCAAGATACTCATCTTCAGTAAGCATCTGTGATTTTTCTAGATCAGTCATGCCTGGTTCTGTCACGACGTACATTTCAAAGTACAGTACGCGTTCGATATCACGTAGAGGGATATCCATCAACAAACCGATACGAGACGGCAGTGATTTTAGGAACCAGATGTGAGCAACAGGTGAAGCAAGCTCGATGTGGCCCATACGGTCACGACGAACTTTAGTTTGCGTTACTTCAACGCCACACTTTTCACAGATAACACCGCGGTGTTTCAAACGCTTGTATTTGCCACAAAGACATTCGTAGTCTTTAACTGGACCAAAAATACGCGCACAGAATAGACCATCACGCTCAGGCTTGAACGTACGATAGTTGATCGTTTCTGGTTTCTTAACTTCACCAAAAGACCATGAACGAATCATGTCAGGTGAAGATAGACCGATTTTGATTGCATCAAATTCTTCGGTCTTATGCTGTGCTTTTAGAAAGTTTAATAAGTCTTTCACAATCAGCTCCTGTGAGGAGTTAAAAGGGGCCCGCTCTTAAACTATAGAGCGAGCGCCTTCCTACCAGATAACCCTAATAAAGGATTATTCGTCTTCTAGCTCGATGTTGATACCTAGCGAGCGGATCTCTTTCAACAGTACGTTGAACGATTCTGGCATGCCAGGTTCCATGCTGTGGTTGCCGTCGACGATGTTCTTATACATCTTCGTACGACCGTTAACGTCATCAGACTTAACCGTTAGCATTTCTTGTAGAGTGTAAGCCGCACCGTATGCTTCTAGTGCCCATACTTCCATCTCACCGAAACGCTGACCACCGAACTGAGCTTTACCACCAAGTGGTTGCTGAGTTACTAGGCTGTACGAACCAGTAGAACGAGCGTGCATCTTATCGTCAACCAAGTGGTTCAGTTTCAGCATGTACATGTAACCAACAGTTACAGGACGCTCAAACTGGTCACCAGTACGACCATCAAACAAGGTTAACTGACCAGATTCAGGTAGGTCGCCAAGTTTCAATAGTTCTTTAATAGAGCCTTCAGTAGCACCATCAAATACTGGTGTCGCAATTGGTAGACCACCACGTAGGTTTTTCACCAATGTACGAACTTCGTCGTCGGACAATTCAGCAATGTCAACGTTCTGGCGAGTACCGCCTAGGTCGTAGACTTTTTGCAAGAATTCACGGAATTTCGCGAGTTCTTGTTGCTCTTTAACCATCTGGTTAATCTTGTCACCGATACCTTTCGCCGCCAGACCTAAGTGAACTTCTAGGATCTGACCGATGTTCATACGCGAAGGTACACCCAGTGGGTTAAGCACGATGTCAACAGGCTGACCTTTGCCATCATATGGCATGTCTTCAACAGGGTTGATCTTAGAGATTACACCCTTGTTACCGTGACGACCTACCATCTTATCACCAGGCTGGATACGACGTTTAACCGCTAGGTAAACTTTAACAATCTTAAGAACGCCAGGCGCTAGATCATCACCTTGAGTGATCTTACGACGCTTAGTTTCAAACTTCTTATCGAAGTCTGCTTTAAGCTCGTCGTTTTGCTCTGCAAGTTGCTCAAGTTGAGTTTGCAGTGCGTCATCTTCTAGCGTTAGCTCTAGCCATCTCTTACGACCGATAGTATCAAGCTTCTCTTCAGAGTAACCACCTTGAAGAAGTACAGCTCTTACACGCGCTAGTAGACCACCTTCAAGAATTTGGAACTCTTCAGTCAGGTCTTTCTTCGCTTCTTTAAGCTGCATCTGCTCTATTTCTAGAGCACGTTTGTCTTTTTCTACGCCATCGCGAGTAAAGACTTGAACGTCGATGATGGTACCAGAAACAGAGTTTGGTACACGTAGTGATGTATCTTTAACATCTGATGCTTTTTCACCGAAGATCGCACGTAGTAGCTTCTCTTCAGGCGTTAGTTGCGTTTCACCTTTAGGGGTTACTTTACCAACTAGGATGTCGCCACCCTTAACTTCAGCACCAATGTAAACGATACCTGACTCGTCTAGTTTAGACAGAGCAGACTCACCTACGTTTGGAATATCCGCTGTGATCTCTTCAGAACCCAGCTTAGTATCACGTGCCACACAAGAAAGCTCTTGGATGTGGATAGTCGTGAAGCGGTCTTCTTGAACTACGCGCTCAGATACTAAGATCGAGTCTTCGAAGTTGTAACCGTTCCAAGGCATGAACGCGATACGCATGTTTTGACCAAGTGCCAATTCACCGAGATCCGTTGAAGGACCATCAGCCAATACATCACCGCGAGCAACAGGCTCACCAGGAAGTACCGTTGGACGTTGGTTAATACAAGTGTTCTGGTTCGAACGCGTGTACTTAGTCAGGTTGTAAATGTCGATGCCTGCTTCACCAGGAATCAGCTCATCTTCATTAACCTTAACTACGATACGAGATGCGTCAACAGACTGCACCATACCGCCACGTTTCGCTACCGCGGTAACGCCCGAGTCAACGGCTACGTTACGCTCAATACCAGTACCAACAAGTGGCTTATCAGCCTTCAGTGTTGGAACGGCTTGACGTTGCATGTTCGCACCCATCAATGCACGGTTCGCATCATCGTGTTCTAGGAACGGGATAAGCGAGGCAGCGATAGATACTACTTGGTTGGTTGCAACGTCCATGTAGTTAACATGGTCACGTGGGTGAAGACCAGATTCACCTTTTTGACGAGCTGTGATCAGTTCATCGTCGAATGTCCCTTCCGCTGTTAACGCAGCATTTGCCTGTGCGATAACGAATTGACCTTCTTCGATAGCTGATAAGTAATCAACTTCGTCAGTAACTACACCATCAACAACACGACGGTACGGTGTTTCTAGGAAACCGTACTCGTTACAACGTGCAAACGCTGACAATGAGTTAATCAAACCGATGTTTGGACCTTCTGGCGTTTCGATCGGACATAGACGACCGTAGTGCGTAACGTGTACGTCACGTACTTCAAAGCCAGCACGCTCACGAGTTAGACCGCCAGGACCCAATGCAGAAATACGACGTTTGTGCGTCACTTCTGATAACGGGTTGTTTTGGTCCATAAACTGAGACAGCTGTGAAGAGCCAAAGAATTCTTTAACGGCTGCAGAAATTGGCTTAGCATTGATAAGATCTTGAGGCATGATAGCGTCAAGGTCACCAAGGCTTAGGCGTTCTTTCACTGCGCGTTCTACACGAACTAGACCAACACGGAATTGGTTTTCAGCCATTTCACCAACGCTACGGATACGACGGTTGCCAAGGTGGTCGATATCGTCCACTTCGCCAATGCCGTTACGGATAGCAATCAGTTTCTTCATCACTTCAACGATATCTGTTTCGTCAAGTGTGCCTTGCTCTAGTGCGTCTTCACGACCGATAGAGCTGTTAAACTTCATACGACCAACAGTCGATAGGTCATAACGCTCTTCAGCGAAGAATAGGCTTTCGAATAGCGATTCTGCCGCTTCTTTTGTTGGTGGCTCACCCGGGCGCATCATGCGGTAGATTTCTACCAATGCAGAGATGCGGTCTACCGTGCTGTCGACACGTAGTGTGTCTGACATGAACGGACCGTGGTCTAGATCGTTCGTAAATAGAACTTCTAGTTGCTTGTGGCCAGCCTGCGAAAGGTTCGCAAGTGCTTCTAGGCTGATCTCGTGGTTTGCACCAACAATGATCTCGCCAGTCGCTTCATTGATGTAGTCTTTAGACGCTACTTTCCCTACGATGTACTCGACAGGTACTTCAATGA
This sequence comes from Vibrio sp. GJ43-1, assembly GCF_055808835.1. NCBI lineage: Bacteria > Pseudomonadati > Pseudomonadota > Gammaproteobacteria > Vibrionales > Vibrionaceae > Vibrio > Vibrio sp. GJ43-1. The sequence goes on along the minus strand of NZ_CM147884.1, from coordinate 341,437 downwards.
AATCAACGCCATCTTTCTCAAGTTGACGGATATGACGCGCAGTTACGCGACGGCCAGTCTCAACATAAGTCTTGCCGTTTGCTTCGATATCAAAAGAAGCGGTCTCGCCACGTAGGCGTTCCGGTACCAACTCCATTAATAGAGTTTGGTCTTTTACTTCGAAGTTAATCTTATCGAAGAAGATATCGAGGATCTCTTCCGACGTTTTACCTAGTGCACGAAGAATGATCGATGCTGGTAGTTTACGACGGCGGTCGATTCGAACGTACAAGTTATCCTTAGGATCAAACTCGAAGTCGAGCCATGAACCACGGTAAGGAATAACACGTGCGTTATAAAGAACTTTACCTGAAGAGTGGGTCTTACCCTTATCGCTGTCGAAGAACACGCCTGGGCTTCGGTGCAGCTGGGATACGATAACCCTCTCGGTACCATTGATTACGAAGGTACCATTGTCTGTCATAAGCGGAATTTCGCCCATGTAGACTTCTTGTTCTTTAATATCTTTTACAGTACCCGCTGGTGCGTCTTTATCAAAAACAACCAGGCGCAATTTTACGCGAAGTGGTTTTGAATAAGTTACGCCACGAATTTGACATTCTTTAACATCAAATACTGGCTCGCCAAGACGGTAGCTAACGTATTGCAGCTCAGAATTGCCGTTATAGCTCTGAATTGGAAACACAGAACGAAAAGCAGCTTCAAGTCCATATTGTCCTTCAGGATCCTGTTCGATAAACTTGTCGAAAGAATCAAGCTGGATCGATAGCAGGTATGGAATGTCCAAAACTTGTGGACGAGTACCAAAGTCCTTACGGATGCGCTTTTTCTCGGTATAAGAGTAAACCATGGGGTTCCTCAGCTCGCTGATAAGTGACCCAAACTGTCCGCCCAAGCCTAGTTACTTAAGGTGGGTAATGGGACAGTGACTAACAACTGTTTACTGTAGTGACGTTGACTCAAGCGTCGAGCAACGTTTTTTGCATGGTACATAGGTGCTTAAACAGCGGGAAAATTCACCTATGCCCTACAGCGCAAAAAGGCCGGTGGTTAATAAACCACCAGCCATTAGCCTGTCGGCTATGAAACTAAGTAATAATTACTTAATTTCAACAGTAGCACCAGCTTCTTCTAGCTGAGCTTTAAGAGCTTCAGCTTCAGCTTTCTCTACGCCTTCTTTAAGAGGTGCAGGAGCGCCGTCTACAAGAGCTTTAGCTTCTTTAAGACCTAGGCCAGTTGCGCCACGTACTGCTTTGATAACAGATACTTTGTTACCGCCAACAGCAGTAAGAACTACGTCGAATTCAGTTTGCTCAGCAGCAGCGTCGCCGCCAGCTGCGCCACCAGCTACAACTGCAGCAGCAGCAGTAACACCGAATTTCTCTTCCATAGCTTCGATAAGCTCAACAACTTGCATTACAGACATTTCTGCAACTGCGTCTAGGATTTGCTCGTTAGTAATAGACATAACAATTCTCTTTTAAGTCAACAATAAGTTTATTTAGCAACCAGTAAAAAGCAAGGCTTAAGCCGCAGCTTCTTCTTTTTGGTCGCGAACAGCAGCGATAGTACGAACCAGCTTGCCAGCAGAAGCTTCTTTCATGCACATCATTAGGCGTGCAATTGCTTCGTCGTAAGTTGGTAGTGTCGCTAGTACATCAGCATCAGTAACTGCGCCTTCAAATGCAGCAGCTTTGATCTCGAATGTTTTGTTCTCTTTAGCGAAGTCTTTGAAAAGACGCGCTGCAGCACCAGGGTGCTCATTAGAGAACGCAAGTAGGCTAGGACCAGTAAATGTGTCTTGTAGACACTCATACTCAGTACCTTCTACTGCACGGCGTGCTAGTGTGTTACGAACAACTCTCATGTAAACACCCGCTTCACGCGCTTGTTTACGTAGAGAAGTCATCGCGCCAACAGTAACGCCACGAGAGTCAGCTACAACTGCAGAAAGTGCACCACTGGCTGCTTCGTTGACTTCAGCAACAATTGCTTTTTTGTCTTGAAGGTTTAAAGCCATTTGGGATTTACTCCTGGTTGTTATTACACCACCCAGCATCATAATGATGCCGAGAGCTAATACGGTGCATTCCCATAAGCCAATTGATTTCGAAAAATCAACCCGCTTTAAGTCGGGCACCGTCTACGTAGGTTTAATTAAGTTCAAATCGAAAAATGAACGCCTACGGTCTTGGACGGAGACTGACATTCCACAAGTGGATTATCAGCCTCAACCACAAATTTTGATAGGCGCAAAATTATACATAATTTTTACGCCTATGCAAGCTTTTAAGCGATTAGGCTATTAAGCTTGAGTGTTCAGGGTACCCTGATCCACAGTAACGCCAGCACCCATAGTAGTAGAGATGCTCACTTTCTTCAGGAAAACACCTTTCGCTGAAGACGGCTTAGCTTTCTTAAGAGCAACTAGAAGAGTCTCTAGGTTCTCTTGAAGCTGGTTAGCTTCGAAAGATACTTTACCGATTGTAGTGTGGATGATGCCGTTTTTGTCGTTACGGTAACGAACCTGACCAGCTTTAGCGTTCTTAACCGCTTCAGCAACGTTAGGAGTTACAGTACCAACTTTAGGGTTTGGCATAAGGCCGCGTGGACCTAGGATAGTACCTAGTTGACCAACAACGCGCATTGCATCTGGAGAAGCAACAACTACGTCGAAGTTCATTTCGCCCTTCTTCACTTGCTCAGCAAGATCTTCCATACCAACGATGTCTGCGCCAGCTGCTTTAGCTGCTTCAGCGTTTGCACCTTGAGTGAACACTGCTACGCGGATTTCGCGGCCAGTACCGTGAGGTAGTACAGTTGCACCACGTACGTTCTGGTCAGATTTACGAGCATCGATGCCTAGGTTAACAGCAACGTCTACAGACTCTACGAATTTAGCTGTTGCTAGTTCTTTAAGAAGAGCTACAGCTTCGTTGATGTCGTATTCTTTAGTTACTTCAACTTTGTCGCGGATTACGCGCATACGCTTAGTAAGTTTTGCCATGATCTTAACCCTCTACCACTAGGCCCATTGAACGAGCAGTACCCGCAATAGAACGCTTCATCGCTTCAATATCAGCACCAGTCATATCAGCAGCTTTAGTTTCTGCGATTTCTTGGATTTGAGCATCTGTAACTGTACCCACTTTTTCAGTGTTAGGACGGCCAGAGCCAGACTTAACGCCAGCAGCTTTCTTAAGAAGAACAGCAGCAGGTGGAGTTTTAGTTACGAATGTGAAAGAGCGGTCACTGTAAACAGTGATTACTACTGGAGTCGGTAGACCTTTCTCAACAGATTCTGTTTTTGCGTTAAACGCTTTACAGAATTCCATGATGTTCACACCGTGTTGACCTAGAGCAGGACCAACCGGTGGACTAGGGTTCGCCATACCTGCTGCAACTTGCAACTTGATATAAGCTTCAACTTTCTTAGCCATGATATTTCCTAATTTTTGGGTTCAGACGCTAACCATTCGATCAGCTCCCCAGTTTTCAATAAATACTTTTTGCAGCAAGACCTGCAAAAAGGCGCGAAATTATAATCATAATTCGCGCCTTAAACAACCCTATAAAGGTGTTTTTTTAATCAAGTTTTTCAACTTGACCAAACTCAAGCTCAACTGGTGTTGCACGACCAAAGATCGATACAGACACTTTAATGCGGCTCTTGTCGTAATCCACTTCTTCAACGGTACCGTTGAAGTCTGCGAATGGACCATCGTTCACACGTACCACTTCACCCGCTTCGAACATTGTTCTTGGACGAGGTGCTTCACTTGCTTTCTCTAAACGGTTAAGAATAGCATCCGCTTCTTTATCTGTGATAGGTGCAGGACGGTCAGAGGTTCCACCAATGAAGCCCATGACACGTGGCACACTGCGCACTAAGTGCCAAGATTCATCGTTCATCAACATCTGAACAAGAACATAGCCTGGGAAGAACTTACGCTCACTTTTACGACGTTGACCAGCGCGGATTTCCACAACTTCTTCAGTTGGTACTAGCACTTCGCCAAAGTAGTCTTCCATCGCGTGCATTTTAATATGTTCGCGAAGAGACTGAGCCACACGTCCTTCAAAACCTGAGAAGGCTTGAACAACGTACCAGCGTTTTTTCGGAGCTTCACTCATGAATTAAGACCCTCTATATCCCGGTTACTAAAGCCACTAGGCGAACCATAATGCCGTCAATACCCCATAGCGCTAGTGCCATCACAACACTTACAGCTAGGACGATTAACGTAGTTTGCGTCGTTTCTTGGCGCGTTGGCCATACCACTTTGCGCACTTCTACTCGCGCTTCACGAGCAAACAAAATCGCAGCTTTACCTTTTGTTGTTGTAGCGGCAACACCTAGTGCTACTGCAATCAATACAACGACACCTGCAGCACGGAGTACTACTGAAAGCTCTCCATACAGGTAATTACCCACAACAGCGGCGGCCAACAGAGCAAAAGCGACAATCCACTTCATTACATCTGCTGCATTTGAGCTTTCAGGAGCTTCAGCGTTTGCTTTCATAAAACCAACCTGTGACAAGTCTTTATTAGACGACAACAACCCCGCTGCTGCAGGGCTTATTCCTTTGTGCTGGTGAAATATGAGTCAAACCAACACCCTACAAAAAGCTCAGCAAGTGTTTAAACACTTCCTCAGCCTTCAAAATCCTTTAATTATTCACCAAATTGGCGAATATTGCGCCTCTATAAATAGTAGCGCATAAAAAGGGCATCAAATGATGCCCTTTTTACTAGTGCTTCGTCAAGATTTTGCTAAAAATTAAGCAAAGATCTTAGCAACAACACCAGCGCCTACTGTACGGCCACCTTCACGGATAGCGAAACGTAGACCTTCGTCCATTGCGATTGGAGCGATTAGCTCAACAACCATTTGGATGTTGTCGCCAGGCATTACCATTTCTACGCCTTCTGGTAGAGAGATATCACCAGTTACGTCAGTTGTACGGAAGTAGAACTGTGGACGGTAGCCTTTGAAGAACGGAGTATGACGGCCGCCTTCGTCTTTAGAAAGTACGTATACTTCAGACTCGAACTTAGTGTGTGGGTTGATAGAACCTTTAGCAGCAAGTACTTGGCCACGTTCAACGTCATCACGCTTAGTACCACGTAGAAGTGCACCAACGTTCTCACCAGCACGACCTTCGTCAAGCAGTTTACGGAACATTTCAACACCAGTACAAGTAGTTGTCGTTGTTTCTTTGATACCAACGATTTCTACTTCGTCACCTACGCGTAGGATACCGCGCTCGATACGACCAGTAACAACAGTACCACGACCTTGGATTGAGAATACATCTTCAATAGGTAGTAGGAACGGTTGGTCAACAGCACGCTCTGGTTCTGGGATGTAAGAATCTAGTGCTTCTGCAAGCTCAACGATCTTGTCTTCCCACTGCTTCTCGCCGTTTAGAGCGCCAAGTGCAGAACCTTGGATAACTGGTAGGTCATCACCTGGGAATTCGTACTCAGAAAGAAGTTCACGAACTTCCATTTCTACTAGTTCTAGTAGCTCTTCGTCATCAACCATGTCACATTTGTTCATGAATACGATGATGTAAGGGATACCAACCTGACGGCCTAGTAGGATGTGCTCACGAGTTTGAGGCATAGGGCCATCTGTTGCAGCAACAACAAGGATACCACCATCCATTTGTGCAGCACCAGTGATCATGTTTTTAACATAATCCGCGTGTCCTGGACAGTCAACGTGTGCGTAGTGACGCGCTGGAGTATCGTACTCAACGTGAGAAGTAGCGATTGTGATACCACGCTCGCGCTCTTCTGGAGCGTTATCGATAGATGCGAAGTCTTTAGCAACACCGCCGTACACTTTTGCAAGTGTAGTACAGATAGCAGCTGTTAGAGTTGTTTTACCGTGGTCAACGTGGCCGATAGTACCAACGTTTACGTGCGGTTTCGTACGTTCAAATTTTTCTTTAGACATGAGTTGTCCCTCTAGGTACGGATTAAAGTGGCTTAAATGACCACGCAACCAAAATAGTTTGGCAGTAAGTATATATCAAAAAGAAATAATTGCTTTGAGAGCTGGTGCTGATACCCAGATTTGAACTGGGGACCTCACCCTTACCAAGGGTGCGCTCTACCGACTGAGCTATATCAGCGCTCGAAATGTTGGAGCGTGCAGCGGGAATCGAACCCGCATCATCAGCTTGGAAGGCTGAGGTAATAGCCATTATACGATGCACGCAACAGGTTAACTCTAAGAGCTATTTCCTTAGGAATATGGTGGAGGGAGATGGATTCGAACCATCGAAGGCAGAGCCGTCAGATTTACAGTCTGATCCCTTTGGCCACTCGGGAACCCCTCCATACTTATATCCATTTTCAATATCTGCTTACGTCTTAGGTAAGGAGAAAATGGTGCCGACTACCGGAATCGAACTGGTGACCTACTGATTACAAGTCAGTTGCTCTACCTACTGAGCTAAGTCGGCATAAGTGGAGCGCATTTTATTGAATGAAGTCTGTGGATGCAACCGTTAATTTAAAAAAAAATTGCTTTTCCTATACATTCTTTTCTTTCACCTCCTTTTTGCGTGAATTTTCATCAATTCCGCGTGTTCTGTTGCATGATTTATTTGATTTATTCGTCGCTTGAGGTATGTTCAGCACTCTTTATATGGAAACCTTGATGTTTGGTGAGTTATGAGCCCTTTTATGTCCTTTAGTCGTGAGCAATGGTCAGCACGCAGAAATGCTGTACCTATGACACTGACAGAAGAAGATTTGAAAGAACTTCAAGGCATCAATGAAGACCTCACCATGCGCGAAGCCACTGACGTGTATTTACCCCTTTCGCGCTTGCTTAACCTCTATGTTGCCGCAAGACAGCGACGTAACTCAGTGTTACAAGAGTTTCTCGGACAAAATGAACATATGCCGCCGTTTATTATCGGCATTGCTGGCAGTGTTGCTGTAGGGAAAAGTACCACGGCACGTTTACTTAAAGCGCTGTTAAGTCGCTGGGAAAATCATCCAAAAGTGGAGCTGATTACAACAGATGGCTTTTTGTATCCCAACAAAGTGCTGTTGGAAAAAGGGCTAATGGCCAAAAAGGGCTTTCCTGAATCCTACGATATGCGCCGATTGGTTCAGTTTGTTTCTGACGTTAAAGCATGCAAACGCGACGTAGTCGCGCCAGTATACTCTCATCTTACTTATGACATCACTGACGTGGAAAAGGTGGTGGACTTGCCCGATGTCCTCATTATTGAAGGGCTGAATGTTCTACAAAGCGGCATGGACTACCCACATGACCCACACCGAGTATTCTTATCTGATTTTTTAGACTTTTCGCTTTATGTCGATGCCGACAGTGAATTAATTGAGCATTGGTACGTGCAGCGTTTTATGAAGTTCCGCCATGGCGCGTTTACTCGACCAGGCTCTTACTTTAGCCACTACACTCAGCTGTCAGAAACGGAAGCGGCGCAAAAGGCCAGTAACATTTGGCGCTCAATTAATGGTAAGAATTTGGTGCAAAACATTCTGCCGACACGGGAACGAGCGCAGCTGATTTTGGAAAAAGGCGCGAATCACTGTGTGGAAAAGGTGTATTTGAGAAAATAGGTTCTATGGTTCTATGGTTCTATGGTTCTATGGTTCTATGGTTCTATGGTTCTATGGTTCTAGCATTATTGGCAGGGCTGAATCAACGTCAAGCCCTGCTCGACAAACGAACCACAAAGAAGCTTACTCTGCTTGTCTTAGTGAGATTTCACCACCAATAAAAGGTTCGATACCATTAGCGGTTTCCAATAACACCGCACCGAGTAGGGTCGATTCCTCGTACCTTACCTTTAATTTCTCTGCTCCCCATGATGAGTTTAACCTCTCTGCCCATGAAGTTGTCATGCCGATTCCAACGCTCGACAAAGCCTTGCATTCCTTTCAACTCATAGTCTTCTAATGCTTGCTGCCATGCTTTAACAAACGCGACTACGAGGTCGTTGCGACTAAACGGCGTTGACACGACATCGCTAAGTGACGTCCAAGGCTGGCCGATCCCTTCCGTTTGATGACTCATTCTGAGGTTCATGCCCATACCAATAACTAGGTTTGCGGCGCCCCCCGCCTGACCCGACATTTCAACTAAGATTCCAGCCAGTTTGCGATCGTTATGGTAGAGGTCATTTGGCCATTTTAGCTTAACACCCTCGATCCCTAGGCTTTCTAGCGCTTCGACAATGGCGACACCAACGACAAGACTCAGCCCCATCGCCGCAGCTATGCCCGCTTCGAGTCGCCAATACATCGATAAATAAAGATTGGCCCCAAAAGGAGACACCCACTCTCGCCCACGACGACCACGCCCTTTCGCTTGATACTCAGAGATGCAAACCTGCCCGGACGACAACGCTTGCTGTTTATCCAGCAAATACTGGTTGGTTGAGTCAATTATTGGGATAAGCTCAAAGGGGCTGGTTAAGGTCTGTCTTAATCGCGCTTCGTTCAATAACTCCATCGGTTGAGCCAGTTGGTAGCCCTTGCCTTGTACGCGAAAAATATCCACGCCCCACTGCTGAATACCCTGAATATGTTTGCTAATTGCCGCTCGAGAAACACCAAGTGACTCACCAAGGGTTTCACCTGAATGGAACCCTCCTTCAGACAATTGTTGTAGAATCGCAAGCTTTACCTGATGCTCTTTCATAACAAATCCTTGAGAGTGATTTCATGTGTTCGCCCTATAAAGCGAACTTCATGCTCCAACTCAACCGAAAATTTATCGATCACTCGCTGTCGAACCATGGCTGCTAACGACGTGACGTCTTGAGCAGTTGCGCACTTAGCATTCACCAACACTAGAGCCTGATTTGGATGGACCATTGCCCCTCCTACGCTACAGCCTTTTAAGCCACACTGATCAATCAACCACCCTGCTGCCAGCTTCATCTGCCCCTCAAAAGGATAAGCCACAAGATCTGGATGCAGCTGTTTAATATGTTGATACTTTTCAACGCAAACAACAGGGTTTTTGAAGAAGCTACCCGCATTACCGATTTTTGCTGGATCCGGTAGTTTGTCTTGGCGAACTTGCACCACAATGTCAAACACCTCACGCGGGGTGCAGGTCTTAGGGTCAAGGCGCTGCAACGGCCCATATGACAAGTTTGGTTGCCAACGCTTTTCCAATTTAAGGCCAACTGCCACAACGATCGCTTTATTGTGCAGCACCTGTTTAAAAATGGAATCTCGGTAACCAAATTCACAGTCACTTTGCTGTAAACGCTTCACTGTAAAGCTGTTTAAGCAAAGATAATCGACATACTCACAAACATCTTTAAATTCAAGCCCGTAAGCACCAATGTTTTGGATTGGCGCACTGCCTGCACATCCAGGAATTAACGCTAAGTTCTCTAACCCGGCATAACCTTGCTCCACACACCACGCCACCAGCTTTGGCCAATCTTCACCACCAGCATGATATGCAAGCGATGATGCTGCTCGCTACTGGAGTGGCTAATACCCATGAGCTGATTAACTAATACTATCCCGTCAAAATGCTCGGTAAATAATACATTACTTCCTTTGCCCAGCATGAGTTTAGGAAGGTGTGCCCATGCGGGGGCTTGATAGGCTTGCACTAAATCGTCGACAGAGGTCACGGTGACCAATTGCTGACAAGTCTGCGAAATAGCGAAGGTGTGAAACGGGCTTAACTGAGCGTTATGTTCTGTTTGCATGGGCATTCATTGATGGATTACACTTCCTCTATTCTATCCCTTCAGAGCAAGCATTGGCTATGGATACGTTAAATTTTGATCTTTTGGCTCCCATAAAGCTACCGCTGGCAAAGAAAATCTATAAGTCACACTATCCAGCAGCGAAGCCTAAATCCGATGAGCGCATTATCACCGCTCAAGTCGGCAGTCAGCTGTGCGCTCTGGTGCGATTTCGTAGCATTGAAAACTGCCGTTTAATGACGGGAATGTTGGTGATACCTGACTATCGTCTGCAAGGCGTGGGACATAAATTAATGCAGCATCTGGTGCAACAAGAGCTCGCGGAACAAGACTTTTGCTTTGCGTTGGCACATCTTGAAACGTTTTATTGTCAGCATGGATTTCAGACAATTGATAAAGATGCGCTCCCTAACGCACTAAAACAGCTGTTTTTACGCTATATTCAAGGCGGAAAGTCACTGGTTGCCATGCAATACGTTGATCCGAATTAAACTTATCAACGGTTTACTATCCATTCGCTATAAGAATTTGGTAAAATTCTAGGTTAGCAATTTTGCACTTAAGAAAGGTAAAGTCTCCCACATGATGGCTCTTAGGAACTCGTTTGAACAGCTTCCCTCTTTGGCTCAAGATCCAAACCAATTTGATGTCTTGTATTCGGCCAATGACTATCGTGAATATCTCATTCAAGCGATACGTGAGGCACAATCAAGAATCTACCTAGTCGCACTTTATCTTGAAGACGATGATGCTGGACGCGAAATAATGTCCGAGCTGTATCAAGCAAAGCAGAACAACCCTGAACTGGATATCGCGGTCTGTGTTGACTGGCATCGAGCGCAGCGCGGGCTCATTGGCGCGGCTCAATCAGATGGCAATGCCACCATGTATCGTGAGTTTCGTCAAAAGAACACACATGGTATTCCTATTTACGGTATCCCGGTTCGCGGCCGTGAAGTCTTCGGTGTGTTACACCTCAAAGGCTTTGTCATTGATGATAAAGTCATTTATAGCGGCGCTAGCCTCAATAATATCTATTTAAATTACCAAGATCGCTATCGCTTTGACCGTTACCATGTTTTAGGTAATGCTAAACTGGCTAACGCGATGGTCGACTTTGTGCAAAATGAAATGATCAGTAACCCTGCGGTTAATGACCTTTCTTTATCAGCAAAACCCACCGTAAAGGACATTAAAGCAGAGATCCGCCAATTACGAGCCTCGCTATCACAGGCACAATATCACTTCGATAATGAAGCGGCTGACGAACACCAAGTATCTGTGACACCACTCGTGGGGATTGGCAAGCGACGTAACAAGCTCAATCATCGAATCACGCAGTTATTAGCGTTGGCGAAAGATGAAATTTTCATTTGTACGCCTTACTTTAATTTTCCAAAACCCGTCGCGAAAGAAATTAGGCGAGCGCTTAAGCGCGGTGTGAAAGTGACCATTGTCGTGGGTGATAAGACAGCAAATGATTTTTATATTTCACCAGAAGAAGACTTTAAAACCATCGGTGGGCTGCCTTACCTGTATGAAATGAACCTTCGCCGCTTTGCCAAGGCGAATGAAGCGCACATCGCTAGTCGTAATCTGAGCATCAATTTATGGAAACACGATGACAACAGTTTCCACCTTAAAGGTCTTTGGGTCGACAAGCGCTATATGCTCATTACGGGGAATAATCTTAACCCACGTGCTTGGAAACTGGATCTTGAAAACGCGATCCTAATACAAGATCATTATTCTCACTTAACGGAGAAGTTTGACAAAGAAGTCGCGAATATCCTTCAACATACTCAGCTGATTTGTACTTACAGGCAATTGGAAAAAATTGAAAACTATCCAGAGCCAGTACAGAAACTGATTAAGAAAATTACTCGCGTCAGCGCAGATAAGGTGTTGAAGCAAATACTCTAAGCGCGAGGTGGCAGCAATGTCGCCTAATTCTATTATGACCAGACATGAAAAAGCCCTGCATTAGCAGGGCTTTTTTCGCGATGTCGAGGCTAATTACTTAGCTGGACGAGCCGCACGTTTACGTTCGTTTTCAGTAAGAAGCTTCTTACGAATACGAATGCTAACTGGTGTTACTTCTACTAGTTCATCTTCATCAATAAACTCTAGAGCTTGCTCTAGTGTGTGCTTGATCGGTGGCGAAAGAACCTGTGCTTCATCCGTACCAGAAGCACGAACGTTAGTTAGTTGCTTACCTTTCAGACAGTTTACTGTTAGGTCGTTTGAACGGTTATGAATACCGATGATCTGACCTTCGTATACTTCATCTGCGTGCTCAGCAAACAAACGGCCACGCTCTTGTAGGTTAAACAATGCGTAAGTCAGAGCTTTACCTGTTGCGTTAGAGATAAGTACGCCGTTGTTACGTTGACCGATTACGCCACCTTTGTGTGGACCGTAGTGATCAAATGAGTGATAAAGAAGACCTGAACCTGATGTCAGTGTTAGGAATTCAGTTTGGAAACCGATAAGACCACGAGAAGGCATCATAAAGTCCATACGTACACGGCCTTTACCATCTGGAGCCATATCTGTCAGCTCACCTTTACGTAGACCGATATTTTCCATGATACCGCCTTGGTGCTCTTCTAGAACATCAATCGTTACCGTTTCAAATGGTTCTGTTAGGTTGCCGTCTTCATCTTTCTTGATGATAACTTCTGGACGAGATACTGCTAGCTCGAAGCCTTCACGACGCATGTTTTCGATCAGGATAGAAAGGTGAAGCTCACCACGACCTGAAACACGGAAACGATCTGGGTTATCTGTTTCTTCAACGCGTAGTGCAACGTTGTGTACCAATTCTTTCTCTAGACGCTCAAGAATGTTACGTGACGTTACGAACTTACCTTCTTTACCCGCGAACGGAGAAGTGTTTACTTGGAATGTCATTGTTACTGTTGGTTCATCAACAGACAGTGGCGTCATCGCTTCAACATTGTTCACATCACAGATAGTGTCTGAGATTTTAAGCTCGCCTAGACCTGTGATAGCAATAATATCACCCGCATTTGCTTGATCAACTTCATGGCGGTCAAGACCTAGGTAACCAAGAACTGTACCGACTTTACCGTTACGTTTCTTGCCTTCAGCATTGATGATAGACACTTGTTGGTTTGGCTTAACGCTACCACGAGTCACACGACATACACCGATAACACCAACATATGAACTGTAGTCTAGTTGAGACACTTGCATTTGAAGTGGGCCATCTAGGTCAACAGCTGGTGCATCTACTGTGTCAACAACCGCTTGGAACAATGGTTCCATGTTTTCGCCAGTGACGCCTTCTTCCATCGTCGCCCAGCCGTTAAGTGCTGATGCGTATACCGTAGTGAAGTCCAGTTGCTCATCTGTCGCACCTAGGTTGTCGAACAAATCAAAGATTTGGTCCATAACCCAATCAGGGCGTGCGCCAGGGCGGTCAATTTTGTTGATAACAACAATTGGCTTAAGGCCGTGAGCGAAAGCTTTTTGCGTCACGAAACGCGTTTGAGGCATTGGGCCGTCAACAGCGTCAACGATCAACAATACAGAGTCAACCATAGACATAATACGCTCAACTTCACCACCGAAGTCCGCGTGTCCAGGAGTATCAACGATATTAATACGGTAATCGTTCCAGTTGATCGCTGTATTTTTAGCAAGAATGGTAATACCACGTTCTTTTTCGATATCGTTCGAATCCATCACGCGTTCTTCTGCTTCACCACGAGATTCCAGAGTACCGGATTGCTGTAGCAATTTATCAACTAGGGTAGTTTTACCGTGGTCAACGTGCGCGATGATCGCGATGTTTCTTAACTTATCAATCTGTGGAGTAGACATGGGTTTTTCTTTCACTCATTAGAGGCTGCCGCTTGATTGCTGCTAGCTGGATTTCAAAAACGCTCAATAATATACCAGATAATAGGCTAGACCCAAAAAATATGTGATCAACTTCGTTGAAATTTTTCTAATTCAGCATTTTTCTTGGCAAAATTGTGCCCCTCTTCCTTCGTATTGTCAGCGCTAAGCGTTTGATTAAGGTTGACATCAATTCAAAAGCCATGCTGAATGTAGGGGCGCTTGATTCAACTTGGTGCAAAAAAATAATTTTGCACCAAAATAGTGCTTACAATGATCATTTTGGTGCACAGAAAGGACCAATTTGGTTCACAAAAGAATCAAGCCAATGAAAAATAAAGGATTTATTTTTTGGCACGGTTTTAGCTTTATAGAAATCAGCATCGATTAACGCACTTCATTAAGCAGACGTTAATCAATGCCGATTACTCAAATCGAAGCTATTAAACCGTATTAATAACACTGGAGGTTATCCAAGATGTCCGTAGAAAATGTTCTATCGCTGATCCAAGAAAACGAAGTGAAATTCGTTGACCTACGCTTTACTGATACTAAAGGTAAAGAGCAACACATCTCTATTCCTGCACACCAAATCGACGCTGACTTCTTTGAAGAAGGTAAAATGTTCGATGGTTCATCTGTTGCTGGTTGGAAGGGTATCAACGAATCAGACATGGTCATGATGCCTGACGCAGCAAGCGCAGTTCTTGACCCATTCACAGAAGATTCAACGTTGAACATCCGTTGTGACATCCTTGAGCCTGCAACAATGCAAGGCTACGATCGTGATCCACGCTCTATCGCAAAACGTTCTGAAGAATACCTACGCGCAACGGGTATTGCAGATACTGTTCTTGTTGGTCCTGAGCCAGAATTCTTCCTTTTCGATGACGTGAAATTCAATACTGACATGTCAGGTTCTTTCTTCAAGATTGATGACATCGAAGCAGCTTGGAACACAGGTTCTGATTTCGAAGGTGGTAACAAAGGTCACCGTCCAGGCGTTAAAGGTGGTTACTTCCCAGTTGCTCCTGTTGATTCGTCTCAAGATATCCGTTCAGCAATGTGTCTAGTCATGGAAGAGATGGGGCTTGTTGTTGAAGCTCACCACCATGAAGTAGCAACAGCGGGTCAAAACGAAATCGCAACTCGCTTCAACACGCTAACAGCGAAAGCGGATGAAACTCAAATCTATAAGTACGTGGTTCATAACGTTGCTCATGCATTTGGTAAAACAGCAACCTTCATGCCGAAACCACTGGTTGGCGATAACGGCTCTGGTATGCACGTTCACCAATCTCTTGCTAAAGACGGTGTTAACTTATTTGCTGGTGACAAGTACGGCGGCCTATCTGAGATGGCTATCTACTACATTGGCGGTATCATCAAACACGCTCGTGCAATCAACGCGTTTGCTAACCCATCAACAAACTCGTACAAGCGTCTTGTACCTGGATTCGAAGCTCCAGTAATGCTTGCATACTCTGCACGTAACCGTTCTGCTTCTATCCGTATCCCTGTGGTACCAAGCCCTAAAGCACGTCGTATCGAGCTACGTTTTGGTGACCCAGCAGCGAACCCGTACCTATGCTACTCAGCAATGCTGATGGCTGGCCTTGACGGAATCAAGAACAAGATTCACCCAGGCGAAGCAATGGATAAAGATCTTTACGACCTTCCAGCAGAAGAAGCAGCAGAAATCCCAACCGTTGCTGAATCTCTAGAAGTGGCGCTTAAAGCTCTAGATGCAGACCGTGAGTTCTTAACAGCTGGCGGCGTATTCTCTGATGACTTCATCGATTCTTACATCGACCTGAAATCAAAAGATGTTGAACTGATCAACATGACAACGCACCCACTAGAGTTCGAACTTTACTACTCTGTATAATTCGAATTCCGGCTGTAAGTTGCAGTCTTGCAATCATTAATAAAGCTCGCCTCGCAGGCGAGCTTTTTTTTATCCAGTCAAAGACCCAGTCACGCTACCCTATGAATGAATTCCGCTATCCCCATAAACCATGTAGGAGATCATCATATGAAGGGCCTTTGGTTAGTATTACTGATCAGTCTTTTCTCACACGCCAGCAGCAGTATTGATGTGTTTGTCTGGACCGATAAACAAGGCGTCCTGCACTTTAGCGATACACCCGATCACCCCAATGCCCAACGAGTCAACATGCCCAATATGACGCCACCGTCTCCTGAGATCACTCACGTCGAAGGCACTAAAGACCGTGAATATCTCCCTTTTGCTGGAGACAACCATCAAAAGGCTAAACCTCAAGCTCTCAGCATCCGCATCACTTCTCCTGCACATGACTCAACCGTTCGCAGTAATCCAGGGTTTATTGAAGTCACGGGTGATATTAGCCGTCCACTGGCGATCGACGACAAACTGCAATTATTACTCGACGGCAAGCCTTACGGCGCGCCAAAGACCAACCCTTACTGGTCATTAAAGTATGTCGACCGTGGTACACATACGCTAATGATTCAAGTTCAAAAAAACGGCAAGGTTATTGCATCATCCGATACTATCACTGTGCATTTACATCGCACGACGGTGCAATAGCAATACCGACGGCGTTCTCGCTTTACTCGCTGACAAATTGCGCCATACTTGAATGACCAGTTGCACCATTTTGGTGCTTGGTAACATTCAAACATGTGCAGTGCACCAATAACGAGCAGAGTAAGGGAAGCGAGTGCCAAATAACGAACTGACTAACGCCATATTAAATAATGTCGTGACAGCAACACTCATGTTGGATGAGTCTCTAACGGTTCGCTACGCTAATCCCGCAGCGGAGCAACTTTTTGCTCAAAGCTCTAAACGCTTGGTGGATTCGCACCTTTCTCAATTTATACAGCACGCATCTTTAGATTTAGCCCTTCTCACTCAACCGCTGCAAAGTGGACAAAGTATTACCGACAGTGATGTCACCTTTGTTGTTGATGGTAAACCCTTGCTTCTAGAGGTGACCGTGAGTCCGATGTCTTGGAATAAAGAACTAATGCTGTTGATTGAAATGCGCAAGATTGGTCAACAAAAACGTCTCACTCAGGAACTGAATCAGCATGCTCAGCAACAAGCTGCCAAACTATTAGTGCGAGGTTTGGCACACGAAATAAAGAACCCTCTTGGCGGGTTACGCGGAGCCGCACAACTCTTATCTAAAATGTTGCCCGACCCGAACCTCAATGAATACACCAGCATTATTATTGAGCAAGCCGATAGACTCAGAGCTTTAGTGGATCGCCTACTAGGTCCACAAAAGCCAGGAACAAAAAAAGAAGAAAACTTACACCTGATTTTAGAGAAGGTGCGCCAACTGGTCGAATTAGAAGCAGGCACTCAACTCTGTATTGAGCGTGACTATGATCCAAGCCTACCACCAATCCTCATGGATACTGACCAAATTGAACAGGCGCTATTAAACATTACCAGTAATGCCGCGCAGATCCTCGCGCAACAAGATAATGCAAAAATCACATTGCGCACCCGCACGGTTCATCAGGCCAATATCCATGGTCAAAGGCACAAGCTGGCGGCTCGTATTGAAATCATCGATAACGGCCCCGGTATTCCTGCCGATTTACAAGATACCTTATTTTATCCCATGGTCAGCGGACGCGAAGGTGGCACCGGGCTCGGACTCTCAATTTCACAAAACTTGATCGACCAACACAATGGAAAAATAGACGTAGAAAGTTGGCCCGGTCGTACCATTTTTACTATTTATTTGCCTATCTAGCGTGATGATTAGGCTTGCTGTAAGGACGTTTGGCTATGAGTAAAGGATATGTATGGGTCGTCGATGACGACAGCTCAATACGATGGGTGATCGACAAAACCCTATCGTCAGCAAATATAAAATGCGAAACCTTCGCAGACGCAGAAAGTGTGTTAATGGCGCTCGAAAGAGAAGTACCTGATGTTTTAGTGTCAGACATTCGCATGCCGGGGATGGATGGCATCGAACTGTTAAATCAAGTCCAAAAAAGAGCGCCTGATCTTCCCGTCATTATCATGACCGCGCACTCAGACTTAGACGCCGCGGTCAATGCCTACCAAAAAGGCGCATTCGAGTATTTACCAAAACCATTTGATATTGATGAAACACTGACTCTCGTCGAGCGAGCGATTGCGCATAGTCAAGAACAGAAAAGTTCGTTAACGGCTGATGAAGTCATTGCGACTGAAGCGCCTGAGATCATCGGTGAAGCGCCTAGGCAATGCAAGAAGTATTTCGTGCTATTGGTCGACTATCGCGCTCCTCCATCTCTGTACTGATTAATGGTGAATCGGGCACGGGTAAAGAACTGGTTGCTCACGCCCTACACCGTCACAGTCCACGCGCGAGCAAACCTTTCATTGCTCTCAACATGGCGGCGATACCCAAAGACCTCATTGAGTCCGAATTATTTGGCCATGAGAAAGGCGCGTTTACTGGGGCAAATAGCGTACGCCAAGGGCGCTTTGAACAAGCGAATGGTGGCACCCTATTTTTAGATGAAATTGGCGATATGCCGCTTGATATTCAAACTCGTTTACTTCGTGTGCTCGCCGATGGGCAATTTTATCGAGTAGGCGGTCACTCGGCGGTAAAAGTAGATGTTCGTATTGTCGCCGCCACCCATCAGCATCTTGAAAAGCTTGTGACTAACGGTGAATTTCGTGAAGACTTATATCACCGTCTTAACGTCATACGAATACACATACCCGCATTGCGTGAGCGTAAACAAGACATAGAAAAACTCACCTACCACTTTTTGTCACTCGCCGCTGAAGAACTGGCTGTCGAATGTAAGTCATTAAGCTCAGACACAGTCGATATTCTCAACAAGCTCGAATGGCCGGGGAATGTCAGGCAGCTTGAGAACACCTGCCGTTGGCTGACGGTAATGGCGAGTGGCAGTGAAATTCTGCCAAGCGATCTGCCCCCGGAGCTGCTTGATGAACCAAAAAAATTCGCCGAGACAGAACACGGTGACTGGCAACACCTGCTGTCAAATTGGGCAAAAGGGGCGTTAGAATCCGGCGAGTCTGAAATTCTCAATAAATCACTGCCACAGTTTGAACGAATTCTACTGGAAGCCGCGCTTAACCATACAAACGGTCATAAACAAGATGCGGCTAAGGTATTAGGTTGGGGTAGGAATACACTCACCCGAAAACTAAAAGAGCTCTATTAGTCCCTTCCCTGCATAAAATACACCTCGTACGATATTTAGGTAATTTGTAAGAAAATCGCCTAAATATCCGCAACGAGGTGCCGATATATCAAGTATCACTTTCTCAGTAAAAGACACCCTATTACCACGTTGCGATAGGTAACCTCACCATTATATAGAATGACGTATTGTTTATGATTTTTGCTAACCTGTCTCTAAAACAAGCCTTAATTTTGCCCTTTATTGTGGTTTTTATAGGGTCAATTAGTGCAATACTGTGGTTGCAGAGTGGGCGCTATGAGGATATTGCGAATGAAGTCAGCCGTAAACAACTGTCCAGTTTAACCAATAATGTCGTCAGCCGTTTAGATATCTATTTAGACCGCCCAATGGATGCGGTTAGCGCTATCGCTCACGCCATTGAGTATCATGATTTATATAACCCTAACGATACAGCGGCCATTGAAAACTATCTATTATCAACCTTCCAATTATTATATCAAGATGTCCCTCAGGTTGACCTAATCGGCTTTGGAGGTGAACAAGGTGAGTTTGTTGGCGTTAGAGCCTCTAAACAACACCATGAAGGTGAGCACTTTACCCTCATGGCAAAGGATGCCGTTACGGAAAACAGGCTGAATGTCTACTCAGGCTCTTCGCGCCAGCATGCCATCGAAGACAGCATCAGTCCTTATGACCCCAGAACGCGTCCTTGGTACACGCCAATGAAAAACAGTCGCGCTCCACAATGGTCACAAGTTTATACCAATGCTGATGAGCAAAAGGACATTACCATCTCCGCCTTATCTCCCGTCTACTACGCCCATGAAAACCAGCGCGAGTTTGTCGGCGTTGCCGCGGTTGATATCCAAATCAACACTTTTAATCACTTTTTAGAAGGCATTACACGCACCCATAAAGCACACGTCTTTGTCATCGATGCCAGCCGAGATCTCATTGCCCACTCTATCGATCAAACCATTTTAAACAGTCAAGGCCATCGAGTTTCCGCAGACAACAGCCTTCATCCTACTTTACAATTCCTGAGTAGTACCACACTTAATACTGACCTTGCCACGCCGACGCTGCTGTCTTTTGAGCATAATAACAGCACTCAATTTGTCATGGTCAGCCACTATCAAACCGAGACCAACCTAAGTTGGTATGTCGTAGTGACAATCTCAGCATCCGATCTAATGGGTGATATTCCCCTCCTGAGCCAGAAAACCTTAGCCGTTGGCCTTCTGCTGGGCGCTTTGGGTCTCGTCATTGGTGTCTTTACCCTAAACCAGCTCACAATACCGATTACCGAAACCGCACGAGCTTCTCAACAGATTGCAAATGGCCGCTGGGACTACCCACTCCCAAACTCTACGCGAATCAGAGAGGTGGACCAACTCATCAAGAACTTCTCCTCAATGCGAACGCATTTGGAGTCCTCCTTTCGAGCATTGCGTGAGCAACTTACCCGAGATCCATTAACGAAGCTGTATAGCCGTTCTGGGTTTATCGAAGTGTGTGACAAGCAACTGAATGAACGCTCAGGCGCGATGCTGCTCATCAATATTAACCAGTTTAGAGACATCAATGACTGCTTAGGACACCAAGAGGCCGACATTTTACTCACCATCGTTGCTGAAAGATTAAGAGCATGGGTTGTGGTGGAAAGTGGGGTACTGGCTCGCACGGTTGGGAATGAATTCGCCATTTATCTCCCCTACCTCAATGAACGCGAGCTGCTCGATTACCTGTACAGAATCAGACAGATCTTTACTGCGCCGTTTATTATCTCCGGTGAATCGTTATCACTGCATATATCGGTAGGTGCTACGCTCACGGACCACAATCGTGATGCCGATTTAAACTTACGAAATGCAAGTATTGCTTTGAGCCAAGCAAAAGAAGAAAACAACCGAACCTGTGTCTATACCCCGGATATGGCCGAAAGCTCTAAAAAGAAAACTCGCCTATTAGCGGCTCTGTACTACGCGGTTGAAAACCAAACTTTTCGCGTCTACTTTCAACCGATTATCGACTTAAAAACCGGAAAAACCATCGGTGCGGAAGCATTGTTAAGGCTTAAAGATGAGCACGGCGAACCTATTTCACCGCTAGACTTCATTCCACTCGCGGAATCTTCCGGGCTTATTGAAGCCATTGGTCAGCAGATGATGACCCAAAGCATACAAGCGGTCTCACAGGCGATAAAGGCTCAGCAACTCGCCGCCGACTTTCAACTGCACCTGAATGTTTCTGTTTGCGAACTACGCTCAGGCCACTATGTGGATTTTCTCCAAGCGGCACTCATAGCAACCGCACTTCCGGCAAGTCAAATCGTTGTGGAATTAACTGAATCGAGAATTGCCGACAACGACCCGATTATCATCGAGAACATGACGCGTTTAAAATTCCTGGGTATTCGCATTGCAATCGATGACTTTGGTACCAGGCTACTCATCTCTTGCCTACTTGCATAAGCTACCCTTTGATAGCCTTAAGATTGACAAAGCCTTTATCGACCAACTGACTAAAGAAAATGCGCATGAGAGCGTGGTTTCCGCCATCACTAAGCTATCGAGGAGTTTTGGATTCAGTATTGTTGCAGAAGGGGTAGAAACTCCGCTCCAAGCCGACTTGGCCAAGCGATTGGGTTGTCACTATGCGCAAGGTTATCTATTTAGTACCCCGAAACCACTTGAAGAGTGGCCGCAATTAAAAGCCAGCGCATAGAAAGGTCGACCTTGCGCTGATTCTCACACAAGGTCGTCAAATAAGTGGGGCGTTAAATCACACGTGAAAACTGTTGTTGACGAGCGCGTTGGCGTAGGTATTTGTCGAAGCACATACAAATATTACGAATCAACAAGCGACCTCTCAGCGTCACTTCTATCGACGACTCACCGACCGTAACCAGTTCATCATCAATAAACGTCTGTAGCAATGTCATATCTTCAGCAAAGTACTGGGTAAATTTGACCCCGAAACCTTGCTCAATCGAGGCGACATCCAACTTAAAGTTACAGATAAGCTGCTTAATGACTTCACGGCGAATTAAGTCATCGTTATCCAACACTACGCCTTTCCAGAGTGCATGACGAAGTTCATTGACTTGTGCATAGTATTTTTTCAGCTCTTTTTGATTTTGCGCGTAACTGTTACCAATCATTGAGATAGCCGACACACCAAAACCAACAAGATCGCATTCACCTTGCGTGGTATAGCCTTGGAAATTGCGGTGCAACTCTCCATTACGCTGCGCGACAGCAAGTTCATCTTCTGGCAACGCAAAGTGATCCATGCCGATAAACTGATAACCAGCATCGGTTAAGGTGCCAATCGTATCTTGTAAAATCGCCATTTTCTCTTCGGCGATAGGTAAGTCTTCATCTTTGATTTTTCGTTGCGCAGCAAATAAATTAGGCATATGCGCATAGTTAAAGACCGACAAGCGTCCAGGGCGAAGCGACAGCACTTGCTCTAGAGTGTCTGCAAACGAAGCCTTGGTTTGCTTTGGTAAACCATAGATTAAATCTAGGTTAGTTGAACGGAAACCCAGCTCTTTTGCTCGCTTGACCATGGCAAAAATGAACGCTTCGTCTTGCTCTCGGTTAACGAGGACTTGCACTTCTTTATTGAAATCTTGTACACCGATACTCAGCTGGTTAAAGCCTTCTTGGCGCAGGTGATCTAACATGTCCAGTTCGATTTCACGAGGGTCGACTTCAATACTGATTTCTGCACCGTCTTCAAACACAAACTCGCTTCGCAGAATCGTCATAAGTCGACTGATCTGGCTTTTGGTTAAAAACGTTGGTGTGCCACCACCGAAGTGCAACTGTGTGACTTTTCGACCTTGTAATAACGTGGCACGCTGACGAATTTCATGTTCGATAACATCCAAATACTCGTCCGCCTTGTGCGCGTGTCGAGTAATCACTTTATTACAACCGCAGTAATAACAAAGCTTATGACAAAATGGGATGTGCACATACAAAGAAAGTGGGCGTTCTGGGTACTGGGTGCACGCCATGTCGTAGTCAGAAATAGTGTACGCTTCGTGAAACTCTACCGCTGTAGGGTATGAGGTGTAGCGTGGCCCAGAATAATTGTATTTATCGAGAATCGTTTGATCCCATACAATCTGCTGCTTCGTTTCTGAGTGACTTTGAGACATGGTAATACTTCCAATAAACAGTGTTACTTTAAGCTCCTCTATGAGGAGTCAGATGAGCGCTATTTTGCCATAGGATTGTAACGGATAACGCTCGGACAGTGACTTTTACACAAGCAGTACGCAAAAATGCTAGCGCGATCACTTGTTCGCCAAAAAGAGGATAGACCTCTAACTGACAAGCTTAATGTTGATTTGATCATTAAGGGGGCGAACACTGCTTTGCAGTGCTTTTAACTCTTCAATAATAACATCATTGAGTCGAGCTTCGGCTTTCTGCCGAGCAAGGTTATCGCGCATGCGATCTTGCTTTTTCATTGTCTGTCTTGCTTCGCCGCGTGGCATTGCTTTCACGATATGAAAAAGCTCTGACGTCGCAGGGTATAGCGCGTCAAAATCAACTCGCTTGTCACCCTGCACATAGTCCATGATGTTATAAAGCCTAATCGCGGCTTCTGAAAGTTCGCATTGACCCTGAATGGTCGCAAGACAAATCGTCTCAACACTTTCAAAAATATTCGCGTTACGCTTTTTAATGGCCAGTTCTTGGTGTTGCTTGAGCAACTCCTTTTGCTTTTTGAGTTGCAGTAACAAATAGCCCGCATAGCCAGCTAAACCAGTGACAATAAGCACACCAACAATTGCTAACACAGTAACGGTATTCATCTACGCTTCCCTTCCTTAGTCCTTGAACTGATCCATGTTGATGCCTTCAAACTGTGACAATAATTCATCATCACTTGCTTGGCGTTTTTTTCTTTGATACAGGTGCATCTACAGGTGCATCAAAATCATCGTCGTCTTCTTCAGGTAGAACAAGACCGAGTTGATTCATTAAGACTTCCATACGGTCTAGTTTTTCATCGACGTATTTTTGTAGTCCTGCACCAAGATTTTCACCACTTTCAATGCGATCCAACAACACGTTCAGTTGTGCATCATTTTCCAGTAGCTCTAACTCTTTCTCAGCCGATAGCTTACGCTCTTGCTTCGATGGCTTCTTCGCATCCGCGACAATTAAAGGAATCTTCTTTTTGCTTCCTAAGCGAGGGTCACGATTAACCGACGTTCCAGAACGTTGGCTTTCGCCGCCATCTGAATGACGGCTACCCGCTTTCTGACCTTTACGTTTTTTCAGGCGCTTTTGTAGGCGACCATCCACATCCGCTTGCGTGCGATTACGTGTGACTGCAACGGGCTCAGGCGCCGCTCCAGGCTTTCTCGATTTCTTCTTACGACTCATTACGTAAGCTTCCTCAATAAAATTACATCATTACCAATAAATTCGATTTCCAGTCCGTCTCTCTTGGCTAAAAACAAGAAAGTAGCGCGACTAAAAAATACGACATGTGTCTGATCACTTTTGTAGTGCCACGTTGAAAACGCATCTACATCAATAACCATCTTTGTCATTAACCCCAGGTATCCTCCTGGCTTAATGAGCGCTAACCATTGTTGCCAAATCTTGTTTGGCTGATACAAGTGCTCAATCACTTCGGTCGCTGTGACAAAGTCATACTTTGATTCTAGCGCTTTTGACTCTGGATAGTAATACAGGTCATACAGTGACATTGGGAACCCTTTCTCTTCAAACATCACAGAAAGTGTTGGACCCGGTCCACAACCGAAATCTAAACCCATTGAGCCTTGTGGTAATCGTTCTGATAACGGTGACGCTAAGCGAGACAGAAAACGTCGATAACCTGCATCACTCGGATCATTATTATGCAGATCATAAACGGCTTTTTCTGCTCGAGCATCAAGTCGCTGCTCAGCAGGCACAAAGACCAACTGACAACGAGGACACTGCAAGTAGTCTCGTTTTTTATCGCTGTGATAATGTGATGCATTTTCAGCAGCACAAAGTGGGCAAGTTTGCACTCATTATCTCCTGAACGATTCAAGGGTGCGAAACATACCAGAAAGTGAGCGTAGAGGGGAGAGTGATCGAGTGTTTTTTCTACAATTTTGTTGAAAAAAGCCCTGAGAAGCAGGTAAAAGGGGACTCAGTCCCCTAATTGCTTCGATTACATCCAATCGGTATTGCGAATAATACCAACGGCAATACCTTCAATAGCAAGGTGCTGAGCGGTTAAGTCCACTTCTATTGGCGAGAATGATTCATTTTCCGCATGTAATAATACTGTCGAGCCTTTGCGCTCTAAACGCTTTACCGTCACGTCATCATCAACGCGAGCAACGACCACTTGTCCATCTCGAACATCCTGCGTTTTATGAACAGCCAACAAATCGCCATCCATAATGCCGATGTCTTTCATACTTTCGCCATTAACGCGCAATAAAAAATCCGCCGCTGGCTTAAACATGCTTGGATCAACTTGGTAATGAGCTTCAACGTGCTCTTGCGCCAAAATAGGCTCACCTGCTGCCACTTGACCAATTAAAGGTAGTCCTTCATCTTCATTAGCCGCAGCCTGTTCAAGAAGAATACGAATCCCGCGAGACGCACCAGGAATAATTTCAATGGCCTTTTTGCGTGCGAGGGCTTTCAGGTGCTCTTCTGCTGCATTCGCTGAACGAAACCCCAGTTCTTTCGCGATTTCGGCACGAGTGGGCGGCATACCTACATCGTCTATTTTCTTTTTTATTAGATCAAATACTTGCTGTTGTCGTGCTGTTAGCGGCTTCATGCATCACCTGTCTGTTTATACAGTTAACTGTGAGTATATCCAGTACGTTGGTAATTGCAAAGATAATCGGTTGTTTTTTAGCAAATAGTCGCTGAATTCCTCTACAGCCACATCAAGCATAACGATTCTCTGTTTCGCTTTATTTTCATTAAAAGGTAAGACCAGTTTCTGTTATCCTTGCACGGCTCCAAAATTGATGTCTAGGATTAAGGTATGCATACGCGCTGTTGCGACGCTCCACCTCGGCATCGTTTTTTCCGAACAAATTGAGGCTGTGAACCCTATGTCTTCAGGACACTCACTTTTCCGTTCTTTTCTAAAGTTACCAATGTCAGTATTGGTAAAAGGAACGGCGATTCCATCTAACCCTATCGAAGATCTGCACATTGATATCACGAAACCCGTGGTCTATGCGTTGCCGTTTAATTCGAACGTCGATCTTCTCACCTTGCAAAAGCAAGCGATCGCACTTGGGTTACCCGATCCACTCGAGCCTATCGTGCTCAATGGTGAAGAACGAAATCGTTTTGTATTCATTGCCTCAAGACCCACTTTATTTACTCGTGACGATGACGTACCGAGTGATTCCATTGCGTTATTTTCTGACTTACTAAAAGAACATGAAAAAGACGCAAAACTTGATGTGCAGATTATCCCTACCACGGTTCTTTGGGGTCGTAAACCGGGTAAAGAGTCCGATACTAAACCTTACTTACAGGCAATGAACGGCCCACAAAAAGCCAAGGCGTTATTCATGTCTGGTCGCGATTGCATGGTGAGATTTAGCCCAGTGGTTTCATTGCGCTATATGGCAGATGTGCACGGCACGGATGAGTCGATCGCTCATAAACTCGCTCGTGTCGCAAGAATTCACTTTTCTCGACAAAAGCTGGCGGCATCTGGACCTAACTTGCCTAATCGACAAGTGCTATTTCAACGCCTATTGAATTCCCAGGTTATTGAACAAGCGATTCAAGATCATGCTCAAAGCAATGATATTCCTATCGAAAAAGTTCGTAAGGAAGCGCAGCAGATCATGGACGAAATTGCCGCTGACTTTTCCTATCGACTGGTCAAAATTGGCGATGTGGTCATGACTTGGCTTTGGAGCAAGTTGTACCAAGGCATTAACGTTAACAATGCCGCTAAAGTTCGACGCTTAGCGCAAGACGGGCACGAAATAGTTTATGTTCCCTGCCATCGCAGCCACATGGACTACTTATTACTATCTTATATCTTGTATCGTGAAGGCATGGTGCCACCGCACATTGCCGCTGGCGTTAATTTAAACTTTTTCCCCGCAGGTCCTATTTTTAGACGTGGCGGTGGCTTCTTCATTCGACGTAGCTTTAAAGGCAACAAACTGTACTCAACCATTTTTAGAGAGTATCTGGCTGAGCTGTTTGCCAAAGGCTATTCGGTGGAGTTTTTCAGTGAAGGCGGCCGCTCACGTACTGGCCGATTGCTGCAAGCGAAGACTGGGATGCTCGCGATGACCATCCAAGCGATGCTAAGAGGTCTTAATCGCCCGGTGACGCTGGTTCCTGTTTATATTGGTTATGAGCATGTCATGGAAGTCAGCACCTATGCTAAGGAGCTTAGAGGCAAGCGTAAAGAAAAAGAGAACGCTGGACAAATCCTCAAGACCATTCGTAAGTTGCGTAACTTCGGTCAAGGCTATGTCAACTTCGGCGAGCCGATCCCACTCAATCAGTACCTCAATGATAATGCGCCAAATTGGTCGCAAGATATTGACCCTATGGGTGTGAACAAACCACAATGGCTGAACCCTGTTGTGAATAACCTAGCGACCAAAATGATGACACATATTAACGATGCTGCGGCGACAAACGCATTAACGTTATGTGCCACCGCGTTGCTTGCTTCACGTCAACGTGCATTGACTCGTGATAGCCTCGTCAATCAGATCGATTGTTACTTAGCACTACTTAAGAACATTCCCTACTCTGATACCTCCACGGTACCAGTCAGCTCCAGCGGAAGACTTGGTCGCGCATGCGGAATCTTTAGATAAGTTTGTCGTGGAGTCCGATACGCTGGGTGACATTATCTCTCTCGATCGTCATCAATCGATTCTAATGACCTACTATCGCAACAATATTATTCACTTATTCGCCTTGCCTTCATTGATTGCACAGATGCTAGTCAGTGAGCACTCCATGCCGCTTGAAACGATTAAGTGCAACGTAGCGAAGCTCTACCCATTCTTACAAAAAGAGCTATTTTTGAGTGTTGAGCCTACAGAACTGGCTGAGTTAACCGATCGCATTGTGGGTGAATTGGTCCGTCAGAGATTGCTGTTTATTGAAGACGGTGTGGTGTCCATGAATCAGTCCAATACCCAAATGCTAATGCTATTGGGCCGTACGATTTCAGAAACCCTACAGCGCTATACCATTGCACTCAATTTATTGGCGACTTACCCAGAACTCGATAAGCAAGAATTGGAACAGAAAACCCAAGATATCGCCCAGCGCTTGGGTCGCTTGCACGGCATCAATGCCCCTGAGTTTTTTGATAAAGGTGTCTTTGCCTCGCTGTTCAGTACCTTAAAAGAGCAGCAATACATTGATGTAGATGGCAACTGTGACACAACTAAAACCGATACATTGGCTCGCTTGCTTTATACCCTGCTTTACCCGGAAGTAAAACTCACCATTCAAGAAAGCGTCCATCAATCAGATGAGCCAGCTGTTGAATCTCACGATGACAGCCCAGCCGCATCGTAATTCTTCACAGACTCGATCCAATTTACAGCAATAAACCGTGAAAACGGAAAAAGCGCCTAATTAGGCGCTTTTTTTACACATATTAACGGAGAGCAATGGATCGCTTTTCGCTTTACCACATAGCAACCAGCAACCCAATCGTAATCGCCATGCCTACATAGTTATTGTTCAGAAATGCTTGAAAGCAAAGGCTACGCTCCCTGTGTCGAATCAGCCATTGTTGGTACACAAACAATGCACCAACCACAAGCAGGCTCCAGTAGTAGCTCGTGCTCAATTGATACCAATGCCCTAATCCCATTAGCATCGCCAACACGGTCATTTGCAGCACACCTACTGCCAGTTTATCTCTGCGGCCAAATAGTATGGCTGTCGATTTAATACCAACGTTTAAGTCATCATCACGATCCACCATGGCATACAAGGTGTCGTAAGCGATGGTCCACAGCGCATTCAAAGCAAAAACAAACCATAACACCACGGGCAGTTCATTGGCCTCAGCCGCCCACGCCATTGGGATCGCCCAACTAAATGCTAATCCTAAAAAGAGCTGTGGCAAATGGGTAAAACGCTTCATAAACGGGTAAATAAACGCCAGAACTAAACCCATTAACGATAATTTAATCGTTAGCGTGTTCATGGTTAGGACCAATAGAAATGAAGCAATAGATAACACCAGAAACAAACCGATGGCTTCTTTAGACGATACAAGCCCTGACGGCAACGGTCTGTGCTGAGTTCGCTTCACTAGCCCGTCGACATTTCTGTCGGCGAAATCATTAATGACACACCCTGCGCTGCGCATCATCACGACACCGAGGCAAAATACAATAAGTACATGAATACTTGGCATGCCTTCCGCAGCCAAAATCAAAGCCCATAATGTTGGCCACAGCAGCAGTAAGGTGCCAATGGGCTTATCCATTCGAGTTAATTGCCAGTACGCTTTGGCTTTCGTTGAGGTCATCAAGCGCTCTCTCTCTTATATACTGGCGAATGTGGCAAAAAGAGTTCTGCGACTAGAATAGGATGCCCTGCGACCCACAATCGAGAGCGGCGAGCAAATAAAACCCCCTCCGAAGTGGTAATTTGAGCGATTTCTAAT
Source organism: Vibrio sp. GJ43-1 (assembly GCF_055808835.1). Taxonomy (NCBI): domain Bacteria; kingdom Pseudomonadati; phylum Pseudomonadota; class Gammaproteobacteria; order Vibrionales; family Vibrionaceae; genus Vibrio; species Vibrio sp. GJ43-1. Next base: position 311,987 of record NZ_CM147884.1, on the reverse strand, counting down.
GCGTCTCGCTTCGTATCGGCATTTGAAAACACGGTGACTCCTAATGGCGTATCCCCTTGTTGGGATATGTCATAATCCCCTTGTCCCATGGCAGATAATGACATGAGCGTACGACCAATGACCCATGGTTGCTCATCCCCTAATAGGACCACTTCACGCAACCAACAGTCTTCATGCGCCAACCGTTCGATTTCTTCTTCAGTGATTCTATCAGCGCAACTTTTCGTATTACTGACCACTTCGACAGACAAATGGTCACATTCAGCATTAAGCCGATGTGATAATGAACCCTGTTCAGTCAGCCATTGCAGTACATTCGTACTCATCGACTGGAATTGTTCTGGAGATTGCCAGCGAGCTTGGCTTAAGGCTTTTAAATAATCGGAAACTGAATCATTCATTTTACTATTCAATAACACGCGCTTAGCGCGTACAATCATAATTATATTGAGTGGCCGTATTGTATCACTCTATGAGTGAATTAACTCAGGCTGTATTGCGCCATTGTAACAAAGTTAATCGCTTGTAATATCGGCTTAATGGGATTTCCAAGAGGGAAATATGCGTAAACGTTACCTAACCCAGTTTTTCCTAATGCTAGGCTTGACTGTTTCAATGTCCAGCCTTGCCTCTGAAGAGCCTGTGCCATCACTGGCGTACTTCACATTGGAGCCAGAGCTGACAACGAACTTTTTTACCAAAGGTAATCGCTTAGGTTACGTTCAAGTGCGCATTGATGTCATGGTGGCAGACTCTGGTGACCTGGGCATTATTGAGCACCACCAGCCACTCATTAGAGATGCGGTTATTGAGCATCTTGGCCGACAAAATGCCGACGTGATCAAATCGCTGTCTGGGCGAGAAGAGATACGCCATGCATTAGTCGACAAACTGAACAACCTACTACTGGCTGAAACAGGAAAAGCCGTCATTGCTGATCTGCTTTTCACGAAATACCTTTATCAGTAAGCGTGATAGGTTCCAATACCAATACGTTCATAGCCTACGTCAATCTCAGCGACGCGTAAGACGCGAGCTATCGATCATACCGAGCGCCGCACCACTGATTAATCCGGCTAGGTGCGCGGTATTGGCTATCGCCATAAACGGCTGAACAAAGCCTAAGACTAACCAAACCAACATAAAGCCAATGAGCGGTCTAGGCATTTCTAAACCAATATCTGGTCGCTTCCAAGTGATCACCCATAGATAGCCCACAAGCGCATATACCACGCCAGACAAGCCGCCAAAGTTGGCACCATCGACCCAGTATTGTCCGGTACCAGAAACCGCCGCGGAGACTAAAAAGATTTCAAGTAACTTCCGACTCCCCAGTTTCTGTTCTATATCTCCACCGAACTGCCACCACCACAATAAGTTGAAAATGATATGCATAGCAGAGAAATGCAGTAGACCATGAGTAAACCAACGCCATATTTGCCATTGCTGACCGTCTTCGGCGGGAAAATGCAGCGCAGAAAAGATTGCTTGAGCGAGACCAACCTGCTGCAGCACAAAAATAACCGAGCATATCAGCATAATCCCTAACGTCACGACACCCGCTTTTGCTTTGAGCATAGCGAGAAAACTTGGCGTAGAATATTTAAATGGATTACGACGAGTTTCTGCCATATCCCAAGAAGAGGCTTGATACTTGCTATTACCTGGATCCTCGAGAAACAATTTAAGTTCCGCTTCTGTCTCTATCTTGTCTTCGTCTTTCATCAGCCACAGGGCAAATTGACCACTCCCCTCAGGCATCATTTGAATATCGATCTGCCTTGTCGCCATATAGTCGATAAAGGCTTGGCCCATTCTAGGGCTTTGAAGAGTAATCAATCGAATCATAAAAAGCTCTCAACAGGAAAGCCAGCTCTATGCCATGCTTCAAAGCCGCCATCAACGTTATACACGTCATCAAAACCTTGATTAAGTAAATACTGGCCAGCACCTTGGCTGCTAATGCCGTGATAACACATCACGAATACTGGCGCATCAAAGTCAACCTCACGCATGAATTCGACCAGGGAATCATTGGTCAAATGAAACGCTCCCGGTGCATGAGCTGTCGCAAATGTTTGAGGGTCTCGTATGTCGACCAAGCGTGCTTCTGGATTGTCTATTAGTGCCTGCTGAGCACGCTGTACATCGATATGTTGAAGCTGGTCCATAACGCTAATTCCTCACCTTTTTGGCATTTCATCACACAAATTATGACGATTTTCATTCGTAATTTCTCTGTGTCCATATTATCACTATTCAGTGCTAATAAAGTACTGACAATCAATAAGGTTATCCACTAACGTTTAATAAATCACCAGCTGTGTGTAAATCTGTGGATTGCGTGAATAAAGTGTTTTTTGATCTTTTGATCCACTATATATAGTGATGATCTTGATTTTGCTGTGAGTAAAGTAAAAGGTATCCCCAAGGCATAAAGCCGTTGAAAGTACCATTACTCGCCGCTTTCTGACAGCTGGCGAATAATTTCCTCACAGAGTTATCCACAAGAGAAGAGAACGTTTGCGATCGATTTTTCGATCCCTTTTTCGATCCCAATAAAAAAGGCCGCGATCATAAGATCGCGGCCTTCGAAAAGAGTTAAGACTCGGTTAGAACTCGCCAACCGCCGCCTTTAATTTCTTCATGGCATTCTTTTCAAGCTGTCGAATTCGCTCAGCAGAAACACCGTAGTTGTCAGCAAGATCTTGTAGCGTCGACTTGTTATCATTTAACCAACGAGAGCGGACAATATGCTGGCTGCGTTCATCAAGCGTTGATAATGCATGACCTAAACGATTATTGGTGTGATTTTCCCAATTCTCAGCTTCCACATTGTCAGCAAGATCAGAGCTACGGTCTTCGAGGTACAGTGACGGGGCGGTGTAAGAAACGCCTGTATCATCATCATCGGTTGGCATCTCAAACGTCGGATCTTGCGCCGCCAGTCGAGATTCCATTTCACGAACCTCTGAGGGTTCTACGCCGAGCTCTTTTGCAACTGTTTCAACTTCACCGTTATTGAACCAACCTAAACGCTTCTTAGATTTACGCAGGTTAAAGAAAAGCTTACGTTGCGCTTTAGTCGTCGCAACTTTCACAATGCGCCAGTTTCTCAGCACATATTCGTGAATTTCAGCTTTAATCCAGTGCACAGCAAAAGAAACAAGACGAACACCGACTTCAGGATTGAATCGCTTCACCGCTTTCATTAGGCCAATGTTGCCTTCCTGAACTAAGTCTGCCATTGGCAATCCATAGCCAGAATATCCACGAGCAACATGAACAACGAATCGAAGATGAGAAAGGATAAGCCCTTTCGCAGCATCAATTTCACCTTTATAGTGTAATCGCTCAGCTAGCCCACGTTCCTCATCAGGTGTCAACATAGGGTAACTGTTCACTGATCGGATATAGCCATCAAGGCTATCCTGTGTAACTAAAGCCATTGAATACGCTTGGTTAGTCATTCACTTCCTCATTCACTTTGAGTGGGATACAACACCTTCTTAACCCAACAATACTGAACCTAATCCAATAGAGATTCAAGAAGGGGGTTGTAATTATGCATAATCAGTTGCACTAAACAAGAGCAAAAGACGATTAATTTTCACTCATTAATAGGTATTACTGACATATTTGCGACGTTCATCTTGCTATGTGGTTGAATACTCCACCGATTACTCGTTGCTCTATAAATGCCGCCATGCCACTTTCATTAAGACCTGCTTACATTAAATACGGTTCAATTTCTTTTAAATGACGCTTGGCAGAAATTCTTGCCGCGCAAATACCAAGAAATACGCCAACCATGAGTATTAGCAAGGTTTCATCCCAATTCAGTCCTATCAGTCTAAAGTCGCTATCGTAAAGCATCGCTAAATCCGTTACTGCTCGATTTAGGACAACGGTAATTAACGCCGTCAATAACCAAGCAATCGCAGCGCCAAGGAAGCCAAACCACATACCTGAATATAAATAGGGCCTCAAGATGTAGCTGTCTGTCGCGCCGATAAGTTTCATGGTCTGAATGGCTTCTTTATTTGCCAATACATTAAAGCGTAGCGTGTTACCAACAATAAGGAAGACCGATGCCAGCATTAAAACCGATAAGGTAATAACCAGTGTTGACGATAGTGTCTTGATCGCATCAAAGCGGCTTAGCCAATCTTCATCTCGCCGAATATCCGTCACATCCGGTTGCGTTCGTAACTTTGACACCAGACTACGGTCAGTTTCGACACTGGTATTGGCAGGTTCAATCACCAAAACGCCAGGCAATGCATAACCATCGAGCAAGCTTATCGCCTGATCGAGTCCAGAATGCTCACTAAGCTCAGCAAGACCTTGTTGAGGAGTAATGTATTCTACCTCTTTAACCTCTTCCCAACCTTCAATTGCATCCTTTAACACCAATACTCGTGCATCGGGTACGCCCGTTGTGATGTAAGCTGTCACTTGCGAGTGGCTGGTCACATCACCAAGCTGCAACCGCCACGTTTTTACCTAGCAAATACAGACAAGCAGGCATCGTGAGAGCCATTGAAATGACAGCCAACGTTAATAAATTGCCAAGAGGACGCTGCCAAAGCTCTTGTAACGACGACTTTGCTTGTTTCCAGTGCACGGCAAAAAAACCATCCGACGCTAACCGCTGCTTCTTAGGACGCTGTTTATTTTTACGTTTAAACACCATCACTCACCTCACTTAAGAAACCCTGATTCAGCTCTAGGTAGCGATACTGAGGACGAGAGCGCACAAGATGAATATCATGCGTTGCCAATAAAATGGACACACCCGCTCGATTAAACTCCTCAAATAACTGTAAAACTTTATTTGACAACTCTGGGTCTAAGTTACCTGTAGGTTCATCTGCCAGCAGCATCGTAGGTCGGTTTACCACCGCTCTTGCGATGCCCACTCGTTGTTGTTCGCCACCAGATAATTGGCTTGGCAAGCATTTCGCTTTATCTAGCAAGCCTGTTTTATCCAACGCCGCAGAAACACGACGTTTAATTTCATTTTCAGCGATCGCTTCTATACGCATGGGTAATGCCACATTATCAAATACGGTTCTATCCATAAGTAAGCGATGATCTTGGAAAACGATGCCAATATTACGACGCAGGAAGGGAATATCCTTTGGAGGAATACGACTAATATCATGATCATTAAACAAAATACGACCATCTGTTGGGCGCTCCAATGCGCAAATCAACTTCAGGAGAGTACTTTTTCCGGCACCAGAATGACCACCTAGAAATGCCATTTCACCTCGTTTCAGGTGAAAGTCGACCTTTTGAAGGGCTTGTCGTCCCCCTCGGTAAGCCTTGCTCACTTGCTCAAATTTGATCACCGAATCATTCCTCTGATCTGGGTATTCTGTGTTGAAAAGGGATGCTATGCATCCCTATTATCCGTTGTTTTTGTCGCTGACAACTGTCACCTTGCTCGTATTCGCTTATTCATCACGACTAAACAACGCGTCAATAAAGTCTTGAGTCTCAAACGGACGAAGATCATCAATCCCTTCCCCGACCCCGATGTAACGAATAGGGATTTGGAACTGATCAGCAATAGCAAAAATCACGCCGCCCTTCGCGGTACCATCTAGCTTGGTCAATGTAATGCCGGTTAATGGCGCAACGTCACTAAATAGCTTGGCTTGGCTTATCGCGTTTTGTCCAGTGCCAGCATCGAGCGTTAACATAATTTCATGCGGCGCTGAGTCATCAATTTTTTTCATAACGCGAACGATCTTACGCAGCTCTTCCATTAAGTTCGCTTTATTTTGCAATCGACCTGCGGTATCAGCAATGACAACATCCACCCCACGCGCTTTCGCCGCTTCAATCGCATCATAAATGACCGAAGCACTATCTGCAGCCGGTATGCTGAGCGATAACGGGAACGTTATTACGCTCACCCCATACTTGCAGTTGTTCTACCGCGGCGGCACGGAAGGTATCTCCCGCTGCTAACATGACCTTCTTGCCTTGTCCTTGGAATTGTTTTGCTAATTTACCAATGGTCGTGGTTTTACCTACGCCATTCACACCAACCATCAAGATGACATACGGGGTTTTAGTCGTATCGATTTCCAGTGGCTTTTCAACATGACTAAGAATTTCAGCCATCTCTTCCTTTAGTAAACCATACAAGGCTTCACCGTCTTTTAAGTCACGACGCGATGCCTTCTCTGTTAAATTACCGATGATCTTTGAAGTGGTATCCATGCCAACATCGGCAATCAGTAGCTGCTCTTCCAACTCTTCAAACAAGTCGTCATCAATTTGCTTATCTTTAAATAAACCAAAGAAGCTAAGCACCAATATTTGCTTTCGTGCGACTTAAACTGCGTTTAAGACGAGCAAAGAAGCTCTCTGTTGGTTTTTCTTGTTCATGAATACGCTCTTGAACGCTTTCTTCTTCACTTTCTTGAACACTCACCTGAGCCGTTATCTGAGCGCTTTCGTCAACATGCTCTGCTTCTGCTTCTGCTTCTGCTTCTGCTTCTGCTTCTTCAGGCTGTTTTACCGACGCCTTATCGACAACAACTTCTTCTTTTTCCACAAGCTCTTGAGGCGCTTGTTCAAGACGTTGTTCGTCCTCCAGTTGCTCATCTTGCTGTTGCGGTTTCTGCTGGGGAGACTCTTCGTCACCAAAACCAAGCCAAGAAAGTAATCCGCGTTTTTTCTTTTCTGTCATCTGAAACTATCCTGAATGCTGTCTTTCAAATGTTTTAAATCGGCTCTGAGCCAAAGTCAGTCAACGCATCGCTAAATGCGAAAAATCTCTCTAAAATAAATATGACAAAGCAGTGAAAAATTTCGTCAGAGATTGGTACACTTCGTCACTATTAACTTAAGCTCTTCGTAGGGCTACGTATAGTATCACTTTATTGTCGGTCAAAAAATCTATGGTTAAACGTCGCAAGCAAACTCCATCACAAAAATCTGCCCCAATGGGGAGTGTGCGTATTATTAGCGGACTATGGCGCGGTAGAAAACTACCCGTCCATGATGCCGAGGGTCTACGCCCAACCACCGACCGAGTAAAGGAAACCGTTTTTAACTGGCTCGCGCAAGATGTCCCACACTCACATGTGTTAGATGTCTTTGCTGGCTCTGGAAGCCTAGGCTTTGAATCCGCATCAAGACAAGCCAGTCAAGTTCAAATGATTGAGCTGAATAATAAGGCTTATCAGCAATTGGTCAGTAACACTGCTCTACTCAAAGCGGACAATATTCGTCTCCACAATACCAGTGCCCTTACTTTTCTTACGCAACCTGGTAGTCCACACGATTTGGTTTTTATCGACCCTCCTTTTCGTCAAGGCTTACTACCAGAAACTGTCGCATTACTGGAACAGAATGGCTGGTTGAGTGAAAATGCGTTAGTTTATATTGAGACTGAAAAAGAACTGACTCTAGATGCTATTCCTGAAAATTGGGATCTACTCAAAGAAAAAACGGCAGGACAGGTCTGTTATCGACTTTTTAAAAGGAACCACGAATGAACATACTCATTAAACTGGCCAAGATAGCCTTTGGTTTTATCTGGTTAATTTTAATCCTCAATATTTTTGGCGCCTTTGACGGTTTCGTTGATCGCCAGGGTGCGATCGGACTTTACATCATGACCGCCTTTTTGTTCATCATGCATGGTGTGCAAATGGCGATATTTTTGGGCGCATTCGGCGAGCATCTCAAGCTCAGTACGTGGGAAAAATACTCCATTTTGGCCTTCGGTATCTTTGCCTTACTCGATATACGCCGTAAACATATGATGTAAAAAAAGCCGCTGATGCGGCTTTTTTTATGATTGGTAAGGCTATTCATAGACAGCTGGCCTATTTAGTCAGTCACCCCACTGAACAAATTATCCACCGCCTATCCAATATAGCCTTTTACCCCATTTAAGAACATCTGCGTTGAAATCATAACCAGTAATAACCCCATCAGACGCTCTACCGCTTTTAGACCACGCTCGCCCAGAAGCTTGTGGAAAAAATTATAGAACATCAAAATAAAGAAAGTCGCTCCCCAAGCAAGCAATACCGCCATGGATAATTCACTTAATTTATCAGGGTGCTGTGTCGAGAGGAGTAGAATAGAAGCAATGACCGAAGGTCCTGCCAACATGGGAACGGCCATCGGCACAATAAACGGCTCTTCACCTGCCGCTAAGCCAGTCACACTCCCTGCTTGTGGAAAAATCATCTTGATCGCAATGATAAACAAGATGATACCGCCTGAAATACTCAATGTTTCTGGTTCAACGTGTAAAAAACTCATAATGCTTTTTCCTGCAAAGAGGAACAACATTAGAATAGCGAGCGCGATACACAATTCCCGTACAAGCACCATACGTCGACGTTTAGGATCGAGATGCTTCAATATAGAAAGTATGATGGGAAGGTTGCCAAGCGGGTCCATGATAAGAAATAGCATGGTTGCTGCAGATAGTATGTCCATGAGTAAAGCCTGCTCGCGAGAGAAATTCGCGTGAGTATAGCAGGCTTATGCTTTCTCGTTTAGTGAGAACAAACACGCTCAATATTGAGCTGCCACAAACCCTGTTGTTCAATCACTTTCTGCTTTGCGATGAAGAAACTGAGCAACGCTTCCAAATCAAAGCCTTCTCGGCTGCAAGTTCGAAACTCTGCATTCTTACCAAACTGTTCTTCGACCAAGCTCACTAGCTCATCTCGTGACATTGGCTTCTCACGCAGAAGGTTAAGTACTTTGTGTGCATGGATTGCTGTTGTCATTATCGTATCCCCATTTTAATCTTAGTGCGGAGTATCACCCGACAGTGAATGGTTTGAAATGATCTATCGCAAAACACGCTCATAAAACTTATAGGTTTGGTGCAATGGCCGACGCCACAATAAGAGCATGTGATAAATAGTAGCTTCCGGAAATACCATATCGCGCGCGAACCTTTTTAAAATGATACTTATCCAACCCCCACATCATCGCTGATACGCTAAGACATAAGGTACCAATAAATGCTTGCAAAGAAGGCCCGTCAGAATGATACAGCCACGCTTCACCTGCGGCGCACACTACATTGACTAATGATAACCCCATAATAGCAACAGGAAGCAGAAAGGAATCCAAACGAGGCAACAAAAGGAAAAAAGTTACGATGGCGACACATAGTAGTAGCGCGGGTAACCAAAGAACAAAATGGCTTTGAACCTGTCCCCATAATCCTAAGCTGTACACCAGTTGCGCAATCACGTAACCCACAAAACTGGCTCGTCCAAAACGACCCGACAAATGGCCTACATCACTGATTAAAAATAGCACTAGGCCGAATGATAGCCATAACTGGTAGTCACTGATGCCTTCTGAACCTAGCAATATTGCCAACAACAAACCATGCGTCATCACACTGAACGTGATCGTTCGCTTCGTATCGCCCTTTTCAGCAGCATAAATAAACAGCAAAGACGATAAACCTATCGTAAGCCAACTCCACATAATCACACCTGTTTCTTATTATCGAAACCAGTGTAAGAAGCTCGACTTTCATGTCCAGTCATTAGACCGAAAAGTTGGACTTGTCTTAAATTAAATAAGTTCCAAATTGACAGCCGTCGTTTTTTGCAAAGGAGTGTGAGTAAGCGGTTTTCACCACAAATAAATAGCAAACGTTTGCCTTGCGCGTTTAAAATAAAGTGCCATACGGGAAATGTAGCCCCGGCTATTTTTGGGCGTTAAGCGGCAGACTCAGGTAAAGACACAAGCCTAAGAGAGAGTGTAACTATCTGTTTTAATGTATCTTTAATGGCAATTATTTGAAATAGCCCAAAACTAAAGCCAAGAGAGCAAACACCTCCATAAAACTATACTTTTCTCTTCTTAATTTCTATCTCTATCGATTACAAACTCTCAAACCGTGAGAATCTGCCAAAAACTCAATAAACAAAAGCTATAAAACAGCAACCCAAACGCTACGTAGACCAAAACCCCAAAACAACAAGGACAATATTCAAACAATAAAAGACAACAATTAAATCAATACAAAACAACAAGTTAAAACACAATTTAAAGCCAAGGACAATAAAGAACAAATTAACAGCAAGATAAAAACACTGTTTCTTTTGTAAAAATAGCCACAATTAAGATAGTAAACTGTCAAAAACAAAAGCTAGCTAAAGTAACAGTTGCAAAACCACCAAAAACAATGCTATTCTAATTTACATACTGAAGAATAAATAAAGGAGCAGTGTTATGATTTCATCTTCTCAAAAGCAAGGATTAGTGATGATCGCCGTCGTAGTAGGTCTAATGACACTGCCGATACTTTACTAATTGCCATTGCATTAGATACAAAAAGGGCCGCTTGATAGCGGCCCTTTTTGTATCTAATGGCATTTATTTCGACAAAATGTGCAGTACTTTTTCCCAATGAACGTAATAGAAGCCCATTGCCAGTAAGGTAATCAGTGCCATTAGCCACACTGCCGTCCGCCAAATAAATCGACTGCTTCTTGGTGTCAACTCTTGCTCACACTCAGCGCATGCACGCATAAAGCCTTGTTTATCATCAAGCTTATAATCTTCTTCATGAACGATTTTATTGCGAATAGTCGCGATATACCGCAGCTTTCCAACCACATCATGAGGTAACCGCTCTTCACAGCTCGTGATCAGTTGGTGTAACCCTTTGCCATCCGCTCGATATTGTTGTCTTAATAGTTTTTCAATGCGCCGCGTTTTGATTACCACGCTTTCAATATCTGACATATGTTTCCCTCCACAACCAGCCTAATATGTGGAACTGAACTATCGCTGGTCAGTACCCTGTGTACTCATTCTGTTATTGTTATCTATTTGTATCAGAATTTCGACAACGGTTCGGTAAATTCAAGTAAAGATTTAAGCCTAAGTCGCAGAGATTTTGTGTGATATGACCCCAAATTTCATACCGTAAGTTAAATTTGTCCTTATTTTCCGCGTATTTTATGCGATCTTTATTCCATCAGGTTTTGAGTTTGGAGATAAACATGCCCCTTTCTTTAGTTATTGCCGTGGCGGTGCTAATTGTTATCACTGTGTTTCTATTCCTGCAAACTCAGCGCCAGCACACTCATGGTATCAACGCTCCTGAACAAAAAACGCTTATCACCATTTTAGATAAACAGGTTGTTGTTGCGTCGGATCCCTCAGAAGAAGATGAATACTGGATTTATGTTCAAAAAGGCAGGTTTGGACCTAAACGAGAGTTTCAAATCGGTGTGCACTACTACCACCATCTTTCACCAGGGGATAAAGGTATCCTTACCTATCAAGGCACTAAGTTTTTGCATTTCTCACTTACTCGCTGATTTTAAAAAATTTACCCTATAAACAAGTCATGTTAGCTTAGAGTTCTCACCCCACAAGGACGTAATCTCATGCAGCTAAAGAAGCGCTGTCAGCCATGGTGGCTACTGGCTCTGTTTGCCTACGCATCAGCGGGCTGCACTGCAGCCTATCAAGGTAAGGTCAACGATGCTGAAGTTCATCTTGTCGACTATTTCCAGCGTTCTGCTGGCGCGCCTGCTCTCATTGAGAATATGGATGCGTTAGGCATTGACCACGCCTATGTTATGGGGTTACCAGTTATCAAAAAGTGGGATCTCTCTCAGCCCAAAGCCCCGCGCTTTGTATATGGTGATGACGCCCCTGTTTACTATTACTCTCACACTGACGAACTCATCGCACGGGAAGTCGAATCATTACCGAAAACTCAACAGAGCCGCCTTCATCCATTTTTAAGTGGCTTTAACACCACTGACCTCAATGCGGTAGAGTACCTAGAGCGTGAGCTCACCTTTCGACCTAACTTTTGGCAAGGCATTGGTGAAATCATCACTCGTCACGATCACCTTACGGCACTAACCTCGGGTGAGAAACCAAGGGCGAACCACCCTGCCTTAAACAAAGTTTATCAATTAGCCGCCAAACATGACCTTCCCGTGTTGCTGCACGCCAACATCACATCGCAGCGAGAAAACGAGCCACTCTATCTCAATGAACTTAAAGAAGCGTTACAGCAACACCCTGATACTCGTTTTTTATGGGCTCATGCTGGAACCACCAGCACACTCACACGCCATTTGGATATGAACTTTCTTTATCAGACCGTCACTTCGTTACTTAGTGAGCACGATAACCTCTATATTTTGGCGTCATGGTCATTGATTGATGTGGTCATGCCACAGGGGACATTAGATAGACGCTGGGTATCCCTTATAGAAGCATACCCAGAACGGTTTATGGTAGGCAGTGATGTGGTCGGTACATTTGGATATCAAAAAACGGCGCTCAAAACATGGGATCCAGTGCTATCGGCGTTACCAAAACATATCGCGCAAAAAGTTGCCTATAGCAATATGTTGGCGGTATTACCGCAAGCTCGAGTAAAAACGTTAGCCATTAAGCCTATCATCTTCACTGACAAAATAACGCTAGTGCACCGCCTGCACGTTTTGACTCCAGCGCTGTGCATCCGCTAAAGCCGAGTACACAGCCTGCTGGGTCAGCCCCAGCTGCTGTCTGTATTTTTCCATGCCGCTCCAATCTGCTGCTTCAAAGCACTCTTCCAGCGCTAACAACTGACCATAAGGCCCTTGCCTTTGTAATAAAGCCCCTTTAATTTCACAACATAGCGGTAATTGCTGAATCAGTTTTTCTAAAGAAAGATCCATTAAGGCATCGAGGATGGAAAATAGCCCTATCATAAACGCTTGATCTCGATACTGAGTAAACGGTGCATGCTCCGTCATTAAACGACAGAATTGAGCACGCTGGAGAGATAGTCCGTACAAGGCTTTCGGTTTAGTGTGGGAAATAAACGAGGCTACCGTTAAGGAAACAAACAGCTTTAGCTTGTCTTGTCCAAGGTAAATCAACGCTTGACGAAAAGAGGCGATTTCTGCTTCTAATCTAGGGTTCATCGTATTCACGAACTGCAGTAGTTTATAAGACAGCACAACGTCTTTCGCGACAATTCGTTCCACCTTATCCACATCGATTTCTGGCAAACAAACTTGCTGAAACAACTCCATCGCCACCAGCTGCTCTGCGCTGATATAAACCTGTTTTTGCATAATAGGTTTGCTAAAGAAAAACCCTTGGAAGAACTTAAACCCTGCCTGCTTAGTGAGCCTAAATTCCTGCTCAGTTTCTACCCGTTCTGCTAGGTAATGACGGGTACTCCCTTTGCCTTTCTGCTGTCTGACAAAAGCACAGGCTTTTTCCACGCCCATCGCCATAATGTCGAGTTTAACAATTTGCACAAATGGTAAAAAAGGTTCCCACGCTGACGTATATACAAAGTCATCAAGCGCAATGGTATAACCTAAGCACGATATAATTCACGAATCGCTTCGTACAGCTCCTGATCAGGTGTGCAGGTTTCCAATATTTCCACCACCACTTTCTCTTTGGGAAGCATTAATGGAAGACGGCGAACTAAGCTTTGATGAGGAAAGTTAATAAAACATCGTGACGAGGCGATTTCAGGATTTACCCCGAGAGAAAGGTAGTTTTCAGTGATCAGTCGGTACGTGGCTCTATTGGCTTCAATATGCCCTGGAAATGCATTATTTTCTCCATCGCGAAAAAGCAATTCATACCCCAATGTATGACGACGAGCATTAAAAATCGGCTGGCGAGCGACATACGTGGGGTTCATGTTCACGATGCGTAACCCTTACGACTTCGCGGCGGCGAGTAATGCACCGCACCCAATAAACATGGAACCAAACAGCTTATTGATTTTTTCCATAATGCGCCCAGAGCGAATATATCGCCCCATCTGAGAAGCCAGCGACGTGTAACCAAGCATCACGGTGGCATCGATCGCAACCGTTGTCGCTCCCAAAATCATAAGTTGCGTGACTTGATTACCAGCAGGGTCAATAAACTGAGGAAATAACGCCACCAAAAATACAACTGATTTAGGATTTGTTAAGTTAATCAACACCGCGCTACGTAGCAAGGTTCCCGCACTACGTGCATCATGACTCGTATCGGCCACCAAACTTGAGGTATCCCGCCACTTCTGGATCCCCAACCAAATCAAATACACCACGCCTACCCATTTAATAATGGTAAATGCTATTGCTGACTTGGCAATGAGCGCTCCGATACCCGCACCGACCAATATAATATGAACAGCCAAACCAATCTGTAGACCTAAAATCGCAGTAAGCGATTTCCTAGTACCATAATTAATGCCATTACTGATTGAGTTCACCATACCTGAGCCAGGTGCGAGACTGAACACAATCGCCGTGACAACATAAGCAAGCCAAACATGATAATCCATTGCATTTCCTTACGACTGATTTACTCTTATCAGCAAAAGAGTCTTTATTCTGTTTTCGGCAAAATCTAACTGGTCGTCAACAGAGGCATCAACACTATCTTGTAGGTTAATTCATGACCGATACCAAATTAATTAACGTTCCTTATACTCAAGAGCAAGATTTTGAGCAAGTTATTCACTCACAAATTGCCACGTTTTGGGCGAGCCGACACGAAGGTCATAAGAAAGCCAAAGATGGTACGACACTGTACTGGTGTAAACTCACCCGACCTGAACATAAAAAAGCCTTGGTTGTTGTCAACGGCAGAATTGAGTCCGCGTGGAAGTATCAAGAATTGTTCTATGATTTTTTCCAGCTTGGCTATGACATTTATTCTTTTGATCACCGTGGGCAGGGACTATCGACACACTTAGCTCCGAATCCTGAAATGGGTCATATTGGCGAATTCTCCGATTATCTTGATGATATGCAGCTCATACTCGAACAATTCGACCTCAAGCACTACGAGAAGCGGCATTTACTCGCGCACTCCATGGGTGGGGCGATCGCCACTCGATATATACAAACGAGAGCGAATCATAACTTTGATAAAATCGCCCTTAGCGCGCCCATGTATGGCGTGAATGTTCCTCCCTACCTAAAGCCATTTGCCATCTCTGCGGCTCAAATCATGACGGCAATACACCCAACACCAACGTACGCACCTGGCTATCAGGGTTATGTCGCAAAACCTTTTGATATTAACCCTTTGTCACAGAGCAAAGTACGTTATCACTGGTTTAGAGAACTGTATGAACTGAAACCAGAGCTAAAAATTGGCGGCCCAAGTACTCGCTGGGTTTGGCAAGGTCTCATGGCAGCGAAACAGTGCATTCAACAGACAAGACAAATACAAATCCCCTTACTGTTATTGCAAGCAGGAAGCGATGTGATTGTAAGTAATCAGGCGCAACAACGCTTTATGAACCGATTACATAGAACCAACAATCAAGCGGAAATACTCGTCGTCAACCATGCTAAGCATGAAGTATTATTTGAAAAAGATGAGTACCGAAATCAAGCGATGAATGCCCTTCTGCAATTTTTCGATTGCTCGCCATCCGTCACAGGCTAGGCGCAATTAGTGTTCATAATATTTCCTCTCTGCCTAGCAAATGAGGAAATATTTACACTTCCTGTTTACCCTCTTTTTATTCGATGATTTACCCTACAATACCCATAAGGCTCACTTCTTAGCCTATGACCATAACCTATTAGAGAGACCTATGACGCTTAATCACGATTCAATCAGTATTGTTGCTTCTGACCTAGATGGAACACTACTTGCTCCCAACCACCTGCTCAGCAGTAACACTAAGCAAACACTTAAAGAATTACACGACAAAGGCTACACATTCATTTTCGCAACAGGTCGTCACCATGTAGATGTCGCAGGTATTCGTGAATCAGTTGGTATTCCAGCCTATATGATTACCTCTAACGGCGCGCGAGTGCATGATAAGCAAGATAACCTGCTCTATAGCCAAGATATTGCTGAGTCGCTGGTTCAACGTATTGTCGACGAGTTTAAGGTAGACAGTGAGCTGTTTATTCATATGTATCAAGATGAGCAGTGGCTGCTCAGCCAAGAAGATGAGTACTTCGCTAAATTCCATAGTGAAACAGGGTTTAACTACCAGTTGTTTGATGCTAACCGTGCACCAACACAAGGTATCGCTAAAATTTTTGTGACTCACCCTGATAACGATCACGAGCACTTAGTACAGTTTGAAGATACGTTGCGCGCCAAGTTTGGTGATGCACTCAACATCGCTTTCTCTACACCATGGTGTTTAGAAGTGATGGCAAAGGAAGTGTCCAAGGGTGAAGCACTAAAAGCGGTCGCTGAAACTCTGGGGTTAGGGCTTGAACACTGCATCGCCTTTGGTGATGGTATGAATGATGCTGAAATGCTGACCATGGCAGGTAAAGGCCTTGTGATGGAAAACGCTCACGAAAAAGTCAAAAAAGCCCTGCCAAATAATGAAATCATTGGCACGAATGCCGACGATGCGGTCGCTGAATACCTGAAAAAGCACCTTCTCACACGCGCTTAGCAATACTACTCCTGTGCTCCCCCCTATAGGTTTGGTCACCTGTTTAGAGCATAGGAGTATTTTCCTCTCGCAATTTTTAGCTAATGGATGTGTTTCAAGACCACGCCAACCCGACTTCCAAGTGTTTACCGAGTAAACCGTCGTTTATGCCGCGTTTTGTAATGCACTATTTTTTCCGTTAACGAGAGACTCGATGCTGAATCGCCTGCCACTGTGCCGAGTAACACTGGCATCACTGATAGTCGGTTCCCCCGCTTCACCAATGGCATATCATTTAGCTCTGCCATCGCTTTGAGAGTGCTCAATGTGAGCACTCGATTGAACTTTTCGACAAATTCAATATCTACCATTAACCAGCGTGGATTGTCTCGTGTCGACTTAGGATCGTAGTAATCACTTTCGGGATCAAACTGAAAATGGTCAACGTAAGCGGCCTTACTAATAATGGCAACACCCGCGACACCAATCGTTTTACAAGACGAGTGGTAAATAAGAACATGATCACCGACCTTCATTTCGTCTCGTATCATGTTGCGAGCCTGATAATTGCGTACGCCTTCCCAACATGAAGTGCCTTGGACACGCAATGTATCAATAGAAAATTCATCTGGCTCTGTTTTAAATAACCAATATGCCATAATAGTCCTTACTTAAATCTACTGACGAAGGAAAGTATCCAATGAAAATGTCACGACTGTCATTCGCCGTTCCACTGGTATTAATACTGCAAGCGTGCTCATCTTTCAATACAACATCAAACGAAGCGACCACCACGCCACTTAGAGCGGAACTTTCTCGTCCAGAAACTATTACCCCACAAAGCTACGTCCTAAGAGGACAAGCGATCGTTGGTCATGAATCTCGAACCATTCAACCCTGTGGCAGTACCCAACAGTATTGGCTTGAACTGCCGAAAGAGGCACGAGAAGCGGCAGAGAAGTTGTCTCGCACGCCCTATCAAGCCCTTTATGCGGAAGTGATTGGTCACCTAGAAGCACCAAGCCACCGCGGGTTTGATTCTGATTACACCGGTCGATTTGTTGTTAAACAAGTCAACCTTATCACGGCAGAAAATCCCAACCGCTGTGACCAACCATTGCGACCAACGCAAGTGTTAGGCAATGAACCATTTTGGCATTTAAAATTCAATACATCAAAAATGGCTCAATTTAGCCAAATGGGTAATGACCCTCAAACACTGGAGCTTGCATCCAAGCAGATCACCCAAAACACTCGTCGTTATGAGTTTGATGATGCCAATCTCACGATGAGCAATAAACTCTGTAACGACACCATGAGTGACAGTGTGTATGGATGGAGCGCCGCCTTAGTGATGGATGACCAACCTCGTCAGGGATGCGCGACCGTATCCAACCGCGATCGCACACTAAGCTGGGTCAACACCTATACGGCACAATCAACAGAGAACACTGGCTTTACCGTCTCAATGACTCTTAATGCCGATCACACTGCCATTACTCGCTACGATTACACCGACCAATCTCCTGCTACAGAAGAGCGCGGATTTTGGCAGCAACTCAATGACCAACAAGTGCAAGTTGTGATGACTCGCCACCAGCAGCAGTACTTAGTGTCTCAGCGCATCTTTACCCAAGAAGAAGGCTCACTGGTCGCAACGGAAGAAAAGGTAGGGAACATCCTCTATCCAATAAGTAATGGTGGCCTAAGACTCTATAAGAGCCAATGAAGATGAATCAATCCCCACATCTCGCCACAACGTGTGTACGTTGTGGCTTTCAACACAACTGTTACTGCGACGCGATCCCTACGATCACCAGTGATCTTAGCATCACGCTATTAACTCATCCCAATGAGACCTCACGAGCCACCAACACAGGGCAAATCGTCAAACAGTTATTGGCCAATACTCATGTTGATATATGGCAACGAAAAGGGCCAATCCCGTCATATATCGCCTCTAAAGAGCGTCCCTCTATCTGCGAACATAAAGGGAACGCGACGCCTGTCTTGGTGTTTCCTTCAGAAAATAGTGTTCCGTTGACTCAATGGCAATCACAGCATCCGCGCGGGAGTCACTTCATTTTGCTAGATGCCACTTGGCAAGAAGCGAGGAAGATGTTGAACAGAAGTGAGTGGCTACAAGCGCTCCCTCAAGTCAGCATTACCGCGCTTAAGCGTCTTCGCAATACCAACTCAGACGAAACCAACAAAGCGGCAATCTGTGTACCTTTGAGGTCGTCGCTCAAATGATCAACGAATTGGAAAGCGACGAAACAGCGCGAACAATGCTCGCTTTTTTTAAAGACTACCTAGCAAGGTATCAAGCCGAACGCTGTGGTCATCGTTTAGACAGGCCATAAATAAACAAGCTGCAGCATTCAAGAAAAAGGCTGAAATAAGAAGTAGAACGTCTTATTCGTTGCCTAACCCGTGTACTAAGCAACAAATAAGAATACAACGCGCTTGGGGTTATATTAAAGACAGCAACGACGCTAACTGGTTAATTTCGATATCCGGTAAGTTCTTCAATCGAGGCGTTGCTCTCGCACTTTTTCTTTGTCATTGAACCAACATGCACTGAAGCCATGACGTTTGGCGCCCAATACATCTGTAATAACATGATCACCGACATGCAAAATATGTTGACGGTCGACATTAAGGTACGCCGCGGCTTGAGCAAACATATCTTCATACGGCTTTGCTCGTCCATCGGGACCAGCTTTGAGCACCTGTGAAAAGTATGTCGTTAGCCCGATGGCCTCCACATTAACGTTACCATTGGTGATAGCCACCAATGGTATAACTTGACTCAAACGTTGCAAAACTTGATGTGTTTCATGTGGAACATCAAAGTCGCTGCGCCAAACAAGTACCCGTTGAATTAATTCATCAGCTGCGTGCTGAGCATTGGGCCTATCGTAACCCAATTGCATTAATCCCTGTAAAACCTGCTGCTGACGCCACTGCGTCACGTCATGCTTTAACTCAGGATTTTGCTTAAGCAACTGAAACTTAAAGGCTTGCCACTGTGTTTTATCCCAACGCTGACTAATAGGGTGATGAGAATACAGCCACTGCGATGCTTGCTCCTCAACCTTACGGATCACCGGGTGGTTGTCATATAAGGTATCATCAAGGTCGAATGTCATCGCCTTAATCGTCGGCACATTACGGTAAAAGTGCATCATTCAGTCCTTAGTTTTTCTTTTTTGCACGAGGGTGAGCCTGATCATAAGCTTGCGCCAAATGCTGAAAGTCTAAGTGGGTATATATCTGCGTCGTCGAGATATTTTCATGACCTAATAACTCTTGTACGGCCCGCAAGTTATTACTCGACTCTAGCATGTGGGTTGCAAAAGAGTGGCGCAACTTATGTGGACTAACATGGCTAGCAAGAGACTGTTTCTGTCCCCATTCCGCCATTCTTTTTTGTACACTTCGATGGGAAATTCTCGTCCCTAATTTTGAGACAAATAACGCGGGTTCCCCTGACTTAGCAATACTCCCGCGTAGCTTGAGCCATTTCTTTGCCCACTCAACGGCTTGACCGGAGAAAGGGACCTTGCGCTCTTTATCGCCTTTACCAATCACTCGAATTTCACCACTGGACATATTCAGGTGTTTCACGTCAATGCCGACGAGTTCAGCTAAACGTAACCCCGCACCATACATCATCTCCATGATCGCTCGGTCACGAACGGCTAACGGATCCTCTTCGTTCACTTCGAGCAATTGAGCCATTTCATCAACATCGAGATTTTTCGGCAATGGCCGCTGCTTTCTTGGCGCGCTGACTCCCTTGGCAGGATTAGCGTTCAGCTCCCCACGAAGAATTAGAAAATCAAAAAAGCTGCGCAGTGATGACAGGCGAGTGGCAATGCTGCTCGCTTTCATCCCTTCACGCATACCCTTGCCCGCTAATTGCCGAACCCAACCAGCATCGACCTGAGTCCAATCACTCACCCCCATCTCATAAAGGTGCCCACCCATCGTCTCCAGCTGTTGACGGTAGTTTCGTTGGGTATGAAGGCTGAGCCCTTTCTCACTGCGCAAATATTCGTAAAAGCGCTCTAACGGTTTCTGTAAACAATTAGGCAGTACTTGGTCTGACATTGTCTTCCTCAAGTTGACGCCACTCTAAACTCTCACACAAATACGACAACACCAAGGCAAGATGCCTTAGGAATAACGTATCCATATCAGGTTGGAAGTGGCCGCCATCTTCACTAGAAAAGATTAAAAAGCCTTGAGCAAATTGGCGTTTAAGGGGTAATACTACGTACGAACCAAGCTCAGGAACGCTAGCATCACCGAAAAGTAACTCTCTATCTGCCTTTCTTAACCGACCAAGGTAAGCATCTTTACCGTTCAGGTGATTGGTCGTAAAACGCTGCCAACTTTCCATTGATAACGAGTCACCACCTTTTTCAGTATTGAGTAGCTTGACGTAACCCTTGAGGTTTAAGTCAAGCGCGGTTTGCGTAATGGCTCTCAGTACACTCTGCAAGTCACGGCATTTCAACAGACTTTCTTGCAGCGACATAAATTCATAAAACGTCTTATCATTGCGTGCTGCGAGCGACATTAGGGTGGTAATTTCTTCCTCTAATGCCTCAATCCGCTCACGGTGTCGCTGCAGTTGAATTCCAACCAATGAGACGGCGCCTTGCTGTTGGTGTGGAAGCGCTAGCTTCTCTACTAAGGTTTCTCGACCTTTGAAAAAATCCGGATGATCGAATAGGTACTGTGCTACCACTTCTGCAGTCAGGTGATCAGCTTCAAACTCAGACAAAATGCTTCCCTTTGATTCTTTGTCTCTACTTGTCATTCATTAATGAAGACACGAAAAAATGGCGGACCCGAAAACGGGGTCCGCCATTAGTATAATGGGTTATTGGTTAACTGGAAATTTGCTTAGCAGGAAATCTGTCCATCAAAAACGTGTGTTGCGCTCCCGGTCATAAATAACGGATGCCCCTCACCTTGCCACGCAATACTCAAATCCCCACCAGGGAGTCGAACCGTGACTTTTTCGTCTAGTAAGCCTTGTGCGATACCAACGGCAACCGCGCCACACGCACCACTTCCACATGCTTGGGTTTCCCCCGCACCACGCTCGTAGACACGAAGCTTAATCTCATTGCGGTTCACTACTTGCATAAAGCCAGCGTTCACTTTCTCTGGAAAACGTTCATGTGATTCAAGTAATGGACCCAGTTTCTCAACATTAGCGGTATCGGTATCATCCACCACCGTTACAACATGTGGGTTACCCATACTCACCGCACCACAAAACAAAGTCTGCTCCTCGGCACGCATAATGTAAGTTTTCTCTCTTTGCTTCGCTTTGAATGGGATTTTACTCGGCTCAAACTCTGGTTGACCCATGTTAACGGTGACTAAGTCATTCTCTTCTAACTTGAGTACCATTTTCCCTTTCTTAGTGCTAACACTGATACTGTACTTATTGGTTAGCCCTTTCATTTGTACAAAACGAGCGAAGCAACGCGCACCATTACCACATTGTTCCACTTCACTGCCATCGGCATTAAAAATACGGTAATGAAAATCTGTTTCCGGATCATAAGGCGCTTCAACAATTAATAGCTGATCAAACCCCACACCCGTATGCCTATTCGCTAAGCGGCGAATGAGATCTGGCGAGAAAAACACATTCTGAGTAATACAGTCAACGACCATAAAATCATTACCCAATCCGTGCATTTTAGAAAAATGGAAATGCATAGTTGTTTATTTACTCCGGTAAGATGCTCTCAAGTTCCCACAGACTCGCTAATGTTTCACGCTGACGCACGAGATGAGACTGGTTGCCATCCACCATCACTTCAGCGACTCGAGGCCGTGTATTATAGTTCGATGACATCACAAAACCGTAAGCGCTAAGCAGAACGCACCGCTAACAAATCATTTTGCTCCAATACCAATGCTCGATCTTTACCAATAAAGTCACCGGTTTCACAAATTGGACCAACTAAATCATAACTTACTGCGTCACCCTGACGAGGGATGACAGGGATAATATCTTGCCACGCTTGATACAACGCTGGACGCATCAAGTCATTCATCGCCGCATCGACAATGGCAAAATTCTTGTGCTCGGTATGCTTTAGGAATTCAACTTTTGTCAATAACACTCCAGCATTGGCTGCAATTGCACGTCCAGGCTCGAAGATGAGCTCCAATTCAGGATGGTTTCCTAATCTGGCTAATAGGGCTTTTGCGTAGTCCGATGGCTGTGGCGGAAGTTCATCACGATACACAACCCCTAACCCACCACCAACATCTAAATGACGAATGTTGACACCATCTTCGCGCAGCTGGTCAATGAGCGCTAAAAGTCTATCCGTCGCATCGATAAAAGGTTCAATGTCGGTGAGCTGAGAGCCTATGTGGCAATCAATGCCTTGTACCGAAAGGTGCGTTAAACTCTGGGCAAACTTATACACGTCTGCAGCACGATCAAAAGCAATACCAAACTTGTTATCACGTAAACCCGTGGAAATGTAAGGGTGGGTATGCGCATCAACATCAGGGTTAATTCGAAGAGAAATAGGCGCGATAACATCCAGCTCACTTGCCACCTGATTTAAACGCTCCAGTTCTGGCTCTGATTCTACATTGAAACACTTAATTCCCAGCTCTAAAGCACGACGCATTTCTTGAGCCGTTTTACCGACACCAGAAAAAACCACTTTAGCCGGATCCCCTCCAGCAGCAACAACACGTTCTAGCTCTCCACCGGAAACGATGTCAAATCCAGAGCCAAGGCGGGCCAGTGTATTAAGCACGCCTAAATTAGAGTTAGCCTTTACCGCATAACAAACCAAATGTGGGTGCTCACCAACCGATTTGTCAAACGCATTCCAGTGGCGTTCAAGCGTCGCTCGAGAATAAACATACAAAGGTGTGCCATATTGCTGCGCAAGTTGTGTTAGTGACGTATTTTCAGCCCATAGCTGGCCATCGTCCTGATAGTTGAAGTAATCCAAATCGAGTATTCCTTTAAAATATGGCGATGACTATTGCGTCTGCTCTGTTGCCGGGGCTTCATCAGCTGGTATGTAAAGTGGACCCGTTTGCCCACAACCAGTTAACATTACTGCCACGAGCATAAATATTGCCGTGATCGTCTTTTTCATTTTGCATATCGTGATTATTAATTCAATGCCCCCTATAATCGCACCACGAAATAGAAAAGCAATAGGATAACAAAATGAACGACACGGAATTTCATCAACTCGTCGATGCTCAAATGCAAATCATTGAAGAAGCTATCGATGATTCTGGTGCAGACATTGATTATGAGGTCTCAGGCAACGTAATGACGTTGGAATTTGAAAACCGCAGCCAGATCATCATCAATCGCCAAGAGCCAATGCATGAAATCTGGCTTGCGTCTAAATCAGGTGGCTTTCACTTTAAATGGGTGGAGAGCAACTGGATCTGCTCTCGCTCAGGTGAAGAACTCATGAAAATGGTTAAATCTGAATGCGAAAAGCATGCAGATGAAGAGATCGAATGGGTTTAAAGGTTTACAGCCTTCGACGTTCTTGAGTTGGGTGAAGCGTCATTTCGATAAGGGATGACATATGCTTCCCCTTCTTCTGGATGAATAATCTGGTAATACTGCGGCAAGTTGAAGTTAATTAACTTATTCGCCATTCCGTCGTTTTGATTGACGTTAGAGGTATAAAAACTATTCACACTGGCGATCATCTCATCTTTGCTACCACGCATTTGGTGATAAACCTCAACCTGATTCGCTTCATCCAAAACAAAGATATTGAAACCATTATCAGTATTTTCAAAAAAGAACTGAATCAACCCTTCACTCGCAAAGCCATCTACTGCTTGCGGCAATTGGAATTCATCTTCTCGGTCGAGCATTAACAACGGTGAGCCTTGTAGCTTGTTCGTTGAAATACTACGGTAAAAGTCGACAGAGTTTTCAAGTTTTTGAACCGAGACACCGCGACGTTCAAAAAACAACCCATACATTTGGTTTGCCAATTTAATGGCTTTAAAGCGACGACGCTTCTCTTGGTCAACGGGCTTTAAGCGCATTTCAATACACTCAGCTAACAGCTGATAAATAGTATTTCGCAATACACCACGTAAGTTCTTACTATAACAAAAGACATCCACAGACTCTGGAGGTAGCGCATCTTGGTGCATTTTGCCCAAAATCGTTTTTAGCGCATCCAACATCGCTGTATCGCCCTTAAAGTGTAGCGTTCGAACTTCATGCCATGAATTTCGGTACACGAGATCGACCGATCCCACGAGGCTTTGTCCCTCTTCACCAAAACTAAAAATATCGACACTTTTTAAGTCAACTTTCGATGATTTCCCCGATAACGTACTTGTTGGATCGCTTTCAAAATTGATGAACATCGCTAGCTGACTCACTTCACATGGGCTCGCCAAAGCTTGCATACTTGGACGACGTTTACGAAGCGAGAAGGTGTTTCGCAGATCACTCACCATTTGATAAAACTTATCAATATCGATGTGCGCATCACGAACCACTGAATTCAGGTGTGTTGATTCCGTAATAAGGCCATTAAAGAAGGCCCACGATACCAATTTACTCAAATATTCATTGTGCTGCAGTGCAGGTTGCCCTAATAAGCGATGAGCAATTAAAGGCTGTTTATATAAATACCATCCCGATTGATAGTTCTTTCCTTCTTTCACTTCAATGAAGCTGAGATCTGGCTCGTGCAAATCAGGCGAGATCTGAGGATTCAATAAAGTAACTTTACCAGGAAGCACTTCAAACGCGGCATACAGCTTACGCGCCAAAATACTGATATCTTGGGGGCTAATCGCTGAAGTAATATCGTTGCGACGAGCAAACTGGATTAAGTTTCGGTAGCTCAGCATCAACGCATCAAGCAAAGCGTTATGCACGACCATGACTTGCTCTACTTTCCAATTACGTCGGTTATCAAGCTCTTCTAATACCGATTGCGGCCATTGCCATTCAGCCGTCATTAAACCCAACGCTTCACGACGCCAAGGAACAGAGCCCACACCCGGCTCCCTAGAAAGCTTTTCATGGGTTTTCAAATAGAAACAACGGCGAACGAGATCAAGGCGAGTATGGTCACCAATTCGAACTAAATAACGCGTGACTTTTTCCAGCATTAAATAATACGCATCCATCCCATAAAGGTCAGGCTCATGGGCAAAAAATCGACGTTTAGTATCAATACTCAATAACTGAGTATGCGGGTATTCCCATGAATATGCTTCAAGAAGAATCGCTTTTAAAACGGATTTATATGGAGAGTCGATACTCTTATAAAGCTGCCATAAGCTGGAACCAAAGTACTCTTCCGCAGGAATTCGATTCAATCTACCAAAATCAATCCACTCATCGCAGTTGATGTAGCCGCCGTCACAAAGCTGTGTGACATACTCATCGTAGCACTCTTCCATTTCTGGTGGGACGATTTGCCACAACAAACGTTGTCCGCCCAGTCGAACAGCAGAACGGTAAAATTCATCTAATAAAAGAAGGTGCTGAGACGAACCACAATTATCTCCGGTCATCTCTTCTGAAACATTACTACGAAAACGCTCTTCATCCATCAAAAAGAAGTTCGCTTCAACGCCTAGACCTTGCGCCCAATCTGTGATCAATAAGCACTTATTACTGAGTTTTTCTCGTGCATCCGTCGGCATATCAGGGGAAATACACACCCAAATATCAAGATCGCTTGATGTACTTTGACCAATAGACGATGTACTACCCATGGTATAAAGACCAAGGATGTCCGTCTGCTTTGGTGGGGGAAGAGGCTGACCCAGCGCTAGCTGAATATCGTCAATAAATTGCTGCTGAAGAGAATTAGATTCAAAGCCATAAAGTCCACTAGGAGTAGAGCCTTCAAAATAGCCAGGAATAATTGGATGGTTAAAATGGAATAAAGCCGGGATGAGCTGGAATACACGCTGCCCTTGCAGATCCATAAGCGCCAGCGCGCGCTCAATACGCTGCTGATTAAGGTTATCTAGCCTTTGGATAAGAGTATCAGTGTAAGCCTGCAAAGGTTATTCCTAGGTTGGACCCAACTGCTAATTCGCGTGGATCTTAAACAATTACCGCCTCAAAACGTGATCAATGTAACACTTTTATCATGACTGGTAAAGCAATACTCCGCTAGATAGCACCAGCATTAAGCCCAGATGACAACGAGTGCTGAGACTGGGCCGACCACCTACAATTCTAACAGTAGTCGCCGCATCAAATGCGATTAATCTCACACTATTAGTAATCTTTGTGATATTAGACACAAGACCCTAATTTGCGAGCGGGGAAATCACTAATCATTTAATAGAGACAGTGATAGGATTAATCCCATTACCAAGATGAAATGCAAACGAGAACGACATGACTCAAGCGACACCTATTCGAATTGCTACCCGAAAAAGCCCCCTAGCCTTATGGCAAGCTCACTATGTAAAAGATGCTCTCATCGCCGCTCACCCAGGTCTTGAGGTGGAGCTAGTCACTATGGTCACTAAAGGCGATATTATTCTTGATACCCCACTGGCGAAAGTCGGCGGTAAAGGCTTATTCGTAAAAGAACTTGAAGTGGCCATGCTTGAGGGCCGTGCAGATCTCGCGGTCCATTCTATGAAAGACGTCCCTGTCGACTTTCCTGAAGGGCTTGGTTTAGTCACTATTTGTGAACGAGAAGACCCTCGCGACGCATTTGTATCCAATACGTATCAAGATCTCGATGCACTGCCAAAAGGTGCGGTTGTCGGTACTTGTAGCCTCCGCCGCCAGTGCCAAATTAAAGAACGTCGTCCTGATATCGAAATCAAAGAACTACGCGGCAATGTAGGGACTCGCCTAGGAAAGCTAGACAACGGTGACTATGACGCGATTATCCTTGCAGCAGCAGGATTAAAGCGCCTAAAACTAGAATCCAGAATTCGTAGTTTCATTGAGCCAGAGGCATCATTACCAAGCCGTGGGTCAAGGAGCCGTTGGTATTGAATGTCGCCTTGATGATCAAAGGTTAATCGATCTCCTGCAACCTCTTAACCACAAAGATACCGCCGATCGCGTCCTGTGTGAGCGAGCAATGAATCTGACACTAGAAGGTGGGTGCCAAGTTCCTATCGGCAGCTACTCACTACTGGATGGTGATAACATCTGGCTACGAGCCTTAGTGGGTGAACCTGACGGTTCTTTAATTGTGCGTGGGGAGATTCACGGTAAACGCTCAGATGCAGAAGCACTTGGTATCCAACTAGCTAACCAGCTACTAGCCCAAGGAGCCAAAGACATTTTAGAAAAACTCTACCAAGACCACGAGTAATCACTGGTGAAAGTGCTAGTAACACGCCCTGGCGCGCAAGGGCTTGAACTATGCCAACTCATTGAAAATATGGGGGGCTTCGCCCTCCATCATCCTCTTATTGACATCATACCTTGTAAACCTAATGGCAACGTTAGCCGTCAGATCCAAGATGCAGACATCATTATTGCCGTCAGCCAACATGCTGTCATCAATGCCCATCACATCCTATTGGAATCTGGCTCGACATGGCCTGCAAACCGAATTTATCTTGGGGTTGGTCAAAAAACCGCACATGAATTAAGCAATACTTGTAAACAAAACGTACACTACCCGACAACAAGTGATAGCGAGCACCTGCTGAATCTACCTGAATTAAAGGATGTTTCGGGAAAAACCATCGTCATTCTTCGAGGTAATGGCGGACGTGAGTTGATTCATCAACAACTGACTCAAAGAGGCGCTAAGGTACTCTACCTTGAAGTCTATCAACGCCAATTTATCCCTATCTCTTCTAATAACTTGGATAAATGGCAATCACTATCACTTGAAACTATCATCGTAACAAGTGGTGAACAACTCGATTATTTGATCGCGCAAACACCAGAGCCAGCCTACGCTTGGCTGACCCAATTAACGCTATTGGTTCCGAGTGAACGAATCGCCAAGTTTGCAACGATGCACGAATTTCGCAACGTAATAACGACAAAAGGTGCATCACACTCAACAATACTTGCTGCTCTCCAGCGCTTAGATACAGGACTTAAGCATGACGAACAAGAATAAAGACGAGCAATCTCCGTCAAACGATCAACAAGACGTCAAGGCACTAGCCCCTGAGAATTCAACTAAAGAATCTCAAGTCGAACCCGCCATAACAACACCTCAGACACCACCGTCATCGAAAGAGCCTGAGTTTGAAGAA
This sequence comes from Vibrio sp. GJ43-1, assembly GCF_055808835.1. Lineage (NCBI taxonomy): Bacteria > Pseudomonadati > Pseudomonadota > Gammaproteobacteria > Vibrionales > Vibrionaceae > Vibrio > Vibrio sp. GJ43-1. The sequence goes on along the minus strand of NZ_CM147884.1, from coordinate 283,312 downwards.
AAACAAGGTAAGCGCGGGGTCAAACTGGGTACTGTCGCTATCGTACTTGCTGTCATTTTTGGTGGTGGGCTCAGTTATCAAATACAACAACAAACAAGTAACTATGAAACCCGCATCGCCGAACTAGAATCACAACTTAAGGCAACTCAAACCAACGTTTCTAGCGATATGGAACAAATCAAAACACAAACACTAGAACAAGCCAAAACAGTCGCCCATAAAGCCGAAGTCATCTTAGCTCAGCAACAGAAAAGTATTCAAAGCCTGCAGTTAGCCGTTGCGGACGTAAAAGGACGCCGTCCTAATGATTGGCTACTCGCTGAAGCTGACTATTTGGTTAAGCTCGCTGGACGTAAACTGTTTTTAGAACACGATGTGGTGAGCGCAACTCGTCTTATGGAGTCTGCCGATCAACGTATTGCTGCGCTTAATGACCCAAGTCTAGTCGCCTTAAGACAATCTATGGCCAACGATATTACCAAACTTAGGATGGTCCCTCTCATCGATCGTGATGGGCTAGTACTCCGACTGACTTCCTTACAGCAACAGGTTGATAGCCTTCCTCTTGCCAATGCAATACTGCCTGAAGCTCCAGAGGTACAGAAACAGCAAGTTTCGGGCGATATTTACGACTGGCAAGATAACTTGATGACCTCACTAAAAGACTTTTCTGAGAACTTCATCACCTTCCGTTCTCGTGACGGCAACGTCATTCCTTTGCTCTCTCCATCTCAGCACTTTTATCTGAGAGAGAATATTAAATCTAAAATTGAAACGGCGATTCGCGCCATTTATCAAGAGCAAGGTGAAATCTATAAAGTATCATTACAAGCGGCTGAACAGTGGTCGACATCTTTCTTTGACCAAGATAATAATGCCGTAAAAGAATTTGATGCCACCCTTAGCAAGCTAAGCACCCAAAACATTCAAGTCGACTACCCAGTTAAGCTAGAAACCCAAGCTCAACTTTCTGACGTCATCACAGATCGCCTACGTCGTGAGGTCACCACAATCATCACGGAGGAGAAATAATGATTCGAATTCTATTTCTTTTCGCCGTTTTAGGCGCGGGACTATTTGCTGGTACGCAGTTTTCCGGTCAACAGGGCTATGTCTTAATATCTATAGCGAATCAGACCATTGAGATGAGCGTTACCACACTGGTCATTTTTGTCATAGCAACGCTAGCTGCTCTTTTTCTACTGGAATACATCGTAAAGAAAATTTTCTACACCAGTGTTTCTACCTTCAATTACTTCAGTGTAAGAAAAATGCGCCGATCTCGCCGTTACACTAACGAAGGCATCATTAAACTACTTGAAGGGGACTGGAAGGCAGCAGAGAAAAAAGTGACTCGCTGGGCAAATCATCATGATATGCCACTTTTGTGCTACCTCGTAGCTTCAGAGGCAGCACTTGGTCAAGGCGACAAGGCTAAGCGAGACTACTATTTAGCCTTAGCAGCCAAGCAACAAGACTCTCAGCTTGCCGTTGACCTTACCAAAGCAAAGCAGGCTGTTCGTGAAGAAGAACATGAACTCGCATTGCCAATATTGGAGTCTTTACAACAGAATTACCCGCACAATACCATCGTGCTAGGCCTACTTAAAACAACGTACCGCGCCTTAGAAGAATGGCAAGCTCTGCTTGATTTATTGCCTAAACTTAAAAAAGCAAAAATGATCGACGAGTCTGAGTTCAGTGCACTAGAAGAACGCTCTCAGTGCGGCCTTTTGGAAGATATTGCCTCCCAACAAGGGAGTGAAGGGTTGATTTCTCATTGGGATAAGCTACCAAGAAAGACACGGCAAAGTGCCCACCTTGTAGGCTGCTTTACCAAGCAACTCATTGCGAGAAAATCAGATACCGAAGCGTTTACTGTCATCAAAGAAGCATTAAAGAAACAATCTCATGATGAGCTTTATACCCTTTTACCAGAACTTAACCTGCCGGACTCTTACCCGGCCGTTGTGTTGCTAGAGGATACACTGAAAAAGAACCCAAATAGTGCCAACGCACATAGTGCGCTTGCTCAGTTCTATTTCCGTGAAGAAAAATGGGCTGACTCTCAACGCCACTTAGAACAAGCGCTTTCACTACGCCCAGATGTCTCTGATTATGCGTATCTAGCAGACACACTAGAAAAACAAAACATGACAAAAGCGGCTGGAGAAGTTTCTCGCAAAGCCTTAACGCTCATAGAAAGATAAAATTAATGACCAATACAATGCCTCCTAAAAGTGGAGGCATTTTCGTCTCTAACATAGATCACAAGCCATGCCGCTCTAGCGCTCGATTTGTCAATCTCATGGTAAAATCATTCACCTTCCAATGAGTCGGACACCAACCTAGTAAAAAGCGCTGAAAATCAGCCCAAGCCACGTCAAAAAGTTCACTCCAAGCATCACATACCACGGCACCATCAATTTCTGGCTGATGACGTTTCAAGGCAGCTTTTAAAGCATGGAAATAACAAGATAAGTAAGGCGCAAGTGACAGATTTTCGTCTTCAAAATCAACAACGCTTGTTAAAAATAGAACAACGTCTTTAACACCCACGCTAGCACCAACATACTGAAAATCTACAGCAGACACCAGTTCTCCAGAGTCATCAAAACAGAAGTTGGCAAGTTTAGCGTCACCGTGAATAAAAGTTTGATAAGGACACGCTTCCATCAGTTTATCTAAAGTAGCCGCTGCCCGCTGATAGCGTTTATCCGCCATTGCAGCAAGTTCATCCGGTCTAGTCTCTAAATGCCAATACGAACCTTGCTCCCACAACCCCTGAGGATTTTCCCCTAACCAAAATGCATGAAACTCTGCAAGCCAATGTAATACCGAAAACACCTCTACCTGAGTCGGTTTGGTAACCACACGGCCTCGTCCAATCTGATGAAGATCTTGTAACAGCAAAAAATAATGACTCTCGGCTTCTGAGTTCCCTAAACATTTAGGAATCCAGCCAATCGGCATTCTTTCACCGTAATGAGCATACCAATGAAACTCAACTTGGTAGGACTGTCGTTTACGCTGATGCGATAGTAACGTACTCCACCCTCTAGGATGCGTAAGCGGTGCAAGCTCTGGTAGTTGAATATGCTTAACAATAATGCGGTTGGAATGGTGACCATTCTTAGTCCCTACTCGTAATAACCCACCATAACCGCCCCATAACTGTTGGATGGGTTGTACTGAATCAATAGCGTAGCCAGGCTTCAGCAAAGAAGATATTTTTCGGTTTAACCATACAGCATCAACATCCATACATTTATCACCTAGCCTCAATTACAAGATTACTATTAAGTGCTTATTGTAATGGCAGTAGATCCGATATCGAAGAAGTCTTTTTGTACGAGGTCTCGAGTGAAGATAGATAATGCTTGCGAGGTATATTTTAGATAGCAAAAAGCCCGCTGAAAATCAGCGGGCTTTTTTAATAGTGGCGGAGGGATAGGGATTTGAACCCTAGAAGGGCTATTAACCCTTCGTAGGTTTTCAAGACTAGGTGCTTTCGACCACTCAGCCATCCCTCCGCAAATTGTTATCTAAATAAAGTCTTAATTTGTATGCTTTAGTAGATATTTGTTCAAAGCCTGGCGATGTCCTACTCTCACATGGGGAAACCCCACACTACCATCGGCGCTACTGCATTTCACTTCTGAGTTCGGCATGGGATCAGGTGGGTCTGCAACGCTATGGTCGCCAAGCAAATTCTTCTTTTACTTTCAGCTTTTCATAAAAACTGAAGGCAAAATTAATCTGGAAAGCTTAATAAAAGTTCTTAATACACATTCAATTATGTTCTTGCTTTGAGTCCATCAAAACCCTTTGGGTGTTGTATGGTTAAGCCTCACGGGCAATTAGTACAGGTTAGCTCAATGCCTCGCAGCACTTACACACCCTGCCTATCAACGTTCTAGTCTTGAACAACCCTTTAGGACACTTAAAGTGCCAGGGAAGACTCATCTCAGGGCTCGCTTCCCGCTTAGATGCTTTCAGCGGTTATCGATTCCGAACTTAGCTACCGGGCAATGCCATTGGCATGACAACCCGAACACCAGAGGTTCGTCCACTCCGGTCCTCTCGTACTAGGAGCAGCCCCCTTCAATCTTCCAACGCCCACGGCAGATAGGGACCGAACTGTCTCACGACGTTCTAAACCCAGCTCGCGTACCACTTTAAATGGCGAACAGCCATACCCTTGGGACCGACTTCAGCCCCAGGATGTGATGAGCCGACATCGAGGTGCCAAACACCGCCGTCGATATGAACTCTTGGGCGGTATCAGCCTGTTATCCCCGGAGTACCTTTTATCCGTTGAGCGATGGCCCTTCCATTCAGAACCACCGGATCACTATGACCTACTTTCGTACCTGCTCGAATTGTCATTCTCGCAGTCAAGCGGGCTTATGCCATTGCACTAACCACACGATGTCCAACCGTGTTTAGCCCACCTTCGTGCTCCTCCGTTACTCTTTGGGAGGAGACCGCCCCAGTCAAACTACCCACCAGGCACTGTCCGCAATCCCGATTAGGGACCAACGTTAGAACATCAAGCATACAAGGGTGGTATTTCAAGATTGCCTCCACACACACTAGCGTGCATGCTTCAAAGGCTCCCACCTATCCTACACATGTAGGGTCAATGTTCAGTGCCAAGCTGTAGTAAAGGTTCACGGGGTCTTTCCGTCTAGCCGCGGGTACACTGCATCTTCACAGCGATTTCAATTTCACTGAGTCTCGGGTGGAGACAGCGTGGCCATCATTACGCCATTCGTGCAGGTCGGAACTTACCCGACAAGGAATTTCGCTACCTTAGGACCGTTATAGTTACGGCCGCCGTTTACCGGGGCTTCGATCAAGAGCTTCGACCTAAGTCTAACCCCATCAATTAACCTTCCGGCACCGGGCAGGCGTCACACCGTATACGTCATCTTACGATTTTGCACAGTGCTGTGTTTTTAATAAACAGTTGCAGCCACCTGGTATCTGCGACTCCTAGTAGCTCCATCCGCAAGGGACTTCACCGCCAAGAGCGTACCTTCTCCCGAAGTTACGGTACCATTTTGCCTAGTTCCTTCACCCGAGTTCTCTCAAGCGCCTTGGTATTCTCTACCCGACCACCTGTGTCGGTTTGGGGTACGATTTCTTATAATCTGAAGCTTAGAGGCTTTTCCTGGAAGCATGGCATCAATGACTTCACTACCGTAGTAGCTCGACATCGTATCTCAGCGTTAGTAGTGGTCCGGATTTACCTAAACCACCCGCCTACGTACTTGAACCTGGACAACCATCGCCAGGCCCACCTAGCCTTCTCCGTCCCCCCATCGCAATTATAAGAAGTACGGGAATATTAACCCGTTTCCCATCGACTACGCCTTTCGGCCTCGCCTTAGGGGTCGACTTACCCTGCCCCGATTAACGTTGGACAGGAACCCTTGGTCTTCCGGCGAGGAGGTTTTTCACCCCCTTTATCGTTACTCATGTCAGCATTCGCACTTCTGATACCTCCAGCAAACCTTACAGTCCACCTTCAACGGCTTACAGAACGCTCCCCTACCCAATATGATAAATCATATTGCCGCAGCTTCGGTGTATAGCTTAGCCCCGTTACATCTTCCGCGCAGGCCGACTCGACTAGTGAGCTATTACGCTTTCTTTAAATGATGGCTGCTTCTAAGCCAACATCCTAGCTGTCTAAGCCTTCCCACATCGTTTCCCACTTAGCTATACTTTGGGACCTTAGCTGGCGGTCTGGGTTGTTTCCCTCTCCACGACGGACGTTAGCACCCGCCGTGTGTCTCCCGGATATTACTTACTGGTATTCGGAGTTTGCAAAGGGTTGGTAAGTCGGGATGACCCCCTAGCCTTAACAGTGCTCTACCCCCAGTAGTATTCGTCCGAGGCGCTACCTAAATAGCTTTCGGGGAGAACCAGCTATCTCCAGGTTTGATTGGCCTTTCACCCCTAGCCACAAGTCATCCGCTAATTTTTCAACATTAGTCGGTTCGGTCCTCCAGTTGATGTTACTCAACCTTCAACCTGCCCATGGCTAGATCACCTGGTTTCGGGTCTATATCCAGAGACTGAACGCCCAGTTAAGACTCGGTTTCCCTACGGCTCCCCTAAACGGTTAACCTTGCCACTGAATATAAGTCGCTGACCCATTATACAAAAGGTACGCAGTCACCCAACAAGTGGGCTCCTACTGCTTGTACGTACACGGTTTCAGGTTCTATTTCACTCCCCTCACAGGGGTTCTTTTCGCCTTTCCCTCACGGTACTGGTTCACTATCGGTCAGTCAGTAGTATTTAGCCTTGGAGGATGGTCCCCCCATATTCAAACAGGATATCACGTGTCCCGCCTTACTCGTTTTCACTGATTATGATGTGTCGGTTACGGGGCTATCACCCTTTACTGCGGCACTTTCCAGAGCCTTCACCTGCATCATTAAAAGCTTAAGGGCTAATCCAATTTCGCTCGCCGCTACTTTCGGAATCTCGGTTGATTTCTCTTCCTCGGGGTACTTAGATGTTTCAGTTCCCCCGGTTTGCCTCATTAACCTATGTATTCAGTTAATGATACGTGCTTATGCACGTGGGTTTCCCCATTCGGAAATCCCAGACTCACAGGTTATTACTACCTAATCTGGGCTTATCGCAAGTTATTACGTCCTTCATCGCCTCTGACTGCCAAGGCATCCACCGTGTACGCTTAGTCACTTAACCATACAACCCCAAAAGGTCTTATGTATGGCAAACAACCAAAGTCGCTATCTCATTATTTGAATGAGCGAGATAGCATTCGATTTTGCCGGACTCAAATATAAACGTCACAACCGAAGTTGTGCTGTTTCCAAGAACACTTGAATGTGTGTTGGTACCTACATCTTAAAGACATAGGATTTGAGAACTTTTATTTGAACAACATTAAATCAAATGTTGTTCGTCAGCTTTCCAAATTGTTAAAGAGCATGTGTTACTTAAACAGTAACCATTTTTAAATACTTTCAAGAGACTTTCTATTTAAAGAAAATACTTAAAGATGGTGGAGCTATGCGGGATCGAACCGCAGACCTCCTGCGTGCAAGGCAGGCGCTCTCCCAGCTGAGCTATAGCCCCATCTGTGTCGATATCGTACCGTATCTCCTAAGGAGATAGTGGTGGGTCTGAGTGGACTTGAACCACCGACCTCCCGCTTATCAGGCGAGCGCTCTAACCAGCTGAGCTACAGACCCAATATCGTCTCTTTTACTTTTTAAACCTAATCAATCTGTGTGAACACTCATCAAGATAATCTTTCGTATAAGGAGGTGATCCAGCCCCAGGTTCCCCTAGGGCTACCTTGTTACGACTTCACCCCAGTCATGAACCACAAAGTGGTGAGCGTCCTCCCGAAGGTTAAACTACCCACTTCTTTTGCAGCCCACTCCCATGGTGTGACGGGCGGTGTGTACAAGGCCCGGGAACGTATTCACCGTGGCATTCTGATCCACGATTACTAGCGATTCCGACTTCATGGAGTCGAGTTGCAGACTCCAATCCGGACTACGACGCACTTTTTGGGATTCGCTCACTATCGCTAGCTTGCTGCCCTCTGTATGCGCCATTGTAGCACGTGTGTAGCCCTACTCGTAAGGGCCATGATGACTTGACGTCGTCCCCACCTTCCTCCGGTTTATCACCGAGCAGTCTCCCTGGAGTTCCCACCATTATGTGCTGGCAAACAAGGATAAGGGTTGCGCTCGTTGCGGGACTTAACCCAACATTTCACAACACGAGCTGACGACAGCCATGCAGCACCTGTCTTAGAGTTCCCGAAGGCACACCTGCGTCTCCGCTGGCTTCTCTAGATGTCAAGAGTAGGTAAGGTTCTTCGCGTTGCATCGAATTAAACCACATGCTCCACCGCTTGTGCGGGCCCCCGTCAATTCATTTGAGTTTTAATCTTGCGACCGTACTCCCCAGGCGGTCTACTTAACGCGTTAGCTCCGAAAGCCACGGCTCAAGGCCACAACCTCCAAGTAGACATCGTTTACGGCGTGGACTACCAGGGTATCTAATCCTGTTTGCTCCCCACGCTTTCGCATCTGAGTGTCAGTATCTGTCCAGGGGGCCGCCTTCGCCACTGGTATTCCTTCAGATCTCTACGCATTTCACCGCTACACCTGAAATTCTACCCCCCTCTACAGTACTCTAGTCCGCCAGTTTCAAATGCAGTTCCGAGGTTGAGCCTCGGGCTTTCACATCTGACTTAACGAACCACCTGCATGCGCTTTACGCCCAGTAATTCCGATTAACGCTCGCACCCTCCGTATTACCGCGGCTGCTGGCACGGAGTTAAGCCGGTGCTTCTTCTGCAGCTAACGTCAAATCCATACGCTATTAACGCATGAACCTTCCTCACTGCTGAAAGTACTTTACAACCCGAAGGCCTTCTTCATACACGCGGCATGGCTGCATCAGGCTTGCGCCCATTGTGCAATATTCCCCACTGCTGCCTCCCGTAGGAGTCTGGACCGTGTCTCAGTTCCAGTGTGGCTGATCATCCTCTCAGACCAGCTAGGGATCGTCGCCTTGGTGAGCCATTACCTCACCAACTAGCTAATCCCACCTGGGCATATCCTGACGCGAGAGGCCCGAAGGTCCCCCTCTTTGGCCCGAAGGCATTATGCGGTATTAGCCATCGTTTCCAATGGTTATCCCCCACATCAGGGCAATTTCCCAGGCATTACTCACCCGTCCGCCGCTCGACGCCCAACAAATCACCCGAAGGGTCAATGTTGTCGTTTCCGCTCGACTTGCATGTGTTAGGCCTGCCGCCAGCGTTCAATCTGAGCCATGATCAAACTCTTCAATTTAAGATTTTGTCGGCTCAATGAATACTGACTTCAAAACTGTCCCTTACTTAAAAAGTAAGAAGTAATTTTAAAGCTATTATCGTTCCAACAGAACGATAATGAATTTTGACTGTGTGACAGTAAGCGAGCTTACTACCCTTAGGTCACGTGTTCATTGAAAACCATTTTACTTCCGAAGAAGTGGTTCGTTTCTGCTTTGCAGCAGAAGCAAACATAATGATTATCATCAACAAGTGTCCACACAGATTGATATAGGTCTAAATTGTTAAAGAGCTTTGCTTTCAATGCCTTAGCACCTAAGCAGGACGCGTATAATACGCTATCTACTTTGAAAGTCAACATAAAATTCTAAGAAAACTTAAAACTTTATGGTGACTTGCTTCTATAAGAAGCAAAGTCGAAATTAAAGCCTGGCGATGTCCTACTCTCACATGGGGAAACCCCACACTACCATCGGCGCTACTGCATTTCACTTCTGAGTTCGGCATGGGATCAGGTGGGTCTGCAACGCTATGGTCGCCAAGCAAATTCTTCTTTTACTTTCAGCTTTTCATAAAAACTGAAGGCAAAATTAATCTGGAAAGCTTAATAAAAGTTCTTAATACACATTCAATTATGTTCTTGCTTTGAGTCCATCAAAACCCTTTGGGTGTTGTATGGTTAAGCCTCACGGGCAATTAGTACAGGTTAGCTCAATGCCTCGCAGCACTTACACACCCTGCCTATCAACGTTCTAGTCTTGAACAACCCTTTAGGACACTTAAAGTGCCAGGGAAGACTCATCTCAGGGCTCGCTTCCCGCTTAGATGCTTTCAGCGGTTATCGATTCCGAACTTAGCTACCGGGCAATGCCATTGGCATGACAACCCGAACACCAGAGGTTCGTCCACTCCGGTCCTCTCGTACTAGGAGCAGCCCCCTTCAATCTTCCAACGCCCACGGCAGATAGGGACCGAACTGTCTCACGACGTTCTAAACCCAGCTCGCGTACCACTTTAAATGGCGAACAGCCATACCCTTGGGACCGACTTCAGCCCCAGGATGTGATGAGCCGACATCGAGGTGCCAAACACCGCCGTCGATATGAACTCTTGGGCGGTATCAGCCTGTTATCCCCGGAGTACCTTTTATCCGTTGAGCGATGGCCCTTCCATTCAGAACCACCGGATCACTATGACCTACTTTCGTACCTGCTCGAATTGTCATTCTCGCAGTCAAGCGGGCTTATGCCATTGCACTAACCACACGATGTCCAACCGTGTTTAGCCCACCTTCGTGCTCCTCCGTTACTCTTTGGGAGGAGACCGCCCCAGTCAAACTACCCACCAGGCACTGTCCGCAATCCCGATTAGGGACCAACGTTAGAACATCAAGCATACAAGGGTGGTATTTCAAGATTGCCTCCACACACACTAGCGTGCATGCTTCAAAGGCTCCCACCTATCCTACACATGTAGGGTCAATGTTCAGTGCCAAGCTGTAGTAAAGGTTCACGGGGTCTTTCCGTCTAGCCGCGGGTACACTGCATCTTCACAGCGATTTCAATTTCACTGAGTCTCGGGTGGAGACAGCGTGGCCATCATTACGCCATTCGTGCAGGTCGGAACTTACCCGACAAGGAATTTCGCTACCTTAGGACCGTTATAGTTACGGCCGCCGTTTACCGGGGCTTCGATCAAGAGCTTCGACCTAAGTCTAACCCCATCAATTAACCTTCCGGCACCGGGCAGGCGTCACACCGTATACGTCATCTTACGATTTTGCACAGTGCTGTGTTTTTAATAAACAGTTGCAGCCACCTGGTATCTGCGACTCCTAGTAGCTCCATCCGCAAGGGACTTCACCGCCAAGAGCGTACCTTCTCCCGAAGTTACGGTACCATTTTGCCTAGTTCCTTCACCCGAGTTCTCTCAAGCGCCTTGGTATTCTCTACCCGACCACCTGTGTCGGTTTGGGGTACGATTTCTTATAATCTGAAGCTTAGAGGCTTTTCCTGGAAGCATGGCATCAATGACTTCACTACCGTAGTAGCTCGACATCGTATCTCAGCGTTAGTAGTGGTCCGGATTTACCTAAACCACCCGCCTACGTACTTGAACCTGGACAACCATCGCCAGGCCCACCTAGCCTTCTCCGTCCCCCCATCGCAATTATAAGAAGTACGGGAATATTAACCCGTTTCCCATCGACTACGCCTTTCGGCCTCGCCTTAGGGGTCGACTTACCCTGCCCCGATTAACGTTGGACAGGAACCCTTGGTCTTCCGGCGAGGAGGTTTTTCACCCCCTTTATCGTTACTCATGTCAGCATTCGCACTTCTGATACCTCCAGCAAACCTTACAGTCCACCTTCAACGGCTTACAGAACGCTCCCCTACCCAATATGATAAATCATATTGCCGCAGCTTCGGTGTATAGCTTAGCCCCGTTACATCTTCCGCGCAGGCCGACTCGACTAGTGAGCTATTACGCTTTCTTTAAATGATGGCTGCTTCTAAGCCAACATCCTAGCTGTCTAAGCCTTCCCACATCGTTTCCCACTTAGCTATACTTTGGGACCTTAGCTGGCGGTCTGGGTTGTTTCCCTCTCCACGACGGACGTTAGCACCCGCCGTGTGTCTCCCGGATATTACTTACTGGTATTCGGAGTTTGCAAAGGGTTGGTAAGTCGGGATGACCCCCTAGCCTTAACAGTGCTCTACCCCCAGTAGTATTCGTCCGAGGCGCTACCTAAATAGCTTTCGGGGAGAACCAGCTATCTCCAGGTTTGATTGGCCTTTCACCCCTAGCCACAAGTCATCCGCTAATTTTTCAACATTAGTCGGTTCGGTCCTCCAGTTGATGTTACTCAACCTTCAACCTGCCCATGGCTAGATCACCTGGTTTCGGGTCTATATCCAGAGACTGAACGCCCAGTTAAGACTCGGTTTCCCTACGGCTCCCCTAAACGGTTAACCTTGCCACTGAATATAAGTCGCTGACCCATTATACAAAAGGTACGCAGTCACCCAACAAGTGGGCTCCTACTGCTTGTACGTACACGGTTTCAGGTTCTATTTCACTCCCCTCACAGGGGTTCTTTTCGCCTTTCCCTCACGGTACTGGTTCACTATCGGTCAGTCAGTAGTATTTAGCCTTGGAGGATGGTCCCCCCATATTCAAACAGGATATCACGTGTCCCGCCTTACTCGTTTTCACTGATTATGATGTGTCGGTTACGGGGCTATCACCCTTTACTGCGGCACTTTCCAGAGCCTTCACCTGCATCATTAAAAGCTTAAGGGCTAGTCCAATTTCGCTCGCCGCTACTTTCGGAATCTCGGTTGATTTCTCTTCCTCGGGGTACTTAGATGTTTCAGTTCCCCCGGTTTGCTTCATTAACCTATGTATTCAGTTAATGATACGTGCTTATGCACGTGGGTTTCCCCATTCGGAAATCCCAGACTCACAGGTTATTACTACCTAATCTGGGCTTATCGCAAGTTATTACGTCCTTCATCGCCTCTGACTGCCAAGGCATCCACCGTGTACGCTTAGTCACTTAACCATACAACCCCAAAAGGTCTTATGTATGGCAAACAACCAAAGTCGCTATCTCATTATTTGAATGAGCGAGATAGCATTCGATTTTGCCGGACTCAAATATAAACGTCACAACCGAAGTTGTGCTGTTTCCAAGAACACTTGAATGTGTGTTGGTACCTACATCTTAAAGACATAGGATTTGAGAACTTTTATTTGAACAACATTAAATCAAATGTTGTTCGTCAGCTTTCCAAATTGTTAAAGAGCATAAAGCACAAAGCTTTAATCAATGAGTAAACATTAATTAAAGCTCTATTGTTCTTAACTAATCAAACCTAATCAATCTGTGTGAACACTCATCAAGATAATCTTTCGTATAAGGAGGTGATCCAGCCCCAGGTTCCCCTAGGGCTACCTTGTTACGACTTCACCCCAGTCATGAACCACAAAGTGGTGAGCGTCCTCCCGAAGGTTAAACTACCCACTTCTTTTGCAGCCCACTCCCATGGTGTGACGGGCGGTGTGTACAAGGCCCGGGAACGTATTCACCGTGGCATTCTGATCCACGATTACTAGCGATTCCGACTTCATGGAGTCGAGTTGCAGACTCCAATCCGGACTACGACGCACTTTTTGGGATTCGCTCACTATCGCTAGCTTGCTGCCCTCTGTATGCGCCATTGTAGCACGTGTGTAGCCCTACTCGTAAGGGCCATGATGACTTGACGTCGTCCCCACCTTCCTCCGGTTTATCACCGGCAGTCTCCCTGGAGTTCCCACCATTACGTGCTGGCAAACAAGGATAAGGGTTGCGCTCGTTGCGGGACTTAACCCAACATTTCACAACACGAGCTGACGACAGCCATGCAGCACCTGTCTTAGAGTTCCCGAAGGCACACCTGCGTCTCCGCTGGCTTCTCTAGATGTCAAGAGTAGGTAAGGTTCTTCGCGTTGCATCGAATTAAACCACATGCTCCACCGCTTGTGCGGGCCCCCGTCAATTCATTTGAGTTTTAATCTTGCGACCGTACTCCCCAGGCGGTCTACTTAACGCGTTAGCTCCGAAAGCCACGGCTCAAGGCCACAACCTCCAAGTAGACATCGTTTACGGCGTGGACTACCAGGGTATCTAATCCTGTTTGCTCCCCACGCTTTCGCATCTGAGTGTCAGTATCTGTCCAGGGGGCCGCCTTCGCCACTGGTATTCCTTCAGATCTCTACGCATTTCACCGCTACACCTGAAATTCTACCCCCCTCTACAGTACTCTAGTCCGCCAGTTTCAAATGCAGTTCCGAGGTTGAGCCTCGGGCTTTCACATCTGACTTAACGAACCACCTGCATGCGCTTTACGCCCAGTAATTCCGATTAACGCTCGCACCCTCCGTATTACCGCGGCTGCTGGCACGGAGTTAGCTGAGTGCTTCTTCTGCAGCTAACGTCAAATCCATACGCTATTAACGTATGAACCTTCCTCACTGCTGAAAGTACTTTACAACCCGAAGGCCTTCTTCATACACGCGGCATGGCTGCATCAGGCTTGCGCCCATTGTGCAATATTCCCCACTGCTGCCTCCCGTAGGAGTCTGGACCGTGTCTCAGTTCCAGTGTGGCTGATCATCCTCTCAGACCAGCTAGGGATCGTCGCCTTGGTGAGCCATTACCTCACCAACTAGCTAATCCCACCTGGGCATATCCTGACGCGAGAGGCCCGAAGGTCCCCCTCTTTGGCCCGAAGGCATTATGCGGTATTAGCCATCGTTTCCAATGGTTATCCCCCACATCAGGGCAATTTCCCAGGCATTACTCACCCGTCCGCCGCTCGACGCCCAACAAATCACCCGAAGGGTCAATGTTGTCGTTTCCGCTCGACTTGCATGTGTTAGGCCTGCCGCCAGCGTTCAATCTGAGCCATGATCAAACTCTTCAATTTAAGATTTTGTCGGCTCAATGAATACTGACTTCAAAACTGTCCCTTACTTAAAAAGTAAGAAGTAATTTTAAAGCTATTATCGTTCCAACAGAACGATAATGAATTTTGACTGTGTGACAGTAAGCGAACTTACTACCCTTAGGTCACGTGTTCATTGAAACCATTTTACTTCCGAAGAAGTGGTTCGTTTCTGCTTTGCAGCAGAAGCAAACATAATGATTATCATCAACAAGTGTCCACACAGATTGATATAGGTCTAAATTTTTAAAGAACATAACTTCGACTGACTAAACTTTCGTTTTTAAGCCTTTCAGCTCTCTGTCGAAGTGGGCGGCCATTTTATCTAAATAACTTGTCGTGTCAAACACTTTTTCAAACTATTTTGTTTTGGCTCATTCCCTTCCAGACCAATCAGGCTCTTGCTTTGCTGCCTTCCCGTCTGGAGTGGCGCATTATAGGCACATTGAACTCGTACGCAACCCCTAATTTGATTTTTTTTAGAAAAAACGTTCTTTTGATGAAAAGAACAGCAGAAAAACAAAAGGAGAGTATAAAAACTCTCCTTTTCGCGTCATTTTATTAAGATTTAGATAAAAGCGAATGCATCAGAGTACATATGTTCTGGTGTCACTTGCTTGTTTTGAGTGAACTGATCACGTGCTGCTCCCGCCATTTCAAAGCGACCCGCAATATAGATATCAAAATTTTCTAATGACTCAAAGTCATCACTGACCGCTTGTAGCACATTTCCTTGCTTGCCACTCCAATTACCATCTGCCTGCTCAATAACAGGAATGAACTGAATGTGCGCGTGCTGACTGGCAATGGCTACTAGCTCTTCTTTAGCATAAAGCTGCTTCTCATCACGGCCTCCCCAGTAGAGATAGATTGGCTGGATGATACTTTGACTGATGCAGTGATCGAGAATTGAACGCACGTAGCTGAAACCTGTACCCCCAGCGATCAATAACATAGGGCGTTGACTGTCTTCGCGAATCCAAGCATCACCATGTGGTGCATCAATATTGATGTCGCCATTGGTTTCCAAGGCTCTCTTCATTGCATCAACAACTTCGATAGCGTACGCATTATGCTCAGCGGCACCAATGTGAAGTTCGACTTCGCCTTCATGCCGACAAGGACTACTTGCAATAGAGAAAGGACGCTTATCTGACTCCCCCATCTCAACCATTAAATACTGACCCGCTTTAAAGTTTACAGGCGTCTCTGGGTGCAACAGAATCTGGTAGGTATTTGAGGCTAAAGGCTCTATCGACTTTACTTTACATTTTATTGTCATGTTTTATCTCTTTTATTCTTCGCCAAAAGTAATGACTAAATCACTTTCAGTATGAGCAAGGCAGGAGAACATCCAACCTTGCTGTTTTTCATTTTCAGTTAACATGGGTTCAAGGTCGTAACTGACTTGCCCTCTAGTTATTCGACATAAGCAGGAGGCACAAGCTCCAACCTTGCAACGATGTGGAAATGCAACATCTTGGTTGAGCGCTGCATCTAATACCGTTTGCCCATTTGCTACGATAAACTCTATATTTTGTGGCCACAATGTTACTTTATGACTCATAGGATATCTAATTCATCCCATATTTGGTCAATTTTTTCGACAACTTCTGGGTTTTTCTTAATTGGAACTCCCCATTCGCGCAACGTTTCATGACCTATTTTATTGGTAGCATCAAACCCAACTCTCGAACCATTATCGTCAATCATTAACGTATCACGTGCAGGATCCATTCTGGTGGTAATAGCCCAAATGACATCGTTCCAATCACGTGCATTCACGTCACCATCGCACGCAATGAGAAACTGAACATTAATACTAGGCTGCAATAACGCCCAAATCTGCTTCATAACCGCTACGGCCTGCTCTGGCTTTTGTTTATCAACGATGACAATTCCCATTCGATTAATCCCCGCTCCAGGCACGAGGTAAAAGTCCAGAACCTCTGGAAGCTGAGATTTCACTTGTTGGCTATAATTTTGATCGTCAGAGCAACCTACCTGCTGGTACGCGCCATGTTTTTCTTGCTTCGCTATTCTTAACGCGAGTTCCGCATCCCACTTTGTCGTCGCATCAAGGCCCATTTTAGAACCCAGACCGACCACTGGTGATGCAAAATCTAAGGAATCAATAGGAGTCGTATCGATAAGTAGCGTATCGCCTACCGGGTCCATATGTGTATTCATGGCTTGAACCACATCATCCCAATCTCGAGCGTTGACACTTTCATCGCAGACTACGACAAACTTGGTGTACATGAATTGACGTAAGAAAGACCATACTCCCATCATGACCCTCTTAGCATGGCCAGGATATTGCTTCTTCATCGTCACCACTGCCATTCGATAAGAACAACCTTCAGGTGGCAAATAGAAATCTACAATTTCAGGGAACTGTTTTTGCAAGATAGGGACAAACACTTCATTCAGTGCGACACCAAGCACAGTCGGTTCATCAGGTGGACGCCCCGTATAAGTACTGTGGTAGATAGGGTCTTTTCTCATCGTTATGTGCGTGATAGTAAAGACATGGTGTTTTTCGACCTCATTATAGTAACCAGTATGATCACCATATGGACCTTCGTCCGCAAATTCGTTCGGATCAATATACCCTTCTAAGACAATCTCAGCACTAGCTGGAACTTCAAGTCCGTTGCTAACGGATTTTACAACTTCTGTTTTCTCTCCCCGCAACAACCCTGCGAATGCATATTCCGATAACGTATCCGGAACAGGGGTCACGGCCCCCAAAATCGTTGCAGGGTCGGCCCCAAAAGCGACTGAGACAGGAAAAGGTTTGCCCGGGTGGGTTTCCATCCAATCACGAAGATCGAGCGCGCCGCCTCGGTGTGCTAACCAACGCATAATGACTTTATTCTTAGTTAACTTTTGCTGGCGGTAGATACCAAGGTTTTGACGGTTTTTGTTCGGACCTTTGGTGACGGTCAGTCCCCAAGTTAATAATGGAGCGACGTCATCTTGCCAGCAACTCATTACCGGTATCTTGTCTAGATCGACTTGATCGCCCTGCCAGACGACCTGCTGGCACGCCGCTCTCTTTAAGCGTTTAACTGGCATATTGAGTACTTGTCGAAAGACTGGCAGTTTATCCAAAGCGTCTTTAAACCCTTTAGGAGGCTCCGGCTCTTTTAAATACGCCAACAACTTACCGACTTCGCGTAGTTCTTTGACCTCTTGCCTGCCCATACCGATGGCTACTCGCTCAGACGTACCAAATAGGTTCGTCAATACAGGCATGTCGTACCCGATTGGGTTTTCAAATAACAACGCTGGCCCACCAGCGCGCAACGTACGATCACTGATCTCTGTCATTTCGTAATGCGGGTCAACAGGGTGAGTAATACGCTTCAATAGCTGTTTACTCTCTAGATGATCGATAAAATCTCGTAAATCCTTAAAATTCATAGGGTATACATCGCCTTGAAAGATGCAGGCATTATATACGCAAACTTCGCCAGTTGGCGAAGTTTGCAGCAAAAATGATGATTACCCTCGACAAACCTACTTCAATTAGACAAAGCTCGAAGTATCAAGTTTTCTTTAACATCACTGTTTGTTGAAACAACATCTCTCACCCAACCACTGTGCCCATATTGAGCCAACTGTTGAGCAACAAATGAGGCATCATCTGAAGTCGTCATCCTAGAAACCAAAAACTGCTTAACCTCATCAGGAAGCGGATTGATTTGAGCTAACTCAGATAGGGCTTGATTTTTTAGGCTAGGATTCATTGCAGCAAGCATGATTTGCTGTTGCGAAAACGGAGTTTCAAGCGCTGCTAAACGCTCGAGTTCTGATTGGCTATTGTGGTCAGCCCGCATCTTCCATAATAGTTGATAGAGCTGCTCATCTTCACTCACTTGAGCCATTCTCACTAGCACCCTCGTTGAGGGCAACCACTCGGTGACTTTGGTATTGGTTAACTGACCAATTAAAAAGTCACTTCCTTTAGGAGATAAGCTATCAAATTCATTCACTAACACGCTTTCACGATTTTGGTTATCGTAGTCACTTCCTTCAGAAAGCCACTCTCGCAGATTCAGCTGCCCACTTTCTGTGAGCAAGATGAAATCCAAGGTTTTTTGATCGTTTTGCCATTGTTTTATCAGTCGTGAGGAAATGGCAGGATAATTGAAGGCTGGCACCGAAAATTCGTACCCTTCCCCTCGCTCAAGAACAGTATAGGTAGGGGGTAATGATTGCTGACCTCGAACAAAGATGGCCATTTTAGATGTCAATATAATGTCGCGCTGCTCAATATTTTTCAGCAATAAGAAACGCGCAACCTCTTGTTGCGGCAACGCCAACCGACTAATAGAAAACTTAAGACTGTCTATGTCATCTTTTTCGACCAACCGAATAAACTCAGAAACCTTGAGTTTTACTTGTTCACTGTTGAGCCAGTAATCAACCTCTTCTTTCGCCATCTCCTTAGATGCTACTGCAGGTGACATAATCACAACCGCAAAGCCGAGGAGAAACGATGCTAACCATCCTTGTAGCATTTTAACCTCCCGTTAACACTCCTTTTGATTGTGCGCCGGAAAGAAAAGAAGTGCAAACAAAAACGCCACCCTAAAAGGGTGGCGTTTTAAAATTGAGAAATGCTGTCAGTTATTGACGACGCATTGCATCAAAGAACTCATTATTCGTCTTGGTCATCGCAAGCTTGTCGATAAGGAATTCCATTGCATCGATCTCACCCATTGGATGAACAATCTTACGAAGAATCCACATTTTCTGTAGCTCATCAGTCTTGGTCAGAAGCTCCTCACGACGAGTACCTGAACGATTAAAGTCAATCGCAGGGAAGACACGCTTTTCAGCAATCTTACGGTTTAGGTGCAGTTCCATGTTACCTGTACCTTTAAACTCTTCGTAGATAACTTCATCCATTTTAGAACCAGTATCAACTAGCGCTGTTGCGATGATCGTTAAGCTGCCGCCTTCTTCTACATTACGAGCAGCACCAAAGAAGCGCTTAGGACGATGTAGAGCATTGGCATCAACACCACCTGTCAGTACCTTGCCAGATGAAGGAACCACGGTGTTGTATGCTCGAGCGAGACGTGTAATAGAGTCAAGTAAGATAACTACGTCTTTCTTGTGTTCGACAAGACGCTTCGCCTTTTCAATCACCATTTCAGCGACCTGAACGTGACGAGAAGCAGGCTCATCGAATGTTGACGCGATAACCTCACCCTTTACAAGGCGTTGCATTTCGGTCACTTCTTCTGGACGCTCATCGATAAGTAAAACCATCAACTCACAGTCTGGATGGTTGTGCGCAATGCTCTGTGCAATATTTTGCAGTAGCATTGTTTTACCCGCTTTAGGCGGTGCAACAATCAGACCACGCTGACCTTTACCGATTGGAGAAGCTAGATCCAGAATACGAGCCGTAATATCTTCAGTTGCACCATTACCGCGCTCCATAACCATACGCTCATTAGCGTGCAGAGGGGTTAGGTTTTCAAACAGAATTTTATTACGCGCATTATCAGGCTTGTCATGGTTAACCGTATTAACCTTCAATAATGCGAAGTAGCGTTCACCGTCTTTTGGTGGACGAATCTTAGACAGCAATAGAATCACCCGTACGCAAATTGAAACGGCGAATCTGACTTGGAGAGACATAAATGTCATCGGGACCAGCTAGATACGAGCTGTCTGCGCTACGCAGGAAGCCAAACCCGTCTTGAAGAATTTCTAGAACCCCGTCGCCAAAGATATCTTCACCACTTTTCGCATGCGCTTTTAAGATGGCGAAAATAATGTCTTGCTTACGCAAACGAGCCAAGTTTTCTAGGCCTAATGATTCGCCAAGCTTGACGAGCTCAGAAACAGGTCTGTTCTTTAATTCTGTTAAATTCATTGTGGTGGATGTTTGTTTAGTCAAAATAGGATCTATTTTCTTATTTAAGATGGATTTGGTCTCAGGAACGACCAAGAAGTGAACGTTTGTTTAATTAACGTGCGATAAATTAGCACTAAAAGTCATTCTAGTCTAGCTTTGGGAAAAACAAAACCGCGTATTTGTTAAGATACACGGTTTTCGTTACTTATCATTATAGGTTTGCGTCCAAAAACTCTTTCAATTGAGTTTTTGATAATGCGCCGACTTTCGTCGCAGCAACCGCACCATCTTTAAATAAAAGTAGTGTTGGGATACCGCGAATACCGAATTTTGGTGGCGTACCTGCATTTTGGTCAATGTTAAGTTTGCCGATAGTGAGCTTGCCTTCGTACTCTGTTGAAATTTCATCCAGAATAGGCGCAATCATTTTACAAGGACCACACCACTCTGCCCAGAAGTCAACAAGAACCGGGCCTGCAGCATTAATCACGTCAGTTTCAAAACCGTCATCAGTCAGCTGCAAAATCTTTTCACTCATCTTTCACTCCGATATTTTTCGTGTTGATGAGATAATCACCAACAATTAGTTCTCCTATTGGAAAGTATTTAACTTCGTATTGCAAGCTTAAGCTGATATTCTGTGCCGATGAAAAAGACGCATATCACAGAGCAAAAATTCGCCGATTTGGATTTACAACCGCAAATCATTGAAGGACTAGGAAAAAAAGGGTTCGAATTCTGTACCCCTATCCAAGCCTTGGCGTTGCTAAGTACTGCTCATGAAGCCAAGATATTGCAGGCCAAGCCCAAACAGGGACTGGAAAAACGCTCGCGTTTCTCGCTGCTACCTTTAACCACTTACTGATCACTCCCGAACATGACGGTCGTACGGCTAACCAGCCTCGTGCGATTATTATGGCTCCGACTCGTGAATTAGCCATTCAGATCCACAATGATGCTAAACCACTTATCGAGAGTACTGGGCTAAAAACAGCGTTAGCTTACGGTGGCGATAGCTACGATAAGCAACTTGCTCAGTTTGAACAAGGTGTCGATATCCTTATCGGTACTTGTGGTCGTATTATCGATTTTTACAAACAGCGTGTATTTAACCTAAATAACATTCAAGCCGTCGTTCTCGACGAAGCTGACCGTATGTTTGATTTAGGCTTTATTAAGGACATTCGCTTTTTGTTCCGTCGTATGCCGGAACCAAAAGATCGTCTGAACATGCTATTTTCAGCAACCTTGTCTTATCGCGTTCAAGAGTTAGCCTTTGAGCATATGCACAACCCTGAACATGTGGTCGTTGAACCTGAACAAAAAACAGGTCATCGCATTCAAGAAGAACTTTTCTACCCATCAAACACTGAAAAGATGACTCTGCTACAGACCTTGATTGAAAATGACTGGCCAGATCGCGCCATTGTGTTTGCCAACACCAAACACAAGTGTGACAAAGTTTGGGGCCATCTTGCTGCAGACGGGCACCGTGTAGGACTGCTAACTGGCGATGTACCACAAAAGAAACGTGAAAAAATCTTAGAACAATTTACCCAAGGTGACGTTGATATTCTGGTTGCAACGGATGTTGCTGCGCGTGGGTTGCACATTCCACAAGTCACACACGTTTTCAACTTTGACCTACCTGACGACTGCGAAGATTACGTTCACCGCATTGGTCGTACTGGTCGTGCTGGCGCGAGTGGACACTCCATTAGCTTTGCGTGTGAAGACTATGCTATTAATCTGCCTGCGATTGAAGAATACATTGAACACTCAATCCCAGTATCAGATTATGACTCAACCGCACTATTGACCGATCTACCGGCACCTTTGACAACGATGAGACCTCGTAACTCTGGCCAACGTCGTACCAATACTGGTGGTTCTAGACAGTCAAACCGTAAGCCTCAAAGAAGACCAAGAGCGCCACGCTCTTAATAAGGACATAGCCACATTTTATGAGTCACGCAGTTAATTCTTCGCCTCTTTATGCCGCGATTGATTTAGGGTCGAACAGCTTCCACATGTTAGTGGTTCGACACATCGACGGCAGCATTCAAACCATGGCAAAAATAAAACGCAAGGTTCGCCTTGCTGCTGGGTTGAATGACACCATGGCGTTAAGCCCAGAAGCCATGCAACGTGGATGGGATTGCCTTAGCCTCTTCGCTGAGAGGCTACAAGATATCCCTAAAGAAAATATCCGTATTGTTGGTACTGCTACACTTAGAACCGCGACCAATGTCGATATTTTTCTCGATAAAGCCAATGATATTCTTGGCTATCCGATTCAGGTGATTTCAGGTGAAGAAGAAGCTGCAACGATATACAAAGGTGTGGCTCATACGTCTGGTGGAACAGGTCGTCGGCTGGTTGTTGATATTGGCGGTGCCAGTACTGAGCTGATCATCGGTGAGGGCTTCCAACCTAAAGCCTTAACCAGCTTAAAAATGGGCTGTGTTACTTGGCTTGAACGTCACTTTAAAGACCGCCAATTAAACAAGAAAAATTTCGACTGTGCGATCAGTGCAGCGAAAGACACGCTTGCACCTATCCTCGCCCAATACCAACAAATTGGCTGGGATACCTGTGTTGGTGCAAGTGGTACCGTTCAAGCGCTACAAGAAATTATGCTGGCACAGGGGATGGATGAAGTCATCACGCATGCCAAGCTAAAGCGCTTACAAAAGCAAGCCATGCAAGCTGATCACCTAGAAGAACTAGACATTGAAGGGCTGACGCTAGAACGCGCTTTAGTGTTCCCAAGTGGGCTATCCATTCTCATCGCTATCTTTGAGCTACTCGAGCTGGAGTATATGACATTGGCTGGCGGTGCATTGCGTGAAGGCATGGTTTACGACATGGTGTCTGAGCTTCAACAAGATGATATTCGAGCGCGTACCATTAACAGTGTGCAATCTCGCTGCCAACTCGATGTGGCTTATGGTGAGCAGGTAGCAACAACAGCCCTGCAGCTTCTCAATGCTTGTGGTGGTGACAATTGTATCCGTGAGCCGCACGGAGAAGCACTGCTAACAACCGCAGCAAAACTGCATGAAATTGGTCTTACTCTCGATTTTAAAAAAGCAGGTGAACATGGCGCTTACCTACTCAAAAACATCGATCTCCCCGGCTATACACGAGCACAAAAGCACTTTTTAGCTGAAGTGATCCGGCGTTATAAAGACCAATTAAGTCCACTACCACCACAGCATGCTATATCAGCAGAGAGTGCGACACGAGCTCTACGCTTACTGCGCCTTGCGGTCATTATTACCCATAGGCGACAACGTGATTTGCAACCTAATGTCACGCTAGTGAGTAATCGAGATCACCTCACACTTACGCTAGATAAACAGTGGCTTGAACGTAATCCACTCACCGCGGCAGAGCTCGAAATAGAGTCAAATAGACAATCTGACTTAGGCTGGCCATTGTTCATTAAGGCCGTTTAGCGCCCCAGTCAGTAAACAACGATCCATAAAAAACCGAACTTTTGTTCGGTTTTTTTATATCTATGCTTTTCACTCCAGACATCTTAAATTCAGCGTCATTGGCCGTCAGCTTCTTCACTAAGAAATTAAGTAACACGCCATACATCGGCACAAATAGTCCCAAACTGATGATTAACTTAAAGCCATAGTCGACCAAAGCAATTTCAGTCCAATGCTCTGCCATAAACGGATCCGGGCTTTGGTAAAAGGCAATCGCGAAGAACGCCAACGTATCAAGCGCATTACCAAATAAAGTTGAACATGTCGGCGCAACCCACCACTGTTTCATCTGACGTAGTCGATTAAAGACATGGACATCCAAGATTTGTCCCAGTAAATACGCCATAAAACTCGCGGCAGCGATTCGCGCGACAAACAAGTTAAATTCACTCAACTGACCTAAACCTTGAAATTGCCCCTCAAAAAAGAGTACAGACAATCCGTATGACACTGCTAAGGCTGGTAACATCACCAGAAAAATGATTTTTCGTGCCATTCCTGCGCCAAATATTCGAACAGTGAGATCGGTCGCTAGAAAAATAAACGGGAAGGTAAAAGCACCCCAGGTCGTATGAAAGCCAAAAACAGTAAATGGCAGTTGGACCAAATAGTTACTGGACGCAATAATGACAAGGTGAAATAAAACAAGAAGCGTTAATGCTTTGCGCTGTTGCGCAGGGGAAAAATGATTCATATTGTACCTTTTTCGTTTTGCTTGGGGTGGAGGGAACCCAAGTGAGACAGCGTCTCTAATGACAGAAATAAAATATCGATGTTTCCACCGATTCGCGGCGGGCGATTATACATTAATCAATTAAGGGTGCAACAGACGCGATAAAGGCAAACGTTTACTCGTAAAATAGCCTAATTGAAACTCTGAATTCGCTAAAAGCCCTGTTTAAATAGTGTGGCAAGAAAATCCAACTCTTCTATCGAACTCGTTTTATCTAACGCTTCAAACCACATAGATTCGCTGTAATGCTCTCCTTTTAGCAATAATCGACAGCCTTCAAAATCAATGAGCCAGGTGTGAAGATCAGCATCCCATTGTTTTTCTATCACTTGTGCAGATAATGAACGCACGAGCGTTTCTGCTAGCTCATCAAAACTATCGAAATCAAATGAAGGCGTAACAATGAGTAGCTTACCTTGCTCTCGTATGTATTCACGTAAACCGAACTCAGCCATGGTTAGTCAAATGCTCCTGAATTAAGTCTAAAAATGGGTCAGCATATTTATCTAATTTACGCTCACCCACCCCGTTCACTGCCAACATTTCGCCGTAAGACGTAGGTAGAATTTCAGCCATATCAATTAAGGTCGCATCACTAAAGACCACATAAGGCGGCAAGCCGTCTTCATCAGCAATGGATTTTCTTAGTTTTCTTAGCTTAGCGAACAGCTTTTTATCATAATGCTTCGACACCAACTTTTCAGATTTAGCACTTCTTGCCGCGGTATCCAAGCGAGGGACCGCCAGTTCTAATGACATCTCACCGCGCAGCACCGGACGCGCCTCTTCAGTCAGCTGCAATGTCGAATTTCGCGTGATATTTTGATTGAGTAGGCCTTTATGAATCAGTTGCCTAAAAATACTGACCCAATAGTCATGGCTATGATCGCGGCCAATACCATAAGTGGTTAATTTGTCATGGCCATGCTCTCGAACTCGAATGTTCGCCATGCCTCGTAACACTTCAACGACATAGCCAATACCAAAACTTTGGTTCACTCGGTAAACGCAGGATAACGCTTTTTGTGCTTGCTCGGTTGCATCAAAACGCTTCGGTGGATCAAGACAAATATCGCAGTTACCGCAAGGTTCCTCCCGATACTCACCAAAATAATTGAGCAGTACTTGGCGTCGGCAGGTTTGCGCCTCCGCAAATGCACTCATCGCATTCAGCTTATGACTCTCGACTTGCTTTTGAGGGCCTTCATCTTTTTCATCCAACATACGGCGAAGCCAACCCATGTCCGCAGGGTCATACAACATCATAGCTTCCGCTGGCAGTCCATCACGACCAGCTCGCCCGGTCTCTTGATAGTAAGACTCGATGTTGCGCGGAATATCAAAATGAACGACAAATCGCACGTTCGGTTTATTAATGCCCATACCAAATGCAACAGTGGCCACCACTATTTGAATATCGTCACGCTGAAACGCCTCTTGGACATAGGCGCGCTCATCAGCATCAATCCCCGCATGATAACTGGCAGCACGGACATGGTTATTGCACAGCTTTTCCGTCAACATTTCGACTTTTTTACGACTGCCGCAGTAAATAATGCCGCAGCCCCCTTTGTTCTCTGCTAAAAATTGAACAACCTGAGACACTGGCTTGTGTTTTTCCACCAGCGTATAACGAATATTCGGTCGGTCAAAACTGCCGAGATACTCATGGTGATCTCGAAGGCTCAAGCGTTGAATAATATCTTTACGAGTCGCATCATCCGCTGTGGCGGTTAAAGCGATGACAGGAACAAAAGGAAATAACTCTTTCAAGCGTCCTAGTGATGCGTATTCTGGTCGAAAGTCATGCCCCCACTGCGATATACAGTGTGCCTCGTCAACCGCAATCATCGACAGTTCGATATGTTCCAAGCGCTCGATAAAATCTCGCATAAGCACACGTTCAGGAGAAACATAGACGAGCTTTGCCTGATCCGGTATTCATTCGGCGATAGGTTTCAACGAGAGCCTCACGGCTCATCGTAGAGTTAATACACTCCGCGGCAACACCATTAGCCTTTAGTTGGTCGACCTGATCTTTCATCAAAGAAATTAACGGTGAAATCACGATAGTGACACCGGAGCGAACTAAAGCTGGAATTTGATAACACAGGGATTTACCCGCCCCTGTTGGCATGATGACCAAACCATCCGCGCCCGCAATCGCGTTATCAATGACTTCTTGTTGGCCTGGTCGAAAATCTTGATAGCCAAAAACCGACTCAAGGACAGACTGTGAACTTGGTAATGATTCGGACTGTTCAGCAAGTAACACAGCAGTCATGCAATATCCTGACAATAAATGAAGGGCAAAAAGACGCTACATTGTAGAGGGGTTCAGAGGGGAATGAAACTGGAAATCACTCAGTCCATTAATTAACCACCGTCTATCATTCATACAATAATTAGTGCCTCAGCCGCCGAAGCGCTATACTAGCCAACTTCCCCTTTTCGGCCAAATTGGCTACGCTTCTGAGAATCACTGCATGTCCATAGAACAACAACGCGCTAAAGAGGGCATTTTACTTGCCGTCGGCGCCTATACCATGTGGGGTATTGCCCCTATCTACTTTAAAGCTTTAGGGGAAGTGTCACCGCTAGAGATATTGAGCCATCGCGTTCTTTGGTCGTTTTTTTACTTGCGGGATTACTGCACTATGGTCGTCGCTGGCGTGGTGTGCGCGATGTACTCAAATCCAAGCAAAAAATGGGCTTCTTGTTAACCACTTCGCTACTGGTGGGTACCAACTGGTTAATTTTCATATGGGCGGTAAATTCTAATCATATGCTTGATGCAAGCCTTGGTTATTATATTAACCCTTTGTTTAACGTCATTCTTGGTATGCTATTTCTTGGAGAACGACTACGAAAGCTACAGTGGTTTGCTGTTGGCCTTGCGACCATCGGTGTACTAATTCAGCTGTTTGTCTTCGGATCAGTACCGATTGTGGCATTAGCATTAGCCACAAGCTTTGGTTTCTACGGTTTATTGCGAAAAAAAGTCAATTTAGACGCTCAAACTGGGCTGTTCATTGAGACCTTAGTACTGCTTCCTGTTGCTGCGATCTACCTAGCAATATTTGCTGATAGTGCCACTTCAAACCTGTTCAATAACAGCGTAAATTTAAACATCCTACTGATTTCAGTAGGTGTTATCACAACCTTACCTTTACTGTGCTTTACTGGCGCTGCGACTCGCTTAAAGCTCTCTACACTCGGTTTCTTTCAATATATCGGCCCAAGCCTGATGTTTATGCTCGCGGTTCTCATTTATGGAGAGAATTTTTCCACAGATAAAGCGCTCACATTCGCCTTTATTTGGGGTGCACTGCTGGTATTCAGTATTGATGGGCTTAAAAACGGCACAAAAAAAGCAAAATAGCGTTGGATTGTTAAACTATGAATGAAATTACCCTCTTAATGACTCTAGCGACGGTACACTTTGTCGCGTTAATGAGCCCAGGACCAGACTTTGCGCTTGTGGTACAAAACGCCACCCAATATGGGCGACAAACCGGTTTCTATATTGCGCTTGGACTATCATTTGGCATCTTAGTCCATTCCATTTTTAGCCTAACTGGCGTGAGCTATATTATTCATCAACATCCAACGTTATTTGCCTTAGTGCAATGTGCTGGTGGATTATACCTTTTATATTTAGGCGTTGGCGCGTTACGCTCGGTTATCTCACGCTGGGCTGCAAAAAATGATCCAACTGTAATAAATAACGACGACCGCCTATTACTCGCCAATCGTCGCCAAGCTTTTTCTCGTGGCTTCACGACTAATATCCTCAATCCGAAAGCGCTGGTCTTCTTTATTAGCCTAATGTCGAGCTTAGTTCCCGCGACTATGTCGATACCAGGAAAAATCAGCGCCCTACTTATTTTGTGGGCTCTATCATTAGTTTGGTTCTCATTTTTAGCTTGGGCATTATCCACTAAGAAGCTGCAACAACGCTTATTGTCAGTCTCAATTTATATAGATTCACTGTGTGGATTCCTATTTTCTGGCATTGGGCTCATCATCTTGTATCAAGTGACTGTCTCACTGTAATCTCGCATTTACGCTTTTCGACATCCGCTTTGTGCGAGATCTCTCACAAAGCAGTAGGTCATTATCGCTTTAGTCGTCAAGCATTTAACCCAAAAAGAATATAAACCATTGATAAGTATACACTTACATAACGGTTACATTACTCTATCTGGCCTTATTTGCTTAAACGGGTGATTGTTCTATAGGCCAACTAGTTTATTATTATCTGTGTCGGAAGGATGCTGACACGGAACAGGAAACGCTCAGGGATTTGGGCATCTTCAGGAAGAAGATACGGTTATTCAGGATGAATAGTCGGCAAGGAAAGCGAATTGGACATTGAATGGACGCAATAGTAACTAGGATGGTTACTACTAAGGAAAGACAATGGACACCTCTGGATGAGGAAAGGACTTAACATCAGGATGATGTCAGGGACACCGCTCAAGGAACAAGTGAAGCGCGCTAACGAGGATTGTTGGCAGGTCAGGATAAGGCCAAGGACACCGCTAGGATGGCGATGAAAGGAATACGCTGAAGGAATACAGCACACTATCATGGATTAGATGCATGGAGCACCTATAGTAGCCGGATTGCTGCGAGTAAGACCATAACCCCGTAGGGCGCAAGCCCTCGGGGTTTTTCTTTGCCCAGAATAAACGCTCCCTAGATAAATCTTGGTTTGAATGAGAGCCCTCATCAGCGCTGCGGCAAATCAACGACATAAAAAAAGCAGCGACGGCTGCTTTTTTATGATGATCGAGGTACTACAGACCAAGCCTAAAGCTGCTCTAGTTTGGCGTATTGTGTCACCAACCACTTTATCCCTTCACCATTAAATGCCACTTGCACGCGACTTTGTGGACCGCTGCCTTCAAAGTTAATAATGGTACCCTCACCAAACTTAGGATGTTTAACACGCGCTCCCAGATTAAACCCAGTCTCATTAAAGTTTTGCTTCACTTCTGCTTGGCTAAATCGCCCAGTACTAGTTGGTCGACTCACTTGAGCCTTCATCCGAACTTCTTCTAAGCACGTTGGTGGCAGCTCACGGATAAATCTCGAGGGTTTATGATATTTATCCTGCCCATACAAGCGACGCATTTCTGCATACGTTATATGCAGCTTCACCATCGCTCGGGTCATACCCACATAGCAAAGGCGACGCTCTTCTTCTAAACGCCCAGCTTCCTCTGCAGACATTTGGCTTGGGAACATCCCTTCTTCAACACCGACCATAAAGACCATTGGGAACTCTAAGCCTTTTGCACTGTGCAACGTCATCAGTTGCACGGCGTCGTCAAACTCATCCGCCTGACCTTCACCAGCTTCAAGTGCCGCATGAGTTAGAAACGACGTCAACAGTGTCATGTCGTCGGCCTCTTCTGGTTTCTCATACTGCCTGGTCGCAGTTACCAATTCTTCCAAGTTTTCAATACGAGCTTTGGATTTTTCGCCTTTCTCCTGTTCATACATCGCAAACAGACCCGAGGTTTTAATGACATGGTCGGTTTGTTCATGCAAAGGAAACTCCATCGTGTCGTCTTCTAATGCATTAATCAGCTCGACGAAACGAGATAAGGCTCCAGCAGCCCTACCCGCTAAGACTTTTTCATCCAACAACGCCACACAAGTATCCCACATGGTCGCGCCACGATCCCTTGCTGCGTAACGAATGGTTTCTAAGGTTTTGTCGCCGAGCCCACGGGTTGGTGTATTTACAATACGCTCAAAGGCAGCATCGTCATTACGGTTACCCATCAACCTTAGGTAGCTCAGCGCATCTTTGATTTCTTGACGCTCGAAGAATCGCATTCCGCCATAAATTCGATATGGCAGCTGTGCTTGAATCAATGCTTCTTCTAATACTCGAGATTGTGCGTTATTACGATACAACATGGCGCAGTCACTTAAACTGCCGCCATTTTCTTGCCACTCTTTTATTTTACTTACGGTGAAGCGAGCTTCATCGAGCTCATTGTAGGCAGAATAGACCGAAATCTTTTCGCCTTCATTACCGTCTGTCCAAAGCTCTTTGCCCATACGTTCGGTGTTATTAGCAATGAGCTCATTTGCCGCCTCTAGGATAGTTTTTGTGGAACGATAATTTTGCTCCAGCCGAACCGTCTTAGATCCCGGATATTCATCAAGAAACTTTTGAATATTCTCAATTTTTGCGCCACGCCAACCATAAATGGATTGGTCATCATCCCCTACAATCATCACTTTACAATCCGGCCCTGCCATCATGCGTAGCCAAGCATATTGGATGTTGTTGGTATCTTGAAATTCATCGACCAAAATATGCTTAAAGCGAGCTTGGTAATGCTCTCTAATAAATTTGTTATCTCGTAATAATTCGTGAGCACGAAGCAATATTTCAGCAAAGTCCACCAGCCCTGCTCGATCACAAGCTTCCTGATAAGCGGTATAGATTTGCAGGTAGGTTTTGGTTATTGGATCTTGATAGCTATCAATATGGGATGGTCTTAAGCCTTCATCTTTCTTGCCATTGATCCACCAGGCGGCTTGCCTTGCTGGCCATTGCTTTTCATCCAGATTCTGCGCTTTAATCAAGCGGCGAAGCAAGCGCTGTTGATCATCTGAGTCAATAATTTGGAAGTCTTCTTGCAACTTTGCATCTAGGTAATGTGCGCGCAGGATTCTGTGGCAAATTCCATGGAAAGTGCCATTCCACATACCGGATGCGCTACCCATCATTAATTCTTCTATTCGACCACGCATTTCAGCGGCAGCTTTATTGGTAAACGTTACCGACATAATAGAGAACGGAGACGCAGCTTCAACTGACATCAACCAAGCAATACGATGCACCAGAACACGTGTTTTACCACTACCTGCACCAGCGAGTATTAAAAGGTGCTCAAGAGGGGCGGCAACAGCTTCACGCTGTTTATCATTTAGGCCGTCGAGAAGAAGAGAAGGGTCCATGGGCATCGCTACTGGTTATTTATACATATTGTTTGATTATAACTCAAACAACTCCGTGTTTGAGAAAAAAAACCAATTTTACCACACCAGAAAATACCCATTAAAATCAGAAGCATGAAATAACAATTAACATTTTATTAAAATATTTAGCATTTCTTTGAAAGATTTTTGCTCGCTCTCCTATCCTATTGATTAAGCAAGTCGGCAAATAACCACTTGTGGACATAATTACAAGGATCAAGTCTCGAGGAACTTACTATGAAATCATCTAATCTCGCTATCACCGCTGCTGTTACAGGTCTTATCGCTCTTGGTGGCACTATGCTCACTGCAGCGCCAGCTGTCGCTGCTGAAAAAGAAAAATGTTATGGCGTGTCGAAAGCTGGGAAAAATGACTGCGCCACAAAAACGAGCTCATGTGCAGGGACAGCAAAAGAAGACAATCAGACCGATGCCTTTGTTGTGTTACCTAAGGGTGTATGCGGTAAGTTGGCTGGTGGAAGCACAGAATCGGCTTAATCGCGCCTTAGCTAGCCCAGCAGCGTATTTAGCACGCTGCCAGAGTATCACCGCTTGGTCGGGACACTACTCTTAAGCTTTTATCCTAAAAGGGCGTCAATAAGCGCCCTTTTAGTTTTCTACAGTTTATGCACAATTAAGCATTGATCAGGGAGATCGACATGGATCGAGACTCGGCATTCAAGTGGGTCGGCGTGGGACTACGACACCCACACCTAGACTATTTCCAACAACACAGCAATGCAGCGAGTTGGCTTGAGATTCACAGTGAAAACTATTTCATCGAGACATCATCCACACGGCAACAGTTAAGGGCGATCCGACAGAATACCGATATCAGCTGTCACGGTATTGGCTTATCATTAGGTTCAGTCACTACCGTGAATAAACAGCACTTAATGTCATTGGTGAATCTGGTTAATGAGATCCAACCCACCATGGTCTCTGATCATTTAAGCTGGAGTGAATATGGCGGTCACCACTTTAATGACCTATTACCATTGCCTTATACCGAAGAAGCACTTGACGTATTTTGTCGCAACGTCCTGCAAGTCCAAGATGCGTTGCAACGCCCACTACTTATCGAAAACCCTTCAAGTTATCTGCGATTTGAACATTCCACTATTCCTGAATGGGAATTCCTCACTCAGGTACAAACCCGCACAGATTGCCGCTTATTGCTCGACCTTAATAACGTTCACGTCTCATGCTTTAACCATCAGTACGACTCACAACAATATTTATCAGCAATAAAAGCTAGTACCGTCGATGAAATCCACCTCGCTGGATTCACCAAGAAGCAACTTGATCAAGGTGAAATCTGGATAGATACCCATAGTGATCACGTCAGAGATGAAGTCTGGCAGCTCTATCGCAGTTGGGTAGCTCGTCACGGACCCACCCCAACACTCATTGAGTGGGATCTTGATATTCCAGAACCCAAGGTATTACTTGAAGAGGCGGATAAAGCGATCGATATATTGCAGGATAGTGCGCTTATACCAAAAAGGAGCGCATAGCCATGAAGATGTTAGCCGACATACAACAACAGTTTTCTCATGCGTTACTTAATGCTACCTCAACTCAAATGTGCGGCGTCATTGGTGATCACTTCTCAGCACAAGAGCGAATTCAGATCTATCGTAATAACTTCATTATCAGTCTGAGCGAAGTATTACAAGCAACCTATCCCATCACATTCGCTCTCGTTGGAGAAGAGTGTTTCCGTGCCATCGCGAAGTATCACATTATTCAGCATCCACCCGAGTCGGCGAATACTCTCGATTATGGCGCTGGATTCGAACAGTCAATAGCTGCACTTGAGCATATCACTAGTGCTGTGCCCTACCTGCTTGACGTGATTAACTTCGAATGGAAAATTGATCAAGCTAGTCGATTTGAGTTGCCAATAACCTCCGGGAAATCGCAGCCGATTATTAGGCTAGCAAATGTCCCTGAAGAGCTGCACGGTGACATTCAACTTCACCTGAACCCCAGCACCCAAGTCATATCATCACAGTATGCGCTCATTGATCTTAAGCAAGCCGTGGAAAACCACCACTATGACCAGCTCAATTTTGAGCGCCCTCAAATGATCTTATTACAAGGAAGTACAACTCAACCGCTAACTTTAAGTGAAATTGATGTACCCCTTAGCAAGCTCATCACGCAACTCATGCTAGCGTCGCCCCTTCGATTTCTGCCGCCAGAACAGCTAGCTTTAGTTCCTACATTGTTGTCTATGAACATAGTCACGTCATTTAGCGTCAGCGATGGCGAACCAACCTAAAGGAGTAACACGATGACAAATGGACTAGCAAGTTTACTCAAAACGTATGACTCTACACTCGAAACTTTTCAAAAAGGCTTCATTCCGCTGCTACTACTTTTCTGTCGGATTTGGGTCGCGTGGGTGTTTTTTAATTCCGGGTTAACCAAAATCGCTTCTTGGGATAGTACTTTGTATCTTTTTGAATATGAGTATCACGTCCCTCTCCTACCATGGCAGCTAGCGGCTTACATGGGTACTGCTGCGGAGTTAGTACTGCCAGTATTTTTGGCATTGGGATTACTGTGCCGACCAATGGCTGCGATTCTGTTTGTTTTTAATATTACCGCTGTCGTTTCTTACCCCGTACTTTGGGAACAAGGTTTTTATGATCATCAGCTCTGGGGGCTAATGATTCTAATTGTTGTCGTTTGGGGGCCTGGTCCACTCTCTGCCGATAAAATAATACGTAATGTTATCGAGTAATACAGACTTTAATACTCGATAAACAATACGCGAATTATCGCCACCCACAAAAAAGCCCCGTCGATTACTCGACGGGGCTTTTTTATTTTGAGGCAAGGTTATTTACTTGCTAAAAAAGCCTGCAGCTCTTCTGCAGAAATACCTTGGTCTGCTAACTCTTTTGCCAAAGATTGAACTTGTTCACCTTTGCGTGACTCAATCACTCTTTGAAATTGATAAACGATATCTCTAAGCATGTGAATTGGTACTTGTTTTGCAGCGCTACGGATTCGCTCTTCACTTTGATTGCCAAGTTCGGTTAATAATTTACCGAACATGATTTTTTCTGGAGACTCTTCCATTTGCTCAAGAATGCGAGCCATTTCGTAAGTAGTCAAAGACATGCTTTATCGATCCAGTTAATAATAGAAAGGAATATACCTTCAAATATACACCTGTTTACACGATAGGAAAACCAAATCGTTTTCAAATTGACCGTTTTTTACTAATCACTAATATTTATTATCTGATGCCACGCTTTTCCTGAGCGGCTACGCAAGACAAATAAAGCGGGAAGAACCAACCACATTAACAACGCAATCATAGACTGAGGCTCTAACCCGGTACGCTGCATCGTGCCAACAAGTAAACCTGAACCACTCATTTGAAATAAGCCTAATAGCGCCGCTGCGGTGCCTGCTTTATCGCCAAATGGAGCAAGCGCTTTACCTGCTGCAGCACCCAAAATAAATGCAAAGCCAATCGAACCAAGAATAACAGGCAACATAAACGATAATGGCGTATTGAATGACGAGCCCAGAGCCATCAGCGCACCAGCAACTAACAGTACAAGGATGCCACATTGCAAGGTTTGGTGGGTGCCGATTTTATCCATAAATTTTGGCGCCAGCATACAAGCAGCAATATTAAAGACCGCGTTAAGCCCAAACCAAAAAGTAAACTCAGCCATGCTCAGTCCCATATTCTCCATCAAGAGTACCGGAGCCGACGTCACATACGCTAAAATAACGCCCATCGCGAGTAGACATAACGTTGCATGAAAAATAAACGTCGGTGTGCGCAACACATCAATATAGCGAGACAGTGCAAAATAGCGATCGTTTTGCTGCTTTGGATTCGTCTCTTTCATGTTGACGATAACCATAAGACCAACCACTAATGCAAAGCCAGCCATAAAGCTAAAATTTGCACGCCAGCCAAAGTGATGAGTCAGGTAACTACCTAGAATTGGAGCGAGGTACGGTATAAAGCAAATGGCTCCGTTTAGGTAGCTAATCATCTTGCCACTTTTTTCTGGCCCATAAAGGTCGCGAACGGTTGCAAAGGCCGCTACCGATGTGGCGCACGCGCCTAAGCCTTGTAGCAACCTAGCAGCCAACATCCAGTCTATTGATTGAGCAGCCCACGCCAAGCAAGCACTCAAGCCATAAATGCTGATACCACATAATGCAACCGTTCGACGTCCGAGCTTATCAGCAAGTGGGCCTGCAAATAACTGCCCGACACCCATTGCAAACAAAAACCATGTGATTGTGTCTTGAGCAAGAGTATGGTCGACTTGGAACGCGGTCGATATTTGCGGCAATGCGGGCAGATAAATATCGATAGCCAAAGGACTAAAGAAAACCAACATGACTAAGGCCGCTATCTGTATCTTTGATGTACGCTGTTCCACGTGAAACTTCTCTTCTCAATGTTAATTGCCGCATAATAACGACAATATGATATGAACAGAAATGGTTTATACTCATTAGTATTATTCCCAAATGGAATTTCATTTCATGAATTTGGAAGCGCTAAACAAAGTCGATCTTAACCTACTGTTATGCTTAAG
This sequence comes from Vibrio sp. GJ43-1, assembly GCF_055808835.1. Classification (NCBI taxonomy): domain Bacteria; kingdom Pseudomonadati; phylum Pseudomonadota; class Gammaproteobacteria; order Vibrionales; family Vibrionaceae; genus Vibrio; species Vibrio sp. GJ43-1. Next base: position 247,270 of record NZ_CM147884.1, on the reverse strand, counting down.
CGTATTGCTAGAAGAGCGCAACGTCACTCGCGCGGCGAGCCTAGCTATGTGTTAGTCAATCAGCAGTCAGTAAGTCACTGGCTAAACTACGACTGCTATTTAATGATCCGCTATTTACTCGCCAAGCTCACGGATTAGCCCCAACACCTAAGGCCATGTACCTAAAACCAAAACTTGATACCCTAGTCAGTCACTTACAATCGATTACTCACCCACCCGAGTTTTCTCCAACAAGCAGCGAATATCGCTTCCACATTGCGGCAGTAGAGAGTGTCTATCCACTAATTATGCCTCATTTTTTACTCGAGCTATTTTTAGCCAAGGCCCCAACCTGAGTATTAGTACACATGCTTGGAATGAACGTACCTTTGAACAAATGCAGAAAGGAGAATTGGACTTAGGCATTACTGGTAAAGATATTGATATTCGCGATGCTATTCGAACCATGTATCCCCCTGAAGATATTCGTGAACTAGAAGTGTATAGAGATAATCAAATGTGCTTAGTTAGGGCTAACCACCCCATTCTGTCTAAGACTTGGAGTCTAGACGCTTATTTGTCATTGCGACACGTACAAGTACGTTGCGATGGCAGCGACCGTTGGTTACTAGATTATCGCCTCTCCGATATGGGGAAAGAGAGAGATATCGCGATTACCGTGCCTGACTTCAATAATGCAGCGGCGTTATGTTCATACACCGATTTTATTTTTACTGCCCCTCGTCACTTTGTTCATCTTGTTGCCGACCAGTTGGGGTTGGTGGTATTACCCTTACCATTAGAATTCCCCCAATGGCCTACACATTATTTTGGCACAAAGAACGAGATAACGACCCCGCTCTGAATTGGCTTATCGATATCATAAAGCAGAAAACACTCCATCTTCGTTAGTTGTCAACTTCGTTTACCGACAACCTATTACGTCGTTAAAGCGGCGTTCAGAAAATCGTAAACAATGTCTACTGCATAATGGATTGTAACTGTTCATCAAAAGCGCTAGCTTATACTGCAAATAACAGTAGGCCGAGCTCACTCGCCCAATAGAAGGAATTAACGATGCAACCTTTCACATCCCAACGAGTCTCCGCACTTCAAGCGTGGTTGGAATCCAATCAACTCGACGCCTTTGTCATCGCTCATGAAGATGAGTACTTGGGTGAGTATGTACCTGAGCACAATGAACGCCTGCACTGGCTTACTGGCTTTACCGGTTCAGCTGGTGCAGCGGTGATTACTAAAGATCGCGCTGTCATTTTTGTTGATGGTCGTTACACCGTCCAAGTAACCAAACAAGTCCCCGCTGAAACGTTTGAATATTGCCACTTAATTGAAACACCACCAGTCACTTGGCTACTAGAGCACCTTGCTGCGGGTTCTAGAGTGGGGATAGATCCACGTATGCACCGAGGCAATTGGTATCACAGCGCACAGAGCCAAGTAGCAGGCCAACTCCAGCTTGTCCCTTGCGACACCAATCCTGTTGATCTTCACTGGGCTGACCGTCCTGCTCCTCAACTCAGTGATGTGATGCTTATGCCTCTCGATTATGTAGGACAATCCAGTTTAGATAAACGACGTGAGCTCAGTCAGAATTTAACCCAATCCGGCGCGGCAGCTGCAGTGATCACCGAGCTAGACTCTATCTGCTGGCTTTTGAATGTTCGAGGTCTCGACGTCTCTCGCCTCCCTGTTCTGCTATCACATGCCATTCTCTTTGATGATGGTAGCGTGAAGTTCTTTATTGACTCAGCACGGATCACCGATCGCCAACGGTTTGACCAACACGTTGGTGAGCGTGTCACCGTCCATGCCCCTGATTCTTTATCTGAAGAGCTTGCAGCACTAGCAGGAAAAGTCGTGTCATTAGACTCAGGTACAAGTAATGCCTGGTTCCAACTTGAACTCGAACGTGTCGGTGCTATCGTTCTTCCACTCGCAGATCCATGCTTAATGCCTAAAGCTGCTAAGAACAGTGTGGAGATCGCTGGCATGAAAGCCAGCCATGTTCGTGATGGCGTGGCGATGGTCAAGTTTCTTTCTTGGCTGGATAACCAAGTCGAATATAAGGTGACACACGATGAAGGCTCTTTGTCTAACCAGTTAGAATCATTCCGTCGTGAAGACACTTCACTTGTCGACCTAAGCTTTGATACGATTTCTGCATCCGGTGGTAACGCAGCGATGTGTCACTATAATCACATGAATCAAGAGCAACCAGGGGCGCTAATAAATGACAGCCTATATTTGGTTGACTCCGGCGGTCAATACCCTGATGGCACAACGGACATCACACGTACAATTGCTATCGGTCAACCGAGCGATGAAATGAAGCAGCAATTCACCCTCGTGCTCAAGGGCCATATTGGACTAGCGTCAGCATTGTTCCCGAATGGGACGTGTGGACACCAACTGGATATTTTGGCTCGACAACACCTATGGGCAAATGGATTTGATTACGACCACGGTACTGGACATGGTGTGGGTCACTTCCTTAGTGTCCATGAAGGACCACAGCGTATTGCAAAAGTCGTCAACAACACCGCTCTCGTACCAGGAATGGTATTATCTAATGAGCCGGGTTATTACCGAGCAGATGCATTTGGAATTCGAATCGAGAATCTAGAGTTGGTCGTTGAGAAAACGACACAAGGTGACCTAACCATGCTTGGGTTTGAATCGCTAACACGCTGCCCAATCGACAAGCGCAATATTGTGTTAGACCAATTAAGCGAGGCTGAAGTTAACTGGCTCAACCAATATCATCAAACCGTTTTTGATGATATTTCTCCGTTAGTGACTGGCGAAACTCTTGAATGGTTACGCGAAGCTTGCCTACCAATTAACCGCTAACTTGGCTCATCAACAAAAAGAGCTGCAATTGCAGCTCTTTTTGTTTCACGTGAAACAAAGTTTTCTCGTCTTTATCTGATTCTCATTTACCCAGAATAGGACTGATGCCAGTCTTTCCATACCGTACTCCATCGCACGTTGCTTAACTGACACAGCGACTTCTTGTGCACTACGTTCATCGCTTATTTCGAACTGCTCTAGCTCTTGTGCATCATTAGCATATCCCCCTGGCTGCGTTTTTGACGCTGCACTAATGCTGGTGATCCCAAGCGGATAAACATTGTCTCGAAACTCAGGAGACTCACGAGTCGATAGCGATAATTCAACTTCATTGTTAAATAAACGATAGGCACAAATAAGTTGCACCAACTGCTTATCTGACATTACGGATTTTGGTTGTACCGCCCCTTCACAAGGTCTTAGCCTAGGAAAAGATATTGAGTAACGTGTTTTCCAATAGCGCTTTTCCAAATACTGAAGATGCGCAGCGACATAAAAGCAGTCCGTGCGCCATTCTTCTAGCCCTATCAACGAGCCAATTCCTACTTTATCAACGCCAGCTTGAGCTAACCGATCGGGTGTTTCTAATCGGTAGTCAAAGTCCATTTTATTCCCTCTAAGGTGGTGCTCAGCGTAAGTGCGACGATTGTAGGTTTCCTGATACACCATAACCGCATCAAGCCCTAGCGACTTGAGTTCCTTGTACTCATCAGTATCCAACGGTTGGACTTCCATTGCTAGATAACTGAAGTGCTGTTTAATTGAGGGTAACACCTGGCGGAAATATCGCATTCCAACTTTGGTTTCATGCTCGCTCGATGACTAAGAGTACGCTATCAAACCCCATCGATTTTATTACTATAGACTCAGCTTGTATTTCATCAATCGATAGTGTTTTTCGCTTAATTCGGTTTTCCATAGAAAAGCCACAATACGTACAAGCGTTAGCGCACAAGTTCGATAAATAGAGTGGAATATACATTCCCATCGTGTGGCCAAATCGCTGACGCGTCAAAGCATAAGACCGTTGTGCCATTTGCTCTATATAAGGCTCTGCCGCTGGCGATATTAACGCAGAAAAATCGTCAAGGTTAAGCCTGGTTTTTGTCAGGGCTCGCTCCACATCTGCTGCTGTCTTGCTATAAATCGATAAACGAATATCGTCCCAGTCATATTTTTCATGTTCAGTAACGAAGCTCATCGTCGCCCCCTAATTACTGCTCAGAAACGACGTTAATGGACTAGACGCTATGGCATGATTAACCCTACCCGCTAAACCACTCTCATAAGCCAGTCGACCAGACTCAACAGCAAGTTTAAACGCCTTCGCCATTAGCGCAGGATTTGCAGCCGATGCTATGGCGGTATTCACCAATACAGCATCAGCGCCGAGTTCCATTGCCAGCGCCGCATGGGAAGGAGCACCAATACCTGCATCAACGACTACAGGAACATTCGCTTGCTCGATAATAATTTCCAAGAAGTCTTGTGTCACTAACCCCTTGTTACTACCAATTGGCGCACCTAATGGCATGACGGCGGCGCAACCTACCTCTTCCAATCGCTTACAAAGCGTTGGATCCGCGGAGCAATACGGCAACACAATAAAGCCATCTTTTACCAATTGCTCAGCAGCAAGGAGCGTTTCAATTGGATCCGGTAGTAAATACTTAGGGTCGGGATGAATTTCCAACTTTAGCCAATTGGTACCTAGGGCTTCCCTTGCTAGATGCGCTGCAAATATAGCGTCCTTCGCATTTTTTGCGCCCGATGTATTAGGCAACAAATTTACCCCTCGCTCGATCAGGGGGCGAAGAATATCGTCTTCTTGTGTGTCTAAGTCGACACGCTTAAGCGCCATGGTTGCGAGCTCAGAACCACTTTCAATGATGGCGTCAACCATCAGAGACTTATCAGCAAATTTCCCCGTCCCTGTAAATAAGCGAGATGAGAAGTTCTTTCCTGCGATCGTTAACATGTTAGCCCCCGGCAATGGCTTGAAATACGTTGATGTTCATATGTGATGTAAGCGTGAAAGACGCCCATGTGGTTCGTGGAACAATGTTGTCATCAATCGCTACGGCACAACCATGAGTATCGATAGCTAATGTATCGAGAACATGCTGCAATGTCGCCGTGGCTGCAACTTCCATTGATGATCCATTTACTTGAATCGTTATCATGATACGTGCTCCTTTTGACCAGATGCACACACCCTGCATTCAGGGTCGTGTTGTAATTTTAGTGATTGCCAATGACCATTAAATCCGTCAAACATTTTTATCGTTGGCGTAATACTTTGAACTCGCCCGCTGGCTATTTTGATTGCTTCAAGAGCCGAGTAGACACCAATCATTCCGACTACCGGACCTACCACGCCGCTACTAGAACAGTCTATTGGTGCGGATAAATCATCAAAAGGATAAAGACACCGATAGCACGGTGCTGAAGGTTGGCTAGCAAAGCCGAATACGGTTAGCTGGCCATTCCAACCAATTGCTGCACCAGAGACAAGATTCGTTTTTGTCTCATAACATGCTTGGTTGATAGCATGGCGAGTTGGCAAGTTATCACTGCAGTCGATGACAATATCAGCCAAAGACACCTCAAGCTTTAATTGAGCTCCGCTAAGGAAAGTCTTTACCGTTCTTATTGAAACATCATCATTTCGTGCCAATAGCTGCTGTCTTAATGCGGTAACCTTTGAGGCACCAACATCGTCCTGTCGGTATGCAATTTGGCGAGGCAAGTTAGAGAGTTCAACAATATCTTGATCCGCAATCACAAGTCGCCCAATGCCAGCACCAGCCAGATATAGTGAGGCAGCGGTCCCCAACCCACCGCACCCAATCACCAATACGTGGCTAGATAATAATCGTTCTTGTCCTCGCTCAGCGATCTCTGGCACGCTGATCTGTCGAACATAACGTTGAAACTGGTTATCTAGCACCACTGACGATCCCTCATTACGCCGGAAAATTGATTTATCACGGTTGGTATGTCGCCAGCTTGAGTTATTGCCCTTACCACGGCTAAACTCGACACTCCACAACTCCATACTGGTTGAGCAGTCTCTAGATCGATACCACCGATGGCCACGGTTGGATACCCCACTGAATCGCCATATTTAATGGTGTCAATGAGCTTCTGATACAACGCTAAACGAACCAGTCCTTGTGGACGCGATGGCATATCTTTAGTCGTTGTTGGGAAAATATGGCCTAGTGCGATATAGCTAGGATTAATTTGGATAATTCTTAATAGCTCATAGTAACCGTGGGTAGAGAGTCCAAGTCGAATACCTGCGTTGGCAATCTTTCTAAGGTCTGCGGTTTCTATGTCCTCTTGACCAAGATGCACACCGTAGGCCTGGTACTTAAGCGCTAGTTGCCAGTAATCATTAATAAACACCTGCGCGTTATATTGATTGCCTAGCTCAATGGCCTGTTTGACCTTAGATTCTAAGTACTCATCATCAGGATTTTTGATTCTTAACTGTATCGTTTTAATACCTAACTGAAGTAACGTTTTGATCCATTCAACGCTGTCCACAACTGGATAGAGACCAAGACTAGCCTTTGTCATTACAGAAAAAGACGTTGTACTCGCCTTCACAGCCCAACCCACTTGTATGTTAAGTAACTCGTCTTCTATCACAGGTGTCGGAAAGTGCTGGCTCAGACAAGGCCATGTTTCACGTGAAACACACCCAGCACGAGCCAAGACCAATGCATCCTCAATGGGGAAATCAAGCACTAATGAAACAATGAACCATGATAAATGGTAACTTGTCTCTTCAATTTCCGAAGCACTCTTTAACGCTCGGCTAGACTCACTATTGCACGACCATACATCCATCGATTGTTGTTCATCTATTACATTTAAATAGATTTGAGTATTGGTAGCGAAATCATTCTCGCAGGCTAGTTCAGCTTTAGTCTTCTGATGTTGATAGAGCAGCGCATAATCAACGTCATTGGAAAACTCAGACGTAAGTAAATCAGTCGCTAAAACCGTTGTACGCTGTACCCCTACAAGCTCTACTTGCAACGTTGTACTTGTGCCCATCGAAATCGCTGAGGTATCAAAACCAGCCTGTTTCGCAACGGACAAAATCGACGTTAAATGGATGCCAATATCGAGGCTATTGGCCTACAATAGTATTTTCAAAGAATACTCCTATAGTATTTTATTCAGTCACAGCCGGGTGATAGAGTTCAGCGCCAGAAGCGAGAAACTCTTCTGATTTCTGTCGCATCCCTTCTAGAGGATCTTCAATTAATTTGATGCTTATATCACCTTGAGTTTCTAGACCCTTGGCGTACTCCCTCACTTCCTGTGAAATCTTCATTGAACAAAACTTCGGTCCACACATCGAACAGAAATGAGCGACTTTACCTGATTCTTGAGGCAAGGTTTCATCGTGGTATTGACGTGCAGTATCAGGGTCAAGTGCGAGGTTAAACTGATCTTCCCAACGAAATTCAAAACGAGCTTTCGACAAGGCATTATCTCGAATTTGTGCGCCAGGATGACCTTTAGCAAGATCCGCGGCATGAGCCGCAAGCTTATAGGTAATAAGCCCTGTCTTAACATCTTCCTTATTGGGTAGACCTAAGTGCTCTTTAGGTGTGACATAACACAGCATGGCACAGCCATACCAACCGATCATCGCAGCACCAATACCAGAAGTAATATGGTCATATCCAGGTGCTATGTCGGTAGTTAAAGGGCCTAATGTATAGAATGGAGCTTCGTGACAGTGCTCTAGTTGCTCTTCCATGTTCTCTTTTATCATGTGCATAGGTACATGACCGGGACCTTCAATGATGACCTGAACGTCATAAGCCCAAGCAACTTTAGTCAACTCTCCCAATGTCCGTAATTCAGAAAACTGAGCCTCGTCGTTAGCGTCAGCGATAGAACCTGGTCTTAACCCGTCCCCCAATGACAGCGCAACATCATACTTAGCACAAATCTCACAGATCTCCTTAAAGTTGGTATAAAGGAAACTTTCTGTATGGTGTGCTAAACACCACTTGGCAATAATAGACCCACCTCGCGAGACGATACCCGTGACACGCTTTGCTGTCATAGGAACATAACGAAGGAGTAACCCGGCATGAATCGTAAAGTAATCAACACCTTGTTCAGCCTGCTCTATTAACGTGTCTCTCATCACTTCCCATGTTAGGTCCTCAGCAATACCATTCACCTTTTCTAACGCTTGATACATAGGAACGGTACCAATTGGAACTGGGCTATTGCGCAGAATCCATTCACGGGTCTCATGAATATTACGCCCGGTCGACAAATCCATAACGGTATCGCCACCCCAGCGGGTACTCCAAACGAGCTTTTCAACCTCTTCTTCTATCGACGATGACACCGATGAATTGCCAATGTTGGCATTCACTTTAACCAAAAAATTGCGGCCAATGATCATTGGTTCAGATTCTGGATGGTTTATATTTGATGGAATAATTGCTCGACCTTCAGCAACCTCTTTTCGGACAAATTCTGGGGTAATTTCTTTTGGTAGATTTGCGCCAAAACTTTGCCCTGGATGTTGTTGAGTTAACATCTCATCAGCCATCTTTTGTCGCCCCATATTTTCTCTAATAGCAATGTACTCCATTTCAGGAGTTACAATGCCTCTGCGGGCATAATGCAATTGAGTGACGCACTCTCCATCCTTTGCTCGGCGTATACGAGGTAATTGTCCATAGCGAAGATCATCGAGTGTTTCGTCATTCAAGCGTTCCTGAGCAAAGTTAGATGTAACACCAGAAAGGACTTCAGTATCACTTCTTTCATCTATCCAGTGCTCTCTGAGCTTTGGTAGACCAGAGTAAAGATCAATACTGTGGTTGGGGTCCGTATATACGCCTGAGGTGTCATAGACGTTAATAGATTCGTTTTTTTCAAAGACAGGGTTGGATTTTGAGCCACCAACAAGACTATCGGCGAGGTGAATAGTTCGCATTGGAACTTGTATATCTACACGGGAGCCCTGGATATACGTTTTTTCAGAGTTCGGATAAGGTGTTACCGACAGGGTGTCGATAAATTGTTTAGCTTCCAGCCTGGTTTGTTTACGAGTCGACATAGCATTTCCTTTATTATCGTATAAGAAAGATAAATGCTTGACGGATATGTGAACACAAGAGGTATCAACAGCAATAGTGCGAGCAGAAAGTCAGCATGCACTATATGATAAAGAGGGAAATTCCATTCTTTTCTCCTGTTCCCTTCGCAGGTATTAGCCTGATCAGGTTCAACGGATCCCGAATAAACGGTCTCAGCCCAAAGGGGCACTCCGACAAGTATTGCGATAATCATAAACGAAATTCAATGATAACGCTATGAAGCAAATGTTAGCTTGCTCAAGTTTTCATCAATAACTGGAAACCGATCCATGCTGCCGTGATGCTCAAAAACACATTCAACAGTACATTCAGACCCATTTTGAAAAAGGCGCCTTGCTGCATAAGCAAGACATTATCCATGGAGAATGTAGAAAATGTGGTTAATGCACCTAAGAATCCCAATCCAATGATTTGACGCCAGGGTTCTGTGACCACTAGCTCTGCTTCAAATGCAGCAATCAGTAATCCCATAATAAAGGATCCCACGACATTGACCGTCAGTGTCCCATATGGGAACCCTCTCCCTAAAAGTACGACACAAAGTTCGGAAATAAGATATCTGGAGCAAGCCCCAAAGGCCCCTCCTAATGCGATATAACCCAAAATTGCAAATTGTCCCATAACTCGCTAACCAATAAATTTAATCAATACCGTAATAATATACGAAGGAAGTCTGATTACGACACTAGTATTGGAAATTAGTCGTTATAATAAGTATATCTCCAGTGACAAAATCTCACAGATTTAAAACGTTACATGCGTCACTTCTAGTGGTATTTAGAATAGATCGCTAAGCCTGTATTAACAGCGCTAGCAAAAGACTGTCAAACGCAGTCTCCCCATGTCGATAGATTGGATGATGCTAACCCGACTCCATTCCTTAGTATCGACTGTACCAACACTGTAAACTACTGCAGACGCAAGAAACCTCGTCTTTCGATAAAACTATTCTTTGGCTTTAATATAGGTAAGGGATAGGAAAAGACAGGATTCGCACTTGTCGATTCGGTGAATGCAAAAAGTTAGCAGCTAAATTCATCATTGATAATTTATTCTGGACGTAAAAAAGCCCCAGTCTTTCGACTAGGGCTTAGTATAAATGGCGGAGTGGACGGGACTCGAACCCGCGACCCCCGGCGTGACAGGTCGAGTATTCTAACCAACTGAACTACCACTCCGCAGTGGCTCTATCTAAAGTCTTACCTAAGTTGTGCTTCAAATAGATGTCTGTTCAAAGCCTGGCGATGTCCTACTCTCACATGGGGAAACCCCACACTACCATCGGCGCTACTGCATTTCACTTCTGAGTTCGGCATGGGATCAGGTGGGTCTGCAACGCTATGGTCGCCAAGCAAATTCTTAAAATTCGGAAAGCTTAATAAAAGTTATTAATACACATTCAATCTGTTCTTGCTTTGAGTCCATCAAAACCCTTTGGGTGTTGTATGGTTAAGCCTCACGGGCAATTAGTACAGGTTAGCTCAATGCCTCGCAGCACTTACACACCCTGCCTATCAACGTTCTAGTCTTGAACAACCCTTTAGGACACTTAAAGTGCCAGGGAAGACTCATCTCAGGGCTCGCTTCCCGCTTAGATGCTTTCAGCGGTTATCGATTCCGAACTTAGCTACCGGGCAATGCCATTGGCATGACAACCCGAACACCAGAGGTTCGTCCACTCCGGTCCTCTCGTACTAGGAGCAGCCCCCTTCAATCTTCCAACGCCCACGGCAGATAGGGACCGAACTGTCTCACGACGTTCTAAACCCAGCTCGCGTACCACTTTAAATGGCGAACAGCCATACCCTTGGGACCGACTTCAGCCCCAGGATGTGATGAGCCGACATCGAGGTGCCAAACACCGCCGTCGATATGAACTCTTGGGCGGTATCAGCCTGTTATCCCCGGAGTACCTTTTATCCGTTGAGCGATGGCCCTTCCATTCAGAACCACCGGATCACTATGACCTACTTTCGTACCTGCTCGAATTGTCATTCTCGCAGTCAAGCGGGCTTATGCCATTGCACTAACCACACGATGTCCAACCGTGTTTAGCCCACCTTCGTGCTCCTCCGTTACTCTTTGGGAGGAGACCGCCCCAGTCAAACTACCCACCAGGCACTGTCCGCAATCCCGATTAGGGACCAACGTTAGAACATCAAGCATACAAGGGTGGTATTTCAAGATTGCCTCCACACACACTAGCGTGCATGCTTCAAAGGCTCCCACCTATCCTACACATGTAGGGTCAATGTTCAGTGCCAAGCTGTAGTAAAGGTTCACGGGGTCTTTCCGTCTAGCCGCGGGTACACTGCATCTTCACAGCGATTTCAATTTCACTGAGTCTCGGGTGGAGACAGCGTGGCCATCATTACGCCATTCGTGCAGGTCGGAACTTACCCGACAAGGAATTTCGCTACCTTAGGACCGTTATAGTTACGGCCGCCGTTTACCGGGGCTTCGATCAAGAGCTTCGACCTAAGTCTAACCCCATCAATTAACCTTCCGGCACCGGGCAGGCGTCACACCGTATACGTCATCTTACGATTTTGCACAGTGCTGTGTTTTTAATAAACAGTTGCAGCCACCTGGTATCTGCGACTCCTAGTAGCTCCATCCGCAAGGGACTTCACCGCCAAGAGCGTACCTTCTCCCGAAGTTACGGTACCATTTTGCCTAGTTCCTTCACCCGAGTTCTCTCAAGCGCCTTGGTATTCTCTACCCGACCACCTGTGTCGGTTTGGGGTACGATTTCTTATAATCTGAAGCTTAGAGGCTTTTCCTGGAAGCATGGCATCAATGACTTCACTACCGTAGTAGCTCGACATCGTATCTCAGCGTTAATAGTGGTCCGGATTTACCTAAACCACCCGCCTACGTACTTGAACCTGGACAACCATCGCCAGGCCCACCTAGCCTTCTCCGTCCCCCCATCGCAATTATAAGAAGTACGGGAATATTAACCCGTTTCCCATCGACTACGCCTTTCGGCCTCGCCTTAGGGGTCGACTTACCCTGCCCCGATTAACGTTGGACAGGAACCCTTGGTCTTCCGGCGAGGAGGTTTTTCACCCCCTTTATCGTTACTCATGTCAGCATTCGCACTTCTGATACCTCCAGCAAACCTTACAGTTCACCTTCAACGGCTTACAGAACGCTCCCCTACCCAATATGATAAATCATATTGCCGCAGCTTCGGTGTATAGCTTAGCCCCGTTACATCTTCCGCGCAGGCCGACTCGACTAGTGAGCTATTACGCTTTCTTTAAATGATGGCTGCTTCTAAGCCAACATCCTAGCTGTCTAAGCCTTCCCACATCGTTTCCCACTTAGCTATACTTTGGGACCTTAGCTGGCGGTCTGGGTTGTTTCCCTCTCCACGACGGACGTTAGCACCCGCCGTGTGTCTCCCGGATATTACTTACTGGTATTCGGAGTTTGCAAAGGGTTGGTAAGTCGGGATGACCCCCTAGCCTTAACAGTGCTCTACCCCCAGTAGTATTCGTCCGAGGCGCTACCTAAATAGCTTTCGGGGAGAACCAGCTATCTCCAGGTTTGATTGGCCTTTCACCCCTAGCCACAAGTCATCCGCTAATTTTTCAACATTAGTCGGTTCGGTCCTCCAGTTGATGTTACTCAACCTTCAACCTGCCCATGGCTAGATCACCTGGTTTCGGGTCTATATCCAGAGACTGAACGCCCAGTTAAGACTCGGTTTCCCTACGGCTCCCCTAAACGGTTAACCTTGCCACTGAATATAAGTCGCTGACCCATTATACAAAAGGTACGCAGTCACCCAACAAGTGGGCTCCTACTGCTTGTACGTACACGGTTTCAGGTTCTATTTCACTCCCCTCACAGGGGTTCTTTTCGCCTTTCCCTCACGGTACTGGTTCACTATCGGTCAGTCAGTAGTATTTAGCCTTGGAGGATGGTCCCCCCATATTCAAACAGGATATCACGTGTCCCGCCTTACTCGTTTTCACTGATTATGATGTGTCGGTTACGGGGCTATCACCCTTTACTGCGGCACTTTCCAGAGCCTTCACCTGCATCATTAAAAGCTTAAGGGCTAGTCCAATTTCGCTCGCCGCTACTTTCGGAATCTCGGTTGATTTCTCTTCCTCGGGGTACTTAGATGTTTCAGTTCCCCCGGTTTGCTTCATTAACCTATGTATTCAGTTAATGATACGTGCTTATGCACGTGGGTTTCCCCATTCGGAAATCCCAGACTCACAGGTTATTACTACCTAATCTGGGCTTATCGCAAGTTATTACGTCCTTCATCGCCTCTGACTGCCAAGGCATCCACCGTGTACGCTTAGTCACTTAACCATACAACCCCAAAAGGTCTTATGTATGGCAAACAACCAAAGTCGCTATCTCATTATTTGAATGAGCGAGATAGCATTCGATTTTGCCGGACTCAAATATAAACCTCACAACCGAAGTTGTGCTGTTTCCAAGAACACTTGAATGTGTGTTGGTACCTACATCTTAAAGACATAGGATTTGAGAACTTTTATTTGAACAACATTAAATCAAATGTTGTTCGTCAGCTTTCCAAATTGTTAAAGAGCTAGTTTCTTTCGAAACGCGTGCTAAAAAGCACTTTCTAACGACTTTCAGAGTCAAAAATGCAAACCAACAACAAGAGTAGTGGTTTGGATTGATACTTCCAAAAATATTTAGAGAGTGGTGGGCGATACCGGGCTCGAACCAGTGACCCCCTCCTTGTAAGGGAGGTGCTCTCCCAACTGAGCTAATCGCCCACATTTAGTTTCTTTTGTCTTCACCTTTCAAAAAAGTGAAAATAAAAGCCATTCTTCGTGAGTAAGAATGGTGGGTCGTGCAGGATTCGAACCTGCGACCAATTGATTAAAAGTCAACTGCTCTACCAACTGAGCTAACGACCCAATGGTATCCCGTAGGGGAGTCGAACCCCTGTTACCGCCGTGAAAGGGCGGTGTCCTAGGCCTCTAGACGAACGGGACACTAAGTAGTAAGTGTTGGGCACTTACTGTTTGTTGTTTTCACTTAACAAGTAAAAACAAACACTCTTTTACATCATAAACCTAATCAATCTGTGTGAACACTCATCAAGACAATCTTCGTATAAGGAGGTGATCCAGCCCCAGGTTCCCCTAGGGCTACCTTGTTACGACTTCACCCCAGTCATGAACCACAAAGTGGTGAGCGTCCTCCCGAAGGTTAAACTACCCACTTCTTTTGCAGCCCACTCCCATGGTGTGACGGGCGGTGTGTACAAGGCCCGGGAACGTATTCACCGTGGCATTCTGATCCACGATTACTAGCGATTCCGACTTCATGGAGTCGAGTTGCAGACTCCAATCCGGACTACGACGCACTTTTTGGGATTCGCTCACTATCGCTAGCTTGCTGCCCTCTGTATGCGCCATTGTAGCACGTGTGTAGCCCTACTCGTAAGGGCCATGATGACTTGACGTCGTCCCCACCTTCCTCCGGTTTATCACCGAGCAGTCTCCCTGGAGTTCCCACCATTACGTGCTGGCAAACAAGGATAAGGGTTGCGCTCGTTGCGGGACTTAACCCAACATTTCACAACACGAGCTGACGACAGCCATGCAGCACCTGTCTTAGAGTTCCCGAAGGCACACCTGCGTCTCCGCTGGCTTCTCTAGATGTCAAGAGTAGGTAAGGTTCTTCGCGTTGCATCGAATTAAACCACATGCTCCACCGCTTGTGCGGGCCCCCGTCAATTCATTTGAGTTTTAATCTTGCGACCGTACTCCCCAGGCGGTCTACTTAACGCGTTAGCTCCGAAAGCCACGGCTCAAGGCCACAACCTCCAAGTAGACATCGTTTACGGCGTGGACTACCAGGGTATCTAATCCTGTTTGCTCCCCACGCTTTCGCATCTGAGTGTCAGTATCTGTCCAGGGGGCCGCCTTCGCCACTGGTATTCCTTCAGATCTCTACGCATTTCACCGCTACACCTGAAATTCTACCCCCTCTACAGTACTCTAGTCCGCCAGTTTCAAATGCAGTTCCGAGGTTGAGCCTCGGGCTTTCACATCTGACTTAACGAACCACCTGCATGCGCTTTACGCCCAGTAATTCCGATTAACGCTCGCACCCTCCGTATTACCGCGGCTGCTGGCACGGAGTTAGCTAGGTGCTTCTTCTGCAGCTAACGTCAAATCCATACGCTATTAACGTATGAACCTTCCTCACTGCTGAAAGTACTTTACAACCCGAAGGCCTTCTTCATACACGCGGCATGGCTGCATCAGGCTTGCGCCCATTGTGCAATATTCCCCACTGCTGCCTCCCGTAGGAGTCTGGACCGTGTCTCAGTTCCAGTGTGGCTGATCATCCTCTCAGACCAGCTAGGGATCGTCGCCTTGGTGAGCCATTACCTCACCAACTAGCTAATCCCACCTGGGCATATCCTGACGCGAGAGGCCCGAAGGTCCCCCTCTTTGGCCCGAAGGCATTATGCGGTATTAGCCATCGTTTCCAATGGTTATCCCCCACATCAGGGCAATTTCCCAGGCATTACTCACCCGTCCGCCGCTCGACGCCCAACAAATCACCCGAAGGGTCAATGTTGTCGTTTCCGCTCGACTTGCATGTGTTAGGCCTGCCGCCAGCGTTCAATCTGAGCCATGATCAAACTCTTCAATTTAAGATTTTGTCGGCTCAATGAATACTGACTTCAAAACTGTCCCTTACTTAAAAAGTAAGAAGTAATTTTAAAGCTATTATCGTTCCAACAGAACGATAATGAATTTTGACTGTGTGACAGTAAGCGAACTTACTACCCTTAGGTCACGTGTTCATTGAAAACCATTTTACTTCCGAAGAAGTGGTTCGCTTCTACTTTGCAGCAGAAGCAGACATAATGATTATCATCAACAAGTGTCCACACAGATTGATATAGGTCTATATTGTTAAAGAGCTTGTTTCGAGGCTTGCTCAAAACGGACGGCCATTTTAGCTAGATAAGCTTCAGTGTCAAACACTTTTTAAAACTTATTTTGCTAAGCTCATTGAGCTTAATAACCTTCTGACTCGTTCTCGGTTTTTGTTGAACCGTTCCCGTGTCAGCGAGGGTGCATTATAGAGATCCGAATCACATTGGCAAGCCCTAAAAGTCACTTTTTCAACTTTTTTTATCTGTCTGATTGTTTTTTATTCTTAATGGTTAAAAAACCGCTTAAAATCAGCATAAATCACATTACAAACTCTCAACTAAGAGATAAATATGACTTCAGTTCGTAGTTTCAAAGGAATTTGCCCGCAATTCGACTCTTCTGTCTATATAGATATGACTAGCGTTATCGTAGGAGATGTTCACCTTGGTAAGGATGTGAGCATTTGGCCATTCGTCTCTGCACGTGGCGATGTCAATCGTATTGAGATTGGAGACAGAACGAATATTCAAGACAACTCCGTCTTACATGTTACCCACAGAAATATGGATAACCCTGAGGGTTATCCATTATTAATTGGTAGTGATGTCACTATTGGTCATCAGGTTATGCTTCACGGCTGCACCATTCACGACCGCGTGTTGATTGGAATGGCTAGCATCGTATTAGATGGTGCCATCATTGAATCCGATGTAATGATTGGTGCGGGAAGTTTAGTTCCACCAAATAAGCGCCTCGAAAGGGGCTACCTATACGTGGGAAGCCCGGTAAAACAAATTCGTCCACTAACAGAAAAAGAAACCACATTTTTACAGACGTCATCAAACAATTATGTACAGAACAAAAATGACTACATTAATCATGTTGACGTTATTCGCTAGCCCACTTTAATATTACCTTGGTCATCGAAGTCCTCATCTTCAATGAGGGCTTCTGCGCACTCTTCAATATCAAACTGCGCTTTTTTATATGCTTCGATAGCCTCTTCTTCATTATTCACTCGCATAGAGGCTAACTGACCTAGCTTTTCAGCATCAATAGTACAAGTAATTAGCATGCCGGACTGATTGGCATGAAATGCTAATGTCTGCGTGAGGGAATTCCATACAATGTCATCAGAAAACAATATTGATTGATTCATTTTACTAACTTTCCAGATTTCTACGAAGTTCGCGCAAGATTTGTCGAGAGCCCGGGCGTAGCCCACGCCATAGCATGAAGCTTTCAGCGGCTTGCCCCACTAACATACCCAGTCCGTCATAAGTGACCGCAGCACCTGATTGACTGGCCCACTGATTGAATGTCGTTAGTCCTTGACCGTAGGCCATATCATAACTCACCGTCTGCGGACCAAAAATTGCGTGACTTATACTTGGACGTTCGTTGTACAGACTTGCAGATGTAGAGTTGATAACAACATCATAGCTTTTCGAAACACTCGACATTTCGATGGCATTGATAGCCCCAAAGCTGGAAAAAATACCCACTAAGTCTTCTGCTTTTCCAAAAGTGCGGTTGGTCAAGGTGATTGAGGACGGTTTTTGATCTAAAAGCGGTTTCAGCACACCACGAGCGGCTCCACCAGCCCCTATGACAAGAATTGATGCGCCCTCGAGCATCACTTGATGCTGTAATAAGTCCTGAACTAATCCTTCACCATCAGTATTGTCTCCAATGATCTCACCATCATCGACTTTCTTTAACGTGTTAACCGCTCCAGCCAATTGCGCTCTTTCTGTTAGGCGGCTTGCAAATTGATAAGCTTCTTCTTTAAAGGGGGCGGTGATGTTGCACCCTTTACCACCCTCATTAAAAAACACTTCAACTGCAGATATAAACTCTGTGTTATCCGGCTGCTGACGGCCATACTCCATATTTTGCGCAGTTTGCTTAGCAAACAAGGTATGAATAAAAGGCGATTTACTTTGAGTGATAGGATTTCCGAAAACAACATACTGATCTGGCTTGCTCATGTCCCTGCCTGCTGCATACTAAAGTGATATTAAAGACACTATCACTTCAGCATGCTTTCGCCAAGTTACCAGTCTCTTGGCTTCAAATAGTCCGAGTACAGCGTCGCTTCTGGTGTATTTTCTTCAGGCTGATAACTATATTCCCAGCGCGCTAATGGTGGCATTGACATTAGTATCGACTCTGTCCGTCCGCCACTTTGCAAACCGAACAGAGTTCCACGGTCATAAACGAGGTTGAACTCGACATATCGACCACGGCGATAGAGTTGAAAGTCACGTTCACGTGAGCCAAACTCTAAACTCTTACGTTTATTCACTATCGGCAAGTACGCATCGAGGTAACCATTACCAACCGCCTGCATATACTGAAACGACTTATCAAAGCCCCACTGATTTAGATCATCAAAGAACAAGCCCCCAATACCGCGGGTTTCATTTCGGTGCGGTAAGAAGAAGTAGTCATCACACCACTTTTTGTGTTCGGCATAGACGTCATCGCCAAATGGCGCACATAAATCCTTAGCTACCTGATGCCAATGCTGACCGTCTTCCTCAAAAGGGTAAAACGGTGTTAAATCAAAGCCACCACCAAACCACCAGATGGGTGCTTCACCCTCTTTTTCTGCCACAAAAAAGCGCACATTGGCGTGCGATGTGGGCACATAAGGATTTTTGGGGTGCAACACTAAAGAGACTCCCATGGCTTCGAAATTGCGTCCCGCCAATTCTGGGCGGTGAGCGGTAGCAGACGCTGGCATTTTATCTCCAAAGACATGGGAAAAGTTTACGCCACCTTGTTCAAACACCCCGCCATCTTTAAGCACGCGACTTCGCCCGCCGCCGCCAAGTTCTCTTTGCCATTCATCTTCAACAAATTGCGCTACACCGTCTACGCTGGTTAGTTGTTCACAAATGGCATCTTGTAATTGCAACAAGAATGCTTTCACTTGATGTTTATCTACACCTGACATTGTCTATCGACCTCTCTACCCTTGCCTAATCATTTTCCCAGTTCTTGCGTCACGAATTTCGCTCGGGTTTTCACGCCCACCCACTTCACCATTAAGAATACCCGCTAGTCGCTCTCCAAGTTGAACCTTCACTTCATTTACCGTCATACATGAAGGCATGCCGGCTAAGTTAGCGCTCGTCGATGTCACTGGCTTACCAAATTCTTGGCATAACGCTTGAACAAGAGCATGGTCGGTCACCCTTACTGCAATCGTATCAAACTGACCACTCAACCAAGGAGATACCTTTCTACTGGCTGGCATCACCCAAGTATAAGGGCCTGGCCAAGTAGAGAACACACGTTCAAGTTGCGTCTTGCTGAGTTGAGTCTCGTCAATATAGGGACGCAGCTGTTCATAGCTACTCGCAATTAAAATCAGACCTTTCTCTACAGGTCTTTCTTTTACCGCCAATAGCTTTTTAATCGCTTCTATGTTGTCCGGATCACAACCGACACCAAACACACCTTCTGTTGGATAAGCAATCACCTCACCCGACTTGAGCGTATCGACAATAGCGAGAACGTTATTCACTGCGCCTTCCTTCCCTTAAATCTAAACATTTTTTTTACAATTCACCGCACTATGCTCAAAAGCCAGTCTAGAATCCAGAAAAAAACCCAACTTTAACTCACGCAAACGTTTTCCTATGAAAAAAATACTCGTATAATGCGCGCAATTTAGTCCATTTGAACATGCTTTGAAGGAGCTTCGGATGAAAGTCGGTATTATTATGGGTTCAAAATCAGACTGGCCAACAATGCAACTGGCTGCTGATATGCTAGACCAATTTGGTGTGGAATATGAAACGAAAGTTGTTTCCGCTCACCGCACACCACAACTACTAGCAGACTACGCGACTTCTGCCAAAGAGCGCGGTATTTCCGTTATCATCGCAGGAGCTGGCGGTGCGGCACACCTTCCAGGTATGGCTGCAGCATTCACGAGCATTCCTGTATTAGGTGTGCCAGTGCAAAGTCGTGCACTAAAAGGAATGGACTCACTGCTCTCTATCGTTCAAATGCCAAAAGGCATTGCAGTCGGTACTTTAGCCATTGGTGAAGCTGGTGCTGCTAATGCGGGCATCCTAGCGGCCCAAATCATCGGCATTCACCAACCGCATGCGGTGATGGAAAAGGTCGAAGCATTCCGCCAAACACAAACGGATACTGTACTCGCAAACCCTGATCCATCAGAGGATTGATCATGAAGCACGTATTGGTTTTAGGAGCTGGTCAGTTAGCACGAATGATGGCTCTGGCTGGCGCACCTCTCAATATCAAGATATCGGCGTTTGACGTAAACAGCGAAGACATCGTCCACCCCTTAACACTTGAAGTGCTGGGTAACGGTTTACAGCAAGCTATCGACCTTGCTGACGTGATTACGGCTGAGTTTGAGCACATCCCGCTTGCAGTTTTAGACATCTGTGAAAAAAGTGGCAAGTTTCTCCCTTCGACGCAGGCGATCAAAGCTTAGTGGTGATCGACGCATTGAAAAAGCCCTGCTTGATCAAGCAGGTGTAAAAAATGCCAAGTACACCATTATCCGCTCACGACAAGATTTCGATACGGCCATTTCTCATGTCGGCTTGCCGATGGTGCTAAAAAGTGCGCTTGGTGGCTACGACGGTAAAGGTCAATGGCGGCTTAAATCCCTCGATAACGTCGAATCAATTTGGGCGGAAATGCTAGCGTGTATCGAGCAGTCAGAGAACCAAGCGATTGTCGCGGAAGAATTTGTCCCTTTTCAGCGTGAGGTCTCACTGATTGGCGCTCGTAATCAACAAGGTGATATTGCGATTTATCCTTTGGCGGAAAACGTGCATACCGACGGCGTATTAACGCTATCAACCGCGATTGATGAAACTGAGCTACAGCAACAAGCAGCCAAAATGTTCACCGCCGTTGCAGAGTCTCTCGATTATGTCGGCGTGCTGGCATTAGAGTTCTTTGACGTCAATGGTGCTCTACTCGTCAATGAAATTGCCCCGCGCGTGCACAATTCTGGACACTGGACACAACAAGGCGCCGATACTTGCCAATTTGAAAACCATTTACGTGCAGTATGTAACATGCCACTTGGTTCAACACAGCTCACCCGCACAACGTCAATGGTCAACATCTTAGGCGAAGATTGCGTCCCAGAAGCGGTGCATCAGTTACCAGGCTGTCATGTACATTGGTATGGCAAAGAAAAACGAGCTGGGCGTAAGATGGGGCATATTAATGTATCAGCCTCTGACAACACAGAACTGAAAGCGACGCTCATTAAGCTCGCTGATGTTCTAGACCCTGCAGCCTTTCCGGCACTAAAGCCTGCGGCGCACGCTTTGTAGGCGCCCAAGCATACTCTCCGGTCAGTGATTATCTCACTCCAATAAAAAACGGCTCATTAAGAGCCGTTTTCATTTTGAATTTTATGACATGAGCGAGAAGCACATTCAAGTACCGCTCCAGACGCTCGTTTCTTTTCCGTCAATAACGGATAACCACAACCATCACAGTTGCCAACCACAGGCGGGTGGTTTACCGCAAACTTGCATTTAGGATAGGCATCGCAAGCGTAAAAAGCTTTACCAAATCGTGATTTTCTCTCAATTAAGTGCCCTTTCCGGCACTCGGGACAAGAAACATCAGCAACACGATTCTGTTCATTATCTTCTGGTTTGTTGGGCGATTGAATAAAGTGACATTCAGGGTACCCGCTACAACCAATAAACATTCCGTAACGACCTTGGCGAAGCAATAGCTCACAACCACAGTCCGGGCATGACACCCCTAATGATTTAATGATATGGCCATCATTTTGATGCAGTGGCTTAATAAATTCACAGCTAGGGTAATCACTGCAACCTAGAAAAGGGCCGTGCTTACCATTCTTTAGCTGTAACGTACCGCGCTGGCATTGCGGACATGACTCTTTATCGAGTGCATGTTCATGAGCCGAAAACAGTTGATGATCAATTTTACCGCTCATGAAACTCTCTTCTATAAACGTTAGGGGCCGGATTTCTAATGAACCATGCCTTGTTCCGTAGTGTAGATCAGCTCTTCCATAAGCGTATATTCATTTTCATTACCGGGAACATTGAACAATACCATTAAGATAATCCACTTTAGATCATCCAATTCAAATTCACTTGTTTCCAGTCCCATCACTCGATCTATCACCATCTCACGAGTTTCTGTCGTCAAGACACCCACTTGCTCTAAAAACATCAAAAAGCCTCGGCTCTTAACGTCAATACGAGACATTTCTTTGGCGGTGTAAATACGAGTTGAGGTGGATGCACTCATCGAGATAGCAGAGTGCTTATCGGTATCTTGCAGTTCCGCTAAGTCTTCTAACCATTGCAGTGCTTTGTAAATATCTTTTTGCTGAAAGCCTGCTCGAAGCAATTCATCTTCCAGTTCGTCTTGGTCTACCTGTAGTTCCGCATCGCTATGGATATAGGTTTCAAACAGGTACATCAGTATGTCCATCATCATAGCTTGCCTCTCCCACTAAGAATATAACCACTCGGTAACGGCAACAATATGGCCAAGTAATTCAAGCTCAAGGAGCTGTTGCATGACCTCATGCACAGGAATATGGGTCTTTTGAGCCAAAATATCAACAGGTGTCGGCTCTATTCCTACGTTAGCCAACAGTTCTGGATATGGCAATGCTTCTTTATCAGACACTTGCCTCTCAGGTGGTGAGTCAAAAAAACTCGGTTGATGATCTTTAGACCAATTTGTCAGCGATTCTATTTCATCCAACACATCCTTTGGTGATTGTACGAGACAAGCACCGTTTTTTATCAATGAGTGGCACCCGTTATGAAAAGGGTGTCGGATTGAGCCCGGAATAGCGAACACATCTCGGCCTTGCTCAGCAGCATATCGCGCTGTAATTAACGAGCCACTTTTTTCTGTTGCCTCAACCACAACAACACCAGCCGCCAAGCCACTAATAATACGATTTCGACGTGGGAAAAACTCCGGTCTCGGTTTGCTGTAAGGAGGGTGTTCGCTAATTAGTGCACCCTGCTCCTGAATTCGGCTCGCAAGCCCTTTATGTCGATGGGGATAAATATGTTCTAAACCAGAGCCCAATACCGCCACCGTTTTACCACCAAGCATTCAACGCCCCCTGATGAGCGTGTCCATCCACACCCAGCGCCAAGCCACTCGTGACAACAAACCCTTGTTCAGAAAAAGTATGCGCATAACTCGATGCTGTCTCTAGCCCTTCTATTGTGGCATTGCGGCTGCCAACCATCGCAATTTGCGGAGCACTCAATACTTGTGGATGACCAATAACGAACAGTATCGGTGGATACCCCTTTGTTTCTTTAAGTAAAGCAGGGTAATGAGGGTTTATCGACAACAATATATGGTGGTATGGGCGATTCTGCCATTCTAAGCAAGCTTGCACGACGTTCGTGGCATCATGGCGAATAAAACGAATTTGTTTTTCTTTTAGACCAATGGCACGTAGCTGAAGTTCATCAAAATCAATCAGCGTTGAGGGTGCCGCAATCGCGCATAACTTATGAAACGTCACCGAACCAATACCCGGACACAAGGCCAACGTCAGCCATGCGGCTAGTTCGTCTTCTAACGATTTACGCTCAACCATCAGTGTCATTACCGTTCTGGCGCTTCAATGATTGCCATCATTGATACTGGTTCTGTCGATGTCGTGATCACGGCGATACTAAAATGCGCATACGGACGAATCACCATCAATTGCCCAATTTCAACTTTAGGGAATGTGGATACCTTGGTGGCTTTGGTGAGTCCTTTCTCCCCTGATGAAAAGCGAAAACCTTCCGAACGCCGCTTGATAAGGTAAGTACTTCCCTGCTTCACGCTATCCAATACACCCACATTTAGCACCACTGTCTGTCCTTGCACGGCATAGTTCAACGAATTTAGCGAACCTAGAAGCTGAACTGGCTTAGACGTAATATCAGGTCCAGGTTGAGGATAAAAACTGGCGGCTAGAGACATATCCTGATGGACGCTAAACGGAATAACGAGATCACCTTTTTTAAGCTCTCTTTTAAGGCTGGTTATCATTAACGTCGTCATTCCCTCTTTCTGATCAACGGTATGGGCTTCCGCCAATAGGCGAATTTCCGTCATTTCAGCCTTCTCATCGCTCGATATATACGCTTTGCCAACCCGATAAATCCCCCACTCACGCTCTGCCCCTTCATATTGAATGTAGAGCTCATCACGATCCGTCACATAGTCCAGGCCACGACTTGACCCAGCAACAACCGGGAATGTCTCTAATCGAGAGGATTCGACAAGCCCTTCTTTTTCTAGATAACGAGTCACCGTAGCGCGCTCCGCGCCCGAAATGGCAACTTTTTGGTTAATACGAATACGAGGTGATAACTTTTCAAAGGCCTTCTTTGTCAGACGAGGCTTGCCATCAATCCAGATGAGCGAGAGTCGATCGCCAGGGTAGATGAGGTGTGGGTTATCGATGTGCTGGTTTTGCCCCCAAAGTTCAGGCCATCGCCATGGTGACTGCAGATATAATGTAGAGATGTCCCACAACGTATCTCCTGCCACAACCACATAAGACCTAGGGACATTAGGTTTGATCTTTAATTCATCGGAATCCACAGGAAAGCAAAGAAATACAGAGAGTGTGAGCAGAATAAAATGCCACTTCGATCTCAATATTTGTTGTTTCATCGTCAGCATTCCCTTGCTTTGTTTCATGGGATGCTGTCATTTAGGTGCGAAAATGTCTAGAATTGAACCAACGAAGTCCGTGCCTATTCGGCACAGTTCAATATTTTGAGTGTATATGTCTGTATTACAAGTATTAACTTTCCCGGATGAGCGCCTAAGAACAGTCGCAAAGCCTGTCACTGAAGTCACTCCGGAGATTCAAAAAGTCGTTGATGACATGATTGAAACCATGTACGACGAAGAAGGAATTGGTCTTGCGGCAACGCAAGTAGACTTCCACCAGCGTATTGTTGTGATCGATATTTCCGACACACGCGATGAACCGATGGTCCTTATCAATCCAGAAATCACCGAAAAACGCGGTGAAGACGGTATTGAAGAGGGTTGCTTGTCCGTGCCTGGCGCACGCGCACTCGTTGCTCGCGCAGCAGAAGTCAGCGTCACTGCGCTTAACCGCGATGGTGAAGCGTTCTCCTTTGAAGCCGATGACTTACTCGCCATTTGTGTTCAGCACGAATTGGACCATTTAGAGGGCAAACTTTTTGTCGATTATCTTTCCCCTCTAAAGCGTAAGCGTATCAAAGATAAATTAGAAAAGATTCAGCGCTTCAACGCGAAACAATAATAACTTAAGTGAGGTTTCTGTGAGCCAATCATTACGCATTGTGTTTGCCGTGTACTCCAGACTTCGCCGCCCGTCACTTGGCGGCGTTATTGTCTTCGGAGCACGACATTATTGCCGTTTACACCCAACCAGATCGACCAGCTGGGGCGCGGCAAAAAGCTAACCGCTAGCCCAGTAAAAACGATGGCGATTGAGCATGATATTCCTGTCTACCAGCCAGTGAATTTTAAATCAGATGAAGCCAAACAAACGCTGAAAGATTTGAACGCCGATCTTATGATCGTCGTTGCGTATGGTTTATTGCTCCCACAAGCAGTCCTTGATACCCCTAAATTGGGTTGCATCAATGTTCA
Organism: Vibrio sp. GJ43-1; assembly: GCF_055808835.1. Taxonomy (NCBI): domain Bacteria; kingdom Pseudomonadati; phylum Pseudomonadota; class Gammaproteobacteria; order Vibrionales; family Vibrionaceae; genus Vibrio; species Vibrio sp. GJ43-1. Next base: position 221,694 of record NZ_CM147884.1, on the reverse strand, counting down.
CGGTTCTATTTTGCCTCGCTGGCGTGGCGCAGCGCCAATCCAGCGCTCTATTTGGGCGGGCGATGCAGAAACAGGCGTGACTATCATGCAGATGGATATCGGTCTTGATACTGGTGACATGCTAAAAATCGCGACACTTCCTATCGAAGCCACCGACACTAGTGCCACTATGTATGACAAGCTCGCCGAGCTAGGTCCGCAGGCTTTAGTTGACTGCTTAGGTGACATTGCTGCTGGCAATACAAAACCAGTAAAGCAAGACGACGAGCAAGCCAATTACGCCAGTAAGTTGAGCAAAGACGAAGCGAAGATTGACTGGTCGCTAGACGCGGAGTTTATCGAGCGCTGCGTGCGAGCCTTTAACCCGTGGCCAATGAGTTTCTTCTCGGTGGAAGAGAACAACATCAAAGTTTGGCAATCTCGTGTAGAGGCAAGTACGACAGAAATGGCAGTAGGCACTATCCTTAAGGCTGATAAAACAGGAATTTACATTGCTACTGGAAAGGGCACCTTAGTTCTGGAGCAGATCCAGATCCCAGGAAAGAAAGCCATGCTTAGTCAGTGATGTACTAAACTCCAAAGCCAGCTGGTTTGAAGTCGGCAGTATCCTAGGTTAACGATACTCCCTACATACAATCTTTAGGGCCAGTACTGACCAGTGCAGGCCCTAGTTTGTTTTAATAACAACACAATTTTAGGTAACTAACATGAACGTTCGCGCTGTTGCGGCCAACATCCTGTTTCAAGTGGTTGATAAAGGTCAATCCCTATCCAATGCGCTTCCTGTAGCGTCAACAGCAGGTCAAACCACGTGACCAAGCTTTACTGCAAGAAATTTGTTTTGGCGCCCTGCGAATCCTACCTCGCTTGGAATCCATTGCTTCTGAACTCATGGAAAAACCGCTTAAAGGCAAACAGCGTGTTTTTCATCACCTGATCCTTGTTGGCATTTACCAAATTGGCAATATGCGCATCCCAGCACACGCCGCAGTAGGTGAAACGGTTGAAGCAACGAAAACGCTAAAAGGCCCGAAATTGCGTGGACTCATCAATGCGGTATTGCGAAATTATCAACGTAATCAAGAACAGCTCGATGAAATATCCATGAGTCACAATGTCGGCAAATATGGTCACCCAGGCTGGCTGCTAAAACTGCTCCAAAATAGTTACCCAGAGCAGTGGGCGGATATTCTAGAAGCGAACAACACCAAAGCACCGATGTGGTTACGTGTTAATCACCAGCATCACACAAGAGATGAATACTTAGAACTGCTCAAAAATGAAGGCATTGATTGCACAGCACACTCAGAAGCGCAAGATGCTCTAAAATTGGCCGCACCTTGCGACGTCAACAACTTGCCAGGCTTTGATAAAGGCTGGGTATCGGTACAAGATGCCGCAGCGCAACTCTCTCTTAATTATCTCCAGCCTCAAGATGGTGAGTTAATTCTAGATTGCTGCGCCGCGCCAGGTGGCAAAACGGCTCATATTCTTGAGCGCACAACAGGCAGCAAAGTCGTTGCCATTGATTGTGATGAAACTCGCCTAAAGCGCGTTCACGACAACCTGCAGCGTTTACAACTTCAAGCGACCGTCGTTTGTGGTGATGCAAGAACACCGCAAGAGTGGTGGCAAGGTGAACAATTCGACCGCATCTTGTTGGATGCGCCTTGCTCTGCAACGGGCGTTATTCGTCGCCACCCTGATATCAAATGGCTGCGTCGAGCTGAAGACATTGCGGCTCTTGCTGAGCTGCAACGTGAAATATTTGATGCAATGTGGCAACAGCTCAAAACTGGCGGCACCATGGTGTACGCAACATGCTCAATTACACCGCAAGAAAACGTAGAACAAGTGAAAGCATTCTTGGCGCGAACCAGCAATGCCCAGCTAGTAGATTCAGATATCAACCACCCAGGACGTCAGATTTTGCCTGGAGAAGAAGATATGGATGGCTTCTATTACGCAGTATTAAAAAAAGCATAGAATGCTAAGGTATTGATAGTTATTCTAGCGACTCGTTGAGTCGACATAATCAAAAGAGCGAAACGTTATGAAAATCATCATTCTTGGTGCAGGGCAAGTCGGTGGCACACTCGCAGAAAACCTCGTGGGTGAAAACAATGATATTACCATTGTAGATAAAAACAGTGACCGTCTGCGTGAACTACAAGATAAGTATGATTTACGGGTGGTCAACGGCTATGCCAGCCACCCTGACGTATTGCGTGAGGCTGGCGCCCAAGACGCCGATATGTTGGTTGCCGTCACTAATATGGACGAAACCAATATGGCAGCCTGTCAGGTGGCGTTCTCGCTCTTTAACACCCCAAACCGTGTTGCTCGTATTCGCTCACGTGAATACCTCATTGAAAAAGAAACACTGTTTAATTCAGGGGCTGTACCCGTTGATCACTTAATTGCGCCAGAGGAACTGGTCACCAGTTATATCGAGCGCTTAATTCAATATCCCGGTGCGCTGCAAGTGGTCAGTTTTGCCGATGAGAAGGTCAGCCTAGTAGCGGTGAAGGCCTATTATGGCGGTCCACTGGTAGGCAATGCCCTATCAACATTGCGTGAACACATGCCGCACATCGACACGCGAGTCGCTGCCATCTTTCGACAAGGTCGCCCTATTCGCCCCCAAGGCACCACCATTATTGAAGCTGATGACGAGGTGTTTTTTGTTGCGGCCAGTAACCATATTCGTTCGGTCATGAGTGAGCTTCAACGCCTCGAAAAACCTTATCGTCGCATCATGATTGTTGGTGGGGGTAACATCGGTTCAAGCCTGTCGAAACGCCTAGAACAAAACTACAGCGTTAAGCTCATCGAACGCAGCTATCAACGAGCTGAGAAGCTTTCTGAGCAACTCGAAAACACCATCGTGTTCTGCGGTGACGCGGCGGATCAAGAATTACTTGCCGAAGAAAATATCGACCAAGTAGACGTCTTTATTGCGCTAACCAATGAAGATGAAACTAACATCATGTCTGCAATGTTAGCGAAAAAGATGGGCGCTAAAAAAGTGATGGTGCTCATTCAACGAGGCGCGTACGTTGATCTCGTTCAAGGTGGCACCATTGACGTAGCAATATCACCCCAGCAAGCCACTATTTCCGCGCTGCTAACCCATGTAAGACGTGCTGACATCGTTAATGTATCGTCATTAAGACGCGGCGCTGCTGAAGCCATTGAAGCCGTCGCTCGTGGTGATGAAACCACATCCAAAGTGGTAGGCAAAGCCATTGGTGAGATCAAGTTACCACCAGGCACCACCATTGGCGCTATTGTCCGTGGCGAAGAAGTGCTGATTGCTCACGATCGTACCGTCATTGAGCAAGATGACCACGTGGTCATGTTCCTTGTGGACAAAAAGTATGTTCCCGATGTAGAAGCACTATTCCAACCAAGTGCATTCTTCTTATAAGGCACATTTATGGTCAATGCTCGTCCAGTCGCGTTCGTTATTGGGTTAGTTCTTTCAAAACTGGCCCTATTTATGTACGTCCCGACATTAGTCGCCTTTTTCACGGGTACCGATGGTTTTCTTGATTTTGGCTTAGCGGTAGCAATTACCCATCTTGTGGCATTTTTATGCCTATCAATAGGTCGCACCAAGAATTTTCACCTAAGTGTGCGTGATATGTTCCTGATTACCAGCCTCGTCTGGATGATTACCAGCGCATTTGCCGCACTACCTTTTGTGTTCATCAACCATATCAGCTTTACCGATGCGTACTTTGAAACCATGTCAGGCATTACTACGACAGGCTCAACCGTTCTCAGCGGGCTCGACAATATGGCACCAAGTATTTTGCTATGGCGTTCTATTTTGCAATGGCTTGGTGGTATTGGCTTTATTGTTATGGCGGTAGCGGTATTGCCGATGCTTAATGTCGGGGGAATGCGCTTATTCCAAACCGAATCGTCCGATTGGTCAGATAAAAGCAGCCCAAGAGCAAAAACCGTCGCAAAGAATATTGTCTTAGTCTATTTGGTATTGACCGCGCTGTGTCTGCTTGGATACCTAGCAACTGGAATGTCATTGTTTGATGGCATTAATCATGCCTTTACAACACTGTCTACAGGAGGCTATTCCACCTCCGATGGTTCGATGAACCACTTCTCCAATGGTGCCCATTGGGTAGGCACCATTTTTATGTTTTTGGGTGGGTTGCCTTTCCTACTCTTTGTCTCTGCGCTCACTAAACGTAATCTTCGTGTCATCATCAATGACGCGCAAGTTCGCGGTTTCACCTATTTGTTCTTAGTATCCAGCACCATCGTTGCACTGTGGCTCATTATCAAAAACGATTACGCATTGAGTGATGCGTTTCGAGTCGCGATGTTTAACATCGTCTCTGTCGTGACAACCACTGGCTTTGGTTTAGAAGACTTTACCGCGTGGGGAGCCTTACCCAGCGTTATTTTTGTATTTATAATGATGGTAGGCGCTTGCTCTGGTTCTACGTCTGGTGGCATCAAAATATTCCGTATTCAGATTGCCATTACGCTCTTAAACAAACAGATGATGAAGCTTATCCATCCATCAGGTGTCTTCGTACAACGCTACAACCATCGCCCCGTCAATGATGATATTGTTCGCTCTGTTGTCGCGTTTGTATTGATGTTCTTTGTTACTATTATAGTGCTTGCGGCATCACTGAGCGCGATGGGACTTGACCCAGTCACCAGCATTTCAGGGGCAATTACGGCCGTGGCTAACGTCGGGCCAGGAATGGGGACCATCATCGGCCCTACCTAGCAATTTCTCATCACTGCCCGATGCCGCTAAATGGTTATTAAGCCTTGGCATGTTAATGGGGCGCCTCGAAATTCTGACACTACTTGTGCTCTTTTTCCCTGCGTTTTGGCGTCGTTAACATGGGAAACCTCATGACTTAACGAGGCTGTACATACCAATAAATAGCGAAAAAGTGACAAGCCGCGCCTGCCAAAACAAACACATGCCAAATAGCATGATTGAATGGAATGCGCTCACACGCATAAAATACCGCACCCAAGGTATACGTCACCCCGCCCAGCGCCAACAACATAACACCTGACGGATCTTAAGCTTTGAGATAACTGATACAACGGAATAAGCGATAGCCAACCCATGGTTAAATAAGTCAGCAATGAAAAAACGCTTAATACGGTGGGCATAAAAAAGCTTCATGACAACACCCACTACTGCCAACAACCAAACAATGACCATAACTGACACCGCAAGAGGTGTTCGCAAACACACCAGCATAAACGGTGTATAACTCCCTGCGATCAACAGGTAGATAGCACAATGGTCAAAAGTTTTCAGGCGACGTTTTGCGTGGGGGTCATCAATAGAATGGTAGAGTGTCGAAGCCAGAAATAATGTCACCATGCTGCAGCCATAAACACTCATACTAATGAATGTGAGCGCATCGGCATTAGCTTGAATCGATTTCAATACAAGTAACACTAAGCCAACGGCAGACAAAGCGACACCAAGTGCGTGGGTAACACTATTCGCGCGCTCTTCGTGCAAACTATACAATGAAGCTGATGACATGGTACATACTCAAGATAGGACTTGTTTGCAGCATGACACATTCAGCTTACAAATGTAAGCTGAATGATTGAGCATTCCTTTTCTAAGAGGTTTGATCGAGATAATCGAGCACTTTCTTACCCGCTTCTTCTGCGGTCATTGAGCTTGGTAGGGTTAGTTCACGCTTTAACTGCCCCAACCCAATCAAGCTAGAAAGCATTCCGCCAATGCCATCTCTATTTCTATCAATTTCAAACCACAATTTAAGTTCGCTTTCATCCCGGTAAGCTACGATTTCTAGCTCTCTCCAACGACCATGGTAAGGCCCGGTGGTCGGCACAAATTCAAACTCTTGCACAAACGGCATCGCAAACCCTTTTGCCGCTTCGCATTCAACTTGTCGAATTCGCAACCCTTCATGCTCTAACGTAGAAAAAATTCCATCAAGCAAAGGATCGGGTCTCACGGTAAGTAAATCTTTATCTGTGGGATCGGCGGCTAGTGCGATATCAAGCCCTGTCTCGAGCCACACTTTAGAATCACCCAACGTGACGGGAGTATTCCAAGGAACCGCCAATTCTACTTCAAAATCTCGCGTTTCACCGGGCTCAATCGTAAACGCGTAAGGTAACGTCCACGTTTCCAATTCATAGGTTTTCGCTACACGCTTCTTAGGACTGCCTGGCTGATTCTGATTATCATGATGACTACGAGCGACTTCATCAATATAACGGCAGCATAAACGCATATTAATATTATCGACCGTTTGGGCGGTTTTGCCGCCATAAACATGAACCGTCACTTTGACGTTCTCGCCAGGATAAAGGAACTCCTGGTGCAATACAGAGTCCACTCGCGCCGCACCAATCCCAAAGCTTGCTAAGGTTTTCTTAAAAAAAGACATACGCACCTCCATTCACTACTCACCGTTTTATCGCAATTGATACGATAAAACAAATATACATAGCAAAAAAAACCACATGTGCAAAAAAGCAGCAATTAATTTTATCTAGGCTATCGAACCAAATAACACTTGGTGATATTCTATACGTGATATGCATGCATATCGTTATTCCTGATTATTTATTAGGACTGGCATCCGCCAAAAAAGAGCCATTGTATTTCAATGACTCATAAATAATCAGGCCATTAGATTGGCAATGGAATTGCCTGACTGTTAGGTATAGCAATGCGCCCTACTCCTGTCAGGTTTTCGCACTCAAATCGTGGTGCGTCGCGTCGTCGCAGTGGTTTTGCCCCTGCTTTTGTCGCAAAACAGGCCGCTCCTTCTATGACGCTTGTTGAAAAAAGTGCTCTTTTGGCACCGACTCCAACAAAAGTCGTTAAAGCAGCATAATAAAAAAGCGCAGACACCCTGCGCTTTTTTTATGCCTAGCGCTTTCTCATATTGGTTATTGTCATGAACTTTGATATTTTGATGCAAAAATCACTATAAGAATTGTGGAGAAATTTATGAAGTGTCATCGCCTCAACGAGCTCATCGAACTTATGCAGCCGGAATGGCAAAAAGAGCCAGATCTCAACCTAATGGAGTTCATCGCTAAACTCGCCAATGAAGCGGGCTATAACGGCGAACTTGCTGAACTGACTGACGATGTACTCATTTATCATCTCAAGATGCGTAATAGCCAAAAGGACGACATGATCCCTGGCCTTGCCAAAGACCAAGAAGATGATTTTAAAACCGCATTATTGAAAGCTCGCGGTATTATCAAGTAGTCATACTCACCTTTTGTCAAAACGCTCCTCACTTAGTAGGAGCGTTTTTATATCCATTGATTTCATATTTCTTGTTAAAGGTTGATAGCCTTAAAGAAAAGAGTTTGTTATCGAGGTTATAATCGGCGCGTTTTCTATTTACGTAGAAACTTATACTTTATCAATGATTGCTAGCTCTTAGCGCTGCTCATGGGTAAAGGTTACCTCGCAATGTCGGAAAAATAGAGCATGTCAAAACATGCCGTCAGCCTAAGAAGGACCGCTTCACATGAGTCAGGATAAGATTGACATAAAGGACGTGACGCCAAAAACGTTCAATCCTAAAACACACAAAGGCAATGGAGATCGCTTTAACCCTAGCAATCGTATTTATGTACGTGAAAGTAAAGGGACATTTCAAAAACTAAGACGCTACGGCGGTTGGTTTCTACTCGTTCTATTCGCTATTGTTCCTTGGATCCCATATGGTGAAAGGCAAGCCATTCTCCTCGATATTGGCAACCAGCAGTTTAACTTTTTTGGCACCACCCTTTATCCGCAAGACTTAACATTACTTGCACTGTTGTTTATGGTCGCCGCCTTCGGACTGTTCTTTATTACCACCTTTTTAGGGCGCGTATGGTGTGGGTACTTATGTCCCCAAACCGTTTGGACCTTTATGTACATCTGGTTTGAAGAAAAACTGGAAGGCAGCGCCAACAAAAGACGAAAACAAGATTCAAATAAACTCACTACAAACCTCGCAGCAAGAAAAGCCCTAAAACATATAGCCTGGTTAGCTATCGCACTCGCCACTGGCTTTACCTTCACTGGGTATTTCGTTCCTATTAGTGATTTAGTGGTCGATTTCTTTAGTTTCAACGCCAGTTTTTGGCCCGCCTTTTGGGTATTGTTTTTTGCTGGTTGTACCTATGGCAATGCTGGCTGGATGCGCTCTATCATGTGTATTCACATGTGCCCCTATGCACGCTTCCAATCCGCGATGTTTGATAAAGATACGTTTATTGTCGGCTACAACCCTAAGCGCGGGGAACAGCGTGGTCCACGCCCTAGAAAAGCCGACCACAAAGCACTCGGATTAGGCGACTGCATTGACTGCGACTTGTGCGTTCAGGTGTGTCCAACCGGCATTGATATCCGTGACGGACTGCAATACGAATGTATTAACTGTGGTGCCTGTATTGACGCCTGTGATAAAACGATGGATCGCATGGGGTACGAAAAAGGTTTGATTAACTACACCACAGAGCATCGTCTATCGGGTAAACATACGAAAGTCATGCGACCAAAACTGCTAGGTTACGGTGCCATTCTTCTTGTGATGATTGCTCTATTCTTTGTGCAAATATCCGCAGTGGACCCTGCCGGATTAAGCGTGTTAAGAGATCGCAGCCAGCTATCCCGGACTAACAGTGATGGTCTCGTTGAAAATACCTACACCCTAAAAATCATTAACAAAACACAGCAAGAACAACAATACACTCTTTCTGTTTCTGGCTTAGAGTCCGTTATTTGGTATGGAAAACAAATGATTACGGTTGAACCTGGCGAAGTGTTAAACCTGCCAATGAGCCTTGGCGTTGACCCAGAACAACTCAGTTCACCCGTTGCCACAATTCAGTTTATACTGAGTGACAATAATGACTTTTCTATCGAAGTGGAAAGCCGGTTTCTTAAGAAACTCTAGCCGAGTACCCCTTCACCATCAATAATAGGAAAAGGCTCAGTAATGAGCCTTTTTAGTTGGATAATGACAGACCAAGCGTTCAATTTTGACGCTCTAACACCAGACTTTATGTGGTATGCACTAGAGAGTATTGGTATAAGAGCCGAATCCGGACTTCTTCCACTTAACAGCTACGAAAACCGGGTCTATCAGTTTACCGATGAAGACAAAAAGCGGTATGTCGTCAAGTTTTATCGTCCACAGCGTTGGTCACTTGCTCAGATTCAAGAAGAGCACGACTTCGCCCATGAACTGGTCGCGCATGATGTGCCTATTTCAGCACCTCTTGTTCTAAATGGCACAACCATTCATCAATATGAAGGCTACTTTTTTACCCTCTTCATTAGCGAGGGAGGCTTACAATTTGAAGTCGACAACTTAGAGCAACTAGAGTGGGTGGGTCGCTTTCTGGGTCGAATGCACAAAGTAGGGGCGGCACAGCCTTTTGAGCACCGCCCAACCATTGGTTTGGAAGAGTACCTCTATCAACCGAGAAAGCTGCTGCAATCGTCTAATTTTATCCCTATGCATCTCGAGAACGCTTTCTTCAATGACCTCGATATGCTCATTGCTCAAATTGAAACGCATTGGGAGCCGAGCAGCATCATTCGCTTACACGGCGATTGCCACCCAGGTAATATTCTGTGGCGCGATGGCCCGATGTTTGTCGATTTAGATGACGCTAGAAATGGTCCAGCCGTACAAGATTTATGGATGTTATTAAGTGGCGACAGACAAGATAAAATGATGCAGTTAGACATTATTCTTGAAGGCTACCAAGAGTTTAATGACTTTCCTTCTAGCCAGCTGAAACTAATTGAGCCTCTGCGCGGTCTACGTATGGTGTATTACATGGCTTGGCTTGCGAAGCGCTGGAATGACCCTGCCTTCCCCTTGGCTTTTCCTTGGTTCAATGACCCTAAATATTGGGAAGGGCAAGTGCTTGGCTTTAAAGAACAAATGGCCGCACTCAATGAAAAGCCACTTTCATTACAGCCACAGTGGTGACAAACTAACGACTATCCGTTTTTAAGGATTTAAATTGTACATGGAGACAACAATGAAAAGATTTATCGCATTATTTGCTACGCTTCTTGTGAGTGTAGGTGTAAGCGCTGCACAATTTGAAGAAGGCACTCATTATAAAGTGCTAGACACAGAACCAACTACTAAGCCGACAGTGACTGAATTTTTCTCTTTTTATTGCCCACACTGTCATAGTTTTGAGCCAATCATAGAGCAGCTAAAAACAAAAATTCCGGCTGACGCCAAATTCCAAAAGAACCATGTGTCATTCATGGGTGGCAACATGGGCATGTCGATGAGCAAAGCGTACGCCACCATGATTGCTTTGAAAGTCGAAGATAAAATGGTTCCAGTACTATTTAATCGCATTCACACCATGCAACAAGCGCCTCGTAACGACGAAGAGCTGCGCCAAATTTTCTTAGATGAAGGCGTTGATGCGAAGAAATTCGACGCGACATTCAACGGTTTTGCCGTCGACTCCATGGTTCGTCGTTTTGATAAACAATTCAAAGACAGCGGCCTTTCTGGCGTTCCAGCGGTCATCGTCAACAACAAATACCTTGTCGAAGCAGGCGGCATTCAGTCACTCGATGAGTACTTTGCGTTGGTGAACTTCCTACTGAAAAAATAGCCACGACATACACATAAAGCCGAGCGACTACGCTCGGCTTTTTTTCACCTCAAGAGTAATCCTCACCACAAACCGATGAATTTATTGTCTTGTTAGTCACACAAAATACACTTATTCTGATCCAATAAGCTAACAGAAACATATAATTAGATTAACAACGTCTTTAAACAAAAAAGGAAAGGTATGAATCTGACATGGACTGTCATAGCAATTGCCGTCAGCTGCGTTTCAGCGCCTTCTATTGCCAAGCTTGGAGAAAGTAACGGCTTTAGTGGTGAGATTGCTATTAATGCTGCCTATAGCAGCAGCACCTCTAACTTAACCAACACTGACGATGAATTTCGTCTTTATAATGGCGGCCAACAAAACAACAGTTCTGCCCTCGTTTTACCTCTGGGTAACGTGCAATACACGTTTGGTTCCCGTTCAAATCATCAGGTGTTTCTCGGCACATCAAGAGCGGATATTGCCGTCGGTACCGTCGCACTAGAAGCGGGCTACAAATACTTATTTAAAGACCGCACAAAGGTCAGTTTATCTATTTTGCCCACCATTCTTGAAGGTGAGGTATGGCAAGACCCATATACCAGCGATGCTCGAACCACCACCAACGAAAAAGGCACAGCCTACCGAGTGCAATTCGACAATATTGCAGGCTCATTATTCAGCCTTGATCTCGCCTATGGTAAGCGAGAGCTGGATGAAGAAAAATCTGGCTTAGGCAATAACGTTAACGCTGCTATCACACCTGAACAGGCGAAAACACTCAACCGTAATGCAGACATTCTCTACGGTAAATTTAAAATGATGCTGCCAATCAGCCGAGAAGTATTACTCTACCCAGCCTTGATCTACACCCAACAAGACGCCAAAGGCAGTGCAATGAAGCACAACACCTACGGAGCGGAAGTGTCTTCTTTTGCCTCGCTTGGGAACCACAAGTTGGCCTTTACTTTGGGGTACTTAAGACGAGACTATGACGCCACCAACCCCTCTACGATACCACTCGCAGCGACGATGAATGGAAAGCTTTCCTGGCTTATGAGTACCCTGGCATCTTTTATTCTAATAATCTTTCGCTTGTTGCCTTCGGAGGTGTCACCAACAGTACTTCCAATATTGCGTTTTACGATGAAAAGAATTGGATTACTGCCGTTGGTCTAAACTGGGCCTTTTAATAGGTTACCTGACGACCCATTAACTTGAGTGATAGTTGGCTTAACAAGGCATTTTGTTAAGCCATTTTTTATCGCTACAGTACCACCCTAAATGTTTAATTGGGTGAATCACAATCATCCAATTCACTAATCAATGGATGGTTCATGACTGCACGGCTGCTTCTCCTTACGCTCCTCACTTCGATTGCTTGTACCCCAACAGCATTTGCAACTCTAGCTCCAACACAAGGATTTAGCGGAGAAGTCTCAATAAGTAGCGCCAAAATAGGTGACAAGTCTAACCTTATCGCTAGTGAAAACCCCAACATTAGCACGACAGAAGAAGCATACGATGATTTTTGGCTACCGCTTGGCACCTTAAACTATACCTATGGCCCTACCCTAAACAAGCAATGGTTTATCGGTACATCACGTAATGATATCGCCGTCGGTACCTTCGTACTTGAAGGTGGATACCGACAGCAATTTGCTGACAACTCAATTTGGAGTTTTTCCTATCTGCCAACTGTCGTCGGTGAGCCGATCTGGAAAAATCCATACGTGGCAGCAGACCAACTTGAGCAAGCAGAAGCCACTGGCGACGCGTTTCGATTGCAAGTAGAAAACATTGCAGGCTCACTCTTTACTATAGATATGGCCTATGGGACACGGGTTGTTGCAGCAGAAGCATCCGCGACCCAAAGTCCAGTAGCCCACGCCACGCAATATGATCGCAACAGTGATTTTTACTATGCGAAAGGTTCTTACACCTTAGCCGTCAATGACTCGTGGGTACTTTTCCCTTCGCTTATCTACATACTGGATGACACCAAAGGGGTCGCGGTCAATAACCAAGGCGCAGGCGCAGAGCTCACCACGCTGTTTGCACATAACCAACACAGCTTTGCTGCGACGCTAAGTTACATGAACCATGAGTATCAGGGTTACAATGTCATTTTTGACCATGCTGGCAGAATCGATGACAAATACAGTGCTTTCTTAGCCTATGAGTATCTTTCTTTATGGAACATAGAGTCACTCTCACTGATCTCTTTGTCGGGATACAATGCCACTGACTCAAGTATCACTTTTTATGATTCAGCAGACTGGATCACCTCGATTGGTATGAACTTCGCCTTTTAAACCGACTGCGCCGTAAGCTGCTTTAGCAAGCGATCCATAGCGCGATACCCTAACGCTTCCGCTAAATGAGCTCGTTGAATCTCGGGCTCATTAGACAAATCTGCAATGGTTCGCGCCACTTTAATAATGCGGTGATAGGCTCGAATGGATAAGCCGAGTCGATGCAAAGCGCTTTCTAAAAATTCCGCATCTGACTTCTCCAACGGACAATACTGTTCAATCTCGCGGCTTTGCAATAGCGCGTTAGCTTTACCTGAACGTGCTAACATTTTCTCTCTAGCTTCAATAACCCGTAATTTCACGTCCGCTGTCGATTCTCCTCGGTCCCCCCCTTCAGCAAGTACGCCTTTAGGAAGTAAGGGGATTTCAATCGACATATCAAACCGATCTAACAGAGGACCCGATAGACGGCTTAGATAACGCAGAATCGCCTGAGGTGCAACGCGAGCTTGACTCTCATCATAGTAACCTGTTGGACTCGGATTCAGAGCACCGACTAATTGAAAGCGCGCTGGAAAGCGGGTTTTTCCTTGTGCACGAGAAATCACAATTTCCCCTGATTCTAGCGGCTCACGCAATGAATCGAGGACTTTACGCTCAAACTCAGGCATTTCATCTAAAAACAGTAGCCCGTTGTGTGCTAAGGAAATCTCTCCCGGTCTAGGAATACTCCCTCCCCCAACTAACGCTGCCATAGAGCTTGAATGATGCGGAGCTCGAAAAGGTCTTTGCTTCCAGTTGTCTTCATTAATCTCTAACTGGGTGAGTGAGCCAACCGAAGCGGTTTCAATCGCTTCCATATCACTCATAATCGGTAATAAGTCACACAAACGTGACGCTAACATTGTTTTTCCAGTACCCGGAGGGCCCAAAAACAGCAAATTATGATTGCCTGCCGCCGCTATCTCTAGCGCGCGCTTTCCTTGCTGCTGCCCTATGATATCTTGCAGATCTCTAACGTCTTGTTTCACTGTTTTAATAGCTGGTGACGTCACCAAACCCAACGCCTGCTGCCCCATCAAATAGGCACACACTTCCAGTAATCCCGAGGCGGATTTATGCTTATCTTTGCCCACAAGCGCTGCCTGATTAGCATTCCCTTCAGGCACAATAAGTTGGCGTGCTGATTTATCCGCAGCTAGCGCAGCAGGCAGTACCCCTTTGACCGTTCGTAATGATCCCGATAAAGCCAGTTCCCCGATAAATTCATGCTGCAACAACAGACTCTTGGGCAACTGTTCAGAGGCCGCTAAAATGCCTAAAGCAATAGGAAGATCAAACCGCCCGCCTTCCTTAGGTAAATCAGCAGGCGCTAGGTTGACCGTGATGCGCTTAGCAGGAAACTCAAATCGTGAATTAATAATGGCGCTGCGAACTCGGTCCTTTGATTCCTTCACAGTCGTTTCTGGCAACCCAACTAAGGTAAAACCAGGCATACCATTACTGATATGTACTTCCACTGTAACGAGCGGTGCTTCGACGCCAACACTTGCTCGGCTATAAATAATCGATAATCCCATGTCATTCCTTTTTCCAACTAAATTCATTCGATAAACCCTCAAAAATGCAGAGTTTTATAAATAGTCCTTGTTATATAGCCTGATTTGATGCTGATAAAATGTGAAAAAAGAATGAGGTTTTGCTTGTCAGGTAACAGAAATATGTGATACCACTAAGGACATAGATACTTTTGTTCAACACAAAGCAAACGATTAGATATTTGAAATGACTTTTAGTGCTTATGCTCACACTCTGATTACTCTGATTATTGTGGTCCTGATTAGGAACACACGGGGGAATGTGGGCAGAAAATAGCCGCAAGATTCAAAAAAACCCCCGCACTGAAAAGTCCGGGGTTTTTTTACAAACTCTAAACCGCAAATTTGATGACGGTCACGAAAACGAGAGTCACTTCGTTATAATGACAAAACGCAAGATATGGGAGCACACAATGTGCAGTCGAACGATAGAAAACCGCAAGTCACAATGCGGTCAACAAGGAGAAAGCAATGACAGGTGCTGAGTTAGTTGTTGCTGCGTTAGCGCAACAAGGTATTAAGACTGTGTTTGGTTACCCCGGTGGAGCCATCATGCCCATCTACGATGCACTCTATGATGGCGGGGTAGAACATATTCTCTGCCGACACGAGCAAGGGGCAGCAATGGCGGCTATCGGTATGGCAAGAGCGACCAAAGATGTCGCCGTCTGTATGGCAACCTCAGGTCCCGGCGCCACCAACCTTGTTACTCGGCCTTGCCGATGCTTTTCTTGATTCCATCCCCCTCGTCGCAATCACTGGTCAAGTCGCCAGCTCCCACATTGGTACCGATGCCTTCCAAGAAATGGATGTGATTGGTATGTCATTGTCTTGTACTAAACACAGCTACTTAGTTACCGATATCAATGACCTTGCGCCTACCTTAGCGGAAGCGTTTGAAGTTGCGAAGGCTCGGTCGTCCTGGCCCTGTTATCGTCGATATTGCTAAAGACGTTCAACTTGCTCAAACCCCTGTTGATGTTTTACCTCCATTTACGCCACCAGCAATGCTCGGTAGCAAACCCAGAGCAAATACAGCTAGCACAACAACTTCTCAACCAAAGCTCCCGTCCAGTTCTCTACGTAGGTGGTGGAGTACAACTTGCTCATGCCACGGACTCTGTGCGCGAGTTTCTACGTTTAAACCCTATGCCATCAGTCAGCACCTTAAAAGGCCTTGGAACGATTGAGCGTAACGACCCGCACTATTTGGGCATGTTAGGCATGCATGGCACTAAAGCGGCTAACTTAGTCGTACAGGAATGTGACCTGCTGATTGTCGTCGGGGCACGATTTGATGACCGAGTCACCATTAAGCTCGATACCTTTGCTCCTCACGCTAAAGTGATTCATATTGATATCGATGCAGCGGAATTTAACAAGTTAAGAACGGCGAATGCCGCTTTACGCGGTGACATTAATGTCATTTTATCCCAGCTAGAGCTCTCTAAAGACATCTCCCCTTGGGCTCATCATAGTGAAAGCCTAAGAAGTGGCTTCAAATGGCGCTATGACCATCCGGGCGATCTTATCTTTGCTCCACTGCTACTGAAGCAACTGTCTGACATGATGCCTGAGTCTTCTATCGTCTCAACGGACGTCGGGCAACACCAAATGTGGGCAGCACAACACATTCAACCGCGATCGCCAGAAAACTTTATTACGTCGGCAGGGTTGGGCACGATGGGCTTTGGCCTACCAGCCTCAATGGGCGCCGCCGTAGGGCGACCTGACGACCAATCTATCCTCATTTCTGGTGATGGTTCGTTTATGATGAATGTACAAGAGCTGGGTACGCTCAAGCGCCGCCAGATCCCCGTCAAAATGGTATTACTGAACAACCAACGGTTAGGTATGGTTAGACAATGGCAGTCCCTATTTTTTGATGGTCGCCACAGTGAAACCATTTTGGATGACAATCCTGACTTCGTCATGCTAGCGAAAGCGTTCGATATTCCAGGCAAAACCATTACTCGAAAAGAAGAAGTCGAACCCGCTTTAAAAGAGATGCTAGAAAGTAAAACAGCTTACCTCTTGCATGTATTGATCGACGAAGAAGAGAACGTATGGCCATTGGTACCACCTGGTGCCTCAAACAGCGACATGTTGGAGAATACCTAATGAACCGATACCTATTAGATATAAAAGCCGATGATAAAAGCGTGTTACTTGAGCGAGTATTGCGCGTGATCCGCCACCGTGGATTTATCATCAAGCAAGTTGCCGCGACACAAAATCATGAAAGCAAGATTGCCAGTGTAGAGATAATCGTTGATAGTGATCGTCCGATTTCTACGCTGACCAATCAGATTGAAAAACTCTGGGATATTCGTACTGTTGACGTCACTGAACTCAAAACTAACCAGCTGACCAATCACAACCTACAAGAACAAAGTGCATAAGGAAGAACGCTAAATGGCTACAAGTACAGCAGATTTTATTTGGTTTAATGGTGAAATGGTTCCATGGGCTGAGGCAAATGTTCATGTCCTTACTCATGCTATGCACTATGGTACGTCGGTTTTTGAAGGCGTTCGTTGTTACAATACTCCGAACGGTCCGGTGATCTTCCGTCACCCAGAGCACGCCAAACGTCTAAAGAACTCGGCAAAAATCTATCGCTTTCCTATTCCTTATACGGAAGAAGAAATCATGGAAGCGACACGTGAAACGGTTCGCCAAAATAAACTCGAGTCGGCGTACATTCGTCCTCTAGGTTTTGTTGGTAATGTCGGGCTAGGTGTTTGCCCACCTGAAGATTCTGTCATGGAATTAATTATTGCGGCCTTCCCATGGGGTTCTTACCTGGGTGAAGAAGCGCTCGCAAATGGTGTCGATGCTATGATATCTAGCTGGAATCGCGCTGCCCCTAACACTATCCCAACAGCCGCAAAAGCAGGCGGTAACTACCTATCATCTTTACTTGTGGGTGGTGAAGCGCGTCGTCACGGCTATGACGAAGGTATCGCTCTGAGTGTTGATGGCTATCTCTCCGAAGGTGCTTAGGTGAAAACATTTTTGTCATTAAAGATGGCATTATCATGACGCCACCAGCCACCAGCGCGATTCTTCCAGGCATCACTCGTGACAGCATCATGACCATGGCCAAAGATATGGGCTACGACGTTCGTGAGACCAACATTGCTCGTGAAGCACTCTACCTTGCCGATGAAATTTTCATGACGGGTACCGCTGCTGAAATCGTACCCGTTCGTTCGGTTGATAAAATTGAAGTGGGCGAAGGAAAACGAGGCCCTATCACTAAAGTCATGCAGGATGCTTACTTTGGTCTTTTCAACGGTACCACCGAAGATAAATGGGGTTGGCTCGATTATGTCTACCCACAAGACGCCGACAAGAACACTGCATCAGTAAAATAAGGAACGAGTACAATGCCTATCTACAAATCCGCGACCTCAACACATGGTCGTAACATGGCGGGTGCTCGTGCACTTTGGCGAGCAACGGGTGTGAAAGACGAAGACTTTGGTAAGCCTATCATTGCCGTCGTAAACTCGTTCACCCAATTTGTCCCAGGTCACGTCCATCTTAAAGATATGGGTCAACTGGTGGCGGGTGAAATTGAAAAAGCAGGCGGTATTGCCAAAGAGTTCAACACCATTGCCGTTGATGATGGTATCGCAATGGGACACGGTGGCATGCTGTATTCATTGCCATCACGTGAGCTAATTGCCGACTCTGTTGAATACATGGTTAACGCGCACTGCGCGGACGCCATGGTATGTATCTCCAACTGTGACAAAATCACCCCTGGAATGATGATGGCGGCAATGCGCCTCAATATTCCCGTAATCTTTGTCTCTGGCGGTCCAATGGAAGCGGGTAAAACCAAGCTTTCCGATCAGATCATCAAACTGGATCTGGTCGATGCCATGATCCAAGGGGCTGATCCAACTATTTCTGATGAGCAAAGTGAGCAAGTGGAGCGTTCCGCTTGCCCGACTTGTGGATCATGTTCTGGCATGTTTACAGCCAACTCAATGAACTGTCTAACAGAAGCGCTGGGGCTTTCTCAACCAGGCAACGGTTCTATGCTCGCAACACACGCTGACCGTGAACAGTTATTCCTAAATGCTTAGGTAAACGCATTATCGAATTAACCAAGCGTTACTATGAGCAAGACGACGAGTCCGCGCTGCCACGTAATATCGCTAACCGTGCCGCATTTGAAAATGCCATGGCGTTGGATATTGCTATGGGCGGTTCAAGTAATACCGTTTTACACCTTTTAGCCTCTGCACAAGAAGGTGAGATTGACTTCGACATGAATGATATCGATGAAATGTCACGCCGAGTACCACACTTATGTAAAGTGGCACCATCGACACCAAAATATCACATGGAAGACGTGCACCGTGCTGGTGGCGTGATGGCGATTCTTGGTGAGCTTGATCGCGCAGGATTACTCAATAGCGATACACGTACTGTACTGGGTCTTTCTATGAAAGAGCAGCTAGCGCAATACGACATCATGCAAACCGAGGATGAGGAAGTATTAAAATTCTTCAGAGCGGGCCCTGCAGGTATCCGTACGACGAAAGCTTTCTCTCAAGATTGTCGCTGGGATCGCCTTGATGACGATCGCAAAGATGGCTGTATTCGTACCAAGGAAAATGCCTTTAGCCAAGAAGGCGGACTGGCGGTACTGAGCGGAAATATCGCCGTCGACGGTTGTATTGTTAAAACAGCTGGCGTCGATGAAGGTAGCCTAGTCTTCCGTGGTCCAGCGGTCGTTTTCGAAAGCCAAGAAGACGCGGTAGATGGCATTTTAGGCGGCAAAGTCAAAGCGGGCGATGTGGTCATCATCCGTTATGAGGGGCCTAAAGGTGGTCCTGGTATGCAGGAAATGCTTTACCCAACCACGTACCTGAAATCTATGGGTCTAGGTAAAGAATGTGCACTACTCACCGACGGTCGCTTCTCTGGCGGTACTTCTGGCCTATCTATTGGCCACGCGTCCCCAGAAGCCGCTAACGGTGGCACCATTGGCCTTGTGAACAATGGCGATATTATTGATATTAATATCCCAGCCCGCTCCATCTCACTGGACGTCCCAGAGGAAGAATTGGCGGCTCGACGTGAAGCACAAGATCAGCTTGGTTGGAAACCAGCCAATCGTGAACGTGTGGTTTCTTTAGCGCTGAAAGCGTATGCGAGCATGGCAACGAGTGCTGATAAAGGTGCGGTACGAGATAAGTCTAAACTCGAGGGATAGTCTAATGAGTAGCGAAAGTTATCCCAAAAGCCGAGCGCAGAGTACCTGCGCCAGGTATTGCGCGCTCCTGTTTACGAAGTGGCGACATTAACGCCACTGCAAGATATGCCTCGCTTATCTGCTCGTATTCATAATAACGTGCAAATCAAACGTGAAGATCGCCAGCCCGTGCATTCATTTAAGCTACGTGGTGCCTATAATATGGTATCCAACCTTACTGAAGCGCAGAAAAAAGCAGGGGTTATCGCAGCCTCCGCGGGCAACCACGCACAGGGCATGGCGTTGTCTGGCACCAAACTGGGTATTAGTACAACTATCGTGATGCCTAAGACCACGCCAGACATTAAAGTGGATGCGGTACGCAGCTTTGGCGGTCACGTTGTATTACACGGCAACAACTTTGATGAAGCAAAAGCCGAAGCAGAGCGTTTATCGGCTTTACATGGCTATACTTTTGTTCCGCCCTTTGATCACCCCCTTGTCATTGCAGGACAAGGCACTATCGGCATGGAAATGCTGCAGCAAAATGGTCACCTCGACTATATTTTTGTTCCAGTCGGCGGCGGCGGGTTAGCCGCTGGCGTCGCGGTATTAGTTAAACAACTGATGCCAGAAATCAAAGTGATTGCAGTGGAACCGGAAGATTCTGCCTGTCTAAAAGCCGCGCTGGACGCTGGAAAACCCGTCGCTTTAGATCAAGTAAGTATGTTTGCTGATGGGGTTGCGGTTAAAATTATCGGTCAAGAAACCTTCCGTCTATGCCAAGAATATATTGATGGGCATATTACCGTCTCCAGTGATGAAATCTGCTCTGCTGTAAAAGATATTTTCGAAGACACGCGCGCCATCGCTGAGCCTTCTGGCGCGCTTGCTCTGGCTGGACTTAAAAAGTTTGCCGAAAAACACGCACTGCAGAACAAACAGCTAGGCACCGTGCTTTCTGGAGCCAACACTAATTTCCATGGCTTGCGTTATGTTTCCGAACGTTGTGAGCTTGGTGAAAAGCGTGAAGGTTTGTTGGCCGTGACTATTCCGGAACATCAGGGCGCATTCTTTGAGTTCTGTAATATCATTGGTGGGCGAGCCGTTACTGAGTTTAACTACCGCTACAATGATGACAAACTGGCGAATATTTTTGTCGGTGTGCGTCTCGCTGGTGGTCAGGAAGAGCTCGAGGGTATCATTAAAGATTTACGTGCTGGTGGCTACCCGGTTGTCGATCTGTCAGATGATGAGATGGCCAAACTACATATCCGTTATATGATTGGTGGCAAGCCTTCTAAGCCACTTCAAGAGCGTTTGTATAGCTTTGAGTTCCCAGAATATCCAGGTGCTCTACTGAAGTTCCTGAGCACGCTGGGGACGCATTGGAATATCAGCTTATTCAACTACCGTAACCATGGCGCTGACTACGGTCGGGTGCTGTGTGGTTTTGAGCTACAAGACAGTGATCTCGCCGAGTTTTCTTCACATCTGCGTGAACTAGGCTACCAGTGTAAAGATGAAACGGATAACCCATCGTATCAATTTTTCTTGTCTTAACACGCTGCAGTAACGGGCGCTCAGTTTCTATTTAGAATCGACGCTTTACCTAATAAAAACGCCTCTGATGAGGCGTTTTTTGATGGCAAGTTTCTCAGTAATCCCCTCTTACTGGTTTTCAACCAGTCCAAGCTCCGGAGATTTAAATTCATTGTACTGCTGGTAGTTTACCACTCTGTCTCGCCCTTGATCTTTTGCTAGATACAAGGCTTTATCTGCCATCTTAACCAACGCTTCAATATCGGAAGCCGGATCAGGGTACGTCGCGACACCAATTGACACACTCAACTGCCCCAAAGATAACCCCTTATGCTCTAGGTGCAAGGTTCGGATTAGGTTAACAATGTTATTAGCGTATTCCGTGGCATCTGCCATATTGCAGTGCGGTAAGATCACCGCGAGCTCTTCTCCCCCTAATCGGCACGCTATTTCATCATCAGCGACGGTTCTTTTGAGTAAAGAACTGATCTCTTTTAGCACATAATCTCCAGCATCATGGCCGAAATTGTCGTTAAAACGCTTAAAGTGGTCGAGGTCAAGCATGAGTAGTGACAATGACTCGCTGCTCGTTGCTGAGTTATTAGTATGCTCTGTCAGCTTTTGTTCAAAGAAGCGACGATTGTATAGACCCGTTAATGGGTCGCTTAGTGCCTGTGAACGTAATTTTTCTTGTAAACTTAAATTCGCCAGAGCTAGGCCAAGATGCTCCGCGACACTGTAAGCCAGTTGTGTGGTGAGTTCCTCGACCTCTATCTCTCCCTGCCCAAAATATAAGTGCATAATACCGATGGTATTACCATGTGCGGTTAACGGGATGCACAAGGTCTGATTGTTATCAATCGACGACATATGCTCACACGATAAATGGTGAAACGCTTCAATAGATAAATGGCTACGCCCTGTACGTAGTGACCAGCATTCATCAGGAGCAAAACTTTTGCTCCCAGGCCACTTATCCCCCCAATCCAATTGATTAACCAGTTGGTTTCTGGATGAACGCATCAATGAAATACTGCCATTCACTTGGCCCAGAATGCGCGGCACAATATCCTCAACGACACGCTGGGCTTCTACAAGGTTTTGACACGCTGCTAGCATATTCGCTAAACGATGCATCAGCTCTATTTCAAGAGTTCGCTGATGAATCCGTTCATCTTGTTTATTCTTTTCCGCCGTAACGCTCGCTTCTATCTGGCGATGACTAAGCAAAGACGTTGCAATCAGCATCGCGATACTTAACAGCGCTAAGCCCACTAAGATGCTCATTAACTGAAAGGTCATATTCTCCAAATGATGCATTGGAACGGCTAAAACCACGACATAATCTTGCTGATCAATCGTCACCCTTCGGGAGGAATACAACAAGTCGACAGATAACACGGAACTAAAACGAACATCTCCGCCTTCTCCGCTTTCCCAAGCTTGAATAAATTCGGGTCGGTTTGCATGACTGTCCAGATCCACTAGCGCTCGGTCAGATAGCGCGGTATCGCCCACCACGACCCCGTTACTATTGATCACCTGAATTCTGGCGTCTGCATCAGCCTGAGTCAGATCGCCAATATAATCATCTATTTGTAGGCGACTGGTAAAACTCGGATTATCTTCGTGAATTTCGTAAATTACATCGGTCAACAGAGAGTCCGTTGTCCGCTTTACTGACCCATGAACGAGGCGTTCTAAGGTAATATTAAATCCATATAAACCACCTATCATAACCACAGAAAGCGCCATTACTGGTAGCAGCTGCCACTTCCTATCAATTAACTTCGACATTCTTAAACACCCTTTACCGAACAGCGTATTAACAATAAACAAAATAGCGTTCTTTTTAATCAAGGGCAATCAGAATATGGCGCCACTCAGTGTTTTAACCAGTCCGAATGCAATTGGCTTGATGAACCAAGATAGTTAAGCATCCAGTGAATCAACTTATTACTGTCATCCTTACGCCAAACTAAACAGCATTGGCTATCTATGGTGTCATTATTAAGCGAACGCGCCACCAGCGAGCCGCTATCAATAAGGGGCTCTGCTATATGGCGAGGCATATAGCCAATACCGACACCACTTTTCAAACACTCTATTGCCGAATACCAATTGGGCAACAATAGTCGCCGCTGTCTAGGGCTGTGCTGTGTATGACGCTTTGGCAACACACGTGACGTGTCGTCTAAGCAAATAGCTGGAAACTGACTGGCAAACTCTTCATCTAACTCAGCCACTTGCGCACAAGGATGGAGGGGTGACATCACTAAGGTCCACTGTAGCTCCCCCATCGGCCTCACCCCATACTCTCCACTCACCGGAATCGCCGATGTCGCACCAATCACAATATCCGCTCGCTGTTCTGAAATTGCTTCCCAGGATCCGTTATACACTTCCATATTGATCTGCAATTCTGCCGACTCAAACTCTGCGTAAAAGTCTTCGATCAACACCGATAATTTATCGACTTTTACAATATTATCTAAGGTCAACTTGAGTCGCTTCTGCCACCCTGAAGCCGCACGCCGAGTATGGCGTGTCAATTCATCCATTTGACGAAGCAAGCGCCTCGCCTCAGCAATAAACACCTCGCCCGCAGGTGTTAGTTCCACACGACGAGGCAATCGCCTAAATAAAGGAGTACCAATCTCTTGCTCTATCTGGCGTACGCTATAACTGATTGCAGACGGGACTTTATGCAATGCTTCTGCTGCCGCACTGAAACTGCCGAGTCGTGCAATCATATCTAACATTTCGAGTGACGGACGTGAGTACATAACCTTACCTTTCAAATTTTTTGATTTATAACTACAAAATATAGCGTTTTATTTTTTCTAATTCCAAAAATAGAATACACCACACTAACAGCATGGGCTGGCGCCAACTCATTCCTGTGAAAAAATTCAAAGGAATAACAATGAAAATCTCAAAACTGCAACTTATCTATCTTTCCATCTTGTCCATGCTTGGCTTTATTGCCACAGACATGTACTTGCCTGCGTTCAAATTAATTGAGCAAGATTTTGCTACTGGACCAGAACAGATCGCGTTATCGCTGACAGTCTTTTTAGTGGGTATGGGACTAGGACAATTTGTTTGGGGCTTAGCCAGTGACCGTTTTGGCCACAGAAAAACCCTTTTTACTGGCTTAGTCGTATTTACCATCGCATCGATTGGTCTCGCCTGGAGCCAAGAAGTATGGCAATTGCTGACATTACGAATGCTTCAGGCCATTGGCGTTTGTGCTCCCGCGGTCATTTGGCAATCGATGGTTATCGACAAGTTTGATAAAAAGACCAGCCAACAAATCTTTGCGACTATCATGCCGTTAGTGGCACTATCTCCAGCACTTGCACCTCAACTTGGCGTACTGCTCACTGAATTTTGGGGTTGGCACAGTATTTTTGTCGTCCTTGCGATGACAGGTGCATTGCTAGCGCTCATCACTTTATCGATGAAAGATAGCAGCACGAGTAAGGTCAAAACAACATCCGTCTCTGCCGATCTAAAAAGCTTGTTAGGATCACGAGACTATATCGGTAATGTCATTATTTACGCCGTCGCTTCGGCCGCATTTTTTGCTTACTTAACCGGTATGCCAGAAATAATGAACCAGCTAGGCTACTCCGCGAAAGATATTGGACTCAGCTTTATCCCGCAAACTATCGCCTTTATGGTCGGCGGTTACATGGGTAAGAAGTTAGTGGCTAAACTCGGTGATGAAGCCGTTCTTAAGCAACTGCTCGGATTAGAAACGGTTGCTATTCTGCTGGTGTTTGCGGCTTGCCAATGGCAATTAACCTCAGTTTGGCCAATATTGGCGCCATTCTGTTTACTCGCGGTAGCAAACGGAGCAATCTATCCTATCGTGGTTAATCGTGCGCTATCTAGCGCACCACACTGCTCTGCCACTGCAGCGGGACTACAAAACAGTATTCAGATAGGAGTCAGTAGCTTGGCCAGTGCTCTCGTCGCCACATTCGCAGTGATTGCGCAAACGGCCGTAGGTTATGTCATTTTAGGATGTTTAGTATTGATGTGGCTAGGGTATGTCATTTCGAACCCTGCATTAACAAGCGAACTGACCATTCCTGATAACTCACGTGTGGCCAATGATGAGTAAACCATAACGCGTGTTATCACTCCTGAGACAAGCAACATACAAAGTAAAAAAGGGCGACAATGTCGCCCTTTTTTACTCAAAGACTTTTTAGCCCCCACTTTGCCGCTGTTTCATCAAAGAAGCCCTGAGTCTTTTTCAATTCGACCCAGTGGTTAACGTAGTTAATCCAGACCTGGTCTTTTTGCGGTAATAGCATGGAAATAGGCGTAGGCTTGCGTGGCGCTTTTACCGGCACTATCGCCAACTGCTTAAATTTCGTCACCAACGTCGCCGCTTCAACATTCGAGGTGACTGACACATCAGCACGACGAGCTAACAGCTCTTGAAAATCTCGCGCTGGCGCTTCAATAACAATGTGTTTTGCATCTGGAAAGAAGGCCTTAACCATTTTTTCTTGCACAGTACCAAGTGTCGCGGCCACTTTTACATCAGGCTTGTTAAAGTCTGACCAATCGGAGAATTTCTGCAGATCTTTTTTCTGTACCACGGGGACAAACGCTAAATAAAAATATGGTTGACTATATCCGGCAACTTTCGCTCGCGACATGTTCAATGAAGCACTTCCTGTAATATCATATTTATTTGCGGTGATCCCATTAACCAGTGTTTTCCAATCCGTCGCAACATACTCGACCTTAACGCCAAGATCCTTGGCTAGCTCGGTCGTTACATCAATATCAAAACCACGATATGAGTTGGTTGCCGGATCTTTCATCGTCATCGGATTCCAATCACCAGTGGTCCCCACTCTGAGCACCCCAGCGTCCAGTATTGCTTGTAATCGACTTGTCTCTGCCACAGCCTGTCCAATTGACAAAGCCGCAATGATAAAACCAAGAATCCACTTCTTCATTGATGCGTCCCTAAAATTATTAAACATTTATAATACAACCTTGATAACATAGCAGTAACAGATGGAATTTTCAGGGAAAATTAGGGACGTTTGTGAGCTACCGAATACTAACTATCATGCTGTGCTTACCCATATTATCAGGCTGCTCTGACTACGAGTGGGGGTGGTATGTGTTAAATCCAGCCACCGAACAAGGTCAAATCAATCTTAAATTTCTTCTTGCGGGTTTCAAAGACACGATTTATGTCTCTTTGCTCAGCATGTTGTTAGCAATGTCCATTGGGTTGCTGGTGGCCTTTCCTGCTCTCTCCAATAACAACTGGCTCAAAGCCATAAACCGAATCTATGTTGAGGTGATCCGCTCTATTCCTGTTTTGGTGCTATTGCTCTGGGTGTACTACGGCATGCCAACCCTGCTGGATATTTCTCTCAATCATTTTTGGGCTGGCGTGATTGCTTTGACGATTGCAGAAAGTGCCTTTATGGCTGAAGTCTTTCGAGGTGGGATTCAGGCGATCTCCAGAGGGCAGCATGAAGCATCCGAATCCTTAGGGTTAAACTATTGGCAAAAAATGCGACTGGTCATTTTACCTCAAGCTTTTAGGCAAATATTGCCCCTCTTGGGAATCAGTTTGTCTACATCCTCAAGATGTCATCACTCGTTAGTGTGATAGGCTTAAGCGATCTCACACGACGTGCCAATGAGTTAGTGGTCAATGAGTACTTACCATTGGAGATCTATAGCTTTTTAGTACTGGAGTATTTAGTACTTATTCTTGTGGTATCACAAGGGGTACGCTGGGTAGAAAAGCGTATTGCTATCCCAAGCCACTGACAATAAAAAAGGCCTCAAAGAGGCCTTTTGCTAAATACCGAGAGTCACCTAGCCACCCATTAAAATGCGATGACTACTTTTTCTTTACTGGGCGTACCCAGCCAGCGATGCGGCGTTCTTTAGCGCGAGTAATCACTAACTCACCCGCTGCCACGTCTTTTGTAACGGTTGCGCCAGCGCCTACCGTTGCCCCATCGGCAATCGCAACAGGTGCAATTAACTGAGCGTCAGAACCAACAAAAACATCATCGCCAATTAACGTCTTGAATTTATTCGCACCATCGTAGTTACACGTAATCACACCGGCGCCAACGTTCACTCGCTGACCAATTTCTGCGTCACCAAGGTAAGTAAGATGGTTGGCTTTAGAGCCTTCACCCAAACGAGTATTCTTCACTTCAACAAAGTTACCCACATGTGAGTCATTGCGAAGATCCGCGCCAGGACGAAGACGGGTAAATGGTCCAACTGTACACGCCTCACCAACTGTGGCACCTTCAATCACACTGTATGGACGAACAATCGTGTTGTCATCAATTTCACAGTCTTTCAGTACACTACCCGCACCGATCACCACGTTATCACCCAAAGAAACTGACCCTTCAATTACCACGTTCACATCAATCTCTACGTCCATACCACACTGCAACTGACCACGCAGATCAAAACGGCTTGGATCGCGTAACATCACGCCCTGCTCCAGCAGTTTTTGAGCTTGCATAGATTGGAAGGCACGTTCAAGACGAGCCAGTTGAGCTCGGTCATTCACCCCTTCCACTTCAATCGGGTTCGCGGGATGAACCGCCTCTACCGCGCGACCTTCATTGTGTGCTGCCGCGATAACATCCGTCAGGTAATATTCACCTTGCGCATTATCATTACTAAGGCCTGACAACCAACGTTTAAGATCACCACTACGATCGCCACCATCACACCCGTATTGATCTCTTTAATTAGCTTCTGCTCTTCTGTCGCATCTTTTTGCTCCACAATCGCCACTACCGGGCCATTCTTACGCACGATACGGCCATAGCCCATCGGGTTATCCAGAACCACGGTTAACAACGCAATTCCACCATTTGGTTGAGCATCTAATAAATTTTCAATGGTCTGCTCTGAGATAAGTGGCACATCACCGTAAAGAACCAACACCTTTTCATCATCAGCAAAGTGGGGAGAGGCTTGGTCAACAGCATGACCTGTGCCTAGCTGATCGGCTTGCAATACCCAGTTAACACGCTCTTGTTGTAATTCTGATTGCATCATTTCTCCACCATGGCCGTAGACCAAGTGGATATTTTGCGAACCTAAGCCTTCACATGTGTCAATAACATGCTTAACCATCGGCTTTCCAGCAAGCGTATGTAACACTTTCGGTTTATTGGAATACATGCGAGTACCTTTACCCGCGGCAAGCACAACTGCACTAAATTTCATTATTATTAACCACTGACGTTTATTTAAGCTGCAACCATTCTAGCGATGATTGAGTAGGATGTTAATTCGGTAACGCTATATTTTTTCTTTAAATAGACAAATGATCGACAGAAAGCAAAAAGGCGACCATAAGGCCGCCTTTCTCATCGCTGCTAATCGAGATTAGCGACGTTTTTTTGTCAGCTCAATTACTCGAAGCTGAGCAATGGCTTTAGCCAGTTCACTGGCCGCTTGCGCGAAGTCCATGTCGCCATGCTGATTCGAAATATTCTCTTCAGCTTTGCGTTTGGCTTCTTCTGCCTTTGCTGCGTCTAGCTCTTCAGCACGAATTGCTGTATCAGCCAGTACAGTCGCTGTACCAGGCTGAACTTCAACAATACCACCCGAGACATAAATGAACTCTTCGTGGCCGTGCTGTTTAACGATACGCACCATACCAGGCTGAATAGCGGTCAGCAGCGGTGTGTGACCATGGAAAATACCAAGTTCACCTTCGCTACCGGACACCTGAAACGTCTCAACAAGACCTGAAAAAGCTTTTTCTCAGCACTTACTACGTCTAGGTGAAAGGTTATTGCTGCCATATCGCCTCCTATTTAGCCTTATAGCTTCTTAGCATTCTCGATAGCATCGTCGATAGTACCGCAGTACATAAACGCTTGCTCTGGAATGTCGTCGTAGTCACCAGCTAGTAGACCTTTAAAGCCACGTAGTGTCTCTTTAAGAGATACATAGATGCCAGGGTCGCCAGTAAATACTTCAGCTACGTGATAAGGCTGAGTTAGGAAACGTTCAATCTTACGAGCACGAGATACAAGTTGCTTATCTTCTTCAGACAGCTCATCCATACCTAGAATCGCAATGATATCTTTCAGCTCTTTATAGCGCTGAAGCGTTTGCTGAACACCACGAGCCACATCATAGTGCTCTTGACCTACTACAAGTGGATCAAGTTGACGAGATGTAGAATCCAGTGGGTCGATCGCAGGGTATAGACCCATTGCAGCAATACTACGGTTTAGTGTAACCGTTGCATCCAAGTGCGCGAACGTCGTTGCTGGAGATGGATCCGTCAAGTCATCCGCAGGTACGTATACCGCTTGAATCGACGTAATCGATCCTGACTTAGTTGACGTGATACGCTCCTGTAGTACACCCATCTCTTCTGCAAGAGTTGGCTGGTAACCTACCGCAGATGGCATACGACCTAGAAGTGCCGATACCTCTGTTCCCGCTAGGGTATAACGGTAGATGTTATCGATGAACAGTAGTACGTCACGACCTTCGTCACGGAAACGTTCTGCCATCGTTAGACCAGTCAGTGCAACACGTAGACGGTTGCCCGGTGGCTCGTTCATCTGACCGTAAACCATTGCTACTTTTGATTCTTCAGGGTTTTTAACGTTTACAACGCCAGCTTCCTGCATCTCAAAGTAGAAATCGTTACCTTCACGAGTACGCTCACCAACACCTGCGAATACAGACAAACCAGAGTGTTGTAGTGCGATGTTGTTAATAAGTTCCATCATGTTGACGGTCTTACCTACACCAGCACCACCGAATAGACCAATTTTACCACCCTTAGCGAATGGGCAAATCAAGTCGATTACTTTAACACCTGTTTCTAGAAGAGATGTCTCGCTAGATTGCTCTTCATAGCTTGGCGCTTCACGGTGAATCGCATAACTTTCTTCCGCACCGATCTCACCACACTCATCAATCGCATCACCAAGAACATTCATGATACGACCAAGAGTCTTAGTACCTACTGGTACTGAGATTGGAGCGCCAGTGTTTTCTACTGTCAAACCACGACGTAAACCATCAGAGCTACCCATTACGATACAACGAACTACGCCACCGCCTAGTTGTTGTTGAACTTCAAGAACGAGACGCTCTTTAGATTCTGTAACGTTTAGAGCGTCGTATATACTAGGTACATCGCTCTGTGGGAACTCTACGTCGACTACCGCACCGATGATCTGTACGATCTTACCTGTAGCCATCGTTAATCCTCTATCTATTTCGTTTTACCTAAGCTTAAACTGCAGCCGCACCTGAAACGATTTCTGATAGCTCTTGTGTAATAGCCGCTTGACGCGCTTTGTTGTACACAAGTTCTAAATCATCAATCAGGTTGCTCGCGTTATCTGTTGCAGCTTTCATTGCAATCATTCGAGCCGCTTGCTCACAAGCAAGGTTCTCTACCACACCCTGATACACTTGAGATTCGATATAACGAAGCAATAGTGCATCTAGTAATGGTTTTGGCTCAGGCTCATAAATGTAACCCCAAGAATGATTGCGCTGCATTTCTTCGCTTTCTGATTTAGGCAAAGGTAGCAATTGATCGATCGTTGGTTCCTGTACCATAGTGTTCACAAAGTGGTTATACACTACGTACAGGCGATCCAATTCGCCGTCGTCATATTTCTTTAGCATAACGCCAACTGTACCGATAAGGTCTTCTAAGCTTGGGCTATCGCCTAAACCAGAAACCTGTGCCGCTACTTTAGCGCCGCTATTATTAAAAAATGCCGTTGCTTTTGAGCCGATAACAGCCAACTCAATTTCAGCACCTTTTTCTTTCCAATCCTTAAGCTCAAGGACAGTCTTCTTGAACAAGTTAATGTTCAAACCGCCACATAAGCCTCGGTCGGTAGAAACAATGACGTAACCAACACGCTTGGCTTCACGCTCTTCTAGGTACGGATGTTGGTACTCTAGATTTGCATTTGCCAAATGACCGATCACTTTACGCATAGTTTCAGCGTATGGACGAGAAGCTTCACGCGAGTCTTGCGAACGACGCATTTTTGAAGCTGCTACCATTTCCATCGCTTTCGTAATTTTCTGAGTGCTCTTCACACTACCGATTTTATTACGTATCTCTTTTGCGTCAAGCCATCGTTACTCTCCATAAGTGGTGACCTAAAGGTCACCCACTAATTACCAAGTCTGGGTTGCTTTGAAATCGTCCGTCAGCTTTTTCAACTGAGCTTCGATTTCTTTGTTGTAAGCACCCGTTGTGTTGATCTCTTTAATAAGATCAGCATACTGGATTTGAGCGTACGATAGTAAAGCTGCTTCGAAGTCTAGAATCTTATTGATTGCTACATCTTCTAAGTAACCACGTTCCGCCGCAAAGATCACAAGCGCTTGGTCAAATACTGACATAGGAGCGTATTGCTTCTGCTTCATCAACTCAGTCACTTTCTGACCATGACTTAGCTGACGCTTGGTCGCTTCGTCTAGATCCGATGAGAACTGAGCAAACGCTGCTAGCTCACGATAAGCCGCTAGTGCAGTACGAATACCACCAGATAGCTTCTTGATAATCTTAGTCTGAGCTGCACCACCTACACGAGATACTGAAATACCAGGGTCAACCGCTGGGCGTACGCCCGAGTTGAATGCTTCAGTTTGTAGGAAGATTTGACCATCAGTAATCGAGATTACGTTCGTCGGTACGAATGCAGATACGTCACCAGCTTGAGTTTCGATAATAGGAAGAGCAGTTAAAGAACCAGTCTTACCTTTTACTTCACCATTAGTGAAACGCTCTACGTACTCTTCGCTTACACGAGCTGCACGCTCTAGAAGACGAGAGTGAAGGTAGAATACGTCACCAGGGAAAGCCTCACGGCCAGGTGGACGCTTCAATAGTAGAGAGATCTGACGGTAAGCTACCGCTTGCTTAGACAAGTCATCATAAACAATTAGTGCATCTTCACCACGATCACGGAAGTATTCACCCATTGCACAACCAGCATATGGTGCTAGGTATTGCAGTGCAGCAGATTCAGAAGCTGATGCAACAACAACGATAGTATTCGCTAGTGCACCATGCTCTTCCAGTTTACGCACTACGTTGGCAATTGTTGATGCCTTTTGGCCAATCGCTACGTAGATAGAGAAGATACCAGAATCTTTCTGGTTAATGATTGAGTCGATCGCCAGTGCTGTTTTACCAATCTGACGGTCACCGATGATAAGTTCACGTTGACCACGACCGATTGGGATCATTGAGTCGACAGACTTATAGTCAGGTTTGTACTGGTTGATCTACCGATTTACGGTCGATTACACCAGGTGCAATCACTTCTACTGGTGAAGTAAGCTTAGCTTCAATTGGGCCTTTGCCATCAATAGGCTCACCTAGTGTGTTTACTACACGACCAAGCATTTCAGGACCAACTGGTACTTCAAGAATACGACCAGTACCTGTTACTTTCATGCCTTCTCTAAGGTCGGCATATGGTCCCATTACAACTGCACCAACCGAGTCACGCTCGAGGTTAAGTGCGAGTGCATAACGGCCACCCGGTAATTCAATCATTTCACCTTGCATCACGTCCGCTAGGCCGTGAATGCGAATGATACCGTCGCTTACCGAAACGATTGTACCTTCATTACGAGCTTCACTCACAACATCGAAAGATTCGATACGCTGCTTGATTAGGTCGCTTATTTCTGTGGAATTAAGTTGCATGCTCCAATCCCCATCAAGACTGCATTGCATCACTCAGGCGGTTCAAACGACCGCGTGCTGAGTTATCAATTACAAGATCTCCGGCTCGAATAATAACCCCACCAAGTAGGGTCTCATCTACACTGCAATTCAGCTTAACTTTACGCTCAAAGCGTGTTTCAAGTTTGCTACTGATCTCAGCAATTTGCTCATCGGTTAGCTCGCTTGCAGACATGACGTCTACATCGATGAGTTTCTCGTGCTGTTTTTTCAGCGCAACAAACTCAACTAACACGGTAGGCAATACCGCTAATCGACCATTTTCAGCCATTACTTTTATTAAGTTATGACCAAAAGCATCAAACTGTTCACCGCCAACCGTAATGAAAATCTCTGCAATTTTATCTGCAGTCACAGAACCTGAAAGCAGGTCTGCGATATTTTCATTGCTGGCGATTTCCGCGGCGAAAGTTAGCATGTCGACCCACTGGTCTAATGCGTTCTTTTCAACCGCAAAGTCAAAAGCTGCTTTAGCATAGGGGCGTGCAATTGTTGTCAGTTCAGACATGGGCGCCCCTCGCTTTAAAGTTTTGCAGTAATGTTATCAAGAATATCTTTTTGCGCATCTTTATCGATACTACGCTCAAGGATTTTCTCAGCACCAGCTACAGCCAGAGTTGCAACTTGTTTGCGCAGCTCATCGCGGGCACGGTTACGTTCAGCTTCAATTTCTGCTTCCGCTTGCGTTAGGATGTTCTGACGTTCAGTCAGAGCTTCTTCACGTGCTTCGTCAACAATTTGTGCTTTACGCTTGTTTGCCTGCTCAATGATCTCAGTTGCAGTGCGCTTCGCTTCTTTCATTTGGTCAGAAGCGTTGGCTTGTGCTAGATCCAAGTCCTTTGCAGCTCGTTCAGCTGCCATAAGACCGTCAGCAATTTTTTTCTGACGTTCTTCAATCGCATTCATGATTGGTGGCCATACATATTTCATGCAGAACCAAACAAACATAGCAAATGAGATTGCTTGACCTAGCAGAGTTGCGTTCATATTCACAACAGCTACCCCTCTAATATTTCATTGATTAGCTAAAATTAATCAGATGACAAGTCCAAAACCTGTCAGAGAAAAGCTGATTAACCTAGCTGACCAACGAATGGGTTCGCGAATGTGAATAGCAGTGCGATAACCACACCGATCATAGGAACCGCATCAAGTAGACCAGCGATGATAAACATCTTAACTTGAAGCATCGGAGCCATTTCAGGTTGACGAGCTGCGCCCTCAAGGAATTTACCACCTAAAAGACCGAAGCCGATCGCCGTACCAAATGCTGCCATACCGATCATGATACCTACGGCGATTGCAGAAAAGCTCAGTAAAGTTTCCATTACTATCTCCAATTTATAGTTGTTGGCTTAAAGTTGCCCAAATAAAAAGCGTTAATTAAATAATTAGTGATCGTCTTCGTGAGCCATTGATAGATAAACAATTGTTAACATCATGAACACGAAAGCTTGGATCAAAATAACTAGAATATGGAATATTGCCCATGGTAATGAGCCCATCCATTGTAAATACCACGGTAGCATTGCAGCACAAAGAATAAAGACAACTTCACCCGCAAACATGTTACCAAACAAACGCATACCTAGTGATAGTGGCTTCGAAAGCAAAGACACAACCTCGATAAGCATGTTAAATGGAATCATGATTGGATTGTTAAATGGGTGGAGTGTCAACTCCTTGATGAACGTTACTGGTCCTTTCACTTTGATGCTGTAGTAAATCATCAGAGCAAAAACACCTAACGCCATAGCCATGGTGATATTAACATCTGCAGAAGGAACCACTTTCATATAAGGGATGCCTATCTGCTCTGCAGAGTAAGGAATGAAGTCAATTGGAACTAAATCCATGACGTTCATTAAAAATACCCAACAGAAGATAGTTAGTGCTAAGGGGGCTATTAATGCATTGCGTCCATGAAACGTTTCTTTGACGTTTTCGTCAACGAATTCAACGACCATTTCAACAAAACACTGCAGCTTGCCCGGCACACCAGCTGTTGCTTTCTTAGCAACTGAACGAAATACTCCTAGGAATATAAGACCAGTCAACACAGAAAAAAACAGGCTATCGATATGTACGTTCCAGAAACTCGTCTCCTCCACTAGACCTAAACTTCCTAAAGAAAGGTTAGTTAAGTGGTGAGAGATGTATCCGGCCGATGTAAGCGCTTCACCTGGCGCAGCCATAACTCATCCTATTTTTTGTTGTTAACGACAATTACTGGCGCCATAAGGTTAATTAAGAGAGCCAGTAAAAATGTGAAATTCAAGGGAAGTACTTCCACCTGAAT
Organism: Vibrio sp. GJ43-1; assembly: GCF_055808835.1. Taxonomy (NCBI): domain Bacteria; kingdom Pseudomonadati; phylum Pseudomonadota; class Gammaproteobacteria; order Vibrionales; family Vibrionaceae; genus Vibrio; species Vibrio sp. GJ43-1. The sequence goes on along the minus strand of NZ_CM147884.1, from coordinate 186,353 downwards.
ATACATGTAAGCGATTGAAAATAGAGCCGCCGTAATGAGGATTTTCAATGCAGCTCCTGCATAGAACGACGCGGCTACCTTTTGAGCAGCACGAGCCCCACTAAACAGAAATGCACAAAACGCAAATGTTGCATTGGCGATAACAAAAATGCCACCTCCAATTAGCGCTGAAATTCCCCACTCAGCATTTACGGCAACTGTCATTCCAACAGCTACAAACGTAACCGCGCACACTTGAATCAGCAACAATCGCTTTGCGAGCTCTCGTCCTGGTTTAGCTAGCACTGCTACCATGTATTCTTACCTTTGTTTATATCCACTACGCACCTATTACTACTGTGCAAAGAGATTTGCGAAAATTATACGTTTCACCAAAGTATTTGCAATCAAAGCACATCAAAAAGGTGCACTTTTATTCACAAAACCATAACTTTCGCACAAAAAATCAATTTATAGATAATTGACCTACATCAATTATCTCATTTAGCTTTCAAGCTTGGCAATAAGTTGCTCTAATTTGTGAGCCTCATCAAGACTTATAGTAAGTTTTGCTTTTCCGCTTGCATTTCGAGTTAAAGATACTTTAGCCCCTAACTTTTCACTCAAACGCAGTGAAATTTCTTGTGCTGCGCTATCTTCTGACTGTTTTTTATCAGAAGAGTTCGGTTTTAAGCACTTTTTCACTAAATCTTCGGTCTGACGGACTGTGAGACTCTTCTTAGCTACGCTGGCGGCGATATCACATTGAAGCTCACCCTCAAGAGCAAGTAATGCTCTTGCGTGTCCCATATCTATCTTTTTATTTTCGACAAGCGCCTTAACAGGCAACTCAAGCTGATTAAGACGAAGTAAGTTACTCACCGCGGTTCGCGACTTTCCAATCACGTCGGCAACTTGCTGATGCGTGAGTTCAAATTCGTCTTGTAGGCGCTCTAACGCTTGGGCTTCTTCGATGGCGTTTAAGTCTTCACGTTGAATATTTTCTATCAACGCCATCGCAATGGCCGCTTTATCTTGTACATTTTTAATAATGCACGGAACCTGTTTTAAGCCTGCTTGTCTTGCTGCGCGCCAACGTCTCTCACCTGCAATTATCTCATATTGCTCATGATCAACCTGTCGAACCACGATAGGCTGGATAATACCTTGAGATTGGATTGACGCAGACAGTTCTTCAAGCGCCTCAGGAGCCATATCCTTACGAGGCTGATAGACACCTGGACGTAAGCTATTAATCGATAAATCGGTTAAGTCACCGTCCGAAGAAAGCGATTGGCTATGAGTGGCAACCTGCTGCTTCTCTCTTGCCATAGAGCTCGTTGACAGCAGTGCATCGAGTCCTTTTCCTAAACCACGTTTAGACATTCAATCAATTCCTTAAGAGTGTTATACCAGTGTTTCTTCGCGTCGAAGCATCTCACCTGCAAGGGCAAGATAAGCCTTGGCACCAGCAGAGTACTTATCGTAATACATTGCTGGTTTACCATGACTCGGTGCTTCTGCTAGACGAACATTCCTAGGAATGACAGTTCGGTAAACTTTGTCACCAAAATGTTTCTTTAACTGATCAGACACCTCATTCGAAAGTCGATTGCGAGGGTCGTACATGGTTCGGAGTAAGCCTTCGATTTTGAGATTATCATTCACGACTGCCGCCAATTTGCTAATGGTATCCATTAACGCCGTAAGTCCTTCTAATGCAAAATACTCACATTGCATTGGCACTAATACAGAATCTGCAGCAGCCATCGCGTTAATTGTAAGTAGGTTGAGAGAGGGAGGACAATCGATAAAGATGAAATCATAGTTATCGCGGATTGGCGCAAGAGCATGTTTTAAGCGAACTTCGCGTGCAAACACTTCCATTAGTTTGATTTCAGCAGCAGTTACATCACCATTAGCCGCAATCAAATCATACTGGCCAGATGTGTGCGTACAGACTACTTGTTCAAAAGGAAGCTCATCAACCAGCAAATCGTAAGCAGTTGTTTCGATTTGATACTTGTCGACGCCACTGGCCATTGTCGCATTGCCTTGAGGATCTAAATCGATCACCAAAACCTTACGTTTAGTCGCAGCCATTGATGCCGCCAAATTAATACATGTAGTTGTTTTTCCTACGCCACCTTTCTGGTTGGCGATAGCGACAATTTTTCCCACGACAACTTCTCCATCATCCCTGTTTGGACAAGATTACAAGATGACGGTCACCTTCCAACTCAGGAACTTGCAAAGGTTTGATATCGGTCACAGAACACCACTCAGGTAAGTCAGAAACTTCTTGTTCATGAACCTGACCTTTCAGTGCGTAGAAGCATCCTGTTGATTCTTTGGGTAAATGTTTACACCAATTCACCATATCTGTCATCGATGCAAAAGCTCGACTTAAGACGCCATCAAATCCACCTTTAGGGTCAAATTCTTCAACGCGAGACTGAACAGCCGTAACGTTCTCAATGCCTAGCTCATGAACAACTTGCTTAATGAAACGAATTCGTTTTCCCAAGCTATCCAGTAATACAAAGGTTTTATTTGGATGCATTATGGCCAACGGAATCCCAGGTAAACCAGGCCCCGTCCCCACATCAATAAACCGCTCACCGATAATATGCTCACCAACCACAATGCTATCAAGAATATGTTTCACTAACATATCTTCAGGGTTTCTAACGGAAGTCAGGTTATAGGCCTTATTCCACTTATGCAGCAACTCAACATACCCGACGAGCTGCTCTTTTTGAAGATCAGACACTTGCAGTGACGTCTCTGACAGTAATAGATCTAATTTTTCTCGTAGAGCGCTCACGCTGCTTCACCTTTTTTAAGTAAACCTTGCTTCTTGAGGTAAACAAGAATAATCGAAATAGCCGCAGGGGTAATACCGGAAATACGAGAAGCAATGCCCACCGTTTCTGGTTTAGCTTCTGTCAATTTAGCGACCACCTCATTGGATAAACCGCTTACATCGCTATAACGAATATTTTCAGGAATCGCGGTATTTTCATGACGCATTGCTTTGGCAATTTCGTCTTGCTGCCTTTGAATATAACCTTCGTATTTTACTTGTATCTCAACTTGCTCAGCCGCCTGTTGATCTTCGATCGCAGGTGAAAATGCATCCAAAGAAGTCAGCGTTTGATAAGTGATCTCTGGACGTCTTAATAGATCTTCACCGCTTGCTTCGCGAGAAATTGGGGTTTTCAACAATGCGTTTAGCGCATCGATACCGTCCGACTTTGGATTAACCCACGTTTCTTTTAGGCGTTGACGCTCAGCCGTTAGATTGTCCATTTTTTCGTTAAAACGTTGCCAACGGTGATCATCAATCAGCCCAAGTGTTCTCGCTTGTTCTGTTAATCGCATATCAGCATTATCTTCACGCAGCAGCAAACGATACTCTGCACGAGAAGTAAACATTCGATAAGGTTCTTTCGTTCCCATCGTCGATAAATCATCAATCAATACGCCCATGTAGGCTTGATCACGACGTGGGCTCCACCCTTCTTTTCCTTGGCTGAACAAACTCGCGTTTAAGCCAGCCATCAACCCTTGGGCCGCGGCTTCCTCATAACCAGTTGTTCCATTAATTTGTCCGGCAAAGAACAAGCCTTGGATAAATTTTGTTTCATACGTTTGCTTCAAATCGCGTGGATCAAAGAAATCATATTCAATCGCATACCCAGGACGAACGATATGGGCATTTTCGAACCCTTTCATGGAACGAACAATTTGGATCTGTACATCAAATGGAAGACTGGTCGAAATTCCATTTGGGTATAATTCGTGTGTTGTTAGGCCTTCAGGTTCAATAAATATCTGATGGCTATTTTTATCAGCAAAGCGCATGACTTTGTCTTCGATCGATGGACAGTATCGAGGACCAATGCCTTCAATTACACCTAGGCATACATTGGGCTACGATCGAGGTTTGCTCGAATCACATCATGAGTTTGCTCATTGGTGTGAGTAATAAAACACGGGATTTGAGTTGGATGCTGTTCACGCTTACCAACAAAAGAAAAAGCCGGTGTTGGATTGTCGCCATGTTGAGCTTCTAGCACAGAGAAGTCGACACTGCGTGCATCGATACGAGGTGGTGTACCTGTTTTTAGACGATCGACTCTAAATGGTAAATCACGCAGTCGATGCGCAAGCGCGATAGACGGTTGATCGCCCATACGTCCACCAGATGAACTTTCCATTCCAATATGGATCTTTCCGCCAAGGAATGTCCCTACCGTTAACACGACAGCTTGTGCATGGAACTTCAAACCCATCTCTGTCACCACGCCGCGAATTTGATCATTATCTACGATCAAATCATCCACAGATTGCTGAAATAACGTTAGGTTAGGTGTGTTCTCAAGCACATTACGAACATAAGCCTTGTATAGGGCTCGATCCGCTTGAGCTCGTGTTGCTCTTACTGCTGGTCCTTTAGAGGCGTTTAATGTTCGAAATTGAATACCAGAATGATCGATTGCCTTGGCCATCAAACCACCCAGAGCATCGACTTCTTTAACCAGATGACCCTTACCAATACCACCTATTGCTGGGTTACATGACATCTGTCCCAACGTATCAATGTTGTGTGTCAGTAAAAGTGTTTTTTGCCCGGTGCGGGCAGATGCGAGTGCGGCTTCCGTTCCTGCATGTCCGCCACCGACTATGATGACATCAAATGTTTCGTGATAAAGCATGAACCGACCTCGTATTCAATCGACAAAATGGACTAACCAAAAGGAGACGTATTCTACCGCTTTTCTTGTAGCGAGAACATCGCTTTTCGCAACTTTTGGATCTTGTTAAAAAGAACTATTAAATAGGGATCTATATATATGATCTTTTATTAGATCTATTATTAGGATCGACCATTTCTGTGGATAACTAAAAAATGATCAACAAAACCATGGATCTTTTTATGATCAGTTCTTGTGATCTTGCTTTGATCTAATCTTGTATTAGCTGGGATCAAAAAGGCTACTTATGCACAGGGGGCAAAACAAGAAAAAGTTACTATTTGGATAAATATAGCTTTTACACTGGAAATAGCATGACTTATCCACATAAGATTGGTGATTTTTTTAGTTTCTGGGAAGGAAATTTAGAGGGAAGTTATGCACAATTGTAAAAAAAGCGGCTTTCGCCGCTTTTTCTTTATTGGAATTTGCTGATGTTTTCGTTAAGCCAAGCTTCAGCGGCATCCTCCGGGACTTGATCATTAAGAATGTCTATCTCTAGGCCTTCTGCGATTGGTGTTGCGCCTATGTCTTCGAGAAGATCGAAGGCATGTTTTCCTGCGGCACAAAATGTATCGTAGCTTGAGTCACCAATCGCAATGACGGCATATTTTACTGTCGACATTCGGGGTGGGGTGTTTTGTAGGTCTGCAATGAACGGTTGAATGTTATCTGGATAATCGCCCGCACCGTGAGTAGAGGTGATTATGAACCAGATACCATCGGCTTCAATGTCTGCGAGTTGAGGTTGATTATGAATTGTTGTGGTGAACCCTTGCTCTATGAGTAGATCGCTTAGATGGTCACCCACATACTCCGCACCACCTAGTGTGCTACCTGTAATGATATGAATCATGCTCATTCCTTTATTTACCGATACAAAACGATGAGAAAATACGACCTAGTAGATCATCAGAGCTAAACTCACCCGTAATTTCATTGAGATGCTGCTGAGTTATTCTTAGCTCTTCTGCTAAAATTTCTCCTGCCATGTAGCCTTCAAGCTGTTGTTGGCCAATACTGAGGTGTTCGGCAGCACGCTCCAATGCATCAAGGTGGCGTCTTCGAGCCATAAAGCCGCCTTCATTCGCACCAGAAAAGCCCATGATAGACTTTAAATGTTCGCGAAGGGCATCGATACCTTCAACGGTTCGTGCCGATAGGCGAATCAGTGTTGGTGCATTGACGTGACAAATGCCAAGCGCCTCATTGGTTTCATCCACCTTATTGCGAATTACGGTGATGCCAATAGATTCTGGAAGACGATCCATAAAATCAGGCCATATTTCTTTTGGATCCGTGGCATCTGTCGTGGTGCCATCAACCATAAAGAGAACACGATCAGCTTGATTAATTTCTTCCCAAGCACGTTCAATGCCTATTTTTTCTACTTCGTCGGATGCTTCGCGTAGACCTGCGGTATCGATTATATGCAGTGGCATGCCATCAATGTGGATATGCTCACGTAGTACATCTCGCGTAGTGCCTGCGATATCCGTTACGATGGCAGACTCTTTACCGGATAAGGCATTGAGTAGGCTTGATTTACCTGCATTTGGACGACTAGGCTATGACGACCTTCATGCCTTCACGCATGATCGATCCCTGGTTGGCCTCTTTTCTAACGGCTTCAAGGTTATCGATTATCGACTGTAAGTCATTAGAGACCTTACCGTCGGCTAAGAAGTCAATTTCTTCTTCGGGAAAGTCAATGGCGGCTTCTACGTAGATTCGTAGGTAAATTAGGGATTCCACCAGCACGTGTATACGTTTAGAGAATTCACCTTGCAGTGATTGAAGCGCCGATTTTGCCGCCTCTTCTGAACTGGCATCAATAAGATCGGCAATCGCTTCTGCTTGTGTTAAATCCATTTTGTCGTTCATGAAGGCACGTTCGGAAAATTCTCCCGGTCGTGCTGGACGAACGCCTGGAATAAGCAAAATACGCTTAATCAGCATATCCATGACCACCGGGCCACCATGGCCCTGCAGTTCTAGGACATCTTCACCCGTAAAGGAATGTGGGTTTGGGAAATACAGGGCGATGCCTTGGTCAATTTCTGAATCATCGTCAGATTTAAAGGCAAGGTATTCTGCATAACGCGGTTTAAGTTCACGTCCGGTGACGGCAAGCGCAACCTGAGATGCCGCAGGGCCTGAGACGCGGATAATACCGACGCCACCACGGCCAGGTGCGGTGGCTTGTGCCACAATAGTGTCTGTTGTCATGGGGTTTGCCTTAATCGCAATACGTTAGCCAAATTGTAATCATGGAGACTAAAAAAGGCGACCCTTAAGGTCGCCTTTTATTGTTATTTACTCGTTTTGGATTACTTAGAGTGCAATCCTTTCTTTTCCAACGCTCGGTAGATTAGAGTTTGTTGAATCAGAGTCACGATGTTTGAAACCAACCAGTATAGAACTAGGCCAGATGGGAACCAAAGGAAGAAGAAAGTAAACATAACTAGGCATAAAGGTCATGATCTTCTGCTGCATTGGATCCGTCACAGTTGTTGGGCTCATTTTTTGAATCAAGAACATACTCGCACCCATCAATAATGGAAGGATGTAGTAAGGGTCTTGTGCTGAAAGGTCAGTGATCCAGCCAAAGAATGGCGAGTGACGCAGTTCAACAGATTCCATGAGTGCCCAATAAAGCGAAATGAAGATTGGCATTTGTAAGATAATTGGAAGACAGCCACCCAGTGGGTTCACTTTCTCTTTCTTATACAGTTCCATCATTTCTTGGCTCATACGTTGGCGGTCATCACCAATACGTTCACGCATTGCTTGCAGCTTAGGCTGTAGCATGCGCATTTTTGCCATCGATGTGTATTGAGCCTTCGTCAGTGGGTACATAGCACCACGTACGATGAAGGTTAAACAGATAATCGCTAGACCCCAGTTCACGACAATGCCTTGAATAAACGACAATAGCGTGTGAAGTGGTTTTGCAATAAACCATAACCAACCGTAATCCACTACAAGGTCAAGGTTTGGCGCTGTAGCGGCCATTTGGTCTTGTAGCTTAGGACCCGCCCAAAGCGTCGCTTTAAGTTCAGCGGTTTGGCCATTACCAATGGTCTGATTTGGCATGCGAACACCAATATCAGCAAGGTTGCCAATAACACGGGTATAGAGATTGGTACCCGGTGCTTCGCGTGGGATCCATGCGGCTGCAAAGTAGTGTTGGATCATTGCTGCCCAACCTTGACCATCAGTCAGGTTAAGAGACAGGTTGCGATCTTGCATGTCTTCAAAGCTGTATTTTTTATAACGCGTGTCTTGAGTTGAGTAAGCACCGCCATTATAAGTTGGCATCGTGATGCTGCCGCCCTTATCCTGAACATTTTGTCTCAGGTGAGCGTACATACCAAACGTCGCGTTTTGCCCAGATTGGTTGTCGATGTTGTATTCAACATCAACGGCATAGCTGCCACGCTTAAGAACGAAGGTTTTAACATAGTTAATGCCATTCGCAGTAAACGTCATAGGGATACGAAGTTCATCCTGACCATCTTGTAGCGTCAAGTTTTCTGTTGAAACTTGGTAAGCCGGACGGTCGGTACTGCTTAAATCAATACCTTGAGGGCCAACAAGACCACTTTGTGCAATAAACTGATGACCTTGTGAATCTTTAAGAAGTTCAAAAGGGTCTGCTGAATCTTGCTCAATCGCGTATTCGTTAAGATCTGCTGTTACTACATCGCCACCGATCGTATTGATGCCAAGCGTTAGCACATCAGTTTTCACTGTGATGATTTTCTCTGCAGCTGAAGTATGACCAGGAGCTGGATCATGTTCATCAGCGAAAGATGGTGCAGGTAGGGTACTACCTTGAGCCTGTTGTGTCGGTACTGGTGCTGGATTCTTGTACGATTGCCATTGGTTAAATAGCAAAAAAGAAACTAACGCCAAGCCGATTAACAGAATATTACGTTGAGAATCCATCGTTATTTATCTCTGTCTTGTTTTTGGACTGGTGGAATGGGGTCGTATCCCCCTTCATTCAAAGGATGACATCTTAATAGACGTTTGCCAGATAGCCAACACCCTTTTACAAAACCGTGAGCTTGTAAGGCTTCTATAGCGTAACGGGAGCAAGTTGGGGTAAACCGACAGCGAGGTCCGATTAGGGGACTAATGGTCCATCTATAAAGATAGACAAGTCCGATTGCTAACCACGCGAAGGGCGAGACAGGCGATGCCATAGTTTATCGAGAAGTTGGAACATTTCATCATTGCTAAGAGTTTGTGCGCTCTTCTTTGCAATAACAACAAAATCTTTGTTTGGAAGTTCATGTTGTTTGTTACGAAAGCTTTCACGAGTAAGTCGTTTAAAGTGATTTCTAGCGACAGCTGTTTTTATCTGCTTTTTAGGAACCGCAAGACCGAGACGTGGGTGTGAAAGAGAGTTTTTACGAGCAATGATGGTGAAATGAGGGGAGTAAGCTCGATGAGCTTGCTTAAATACGTTTTGATAATGCTCGGGAGTTAACAAACGTAACTCCCGAATAAAGGCGTGCTTCTTATTCAAAATAGTCAATTATTTTGAAAGACGCGCACGGCCTTTTGCACGACGTGCATTAATTGTTTTACGACCGTTCTTAGTCGCCATGCGTGCACGGAAGCCGTGAGTACGCTTGCGCTTTAGAACTGAAGGTTGAAAAGTGCGTTTAGACATGGTTATTACCTTTACTGATCAGTAGTTTTAGGTTCTCGTTGAACCCGGCGTGGGAGAAATACCCTTCTCTATAAATAAAGAGGAAATCCGACGCCTCTCAACAAAGAGGCGGAATTGTAATCACTGTGGCTCAAAGAGTCAATAATCAGTTCAATTTCAATTCCGGTCGGCGGATTATACGTTTTGTGAGCCAGAGCGCAAGGATCCTTATTCGATCCCGACCTGATTTAGGAACTTTTTTAACTGTATATCCTGTGGATCGTTAAAAATTTGCTCTGGTGGACCTTGTTCCACGATGTGACCATTGGCCATAAAGATCACTTTATCAGCGACTTCGCGGGCAAATTGCATTTCGTGAGTAACCACTAACATGGTTTGATGTTGCGTGGCTAATTTTTTCATTAAATTTAATACTTCACCGACCCATTCAGGATCAAGAGCGGAAGTTGGCTCATCAAATAGCAATAATTCAGGTTGCAGAGCCATGGCGCGTCCAATTCCAACTCGTTGTTGTTGACCACCAGAAAGTGACGCTGGGTATTGCTGCGCTTTGTCCCCTAGACCGATATCATCAAGAATCTGTTGAGCTCGTGCCAATGCTTGCGGCTTTTTCCAGCCTTTTACGGTAATTAAACCTTCAGCAATGTTTTGTTTTGCCGTCATATGGGCAAATAAGGCGTAGTTTTGGAACACAAAGCCTGTTTTTCTGCGCAGTGCCAATACTTCTGCTTTGGTGTGATTTTGGCAATCAACCGTCACATCATCAATAGAGATTGTGCCTTGGTTGGCTTCTTCGAGGAAATTAACACAACGAAGCAGCGTGGATTCTACGGTACCACTTGAACCAATGACCACCACGATTTCGCCTTGTTTTATATCGATATCGATGCCTTTCAAGACCTCGGTATCCCCAAAGCGTTTATGAATATTATGTAATTTGATCATCGTTGGTACGCCTTATTCAATCTTTGTTCCGCCCATACTTGAACGCGAGTGAGCACTAACACAACTCCCCAATAAATAAGAGCGACGGCTAAAAACGCTTCAAAAAATCGAAAGCTTGAAGAAGCTTCCATTTGAGCTTTGGCCATGATTTCGGCGACACCAAGGGTAAAAGCAAGTGATGTCGATTTGATCATATCAATGAAGTAGTTCATTAATGATGGCAGTGCGACTCGTGTCGCTTGCGGTAAAATAATACGGCGCATGGCCTGACTTTTCGTCATGCCGACAGACAGACTGGCTTCCATCTGACTGCGATCAATACCAATAATGGCGGCTCGAATACTTTCTGCCATATAGGCGGCGAAGTGCAAGGTAAGACCAATAACCGCAGCGCTAAAGGCATTCAATCCTACCATCCACGGAAAAACTTGCGGTAACCCGTAATAGAGCAGAAAGAGTTGCACTAGCAGCGGCGTGCCACGGAAGAAGCTAATATACAGTTGGCTGAGCTGGTCCAATACCGGGATTTTGAATACTCGAATATTGGCTAATATCACTGATAGGATCAGTGAGAAAAACAGCCCCCATATTGCCATCTCCATTGTGGTTCCAAGGTACTTAAATAGTATTGGCAATAGATCGAGCATGTATTGAAAATCAAATCCCATAACGCATCCAAAACTTAGAAAAATAAACGCCCACTACTGATAAGAGTAGTGGGCGTATGCATAGTGTTCACTTACTTTTTAGTGATATCAGCACCAAACCACTTTTCAGAAATATCGGCTAAAGTGCCGTCTGCACGCATTGCAGCTAGTGCTGTGTTAACCTCTTGCTGTAATTTTTGGCCTTTGTCGTTATTAACAAATGGCCACGCGTTTTCAATGGTTTCAAATGGTTCGCCAGCTAACTGCAGTGGAAGACCTGTCTTTTTAATCAGTTCAAGGGCAGATAAGCGATCCATAACAAATGCATCAGAGCGACCCAGTGCGACATCATGTTCAATACCGGTGTCATAGGTTTTGATATTGATTTTGCCATCTTTATCGTAGTGACGCAGCAACTGTTCAAAGTTCGAACCTAAGTTCACCGCGACATTTTTTCCGGCGAGGTCATCAATACCTTGAATACTGTCATTGCCTTTACGGACGGTAATTTGCGCGCCATCGATGACATAAGGGTCAGCGAAGAGATATTTTGCTTTACGCTCGTCAGTAATGGTTATTTGATTTGAAATCGTATCAATTCGTCCCGTTTCAAGTAACCCAAACAGGCCTGAAAAGCTCGCCGTCACGTATTCGACATTGTAGTCATTACGACGTCCAATCTCGTCCCATAAATCGACTTCAAAACCTTGTAGTTTGTCTTGTTTCACAAACGTAAATGGGAAGTAGCGACCAGACATACCCACTTTCACGTCTTGTGCGACTGCAGCATATGCTGCTTGAGATACGGTTGCAGAAAGTGCTAAGGCTGTTAATGCGCCTTTAATCCAGTTTTTCATTTTACTACTCCTTATGTTTATAGGGAGGAATGTTACTGGCAAACTTGTCGATAAGTTAAATAACTAGTTGTTATTAACCATAACAAACTCGCGGTTGAATGATGAAGCTTTCACCACTGCTTTGATCAGTTGCCATCATTCGGTGACAGATTAATCACTGATCTATACACAAGTTAGATCAATCGTGGTAATTGTGAGTAGATCGCCATTTTGTGTATGACTGTGTGAGTAAAATAAGGGCAAATTGTGTGGATCCAAGTAAAATGGCCATAAAAATTGTGAATAACTTCGATCTTATTCACCGTAAGCGAGATCATTTGCTGGCGATCTTGGTTATCAACAGGTAAAATTAGCAGTCTTTCCCCAATTCAATAATAGAGTGAGCGCAACGTGTCATCTTCGCTTTGGTTGCAATGCATGCAACAACTACAAGAAGAGCTACCAGCTACCGAATTCAGCATGTGGGTAAGACCACTGCAAGCTGAGCTTAATGACAATACCCTAACTCTATTTGCGCCGAATCGCTTTGTACTCGATTGGGTTCGAGATCGTTATCTCAATAGTATTAACCGCTTACTGCAAGAATATTGTGGTAACGATGTCCCAAGCCTGCGTCTTGAAGTGGGTAGCCGACGAGTATCGGCACCGCCCCCACCTAAACCCGTGAAGAGCGCGGCCGATGTCGCAGCAGAATCTTCAGCACCAGCAAGATTACAAGCAAGACAGCCAGTGCATAAGACGTGGGATAATGAAGTGGAAGTAGCGGACATCAATCACCGTTCCAACGTTAATATTAAGCATAAGTTCAATAACTTCGTGGAAGGTAAGTCGAACCAATTAGGTTTAGCGGCTGCTCGCCAAGTGGCGGATAATCCCGGAGCGGCCTACAACCCGTTATTCTTATATGGCGGTACAGGCTTAGGTAAAACGCACTTATTGCATGCCGTTGGTAACGCTATTATCGATAATAAGCCCAATGCGAAAGTGATTTACATGCACTCTGAACGCTTTGTGCAAGATATGGTGAAAGCGCTACAAAACAACGCGATTGAAGAGTTTAAGCGTTATTACCGTAGTGTTGATGCGTTGCTTATCGATGATATTCAGTTCTTTGCTAACAAAGAACGCTCTCAAGAAGAGTTCTTTCACACCTTTAATGCTTTGCTTGAAGGTAACCAGCAGATTATTTTGACCTCTGATCGCTATCCAAAAGAAATTAATGGTGTTGAAGATCGCCTTAAATCTCGTTTTGGCTGGGGGCTGACGGTTGCCATAGAGCCTCCTGAATTAGAAACTCGCGTCGCGATTTTAATGAAAAAGGCAGAAGATCATCAAATTCATCTCGCTGATGAAGTAGCCTTCTTTATTGCTAAGCGTCTTCGTTCAAATGTGCGTGAGCTGGAAGGGGCACTTAACCGTGTCATCGCGAACGCGAATTTCTACCGGTCGTCCTATCACCATTGATTTTGTTCGTGAAGCGTTACGCGACTTGCTGGCTTTACAAGAAAAATTAGTGACCATCGATAATATTCAAAAAACGGTCGCAGAATATTACAAAATTAAAGTCGCGGATTTGCTTTCTAAGCGTCGTTCACGCTCTGTAGCGCGTCCTCGTCAGCTGGCGATGGCGCTTGCGAAAGAACTCACCAACCACAGCTTGCCTGAAATTGGTGATGCGTTTGGTGGTCGTGACCATACCACAGTGCTTCATGCATGTCGTAAAATAGCCCAGCTCAGAGAAGAAAGTCACGATATTAAGGAAGACTACTCCAACTTAATTCGCACGCTTTCTTCCTAATAGTGTCAGAATCACTATAATTAGCATCAATCTATTATATTTCGAATCTAAGTGGCATGGATTGCCATCTTTGCGAAGAGTTATCTATGAAATTTACTATCGAGCGTAATCACCTTCTTAAGCCGCTACAGCAAGTCTCTGGCGCGTTGGGTGGTAGACCAACTTTGCCTATTTTGGGTAACTTACTACTAAAAGTATCCGATGGTGTGCTTTCTATCACCGCGACTGATCTCGAAGTTGAACTGATCAGTAAAGTAACGCTGGAAAGTGATTTTGAAGCGGGCAGTGTGACCGTGCCTTCACGAAAGTTTCTCGATATCTGTCGCGGTTTGCCTGATGATGCCATGATCACCATTGTGCTGGAAGGTGATCGTGTTCAGTTGCGCTCTGGTCGTAGTCGTTTTTCATTAACGACATTACAAGCAAGTGATTTTCCTAATATTGAAGATTGGCAACAAGAGGTCGCCGTGACGGTGACTCAGGCTGAAATGAAATCTTTGATAGAGAAAACACAATTCTCAATGGCGAACCAAGACGTTCGTTATTACCTTAACGGTATGCTATTTGAGCTCGATGATAATACTTTGCGTTCTGTGGCGACTGATGGCCACCGCATGGCGGTCGCGACTGTTACCTTAGAAGGTAGCTTTGAGAACCAACAAATTATTGTGCCTAGAAAAGGGGTGCAAGAGCTGTCTAAATTGTTAGATGCGCCAGAGCAACCAGTGACATTACAAATTGGCAGCTCTAACATTCGAGCAGAAGTGAACAACTTTATCTTCACGTCTAAGTTAGTGGATGGTCGCTTCCCTGACTATCGTCGAGTATTACCGCAAAATACCGATAAAACGCTAGAAGCAGATTGTGGTGAACTACGTCAGGCCTTCTCTCGCGCTGCGATTTTGTCGAATGAAAAATTCCGTGGTGTTCGAGTGAACCTCGATGGCAGTGAAATGCGAATTACTGCGAATAACCCAGAGCAAGAAGAAGCGGAAGAAATGCTAGACGTGAACTTTGAAGGTGATGCGCTAGAAATTGGTTTCAATGTTTCTTATGTTTTGGACGTATTGAACAGTTTACGTTGTAATCAGGTACGCATTTCGATGTCTAATGCGAACGCCAGTGCGCTTATTGAAAATAGTGAAGATGAAAGCGCCATGTATGTGGTGATGCCAATCCGTCTCTAATATGAGCATCGCTTTATGCCGCTTTCGCGTCTAATCGTACAGCAGTTTCGTAATATTAAAGCCTGTGATATTGAACTATCCACAGGCTTTAACTTTATTATTGGCCCCAATGGAAGTGGCAAAACAAGCTTGCTTGAAGCCATTTATTTGCTAGGTCATGGCCGCTCATTTAAAAGTACTTTAACGGGACGAGTGATTCAAAATGACTGCCAAGAACTGTTTGTGCATGGTCGTTTTTTGAACTCGGATCAATTTGAGCTACCTATTGGCATTAATAAGCAGCGTGATGGGTCAACAGAGGTTAAAATAGGCGGTCAATCTGGGCAAAAACTCGCTCAGCTTGCTAAGGTGTTACCTTTGCAGTTAATTCATCCCGAAGGTTTTGAATTACTGACCGATGGACCCAAATTTAGACGTGCATTTATCGACTGGGGTGTGTTTCACTCTGAACCTGGCTTTCATGAAGCCTGGGGGCGTTTTAAGCGTCTGAATAAGCAACGTAATGCGTTACTTAAATCTGCCACCAGCTATCGAGAGATGCGGTTTTGGGATAAGGACCTTGCGTTACTGGCCACTCAAATAGACGATTGGCGTCGTTGCTACGTTGAACAAATGCAGCCATTAGCTGAAACGATGTGTCAGTCCTTTTTGCCAGAATTGGACATTAAGCTCGGCTATTATCGTGGTTGGGAGAAAGGCACACCTTACAGCGAGTTGTTAGAGCGAAGTTTTGAGCGAGACCAAGCATTGGGGTATACCTTTAGTGGACCCAATAAGGCCGATTTACGGATCAAAGTGAACAACACGCCTGTTGAGGATGTGTTATCACGTGGCCAGTTGAAATTAATGATGTGTGCGTTGCGCTTAGCTCAAGGTCAACATCTAGCAGAATTAACAGGAAAGCAGTGCATCTATTTAATTGATGACTTTGCTTCAGAATTAGATAGCCTCCGTCGTAAACGCTTAGCGGATTACTTAAAAGAGACGAAGGCTCAAGTTTTTGTAAGTTCTATTACCCAAAGTCAAGTTGCCGATATGGTTGACGAAAATGGCAAGATGTTTCATGTGGAACATGGCACAATAGAACCAGATAAATAGTGAGAGAAACTCATGTCAGAAAATTACGATTCATCGAGTATTAAAGTACTAAAGGGTCTGGATGCGGTACGTAAGCGTCCAGGAATGTACATCGGCGACACGGACGATGGAACCTAGGTCTGCACCACATGGTTTTTGAGGTGGTTGACAACTCAATTGATGAAGCGTTGGCTGGTCACTGTAATGACATCATTGTGACTATTCATGAGGACAGCTCTGTTTCGGTTCGCGATGATGGCCGTGGTATCCCAACGGAACTGCATCCAGAAGAGCAAGTCTCTGCTGCCGAAGTTATCATGACGGTACTTCACATGCCAATGGTAAATTTGATGATAACTCATACAAAGTATCTGGTGGTTTGCACGGCGTTGGTGTTTCAGTAGTAAACGCACTGTCTAAGCAAGTGACATTAACTATCCATCGTGGTGGTAAAATTCATACTCAAACGTATCATCACGGTGAGCCGCAAGCGCCACTAGCGGTGGTAGGAGATACCGATAAAACGGGTACTGAGATTCGTTTCTGGCCAAGTGAAGAGACGTTCACGAATATCGAATTCCATTATGATATTTTGGCGAAGCGTCTTCGAGAGCTCTCTTTCTTGAACTCTGGTGTGTCTATCAAGCTGATTGATAAGCGCGAAGAAGATAAAATGGATCACTTCGAGTTTGAAGGTGGTATCCAAGCGTTTGTTGAGCACCTAAACACCAATAAAACGCCTATCATTCAAAAAATCTTCCACTTCGATTTTGAACGTGAAGATGGCATTACCGTCGAAGTTGCAATGCAATGGAATGATGGTTACCAAGAGAACATCTACTGCTTCACCAACAACATTCCTCAGCGTGATGGTGGTACCCACTTAGCGGGTTTCCGTTCAGCACTAACACGTACGCTTAATACCTTTATGGACAAAGAGGGCTTCTCTAAGAAAGCCAAAACATCGACATCTGGCGATGATGCTCGTGAAGGTTTGACCGCGATTGTTTCTGTGAAAGTACCGGATCCTAAATTCTCAAGCCAAACGAAAGATAAACTGGTTTCTTCAGAAGTGAAGTCAGCGGTTGAATCGGCAATGAACGAAAAGTTGTCTGAATTCCTGGCGGAAAATCCAGGTGAAGCAAAGATTGTCTGTTCAAAAATTATTGATGCAGCACGTGCTCGTGATGCCGCGCGTAAAGCTCGTGAAATGACTCGTCGTAAAGGCGCGTTAGATTTAGCAGGTTTGCCAGGTAAACTTGCCGATTGCCAAGAAAAAGACCCTGCATTGTCTGAACTATACATTGTGGAAGGGGACTCTGCTGGCGGATCAGCCAAGCAGGGGCGTAACCGTAAGAACCAAGCAATTTTGCCACTGAAAGGTAAAATTCTAAACGTTGAGAAAGCGCGCTTTGACAAGATGTTGTCTTCTCAAGAAGTCGCGACGCTGATTACTGCGTTGGGCTGTGGTATTGGCCGAGATGAATATAACCCAGATAAACTGCGTTATCACAACATCATCATCATGACCGATGCCGACGTGGATGGATCGCACATCCGTACACTACTTTTGACGTTCTTCTATCGTCAAATGCCAGAGCTTATTGAGCGTGGCTACATCTATATTGCACAACCGCCACTTTACAAAGTGAAGAAAGGTAAGCAAGAGCAATACATCAAAGATGAAGACGCCATGAACCAGTATCAGGTGGCGTTGGCTTTGGATAATGCCGCGTTGCATGTTAACCCTGAAGCACCCGCTTTTGCTGGTGAAGGGCTAGAGAAATTAGTGCAGCAGTACAATGCAGGCATTAAACTGGTTGATCGTATGAGTCGTCGTTACCCGCGTGCGTTGGTACACGAATTGATTTACGTACCTCGCCTAACGGCAGAGCAATGTCATGATGATGCCGCGGTTGAAGCGTGGGGCAAACAGCTTGTTGAGCAACTGAATGCCAAAGAAGCGGGCGCGAGCCAGTACAGCTTAGAAGTTGAAAAACATGAAGAGCTGGGTCTGAGTGTACCGAAGGTTGTTGTTCGTACTCACGGTGTGACTTACGAGCATGTCTTGAGTGTTGATCTCATTAACTCGAAGGAATTTAGCAAACTAGCGGATCTATCAGAAGCGCTAGAAGGCTTAATTGAAGAGGGCGCTTACATTAAGCGTGGTGAGCGTACTCAGCCTGTTTCTAGCTTTGTTGAAGCATTAGAGTGGTTGGTGAAAGAGTCTCGTCGTGGTCTTAGCCTACAACGATACAAAGGTCTGGGTGAGATGAACCCCGATCAACTTTGGGAAACAACCATGGATCCTGAAACTCGCCGCATGATGCAAGTGACGATTGAAGATGCCGTTGGCGCTGATCTTCTGTTTACCACATTAATGGGTGATCAAGTTGAACCGCGTCGTAACTTCATTGAAGAAAATGCGCTAAAAGTAGCAAACTTGGATGTGTAGTTAGTTTACATTGATAGTGATTGAGAAAACGCTGCCTTTGGGTGGCGTTTTTTGTTTCTGGGGGCGGGTTTCTAGTTGCTAGGTATTTCTATCGTTTACTCACGGTTTATTTTCTTTAGCGAGGCCGCCTTTTGTGAGGGGGGCCAAAACGTAGGATGGATATTTTTTGAATATTGGCTTGAATCTTCCTTCTATCGCCCTTATATCTTTTAGTGAAGAGGATGCCAAATTATTGGGCCTTTGATACCGCTGGCGTAACATCGCTCATGAGAGGATGACATACGCCGCCCACAACTTGATATAGCCAATTATCATGCATGCCGATGTACACCATTTCGGACATGATATTTGGATAACTTAGTCACTCTATTGATGCTGGCTAAGGCTATTGCTTAATGAAAGGATAGTATGATGAGAACTGTAGATTTTGCCCCCCTATACCGTAACGCTATTGGTTTTGACCGTCTGTTTAACTTGATGGAAGCCAACACATCTAAGAACTCTTCTGGTGGTTACCCACCGTATAACATTGAACAGCAAGACGAAAATAAATACCGCATTACGATGGCAGTGGCGGGTTTTGCTGACGAACAGTTAGATATTACTCAAAAAGAGAATATGTTGATTGTGCGTGGAGAGCGCCAAGCAGAAGAAAGTAAAAATTATATCTACCAAGGCATTGCTGAGCGAGACTTTGAGCGTAAATTCCAATTGGCGGATTACGTGAAAGTGATAGGCGCAACCATGGAAAATGGCTTGCTGCATGTGGATTTGGAAAGAGAGATCCCGGAAGCGATGCAACCACGTAAGATTGCGATTAATGGTAAAAGTTTGCTAGACAATAGTTAGTTTCTTTAGGTATAGGTATAAAAAAGAGCGCTTATTAGCGCTCTTTTCGATCCAGCTTAGACATCAGTTATTTTGGTAAGCTTTACTAATTTCTTCGGCAATAATGTTGATGCCTTTTTGCATCGCTTCATCTGGTTGAACGTAGTTCATACGTAAGCATTGATGGGCGTGATCCCAATTGTCTTCTTGTCCAATAAAGAAATACTCACCCGGGACAATAAGCACCCCTCGAGCTTTTAACCGTTGGTATAATTCCATTGTTGTAATTGGCAATTCATCAAACCATAGCCATAAAAAGATAGCCCCTTCTGGCTTATGGACTCGAAAACGAGGATCCGGAATGGCTTGTTGGAGTAGTTCTACTGCACGTTGCGACTTCTGTTGGTAATAGGGCTTGATGACGTTTTCGCTTAATGGCAATAAATCGCCATTTTCAATCATATGGTGAGCTAAAGCTAGGTCCCATACCACTTGGCGCAAGACTAATAATGCCATTCATATTGGTCAATGCTTGGGTGATTTCTTCACTCGCAATCACGATGCCACAGCGAAGCCCTGGTAGCCCTAGTTTTGATAAGCTCATGCACAAGATGGTGTTGTCATTCCAAAATGGGGTGACATCCTCAAAGATGATATTGGGGAAAGGTGTACCGTAAGCGTTATCAATAATCAGCGGAATGCCGTTGTCTCTCGCCAGTTTATCTAGCTTGCGAATCTCATCGTCAGTAAGAACGTTGTAGGTTGGATTCGTTGGTCTTGAGGCACAGATCGCTGCGACAGAGTCATCGACTTCTAAGCGCTCAAAGTCGACGTGGTACTTAAACTGACGATTGTCGAGCATCTCTATTTCAGGGCGATAAGAAACAAAAATGTCGTCTTCAAGACCTGCATCACCGTAGCCTATGTATTCTGGCGCGAGTGGTAATAGTATTTTCTTTTTACTGCCATCCTGATATTGCCCTGCAAAAAGGTTGAATAGATAAAAGAAGCCGCTTTGACTGCCATTGGTCAGGCTAATATTTTTTTCAGAAATGTCCCAGCCATAAGTGTCTCTTAATAGATTGGCCAGCGACTTAACGAAAGCATCTTTACCTTGTGGACCATCATAGTTTGACATCGCTGCAACAAGTTCGCCGCTGGCAAGCATTGAGGCACTGGCTTGATGAAAATACTCGAGCATGGCGGGAATAGCAGCAGGGTTGCCTCCACCGAGCATGATGGCGCCAGGCGTGCGCAGTCCATCATTTAGATCATCCATTAACTGGGTGATCCCTGAGTAACGATTAAATTTTTCACCAAACTTAGAAAATTGCATTGTTGTCCCTAGTTCATTACGTTCACTTGTATGAGTTACCTTTATCGACCTTGCTGGTGGCAAGGGAGTCTTTTGAACATACCGTAATGATAATGTGAGGCAAAGCACTATTTATTGAAATGGGAGAATTAGATCTAATCAAGGTGATGAATTAGGGGGATGATAAAAAACCCGGTCATGAGACCGGGTTTTGCTTGAAACAAAGAGGATTACTTCTGAAGAAGCGAAATATCTGCGATTTTCAAGAATAGATTACGTAAGTTGTTCAGTAGAGTGAGGCGGTTCTTTTTCAGTGCCTCGTCTTCTGCCATGACCATTACGTTATCAAAGAAGGCATCAACAGGCTCACGTAGGTTCGCAAGCTTGCTCAACGCTTCTTGATAGTTACCCGTAGCAAAAGCTGGCTCAAGCGCTTCCGTCATCACTTCAACTTCTTCCGCGAGTGCTTTTTCTGCATCTTCTTGAAGCAATGTTAAATCAATATCTTGAGCTAACTCGCCATCAAATTTAGCAAGAATGTTACCAACACGCTTGTTCGCCGCCGCTAGAGTTTCAGCTGCTTCTAATTCACGGAAGTGAGAAACCGCTTTAACACGTTGGTCAAAGTCCGCAGGCTTAGTTGGGCGACGTGCGAGTACCGCTTGGATGATATCAACGCTGAAACCAGCATCTTGGTACCATGCGCGGAAACGACCTAGCATGAAGTCGATAACATCAGCTTCTACGTTGTCGTTAGTCAGCTTGTCACCTAGCAGTTCTTTCGCTTTACCGATCAGATCAGTCAGGTCTAGGTTGTAGCCGTTTTCAACGATGATACGCAGCACACCGAGTGATGCACGACGTAGCGCGAATGGGTCAGAACCTTTTGGAGCTTGGCCAATACCGAAGATACCGACGATAGTGTCTAGCTTGTCTGCCATTGCTACTGCAGAAGAGATACCAGTACTTGGTAGATCGTCACCAGCGAAACGAGGCATGTACTGCTCGTAAAGGGCTAGTGCTACTTGCTCGTCTTCACCATCGTGAGTCGCGTAGTGCATGCCCATTACACCTTGTGTATCGGTGAATTCGAATACCATAGAGGTCATTAGGTCACACTTAGCCAGTAGACCTGCGCGCTTAGACTTCTCAACATCAGCATCGATTTGCTCAGCGATGTAGCCAGCAAGCTCTGTGATGCGGTCGGTTTTGTCTTTGATCGTACCAAGCTGCTTCTGGAAGATAGCTTGGTCTAGTTCAGCAAGACGGTCGATCAGCGGACGCTTACGGTCGGTGTTGAAGAAGAACTCTGCATCAGCAAGACGTGGACGTACCACCTTCTCGTTACCTTCGATAACGTGACGAGGCTCTTTAGACTCGATGTTCGAAACGAAGATGAAGTTTGGCAGAAGATTCTTATCAGCGTCATACACTGGGAAGTACTTCTGGTCGCCTTTCATGGTGTAAACCAACGCTTCAGAAGGGACTTTTAGGAACTCTTGCTCAAACTTAGCTGTAAGCACCACTGGCCATTCAACCAAAGAGGTAACTTCTTCAACAAGGTCATCTTCTAGGTCAGCAATACCGCCAACCGCGTCGGCTGCTTTTTTAGCATCCGCAAGAATGATCGCTTTACGCGCATCGTAATCTGCCATGACTTTACCGCGTTCTTCTAAGATCGCAGGGTATTGGTCAGCAGAGTCGATGGTGAACTCTTGTTCGCCCATGAAACGGTGGCCACGGATAGTACGCGCAGAAGCGACACCTAGGATCTCGCCTTCAACAAGCTCATCACCAAGTAGTACTGTCAGTGTTTTCACTGGACGGATAAATTGAATGTCTGAGTTACCCCAGCGCATGGCTTTAGGAATTGGCAAGCCCGCTAGTGCTTTCGCTGCAATGTCCATTACCAATTCTTGCACTCGGTTTGCCTGCGACTTCTTGTTTGAAAAGAAGCCACTCGCCTTTGTCTGTTTTCAGGCGGTCAGCTTGCTCAACAGTAATACCGTTACCACGAGCCCAACCTTGTGCAGCTTTAGTCGCGTTGCCTTCAGCATCGAATGCCACAGAAATTGCAGGACCGCGCTTCTCAACCACTTTGTCTGCTTGGCCTTCAGCCAGTGCAGTGACTTTAAGTGCTAGACGACGAGGTGCCGCGTACCACTTGATGCCTTCGTGAGAAAGCTCAGCCGTTTTAAGACCCGCTTCAAAGTTAGCAGCAAAGGCTTCCGCTAGGGAACGAAGTGCTGTGGGTGGAAGCTCTTCCGTGCCCAGTTCAATTAGAAAATTTTTCGCCATGATTACTTCTCCTCGCTCTTCTTACACATTGGGAAGCCAAGTGCTTCACGTGACGCGTAGTACGCCTCTGCAACGGATTTAGTCAGGTTGCGGATACGAAGGATGTAACGTTGACGCTCTGTTACAGAGATAGCTTTGCGCGCATCAAGAATGTTGAAGGCGTGCCCCGCTTTTAGAATACGTTCGTAAGCAGGAAGTGGCAGTGGCTTCTCAAGCTCAAGGAGTTCTTTACACTCTTTTTCGCACTGGTCGAAGAAAGTGAAGAGGAAATCTACATCAGCGTGCTCGAAGTTGTAGGTGGATTGCTCAACTTCGTTCTGGTGGAAGATGTCACCGTAAGTTACGTTAGAACCGTCAGGTGCAACGTTCCATACGAGGTCGTAAACAGAATCGACTTCTTGGATATACATCGCTAGACGCTCGATACCGTAAGTAATCTCACCAGTGACTGGCTTACACTCAAGGCCGCCAACTTGTTGGAAGTAAGTGAATTGAGTCACTTCCATGCCGTTCAGCCATACTTCCCAACCAAGACCCCATGCGCCTAGCGTTGGGTTTTCCCAGTTGTCTTCTACGAAACGAATATCGTGAACCAGCGGATCGACACCAAGTACTTCAAGTGAACCTAAATACAGCTCCTGGATGTTATCTGGAGAAGGCTTTAGCGCTACTTGGAATTGATAGTAGTGCTGCAGGCGGTTCGGGTTTTCACCGTAGCGACCATCGGTCGGACGACGTGAAGGTTGAACGTATGCTGTGGACATTGGCTCTGGGCCAAGTGCACGTAGACATGTCATTGGGTGAGAGGTGCCAGCACCTACCTCCATATCTAGCGGTTGAACAATCGTACAACCATTTTGAGCCCAATAATCCTGCAGCGCGAGGATCATTCCCTGGAAGGTTTTGATATCGTATTTTTGCATAGTTTGTTCGCGCAATTCTCTAAATGAAAGTTTTGTCTGAAAACGGATAAAAATAACGATCAAGTATACCGAGTTATTCTCAACGGGAGTAGGGGAAAAGATGGTTAATTAATCATCAGGCATGCAAAAAACCAGACTTTTTCCTATTTACTTAATGATCGCCGCAGCCTAGGGACAGAGATTATTGAATTTTATGAGTTGAATGTTTAGAATGCGCCCATCTTTGGGGAGTAGCTTATCAAAGTCTGTCACACAGCTTTGATTCATACGTCAACATAATTGGTGCACATTCACCATGGTGTATGAGACGAATAGCGAATTCGTTTAGCAAGACCTTAGATAAGCATCGTGAACCGGGGTGGGGCGCGAGGTTTATCTATGGTTAATAATTATAATCCCTACCCCTTAGAGCATGTCGTGAGTGTCTTAGCATTATCTATTACTACAGTAGCTTTAGCCGAAATCGGTGACAAGACCCAGCTATTATCGTTACTACTGGCTAGCTGAGTATCGAAAACCCATACCTATTATTGCCGCTATTTTTTTGCAACCATTGCGAACCATGCTTTAGCGGCGTGGTTAGGCGTTGTGGTGGCGGACTATTTGTCGCCGGAAATACTAAAGTGGGTATTGGTTGTGAGTTTCCTTGCGATGGCAGGTTGGGTTCTCATTCCAGACAAATTAGATGAAGATGAAGAGGTGTCTAGCCGGGGGCCTTTTGTCGCGAGCTTTATTGCGTTTTTTATTGCAGAGATTGGTGATAAAACGCAAATAGCGACGTCAATTTTAGGGGCGCAGTATGCGGATGCGTTAGTGTGGGTCATTCTTGGTACTACTATTGGTATGTTATTGGCGAATGTACCAGTGGTGCTTCTGGGTCAGTTTTCTGCAGATAGATTACCTTTAAATTGGATACGCAGAGTCACCGCTCTACTATTTGTTGGACTCGCTTGTGGGGCGGCATTATTTTAGTGAATTATATCAATAGTGTGGTGTGGACTCGTTTGGTTTGTTGAGTATTTTCTTCTGCTGAAAACCGTGATGACTGACATATTAGTGTCATGCTTGTCATGGTAATTTAACAGTGTGGATCCTAAGCGAGAGGGCGACATATGCTGACACGTTACACAGGAATGACCGCTAAAAGTCAAAGCGCTTTATTTACCGTAGGTTTGGTGCTGACATTGTTAGGCATGGTATTGACTGATATGTGGCTACCTATGGTGGTGGGTGCGATTATCATGACGGCATTAGCCGTTGAATCTTGGATTCGGGTGCAGCACTTGATACCGATGCACAGTGACATTCGAGCCATGCAAAAGCAGATCAAAGCGCTTCAGTCTGAAATAAGAACGCTGGAATATGATGAATAATTAAAGGCTGCCTTGGGCAGCCTTTTTACATTTTATGTCCTAACTTAACGCTACTTCGTGCCTTTTTTGATTAGGTAGAGGTAGGGCAGAGATTCGGTTTGTTCACCAATTAACTGATGATCCATAAAACGACAGAAACTCGGAATGTCGCGAGTCGTTGATGGGTCATCGGCACTGACAAGCAATACATCACCATCATCCATTTTTCGAATTGTCTTCCTGACCATCATAACCAGCTCCGGACAGCGCAAGCCTTCGGCTGCGAGTGTGTGCGTGGCGAGTAGGGTATTGATTGTCATTAGGGGGCTCTTTCTTGTCTAAAATCAGCTTGAATTCTACTTACGACGAAAAAATATGCAATAACTCTTGGCAAATGGCTTTTTTTGCTTTAACTTAATTTAACAAGTTGGTAACAAAGCGCTAAGGAGTAGCCATGTTAACCATTTTAGATAGACTAACGATTTATGCTTTACTGTGTTTTATTTCTTTTTGTGCCTTGGTACTAAAGACGTCAGGAGAGCCCACTCTGATGCCGCTTATTGGATTAAGCGCTTCTATTCTAGCGATGTGGATTGAGATGAGACAATGGCAAGACGTGGCAGAAGAGAATAACAGTTAACATTGTTGCTCGATGTTTATTAATGACAAATGAATTCCGACACTATCCCCAATTTCTTGGGCTTCCCCGCTGAAAGGCGGGATTTTTTTGCCTAAATTTTGATAAACCCACTATGAGCAGGTGTAGACTATAGGGAGACCTAGTTAGGAGCTCATCAATGGAACTCGAAGATATTTATCGTCGCGATTTGAATTTGTTAGTCGCATTAAAAGTGCTGGTGGAAGAGGGGAGCGTCAGCCAGGCGGCGATTCGATTAAATTTAAGTCAGTCGGCAACCAGCCGAGTACTAGGACGTTTGCGTGAGTTACTTGATGACCCTTTATTTACTCGTCAGGGACAGCGGATTATCCCCACAAGTAAGGCGTTGGAGATCTGCAAACAGATTGAGCAGCCACTCGAGTCGTTTCGACAATTGCTGACACCGAGTGAGTTTGACCCGTATTATTGCAATGAGCGATTTTTGATCGCGACAACGGATTATGCGATGCAGACTATCCTGCCGTATGCGTTGCCAAAAATTTACGAGCTTGCTCCTAATATTTCGTTAGAATTTGCACCACTGCAGCATGAGAATTTATTTAAGCAGTTGAGCACGGATAAAGTGGATATGGCAATTTGTCGTCCCGCAGGGCTAGTTTCCCCCTTGCACCAAGATGTGTTAGGACCTGTTGGCGTATCATGTTTAGTATCTAAACAGCATCCTCTTGCTGATCGACCACTATCTTTGGAAGACTATGTGCATGCTCCTCATGCCATGATTGCGATTAGTGATGGTGTCAAAGCGCTGTTGGATGCTGCGTTGATCAATCAGAACCCTCGAAAAATGGTGCTACGTGCATACCATTTAGAGGCCGCTCTAGCGATCGTCGATCGCATGCCGCTTGTTATTACCGTTCCTGCCGATTTAGCTTATTTGGTAGCAGAGCGTTATGATCTCGTGATAAAACCGCTTCCGTTTGCGTTTACGCCTTTTGATTATTCATTAATTTGGCATTCACGGTGTCATACATCGGAATCTCAGCAATGGTTGAGAACCATTGTGAAGGAAGAGTGCGGCAAATTAATTACCAAACGTATTGATGATGTGGGTTTGGCTTAAGTGATAGGCATTGGGTCGTCAATGAGCGCGAGGTTTTGACGGCGTTTTATGTGTGTCTAGTAACGAAAAGCTCGCTATATGATAGCGAGCTTTATATTTTCTCGTCGAGAGGAGCTGTTTAAAGCTTAATGATTACGCGGCCAGTAATGGCACCATTGGTAATATCTTCAGCCGCTTGAATGGCGTGCTCTAAATCGACGGTTTTGCTTGCTTGTGCATAGTAAGTTTCAGGGAGTAGTTCAGACAGTTGCTCCCAAGCTTTAATGCGTTTTTCTCGTGGGCACATAACAGAATCAATACCCTGTAAGCGAACATTACGTAGAATAAACGGCATCACGGTTGTTGGCAGGTCAAAACCGCCAGCTAAACCACATGCTGCAACCACACCGTTATAATTCATTTGAGCAAGTACTTTAGCAAGCATGCTGCTACCAACAGTATCTACGGCTGCAGCCCAAACTTGGCGCTCTAGAGGCTTTGCTGGCTCTTCTAGTTCGCTACGCTCAACAATGCGTGAAGCACCAAGCGAGGTGAGTAACGTGCCGTTTTGGCTTGCGCGACCAGTGACGGCTGCGACTTTGTAACCCAGTTGACTTAATAGTGTAATGGCTACGCTACCAACGCCGCCACTTGAACCCGTCACTAAGACTTCACCATCTTCTGGTTTTACGCCAGCATCTACAATGGCTTGAACACAAAGCATCGCTGTGAAACCTGCCGTACCGATCGCCATGACTTTATGGGCATCTAAACCTTGAGGCATTGGAACCAGCCAGTCACCATTCAGGCTTGCTTTTTCTGCCATGCCACCCCAGTGACCTTCACCAACGCCCCATCCAGTAAGAACAACTTCGTCGCCTTCTTTGTAACGAGGATCATCGGATTGTGAGACAACACCAGATAAATCAATACCAGGAACCATAGGGAAGTTACGAACAATGCGCCCTTTACAGGTAATTGCCAATCCATCTTTGTAGTTTAGTGATGAATATTTTACATCTATCTTTACGTTGCCTTCAGGAAGTTGAGATTCATCAATCTGCGACACAGAAGCGATGGTTTTTTTGTCTTCTTGATTTAGTACAAGTGCTTTGAACATAGTGTGCTCCAAATGGATTGGTCTTTTAAACTGTCATTGAGTCTAGGTGAGAATGATAAAAAAAAACAATGAAACTTGAACATTCAGTCTATGCGTTTTGTGCATGTTGAAATATAAAAAGGCCCCATAAAGGGGCCTTTTTCGAGTGGTAATGTTTACGGTCGTTCAAAGATAGTGGCAATACCTTGGCCTAGACCAATACACATAGTGGCTAGGCCATATTTTGCGTCTTTGTCTTCCATAATATTGATCAGTGTTGTGGAGATGCGAGATCCTGAACACCCTAGTGGGTGCCCGAGTGCAATCGCACCACCATTCAGGTTCACTTTGTCGTCAACGACATCGAGTAGACCGAGATCTTTCGCACAAGGTAGGGATTGCGCGGCGAAAGCTTCATTAAGTTCAACTATATCGATGTCTTCCATATGCAGACCAGCACGTTTTAGCGCCTTCTGCGTTGCTGGAACAGGACCGTATCCCATAATAGAAGGATCGCAACCAGCAATAGCCATTGAGCGTATTTTCGCGCGGATTTTAACGCCAAGCTCTTTGGCTTTCTCTTCACTCATAATTAGCATAATGGAAGCGCCGTCAGAGAGAGCTGAAGACGTGCCTGCTGTCACAGTTCCATTCGCAGGGTCGAAGACCGGGCGCAGCTTAGATAGACCTTCTACGTTGGTTTCTGGCCTAATCACTTCATCAAAATCTAGGGTAAACAAAGATCCATCTTCGGCGTGTGCTTCTATCGGTAGAATTTCATTTTTAAAGCGTCCTTCTACGGTAGCCGCTTGTGCACGCTGGTGGCTTCGAGCGGCAAATTCATCTTGCTGTTCACGGCTGATACCATGAAGCTTGCCTAACATTTCAGCGGTAAGTCCCATCATGCCAGCTGCCTTCGCAACGTTCTTAGAGAGCTGTGGGTGAAAATCAACCCCGTGATTCATAGGCACGTGACCCATATGCTCCACACCACCGATCAGACAGATGTCAGCATCTCCAACCATAATAGAGCGTGTAGCATCATGCAGAGCTTGCATAGATGAACCACACAATCGGTTTACCGTAACGGCACCGATCTCAATTGGTAGACCAGCAAGCAATGCAGCGTTACGAGCCACGTTGAAGCCTTGTTCAAGGGTCTGTTGTACACATCCCCAGTAAATATCTTCTATTTCATGCGGATTGACGGCAGGGTTGCGAGCAAGAATTCCTTTCATCAAATGAGCTGACAGATCTTCAGCTCTCGTGTGTCTAAATGCACCACCCTTGGAGCGCCCCATGGGTGTACGAAGACAATCAACAACGACAACATTTTTCATTTTGATAATTCCTCTTCCAGTTGGTGGCTACAGTGAGTTTGCTTGTTGCTGACTATAAAATGACTCACCAGAGGCCGCCATATCAATCAGGGTACTTGGTACTTGGTACATCGCACCGAGCGACTCATATTGTTTTGCCATCTCAACATAGTTAGCAATGCCAATAGTATCTAAGTAACGGAATACGCCACCTCGGAAAGGAGGGAATCCTAAACCGTACACTAGCGCCATATCGGCTTCTTGAGGAGAAGCAATAATGTTTTGCTCTAGACATAGCACCACTTCATTGATCATTGGAATCATCATGCGTTGAATGATGGTGTCATCATCAAAGGATTGGCTTGGTTGAGATACCGCTTCAAGAAGGCTAGCGACATCAGGGCTTGGTGTTTTTTTCGGACGACCACGTTTGTCTGTAGTGTAGGTGTAAAAGCCAGACCCATTTTTCTGCCCAAAGCGCTGTTGTTCAAAGAGCACGTCTATCGAATCTCGACTCTCTTTTGCCATGCGTTCAGGGAAGCCTTCGGCCATTACCGCTTGTGCATGGTGAGCGGTATCGATGCCAACGACATCAAGTAAATAGGCAGGTCCCATTGGCCAGCCAAATTTACGCTCCATCACCTTATCTATCTGGATAAAATCAGCGCCGTCTTGGACGAGTTGACTAAAGCCGCCAAAGTAAGGGAACAGTACTCGGTTGACGAAGAACCCAGGACAGTCGTTGACGACAATCGGAGATTTACCCATTTTCGCGGCATAAGCGACAACACGGTTGATGGTTTCCTCTGAGGTCTGTTTACCACGAATAATTTCGACTAAAGGCATTCGATGCACGGGGTTAAAAAAGTGCATGCCACAGAAGTTTTCTGGACGTGATAAGGACTTAGCTAACACATCAATCGGGATGGTAGAGGTGTTTGAAGCTATGACGGTGTTGTCAGAAACCAATTTTTCAACTTCCGTTAATACCGCGGCTTTAATATTTGGGTTTTCAACTACCGCTTCAACGATAACATCGGATTGCTCAATACCGGCATAGTGTAGGCTTGGTGTAATAGAAGAAAGAATCGCCGAGCCATTTTAAACCCATCAAGACGTCCACGCTTTAGACGCTTATTGAGTAATTTAGAAGCCTCTTCCATACCAAGGTTTAGGGAAGCTTGGGCGATGTCTTTCATTATCACAGGCACGCCTTTTAAGGCGGATTGGTATGCAATGCCACCCCCCATAATGCCAGCGCCCAGCACGGCGGCCCGCTGCGTTTCTTTACCTGACTTCGCGGCTTTTTTAGCAAGCCCTTTGATGTATTGATCGTTGAGGAAAATACCGACAAGGGCATTTGATACATCGGAACCAAGCAAGCTTAACAAAGTAGTCGGCTTCAATTTTCAGTGCTTCATCTCGATGACAACGTGCCGCTTTTTCGATGGTTTTTACTGCTGTGATCGGTGCAGGGTAATGTGGGCCCGCCTTTTGTGCCACAAGCCCTTTCGCCATAGTAAAGCTCATCATAGATTCGAGCTTACTTAACGTCAGAGGTGAGAGTTTTTGTTGGCGGCGAGTTTTCCAATCAATTTTTTCATTGATGGCAAGTTCAATGGTGTTAATTGCTGAGTCATGTAATGAATCGGTCTCGACAATGGCA
Source organism: Vibrio sp. GJ43-1 (assembly GCF_055808835.1). Taxonomy (NCBI): domain Bacteria; kingdom Pseudomonadati; phylum Pseudomonadota; class Gammaproteobacteria; order Vibrionales; family Vibrionaceae; genus Vibrio; species Vibrio sp. GJ43-1. Next base: position 155,446 of record NZ_CM147884.1, on the reverse strand, counting down.
TCTAGCAAGCCAAGCTTTAATGCTTCAGGTGCTCGACATGCTTTGCCTTGGGTAATGATTTCCATGGCACTGTCGGCACCAATAACTCTTGGCAGTCGAACCGTGCCGCCAAAGCCCGGCATGATACCAAGCTTGGTTTCGGGTAAGCCAATGCTGGTGGTCTTGTCACCAATGCGGAAATCGGCAGCAAGTACACATTCACAGCCGCCACCTAGTGCATGTCCTTTTAACGCGGCAAGAGTAGGTACGGGTAAATCTTCAAGCTTGTTAAAGATGTTGTTCGCAAACTGTAGCCACTCTGTAAGCTCTGCTTTTGGTTTCGCGAACAGGCCTAAAAATTCGGTGATATCAGCGCCAACGATGAAGGCGTTCTTGTCAGTGGTTAGGATTAAGCCTTTTAAACCGTCCCATTGCGCCACCGAATCGAGGGCTTTATCAAGCGATTCTAGCGTAGCGAGATCCAGTTTATTGACTGAATTTGATGCACTGAAGCACAGCTCAGCAATGCCGTTGCGTACTTCCTTTACCTGTAGGGTGTCAGATTGGTAAATCATTGTCGTTCTCCGTGACAGACAATCCATGATTGAGTGAAGCGGTAATTATTATGGATCTGGTTAGACCAGTTGCTTCAGTGTGAACGCGTATCGAATAAATTTCAATACATTTTTTAAACAACTGTTTAACATTATGAGCAATGTCCGTTCTTGGAGTCAATCGAATCCTTGCGTGATAGAATACCCCTTTTAGGCGACACGGCTTTAAAAACCAATGAACTCAAGCGCATACCCAGTTCCAGAGCAGTCGGTTATTTTTGAAGAAGAGATTAAGAAAAGTGTCTTTATTACTCAAATTAGCCATACCCCAAGTATTGACGAAGCAAAAGCGTTTGTTCAACAGGTGAAGATTCAGCACAGTGGTGCTCGCCACAATTGCTGGGGCTTTGTCGCAGGTAGGCCTGAAAATTCGATGATGTGGGGCTTTAGTGATGACGGCGAACCATCTGGCACGGCGGGGAAGCCGATTTTGGCTCAGCTCAGCGGTTCTGGTATTGGTGAACTAACGGCAGTCGTGACTCGTTATTCTGGTGGCATAAAACTGGGTACTGGTGGCCTAGTGAGAGCTTATGGCGGCGGCGTTCAGCAAGCACTGAAGTTAATTCAAACAATAGAAAAAAAATAACCACTCGTTTACGAGTAGAGTTAGACTATGGATTCATAGCGATTGCTCAGTCTGAATTAAGTAAGTTTGGTGCATTAGAGATTGCTTCAGAGTACAGTGAAAAAGTCGTATTGATTGTTGAAGTTGAAGTGAATCAAGTTGATGCACTCACGCTTAGCATTATTAATAAGAGTGGAGCCAAGGCGATGGTCTCCTTATTTGAAAACAACTAGGAAGTAATAGAAGCTTTGCTTCATTCAATACACTATGCAATTTCGATCCATTATCCGCATTGTTGGGCTGCTACTAGCACTTTTTAGTGTCTCTATGTTAGCGCCTGCACTCGTCGCATTAATTTACCGTGATGGTGCGGGCGTTCCTTTTGTTACCACATTTTTTGTCCTCCTTATATGTGGGGCGTTTTTTTGGTTACCCAATAGAAGACATAAACATGAGTTAAAAGCGCGAGATGGCTTTCTTATTGTTGTGTTGTTTTGGACGGTAATTGGTAGCGCAGGCGCGTTACCCTTCCTGATTTCAGACTATCCCAATGTGTCGATAACCGATGCTTTCTTTGAATCATTCTCTGCATTAACGACAACAGGGGCGACCGTAATTGTTGGTCTCGATGAATTACCCAAGGCAATTTTGTTTTATCGTCAATTGCTGCAGTGGTTTGGTGGGATGGGAATCATCGTTCTTGCCGTCGCTATTTTGCCAGTATTGGGTATCGGGGGCATGCAGTTATATCGCGCTGAAATTCCAGGTCCAGTGAAAGATAGTAAGATGACCCCACGTATTGCTGAAACTGCAAAGGCGCTATGGTATATCTACTTAAGTTTGACCATTGCTTGTGCTGCAGCGTTTTGGGTGGCAGGGATGACACCATTTGATGCTATTGCTCATAGTTTCTCAACCATCGCTATTGGTGGCTTTTCGACACATGATGCCAGTATGGGTTATTTTGATAGTCATGCTATTAATATGATCACCGTTGTGTTTCTATTAATTTCTGCTTGTAACTACTCCCTGCACTTTGCCGCTTTTTCATCTGGTGGTGTTCATCCCAAGTACTACTGGAAGGACCCTGAATTCCGCGCTTTCTTATTCATTCAGTTAGTATTGTTCTTGGTGTGCTTTTTGATTCTCCTTGAACACCATTCGTATCAATCCTTCTATGACGCGTTTGATCAGGCTTTGTTCCAATCTGTTTCTATATCGACGACAGCAGGGTTTACCACCACTAGGTTTTTCAGAGTGGCCGCTCTTTTTACCAGTGTTACTGCTGTTCTCTTCTTTTATAGGTGGTTGTGCAGGTTCAACGGGAGGAGGTATGAAAGTTATTCGTATCTTGTTGCTAACATTGCAGGGCGCTCGTGAAATGAAACGCTTAGTACACCCGAGAGCGGTATACACCATTAAGGTTGGTGGAACCGCACTGTCGCAACGGGTTGTTGATGCGGTATGGGGCTTCTTTTCTGCTTACGCGCTGGTGTTTGTTGTTTGTATGCTTGCGTTGATTGCGACAGGTATGGATGAATTAAGTGCTTTCTCTGCCGTTGCGGCGACGCTGAACAATTTAGGCCCAGGTCTGGGTGAGGTTGCGGTTCATTTTGGCGAAGTTAATGACAGTGCCAAATGGATATTGATTGTCTCCATGCTCTTCGGTCGATTAGAAATATTCACACTACTTATTTTATTAACGCCTGCATTTTGGCGTAGCTAAGGAAGTCTTATGGCGAAGGTGCTTTATCTGTACTCGACAAGAGAAGGACAAACTCAAAAAATCATTGAACGTATTGCGACGCAATGCAGTGACAGTGAGGCTGAATTTATCGATCTAAATACCGTGGGTGATATGAGATCTGTCTAATTACGAGCGAGTCCTGATTGGCGCCTCTATTCGTTACGGCCATTTAAACAAAAAGCTCTATCAGTTTATTGAGCGCCATTGCAAGCAATTAGACCAGAGTCAGGTTGCATTTTTTGTGTCAACCTCACGGCTAGAAAAGAAGACCAAGGAAAGGATACGCCGGAAGGGAGTGCATACATCAAAACCTTCTTGAAAAAAATCACCTTGGCAGCCTTCATTAATTGGTGTGTTTGCAGGTGCCCTCTATTACCCTCGATATAATGTCTTCGATCGGTTCATGATTAAGTTCATTATGAAGATGACTGGGGGAGAAACCGATACAACGAAAGAGGTTGAGTATACCAACTGGGATAAAGTGGCATTGTTTGCTGACAAATTCCATCAACTTTAGCCATTCAAAGTATACTTTTAAATCACTTTGTATTGTTTCTGACCGAACGAAAATAAAATAGAAAAAATACGAAAAAAGGGTTGCCAATGAGACGCCGATCTCTATAATGCACCCTCGCTGACACGGGAACGGTTCAACAAAAACCAAGAACGAGTCAGAAGGCTATCAAGCTCAATGAGCTTAGCAAAATAAGTTTTAAAAAGTGTTTGACACTGAAGCTTATCTAGCTAAAATGGCCGTCCGTTTTGAGCAAGCCTCAAAACAAGCTCTTTAACAATATAGACCTATATCAATCTGTGTGGACACTTGTTGATGATAATCATTATGTTTGCTTCTGCTGCAAAGTAGAAACGAACCACTTCTTCGGAAGTAAAATGGTTTTCAATGAACACGTGACCTAAGGGTAGTAAGCTCGCTTACTGTCACACAGTCAAAATTCATTATCGTTCTGTTGGAACGATAATAGCTTTAAAATTACTTCTTACTTTTTAAGTAAGGGACAGTTTTGAAGTCAGTATTCATTGAGCCGACAAAATCTTAAATTGAAGAGTTTGATCATGGCTCAGATTGAACGCTGGCGGCAGGCCTAACACATGCAAGTCGAGCGGAAACGACAACATTGACCCTTCGGGTGATTTGTTGGGCGTCGAGCGGCGGACGGGTGAGTAATGCCTGGGAAATTGCCCTGATGTGGGGGATAACCATTGGAAACGATGGCTAATACCGCATAATGCCTTCGGGCCAAAGAGGGGGACCTTCGGGCCTCTCGCGTCAGGATATGCCCAGGTGGGATTAGCTAGTTGGTGAGGTAATGGCTCACCAAGGCGACGATCCCTAGCTGGTCTGAGAGGATGATCAGCCACACTGGAACTGAGACACGGTCCAGACTCCTACGGGAGGCAGCAGTGGGGAATATTGCACAATGGGCGCAAGCCTGATGCAGCCATGCCGCGTGTATGAAGAAGGCCTTCGGGTTGTAAAGTACTTTCAGCAGTGAGGAAGGTTCATACGTTAATAGCGTATGGATTTGACGTTAGCTGCAGAAGAAGCACCAACTAACTCCGTGCCAGCAGCCGCGGTAATACGGAGGGTGCGAGCGTTAATCGGAATTACTGGGCGTAAAGCGCATGCAGGTGGTTCGTTAAGTCAGATGTGAAAGCCCGAGGCTCAACCTCGGAACTGCATTTGAAACTGGCGGACTAGAGTACTGTAGAGGGGGTAGAATTTCAGGTGTAGCGGTGAAATGCGTAGAGATCTGAAGGAATACCAGTGGCGAAGGCGGCCCCCTGGACAGATACTGACACTCAGATGCGAAAGCGTGGGGAGCAAACAGGATTAGATACCCTGGTAGTCCACGCCGTAAACGATGTCTACTTGGAGGTTGTGGCCTTGAGCCGTGGCTTTCGGAGCTAACGCGTTAAGTAGACCGCCTGGGGAGTACGGTCGCAAGATTAAAACTCAAATGAATTGACGGGGGCCCGCACAAGCGGTGGAGCATGTGGTTTAATTCGATGCAACGCGAAGAACCTTACCTACTCTTGACATCTAGAGAAGCCAGCGGAGACGCAGGTGTGCCTTCGGGAACTCTAAGACAGGTGCTGCATGGCTGTCGTCAGCTCGTGTTGTGAAATGTTGGGTTAAGTCCCGCAACGAGCGCAACCCTTATCCTTGTTTGCCAGCACGTAATGGTGGGAACTCCAGGGAGACTGCTTAGGTGATAAACCGGAGGAAGGTGGGGACGACGTCAAGTCATCATGGCCCTTACGAGTAGGGCTACACACGTGCTACAATGGCGCATACAGAGGGCAGCAAGCTAGCGATAGTGAGCGAATCCCAAAAAGTGCGTCGTAGTCCGGATTGGAGTCTGCAACTCGACTCCATGAAGTCGGAATCGCTAGTAATCGTGGATCAGAATGCCACGGTGAATACGTTCCCGGGCCTTGTACACACCGCCCGTCACACCATGGGAGTGGGCTGCAAAAGAAGTGGGTAGTTTAACCTTCGGGAGGACGCTCACCACTTTGTGGTTCATGACTGGGGTGAAGTCGTAACAAGGTAGCCCTAGGGGAACCTGGGGCTGGATCACCTCCTTATACGAAAGATTGTCTTGATGAGTGTTCACACAGATTGATTAGGTTTATGATGTCAAAGAGATAAGTAAGTGCCCAACACTTACTACTTAGTGTCCCGTTCGTCTAGAGGCCTAGGACACCGCCCTTTCACGGCGGTAACAGGGGTTCGACTCCCCTACGGGATACCATTGGGTCGTTAGCTCAGTTGGTAGAGCAGTTGACTTTTAATCAATTGGTCGCAGGTTCGAATCCTGCACGACCCACCATTTCAAGATCTCGGGGCTATAGCTCAGCTGGGAGAGCGCCTGCCTTGCACGCAGGAGGTCTGCGGTTCGATCCCGCATAGCTCCACCATTCTTGAAATATTCTTTCCCACGAAGGAATTAAAACTAATGTGGGCGATTAGCTCAGTTGGGAGAGCACCTCCCTTACAAGGAGGGGGTCACTGGTTCGAGCCCGGTATCGCCCACCATCTTTAAAGACATTTATGAAGTGTATTTAAAAATGGTTTAATTAGTTTTAACTAAAGTAAACACATGCTCTTTAACAATTTGGAAAGCTGACGAACAACATTTGATTTAATGTTGTTCAAATAAAAGTTCTCAAATCCTATGTCTTTAAGATGTAGGTACCAACACACATTCAAGTGTTCTTGGAAACAGCACAACTTCGGTTGTGACGTTTATATTTGAGTCCGGCAAAATCGAATGCTATCTCGCTCATTCAAATAATGAGATAGCGACTTTGGTTGTTTGCCATACATAAGACCTTTTGGGGTTGTATGGTTAAGTGACTAAGCGTACACGGTGGATGCCTTGGCAGTCAGAGGCGATGAAGGACGTAATAACTTGCGATAAGCCCAGATTAGGTAGTAATAACCTGTGAGTCTGGGATTTCCGAATGGGGAAACCCACGTGCATAAGCACGTATCATTAACTGAATACATAGGTTAATGAAGCAAACCGGGGGAACTGAAACATCTAAGTACCCCGAGGAAGAGAAATCAACCGAGATTCCGAAAGTAGCGGCGAGCGAAATTGGACTAGCCCTTAAGCTTTTAATGATGCAGGTGAAGGCTCTGGAAAGTGCCGCAGTAAAGGGTGATAGCCCCGTAACCGACACATCATAATCAGTGAAAACGAGTAAGGCGGGACACGTGATATCCTGTTTGAATATGGGGGGACCATCCTCCAAGGCTAAATACTACTGACTGACCGATAGTGAACCAGTACCGTGAGGGAAAGGCGAAAAGAACCCCTGTGAGGGGAGTGAAATAGAACCTGAAACCGTGTACGTACAAGCAGTAGGAGCCCACTTGTTGGGTGACTGCGTACCTTTTGTATAATGGGTCAGCGACTTATATTCAGTGGCAAGGTTAACCGTTTAGGGGAGCCGTAGGGAAACCGAGTCTTAACTGGGCGTTCAGTCTCTGGATATAGACCCGAAACCAGGTGATCTAGCCATGGGCAGGTTGAAGGTTGAGTAACATCAACTGGAGGACCGAACCGACTAATGTTGAAAAATTAGCGGATGACTTGTGGCTAGGGGTGAAAGGCCAATCAAACCTGGAGATAGCTGGTTCTCCCCGAAAGCTATTTAGGTAGCGCCTCGGACGAATACTACTGGGGGTAGAGCACTGTTAAGGCTAGGGGGTCATCCCGACTTACCAACCCTTTGCAAACTCCGAATACCAGTAAGTAATATCCGGGAGACACACGGCGGGTGCTAACGTCCGTCGTGGAGAGGGAAACAACCCAGACCGCCAGCTAAGGTCCCAAAGTATAGCTAAGTGGGAAACGATGTGGGAAGGCTTAGACAGCTAGGATGTTGGCTTAGAAGCAGCCATCATTTAAAGAAAGCGTAATAGCTCACTAGTCGAGTCGGCCTGCGCGGAAGATGTAACGGGGCTAAGCTATACACCGAAGCTGCGGCAATATGATTTATCATATTGGGTAGGGGAGCGTTCTGTAAGCCGTTGAAGGTGGACTGTAAGGTTTTGCTGGAGGTATCAGAAGTGCGAATGCTGACATGAGTAACGATAAAGGGGGTGAAAAACCTCCTCGCCGGAAGACCAAGGGTTCCTGTCCAACGTTAATCGGGGCAGGGTAAGTCGACCCCTAAGGCGAGGCCGAAAGGCGTAGTCGATGGGAAACGGGTTAATATTCCCGTACTTCTTATAATTGCGATGGGGGGACGGAGAAGGCTAGGTGGGCCTGGCGATGGTTGTCCAGGTTCAAGTACGTAGGCGGGTGGTTTAGGTAAATCCGGACCGCTACTAACGCTGAGATACGATGTCGAGCTACTACGGTAGTGAAGTCATTGATGCCATGCTTCCAGGAAAAGCCTCTAAGCTTCAGATTATAAGAAATCGTACCCCAAACCGACACAGGTGGTCGGGTAGAGAATACCAAGGCGCTTGAGAGAACTCGGGTGAAGGAACTAGGCAAAATGGTACCGTAACTTCGGGAGAAGGTACGCTCTTGGCGGTGAAGTCCCTTGCGGATGGAGCTACTAGGAGTCGCAGATACCAGGTGGCTGCAACTGTTTATTAAAAACACAGCACTGTGCAAAATCGTAAGATGACGTATACGGTGTGACGCCTGCCCGGTGCCGGAAGGTTAATTGATGGGGTTAGACTTAGGTCGAAGCTCTTGATCGAAGCCCCGGTAAACGGCGGCCGTAACTATAACGGTCCTAAGGTAGCGAAATTCCTTGTCGGGTAAGTTCCGACCTGCACGAATGGCGTAATGATGGCCACGCTGTCTCCACCCGAGACTCAGTGAAATTGAAATCGCTGTGAAGATGCAGTGTACCCGCGGCTAGACGGAAAGACCCCGTGAACCTTTACTACAGCTTGGCACTGAACATTGACCCTACATGTGTAGGATAGGTGGGAGCCTTTGAAGCATGCACGCTAGTGTGTGTGGAGGCAATCTTGAAATACCACCCTTGTATGCTTGATGTTCTAACGTTGGTCCCTAATCGGGATTGCGGACAGTGCCTGGTGGGTAGTTTGACTGGGGCGGTCTCCTCCCAAAGAGTAACGGAGGAGCACGAAGGTGGGCTAAACACGGTTGGACATCGTGTGGTTAGTGCAATGGCATAAGCCCGCTTGACTGCGAGAATGACAATTCGAGCAGGTACGAAAGTAGAGTCATAGTGATCCGGTGGTTCTGAATGGAAGGGCCATCGCTCAACGGATAAAAGGTACTCCGGGGATAACAGGCTGATACCGCCCAAGAGTTCATATCGACGGCGGTGTTTGGCACCTCGATGTCGGCTCATCACATCCTGGGGCTGAAGTCGGTCCCAAGGGTATGGCTGTTCGCCATTTAAAGTGGTACGCGAGCTGGGTTTAGAACGTCGTGAGACAGTTCGGTCCCTATCTGCCGTGGGCGTTGGAAGATTGAAGGGGCTGCTCCTAGTACGAGAGGACCGGAGTGGACGAACCTCTGGTGTTCGGGTTGTCATGCCAATGGCATTGCCCGGTAGCTAAGTTCGGAATCGATAACCGCTGAAAGCATCTAAGCGGGAAGCGAGCCCTGAGATGAGTCTTCCCTGGCACTTTAAGTGTCCTAAAGGGTTGTTCAAGACTAGAACGTTGATAGGCAGGGTGTGTAAGTGCTGCGAGGCATTGAGCTAACCTGTACTAATTGCCCGTGAGGCTTAACCATACAACACCCAAAGGGTTTTGATTGGACTCAAAGCAAGAACAGATTGAATGTGTATTAAGAACTTTTATTAAGCTTTCCGAATTTTAAGAATTTGCTTGGCGACCATAGCGTTGCAGACCCACCTGATCCCATGCCGAACTCAGAAGTGAAATGCAGTAGCGCCGATGGTAGTGTGGGGTTTCCCCATGTGAGAGTAGGACATCGCCAGGCTTTGAACAGACATCTATTTGAAGCACAACTTAGGTAAGACTTTTAGATAGAGCCACTGCGGAGTGGTAGTTCAGTTGGTTAGAATACCGAAGCCTGTCACGCCGGGGGTCGCGGGTTCGAGTCCCGTCCACTCCGCCATTTATTAAAAAAGCCTCGTCAAATGACGAGGCTTTTTTGAATCTATCATGTTGATTTATTGAGTCAATTGGCATAGATTAGAAACAGTTTAGGGGTGTAGCTCCAATTGGCAGAGCAGCGGATTCCAAATCCGCGTGTTGGGAGTTCGAATCTCTCCACCCCTGCCATATTCAAAGGCTCTGACTTAGGTCGGAGCCTTTTTATTTTCACTTTTTCAAAGCGATGTGTTGGGAGCTGGGTCGCCAGCGCGGTCAAATATCTCCACCCCTGCCATATTTAAAGCCTCGTCAAATGACGAGGCTTTTTTGCATCTGTAATGCGTGAAGGCTCTGACTTAGGTTGGAGCCTTTTTTGTTTTATCCCTATGTCGTTCTAACCCTTCAAGCGATACTAAAGCTAAAGAATGTTCTTAGGAACGATGCGATGCAGCTTTACGCCAACCCTTTTGGTTACGCTGACTTCATTATCAGGGTTAAAGTCTTTCGTTATCCGCCATGCATTTTCAGGTTCCATTTCCACCTTCATCGCTTTTGACACGTGCTCGGTGATTTCTGATGAGTAGATAATAGCAAAGCTCTCTGTGTTCAAATGAGCGCTACGTGGGTCAAGATTGTAGGTGCCAACAACGGTAACAGTGTCGTCAATCGTCATGCTTTTAGCGTGGAGACCAAAGATAGGTGTGGTTGGCAGTTTCTTGTACATATGCTCGGTCATTACCCGCTGCCTAACCTCGGCATCAGGTTTAAACTCATAAACCTCTACACCCGTGGCCAAAAGCTGCTTCCGGTTTCTCTGGTAACCACTAAACGCGGCGAGGTTGTCATTGGAAGCTAGGCTATTGGTTAAGATCTTTATTGAAATGCCCTTTTCAACCAAACTGCGTAGAAACTCACGATCCTTTTTTAGTCGTCACCAGATAGGGAGTTTGGATCAAAATTGATGCTTGTGCGCTTTCAGCGAGATCAATTAGCTTGTCGCGAGTAATGCTACCCCCACCTAAGAAGGTCTGACGATCGTTCTTACCTGGCTTATCGGCGATGTATTCAACTTTATCAACGAATAAGAATTTTCCCTCTTTAGACAGTGCCTTAAAGGTCTCTGGTACCTTATCTATTTCAGCTCTTATCTCAGGATGAAAATGTTTCGGATTACAGGCATAGGAGTGCAACCGTGAAAAGTCTGGGTTGCTGTCATAGGGATTGGATTTGAATAGATCTTCGACAGGGACACTGAGCGGGCTACTCCAGTACTGCTCAAAGGAGGTATCGATCTCTTCAACCGCTTTGCCCGCGAGAAACACATCTCTATCGCGGAAGTTATACTCGTGGTCGAAGCCGAAGTATTCGTCAGCAATGTTTCTGCCCCCAGTAATGGCCACTTGGTCATCGACTAAAAAGACCTTGTTGTGCATTCGCTGATTGATACCGTGGAAATCAGTTAAGACTGTCGTCATCTTCTGCACGATGTTTTTGCCAATATTCACGTTAGGGTTGTATATTTTTATCTCAAAGTTGTCATGAGCAGCCAACATGAGTAGCTCATCCCCTTTAGCGTCGAGCATGATGTCATCCACCAATACTCGAACTTTAACACCTCGTTCAGCCGCTCTGACAAGGTAGTCGGTGGCAATTAAACCGACGTTATCGATTGAGAAGATAAAGTATTGCACATCGATGGAAGTCTCTGCCCGCTCGGTCAACCAAGCTCGAGACATCATCGCTTCTGCCCCCTGCTCCAGGACATAAACACCTGTGCTGCTCTTTATTTCAGCCTCGAAAGGTTGAGTATAGTGAGATAGCGGCAGGTGCTCTTTGTTGGAGAGTTCTGCGCAATAGTCCTTCTCAGATAAGGGCACACTATCTGGAGCAGACGCACAACCTATTAGCACTATGGATGTACAAGCGAGAACTGTTTTTTTGAATGTGAGCATAAGACAATGAGCCTATTGAGCAGAAAACTAACTATATAGTATCGATAACTTGGGTAATAAAGTATCCCAACTGTGTTATCCCACTGAGCCTTATTAAGGTTGAATATAGACCTTCTCTGCGACTTTCCAGAATGCGGAAAGCAGTGGGTTATCGAGATTCGAACGTTTACACACCACTCCTAGCTTGAATGGCTTAATGGGCTCCAGTTTCAGACGCTGGATCTTGTCTCTAACCGGACTGTTGACGATAACGACCTCTGGTGCAATGCCCACGCCACACCCCAGTGCCACCATGCTTACAATGGCTTCGTGACCCGATACTTGCGCATAGATGTTGGGCTTAATGCGCATCTTTTTAAACCAGAGATTAGCTCTTTCGCGAGCGGTACCCGCTTCTGGGACGATAAACGGGATCTTACTCCAGTCAGGCATGCCATCAGCAAGCTCAGAACCAAAGCTGCTGACTCCTGCTGGTGCTATGGCGGATAGTGGGATCTCACTGATGGTCTCAAACTCTAGTCGTGCCGGAAGCAGTTCGGGCAAAGCAGAGATAGCAATGTCGGTCTCATCATTCATGACCTTGTCTATTGCTTGCGCGGGATCGCCTGTTGAGAGCTCAAACTCGATGTAGGGATAGAGCAGCCTGAACTCTGCCAATAGTTCGGGCAGATGGCTGTAACTTGCGGTGACTGAACAAAACAGTCGTAACTTGCCGCGAAGTTCTTGTTCACCATGTTGGCTGTCTGATTGAAACTGTTGCCATTCGCTCACGATGTTGACGGCGATAGGCAATAATTTCTTGCCAGCTGGTGTCAGTTCTACCGAGCGGTTGTCACGCAAGAATAGGCTTTGATGTGTGTCTTGTTCTAGCTTTTGAATTTGTCGACTTAAAGCCGATGCACTGATGTGCATTGCTGTTGCGGTTTTGCTAAAGCTTTTACTTTCACAGAGGTGAATAAAAGCTTGGAGACTTTTTATATTCATATTACTTAGGATAAATGTAGTTGCATTAATTGCAATCACAACTTGTGAATATTTCACTTTAAGCAACTCAAAGTCTGTTTTAGTATGAAGTTATTCGATGATAAGCATCGGCACTATGGATAGAATTCAACAGGAGAGCCCAACTATGGCTAACTATTTTAATACTCTAAACTTGCGTCAACAATTGGATCAACTAGGTCGTTGTCGTTTCATGGATCGTTCTGAATTTGCTTCTGAAGCGGATTACCTGAAAGGTAAAAAAGTAGTTATTGTCGGTTGTGGTGCGCAAGGTCTTAACCAAGGTCTTAACATGCGTGACTCTGGGCTTGATGTTTCTTACGCTCTTCGTCAAGCCGCGATTGATGAACAGCGTCAGTCGTTTAAGAATGCGAAAGATAATGGCTTTGTTGTTGGTAGCTATGAAGATCTTATTCCTCAAGCAGACCTCGTGGTGAACCTAACACCAGACAAACAGCACTCTAACGTCGTTGAAACGGTGATGCCGCTTATGAAGCAAGGTGCTTCTCTAGGTTACTCTCACGGTTTTAATATTGTTGAAGAAGGCATGCAGATCCGTGAAGATTTGACGGTAGTAATGGTTGCACCTAAATGCCCTGGTACCGAAGTTCGTGAAGAGTATAAGCGTGGCTTTGGTGTTCCAACACTTATTGCTGTTCACCCTGAGAATGACCCTCAAGGTGATGGTCTAGAGATTGCTAAAGCCTGGGCTGCGGCAACAGGCGGACATCGTGCAGGTGTTCTTGAGTCTTCTTTTGTTGCTGAAGTTAAATCTGACCTTATGGGTGAGCAAACTATCCTATGTGGCATGCTTCAAGCTATGGTTCGATTGTTTGTTATGAAAAAATGATCGCAGATGGCATCGAAGAAGGCTACGCGGGTAAGTTGCTACAGTATGGTTGGGAAACTATTACAGAAGCCCTTAAGTTTGGCGGCATTACTCACATGATGGATCGTCTGTCGAATCCTGCAAAAGTAAAAGCTTTTGATTTATCAGAAGAACTTAAAGACCTAATGCGCCCATTGTATAACAAGCATATGGACGACATTATTTCTGGTCACTTCTCTAGCACGATGATGGCAGACTGGGCAAATGATGATGCGAATCTATTTGGCTGGCGTGAAGAAACAGGTGAAACAGCATTTGAAAACTACCCATCAAGCGATATTGAAATTTCAGAGCAAGAGTACTTCGATAACGGTATTTTGATGGTAGCGATGGTTCGTGCTGGTGTTGAGCTTGCATTTGAAGCGATGACAGCGTCGGGCATTATTGATGAGTCTGCATACTACGAATCGCTACATGAGTTACCACTTATTGCTAATACTGTTGCTCGTAAGCGTCTGTATGAGATGAACGTTGTTATCTCTGATACAGCAGAATATGGCAACTACCTATTTGCCAACGTTGCAACACCATTACTTCGCGAGAAGTTCATGCCTAGCGTAGAAACGGATGTAATTGGTCGTGGTCTAGGTGAAGCATCTAACCAAGTGGACAACGGCAAGCTGATTGAAGTAAATGACGCTGTACGTAATCACCCAGTAGAATACATTGGTGAAGAGCTACGTGGTTACATGACTGACATGAAGCGTATTGCTGTTGGTGGTTAAGTGACTACCTAGTATTAAGTAATAAAAAAGGCTTACCGAGAGGTAAGCCTTTTTTATTTATCTGAAACCACAGAGATGGCATCGATAGCTCGGACAGTGATGTTATTTTTCAGATAGCTTTTGCTCTAACTCTGCAAGCTTCTGTTCCATTTCGGTAAGTTTTTGGCGAGTGCGTAGCAATACTTGGGTTTGTACATCAAATTCTTCACGGCTTACAACATCAAGCTTGTTGAGTTGGCCTTGAATAACCTGACGAACTTTTTGATCAACATCGGTGCCGAGCTCTTTGACAGGCTGAGGCATAGAGTCGTGGATCTGTCTGGCAATTTGTTCTAGTTTCTTTGGGTCAAACATTTCAATTAGCTCCTTTGCAGTTACTCAACATTTTATGTAATTAAGTTAAGATTGTCGCCAATTTAGGCAATAAAAAAGGCCACAATGTGGCCTTTTAGAGTTTGGTCATTTGTAGAGAAGACTATTTGTTGTCAGCAAGTTCTCGATGAGCGGCTTTCGCTTCATCAACACGAGCTAACTTTTCTAGATCTTTGTCCTCAACAAATGTCGGTAGAGGTTTGTGTTTCTCTGCAAGGTACGTATAAATTACTGGAAGAACAAACAGAGTAAACAGCGTACCGATAGCCAATCCAGATACGATAACAATACCGATACTGAAGCGTTGTGCTGCCCCTGCACCTGTTGCATACATGAGTGGAATAAGGCCAGCAATCATCGCTGCAGTCGTCATCAGTATTGGACGTAGACGCACTTTTGCTGCTTCTTTTACTGCATCCATACGGTTGAGTTTGTTATGCAGTTGCTCTTCTTTTGCTACTTCACAAATCAAGATACCGTGCTTAGTGATTAAGCCGACAAGAGTAATGAGACCTACTTGGGAGTAGATATTCATTGTTGCAGCACCCCAAGCAAGCGCAATCAAGGCCCCACAAATCGCTAATGGTACTGAAACCATGATAACGAACGGGTCTTTAATGGACTCAAATTGGATGGCAAGCACTAGGAAGATGATCGCAAGAGCAAGACCAAAGGTGGCATACAGTGCGCTACCTTCAGTTACGTATTGTCGTGCTTCACCCATATAGTCATGACTGTAACCATTTGGCAGCTTGTTCTCTGCTACTGACTCAAACCAAGTAATGGCATCCCCCATCGCTACACCTGGAGCCGGAACAGCGCCCACCGTTGCGGAGTTTAGTTGGTTGAAGTGAGGAAGCGAACGAGGCTCGGCAACGACATCAATGGAAATAAGACTTCCTAGAGGAATAGCTTGCCCGTCAGCAGAACGAACAAAGTACATGTTCATCGATTCAGGATTTAGACGATATTTACGCTCTACTTGTGGAATAACTTCATACGAACGACCATTTAAATCGATACGGTTAACGTATCCATCAGCCATCATTGTACTCAGCGTTACACCAATATCTTGCATCGTTACGCCATAGGCACCTGCCATATCTTTATCGATATTGATTTTCATCGTGGCAGAGTCATAGTTAAGATCTAGCGTTGAATATACGAACTGAGCGTTCTGTTGAACATCAGTCCAAACATCAGAAGCGATGGTAAATAGGCTCTCAAAGCTGTTTGGCGTAGTAATGACAAACTGAATCGGCAGACCAGAGCCTGCACCAGGCAGTTCAGGCATTTGGAAGGCAGTCACCGCCATTCCAGGAACATTGCTGACCAGTTGACCTACACGGTTCGCTACTTCTGCCTGACTCGCTTCACGTTGGCTCCAAGGAACCATGGAAGCGATACCAAATGCTTGGTTTGAATTAGGCACACCGGTAAATACTTGGGCAAACTGAACTTCAGGCTGTTCCGTTAAGATCTTATTGACGTCGTTCATGGTGTTTTGCAAGTAGTCGAGGTTAGCGTTAGACGGGCCAGTACCCATCAACATGACTACGCCTTTATCTTCCGATGGTGCCAGTTCACTAGGAATGAACTTGAACAATAACGGGAGGCTAGCAAATACAATGATCGCAAAACCAATGATGACAGGTCTATGTAGCATTACCGCCGACAGCATTTTTTCGTAGCGTGCAGTCATCTTGTCTAAAACATGATGCACCTTTTGCTCAAACTTACTTGGGGTTTCGTTGGCTTTTAGTAGCTTAGAACACATCATTGGCGATAGGGTTAACGCGATAATCCCTGAAATGAATACTGCCCCAGCAAGAGTCAAAGCAAATTCTTTAAACAAGGAACCAGTAATACCACCCATCAGTGCGATCGGGGCATATACGGCACCTAGTGTTAATGTCATTGCGATGACGGGTACCGCAATTTCACGTGTACCAATGATCGCGGCACGGAAAGGTGATTCACCAAGCTTAATGTGTCGATCGACGTTCTCTAGTACAACGATCGCATCATCAACCACCAGGCCGATTGCAAGCACCATCGCAAGTAGCGTCATCAAGTTCCATGAGAACCCAATAGCTTGCATGATCATAGCCACACCAATCAACGATAGTGGAATCGTCACGATTGGAATCAATACCGCGCGGAATGAACCTAGGAACAATGTAATAACGACCAAAACAATTAACGCCGCTTCAAGGATAGTCTTTATTACCTCTTGAATGGATTCGTTAATGGCCACGGTTGAATCGTACATGACGTTCATTTTGATATTGCTTGGTAAGTTCTTCTCGAGTTCAGGAAGAAGCTTCAGCACATCTGCAGCGATGTTAATTGGGTTAGCACTTGGCGCGGCATTGATAGCGGTAACCACCGCTTCTTGTCCGTTAGCACTCGCACGATAGACATCGTGACTCTTTTCTAGCGTCACCTTAGCGATATCGCCTAAACGAGTTACTTCACCATCGTCAGCCATGACGACCAAGTTACTTAACTCTTCAGTATTCGATACTTGGGTGTCGGCACTGCCGTTGTAAAGTACAAACTCACCAGTCGCTTGACCTGCAGCCGACTGGTAGTTGTTCGCGTTAAGGACGTTCATGATGTCCGTTGCGGTTAGCTTGAGCGCCGCCATTTTTAGCGGATCCAGCCAAACGCGTAACGCGTATTTCATACCACCGTACATGTCGACTTTAGACACACCATTTACCGTAAAGAGCTGAGGGTTGATCACTCGCTCTAGGTAATCGGTAATTTGGCTTGATGCAAGCTCATCACTGGTAAAACCAATATAGAGTACCGCGGTTGTAGAGCCGGTAGACATGGTGACGGTTGGATCTTCAGACTCACGCGGGAGCTGGGAACGAACCGAGTTGGTTTTCGCCAAGATATCAGACAGCGCTGCATTGGGATTAGTATTGAGTTTCATCGTGACTGTAATGGTGGATTTACCCAATACAGACTGTGATGTCATGTAGTCAATATTATCGGCTTGCGCGACGGCTTGCTCCAGAGGCTGCGTAATAAAGCCCTGAATTAAGTCGGCACTTGCACCGTAGTAACTGGTTGTCACAGTGACTACGGTATTCGTCATTTCTGGGTATTCACGTACCTGCATTTTGAATACTGCTTGTAAGCCAAGCAGGGCAATCAAAAAGCTGATAGATACCGCAAGAACAGGACGTTTTATGAAAATATCAGTAAAACGCATTTTGCCTCCAATTACAGCATCGGTGTTTTAGCAGGGGGAACGGTTGCGTCACTTTCAACAATGCGAACTTTAGCATCATTGTTCAAGCGAACTTGGCCAGAGGTGACCACAACGTCATTGGCTTTCACCCCTTCAAGGATATGAGCGATATCACCAGTGCGTTCACCCACTTCAATCACTTGCTGCTTAACGCGCTTTTCACCGTCGACGTCTTCAACAATGTAGACATTGTCACCATAGAGCGTAAAAGTAATCGCGGTTTGAGGCAGAGTGACTTGGTTTTCTAGTTTTGGCAAAATGATGTTGGCACGAGCAAACATGCCGCTACGTAGACGACCGTCATTGTTCGGAATGTCAGCTTGCACTTGAATCAAACCGCTTTGAATACTAACCGCAGGTTCAATCGCGCTAATAGAGCCTTTAAAGGCTTGATCAGGGTATGCATCCACAAAGATATCGACATCTTGTCCAATTGAGATTCTTGAAAAGTCAGTTTGTGGCACGGTAAAGCGTAGTTTCATAACACTGATATCTTCCAAGCGAACAATTTTGTCACTTGGTTGCAGGTATTGACCGAGGAATACATTACGGATACCGACAACACCAGCAAATGGTGCTTTGATTTCACGGCGGTCAATGGATGCCTTTAAGCTTTCAATGTCAGCCGAAAGTGAATAGTAGTTCGCTTCCGCTTCATCATACGCTTCTCGAGAAATAGACCCTTTCTTATAAAGGCCTTGATAGCGTTTATATTTAGCTTGAGCTGCTTGGTAAGCGAGCCTCAGAGCTTTTCAGGTTGGCTTTCTCAACATCAGAATCGAGTTTCAATAGCTCTTGGCCAACTTCAACTTGAGAGCCCGATGTGAATGAAATACTGTCGATCACACCGCTTGTTTCTGTCGTTAGCGTGACACCTTGGTTTGGTTCAACAAAGCCGATGACTTCAATAACAGGAACCCAATCAACAGGCTTGACGGTGGTTGCTGTGACAGGGAACTCAGGCTCCGGTCGGTTAGCCAAGTACTCGGCAATTTTTTGTTGCTTAAACATGTTAAATCCTATCACGCTACCGAACAGTAGTACGGCGATAAGAAGCATGAAAAATGTCCACTTTTTCATTCTGACGAAAACTCCAAATTAGTGTTTTATTATTGCATCCCAACTGGCTTCAATCGCGGACTCTAGTGCGTTGTCATCCAGTTGATATAATCCGAGAGCATGCTTTCTTGCAAGCGAAACGCTGGCTTCTAAGCTTAACCCCGAAAGGATTTCATTATCGAGGTCTTTGAAAACCCCTTGTTTCTTTCCATCGGTGAATAGGTTGTCTACTTGGGCAAACAATTTTCGTTCTTGTTCCCGAGTTGCCTGATTATTCTTTGAAGGAATAGAATCGTATTGGGCACGAGTCTGCAGTGAATCGTTATTTGAGGCCGCAATCCGCCATATGTTTAACCACATGGTTCGATATTGCACCTTGAGTGGTTTATCGGCTTCAACGCCAACTTGTACGGCTTCAGCCATGCAAGAAACGACATGAAGACGAAGTTCATCAAGCAGATGATCTTTGTCATTAAAGTAGCGATAAATCGTTCCCGCAGCGACGCCAGCCTCGTTGGCAAGTTTTTGCATGGATATGCCTTGGATGCCAACCTCTGCGACCATTCGTTGCGCCGCTTCTAGTATTTGTAGCCGTTTGTCTTTTTGGTTCATTATGCTCATCAATCATCCGCAATTAGTGAATGAACGTTCATTCATTATAAAGCAATTGCCCTATATTTATGCAACTTATTTTTAAGCTATGTTCTATAAAATCAAAGAAAGACAGACATAGCGTGGCATCTTATCTTACAGCGGTCTATTATGTGCCCGTTACAAATCCGTAGTAGTGAGTGCAATAATGAAGCTGAATCCACAGCAAGATATGGCTGTAAAATACGTCTCTGGACCTTGTCTCGTTCTTGCTGGCGCAGGTTCGGGTAAAACTCGTGTGATTACTAATAAGATAGCTCATTTGGTACAAAACTGTGGTTACAAGGCGAGAAATATCGCGGCAGTGACCTTTACCAATAAAGCGGCTCGAGAAATGAAAGAGCGAGTTGGCCAGACGTTGGGGAAAAATGAGTCCAAAGGGTTACTCGTGTCGACCTTTCACACCATGGGTCTCAACATTATTCGTCGAGAGTACAAAGCGCTGGGTCTCAAGGCCGGTTTTTCGTTATTCGACGATCAGGATCAGCTCGCACTATTGAAAGAGCTCACAGAGCAGCAGCTTGACGGTGATAAAGATCTGTTACGTTCCCTGATGAGTGCTATTTCAAACTGGAAGAATGACATGTTATCGGCAGAACATGTCAAAGGAGCCGCTCGCTCAGAGCAAGAGCAACTCTTTGCTTTTTGCTACGAAATGTATCTAGAACAAATGAAAGCATATAACGCATTGGATTTTGATGATCTGATTGCGATGCCCGTTCTACTGTTAAAAAATAATGAAGAAGTGCGTCAGCGTTGGCAGAGAAAAATCCAGTATCTTTTAGTGGATGAATACCAAGATACCAATACTAGCCAATATGAATTGGTGAAATTACTGGTAGGTGAGCGTTCTCGGTTTACTGTCGTGGGTGATGACGACCAATCGATATACTCTTGGCGAGGGGCGAAACCACAAAACCTTATCTTATTGAGTAAAGACTTTCCGAGCTTAAAGGTAGTCAAGCTCGAGCAAAATTATCGTTCAACGAGTCGAATCTTGCGTGCGGCGAATATCTTAATTGCGAATAACCCGCATATTTTTGATAAATCGCTATTTTCCGAAATTCCTGATGGTGAAAAGCTAAAAGTATTAAAAGCTAAAAATGAAGATCATGAAGCAGAGCGCATCACGGGTGAGTTGATTGGTCATCGTTTTGTCAATCGAACCAATTATAAAGATTATGCCATTTTGTACCGAGGAAACCATCAATCGAGACTGATTGAAAAGGTATTGATGCAAAACCGGGTGCCATACAAAATTTCAGGCGGCACGTCGTTTTTTGCACGCGCAGAAATAAAGGACATCATGGCTTATCTGCGAATTTTAGTGAACCCAGCTGATGATAATGCTTTCTTGCGTATTGTGAATACGCCGCGACGTGAAATTGGTCCTGTTACCCTACAGAAGCTAGGCAGTTACGCCAATATGCGTGGCAAAAGCTTGTTTGAGGCAAGCTTTGAACTGGGGTTGGAACATCACTTGTCAGGGCGAGGGCTAGAAAATCTGCGCCGCTTTACTCAATGGATAGTGAAGATTAGTGATAATGCTGAGCGAGGGAATACGGTTGAAGCGGTTCGATCACTGGTGCGTGATATTAAATACGAAGATTGGCTGTATGAAACCTCCTCAAGTGCAAAGGCTGCAGAAATGCGCATGAAGAACGTGTCTGACCTTTACTCGTGGATTGTCGCTGACCTAGAAGGGGACAACTATGACAAAGAAGAGAAATCGCTGAAAGAAGTGGTGCAGCGCTTAACTCTGCGAGACATGATGGAGCGTGGTGAAGATGACGATGACAGCGATGCGGTTCAGTTAATGACATTGCATTCATCGAAAGGACTCGAATTTCCTTACGTCTACTTACTGGGTACAGAAGAAGGTATTTTGCCTCACCAAACCAGTATTGATGAAGAGAATGTCGAAGAAGAGCGTCGTTTGATGTATGTCGGTATTACTCGAGCGCAAAAAGAACTGACGTTTTCGTTGTGTAAAGAAAGACGGCAGTATGGAGAGCTCATTAAACCAGAACACAGCCGTTTTCTTGACGAGCTGCCTTTTGACGATGTGGACTGGGAGCAAACCAAAAAGCCTGTATCACAAGAAGAAAGAATGGAAAAAGGTCAAACACACATCGCCAACATTCGGGCCATGTTTAACAAAAAATAGCATGGCTTCCCTTATTGACAAAAAAGGGGAGCATCAAGAAGCAAAAGGCAGCTCCGTGGAGCTGCCTTTTTATTTTGCCTATAAACCAGCAATCATATGTTCGATTGCATCGACAATCTCGTCATCTGAGCAGTCCATACATGACCCTTTCGCTGGCATGGCGTTGAAACCATTAATTGCGTGGTCTTTTAGTACATCCTTACCTTGGGCGATTCGTGGAGCCCAATCTGCAGCGTCACCCGTTTTAGGGGCGCCGCTAATGCCTGTAGAGTGGCAAGCGGTACAGAACATGCCATAAACAGCGGCACCGTCCCTAGGTCCTGTTGGTTCTGCTACTACAGGTTCACTGCCTGCTAGGTATACATTTCCAACTGGCTTAATACGTTCAGCAATGGCATCGTATTCAGCTTGGTTGACATCCGCTGCAAAGCTAGCGGTAGAAAAAGTTAGAGCGGCGCACAACACCGTTAAGATTTGACGAGACATATCCATTAAACTCACTTTACTATCCAAAGGTGGCAAGTCGTAGCTTGCTTGGGTTTATTATGATTCTAGGTTTATTCTGCATTGAGACTTAACGGCTGTTAAATCAATGTAAATATTGGGTGATTATATCCTGTTAACTTGTTGCAATAAACAACAAGTTTTCAGCTTCACGGGGTGAATCACATCGCATACTGGTTCTTTTAAGCCAATAACTGCTGAAAAAGACGGCAAACAATAAAAAAAAGTAAAAAAGTGCTTTACGCCATAGTGTGATATCCGTATTATTCCACTCCGCCGATAGGGCATGCGCCTGTAGCTCAGCTGGATAGAGCGTTGGCCTCCGGAGCCAAAGGTCGAAGGTTCGAATCCTTTCAGGCGCGCCATCCGGATTAACAAATTGGCGAAAGATATAATGGTGGCTATAGCTCAGTTGGTAGAGCCCTGGATTGTGATTCCGGTGGTCGCGAGTTCGAATCTCGTTAGCCACCCCATTATTTGGTAACCTCGGTTTCCAGTTTCGATTGTTACAATCGGGACGAAACGTTCGAAAGAACATTGTCGGTGAATAGCGCAGCTTGGTAGCGCATCTGGTTTGGGACCAGAGGGTCGGGGGTTCGAATCCCTCTTCACCGACCACTATTTCAGTTAAAGCTTAGTGCTTTAACCAAGCAAAATTAGTGGTGGCTATAGCTCAGTTGGTAGAGCCCTGGATTGTGATTCCGGTGGTCGCGAGTTCGAATCTCGTTAGCCACCCCATTAATTAGGTAGCATCGCTTCCTCTTACGATATTATCGTAGAAAACATTGTCGGTGAATAGCGCAGCTTGGTAGCGCATCTGGTTTGGGACCAGAGGGTCGGGGGTTCGAATCCCTCTTCACCGACCACCATTAAGAAACCTCGTCGAAAGACGAGGTTTTTTTTCGTCTGAAATTTGATGACGAAGCGAGAAACAAGCTGCATTCTGATCGGGGTTGGAAGACGTGTGAAGCTATCTGCGGTGTTCTTGCTAAATGTAGGGGTACTTTACGGAGTGAAGAAACGTGATTGGTAGCTGTTGGGCAGTGGGAAATACCGCTATAAACGAAACAAGTTGCATCCGTGCAAACTTGGTAAGTTAAATGGAAGCTAGAACTTGTAGCTTAGACCTAAATTGATGGACTGGGCATCAAAATGCTTGTGGTTTGATAGTTTCATTAATTCAACATTGGCACCAAGGGAATTAGTGAAGTTGTACTGAGCCCCCACACCGTAAGAAAATGAGTTAATGGTTTTTTTATTGCTGTTTTCGGCAAGGCCAGCTTGTTTTAAGCGAATGTTATTAACGTCAAGCAAGGCCATAGAGCTCAATGCTGTCAGAGACATTGAATTTCATTTTTCCGTAAATACCTGTTTGATGATCAACCGCTAAACCTTGCCCATTTGTCTCTATTTTACCGCTGTCGCGACTATGGCGAAGTTCGGCGCCAAACATTGAGTTAAAGTCATAACCGGCCTTAAGGCCTAGTGAGCGAAAATTGCCTTTAACTTTATAATCAGTGCTTGTGCCTGGGTTGGTAGGTGGATTAATGGTGGATGTATCTGTGTTTGATGCTGACATGGCACCCAAATACGTACCCACATAGAAACCAGAGTCACTTGATGCTAAGACTGGTGCAGAGATAGCGGTGACTAAAGCTAGGGCGGTGGCGGTTTTTAACGTTACTTTTTTCATGTTTTCCTCATTAAATTTGGTCTGTTGACCTTATCGTGTATGTCGATGCGTATGATATTTAAAGGTGCAGTTATTCAAAAATCAGACACTGTCTAGGTTCGATACGGAGACGGGGCTGGCACTAAACATGCTGGCAGAGTACGTTGTAGATGATTTCTCGGATGCCGAGTGAGTGGTCTGAATCGCGATATCCTAGGCCAAATTTGTTGCGCTGAATGGCCTCGCGATGATTGATGATGACCAGTTCATTGTTATTGAGTTCATTTTTAATTGAATCCTGATCAACGCTAATCCAACCGATACCGTCTTTGGCTAACTGTTTGACAGTGGTGAGGTTATTGACGGACAAGTGGTCAAACTTATAGTTGCTCCATACGGATTCATTTTGTTGTTGGGTAATCACAATCGCGAGGTGCTGACTAAGCTGATCTGTGGATACTTCGTCGAGTTGGGCTATTGGATGCCCTGGTGCGCAGACAGAAACAAACTGACGTTGGGTAACATTCATAAACTCCCACTGTCCGATTCCACTATAGGGGTAGTGGCTGATGATGAAGTCGTATTGCTCTGAAGCCATTAGGTCATCACAGGTTGCACACTCAATCTGAAGCTCTATACCAGGTTCTATCTCGCGCAATTGGTGAATAAGCAGAGAAACTATCTTTGGGTCGATAAAAGTCGTGATCCCAAGTCGAATTCGATCCGTACCGGAGCCGTTAATTTTCTCGACTTGCGATTCAAGCTTTTCAGACAGTCTTAGGATTGATGATGCTTTATCTAGGAGTGCTTGCCCTTGCTCGGTAAGAGCCAAACATGACCCGCACGGTCAAACAGTTCAATTCCCCAGTCGAGCTCGAGATTCGCTATCCATTGACTGACTTGGACGCGACCTTTGTTCATGGCTTTGGCTGCCGCAGAGATAGACCCAAGTTCGGTGGTAATGACAAAAGCTTTGATTGCATTAATGTTCATGGTGACCCTTATTCAATTCGTTTATTACAGTGCTAGATGATCAAAGTGCTCCGTACCTGATATCTCAGCAAAAATAAGCCCACTCCTTGAAAGCTGCGAGTATGTTAATTATCTTTGATAAACTAATATCTATTGTTTATGGTTTAAAAGGTTATCACTTGGCATCTATCGAACAGTTAGAAAGTTTCGTCGCCGTCGCTCAGGTAGGCTCTGTGGTAGCTGCAGCAGAAAAGTTAGGTAAAACTCACGGTCCGGTTACGTTGGCTATTCAAAGCCTTGAAGCTCGTTGGGGCAGGCTATTCGTTGAAAATACGGCAAAGCGACAGTTGTCAGAAAAAGGGCAAGCCTTACTGCCTTGGGCTGAGGCGGTCGTGGCGAGTTATTATGAATTAAAGAACTCCGCCGTCCAGGTCTCACCGAGTCAAGTATCTATAGGGATTGATAGCCAGTTGCCACGGCACTGGATGAAGGAGCTGCTTTGGAGCGTGATGGATCTTGATATTCGTTGTCAGTTTTATTCGTTACCAAGTGATGAGCTAATTACGGCATTTAATCAGCAGCGTGTAGACTGGGTTGTGACGTTAGCGGATTTGCCTTGGCCTGAAACGAGCAATTTTTTTCTATCGGTCACATAGAAAGCTATTTAGTGACAAATAGTCCACAGCTTGACTCTTTTGATGGCCCACTTCGCTTGGACAGTGGTCTGCTATTGAGTCTGCCACAGTTGTCTCTTTCACATCCCAATCGAGTCGATGTACCTATTTATAAACGTTTTGACTATCCTTGCCCATGGCAAATTCGAGTCAGCGATTACCATCTGGCTTCGGCTATTTTGGCTAAAGTACCCAGCCATTTATCGTCAGTTCTTGGCAATATAGATTTAACAGAGACAATGAGCGTCAAGGATGAGCCTCATTTAAAGGCAGCATGGGGCGTCTTGGTGTTCTGGAGTGATCACCTCGCGAAAAGTGAATTGCTGGAAAAGCTCAATGGCTGGGCCATGCATAAATCCCAACAACAAGAGGCACAGCAATGACCATCGATCAGATCCGAACGTTTGTTGCTGTTGCCCATCATGGCAGCATGAGAAGCGCGGCACGTGCTTTAGGGAAATCTCAACCAGCTATCACTGCGAGCATTAGACGCTTAGAGATTAGTCTTGACGGTGAACTCTTTGCTCAGGGAAGTCGATAGAGTAAAGTTGAGTCGTTTTGGAGAGCGATTTTTAAAACGGGCAACGGAATTAGTGAATATCTTGGAACTAACAGACGCGTTTTCTAGCCGAAGTCGTGTCAAAAAATTGAGCGTGTGTTTTGACTATGGTCTGTCTTTTTATGAGGTGGTCGATATTTCGCTACTGCTATTACGAGAAAATCCATTGCGTAGTTTGGATTTATTTCGAGTCGATACACATGCGATACAGAAATTATTGATCCAACAAAAAATCGATATAGCGATCACTCAACCTTTTACGCACTTACCCTCTCACCTTCAATATAAATCGGTTGGTTGGCGTGAATTTGTCGAGGTACAAGCGCCAGAGCAATCAGGGCGAGCTCATCGACAGATGTTTGTGCACGGAAGTCAGGGGCGGCCGTTATGGTGTTCAGAGAGCGACAGTTCGTTAAATGCAATCTCGTTTAATCGACCTCAAGATATGTTAAGTGCGATGCGTGAGTTTTATGGGATTGGTTGGTTGCCAAAAGGGGAGGTTGAGGAAGCTCTAGCGGGCCATGAACTCGTACTTACTGAGCGAGTGTCTACGAAGCTAAGTTACCAATTGATCTGGCAAAGTGATGCTAATACTGAATTGAAGCTGGTGGAAAAAATGCAGCAAGTCAGTCAGTCTTTTGCGCTTAATACCTAGTCCCCAGTGTCATAAAGTGATGACACATATGGTATTTACTTTCGTTGAAAGCCCTTTACTCTTACTTGGCACATAATGAAAAAGGAGTGTGACTATGGCGAGAAGGCTTATACGCTTAGCGGTAATGATGGTGGTTTCTATTTCCCCTAGTGTCTACGCTCAATATGTCACGGAATTGAATTTAATGATCCGCGGTGTTTATCAAGGCAAAGTTGAGATAGGGCTACAAGATAGACAAGTCATCAAGAAAAATGAGACCACACAAGTCATATTGTATAGTCAATCGAGTGTGAATGACGATATAGCCACATTGCACTTTGTCGTGGTCGAACAGTCACTAAGCCACCCACAAGATCAAAACCAGCTCGTTTTACCGACAATGATCACTGAAGTGAATAGTGAAGCTGGCGTTGAAATCAGTGATGAACATGGAAGCAATATTCACTATCAAGTGGTGGTGCGTAAGGATATGCCTTCCTCTTACTAATCCTCTCCCATGAAAGGCGTTACTTTCGGTGCCGTGGTTCCATTTTGTTTCAGACACTGATTTTTGAAGCCGACTTTGATTCGTTACGCTTAACTCGTTCATTGGAGAAGGGACTCTCTATTTTAAAATCATCTTGTTCGGAGAGATAGCATGCCCAAATCAAGCGTAAGCCAAAAAGTACATGTACCAGCTGAAACTCACGATAGCTATGGCGAGTTTAACCTCTATGGGAAACTGCGAGAGGTTATTTTGGGTCACAGTGACAATATGCGCTTGCCTAAATTAACCGACGATATTAAGGCCACGTACCAGAGTGTCATGCAACCTGAGTTATTTGAAATGTGTGATAAAGCGGGCGGGCAGCTATTATCGGATGCTTACCCAGACTATCTCGCAGGCTTAAAGAGTGAAACTGAAGCCCTGGAAAAAGCACTACAGCGCTTTGATGTGAACGTACTTCATGCTCGAGGTGTATCCGAAAGTGAAATACAATTTTGCCAAAATTCTACGGTGTTTACTCAAATATTCGCAGCGGAGCCGCTGTGGGTCGTGGGGCGGAATGTGCTAGAGAATGTATGGGCAAGCGATATCGCTTGGGCAAGCATAGCGCCAGTCAGAGAGCTGCATCAACCATTCATCGACAACGACAGCAATATCTTACACTACACAGCGCCGAGACCGACGATGTCGCGAGATTATGCCTATGAAGGTGGAGATGTGCTTAACTTGGGTGACGGACGAATCTTGGTATCTACAGGCCCTTCTTCCACCAATCAGCGTGGGGCTGAATGGGTCAAACGTATGCTCGAACATGATGGCTATCAGGTTTGTATTATCAACCTTCCTGACGTGGGTATTCATCATCTATTCGCCGTGATGTGTGTTGCTGGGCCCAAATTGGTCATTGCTTATGAAGAGTCATTCCCAAATGGGTTACCTGAATTTATGCGCGACTTTGATGTTATTTGGGTCAATAGAGCGGAAGCGCTCGCGACGGGGCCTTGTGCGGTGGTGCTTGATGAGCAACATATTTTAGTGCCTGAGGAAGCTCCAATACTGTGTCAACAACTTGCGGAGAAAGGTATTACGCCTGTGACCGTGCCCTTTAAATACCATGCAAAATTGTGTGGTGGTATCCGCTGTAAAATATCGGTTACTCGCCGAGAGCTTTCTTAACTAACCTTTCATGATGCTCCAGTTGTATAGCTGGAGCAATTTTGGTGGTGACAATGAAGAAACATATAACGACGTATCGGGATCGGTTTGTCGATAGTGCTCGGTTATTTCTGGGTATGCTGATGCTGATTATTGCCTGTGCTAGCCCATTATTGATCCCTGTAATCTCAACTTTAAAAATAGGCAGTGGTTCAAAAGCGCTGCTTAGCGGATCCATGATTTTCGGAGTGCCTGAGCTCGCGACGCTTGCTGCGGTGATGTTACTTGGTAAAGACCGACTACTTGTTATCAAAAATTGGGTCGTAGAAAAGGTGCTAAAGCTAAAACCGCAGCGCAAGTCGACAAAATTAGGCTATTACTCGGGATTAGCGTTAATGATGATTGTGGGACCTATTATGAATATTGCACTGTTTTATTTGCCTTTCTTGTCTCCAGCTTGGGTTGAATCTAGGCAGGTGATCGGCGCCATTTGTGATGTGACTTTTATCGTGGCTTTATTTATGGCGGGAGAGCAACTTTGGGGAAAATTAGAGGCTATTTTTTCCTTTGATACATCGCCGAACCTCAGTGGCTTGCTCGCAGATGACCTTGGAGATAGTGACCGATGCTAATGGCATTGAGCCATTTACTCGCGAAAATAATCAGTCATTTGTGTGAACTTTAATCAAGTGAATAACATTTACGCGATTCTCTTTTGATGAGAAATAGCCGTTAACGCTGTAAACCGTGTGAAATACAGATTTTTATTTAAAAACTTATGGGGTGATATGTTGCAAACAAGAGCGGAATAAAGTGCTAATTTATGAAATTATTTAGGCTGTAATGCGTAACAGCGTTGTCTTAAACTAGGTTTTAGTACTGTATTACGGAGTGATTTAATACTTATGTTTCTAGTGTGTTAAATTCTGGCCGGAATAACTATGCGATACGTTATGGTCATTAATATTGCTAATAACGTGAAGCTTGGCGTTTTATTTTCGTTTTGCCGCACATTTTTCGGAGCTAGTATCAACTTTTCATCTGGTTTGAAGCACTACTATATGTAATTAAAGTGCATATATATGTATCCATGCTGCTTTGTATTTGCTTGATCTCGAATTTTTATCCTATTTTTGTTGCTTTTCTGTGAAAGATTTGCCAAATTGATGCCCTTATAAATAGTCAGCAGAAAATGCTGTCTACGAATGGATTCAGTTTTGCAGACAGGGGCAGAAAACTGCCAAAGCAGTAGAGGTCTGGTAATGTCATTATTAGAAGTAAAAAATCTTCGTATCGAATACCCATCCCGCCACGGGGTACATGCCGCGGTTAAATCTTTGTCGTTCAATGTTGAACGTGGCGAAATAGTTGGTGTGGTTGGGGAGTCCGGTGCTGGTAAGTCAACGGTTGGTAACGCGGTTATTGATCTGCTTTCTCCTCCAGGTGTTGTCGCGGCTGGCGATGTTTTCTTGGATGGTGAAAAAATATCAGGGCTTTCTCCGGAAGCCATGCGCAAAGTCCGTGGTTCAAAAATTGGGTTTATTTTCCAAGACCCGATGACCTCTCTCAATCCACTGTTCACGGTTGAGCAACAATTAAAAGAGACCATCCACGCCAATATGGACGTATCGGATGAGGAAGCATATCAGCGCTCGCTTAACCTAATGAATCAAGTGGGCATCCCGCAACCAGAAAATCGTCTTAAGCAGTTTCCACACCAGTTTTCGGGTGGTATGAGACAACGTGTTGTTATTGCCATTGCTTTGGCTGGTGAGCCAGACCTTATTATTGCGGATGAACCAACAACGGCATTGGATGTATCGATCCAAGACCAAATTTTGGGTTTGATTCGCGACTTGTGTATCAAAAACAACGTGGGTTGTATGTTGGTAACGCATGACATGGGTGTGGTTTCTAACGTGACCGATCGTGTTGCCGTTATGTACCGTGGTGACTTAGTGGAATTTGGCGCGACAGCAAAAGTATTGGGAGACCCAGATCATCCATACACACGCAGTCTTATTTCAGCCGTGCCACGTTCTGATATTAAGTTGGGACGTTTCCCGCTGGTGAGTTATATCGAAGACGCGAAAGAAATGAAGCCTCTTGATATTAAGAACCACTGGTTAGGGCAAAGCCAGGATCAGCGAGAGTATACGGGACCATTGTTGAACGTAGAAAACGTCAACTTGCGATTTATCACCAAAGATTCGTTGTTTGAAAGCCGTCGTGAATACGTGCAAGCGTCTAATAATGTCAGCTTTGAAGTGCATGAAGGCGAAACGTTTGGTTTAGTGGGGGAGTCTGGTTCTGGTAAATCAACCATTGCGCGTGTGATTGCAGGGCTATATGCACCGAATTCAGGCAAGGTCAGTTTTGAGGGTATTGATCTTACAGGATTGAAGTCTGAAAAAGAGCGTCGTCCGATGCGTCGTCAAATGCAGATGGTGTTCCAAAACCCGTACACTTCGATGAACCCCCGTATGAAAGTCTTCGACATTGTTGCCGAACCTATTCGTTTTCATAAGCTGACGGCGAATGAGAATGAAACCAAGCAAATCGTTGAAGATCTGCTAGAGCATGTTGGGCTTGGGAAAATGGCAGGGTTGAAATACCCACATGAATTTTCTGGTGGCCAACGTCAGCGTATTTCTATTGCGCGTGCGCTAGCAACCCGTCCAAGACTATTGATTTGTGATGAACCTACGTCGGCACTTGATGTATCCGTTCAGGCTCAAATCTTGAATCTACTTAAAGATTTACAACAAGAGCTCAATCTAACCATGCTGTTTATCAGTCATGACTTGCCTGTTATTCGCCAAATGTGCGACAGGGTAGGTGTGATGCAGATGGGGACATTGCTTGAGGTTGCCCCAACTGAGCAACTCTTTACCGCTCCTCAGCATGAGTACAGCCAGCATTTGATTTCCTTAATGCCTGAGTTTAAAGGCTTAAGAGAAGACACCGCAAAAATGGCGTAAGCCAATAAAAAATCCCTATTGGGACTTGATAACAGAAGCAAACACAACAATTACGGGATCCGGATCCCCGCATGAAGGAGTTATGCAAATATGAGAACCATGAAAAGCAAACTAGCAGTGGCGCTAATGGCCGCAGGCCTAAGCTTTAATACCCTAGCAGCAGACATCAAGGTTGGTTACGCTGCTGACCCAGTTTCACTAGACCCGCATGAGCAATTGTCTGGTGGTACACTGCAAATGTCACACATGGTGTTTGACCCACTGGTTCGTTTTACTCAAGAAATGGACTTTGAACCTCGCCTAGCGGAAAGCTGGGAACGTGTTAACGACACAACGGTTCGTTTCAATCTTCGTAAAGGTGTTAAATTCCACTCTGGCAATGCATTGACGGCTGATGACGTGGTTTGGACGTTCGATCGTCTACAAAATTCACCAGATTTCAAAGCAATCTTCGACCCATATGAAAAAATCGTTAAGGTTGACGACTACACATTCGATCTAGTGACAAAAGGTCCTTACCCACTCGTACTGCAAACAGCAACGTACATTTTCCCAATGGATAGCAAGTTCTATTCAGGTAAAACGGAAGATGGTAAAGACAAATCTGAGCTCGTGAAGCACGGTAACTCGTTTGCTTCTACGCATGTATCAGGTACAGGTCCATTTGTTGTTACGGCACGTGAGCAAGGCGTTAAAGTTGATTTCGAACGCTTTGCTGATTACTGGGATACCGAAACAAAAGGTAACGTTGATAAGCTAACACTGGTGCCAATCAAAGAAGATGCAACACGTGTTGCTGCGCTTCTTTCTGGTGGTGTTGACATGATTCACCCGGTTGCGCCAAATGACCACAAACGTGTGGCATCGGCTGACGGTATCGATCTTGTGACGCTTCCTGGTACTCGTATCATCACGTTCCAAATGAACCAAAACAGCAACGAAGCATTGAAAGATGTGCGCGTTCGTCAGGCGATTGTGCACGCAATCAACAACGAAGGCATCGTTAAGAAAATCATGAAAGGCTTCGCAACAGCGGCTGGTCAACAAAGCCCTGCAGGTTACGTGGGTCATGATGATGCGCTGGTTCCACGTTACGACGTGAAAAAAGCGAAACAGCTAATGAAAGAAGCGGGCTACGAAGACGGCTTTACTCTTTCTATGATGGCGCCAAACAACCGTTACGTGAATGACGCTAAAGTGGCACAAGCGGCGGCGGCGATGTTGTCTAAGATTGGCATCAAAGTTGATCTGAAAACGTTGCCAAAAGCACAGTACTGGCCTGAGTTTGACCTTTGTTCTGCAGATATGATGATGATCGGTTGGCACTCAGATACAGAAGATTCTGCGAACTTCAATGAGTTCTTAACAATGACTCGTAACGAAGAGACAGGTCGTGGTCAATACAACTGTGGTCACTACTCAAACCCAGAAATGGATGCCGTGGTTGAAGCTGCAAACGTAGAGACTGACCCTGCCAAGCGTGCGGAAATGCTAAAAGGCGTTGAAGCAACACTGTATAACGACGCAGCATTTGTTCCTCTTCACTGGCAAAGTGAAGCGTGGGGCGCGAAGTCTAACGTGAAAGCAGCAGACATCGTAAACCCAATGGTTATGCCTTACTTTGGCGACCTAGTGGTTGAATAATCTCGTTTAGTACACGTTGATAAGAGGGGAAAGCCTTCCCCTCTTTGTTCGCTTTATACTGCTTAGTTTTATTTCAGTCGGACTAAGTGGATTTTAAGACTGAATAAGTTCTCGTCACAGAGACATATGGATAGTTAAGGGGCAAGGGATGTTTTCGTTTCTGGTCAAGCGCCTGTTTCAGGCACTGATAGTGATGTTTGTGATCAGTTTGGTGGCATTTGCCATTCAGGATAACCTGGGTGATCCGCTGCGTGAGCTTGTAGGTCAGTCGGTTTCGGAAGCAGAGCGTCAAGCACTGCGTGATGAGTTAGGCCTCAACGATCCTTTCGTTACAAAATACACACGTTTTATTGGTGCGGCACTGCAAGGTGATCTCGGCACATCATACTTTTTCAAACGTCCTGCCGTAGATGTCATTCTTGACAAGCTGGTGGCGACTCTCGAACTGGTGTTCGGCGCGACGTTAATCATTATCTGCCTATCAATACCATTAGGCGTCTATTCAGCAATACACCCTAAAAGCTTTTTCACAAAGCTCGTGATGGCAGGGAGTAGTATTGGTATTTCTATCCCGGTTTTCCTAACCGCGATTATGCTGATGTACGTTTTCTCCATTGAATTAGGCTGGTTACCTTCATTTGGTCGAGGTGAAACCGCTAACGTTCTTGGATGGCAGTCAGGCTTCTTTACGATTGATGGCATTAAGCACTTGGTCCTGCCATGTGTCGCATTGGCGTCGATTATGTTGCCGCTATTTATTCGTCTAGTACGCTCTGAAATGCTGGAAGTACTGAGTTCAGAATACATTAAGTTTGCTAAAGCCAAAGGGCTACCTTTACGCAAAATCTATTACCAACATGCTCTGAAAAACACCATGTTACCAGTGTTAACGGTTGGTGGTGTCCAAATCGGCACCATGGTGGCATACACCATTTTGACTGAGACAGTGTTCCAGTGGCCAGGCACAGGTTTTCTTTTCCTAGAAGCCATTAACCGTGTGGATACTCCGCTGATCACGGCATACGTTATCTTTGTTGGCTTGATCTTCGTGGTGACGAACACCATCGTCGATCTTCTGTATGGATTAATTAACCCAACTGTCAACCTAACTGGAAAAGGAGCGTAGTCATGAGCCAAGCAAATGTAGCAACAGTTCCTTCCGCTTGGGAACGTTTTAAGCAATCAGATTTCTTGTACTACTTTAAGCGCGATAAAGTCGCGATGACGAGTTTTACTATTTTTATGTTTTTCTTGGTGATGGCGTTAGCCGCGCCACTTATCGCAATCGCGCTGACCCTTATGATCTCAGTTCGATTGATATTATGGATTCAGAGCTTCCTCCGTCTTGGATGGAAGATGGTGATTCGAATTTCGTCTTAGGTACCGATGACCAAGGTCGTGATATTTTATCGACCATCCTTTATGGTTCACGCCTTTCGTTGACGATTGGTTTCCTTGCGGTTGGTCTACAACTATTTTTAGGTATTATCATTGGCTTGTCCGCGGGTTACTTTGGTGGTCGTGTTGATAGCTTCTTGATGCGTTTTGCCGATGTGCAGTTGTCGTTTTCGACCATGATGGTGGCGATCATTGTATCGGCGATATTCAAGGCCAGTTTTGGTACCGAGTTTTATAGCCAGTATGCGGTGACCATGTTGGTGGTGATCATCGGGGTAGCCGAATGGCCTCAATATGCTCGTACTATTCGTGCTTCAGTATTGGCCGAGAAAAAGAAAGAGTATGTAGAAGCAGCGCGAGTGATGGGCTTTAAAGCACCTAAAATCATGTTCCGTCATATTTTGCCAAACTGTCTGTCGCCAATCCTAGTGATCTCGACGGTACAAATTGCTAACGCCATTATGTCGGAAGCAGCGCTGTCGTTCTTAGGCCTAGGCCTACCCGTTGACCAACCCTCACTGGGTTCGTTGATTAGCATCGGCTTTAACTACATCTTCTCCGGTTCGTGGTGGATTACGGTCTTCCCTGGCATTGTGTTGATTACGTTAGTTCTAGTGGTCAACCTATTAGGTGACTGGTTAAGAGACGTATTTAACCCGAAAATCTACAAAGGGTGATCTAGAGAGATTGATTTTTAATCCCAATCCTCACTACACTAAGAGTCGCACATAAGTGCGGCTCTTTTTATTAGTGCCGCTTATGGAAACTAGCCAGTCTTATCTAGAGTGTTCTGAGGATGTATATGAGCTCTTTAAATGGTGTTAAGGGATCACATTGCCTATCGGTAAGCGCAATCATGAGTACCTTGTTATTTGTTGTTAGTACCTTTTCAGCGCCTGCCGCTGCGACAGGTGTGTTGTGTGATGCGTCTCAGCCTTCCTCTACCCAATTACCCATACTCAGTCAGGATTGCCCTATAGGGAGGGGGATTTGGAGCCAAACGGTACCGAAAACGGAGACAGCGGTGTATTGGATTCAGTGTGGCATATTGGATGAACCCATGTCATTGAACGCAGCCAAAGTCTTGTATGCTGAGATTTCAACGGATGTGTGGATGAAGCCTGAGGGCGAAGTTCAGCGGTGTCTCATTGGCCCTTATTATGACGTTGAGTTGTTAAAGAAAGAGCTGTCGAACATTAAATCAATCAAGGGATACCAAGATGCCTTTATTCGTCAGGTAGGCCCTTCAAAGCCGCAAGCTACTCACGCTGCGAGTGAACCTAAAAAGTACCCTAAATCGACACCAAAACCGCCAATGAAAGCGATGGCTAAGCCTATTGCACAGGCAATAGGTTCGCCCACCGTAAAACAGGCTAAGAGTGTCAATAAGGTGAAACCGATTCAGCCTCTAGCCAAGTCTGTGTCACCATCTTTATCAGTACGGCGACAAACCCAGCTTGGCAGCCAGCGCTATGTTGTACCTTATTTAGCGGGCAGTCAGCACCAGTTTTATATGGAACATGATAAAGCGTGGAATCGAATGGATTACAGCGCAGCCATTAAAGTATGTGGCGATCTCAATATGCATTTAGTTAACTCAAGTGAATGGCAAAAGCTACTCAATGCCAAAGTGATGCAGAAAAATCAGTGGCCAATGCAGATGCCATATTGGGGGGATGGTCAGAAAGGGTTATTTACTAATGGCAAGGTATCACCCCTAAAAAGTAATACCTTGCTCAATGTCATTTGCGTCGGCAAATAAGGCGCTGTTAACGTGCTCGTAGAGCGATAGTTTAAGGTAGTAACCAGCGAGTTTTCGCGCTGCGAGACAATAGCCAGCTCGTGAATAGTGCACCACTGCCACTAATAATAACCCAGAGTGGAATCATCACGATGGGGTGACCTTGGTACAGGGCGAGTTCATTCATTGGCCATAAAAACAACGGATGAAGGATATAGATCCCTAAGCTGTGTTGGCTGACAACGCTAATCACTTTTTTGAATGAGCCATGGATCTTATCGGCATAGGCTTTTGCCAGAATAAAAATCATGCTGGCAGCAAGAATGGTATTGGTGGTTTTGTACGAGAACCAACGCCCAACCGAGTAACGGTCTGCGGCAATACTATTTTCAATCACCATGTAAGTCCCCAATGCCATTCCGCCTAAGCCAAGAATAAGCGCGATCACCACCGTGGTGTTATTGATCGGCAGCTTTTGGAATAAGATGTAGCCTAGCGGTAATAGCCCCATGTACAGCCAAAACTGCTCGCTCCAAGGTCCATCAATGCGCATTAAAAATAACAAAGTGGTGAGTAACCACACACCGGTCAACGCATACAGGGCGCTATCGTTGTAGCGGCGCACAAAAATTTGTAAAAATGGGATCGCGGCGTAGAGCGGTATAAAGTAGTAGAAAAAACCTAGGTGGTAGTAGGTGGAATGATGGTAGCTCTCAGCCAATACATTTTTCACTGTTGCCGCATCAAACCCGGCAATCGTCCAGCCGGACAAATACGCATAAAACAACGACCAAGCAATAAAGGGAATGAGTACTTTTCCTAAGCGACGTGATAGGTAATATTTCAAATCAAACGGACGTCGGTCATTGAGCATCAATGCCCCTGTGATCAAAATAAACACCGGTACCGCCCAGCGACTGAACCCATTGAAGGTAATCGCCGTGATCCACTCGCCCATAGGGATTTGCCCGAGTTCGTGGCGATAGGGTCCCAATGCGTGGATGATAATGACCGCCAGCGCGGCAACGCATCGCATCACATCAAAGAAAAAGATATGTTTTTTGTCCATGAGTTCATTGCTCCTTACAGCATAAAGAAAACTATAAGAAATATATGTGGCTACGGATAGGGGTGTTTGATAAAAGTTGTGTGATTATTTTCAGCATGTCGCGAACACATTAGGTCGAGGGAATACGAGCAGTGTAAAAACACTGCTCGTACAACAGCCTAAGGACAGGCTACTTCATCCCAAAACCAGTTGGATTGTGTCGGGGTTTCCCATACGCCTGGAGCGTTTTTAGCCGTGAAACATTTCCCATTATGGATGACAGTCTCACCCACATTTACGTTGGTGATTCCTGTTTCCCAGGTGATGACGCCGACTGGCGTGTCTCCGGAGTTACCATCAGTGCCGCCATCGGTCCCTCCTCCGGTTCCTCCACCAGTTCCACCATCGATGACATCAACTATGCGAACTTCAGGCCAGTTGGCGTGTGAGCCAAAGAAGTTGGTGACACATTTTTCATAGTCACCAGGAACTAGAGCCGAGTAGGCGGTTTGATAACCGACGAGGTTACACTCAAAGGATACGCCACCAGGGCGGTCTGCATGGTATTTCCAGCTTGCTTCCCAGTTGGTGTACAGCACATCTGTGGCACCATTGAGATTCAGGCTACCGTAAGGGGTTTGCTGCCAGCAGGTATTGGCTTCATCGGCTTCAATTGGAATTTGGTAGTGAGCAGATAGCCCCTCCCAATAGCGAATACGATTAACGGGTTGTCCTTTATCTTTGTTTTGTGCACCACACTCTATACCGCCATTAATGATGTTAATGGTGGTACCAAAACCATAGCCAATACCCGCATCACCTTCACGTTGAGAAGGTATCCATGTACGATCAATCACATGTAGCATTGCCGGTTTTGGTGCTTGAGGGGTTAAGAAAAACCAAATAGCGGAGGCAAGATTGAGCCATGAGTCAGCCACTAAAGCGGGATTATTTAATAGGACCGTCGCATCACCGTCGTACATCACTTCAGAAAATGCCCCGTAATTGAAGTGATACGAGAGCTGCTTAGCGCCTCGACCAAAGTAGCCTTGGTTTGGCGAACATGGCCAGCGCTTATTTTGCCAGTCATTTTGGCCGCAGCCAGTCGTGTAACCAGGTTGCCCTTCTGACCAGCCCATTTCGCGCACATGGACTAAAGCTTGCTGCCACTCCTCCAGCGCTAGTGGGTTATCCCAAGTATTATCAATGGCGATATGCCCGCCTGTTTCTTGAGAAAAATGCGCAAAGGCGGTCACAATCGAGCGCTTACAGATAGCGTCCGCATTACGCCCGTCAGTGTAGTCACCACAGAAAGCAGGAAACTTACCAATCGCTTGTAAGAAGCGTTGATAGGTATATTCCGGTGCTGCCATTTGGGTTAAAAAATCCCACTCACTACGAGGGAATACGCGTTCTGCTCTTTTTACGTTGCTTGGGTTATTCGCCGCACCAGCATCAATAAGGTCGACCGCGCTATTTGGCGCGGTGGCTAACGCATTCGCCCACACGGCATACATAGGGTCGGACGTTTGTGCTTGTTCGCTGGCTATCACTTCAGAGCGCAGTAATACGTATCCGGTTGGGTTTTGTGGGTCGGGTTGGGGGGTGACGGCGAGAGACGTGAAGCTAGTACTTACAGCACCTACTGTGAGTAACCAGTGAGGGAGGTTCATATGATGTTCCTTTTCTAATTAGTGGGTTGACGCTAAAAGTTAGAGTCTCATGCTGACCAATGAGAAATAGTCAGCACAAAACTCTTCAGAAAAGGCTATGTGCGAGTAACTGTGAAAACCATTATTTCTGTGCTTCGAATGTACGCCTTGCGAGGCATCTCAAGGCATTACTGAATGATGATTTAGATAATTGCTTGATGATGAGGGGTGCTTCAAAAACGAAAAAGCCCAGCAGCATGCTGGGCTTTAAAACTGCTATAGAGGCGTTGCTTAACGCATGGTAACGAACTCTTCCGAGCCCGTAGGATGGATAGCTACTACCGCATCAAAGTCCGCTTTGGTTGCGCCCATCTTCATCGCAACGGCAAAACCTTGAATCATTTCATCGACAGTAAAACCAATACCGTGGAGACCCACGACGGTTTCTTCAGGGCCTGCACAGACCAATTTCATTTTGCATGGCTGACGGTGCTTCGTCACTGCGGTGTACATTGCTGTGAAGCCAGAGGTGTACACCTTAACGTTATCTTTGCCGTACTTCTCTTCCGCTTCTTGTGTGGTCAGACCGATGGTGCCAATAGGTGGGTGGCTAAAGACCACGGTTGCCACTAAGTCGTAATCCATTTTTGCGTCAGGCTTGTTGCTGAACAGACGCTCAGACAATTGACGACTAAGCTTTTACTGCCACTGGAGTTAACTCGATACCGCCTTCCATAATATCGCCGACACAGTAAATGCCTTCAACATTAGTGGTTTGGTATTCATCTACTTTGATGTAACCGCGGTCATTGGTTGCCACGTCAGGTTGCACTTAGGTTAATGGCATCGGTGGCTGGGTGACGGCCAATGGCCCAAATAAGTTGATCAACGTTCTGTGTGTTGCCGTTTTCTAGATGGAGAGTTAGGCTGCCATCGGCTTCTTTGACGACTTCTTTTGGTACAGAGTGCGTATGCAGTGTTGGACCTTCAGTGTTCATTACCTCAACCAAGGTTTCAATGATCATAGGGTCAAAGCTGCGAAGTGGGGATTCTTTACGACAGAACAAATGCGTTTCTGTGCCTAGTGCGTGCAATACGCCAGCGATTTCAACGGCAATATAACCAGCACCAATCACTGCGACGCGTTTTGGTTGTTCGTTAAGCTCAAAGAAGCCGTTTGAATCAATGCCGTGCTCTGCACCAGGAATGTTTGGAATGCTTGGGCGACCACCAACGGCGATAAGAATGTGGTCAGCGGTATAGTGCTCACCATTTACTTCTACCGTTTTAGCGTCAACAAATTTGGCAAATCCTTTGATGACATGGACGTTGTTATTACCAAGTACACGGTCGTAAGACTGATGGATTCGACCAATGTAGGCTTGACGATTCTCAACCAGTTTACTCCAATCAAAGCCTTTCACTTCAACATCAAAGCCATAATCTTCAGCGTATAGGTTCATGGCTTCTGCTACTTGAGCACCATGCCACATCACTTTCTTTGGTACGCAACCAACGTTGACGCAAGTGCCGCCAAGATCTTGCGCTTCAATTAGCGCAACTTTAGCACCGTACATTGATGCTCGGTTTGCCGATGCAATACCGCCGCTGCCGCCACCAATACAGATATAGTCAAAATGAGTCGCCATTACGTTCTCCGAAAGCTGATTAATTTTATGATTTGTTTATAACAAGAACATTGGGGTGAGCATCGTTGAACTCAATATAGCCGTCATGTTTTGTTAAAGAATCGCTATCTCTATCATAAATCGAGTCTAGCAACTTTAGCCAATGGGAAAAAGTGGCATTGATTATGAGTAATAACGATTAATGGTAAAGGTATTGAGAGAATGTTGATTTATTCTTGCTCAGCCCTTGCTATTACAAGGGCTGGTGGATTTTGGTGTCCATTCTAATATTGATGGTTATTGGCGTAGAAAGGACATAGCGTTGTTGATGGGATTAACCGCAACAACGGCTAGTGCCGCAACCACGTTGTGCTTGTATATCTTTTCCATCCGCAAGATAGGTATTGGTCAGATAGAAATCACCAAATAATGCTAGAAAATCGTCAGACACCGTTTTCTCAACCAACCCTGTCGCGAGCAGGTTGTGCTGCCAAGTTTGCATGTTTGGTAGACCACATAAAAAGTCGAAGCCAGAGTGCTGTTTTACGATTGACGCACGATGCGAGTAAAGGTAACCAAGCGAGATCGACATGACTTAACGTATCCGATTTAAAGAACGCAGACTTACCTGAAAGCTGGTTTTCTGCTTTGGTAAAAGCGGCTATCAGTTTTTCCGCGCGAGCATCAAATGTTGCTTTATCTTTACTGCTCATCGTGCCGCATTGCGGCAAATAGTGTTTAGACCCTAAGTAGCTCCATGCTCGGTCTAATGCACGCTGTTCATTAGTGACCCCTTGCTCTAATGGGCCGTATTCGTCTTCGATGTATTCGATGATGGCATCAGATTCAAACAAACTGATACCAGATTCCGTCACCATAACAGGGACTTGACCATTGGGTGAGATATCGAGAAACCATTGAGGTTTTTCTTTTAGGCTGATGTACTCGATCTCATAAGGGAGCTGTTTTGCTTCCAGTGCAGCAGTTACTCGTTGAACAAACGGACAAATCTTAAAGCTAACAATTTTAATCATTTGGTTTCTCACTAGGGTTAATAATAGGGAGTACGGGTGTACTTTCACTAGTAAGACGAGGCGCAACGGAAAAAGACGAAATTAATTTCAATAAAGTGGAAATAATGTTGGAAAGCAGAGGGGGAGAGATAAAAAAGGCGCAATCTTATCTTTAAAAACAAGAAATTACGCCTTTATGCAGTTCAAATGATTGAATCGTGATTATTCAGGAACAATCCATTCAACGTTAAAGTGCCCCGTCGCTGGGGCGATCTTATCTTTTAGATAAGGCAAGATGGCATTCATCTGCTGCTCTAACATCCACGGAGGGTTGACAACAATCATTCCCGATGCGGTCATGCCTCGCTCATTGGTATCCGGCGAAACGCCTAACTCAATTTGCAGGATTTTACGAATGCCTAAGCCTTGTAGTCCCTCAATCATGTCTTCGATATCGACACGGTTCACCACTGGATACCAAATGGCATAAATACCCGTTGCCCAACGTTTATAGCTTTGTGCAATGGCGGTGACGACATCGCGGTACTCTTTCGCCAGTTCGTAAGGTGGGTCGATTAGGACCAAACCGCGTCGTTCTGCTGGTGGAAGGCTACCTTTAAGGCGTTGAAAACCATCTTCTTTAAATATTTTCACTTGGCGATCGCGGTGAAACTCTTGCTCAAGTAATGGGAAGTCACTTGGGTGAAGCTCCGTTAACATCATGCGATCTTGTGGGCGAAGGTGAGCGCGTGCGACTCTAGGAGAGCCAGGGTAGTATCGCAGCGTGCTGTCATTGTTAAGCTGAGTGATTGACTCAATGTAAGACGCCATCTCTTCTGGAATATCAGCATTCCCCCAAATACGGGCGATGCCTTGCTTATATTCGCCAGTTTTTTCCGACCACTCGTGGGTGAGGTCGTAGCGACCTACACCCGAATGAGTATCGTGATAAACGAACGGCTTATCCTTGTTTTTTAGGGAATTAAGGATAAGACTTTGTACTATATGTTTGACGACGTCGGCGTGGTTGCCCGCGTGGAAACTGTGTCGATAGCTCAGCAAAATGAAGACTCACTTAAAAGGTCGAATGCACGGATTATAACGCTATCTGGCGCTGATACCCAGATAACCGACAGAAAACTGTGCATCATTAAAATCACACTCTACGTCATGAGTGGTGAGTTGCTATTGATTTTTTCTATTATCGCCTACATTTATCTATTAATTACGCTCACTTATCTTCTTAGGAGAAAGTGAAGGACCCAAACACTCAAAAGGGATGCTGCATGTCTAATCCGTTAATCAGTTTTACTGACTTACCTCCTTTTTCACAGATTAAGCCAGAACACGTAAAACCGGCTGTCGAGCAAGCGATTGAAGCGTGCCGCAGTAAAATCGATCAAGTGTTGGCAGAAAATGAGACGCCAACGTGGGATTCCGTGATTGCACCCATTGATGAAATTGACGATCGTCTGAGTCGCTTATGGTCACCTGTCAGCCACATGAACTCGGTGATGAACAGCGATGAGCTTCGTGACGCTTATGAAAGCTGCCTGCCAATCTTGTCTGAGTACGGCACATGGGTTGGTCAACATAAGGGGTTATACGAGGCGTATAAAACGATCAAGGCCAGCGATGCGTATTCAACATTAACGCAGGCTCAAAAGAAGACCATTCAAGATTCATTGCGTGACTTTGAATTGTCGGGAATTGGTCTTCCAGCGGCAGAGCAACATCGTTATGGTGAGATCAGTAAACGTATGTCTGAGCTAGGCTCGCAATTTTCGAACAATGTGCTCGATGCCACCATGGGCTGGAATAAGCATATTACCGACAAAGCACAGCTCGCAGGGATGCCAGAATCGGCGTTGGCGGCCGCGCAAGCTGCAGCAGAATCAAAAGAGCTTGATGGCTATCTACTCACGCTGGATATTCCATCGTACCTTCCGGTGATGACTTACTGTGATAACGAAGCGCTGCGCAAAGAGCTGTACGAGGCTTATGTCACACGCGCGTCTGACCGTGGTCCAACAGCAGGGCAGTGGGATAACACGGAAATTATTGCTGAACAGCTTAAATTGCGCCATGAAATCGCGCGTTTATTAGGCTTTAGTAGCTTTAGTGAAAAATCGCTCTCGACTAAAATGGCTGAAAACCCAGGACAAGTGCTTAGCTTCTTGAACGATTTAGCGACGAAAGTTAAACCGCAAGGTGAGCGTGAAGTTGAAGAGTTGCGTCAGTTTGCACAAAAAGAGTGCGGTGTGACGGAGCTTAACTTGTGGGATATCGCGTATTACAGCGAGAAGCAAAAACAAAACTTGTTCCAGTTCTCTGATGAAGAACTGCGCCCTTACTTCCCAGAGTCAAAAGTGGTGAGTGGCTTGTTTGAAGTGCTGAATCGAGTGTTTGGCATGCAAGTACAAGAGCGTGAGGGCATCGATACATGGCACGAGTCTGTGCGATTCTTTGATATCTTTGACGCCTCAAACACGCTACGCGGTAGCTTCTATTTAGATCTCTATGCGCGAGAGCACAAACGTGGCGGCGCATGGATGGATGAGTGCCGTGTACGACGCACTAATCTTGCAGGAGAGCTGCAAACCCCCGTTGCCTACCTAACATGTAACTTTAATAAAACCGGTCGGCGATAAGCCTGCGCTGTTTACTCATGATGAAGTCGTGACGTTATTCCATGAAACGGGACACGGTATTCACCACATGCTGACTCAGATTGAAACTGGTGCAGTGTCTGGTATTAATGGCGTGCCTTGGGATGCGGTTGAATTACCAAGCCAGTTTTTAGAAAACTGGTGTTGGGAAGAAGAAGCGCTGTCGTTTATCTCTGGGCATTATGAAACGGGTGAGCCGCTGCCAAAAGCCATGCTAGATAAAATGCTGGCCGCGAAAAACTTCCAATCCGCTATGTTTATTCTACGTCAGCTTGAATTTGGCTTGTTCGACTTTACGTTGCACACGGAATATGACCCAGAAATCGGTGCGCGTGTGCTGGAAACGTTAGCCAATGTTAAGTCTAAAGTTGGGGTGTTACCAAGCCTAGAGT
Source organism: Vibrio sp. GJ43-1 (assembly GCF_055808835.1). Lineage (NCBI taxonomy): Bacteria > Pseudomonadati > Pseudomonadota > Gammaproteobacteria > Vibrionales > Vibrionaceae > Vibrio > Vibrio sp. GJ43-1. Next base: position 111,026 of record NZ_CM147884.1, on the reverse strand, counting down.
GGAACCGTTTCTCTCATAGCTTCAGCCATATTTTTGCTGGTGGCTATAGTGCGGGATACTACAGCTATTTGTGGGCGGAAGTCCTCTCGTCCGATGCGTATTCACGCTTTGAAGAGGACGGTATTTTTAATAAAGAAACCGGACAAAGCTTCTTGAATAACATTTTAGAAATGGGCGGAAGTGAAGAGCCGATGGAGCTGTTTAAACGATTCCGAGGTCGAGAGCCTCAAATTGATGCGCTACTGCGTCATTCTGGCATCAGCGCCTAAAACACACTATGACTAAATGACAAAGCCTCTCACGTGAGAGGCTTTTTTATGGGTCGACATTGCGGCTGATCGGGTTTTGTAACGAGATCAGCGTTTCTGTAGACTGCACTTCATCGATCGCTTGAAGTTTATTAATGAGTACGTGCTGTAATTCTTCAATCGAGCGGCACATCAATTTGACGAAGATGTTGTAAGCAGTCCGGTGGTGTAATAAGCCTCAACGACTTCATCGAGTGCGTCGAGCTTTTCCAATGCAGAGTGGTAATCACGCGCCGCGTAGAGATTAATACCAATAAAACAACAGACGTCGTAGCCTAGCTTTTTGGTGTTCACCACCACCTCAGTGCCTTCAATGATGCTGAGCTGCTTTCATTTTTTCAATGCGAACATGAATAGTGGCAGGGCTGACATCAAAGCTTTTTGCCATTTCAGCATAAGGGCGTCGTGCGTCTTCCATCAGTGTTTTTAGAATCGCCTTGTCGAGATCATCTAACCCATTGACGCTGTGCATAGTGAATCCTTAATTTTAGGCCGTCATTGACAATAAAGAGGCTGTAGAGCTTAGCACTAAAATGTTGAGGCCGTCTGCGTATGGATCACGCTTATTGGTAGACGGATGGACTTCATGTACACTTGCTGCGTTACTTTAAACCTTTTCGGAGCCAACCTTGCACATCCAACTTATCTGTGAATATTCCCCGCGCCAAAGTGAACTCGACCAGTTGGCACAACGTTGGGGATTGGACGCATCTGATGACAGTGAATTTGCTTTGGTACTGACGGAAGAGCGCTTAGAACTGCGTAAACTTGATGAGCCCAAGTTGGGCGCTATTTTTGTGGATCTGGCCAGCGGAGCGGTGGCGCACCGTCGCAAGTTTGGTGGCGGAAAAGGGCAGGCCATTGCGAAAGCTGCTGGGCTGAATAAAGGCGCAACGCCCTTGGTACTCGATGGCACCGCAGGGTTAGGGCGAGATGCGTTTGTATTAGCGTCGCTTGGCTGTAAGGTGCAAATGGTTGAAAGGCACCCCGTCGTTGCTGCACTGCTTGATGATGGGCTAGCACGCGCTAAGCAAGATCCAGAGATAGGCGCTTGGGTATCCGAGCGAATGTCATTACTTCATGCTTCAAGCTTAGATGCGTTAACGGGTCTTGCCGATGACCCGGATTTCCAACAGCCCGATGTAGTGTATTTGGATCCAATGTACCCTCACCCAGAAAACAAGAAAAAAAGCGCATTGGTCAAAAAAGAAATGCGAGTTTTTCAATCTTTGGTTGGTGCCGATATGGATGCCGATGGCCTATTGGAGCTAAGCCCTGCGATTAGCCAGTAAGCGCGTGGTGGTAAAGCGTCCCGATTACGCGAATTGGCTCGATGAGAAAAAACCGACAATGGCGATTGAAACCAAAAAAAATCGGTTTGATGTTTATGTTAATGCATCAATGAGTTAAACCTAACTCGGCGTACTTTGTTACTAAACCCCTCCATGTAACTTGCGTAAGTTACTTGTCACCAGTCTCATTAGGCTGTATATCTAACTAAGAATCATTATTATTCGTTATTTTAAGTAGCCGATATTGGGAGTGGCCGTTATTGGTTGCTCTTGCGGATCTTGGTTAGCTGGAGGGTTGTATGGCTAAGCGTCTTTGTAAGTTAAATCGTCATGACATCAATGCAAATTTAGGGGATATTCATCGCCTCGTTGCTGAGCCTAAATTTCTTTGTCGCTCTTGCTCTCGTTCATCTGCCGATAGCTCAACGTTATGTAAGCCAGCCGCGATCCCACCGATGAGTTGCCAAGTAAAACCAGCAAAAGAGAAACTTACCTGTGGTTTATTGCTTGAGGGCATGACAAAAGAAGAAATCAGTTTAGAACAAGCTATCGCCTCAGAGCCAGTAGTATCTGAGTCAGACGTTGTTATGATGCAGGAGTCAGAAGGTAGTGATAAGAAAGCGTTAAAACGCGCGAAGAAAGCGCTAAAAAAACAGGACAAGATGCAGAAGAAGCTGCAGAAAATAATCAAGAAGAGCCAAAAACTGGCGCGTAAACAAAGTCAGCTTGAACAAAAGTACCATCATGCAGAAATGCTGGTTAGTCAGCAGCTAGAAAAAATGCAGCCCGAGCAGCTGCATTAATATTATACGTGTTGTGAAACGACGATGAGTTGTTGTGCGACACTCTTGCTTGGGCAGCGTTCTTTATCGTAGAGAGCGCTTTGCTGTACAGACTTATTGCTTTGTTATGCCGGACTGGCTTCGGTATTGCGCTTCTACGCGAGGTTTCACCCAGCGCTCGTTGACGATCAAAGACAGCAAAATTATCCCACCACCAATTAACAATCTCGGTATGTCAACGTCTCGGTTCCAAATCACGATATTGACGATCAAGCCAGCCGGAACCAGTAGGTTATTCATCACCGCCAGTGCTCCCGCATTGACCGAGCACGCCCCCTTATTCCAGATAAAATACCCTAAACCAGACGCAATCGTGCCTAAGTAAACCAAAATGCCCCACTGAGTCATGGTGGTGGGTAATTTTTCAAAGCTACCAAAAATCGCAAAAGCGATGGTTGCCACCACGGTGGCCCCAAGATAGAAATAGCCAAATACAGAATGTTGAGGTAGCTCAATGGTTTCACTTTCCATCACGTATTTGTAACTCACTTGTCCGATGGCAAAGCATAGGTTTGCCCCCTGAACCACAAGAAAGCCCATTAAGAAGTTATCATTGATGCCCGCGAATTTGATAAAAGCTGCACCGCTAACCGCGATCGCAGCGGTCACTAAGTACCACGGTGAAAAGCGACCTTTGAGTAGGTCATAAAATAGTGTCACATAGATAGGGGTAAATACCGTGAACAGCAAAACCTCAGGTACGGACAGCAGTAAAAACGACTGATAATAAAAACAATACATTAACCCTAGCTGTATTCCACCTATCGCCATTAGCTTTGCCATCAACGTTTTGGGCACAGACTTGAATTTAGTGAACGGTAGAAAGACCACAGCGGCCAAGACCACTCGCATCAATACCGAAAACCAAGAATCGACCTGACCTACTAGGTAAACGCCTATCAGACTAAAGGAAAAGGCCCATAAAAGGGTGATGGAATAAAGGTAACTCATAACTGTGATTAAGTGCTTGTTTTGAATGGGGTGGTGATTATATCACCTTAAAACAAGGAAAGTGGGCGGATAAGAAAGGCTTCCTATTGGAAGCCTTGTTGGATGAAGACGGTTAGTCTTTAATCGGCACCACTAAAAGGTCGACAGGCGTGGTATTTATCAACTGTCGAGTGGACGATAAAATCTTGCTCCAAAAATCCTGATGATGACCGCATACGACAAGGTCAACGTTGAATTCTCCAATGGTGTCGGTTAATTCGTTGCTGAGGTCGCCACTTCCTACTAAAGAATGTTTGATAGGGTAGTTAGCATAGTCGGCAAAATCTTTTAGCTGCCGCATGGATGCTTCCATTGCCTGATGTTGGGTTTCAGCCATATTAAGATCAATCAAACCCGTATAAAGCTCTGCATAGTTCACATCGATATGAATAAAAGATACCTGAGCATTGAGTGGCTTGGCTAGGCATACCGCTTTATCGATAAGCAGTTTACTTTCTTCTGAGAGATCCAATGCGACCAAGATATGTTTATAGCCCATAACGCACTCCTTCTGACGTAAGTTCTCGTTATAACATAGCATTGTGTTGGCAAAAAATGTGTTGAGATGATCTCAATTCACTGTCGTGACGTAATAATCTCAAGAGTATTTTCTCAACAACAAGACAATAAATAGTGCGCAAAATCGCTCAAGTTTTCTAGACTGAAATTAAGAGTGCAGTGTCTTACTCAGTGGTAAGAATGGATGGATGAAGCAATACTCCGCAAAATGTTATGTTATAGTAGCGTTAATTGAAGCTATGAAACTAGGAGTAGAGCATGCTTTCAGAAGCAATGGTTGAACATCTAAACGAGCAAATAAACCTCGAATTTTCTCATCCAACCTATACTTACAAATGAGTGCTTGGTGTGAAGACAAAGGATTTGAAGGCGCAGCAGAGTTTTTACGTAAGCATGCTGTAGAAGAGATGGAGCATATGCAGCGTCTTTTTACTTACGTAAGTGAGACTGGTGCACTGCCTATTCTTGGCGCGATTGCTGCCCCTAAACATGATTTTACTAGTTTAGGTGATGTCTTCCGTGAAACGTATGAGCATGAGCAAATGATTACCGAGCAAATCAACAAGCTCGCTCATGTCGCTTTCTCAGCCCAAGACTACTCGACGTTTAATTTTCTTCAGTGGTACGTTGCTGAACAGCACGAAGAAGAAAAATTGTTTAAAGGGATCTTAGATAAGCTAGAACTCGTTGGTGAAAACGGACAGGCTCTGTTCTTTATCGACAAAGATTTAGCGATGTTAGCAAAAGAAGGTTCTTCTTCCATTATGGATACCCCCGCTGTGTAACATCAGCGAAAAAAGCCGTTGAGATCGTCTTTTTCTCTTGGGTATCTTGGAAGAGGTAGGGAGGAAAAGATGATCAGTGGCGACACTATTCTACTAGCATTGATGCTCATTACGTCAGTCAATATGGCAAGATATCTGACTGCACTACGCTCACTTATTTATATCATGCGTGAAGCGCACCCTCTGCTATATCAGCAAGTGGATGGCGGTGGATTTTTTACCACACACGGTAATATGACCAAACAGGTTCGATTGTATTCCTATCTCAAGACTAAGGAGTATTATCATCACCATGATGAAGTGTTTATTTCCAAGTGTAATCGAGTGAGAGAGCTGTTTGTCTTGTCGTGTGCATTGGCTTAGAGTGTGTCATTATTTGCGGCGTTTTTGCTGTAGAGTTGGGGATGACGTTGGTTTGAACACCACGTAACTGAGCAACCCTTGGCTAATCGTAACCGGATTGCTTGGGCGCGAAAGATTGCAATACCAAAAAGACTCGCTACAATGGCGAGCAATAAGAGATAAGGATGTGCTTTGGCACATCCTTTTTTGTTGATTCCATTTTGTGTGTCGGTAGAGTAAAGCTATGAGCAATAAATTTGATGTGGTGGTGATTGGTGCTGGAGCTGCCGGGTTAATGTGTGCAGCGGAAGCTGGCAAGCGCGGACGTCGTGTGCTGGTTGTTGATCATGCCAAGAAGCCAGGTCGAAAAATTCTCATTTCTGGTGGCGGTAAATGCAACTTCACCAATTACGATGTGACGCCAAATAACTACCTATGCCAGAATCGTCATTTCGTAAAATCGGCGTTATCGCAATATACTCATTGGGACTTCATCTCGATGATTTGTAAGCATGGGATTGAGTTTGAAGAGCGCGATCACGGTCAGCTTTTCTGCTTAGATTCGGCAAAAGAAATCGTCAAAATGTTATTGGATGAATGCGATCTGCCGACCGTTCGCTTCCAGTATCAAACGGATGTACATTCCATCACCAAAACAGACAGTGGATTCTCATTTCACGCCGACAGTGCTAATGCGGGTAATGCCGTCATCGAGTGTGACTCGCTAGTGATCGCCACGGGTGGCTTATCTATGCCAAAGTTAGGCGCGACCCCGTTTGGTTATAAAGTGGCAGAGCAGTTTGGGTTAGAGGTTATCTCAACGTCAGCGGGTCTCGTGCCGTTTACGCTACACAAAGAAGATAAAGAGGACTTTGCTGAATTGTCCGGGATTGCTATTCCGGCCGAAATCACCGCAGTGGATGGGACAATGTTCAAAGAAGCATTGCTGTTTACCCATCGTGGTTTATCAGGGCCATCTGTGTTGCAAATTTCTTCATTTTGGAAGCCAGGGCAACCAGTTACGGTTAACTTAGTGCCAAATTCAGATGTGGATGAGCTCCTGTCATCTACTCGTGAAAATCATCCAAATCAAAGCCTAAAAAACACCTTAGCCCGAGTGCTACCTAAACGGTTGGTTGAGCTTCTCATCGAAAGAAAAGTGTTTGCCGATAAGCCGTTAAAGCAGTTTAACCCGAAAGAAATGGCCGATATTGTACGCCAGCTTGAGCAGTGGAAGATTGTACCTAATGGTACTGAAGGTTACCGCACCGCTGAAGTGACCTTAGGGGGCGTGAATACCGATCATCTATCTTCAAAAACCATGGCATGTAAATCCGTCCCGGGTTTGTACTTTATTGGCGAAGTGATGGATGTGACTGGCTGGTTGGGCGGATATAATTTCCAGTGGTGTTGGTCCTCTGGGTTTGTTGCGGGGCAACACGTTTAACGCATTATCCCCTCTTATTATCGAGTGACACGGCTCTAATAGAGCCGTGTCCTAGTGATGTTGAATCTACACTTTTTGTATCGGAAAGACCTCGCTTGGCGCAATAAACTCTTGCTGCGCAGCAATGGTTTGTAGCTCCCATTCCCCACGATTTTGTGTCTCTTTTAGCACGCCATAACTGGCGTTATTGGCATGTTCAAACGCCTGCTCTGGCGACCAACCTTTTAACAGACCCGCAGTGAACAATGCAGAGATGAGATCGCCAACTCCGACCGCACTGTTTATCAAAATCTAGATGCGGGCGCTGGGCAATATAGCAGCCTTGTTTCGTCGCTAGCATCATGGTGAACTTTTCATTCGACACACTATGCAGGTGCTTAACCAGTACCATCTTTGGTCCCTTCGCTAAGGCTTTATGGCACGCAGTGACCGCATCTTCGAGGTTATTAATCGCCATGTCAGCGAATTGCCCTAGTTCAAATTGATTGGGCACGATCACATCGGCCATTGGCATGACGCGTTTGACTAAGTGTTCCGTTGTACCCGCGGGCACGATGCACCCTTTCTCTGGAGAGCCCATCACGGGATCGCAAACATAGATCGCGTCTGGGCTTTGTGCTTTGACCTTGTTCACCGCCTCAATAACAGCAAGACATTGCTCAGCACTGCCTTGGTAGCCCGATAAAACCGCCTGGCAATTAGCCAGTTGACCAATATTGTCGATGCCTAGTGATCAAAGCGTTGATGTCTTGCGCGGAAAAGGCTTGCCCAGTCCAACCTTGTTGATATTGGGTATGGTTGGAGAACTGAACGGTATGAATAGGCCAGACTTCAAACCCCATTCGTTGTAAGGGAAAAGTGGCTGAGCTATTGCCAGCGTGACCATAGACAACATGGGATTGAATGGAGATAACGCCCTTCATGGTGGCTCCTGATGATTGAATAGTAAGTACCCTGACTAATATGGGTGTGAAAGTGTATTCAAACAAGCGGTAGGTGTCGCAATATCCATACTATCTGCATAGTTTCTTCGCTTAAACATGATTAAAACGTGGGGTGCTGCTTTCTTAACCCATCGCTTGTTCTTATTTATTTGTGAATGACGACCTTTCAGACGCGCCCGTTATGCGTCAAGTGACTATGCGCACACTTGCTTATTTTGACTTGGGGTCAAGCATAGTCAGATATCCATTTCTGTGACGGCTATTTGTAATTCTATCATTAGTGTTGGTTGTGATTGAATATTTGCCATATTGGTCACATTTTGTTGCTGAAATATTAATATCAATAAAAACAGTGTCTTAAAAGAAAATTATGGTCAGCTTCATAAAAAAGCCTTTTCATAGTGTTATAAAATGGAATTTGATCAACACTTAATTCCGTATTATGGAATTCACTAGAGAGAAGACAATGCCTTTAATCAAAATTGAACAGCTTCAAAGCGAATATGAAAGAATTTTATTAGCTCGTGATATGCAGCCTGAAATGGCAACAAAACTCGCTGCAGGTTTTGTCGAAATGGCCAATGAAGGCACTTACTCTCACGGTATTAACCGTTTTCCTGTGTTTATCGAGCAAGTCGACAAAGGCCAAATTAAGCTCAATGAGTTACCTGAATGTGTCAATAGTATGGGCGCTTTAGAGCAATGGGACTGTAATTTCGGTCCAGGTGTATTAAATGGTTTGATTTGTTCAGAACGAGCGATGGAACTGGCGCGTGAGTACGGTATTGGCATGGTCGGCATGCGCAACTCTAACCACTGGATGCGTGGTGGTGCGTATGTTCTGAAAATGGCTCGTGAAGGTTTTGCGGGTATTGCGTCAACAAACTCTATTGCAGTTATGCCTGCGTGGGGTGGTAAGGATCACCGTGTGGGTTCAAACCCGCTCATTATGGCCATTGCTGGTGATCCACCGGTATTGGTTGACTGCTCAATGACACAGTTCTCGTACGGACAACTACAGAATTTTGTATTAGCAGACAAAGAGCTCCCTGTTGTGGGCGGCTTTGATGATAACGGTGAGCTAACCAAAGACCCACATGTGCTTTGGGAAAACAAGCGTCTGTTGCCAATGGGCTTTTGGAAGGGTTCTTCAATGGCGATCGTACTCGATATGATGCTAACTGCGATTACGGGTGGTAACTCAGTCCCTGCTCTGACGGAAGACATGGGTGGCGAGTTTGGTGTCTCTCAATTCCTCATTGCCATTGATTTAAGCAAAACCATGGACAAAGGCCAATACGCTCAAGAAATGAAGCGTATCCGTGATTATGTTCTTGCATCAGAACCTGCAGAAACAGGGTCGGTCATGATTGCTGGCTCAGAGATCCAAAACTTTATCGATAAGCACGCTCAAGCGGGTGGTATCGAAGTCCATGACGATATCTGGAACCAAATTACCGCGCTGTAATATAAGCGAAGGTCGGGAGAACTTTATGCAAAGTGTATTGAAGTGGATTTGGAATAGTATCGACGTCATCATGGCAGTCATTTTGACTGCGATGGTTGCTCTCGTCTTTGCTAATGTCGTATTACGTTACGGCTTCTCCTCTGGATTACGTCCTTCTGTTGAACTATCTCGCTTAGGTCTTGTATGGGTAGTCATGCTCGGTGCTGCTGTTGTGCTGCGCCGAGGTGAGCACCTTGCGGTGGCTGAATTTTCGGAAAAATTACTGCCGAAAGCGGTCCCGATACTAAGACGAATTTGTTGGGCGATTATCCTTGTTTCTGTTGGCATGCTTTATATCGGCTCTTATCGTCAAATGATGGCCAACTGGTCAGATATTTCGCAGCTGACAGGTCTTCCTTCCGCGTTGTTCTATTTAGCCGGTGTCGTTTCTGGTGCTCTGATGGGCGTTATCGCTTTAGTGCGAATTTTTAAACCAGAATGGCAACTGGATGTAGATGAGGAGAAAGAATAATGACGTTAGCCATTTTCTTAGCCGTATTACTGGTCTCTATTTTACTGGGGCTTCCAGTGGCCTTTGCCTTGTTGCTTTCATCAATGGCATTGATGGTACACATGGACTTTTTCAGTGCAGACATTCTTGCGCAGTCGTTAATCAATGGTGTTGATAGTTTTACCTTACTGGCGATTCCGTTTTTCCTAATTGCTTGAGGTGAAGTCATGGCTTCAGGTGGTCTGTCACAACGTATTGTGCGTCTTGCGACGACATACGTGGGGCATCGCCAAGGTGGTCTAGGTTACGTTGCTATTATGACGTCGGTGTTACTGGCAGGCCTGTCTGGCTCGGCGGTAGCTGATGCGGCGGCATTGGTTAGTATTCTCTACCCAATGATGAAAGCGGCAAAATACCCTGAAGCACCTTCCATGGGGCTGTTGGCCTCTGGTGGTATCATCGCCCCCGTTATTCCACCGTCTATCCCGCTGATTCTGGTAGGTGTTGCTGATTGGTATCTCGATTAAAAACTTGTTCCTAGGCGGTATCGTACCGGGTTTACTCATGGGCATGACGCTGATGTTTGTTTGGCGTTGGACCGTTCGTAAAGAAAACCTAGAAACGGCAGAAAAAGCGACAAAAGCAGAAAAACGAGCGGCGTTGAAAGATGGTATTTGGGCGCTGATGTTGCCTGTCATCATCATTGTCGGTATCCGCTTTGGTATTTTTACACCAACAGAAGCTGCAGTGGTTGCCGCAACGTACGCCATCTTTATTTCAACGTTCGTTTATCGTGAACTGACTATCAAACGTTTCTACCACATTGTGGTGAATGCCGGTCGCTCGACCGCGATGGTGATGTTCTTGGTCGGTTGCGCCATGGTTGCTGCTTGGCTGATTACGGTGGCTCAATTGCCACAGCAATTAGCTGAGATGTTAGGTCCGCTTGTCGACAGTCCGCGTCTACTGATGGCAGTCATCATGATATTGGTGCTGTGTGTTGGCATGGTGATGGACCTGAGTCCAACGATTCTCATCCTTGTTCCTTTATTAATGCCGGTTATCAAAATGGCGGGTATTGATCCAACGTATTTCGGTCTGTTGTTTGTCATTAACTGTTCAATTGGCCTAATCACGCCTCCTGTAGGCACTGTTCTAAACGTAGTTTGTGGTGTAGCTCGGGTACCGATGTCGACAGCAGTGAAAGGGGTCCTCCCATTCATTGGTGCCTACATGGTGCTACTCGCATTGTTTGTCATATTCCCAAGCATTATCACTGTGCCAATGTCGTTTGTCATTGGTTAACCCTCGATGGAGAAAATAATAATGAAATCCCTATTCAAAGTAGCACTGGTAGCATCGGCAATCGCAATGAGTTCAACTGCTATGTCGGCAACCACATTAAAACTCGCTCACGCGGCTCCAGAATCCGATCTGCAGCAAGATCTGTCTCTGTTCTTCAAGAAAGAAGTGGAAGCGCGTACGAACGGCGATATTAAAGTCAATATTTACCCGCAAGGTCAGCTCGGCAGTGATAAGCAGATGATCGATGGCTCTCGTGCAGGCATTGTTGATTTTGCAATGGTGGGCTTGAATAACTATAACGGCCTATTACCAGAGTCTGCGGCTTTCACTCTTCCTTTCATGTTCCCTAATCGTGAAACCGCATACAAAGTATTAGATGGCGAACCAGGAAAAGAGGTGCTGACTAGCCTCGAAGCGTTCGGTCTTAAAGGTTTGGGTTATCCAGAAAATGGCTACCGCAATATGACCAACAACGAAAAACCAATTCGCGTTCCAAGTGACGTGAAAGGTCTACAGATGCGAGTTAATGGTTCTAAAGCACTGAATGATATGTTCAATGAACTGGGTGCGAACCCACAACAACTGCCAGTCTCTGAGCTCTATACCGCGTTGGAAACGGGGGTTGTTGATTCTCAAGACCACCCAATTAGTGTGACTCTTTCGTTCAAGTTTAACGAAGTACAAAAGTACCTAAGCTTGACTCAACACGCTTACTCTCCTCTTGTTCTGACGATGAACCTTAAAAAGTTCAATAAGCTGAGCGATGAAGAGCAGAAAATCATCACGGAAGTGGCAGCAGAAGCGGTTGCGATGCAGCGTGAGCTGAGTATTGCCAAAGAAGACAAGATGATTGCGGACCTACAGGCAGGCGGTATGGAAGTGAACCGTGATGTGGATGGCGCAGCATTCCAAGCAGCGATTAAGCCAGTTTGGAAGGCGTTTGTAGCGAAAAACGGCGACGACATGATTAAGAAAATTGAAGTCGCAGCTCAGTAATTGCTACAGAAATGACAGTGACGGTTCAATGAATCGTCACTGGTGAAAGGATAGGTTGCTTAGCCAAGCCGTTAGGCAATCTATTCATAACAACGCTCTTCTTTCCCATCTATTTGCACTTTCGGTAGACAATTATGTATCAAGAATTAAAACAGCGCGTATTGGCGGCAAACCTGCAACTCCCTAAATATGGTCTGGTGACATTTACCTGGGGAAATGTATCGGAAATTGACAGAGAGAATGGCGTCATCGCGATAAAGCCGTCTGGGGTGGAATACGATGTGATGAGCGAAAATGACATTGTTATCGTTGATCTAGAAGGAAACCGTGTTGAAGGCGATCTCAACCCTTCAAGCGATACTGCGACACATATAGAACTCTACAAAGCGTTTCCAAACATTGGCGGTATTGTCCATACACACTCTCGTAATGCAACGATTTGGGCGCAAGCAGGCAAAGACATTCCTGCACTCGGTACCACGCATGCGGATTACTTCTACGGTGATGTGCCGTGTACTCGTCAGCTTACCCATGACGAAATTACCACGGATTACGAAAAGAATACCTACCTGGTAATCATCGAAGAATTCACTAAACGTCATATAGACCCTCAAGCTATGCCTGGTGCGATTATTGCCGGACATGCTCCATTTACATGGGGTAAAGATGGCTCTGACGCGGTGCATAATGCGGTCGTAATGGAAGAGGTTGCTGCGATGGCGACGGCCACGCGCTCTATTAGCCCCGAAGCGGCGATTCAGCCGGAGCTTTTAGATAAGCACTATAACCGTAAACACGGTAAAGACTCATACTACGGTCAGAAATAAGGACGTCTGCAATGCATAAATTATTGGCGTTGGATCTTGATGGCACGATGCTAAATTCACAGCACACAATCAGTGCGCCACTGGTTGAGGCCATTCAGCATCTAGCTAAGAAAACGCATGTTGTGATCGTGACTGGACGACATCATGTGGCTGCAAAACCCTATTACGAGCAGCTAGGCTTGAGCACGCCAATTATTTGTTGTAACGGCACCTATATTTTTGACTATGCCAATGACCGCGTTATCAAAGAAAACGCCATCACTAAAGCGCGGGCGAGCGAGTTCATTCAGCTTTCAGAGCAGCACGACTTGAAAATGGTGATGTATGTTCGAGATGCAATGCTGTATTCAAACAAGCGACCTATCGCGTATATGGAGGCATTGTCTGCTTGGGCGCAATCCTTTCCTGAAGGCAGTCAGCCCAGCATTTTACGTGTCGATGACTTTAGGAAAGAACTTCAATCTACCGATTATGTATGGAAGTTCGTCGTAGAAGGTGGCGATATCGATGCATTTTCAGCGCTTGAATGTATTGATACGCACTTTAATGGCGAACGTTCTTGGGTTGACCGTGTCGATTTTTCTGCCGCGGGTAACAGCAAAGGCAACGCATTGACTCACTATATTCAAACGCTGGGCATTACCTTGGAGGAGTGCGTGGCGGTGGGGGATAACCACAATGATATTTCGATGTTGACGCTAGCGGGCTTGGGGATCGCCATGAACAATGCCGATCAGACTGTCAAAAATGCCGCGAATCTGGTGACAGACCATAGCAACGACCACGAGTCGGGTCTTGCCACACTTTTACAGCGGCTATTCTAATAGAGAAGTTTTATGTTAGTTGGAACTACCCAAAAGCAAATCATCACAACCACGTACCCGCAGGCTGTACAAAACATCCTTGGGTATTTAAACCGCATTGACCTTGATGCCTTAGATCTAGGTCGCCATGACATTCCTAATTTTGACAGTAAGCAAGCGTGGTTTGTTGTTCTGGAATATGAAAAAGAGCCGCTTGAAAACTTTCAGCCAGAGGTCCACAAGTACCACTCTGATTTGCAGATAGTATTACGTGGTTCAGAAACTATGGCGTGGTCTTTGGATTCAGGGCAGCACAAAAATGCAGACGCTTATAACGAGGTTCGTGATCTGCAATTTTACCAGTTTGATGGCATTCAATTGAATTTCATTGAGGCCAGCCCGCACCAGTTTTATCTCTTCACGCCAAATGTGGTTCATGTAACCAATATTGAAAATGGTACTGGTGGTGTGGTGCGTAAACTCGTCGTCAAAATTCACAATGATTTGTTGGAAGCGAAGTAATGAACTACTACATCGGAATTGATTCTGGCGGCACGTTTATGAAAGCCGCCCTCTTTGATGCAAAAGGGGTTCAGCATGGTTTGGCTCGTGTCTCTGCCAGTGTGATTAATGACAAACAAGGTTGGGTAGAGCGGGATCTCGATGCTCTTTGGGGCAATGCCGTAACGGTCATTAAGCAGCTTATTGAAACAACAGGAATCGACGCGACCACAATCAAAGGCGTCAGCATTTCAGCACAAGGTAAAGGGGTTTACCTACTGGATAAGCAAGGCGAAAACCTTGGTTACGGGATTATGTCTTCCGACTCTCGCTCATTGCCTATCGTAAAAGAATGGCTCGCTCAGGGCAAAGCACAAGCCATTTATCCCACCACCTTACAGACGTTGTGGACAGGGCATCCCGTATCGATTATCCGCTGGATAAAAGAGAATGACGCTAAGCGTTACGCCAACATCGGCGCCATCATGATGGCGCATGATTATTTGCGCTATCGCCTGACGGGAGAAGTGGGCGCGGAAATTACCAACATGTCGGAAAGTAATTTTTTTAACGCGATAACTGGCGAGTACGACAAAGCCTTACTGGAAACGTTTGGTATTGAAGAAGTCTGGGATGCGTTACCAACCATTGTTGGTTCCGATCAGCCTGCTGGAAAGATTACTCAAGATGTGGCGAGCGAAACGGGTTTAGCGGCTATGTACTCCCGTCTTTGGTGGGCTGTTTGATGTGGTTTCAACGGCGATTTGCTCTGGCATTAATTCAAACGAAGACACGCTCAACTACGTCATGGGCACGTGGTCTGTCACTTCAGGAATCACAAAACAGGTCACGCAACAGGACCATAACTTTGTTTATGGGCATTACGCCGTGGACGGTGAGTACATTGTCCATGAAGCGAGTCCCACTTCCGCAGGTAACTATGAGTGGTTTGCTGATTACCTTGGTGAAAATGGTGAATTGGACCATGCAGTGAATCAAAGCTTGGTGGCAGAGCTCGAGTCAGCAAGCAGCAGTGTTTTCTTTGTGCCTTTCTTATATGGCTCAAACCAAGGTTTAGGTTTGAAGTCTGGATTTTATGGTCTTCAGTCGCATCATACCAAAGGTCATCTGATTCAAGCCATTTGGGAGGGCATCTTATTTTGCCATAACCTTCATTTACAGCGCATGCGTGTTCGATTCCCGAATGCCAGCGTACTCAAAGTGACGGGCGGTCCAGCATCAAGCCCAATATGGATGCAGATGCTAGCTGACTTAACTGGGATGACGGTAGAAGTCTCCGATGTGGATGAAACGGGATCGTTGGGAGCAGCGATGGTGGCGATGGTCGGCTCTGGAGAATTTGCTTCGCTAGAAGCTTGTTGCCAATCACTCGGCGTTGCGTCATCACGAATTTCACCGAATAAAGACAATGTTGAACGCTACCAACGTAAGTACCAAAAGTATCAGCGTTTAGTACAACTATTTAAACAATTTGAGGATGAGTTCGATGTCTAAACCTTTATTACAAATGGCGCTAGACGCCACGGATATTGATACTGCGTTAGCCTCTGTAGAGCACGTTGCTAATCAACTGGATATTATCGAAGTCGGCACCATTTTGGCCTTTGCCCATGGTGTTGAGAGCGTCAGTATTCTCAGAAAAAAATACCCTGATCATATTATTGTTTGTGACATGAAAATTACCGATGCCAGTGCGATTTTGTCTCGACTGGCCATGGAAGCGGGGGCGAACTGGGTGACGGTTAGCGCTGCAGCACATATTGAAACGATCCGCGCAGCCAAAAAAGTGACGGACGAATTCAATGGTGAAGTGCAAATTGAGCTGTATGGTCACTGGACATTGGAAGATGCCAAAGCGTGGGTCGACATGGGTATTACCCAAGCCATTTACCACCGTTCGCGTGATGCCGAGTTGGCTGGGGTCAGTTGGACCGAAGCAGATTTAGAAAAAATGCATAAATTATCAGAGCTTGGAATTGAACTATCGATAACTGGTGGTATTGTTCCAGAGGATCTGCATTTGTTTAAACACCTTTCCGCTAAAGCATTTATCGCAGGTAGAGCATTAGCCGGAGAAAATGGTTGTGAGATTGCAGAGACTTTTCATTCCGAAATAGGCAAGCACTGGTAGAACACATATGAGTGAACAAATTAAATCGTTGTCGAAAGCTTTGACCGTACTGGAATTCTTGGGTGAGTACCCAAATGGGGTTTCATTGCAAAAAATATCTGAAGGGACGGGATTTAATAAATCATCTATCCATCGAATTTTAGCGACCTTTGAAGCCTCTGGCTATGTTGCTCAAATGTGTTCTGGTAAAGAGTATCGCTTGACGATGAAGCTCGTTCATCTCGGTCATGCGGCGATTAACTCGGATGTCACAGGGGTCGTGAAACCTTACCTTGCTGAGCTACTGACGGAGGTCAATGAAACGGTTAACTTCCTGTCTTTTGATGCAGATAACATCATTTTCAAAGATAAGTTTGAGCCAGCGGATGCGTCATTCCGAACGCGAACGTATGTGGGGTTGCATTCACCAATGTATTGCTCCGCCGCGGGTAAGTGTTATTTGGCATTTAGCTCTGATGCAGTACGAGAAGCCTATTGGCAGCGTAATGCCAGCACCATGAAGCCGCTGACAGAAAACACAATATTAGATCGAGGGTTATTCTTTGATGTCCTCGATGATATTAAAGCGCGCGGTTATGCCTTAGATGATGAAGAAAATGAGGCAGGTATTTCATGCGTTGCTGTACCTATTTTTGACAAGAATAAGTCTCCAGTCTATGCGGTGAGTGTGTCTTCGCTGACACCGAAGATGAAGGCGCTTGGCTATGAAGCGCTAGCGAAGAAAGTACAAACCATCACTAGAGCCGCATTGAACAACAACTTTACGAAAGGAACAAAGATGTTTGATTCAAAAAACAAATTCAGATTAGGTATTTATGAAAAAGCGATGCTTAGCGTCACTGACGTGGGAGGAGCGTCTGTTACACGCCAAAGAGGCAGGGTTTGATTTCGTCGAAATCTCGGTGGATGAAACGGATGAGCGACGAGCGCGTCTCGATTGGTCCGACGAAGAGATTTATGCGCTGCGTCATCTGTGTGAAAAACACGGTTTGCCATTGCAATCCATGTGTTTGAGTGCGCACCGTAAGTTTCCTTTTGGCTCCATGGATGACGCCGTTCGCAATGAATCCTTAGTGATCATGGAAAAAGCGATCGCATTGGCTTATAAGCTGGGTATTCGTTGCATACAGATGGCGGGTTACGATGTGTACTATGAGCCGCAATCACAAGACACACACCTTCGTTTTATCGATGGGATGAAGCAAGCCACAAAAATGGCTGAGCGTGCTGGCATCATGTTGGGTGTGGAAATTATGGATACCCCCTACCTAAACTCGCTGAGTAAATTTGAAGTGCTGAAACGCGAAATTCCATCGCCTTACTTCATGGCTTATCCCGATGTTGGGAACATCACGGGCTGGAACTACGATGTGTGTACTGAGCTTAGACTGAGTCGGGATCATCTTGTGCAGGTTCATTTAAAAGATACGCTGCGTGTGTCTGAAACGTCAAAAGGGCAATTCCGCGATCTTGTGATTGGAGAAGGACAAGTGGATTTCCCTGCCATCTTTAAGACGCTGGCGGAAATAGAGTATAGCGCACCACTTGTGATCGAAATGTGGGCTCAAAATGACAACTGGTTCGAAGATATCAAGCAGGCGAAAGCGAAGTTGAAGACCCTTGCAAATGATGTGGGTTTTGAGTTGTAAGCCCTCTCCAATTTTTGACTAAACGGACGTGAGCACATGACCATTTTAAGAACCGCTTTTTTTGAAGCCGATTTATCCGACGCGCAAAAGCAAGACTTCTATCAGTATATGGAACAGGAAGTGGTGCCGATTATCCGTACCTTTCCAAATAACCAAGGAGTGATCCTCAACAAGCCAGAGGCGATTGAGGCAGAAGGGCTTCAGCAGCTATTGTTGATGATGCAGCATAGCTACGCTGATCAAGAGACAATGGATGCTGCGTTGGCATCGGAAGCTCGAGTTAAGAGCATGCATGCTACAAAAGCGATCATCGATAAGTACAATATCCGAGTTCACCACATTAACTTTGTGCGTGACTAGTTAGTACGGTGCCATATAAGAAAGCAGAAGGTTTCCTTCTGCTTTTTTTCTTCATGGCTGGCCTCCATCTAGTGATTTTACTAGGTCAATCCCTTTCGAGGTGCAGAATGTCTTCTTTAGCCAAAAGAGATTCAGCGTTGGTGTTATTGTCGTTGATTTTTTCATTTGGGGACTGATCACGGTGGTCAGTAACTCTCTTATTCCACACTACAAAGCGGTATTCGCGTTGGATTATAAGACTGCGATGCTGTTTCCGATGGCGTTCTTCATCTCTCGTATCGCGGTATCGATTCCTACCTCGTTTGTGATGGCAAAAATCGGCTATAAAGCGACGTTACAATATTGTTTATTTTGGTGTTTTGGTGGCTGTTTAGTGATGGCCTATTTGGTTCAGTCTGAAGAATTACTGCTGACGTTAGTGGGTATTTTCATCATGGCATCGGGTATCTCCGCGATCCAAGTGGTGAGTTCTCCTTATGTGTCATTGTTGGCCTCACCGGAAAAAAGTATCCGTCGTCAAAGCATTGCGACTGCTTCAAACTCTATCGGCACCGTACTTGGGCCGATTGCGTTAAGTGCAGTGATAATTGCTGCGAGTGGGATGGGGTACTTCAAAACAGCGGAACAGATTTCGATATTGTTTCTGTGCATTAGTTTGTTTTTTCTCACTCTGATTCTTTATTTTCGAGCGATCGATTTACCTGATATTCAACCTAATGTTCGTCGCGGATTTTGGAAAGGGCTGGGGGCACTTATTAAGCAGGCTGATTTTATGAAATTGGCTCTGGTTCTGCTTCTATATATTGGGGTCGAAGTGTGTTTTGGTACGTTTACTATTACCTATCTGGCCGATGAAAACTATGGTGATCTCGGACTCGTACGAGCTACGCAAATCATAGCAGGCTATTGGGCATTGATGTTTTTAGGGCGTTTAATGTTTGCCAAGTATGGTTCTCGAATCAATAGCCTACGTCTGTTCATCATCATGTGCAGTGTATCGATTATGATCTGTTTATTGGCAATACTAATCACGGATGTGTTTATTGGCTATGTGTTAATTTGTGTGGGGCTATGCAATTCAACCCTGTACCCGATCATTTATGCACGAGCGCTGAGCACGGCAAAGCAATACAGCTCGCAAGGGGCGGCGATATTAATTATGTGTTCCATTGGAGGGGCGCTATTACCGCTTGCGCAAGCGACGATGGTGGATCTTGTGGGACTTAGAGTGAGTTATTGGCTGCCGGCAATCAGTTACTTATTAATGATAGGGCTGTTTGTTCAGACCGCTACCCAGGTAACCGCTCAGACAAAAACTTAAATAACAAAGACGCGTGTTTCGAAGGAATAAGCTGTCAGTGGCAAGTGCCGCCACTGATCACACTTAATGCGCATTGGGAGTGAAATTAAACCCAAGCTGAAGCGAGTAGTAACACCATGGCTGTCATCGCAACACCTGATTTTACAAAAAATAGAACTTCAGAAGCCAAAGATGAAGCTGGCATTTGAAGCCGGTTGAGAAGCCGCGATGTCATGGGTAATAGTTGTAGTATTCATACGTTTATTCTCATTGATTGTGTGATCTATGGCGAATTATGAACCTAATTGTGACCGTGGTCAATGTAAGTTGTACTTTAATTACACAATGAGGTGGTGCGGAATAAACTTAGAATGGTGAAAAATAGGCAATATGATTACAGGAAAACAGAGCCTTCCCTTTATCGTATTGTGAATTATTGGGGCGACAGAGGCTATTTATCCCTGTGCTTTATTGGCAGGAAAGAAGTCAATGATGTCGCCTTGCGCCACTAAATAACAGTCCATCCCTGCACGATTGGCAGCCTGACGTCCAATGATTGTGTCTTCAAAAACCACACAGTCAGGAGCAGGCAGTGACAATTGCTGGGCGACTTTTTCAAAGGTGTCTGGATTAGGTTTATGGTTTTCCACGTCGTCAGAGGTGACGAGTACCTGAACCATGCTAAGAATATCTGTTGTGTCGAGTATTTCTTTGGCATGTTTATATTGCGCACCCGTACCAATGCCAATCGGTTTGTTTTTGTAATTTTCTTTCAGGATCGTGTAGATCTTCGGGATGATGTCACCCTTGTTCTCAATACCTTCAAATACGTTAACTTTATGCCGGGTAATGGCTTGGGCATCGAGATCAAGGGGGTAGCGTTTGAGGATTTCTAGTGTCACCTTGCGTGATGGCATTCCCCCGAGTTGATCGAGCCATTCCTTATCATAAGGAATATTGAACGCCCGGCAGGTCGACTCCCATGCGGTAGCGTGCGCGACCATGGAATTCACCAATGTGCCGTCTAGGTCAAAAATGATGCCTTGGTATTTGTCTAAATTCAGCATGAACGTGCACCTTAAATGACGTTATCGTTTTGTTGGTAATATCTTCGGCTGAGGAGGCCGAGCGTAAGACTACGCTTATGGAAGCTTACCGATGAGAGGATATTGTCCCATGCTCGATAAAGAGGTCAACGATCTTAGTCGGGAAAAGCGTGTTGGTGTCAAAAAGCGGAGTCAATTGCTTGCTGTTTGTTATTAGCCCCGTTCGGCACACCTCAAAAAGGTATGCTCGAGAACGTATTTCTCGAATGTGTGGCCTATTTTTATCTATTGTCTGAAGCTGCAACTCTTAGTTGAATGCTCGCGCAACTCGTCCATTACTGCTCATCGCGTAATGACCAATATAGGCAGGAATAAATACCGATTGTCCTTTGGCTAGTGTCAAGCGCTCTCCCTTATGGCTAATTAACGTTAAATCATTATCTATGGCCATGACTATTTCAGCACTGCTAGTGAGTATTTGTTCTTGTTGAGGGGTATGAAATATATTGAAATTAAAATCACCGACTGGAATGTCATAGCAATCACACTGCCCCATTTGTGAGGGCGATAGTAACAATTGGTTAAAGGGTATTGGTTTGAATTCTGTGCACGCGACCAACTCGGTGACATCAATGTGCTTTGGTGTTAGTCCGGCACGAAGTACGTTGTCTGAGTTGGCCATAATCTCCAGCCCGGTTCCTTTAATGTAAGCATGCGGCGTGTTCGCATTCAAATACATCGCGTCACCTGGCTCTAATGTGATCAAATTAAGAAGTAGAGCGGAAAAAAGCCCCATATCGTTCGGATACTGGTGGTTTAGCTCTAAGATTAACGAAAATTCTGCTTGTTCTTGGTGGGCGATAGCATAAGTCAGCAGTTGCTCTAATGCTTCGTGTTTGGTTTGCTCATTCAGTGTTAATAAATGACGGAAAAACGTTTTTAAGCCCTGAGAGCTAAGGTTATTGCTAAAGTCTTCAACCAATCCAGTAAGCGCACTAGAGTTCAATTGTCGGAACAAGCTGACTATTTCGTTATATTCTCTAAATCCATTCATCGCTTGATACGTTGTAATTGCGTAAATCAATTCAGGTTTATGGTTTGAATCTTTGTAATTACGATACCCTGCAGTTAGAGGGATCTTTGCTTGCTCCTCTTTTTCAAAACCTAGCTCAGCCTGGTGTTTATTAGGGTGAACCTGAATAGATAGCGCCTTTTCTGCCGCTAAAATTTTAAGTAAGAATGGCAGTTCACCAAATTCTTGTGCGATATCGGCGGATAAATATGCGGGTTTATCCGTGTTAATAAGCTCGGAGAGAGACACTAGATGCTGGTCAAGCGTGATCATAGAGCACCCTTTAGGGTGGGCCCCCATCCAAACTTCAGCTTGGGGTTCTTGTGATTCATTTTTAAAGCCAAACAGCTCACGTATCGAAGAAATGCTGCCCCAAGCGTAGTTTTGTATAGTGTTTTGCATAGGGAAAAATGAGTATTCTGAGTAGTGGCTGAATGACATGGGCTTTTCCATAGTGAACGCTTTGACGCCATCCAAAAGAGCAGATTTCTGATGGCGATGAATGATCAGACAGATTACAGAGAGTGATGATGAATCACATGAGATAAGGTCTTAGAAGTGATAGGAAAAATTCTTAGATATTAATGAAATAGGTGCAAATCGTGAAAAGAATCACATTTGACTTTTATGGATGCAAGGAGAGAAAAATAAGAGAGGGGTCAATAAGATGAGCGGCTGCCTTATTGACCGAATGACACCGTATCAACCAGACTGAGTTTCTTTGTTTTTCTGAGGTGATTGTGCCTGTAAGAAAGGCAGCAGC
This sequence comes from Vibrio sp. GJ43-1, assembly GCF_055808835.1. NCBI lineage: Bacteria > Pseudomonadati > Pseudomonadota > Gammaproteobacteria > Vibrionales > Vibrionaceae > Vibrio > Vibrio sp. GJ43-1. The sequence goes on along the minus strand of NZ_CM147884.1, from coordinate 88,825 downwards.
AGCAGCCCGATAACGGCAGCACACGTAGAAATGGTAATAAAGAAACCACTCCAGCCGTAGGTTTCTAGAACGAGCGCCAATGGGTAGCCCGAAAGTGCCGCCCCCATATAAGCAAATAAGCCAACAAAGCCTGTCGCAGCGCCAGCTGAGTCTTTATGTGAACATTCAGCAGCAGCCATACCGATTAACATTTGAGGACCAAAAATAAAAAAGCCAACACAAAATAACCCGGCCGCTTGAAAGACAAAGTTGGTCAACGGCATAAGCCATAACGCTGAGACTGAGAGGAAAACGCCAATGGCAAACAAAATGTTCATGGGTCCACGATTACCTAAGCAAACAGCCTATCTGAGCCCCAGCCTGCAACGAGTGACCCCACGAAGCCGCCAACTTCAAACAGAGATAACGCAGCATTTGCGTTAATCAAACTGTAATCGTGTTCTTCGGTTAAATAGAGGTTCCCCCAATCGTTAACGGCGGTTCTTACGATATAAACCAGTACATAGCTGAAAGCGAGCAACCAAATGTATTTGTTGCTGAATACATAGGTTTTCAATATTTCCCGATAACTGAGTCCTTGTCCGTGGCGCTCTTGCGCTAATTCGAGAGGGTCATTGCGCCACTTCCCTACCGTAGGAAGCCCCATGGTGGTGGGCTTATCACGTAAGCGCCAACAGACGATAAGACCAACGAAAACGCCAATCACCCCCGGCCAGATAAACCCTGCTCGCCAACTAAATTGAAGAGTAAGGTAACCCACAAGAATAGGGATAAGCGCACCACCGACATTATGTGCGGTATTCCATATGGCCCAACGAAACCCTCTTTCAGAACGAGAATACCAAGTCGTCAATAGCTTCGAGCATGAGGGCCAGCCCCAACCTTGGAACCATGCATTAAGTACCCACAGCGAGATAAAAGCCGCCAACGAACTCGAAAAACCGAAAGCGATATTTATTAGCCCAGTCGCGATTAAGCCAAACCCCATAAAGTACCGCGGATTTGAGCGATCAGATATCGTGCCGGAAATAAATTTAGATAAGCCATAAGAGAGATAAAATAGCGTACCAATTAAGCCTATATCGCCTTTGTCTAAGCCAAGGTCAGTGATCATTGCTGGCGCTGCATAGTTAAAGGTTTTACGGGTGAAGTAAAACCCAGCATAACCCACATACATCCCTATCATGATATGAAGACGCCAGTAACGATAACTCTGGTTGATCTCATTGTGACTTAGCGTATGACGCTTTGATGTTGTTGATCGCAGAAATCCAAACATAGTTGCTCTCACACTTTAGGTAATGTAATGCTGATATTCGTGCCAGTAGCGCAATCATTAGCGTTGATTATCATGTTTCCTCCGAGCGCTTGAACACGCTCTTGCATCCCACGAACGCCCATTCCTTTCAGAATATCTTGCGCGGTAAAGCCTATGCCATTATCTGAGATTCTCAGGTCCACCTGCTCACTTAGCGTTAGGTCAATTCTGATGTCGCTGGCTTGCGCATATTTATAGGCGTTGTTTAATGATTCTTGGCACAGTCGAAATAGCGTTACCTTGAGTGTGTCACTCAAGCAGGTGTAGTCACCTTGCCAATTTAACCGTATATCAATGCCATGGTTCGAAAATTCCATTTCTCGTATGAGCTGCTCAACCGAGTCTTTTAGATCAAGATCGTCTAACATCTTGGGTCTGAGTTTTGTTAGTAGGCGTTTGGTCGTGTCATAGATATTCAAAGACAATGATTCAATCATGTCCGCACAACGAACACTCATTTCTGCGGCATCTACACGTTTAATAATGTTTGCCTGCGTACGAATTGCTGTGATGTTTTGGCCTATTTCATCATGTAATTCACGAGCAATATCACGGCGAACAGATTCTTCCGCCGCCACTAACTGCCGGGATAGATTCTTATTTCGTGAAAGCTCACTTCGTAATTTTGAGTTCAGGTCTTTTTGTTTCTGAACGGCAAGACCAAGCAATATACCAGTGATGGTTTGGGCCGAAAGAGACAAGAGTAAATCGGTGATTTCGAGTTTGGATGTTCCGCTATGAGCTGCAATTAACGCGACACTATTGAGCAGTGTCGCAAGCAAGGCACCTTGCCAACCATAACGAACGGCCAATAAGATTATTGGGATCGCCATACAAAATGGCGCAAACCGTCTTAGCTCATCAGGCAAGCTGGTTTGAATCAAAATACTGGCCACCAGTAACATGCTGTATAACGCGATGTGACGTATTTTGAATTCAATAACATGATTGATTAAGTGAGAACTGAGCGGTGCCCACTTATTTTGGAATAGATAATTCCAGACCAAATAACACATAGGCACGAGCATAAGTCCCCCCGTGATACTGACCAACCACACCATGTAAACAGCAGGAACATGGGCTCTCACCACGGCAACGTTAATCAATGCTGTGACCATAATTAAGCTCGCCATCACCAACAGGTGACGATTTTGGTCGCCATAGTAATAACGCTTGGCAAGTAAAGTGGTGGGAATACTTAATCCACTGGCGATTAATACCGTTAACCATTGTGGCTCATTAAGTAACAGGGCTAACGCTATTGCTAGTCCCCACTCTGCAATATAGATAGCAGGCCAATAGTGGGTGCGAGTATGCAGCGTCATACCTAGTCGTAATGAAAAAGGGAATAATAAAATGGCGAGTTCTGGGTCATTAATAAAATAGAAGGCAATTACCCATAAACAGAACCATGCACACCCAGCCATAAAAACGCCACATAGGGAAGTGGCTAGGTAGGCACGCATTAGTACTGGTCTTGAGTGAATAGTTTCGCTAACTCAACGTTGTTTTTAACATTAAGTTTATCCATAGCATTCGCGCGATGCACATGGACGGTTTTATGACTCAGCCCTAGCTCAACAGCAATCGATTTTACATCTAACCCTGTGGCTAATAATTGGCTCACTTCATTTTCTCTGCGGGTTAGCGGGCTTAAAGGTGCTTTGTTTTTTATTGGTGTCGCGAGCTTTATTGCGATATCTGGCGTGAGATAACAACCGCCCTTTGCACTGGTGTGCACGGCTTGGATTAGCTCGTCAGGGCTACAACGCTTACTGAGATAACCTTTAGCTCCCAACTCCAGTGACTTCTCCACCATCGCGGGAGAGTCATGCACGCTCAGCATAATGCTGGCAATACCGGATGGAATTTCTTCTAACAAGCTCAAGCCACTTTCATCTTGCATTGAAATGTCTAAAATCACGACATCAGGGTGACAACATGGCAGTCCAAGGCGTGCTTCAGCCGCAGAGTTGAATTCACCTACGACCGTAATATCAGTTTCAAGGCTGAGTAGCTGAGCAAAGCCAGATCGAACAATAACGTGATCGTCAACAAGGGCAACATTAATCATGAGACTAACCAAAATTAAGAGTGGAAAAGAAAATAGCCCCGGCAGGAGCTATAGATAATGAATTTGAATGTTTGAGATGATACTGAATCACACAATCGATTGGTATGATCTCGCGTGCTTTAATTGAATAAAGCACGCGAGTCCATGTATGTGAGGCTCGCTAAGCATTTTGAGCCGCTAAGTGCATTTTTTGCGTGACGAATCTTTTTCTCTTCGGCAACGGCAACGAATAGCAGTAAAACAATACAAATGGCGGCGGAAGTATCGAGGGCGGCGAATGTCCCTTTCCAGCCAGTTAAACCGAAAATTGGCGTTCCGTCAGCGATCATACCGAGGCCAAGTTTGGCAAAACTATCACCAATTAGGTAGGCAAAAGTACCTTTAACACCATCCGCGACACTGATGGCTTTTTTAGGCACAAAACCAACCGCAGCAACCCCGATTAAGAGTTGAGGCCCAAAGACCAAGAAGCCAAGTACAAACAAAGAGGCAAGATACATGAACTCACTGGTTGCGTTCTGGTAAAACTCAAGAGAAACAATAATTAAACCAAGTGATACGCAAGCCACTAAAGCACGACGCCCGTTGGCAAGATCAGATAGATAGCCCCACATTAGTGTGCCAACCAGAGCGCCGACTTCAAACAAAGTAAAGCCTGAAATAGCCGTTTCTTTTGATAAACCTAACTCTTGATACGCGTAAACAGTCGACCATTGGTCGATACCGATTCGAACAATGTATAAAAAGATATTCGCGAAGCAGAGTAACCAGATGACTTTGTTTTTAAGGACATATTCAATAAAGATCTCTTTTTTGGTCATTTGATTTTCTTCAGCGGCGGTATCTTCTTCGCTGACTTCTTCATCAAAAAGCTCTTCTACTTTACCTAAACCGTACGCCTCTGGAGAGTCATTACCAAAGCGCATACCAATAAAGCCCACAACAATCGCAATGATAGATGGGAAAACAAACATACCGATTACGTTACCGTCAAATAAATAGTTGGCACCAAACAAAGCGACACCAGCAGCACCAGCACCACCAACGTTGTGTGACATGTTCCATAGGCCTAAATACGATCCACGCTTGTTACGAGGTGTCCATTTAGTGATGGTTGAATAACTGGAAGGCCCCCCCGTACTTTGGAAAAACCCACTTAGGGCGTAGAAAGCCACCATCATGAATAGGCTCGCGCTGCCTCCACCCATGCTAAAGCTAAAGCCCAACATGGCGAGGCCAGAAAGGATAAGCATAAATGGTAAGAACTGTTTGGTATTTTTACCATCGGCATAATAGGAGACGATAGTCTTACCAATGCCATATGTGATAGAAAACCCTAGACCAATAAGACCGAGATCGGTCATTGATAATCCGTAAGTTGAAATCATGTCGTTTTGTGCAACATTGAAGTTTTTACGGATTAAGTACATGGTTAAATAACCAATGAAGACAACGAGGTAAGATTGTAGGAAAGGCTTGAACCACATTTTTCTTCTAGTTTCGACTGGAAGATCTAGCGTCGGCTTTCTCACCTGATCTAGGAACTTTAACATTGTAAACTCTCTTATCGTTTATGAGGTCTGCACGGTAACTTTCCGACCATGCACGTTTTGTTTTTTTGACGGGGAAATAATAGGGAGTCTAAAAAGCGACCGCATGAGAGAGCGTCTTAGAATGACTAGGAAAAATTCGTAGTTCAGAATTGAGAGTGAAGAAAGCGTGAAGAACATCACTTTGTTTGCGTTAGCGTGACGGAAGAATCTGAAGGTAATTTCTTTGATTATGAGCCGATACTCGCCCAGTTTGCTTAACGACGCTCTCAATGTCAGCAGATCGAACATGCTCAGCAATAAGAGTAAGATATTGCTCTTGGCAAAGCGTGGGCATAAAAAAGCGACCTCAACATTGTTGAGGTCGCTGATGAAATCGGCGGATTAAGCTACATTAACCACGTTACATCAACCACTTCCACCAGATGAAAATAACCAAGAAACCAAAGAGGTAAATTAGGCCTACCCAAGACAGTGCTTTAAGTTTAGGGCCCTGCTGTAAAGAGGCGGGAAGGGTGGCTCGTGAGACTAGGATGTAGTTCAACAGAGCAAAAATTGGCGTCGTTATAAACGCAAGAATCATGGCGAAATTGAGTAAAGGCATCAGTGCCGACGCAAAGAAGGCAATAATAGCAATCGCCGCGGTGGCGACCACAATCACCCACGCTTGAAAGTGCTTAGAATTGTCTTCTTGCTGCTTTTGTAGCAAACGTTGAGATTCCGCAATCGCTCGTGAATACCCATCAATGACCGTAATGGTACTGCCAAAAATACAAAAGAAAGCAATGATGGCAATTAAGTAGCGTGACCATTCGCCAATGGTAGAAGCATACATGCCCACAAGCTGATGAGAGAAGCCAACGCCGGATGCGGATAACGCCGTACCAGAACCATTAATCACTAGTGCGCCGAGTGCAAGGAAGACGATGGCGAGCGCTGCAGTAGCAATGTAACCGACATTAAAATCAAACAACGCGGACTCTGGTGTGACGGTTTGCTTTTTACACTGGCTTTTTAGCCACATTGACGTCAGGCTTGAAATTTCAATGGGAGCTGGCATCCAGCCCATGGTCACCACGATAAAGCCAATCGAGGCAATCGTCCAAGGTGAAGGCGCTTGATAATCCGCTGGCGCGACGCTGCCATTGGAAGCGGCGATACAAACCGCCGTCACGGTGGCAATCGTCAAGATGGCCATGATGACTTTCGAGAGGGTATCGAGCGCGCGATAGTGACTAAGCAAATAAAATCGCTAAACAGGTCGCAAGCACAATGCCAGACAGGGCGACGATTGGCAGGTCAAAAGGTAAAAAATAACCCAGTAGACTGGCACTAAATAACAACAGTGCGGCGGTATTCACGACGCCAGAAATGACACTGAGTATGGTAAATACCCATAAGTAGCCACGACCTAACGTGGCATAGCCTTGGATTAAACTACCACCCGTGCCCATGGTGTACTGAATGCTCGCTCGGAAAAAAGGGTATTTGAGAAGGTTAACCAGCAAGATGAGAGCGGCAAGTTGCCAGCCATAAATTGCCCCAGCTTTAGTTGAGGCAACAAGATGCGATCCCCCAACGGCAGCGGCCGCCATCATGATGCCAGGACCAAGTGAGCGGACCAACTGGGCGAAACCAGAGCGTCTCGGCTCAGGTGAAGAGAGGGTATTCTCCATAGAGTAAATTCCTTATCATTATTATCCATAAAGGGGCACAGCAAAGCGCGTTCAAAAATGTGTACACATCACGCTAAAATTATTTTGCCACCGTTGTTTTTCTACAGGTTTTACAGTGAGATGCAACGAATGGCGCTGGTTTTAAATTGAACAATTAGTGCTAGCTGCTGATTAGTGGATAGTATTTAGAGGATTGCACCAGGTTTGTTGCTATGGATTGGTTTTTTACGGCGTGGTTAGAGATAAAAAAGTGGAAAAAAACGACGTAGATACATGGCTTTTAAAGCGTGGGATAGCTTGGGTGAGGGTAATCGTTTAGATGCGCCTAATAGCTTAGGTGCGAGTAACCACTAGCTCAGTGTATCCGGTCTGAGGATCGTGCTCTCGAGTAAAACTAACTTGAGAATATTGATGGATGATGAGTTCAGCCGTGGTATCAACAAGACTTCCTTCTTGTAAATGCCCACCCATCACTCGTCCCTGTGAGTCAGCGACAGAAATATGAATGTGTTGATGGTTAGGGGTCAGTGTGCCCATGAGAGACACAATCTCAAACGGTTGCTGCATCGACAGTGACTTGGTTGCTCCCGCAAGCCGAATATGAATGCTGTCTAAACAGCCGACACAAGACGCAATACTGCTAGGCTTGAATCTGGTGCTGGCTTACCAGCGCTTGAATTTCACGCTTTAGATCTTGTCCCTTGGTCAAGCGTACGGCGATAACGGTATTACTATTATTACTATTATTACTATTATTACTATTAGCGTCGTGTTGTTTATCACCCATCGTCGTTGTCCTTAAATATCGTAAACCTCGTCATGGTCACCTTATCGCCGAGCTGAGCTGCAGACACAAAGGGCAAGTTGCGCTTGCCCTTCTCGCCCCCTTAAGCGTCAGCGGGTGAGCGACGTTTAATTTGTTGGATGACCAGCCCAATCACTATCAAGACTAAACCCACCAAGGTCGACGGGTGAATGTCCTCGCCAATGACATAGGCCAGAAGCAGCAATGAAATAAACGGCGAGGCGAAGATAAGGTTACTAATACGAGCGGTGTTTTGTGTCAATTTCAGTGCGCTTAGCCACAGTACAAAGGTAATGCCCATCTCAAAAAGACCAACATAAGTGACCGCCAGCCAGCCTTGCGCGCTAATGCCGCCCCAAGATGCGCCTTCATACATGGCGACACCAAAGGCCAAAGGCAGCGCCACCAAAAAGCCAAGCAACACCCCAACCACAGGGTCGGCAGTATTTTTTGCATTTAGGATCCAATAACTGGCCCATAGCAACGTCGAAATGAGCGCCAGCCCCACGCCTAGAGGGCTATCAAATTGCAGCCCCAGTACGTCGCCTTTTGTCGCAATGACAACCACACCAAAATAGCCAAGCAAGCAGGCAATCCAATCTTGACCACGGATTTTTTGTTTTAAGAATACGGCAGCCATTAAAGTCAGCGTGATCGCCCAACTGTAATTGATGGGCTGAGCTTGTGACGCTGGCAGCAGTTCGTAGGCCTTAAATAAAATCAGATAGTAGGCGAACGGATTGATAATGCCGAGTAAGACGTAATACCACGGGTTGGATAGGAAGGTAGTTTTGATTTGTTTTATCGAGCCCTGTACACCACACACCACCACGAGTGCAATCGCTGAAACCAGTGAGGCAACAAAGACCATTTGGGCCGGAGTGAACTCGGCCAGTGTCAGTTTAAATGCGGTGGCAACTGTCGACCAAAGGAGCACAGCAGACAGAGCAAAGAATAAAGCTTTTCGTTCGTTTAGCATGAGGGTGTGGTACGCGATTGAGTAAATAAAGTGCCAGCATCTTACCAGTGAATAGCGTTCTGAAAAGCAAGAGTTTGTGGATCTTGAAGGGGGTCACAATGAAATCAATGCCGGGAGGGGCGTTAGGTCAATTAAGGCGGTAGGTTTGTGATGGTGTTGACCAAATAAAAACAGCGTTGTGCGATTTTGAACAGTGAAACGCGCCATATCCACTAACGTGAGTAGGGCGTGATAGCGAAGGACATATTGGCGAGTTTCCGCTGGCAAAGACAGGTGGTTGAAGTCACGGCTGCCTGAACGATTAATCGCGCGTTGCACGCGTCCTTCTCCTGCATTGTAGGCGGCGAGCGTTAGGTTGATATCACCATCAAACTTTTGATAAAGAAAATTGAGGTACTTAAGCGCGGCGGTACTGCTGGCATCAATGTCGAAGCGTTCATCTTTTTGGGCATTGACGATGAGCCCAAATCGGGTGGCGGTGGCGGGAATGAGTTGCCATAGCCCCGCGGCATTGGCGGCGGACACGGCGTTAGGATTGTAGGACGACTCTAACATGGGCACGAGTATGAGATTGTTTGGCAGCGAGTAATCAGCTAACTGTTTGAACAGCTGTTGTATCAGCGGGTTATAAGTATCGAGCTTGGCGAGGATAGGTGCTTGGTATGGCTGTAGCTTTTCAATATGCGGGGCGATGAGTTGGGGTGATATTATTGAATGGGACGAGGAAACTGCCCAACTTGAATGCAACACCGCACCCCAAAGGCTAAAGATAACAAAGGTCAATCTTCGCCTAGCGCGCATACTCCTCACACACTACTTTCTCTTCATACGTGATAGCGGGTTTGCCCATCAGTTGACCCAGAAGCTCATGAAACGCCGCCGAGCTTTGACCGTTCTCTTGATTGTAGCGCTGACACTGTTTAATGAGTGCTTCCAGTACCGACCACTGCTTTGCAACGTGTGTCTGCAATTTTATCGGTAAGGCTTTAGTCAGTGTTTTCACGCCAACCTCTGAGCTTGGCAGTTGTAATTGCTGCAGGCATAAGGTTCGTGATTTAGCGCCGTAGCTCAGTTTCTTGAGTACAGGAAGTTGTTGCTGAATATTGCGATTGAGCGCGTCACTATCGAGTTTCAGATACAGGGCTTTCTGGTGCTGCAGTAACGCAAGTAACTTTTGATAGAGCTTAATATCCTCAGTGATCGAAACCACAAAGTTTTGCACCAATTCACTTTTTGTGACGGTCATAACGTCATCCTTTTGCTGACACCGACGATAGATGTCGGTCGTATCCTATCGATAGTTTTATGCTTTGACAGGCTTATTCATGTCCGGTGTGAAAACGCATCACCGCTTGCGATAGCGCTTTAACATCCAATCCAAGCTCCCCATTGGCAAGGGCATTTCGCACTTGCTCAACTTTCGCCATATCGACATTCGGCAATGTGGATAGTTCAGCCTGCGCTTTATCTAAAGCGGCAGTATTGGCGTTAAATGTCGCGGCATCGTTAGCTTGTCGGGCCGGAGCAGCGGTTGCTGGCTTACTGTCTTGCTTCAGAAGCGTTTGTGGGACATGCCCGCCCGCTACTTTATCTATCTTCATCATTATTCTCCTGTCGCGTGTCTTCAACCATATAGAGCGACAGGCCTGAGGCTGGCATTAAATGGTTTGCGTTATTTTTTGTACCGTAGAATCGATGAGATTGACGATACTTAGAGTTAAAAACTGTTACCTTGAGTCCAGAATTTTTTCTGTCCTATCGCGTCAGAGAGAAAAGTCATAGAGTTTTTTTGGGGGGAATCTAAAATTGAGTATGCACTTGGTTTGAACCCGTCACAACGGCGCGAATAACTTTTTTTGAACGACTATTTTGTACGTCAATTTGCTCACCTTTTCCCCCGTCTCCATTGCCACCCCGCGTGTTTGGGCGCTGAATTTTCCGCTGCTGGCGATGATGAGCACTTCATTGCCTTTTTGCACTAAAGGAGGGGCGCTGACATAACGTGAATTCACCATTTGACCAGTTCGAAGTCGACGATTGACTTGTTGGCCAGTGGCCCGTTCTAGGGTGGCAATAAAGGGGGTGTCTCGAGTTAACTCACGTCGCTCAAGTTTGATGTCCGCTAGGGTAATTTCACTGTCGCGAGATAAGGCTTTCGCCGCGACAACGACAGGCAACGTTAATGTCGATCGCACCGTGGTGTTAATGCGCCATTCATTCACGCCATCTTGGCAAATGACACTGCGTTTTAGATGACCAATGGGCATGGACTGGTTATCGCGTCCGTTAATCATGAGTGGTTGTTGGCAGCGCGGTAAGTGTTTTACTGACTCTGGAACGAAGGTCACGAGAGCGATGTCAAACGCGCCCCATTTTTGCTGCTTTGCCAGCAAGTTAAGCTCAGATTTGACGGATTGTTCTACGGTTTGGCGAATATCGTCGGCGCTCATTGTCGTCACTTGTTGTGACATCACGGCGCTAGAAAATATCATCCAAATAGCACTTCCTACTCGCTTCCCTATCATGACTACTGCTTCCGACAAACGGAAGGATGACTTCCCTTTGCTTTTTTATGTTGTTGTTTTTAAATGAAAATATTTATGGCACGTATATTGTAATCTATTCGCTGTACTTGGCGAATGGAAAAGGAATATGCGATGGCAATCAGCTTTGAAAATGCACTAGGTGTCCACCCTAACGCGCTCGATTTTAGAGTGCAACGTACCAAGGTCTTGGCAAGTAACTTAGCAAATGTCGATACCCCTGGATACCTCGCAAGAGATCTTAGCTTTAAGACTGTGATGGGGAAAATGACGCCTAATGGTGTGCAACCGCAAGTTCCCCAAATGATGGCAGAAGCGAAATATGCCATGCCTTACCAGAACAGCAAAGACGGTAATACCGTTGAGCTAGGTGTCGAGCAAGCCAAGTTCGCGCAAAACAACATGGATTTTCAAACTAGCCTGACGTTTCTCAATATGAAGCTAAGTGGGCTGGCGAAAGCAATTGAAGGACGTTAATTATGTCATTTACTGATATCTATTCAATCGCAGGGTCTGCGATGACGGCGCAAACGGTGCGCCTTAACACGGTCGCCAGTAACTTAGCCAATGCGGATGCCGTCTCTGCCAACCCGGATGACGCCTACAAGGCATTAAAGCCCGTGTTTGCTACGGTATATAACCAATCACAGCTGTCTGCCGACCAAGCGGTATACCCCAACGCTGAAGTCCGTATTGTCGATGTTGTACAAAGTCAGGCTCAAGCCGAGCAGCGATTTGAACCCAATAACCCGCTCGCCAATCAGGAAGGCTATGTCTACTACCCTGGAGTGGATGTGGTGACGGAAATGGCCGACATGATGTCGGCAACGCGCAGCTTTGAAACCAATGTGGAAGTGTTGGCGAATGTCAAAAGCATGCAGCAAGGGCTACTTCGCCTAGGAGAGGGACGTTAATGAGTATTGCACAATTTACGGCGTTAGACGCCGATGCGCCGCTGGCAACCCAAAGCAATGCAGGGATCTCGGCGAATCCGCAAGATATGAACAGCGCCAGTTCATTACAAAATGAATTCATCAGTTTAATGGTGGCGCAGATTCAAAATCAAGACCCACTGAATCCCCTTGATGGAACGGAATACGTCAGTCAATTGGCTCAGTTTTCTCAAGTACAAAGTACCGAAAACATGTCGACGTTAATGCAAAACAGCATGGTATTGCTCGACAACATGCAAGTGTTATCAACCGCAGGACTCGTGGGGCAAACCGTGTACGTCAACAGTGATGAATTTGAAATGGGTGAAGGGGTGCAGAGTGGCAAGATCGAGCTCGCTCACCCGTCGAATCAAGTGACATTGGTGGTGGAAGATGAATTCGGTCAAAAAACAAAGGTGCCATTAGGTGCTCACGCCATGCGGTGATGTTGATTTTTCTCTCGATCCTGAAAAGCATGGATTGAAGCCCGGAAATTATCGCGTATCGGTGGAAGTACAAGAAGGCCAAGCGGCACCGAATCTATTGCTTGCTGGTGAAGTTGAGCAAGTTCGAATTCCAAGTGCCGATGGTGCCGCACTCGTCAATATTACCGAGTGTCGGCAGCGTACCTTTCTATCAAATCAGTCAGTTCGGTGCCTAGCGCCTAGCTATGTGTTAAATGCTAAGTGTTAAACGCTAAATATTAAACGCTAAGTGCAACTTGTAATTGAATATAACCATTAATTGAGCACCAACTAAAAAGACAAAGAAGAGGACATCATGAGCTTTGATATCGCACTCAGTGGCTTGGACGCCACCAACTCACAACTTAATACCATCAGTCATAACATTGCTAACGCGTCGACGTATGGTTTTAAAGAAGCAAGAACAGAATTTTCAGCGGTGTACAACGGTATGCAGGCAGGAGGTGTGGAAGTCGCCGCCATTTCGCAAAACTTTGATAAAAATGGTTCGGTATCAGGTACGGGTCGCTCAATGGATTTAGCGATTAACGGTAATGGTTTCTTTGTCACCAAAGACCATATGGGTCAGATGCTGTATACCCGCGCGGGTGTGTTTGGTACCGACAAAGACAATTACGTTGTCGGCAATACTGGCGCCAAGCTGCAAGGCTATAGCGTAGATGGCAATAATAACCTACTCACAGGCTCCGTTGGCGATGTCAAAATCAGTACGTCATCATTAGCAGCGCAAGCCACAGATAAATTAGATTTTGTCGCCAACTTTGATGCTAGCTCAGGTGTGATTGACCAAGCGGTGAATCCATTTGATGCCACGGATCCGAATTCTTTTAACTCTTCTTACACGACCAAAGTTCATGATTCGTTGGGTAATTCTCATACTGTGACGCAGTACTTTACCAAAACGGCGGACAACACATGGCAAGTGAATGTAGAGGTGGATGGTTCGGCAACGAACCCTGCGACGACGCAAAGCGTGACGTTCAATCCGGATGGCACATTAGCCTCACCAATACGACAGTTTTAATGTGGCTTTCCCGGCAGCGGGCGCCAACAGTATGAGTGTGGACATCAGCTTAGCGGGCAGTACCCAGTTTGGCGCGGCGTTTGGCGTGAGCACCAATAGTCCTAATGGTTATACCTCCGGTGAATTAGCGGGTGTGCGCGTAGAAGACAACGGTATGGTTTTTGCGACTTACACCAATGGTCAATCTCAGCTGCAAGGTCAGGTGGTGCTCGCCAATTTCGCTAACCCACAAGGTCTAGCGAAAACCAATGGTACGGCATGGACGCAAAGTTATGGTTCTGGCGCACCTGTGATGGGGACACCGGGGACAGGCGTGTTGGGTGACTTAACGCCGGGCGCACTGGAAGGCTCGAATGTGGATTTGACCTCAGAATTGGTGAACTTGATGACCGCGCAGCGCAACTATCAAGCGAATGCCAAGACTATTTCGACCTCGGACAAGCTGACTCAAGCCCTGTTCAACGCAGTATAAGGAATCGAGCATGGACAGCTTATTGTTTACCGCCACCACAGGCGCCAGCCGGGTATTAAAAGCCCAGCACGTTCGTTCAAATAACTTATCGAATGCCGATACCACCGGCTTTCGCGCCGATATGGAGCGGGTACAAAGTGTGCCGTTGCAAGGCTCTGGTTTTGACGGTCGCACGATGGTCGTCACCAACTCCGCGGCGACGCGTTTTGATGCTGGCGATGTGGTGAAAACCGATCGGGCATTGGATGTGGCTGTGATGGGGGATGGCTTTCTAACGGTACAAACCCCAGCAGGCGATGAAGCCTATACCCGCGCAGGCAACATTAAAGTTGATGAGTTGGGTGCGATGAGCATTAACGGTTTCGCGGTGGTAGGCAATAACGGTCCTATGGTTTTACCAGATTACCAAAAAGTCGAAATCAGCGAACGAGGCCGCGTGTCGATTATCCCTCCCGGTGGCAATGCCGAAGTGGAAGTGGGGGAGCTGAAATTGGTTAAACCTGAACCGACTCAGCTGCAGAAAGAAAGCGACAGCCTATTGCACAGTAATACCGGTGCCCCATTTGCGGCAGACGCGACGGTCAATCTGGCGCCTGAGCACATTGAAGCGAGTAACGTTTCAGCAATCGATGAGTTACTCAGTGTTATGTCACTGACTCGTAACTTCGAAATGCAGATTCGCATGATGAAAACCGCAGAAACACTGGCACAAGCGGGCAATAAATTGATGAGTGCTCGTTAACGCGCACAATCGTTAACACGCACAATAAAGGAGCAACACAATGCATTCAGCACTCTGGATCAGTAAAACGGGCATGGCCGCGCAAGACACCAAGATGACGGCCATCTCGAATAACCTCGCCAACGTCAATACGGTGGGTTTTAAGCGCGATCGCGTGGTCTTTGAAGATCTGTTTTATAGCATTCAGCGTCAACCGGGCGCCCAAGTGGATCAAGTTAACCAACTGCCAACCGGGGTGCAGTTAGGTAGCGGTGTACGCGTAGTGGGGACACAAAAAGTGTTCACTCAAGGTAGTGCACAAAATACCGGACAAGAGTTGGACCTCGCCGTGATGGGGCAAGGGTTTTTTCAAATAGAAAACTCCGATGGGCAAATCATGTATACCCGTAACGGCCAGTTCCATGTCAACTCAGAAGGCTTGATGGTGAACAGTCAGGGGTTGCCACTGGAGCCACAAGTGCAGCTGCCAGATAACGCCTTAAGTTTGTCTGTTGGGGTGGATGGGACCGTCACGGCCACAACCGCAGGCAGCACGGTACCGCAAAATCTTGGCCAGATTTCATTGGCAAAATTCATTAACCCTGCAGGCTTAGAAGCGGTCGGTGGCAACTTGTTTAAAGAAACCGAGGCCAGCGGTCAGGCCGAAGAGTTGATTCCTGGCGAAGATGGCGCTAAGCAGCATTAAACAAGGCGCGCTAGAAGGCTCTAACGTGCAGGTGGTCGAAGAGATGGTCGATATGATCACCACTCAACGCGCTTATGAGATGAATGCCAAGGTGGTGTCTGCCGCTGATGACATGCTCAAGTTTGTCGCTCAAGCCATTTAAGCAGTCGCGACACGCGTAAGGATTTTTGACATGACATGGCGTTCAATATTGATCACTGCAATGCTATTGCTCGGCGTAACCGGATGCTCTGTCCGTCAAGAGTTCGTGCCGCCAGAGCCCGACGAGCAAAAGTATGCTCCGCCAGAGCTGAATTACGATTTACCTGAAGCTGCTGGTGGCAGCCTGTATCGCCACCGCTATAACTTAACCTTGTTTCAAGACCGCCGAGCCTATCGTGTTGGTGACATGCTGACCATCTTGCTCGCGGAAGAAACGCAATCCAGTAAGAAAGCCGATACCAAATTTGGCAAATCGTCGAGTGTGAATTTTGGAGCGGCGACGATTGGCGGTAAAACGCTGGATGAAACCGCGGTTGGTCTCAATGGCGACCGTAATTTTGATGGCTCTGCCGCCAGTTCGCAGGGCAACAGTTTGGAAGGCGCGATCACGGTCACCGTGCATGAAGTGTTGCCTAATGGCGTATTGCGAGTCAGTGGAGAGAAATGGATTCGCCTTAATCAAGGGGACGAATTTATTCGTGTAACAGGGATCGTACGCATTGATGATGTCGATCGTTACAACCAAGTCTTTTCCCATCGTATTGGTGATGCTCGTATCACTTACTCAGGACGTGGCGCATTGGCTGACAGTAACTCAGCTGGGTGGTTAACGCAGTTCTTTACCAGCCCATGGATACCTTTTTAATGAATCGACAACAAATAATGCTCACCACACTATTTTTGGTGTTGACGCTTGGCTTGGTCACGACAACAAAAGCAGAGACGCCGATTCCAATCATGGACTTGGTGGATGTTCAGGGCATCCGCAACAACCAGTTGGTGGGCTATGGTTTAGTGGTGGGGTTAGACGGTCAGGGTGACCGTAACCAAGTGAAATTTACCGCTCAGTCCATCATGAACATGTTGCGTCAATTTGGCGTACAAATTGATGATGCCGATAACCCCAAACTGCGTAATGTGGCGTCGGTCAGTGTCACGGCGATGGTCGATCCCATGGCTGGCCCGGGGCAAGCCTTAGATATTGTCGTGTCTTCTATTGGTGATGCGAAAAGCCTGCGAGGCGGCACGCTTTTACTTACGCCATTACGAGGCGTCGATGGCGAAGTATACGCGGTCGCACAAGGTAACTTGGTGATTGGTGGTGTGTCGGCAGAGGGTCGAAGTGGTTCGAAAATTGCTGTGAATACCCCTACCTCGGGACGCATTCCTAATGGCGCCATACTGGAGCGAGAAATCCCATCAGACTTTAATAGCCGCGATCAAGTCACCCTGCATTTACGCAAAGCCAGTTTTACCACCGCGAAAAATATCGCCCGTGAAATTAACGCCACCTTTGGGCCAGATGTCGCCATTGCGGTCAATAAAGCCCGTGTGGATATGCGTGCCCCGCAAGATACTCAGCAGCGAGTCACGATGATGTCGATGTTAGAAGAAATGAGTGTGGTCGAAGGGCGTAAGCCTGCGCGTATCGTCTTTAACTCTCGTTCTGGCACGGTGGTGATTGGCAAGAATGTCAAAGTCAGCGAAGCGGCGGTGAGCCATGGCAATCTGACGGTGACTATTTCCGAATCACAGCGGGTAAGTCAGCCTAATGCCTTCGCCGATGGCGACACGGTGGTGGTCGACCAATCCAAAATTGATATTAGTGAAGACCAAGCGCAAATGGTGATTTGGCCGCCTGGCACTGAGCTCAATACCATTGTCAATGCCGTGAATAGCCTTGGTGCCACTCCAACGGATTTAATGTCTATTTTACAGGCGCTGCATGAAGCGGGTGCGCTTAACGCCGAACTTGTCGTGATTTAGGAGAACAGTATGAAGATAGATGCGCCGAATTCGACGGTGAGTAACCAAGTGCTGTACCACGACAACGCAGCACTGGCGAACATTAAGCATAGCCAAGATTCTCAAACGGCACTCAAAGAAGTCGCTGGGCAGTTTGAGGCGATGTTCTTGCAAATGGTGCTGAGACAAATGCGCAGCAGCAGTGATGTGCTGGCCGATGAAGACAGCCCGTTTTCATCGCAGCAACAGGGGGTCTTTCGAGATATGCACGATGGCCAGTTGTCCATTGAACTCGCTCGAAAGCAGCATTCCGGTATTGCCGATATGCTGGTTAAGCAGCTCAGCCCCTCTCATGCTGAAGTGCAGTTTGATACCAATAGTGCATTGGCGATGGCGTCTGCGAATGATTTGGAAGCAAGCTCACAAGCCAAGTTAATGGCGAGTAATAAAGTACCCTCGGAGGTTAATGCATCACCTGCCAAGGTCGCCTTTAGTCTGCAATCCCCGCAAGAGTCTGCCACCACAATGGCATTCTCCCAGCCTCTCATGAGAACAATGGAGCGTGAGCTATTATGAATCTCGTCAATATTGCGTTATCTGGCATGAATGCCAATCGCGTTGCGCTCGATGTGACGGCGCAAAATGTGGCCAATATTAATACCCCTGGTTACAGCCGTCAGCAGGCTATGATGGCGTCCATTGCTGGGGGCAAGTACAACGCGACTAGCCCGGGTATGGGGGTCGAGGTCACTAGCATTCGTCGTGTTACCGATCAATATTTAGTGTCGCAAACGTGGTCAACAAGCAGTGCTGCTAATTATTCCGCCAGCTACATGAGTAGCATGAGCCAGCTCGAAAACATGCTCGGCGCGGATGGTTTTAGTTTGAACCAAGGATTGGACTCTCTGTTTGCCTCACTGAATGATGCGACATCAAAGCCAGAGTCTACACCGCTCAGGCAACAAATTATTAATGAATCTGAAGCATTGGCGCGTCGGTTTAATACCCTGACAGAGTCTTTGCACAATCAACATAAAGATACGCACGAGCAGAGAAATGCGGCGATTTCTCATGCCAACAGTCTCATGGCCAATATCGCTGAAGTGAACAAACAGATTGTTGAGATCAACGGTACAGGTGGAAATCCCGCTCAGCTTATGGATACTCGCGATAACCTCATTGGTTCGCTGTCGGAAGTGATGGCAGTAAAAACCACCAATCAACCCGATGGCAGTGTGCAGGTATCACTCGCGTCTGGGCAGCCTCTCGTATTAGGCGGTGATGCTGGTTCAATTACTGCGATTCCCGATGCCAGTGACCCGTATTTGGCTCAGCTGCATATAGAGTTTGGGCAACAGACCTTTGCCACTAATGGTGATATTGGCGGTAAGTTAGGCGCATTGCATGAATACCAAGTCGACGTACTCAAACCTAATCAAGACGCTTTGAATGACATGGCGATGCATCTCGCCGATGAGTTTAATGCCACACTGTCAGCGGGGTTAGATCTTAATGGTAATGCAGGTAAGCCTTTGTTTACCTATGATCCGGCCAACCCTGCGGCCAGTCTTTCTATTAGTGATATTAAAGCCGATGAACTGGCTTTGTCGGGCGATGGTAATCCGGGTAACAGCGATAATTTAACCGATCTTATTGCCATCAGTAATAAGCCAGTAGCGGTGTCGGGGTTTGGGTCGTTATCACTCAATGATGCTTTTACCGCCATGATTGGTGAAACGGCGATTAAAGCCCGCCAAGCCGAGTCTGATTATCAGGCGAAAAACGCTATGAATGAACAAGCTGTTGCAGCGCGCGATAATGTGAGCGCGGTGAGTAGCGATGAAGAAGCGGCAAACCTGATGACGTTTGCCAATGCTCATAATGCCAACATGAAAGTGATCAGCACGGCGAATCAATTGTTTGATTCCGTGCTGCAACTGTTTTAAGGAGCCATGATGAGAATCAGTGATACCCAATTTAGCCAAATGATGCTGCAAAGCTTGCAGTTAAATAATGCCGGTTTAGGCAAAGTGATGCAGCAAATGGCAACGGGGGATAGGCTCACCAAGCTATCGGATGATCCCATGGCGTCGATTAAGCTACTCAACTTAGAGCGAGAAGGCAGCGCGATCAATCAATATCATCGCAATATCGCCAATGTGAAAACGACGTTATCGAGTCAGGAAATTCAGCTCGACTCGGTCACCGATAGCTTACAGAGTATGCGCGAGTTGGTGTTGTGGGGCGCCAATGGCACGTTAACCGACGAAGACCGTGCTGGCATGATCACTGAGCTGGAAAGTTTGCGAGATTCGGTAGAGTCATCCTTTAATGCTCAAGATGAAGAAGGGCACTTTTTATTTTCTGGCACCAAAACGGATATGCCTGCAATTTCTAACTCAGGTGCGGGTTACACGATTGATGGTAATAGCGATAAACGGGTTGTGACGGTTGCCAAGGGCGTGACCATGACATCTAACATGACCGCCAAAGATATTCTCGATCTTGGTGGCGGCAGTAATGTGCTTAACCAAATCGATGCGTTAATTGTCGAATTTAAGAACCCGAGTCCAAATTTTCGAACCGAAGTTGATGCCAGCCTTGCGGCGATCGATGATACCTTAGGTAGCGTATTAGGGGCGATGACTGAAATCGGTGGACGTCATAATAACCTTGATTTACTCGATGGCGCACACAGTGAAAATCAACTCTTTGTTGATAAGGTCACCAGTGATATTTCAGCATTGGATTATGGTGAAGCATCGGTACGTCTGAGTAATTATATGGCGGCATTGCAAGCCACGCAGGCCAGCTACGTGAAAATTAATGACCTGTCATTGTTTGATCGAATTTAACGCATTTAGAGTCAAGTAGGGAACGTAATATGGCAGTAAGTACCGTGGAAGTAAGACCGCATAGTATTAAGTTAAGCGGGCAGGAAACCACTAATATTGCGCCATCTCAAGCCTCGGAACCCAGCTCATCGCTGTCTAAACGTTACCTAACGCCTCAAGCGAATATGACGCCTACGTCCTATTCGCTTTCTGGTATTTTGCTCACGCAAGGCCAGCAACAGGCAACATCGGTACAAATCGCTGATAAAGCGCTGCATAGTGTGGGGAAAGAGCTGACTCAGATAAAGCGCACGTTAACTCAGGCGCTTAACCAAGGGGTGTCTCCCGCTCTGACCAATGTATTATCTCGGTCAAAACACAATATTGAATCAGCGCTCGATCAGGCGCGCTTTGATGATAAGCGTGTCGTGGATAATGAGCTTAAGCTGAAATTAAACAGTGCCGATGTCAGGCACTTTTCTATTCCTGGCTTAAACGTCAACAGAATGAGTGAGCGCGGTGAGCAAGTGCGTCTTGATTTTCCTGGTCACGGCACGGTTATCATGCAGTTTGATGGACAATCTCAGGCTCAAGGTGATCGCACCGTCAAGCAATTGGATCGAAATTTGATTCCAATGGGCATGCGAGCAAGCCTTGCTCATGATGGTAATATCGTGTTTCAATCACAAGAGTCCGCCTATCTTGCGATGCAGCAACAAGTTAACGTTACCGGACAGGGACATCGCTTCCCCGCAGGTCAAGCGAACACGTTTACCGTAAAAGCAGAGCCAGATGGTATCGCTGAACTGCGTTTTGACTTGGGTTCTCGCGAGGGCATTAAGCAGTCTATTACCGCCGTGAACCAGCACCTTCAACAAGCTCAATCTAGCCTGAGAGAGAGCAAACACTTCCAATCTCAACTGAACTCGCAAATGTCACGACTTCAGAGTCAATCTAACCTTCCTTCAGCCAATCAGGTGAGTGGTTCCTTGGCGCAATTTAGCCAGCAATCCCATGATTTCACCAGCACATTCCAAGCGCTTAATGCCCAAGCTAACGTGCGTCGCCACACAGTTGTGGCGTTGTTGAAGTAGTGCCTTAACGAAGCGGTTCTGCTCTTTATCCTAATAACGCCAGCATCAATATAAAAACAGCTTACCCATTGTAATGAGTAAGCTGTTTTTATACCAAAAAGAAAAAATACAAAAAGCAGATAAACGCCAGTAGGGTGGCGGAGAGAGTGGGGTAGATGATATAGCCATCTCTTTGCTGAGTACGGCGAAAACAAAGAAAGCTGAGTAACACGTTGTAGATAACCAATAACAGGCTGATCCCGGTTCCTGCTTTAAGGGTGAGAGTTGGCAACTGGCTTAAGAACAATGCCAGAAGAATATAATCAATAATCACCAACCACAGGAACGCCTTCTTTAGCGAGTCCGGTTGAGACGCAGCAGTATGTGGAGGGGTTTGATTCATAAAGACTCAACTTAAATTCATCAACTGGCGTTCGATTCTTGGTCGGTCACCATTATTCATCACAAACACATGTGTCTATTGCTAGCAAGTTATCTAAAGCATAGAACTTGCTAGCAATAAAACCACTAGAGAGGCTGAGGGGTTATAGGGGGAGAGGTGTCCACCGAATAACCAATCGTGTCGTGCCTGAATACAGGTTGATTGAATTTAGCTTTTTGTCGCGCTTTATTGAGTTCACTGGTTGGTTGCTCGCCAAATAACGTACTGATGACTTGGGCGGCAGGTGTGGTGAGAACAAACAGTTCGATGCGTCTATTTTCGCTCGATTTGGGTTCTTCTCGGTTTAGCAGTGCCCGATCCGACATGCCGGTGACTTGCAATACTCGCTGCTCTGGCATGCCTCCTGCGACCAGGGTTTGCCTCGCTCGATTCGCTCGTGAGGATGACAATTCCCAGTTTGACGAATCACGAAAAGCTTTTTGATATTGGGTCGCGTCAGTATGACCGCTAATAATCATCGGGTTTTCAACGCGGTTAAATATAGGTGCTAAAGCCAGTAATAAATCTTCAAAAAATGGCGTTAATGTTGAGCCACCCCGTCGGAACATATTTTGTTTGTAGTCATCTTGCAGCACGATTCTTAGGCCTTGTGGCGTGACCGTAATGTCGACATTTCCCTCGGCATTAATCTGACGCATAGCGTCATTGATGACCTTAGCAAGGGCGGCGAGACGCTCTTGAGTATCGAATGTGCCGTCAATCAGTGAATCGGATTCTGGCCCATCGCGATCCCCTTGAAAAAAAGAGCTCACCGTGTGCACCGAATCATGACGGCTAGCGACAGAGGAATCTGAAGTCAGGTCGATAGGTGAGATACTTTGTGAGGTATCAAAGAGGTTACCTGTGCTTTTATCAAAGACACTGGCCATCTGTAGGTGAGCGACAATCGCTTTCCGCTCTTCTTTATCAACGACTTGCATCACCCATAATACGAGAAACAGAGCCATGAGTGCGATCATAAAGTCGGCGAAGGCCACTTTCCATGCGCCGCCATGGAACTCTTCTTCATGGCGGCGGCTTGAGCGCCTAAAGACAACGTGCTCTTGTTTTTGCATTATCCCTCCTGTTCAGCGAGCCACCTCTCCATTTGGTTGAAGGTTGGTTTGATGTCGAGCTGAATGTGTTTGCGGCCAGCGTCGATGGCGAGCAGTGTTGGCTTTTTCGCAACATACGCCACTAGGGTGGCACGGATGCAGTCAAAGGCTGACATGTCTCGTTTTACGCGCTGAGCCATGGCGTTACTCGCTGGGTCTAAGCAGCAATAACAACCAAAAATTCCTAAAAATGTGCCAACTAGAGCCGCGGCAACGTGATAACCAATCATCGCGATTGAACCATCAATGGCCTGCATGGTGATAATAATGCCACCCACCGCTGCCAAGATGCCGAAACCTGGTAGGGCCTCTGCCGTTCTTTGCATGGAACGTGACGGCAGAAGAAGGTCTGCTTGTATGGCTTCGATCTCTTGTTCTAGTAGCCCCTCTAATTCATGAGGCGACATTTGTCCCATTGCCATTAAACGTAAATTGTCGGTTATGAAAGAAACGAGGCGATAGTCACGGCTAACCAGTGGGTAGCGGTTAAATATTGGGCTTTCTTCTGGATTTTCAATGTGCTTATCCAGCGCTTTAAAGCCGCCGCTGCGCACGGTTTCTAACAGGATTTGTAGTAGTGCCATCAGCTCCATGAAAAAGGCTTGCTCTTCTTTATGGGGCGACAAGATAGAGCGCAGCTGGAGACGCATTTCTTTGAGTACTTGTGGTGGGTTACCAATGATCAGCGAGCCAACCGTTGCACCAATAATGATGAGGAATTCAGCTGGTTGCCAGATCGCCATTAGGCTACCGCCGCTTCCAAACGTAGCCGCCGAAGACACACATCAAAATGATGACCGCGCCCATAAATTTTTGCATAGGTGACTCCTAAGAAGATAACAATTGATTGAGTTGCTTGAGAGCTTGCTTGTGAAGCTGACAGATGCGTGGTGGCGTTAAATCGAGTACTAACGCAATTTCATGAAGATTCATGTCGTGTTGATAAAACAGGGTCATGAGTAGCTGTTCACGCTTCGCCAGTTGACCCAATGCGACCTCAAGGCTGCGTCGATGGTGCTCATGTTGAGTGGCGTCATAAGCAGAGTGAATGTTGCCCTCAAGACCACTATCGAGCAGTTGATCTAGGCTTTGCATTTCGCCTGCCATGGAAGCATTAAGGCGAGATAAGTAATCCGCTTGGTCGGTACCCAAAGCGCGGATGATTTCTTTGTCTGTGGGTAGGCGACCTAAAGATTTGGTGAGGTCACGCGTGATGTCGTTAAGTTCGTGGGCTTGCTGACGGGTTTTACGCGAGCGCCAGTCGAGCCGACGTAATTCATCCAAAATCGAACCACGAATTCGGCATACCGCAAACGCAGGAAACTGACTGTCATCGATATCGCCATAACGTCGCCCCGCTTCCAGCAACCCAATAAGCCCAATTTGTTGCATGTCTTCTATGCTGCAATGGGTGGTGGCGTGATGACGCAGTTGGTTGACGACGCGCTTGACGAGTATTTGATGTTGACTCAGTAATCGCTGTTCATCAATGGGCACAGAGGGAGATTGAATCTCTTCTTCTATACCGTAACTGTCCTTGTAATTCATATCCAACATAACGCCACCTACTGCACGACATATTTAGTCAGGAGTACATCGTCAATATCGCGTACGAGATCCGTTTTCTCGAACGCGCCAAGCACGGTCACTTTGACTTCATCTTGCAGCATTGCTAGCGCATTTTCACCGTGCAGCTCCTCATAGGTTTTTTGGCTAAAGAGGTTGAGCATGGCGTTGCGAACTACGGGCATGTAGTCATTAATATTTTCCATACGCTCTGGACGACGGGTTTCAATGGCAAGCTCTAGCATGACAAAGTGAGTTTGCTTCTTTCCTCTCACACTGAGAACTAACTTATCAAGCGCTTGAAAGCTTGGCTGTAGTTGACGCTCTGGCTGGCTGCTAAATAACGCCGATAGCCATGAATTACTGGTCAAGGTGTTGTTCTTTTCTTGCTGTAGGTACCACGCGGTACCAAAAACCGTCCCGCCAGAGACCAATGCACTGCAGATAATGGTGGCAATAAAAAGAGCAAAAATTTGTTGTTTGGTCATGACCTATTTCCTTATGAATGCACTAGGCGTGAATGTTGAACCAGTGGCCAGAAGATGAGTGAGATGAGAAACTCGTCGGCTCCTCATGTCGTTCTCGTGCGGCGAAGATGCCCACCTCTTCATCGCGGTTTGGCGTGTTGGAAGAAGGGTTGGAGTTGTCACCAGAACCGACTTGCACCTCGACTTGTAGAATATTTTGTTGTTGCAATTCACTGCGTAGTCGCTCCGAAACTTGCATTAACGCCTCGCGCGTTGCCGCTGCATTGGCGTTAATTTGCACACTGAGCCTATCGCCCTCGACTCTAACTGTTAGGTCGAGCTTGCCTAAATCAGGTGGGTCAAGCCGAATGCGTGCTTCTTGTAAGTTTTGCTGCGATTGCAAGGTCACACGGTCATGCAGTACCTGAAGCATCTGCTCTCCCCATTTTCCTGCTTGAGTGTCAATACGGACATTGGCCCACTGCGCCGTACTGGTTTCTGTATGGCTGCTGACCGCTGGCGGCGCTGGAGAATGCGAGGCTGATGGGCTACTAGCGGCGGTTGCCGTCATTAGTAATGAAGGAATGTCATTGCCCAATGGTGACGTATTGAGTCGCGAGTGGGCTAGCGCCGTTGTATGAGCCTGTCGTCCAAGCGATGCTTCAAAAGATCGCCCTGTAGACTGACTCGGCGTGCTTACTCTGGCGTCAATAAGTGGACTACTCCCCTGTTCAGGAAGATGAGCTTGAGCCTGCAGAGCGCCGTTTTGAATGGTACGGCCTTGTGTCGCCAGCGTCATATTATGTCGCGCGTTCGTTGGTGCGTGAAATGCTCCGTCACTGGGATGGTGAGGCGTGAGCGGCAATGCCGTAGTTAATGCTGGGGCTAGCGTATCTGCGGTGGCATTCATTGCTATCGCGTCGCTAGGCAGCGCATCCGCTTCATTTGATGATGACGGTTCGGTTTTTTTGTCGCCGACCAATTTTTTGAATGACGCGGGCGGATTTTGTCGCGTATTTTCTTGGCTGGATGGGGCGATAGAGCGCTCACCCTCAGTTCCGCGATGTGGCGTCGTTTGAGTAGTACTATTAGTTGCTGCAGGTATCGTTACCATGGGTTACTCCAGACTCATCGCGAGTTGATAAGCTTGCGCCCGTTCTTTTTGCTCATCGGCTTCACCAAGCTGCGTTTTTAACGCATTGGTCGCTTCAGAAAGCGCAATAAATGCTCGTAAGTGCGCTTGTTTTGCCCGCTCTATCTCAGCGGCTAAACGTGGGTCTTGGTGGCCTCCTTTAGTAAAAGGATCATGGGTGACCAAAAGCTCCCTAAGCTGCACGTCGTAGCGCTGAAGGGTGGGCCAGTCTTGTGTTTTTGTCGCAATTTCAATGAGTTGACTTAGGTGTCGAAATCGCTCAGGGGACACCTTATGCGTGTTTGCCAAAATTCAGCCACCCCTCTTTGATTGTGCTCATGACGCGCTCTACATTCGTCAGCTTGTCGATATCGTTGTTGACGCTTGCCTGATACAGTTCCACTTGGCAAAAGTCATACAGTTGATGCAGGTTTTCAGCAATTTCGCCGCCAGCTTCTAAGTCCAATGCACTGTCGAGACCGACTAAAATATTCATGCTCTTGCTGATGCCATCGCCTTTTTCGGCGAGGCGACCTGCAGTGATATGACCGCGCACACGTTCTACCTCATCAAGCAACCCATCAATGAGCATGATGACGAGTTGATGAGGGCTAGCCGCGGCCGCTTGGGCGTTTAAGTCAACCTGTTGATAAGAGTCGTAGCCTGAGTCCATTAGCATTTTTATTGTCTCCTTGGGTTAACCAAACATGCCCATGGTTTGATTCATTTGGGTCATTAAGGTATTCATTTGGGTAAATTGTTTTAGATAACGGTTGTAAGCCATGTCGTATTTGCGATCTAACGTGCTCTGCTTATCGTCAATGCGTGAGATATTTTGCTGTAAGCTATCTTTACGGCTTTTAAACAAGCCAGAGGTCGATTGTAAGAACGGGTTTGCCATCGCATCGATAGAATCGAGAAGGTTACCTTCACCGTTGAACATGGCCTCGAGGGCGGCGCTATTATTGGTTTGTGCTTCTTCAAATTTGCTGGCATCTAATGTCATGGTGCCACTGCGATCGAGCGTGATACCTACTTGGCTTAAGCGCATGCCCTCGAACTCGCCTCGAACTAAGCTGGTTAACTGACTCTCAATTGAACGCAGGGTTGGGTCACTGGCTAATACGCCACGCGATTTATCTTCGCCGCCAATGCCAGTGTGCTCGTCAATGGTGGACATTAGGGTGTTGTAGGCGTCGATAAATTGATTAACTTGCTCTTTGGTCGCTTCAGAATCTGCGCCAATATTGAGGGTGAGGGGAGCCTCACCAGATACTTGAGCTTTGCTGACCGTGAGATCAACGCCATCAATCACGCCAGTAAAGGTATTGCTGCTGTTTTCTAGTTTGAGGCCTGTTCCTTCGGCACCAAGCCAAATGACCGCATCTTGTGGCGTGCTGATGTTGCTGGTGTTAGTGAACGCATCCTCAAACCATGTTGATCCAGTGCCGGAGGCGGAAACATTGATGGTATTGGCGACAGCCAGTTTCCGTGCTCGATAACATAAAGTGTGTCTGGCCGTTGGAGCGAACCAGTGTTGCGTTGATGCCCGGGTTGTCTGGGTCGTTGTTGATCGCGGAAACAAGATCCGTCATCGTTGCTTTGCCATCTCCGTCTGTGTCTAGCGTAGAGAGATCAACCGATAAGCTTTCACCGTTAATAGTAAAGTCGAGCGTACCCGTTGTAGGTACTTCGGTGGTTGAATCCAGATTGGCTGGCATGCCCGTTGATAGCTGATGTGCGGTTGCGACTTGCTCCACAAAAACTTGATAACTTCCAGCCATCGCACTGGCATCCGCTTTGGCGCTAAAGAACCCTTCTTGCGAAATGGAGGCACTGTTTTTAATGACGTTTGAGTCAGTACTATTCATTGCATTGACGGCGGTTCTAAATTCTCGAAGCGCCGACTCTACTTTACCTAATGCCGTCATTTGCGCGAGATAGCTGTCCGCTTGCATTTGGTAGCGGTTCTGAAATGGCTGCACGTCATAAGTCGCGAGCTGGGTTGCCATAGTAATGGGGTCTAATGAACTCATTAGAATGCTCCTAATCATGCTGGCTGTATGATGGTTATAGTGAACAGCACAGAGGTGAACAGTAAACAAATCAAGATATATGCCATGATTTATTTTGTTTTAAATCAATTATTTATGTTTTTTTGTAACGAATGGCGGAAGCCGGATTTCCCGTGGTAGATTTCCGCTTTCCGTGAACAATGGTTTTTCACTAGAACAATAAGGCGGCTGATATCATGGGTGTGTTAATTGCAGTGACGGATTCGTTTGGATTTGTGGGATATGGGTTCCGAATTACAGCGCAGTCGTGGTACAAAAAAACCTCCCGAAGGAGGTTAAGGACGGATGAAGAGCGAATAAAGGAAAACTCTTCGTATCCACAATAACGGCTGGGCTAGACGGGGTGTCATCACATCCGTTATCAAGGATGGGGTAAAATTAGCGAAGCAGTGACATTGCCATGCTAGGCATTTGGTTTGTTTGCGAAAGAACAGTGGTGCCCGCTTGCATCAGCATCTGGTTCTTCGTCATGTTTGAAGATTCAACCGCGAAGTCAGCGTCAGTGATACGGCCTTTCGCAGCAGAGGTGTTCTCAACCATGTTGCCTAAGTTAGCAATAGAATGCTCTAGGCGATTGATGTTGGCACCAAAGCTAGAACGTGTGGTACCAATATCAGCCAGCACGCCAGCGTCACCATTGGCACCTGTCAGTGTATCCAAAGCCGTTTGCGCGCCCGCAGCAGTGGTAATATCACCAAGAGCGAAACCACCCGCTGCGCCAACGGCCGTGTTTAGAGCGGTAATGTCGGCAGACACATCAACAGAAAGTTGCTCGCCAGAGTTAGTACCGATTTGTAAGTTCACTGCGCTAGGCTGCAAATCCAGTGGTATTGAAAAGCTTCTGACCACCAAAGTTGGTTGAATCCATGATATTGACAAGTTCTTCGTTTAGCTGTTGAAACTCTTTATTCAGTGCTGTTTTATCTGCAGCAGAAGAGGTGTCATTCGATGCTTGCGTTGCAAGGTCATTCATGCGGTAAACGATGTTAGTCATTTCATCCATTGACCCTTCAGCCGTTTGCATCATCGAAATGCCATCTTGTGCATTACGCATCGCGACATTCATACCACGAGTTTGTGATTCTAAACGAGTTGAGATTTGTAGACCTGCCGCGTCATCCGCTGCTGAGTTGATGCGATAGCCCGTGCTTAAACGCTCCATTGCAGTATTCAGTAAGCCACTGGTATTGTTTAGTGTATTTTGTGTCACTAGCGACGCGTAGTTCGTGTGCATTGATAAAGCCATTGTCGTTCTCCTTGAATCACTATCAATTTGGGACATTCGCCCCGCTCACTAACAAGAGGCGGTCAGTTAATTTCTAGGATTAACTCAAAAGTGAAAAAAATAGCCAGATTGTTGAAATTGGGCGTGAATGTGTGAGGTTGGTTCAAGGGAAGGGGGGTAAATTCGGTTTATGGGTATAGAGCGGTTTCTGGTGCCTAGCGCCTAGAGGGGAGGAGGAGAGTTGAAAGTGGGTCGACATTCTTCGCTTTCGTTGACGATAATTATTCGTCCCACATGATCTCCTCGAACCTCACATCACTTCATTATGCGCATCGCCAAACGATTTAAATGACATGGCGGTGGGTAAGTCACTGAAATAGCCAAAATAATAGCTCGCCCCAAGTCGTTTGAATTGCGTTAACTCTTCTTGACTGCAGATTCGGCCTGCCACCCATTTTATTTTATGTAGCCGACAAAAACGCACTAATGGTAATAAGGCGCTGCGATCTTGTTTACTCTCAATGGTAACTGCGACTTTAAAGGCATCCGGGGCGAGTGGCAGTAAACGGTCGAGTTGCATTTGTGATGGTGAAATATCAAACCATAATGCGTAGGCGTATTCTTTGAGCGTGTCGCTGAGTGGTTGAGTATCGGGATGCAGCGTACTCGCCTCACTTAATTGCAACGAGGGGATGATGTGATAAAACGCACCAGCATGAAAACGTATGATTTGTTTTAGGAAGAACTGCCCTTGTTGCCACAGCAGCGCATCGTGGCTGATGGGAACGACCACATTGCTGATGAGGTCAGGGTGGAATGTTTCAATCTGGAATTTGGTTTGTCGCACTGCCAAATATAAGCTGTAGAGATCCAAGCAAAATCGCATCGACGTCGACAAATCGAATTGATAAACACTTTGCTCGCTATGACTGCCAAAGCGCAGAGTAAGATGTTGATATTCAATATCTCCACTATTGGTGTCTCGAATCGCCTGACAGGCATGATGAATGTCGTTGGCTTCGAACGCAGAAAATATCAACTGGTCGTCTTCCGTGACGACGTGCTGACCGATCAATTGGCTGAGATAGTAATACAGCGCTTGATTTGAAGTGAGATTATCCAAGGTTTCCTACCACGTTTATTTGTTTGTTGTCTGGGATTTCGTTGTATGACAGCACGGCTAGGCCTTGTGAGAAGGTGCGAGCATAGCGAGCGAGCAAGGGCCTTAATTGCGGCATCACCAATAAGATGGGCGCCAGCCCTTGTTGTTTAAGTTGCTGTTTGATTAACGGCATATTTTGTTGGAATTGATTGAGGATATTCGGCTCAATCGGGAAACTATCGAGCATCACGCTGCCGCTGGCTTGCGCCTGTTGCAGGGAGGTCATTAACATCTGTTCCAATTCATCGGACAGCGCGTACACATTTAAGTCTTTCCGTTGACCCGCGATCAAATTCACTAGTGTACGGCGCAGCGCGCAGCGGACATCAGCGGCCAGTAAGATCGGGTCTTTGGTGTTTTCCGCCGATTCCAGCATGGTATTAGCAATGGTGCGAATATCTTTAAGGGGGACCTGATCGGCAAGTAGTTGCCTGTACACCTTTAATTGCTGTGACAGGCTTAATGCTGCACTTAATGCTTCGCAAAGTTTAGGCGCTTGTTGGCTCAATCGCAGGTTCATTGCATCGACATCATCGTGATTAAACAGCTCGGCAAGATGGGTTTTCATTATTTTACTGATATGAGTGGCAATCACGGTCGCATCGTCTACTACCTGATAACCCATATTTAGAGCTTTGGCCTTGTCTTGATGTGTTATCCATACCGCAGGTAAGTGGTAGGCAGGGTCACTACCCAAGATGCCGTCAATTTCTCCGTAGGTTTCGCCCACTGCAATAGCCATTAATCGGTCGGGCTCAATTAAGCCTTCTTCGATAATTTCTCCATTGAGTGACAAGGTGTATTGATTGGGTTTGAGGTTCAAATTGTCTCTAATAGCAACTTCTGGCAGTAAATACCCCACTTGCTCGGAGAGGTTTTTACGTACCCCTCGAATGCGCTGCGCCAGTGGTGCACCTTGTTCTTTATTGACCAGGTGGACTAAGCGATAGCCTAGCGCTAATGATAAGCTGTGGACGTGCGGAATATCTTCCCAAGCCAATGCAACGTCAGGATTGTCGTGCATGACTTGAGAGATCGCCGCGACTTCATCCAGTTGTGGATCGGCAGGGGTGGATTTGGATTGTCGCCAGCC
This sequence comes from Vibrio sp. GJ43-1, assembly GCF_055808835.1. Taxonomy (NCBI): domain Bacteria; kingdom Pseudomonadati; phylum Pseudomonadota; class Gammaproteobacteria; order Vibrionales; family Vibrionaceae; genus Vibrio; species Vibrio sp. GJ43-1. Next base: position 57,409 of record NZ_CM147884.1, on the reverse strand, counting down.
AGCAAAGCCAAGCGCTGCGGCAAAGGTAAAGAATGCCAGATGAGGCATGCCGGGAACCATGCCGATGATCAACATGACGGTTGCCACCGTAAATAAGGTCGATGGGGTCGCCAGTAATTGCTTTTGCATGGTCTCAGCCATGCTATTTTCGCTGTCATTAATACGCGTCACGATAATGGCAGCTGAGGTAGCAAGTAACAAAGACGGAATTTGTGCGACTAGGCCATCACCGATGGTGAGCAGAGCATAGGTTTTAAAGGCTTCTGAGGCGGCAAGACCGTGCTCAAATACCCCGATACTGATACCACCAATAATATTAATGAACAGAATCATTAAACCGAGCGATGGCGTCACCACGAACAAACTTTGAAGCGCCGTCCATAGAGCCGTGGAAGTCGGCCTCGTTTGCGACTTCTTGTCGACGCTGTCTTGCCGATTCTTGATCGATTAACCCTGCATTTAGGTCGGCATCGATAGCCATCTGTTTACCCGGTAGCGCATCGAGAGTGAAGCGCGCAGACACTTCGGAAATACGTTCGCCACCTTTGGTGATTACCACAAAGTTGATGATCATCAAAATGACAAATATCACCATACCGACGACGTAGTTGCCGCCGATCACTACTTCACCAAAGGCTTGAATCACTTTACCCGCCGCATCGCCACCTTGATGCCCTTCCAAGAGAACGATTCGGGTGGAGGCGACATTGAGCGTTAATCGCATGAGCGTCGCGATAAGCAAAATGGTCGGGAAGATAGAGAAATCTAATGGCCGTTTCGCGGTCGTGCTGACCAGCAACACCAGTATCGCGAGGACAATGTTGAAGGTAAACAAAGCATCCAACAACAAAGGTGGTAGTGGCAAAATGACCATCGCCAGAATCATCAGCAGCACCACAGGGATACCAATGTACCCTTTGCTGGTTTGCTGAAGTTGTTTGATTCGGTTCAACATGAAGGTTCCTTTTTCTATAGTTGGCGATGAGAGATAGTTGGCGATGAGTGATTCGTGTGTTCTGTACTCAATATAAATGCCGTAATTTCAACGCTAATGTTGTAAATGTTTTGGTATCGAAAACTGCGGTATCGGCAACGGTTTCTCTCCGGCCCCACGGCGAAATGATCTCAGCTGCATGACGTAGGTCAGAATATGTGCGACCGCAATGTAGAGCTGACTCGGTATGGCTTGTTCTATTGCTGTGGTGTGGTAAATCGATCGTGTTAGCGGAGGGGAATTTAAGATTTCCACCTGATTTTCACGCGCGATGCGCTGGATGTGCATGGCGGCTTCATCAATGCCTTTTGCCACCACAAATGGCGCATCCGATAGGCTGGTGTCGTATTTTAATGCCACCGCATAATGCGTGGGGTTGGTGATCACCACATCGGCTTTCGGTACGGTTTTTTCGATTTTACGACGCGCAAACTGTTGCTGAATTTGTCGAATTCGCTGTTTGACCTCAGGTCGCCCCTCATTGTTTTTATACTCTTCTTTCAGTTCTTGCTTGGTCATTTTGAGCTGTTTTAAGTGTTCCCAACGTTGGTAAGGAATGTCAATGACGCCGAAGATAAGCAGCGCTACTCCCATCAATAGTAAGCCTTCGAATAAAATGGTCATCACCATGGTGACGCCTTGATTTAGGGTGAGCTGTTGCATGCCTAACAAGGGCTGAAGGTTACTGTTGAGGTAGCTGTAGAGCAGAGCAAAAATGACCGAAACCTTGAACGTTGATTTGAGTAACTCGGCCAGTGAGCGGGTAGAAAACATGCGTTTAATGCCGGACAGAGGACTGAGTTTACTGAGTTTTGGCTGCACGTTGGCGGGGCGAAACATCCAGCCGCCTAAAATTAGGCTGCTAGCAACCGCGACAATCACGATAACTAAGAACATGGGCAGCAGCATGTCGATTAGGATCCCCAAGCTATGACCGAGCTGCTCAATCATTTGCATTGGGTTATCAAGATCCTCACGAGTCAGGCTCATATTGAAACGAAAAATACCAGAGATATGCGCCCAAATACTGGGCAGTTGGCTGTTAAAAAATAACGCTACGGCCAGAAAGATAACCGCTGAGGAAAATTCTTTGGCCCGCGGAATTTGTCCCTCTTGGCGCGCTTTTTTAACCTTCTGCGGTGAGGCTTTTTCTGATTTATCTTGGCTAGATTGTTCGCTCATACCCCCCACGACAAATCCGTTGAGATGGCGAAGCACCTCATGAACTAGGGCGGTATAGCGACTTGGAATACCCGTAACGGTGAGCAAAATACTGAATAGACCGAGCAGCATGGTCATCGGAAAACCGAGCGCGTAGACATTTAAGCTAGGCGCGGCGCGATTCATCACACCAAAACTGATATTGGCAAGTAACATTGAAACAATAGCAGGCAGTGCGAGGGCAAGGGCGGAAGCAAACATCCAGCCAAATAGCCCAATGACTTGATTGAGCGCGCTCATGCTGAGACCAGAGCCAACAGGCCAAATCACAAAGCTTTGCACAAGAATATCAATCACTAAAAGGTGCCCTTCTAGTGTTAAAAATAGCAGGGTGGATAACAATAAAAATATGCGCCCTAGAATCGCGACCGAGAGCCCGTTGACCGGGTCATTCATGATGGCCATTCCTAGCCCCATTTGCATGGAAACAATTTGTCCCAGCATGGTGAAAATAGTAAAAAACAGATGCAAAATCAGACCGAAAAACACCCCCCATAGCGCCTGTTCAAAGGCAAGGAACAGGGATGTCATAGAAAATAATTCAACGGCAGGCATTGGCGGCATCAAGGGGGCAGTAATGACGACGATGGACAGCGCGAGCAAGCTGCGAACCCAAACTGGAATCAGGGCATCACCAAAAAAGGGTAAGGAAAGAAATGCCGCCCCAATGCGAAAAAAGGGCCACCATAGCTGCCCTAGCCATTGTGAGAGATCGGCAAAGGTCAATTGCATCAGCCAATCATCCCTGGGATGTTGTGGAACAGGTAATCAAACAGCTCCATGATTTTTCGTAACATCCAGTGGCCAGCAAAAATCACCATCAGTAGGGTGGCAAGTAATTTCGGTAGGAAGCTTAACGTTTGTTCTTGTATTTGTGTGGCGGCTTGAAAAATAGCAATAATCAACCCTACTCCGAGCCCTGGCAGTACTAGGACCATCACCATATTGATGATAAGCCAGATGGCATTAGAAAATAGCGTGACGGTCATTTCTGGAGTCATGGTTTGTCCTTGTACTATCCAAAACTGGCCGAGAGCGTACCCACGGTCATCGCCCAGCCGTCCACTAATACAAAGACGACAAGCTTAAAGGGCAGAGAGACAATGAGTGGCGAAAGCATCATCATCCCCATGGCCATTAGGACACTGGCCACGACGAGGTCAATGATGAGGAACGGGATGAACAGCATGAAACCAATTTGAAATGCGGTTTTGAGCTCGCTAATGACAAAGGCCGGTAAAATCACCGCAAAGGAAATATCCTCAATATTTTGATTCAGAGGCTCATTGGCGATACGCAGCATTTGCTCGAGCGCATTTTGCTGGGTTTGTGCCAACATAAAGTTGCGCACAGGTTTTTCTGCGGTGGAAAATGCCTGCATTAAGGTGATTTCACCTTGGTCGTATGGTTGGAAAGCATTTTGATAAATGTCACTCCAGACCGGGCGCATGATTAAAATACTTAGGCTGAGTGCAATGCCCACTAACACGCGATTAGGCGGGCTCTGCTGCAGACCAAGCGCTTGTCGCAAAATGGCTAAGACCACGATGATCCGTGTGAAGCTCGTAGCCATCAGAATAAATGCAGGCAGAAAGCTCAGCGCGGTCATAAGTAGCAAAATTTGCAACTTGACGCTATACGCCTGGTCGGTCTGACCATCATTGACGGTAAGAAAGGTTAACCCGTTGTCTGCCGCGACAGGGAAGCTGATTAAGCTCACCAGTACGATGAGCTTCCAAGGGAGGTGACACAGCAAGGCGAAGTGGTGTTTAGTCAGTTTAACAACCTTGTGAGTAAACGGATGAGACACTAACTATGGCCCCATCTTGGTCAGTGCAGAATCCACTACGTCGATCAGCTTTAAACCGTATTTATCATTGATAACAACGACTTCTGCATGTCCCATCAGTGAACCATTCACTTTCACATCGAGAGGTTCACCATTGAGCTTGTCCAGTTCTATCACGCTGCCTTCACCCGCACTCATTAGCTCACCTAACGCGATTTCTTTACTGGCGACTTCAAGAGTCACAGTGACAGGAATGCTTTTAAAAAAACTGAGGTCACGTTGAGGTGAAGCGGGTGTGCTTAGTGGTGTATCGCTATCAAACCCTTCTAGTTGAAAGTCATCAAAGCTCAATTCGTCACCGTCAAAGGCATTATGTTCAGGCGTGTCGCTCATGAGTTGCTTTCCTTTTCATTATTTAAAATTAAAACCAATTGCCCATCTTGCTCTGCGACGCGACCGAGTAAAGAGACGCTCCTTTCCTATATGGACAGGGACGTTTGTCAGTAAGTTGATAGGTAAAATATCATCGGGTTGCAAACGTAATACCTGGGTTAATGGCAATTGAGTTTGGCTTAATTGCACGTTCAGCCTAACAGGAGTGGCCTGCAGCACATGTTGAAAATCGCTGGCGATGTGAGGGTTAGGGGCCTGCGTTAACTCGTCAGCGAGCGTTTGTACTAAAACGCTATCGAGTTGAATGGCTAGATTGGCGGTCATATTACCGCTTGTCGGGTGATGATATGTAATGGCAAGAGTTGCCACAATACCCGTCCCTTGATGAGGGATGGCTTGACTGGAATGCCAATGCTCCATCGGTGCAATCCAAGTACTGATCAGTTTCGCGATACGTTCTTGGAGTCGTAGGTCACTGGCTGAAAGTTCATCTGTCGTGCGCTCGATACTTGCCCCATAAAATTGGTCTGCAAGATGGATAAGCAAGAGGTTTGAAAGGTGAATGGATAGGTGACCGCTCGGTTTCGTGTTGCATGGCGCTGATGCTTTCAAAATCGTGATACTGATGATTGTCACTGTTGATCGTAATCGTTTGAATGGTGACATCGACATCGGAACTATTGAGCCAAGATTGTATCGCTTGACGTAAGGAATGACTGGAGCGTTTAAATTCGTCTTCCAGTTTATTTTTTACTCTATGGATCGGCTTACCAAGAAGCTCGATATTGAGTGATTGTGCGTGCTCTAATGTCAATGAATACTCAGAAGCCATAATATTACCGAAAAGTGATTGAGCTATCGATACGACTAAATACCGACGCGTCAAATTAATAACTAGGCGTTATTGTTTTAGTCTACTCTGTTTTTTTTATATCTTTTTAGTCGTAAAATTTAAATTTGTGAGCTTGGTTCATATGTTTGTTTATGCATTATAAAAGCATCTTTAAATAAAAAATAAATAGAGTTAGTTTGGTGGAATAATAAATATTAAAAAAGCTAAATATAGCCAGGGCAAATGAACCCTTTGTCATATAATTTACCCGTGTATGGCTTGTGTTTTTAAGCTTATGTTTTACAAGATTAATTTTAAATCTTCATTTTTTGGTGTTCATATTTGGTTAAATTATATGCGCCTTGTTACATGTCAGAATTGGTATTGATATGAATATTATATTTATTCACAGAAATAGGTCTGAGTTAATTTCCTTCCTTGACGTTATCGTGGGGTGGAGGAAGAGTAATTCATTCCGGGCGGAAGCTTTATTTCCGCTAATGCTCGCTTGTGTTCTTATTTTATGGGGCAATGTCTCATTTGCTGCTAAAAATAGCATCCCAATGGATATGGTTAATTGGCAGTTTGTTGAGTCTGAATTTAAATGCCAGTTACGTTATTCCTTGTCGGGTACGGAATATATTGCTTTTGTTGCAGAGCCAAATAGCCCGATGGAGCTGCGCAAGACGCACGTGAATTCCCCTCAAGCGAGTTTGTTACAAATTTCTCCGCCTTGGCAGTCGCCAGCGTACTCTAATGCGATTGTCACTTCTCACCAAGTCTCATCGGGAGTGGTGGCATTTAATCATGGTATTGAAGCCTTTTTGACCGAATTTGCTAAAGGGGCGTGGATGCACTTGGAGTTCGGTCACGATAATGACGAGGGTAAGCTTTTAGTCACTGAAGGCTTGACCGTTCCTTCTGTTCGTATCGACCAAGCGTACCGTCAGTTTAATGATTGTCGCGCGGCATTACCGGGCATGTCTTATGAGCAGGCTCGAGATATAGAGCTGAGCTTCCGTGTTGGGCAGCGAGTATTGGATGCCTCGCAACGCCAAGTACTTAAAGCTTTATCAGGTTATCTCCAATCGGACAAAACGGTTCAACGTGTGTTGATTGATGGGCATACCGATAATCTAGGCTCGTCCATGGCGAATCTGCAGCTTTCTCGGGTACGCGCTGATGATGTAGCAAGTCTATTAACCGAACTGGGGACATCAAATTCGTTAATTGAAGTGAGGGCGCACGGCGATCGTTATCCTGTGGTGAGTAATGCGACAGAAACAGGTCAAGCCAAAAATCGACGAGTGACAGTAAGAGTGATTCGTCAATCTATGAACACATTGACGTCTTCTCAGGATGAGCAGACGGGGGTGACATTGAAATGAATAAGGATATTTTACTCGTTGAACCTTGCGACAATGATGCCCGACCGATTATTGATGTATTGCAGCAGCAAGGGTTTCTTGTTCGTCATGTGAGAACAGGGCGAGCGGCGTTATTGGAGCCAACGGCGGCAATCAGTTTAGTCAGTTCAAGCCTACCGGATATGAGTGTTCGTGAGTGGGTCGTGTGTCAGCAGCGCAAGACTAACGCGGGTGTTGCTATTGCCATTGTCGAACAAGACCAAGGTATGCTGGCGGCGGAGTCGATGAAGGCTAGGTGCTACGGACTATTTACTGCGTCCTTTCGAGGCGGTGCAGCTCACTAATTTACTTCATCGCGTGGAAGCGATGGAAAAGCCAATGGCGAATATTGTTGCGGAATCATGGCGCAGCAAGCAGGTGTTGCAATTGGCTCATCGCGCGGCTTGCACCAGTGCTAGTGTTTTGATTTCAGGTGAATCAGGGACGGGTAAGGAAGTGCTGGCACATTATGTGCACGATCAGTCTCCTCGCGCATCCCAGCCTTTTATCGCCGTGAATTGTGCGGCGATACCTGAATCAATGCTTGAAGCGGTGTTATTTGGTCACGTTAAAGGGGCGTTTACCGGAGCATCAGGCTCTCAAAGTGGTAAGTTTGAAGAAGCCAATGGTGGCACCATTTTATTGGATGAAATTGGTGAAATGTCACCAGCGGTTCAAGCTAAGCTACTTCGAGTGTTGCAAGAGCGAGAAGTTGAGCGGGTGGGCAGTCATAAGTCCATTAAACTTGATATTCGTGTGATTGCTGCGACAAATAAAGATCTGAGAAGTGAAGTGCAGAAAGGTCAATTCCGTGAAGATCTTTATTACCGATTGGATGTGCTGCCATTGCACTGGCCACCACTTCGTGAGCGTCAGGAAGATATCCTGCCGATTAGTCAATTCTTTATCAATAAATATAAAGAGAAGGCGGCTTGCCACCTGTCTGAAGATGCGCAACAAGCGCTTTGTCAGTATCACTGGCCCGGTAATATTCGTGAATTAGAAAATGTCATTCAACGTGCACTTGTGATGCGTCATGGCGATTTTATTACTGCCCAAGATCTGATGCTTCCCATTGAACTTGCGGCATCACCACACTCACTTTCTGCCCCGTCCTTGCCTAACACTGCGCCTTCTAAGCAGAGATTAGGCAGCGCTTCATTCGGGCATGTGGAAGTAAAAAAACAAGCAGAGTTCCAATTTATCCTAGAGCAACTGCGTCAGTTTGGTGGTAATCGAACCAAAACGGCAAACGCGCTGGGGGTTTCAACGCGTGCACTGCGCTATAAGCTGGCTGCAATGCGCGAACAAGGAATTGATCTGCAGTCGGCATTAGGCTCGGCTGCATAAAGGAGAAGTATGATGGCAATGCAACCTATCAATAGCGCGGTCACGGCGGAACAACTCATGCTGACCAAGCTGCAATCGATGCAACAACAGATACAACCAGACTTTGTGGTGTCATCAAACCCAGTTGATGCGCAGCAACCCTTGTCACCTTTATCGTTTTCGACGGCGATGAAAGGGGTGCTAGATCGGGTTAATGAGCACCAGTCTTTGGCAAGCAGCAAAATGACGGCGGTTGAGACGGGACAAAGCGACGATTTAGTTGGGGCAATGGTTGCGAGCCAAAAAGCGAGCTTATCATTTTCAGCCTTGATGCAGGTTCGTAACAAAGTCGTCTCTTCGTTTGATGAAATCATGAAAATGCTTAGTGTAGACAATGTCAGAATTAACTTCTCAAGTGATGCCTAGTCCTGGGGCTATCGAGTCATCATCGTCAAAAAATCAGGCCTTTGTCCATAAGAAACCCATTGGTGATTTTAGTCAGAAACTAAAACTATTGTGGTCAAGCTCACAACGTAACCTCGTGTTGTCTGCGGTATTGGCTGCCATTGTTGCCGCTATTATTGTGGTCGCTCTATGGAGTTCATCGCAAAGTTATCGCCCTTTGTATAGCCAGCAAGAGCGTTTTGATATCGGGGAGATCATTTCCGTGCTTGAAGCGGAAGGGATTGCTTATCGTCTGCAAGAGCAAAATGGTCAGGTATTAGTGACGGAAGGGCAGGTGGCGAAGGTTCGTATGCTATTGGCCGCGAAAGGTGTAAAAGCCCAATTGCCAATCGGCTTAGATGCTTTGAAAGAAGACAGCTCGCTGGGCACCAGTCAATTTATGGAAAATGCTCGCTATCGACATGGTTTGGAAGGTGAGTTAGTTCGCACTATTATCTCGCTTAACGCCATTGCCAATGCTCGGGTGCATTTAGCGATCCCTCGTCAAACGTTGTTTGTTCGTCAGCAAAGCGAAGAGCCTTCAGCTTCGGTTATGCTTGAACTCAAAGCTGGTGATGATCTAAAACCGGAGCAAGTTGAAGCGATAGTTAACTTGGTTGTGGGCAGCGTAACGGCAATGAAGCCTGAGTTTGTTTCTGTGATTGATCAATATGGTCGCTTGCTTAGTGCCGATATAGGTTCAATGGAAGCCGATAAGGTTAATGCTAAATACTTAGATTATCAGAAGAGTGTAGAAAAGCAGGTGATTCAACGAGCTGCGGATATGCTCACGCCCATTGTTGGACCAAGCAACTATCGGGTTCAAGTTGCCGCCGATCTTAACTTCAGTCAAGTCGAAGAAACACAAGAGATCCTTGATTCGACTCCCGTCGTTCGTAATGAACACAGCATTCAAAATAATAGTATCGACAACATTGCGTTAGGTATTCCCGGCGCGTTAAGTAATCAGCCGTGCGGTGACGGGAGAGGTCGAAACACAAGACAGTAAAAATACCAACGCGCGCAGTGAATTAAATCGCCAGTATGCGGTGGGCAGCAGTATTCGTCGAACGCAATATCAGCAAGGTGAAGTGGAACAATTAAGTGTGTCGGTATTGCTTAATGAAGCGGCGGCGCCAAATGGTACGGCGTGGACCGACGCAGAGCGCAATCAGATTTCGGATATGATTATGGACGCGGTGGGGATTTCTGCTGGTCGTGGTGATCGCCTTAACGTGATGAGTTTTAACTTCACGCCGATTGAAATTGACGCGCCAGTTGCCATGCCATGGTGGCAAGACCCGACAGTCCAGCAACCTTTGCGTTATGTGATTGGTGGCTTGTTGGGTATGGCGATGATTATGTTTGTTTTACGTCCTTTGATTATGCATTTAACGGGTGCCGATCAGCGCAATGCGAACCTTGATTTTGCTGAGAATCCTCAAGATGACTATCAAGAGAATGTGCAAACCAGAGAAGAACGAGAGCGAGAAGAATTACTCAATCGCAAGCTGTCTGAGAAGGGAATTACCTCTGCGTCATCGGGCTTGGATGCGAGCAGCGATATGTTACCGCTGCGGCGGGTTCTCCGCTAGAAATTCAATTAAAACATCTGCAGCTTATTGCTAACGAAGAGCCAGAGCGTGTCGCAGAAGTACTAAAACAATGGGTGAACGTGAATGAAAACAGCGCAGTCAACACCAGCCACGCTTAGTCATGTTGAGCGTACCGCTCTGGTATTGCTTGGGATGGGGGAGGATGCCGCCGCACAGGTATTTCAACACTTCACTCGAGATGAAACACAGCGAGTGACCAAAGCAATGGCGCGGTTGAGCGGCATAAAAAGTGATAATGCCAAGCAGGTCATTCAACACTTTTTTGATGATTTTCGTCAACATAGTGGCATTCGCGGTGCATCAAAAGCGTATTTGTCGAATACGTTACGTAAAGCGTTAGGAAATGATTTAGCGAAAGGGCTGCTTAATAATCTATACGGGGATGAAATTCGCAACAACATGCAGCGCTTGCAATGGGTTGATGCGGAGATTTTGGCGCGTTTTATTTCACAAGAGCATCCTCAGATGCAGGCAATATTCTTAGCGTATCTACCTCCGGAAACCTCGTCGAAAGTACTCGAGCAACTGCCTGCGGATTATCATGATGAATTGTTGTATCGGATTGCACGTTTGCAGGAAATTGATCATGACGTGGCAAGCGATCTTAATGAGTTGATTGAACGTTGTATTGAACATGTTTCAACGAGCCAAAGTGCGCCATTGTCTGGCGTAAAACAGGTGGCGGATATTATTAATCGCTTCTCTGGTGATAAGGGTATGTTGATGGAAATGCTCAAGCTGCATGATGAAGATGTGGTCAGTGAAATTGAAGAAAACATGTTTGATTTCATGGTGCTAGGGCGACAGCGTGAAGACACCATGGATCGTTTGGTGCAGCAAGTTCCACTTGAACTGTGGGGAACCGCGCTGAAAGGCGCTGAAATCTCGCTGCAACAAGCAATAAAACGCTCCATGCCTCAGCGTTTAGTTCAGGCATTGGAAGACGACATGCAACTGAGAGGCGCTGTGCCTGTTAGCGCGGTGGAACGAGCGCGTGGTGAGATTATGCAGATGGTCAAAGCGATGTCTGAAGCGGGCGAAATTGAGTTGTCACTGTACGAAGAACAGACGGTGGAATAGCGATGAAGCATAAGGTTACCTCGCCATTTGCGATTGAAAGTAAGCCGATACTTAGGTTAGCAGCATCCGATTATCGATTGCATCGTTTTCCTCCGGTCGCCCCCAAGGTTCAAGCTAATGATCTTGCTGAAGATAGGATGTGGGGTGAAGAAGCATCACAGGCAGACGTGCAAGAAAAACTTGAGATGGGATTTCAGCAAGGGCTTGAGCAGGGGCATCGAGAAGGGGTGCAACAAGGCCTTGAACAAGGGCAGCAACAAGGGCTGCTTGAAGGGCAAAAGGAAGGGTTTCAAAAAGGGTTTATTTCTGGTGAGCAGTCCGGAAAGCAGGCTTTTTTAGAGGCGATCAAGCCCGTCAACGAGATTTACCATCATTTAGAGCGTTGGCAGGAAGAGAAAGATCAACAGCAGCGTCACGTGATTTGTGAATTAGTGCAGAAGGTTGCCCAGCAGGTCATTCGTGCTGAACTGACGCTCATGCCGCAGCAAATTCTCGCGTTGGTGGATGAAACCTTGGAAGCGATGCCGGGTAAGACTGAAAAAGTAATGGTGCACTTGAATCCGCAAGATTTAGAACGTATCGCTAACATCAATGCTGAACTGCCAGACAATTGGAAGCTAGTGGCGAAAACTGAGCTTCCGGTGGGCGGGTGTCATTTGGTCACGGATGACGCAGAAGCCGATGCCAGTTGTGATGCGCGCTTAGAAACGTGTATGGATAACGTGAAGAATCATTTACTTGACGAAACATTGCCAGCGCGCCATGAGTCCAATCATGACTAATGCTTTGTCGTTACCCCTGACAGCAAGGCTTCATGATGCGATGGCGTCATTGGAAGCGGTGCTAGGTTGCTAAAGTGACGGGCCGCTTGGTTAAAGTGAATGGGTTAATGCTGCAAGCGGTGGGTTGTCGTTTTAAGCTTGATCAACGATTTTTAGTTGAGACGGCGGAAGGCGATATGATCGAAGCGCAAGTGGTTGGGTTTGATCATACGATTGCTTATCTCATGCCGATTCGTCGCTTGGGAGGGTTATTTGCAGGTGCTAAGGTGATTCCGTTAGAAGGGGACAGCCATGTGCATCTAGGGCACCATTGGCTAGGACGTGTGGTTAATGGTTTAGGTGAAGTTCTTGATGATGGGGCACCGCTAACGGGGGGAGAACGCGTGTCATTGGATCCTCAACCTATCAATCCGCTGAAACGTCGCCCGGTAGACACGCCTCTTGATGTTGGGGTGCGTGCTATTAACGGTTTGCTCACCGTGGGAAAAGGTCAGCGAATTGGATTAATGGCTAAGCAGCGGAGTCGGGAAGAGTGTCTTAATGGGGATGATTACTCAAAACACGGAAGCTGACGTTATTGTTGTCGGGCTCATTGGTGAGCGAGGTCGTGAGGTGCGTGAGTTTGTGGAACGTAATCTCACGCCAGAGTCACGTCGCAAAGCCATTATCATCGCGGCTCCCGCAGATGAATCACCATTGATGCGATTGCGTGCCACGTTGCTGTGTCATCGCGTGGCTGAGTATTTTCGTGACAAAGGTAAAGATGTCTTGTTGTTGATGGACTCGCTGACACGTTATGCCATGGCTCAGAGAGAAATTGCTTTAGCATTGGGAGAGCCTCCTGCATCAAGAGGATACCCACCTTCGGTATTTAGTATCTTACCGCAATTGTTAGAAAGAGCAGGGAACAGTGAGCACCCCGATGGCAGCCTTACGGCGATCTACACGGTATTAGCGGAAGGTGATGATCAGCAAGACCCGGTGGTCGATTCTGCGCGAGCTATATTAGATGGTCACGTTGTGCTTTCTAGGCAGCTAGCGGAACAAGGGCATTATCCGGCCATAGATATTAATGCGTCGATTAGCCGATGCATGAATGCCTGCACTGAACAGCCGCATCACATGATTGCTCATCAATTTCGTCAATGCTATGCCAGCTACCTGCAGGTCAAAGAGCTATTGCCATTAGGCGGATATCAACCCGGGCAAGATCCCGAACTTGACCGTGCCGTGATGATGCACCCGCAATTGAAAGCCTATTTACTTCAAGGCGCCGACGAGACGTTTGATTACCCGCAAAGTTTAACGCAACTGGCGCAGTTATTCGCCAGCGAAGCGACATCACAGTAAAGAGCGCCGATATCGGATGTTGACTATCAGGGAAGGGTGTCATGGAGAGTAAAATAAAAGCGGTCGGTGCGTTGACCATGCTTGAAGAAAATCAACGCGACCGAATTGGGTCACAGTTGGATGCCGCACGTCAACAAACTAAGAAGCTCGAATCGAGATTATCGGCATTAGCTGATCTGAAATCCTTTCACCATGGTCATGGTGTAGAGTCTTGTAGCCGACTGAGTTTGATGAACATGACGATGGTCGATCGTATGCTGCAAGGCATGCTGAACCACCAAGTTCATGAGCAGGCGGTGATGCAGGCGGAGTGTCATGCAATACAGGCACAATTGCAGCAAAAGTCGCAGCGCGTACATGGTTTAGAGCAAGTACTTGAGCGTTGGAAAAGCAAACAAAAATATGAAAAAGCTAAACGTGATCAAAAGATAATGGAAGACATTATTAATTCGCGATTGAAGCTGAGAAAATTGTAAATATCTGGACATTTATCCAGTATAAATTACCATTAGCATTAGATGAAACGCTGATGGCTGACCAAACATGCAATGGATAATTGATCACCAAACCCTCCTACTTTCAATCACGTCTGTCTCTACCTGCCTAGGGTTTTCGGCAGCGGCGATTTTTCATTTTAAAGCGCGACAAACGGTTGAAATCATGGAGCAAAAAGCAGACATGGTTCAAATGAGCTTGGAGCAAGATATTGAGCGTTTGCAGCAGGCCTTAACCGACGCCAAGCAAGAGTTAGACGAGCTTGATGATGAGCGAGATAAATCGGCATTTGAGCTTAAACAAGCCCACGGTAAGGTGATGGCTGCGGTGGAAAAACTGCGCTATTTTGAGGCGGTGAAACAAGAGCGTCAGCACTATGCTGAGGAACTTGAACGTGTGCGTCAGGCGCGCGCCTTATCGGAAACCGAATTACGCGAGCAGTTGGCTACCTTTCAACAGCAGCAGCGTTCAGATACGGAAAAGATGCAACTTCTTGAGCAATCGGAGCTGCGATTAAAAGAGCAGTTTGAGCGCTTGGCGAACCAAGTATTAGAAGCCAATAGCAATAAAGTGGATGTACAGAACCGTCAGAGTCTTGATGGAATCTTAACGCCTTTAAAACAGCAGCTTGAAGGGTTTAAAAAGCAGGTTAACGACAGCTTCAACCAAGAAGCGAAAGAGCGCCATACTCTAGTACATGAACTGAAAAACCTGCAGCGCTTGAATGACCAGATGACTCGCGAGGCGATGAATTTGACGCAGGCACTTAAGGGAGACAATAAACAGCAAGGTAACTGGGGAGAAGTGGTGCTTGCCCGTGTCCTCGCCGAGTCTGGCTTACGTGAAGGGCATGAATACGAAACTCAGGTGAATTTGCAAAATGAAGCGGGTAAGCGTTTTCAGCCAGACGTGATTGTGCATCTGCCACAAGATAAACAAGTTGTGATTGATTCCAAAATGGCGCTGGTGGCTTTCGAACGTTATTTTAATGCCGATCTGGATACAGAGAAAGAGCAGGCGCTGCGCGATCATTTGTTGGCGCTAAGAAACCACATTCGTGGCTTATCACAAAAAGACTATCACCAACTGAAAGGCATTCGTTCACTGGATTACGTATTGATGTTTATTCCAGTTGAGCCTGCTTTTCAGGTCGCGATTCAAGCTGACCCTAGCTTGGTAAAAGACGCGATGGAGCACAATATTATTGTTGTGAGCCCGACTACCCTGTTAGTGGCCTTACGTACTATCGATAACTTGTGGCGTAATGAAAGGCAAAATCAAAATGCGCAAATTATTGCCGATAAAGCAAGCAAACTGTATGACAAGCTAAGATTGTTTGTCGATGATATGGAAGCACTAGGCGGCGCATTAGATAAAGCGAATCAGAATTATCAAGGTGCCATGAATAAACTGGCGACTGGGCGAGGAAACGCCATTCGTCAGGCCGAAAGCTTTAAAGAGTTAGGGGTGGAAGTGAAGCGCTCTATTTCTTCCTCTATCACAGAAATTGCACAAAATGATGCGTTGGTGGAAAGACAACCAGAGACGGATAAAGTAAACTGACCGTCGGCAGCGCCGGGGTAATGTCGCGCTGCGTATGAGGAAGGATAATGACGGATACTAACGTGCAATCGAATCAAGTAAATCAGCAAGATGAAACCACGCATTTTGGTTTCGAAACGGTGTCTAAGGGTGAAAAAGTCACGCGTGTTGCGGAGGTTTTTCACTCAGTAGCCGCTAAGTACGACATTATGAATGATCTCATGTCGGGTGGAGTCCATCGATTATGGAAACGCTTTACAATTGATTGCAGCGGAGCAAGACCGGGTCAGCGTATTCTTGACTTAGGTGGCGGTACGGGCGATCTTACGGCGAAGTTCTCACGTATTGTCGGTGATCAAGGCCACGTTATCTTGGCGGATATCAACAACTCCATGCTCAACGTGGGTCGTGATAAGTTAAGAGATACAGGCATCGTTGGTAATGTTCATTATGTCCAAGCGAACGCTGAAGAACTGCCATTCCCAGACAACTATTTTGATTGTATTACGATCAGCTTTTGCCTTCGTAATGTCACGGATAAAGACAAAGCGTTACGCTCAATGTATCGCGTGCTTAAACCTGGCGGTCGTTTATTGGTTTTAGAGTTCTCTAAACCTATCTTAGACCCGCTGTCTAAAATTTATGATGCCTACTCTTTCCACTTGTTGCCGAAAATCGGTGAGATTGTGGCAAATGATGCCGAGAGTTACCGTTATCTGGCCGAGTCTATCCGTATGCACCCTGATCAAGAGACCCTAGAAGGGATGATGCAAGACGCTGGTTTTGAGCATACTAAGTACTTTAATCTGACCGGTGGTATTGTCGCCTTGCACCGCGGCTATAAATTCTAAGGATAGGTAAATGCCATTTGATCCACTAGTGACGGCGGTGGTAGAGACCACGCTGAATACTCTGATTAAAGATGATGATGACCTCGTTAAACGTGTGACTCGTTTAAAAGGTCAAAGCATCCAAATTCACCTGCGTGAGTTCAATAAGTCGTTGACCTTTATCTTTAGCCACCAATTGGATGTGTTGGCAAACTATGAAGGGGTGGCGGACTGTTCGCTATCGTTGAATTTATCTGTGCTCCCAGAACTAAGAGAGCAGGCAAATATCACTCGTTTGATTAAGCAAGATAAGCTTGAACTTGAAGGTGATATTCAACTGGCACAGAAATTTGCTCAGTTGATGACCGACTGCAAGCCTGACTTAGAAGAGTGGCTATCTCGTGTGACGGGCGATGTCGTGGCGCATAGTCTTGTGCAAAGCGCCAAAGGGGCGGTTGGTTTTGTCTCTTCTCAAATGAAAAAGCATCAAGACCACTTAGGACAAGTGCTGACTGAAGAATGGAAAATGGCACCAGCACCACTCGAAATTGCAGCGTTTTGCGATCAAGTGGATGATGTGCGCAGTGCGGCAGATAAGCTTGCTGTGCGTATTGAGCGTTTATTGGAATCCAATACATTGAATGCGCTTGCTGCTTCGAAAGCAGATAACTCGGAGCCCCTATGACTCCGAGTGAAATGAAGCGGTTATATCAAATCGTTAAAGTGCAATTGGAGTATGGTTTAGATGAGTTGATTCCAACACATCAGTTAACCAAAGCTCCGCTATTCGCGCGAAAGTCCCTATTTTGGATTAAAAATGCTCACCCAGAGAAGCCTCTAGGTGAGCGTTTACGTTTAGCCTTGCAGGCATTGGGGCCAGTTTGGGTGAAGTTTGGTCAGATGATGTCGACGCGTCGAGATCTGTTTCCCCCTCACATTGCTGACCAGCTTGCGTTGCTACAAGACCAAGTCTCTGCGTTTGATGGCGAACTGGCGAAGACGCATATTGAAAACGCATTAGGTGGTTCGGTAGAGCAGTGGTTTAGTGATTTTGATGTACAGCCACTCGCCTCAGCATCGATCGCTCAGGTTCACACCGCTAAGCTCAAAGAAAGTGGGCGTGAGGTGGTACTTAAAGTTATTCGCCCTGATATTCGTCCTGTCATCGATGCGGATATTAAGTTGATGTATCGCTTGGCGCGTATTGTTGAAAGAGCACTGCCAGATGCGCGTCGCTTGAAACCGGTTCAGGTCGTAAGAGAATATGAGAAGACGCTATTAGATGAATTGGATTTGCGTCGCGAGGCGGCGAATGCCATTCAACTTAGACGCAATTTTGAAGGCAGCGAAGAGCTTTATGTGCCAGAGGTCTTACCGGACTTTAGTAGTGAAAGCTTGATGGTTTCAGAGCGAATCTATGGGATTCAAGTGAGCGATATTCCTACCTTGCAAGCCAACGGCACTAATATGAAGTTGCTGGCTGAGCGTGGTGTGAGTGTCTTTTTTACTCAAGTATTTCGCGACAGCTTTTTCCATGCAGACATGCACCCAGGTAATGTGTTTGTAAGCTATGATCACCCTGAAAACCCGAAATGGATTGGTTTGGATTGCGGGATTGTCGGCACATTAAATAGTGAGGATAAGCGCTATTTGGCAGAAAACTTATTGGCGTTCTTTAACCGAGACTACCGAAAAGTGGCGGAGCTGCATGTGGACTCTGGTTGGGTGCCCGCCGATACGAACGTAGATGAATTTGAGTTCTCTATTCGTATGGTGTGTGAGCCAATTTTTGCAAAGCCGTTAGGTGAAATCTCGTTTGGTCATGTTCTACTTAATTTATTCAACACCGCGCGTCGCTTCAATATGGAGGTGCAGCCTCAATTAGTGTTGTTGCAAAAAACGCTGCTGTATATCGAGGGGCTAGGGCGTCAGCTGTATCCTCAACTCGATCTATGGGAAACCGCGATGCCATTTTTGGAAAAATGGATGGCGAATCAAGTGGGACCTCAAGCTGTTATTAATGGTATTAAGGAACGCGCGCCGTTTTGGGCAGAAAAGTTACCTGAATTACCAGAGTTGCTGTACGATAGCTTGAAACAAGGTCGCATGATGAATCAGCGTGTAGACATGCTTTATCGCGGGTACCGTGAAACAAAACGGCAACATGCGACAGGACAATTTTTATTTGGCGTTGGTGCGACTTTAATCGTATGCTCAGCCATATTGCTAGAAGGGTCTTACCAAGAGTTATCCGGTGTATCCGGTGCTGTCGGTATCACATTTTGGCTGTTAAGTTGGCGTAGTTATCGACGTTAAGCGATAAACTTCAATTTTATTATTCTTTGTTAATCAAGACCCGAGGTAGAGAAAATGGGTGGTATTAGTATTTGGCAACTTCTTATTATTGCTGTCATCGTTGTATTGTTATTCGGCACTAAGAAATTACGCGGAATTGGTGGTGATTTAGGTGGCGCAGTAAAAGGCTTCAAAAAAGCCATGAGCGAAGATGAGTCTGCGGATAAGTCTAAGACAAAAGATGCGGACTTTGAGCCGAAGAATCTTGAGCAACAGAAAACAGACGCTCAAGCGGAAGCAACGGAAACTAAGAAAGACAAAGAGCAGGTTTAATCTGTGTTTGATATCGGTTTTTGGGAACTGGTACTCATATCGGTGGTTGGTTTAGTCGTTCTTGGACCAGAGCGTTTACCAACTGCTATCCGCAGCGTCTCTCGTTTCATTAGTTCAGCAAAGAGCATGGCAAATAATGTCAAAGATGAGCTCTCGCATGAACTTAAGGTTCAGGAGTTGCAAGAAAATTTGCGTAAAGCTGAGAAAATGGGCATGGAAGACCTGTCTCCAGAACTGAAAAGTTCTGTAGAAGAACTCAAGCAAGCTGCGCAAGAGGTTACTCGTCCTTATGCGAAGGATAAGGTGCAAACAACTGCCTCCGATGCAAAAGAGCCTTCACCTGATTGTTGAAGACGTGGTTAAACCTGTGGAAACTGAGTCGCCAGATAAAAAAGTGCAATAAGGGCGGTAATCCGCTCTTATTTTTTAGTTATCGAAGATAGCCCTGCTTTAGTTTAGTCATCTTCTTATTTGTTTGAGGTTTTCATGTCTACCGTTGAACAGACGCAACCTTTAATTAGCCATTTGCTCGAACTCAGAAACAGGTTGCTGCGTGCCATTGGTGCCGTGTTGGTTGTTTTTCTTTGTTTGATCTATTTCTCTGGCGATATCTACGATTTTGTTTCTAAGCCTCTCGTCGAGCGTTTGCCTGAAGGGGCAACGATGATCGCGACCGATGTGGCATCACCATTTTTTACGCCCCTTAAATTAACGCTTATCGCGTCCATATTTTTGTCCGTACCTTTTATATTGCATCAGGTGTGGTCGTTTGTTGCGCCTGGCTTGTACAAGCATGAAAAACGTTTAGTCATGCCGCTGATGTTTTCGAGCTCATTGCTATTTTACTGTGGGGTGGCGTTTGCTTACTTTGTCGTCTTTCCTTTAGTGTTTGGCTTTTTTACGGCTATTTCATTGGGTGGTGTAGAGTTTGCCACCGATATATCCAGTTACCTCGATTTTGTATTAGCGTTGTTTTTGGCGTTTGGTATCGCCTTTGAAGTACCTGATGGCTATTATTCTGCTGTGCTGGACTGGTGCAACGGATGTCAAAAGCTTGAAAGAGAAGCGCCCGTATATTGTGGTAGGGGCGTTTATTGTCGGCATGATGCTAACGCCACCCGATATGATTTCACAAACATTGTTAGCGATTCCAATGTGTTTGTTGTTCGAAGTCGGACTGTTCTTTGCTAGGTTCTACACTCGTAAAGATGATGAGCTAGCAGAGCAAGACGAAGATTAAATTAGAAAAACATATAAAAATAGCGGCGATTGAGCCGCTATTTTTTTAACTTTTTACCCTAATGGTATAGCCACACGCACGGCATACATAGATTTTCTTGATTCTCATAAGCTTTTGCCAGATAGAACGCTTATGGCGCAACAGCAAGGCTCCGTGCTCACACATTGTCATCTCCTTGATTATCGATAATGCTTTGATTGAAATGGTATTAGGGCTCGCATTCTATGGCGTGCTAATCCCCTTGGGAATGTCAAATTGGAAGCGGTATCACAGTTTGACATGAGTAAGGAACAGGAGCAGAGGCCGTGTGAGGTTACGGGTTGTGATAGAGAGATGGGATGTCGACAGAAAGAAAAAGCCACCCTTGAGTAAAGTGGCTAATAGTATGGAACGGAAGCTTGGGAGGCTACTTAACGATGACTGTATGACCACACCCTGAACAAATATAAATTTCTTTAATGCCTTTTAACCGCTGCCAAAATGTTCGCTTTTGTCGTTGTAATAAATTGCCGTGCTCGCACATACCCACCTACCTAAAATGATTCAGAAGTTGGTATGACAACCAACCAATATGCTACCAGCGAGTATTCTACTTGTTGCGCTTGTCTTGTTCTATCTTTTTGTGATGTTAGTGCAATGCTTGTATATATATTTTATATACTTACAATGAGAACAGCGCTTTTGCGTTTCTGGTTGTCATCTCAATTAATGACGCGCTATCGGTCTCTTTATATTGCGCCATGCGATCAACAATCAAAGCCGTATAGGCGGGTTCGTTGCGCTTCCCTCTATGTGGGACCGTATGCTAAGTAGGGGCAATCCGTCTCAAGAAGCAGCCACTTTGCATCGAGCTCAGGAATGACTTTATCCATCCCTGCATTCTTAAATGTTGAAACACCCCCAATGCCTAGGTGAAAGCCTAACTCATTGATCGCTTTTGCTTCTTCTACGCTGCCGCCAAAGCAATGGAACACCCCTTTTAATGTGCCGTCTTGCTCTTTTTTAAGCAGCGAAAGGGTTTCTTCAATGGAGTCTCGAGTGTGGATGACCACGGGAAGGTTGCGCTCTTTAGCCCAATTGAGCTGAGTGATGAAGGCATATTCTTGCTCAGCTTTGTAAGTTTTATCCCAATAAAGATCGATACCAATTTCACCCACGGCAATAAAGTTATGTTTATCGAACCAGCCGTGGATCTCGTTAAGCGTGTCTTTGACATCACCATCGACGTAGCAAGGATGCAGCCCCATCATTGAACGACACACAGATGGGTAAGCCGCTTCGGTGGCGAGCATGGGTTTAATCGATGCTAAGTCAATGTTTGGTAGGAGGATCTTCTCTACGCCAGCAGCAAGTGCGCGTTGTACAACATCATCTCGGTCGGCATCAAACTCTTCAGCGTATATGTGGGCATGGGTGTCGATCATAGGATTACTTTACTGTCTAAATGATGGGGTAAGTATATACACAAGTTCTCGCGGCGAAAATCACTGTCGTGATATCAACCTAGATAATGTACAGACCTATGCAATTGAATGTGGATCGGCATTTTCCAGTATTACTACTAGCATGCAGCATTGAGAGTGCTATGCTTGGTTTTCGCATTTTCCAGACAAGGAGCACAAAGTGTCTGTATCGATTCAAGGTCAATTTCCAGCAAGACGTATGCGCCGTTTGCGCAAGCACGATTTTAGCCGTCGCTTGATGGCGGAAAACCAGATTTCAGTGGACGATTTGATTTATCCAATGTTTATTTTGATGGGTAAAAATCGTCGTGAATCGGTGGAGTCGATGCCAGGTGTTGAACGCCTGTCTATCGATTTGATGCTGGAAGAAGCTGAGTACCTAGCAAAGTTGGGCGTACCAGCAATTGCGCTATTCCCGGTCGTCAACCAAGACGCCAAAAGTATTTGTGCGGCAGAAGCCTATAATCCTGAAGGACTGGTTCAACGTGCTGTGAAGTTACTGAAGCAAAACGTGCCAGATATGGGGGTCATTACTGATGTGGCGTTAGACCTGTTTACCACCCATGGTCAAGATGGCATCATCGATGACAATGGCTATGTGCAAAATGATGAGACAACGGAAGTGCTGGTCAAGCAGGCGTTGTCACATGCGGAAGCTGGAGCGGATGTGGTTGCACCGTCTGATATGATGGATGGTCGTATCGGAAGAATTCGAGAAGCTCTCGAAGACGCGGGCTATATTCATACACAAATCATGGCGTACTCAGCAAAATACGCGTCGAACTACTATGGACCATTCCGCGATGCCGTCGGATCAGCATCGAACCTGAAAGGGGGGAATAAGAAAAATTACCAAATGGATCCTGCCAATAGTGATGAAGCCTTGCACGAAGTGGCAATGGACATTAATGAAGGGGCGGATATGGTGATGGTGAAGCCTGGAATGCCTTATTTAGACGTGGTTCGTCGAGTGAAATCAGAACTCCAGGTGCCGACCTTTGCTTATCAAGTTTCGGGTGAGTATGCGATGCATAAAGCGGCGATTCAAAATGGTTGGCTTAAAGAGCGCGAGACGGTGCTCGAATCACTGGTTTGTTTTAAGCGAGCGGGGGCCGATGGTATCCTCACTTATTTCGCAAAAGATGTAGCGGAGTGGCTCGCTGAAGAGAATGGAGAAGCAAAAAGTCATCTTCGTTAAGTGAAAGTATTATTGTGTCATGAAGGTCGGCATATGCCGACCTTTTTTATGGGAGAAAGATATGTTGATTCGTGAAGGTAGCTTGAAAGAAGTCGCTGATATTGTCGCGACCATAGATGAGTTTTCTCATAAGGAAAGTGTAGAGAGTCTAGCGTCTCGTTTAGGCGACAAACGCAGCCTTATTTTGGTGGCAGAAAGTAATGGTGAATTAGTCGGGTTTAAAATGGGTTATGAAATTGATAACGGCACTTTTTATAGCTGGTTTGGTGGAGTGACCAGTCAAGCTCGCCGACTTGGTGTTGCTCAGGCGTTACTAGAGTGGCAAGAACGCTGGGTGACGGCACAGTCTTACCAAGCCATTACAGTCAAATCCAGAAATCAGTTTCCTTCAATGTTGAGATTGCTGCTCAAAAATGGCTACTTGATCGAGGGGTATGAACAAAGAACGCCTTTGATAGAGTCACGGATCATGTTTATCAAAACGCTAGGCAGTGAAAATAAAAGCATGGGTAATTAAATGATAATAATTCGCAATTAGTTGTTGACGATTTAAATGCGAATGATTATTATTAGTCTCGTCTTAAGGGGAAACACTCCAGATAAGCCTATCTTTTAAGCGGTGCTTTTAGGGTAGAAGTTATCAGCGGAATGGGTTCATTTTTGACACGACATTGCTCACATTGCTTCCAGTGTATTTATAGCTTTTGGTAGGGTAGATGTACTCAGTTTTGAGATGCCCATCCCTCTATTTTGCTAGGCGACATCTATGATGTCGCTTTTTTTCTATCTAAAATTTGTTCGTTCTATCTACACAGTTTGTCAGCACAGTATTCTATACCATGAGATTTCCCGCCAAAATGGTTTTCCACATTGCGTGATCTATTAAGGATCATCTTTGTCATGGTTGATCTGTATTATTTTCCTTTTAAAACAGTCTATTAACTGTGTTTTTTTTAGCAGCTCGTAAAGTTATTCTCAAGCGTTAACAACACTATAAACAGACTTATCCACAGGTGAGGGGAGAGATTACCTTACTAAAAGGTGAGCGCTGTGTATCTAACCAGTGAAAGGTCATAGCATAGTGTAAACAGACGTGGCATCCTTAGACTAAATCCCCCAATTTTGGATGACTAGACATGGCTCATATACCAGACAACCCGCTGATTCTTATTGATGGCTCTTCTTATCTTTATCGCGCATTTCACGCTTACCCTGAAACGATGAGTAACGGTGAGATCCCCACCAATGCGGTTTATGGTGTTGTGAATATGCTGAGAAGCATGATGCGACAATTTGCCTCTGATCGTATTGCGGTTGTGTTTGATGCTAAAGGCAAAACATTCCGCGACGATATGTATCCTGAATACAAAGCGAATCGTCCCCCTATGCCTGATGATCTTCGTTGTCAGATCGAGCCACTGCATAATGTTATTCGAGCGATGGGGTTACCACTTATTTGTGTACCTGGCGTAGAAGCGGATGATGTGATTGGAACATTAGCGCATCAAGCTTCTCAAGTGGGAATGCTTAGTACTGATCAGTACTGGTGATAAAGATATGGCTCAATTGGTTGATGAGAATGTGACGCTTATAAATACCATGACGAATACCGTCATGGATGTTGAAGGTGTTGTCGAGAAGTTTGGCATTCCACCTGAGTTGATTATTGATTACCTAGCCTTAATGGGTGACAAAGTTGATAACATTCCAGGCGTACCGGGTGTTGGGGACAAGACCGCTACCGCTTTATTGCAAGGTATCGGTAGTATTCAAAGTATTTATGAGCGTCTTGATGATATTGCAGCCCTTGGTTTCCGCGGGTCGAAAACGATGGCTAAAAAGTTAGTAGAGCACAAAGACAACGCGACGCTTTCTTATGAACTCGCTACGATAAAACTCGATGTTGAGCTTGATTACAAACCAGATGAGCTACTGAAACAGACGCCAAATACCGATGAGTTGACGACCTTATTTGCTCAGTTGACGTTTAAGTCGTGGTTGAATGAGTTGCTAGAAGGTGGCACTGGTGAGGTTGTTGCGGACTCTCGCTCAGCATCAGGTTCTGCTTCTTCGAAAAAAGACTCTGACTCTGATATGGATGTGTCTGCGGTAACGATTGATCGCAGTGAATATGAGACGATTTTAACCGAAGCGCAGTTTACGGCTTGGCTTGACAAGCTAAAGTCGAGCTCAGTGTTTGCCTTAGACACAGAAACCGATAGCCTTAATTATATGGTGGCCAACCTAATTGGTTTGTCATTTGCGACTGAAGAGGGTGTTGCAGCTTATCTTCCTGTTGCACACGATTATATGGGCGCACCAGAGCAGCTGGATCGAGATTGGGTACTTGCTCAGCTTAAGCCTTTGCTTGAAGATGAAAACCTAAAGAAAGTTGGTCAGAACTTAAAATATGATGCCAGTGTATTAGCGCGTTATGATATTGAACTGAAAGGTATTCAATTTGACACCATGTTAGCGTCTTACGTATACAACAGTGTGGGTGGCAAGCATGATATGGATAGCTTAGCTCTGCGGTTTCTTCAACATAGTTGTATTTCTTTCGAGCAAATTGCAGGTAAGGGTAAGTCTCAACTGACCTTTAACCAGATTGAATTGGATGAAGCTTCACCTTATGCCGCGGAAGATGCGGATGTGACGTTAAGACTTCATCAGCGCTTAAATGGCGAAATTGAAAAAAACGAAGATCTTAAGCGGATCTATCAAGAGATAGAAGTGCCACTGGTTCCAGTATTATCCCGCATTGAGAGAACTGGCGTGTTAATCGATGACATGTTATTGGGGGCACAATCTCAAGAGCTAGCCGTGAGACTAGATGAACTCGAGCAGCAAGCTTACGACGTTGCCGGGCAAGAGTTTAATCTTAGCTCGCCGAAGCAATTGCAGGCTATCTTATTTGAGAAAATGGCCCTGCCTGTGATCAAGAAAACGCCATCAGGTGCACCGTCTACCAACGAAGAAGTGTTGCAAGAGTTAGCGTTGGACTATCCGCTACCAAAACTCATTTTAGAATATCGTGGCTTAGCCAAATTGAAATCCACCTATACCGATAAACTGCCGAAGATGATTAATCCAGAAACGGGAAGAGTCCATACGTCGTATCACCAAGCGGTGACGGCGACAGGCCGCCTCTCGTCAACCGATCCTAACTTACAAAATATTCCAATCAGGAATGAAGAGGGACGCCGTATTCGTCAAGCGTTTGTTGCACCGCACGGCTGGAAGATTTTGGCTGTCGATTACTCTCAAATTGAGCTGAGAATTATGGCGCACTTGTCCGGTGATCCAGCGCTTTTGGAAGCCTTTAAGTTGGGCAAAGATATTCATGCGGCTACCGCAGCTGAAATTCTAGGGGTTGATATTGAGCAAGTATCGACAGAACAGCGTCGCCGAGCGAAGGCGATTAACTTCGGTTTGATTTATGGTATGAGTGCATTTGGTCTGTCGAAGCAATTAGGTATTCCACGTCGTGAAGCCCAAGAGTATATGGATACCTATTTTGAGCGGTACCCTGGTGTGATGCAGTACATGGAGGATACTCGTTCCGCGGCATCTGAAAATGGCTATGTTGAAACTATTTACGGTCGCCGTCTTCACTTACCTGAAATCAAGTCTCGTAATGCCATGCGTCGTAAAGCGGCAGAACGCGCAGCGATCAACGCACCAATGCAAGGCACGGCAGCCGATATTATTAAGAAAGCGATGCTGCTTGTTGATGAGTGGGTTGAAAATGAAGGTGATGGAAAGGTTCGTATTTTAATGCAGGTTCACGATGAATTGGTCTTTGAAGTGGAATCGTCATTCTTAGGCGAAATTGAAAGTAAAATACAAGAGTTGATGGAATCTGCAGCAAATCTCGCTGTACCGCTAGTCGCGGATTCTGGTCACGGTGATAACTGGGATCAAGCTCACTAGACACTTATTGACCATTATAGAGTTAAAATCATGAGCCAGTGCACAAACACTGGCTTTTTTGTATCAATAATAAAGCGATTTTGTTTTGATTCATTCTGTTGGTTAATGAACAGTGGATGAAAAAAATTACAAAATCTGTTTCATTTTTAGATCAGTTGTTGTACATTGGTCGTGTAGGGTACAGAGGTAAGATGTTCTATCTTTCAGACCTTTTGTTTCACGTTATTGGATTAGGCTGATTCAGCCGCCCCAGTCAGTATTTGACTGGGGCGTTTTTTCTTGTGCGAAGGAAAAATTCATTCACCCGCTTTTGTTTTATTTTCTCATTACTTTAGACCGTTTACGTGTCTTTACTACTTATCGTTTTGTAATTTAATCACCTTCACATAATTGATAATTTCAGTATGAAATCAAGTCCGCGTGATTTTTCATATGTGAGCTTTTAAAGTATTGAAAAGTATAGAGTAAGGTGGGGATTTGTTTGAGTGGTTTACGAGGAAGTAAAAAGAGGGAGAGCCGAGGAGGTCACATTTTGCAGACCATTGAATTGAAAAAATAGTTATCTTGATGAATTCTTACATCAAACTATAACTAAATCTTCTCTCTCCCATTGCCCTGCCAGGACGGCGGGGCGTTTTGTTTCTATCGTTGGACAATTACAGCGAATTACTCTGATTCAGACGGCTTTTGGACGGCGTTTTCATCTTGCGCCTCAGCCTCGTTTAAGTGTTCAAACGCCGGAGCAAACCACGTATCAAGTTTACGACGAAGTTGTTCCACTCCCATCCCTTTTAGCGATGAGAACGCATCTACTTGTACATCACCATCAAATGTCGCTTCTGCTTGCTCGCGAATCTTCAGAATTTGAGCGTTACGCGCGCCACTTTTTAGTTTGTCGGCTTTCGTTAGCAACACTTGCACTGGGATATTGGATTCGACTGCCCAAACAATGAGTTGCTGGTCAAGGTCTTTCATTGGGTGACGAATATCCATGAGTACAACTAACCCTTTTAAGGATTTGCGTTTTTGTAAGTACTCACCGAGAGAACGCTGCCATTTTTTCTTTAATTCTAACGGAACTTGAGCAAACCCGTATCCTGGTAGATCGACGATATGACAACCTTCATCTACTTTGAAGAGGTTGATCAATTGAGTTCGGCCAGGTGTCTTACTGGTTTTAGCCAAACTTCTTTGGTTGGTGAGTCGGTTCAATGAACTCGATTTACCTGCGTTGGAGCGTCCTGCAAACGCAATTTCGATACCTTCATCTTCTGGTAAGTGACGGATATCGGGCGCACTTGTTATAAAATGCGTGTTTTGATAATGAATTTTTACGCTCACTGTTAACTCCATCTCGACTTTGTGTAGTCGATTGATTACTTTTTTGTGAAATTGTGTAAAATAACCGTGCTCGGCATATGGCCACACATTGTACCATGAACGGTGTTAATTGCCCGAGTTACCTCATTTTGCTCGTCAAACGAATAATAAACGTGTAACTCTGATGGAAAGTGGTACTGGAAGCTTGATAATTATAATGGAATGTCATGAAAAAATTAGCGCTAATCTTGAGTCTTGTAGCCAGCTGTTCAGTATGGGCTGAAGGCAATATTGAAGCTGGTAAAGCAAAATCCCTAACTTGTGTTGCTTGTCATGGTACTGACGGTAACAGTCAGTTGACGATGTACCCTAAAATTGCAGGCCAGCACGCAAAATACATCGAAAAACAATTGAAAGACCTAAAACTGGGCATGACGAGTGCTGGTAAGCAAGGTCGTTATGATCCCGTAATGGGTGGTATGGCAATGCCGCTATCTGAAGAAGATATGGCTGATTTGGCAGCCTACTATGCATCAATGCCAATTTCAGCGAATAGCACGCCAGAAAATGTCGTTGAACAAGGCAAGACCCTTTATACGGCTGGTGATGCAGAGCGTGGTATTACCGCATGTATCGCCTGTCATGGGCCAAGAGGTAACGGCACTGAGCTATCTGGTTTCCCTAAAATATCAGGTCAGCATGCCGAATACATCCAAGCCCAGTTGGAAAAATTCCGCAGTGGCGATAGAAATAACGATATGAACGCCATGATGCGAGATATCGCCAAGAAATTGAACGATGAAGATATTACGACATTGTCGAAGTACGTTGGTGGTTTGCACTAATAGATTGCCCGACACTGTTTAGAATACGTGAGCCCAACGTCTGTTTCTTTTTGCCCGTATCCGAGCTAACAAAGCCCTTCATTTGAAGGGCTTTGTTATTTCTAGGCATCGCGCACATATTGCTGTAGAGAAGTGAGCGCCATAGGTGATGCTTTTCTGAGGGTGGTGTGAGATATTTGCCATACTTGCTATCGCTGATTACTCGTGCTCTGTGTCTAAGTGGTTGAATAATGGTGTTTTAATTCGATGTCGAGAAATGATAGCTCATAATTATTTTCAGGCGGTTGTTTTTGTCTTTCGTTCGAGTAAATTAGTTCGGGTCGACAGGGTGTTGCGTGATGGATTTGCTGTCAGGATGACAACCAAGGATGCTTGGCTAGGAAGCTAAGAAGAATAAATGGAAAACTTGAACTTGGAGTTCAGGTTTACAGGGATGGTGACCTTTCTCAAGGCTGAGAGCATTAAGGGACAGGGTTTAGGAAGAACTCTCGCAGATGGTTTTGCTAGGGAATATGAAAACGCATCAGGATGATGACAAATAAGAATTAGCAGTGGAAGCACGAATAACAAATGGATATTTGTGAGGCATTAATAGTGCCGACCGATTTCGCCAAATGGCGATGGAAAGCGACAGGTTATCCTGTCGCTTTTTTTACACTTCCATAAAGTTAAATGAGAGGTAATATCATTTAACTTGCGACTGCATTTGAGATCGATTATCATTTAACCATCTACAGGGGATGTGTAAATGACGACTCACAAGCAAGCAGTTACAAAAACGTTAAATGTACCGACGAAGTTACTTAGGCCGCTATGGTTTAGAAGCCGAGAGAGCTTGCTGGATGATGGGCTTGTCTATGATCCTATCGCAGCGTATGCATGCCGTCGGTGCCATCTTGCCTCCGATTGTCTATCTGGTAACGTCGACCAAGGGCAGCTGCTGCACGCGACTTTGACGCAAATCTGTGACCTGCAAGTTAGACGCTTCTTGGAGTCGAACCCTAATGGTTTAGTTATTAATGTTGGGGCAGGGTTAGACACACGTTTTTATCGCCTCGATAATGGCCGTTGTCGTTGGATCGAAGTGGATACCAATGAACATTTAGTTTGGCGCCAGCGATTATTTCATCGTAGTGAACGTTATCAACTGATGTGTGGCTCGATTGACGACATGACTTGGCTTCATGAATTGCCAAGCGACCAACCCCAACCCGTTTTGGTGGTGTGTGAGCAAGCGCTTTTGGATCGACGAGAGAATAGAGTGGCACATTTTGTTCAGTCTATTGGTTGCCATTTTCAACACGCTCAAGCGTGCGTTGTATTAGCGGGTGATCTGAGTCAAAACCGTTTGGGTCAGAGAATGGGCTGTGAAGAGTATCAACACGGTTTTAAAAGGCCTACTCAGTCTCTGCTGAGTTGGCTGCCATGGATTCACCGAGCTACTCTGATTTCCCCAATAGATCAGCATTGCCAGCGTTGGAGTCGCTGGCAGCGAGTTCTTGCTAAATTACCCGTCTACAAGAATAGACTGACGCCCAATGTTATCAATATTCAGTGGTAATTCAGCAGCTTCATAGTGTAATAATTTTTTTCATGCTGTCTACCCATTAGGATTAGCGATACCATTAGCTCTTTGTTGTGTTTGTTTGCCATGATTGCAATGGTGATCTGTCGAGGTTGGTGTGCTATCAAATCCGTTTTCGCTTTTACTTAATACGTCCTTACATCGTAGGGTATTGTTGCTCGCTATCCCTATGGTTCTATCCAATATTACGGTGCCTTTACTTGGTCTTGTCGATGCCGCTGTCATTGGGCATCTCGAGCATGCGTGGTTCTTAGGTGGTGTTGCGTTAGGTAGCACGATGATCAGTGTGACATTTTGGCTACTTGGGTTTCTGAGAATGTCGACAACTGGGCTCACCGCTCAGGCTTATGGAGCGCAGGATAAACGTCAGCTCGCCTTAGTGTTTTTGCAAGGCAGCTTGATGGCATTAGGTTTTGCCGTCCTTTTTTTAGTGTTTCACTCTTGGTTGTCAGACGTGGTGTTCTCACTGAGTAGCGCAAGTGAGCAAGTGAAACACTATGGCGCGCAGTATTTTGCGATTCGAGCTTGGAGTGCGCCAGCAGCGTTAATGAATTTTGTTTTGTTGGGGTGGTTACTCGGCACTCAAAATGCGAAAGCCCCAATGTGGATGGTGCTGATTACCAATGTTATCAACATTGTGCTCGACGTTGTGTTTGTTATGGGATTCAAATGGCAGGTGGAAGGGGTGGCATTAGCCTCAGTCATCGCTGACTATAGTGGGTGTATCTTCGGCTTATTATGTGTTGCGAAAACATGGAAAAACAGAAGTTTACCTAATATCACTTCTCTTTATGCGGAAGCAACACAAGATCTCGCTCGTTTTGTACGACTCAACCGAGACATTTTTCTCCGTTCATTGTGTTTGCAAGCAACATTCAGTTTTATGACCTTTCAAGGTGCGGCGTTTGGTGACGATATTGTTGCTGCCAATGCAGTATTGATGAGCTTTTTGATGATAATTTCCTATGGGATGGACGGCTTTGCTTACGCCATGGAAGCGATGGTTGGAAAGGCGATGGGGGCCAAAAGTAGATCGGAGCTCGTGGAATCATTGATCGGAACATTTTTCTGGAGTTTCATTATTTGTGTCATGCTAACCGCAGTTTTTGCTATTGCGGGGACATCATTGATTGGTTTGATTACTTCGATAGAGACGGTGCAGTTGCAAGCTCAACATTTTTTACCTTGGTTAATTGCGATGCCCTTGGTATCTATGTGGTGCTTCCTATTTGATGGTATTTTTATCGGTGCAACAAAAGGAAAGGAGATGAGAAATAGTATGTTTATCGCGACATGTTGCTTCTTTCTTATTTTCTCTCTGTCAGCTGGTTGGGGAAATCATGCCTTATGGTTTGCTATGATCAGTTTTATGTTAATGCGCGGAGTTGGGTTGGCGGTCATTTTTATCCTGCAGTGGCGTAAAGGGGAATTTTTAGCAGCTTAAAGTGTGGAATAAGTTAGGGTGAGTGCATTCTTGATTTGAAAAACAGAACGAAGTAAATATCGTCCTGTTTTTATCAGCAAGGATGTTACGCGTTGAGGTCGACGTTTAAAATAAGCGATTGAGTCCATTTAACGCGGCAACTCGATACGCCTCTGCCATGGTGGGGTAGTTAAATGTGGTATTAACAAAATACTCGATGGTATTGGCTTCCCCTTTTTGCTCCATAATGGCTTGCCCGATATGAATGATTTCAGCGGCTCGCTCGCCAAAGCAGTGTATCCCTAAAATCTCTTTGGTTTCTCGGTGAAACAGAATCTTAAGGCTCCCTACATCTTTGCTTAAGCAATTTGCGCTCTGGCAAGATGCTTAAAGGAGGAGCGTCCTACTTCATAAGGCACTTTTGCTTCCGTCAGTTCTTGCTCGGTTTTACCGACGGAGCTGATCTCCGGAATGGTGTAAATCCCTGTTGGGATATCTTCAATCAGTGTACCTTCCGCTTCGCCTTGTGTGATGGCTTGAGCGACAAATCGCCCTTGGTCATAAGCGGCGCTTGCTAAACTCGGGTAGCCAATAACATCGCCCACGGCGTAGATATTGCCGACTTCGGTTTGGTAATTGCCATCTACTTTTAATTGACCTCGCGAGTCAGGCGTTAGACCGACAGAGGAGAGGTTAAGCGCATCAGTGTTACTCGGTGCGACCATTGGCGAATAAAATACAGTCAGCACGCATTTTTTTGCCTGAGTTGAGATGGACAATAACGCCATCTTCCGTGCCTTCAATCTTCGAGTAGGTCTCGTCATTACGAATCATCATACCGCTGTTCCAAAAGTGATAGGACAGGGAGTCAGACATTTCGTTATCAAGGAAGGCGAGCAATCGGTCTCGAGTATTGATGAGATCGGTCTTCACGCCAAGCCCACGGAAAACGGAAGCGTATTCACAACCAATGACACCTGCGCCGTAAATAATGATATGACGAGGGTCGTGCTCTAGCGACAAAATGGAATCACTGTCGTAGATACGCGAGTGGTCAAAATCCACATCATCAGGGCGATAAGGGCGTGAACCTGTGGCGATAACAAATTTATCCGCAGAATAAGTATCTATAGTGCCGTCTTGCTTGGTGACCTCTAGTGTATTTGCGTCAGTAAAGCGTGCTGTTCCAAAAAGAAGCGTGCACTCATTGCGGTCATAAAAGCCTTGGCGCAAGCGAGTTTGCTTGTCGATGACGGATTTCGCATGACCGAGAATATTGGAAAAGGTCGAATGCAAGCTGGTGTTATTTTTGCAAAACAGTGGGTTACTATTGAACTCAATAATTCGACTTACGGCGTGGCGCAGGGATTTAGATGGGATGGTACCCCAGTGTGTACATCCGCCGCCGACACTGGCTTCTTTTTCTATGATCGCGACATTTAGACCTGCCTTGGTCAAACCCATAGCAGCCCCTTCGCCACCAGGACCACTACCAATAACGATTGCATCAAAGTGTTTGGAGCGACTCATAAAATAATCCTCGTTTCGCGGTAATACCAAGCAATACCCTATATTGGCTTTAAAGCGCCAGAGGAAAGTGGGAGGGCATATCGTTAATTAAGGTGGACTAACGTTATTGCTGGTTAACATCGCGTAAATTTATGTTATCGAGATTCTAACGGATTATTAACGTAGGTAAACGGATCTGAGGCGATACAGTGTGAATGATCACGGACTTTGCACTGAAATTACAGCGCAGTAGAGATTTAGATCAATAGCATTATCACTTTGATGTGTTGTGATTGGTTACAAACTGAAGTGAGAGTTGTAAAAGGTTTTAGTAAAAATCCTTTTCCCTACACTTATACAAAATCACTATTCGCGCTATATTACTGGCTCTCCCTCGATTACTGCCATGAGCGGTAAACAACAAGTACACCTAGGTTAAGTATGAAATCAATGGGAATCCGTGCACAACAAAAAGAAAAAACGCGTCGTTCATTGATTGATGCTGCGTTTAGCCAGTTAAGTGCTGATCGCAGTTTTTCCAATTTGAGCTTGCGTGAAGTGGCGCGAGAAGCGGGCATTGCCCCAACTTCTTTTTATCGTCACTTCAAAGACATGGATGAACTGGGTCTCACCATGGTAGACGAAGGGGGCTTACTGCTTAGGCAGTTAATGCGACAAGCGCGCCAACGTATTGTCAAAGAAGGCAGTGTGATTCGCACTTCGGTCGAAACTTTTATGGAGTTTATTGCGAGTAGTCCAAATGTTTTCCGATTATTGTTGAGAGAACGTTCGGGCACGTCGTTTGAATTTCGCGCCGCGGTAGCAAGGGAAATTCAGCACTTTTCGGCAGAGCTGACTGAGTATTTGGTTAGTACTGGTATGGATCGTGATGAAGCATTTGCCCAGGCAGAAGCGTCGGTCATTCTGGTATTCAGTTCAGGTGCGGAAGCACTTGATTTGAGTAAAGCGGAAAGATATGAACTCGCTGAAAGGTTGATTGTCCAATTAAGAATCGTGGCCAAGGGCGCACACTGGTACCGTAAAGAACGTGAACGAAACCGTCTAAAAGAAGGGTCGAACTGATGTCTAAAGAAATTTCCTCTGAAAGCAGTAACAGCGGTAAAAAAACACTGGTGCTAGCACTTATCGCTGGTATGTGTGGTAATGCTATGTTGTCTTGGTTGACGATTAGCGAAATGACTTTCTCTATTTTTCCTTTGATTGCACTCGTGCTATCACTGCAGGCGCTTTATCAAGAGTACCTAAAAAACCCGATTCCTGAAGATTTTCCTATGGTTGGCCTAGCGGCATTTTTTGTTGGGGCATTTGGGCACTCTGCGTTTACTAAGGCGCAGTATCCAGATGCGGGTGGCAACTTCTTCGCGATTATCGTGGTGTTGGTGCTGCTTTTCTGGATTGGTAAGAAATTAGGTTACATCATGAAAGAAGCCTAAGTTGAATATAGAAATGAAAAAACGAGCCTGATGGCTCGTTTTTTTATTTCTGGCAGTTGAACAGCATTAGTCAACTTTGCGCTCTAACATGACACCCGCTTCAATGTGATGTGTGAATGGGAATTGGTCAAAAAGTGCGAACCGAGTAATAGTGTGTGTTTCACCAAGGACGTCAAGGTTGTCTTTTAAGGTTTCAGGGTTGCACGAAATGTAGAGAATACGTTCGTAGCCTTGCACCATTTTACATGTGTCTATATCCATTCCTGAGCGGGGTGGATCGACAAAAATCGTATTGCAGTTGTAGCTTTTTAAGTCGACATTTTGCTGTTTTAGGCGGCGGAATTCACGCTTTCCTTCCATGGCTTCAGTAAAATCTTCCGCTGACATTCGAATAATTTGCACATTATCGATGTGGT
This sequence comes from Vibrio sp. GJ43-1, assembly GCF_055808835.1. Classification (NCBI taxonomy): domain Bacteria; kingdom Pseudomonadati; phylum Pseudomonadota; class Gammaproteobacteria; order Vibrionales; family Vibrionaceae; genus Vibrio; species Vibrio sp. GJ43-1. The sequence goes on along the minus strand of NZ_CM147884.1, from coordinate 22,292 downwards.
TTGCTGCAATGTTGAATTGTGCTGAGTCAACAGAAGGCTTGGCAAGTTCAGTCGCAAGAACGCGCTCGAAGTTTTGTGCCAGAGCAAGAGAGAAATTACCATTTCCACAGTAAAGCTCCAGCAGATCGCCTTTGCTCTCTTGTGTACAATCTACTGCCCATTCCAACATTTTCTGCGCCACAGGACCATTGGGTTGTGTGAAGCTGTTTTCAACTTGTTGGTAGTGGTATGGCTGATTGTTTACGTGCAACGTTTCCATCACGTAGTCTTGGTCTAGTACGATTTTCATTTTTCGGGCACGACCAATTAGGTTGAGTTTAAAGCCCTCGTCATTCAATCTTTGCTTGAGTGCTTGAGCTTCAACCTTCCAAGCGTCATCCAGCTGACGGTGATAAAGCAGGGAAACTAAAATCTCACCGCTGAGCGTAGAAAGAAAATCTACTTGGAATAGCTTCTTACGCAGAACCTCATTACCTTTCATCGCATCGATAAGGAGCGGCATCAAATCATTGATGAGGCGGCTCGCGGCTGGGAATTGGTCGACACGATACTTTTCACGAGTTTCTTGGTTGAACATGACGTAGTACATGTCTTCACCTTCGTGCCAAACGCGGAATTCAGCACGCATGCGATAGTGCTTCTCAGGAGAAGTAAAGACTTCGAGTTCAGGAGCAGAATAAGGCGCCATCATGTCGATCAGTCGCTGAGATTTTTCGTCGAGCTGAGTTTGGTAGCCTTCTGGTGTGAAGTCGAGGTTTGCCATTATGGTTGCCTATCGTCGGTAATGAGTTTTTTAAAGGAGGGCAGATTTTATTCAATCTCCCGTCGTTGTCCAGTTTTTCCCAGAAATGTCTTTTAATAGGGCTGTATATCTATAGCTTAGTTCAATCTGTTATGGACAAATTATCATGTTGTTAATACCATGCCGCTTAGCTGGTGTGAGAATGACAAAGGAATCTCACTGAAAAGGGAATCTGGTGTAAATCCAGAACTGACGCGCAGCGGTAAAAGAGAACGAACACTCATAAGACACTGTATTACATACGGGAAGTCGAGTTAGTAGGTTTAGGAGCATGATGTTCCTAACGCTCTTAAGTCCGAATACCTGCCAGCAGCCAAGTTGCTCACTCAACAACCAATGTGAGCGACTCGGAAGGACTTACGCGATTAGGACAATATAACAATGAACCAATCTATTTTGGCGATAGCAGTGGCTGCATCGCTCTCTTCTTATGCTTCTTTTTCACTGGCGCAAGAGCAAGAAAAACCAACCCAAGAAACCATGGTCGTGACAGCGAACCGTGTTGAACAGAAACTCACTAATGTTTTAGCACCAATTGAGATTATTGATAGGACTCAAATTGATGCTATCCAAGCTAAGTCACTATCTGAGGTGTTGAGGCGCTTGCCGGGTGTTCAAATCGCTAATCAAGGTGGCGTTGGACAAAGTGCAGAGCTGTATATACGTGGTCGTTCGACCAAGAATACCCTTGTGCTGATTAATGGCGTGAGATTAGGTAGCGCCACGACAGGTTCTGCGAATATTTCGGCAATGCCATTAGATGGTGTTCAGAGAATTGAAGTGATTCGTGGGGCTCGTGCAGCGGTCTACGGATCTGATGCGGTAAGTGGAGTAGTTAATATCATTACCACTAATCAGAATAACGTTCCTAGCAGAGTGAAGGCAGGGGCAGGTAGCTTTGGTAGTTATAATGTTGGTGCAACTCTATCATTAGGGGACGTTCACTCTGGGTGGTTGAATTTAACAGCAACGCATCAAACAAGTGAGGGTTATAATATACAGCCAACAAGCACTAACCCGATAGATGCCGATAATGATGGCTACGAAAGCCAATATCTTGTTCTTGATACGGGGAAAAGGCTGAACGATGCGTGGCTACTTAAAGCCAATGGCTATTATCAGAAGCACTATACTGAGTTTGATAATCCGTGGACAGGTGTCGATAAATCCGATAGTGATTTGTATAGCTTGAGTGTCGCTAGTGAATATAGTAATGAAAGCTTTGATTCGGCATTATCGTTATCCACAAATCAAGATAAGGCTAAATCCTACGGACAAGGCCAGCCAGAGGGGACGATATCAACAAATCGGGTTGCTATAAATTGGAACAACAATTTAAAAGTTACTGAGCAACTAAATGTAATTGGTGGTGTGGATTGGTATAAGGATAATATCGACAACACGACTAAGTTGATGACAAAGGACAGTCGTGACAATGGCGCTGTCTTTGCCGGAGCACTTTATCAGCAAGGAATTGTTACGTTCGAAGGTAACGTCAGACACGATGATAATAGTGCCTATGGTAATTACACAACTTATCAGCTTGGTGGCGGCGTTAGTGTTACTGAGCAATTGAAGGTTGTCGCTATGCATGGAACTGCCTTTAAAGCGCCAACGTTTAATGAATTATATTGGCCTAAAGAGTGTGGTTCTTGGGGGTGTTATGAGGGCAACCCAAACCTAGTACCTGAGGAGTCAGCCACATCGGAAATCGCGTTGGAAGGTGATTTTTCTCGTTTGAACTTCCGCCTTGCCGCATATCAAAGTAATGTAGATAAGATGATTGCAAGCAATGGTTCTACGAATGTGAACATTAATAAAGCAAAAATCGAAGGTGTTGAAATATTAACGAGGTTTAGTACCGGGGTTATTGTTCACGAAGTGTCATATGACTATTTAGATGCAAAGGATGAAGCGACAGGAAACTTTTTAGCCAGACGAGCGCGCCATAGTGGCAAATGGAATGCATCATATAGTCTAGAGGCTTGGCAGTTCGATTTAAGCTATCTATATCAAGGAAAGCGTTATGATGATTTGGCCAATACAAAAGAATTAGATCCATATTCGCTAGTGGATATAGCCGGAACATACTTCTTTAGTAATGGGTTTAGCTTAGGCGCTAAAGTGGGTAACCTGCTTAACGAAGAATACGAGATGGTTAAAGGATATAAAACGCCTGAACGTAACTACTATGTCAATGCTATGTATGAGTTCTAGGAGAATCAGCCGTCAATAATGGCGGCTTTTTTGTATTATTATGAAAAATATTATTATCAGCTGGTCATCAGGAAAAGATTCTACACTAACCTTAGAAAGGTTAATGGAGTCTGAGGATTACCATGTAGTAGGGTTGTACACGACGCACGTAAATGGTGAAGTTCCTTTTCAAGTGACGCCATTATCTGTCGTAGAGATGCAAGCACAAAGACTCGGTCTACCGCTCGTAGCCATAGAGTTGCTTAGCCGTCTTTCCTAGTAACGAGATCTATCAGTCTAAAGTGATTCAAGGAATACAAACATCTGGATTGCCTGTTGATGGCATCGCCTTTGGTGACATGTTCTGTAACGGCATTGTTGATTACCGCAAGAGTTATGTCGAACTAGGCGGGTTATGAGGCTATTTTCCCGCTACTGGGAGAAGACAGTTATACCTTGGCGAAAGAAATACTGCAGCGTGGCATTGAAACGGTAATGGTGACGGTGGATCGCAACGTGTTACCAGAGTCCATCTGTGGACGGTTTTATACTCAAGAGCTAATTGATAATCTACCTAAGCATGTTGACCCTTGTGGCGAGGATGGGGAGTTTCATACTTTAGTAGTTCATTCTCAATACTTTTCGTCTTCAATCGAACTGGAGCATTGCGGCATTGAAACCGCCGAGCGATTTAGCCATCTTCGCTACCGTGTCGTGTCAGATTAACATTAACCAGGTTTACGCTAACCATGCTTGTCAGTATGATTAGCGGCAATATCGCTAAAGTTTTGTTGTTATGTCGAATCAAATAACCAAGAAAAATATTCTCATCTTTGACTCTGGTGTCGGTGGACTCTCAGTTTTTAAAGAGATCTATACTCGATTGCCTAACGAGAATTATATCTATTTGTTTGATAATGAAGCCTACCCCTATGGTGAATTGGCTCAAGATGTCTTAATTACCAGAACTTGCGCACTAGTGAAGCAGATGGTGTCGCTGACACAGATTGATATTATTGTTATCGCTTGCAATACGGCGAGTACGATTGTGTTGCCTCATTTACGCCAGCAGACATCCATCCCCGTTGTTGGTGTCGTCCCCGCAATAAAGCCTGCCTCAATATTGTCCAAGACCGCGGTAGCATTGATTGCGACACCTACCACAATTACGAGGCAGTATACACAAGACCTGATTCGTGACTTTTCAACAGATAGAGAAGTTAAACTTATTGGTTCAACTCGCTTAGTTGAGTTAGCGGAAGATAAACTGAGAGGTCGTGCTATAGACCAAAGTGAGATTGGGCAGATCCTTTCATCACTTAACAACAATATTGATGTTGCAGTTTTAGGGTGTACGCACTTTCCTCTATTAAGAAAAGAGATCGGTCACGCACTCGGTGATAAGGTTGAATTGATTGATTCTGGTGAAGCCATCGCAAGAAGGGTAGCGAGTCTTTTAGGAGAAATAGAGGAAGAGGCGGAAGAAGGGCTATTGAGTATTTTTTGTAGTGCGCCCCCTGTAGAGGAGGCAGCACTAAATAACGCAGTACAATTGTTAGGCTTTACACCTATTCAACTATTTCCCCTTCAGGGTGTTTAGGGTCGTTAGCGACACGAACTTTCAATGTACGCTGCATGTAATCTTTTTCGTTGATTGCATTGATAGCGGCATCGACATCAGAACTAGCCATAACGACAAATCCAAAGCCTCTGCGTTTACCTGTTCTTTTATCCTTCATTAACCTCACAGCAAAGACTTCTCCATATTCACCAAATAGATCTCTTACATGAGACTCATTAGCTTTATACGGTAGGTTCCCTACATAGAGAGTTTTCGTTGAATTCGATGATTCGGATACTTGTTTAGGTGCGGAGGTTGAAAGCTTTACGACGAAAAAAGTGGCAACCACACCAACAACAAATGCGAGAGCTGGCGAAACTGCAAGTTGAGAGAAGATGATTCCCCCTAATACGGCAACAGCGATCACCAGAAAGACTGATTTTTTAGAATCCATATTTAAATACTACTTTTCTTAATTGCGAATAATGACATCTATCGTTAAAAAATAGATATAAGAATATTACGTAGTTGAGGGGGATTTTTCCAATTAATTGATGTGATGTATTTCAAATGTTGGATTTTAATCAAGAAAAAAGCATCTTGATGGCATTTTGAGCAAACAATAATTAATTTGGAAAAAACACTTGTCATCAGTTGAGTGATCTCTATAATGCCGCCTCACCGACACGGAGTGAGACGAAAGTCACATTGGCGAGTCGGTTTGGAGTAGAAAAGAAAGTTTGAAAAAACATCTTGACTCTCCAGTCGGGAAGCGTAAGATACGCACCCCTAACGACGAGACGCTAAGCGACGAAGACGTTAGAAATGTTCTTTAAAAATTTAGACCTATATCAATCTGTGTGGACACTTGTTGATGATAATCATTATGTTTGCTTCTGCTGCAAAGCAGAAACGAACCACTTCTTAGGAAGTAAAATGGTTTTCAATGAACACGTGACCTAAGGGTAGTAAGCTCGCTTACTGTCACACAGTCAAAATTCATTATCGTTCTGTTGGAACGATAATAGCTTTAAAATTACTTCTTACTTTTTAAGTAAGGGACAGTTTTGAAGTCAGTATTCATTGAGCCGACAAAATCTTAAATTGAAGAGTTTGATCATGGCTCAGATTGAACGCTGGCGGCAGGCCTAACACATGCAAGTCGAGCGGAAACGACAACATTGACCCTTCGGGTGATTTGTTGGGCGTCGAGCGGCGGACGGGTGAGTAATGCCTGGGAAATTGCCCTGATGTGGGGGATAACCATTGGAAACGATGGCTAATACCGCATAATGCCTTCGGGCCAAAGAGGGGGACCTTCGGGCCTCTCGCGTCAGGATATGCCCAGGTGGGATTAGCTAGTTGGTGAGGTAATGGCTCACCAAGGCGACGATCCCTAGCTGGTCTGAGAGGATGATCAGCCACACTGGAACTGAGACACGGTCCAGACTCCTACGGGAGGCAGCAGTGGGGAATATTGCACAATGGGCGCAAGCCTGATGCAGCCATGCCGCGTGTATGAAGAAGGCCTTCGGGTTGTAAAGTACTTTCAGCAGTGAGGAAGGTTCATACGTTAATAGCGTATGGATTTGACGTTAGCTGCAGAAGAAGCACCAGACTAACTCCGTGCCAGCAGCCGCGGTAATACGGAGGGTGCGAGCGTTAATCGGAATTACTGGGCGTAAAGCGCATGCAGGTGGTTCGTTAAGTCAGATGTGAAAGCCCGAGGCTCAACCTCGGAACTGCATTTGAAACTGGCGGACTAGAGTACTGTAGAGGGGGTAGAATTTCAGGTGTAGCGGTGAAATGCGTAGAGATCTGAAGGAATACCAGTGGCGAAGGCGGCCCCCTGGACAGATACTGACACTCAGATGCGAAAGCGTGGGGAGCAAACAGGATTAGATACCCTGGTAGTCCACGCCGTAAACGATGTCTACTTGGAGGTTGTGGCCTTGAGCCGTGGCTTTCGGAGCTAACGCGTTAAGTAGACCGCCTGGGGAGTACGGTCGCAAGATTAAAACTCAAATGAATTGACGGGGGCCCGCACAAGCGGTGGAGCATGTGGTTTAATTCGATGCAACGCGAAGAACCTTACCTACTCTTGACATCTAGAGAAGCCAGCGGAGACGCAGGTGTGCCTTCGGGAACTCTAAGACAGGTGCTGCATGGCTGTCGTCAGCTCGTGTTGTGAAATGTTGGGTTAAGTCCCGCAACGAGCGCAACCCTTATCCTTGTTTGCCAGCACGTAATGGTGGGAACTCCAGGGAGACTGCTTAGGTGATAAACCGGAGGAAGGTGGGGACGACGTCAAGTCATCATGGCCCTTACGAGTAGGGCTACACACGTGCTACAATGGCGCATACAGAGGGCAGCAAGCTAGCGATAGTGAGCGAATCCCAAAAAGTGCGTCGTAGTCCGGATTGGAGTCTGCAACTCGACTCCATGAAGTCGGAATCGCTAGTAATCGTGGATCAGAATGCCACGGTGAATACGTTCCCGGGCCTTGTACACACCGCCCGTCACACCATGGGAGTGGGCTGCAAAAGAAGTGGGTAGTTTAACCTTCGGGAGGACGCTCACCACTTTGTGGTTCATGACTGGGGTGAAGTCGTAACAAGGTAGCCCTAGGGGAACCTGGGGCTGGATCACCTCCTTATACGAAGATTGTCTTGATGAGTGTTCACACAGATTGATTAGGTTTAAAAAGATTAAAGACACACCTATGTCCCGTTCGTCTAGAGGCCTAGGACACCGCCCTTTCACGGCGGTAACAGGGGTTCGACTCCCCTACGGGATACCATTTATAAGTGTTCTTATTTCGTTTACTAGAAACGAGAGTCTTTAAAAATGGTTACTGTTTAAGTAACACATGCTCTTTAACAATTTGGAAAGCTGACGAACAACATTTGATTTAATGTTGTTCAAATAAAAGTTCTCAAATCCTATGTCTTTAAGATGTAGGTACCAACACACATTCAAGTGTTCTTGGAAACAGCACAACTTCGGTTGTGAGGTTTATATTTGAGTCCGGCAAAATCGAATGCTATCTCGCTCATTCAAATAATGAGATAGCGACTTTGGTTGTTTGCCATACATAAGACCTTTTGGGGTTGTATGGTTAAGTGACTAAGCGTACACGGTGGATGCCTTGGCAGTCAGAGGCGATGAAGGACGTAATAACTTGCGATAAGCCCAGATTAGGTAGTAATAACCTGTGAGTCTGGGATTTCCGAATGGGGAAACCCACGTGCATAAGCACGTATCATTAACTGAATACATAGGTTAATGAAGCAAACCGGGGGAACTGAAACATCTAAGTACCCCGAGGAAGAGAAATCAACCGAGATTCCGAAAGTAGCGGCGAGCGAAATTGGACTAGCCCTTAAGCTTTTAATGATGCAGGTGAAGGCTCTGGAAAGTGCCGCAGTAAAGGGTGATAGCCCCGTAACCGACACATCATAATCAGTGAAAACGAGTAAGGCGGGACACGTGATATCCTGTTTGAATATGGGGGGACCATCCTCCAAGGCTAAATACTACTGACTGACCGATAGTGAACCAGTACCGTGAGGGAAAGGCGAAAAGAACCCCTGTGAGGGGAGTGAAATAGAACCTGAAACCGTGTACGTACAAGCAGTAGGAGCCCACTTGTTGGGTGACTGCGTACCTTTTGTATAATGGGTCAGCGACTTATATTCAGTGGCAAGGTTAACCGTTTAGGGGAGCCGTAGGGAAACCGAGTCTTAACTGGGCGTTCAGTCTCTGGATATAGACCCGAAACCAGGTGATCTAGCCATGGGCAGGTTGAAGGTTGAGTAACATCAACTGGAGGACCGAACCGACTAATGTTGAAAAATTAGCGGATGACTTGTGGCTAGGGGTGAAAGGCCAATCAAACCTGGAGATAGCTGGTTCTCCCCGAAAGCTATTTAGGTAGCGCCTCGGACGAATACTACTGGGGGTAGAGCACTGTTAAGGCTAGGGGGTCATCCCGACTTACCAACCCTTTGCAAACTCCGAATACCAGTAAGTAATATCCGGGAGACACACGGCGGGTGCTAACGTCCGTCGTGGAGAGGGAAACAACCCAGACCGCCAGCTAAGGTCCCAAAGTATAGCTAAGTGGGAAACGATGTGGGAAGGCTTAGACAGCTAGGATGTTGGCTTAGAAGCAGCCATCATTTAAAGAAAGCGTAATAGCTCACTAGTCGAGTCGGCCTGCGCGGAAGATGTAACGGGGCTAAGCTATACACCGAAGCTGCGGCAATATGATTTATCATATTGGGTAGGGGAGCGTTCTGTAAGCCGTTGAAGGTGGACTGTAAGGTCTGCTGGAGGTATCAGAAGTGCGAATGCTGACATGAGTAACGATAAAGGGGGTGAAAAACCTCCTCGCCGGAAGACCAAGGGTTCCTGTCCAACGTTAATCGGGGCAGGGTAAGTCGACCCCTAAGGCGAGGCCGAAAGGCGTAGTCGATGGGAAACGGGTTAATATTCCCGTACTTCTTATAATTGCGATGGGGGGACGGAGAAGGCTAGGTGGGCCTGGCGATGGTTGTCCAGGTTCAAGTACGTAGGCGGGTGGTTTAGGTAAATCCGGACCACTACTAACGCTGAGATACGATGTCGAGCTACTACGGTAGTGAAGTCATTGATGCCATGCTTCCAGGAAAAGCCTCTAAGCTTCAGATTATAAGAAATCGTACCCCAAACCGACACAGGTGGTCGGGTAGAGAATACCAAGGCGCTTGAGAGAACTCGGGTGAAGGAACTAGGCAAAATGGTACCGTAACTTCGGGAGAAGGTACGCTCTTGGCGGTGAAGTCCCTTGCGGATGGAGCTACTAGGAGTCGCAGATACCAGGTGGCTGCAACTGTTTATTAAAAACACAGCACTGTGCAAAATCGTAAGATGACGTATACGGTGTGACGCCTGCCCGGTGCCGGAAGGTTAATTGATGGGGTTAGACTTAGGTCGAAGCTCTTGATCGAAGCCCCGGTAAACGGCGGCCGTAACTATAACGGTCCTAAGGTAGCGAAATTCCTTGTCGGGTAAGTTCCGACCTGCACGAATGGCGTAATGATGGCCACGCTGTCTCCACCCGAGACTCAGTGAAATTGAAATCGCTGTGAAGATGCAGTGTACCCGCGGCTAGACGGAAAGACCCCGTGAACCTTTACTACAGCTTGGCACTGAACATTGACCCTACATGTGTAGGATAGGTGGGAGCCTTTGAAGCATGCACGCTAGTGTGTGTGGAGGCAATCTTGAAATACCACCCTTGTATGCTTGATGTTCTAACGTTGGTCCCTAATCGGGATTGCGGACAGTGCCTGGTGGGTAGTTTGACTGGGGCGGTCTCCTCCCAAAGAGTAACGGAGGAGCACGAAGGTGGGCTAAACACGGTTGGACATCGTGTGGTTAGTGCAATGGCATAAGCCCGCTTGACTGCGAGAATGACAATTCGAGCAGGTACGAAAGTAGGTCATAGTGATCCGGTGGTTCTGAATGGAAGGGCCATCGCTCAACGGATAAAAGGTACTCCGGGGATAACAGGCTGATACCGCCCAAGAGTTCATATCGACGGCGGTGTTTGGCACCTCGATGTCGGCTCATCACATCCTGGGGCTGAAGTCGGTCCCAAGGGTATGGCTGTTCGCCATTTAAAGTGGTACGCGAGCTGGGTTTAGAACGTCGTGAGACAGTTCGGTCCCTATCTGCCGTGGGCGTTGGAAGATTGAAGGGGGCTGCTCCTAGTACGAGAGGACCGGAGTGGACGAACCTCTGGTGTTCGGGTTGTCATGCCAATGGCATTGCCCGGTAGCTAAGTTCGGAATCGATAACCGCTGAAAGCATCTAAGCGGGAAGCGAGCCCTGAGATGAGTCTTCCCTGGCACTTTAAGTGTCCTAAAGGGTTGTTCAAGACTAGAACGTTGATAGGCAGGGTGTGTAAGTGCTGCGAGGCATTGAGCTAACCTGTACTAATTGCCCGTGAGGCTTAACCATACAACACCCAAAGGGTTTTGATGGACTCAAAGCAAGAACAGATTGAATGTGTATTAAGAACTTTTATTAAGCTTTCCGAATTTTAAGAATTTGCTTGGCGACCATAGCGTTGCAGACCCACCTGATCCCATGCCGAACTCAGAAGTGAAATGCAGTAGCGCCGATGGTAGTGTGGGGTTTCCCCATGTGAGAGTAGGACATCGCCAGGCTTTAATATCGACTTGTCTCAATTGAGACGAGTCAACATAGTTTTTAAGCAAATACTTAGAATATTATGTTGACTTTCAAAGTAGATAGCGTATTATACGCGTCCTGCTTAGGTGCTAAGGCATTGAAAGCAAAGCTCTTTAACAATATAGACCTATATCAATCTGTGTGGACACTTGTTGATGATAATCATTATGTTTGCTTCTGCTGCAAAGTAGAAACGAACCACTTCTTCGGAAGTAAAATGGTTTTCAATGAACACGTGACCTAAGGGTAGTAAGCTCGCTTACTGTCACACAGTCAAAATTCATTATCGTTCTGTTGGAACGATAATAGCTTTAAAATTACTTCTTACTTTTTAAGTAAGGGACAGTTTTGAAGTCAGTATTCATTGAGCCGACAAAATCTTAAATTGAAGAGTTTGATCATGGCTCAGATTGAACGCTGGCGGCAGGCCTAACACATGCAAGTCGAGCGGAAACGACAACATTGACCCTTCGGGTGATTTGTTGGGCGTCGAGCGGCGGACGGGTGAGTAATGCCTGGGAAATTGCCCTGATGTGGGGGATAACCATTGGAAACGATGGCTAATACCGCATAATGCCTTCGGGCCAAAGAGGGGGACCTTCGGGCCTCTCGCGTCAGGATATGCCCAGGTGGGATTAGCTAGTTGGTGAGGTAATGGCTCACCAAGGCGACGATCCCTAGCTGGTCTGAGAGGATGATCAGCCACACTGGAACTGAGACACGGTCCAGACTCCTACGGGAGGCAGCAGTGGGGAATATTGCACAATGGGCGCAAGCCTGATGCAGCCATGCCGCGTGTATGAAGAAGGCCTTCGGGTTGTAAAGTACTTTCAGCAGTGAGGAAGGTTCATGCGTTAATAGCGTATGGATTTGACGTTAGCTGCAGAAGAAGCACTAAGCTAACTCCGTGCCAGCAGCCGCGGTAATACGGAGGGTGCGAGCGTTAATCGGAATTACTGGGCGTAAAGCGCATGCAGGTGGTTCGTTAAGTCAGATGTGAAAGCCCGAGGCTCAACCTCGGAACTGCATTTGAAACTGGCGGACTAGAGTACTGTAGAGGGGGTAGAATTTCAGGTGTAGCGGTGAAATGCGTAGAGATCTGAAGGAATACCAGTGGCGAAGGCGGCCCCCTGGACAGATACTGACACTCAGATGCGAAAGCGTGGGGAGCAAACAGGATTAGATACCCTGGTAGTCCACGCCGTAAACGATGTCTACTTGGAGGTTGTGGCCTTGAGCCGTGGCTTTCGGAGCTAACGCGTTAAGTAGACCGCCTGGGGAGTACGGTCGCAAGATTAAAACTCAAATGAATTGACGGGGGCCCGCACAAGCGGTGGAGCATGTGGTTTAATTCGATGCAACGCGAAGAACCTTACCTACTCTTGACATCTAGAGAAGCCAGCGGAGACGCAGGTGTGCCTTCGGGAACTCTAAGACAGGTGCTGCATGGCTGTCGTCAGCTCGTGTTGTGAAATGTTGGGTTAAGTCCCGCAACGAGCGCAACCCTTATCCTTGTTTGCCAGCACATAATGGTGGGAACTCCAGGGAGACTGCTCGGTGATAAACCGGAGGAAGGTGGGGACGACGTCAAGTCATCATGGCCCTTACGAGTAGGGCTACACACGTGCTACAATGGCGCATACAGAGGGCAGCAAGCTAGCGATAGTGAGCGAATCCCAAAAAGTGCGTCGTAGTCCGGATTGGAGTCTGCAACTCGACTCCATGAAGTCGGAATCGCTAGTAATCGTGGATCAGAATGCCACGGTGAATACGTTCCCGGGCCTTGTACACACCGCCCGTCACACCATGGGAGTGGGCTGCAAAAGAAGTGGGTAGTTTAACCTTCGGGAGGACGCTCACCACTTTGTGGTTCATGACTGGGGTGAAGTCGTAACAAGGTAGCCCTAGGGGAACCTGGGGCTGGATCACCTCCTTATACGAAGATTGTCTTGATGAGTGTTCACACAGATTGATTAGGTTTATAAAGTAAAAGAGACGATATTGGGTCTGTAGCTCAGCTGGTTAGAGCGCTCGCCTGATAAGCGGGAGGTCGGTGGTTCAAGTCCACTCAGACCCACCACTATCTCCTTAGGAGATACGGTACGATATCGACACAGATGGGGCTATAGCTCAGCTGGGAGAGCGCCTGCCTTGCACGCAGGAGGTCTGCGGTTCGATCCCGCATAGCTCCACCATCTTTAAGTATTTTCTTTAAATAGAAAGTCTCTTGAAAGTATTTAAAAATGGTTACTGTTTAAGTAACACATGCTCTTTAACAATTTGGAAAGCTGACGAACAACATTTGATTTAATGTTGTTCAAATAAAAGTTCTCAAATCCTATGTCTTTAAGATGTAGGTACCAACACACATTCAAGTGTTCTTGGAAACAGCACAACTTCGGTTGTGACGTTTATATTTGAGTCCGGCAAAATCGAATGCTATCTCGCTCATTCAAATAATGAGATAGCGACTTTGGTTGTTTGCCATACATAAGACCTTTTGGGGTTGTATGGTTAAGTGACTAAGCGTACACGGTGGATGCCTTGGCAGTCAGAGGCGATGAAGGACGTAATAACTTGCGATAAGCCCAGATTAGGTAGTAATAACCTGTGAGTCTGGGATTTCCGAATGGGGAAACCCACGTGCATAAGCACGTATCATTAACTGAATACATAGGTTAATGAGGCAAACCGGGGGAACTGAAACATCTAAGTACCCCGAGGAAGAGAAATCAACCGAGATTCCGAAAGTAGCGGCGAGCGAAATTGGATTAGCCCTTAAGCTTTTAATGATGCAGGTGAAGGCTCTGGAAAGTGCCGCAGTAAAGGGTGATAGCCCCGTAACCGACACATCATAATCAGTGAAAACGAGTAAGGCGGGACACGTGATATCCTGTTTGAATATGGGGGGACCATCCTCCAAGGCTAAATACTACTGACTGACCGATAGTGAACCAGTACCGTGAGGGAAAGGCGAAAAGAACCCCTGTGAGGGGAGTGAAATAGAACCTGAAACCGTGTACGTACAAGCAGTAGGAGCCCACTTGTTGGGTGACTGCGTACCTTTTGTATAATGGGTCAGCGACTTATATTCAGTGGCAAGGTTAACCGTTTAGGGGAGCCGTAGGGAAACCGAGTCTTAACTGGGCGTTCAGTCTCTGGATATAGACCCGAAACCAGGTGATCTAGCCATGGGCAGGTTGAAGGTTGAGTAACATCAACTGGAGGACCGAACCGACTAATGTTGAAAAATTAGCGGATGACTTGTGGCTAGGGGTGAAAGGCCAATCAAACCTGGAGATAGCTGGTTCTCCCCGAAAGCTATTTAGGTAGCGCCTCGGACGAATACTACTGGGGGTAGAGCACTGTTAAGGCTAGGGGGTCATCCCGACTTACCAACCCTTTGCAAACTCCGAATACCAGTAAGTAATATCCGGGAGACACACGGCGGGTGCTAACGTCCGTCGTGGAGAGGGAAACAACCCAGACCGCCAGCTAAGGTCCCAAAGTATAGCTAAGTGGGAAACGATGTGGGAAGGCTTAGACAGCTAGGATGTTGGCTTAGAAGCAGCCATCATTTAAAGAAAGCGTAATAGCTCACTAGTCGAGTCGGCCTGCGCGGAAGATGTAACGGGGCTAAGCTATACACCGAAGCTGCGGCAATATGATTTATCATATTGGGTAGGGGAGCGTTCTGTAAGCCGTTGAAGGTGGACTGTAAGGTCTGCTGGAGGTATCAGAAGTGCGAATGCTGACATGAGTAACGATAAAGGGGGTGAAAAACCTCCTCGCCGGAAGACCAAGGGTTCCTGTCCAACGTTAATCGGGGCAGGGTAAGTCGACCCCTAAGGCGAGGCCGAAAGGCGTAGTCGATGGGAAACGGGTTAATATTCCCGTACTTCTTATAATTGCGATGGGGGGACGGAGAAGGCTAGGTGGGCCTGGCGATGGTTGTCCAGGTTCAAGTACGTAGGCGGGTGGTTTAGGTAAATCCGGACCACTACTAACGCTGAGATACGATGTCGAGCTACTACGGTAGTGAAGTCATTGATGCCATGCTTCCAGGAAAAGCCTCTAAGCTTCAGATTATAAGAAATCGTACCCCAAACCGACACAGGTGGTCGGGTAGAGAATACCAAGGCGCTTGAGAGAACTCGGGTGAAGGAACTAGGCAAAATGGTACCGTAACTTCGGGAGAAGGTACGCTCTTGGCGGTGAAGTCCCTTGCGGATGGAGCTACTAGGAGTCGCAGATACCAGGTGGCTGCAACTGTTTATTAAAAACACAGCACTGTGCAAAATCGTAAGATGACGTATACGGTGTGACGCCTGCCCGGTGCCGGAAGGTTAATTGATGGGGTTAGACTTAGGTCGAAGCTCTTGATCGAAGCCCCGGTAAACGGCGGCCGTAACTATAACGGTCCTAAGGTAGCGAAATTCCTTGTCGGGTAAGTTCCGACCTGCACGAATGGCGTAATGATGGCCACGCTGTCTCCACCCGAGACTCAGTGAAATTGAAATCGCTGTGAAGATGCAGTGTACCCGCGGCTAGACGGAAAGACCCCGTGAACCTTTACTACAGCTTGGCACTGAACATTGACCCTACATGTGTAGGATAGGTGGGAGCCTTTGAAGCATGCACGCTAGTGTGTGTGGAGGCAATCTTGAAATACCACCCTTGTATGCTTGATGTTCTAACGTTGGTCCCTAATCGGGATTGCGGACAGTGCCTGGTGGGTAGTTTGACTGGGGCGGTCTCCTCCCAAAGAGTAACGGAGGAGCACGAAGGTGGGCTAAACACGGTTGGACATCGTGTGGTTAGTGCAATGGCATAAGCCCGCTTGACTGCGAGAATGACAATTCGAGCAGGTACGAAAGTAGGTCATAGTGATCCGGTGGTTCTGAATGGAAGGGCCATCGCTCAACGGATAAAAGGTACTCCGGGGATAACAGGCTGATACCGCCCAAGAGTTCATATCGACGGCGGTGTTTGGCACCTCGATGTCGGCTCATCACATCCTGGGGCTGAAGTCGGTCCCAAGGGTATGGCTGTTCGCCATTTAAAGTGGTACGCGAGCTGGGTTTAGAACGTCGTGAGACAGTTCGGTCCCTATCTGCCGTGGGCGTTGGAAGATTGAAGGGGGCTGCTCCTAGTACGAGAGGACCGGAGTGGACGAACCTCTGGTGTTCGGGTTGTCATGCCAATGGCATTGCCCGGTAGCTAAGTTCGGAATCGATAACCGCTGAAAGCATCTAAGCGGGAAGCGAGCCCTGAGATGAGTCTTCCCTGGCACTTTAAGTGTCCTAAAGGGTTGTTCAAGACTAGAACGTTGATAGGCAGGGTGTGTAAGTGCTGCGAGGCATTGAGCTAACCTGTACTAATTGCCCGTGAGGCTTAACCATACAACACCCAAAGGGTTTTGATGGACTCAAAGCAAGAACATAATTGAATGTGTATTAAGAACTTTTATTAAGCTTTCCGAATTTTAAGAATTTGCTTGGCGACCATAGCGTTGCAGACCCACCTGATCCCATGCCGAACTCAGAAGTGAAATGCAGTAGCGCCGATGGTAGTGTGGGGTTTCCCCATGTGAGAGTAGGACATCGCCAGGCTTTAATTTCGACTTTGCTTCTTATAGAAGCAAGTCACCATAAAGTTTTAAGTTTTCTTAGAGTTTTATGTTGACTTTCAAAGTAGATAGCGTATTATACGCGTCCTGCTTAAGTGCTAAGGCATTGAAAGCAAAGCTCTTTAACAATATAGACCTATATCAATCTGTGTGGACACTTGTTGATGATAATCATTATGTTTGCTTCTGCTGCAAAGCAGAAACGAACCACTTCTTCGGAAGTAAAATGGTTTT
This sequence comes from Vibrio sp. GJ43-1, assembly GCF_055808835.1. NCBI lineage: Bacteria > Pseudomonadati > Pseudomonadota > Gammaproteobacteria > Vibrionales > Vibrionaceae > Vibrio > Vibrio sp. GJ43-1. Next base: position 5,630 of record NZ_CM147884.1, on the reverse strand, counting down.
CAATGAACACGTGACCTAAGGGTAGTAAGCTCGCTTACTGTCACACAGTCAAAATTCATTATCGTTCTGTTGGAACGATAATAGCTTTAAAATTACTTCTTACTTTTTAAGTAAGGGACAGTTTTGAAGTCAGTATTCATTGAGCCGACAAAATCTTAAATTGAAGAGTTTGATCATGGCTCAGATTGAACGCTGGCGGCAGGCCTAACACATGCAAGTCGAGCGGAAACGACAACATTGACCCTTCGGGTGATTTGTTGGGCGTCGAGCGGCGGACGGGTGAGTAATGCCTGGGAAATTGCCCTGATGTGGGGGATAACCATTGGAAACGATGGCTAATACCGCATAATGCCTTCGGGCCAAAGAGGGGGACCTTCGGGCCTCTCGCGTCAGGATATGCCCAGGTGGGATTAGCTAGTTGGTGAGGTAATGGCTCACCAAGGCGACGATCCCTAGCTGGTCTGAGAGGATGATCAGCCACACTGGAACTGAGACACGGTCCAGACTCCTACGGGAGGCAGCAGTGGGGAATATTGCACAATGGGCGCAAGCCTGATGCAGCCATGCCGCGTGTATGAAGAAGGCCTTCGGGTTGTAAAGTACTTTCAGCAGTGAGGAAGGTTCATACGTTAATAGCGTATGGATTTGACGTTAGCTGCAGAAGAAGCACCTAGCTAACTCCGTGCCAGCAGCCGCGGTAATACGGAGGGTGCGAGCGTTAATCGGAATTACTGGGCGTAAAGCGCATGCAGGTGGTTCGTTAAGTCAGATGTGAAAGCCCGAGGCTCAACCTCGGAACTGCATTTGAAACTGGCGGACTAGAGTACTGTAGAGGGGGGTAGAATTTCAGGTGTAGCGGTGAAATGCGTAGAGATCTGAAGGAATACCAGTGGCGAAGGCGGCCCCCTGGACAGATACTGACACTCAGATGCGAAAGCGTGGGGAGCAAACAGGATTAGATACCCTGGTAGTCCACGCCGTAAACGATGTCTACTTGGAGGTTGTGGCCTTGAGCCGTGGCTTTCGGAGCTAACGCGTTAAGTAGACCGCCTGGGGAGTACGGTCGCAAGATTAAAACTCAAATGAATTGACGGGGGCCCGCACAAGCGGTGGAGCATGTGGTTTAATTCGATGCAACGCGAAGAACCTTACCTACTCTTGACATCTAGAGAAGCCAGCGGAGACGCAGGTGTGCCTTCGGGAACTCTAAGACAGGTGCTGCATGGCTGTCGTCAGCTCGTGTTGTGAAATGTTGGGTTAAGTCCCGCAACGAGCGCAACCCTTATCCTTGTTTGCCAGCACGTAATGGTGGGAACTCCAGGGAGACTGCTTAGGTGATAAACCGGAGGAAGGTGGGGACGACGTCAAGTCATCATGGCCCTTACGAGTAGGGCTACACACGTGCTACAATGGCGCATACAGAGGGCAGCAAGCTAGCGATAGTGAGCGAATCCCAAAAAGTGCGTCGTAGTCCGGATTGGAGTCTGCAACTCGACTCCATGAAGTCGGAATCGCTAGTAATCGTGGATCAGAATGCCACGGTGAATACGTTCCCGGGCCTTGTACACACCGCCCGTCACACCATGGGAGTGGGCTGCAAAAGAAGTGGGTAGTTTAACCTTCGGGAGGACGCTCACCACTTTGTGGTTCATGACTGGGGTGAAGTCGTAACAAGGTAGCCCTAGGGGAACCTGGGGCTGGATCACCTCCTTATACGAAGATTGTCTTGATGAGTGTTCACACAGATTGATTAGGTTTATGATGTAAAAGAGTGTTTGTTTTTACTTGTTAAGTGAAAACAACAAACAGTAAGTGCCCAACACTTACTACTTAGTGTCCCGTTCGTCTAGAGGCCTAGGACACCGCCCTTTCACGGCGGTAACAGGGGTTCGACTCCCCTACGGGATACCATTGGGTCGTTAGCTCAGTTGGTAGAGCAGTTGACTTTTAATCAATTGGTCGCAGGTTCGAATCCTGCACGACCCACCATTCTTACTCACGAAGAATGGCTTTTATTTTCACTTTTTGAAAGGTGAAGACAAAAGAAACTAAATGTGGGCGATTAGCTCAGTTGGGAGAGCACCTCCCTTACAAGGAGGGGGTCACTGGTTCGAGCCCGGTATCGCCCACCACTCTCTAAATATTTTTGGAAGTATCAATCCAAACCACTACTCTTGTTGTTGGTTTGCATTTTTGACTCTGAAAGTCGTTAGAAAGTGCTTTTTAGCACGCGTTTCGAAAGAAACTAGCTCTTTAACAATTTGGAAAGCTGACGAACAACATTTGATTTAATGTTGTTCAAATAAAAGTTCTCAAATCCTATGTCTTTAAGATGTAGGTACCAACACACATTCAAGTGTTCTTGGAAACAGCACAACTTCGGTTGTGAGGTTTATATTTGAGTCCGGCAAAATCGAATGCTATCTCGCTCATTCAAATAATGAGATAGCGACTTTGGTTGTTTGCCATACATAAGACCTTTTGGGGTTGTATGGTTAAGTGACTAAGCGTACACGGTGGATGCCTTGGCAGTCAGAGGCGATGAAGGACGTAATAACTTGCGATAAGCCCAGATTAGGTAGTAATAACCTGTGAGTCTGGGATTTCCGAATGGGGAAACCCACGTGCATAAGCACGTATCATTAACTGAATACATAGGTTAATGAGGCAAACCGGGGGAACTGAAACATCTAAGTACCCCGAGGAAGAGAAATCAACCGAGATTCCGAAAGTAGCGGCGAGCGAAATTGGACTAGCCCTTAAGCTTTTAATGATGCAGGTGAAGGCTCTGGAAAGTGCCGCAGTAAAGGGTGATAGCCCCGTAACCGACACATCATAATCAGTGAAAACGAGTAAGGCGGGACACGTGATATCCTGTTTGAATATGGGGGGACCATCCTCCAAGGCTAAATACTACTGACTGACCGATAGTGAACCAGTACCGTGAGGGAAAGGCGAAAAGAACCCCTGTGAGGGGAGTGAAATAGAACCTGAAACCGTGTACGTACAAGCAGTAGGAGCCCACTTGTTGGGTGACTGCGTACCTTTTGTATAATGGGTCAGCGACTTATATTCAGTGGCAAGGTTAACCGTTTAGGGGAGCCGTAGGGAAACCGAGTCTTAACTGGGCGTTCAGTCTCTGGATATAGACCCGAAACCAGGTGATCTAGCCATGGGCAGGTTGAAGGTTGAGTAACATCAACTGGAGGACCGAACCGACTAATGTTGAAAAATTAGCGGATGACTTGTGGCTAGGGGTGAAAGGCCAATCAAACCTGGAGATAGCTGGTTCTCCCCGAAAGCTATTTAGGTAGCGCCTCGGACGAATACTACTGGGGGTAGAGCACTGTTAAGGCTAGGGGGTCATCCCGACTTACCAACCCTTTGCAAACTCCGAATACCAGTAAGTAATATCCGGGAGACACACGGCGGGTGCTAACGTCCGTCGTGGAGAGGGAAACAACCCAGACCGCCAGCTAAGGTCCCAAAGTATAGCTAAGTGGGAAACGATGTGGGAAGGCTTAGACAGCTAGGATGTTGGCTTAGAAGCAGCCATCATTTAAAGAAAGCGTAATAGCTCACTAGTCGAGTCGGCCTGCGCGGAAGATGTAACGGGGCTAAGCTATACACCGAAGCTGCGGCAATATGATTTATCATATTGGGTAGGGGAGCGTTCTGTAAGCCGTTGAAGGTGGACTGTAAGGTCTGCTGGAGGTATCAGAAGTGCGAATGCTGACATGAGTAACGATAAAGGGGGTGAAAAACCTCCTCGCCGGAAGACCAAGGGTTCCTGTCCAACGTTAATCGGGGCAGGGTAAGTCGACCCCTAAGGCGAGGCCGAAAGGCGTAGTCGATGGGAAACGGGTTAATATTCCCGTACTTCTTATAATTGCGATGGGGGGACGGAGAAGGCTAGGTGGGCCTGGCGATGGTTGTCCAGGTTCAAGTACGTAGGCGGGTGGTTTAGGTAAATCCGGACCACTACTAACGCTGAGATACGATGTCGAGCTACTACGGTAGTGAAGTCATTGATGCCATGCTTCCAGGAAAAGCCTCTAAGCTTCAGATTATAAGAAATCGTACCCCAAACCGACACAGGTGGTCGGGTAGAGAATACCAAGGCGCTTGAGAGAACTCGGGTGAAGGAACTAGGCAAAATGGTACCGTAACTTCGGGAGAAGGTACGCTCTTGGCGGTGAAGTCCCTTGCGGATGGAGCTACTAGGAGTCGCAGATACCAGGTGGCTGCAACTGTTTATTAAAAACACAGCACTGTGCAAAATCGTAAGATGACGTATACGGTGTGACGCCTGCCCGGTGCCGGAAGGTTAATTGATGGGGTTAGACTTAGGTCGAAGCTCTTGATCGAAGCCCCGGTAAACGGCGGCCGTAACTATAACGGTCCTAAGGTAGCGAAATTCCTTGTCGGGTAAGTTCCGACCTGCACGAATGGCGTAATGATGGCCACGCTGTCTCCACCCGAGACTCAGTGAAATTGAAATCGCTGTGAAGATGCAGTGTACCCGCGGCTAGACGGAAAGACCCCGTGAACCTTTACTACAGCTTGGCACTGAACATTGACCCTACATGTGTAGGATAGGTGGGAGCCTTTGAAGCATGCACGCTAGTGTGTGTGGAGGCAATCTTGAAATACCACCCTTGTATGCTTGATGTTCTAACGTTGGTCCCTAATCGGGATTGCGGACAGTGCCTGGTGGGTAGTTTGACTGGGGCGGTCTCCTCCCAAAGAGTAACGGAGGAGCACGAAGGTGGGCTAAACACGGTTGGACATCGTGTGGTTAGTGCAATGGCATAAGCCCGCTTGACTGCGAGAATGACAATTCGAGCAGGTACGAAAGTAGGTCATAGTGATCCGGTGGTTCTGAATGGAAGGGCCATCGCTCAACGGATAAAAGGTACTCCGGGGATAACAGGCTGATACCGCCCAAGAGTTCATATCGACGGCGGTGTTTGGCACCTCGATGTCGGCTCATCACATCCTGGGGCTGAAGTCGGTCCCAAGGGTATGGCTGTTCGCCATTTAAAGTGGTACGCGAGCTGGGTTTAGAACGTCGTGAGACAGTTCGGTCCCTATCTGCCGTGGGCGTTGGAAGATTGAAGGGGGCTGCTCCTAGTACGAGAGGACCGGAGTGGACGAACCTCTGGTGTTCGGGTTGTCATGCCAATGGCATTGCCCGGTAGCTAAGTTCGGAATCGATAACCGCTGAAAGCATCTAAGCGGGAAGCGAGCCCTGAGATGAGTCTTCCCTGGCACTTTAAGTGTCCTAAAGGGTTGTTCAAGACTAGAACGTTGATAGGCAGGGTGTGTAAGTGCTGCGAGGCATTGAGCTAACCTGTACTAATTGCCCGTGAGGCTTAACCATACAACACCCAAAGGGTTTTGATGGACTCAAAGCAAGAACATGATTGAATGTGTATTAAGAACTTTTATTAAGCTTTCCAGATTAATTTTGCCTTCAGTTTTATGAAAAGCTGAAAGTAAAAGAAGAATTTGCTTGGCGACCATAGCGTTGCAGACCCACCTGATCCCATGCCGAACTCAGAAGTGAAATGCAGTAGCGCCGATGGTAGTGTGGGGTTTCCCCATGTGAGAGTAGGACATCGCCAGGC